>NZ_JAVIWH010000003.1:0-2239078 GCF_034314155.1 Pseudomonas sp. 5C2 | reverse complement strand
GCAATTCGGTCGGTCAATGATATTGATGTGAAGCAGGACATCGCGACCATAAAAATAACGACCGCGCGCCGTCACAGGCATATCTATATAGTCGGTTCATGCTTGATTATTCCCGCGTGCGCCGCGTTCTTCTCCGTAATAGTTGTAACTTCCTTGCCAGAGCTCTTCTTCCTTACACCTGTTTATCGGCGAGTGATTTATGCTACTGTATTCAGTATTATTCTATCGATTACTGTTTATGCGGCACGAGCAGACTATAAAAAGCGCGACCCCATGAATATATGGGAACCTCCAGTTCCGAGAAAAAATATACGTAAGATTCTCAACAATAAACTTGCGTCTGGCAAGAACGGCGACCACACAAAGCCAAAATGAATACCATGATCACCTACGTTCTATTCCCCTTGCTTACCTTCATTTTCTACCTACCCACGCTGCGGGCGGTGTACGCCTTTTCCGATATGAAATTTTCCAAAGAAAAACTCATTCTGGTTGTTTTTTACATTTTTATTTTTGTATATATCCACCTTCCCTTCTCAACAACGGGAGTTCTGCCGTTCGTAGGAAAGCTAGATAATTCTATTGTCGGCCGGCTATCATTTTTCATGAAGTATGCCCATGCCGCTTCATTTCCTGTCCCTGATGTAAGAAGAAAATGGTTCTTACGAAGAGTACGCCCGCCGATGCGCGTCGATATTCCTCCGGGATAGGATTCGATGTACACCTGAGAAAATCAGGCGCCGAGTTCCGTCTGGTATCCCGCGCTGAATGGCCTTCGCAGACAAGTCTGTCTCCTACGATGGTTTGGGTCCGGCCTACTCGGAAATTTCTTACATAAATAAAGGAACAGGCCGGCTTTCAGGGATTTGGCCGGGTGGTATTAAGCGTGGGCGCTAATTATCGCGCTAGTCAAAAAATATCAAGGAGGTTCGATGTCTGCCAATCCCTATGCTACGCCGCAGTCCGCACTGGAAGTCACTCAAGAGGACGAGTCGGCTTTTTTCGTCGTATCGATAACAAAGCTAGCCATAATGTTCATCATGACGTCCGGGCTTTATTATGTTTACTGGTCATATAAAAACTGGAAGATTTATAAGGACTCGACGGGTGCCAGTATTTGGCCAGGTGCCAGAGGATTATTTAATATATTTTTTGTGTATGTGCTTTTTCAACGAATCAATCAAGGTATTGAACGTTCCGGTCGTCATTTGGCCTAGTTTCCCAAATTTCGTGCTATTGCTCTGATAGGGTTGACCTTGATTGGGATGGGCCAGGGTCTGCTTGCCGGCTTCGGGCTGAGCGCGGCGGTGTCCCTGGTCTTGCTATGTGCCGAGACCTACCTGCTGATCGGCGCGCAACGGGCCATCAATTATCTGGAGGATGATTCACGGGGTGAGAGCAATGCCAGATTTACGCTGCTTAACTACGCGTGGATGCTGCTGGGGCTTTGCTTGTGGGGTTTCAGTGTCATTACTCTCATGGGCATGAGGGACCTTGGGATTCTGTAATCGACACGCTCCTTGGGGAAATGCAACAGCCATAAAAAACCCGGACCAAAGCCCGGGTTTCTTTATGCTGCCTGTCACCAAATCAATGCAGAATCTGGCTCAGGAACAACTTGGTGCGGTCGCTTTGCGGGTTGTCGAAGAAGTCGTTTGGCGCGGCCTCTTCGACGATTTCACCCTTGTCCATGAAGATCACCCGGTTTGCCACGGTGCGGGCAAAGCCCATTTCGTGGGTTACGCAGAGCATGGTCATGCCGTCTTCTGCGAGGCTGACCATGGTGTCGAGCACTTCCTTGACCATTTCTGGATCGAGGGCCGAGGTCGGCTCATCGAACAGCATGATTTTCGGCTTCATGCACAGGGCACGGGCAATCGCCACACGCTGCTGCTGACCACCGGAAAGCTGGCCAGGGTATTTGTGCGCCTGCTCTGGAATCCGCACCCGCTCCAGGTAATGCATGGCGATTTCTTCAGCCTTGCGCTTAGGCATCTTGCGCACCCACATCGGCGCCAACGTGCAGTTTTGCAAGATGGTCAGGTGCGGGAACAGATTGAAATGCTGGAACACCATGCCCACTTCACGCCGGATCGCTTCAATCTGCTTGAGATCGTTGGTCAGTTCAGTGCCGTCGACAATGATGCGACCCTGCTGGTGCTCTTCCAGACGGTTGATACAGCGGATCGTGGTCGACTTGCCCGAACCCGAAGGTCCGCATAACACGATACGCTCGCCCTGCCGGACGTTCAGGTTGATGTCTTTCAACACGTGGAACTGGCCGTACCACTTGTGCACGCCCTGCATCTGGATCATGCCTTCAGCGCCCAGAGGCTGTTTGATTGCTTCACTCATCACAAAACTCCTAACGCTTGTGGCCTGTGTCCAACTTACGCTCCAAATGCATGGAGTAGCGGGACATGCCGAAACAGAAGATCCAGAACACCAGGGCCGCGAAGACATAGCCTTCGGTGGCCATACCGAGCCATTTCGGGTCGGCGGCGGCTTGCTTGACGCTGTTGAGCAGGTCGAACAAGCCAATGATGATCACCAGACTGGTGTCCTTGAACAGGGCGATAAAGGTGTTCACGATGCCCGGAATCACCAGTTTCAACGCTTGCGGCAGAATCACCAGACCCATGCTGCGCCAGTAACCCAGGCCCATGGCAGCGGCCGCTTCGTACTGACCTTTGGGGATGGCCTGCAAACCACCGCGCACCACTTCAGCCACATAGGCCGACTGGAACAGGATCACCCCGATCAAGGCCCGTAGCAACTTGTCGAAGCTCATGCCTTCGGGCAGGAACAACGGCAACATCACCGAGGACATGAACAGCACGGTAATCAACGGAACGCCGCGCCAGAACTCGATGAACGTCACGCAGACCACACGAATCGCCGGCATTTTCGAACGTCGACCCAAGGCCAGCACAATACCCAGTGGCAGAGCGCCGGCGATGCCTACGGTGGCGATGACCAGGGTCAGCATCAAGCCGCCCCATTGGCTGGTCGCCACGTTGGCCAGGCCGAAAGTGCCGCCGTGCATCAGGAAGTACGCCACAGTCGGGTAGATCACCAGAAAGCACAGCCCGTAAACGGCCTTGCGTGGGAACTTCGAGACAAACAAGGGCGCGGCACCGATAACCGCCAACAACACGGTCAGGTCGATGCGCCAGCGCAGTTCGACGGGGTAGTAGCCGTACATGAACTGGCCAAAACGTTGCTCGATGAACACCCAGCATGCACCGGCCTTGGTGCAGTCGGCGCGGGTAGTACCGACCCAGTTGGCATCGAAAATCGTCCATCCCAATAAAGGCGGAACGATCAACCAGACCAGGTAGAAAGCAAACAACGTCAGCAGGGTATTGAGCCAACTGGAGAACAGGTTGGCCCGCATCCACGCCACGACACCCACGCTTAGCGTGGGGGGTGGCATGTCGGGTTTGAAAGTATGGGTTGTCATGCGCTTTTCCTCACCGTTCGATCAGCGCAATGCGCTTGTTGTACCAGTTCATCAGCAGCGAAATGCTGATACTGATCGCCAGGTAAACGCTCATGGTGATCGCAATCACCTCGATAGCCTGACCGGTCTGATTGAGCACCGTGCCAGCAAACAACGAAACCATTTCCGGGTAACCGATACCGGCTGCCAGCGAAGAGTTCTTCGCCAGGTTCAGGTATTGGCTGGTCAGCGGTGGAATGATCACCCGCAGGGCTTGCGGGATGATGACCTTGCGCAGGGTCGGGCCAGGGCGCAGGCCCAACGAGCGCGCCGCCTCGGTCTGACCGTGGCTCACCGACTTGATCCCGGAACGCACGATTTCGGCGATAAACGCCGCTGTGTACACGGTCAAGGCGATGGTCAGGGCCAGCAGTTCCGGGATCATTACCCAGCCGCCGACGAAGTTGAAGCCCTTGAGTTCTGGCATTTCCCAGTGCAGCGGATTGCCCGATATCAGAACGCACAGCGCCGGAATCACCAGCATCAAGACCAAGCCAGCCCAGAACTTGTGGAAAGGCACGCCGGTGGCTTCGAAGCGTTTGTTGGCCCAGCGGACCATCAGAATGACGGCGACGACGGCCACCACCACGCTGCCCAGAAACGGCCAGAAAGCGTCGGTCAGGGTCGCGCCCGGCATGTTCAAGCCGCGATTACTGAAAAAGAACATACCGCCAATGCTATGGCTGCCGCGCGGACCCGGCATGGTCAGGAAGACGGCGAAGTACCAAAACAGAATTTGCAGCAATGGCGGGATATTACGGAAAACCTCGACGTAAACCGTGGCTAGCTTGCTGATCATCCAGTTAGGTGACAACCGGGCAACGCCAACGATGAAGCCCAGCAGCGTCGCCAGCACGACACCAATGACCGTCACCAGCAAAGTGTTCAGCAGACCGATAACGAACACCCGTGCATACGTGTCGGATTCGGTGTAATCGATCAAATGTTGAGCGATGCCAAAACCGGCGCTCCGATCAAGGAAGCCGAACCCGGACGTGATACCGCGATGCTGAAGGTTTGTCTGGGTGTTATCGAACAGATACCAACCCATGAAGATCACCAAGCCAATCGTGATGATCTGGAATAGCCACGCACGCACTTTAGGATCGCTGAGGGAAAACCTCTGCTTTGGTGCGCCGATTTGATTTTGCATGAAGTGCCCCATGAAGATTGGAACAGAACAACGCTCGGTAACGGTTAAAGGTTACCGAGCGCAGGGCCTATCAGCGCACTGGAGGTGCGTATTGAATGCCGCCGTTGTTCCACAACGCGTTCAGACCACGGTCGATCTTCAGCGGAGTGCTTTGTCCGAGGTTCTTCTCAAAGACTTCGCCGTAGTTACCGACCTGTTTAACGATCTGTACGACCCAGTCTTTCGGCAGTTTCAGGTCTTTACCGTATTCACCGTCAGTACCGAGCAAGCGAGCAACGTCCGGGTTTTTGCTGGCTTTGGCTTCTTCTACAACGTTTTTCGACGTAACGCCCATTTCCTCAGCGTTAACCATGGCGAACAGGGTCCACTTGACGATGGAGAACCAGTCTTCGTCGCCCTTACGCACGACAGGGCCCAGTGGCTCCTTGGAGATGGTATCAGGCATTACCACGTAATCGTCTGGGCTCGCCAGTTTGCTACGCTGTGCGAACAGCTGCGATTTGTCGGAGGTCAGCACATCACAACGACCGCTTTCCAGCGACTTGGCGCTTTCGTCAGAGGTGTCGAACGTGATCGGGGTGTACTTAAGCTTGTTGGCGCGGAAGAAGTCGGAAACGTTCAGCTCAGTCGTAGTACCGGCCTGGATACAGATGGTCGCGCCATCCAGTTCCTTGGCGCTTTTAACACCCAGCTTTTTGTTTACCAGAAAGCCAACGCCGTCGTAGTACGTCACGCCGGCAAACACCAGGCCCATGCCCGCGTCACGGGAACTGGTCCAGGTGGTGTTACGCGACAGCACGTCGATTTCGCCCGATTGCAGCGCAGTGAAGCGCTCTTTGGCGTTCAACTGACTGAACTTGACCTTGGTAGCGTCACCAAAGACAGCAGCAGCGACAGCGCGACAAACGTCAGCGTCGATACCCAGGATCTTGCCTGTCGAGTCTGGAACCGAAAAACCTGGCAGGCCATCACTGACACCGCACTGAACAAAACCCTTTTTGTGAATGGCGTCGAGGGTCGCGCCTGCGTGAGCAAAACTGCTAACACCGAGAACCGCTGCCGCCGTCAGTACAGCCAGGGTGGATTTCAACATCTTCATTCAAACCTCCAGTTTGCTCTTTGTTGTGTAGGAGCTTGAGTCCCGTCGCACCCTTGTGAGGCGTTAATGACCCGTGCTGGCTTATTTTTGGGTCACGCAACGTAAGACCTGGACCACGAGTCTGGCGCGAGATCTACCCGACACCACCGACCCGCAGCCCGTCAATCGGCCGAATGGACTGAAGCCCCCATGATGTCCGCTGGACCAGTCCGGTACAGAACGAACCGTACGCAGAATATTGATACATGGGTTACAAGCTCCCCCGCGGCCATCAGTCGCCTGATAGTGTTACCGTCCGGGGTGAGCGCATTCACTCCGAAGGTTGTATAGCAAAGCCCGTACCAGCATGCTGGCAATGTCGAATTAGCGACACATCAACGGCAAAACTTGTAACCTTGCGACATCGTCCAAACCTATTTTTTGAATGCGCCCTGTACTAACGCACTGCGAAAGAGCGCACGCACACTAATGGAGCAGCCATGACCACCCCTTTGACCCTCCAACCCGTAAAGACCGCCGATGCCTGCGTCATCTGGTTACATGGCTTGGGCGCCGACCGTTACGATTTCATGCCTGTCGCTGAAACGCTGCAAGCCATGTTGCTGACAACACGCTTCGTTTTGCCCCAGGCCCCGACCCGCGCAGTCACCATAAATGGTGGCTACGAGATGCCCAGCTGGTACGACATTCTGGCCATGAGCCCGGCCCGGGCCATCAGTCACGAGCAGCTTGAGACATCGGCTCAGATGCTCCTGAACCTGATCGAAGAGCAGAGCGACAGCGGCATCGACCCGGCACGAATCTTCCTGGCCGGTTTCTCCCAAGGTGGCGCGGTGGTATTGCACACCGCATTCCTGCGCTGGCAGGGGCCATTGGGCGGTGTGCTTGCGCTGTCCACTTACGCGCCTACCTTCAGTGATCAACTGACCCTTTCTGCGAGCCAACAACGGACCCCCGCGTATTGCTTGCACGGGCACTATGATGATGTGGTGCAAAATTCCATGGGGCGCACCGCGTATGAGTACCTGAAAGCCTTGGGCGTCACCGCAACATGGCAGGAATACCCAATGGGCCACGAAGTGTTACCGCAGGAAATTACCGACATTGGCGTTTGGTTGGCGCAAAAGCTGCGTTAATCGTTCAATCAGAGCGGACAAATGCCACCTGAAGCGCGCTGAGAAGCCCTGATTTGACATGTCGTGTAGGGCATTTGGCATGGCACTACGCCGCGCCCGGTTCTTGCTTTACACTGCCTGTCGTATATTCCTTAATCAATTGACGAGATGACCGTGCTCAGAGCACTCAAAAAGATGTTCGGTAAAAGCGAGGCTGAGCAGCTCGCGCCCAGCCCCATCGCTCCTTCGCCTGCTGCTATCGGCCCAACCGAGGGCGATCAACGGCCACACAACGCAAAAAAATCGGTACCTGCCAGCACGCCTGTCCAGGATCAGCACACGCACATCGAATCCGCAAAAGTCGAACAACCCAAGGCCGAGCGCCCGCGCCGTGAACGCGCACCAAAACCACCGGTCATCGCCTGGAAGCCTGAAGACTTCGTCGTAGAGCCACAGGAAGGCAAAACCCGCTTTCACGACTTCAACCTGTCGCCCGAACTGATGCACGCCATCCACGACCTGGGTTTCCCGTATTGCACGCCAATCCAGGCCGAAGTATTGGGCTTTACCCTCGCGGGCAAAGACGCCATCGGTCGCGCGCAAACCGGCACCGGCAAAACCGCCGCATTCTTGATTTCGATCATTACGCAGCTGGAACAGACCCCGCCACCCAAAGAGCGCTACATGGGCGAACCGCGTGCCCTGATCATCGCCCCAACCCGCGAGCTGGTGGTGCAGATCGCCAAGGATGCGGCCAGCCTGACCAAATACACCGGCCTCAACGTCATGACATTCGTCGGAGGCATGGACTTCGACAAGCAGCTCAAGCAGCTCGAAGCCCGCCACTGCGACATTCTGGTGGCCACACCGGGCCGTCTGCTGGACTTCAACCAGCGCGGCGAAGTGCACCTGGACATGGTCGAAGTGATGGTCCTGGACGAAGCCGACCGCATGCTCGACATGGGCTTCATCCCGCAAGTGCGCCAGATTATTCGCCAGACCCCGCACAAGGGCGAACGCCAGACCCTGCTGTTCTCCGCGACCTTCACCGAAGACGTGATGAACCTCGCCAAACAGTGGACCACCGATCCGGCCATCGTCGAAATCGAAGCGGAAAACGTGGCCAGCGAAATGGTCGAGCAGCATATCTATGCCGTGGCCGCCGCCGACAAGTACAAGTTGCTCTACAACCTCGTGACCGAGAACAACTGGGAACGAGTGATGGTCTTCGCCAACCGCAAGGATGAAGTGCGGCGCATCGAAGAGCGTCTGGTGCGTGATGGCGTAAACGCCGCGCAGTTGTCCGGCGATGTCCCGCAGCACAAACGCATCAAGACCCTGGAAGGCTTCCGCGAAGGTAAAATTCGTGTCTTGGTGGCCACCGATGTCGCAGGTCGCGGGATTCATATCGACGGCATCAGCCACGTGATCAACTTCACCCTGCCCGAAGTGCCGGACGATTATGTGCACCGCATCGGCCGTACCGGTCGTGCTGGCGCCAGCGGTGTCTCGATCAGCTTTGCCGGGGAAGATGACTCCTATCAGTTGCCTTCGATCGAGGCGCTGTTAGGCCGCAAGATCAGCTGCGAAACGCCACCAACCGAGTTGTTGAAACCGGTGGTGCGCAAGAGCGCTCAGCCTCTGTAAAAGACCACTGCATCACAAAAAAAGCGCATCCCGGTTTCGGTGATGCGCTTTTTTTTGCTCCGTGAAATCAGGAGCCCATGTATACGCAAAGAAGCCAGTTCGGGATCAGGTCTTATCGACCCAACGCCCCGCCGCCGCGTGATCACTGTCGCGGCCTTCGACCCAGTGTGGGCCGTCGAGGGAGGTCTCTTTCTTCCAGAACGGTGCGCGGGTTTTCAGATAGTCCATCACGAACGCGCAGGCATCGAATGCCGCTTGCCGGTGAGCGCTGGCAACGCCGACAAAGACTATTGGCTCGCCCGGCTCTAGAGCGCCCACCCGGTGCAGTACCTCTAGCCTGAGCAAAGGCCAGCGCTGTTCGGCTTCAGCGGCGATTTTGCCAAGCGCCTTTTCGGTCATGCCGGGGTAATGCTCCAGGAACATCCCCGCGACCTCCCGCCCCTCGTTGAAGTCGCGCACATAGCCAATGAAGCTGACCACCGCACCAACCCCCACATTGGCAGCGTGCAAGGCATTCACTTCGACGCCCGGATCGAACGCAGCTGTCTGCACCCGAATTGCCATATTCAGCCTCCGGTCACGGTAGGGAAGAACGCCACTTCATCGCCTGATACCAGCGGCTCGTCGAGCTGACACAGCTCCTCGTTGCGGGCGCACATCAGGTTTTGTTCGGCCAACACCTGCCACACACCACCACGCAGTACCAAATGCGTACGCAGTGCGTCGAGGGTGGCGAACTCGCCGTCTACCGTTTCGGTATCCAGCCCCAAGGCCTCGCGATAACGAGCGAAATACAGGACTTTAAAGGTCATTGCGCGTCCACCGGCTCTTCAGCAATGAAGTGACCACTCTTACCGCCGAGCTTTTCCAGCAGGCGGACGTTTTCGATGATCATGCCGCGATCCACCGCCTTGCACATGTCATAGATAGTCAGCGCAGCGACACTCGCCGCCGTCAGCGCTTCCATTTCCACGCCGGTCTGCCCGGACAGTTTGCAGCGGGCGACGATGCGCACCGCATCTTCACCGTCCGCGCTCAACTCGACCTTGACGCCGGTCAGCAGCAACGGATGACACAGCGGGATCAAATCCGAGGTTTTCTTTGCCGCTTGAATGCCGGCAATACGTGCCACGGCGAACACGTCCCCTTTGGGATGACCACCACTGACAATCATTTGCAGGGTTTCAGGGCGCATACGCACAAACGCTTGGGCCACAGCCTCACGGAACGTCACGTTTTTGTCGGTGACGTCGACCATATTGGCGCGACCTTGGGAATCGAGATGAGTTAGCACAGCGTTACTCCTGAATAGGAGTGGGGATTGTAAACCTAAAACTGGAACTACCTCATTAACTGCAGGAGCGAACATGTTCGCTCCTGCAGGTTCATCCACAGCTCTCAATCAAGCGTTACAAATGGCTCTCCGCATACTCAGCGAGGATCGAACGTGGCACCCCTTGCAGGGTGATGTGCACACCATTGGGGAAGTCTTTGAAACGCTCCGTCAGGTAAGTGAGGCCAGAACTGGTGGCCGACAGGTACGGGGTATCGATTTGCGCCAGGTTACCCAGGCAGACCACTTTGGAACCGGAACCGGCACGGGTGATGATGGTTTTCATCTGGTGCGGTGTGAGGTTCTGGCATTCGTCGATCAGGATCAGGCTTTGCTGGAAACTGCGTCCACGGATGTAGTTGAGGGATTTGAACTGCAACGGCACTTTGCTGAGGATGTAGTCGACACTGCCATGGGTGTTTTCGTCATCCATGTGCAGCGCTTCCAGGTTATCAGTGATGGCGCCGAGCCACGGCTCCATTTTTTCTGCTTCGGTGCCGGGTAGGAAGCCAATCTCCTGATCCAGCCCCTGCACGCTGCGGGTGGCGATAATGCGCCGATAGCGCTTGCTGACCATGGTCTGCTCGATGGCTGCCGCCAAGGCGAGAATGGTTTTACCCGAACCGGCTGCGCCCGACAGATTGACCAGATGGATGTCTGGATCAAGCAAGGCAAACAACGCCAGGCCTTGGTAGATGTCCCGTGGCTTCAGGCCCCAGGCTTCCTGGTGCAACAAAGGCTCCTGATGCATGTCGAGAATCAGCAGTTCATCGGCCTGGATACCTTTGATCCAGCCGACAAAACCTTGCGCATCGATGATGAACTCATTGATGTGCACTGCCGGCAGGTTGTCGATGAGTTGCACCCGATGCCATGTGCGGCCGTGATCCTGGCGAGTTTCGACCTTGCTGACACGGTCCCAGAAGGAGCCGGTCATGGTGTGGTAGCCGCGCGACAGCATGGACACGTCGTCGACCAGTTGGTCGGTGCTGTAATCCTCTGCGGCGATCCCACACGCCCGCGCCTTGAGGCGCATGTTGATGTCTTTGGTCACCAGCACTACAGGCAAGTCCTTATTGCGCACGTGCAGGTCGATCAATTGGTTAATGATGATGTTGTCGTTCAGGTGCTCGGGCAACAAGCTGTTGGGCTCGGCCCGCTTGTTCATCAGGATCGAAAGAAAGCCTTTGCAGATGCCTGTGCCACGATCGATCGGTACGCCCTGTTCAACCTCCTCCGGTGTCGCGTTGCCCAGTGTCTTGTCGATCAGACGAATCGCCTGACGGCACTCGGCAGCAACCGAATGCTTGCCGGCCTTGAGCTTGTCCAGCTCTTCGAGGACGGTCATGGGGATAGTGACGTGATGCTCTTCGAAATTCAGCAGTGCGTTTGGATCATGGATCAATACGTTGGTATCGAGCACGTAAAGGATTGGCTGGTTAGAAGAAGGGGTGCGTCCGTGATCATCCATACTCGCTCACCTTTTTAGAAGCCAAGCAACGCAATACAACAACAGTTCTGCGCCACGGAAAGGCCGCCGTAGCTCTCCTCTTCAGGCAGAGGAAAAAATGCTCAAGATGGGTCTGGGATGACGCCACCTGTGTTGCAGGTTTCGGCGGTCTGTATTGGTAATACCGCAAAACTCATGACAGAAAAAAGCACTTTGACGTTTTTTTGAAGTTTATTTTTCAGCATGACGAATAGCGCTTGGCGAGACCGTAAAGCACCGTTACAGTCAGGAGTCTGCCTGACCCGAATTGTCGAAAAAATCCATCGCATCCCGCCCTTCAAATGCCTGCATTCCTTTGCTCCACGGGCCTTTCAGGGGTAGTCGTGACAATCCTGCCATCGAAGTCCACTTTGTGCCGTATTGGCGATCAGCCAAGGCAACGCCGTCTCGACTTTATTGTGGATGTCATGAAATACAATGACCCCGCGTCGCCACAGCAGCATCAGGGTCAAGACCCGCTCGCTGGCCTGTTGGGCGGAAATGTTTCGGTTCCAATCCTGAGAATCGATATTCCACAGCGAAACCTTCAGCCCCTGGACGCGGAAATATTCGGCGCTGTCGGCCCGGCGGTGACCGTAAGGGGGACGGAACAACGGCAGGTAGTTGTCGGGCAACACCTGCTGCAACAGCACGGCGCTGCGCTGAACCGAGTTCTGCCAGTCGGACCACTGGCTGTGTGAACGGTATTCCCAGCCCTGCAAGCCCACGCATTGCTGCTTATAGAGCCCCTGTACCTCCGGCACGGAGCTTTTTTCCAGGCGCATCTGCATGTTTTTGCCCAGTACGAAAAAAGCAGCGTTGAGCTTTTGCTGGCGTAGGTACTCGGTTAACCAATCCGTGGTGCCACCGACGACTGTCGGGCCACTGTCGAAGGTGAGCAGAAATACCCGGTCATTGAGTTCATCGCCCGTGAGTTCGTCTGAGTTGTAACGCTCGATTTCGCTGCTGACCAGCGGGAACAAGGCCGCCATGCGCAGCAGCTCGTTCAGGTAGCGCTCGTGAAACGCCCGGCTCGGTACCGCCCAGGCCGCATAGAACGAATCATCGGCGACCTGAAAATTGTCGGCCCGCTCGCGCAACATCTCCATGTCCTCGACCAGTACGCAGAAAGAGGCGTCCTGCTCGCAGCTCTGTTGCGCAAACTGGTAATTCTCCAACAAGCGCGCCCACAGACGCTGGCGGATCAAATTCAGCGAAACCATGTTGATTTTCTTCAGCCCCAGACGCGCTTTAAGGCCCGTTTCATCCTGGCTTTCGCTAACCAGCAAGGCATGCGCAAAGGCCAGAATCTCGGCGCGCGAGGCGACATCGAACAAGACCGGCGAGGTCAAATGCTCAGGCCATACGCTGCGATCCAGCATGGCGGGCACAGCAGGCCCGGCCGCCTGAGCGTTGAAGCAGAACAGGCAGACCGAGATGAATAAAACAATGCGCACAATCAAATCCCCAGAAAATCCCCGCGACGCACTATAGCTGGAGTCCACACCTCCCACCCCCTAGAATCGCGCCACGATTAAAGGAGACGATTTTATGCTGATGGTGATTTCCCCAGCCAAAACCCTCGATTTCGAAACCCCGCCGGCAACCGCACGCTTCACGTTGCCGCAGTACCTGGATCACTCTCAGGAACTGATGGTTCAACTGCGTGAGTTGACCCCCGTGCAGATCGGCGAACTGATGCATCTATCGGACAAGCTCTCGGGGCTTAATGCCGCACGTTTCGGTAGCTGGACGCCGGCTTTCACCCCAGCGAACGCCAAGCAGGCGCTGCTGGCGTTCAAGGGGGATGTCTACACCGGGTTGCAAGCCGAAAATTTCACCGACGCCGACTTCACCTATGCCCAGGACCATCTGCGCATGCTCTCCGGCCTTTATGGCCTGTTGCGCCCGCTGGACCTAATGCAGCCTTACCGGCTGGAGATGGGCACCAAACTGAGCAACGACCGCGGCAAAGACCTCTATGCGTTCTGGGGCACGCACATCAGTGAGTGGCTGAACCAGGCGCTGGCCGACCAAGGCGATGACGTGTTGCTGAATCTGGCCTCCAATGAGTACTTCTCGGCGGTGAAGCGCTCTACCCTCAATGCGCGGATCATCAACACCGAATTCCGCGACTGGAAGAACGGGCAGTACAAAATTATCAGTTTCTACGCGAAAAAAGCCCGGGGAATGATGAGCCGTTTTGTGATCAAAGAGCGCATCGACAATCCCGATGCACTAAAACAGTTCAATGAGCACGGCTATTGTTACAGCCCGGCGCATTCGAAAGCAGACACCCTGGTTTTCCTACGGGAGACAGCCGATCAGTAATTGCATGATGAGGTGCACGGCTTATTCGAAAGCGTGCACATTGTCACCCTTCCCAGCCGATTGACTGGTACATTTGGACAATTAAATGACGCCAGTAAAATGGCGTGTAAAATTTAAATCCAAATTTCTCAAAAAAATTACAGCTTTTTTTCACTCCGTTAGACCCCCTATTTAAAGTAGTGGCCTATACGTGTCTCCTGCCCGCAACTCCCCATTCATTATGGCTCTGCCAAAAAGTGCCACTAATATGCAAGTACGCTTTCTGCAGATTTTAGGTAGCTTAGTTTCGAAATGAATACCGCTAGCCCGGAACTAATATCAAAATCAGAGGCTCTTAGTCATCGTAACAATTCTCGCCAATTATGTAAGCGATGACGTACATAGTGACAAGACGATCCGGGAAATCACCCACTAGCAAGTTCGACCGCAGGGTCGATGAGTTAGCCCAGGAGATCACGCAATACCGGGTATCTTAATACGATCAGGAAAAGCACCTTTCCAGTGCTTGTGGCAATTGTCAGGTCACGCACATCAAGGCCTTGAACCAAGACCTGTGCGCTCCGCGCTTGCCGGCAACGCGTCCTGAAATGCTTTGCCAAGCCCCACGGGCCAGAGCCTGACAATAGGCCACGTACAGCCCTTATCAGCGTCATTGAGTGCGCCCCTTATTAGGCCCTCACAACTTAACTATGCCTACGTCCGCGCTGTGACGCTCTAAGCGTCACACTGTTGGGCGGATGATTATTGCGGCTCAACCTCAATATCCAGCCAACTTATGGCGTGAATAAACAAGGAGAATACGATGCGTATCAGCATCTTTGGTTTGGGCTATGTCGGTGCAGTATGTGCCGGTTGCCTGTCTGCACGTGGTCATGATGTAGTGGGTGTAGACATCTCGAGTGCCAAGATTGACCTGATCAACAATGGCAAATCGCCTATCGTTGAACCGGGCCTGGAAGAGCTTCTGGCACAAGGCATCAAAACCGGGAAACTGCGTGGCACCACGGACTTCTCTGCCGCTATTCGCGACACTGATTTGTCGATGATTTGCGTGGGCACGCCCAGCAAAAAGAACGGCGATCTGGAACTCGATTACATCGAATCCGTCTGCCGGGAAATTGGCTTTGTCCTGCGTGACAAGACCACCCGTCACACCATCGTCGTGCGCAGCACCGTCTTGCCGGGCACTGTCGCCAACGTAGTGATTCCGATCCTCGAAGACTGCTCCGGCAAAAAAGCCGGTGTCGACTTCGGTGTCGCGGTCAACCCTGAGTTCCTGCGTGAAAGCACTGCGATCAAGGATTACGATCTGCCACCGATGACCGTGATCGGCGAGTTCGACAAAGCCTCCGGTGACGTGCTGCAAGCGCTGTACGAAGAGCTCGACGCACCGATCATCCGCAAGGACATCGCTGTCGCCGAGATGATCAAGTACACCTGCAACGTCTGGCATGCAACCAAGGTCACCTTCGCCAACGAGATCGGCAACATCGCTAAAGCGGTGGGCGTCGATGGGCGTGAAGTGATGGAAGTGGTCTGCCAGGACAAAACACTCAACCTTTCCCAGTACTACATGCGTCCAGGCTTCGCTTTCGGCGGCTCTTGCCTGCCCAAAGATGTTCGCGCCCTGACCTACCGTGCCGGCTCGCTGGACGTTGATGCGCCGCTGCTCAACTCGCTGATGCGCAGCAACGTTTCGCAAGTGCAGAACGCGTTCGACATCATCACCAGCCATGACAAACGCAAAGTCGCCTTGCTCGGCCTCAGCTTCAAGGCCGGCACCGATGACCTGCGCGAAAGCCCGCTGGTGGACCTGGCAGAAATGCTGATCGGCAAGGGCTACGACCTGAGCATCTACGACACCAACGTCGAATATGCCCGCATGCACGGCGCGAACAAGGAATACATCGAGTCGAAGATCCCTCACGTCTCGTCCTTGCTCAACTCGGACTTTGACGAAGTGATCAACAACTCCGACGTGATCATCCTCGGCAACCGTGACGAGAAGTTCCGCGCCCTGGCAGACAAAGCCCCGGCCGGCAAACAGGTTATCGACCTGGTCGGTTTCATGTCCAACGCCACAAGCACAAGTGGCCGGACCGAAGGTATCTGCTGGTAATCCAGCTGCCCTGACAGCGTCAGTCAAGGTCTGTGGGAGCGAATCCGCTCCCACACGTCCCCCTCACCTTAACTGACGGGCATCAGCTACACATGCCTGCCTTAACCCATTCGGGCCAACCCAAAAGGCTCTCCCGATATCGAGACGGATGCAGATTATGCACAGGCTAAAGCACGGCCTACTTCAGGCCGCAGGTTGGCTGTTTTATCTCAGTATATTAATGGGCCTCGCTTTGGCGCTGCCTTCCAGTATCTTCGACTCTCAGTCGAAGAACTTTCTGTTCCTGATTGGCGCTGTCGGCATCTGGCGCTACTCCATGGGCGCCACGCACTTTCTGCGCGGCATGCTGTTTCTGTACGTGGTCTATCCGCACCTGCGCCGCAAAGTGCGCAAGCTCGGCAGCGCGGCAGATCCATCCCATGTGTTTCTGATGGTCACCAGTTTTCGAATCGATGCCCTGACCACCGCTCAGGTGTACAGCTCGGTGATTCGCGAAGCCATTGAATGCGGCTACCCGACAACGATTGTCTGCTCCCTGGTAGAGATGTCCGACGAGCTGCTGGTCAAGAGCATGTGGGCCAGACTCAATCCGCCTGAGCGGGTCAAGCTCGACTTCGTGCGTATCGCAGGCACCGGTAAACGCGACGGCCTGGCCTTTGGCTTCCGCGCCATTTCCCGGCACATGCCCGATGCCCGCGCCGTGGTTGCGGTAATTGATGGCGACACCGTGCTCAGCCCGGGTGTCGTGCGCAAGACCGTGCCTTGGTTCCAGTTGTTCGGCAACGTTGGCGGCTTGACCACCAATGAGTTCTGCGAAGTCCGTGGCGGCTACATCATGAGCGAATGGCACAAGCTGCGCTTCGCCCAACGTCACCTCAATATGTGTTCCATGGCCCTGTCCAAGCGCGTGCTGACCATGACCGGCCGGATGTCTGTGTTCCGTGCCGAAGTGGTTACCGACCCGGAATTCATCGCCGACGTCGAAAGCGACTCCCTGCACCATTGGCGTCTGGGCACTTTCAAGTTCCTGACCGGCGATGACAAGTCCAGCTGGTTCAGTTTGATGCGTTTGGGTTACGACACGTTCTACGTGCCGGACGCCTCGATCAACACCGTTGAACATCCGCCGGAAAAGAGCTTCATCAAGGCCAGCCGCAAACTGATGTTCCGGTGGTACGGCAACAACCTGCGGCAGAACTCCCGTGCGTTGGGCCTGGGTGTAAGGCGCCTGGGATTGTTCACCAGCGTGGTGTTGTTCGATCAACGCGTGTCGATGTGGACCTCGATTCTGGGGCTGACCGTCGCCCTGATCGCCAGCTTCAAATATGGCGTGACGTTCATCCTGATGTACCTGCTGTGGATCGGTATCACCCGCCTGATCCTGACGCTGTTGCTGTCCTGCACCGGACACACCATCGGCCCCGCTTACCCCGTGATTCTCTATTACAACCAGATCGTCGGTGCGCTGGTGAAAATCTACGTTTTCTTCCGCCTCGATCAACAGTCCTGGACTCGCCAGGACACCAAACTCACTCGCGACCTGGCCAGCTTCCAACGTTGGTTCAACACCTGGTCGTCTCGGACCATGACCTTCTCCGCAGGCAGCGTGTTCGTCGCTGTGCTGCTGACGATGGTCTGACCACCGGGCCAATGGATCAATTGATTAAGTAGGAATTACCGCCATGAATACCGCCGTGAATGTGAATGTAGTGCATGAATCTGAAGCTCAGCGCCAGCACGCTCGGGTCAAAATACCGGCCAAACTGCGCTTCTTCGGCAGCGACGGTACCGCCCATATTGCCCAGGTCGAAGACCTGTCTGCCGGCGGTCTGTGCTTCAACGCCGGCCGGCAGCCCCTGAAAGTCGGGGAAGTACAGAAAGGCCGCCTGCAATTCGTCATCGATAACCTTGGCCTGGCCATGGACGTTGAACTGCAGGTTCGCTCCTTTGATGCTCGTACCGGCCGTGCCGGCTGCCAGTTCCAGAACCTGGAACAACAAGACATCGCCACCCTGCGCCACCTGATCACCTCGCACTTGAGCGGTGACATTGTGACCATGGGCGAAGTACTCGCCACCTTGCAGCGCGACAATTTCACCAAGGCACGCAAGGTCAAGGACGGCGGCAGCGGCATGACGTTCTTCGGCCGTATGCGCGCCGTGATCTTCAGCTTGGGGATCTTCATCGTCGGCCTGGTCGCGTTCGGCTTTATCTTCAAGTCGGTTTATGGTCTGTACTTCGTCAGCCATGCAACCGCCGGCGTGGTCAGCGTGCCAAGCATGGACGTGACCATGCCTCGCGAAGGGACCGTGCAAAGCCTGGCGGGTACTGATGGCGTGGTCGCCAAAGGTGCACCACTGGCCTCGTTCAGCACCAGCATGCTGGAAATGCTCAAAGACCACTTGGATGACGCGCAACTGCAACCGGCCAAGGTCGAAGACCTATTCGCCCGGCAATTGAGCGGCACCCTGACCAGCCCTTGTGATTGCATCATCGCCAAACAACTGGTCGCTGACGGCCAGTTCGCCGGCAAAGGCGCAGTGATCTTCCAACTGGTCCCACGCAATACCGAAGCCACAGTCGACGCTCGCTTCAGCTATCGCCAGTTCGCTGACGTGCGCCCCGGTAACCGTGTGAACTTCCAGGTCGCAGGCGAAGATGAAATCCGTCACGGCAAGATCGTCAGCAGCACTAACAACAGCAGCACCGACCTGTCGACCGACATTCGCGTGCAGATCAAGCCTGACCAAGCTCTGAGCAGCAGCCTGTCCGGCCGTCCGGTGGAAGTCACCAGCGATCGTGGCCCTTCATTGAACTGGCTGATCGACAAAGCCATGGCCGTGGGTCTCTAAACATGGCTAGCCCACTACGAAAGCTGTCGACCCCTACCCTGCTGGGCCTCGCCGTGGCGATCGGCCTTAGCGGTTGCGCTGGCCTGCCCGATCAGCGCTTGGCCAACGAAGCCCTCAAACGCGGCGATACCGCGATGGCACAGCAGAACTATCGGCAACTGGCGGACCTGGGTTATAGCGATGCACAGGTCGGCCTGGCGGATATTCAGGTCGAAACCCATGACCCCGCACAGCTCAAACAAGCTGAAGCCACTTACCGCGCAGCCGCCGACACATCGCCCCGGGCTCAGGCCCGGCTGGGTCGCTTGCTGGTTGCACGGCCAGACGCCACCGAAGCCGAACACCATGAAGCCGAGGTCCTGCTGAAAAAGGCCTTTGCCAATGGCGAAGGCGGCACATTGATCCCGCTGGCGATGCTGTACCTGCAATACCCGCAGACCTTCCCGAAGGTCAATGCGCAACGGCAGATCGAGCAATGGCGCGCCGCCGGCTACCCGGAAGCGGGCCTGGCTCAGGTGCTGCTCTATCGCACGCAGAACACCTACGATCAGCATCTGGATGAAATCGAAAGCATCTGCAAGAAAGCCCTGCTCGCCACCGACATCTGCTACGTCGAACTGGCCACCGTTTACC
Organism: Pseudomonas sp. 5C2; assembly: GCF_034314155.1. NCBI lineage: Bacteria > Pseudomonadati > Pseudomonadota > Gammaproteobacteria > Pseudomonadales > Pseudomonadaceae > Pseudomonas > Pseudomonas sp. 5C2. Next base: position 2,219,805 of record NZ_JAVIWH010000003.1, on the reverse strand, counting down.
AGAAACGCGCGCAAGTGGATCAACAGGCCGCTCTGATTGCCCAACTGCAAAGCGCTTATGAACTCGGCAAGGTTTCAGCGCAACGGGTTGACGGTGTAGCGCGTGTATTGAGCGATACCGAGCTTGGCAAGCCTGATGAAAAAACAGCTCAGCAACTGCTGGAAAAAGTCGCACCTGGCTATCCGGTTTCCTGGGTCAGCCTGGCGAAGTTGCTCTATGACTTCCCGGAACTGGGCGACGTGAACACGATGATGGAGTACCTGAACAACGGTCGCGCAGCGGATCAACCGCGTGCCGAACTGCTGTTGGGCAAACTCTATTACGAAGGCAAATGGGTCCTGCCCGATGCCAAACAAGCCGAAGCTCATCTGCAGAAAGCCGCCGGCAGCGAAATTGCCGCGCACTACTACCTGGGTCAGATCTACCGCCGGGGATACCTCGGCCAGGTCTACCCGCAAAAGGCCGTCGAACAATTACTGATAGCCGCTCGCGGCGGTCAGAACAGCGCCGACTACGCCCTCGCGCAATTGTTCTCCCAAGGTAAGGGCACCTTGCCCAACCCGGTCAACGCCTACGTGTTCAGCCAACTGGCGCTAAAGCAGGACGCTCCGACCCCGGAAGCGACCGAACTTGCGCAACAAATCAATGACCAACTGCTGCCTGCACAGCGCGCCGAAGCCCAACGTCTGTTGCAACAAGAGCAACAGATACGTGGCACGTCCGCCCAGAACAATCTGGCCCTGCATGCTCTGCAACAAGAAGACGCCGAGGAAGCTTTATGAAGTTGAATCACTGGATGACAGCTGGCCTGGGCCTGAGCTTTTCTCTGCTCTCGGCCACTCCGGCGTTGGCAGCAGCATTGACCGAGACCAAGAACTTCGGTCTGGAAGTTAAAGTCACCGGCCAGTCCGAAGACGACCGCGACCTGGGCACCCGCTCAGGCGGCAGTGTCAACGGTGTCGGTCTGGACCTGCGCCCATGGGCCTACGGCGAGCGCGGCAACTGGAGCGCCTACGCCATGGGCCAGGCGGTCACTTCGACGGATATTATCGAAACCGACACCCTGCAACAGCCAAATACCGACAACGGTTCCAGCGCCAGCAATGATCGAAAGCCCGACAAAAACTACCTGGCCTTGCGTGAGTTCTGGATCGGCTACAAAGGTCTGACCCCTTACCCTGGCGAGGAACTGCGCTTGGGTCGTCAGCGCCTGCGCAACGACGATGGCATGTGGCGTGACGCCAATATCGAAGCCCTGAACTGGACCTTCGACACCACCTTGCTCCGGGCCAACCTTGGCGCAGCGGAACGCTTCAGCGAATACCGCACCGACCTCTCCGAACTGTCGCCTAAAGACAAAGATCGCCTGCACCTGTTTGGCGATATTTCGGCGCAGTGGAGACCTGGCCAGTGGGCCGGCGTGCGCGCCCATCACACCCATGATGACGGCAAACTCAAGAGTGGCCTCGATCAGGTCGACTCCCTGGATAAAACCCAAAACGGTGACCTGACCTGGCTGGGTGTCGAAGCCAACAGCGATGCCTATAACTACCGCAACACCAATACCATCAATTACTGGGCCAGCCTGACCGGGATGAGCGGCGACCGCGACTCGATCCACCCTTCGACCGTGAACGGTGTAAGCACTGCGGGCGAGAAAACCAGCGGCAACGTCAACGGCTGGGCCACTGACATGGGGATTCGTCTGCGGCTGGACCCTAACTGGCAAGTCGGTGCGGCCTATGCCCGCGCCAGCGGCGACTACGAACAGAACGGCCTGGAAAGCAACCGCTCGAACTACACCGGCACCCGCTCGCGGATCCATCGTTTCGGCGAGGCCTTTCGCGGCAGCATGAACAACGTACAAACCGGCACCCTGTTCGGTTCCTGGATGCTGCGCGACGACTATGACGCCAGCCTGGTCTACCACAAGTTCTGGCGCGTCGACGGCAACAAGGCCGTGGGCACCACCGGCATCAATGCCGTGGAAAACTCCTACAACGCTGACGGCGCGGTTGAGTCCAGTACCTCTCTGCCCTTGATGGACGGTAAAAAAGACCTCGGTCAAGAGATGGATCTGGTCGTCACCAAGTACTTCAAACAGGGCCTGCTGCCTGCGGCACTGAGCCAGTCCATCGACGAGCCGTCGGCACTGGTGCGGTTCCGTGGCGGTGTGTTCAAACCTGGCGATGCTTACGGTAAAGAAGTGGATTCGTATATGCACCGCGCCTTTATCGACGTCATCTGGCGCTTCTGATGCAAGCTGCCAAGGGAGCGATACGATGAACAGTCTACCCATGAGAGGCTCCGTCAGCCTGTTGGCCAGCGCCTTGATGCTGGCCAGCGCCGCTGCGTTTGCTGCGGTCGACCCTGCTGCTCCGGCCAAAGGCCTGCAGCAGGCCAAGACCTACACCGTGACCAGCCCGCCCACCGCGCCGCTGGAACTGGCCAAGCCTGAACTGCCCGACATCTCCGGCTATACCGCCGAAGCCGTCGCCAAGAAAATCGTGCGCAGTAAACCGGGCAAGATCAAAGTCCGGCGCATGATGCAGGAAGACGCCCTGAAAGATTTTATCGGTGGCGATAACAAGATGACCGAATGGGTGGCACGCCAGCATGGCATCCCCCAGGCGATCTTTATCGAAGACGGTTACATAAACTTGCGTGACCTGAGCAAAAGCCTGCCCAAGCAGTACTTCAGCGAAACCTCGCCCGGTGTATTCCTGGCCAGGTTGCCGATTGTCGTTGGACGCAAGGGCATTCTTGAAATCGATAACAAGACTCAAGAGCTGCGCTTGTCGCAGGAAGCCGGTTCGTTCTTGATCAACGATGGCCAGCTGTTTGTCCGGGACACCAAAATCACCGGATGGCGCGAAGCCGACAACGGCCCGGCGACCTTTCGCAAGCCGAATGAGTTTCGTCCGTTCCTGCTGTCCTGGGGCGGTACCGAGACCTATATCGTCAACAGCAAAATCGCCAGCTTCGGTTATGCCAACAGCAAATCCTATGGCGTGAGTATTTCTCAGTACACGCCAAACATGGCCAAGGTACTGAAACGCCCGGAACCGACCGGCTGGGTCATCGGTTCCGAGTTCTCGGACATGTGGTACGGCTTCTACTGCTATGAAGCGCGTGACGTGGTGATCAAGGGCAATACCTACCGTGACAACATCGTCTACGGGATTGACCCGCATGACCGCTCACACGGTCTGATCATTGCCGATAACACGGTCTACGGGACCAAGAAAAAACACGGGATCATTATTTCCCGTGAGGTCAACGACAGCTTCATTTTCGGCAACCGCAGCTACGACAACAACCTGTCGGGCGTAGTGATCGACCGTAACAGCGTGAACAACCTGATCGCTTACAACGAGATTTTTCAGAACCATTCCGACGGCATCACGATGTACGAAAGCGGCGACAACCTGATCTGGGGCAACCGTGTGATCAACAACCGTCGCCACGGAATTCGTGTCCGTAACAGCGTGAATATCCGGTTGTACGAAAACATCTCCATGGCCAATGGCCTGATGGGCGTCTACGGGCACATCAAGGACTTGAGCGACACCGACCGTGACATCGCCCTTGACCCCTTCGACACCAAGGTCTCGCTGATCGTTGTCGGTGGCGAACTCGCCGCCAACGGTTCCGGCCCACTGTCCATCGACTCACCATTGAGTGTCGAGCTGTATCGGGTGTCGATGCTCGCACCGACCAAATCCAACGGGATCAGCTTCAACGGGATTCTCGGTGAACGTCAGGACGAAATTCTCGACCTGCTGGTGCGCCAGAAGAAAGCCGTGTTGATCGACCCGGTCGAACGCCAGACCGATCTCCGGGACTGAGGGAACCTATTTATGCACGCTCAATTGATCAAGCTACTCAGCCTCTCGGGCCTCACGGCAGCAATCTTCGCAGCCTCGAGCGGCGTGCGCGCCGATGACGCTCACGCGCCGACGTTCACCGCCGAGCCTTGCTGCAACATTTGCCCGCAGGCGCTCGACGCCAAGAACTACACCACGCGCTATCAGCAGAACTTCACCACGCTGGTACAGGCCCAGGGTGACTGGCTGTTCCGTACCCAGGAAGACCTGCGGACCCAATTCGACACCTCGCCCGAAGGTTATCGGCGCATGAAAGAACTGCACGATGCCTTCAAAAGCAAAGGTGTCGAGCTGGTCGTGGTGTACCAACCCACCCGTGGCCTGGTCGATCGAAACAAGCTGCTCCCGACTGAGCGCGCCAAGTACGACTACGAAACGGCGCTGAAAAACTACCAGGCCATGCTCGGCCGTTTCAGCCAGATGGGTTACTGGGTGCCCGACCTGTCGCCACTGACCAATGAGCCCTCGACCAAGGACGAGCAAGGGCACGATTTCTACTTCCGTGGCGACCAACACTGGACGCCTTACGGTGCTCAACGCACGGCGAAAATCGTCGCCGAAAAGGTCAAGCAAGTACCGGGGTTCGCTGACATTCCCAAACGTGAATTCGAAAGCCACAAGTCTGGTCGCATGGGCAAGACCGGTACCCTGCATAACATGGCCGCGCAGTTGTGCGGCAATACCTACGCGATCCAGTACATGGATCAGTTCGTGACCGAGCCCAAGGGCGAAGCCGCTGACGGCGACCTGTTCGGCGATTCCGGCAACCCGGAAATCACCCTGGTCGGTACCAGTCACAGCGGCAAGAACTATAACTTTTCCGGCTTCCTTGAAGAGTACATCGGCGCAGACGTTCTCAACGTCGCCTTCCCCGGTGGTGGCCTGGAAGGCTCAATGCTGCAATACCTGGGCAGCGACGACTTCCAGAAGAAACCGCCGAAAATCCTGATCTGGGAATTCTCGCCGCTGTATCGCCTGGACCAAGAGACCATCTACCGGCAGATGATGTCTCTGCTCGACAACGGCTGCGAAGGCAAGACTGCAATCATGAGCCAGAGCGCCACACTGAAAACCGGGGCCAATGAGCTTCTGGTCAATGGCAAAAACGGCATCAAAGATGTGCGCAACGGCAGTAATCAGGTCGACATCCGCTTCGCCGACACGTCGGTGAAAACCTTGCACGCCACGCTCTGGTACATGAATGGCCGGCATGAAGACCTGAAAATCGAAAAACCGACAACATCCGATACAGACGGGCGTTTCGCCTTTGAACTGCGCGACGACAAGGACTGGGCTGACCAGCAATTGCTCGCCGTGGAAGTACAGGGCCCGGAAGCGGGCGCTGCACCTCAGCAAGTTGAAGCGAAAATATGCAAACGCAACGTGTTCCCACGAGCTGCGCAAAACACCGCGCAAGCCGGGTTATGAGGCCTTTATGCACACTCGAAAAATGATGCTCCCCACCCTGCTCGCCGTGGCGCTGATGGCCGCGACCGATGCCGCGTCTGCTGCCCAGGCGCTGGTTCCACCACAGGGCTACTTCGCCGGTATTGAGAAGGTCAAAACCGGTGACAATAAATTCAGCTGCGATGCGATTCCCAAACCGTACACCGACAAACTGGTGTTTCGCAGCAAATACGAAGGCTCGGACAAGGCCCGCTCGACCCTCAACGAGGTCTCGGAAAAAGCCTTCAGGGACGCCACGGCCGACATCACCAAGCTGGAGCGCGACACCAGCAAAATCGTCATGCAGTACATGCGTGACGGTCGTCCGGAACAGCTCGACTGCGCCTTGAACCTGCTCACCACCTGGGCCAAGGCCGATGCGCTCGAGTCCAAGGACTTTAACCACACCGGCAAGTCAATGCGCAAATGGGCACTGGGCAGTATGTCCTCGGCTTACCTGCGCCTGAAGTTCTCCAACTCGCACCCGTTGGCCGCGCATCAGGAACAAGCGCAAATCATCGAAGCCTGGTTCAGCAAACTGGCCGATCAGGTGGTCAGCGATTGGGACAACCTGCCGATGGACAAGAACAACAACCACACCTACTGGGCTGCCTGGTCGGTGATGGCAACGTCGGTGGTGACCAATCGACGTGACTTGTTCGACTGGTCGGTGAAGGAGTTCCGCGTCGGCGCCAATCAGATCGACAAGGACGGCTTCCTGCCCAACGAGCTCAAGCGCAAACAACGCGCCCTGGCGTATCACAACTACGCCCTGCCACCGATGGCGATGATTGCCAGTTTTGCCCAGGCCAATGGCGTCGATGTACGTCCGGAAAACAACGGTGCATTGCAGCGTCTGGGTGAACGGGTGCTGAGCGGGATCAAGGATGCCGACAGTTTCACCCAGCGCAACGGCGAAAAACAGGACATGACCGATCTCGAGATCGACAGCAAGTTCGCCTGGCTCGAACCCTTCTGCTCGCTCTACACCTGCAAGGCCGAAGTACTGGATCAAAAACACAAGATGGAACCGTTCAAGACCTTCCGTCTTGGCGGCGACCTGACCAAGGTTTTCGATCCGGCGCATGAAAAAGGCAATAAAGGTTCTGGTTCCTGAGGCACCACGAACCCCGTAGGAGCTGACGTGTCTGCGATAAGGTCGGTACGACCTTCAGACGGCAGTGGCAGTAAATTTCATGCAATACACCCCCTGTTTTTTGTGGGGGGTTTGGGGGGGCTTCGGCCTTTGACTGTTGAACCAACGGAGGGATAAGGATGGTTTTCTCATCCAATGTGTTCCTGTTCTTGTTCTTGCCGATCTTCCTCGGCTTGTACTACTTGAGCGGACAACGCTACCGCAACTTGCTGTTGCTGATTGCCAGCTACGCGTTCTATGCCTGGTGGCGAGTGGACTTCCTGGCGTTGTTCATCGGCGTGACCCTGTGGAACTACTGGATCGGCCTGAAAGTCGGCGCGGCAGGCGTGCGCACCAAACCGGCACAGCGCTGGCTGTTGCTCGGCGTGGCGGTGGATCTGGGCATCCTTGGTTACTTCAAATACGCCAACTTTGGCGTGGACAGCATCAACGCGATGATGACCTCGGTAGGTCTCGAACCGTTCATTCTGACCCACGTCTTGTTGCCGATCGGGATCTCCTTCTACGTCTTCGAATCGATCAGCTACATCATCGACGTTTACCGTGGCGACACACCGGCCACCCGTAACCTGATCGACTTTGCTGCGTTCGTCGCGATCTTTCCGCACCTGATTGCCGGCCCCGTGTTGCGCTTCCGCGACCTGGCCGACCAGTTCAATAACCGCACGCACACCCTGGACAAGTTCTCCGAAGGCGCCACGCGCTTCATGCAGGGCTTCATCAAGAAGGTGTTCATCGCCGACACCCTGGCTGTAGTCGCCGACCATTGCTTCGCCTTGCAGCACCCGACCACCGGGGATGCCTGGCTCGGTGCGCTGGCGTACACCGCGCAGCTGTATTTCGACTTCTCCGGCTACAGCGACATGGCCATTGGCCTGGGCCTGATGATGGGCTTCCGCTTCATGGAGAACTTCAAGCAGCCGTACATCAGCCAGTCGATCACCGAGTTCTGGCGGCGCTGGCACATCAGCCTGTCCACCTGGCTGCGTGACTATCTGTACATCACCTTGGGCGGTAACCGTGGCGGTACCTTGACCACCTACCGCAACCTGTTCCTGACCATGTTGCTTGGTGGTCTGTGGCACGGTGCGAACATCACCTACATCGTCTGGGGCGCCTGGCACGGCATGTGGTTGGCGATCGAAAAAGCCTTGGGCCTGAACACCAATCAGCGCAGCTTCAATCCGATTCGTTGGGCGCTGACCTTCCTGCTGGTGATCATGGGCTGGGTTATTTTCCGCTCGGAAAACCTGCACGTTGCTGCACGGATGTATGGCGCGATGTTCAGCTTCAGCGAATGGCAACTGTCGGAACTCAACAGCGCCAGCCTCACCGGCCTGCAAGTGGCAACACTGATCGTGGCGTACATGACACTGGCGTTCTTCGGTCTGCGTGACTTCTACGCGAACCGACCTAAAGCCGACGCGATCAAGGGTGTGAAACCTGCTGCCGGCGAAGAGAGCACCGAGGCCAACGGTCCCGCAACCGCTCAACCGGGCATGATCAAAGCAGTCCCTGGCGACCAGCCGAACAGCATTCACCTGCCGGGTTACACCGTCGGCACCGATGCTCAGGTACAGCCTGCGTTCTGGGTCGCCGACTGGCCGCGTTATGCGATGCGCACCTTGGTGTTGCTGTTGTTCGTAGCATCGATCCTCAAGCTCTCGGCGCAAAGTTTCTCGCCGTTCCTTTACTTCCAGTTTTGAGGGGCCTGACATGACCCGATCATTACGCTTCCTCTACATCGTCCTGTTCCTCGCCATCCTGCTCGCGTTGGGTGTCTGGTCGCTGCGCAGTTTCGGCAGCTTCTCGACTTCCGCCGAGACCACCGTGCTCAACGGGCGCTGGACCAAAGCGGCGGAGACTCATTACGACGATGAGTTCCCGATCAAACGCCTGGGCACCAACCTTTGGGCCGCACTGGACTTCAAGCTGTTCAACGAAGGCCGTCCCGGTGTCGTGCTGGGCCGCGATCAGTGGCTGTACAGCGATGAAGAGTTCAACCCTGTGGCCAACGGCGAGCAGAACGAAGCCGACAACCTCGCGCTGATTCAAGGTGTACGCGACACCCTGAAAAAACAGGGCACACAGTTGGTGCTGGCCATCGTGCCGGCAAAAACCCGGCTGTACCCGGAGCACATCGGCGACAACACCCCGGCTGCGCTGCATGCCGATTTGTATCAGCAGTTCCATGCCCAGATGGCGAAGGCCGGCATTATTGCCCCTGACCTGCTGACGCCGCTGCAGAGCGCAAAACAGAACGGTGCCGTGTTCCTGAGGACCGACACGCACTGGACGCCGATGGGTGCCGAAGTCGTCGCTCAACAGCTGGGCACGGTCATCAGCAATGAAACACCGTTGAGCGGCCAGCCTGAAAAGTTCGTCACCGAAGCCAAAGAGACCGCGCCGTACAAGGGTGACCTGACCAGCTTCCTGCCACTGGACCCGCTGTTCAGCAACCTGTTGCCTAAACCCGATCAGCTGCAACAACGCAGCACTAATCCGGCTCAGGCCGAGGCTAACGACGGCGATGCCCTGTTCGCGGACAACGAAGTCGCGGTAGGACTGGTCGGCACCAGCTACAGCGCCAACCCGAACTGGAACTTCCTGGGCGCCTTGAAACAGGCACTGCAAAGCGACGTGGTCAATTACGCCGAAGACGGCCATGGCCCGATTCTGCCGATGCTCAAATACCTGCAAACCGATGCTTTCAAGAACAGCCCGCCGCAAGTGCTGATTTGGGAGTTCCCAGAACGTTATCTGCCTGCCCACAACGACCTTGGCGAGTTCGATCCGCAGTGGATCGCCGAACTTAAACAGGCTCGCGACCCGCAACAAAATCTGGCGCTTAACGCCAACAAATCCGAGTCGCCCAACCGGGCGCAAAACTGAGAGGAACATCTCATGACCTTACAGACCACTCCAAATCGTTTTGCCAAAAAAAGCCTGTTGAAAACCTGCGCACTGGTTGCAGGCCTCGGCTTGTTCTCCCTGCAAGCCTTTGCCGGTGGCGACTCTGCGCTCTATGGCCCGACGGCCCCTAAAGGCTCGACCTTCGTCCGGGTCTACAACGCCAGCAACGCGGAAATCAGCGCCAGCGTCGGCAACACCAACCTCAACGAAATCGCACCGTTGGCCAGCAGCGCCTTCAGCTTCATGCCCCAGGGCGACTACAGCGCCAAGGTTGGCAGCCAGACCGTACCGGTGAAACTGGCCAGTGATCACTATTACACCCTGGTCAGCAACACCAGCGGCACCCCACAACTGGTGGAAGAGCCGCCGTTCAAGAACAAACAGAAATCCCTGGTGCGCGTGCAGAACCTCACCGACAAAGCGCTGACCCTGAAAACCGCCGATGGCAAGACCGATGTCATCCCGGCCGTCGCCGCCAAAGGCCGTGGCGACCGTGAAATCAACCCGGTGAAAGTCAGCCTGGCGCTGTTCGACGGCGATAAGAAAATCAGCGATCTGAAACCGATTGCCCTGGAACGTGGTGAAGCCGCCGTTCTGTATGTCACCGGCAGCGGCAGCAACGTGTCGCCGGTCTGGGTCAAACCCCCGGTCGCCACGCGCTAACCCATTGAGACAGCCGGTCCTGGGCTCCGTAGTCAGGAGAGGACCGGTTGTCACGGAACAAAAACAAGACTGAAACGACAGAAAACGACGTACAGCCTTTTTGAAGACTTTTGGAGAAGTAAAATGATTCCAGTAATCTTGTCAGGTGGTAGCGGCTCACGACTCTGGCCGCTTTCGCGCAAACAGTTCCCTAAACAGTTCCTGGCCTTGACCGGTGAGCACACCCTGTTCCAGCAAACCCTCGAACGCCTGAAGTTCGACGGCATGCAGGACCCTATCGTGGTCTGCAACAAGGACCACCGCTTCATCGTTACAGAGCAACTGGACACCTTGAAGCTAGAGACCCAGGCCATCTTGCTGGAGCCCTTCGGCCGCAACACCGCACCGGCCGTCGCAATCACCGCGATGATGCTGCTCAGCGATGGCCGTGATGAACTGATGTTGGTGCTCCCGGCCGACCACGTCATCGACGATCAAAAAGCCCTGCAACGCGCCCTCGCCCTGGCCACCGTCGCGGCCGAACGCGGCGAAATGGTGCTGTTCGGCGTACCGGCGACCAAACCTGAAACCGGTTATGGCTACATCAAGTCGACCCACGATGTGCTACTGCCCGAGGGTGTGAGCCGCGTCTCGCACTTCGTCGAAAAACCTGACGAAAAGCGCGCCACCGAGTTCGTCAACGCTGGCGGTTATTTCTGGAACAGCGGCATGTTCCTGTTTCGTGCCAGCCGTTACCTCGAAGAGCTGAAAAAGCACGACACGGACATCTACGACACCTGCATGCTGGCCCTCGAACGCAGCATTCACGACGGCGACAACATCGACATTGATGCCGCCACCTTCGCCTGCTGCCCGGACAACTCCATCGACTACGCCGTGATGGAAAAAACCCAGCGCGCCTGCGTGGTTCCGCTCACCGCTGGCTGGAATGATGTCGGCTGCTGGTCATCGCTGTGGGACGTGCAGGAAAAAGACGCCCACGGCAACGTGGCCAAAGGCGATGTGGTGATCCAAGACAGCCGCAACTGCATGATCCATGGCAACGGCAAACTGGTCTCGGTCATTGGCCTGGACAATATCGTCGTGGTCGAAACCAAAGACGCGATGATGATTGCCCACAAAGACAAAGTTCAGGGCGTCAAGCAGATGGTCAACACCCTCAACGAACAGGGCCGTAGCGAAACCCAGAACCACTGTGAGGTTTACCGACCTTGGGGTTCCTACGACTCGGTGGACATGGGTGGCCGGTTCCAAGTCAAGCACATCTCGGTTAAACCGGGCGCTTGCCTGTCCCTGCAAATGCACCACCACCGCGCCGAACACTGGATCGTCGTCTCCGGCACTGCCGAAGTGACCTGCGATGAAAACGTGTTCCTGCTGACCGAAAACCAATCCACCTACATCCCGATTGCCTCGGTCCATCGCTTGAGAAACCCAGGCAAGATCCCGTTGGAAATCATTGAAGTCCAGTCCGGCAGCTACTTGGGCGAAGACGACATTGAACGTTTCGAAGACGTCTACGGGCGTTCCAATAACGTGGTGGAAATGGGCATAAAGACCAAAACCATCGCACGCTGATACGGTTTAAACCGTAACACTCTGGCCTTCGTAACCCCTCTGCGTATTTCCCATCCGCAGAGGGGTTACGGGGGCTTTTTCATGTCAGTCACATCGCCTTCAGTCAGTGACATTTGTGGCTGCGCAGGAGCGAATTCATTCGCAAAGGCGTCAGTGCCGCAATACAAAGCCTGAAGCTAACGCTACGATGCCCACATCTGTGTGACCAAGGTATCCCCCCATGCTGATCGGCATTGCGCTCATTCTAACGTGGCTGATTCTGCTCTTGCGTTACCCCGCCAAGGCGTTGCCGGTGTCATTGGCGGCGGTGTTGGGTTTGGGGAGCGTGGCGGCATGGGTGGTATGGCAGGACAGCCGCGAAACGCGACGGTTGGAGCATCTGGAGTTGCGATTGACTTATTTGCCGCAACAATGCCCGCCTGACCGTCCGTTACAGATCCAGTTACACAATGGCAATGACGTGCCGCTGCTCTCCCTGCAGTGGCGTGTTGCGGCTTATATGCCGGGGGACACGGTCAACCTGGCCGATAACGTCTACGCGGCACCTCGCTATCGCGGCCCTGGCGAATTGCAGGCCGGTGGCGATTGGCAAGACTGCTTACCCCTGCCGCCGCTGCGTCCGGGTTACCGCGCGCAAACCGTGGAGTTTCGTGCCGAGCACTTACAAGGCAGTTTCTCGGACTAGGTCCTTTAAGGAAAATACATGCCCATCGCCCTTATCACCGGTTGTTCCAGCGGCATTGGCCGCGCACTGGCGGAAGCCTTCAAAGCCGCTGGCTATCAAGTCTGGGCCACCGCCCGCAAAACCGAAGATGTCGCTGCATTGCAGGCTGCCGGGTTCATCGCGGTGGAACTGGACGTCAACGACAGCGCGGCGCTTGAGCGATTGGCGGGACAGCTTGAGCAACAAGGCGGCCTTGATGTGCTGATCAATAATGCCGGTTACGGCGCCATGGGGCCGTTGCTCGATGGTGGCGTGGAGGCTATGCGCCGACAGTTCGACACCAATGTGTTCGCGGTGGTCGGCGTCACGCGTGCGCTGTTTCCGTTATTGCGCCGCAGCAAAGGGCTGGTAGTGAATATCGGCAGTGTTTCGGGGGTGCTGGTCACGCCGTTTGCAGGCGCTTATTGCGCATCTAAAGCCGCCGTGCATGCGCTCAGCGATGCCCTGCGTCTGGAGCTGGCACCGTTCGGCATCAAACTGATGGAAGTGCAGCCTGGCGCCATCGCCTCCAGCTTTGCCAGCAACGCCAGCCGCGAAGCCGAACAGTTGATCGGTGAGTCCTCACCCTGGTGGCCGCTGCGTGACGCTATTCGCGCCCGGGCCAACGCGTCACAAGGTAACCCGACCCCCGCAGCCGACTTCGCCCGCGACCTGCTCAAGGCCGTGTCGCAAGACAACCCTCCGCGCTTGCTGCGGTTGGGTAATGGCAGCAGGGCCATGCCGCTGATGGCGTGGCTGCTGCCTAAAGGCGTGTTGGACTACGCGTTGAAAAAGCGCTTTGGATTGCGTGGCACATTGTAGGCACTGCATCCATCACCGCTGATGATCAATGGTCCTCTGGATTCACGATCACGGTGCAGGTAATCCCTGCCGCCAACACCACACCCTCTGGCACCTGGTCCAGGTGGATGCGCACGGGTACACGCTGGGCCAGGCGCACCCAGTTGAAGGTCGGGTTGACGTCGGCGGTCAGTTCGCGGCTTTGCGGGTTGTCCCGGTCATAGATGCCACGGGCGATGCTTTCGACGTGGCCCTTCAGCACTTCGCCGCTCATCAACTGCATGTCGGCCGGATCACCGACGCGAACATGCGGCAGTTTGTTCTCTTCAAAGTAGCCGTACACCCAGAACGAGTTCTTGTCGACCACGGCCATTTTTGCTTCGCCGATCCGCGCATAGTCGCCACGGTGCACGTTGAGGTTGGTGACGTAGCCATCTACCGCAGACAGCACCTTGGTGCGTTTGAGGTTGAGCTCGGCGGCGTCCAGTTGCGCCTGAGCAAGCTCATAGTCGGCCAGCGTCGAGCTGGCGATATTGCTCGCATCGTCACGGCTTTCGCTGGAAATCACCAGGCTGTCCATGTCCGCGCGACGCTTGGCATTCAGCTTGCGCATTTCCCACGTGGCCTTGCGTGAAGCCACCAACGCCTGCGCCTGTTTGACGGCAATCTCGTAATGCTCTGGATCGATCAGCATCAGCACATCGCCCTTCTTCACCAGTTGGTTGTCGCGCACCGGCACATCCACCACCACACCGGAGACATCGGCAGCGACGTTGATCACATCGGCGCGCACCCGACCATCGCGGGTCCAGGGTGTGTCCATGTAATTAATCCACAGGGTACGACCGATCCACAGGGCCAGAGCCAGAACCAGCAAGGTAGCAATCAGACTGAAGAGCTTTTTCATCCAGGGTTTCTCAAAAAAAGTGCATCAACGGTAAACGGTGAGCGCCAGAGCGCCAAAGATGCAGGTAAACACGCACAGACGCAGCAGCGCCGGATGCCAGAAAAACCGATACAGATCGAGTTCGGACAAGAGCCGACCCAAGGTCCAGGCAATGACTGCCGCGATCAGGAACATCAAGGTCATGGTCGGCATATAGACGCCGTGGAAGGCGATTTCACGAGGCATGGATCAGTCCTTGCGGCTTGCGTAACGGGGCATACGCGGCCAGGGGAGATTGCGGATCAAGCAGCGAAGTGCGGATAAAGTGCAAGTAACTCTGGACGCGCCGCAATACCGACGTGTCGAAGTGCCGGGCAAAGGGCTCATCAGTGGCCTGCACTCGACTGATCGCATGATCGACGGCGATCAGGGCACGTTCCAGGTTGCTGTGGTTGGGCTGCAGAAACAAGCGGATGAGCGAGCGTCCCATCACCCGGATCGCCAGACGCCAGGACTGTGACTCGGCATAGCACGGGTGCACCGGCATGATTGACTGTTCACGACGTAATTCGATGATGGCGTGACCGACCTCAAGCACCACGAACATCCAGCGCAACAGATTGCGTTGAACCTCCGGTTGCCCCGCCGCCAGGCCGTAAGCTTGATGCAGCAGGTCACGGGTACGACTTTCGAAGCTCGACCCTAAACCGCGCAACGGCGCGCTGATGGCGTACAACACCTGCTGACGCAAGTCCTGTTCAAGCCGGCTCCACATCCAACGGCTGTTGGGCGGCAAAATAATTGCACCCGCCGCTGCGCAGACCAGCATGCCGAGCACCATCCCGATGTAGTCATTGATGAACCCGTAAGGGTTGTAGATCGTCAGGTTGTCAGGCACCGAGCCGGTGCTGAAAAAAATCAACAATCCCAAGCCATAGCCCGCCAATTGCGGCCGCGAGGAGAGGAACGAGCCGAGCACCAACACCGGGGCAAGCACCAGGCACAACAAGGGGAAGCCATCGATGAACGGGTACACGAAAAACATTTCGATAAAGCCTAATATGGCTCCCAGAAACGTGCCGCAAGCCATCTGAAAGGCCATGCGCTTGGGGTTCGCCGACGAGGCTGAAAGGCCGATGGTGGCGGCGGCGACCAAGGTCATGATGGAACCACTCGGCCATGCGGTGGCAACCCAATAGCTGCCCAGCACCAAAAGGACGAACGAGGCTCGAACACCGGCGGCGAGAGCGGCCACCCAGTTCGTCTGTGAGGTAAACGGTTCATCCCACTGTTCACGGACATGGTTGTGATCGGCCAGCGAGGCATGAGTCTGGGCGTAACCGTGCATGTCATCGACAAACCGATACAGCAGCTCATAGGCGGTGTGGAAATCCAGCAGGTCCGCGTCGGCAGGTTGAGTCTCGACCAGCGCCGCACGCAGACTTCGCACGCGCTCCGGCAGCCCCTCTTTAAACGCCGCCAATCGCTCGGCCAATCGCGCCGCGTCGGCATCGGTCAAAGGCCGCCCGGAGAAAGCTTCAAGCAAATCGGCGAGTGCCATCAACCCCGGTTCAATGGCGCTGATCACCTGAACCGCTTCTCGACTGCGCAAGCGCTCAAGCAGTTGGTGCAAGGCATTGAAGCGCGTGGTGATGGCCATGAACTCACTGTTCAGGCGATTGAGCCGGCCGTTGCGTCGGCGCATATGCGGGTCTTCGAACACGGTGACACTGCGCAACCCTTCCAGACCAATCGCTTCGGCGATAAAACGCACGTTACCGGCCTCGAATGCGCCCGATTCATTACCCACCCGCAAACCATGAGCCACGAACCCGGCAAACACGCCAAAACGCAGGTACAGCGCGTTACGCATCGCAGCACTGGCGGTTTGCGGCAAGATCGCGACACTGACCAGGGTCGAGCACAGGATGCCCAGGGAAATTTCCAACACCCGCCACATGGCCGCCATGAACGCGCCATCCGGGTGTGCCAGGGCAGGCAGGCCGACCATGGCAGCGGTATAACCGGCCAGAACAAACCCATAGGCCCGGAAGTTTCGGTTACGCGCGGCGCCGGCCGAACAAATGCCCACCCAGATCGCCAGGCTGACTAGAAACAACTCAGTGTCCTGAGCGAACAAGGCGATCAGGGCGACCATCACCGCCGAACCGGTCAACGTCCCCAGGAAGCGGTAAAAACTTTTGGCCAGGACTTGCCCGTTCTGCCGCTGCATCACAATGAACACAGTGATCATCGCGGTGCGGGGCTGCGGCAACTCCAGACGCATGGCCAGCCACAAGGTCAAGAACGCGGCGAACAGCACCTTGAAGATATAGACCCAGGTCACGCCATCGCTGCGCGCCCACTCAAAAAAACCGCGACGCCATTCCAACGAGCCCAGCCAACGCACGGGAGCATACAGAGGGGTCATGGTCGACTCATCATGTGATCCAGCGCTTCAAGGGCCGCCGGAGGTTTGCTGGGCGCGGTTTTCTTCTCGTCGGGCGAATCGGCACCTGCCGACAAGCCACCACCCAGCGCAACCACCAACGCGGCGTGAGCGGTCAGGCGGGCAGCCTGAACCTGCTGCTGAATTTCCTGCTGGTGAAACAATAAGGTCTGGACGTTAAGCACATTCAGATAATCGGTCAGACCGCGCTTATAGGCAACCAACGCGATGTCATACGTCTTCTGCGCCGACGCCACCGACTCAGCGGTGAACACTTGTTGCTTGTCCATCGAGGCGCGGCGGATCAATTGGTCGGAGATATCTTTGAGCGCATTGATCAGTGTCTGGTTGTACTGCGCAACGGCCACATCATACCCGGCCGACGCTTCACCCAACTCTGCACGCAAACGCCCGCCGTCGAAGATCGGCAACGTAATCGCCGGGCCGACGCTGTAGTTGAATTTATTGCCGGAGAGGAACGACAGCATGCCGCCGCCAGTAGCCATGAAGCCGAGGCTGCCGACCAGATCGACGTTAGGGTAAAAGCCGGCATGCGCGACATCGATGCCGCGCGCCTGGGCCGCGACTCTCCAGCGGCTGGCGACCACGTCCGGGCGCTGCCCGAGCAGTTCAGCGGGCAATGCCGATGGCAGTTTCAATGCGGCCTGCAATGACAGGGTTGGCCGCTGTAACTTCGCGCCCTCCCCTGGGCCCTTACCTGCCAACGCCGCGAGCTGATTGCGACTCAGGTCGATAGCCTCGTCCAGCGCATCGATTTGCCGATGGGTTTCCGGCAGCGGTGTTTCGGCCTGGCTGACTTCGAAATGAGTGCCGATCCCACCGCTCAGGCGTCGTTGCGCCAGATCGAGGATCTGCTGCTGTTGGGCCAGCGTCGCTTCAACAATGTCGCGCTGCGCGTAATTCAACGACAGCTGAATATAGGCACGGACGATGTTGTTCTGCAGTTCGAGTTGCGCCAGGCGTGATTCGGCGGCAGTCATGTGCGCCAGATCAAGCGCCTGTTCGGTGGTATTACTTTCCCGGCCCCACAGGTCGAGGGAGTAACTCAGGCCCAGCGAGGCATTGTTGTCCCACGTGCTGGTATTGGCCAACGCGCCTGGACCGTAGAACTGGTCGGTAGGCCAGTTATGACGTTTGAGGGTAGAGTCGCCATTGACATGCACCGACTCGGCGGACTCGGCGATACCGGCCATGGCCTTGGCCTGACGTACGCGGGCGGCGGCCATCGCAAGGCTCGGGCTGCCTTGGGCGGCAAGCTCGATCCAGCGGTCAAGTTGCTCATCACTGTAGGCTCGCCACCACTGGGCAGCGGGCCAATGAGCATCTTTGGCAGCATTTTGGATAGCTTCGTCCGTGGCCAGGGTGTTGGCCGGCAAGGAGTGGTCTTGAGGGGCAATCCCCCAAGTCCCGATGCAGCCGCCTATTGCCAGGGATAAAGACAAAACACTGAGGAGCTTAAGCCCTCTGATCATGCGACGCGGCACAGCTGCGAATTCCCGACTTAGGTGAAATAGCGTGAAGACAACGATTCTAGGCGGCAGTCCGGGCGGCGATAAGCCGAGGGAAGTGTGATTCTTTGTTACCAAACGCGCGATAATCCATTGGTCTGACTCACACGCAACTGTTACTTCATGTCACACTTTGCCAATCTCACCAGAGAACTGCCAATGGATACCCTGCAAAACATGCGCGCTTTCAGTTGCGTGGCGCAAGCGGGAAGCTTTACTGCAGCAGCAGTACAGCTCGATACCACCACCGCCAACGTATCGCGTGCAGTCTCAAATCTTGAAGCGCACCTGCAAACCCGACTGCTCAATCGCACCACTCGACGGATTGCCCTCACCGAAGCAGGCAAACGCTACCTGCTGCGCTGTGAACAAATCCTCGGGTATGTCGAAGAAGCCGAAGCTGAAGCCAGTGACGCTCACGCTCGCCCGGCCGGACAGCTGAAAGTCCATTCGATGACCGGCGTCGGCCAGCATTACGTTATCGATGCCATCGCCCGTTATCGCAAGCATCACCCGGACGTGACCTTCGACCTGACCATGGCCAACCGCGCGCCTGACCTGCTCAACGAGGGTTACGACGTCTCCATCGTCCTGGCCAGCGAGCTGCCGGATTCGGGTTTCGTTTCCCAACGCCTGGGGATCACCTACAGCATCGTTTGTGCCTCGCCGGCCTACGTCAAAGCCTTCGGTGCTGCGCAAAAGCCCCAAGACCTGCTCAACCACGCCTGCTTGCGCCTGGTCAGCCCGGTGATTCCGCTGGAGAAGTGGTTGTTTGATGGTCCTGAAGGTCAGGAGATGGTCACCATCGTCACCTCGCCCTTCCTGGTCAATTCGGCCGACGCCATGAAAACCGCGATCTGCAGTGGCATGGGGGTGGGGATTCTGCCGATTTACTCCGCCATCGAAGGTTTGCGCAACGGCACGCTGGTACGGGTCCTGCCCAACTACCGCTCGCAGGAACTGAACCTGTACGCCATCTACCCGTCGCGTCAGTACCTGGATGCGAAGATCAGGACGTGGGTCGAATACCTGCGCGGCTCACTGCCAGAGATTCTGGCCGCACATGAAGCCGACTTGAAAACCCACGACTTGATGAACATCGTCTGACCTGTTCCGCTCGGCAGAAGAATCCCCTCGAAAGAACCAGATGCCCAGGGACGGGCAAGAATGTTAGCGTGCTACGCACTGACCAT
This sequence comes from Pseudomonas sp. 5C2, assembly GCF_034314155.1. Lineage (NCBI taxonomy): Bacteria > Pseudomonadati > Pseudomonadota > Gammaproteobacteria > Pseudomonadales > Pseudomonadaceae > Pseudomonas > Pseudomonas sp. 5C2. Next base: position 2,200,601 of record NZ_JAVIWH010000003.1, on the reverse strand, counting down.
TCGAACGTCAGAGAGTATCTGCCTGATGAAAAAGACCGTACTTGCCTTCAGCCGCGTGTCCCCTGAAATGGCCGAGCGCCTGCAGCAAGATTTCAACGTGATCGTACCCAACCCCAAGCTTGGCGATATGAACGCGCAGTTCAACGACGCGCTGCCGCACGCCCACGGCCTGATCGGCGCGGGCCGCACGCTGGGCCGCGAACAACTGCAAAGTGCCACCAGGCTGGAAGTGGTGTCGAGCATTTCGGTGGGCTACGACAATTACGAGCTGGGCTATTTCAACGAGCGCGGCATCATGCTCACCAACACCCCGGATGTGTTGACCGAAAGCACCGCTGACCTGGCCTTCGCCCTGCTCATGAGCAGCGCCCGACGCGTTGCCGAACTGGACGCCTGGACCAAGGCTGGCCAATGGAAACGCACGGTCGAAGCCTCGCATTTCGGCACCGACGTGCATGGCAAGACCCTGGGTATCGTCGGCATGGGCAACATCGGCGCGGCCATCGCACGTCGTGGCCATTTCGGTTTCAACATGCCAATCCTGTACAGCGGCAATAGTCGCAAGACCTCGCTGGAACAGGAAATGGGCGCGCAGTACCGCAGCCTCGATCAACTGCTGGCCGAGTCCGACTTCGTTTGCCTCGTGGTGCCATTGAGCGAAAAGACCAAACACCTGATCAGCACCCGCGAACTGGCGCTGATGAAGCCCAGTGCGCTCCTGATCAACATCTCTCGCGGCCCGGTGGTCGACGAACCCGCGCTGATCGAAGCCCTGCAGCAGGGCACTATTCGTGGCGCGGGTCTGGATGTGTACGAAAAAGAACCGCTGGCCGAATCACCGCTGTTCCAGTTGAGCAACGCAGTCACCCTGCCGCACATCGGTTCCGCCACCCACGAGACGCGCCAGGCCATGGCCGATCGCGCCTACGCCAATTTGCGCAGTGCGTTGCTGGGTGAGCGACCGCAGGATCTGGTCAATCCGCAGGTGTGGAAGGGCTAAATCTTTAAACCAGCTTGCCGTTGCCGCTATTGGCAGGGTTAACGGCAGGCTGCTTTGGCTTACGAAACACCAGCACATTCCCCAGCATCACCAACACCAGCCCCATCAACGCGGGCAGTGTCCATTGGTAGCCTTCGACGAACGCCGAGATATTCAGCGCGACCACCGGGAATAGCACGGTGCAATACGCCGCGCGTTCCGGTCCCATGCGTCCGACCAGGGTCAAGTAAGCGGTAAAGCCGATGACCGAGCCGGCAATCACCAGATACACCAGCGAGCCGATGTAGCGCGTGTTCCATTCGAAGCTGAAGGGCGTACCGCTGAGTAGACAATACACACTGAGCATCGCCGCACCGTAGAACATCCCCCAGGCATTGGTGGTCAGGGGGCGCAAGCCGGCTTTTTGTTGCAGGCTGGACAACAGATTACCGGCGGAGAAGCACAGCGTACCGAGCAGGGCCAGGCCCAGACCGAGCAAGGTTTCGTGACTGGCCGTACGCCCGGACAGTTCAGGCCAGAACAGACACGCCAGACCGATCAGTCCCAACGCCCCCCCGGCGAGCACATTGCGCGCGACTTTCTGGCGGAAAAAAATCCGGGCATTCAGTGCGTTCCACAGCGTCGAGGTGGAGAACACCACGGCGATCAAGCCGCTTGGGATCCACTGACTGGCCGTGTAGAAGCACATGAAGTTGACGCAGAACAGGCACAGGCCCTGCGCAAGACAAATGAATTGCCCGCGCCGATTGACCTTTTGCAGACGCCCGCTCAACAGCAGCATCACGAACAACACCAGGGCAGCGAAGCCGAAGCGATAGACAATCGACACCGGAATTGCCACGACGCCGAGCTGCAGTTTCAGAGCGATCCAGGTCGTGCCCCAGATCAAAACGGTGAGTAGATAAAGCGAGAGGTTCATCGTCGGGCTCCTGATTGAAGCCTCAGTCTGGCGCTTTGCATTAGCGCCTACTTGCACAATCTTGCGCATTTAATCGAGTGGAGGCTGGCAGCGCGGGCGCTACGGAGTAGGATGCGAATCGGAGAGAATCAGTTATGCCACCACTGGAAACCATCCAAGTCTTTCAAGCCCTGAACAGCTCGCCCAACGCTCGTCTGGAACAAAGCGCGGGGCTGGGTGACGGCATGGTCGCGGCCCTCTGGAACAACCGGCATGATGCGCAGGAGTACCAGGCGCCGAGCCACCACACGCTGTCCTGCTATATCGCGGGTGGCACCGGGACCTTTCGCCGCGAGCGACCCAACGACAAGGGCGGACCGGGCAAGTTATGTGTGTTGCCCGCCGGACATGAGTCCGCGTGGGTGATCAATGGCGAGATCCGTCTTGCACACCTGTACATCAGCCCCGAGCAATTCGCGCTGGGCTGCATCACTCTGCTGGACCGTGAGCCCCGCGAGCTGCAACTGCGCGAAAGCACCTTCATCGACGACCCCGAACAAGTGCAGCGTTTTCGCCGGTTGATCCAGCTCAACTGGAGCGAACCCGGCGAGCGCCTGCTGACCAGCAGCCTGGCCCACGACATGCTCAGCCATGCCCTGCTCAGCCAGGTTGGCCAGCGCGAAGGTCTGCGCCTCAAAGGCGGCCTGGCTCCGCACCTGCGGCGGCAGTTGGTGGACTACATCGAGAACCACCTGTCAGCCCCCATCAGCCTTGGGCTACTGGCGGGGCAATGCGCGCTGTCTGAATACCACTTCGCCCGCATGTTCCGCGAAAGCTTCGGTCTGCCGCCCCATCAATACCTGCTCGCCCGCCGCCTGACCCATGCCCGGCACCTGCTGCGTACCGGCAACCAAGCGTTCGGCGATATTGCCATGGCGTGCGGCTTTGCCAGCGCGAGTCACTTCAATAATCGATTTCGCCAGGCAATGGGCGCGACGCCGGGGGAATATCGGTTGGCGTTTGCCCGGTAACGGATCAACGCTTTCGGCAGCGCCTACATAAAATCAGTACGGACCTTGCGCCAAAGCCCGTCGCTGACGCTCGAGTCCCGGCCTGCCACCCCTGGTTTTTCCCACATCAAAATATTTCTGTGCACAAAGGGCTTGAATTGTTTCCTCATCGGCGCCAACACTGGAGGTGAGAGGCAAATGGTTTGAACTCCCCGAGCGAAACCGTCAGTTCTCATACGAGCAAGCCTAAGTAAGGGAAAATCTATGCAAATCCAGGTCAATTGCGATAACCACATCGAAAACAGCATCCGACTGGAGGAGTGGGTACGTACCACCGTTGAGAGCACGCTCGAACGCTACGAAGAAGACCTGACTCGCGTCGAAGTCCATCTCCGCGACGAAAATGGCGAGAAGCCAGGCCCGCATGACAAACGCTGCCAGATGGAAGCTCGTCCAAAAGGACACCAACCGATTTCAGTTACCCACAAAGCCGATACGCTGGATCGGGCTGTGGAAGGCGCGGCGGAAAAACTCGAGCATGCCCTTGAGCATTTGTTCGGTAAATTGCGCGACAAACGTGCCGGTGCGCCAGTAGCAGAAGGTGATCTGGAAGAGGGAACAGAAAACCCGGACGCCCTGCTTCAGGAAGAGTTTTTGGAAAAAGAACTCGAAAAGGATGAGGTGTTGCACGGCTAATCCGGCAGCATGATTGATTTCAATACCCTAGCTATTGGAGCAATCACTTAAAGAAGGGCGGGCCTGTGCAAACAGGCCCGCCCTTCTTCGTCAAGGCGTCGGATTGATCTGGCTTCGCGAACTTAATCTATCCACCGCAGGTCAACTTAGGGAGACTTCTTGACTAGGTAACAGGCCATGGACAACCCTTTTCAACTCATCACTGACGCCTTTCAGCCCCAATACCGGGTCAACCTGAGCATTCAGAGCCTTGAGGGCAGCATCATGCTGACCTTGTCCAATGAAACGGGTGTCGTCGCCAAACGCCTCATCAGTGCCGCACAGCGCAATGAACCCAAACGTATGCGCCGCCTGATTGAAAGCGTGCAATTCGGCATTGCCATCGAGCAAGGCCACAGCGCCATGAAGATTCTCACCGCAATGACCGACGGCGATAACCTCAATCAACTGCACGTGCCGCGCAAAGACTGGCTGAGCAATCAACCCCATTTGAGGATCAGCGTGTAGACGCGAGCGGGCCTGGGTCATGTGCCCGGACTGAACCCAGCCCCGTACAGGCCAACTTACCGGTCAAATCTCCCCTTTCTCTTCAATCACGGCACCTTTTACAGTGCTGTGCGGATCAGGGATTTTTGCTGACGGGAACTGCGACGAAGCATATCGCACGACCAGAATCGAAAAGGCGAGCAAGAGAATGGCGCCCGAGAGATAAACCACACCCAGATCCGGTGGCGCATGGTGCGACACATCCGAAATCAACAATCGGGTGAGTGCCGTGATGGCGACGTAAATCAGAAACCGCACGGGCATGTGATTGGTCTTGAAATAAATCCCTGTCATCGCCCCTAATTCCAGGTAAATGAACAGCAACAAGATGTCATCGACCGTGACGTTTCCCTTCTCGACCATCCCCAAAAAAGCAACCACAGAAGCCCAGGCAGTGATCCCACCAATCGCGAACAGCGCCATGAAATGGAAGCCTTCGACGCAGAGATTGCCGAATGACTCCGCTCGGGAATGCAGGTTTTCGCGGAGCTTTTCCGCCCATTTGGTTTCCATGATTCTTACCCCTGACCTTTCAATGTTAAAAAACGACTAACCCTGTCCGTATGAATCATCGGTGGGCCTGCTCTTGAAACAGATCCCGACACCCGCTGTGGGCAACTCGATCGGATGATGCAGTACCTACGTGACTATTTTCCGTTGTGCTGCATTTTGTAGCAGCTTTCCAAGCAGAATCGGGGCCAAAGTCTATGGTTGAGAGCGTGATTCTTTGTCACAAGACACATCTCAACGCTCCCCCGATGCGCAGGGAGGTAAAAAAGCCACTATCCAAATCGAATCGGTTCGCTTATGCTTTTAGCTGTATAAAAATACAGTAGTCGCTAAAGACACATTATCGTAAAGGCATGTGAGGTGGTGAATGGCCGTCGAAGTGGTATACCGCAGCAGCCGAGATCTGGAGCGTTTGTTCATGGATAAAGCCGAAGCTGATCGTCATGACAAAATGCTTGAGCTGGCCGAGTTGCTCGCCGAAGTATTGCAAAGAGCAGTGCCGTCGTTGACGGAGTCACAAGTGGAAGAAGCCGGGATTTACATGGCGAAAAATCGTGATATTTTCGCCAAGGCCTTCAAGAACCAGCCGGACGCACTGTCCGAACTGCTCAGTGCGCCGTTGGAAGAATGACGTTGATGCGGTGTGTTCGGCACGCCGCGGTCAATCACCCCTCCGGTTTTTCCAGCGCTATCACCAACGCTTTGAAGAACCGCGCCGCTTCGCCGCCGGTCACGGCGCGATGGTCGAAGGTCAATGACAGCGGCAATATTGGATGCACCACCACATTGCCGTTTACCGCAACCGGCTCGTCACGAATGCCGCCAGCACCGAGGATAGCCACTTGTGGCGGGATGACCACCGGATTGGCGTAACGCCCGAACAAGGTGCCGAAATTGGACAGGGTCAGGGTGGCGCCCATCATTTCTTTGGGCGGAATCGAGCGCGCTTTGACGTCAGCCCGCAGTCGGTCCATGCCCTTTTTCAAATCCTCGGCTGTACGGTTGCCAACATTGCGCAACACCGGCACGAACAAGCCGTCAGGCGTATCAATAGCGATTCCCAGGTCGAGCGTTTCATGCTGCTTGATCGATAAGGATTTACCCTCGAACCCACTGTTGAGTACAGGCTCTACCTTGCACGCAGCCACCAAAGCTTGGCCCAAACGAATCAAGGGGTCGCGGGCGTGCCCCCAGCGGTGCAAATCAGCGTCAGCAAAAATCGTCACCGGCACCACTTCAGCGTGGGAGCGGGCCATGTTCAGCGCCATGCTGCGACGCACACCGTGCAGTTTTTCCCCGCCAAATTTATCGCGTTCCACCTGTGCCGCACCTTCGACATCGGCGCGGGTGATCAAGCCATCGCGGCCAGAGCCACTCACGGCACTGAGATCAACGCCAAGCTGTCGGGCCAACTGGCGCACCACAGGCGTGGCGCGGGAGGCCATGTGTTCGCGAGTCGACGGCGCCGCACCAATAAAAAACTGATCGTCCTGACTGTTGCCACCGCCTTCAAGACGCCCAACCACCGTGCCGGCATCACCCTCCCCTTCATACGCCATCAGCGGCTCACCCACGTGCAGGATGTCACCCTCACCGCCATAGGTTTTCGCCACGATGCCATCGTACGGCGCAGGAATATCAACAATAGCTTTGGCGGTTTCCACCGACACGAGCAACTGATCGGTCTTGACCGTTTCACCGGCCGCGACGTGCCATCGGACAATCTCGGCTTCCTGTAAACCTTCGCCCAGGTCCGGTAGTTTGAAATACTTCATAGCGGGTCTCCTCAGGCGAAATTCAAGGCGTTGTCACACGCGTGAAGGATGTCCGCAACGCCGGGGATGTACAGATGCTCCAGCCGATACAGCGGCGGCGGGATGTCTGGCGCGGTGACCCGCTGGATCGGCGCCTGCAAATCGAGGAATACCCGTTCATAGAGGCTGGCCGCGATTTCCGCCCCAACGCCACACGAACGCGGCGCTTCGTGGACGATCACACAACGTCCTGTTTTACGCACCGAAGCTTCCAGCGTGTCGAGGTCCAGTGGCTTGACGCAGGCGACATCGATCACTTCGGCCGACACACCTCGCTCCGCCAGCGCGCTGGCTGCTTGCAGGGTCTCGAGCACACTGGCACCCCAGCTGACCAGGGTGATGTCGCCGCCTTCACGCAGGGTGAAACAGGTGTCCAGCGGCAGTCGTTTGCCGTCGTCCACCAACGGTTGCGGGTTCATCCGGTAGAGTCGCGTCGGCTCGAGGAAGATCACCGGATCAGGGTCATCAATGGCCGCCAGCAGCAAACCATAGGCCCGTGCTGGCGAAGAAGGGATGATCACGCGCAAGCCGGGAATATGCGCGAACAACGCTTCGGTGCTTTCGCTGTGATGCTCGGGTGCGCGAATCCCGGCACCCATTGGAGTGCGCATTACCATCGGGCAACTCAAGCGACCCCGCGTGCGATTGCGCAGGCGGCTGGCGTGGGACACCAGTTGCTCCATGGCGGCATAGATGAAACCCATGAACTGGATTTCCACCACCGGTTTCAACCCCTGCGCCGCCATGCCGATCACCAGGCCACCCAGCATGGTTTCAGCCAGCGGCGAATCGATGACCCGCTTGAAACCGAAGCTGTCGCGTAAACCTTGAGTGGCGCGGAACACCCCACCGTTAACACCAACGTCTTCACCCAGGATCACCACATTTTCGTCCTCGACCATGGCCCGATGCAGCGCCAGATTGACCGCTTCCAGCAGCGTGACTTTTTCATTCGCCATGAGCGTCACTCCCGGCACGACGCATCGCCCGTTCAAGGAACCATTCGCGCTGCTCAGCCAGGGCCTCCGGCCATTTGGCGTAGACGTGATCAATTACCGACTCAGGCGCTTGAGTGCCAGCGTGGTCGAAGGCATCCACCGCCTTCTGCACCAACGCCTGGCATTCACTGATCAGTGCCCGCTCACGGCCTTCATCCCAGACATTCTGGCTCACCATGAACGATTGCAGGCGTTTGACCGGCTCTTCCAGCCAGGCGTGCTTGACCTCTTCAGCCGAGCGGTAACGAGTGGCGTCATCCGCAGTGGTGTGGTCGCCGAGGCGATAACTCAGGCACTCCAGCAGCACCGGACCTTTGCCTTTGCGGGCGCGCGCCAGAGCGTTCTGCACCCTGTCGTAGACCGCCAGCATGTCGTTGCCATCGACCTGCTCACCCTGAAAACCGGCGCCGATGGCTTTTTGCGCCAGCGTCGGCGCGCCGCACTGGATGCGTCGGGGCACAGAAATCGCCCACTGATTGTTATTGATCACGAACACCACAGGCAGTTGCCAGGTGCCCGCGACGTTGAGCGCTTCGAGGAAATCACCCTTGCTGGTTGCACCGTCGCCGCAGGTGGTCACCACCACCCTATGCTCGCCACGAATTTTGAACGCCGTGGCGACACCGCAGGCATGCAAGGCCTGGGTTGCAATCGGGATGTTCACCGGAAAGTCCTGGGCTACGGCCGGTTCGGCATAGTGACTGCCACGTTCATCTCCGCCCCAATACAGGAGAATTTCTTCCATACGCACGCCGCGCAATAGTTGCACGGCTGTGTCGCGGTAGTAGGGGACCAATACATCGTCAGGTTGCATCAGGCTACCAATGGCGACCCCGATGGCTTCCTGACCAAGAGTCGGCGCGTAGGTGCCAATGCGCCCGGTGCGTTGCAGCGCGACGACTTTCTGGTCGAACAGGCGGGTCAATACCATTTGCTTATAGAGCTGGGTCAGCAGGTTGAAGTCATCCGCCCAGCGCGGAAGTTCGCCGACCAGGCCACCTTCAGGGGTGAGATAGCGAGTGTATGCAACATTGATTTTGTTATAGGACACGGCACCCTCCCAACACGCGACAGTACGCGTGGCGACCCGTCTCGCCGCGTGTGACGGCAAGGTCTTGTCGGGTGACACCGGGTAGGTGCTAGCCGACGTTCAGCAGGCGTTCTGCCAACATATCGGCGACGCGCGCAGGGGAGCGCTTCTCCGCTTGGGCGTGGGCAAAAACCTCAGTTAATCGTAGTCCGATTCGCGACAGATGTGCGGTGATGGTACCCAGTGATTCCCCCTGATGCTGCAGGGCGACATAGATCAGGCCGCCGGAGTTGATCACATAATCCGGCGCATAAAGAATGCCCCGGTTTTCCAGATTATCCGCAACCTGCAAGCTACTCAGCTGATTATTGGCCGCGCCAGCCACCGCTGCGCAACGCAGTTGAGCGACGCTATGACTATTGAGAATGGCGCCCAGCCCACAAGGCGCAAGGATGTCGCACGGTGTGCTGAGCAACGCTTCGCACGCAATGGGATGTGCGCCCAGTTGTTCCATGGCCAATTGCACCTTGCCGCTGTCCAAATCGCTGACCAGCAGTTCAGCGCCTGCCGCATGCAGCTGTTCGGCCAAGGCATAACCGACATGCCCGAGCCCCTGAATCGCCACCCGCAGGCCTTCAAGATTGTCGCTGCCCAGTCGCGCCAGCGCCGTGGTACGAATACCGGCGAACACGCCCATGGCCGTGTGTGGCGAAGGATCACCCGCTTCGGTGGTGCTGGTGACATGTTGGGTGCACTGGGCGATGCAATCCATGTCGGCGCTGGAGGTGCCGCTGTCGACAGCGGTGATGTACCGACCGTCCAGGGTTTCGATAAAGCGGCCGAAGGATTCGAACAGCGCGGCACGATTGGGAACATGCGCCGGACGCATGATCACTGCTTTACCGCCGCCAAAAGGTAACCCGGCCAGCACCGCTTTATAACTCATGTTTTGCGCCAGACGAATAGCATCCTCAATGGCGCTTTCCTCATCCACATAGGCAAGGTAACGACACCCGCCGAGGGCTGGGCCTTTTTTGCTGCTGTGAATCGCGATCACCGCCTTGAGCCCGGTTTCTGGATCCACGATGAAGTGTAACGTTTCAACGTTTGAGCTTTGCATGAGAGCGAACATCGGTATTGCTCCCGGTTCTTTTTTCTACTGCGAGTATAGGCGCTGAAAAAAAAAGCGACTGATCGCTCAAGCATAAGCAAACCCGCACGGATCGGCTCCAGGGCATAACACTCGAGCCCCTGACTCGGCGGCAGCGACGGTACTGGACGAAATCGACTGCTGGGGCTAAAACAAGGCATGTGAAGTCAGATGAATAGTCCGACGTATGACTCCACACGCCTGATCCACCGGAGAGGTCGATGACCCCACGTCAAGCTTGCATTGCCTGCCTGCAACGCACGCCGCCTTCAGTTTTTGAAGCGGCTTTGTGGGTGTCGGCCGAACACGATCCGGAGTTTTTGCCAGAACAAGCGTTTCAGAATATCGAGGACCTGAAGCGCCAGATCAGTGCGGCCCTGCCATTGTTACCGGCGGGGGAATTGGCGCAACCCTTGCTGCGTCAGCTGAACACGTTGGGGTTTCAGCAGGACGACTGGAGTCATCCAAAACCCCAGTCGGCGTTGCTGCACAACATTTTGCAGCGCCGCCGTGGACAACCCTTGGGGCTGGCGATCATTGCGCTGGAGCTGGCCAGGCGTCTGGAAATCCCGCTGGAGGGTGTCAACTTTCCGGGGCATTTTCTGCTGCGTATGCCGGGTGCAGATCACCTCCTCGATCCCTGCGGAGGACGCAGGCTTTACCCTAAGGATTGCCGCGAACTGCTGGCCCGCCAATTCGGCCCGGACATGCAGCTCCAGTCCGGGCACATGGTTCGCGCGACCGACATGGCCATGGTGCAACGCTTGTCTCGCAACCTGCGGCACCTGCATCAACTAAATGATGATTTCCTGGCGTCGCTCAAGGACGCTGACCGGGTCGTGGAACTGGGCCAGGCGACCACCAGCGATCACCTCGCCCGTGCCAGCCTGTACCAGTCACTCGAATGCCCGCAGGCTGAGCGCTTCGACCTCGAACATGCGTTGTTACTCAGCGACGATCCGATTCAGCGCTTGCGTCTGACTGAACGGTTGAGCCATTTGCCACCCAACAGCGCGTTTCACTAGCCGCCCAACTCAGGCCATCAACCCCAACGCTTTGGCCTTCGCCACCGCCTGTGTGCGGCGTTCGACCCCCAGTTTGCTATGGATGCGCCGGGCATGGGTTTTCACCGTGTGCAGAGAAATGAACAACTGCTCGGCGATTTGCAGATTAGAGCTGCCGTGGGCGATCAGCTTGAGTACTTCGAGTTCACGCTGGCTGAGGGGATTGTCGGCGGCGGCAATCAGGTCGTCTTCCACCCCCAACTCGCGCAACAGTGTCGGCTGACGCAGCCTCAGTTCGCGTAACGGTTGCTGCAAATTGAAGCGACCTATCAGTGCCAGGCCCTCAGCCAGACAGGCATGCGCGGTTTGCACATCGGCTTGCAAAAACGCCACCTCTGCCATGGCCAGATAAAGTTCGGTCTCAAGGCTGTGCATGCCTTCTTGATGGGCCTTCCGCTGCAGGATGTGCAAGCGTTGCAATGGCTGTTCGGCCTGATGCAGATAGACTTCGGCCAGCACCAGCAGGTATTCGATACTCGGAATCAATTCCAGCGTGGCTGGCGGCGCATGTTTTGCCGGATGACGCCGGAGGTGACGCAGAACCCTGGCCAGAGCCTCTTGTACCAGGCCCGCACGACCTTGTTGCAGCCAGAAGTGACTGCTGACTTGCAGCAGCACGCCTCGCCAAAAATATTCCGGGATATGGTTTTGTTGCATCACGCGCTCGGCATCGCGCAGCCAGACGAATGCCCGTGCGTAGTCGCCCTGATTGGCGTCCAACGTCGCCAATCCCAAAAAACCGAACAACGCCAGTTTGTCTTTGCTGCGCAAACATTGCTCTAGGCCGCTCCGGTAATGCAGCTTCGCTTGCTGATCCTGGCCTTGGCGCAGGGCCAGACGCCCCCGGCGCAACGCAATCCGGCCCAGCAACGGGCCTGCGGGAGCGTGCTGAATCAACAGCAAATCGTGCATTTTCTCCAGCGTGCTCTCACTGCGCTGTAATGCCCCGCGCTGTTCCAGCAATTGCGCATGATCGAGTTCGAGCAAGGCTTCCAACAGCAGAGAACCCTCGCCCCGGGCCAGACACAGCGCGGTACGATTATGCGCCAGCGCTTGATCGAACTGGCCATTGAGCAGCGCCTGTTGCGTCAGCCCGGACAGGCACATCACCCGAACTTGCCACATGCTTTGCGACAGCTCCCGACAGGCGTCCTGCAGATGCCCGACAGCGAGGTCCGCCTTACCCCAAAGATGCTGAAGCCAGCCTTGCTGTGCCTGCCACAGGGCGATCAATTCACGCTGTTGAGTGGCCGAGGGTTGCGGCGAAAAACGAGCCAGATGCTCCAGGCACGCACAGGCCTGGTCAAAACGGCCGGCGTACACCAACGCCGAACTGGTCAGGCTGATCAGGTGCGGCGTGCCCAGCATCAAGTCGGCGAAGCGTTCGTGCAGGTCCAGCAGCAACGCCACATTCTGCCCTTGCAACAGGTAGGAGAAGTCAACGTTTTGCAGCAGACTGACAGCGATTTCGTACTGTTCAGCCTGCAAGGCGTGTTCGATCGCCGATTGCCAATCCCTTTCTACGCTGAACCATTGGCAGGCACGACGATGCCAGGAGCGCCTCGCGGGCCATGCTTCATCGTGCAGGCATTGGGCCAACGGCGGAAATACCTGCAACCAATCGGTGTCGTGCTCGCAAGGTTCGATAAAGCTGCCCATGTCCTGCAATGCCTTGAGCCATTGCCCACCCTCGCCAGCCCCAAACAGGTGCTCGCACAGACCTGGATTGAAGCGCGGCAAATGCGCCAGCACACGCCAGGCCTCAGCCAATTCGGGGGCGAGCCCGGCGAACAGTTCGTGCTCAAGGTAATCGATCAAGGTTGTCGAACGGTGTTGCCGGTTGAGGTGCAGAGCACTGAAGTCTTCGGAAACGCACCAGTCGCTCGGGCTGAGCAACGCAACGCGTACGCCAACGCACCAACCGGCACTTTGGATAAAGATCGCAGCGGCGGCTTCGGGCGGCCAGACGACAGGCTCATGGGCCAACAGCTGTTCGATTTCTGCCTGATTGAACGCCAGCGCCGGGCCATAGCGTTCGAGCAATTCGCCGCTGAGCAGCAGACGTGGCCAGTTACACAGAGGACGTCTGCGCCCGCTAATCCACCAGGTCACCGCTGGGCTGCTGACAGCCAGCAAGCGATCAAGACAATGATCCAGCGCGGGCGCAGGGACACGACAATAGTCGTCGAGCACGATCCAGCACGGTGTTTGCCGGTGGGCCAACTGACTCAGAACACCGGTCTCGTCAGCCTCATCAAGGCCCAAAACAGTGGCCAGCAACGCACAGAAGCCGGCCGGCGTTTGCGCTTCTCCAGCCAGCGGCAGCCAGCCGACAAGACAGTCCTGAGGCGCCTGGCGGAGACACTCGCCGAGCAATGCACTTTTACCACTGCCCGCTGGCGCGCACAGTAGCTTGACCCGTGCACTCGAGGCCAGCAAAGGCGCGGTCAACCGGCTGCGTGTCAGGTGCTGAGGAGACAATCGCGGCCAGTGGTCCGCACGCCCCGCATGAACGGTAAAGGCAGTCATGGGATGGTCCCTTGTTATTCTTGCCTGCGCACTCACACTAAGCCGTTCGTCACACCTTGCTGTAGGAGTATTTGGCGCGCTTATCATCCCCCATAAAAAAAGCCACTCACAGTAACCGTGAATGGCTTTTCAAGCGGATTGAGACGTAAGTTGCAACCGATTAACGGATGCCCGCGTTGCGCAGGGCGTTGGGGGTGAAGTCAGACACGTGGAGCTTCAGGCCGAACTGGAAGCTGCGTTTCTCCTCGTTCTTCATGCCCAGTGCGATGTAGCGGCCGGCGTTCAAATCGTACAGGGCTTCAAGGGTGTAAGCCGGCACTTGGTGGTCGTAATAAAACTGCGCATGACCCTCGGCCACCCGCCAGAGCTGGCCGCGACCGTCGTAATGGTCGACCAGCGCGATCTGCCAGGTATCCTCGTCGATGTACATATGGCGCTTGGCATAGATATGCCGCTCACCGGCTTTGAGTGTGCCGACCAATTCCCACACCCGGTGCAGCTCATAACGGGCCAGGTCCTGATTGATATGCCCAGCCTTGATTACGTCGCTGTACTTGAGGCTCGGCGAGTCAAGTTTGTAGCTGTTGTACGGGATGTACATTTCTTTCTTGCCGATCAACTTCCAGTCGTAGCGATCCGGGGCACCCGAGAACATGTCGAAGTTGTCCGACGTGCGCAGGCCATCCGCCGCAGTACCCGGACCGTCATACGCCACTTGCGGCGCACGCCGGACACGCCGCTGACCCGCATTGTAGATCCAGGCTAGACGCGGTTCTTTCACTTGATCGAGGGTTTCGTGCACCAGCAACACATTACCGGCCAGGCGCGCAGGCTTCGTCACTTCCTGCTTGAAGAAGGTCAGGATATTCGCGCCTTCTTCTGGTTTCAGGTCCGGTATGTCCTCCGGGGCACCGACGTCCTCTTCGAACGTGACCGAGTCGAACGCACCGTTCACTTGGGGAGTTACCTGGGTGATGGTGCGGTGCAGGTTGCCCCCGTGGTAACGGGTGATGTGGTTCCACAGCACTTCATTCGCGGTTTTAGGGATCGGGAACGCGTAGTAGCGGCTTTCGGCAAAATGGGCCAAGCCGTTGCCATCATTGATGGTCGTCACCGTGGCCGCGCTTTTCTTCGCCGCGTCATAGACCTTTTGCGGCAAGGCTACGGTGCGATGACTCGGATAAACCGGAATCCGATAGGTCGTGGGATAACGCTGGAACATCGCCTGCTGCCCATCGGACAGTTTGTCTTTGTACTGTGTCATGTTGCTGGCGGTGATGATAAACAGTGGTTTCTCGTTGGCGAACGGATCCGCGAGGAAACCCTTACTGTCCACCGCCCCCGCATTGACCGGGAGACCGCCGGTGTAAGCAGGGATCGAACCGTCGGCATTCCCTGCCATTTCTGCCCCCAATGGTGTCAGGCTTTTGCCCAGTTTCGCGACTTCGTCTGCCGACACCGCAGCCATTACGTTGGCTGCCAACAGGCTCAGCGCCAGGACGCCACATTGCAGGATCATCTTGCGCATAGTCATGTCCTTTTCAAGCCGATCAGAAGTTCACGCCGACGCTCAATGAAACGAAGTCACGATCGGTCAACGTGTTGTAATTACCACCGAAGAAATCGGTATAACTAAGGTTCGCGGTGTAGGTGTTGCGGTAGTCGGCATCGACCCCGAAGCTGACCGCTTTTGCACCCTGGTTAAACAAGCCGTTAGGGCCGTAACCATGCACGTCATGGGACCACGACAGGTTGGGCTTGAGGTTGATCCCGGCGAAAACGTTGGCGTAATCGAGAATCGCCCGGGCGCGATAACCCCATGATGTCGACGTGACAAAACCGCTGGTATCGCCACCAAAGCCATAGGCACCGTAGACCGAGTCACGGCCATAACGCAGCTCGCTGGTGGGTTCCAGCCCTCCCACATGGACGATTGCCGCTTCGCCAACCACAGTCAGCCGTTCAGCCCCCAGCACTTGGTCGAAGAAGTGGGTCAATGTGGACTGGATCTGGGTGATTTCTTTGCGCCGGTAACCTTTGTTATCCGCGCCAGGGCTCGATGCAATCGGTGACGCAGTCCCGCGAGCAATCGGGTTAAGCAGCGCCAGGGTCAGATCAGTCGTATTGAGCTGGACCGGGGCATTGGGCCGGTAGCTGATTTCGCCATTCCAGGCGGTACCCTCTGGCAGGGTGGTGGCGAAGCTGGCGCCGAACAACCGAACATTCTCCGGGTATTCAAGATAGTACTGGCCATTACCGAGCATGGTGCTCTGCGCAAGACCCGAACCGCTGCCTGGGGCAACGGCGTTGGCCGCAGCGGCGATACGTGGAATGGCACTCAATGTCGCCAGACCCGCCGTCTTGGTGCTCAGGACTGGCAGACGGCTGTGTAAGTTCTCGAAGTACAGGCCGTACTCGGTGTCGTCACCCAACCAGCGTAGCGCTGCACCGAACTGGCCGGTGTTTTTTGGATCACGGCTGCTGCCACGGGGGACGACCACGCCTTCAGGCGTAACCTGGAATCCCTGGCCAAAGGCAGCAGCAATCGGTTGCAACGGTTTGATGGCCGGGTTACCCACGTCGTAGTTGTTGTTACACCCTTCGGCCACCACGTCGTTACCGAAGAAGGTGCCGCAGTTGTCGACAACCGTCTCTTGCCATTGCAACTGGTAAAAACCCTCGACGCTGAGCTTGTCGGTCAACCCTTGGGAACCGAAGAGCATGTTGACCGGAATCAACCCTTCCTTGATCTCGGCGCCTGGGCGGCGGAACGCCGACACGTCGATGGGATTGATCGAGTTGATCGAGTTACCGATGAAGGTACTTTCGCCCCAACTGACCACCTGCTTGCCTGCGCGCACAGTGCCCGGCAGATCCGCGATGCTGTAGCTGTGATAGACGAAGGCGTCGAGCAGTTGATAGCCCGACGATTTGGCCGCTTCTTTGCGCCCGTTATCGCTGACGTTCTTGAAGTCTTGAGTTTGGTTTTCAAGGACGAAGTCATACCAATATTTGCCCCGCAGGAACACGCCACTGTCGCCGTACTTCAGTTGCAGGTCATGGACCCCTTTGAAAATCTCCGAGAAGGCGTCACCTTTCTTGAAGTTCAAACGGTTGTCATCGCCCGTGGCCGCCTGCCCTTTGCCGCCGTTCACAGTGCTGACCAGACTGGGGTCTGCGTTACGCAAACCCCAGCTTGCGCCGAGCGACAGCGAGGAGTCGAATTGCCCTTCGATTTCTCCAATATTGAATGAAACGGCGTGCGCCTGAGCCGTGCAGCCCAGCGCCACGGCGATGGCCAGCGTCTGTGGCTTGAAGATGGCGCGCATTATTGTTGTTGTCATGCGTCTTCCCCCTGGTGGTTGCAGAAGAAATCACCCTACTCACAGCCACCAGGAGGGATAAGCGCACCAAGGAGGTATTCTCGATGTACCTCTAAAGAATGAATCCCCCGTCTGGCACGGCTTTGCTCGCCATCATCGATGGCATGGATGATCCATGATGAGGGACATGGATTGAGCTTCCGGGCGCTGCAAATCCTGGCGAGATTTTGCGGACAACAACCGGAACCACCCCACTATTGCCGGGTATGTAACAGTCAATGTCGCAAACTGCTCTGTTTCATTGAGCCTGAATTCTTTATTCTTGCCGGGCTTTCACAGCAACCGGCCAGAACCCTTAAAACGCCGGTGATTCATTCAAGTGACTTGATTACTTACTGTGTACCGGCAGTGGCTCAAACATGAGCTTCTACGGACTGATTCGCCCCCAGGTTTATCGACGTTGGTTTGAAAGCTCCTGGATCTAACGTCTTGTTTAGCCGCTGTTTAAACAGCGGCTTTTTTTTGCCTGTCATTCAGCGATAATAGCTATAAGCCATCACCGCACCAAATTCCCACCCGCACTTTACTCCCGCTCTTTCGCACGCTGGCTGGCGTAGCTATCGCCCGTCGTCGCGTACGTGTGCAGGTTCTGCATGACATGAACCGCCCGGATATAGTCGGGGAGCAACATCGTGGCATAGGGATCACCGCGCAATGAGTTGTCCTTCATGGAAGATATCCTGCCCGCGAAAAAATCCAGCGCGTTGATATTCACATCCGGGTTGATTGGCACTCCGTCTCTATCAAACTCGGCACCGGCTCTGTCCATGAGCTCGGCTGTGTGATTATCGATAAGACCAAACTTGTAAAGCTGCTTGCCTAACTGACTGAGCTCATTGGGTGTGATCTCTTCAGGATTGAAGCCCTTGAGCTGCGGCTTCAACTTCAGTGTGTCCATATATTCTGCATCAAGCGCAATTGGATTTTCGCCGATTTCCAGCAGGATGCTATGGGTCAGCGCGGTGGCGGATGCTTTGGGCAATGTACTTTCTGGCGGCTGCCGAATAAAAACGGCAGGCAGGTCGCCCCAGATGCTAAATGTTGACATGGTGTTCTCCCGACTCAATAAATAGACAACTCATTGGGCATATCGGGAAACGGCTCGACAACTTTATAGTTCAAACAAGGCGTGTTTGAATTCCATCCAACGCCTACGTAACAACAAGAAATGTCGTACAAAAAATAGAGAAACTTCATCGACCCGGAAAAGCCCTACACTTATTTCAGATGCAGACTGACAAGAAAGCATGATTAACCTTAAGTCGCCAAGTCGGAATTCGAGTGTTACTTGAACGGTATTAGCGTTAACCATCGACATCCAAAAACCAGACATCACTCATAAAACAACCTGACAGACTCAAGGATCTTCATCATGAACAACAAGATTAACGCACTGCTGATTTCATTGCTGCTATGCCAATTTTCGGGGTCAAGCTTCGCGGAGCCTGTCGCCAGTATTGGGGCAGCGCCAATGTGTTTCAGAAATAACGGTACTATTTACGAGAGCATTGCGAACGCGGGTGAATACAAAGTTGTGCACGGCCCACTTACCACAAAATGCGGTACCACGGCGCACAGTATTCAACTGAGGAGCGTTGCAGGCGAGCGATTACCCGTGGTGGTAGAGCAGCTATCTGGGGGAGACTGGACAAGGGTTGTGAACGGTGCATTCGACCCCTATCAAAAACTTGGTAATGGCACGTTCCGAGTAATATTGGATAATCAGCAAGGCCAAACGCCTGTCCGCTACAAAGGAATATTCTCGGTCCCACTTTAACGGTTTACTCATAAGGTTGCCTGAGCCGCATGACCATGGGTCACGGCTCAGGCCTGGTTTAGCCTTCCGTGCCCGCGCTATTCAGACCCGGGTATCAATCAACGATGGCGTGCGAGAAAACTGTGCACGTTCCTGCAAGGCCAAGATAACAGTCATGGCAGTTTTCAGCGTAGTCACTGTTTCCTTGGCAAAATCGTGCCCTTCAGTAATACGACCTTTAAGGAACTCAAGACTCCTGTCAAAATACTCGAAAGCATTCGTTTTTTTGTCCATATTTATTTGATTACCTTGATCATTGAACTCACTCCCGACCGCGCCAAGCCAAGACCCCGTAATATGATCAATTATGCCCATCTTTTGGAGCATAACGCTTATACTTATAAGCTCTCGACTGCTAGTACTCTCAGGATCGAAGCCTGATAGATCAAACTCAAACCCCTCCAGTTTCGACGAATTCGAAATACTATCATCCGCCCAGAATTGCCGTAACTTCTGGGCAATACTTTCTTCCTCGACGGAACGACCGGAGGACGTTCTGAACTGCCTGTCAGGCACATAGATATAGGCGCTTATTCGGTCTTTGATCAGACCAAAATTTTCAATCATGCAGGCCTCCAAAATCGACATAGCTATTAACGTCGTATCGGGAGTCGTTAGAAAATCTTGATATGCGTCCGACCTAAAACAGCATCAAAAATAGATTTAGAGATCATTCCTACATACAAAGTAAGAATAAGCCTACAAAAAAATTCGGCCGATCAGGTATGCCCTGATCGACCGAGTTCAATATGAAGCCACTATTATCAAGCGCTATACTTTTGCAGGTTTTTCATCATCTCTTGCAGGGCTTCGATGGTGTCTTTTGGGTGTGCTGCACCTTCGAAGTCGCAGATGTTCTGCCAGCTAGCGGCGACATCTTCCGGGCTAAAACCGGTACGAGGGTCGAAGCCGGCACCGATGCTGCGCTCCCAGCGGGTCTTGCCTATCCAGCCGCCGCCGACTTCGAACAGGCCCGAACTCTCTTGGCACTGCTCGCTGCCGAGAAACACCACCAGCGGACTGATCAGTTCGGGCTTGAGCAATTCGAACACACCGGCCGGAATCAACCCTTCTGTCATGCGTGTACCGCCGGTTGGGGCGATGGCATTGACCAGGATGTTGTTCTTGCGCCCTTCAAGGGCCAAGGTGCGGGTCAGGCCATAAAGGCCAAGCTTGGCCATGCCGTAGTTGGACTGACCGAAGTTGCCGTAGATGCCGGAGGTCGATGAGGTGAAAATCACGCGCCCGTAGTTCTGCTCACGCATGTGCGGCCAGGCAGCATGGGTCACCTTGTAGGCGCCTTCGACGTGCACGCGATACACCAGGTCCCAATCGGGGTCTTCCATTTTGGCAAAGGTCTTGTCCCGCAGGATACCGGCGTTATTGACCACGACATCGATACGACCGAATGCATCCAGTGCGTTTTGTACGATTTTGGCGCCGTCAGTGACCGAGTCATGGTTGGCAACCGCGGTGCCGCCCGCCTCGCGAATCTCTGCAACTACACGATCTGCCGCCGACGCGTTGGCACCCTCACCATGCGCCGAGCCCCCCAGATCGTTGACCACTACGCGTGCGCCATGTTTGGCAAACAGCAACGCATGGGCGCGACCCAAGCCACCGCCGGCCCCCGTAACGATGACGACCTTATCTTCAAAACGCACAGGCTCACTCATGGACAGCTCCAGCAAGGTGGACAATGGCTTGAGTGTCGAACACTCGCCCCTCAGTCACAATCAATACGCTCAGTGCTGAATAGTGCGCAATAAGGTAGCAGGATGGGGGGCCTGATTAGCGACGTTCAGGAACACGCCAATACCCGGCTCGGGGCATCTAATGCGGCCCGGAAACTGAGGTAATGCTGCAGAACCAGTACTGGCGCCTCGGTTTGCGGGTAATGACCGATACCCTGTAACAGCACAGTGTCGGCATTGGGGATCAATTCGCGGTAGCGCTCGACCATGTGCGCACCGGAGATCGGATCGACCGCACCGTCGATCACACGCATAGGAACATCCCCGCGTCGCATGGCGGCCAACCAGCGATCACGCTGCACAATTCGCTCGGGAATGTAGTTGATCAAACGGTGGATGATCCGCGGTCCCTGGTTGGTTTCGATCAGGCTCCAGAAGTCATCCAGCTCACTTTCACTGGGTCGCGTGTCAGGGCCAAATATCTGGGTAAAACTTTTAACCAGACGTTCCCGGCTGAACATCCGGCCCACCAGCCAGCCCAGTGGGCTGAGCAGCAGTTTCTGGACCAGCAGTTTGCGATGGGTCTCCGGGAACAGCCCGCCATTGAGGAACACGCAACTGGCCATGGCGAACGTCCCTTCATAATGCCGGGCCAGCAATTCCTGGGCGACGCTGTCGCCGTAATCATGTGCCAACACATGCACCGCCTGTTCAACCCGCAGGTGCTCGAGCAGCGCCTGCTGCAGGTCGGCCTGTTCCAGCAGGCGGTAATCATGGTCCTGCGGCTTGGACGAATCGCCGAAACCCAGCATGTCGCAGGCAATCACCCGATAACGCTGAGTCAAGGGTTGCCACAGGTAATGCCAATCCCAACTGGCGGTGGGGAAGCCATGAATCAACAACAATGGCTCGCCCTGCCCCGCTACCCAGTAGCGAATGGTCTGGCCCCGGAACAAAAAATTTTGTCCACGGGTACGCCAGACGGACAAAGGGATCTCTGCCAGCGGCATTATTCTTTGTAGCTCGGGTCTTGTTTATCGAGTGTGCGCAGCAACGCCGGCCAGGCCAACGCCCCGCCCATGCCCTGGGTGCTTTTAGTCACCCCGGCAATCATCGCTTTCGCGCCAGCCAGGATCTGCCCGTCGACAGGAATCAGCTCCGCGCCACCGGTTTGCGCCAGCACCTGGATTTCACAGGCACGCTGGAAGGTGAACATCATCAGGAAGGCATCGGCAATGCTGCTGGCGCATGTCAACAGCCCATGATTGTTGAGCATCAAGAAGCTGTTATCACCCAGATCAGCTTGCAGCCGCGCTTTTTCTTCATGATTAAGGGCGACGCCTTCATAGGGGTGATAAGCCAGGCTCGACAGAACGAAAATCGATTGCTGACTGATCGGCAAGATCCCCTGTTTTTGCGCAGACACCGCAACCCCCGCCGCCGTATGGGTATGCAGCACGCAAGCCACATCATGCCGAACTTCATGCACCGCACTGTGAATGGTGTAGCCGGCCGGGTTGATCTCGTAGGGGCTGTCCATCAATTTGTTACCGGCCTGATTGATTTTGACCAGACTCGATGCCGTGATTTCGTGAAACATCAGGCCGAACGGGTTGATCAGGAAATCTTCGGTACCAGGAACCTTGGCCGATATGTGGGTAAAAATCAGATCGTCCCAACCGTGCATCGCAACCAACCGATAGCAGGCCGCGAGATCAACCCGCGCCTGCCATTCGGCGGCGCTGACTTGATCCTTCACGCTTCGGGAGGGCAAAACTTGGGCAACATTCACGGTGCTCACCTCGGCTTTTTATACTAATCGCGATTAGATTCCCATCTCGATCAGTCTAGTCAGGCCTGAGTATCCCGGTAGTTACATTGGCAGCCAGCTTACTGACCGAGCGAGTCATATCAGGGCGCACGGGTAAGAGCGGAACAGGCTTGGCAGGTATTGCTGCTGCCCAGCCTGCTCACGCGGTGCGCGCGCGATCGACCGACTCAGGCGTTTAGATGACGAATAAACTCCGCCAGCCACGGTTCTGCATCGGATTCAGGGGTAACGGTCTCGCTGGCATCCAGGCGCAACATGGGTTGCACTTCACGAATCCCCAGCTCGGCAAATAGCTCGCGCACCTGCTCGCCACCGCAGCAGAACGTATCGCCATAGCTGGCGTCGCCCAGGCCAATCACTCCGCCGGGCAAGCCACGCCAGGCCGCAGGCAACAGATCGCGAATCTGCGAATAGAGCGCCTGGAAGTTATCAGGCAATTCACCCAGCCCGGTGGTCGAGGTCACGACCAGAAACGCCTCGGGCACGAACGCTTGCAACTCTGCCAAGGTGACACGCGGGTTGTGTCTAACCTCGTGGCCAGCGGCACGAATGATTGTTTCGGCATGCCGGGCGACTTCTTCGGCAGAGCCATAGACCGACCCGGAAAGGATGACCACTTTCATAAATAGACCCTGTAACACAGTAAAAACTGTCGGGCATTATGCCCCAACGCAGCGCGATGTCTTAGAATGCTGGCTTGGCAATTCGCAACGGAAGCTTCCCATGATCAATGCAAAACTGTTGCAGCTGGTAATCAACGCCTCGAATGATGGCATTGTGGTCGCTGAGCAGGAAGGTGATGACAACATCCTGATCTATGCGAACAAGGCATTCGAATCGCTGACAGGCTACGCGGTGGAAGATATTTTGTATCGCGATTGCCGTTTCCTGCAGGCCGATGACCGGCAGCAACCAGGGCTGGAGGTGATTCGCCAGGCAATTGCCAGCGGCCAGCCTTGCCGGCAGGTGCTGCGCAACTATCGCAAGGACGGCAGCGCCTTCTGGAACGAGTTATCGATCACGCCGGTATTCAATGAGGCCGATCAGCTAACCTATTTCATCGGCATTCAAAAAAATGTCAGCGCACAGATCGAAGCGCAACAGCGCGTCGTCGAGCTGGAAGCCCAGCTGGCGCTCGCACGGGCAGAGATAGAATCACTAAAAAAATGACAAGTGGGGCTAACAAACCACTGAATGAGCTGTCTGTTCTCTAATAACCGCATATTTCGGGCTTTAGCATGCAACGCGATACCCTACTCACTCAGGATGAGCTGGATTTCATTCAGAACATGCAGCACAACCCGAAGCTGAACGTGCGTGATGCGTCGCGCGGCCTGCTCGTCAATGGTGGCGTGCAGATTCAGGAGTTGCTGACCCGTCTGGCTGCCCATGAGCAGGTGACGATTCAGGCACAGTTCGAAAACCAGCAAATGACCTTTCCGTTGCATCTGGTGGAAGATGAATTCCATGCCATGCATCTGGAGTTGGGCGCGCCGAGTATTTATGAAGAACAAGGTCCTCAGGTGCGTCCGTGGCGACTGAGCCTGCCTGAACCGCTACCGCTGCAAACCGAAAAAGGTTCGCAGAGTGCGCTCTGGGTGCATGAAATCTCGTTCAAGGGGATTTTGCTGGAGAACCGCAAAGCGACCAAACCGCCAAAATACTTCGCCCAATGGTTTGCTCCGACGGGCTACGCGCCCATTGCGTTGCGCGGCACCTTCGAACGGCTGACAGAACAAGGTCTTGCGGCGTACCGTCTGAGCCAGCGCAACAAAGAAGACACTGAGCGCCTGCGCCAGTACATCCTGCAACAACATCTACTGGTTCACCCTGCTCCGCTCGACTGAGCAACCGTGAACCGCGCCCCCCTGATCAAGAAACTTCACGGTGCATCGACACCGTCTATGTGTCCAGATGCCCCGCTAAAAACTGCTGCAAACGCCGCTGCATGGAACGTCCGTCACTTCCCAGGCAAGCGATGGGCGAACCGTCGAGGCTTTCTTGCGCCAAATCCGATGCCTCCCCTGCCAACAAAACAGGGCAATCCAGGGTCAGCGCGAGGCGCTTCAGGCGCCGAGGCAGATCCGCCGCAGGTGGATGATTTGAAAACAGCACCAAGGCCTGAGGCTGAATTTTTTCACAGACCAGGCTCAGCTCTTCCAGTGGCTGACCGAGCGCCAAGACACTGATCGACGTATCTGTCGTGCCCAGCATCAACCCCGCCACCCATAGCTCCAACTCGCGACATTGACCAGGGATAGCCGCAAGTACGACCTTCAACTCCGTCGTACCGCGCAGCATCTGCAAGCGTTGCAGCGTTCGCGCACGCAAAAAGCTGTCGAGAAACAACCATTCACTGGCTTGGCCAAATTGATCCTGATGCAGCAGAAACTCCTGCCACAACGGCATCAAAATGTCCTGGAACACCACGGTCAACGGGTAACTGGCAAATATCTGGCCATATAACTGCTCCAGACCGCGCTCATCGAAGGCGCTGATGGTGCGACGCAGTTGTGCCTGCCATTCACCCCACTCACCCAGCAAGCCATCATCTGGAAGCGGATTGGACTGAGTCCTGACGATGCTGGCCTTGGCGAGAATCTTTCCGACTTTGCTGACCGCCACACCGCGTTCGATCCAGCCAAGAATACTCCGTACCTCGTCGATGTCGGCTTGGGAATACAGACGGTGGCCGCTGTCGGTGCGGGTCGGCTGGATCAGCCCGTAACGCCGCTCCCAGGCGCGCAGCGTGACCGGATTGATCCCGGTAATACGCGACACTTCGCGAATGGGGAACAACTCTTCTTGTTTGAGGCCGCTGCCCAGAGCAGGGCCAATAACAGGTTCGGTCATGACAGGCATCGCTTGAGAACTGTGGCAGCATTGTACCCTCAAGGCCGCCCCTACAAACAACGCGAGCGACGACAGCCTCTGGCTTATTCGTGGGAATCGGGAATAATCCTTGCCTGCCTTTTAAACGCAGCCCACCACCCCGGCGCTGCGTTATGTGAATTCCCTACCCGGGAAACTCACTCGCCTTACGGAGATGCACGATGTCTACCTCACCCGTCACCCTGATGGTCGCCCGCCGCGTCGCCCATGGCCGCTACCACGAACTCATCGCCTGGCTGCATGAAGGTGAGCAACTTGCCACCGACTTCCCCGGATATCTGGGCTCCGGCGTTTTAGCGCCGCCCCCTGGTGACGATGAATTCCAGATCATCTTTCGCTTCGCCGACGAATTCACAATGCACGCATGGGAGCATTCCGCGTCACGAAGCACTTGGCTGGTGCGCGGCAGTGGCTTGTTTGCCCAACCGTCGGAACACCGGGTCAGAGGCATCGACGGCTGGTTTGGTGCCGCCGGTCAGCGTCCACCGCGCTGGAAACAAGCCGTGGCCATCTGGCTCGCGTTCTTCCCGGTATCGCTAATGTTCAACTTCTTGCTGGGGCCCCTGCTCAATGAGTTGAGTTTGCTGCCTCGGGTGCTGGTCAGTACCTTGGCCCTCACACCGCTGATGGTTTTCCTGTTCATTCCACTGTCCACCCACCTGCTGTCACCCTGGTTGCACAGCGCACCTCAAGCGTCAATCCGCGCATCAGAATCGTCACCCAGCCACTAGCCAGGCGCGAAGTTCAACAACTCGCGCTGCGCGGTGCGGGTTGTTCAGTGAGGGCCATTGGTATAACTTTGCTGCAAATAATAGCCAGCTAATGGTTTCGCTGGTTCGAGCCGCATGCCGATCACTCAGGGCCCCGGCTTCAACCCTCACTGTGATGCGCGAGTTGCCCCATGGTTTTTCCCTCTGCCCCTATTCTGATCACTGGCGCCAGCCAGCGTATCGGGCTGGATTGCGCAAAACGCCTGTTGGCAGACGGTCATTCGGTTATCGTCAGCTGCCGCAGCGACCGCCCGGGCGTGCAGCAATTACGTGACCTGGGAGCGCTGGCGATCCATGCCGATTTCTCATCTGAAGCGAGCATCCTGGCGTTCATCGATGAGCTCGGAAGCCACACCGACAGCCTGCGGGCAATTGTCCATAATGCCTCCCAGTGGCTGGCCGAAACGCCAGGCAATGAAGCCGCAGCCTTTACTCAAATGTTCAACGTGCACATGCTGGCGCCCTATTTGATCAACTTGCACTGCGCCACATTGCTTCACCGCTCGCCAGTGGCCGACATCGTTCACATCAGCGATGACGTGACCCGTAAAGGCAGCAGCAAGCACATTGCCTACTGCGCCAGCAAAGCAGGGCTTGAAAGCCTGACCTTGTCATTTGCGGCCAAGTTCGCGCCCCGAATCAAGGTCAATAGCATCGCGCCAGCGCTGTTGATGTTTCAACCCGACGACGACGCGGCGTACCGCGCCAAGACCCTGGCCAAGTCCGCTATGGGCATAGAACCCGGTGCCGAGGTGATCTACCAGAGCCTGCGCTATCTGCTGGACAACCCCTACGTTACCGGCACAACCTTGACTGTAAACGGCGGTCGGCACCTTAAATAAGTCGCCCCGCGAGGATTCCTTGATGACCTTATCGCTGCCACAGCATTACCGTGAGATCCTCGTGGGCCTGGGTGAAAACCCAGACCGCGAAGGCCTGCTCGATACGCCCAAACGTGCCGCCAAAGCAATGCAATACCTGTGTCATGGCTACGAGCAAAGCGTTGAAGATATCGTCAATGGCGCGCTGTTTGCCTCAGACAACGATGAGATGGTCATCGTCAAGGACATCGAGTTGTACTCGCTGTGCGAGCATCACCTCCTGCCCTTCATTGGCAAAGCACACGTCGCCTACATCCCGACCGGCAAAGTCCTTGGGCTGTCGAAGATTGCGCGCATCGTCGACATGTTCGCCCGACGCCTGCAGATTCAGGAAAACCTCACCCGGCAGATTGCCGATACGATCCGCGAAGTGACCAGCGCCGCGGGCGTCGCCGTGGTGATTGAAGCTCAACACATGTGCATGATGATGCGTGGCGTTGAAAAGCAGAATTCGACCATGATCACCTCGGTCATGCTCGGTGCATTCCGTGACTCGAGTACGACCCGTCAGGAGTTTCTGCAATTGATTGGACGGAGCAAATAGTCATGCCAAGACTCGAACCAGGAACGGCCCGCATTCGGGTCAAAGACCTGCGCCTGCGCACCTTTATCGGCATCAATGAGGACGAGATCCTCAACAAGCAGGACGTGCTGATCAACCTGACGATTCTGTATGCCGCCCAGGATGCCGTGCGGGACAACGACATCGATCACGCCCTCAACTACCGCACGATCACCAAAGCCATCATTCAGCACGTGGAAGGCAATCGTTTTGCGCTGCTGGAACGGCTGACCCAGGAAGTGCTCGATCTGGTGATGCGCCACGACGCGGTGCTGTACGCCGAAGTCGAAGTCGATAAACCTCACGCCCTGCGATTTGCCGAGTCTGTGTCGATTACCCTGGCTGGGCAGCGTTGATTCAGTGTGAATAAGGGGCTGACCAAGAACCCTCACGAATGTGTTCGCGAATGGCTTGGCCCCGGTGCCTTCCCCTCTTATCATTCAAACCATTAACTGCCTGCAAAGAGCCCATCATGACCGAGCAAGAACGCCTTGAACTCGAAGCTGCCGCCTTCCGCCGCATGGTCGCGCACCTGGACAGCCGCAAAGACGTCCAAAACATCGACCTGATGAACCTTGCCGGTTTCTGTCGCAACTGCCTGTCCAAGTGGTACAAGGCCGCAGCCGATGAGAAACAGATCGACGTCAGCCTCGACCAGGCCCGCGAAGTGGTTTACGGCATGCCTTACAGCGAGTGGAAAACCCACTACCAGCAAGAAGCCAACGCCGAGCAGAAAGCCGCGTTCGCCAAGGAAAAAAAGCATGACTGATCTGAACACCCTGCGCGCCAGCCTTCGTAGCGGCCAGCACGCCTTCGCCGACACCCTGGCATTCATCTCTACTGGCTACGACTACCAGCCACAGGCGTTCAACAACGGCAGCGTGGAAAACGCCGCCGGGCAGAACGAAGGTTCCTGCAAGACACTGGGCCTGGCCGTGCTTGAAGGTCTGAGCGATGAAGAAGCCCTGCTCGCATTTGGCGAACACTATCGCTCGGTGCAAGCGACCCCTGAAGGCAACGATCACGGCAACATCCGCGCGCTGATCGCTCACGGCCTGGTCGGGGTGACCTTCGCAGCCGAGCCGCTGAAACGCAAAGCCTGAATATTCCGTGCCAGCAAGACTGAACATAAAAAAACCGGCCTAGGCCGGTTTTTTTTTGCAGCCACAAGCAGACTTTTACAGCGAAGTGTCCTGCAGGCCATCGAGATAACGCTCGACGTCCAGTGCCGCCATGCAACCCGCACCCGCCGAGGTAATCGCCTGACGGTAGATGTGGTCAGCCACATCACCCGCCGCGAAAACACCGTCGACATTGGTAGCAGTCGCATTACCGTCACGACCGCCCTGAACCACCATGTAGCCGTCTTTCAAGGCCAGTTGACCTTCGAACAGTGACGTGTTCGGCGTGTGCCCGATAGCGATGAACACGCCATCGACTTTCAGCTCGTCGGCGCTGCCGTCATTATTTCTCAGGCGAGCACCGGTCACGCCCATGTTATCGCCCAGCACTTCTTCCAGGGTCGCGTTGAGCTTGAGCACGATCTTGCCTTCGGCAACGCGGGCATGCAGCTTGTCGATCAGGATCTTCTCGGCGCGGAACGTTTCGCGACGGTGGACCAAAGTCACTTTGCTGGCGATGTTAGCCAGGTACAGCGCCTCTTCCACGGCAGTGTTACCACCACCGACGACTGCGACTTCACGGTTGCGATAGAAGAAACCGTCGCAGGTCGCGCAGGCAGAAACGCCTTTGCCCATGAAGGCTTCTTCTGATGGCAGGCCCAGATAACGAGCGCTGGCACCGGTCGCAATAATCAAGGCGTCACAGGTGTACGTCGCGTTGTCGCCTTTGAGACTGAACGGCTTGCCAGCCAGGTCCACGGCGTTGATGTGGTCAAACACCACTTCGGTTTCGAAACGCTCGGCGTGTTCTTTCATCCGCTCCATCAACACAGGGCCGGTCAGGCCGTGGGGATCACCAGGCCAGTTATCAACCTCAGTGGTGGTGGTCAATTGACCACCTGCCTGCATGCCGGTAATCAGCAGCGGCTTGAGGTTGGCACGTGCCGCGTAGACCGCTGCGCTGTAACCGGCAGGGCCGGAGCCGAGAATAATCACTCGGGAATGACGTACATCAGACATGACACACTCCTATTGACCGGCCATCGTTACGCGTGGTCGGAACGCCGGTGTACCGGCTGGAATAAAAAAGGACCGCACAAGCACTTGGGGAAGGCTTACAACACGGCAGTCCTGAAAATATGAGGCTGCGGCCGGAGCCGCAGCCGGGGTATTACAGGTTCTTGGCGTTTTCGGCCAAGTAATCGGCAACGCCCTTGGCGTCAGCCTTCATGCCTTTTTGACCTGGGCGCCAGCCGGCTGGACAGACTTCGCCGTGCTCTTCGGTGAATTGCAGAGCTTCAACCAAACGGACCATTTCGTCGACATTGCGACCCAGTGGCAGGTTGTTAACGACCTGATGCTGAACCACACCTTCCTTGTCGATCAGGAACGAAGCGCGCAGAGCGACGCCAGCTTCGTGTTCGATGCCGTAAGCGCGAGTGATTTCGTGTTTGACGTCGGCCACCATGGTGAATTGAACTTCACCGATGCCGCCTTTTTCAACAGGGGTGCTGCGCCATGCGTGGTGAGTGAATTGCGAGTCGATGGAAACGCCGACCACTTCAACACCCAGCTCGCGGAATTTCGCGATGCGGTTGTTGTGGGCGATGATTTCAGACGGGCAAACGAAGGTGAAATCCAGAGGCCAGAAAAACAGAACCACGTATTTGCCACGCAGGGAGGACAGCTTGAAGCTGTCGACGATAGAGCCGTCACCCAATACCGCTGCTGCGTCGAAATCCGGGGCCTGCTTGTTTACCAGTACGCTCATGATGACTCCTTGGAGATTAAAATTTCAGGAAGAGATTGATAAGTTGTCGAGAAGCTTATCGGGGTCGCGAAGATTAAGGAAATATCGTTTCACAATCCACCTCATAGGCAGGGTCTATCCAGATAACCTTTGTATCAACGCTTGACCATAGACTTTACGCCGTCGGGTTTGTTACCGCGAATGTCTGCACTTTCGTACGGGCTGCAAAGCCGGTAAGGTCGGCGCGTTTCCCACCACCCGGAGCCTGCCATGCCTGCCCCTGTTCTTTCTGGCCCGCAATACCTGCGTGAAGGCCTGAAACTGGTCCTAAGCCCCGGCTTGCGCCTGTTCGTTCTGCTGCCGCTGGCCATCAACCTGGTGCTATTCGGCGGCCTGATTTACCTGGCCATGCATCAGTTCGGCATGTGGGTCGACACCTTCATGCCAACCCTGCCGGTCTGGTTGAGCTTTCTCAATTACATCCTCTGGCCATTGTTCGTGGTGCTGGTGCTGCTGATGGTGTTCTTCACCTTCACCATGATCGCCAATATCATTGCCGCGCCGTTCAACGGTTTTCTCGCGGAAAAGGTCGAAGTGGTGCTACGTGGCACCGATGACTTCCCGACCTTCAGTTGGGGCGAACTGGTCGCCATGGTCCCGCGCACCTTCAGCCGGGAGATGCGCAAACTTGGCTACTTCCTGCCCCGCGCGATCGGCCTGCTGATCCTGTCCTTCATCCCGGTGGTCAATCTGGTCGCTGCGCCACTGTGGCTGTTGTTCGGCGTCTGGATGATGGCTATCCAGTACATCGACTACCCGGCGGACAACCATAAAATGGGCTGGAACGAAATGCTCGCCTGGCTGCGTGCTAAACGCTGGCAGAGCCTAAGCTTCGGCGGCATCGTCTATCTGGCGTTGCTGATTCCGGTGGTCAACATCTTGATGATGCCCGCCGCCGTAGCAGGTGCGACCTTATTCTGGGTACGCGAACGCGGAGCAGAGGCAGCGCCCGGTAACACGCTTTAAAGCTCGCCGATAGCAGCCGGTTGTTTTGTTCCAGTGACGCACCGGCTGTTATCTAAAGCACGCACTAACGCCCGATGAATTTCACTGCCATAACTATGTATGTGCTGTCACCCCGCTTGATCCTTTCTAATGGCTCTTCCAAACAACCTGTCCCTCTGCATACCACGATGAGCATGATGTTCAACGGCGGGGACGCTAGATAAAGGAAGATCACCATGAGCACTGAAATCATTCGTGAAAAAGCGCGCAACCTGCTGAATGCTGCGTTGGAAAACTGGAACCTGAACCCGGACGCCGTCTATTTCAACGGCGTCAACAACATGACCGAACGCCTGGTCATTGCTTCCATTTCACTGACCGAAGAAGCCGTAGATAAAACCCTCGAAAAAGATCTGCCTACGTACTCCTATGTAAACGGAGGTCTGTTTTCGGTAGCTTACTCGTTCGCCGATGAACACCGCGTGGAGGGGCCTGACGCTGAAACCCTGAGCCGCATCATTACTGAAATCGTTCATACCCTGGCTTAATAGCACCACGCATTTCCTTGATGGGAAGTCATTGCGGCATTAACCAGAGCATGTTCATCCTGTAAAAAGGATGAACATGTTTACCCCGTAAAAAAATGAAAACAACCAAGGCACTATTTGGCATCAGAACAGGGGCGATTAACCGGAAGGCAACCCCTTGCCGATAGGGGGGCAACCCTTTGCCCACGTCCTATAAATAACTATTTGTAGGAACTTTCTGTAGGACAACTATTCCAGCGCTCAGAATAGCTGCAACAGTTGACTCATCCTCCGCGCCGCTCGTCCTCAAATAAAAACTGGCATCTTTATTGCTCTCCTAACACTAAAAAACCAGGAGGCATTATGGCCATTGAACCCAGCATGAACTCAATTCAAACTGTTTCAAATATTCAGAAAACCATCTTTGGTTCCGTACCCGCAGCTATCGAGAGATTAGTCGAGCCTCGCTCAAGATTCGTACACACGTTAGACAGTGCCATGAGCGAATATAACGCGACTCAAGATAGAACATATCAACCGGCCCCAGCGGCACTTACAATGCTCGTACTGCCCCGCTCGACGGTGCTCATGCAGAATGATGTACGCGACAAATCCCCGAATCAAGATAAAAGCTATACACCCGCCCGATTGAAACAACTCGACCAGAAGCTAAGGACGCAACGTCGTTACGGACCCTCGATAGCGCAGGCAAGTCATTCATGCAGAATTTTAACGAGGCAGTCACAGCGTCCGAAACGCACAAAGAACACACTAAAAGTGCTAAAAGCGTATCGTTCAGAGGTTTTCTGTTGGACAGAGCCAACAACGACCCACAAGAGGCTGCACGGCTGGCTCATAGCTATGCCTACAATTCTCTCAACGGAGAAATGCATGATCTTACTGACTACCCTATTATTCGATATAGCTCGACCGGCGAAATTGTGACTGATACCACAACCTCATATTTTGAGAGAACAATGCACTCAATGAGAAAAGAGCGGATTGAACTGTATGAAACAGAATAAGCAAAGGGCACACCTCCAGTAACAATCCTGGAGAAAATACTGAATTTCAATAATGGATTGCCACAAAAGCTTCGTGAAATGGCAAACTGGCAAACTGGCAAACTGGCAAACTCTGCGCCCAGGGTTTATCACGCGAACAGCATAACACAATAGCTGACCGGCGCTCCTGTTATTAAAGTCGTCAGTGGAACCCGCCCTCTGCCGAGAAATATCTTTGCAGTGATCAGCACCATGACACAGATACACAGAGAGTCCTCTCGGCCAACCTACAACGCCACAATTCCAAGTGACATTTGATATTTTTCCGTTCGCCGCCGGCGAGCCAGAAACAGGCACATTAGCCGTGTACAGATAACCTTCAGAGTGAACAGTTGGAAACACAGTTGATGGCTGATAACTGCTAGCCACTGCCATCTGTGAGCACGTTAAAAGTGCCGTAACCATTCCTAGGGCCGCAAGAGTCCCGTTCAACTTTTTAGAGTTAAATTTCATGTGATACTTTCTGAAAAGTATTGATGGGCGGCAAAACCTCAAAAGCCTGAAGTTAATAGCCCTGTGTACCGAGACCCAACACTGCAACAAGAGCATTGAAACTCGACAAACCTCACGTTACTTAGAAAGCATTCAGCGGCAACATGAAACCCACTGAAATAGTGACTTAAAGAAACGTCCTACATAACTATAAGACCGACACTTAAATAAAAAACCCGTTAGCAAATAACTACCATGCCCCGCCTCCAATCTGATATTAACCACCTGAACCCGGCACGCCCCGTTCAATAATATTTAATCAAATTAAACTGATAAAACGCGCGAGCAGCAACTGCCCGCCCATCACCGTCACAAATCCATCATCAAATCACCACATAAGCGACATGCCCTCAGCCGAGACTGACGTCATGAGCACGATCTTGCATGTCACCCTGATTACCGAAGCCTTCCCGCCAGAGATCAATGGCGTGGCCAATACCCTTGGTCGGTTGTGCGACGGCCTGCGTCTGCGCGGTCACCGTGTCGAGTTGATACGTCCGCGCCAGAGTGAAGATGCAGGGCTTGTCGCCGCAGACGATCTGATGCTGTGCCGTGGCTGGCCGATTCCGGGATATCCCGGGTTGCAATGGGGGCAATCATCAATGCACAAGCTGTTGCGGCGCTGGACGCGGCAACGCCCGGATGTGCTGTACATCGCCACCGAAGGGCCGCTGGGATTGTCCGCATTGCGCGCGGCAAGGCGCTTGGGAATTGCCGTGGTCAGTGGTTTTCACACCAACTTCCAGCAGTACACTCACGAATACGGGTTCGGGTTTGTCACCCGCCTGCTGACGCATTACTTGCGCTGGTTTCACAATCGCTCACAGATCACCGTCGTGCCCAGCCTGAGCCAGAAAATGGAGCTGGAGCGTCGTGGTTTTGAGCGGGTTGAACTGCTGTCGCGGGGCGTCGACAGTCAGTTGTTTCATCCATCGAAGCGCTCGGCGGCGCTGCGTGAAAGCTGGGGGCTGAGCGTGGACGATATTGCCGTGCTGCATGTGGGCAGGCTCGCTCCCGAGAAAAATCTGGGCCTGCTTAAAACCAGCTTTGACGCCCTGCAAGCGGCACACCCTCGACAAACGCTGAAGTTGATTATCGTCGGCGACGGCCCGCAACGAACGACGCTGGAACAGCAACTGCCGAACGCGATTTTCTGCGGCACGCAACGGGGGGACATACTGGCGACGCACTATGCATCAGGGGATTTGTTTGTATTCCCGAGCCTGACCGAAACCTTTGGCAATGTGGTGCTTGAGGCCTTGGCGTCCGGGCTGGGCGTGATTGCCTATGACCAAGCCGCTGCGGCTCAGCATATTCGTCACGGCCACAATGGTGCACTAGCGATGCCGGGGGATGAGGAAGCGTTTATCGATGCCGCACGTTGGTTGCTCGAAGAAAGCGAAACGCTGCGCAGAGTCCGCTTGAACGCGCGGCAACACGCCAGTCGTCAGGGATGGGCGGCGATTATCGACCTGTTCGAAAGACAATTACGCAGCGCGTGCGCGATGAGCAACAAGGCGTTGCCCATGGGGCAATTATTGTAAGCGCGTGGGGACCGCCCAGTCCTTGCCCGCGATCAGCTTGACGGTGTGTCAGGCATGATGTCATCGCGGGCAAGCGCCTACAGGTTTTAGACCAACGTCATTAAGGCGTCACGGCTGAACGGCAGGATGTCCTGCTCGCGGCCATCACGCACCTTCACCGCCCAGTCAGGGTCCACCAGTAATGCACGGCCTACCGCGACCAAGTCGAACTCGTCGTTGTTCAAACGCTGCAGCAGGTTGTCCAGGCTCGCCGGTTGCGCGATCTTGTCGGTATTAACCATGAATTGCAGGAACTCGCCATCAAGCCCGACACTGCCCACGGTGATGGTCGGTTTGCCGGTCAGCTTGCGGGTCCAGCCGGCCAGGTTCAGATCAGAGCCTTCAAACTCAGGTTCCCAGAAGCGACGTGTCGAACAATGAAAGATATCTACGCCAGCGTCTGACAGCGGCTTGAGGAATTCGCCCAGCGCTTCCGGCGTCTGCACCAGACGTGCGCTGTAGTCCTGCTGCTTCCACTGCGAGAAACGGAAGATGATCGGAAAATCAGGGCCGACCGCAGCACGCACTGCCTGGATCAACTCGATGGCAAAACGCGAACGGCCGGCCAGATCGCCGCCATATTCATCCGTGCGCTGATTGGTGCCTTCCCAGAAAAACTGATCGACGAGATAACCGTGAGCACCGTGGATTTCAACGCCGTCCATGCCAATCGCCTTGGCGTCCCTGGCTGCCTGAGCGAAGGCGCTAATCACGTCCTGAATGTCTTGTTTGGACATGCCGTGCACCACGACCTGACCGTCTTTGAGTTTTTCCGTTGGCCCGTAACCCGGCACGCTGGCGTCAGGCTCCGTGCCGACGCGGCGAACGCTGCCCACATGCCACAGTTGCGGGACGATTTTGCCGCCTTCGGCATGCACCGCATCCACGACTTTTTTCCAGCCGGCCAACGGCGCTTCACCAAAGAACTGCGGGACGTTCGGGTAACCGTTAGAGGCTTTGTGATTAACCGTCGTACCTTCGGTGATGATCAGACCTACGCCTGCGGCAGCACGCCGGCGGTAATATTCGATGACTTTGGAGTTAGGTACGCCACCAGGGGAAAACGAGCGGGTCATGGGTGCCATGACCACGCGTGACGGCAATTGCAAATGGCCCAGATGAAAGGGTTTGAACAAGGCGTTGACTGGCATGTGACGCTCCTCGGGAATCAATCGGTATCAGTGGGGCCGGGCGCCAACAGACGCTCAAGCTGGTTCAGAAAAACGTCGAGGGAGGCGACACTGCCTCCCACTTTCATGCGCATCAACGCCCCTTCCCAGGCATTGGCGATAAATTCGGCGAGCGCGGCACAGTCCGTATTGCGAGGCAACTCACCGGCCTGACGGGCGGCCGTCAGGCACTCGGCAAGAATCGCCACCGAACGCTCAAGGATCTGTTCCACCTGGCTGGCGATGGGTTGGCAGCCATCCGCCATTTCGAAACTCAAGCTGCCGATAAAGCAGTGATACTCAGGTTTCTCTTGTCGGGAAAAATGCTCGAGCAGGTCGCGGTAGTAACTCAGGACCCGCTCACGCGGGCTCTGCGTCGGGTCTGCCAGCACAGCGGCGTAACGCTGCAATCGCGGCGCGTACAAATACTCCAGCGCTTGCACGGCAAAGTCTTCTTTGCTGGCGAAGTAGTGATAAAACGAACCCTTGGGAATACCTGCGGCCTGGACAATCTCCAGCACGCCCGTGCCGTGATAACCGCGACGGGTCATCAGGTGGGCGCCTTTGGCGAGGATCAGATCACGCTTGTCGAGTCGAATGGATGTGCTCATGGTGCGAAGCATATGACCGGTCGTCTCGCTTCTGCCAGCACTATTGATTTGGGTGATTTAGCCGTAAAAGTCGGGGGGAGAATAAAGGCAAATAGCGAGGATTCAATGGACAAAACCGGGAGGAGAAAAGCTTGCCGGGCGTGCTCGAATGGCAACCCGGCGGGCGAAGCAGGTGGATCAGCTCAGGGCTTTTTCAATAGCCTGAACCACCGCGTGATCTTCTGGAGACGTACTTGGCGAGAACCGCGCGAGGACGCGGCCGTCTTTACCCACCAGAAACTTCTCGAAGTTCCAGGTAATGTCTCCGGGAAATTCGGCACCTTCACCGACCAACAGACGGTACAGCGAATGACGATGAGCGCCGTTCACTTCAAGCTTGCTGCCCAACGGAAATGTCACTCCGTAATTCAGGGTGCAGAACTCTTGAATCTCCGCTTCGGACCCAGGTTCCTGGCCAGCAAATTGATTGCACGGCAGACCCAGCACGCTGAAGCCTTGATCCTTGTACTTTTGATAAAGTTTTTCCAACTCCGCGTATTGCGGTGTCAGACCACACTTGGAGGCGACGTTGACCACCAGCACGACTTTGCCCTTGAAGGGCGCGAGAGGCAATTCCTGGCCATCCAGAGCTTTTAATGTCGTGTCGTGAAAAACACTCATGACGAACTCCCAAATAACTAGCGAACTAAAAAGGCGCCCGTATCAGGCCGTGGAAACGAACCCGTCGTCTTCACATACCTGCCTGGGCGCCTTGCCAGCTAACAGAGCTTAGCAGCACAAATCAATGGTGATGGCCGCCTTCGCCATGCACGTGACCATGAGCGACTTCTTCCTGGCTGGCGTCACGAATTTCAATGATCTTGACCTCGAAATTCAAACGCTGACCCGCCAAAGGATGGTTGCCGTCAACGGTCACATCATCGCCATCCAGATCGCGGATGGTCACGATCTGCATGCTGCCGTCCGGGCCCGACGCGTGGAACTGCATACCCACTTCCAGTTCGTCGACACCTTCGAACATGCTGCGGCTCAGGGTGCTGACCAGTTCGGCCAGGTATTCGCCATAAGCGTCTTCCGGCTCGATGGACACTTTCAGTTCGTCACCGACGCTCTTGCCATCCAGAGCCTTCTCCAGGCCCGGAATGATGTTGCCTGCACCTTGCAGGTAGACCAGCGGCGCGCCGCCGGCGGAACTATCGATGACCTCACCAGCGTCGTTGGTCAGGGTATAGTCAATGGAGACAGCCTTGTTGGCGGCGATCGGCATGGGGCAAGACCTTTTGCTTAAGATTGGAGAACGATCAAGTTTAACCAAGCAATCGCCCGAAAGCGAACGCAACTCTGACGGACGGCCCAGATTGGAAAACCCGACACTTCTTGAGTTTCGCCAGGACGAGGAAGGGCACTGGATTGCCGTGCTTTCCTGCGGCCACACCCAGCATCTACGCCATCAACCGCCATGGCAATCGCGGCCTTGGGTGCTTGATCCAGCGCAACGGCAACAACGAATAGGTAAAAGCTTTAGCTGTGGCTGGTGTGCGCAGAGCCTGGATAGCGATAGTCTTATGCCCAACCAAGGCACCGAGAATCGATAGCGTGCCTGTAATGTACGAAAAGAATCAGTGACGTAAACCGGTATTTTGGCTGGCTGATCCGCGCCGCCCTTGCACTGCTCAATTGAGAAGCCCGCATGCAAACTTTTTTTATCGCCCCCACTGACTTCGGTGTGGGTCTGACTTCCATCAGCCTGGGCCTGGTGCGCACGCTTGAACGTGCAGGGCTCAAGGTCGGCTTTTTCAAACCCATCGCCCAACCTCATCCGGGCGATCTGGGGCCAGAGCGATCCACCGAACTGGTCGCTCGCACCCACGGGCTCAAGCCTCCTAAACCGCTGGGGCTGGCCCATGTCGAACGGATGCTCGGCGATGGCCAGCTAGACGAATTGCTGGAAGAAATCATCCAGTTGTATCAAGAGGCGGCGGTAGGCAAGGACGTGCTGATCGTCGAAGGCATGGTACCTACCCGCCATGCCAGCTACGCCGCGCGGGTCAATCTGCATTTGGCGAAAAGCCTGGATGCAGAAGTGATTCTGGTCTCCGCGCCGGAAAATGAAGTGCTGACCGAGCTGTCCGGGCGGGTCGAATTGCAGGCGCAACTGTTCGGCGGGCCAAAAGACCCGAAAGTCCTCGGCGTAATTTTGAACAAAGTGCGCACCGACGAAAGCATGGAAGCCTTCGCCGCGCGCCTCAAAGAACACTCGCCTTTGTTGCGTAACGGTGATTTCCGCCTACTGGGCTGTATTCCGTTTCAGGCTGACCTGAACGCACCGCGTACCCGCGACGTGGCCGATCTGCTTGGCGCACAGGTACTCAATGCCGGCGATTACGAGCAGCGACGCATGTCTAAAGTCATCCTCTGCGCGCGCACCGTGCTCAACACCGTATCGCTGCTTAAACCGGGCGTACTCGTGGTAACGCCTGGCGATCGCGATGACATCATCCTCGCCGTCAGCCTTGCAGCGATGAACGGCGTCCCGTTGGCTGGCCTGCTGCTGACCAGCGACACCGTGCCTGATCCACGGATCATGGAGCTGTGCCGCGGCGCGCTACAAGCGGGCTTGCCCGTATTGTCCGTGAGCACCGGCTCGTATGACACGGCAAACCAGCTGAACCAACTGAACAAAGAGATCCCTATCGATGACCGCGAGCGCGCGGAAATAATTACCGATTTTGTCGCCGGGCATCTGGACGCGAAGTGGTTGCACCAGCGTTGCGGCACACCTCGGGAAATGCGCCTGTCCCCGGCGGTCTTTCGCTATCAATTGATCCAGCGCGCACAAGCCGCCAACAAGCGTATCGTCCTCCCGGAAGGCAGCGAGCCGTTGACCATCCAGGCGGCGGCCATCTGCCAGGCACGCGGCATCGCCCGTTGCGTGCTGCTGGCCAAGCCAGAAGAAGTCTATGCCGTGGCCCAGGCCCAGGGCATCGAGTTGCCAGCAGGGCTGGAAATTCTCGACCCGGACCTGATCCGGGGACGCTATATCGTACCCATGGTCGAGCTGCGCAAAAGCAAGAGCCTCAACGCGCCGATGGCCGAACAGCAATTGGAAGACACCGTAGTGATCGGCACCATGATGCTGGCGCTCGATGAGGTCGACGGCCTGGTTTCCGGGGTCATCCACTCCACCGCCAATACCATCCGTCCGGCGTTACAATTGATCAAGACCGCGCCGGGCTGCACCTTGGTGTCGTCCGTATTTTTCATGCTGTTCCCGGAGCAGGTACTGGTCTACGGCGACTGCATCATGAACCCGCACCCCAGCGCCAACGAGTTGGCTGAAATCGCCCTGCAAAGCGCCGATTCGGCAGTGGCTTTCGGCATTGCGCCGAGGGTGGCGATGATCAGTTACTCCAGCGGTGATTCGGCCAGCGGCGAAGAAGTGGAAAAAGTCCGTGAAGCCACGCAACTGGCGCATCGGGCCCAAAGCGATCTTTTGATCGACGGTCCGCTGCAGTACGATGCCGCCGCCAACGAAACCGTCGCTCGCCAACTGGCGCCCAACAGCCCGGTCGCCGGACGTGCCACGGTGTTTGTGTTCCCGGACCTGAATACCGGCAACACCACTTACAAAGCCGTGCAGCGCAGCGCAGATTGCGTCAGCCTCGGCCCGATGCTGCAAGGCCTGCGCAAACCGGTTAACGACCTGCCGCGCGGCGCTCAGGTCGATGACATCGTCTACACCATCGCCCTTACGGCGATT
The DNA here is from genome assembly GCF_034314155.1 of Pseudomonas sp. 5C2. Lineage (NCBI taxonomy): Bacteria > Pseudomonadati > Pseudomonadota > Gammaproteobacteria > Pseudomonadales > Pseudomonadaceae > Pseudomonas > Pseudomonas sp. 5C2. The sequence continues at coordinate 2,160,445 of NZ_JAVIWH010000003.1, read as the reverse complement.
CAGGCTGACAACCTTTCCTGACCCCAATAACAACCGCCGGGAAGTCCGGCGGCACTTGAACTATTTTTGGAGCCCTGCCCCGCATGGACTTTTTGCCTGCCCCATTGCGAGGCGTGATTGCCTCGTTGCTTTTGGCGCTTAACACAATCGTTTGCTGCACACCGTTGTTCGTGGTCGCCATCTTCAAGCTGTGCCTGCCCTTCCCTGCCGCCCAACGCTTGACCGACTGGCTGATGAGCCACATCCACGAAGCCTGGATCAGCAGCAACAAAGCCTGGATGAAGCTGGTGCGCAACACCCGCTGGCACCTGAGCGGGCTCGAAGGCCTGGACTATCAACACTCGTACCTGATTACCAGCAACCATCAAAGCTGGGTCGACATCATGGTCCTGCAATACGTACTCAATCGGCGCATCCGTCCGCTGAAGTTCTTTCTCAAGCAGGAGTTGATCTGGGTACCGGTTATTGGCCTGGCCTGGTGGGCGCTAGGTTTTCCGTTCATGAAGCGTTACTCCAAGGCGTACCTGGCCAAACACCCGGAGAAGAAGGGCAAAGACCTGGAAACCACGCAGCGTACTTGCGACAAGTTCCGCAATAACCCGGTGGGTATCTTCAACTTCGTGGAAGGCACGCGATTCACCGAGAGCAAACACGCCGAGCAGAACTCGCCCTTTCGCCACCTGCTCAAACCCAAAGCGGGCGGCATCGCGTTTGTACTCGACGCCATGGGCGATCAGTTGGAGGCCATCGTCAACGTGACCATTCACTACCCAGGTGGGCGCCCAGGTTACTGGGATCTGCTGTGCGGTAACGTCAGGGAAGTGGTCGCGCATTTCGAAGAAATCAAAATCCCACCGCAGTTCATCGGCAGCAATTATGACCAGGACGGTGAATACCGCCTGGAATTCCAGCAGTGGATCAACCGATTGTGGGAAGACAAGGATTTACTCCTGGATCGCCTGCACCAGGAATACCCACAAAAGCGTTGATCGCAACCTGACGGCAGGAGCGAGTGAATTCGCTCCTGCCGGGTTAGCGGCAGATATCAAAAATGCTGTCTTACTGCTGCGGCGGCTGCTGGTATTGCTGACCCGGAATAGGCTTCAGGTTAACTTCAACCCGACGGTTCTGCGCCCGGCCATTCACGTCGGCGTTGCTGGCAATCGGCTGATCCGGACCTGCGCCACGTACGGACAGGTGAGAAGGGTCGACGCCTTGCGAAGTCAGGTAAGTACTTACGCTTTGCGCACGCTGCTGGGACAGGTCCATGTTGTGCTGACGACTACCGGTACTGTCGGTGTAGCCCACGATTTCAATCATGTTCTGGTTGAACTGCTTCAAGGAGCCCGCCAGATTATTCAGCGGCGAATAGAAGCTGCTGGCAATGGCTGAAGAGTCCGTGGCGAAGGTGATGTTGCCCGGCATGATCAGCTTGATCTGATCACCCTGACGCTGCACCTCGACCCCGGTATTGGCCATGCTTTTGCGCAACTCGGCTTCTTGCTTGTCAGCGTAATAACCGTAACCGGCAGCACTGGCACCAACAACTGCTGCGCCAATCAGCGCGCCCTTGCCGCGGTTATCGTGACTGATCGCCGCACCGGCCAGGGCCCCGGCCAGCGCACCCAGGCCACCGTATTTGGCGGTCTTGCTGACACCACCCGAATTATCAGCCTGTCCTTGATTGTCATAAGGATTAGGTGACGCGCACCCGGACAACAAGGCAACAGCAGTAGCGACAAGAATCAAACGACGCGAGGTGAACATTGAGGAACTCCTGTTTAACTTCCTAGGGCTACTTTTTATGGCCGCTTTCGATAACGCAACGAACGTCAGACGCAGACCGTGCGGCGATTAGAGCCTCACTTCAGGAAAAAATTCCATAATCCCGATGTAACAAATTTCACGCCCGAACGTAAGGATTCTGGCGCATCTCGTCGCCCAAGCGTGTCTCGGGGCCATGACCGGTGATCACCGTTGCCTCTTCGTCCAGGCAGTACAAGCGCTGTTTGATCGAACGAACGATGGTCGCCTGATCGCCACCCCACAAATCCGTACGCCCAATCCCGCGCTTGAACAGCGTGTCACCGGCAATCAACAGCTTGTCGTCGGCAAACCAGAAGCTCATCGAACCGGGTGTATGCCCGGGGGTGTGCAACGCCACGCCGCAACCACACGGCAACGCCTCATCATCGGCCAGCCAACGATCCGGCGGCGGTACCGGCGTATAAGGCACACCGAACATCTGGCACTGCATCTCCAGATTGTCCCAGAGGAACTTGTCCTCCCGATGCAAATGCAACGTCGCCCCAGTCTTCTCCTTCATCAATCCGGACGCCAGAAAATGATCCAGATGCGCATGGGTATGAATAATACTGACCACCCTCAGCCCCAATGCCTCCAGCCGAGCCAGAATCAACTCATGATCGCCACCCGGGTCGACCACGATTGCTTGCTTGGTGATGGGGTCGCCGATGATCGTGCAGTTGCACTGCAAAGGACCGACGGGAAAAGTTTCGCGGATGAGTGACGGTTTGGCGACTTGCATGGGGCCTCCCGGGAGATGGATAGACGTAAGTTTGAATTGTAGAGGCCATGCCGTCGAGCGTCGGTTTTCGCCCTCTCCATACCGAGTTCCTCGCCTACAGGCCCGAGGTTTGCATCCGATTGTCCAAGACGCCAGCACGGGCGGGACCAAGGAAAAAACAGCAGGAAAGCTTGCTGATTATTTTCCACGGCACACCTGACCCGCGCAGTGGTTACAATTGAAAATCAAAAAATAATCACAGCAACCTGTTGATTTATATCGTATAAATTTAAATACAAAAAAATAAAGCACGACCACTGTTTAGCTTTGTACGCTTTTTCAGGAAGGGCCAGGCTATAATGGCACTATGCGATCACTGCGAGTCAATCACGCCATCAAGCGCGCTCTAAAGGGTGAAGTAATGTCGACTGTTCACCTGAAAGTATCAGGCGTCGTGACGGGTTTTGTTTTCGCGGTCACAAGAATAAAGCCAGCTTACTTGCAGGAAGGCTTGGCTGTACTGAGAAACTGGCGATGCTGAAAAAAATCCCCACCTCTGAACTTGCCCTTGGCATGTACATCCATAAATTCTGTGGTGCATGGGTTGCGCATCCCTTTTGGAAAGGCAGCTTTGAACTCAAAGATGCTCTGGATATTGTACGGATCCAGCAGTCGGCTATTACAGAAGTGTGGGTGGATACCGGCAAGGGTCATCCTCCTGTCACTGACGATAATCCTCAACAGTTCGAGGCGCCTTTCCTTCCGCCCTCTCCACCCATTCCCTTCGTACAGCCCGCGACCATCCCCTCCAGGGTCAGTCTGGATGAAGAGCTGTCCCAGGCCTTAAAGATCTGTGTGCGAGCCAAAGAAGCCGTCGTAAAAATGTTCAGTGACGCAAGACTGGGCCAGGCTATAAAAGTGGAGGATGGCGCTTTTTTGGTGGATGAAATAACTAACTCCATACTTCGCCATCCCCATGCGCTTATCAGTCTGGCGCGCTTGAAAACGTCTGACGACTACACCTACATGCACTCCGTGGCCGTGTGTATATTGATGATTGCGCTGGCCCGACAACTGCAGATGAACGAGGAGCAAGTCCGTGAAGCAGGGATGGCCGGCCTCATGCACGATGTCGGCAAGATGATGATCTCAAGCGCCATCCTCGATAAGGCCGGAAAGCTGACACCCGAGGAGTTCAAACTCGTCCAGAGCCACCCGGAAGAGGGGCTGAAAATTCTGGAGAGGAGCGAGGACGTCAGCACTCACGTGCTTGACGTATGCTTGCATCACCACGAAAAAATCAACGGTTTGGGTTACCCACATGGCCTGGCTGGGGACCAGATCAGTCTGTTTGCCCGAATGGGCGCGGTGTGCGACGTGTATGACGCAGTGACGTCCGAGCGCTCGTATAAAAAGGGCTGGGGTCCTGCACACTCCATTCGCGAAATGGCCTCCTGGAAAGGGCATTTCGATGAAATAGTTTTCCAGAGCTTTGTTAAAACCATCGGCATTTACCCCATTGGCGCTTTAGTCAGCCTGCAAAGCGGTCGCATGGGCGTAGTCATTGAGCAGAATGAACAGTCCCTTCTGACCCCCAAAGTTAAAGTATTCCTGTCAACGCGAAGCAAAATGGCGATTCCCCATAAGATCATTGATCTTGCCTGCCTTGAGGAACCAGACAAAATTGTGCAAATCGAGTTGGCTGAGGACTGGGGCATCACCAACGCTGAAGAGCTCTGGTCTGGCCTCTCACTAGCCGAAGGCAACCTGTTCGGTTGACGTCCTGAATGCTAAGGAACTCCGGGCAGAATGAACTGCGCCCCAGAAGTTGGACACCCATCCAATCTATGGGGGTTTTTTCATGGGCAAATATTCAAAGCAGTTCAAGCTATCCGCCATCACCGCTTTCCTTGAGCTGGTTAAAGGTTTTTCGCCATATAGCCGCTCAGTTTCAGATGGACCCTACCTTGCTCCGTCGTTGGGTGGAGGCCTAAGAACTTTACGGTGAAGCCAACCTCGCCAAGTTGCCCTCACCCCAACAACCCCATCTCCTGCGCCCGTGCCACCGCTTGCGTTCGCCGTTCGACCCCCAGTTTGCTGTTGATGTGGCTGGCGTGGGTTTTTACGGTGTGCAGGGAGATGAACAGCTGTTCGCTGATTTGCTGATTGGAGCAGCCCTGAGCGATGAGTTGGAGCACGGCGAGTTCGCGGGCGCTGAGTTGTTCTGCGCAGTGCAGAGGTTCGCTAGGTTCGCGCAAAGCAACCGCGGGCGGCAACAGTTCCAGTAGCGAATCGCGAACCGCACCCGGTGCGCTTTGCAGCAGTTGTTCTCGCAACCAATCGGGATGCCCGCTCACCAGCCAGTGGAAAGGCAGAAGTGCGCCACCGGTGGCTGCTTGCAAGCTACGGGTGAACAGTGTTCGCGCCTGTGCTTCGCGCGCAGTGCCCAACAGCGGTAGGATTTGCTGGGTCAGTGCGGCGACATAAATAGAGTGGGCACCGGCATTGTGTGCCTGTTGTTCGAGGGCGAGCAGGCGTTGCTCGGATTCGGGCCGCAGCCCTTGGATGCGTTCGAGCACTGCGCGCTGTAATTCGATGTGTTGCGGCAGTTGCGGGTGACACTCCGGTGCGGCAGCGGCCTGATCACCGCCATAGGTTTGCGCCAACCGCACCAACCAGGCGTCGGCGAGGTCGATGCGGCCTTGCAACAACCACAGCTCACATTTGACCAGAGTGATCATGGCCAGGTAGTAGATTGGCGGCACGTCCCAGATGTGCATCAAGCGCTCGGCCTCGCCCAACTCGGCAAAGGCCTCGGCAAAACGGCCGTCGCGCCCGTCTAGCCCTGCGATCACACAGTGGCCGATCAATACGCTGATATCACGACAGGCTCGCGCTTCAGACAACCCGGCCAACAGCCGCGCACGCCCCGCTTCAGGCTGCATGCGCATCGTCAGCAGATAGCCTTCATACAGTGTCAGCCGCGCACGAACAGCATAGAGCCGTTGGGCTGGCAAACCCTTGAGCCGCTCCTGGCCCTGGTGGACTTCGTCCAGCGCACGCAATACCTCGCCACGCGCCTGCAACACCCGCGCCCGATCATAATGGGCAAGGGCTTCAAATAACGGATTGGCGACCCGTTGCGCCAGCTCAAGCGCCTCGCGATTGAGTACCCGGGCGCGCAAGGGGTCACCCTCGGCAATGGCCAGATTAGCCAGCGTCGACAGGCACGTCAGCCGTTGACCGTAACGTTTATGCGGCAGGCTGAGCAGCGCTTCGTTGCAATAGAGCCGGGCCTTGGCACTGTCGCCACGCCCTCGGGCAATAATCCCGCTGAGCGCCAGCCACTGGGCGAGCATGGATTTTTGCGCTGTCGCCGAGGGCGCGGGCAGAAAGCGACTCAAGTGGCTGGCCAACTCTTCAGCGGCATCCAGCTGGCACGCCAGGCCCAGCGCCCAGCTATAGAGCACGATCAAGCGTGGCGTGCTGATCAGCAGACTGTCAGGCAAGTCCATTTTCCAACGCAGCAGCATCCCGACATTCTGCTCGGCCAGCAGTTGCTCTTCGGACAGGTTCTGCACCAGATTGGCAGCGACATCCAGATGCCCCGCACGCAAGGCTTGTTCGACGGCCTCGTCGAGCAGACCCTGGTCGCTGAACCATCGACAGGCATTCAGGTGCAGGCGGGTTTGCTGCGGGCCGGTCTCGGCGCCGGGCCGGGTGCGCAACAAGTCGGAAAACAAATGGTGATAACGAAACCAGCGGCCATGCTCATCCAGCGGCACCAGGAAGACCTGATGCGCTTGCAGATAACGCAGCATTTCGGCGCTGTCATACGTTTCGCGAGCGGCATCGCACAGCTCGCTGCAAAAACGCTCCAGGCAGGCGGTATCGTACAAAAACGCCTGAACATCGGTCGGTAGAAAGTCGATCACCTCTTCAAGCAGGTAATCGCGAATCAGCCCTTCCCCGCCATGCAGCGCTTGTGGCAGCGCATTGTCACTGCCCGCTTCAGACGCGGCCAGCAGCCAGAAGCGCAACCCGGCCACCCAACCCTCGCTGCGCAGAATCAGACTTTGCAGCGCTTCACTGTCCAGCGAATTCGAGTGCTGTTCAAGCACCGCCACCGACTCGGCGTTGGTCAGGCGCAAATCCTGCTCATTGAGCTCAAGCAGTTGGCGCGACAGTCGCAGCCGTGCCAGGTGCCAGTTCGGACGCTGACGGCTGGTGACCATCACGATCAGCCCGGCGGGTAAGTGATTGAGGAAAAACTGCAGGCAGCGGTCGAGCACCGGCCCCTGAGCGAGATGGTAATCGTCCAGCACCAGCAGCAGTGGCTTGCTCAGCATCAGGTGCGTGGTCAGCTCGTCAAGCAGGCCATCAAGCCACTCTTCGAATGCAAAGGGTTGATGGCGTTGGCGCATCTTCAACAAACCCAGCGCCTGGGTACCCAGCTGTGGGAAAAATTGTTGCAGACCGGCAAGCAGACGCTCAAGAAAGCGCCCCGGATCACTGTCGCGATGACTCAGCCCCAGCCACAGGCTTTGCCACTGAGCCGGCAGGCTCTGACAAAACTCTACCGCCAGCGAACTCTTGCCAAAACCTGCCGGGGCGCAGACCAACAACAGCCGCCCCGCCAGGCCTGCACTCAAGCGCTCACATAAACGTGGACGCAGTACATAACCTTCGGGCAACGGTGGTCGAAAGAAACGGCCTTCCAGCGCGGTAACCGCGTGGCTGTCAAACCCTTGCAGACGGGACAAATCAGTCATAGCCGGCTCTTATTAAAGTGCTGTTATCGGCATTGCAGATGTCCGCAGACTAGCGGGTACGTCGGTCCTTTTGAAGGAATTTGGCGCATTTTTAGAAAAAGATTACAACAACCTGCATCGCTCCCCGTGAACATAGGGGCTCTCAATAGAAAACGCCCCGAACAGTCGGGGCGTTTTCAGTGTGCGTTTAGCGATGAATCGTTACCGTACGCCAGACTGGCGCAAGGCCGAAGGAGAGAAATCGCTGACGCTCGCCTCGAACTTGAAGTTATAAGCTGCTTTCTCTTCGTTCTTCATACCGAGCGCCAGGTAACGGCCCGATTGCAGATCGTAGAGGGTTTCCAGGGTGTACCACGGCACTTGTACGTTGTAGTAGTTCTGGGAGTGAGCTTCAGCCACACGCCACAGTTGACCACGACCGTCGTAGTGATCGATCACCGCTGCCTGCCAGGTGTCTTCATCGATGAAGAAGTCACGTTTGGCATAGATGTGGCGCTGGCCTTCCTTCAAGGTAGCGGTCACGTGCCAGACACGACGCAGTTCATAGCGCGCCAGATCCTGGTTGATATGACCGGCCTTGATGATGTCGGCATATTTAAGGGTCGGATCATCGAGCTTATAGCTGTCAGAGGCGATGTACATTTCCTGCTTGCCGATCAGTTTCCAGTCGTAACGATCAGGTGCGCCGTTGTACATGTCCAGGTTGTCCGAGGTGCGCAGACCATCTGCTGCGGTACCCGGCCCGTCATAAGACACTTGTGGCGCGCGACGTACGCGACGTTGACCGGCGTTGTACACCCAGGCCATACGCGGTTCTTTTACCTGATCGAGGGTTTCGTGCACCAGCAGTACCCCACCGGCCAGACGTGCGGGCGCGGTTACTTCCTGCTTGAAGTAGAAAAGGATGTTGCTGGTGTCACCGGTTTTCTCATCTTCATCGCCAGACTTGGCTTTCGCATCGTCTGCACCGGATTTTTTCACGTTATCGCGAAAAACGAACTGATCCTTGAAGTAAACCAGGTTGTAGGAGCCATTGGCCTGCGGCGTGGCCTGGGTCACCAGACGCTGAACGCTGCCACCGCGATAACGGGTGATATGGTTCCAGATCACCTCAGAACCGTTTTGCGGGATCGGGAATGGAATCGCCGTCTTGAAGTTCTCAAGGCCGTTACCACCCGCGACCAGTTTGGTCTTGGTCGCGTTGCCTTTGATCGCTGCGAACACGTCATCAGGCACCGTCGCGCCACGATGGGACGGGAAGACCTTCATTTTGAAAGTCTCCGGATAGCGCTTGAACATCGCTATTTGCCCTGGCGCCAGCTTGTCTTTGTACTGATCGACGTTTTGCGCGGTGATCACAAACAGCGGTTGTTCCTGAGCATAGGGGTCAGCAAGGAAACCCTTGCTGTCCACAGCGCCAGCATTTTTTGGCAGCGGGCTCCATGCAGGGATCGTCCCTGCGGCGTTACCGGCCTTTTCGGCGCCCATCGGCGTCAAGGTTGTACCCAGTTTGGCGGCCTCGGATTCCGACACAGCAGCCATCACCCCGGTCGCCAGCAATGACAGACCCAGTACACCGACTTGTAACAGACCCTTTGTCATTTTCATGTTCATAGTCGTCCTGAAAAAAAACCGTATTCTTAGAAGTTCATGCCAACGCTGAGCGCAACAAAATCGCGGTCATCCACAGTGGTGTACTTGCCGTCGAAGAAGTTGGTGTACGAAAGGTTCGCGGTGTAGGTGTTCTGGTATTCGGCATCCAGGCCCAGGCTGATAGCCTTGCGCCCTTCTTCGAAGTTGCCACCAGGACCCGGCGAGTAGCCAGAGACGTCATGCGACCAGGCAATGCTTGGCTTGAGGTTGATACCTGCAAACACACTGTTGTAATCCCAGATCGCACGAGCACGATAGCCCCAGGAGTCAGCCGTGGTGAAGCCATCGTTTTCGCAATAACGCGAGACGTTGTTCTGGGCTGCGCCGGCCAGGGTGCTGGCGTTGAGCGTGGCGCACTGACCATTAGGCAGGGGACCTGGGCCGTAGCTCGGGTCGCGGCCGTAACGGATTTTCGAGGTACTTTCCAGCCCACCGACGTGAGTCCAGCCGACTTCGCCCACGACAGTCAGTCGCTCGGCGCCCATCACCTGATCGAAGAACTGGGTGAAGGTGGTCTGGAACTGGGTAACTTCCTTGCGGCGATAACCCGACTGGTCAGTACCCGGCTTGCCTTGCAGCATCGATACGTTCGGGTTCAACGGCGTAAGACCGGAGTACAGGATATCGGTGGTGTTGAGTTGCACCGGCGCGTTCGGACGGTAGCTGACCTCACCACTCCACGCCGTACCGGTAGGCAGGGTGGTAGAGAAGCTCAGGCCGTACAGACGAATGTCTTCCGGGTATTCAACGTAATAGCTGGAGTTGCCGGCCACGACCAACGGCAGCAGGGTCGGCGCCAAAGCCGCAGCAGTCCGTAGCGGTACGCCATTGCGAGCCAGCGAACCAACCAGGTTGGCTGGGCTATAAGCGCTGGCCGGGGCGCCTTGGCCACTGAAGATCGGGTTGCGGCTGTGGTAATTCATGAAATAGGCACCGAACTCGGTGTCCAGTGGATCGAACATGTAGTGCGTGGCCAGGCCGAACTGGCCGCTGTCGCGGGCGTCACGGTCAGGACCACGACGCACGATTACGCCTTCATCCGGGTTGCCGAAGGTAACGCCCTGGGCCGCCAAGCTATTTGACACAGGTGAACGCAAACTGGCTGGCAACGCGCTATTTAGACCATTTTTGGTTTTCAACACGGCCAGGTTGTTGTTGCAGCCGTCGGCGATCACGTCCGGTTGCGAGAAGAAGGTGCCGCAGTTATCGACAACCGTCTGGTCCCATCCAATTTGATAAAAGCCCTCGGCCGAGAGGTTCTCGGTGATGTTTTGCGAGAGGTAGAACATGTTGACCGGAATCAAGCCTTCCTTGATTTCCGCGCCGGGACGGCGGAAGGCTGACACGTCGACCGGGTTGATGCTGTTGATACCGCCCTGGATGAAGGTACTTTCACCCCAACTGACGACTTGCTTACCCAACCGCACGGAACCTGGTTCATCCCCAATGGAGTAGTTGTGGTAGACGAACGCATCAAGCAGCTCGGCGCCCGACGATTTCGCGGCTTCCTTGCGGCCGCTGTCGCTGATGTTCTTGAAATTGAGATCATCGTCCTTAAGCTTAAAGTCATACCAGTACTTGCCCCGGAGAAACACACCGGTGTCGCCGTATTTCAACTCAAGATCGTGAATGCCCTTGAAGATCTTCGAGAACGTTTCCCCGCTCTTGAAATTCAAATGGCCATCATCGGAGGTCTGCGACAAGCCGTGGCCGCCGTTATTGGAACCGATGAGATTCTTGTTGGGATTCTGCGTAGACCAACTGGCGCCTATCGAAAGCGACGAGTCGAACTGACCTTCGATTTCACCGATGTTGAAACTTACGCCAAATGCCGGACCGGCGAGCGTAGAGGCGAGGCTGACGGCCAGAGGCAATTTCGCCCGGCGCCAGAACTGGTTAACTGATGTCATCGACGCTACTCCATGTGCTTTTATTGTTATGGCAGTGGGCTTTTCCGGGACCGGCTCAAGTGCTCTTGAGTGTTAACGCCATCGGGCAGCCTGGAAGGCTGCGATACGAGGGGGCGTTATAGCCGCTCTTACTAAGACCCTGTGCCGACTATAGCCAGCAGGTACGGGCACTTGATCCCTCTAAAGTGTGATTTACAGCGGCAAACCCTCTGGCACGGCTATTTCGACCGACCAGTCACAGCTGGCACCGGGAGAATGGCGTAATTTCAGGATTTGGCAAGACAAGCGCTTGCTTGGGGGCTTGCCGCGCTCAGCGAGCACGGCAAAAGGCACTCAGAGTGTCGAGAGGAAGGTGCTGTTGGTCTTCTGCCACTCGATGATATCCAGGCGGATACGTTTCTTGTCGAGCTTGCCGACACTGGTCTTGGGAATTTCAGTAACAAGGGCAATCTGGCTTGGAATCGCCCACTTATTAATGTGCCCAAGTTCGACAAACGGCTTCAAATGTTCCTTCAGCTCTTTGGCGCCGATGTTGTGCTCTTCGCGTATCACCAATAACGCGAAAGGCCGTTCACCCCATTGCGGATCTACGATACCGACGACTGCTACTTCACGTACCGCTGGATGACGGCTGATCAAATCTTCGAGTGCCAGCGAGGACACCCATTCGCCGCCCGTCTTGATCACGTCCTTGATCCGGTCCCGAATATCGATCACGCCCATGCTGTCCAGCGTCGCGACATCCCCAGTGTGCAGCCAGCCGCCCGCCCACAGCTCGGCGCCTTTTTCCGGCTCGCGGTAATAGCCCTCCGTCAGCCAGGGCGCACGCAGCACCAGTTCGCCCTGAGACTCGCCATCCGCCGGCAGGAAGTTTCCGTCCAGGTCGATGATCGCCGCATCCACCAGCACCCCGGGCACGCCGGCTTTGATCCGATAGGTGATGCGTTCGTCGTCACTGCCGGCCAGCATTTCGTCATTCAAATGTGCGACGGAGATCAGCGGGCAGGTTTCAGACATACCGTAAGCAGCCGTCAACTGAATACCCTTGGCCTTGGCCGCGTCATAGGTCGTACGGTTGAGTGAACTGCCGCCGATGATGATCTTCCAACCGGAGAAGTCCGTGCCCTGAGCTGCTTTGGCGTTGAGCACCATCTGCAGGATGGTCGGTACACAATGGGAGAACGTAACCTTCTCCTTGCGCCATAGCTCAACCAGCAATTCCGGGTCGTAACGACCGGGATAGACCTGCTTGAGCCCGAGCATGGTCGCGGCATAAGGTACGCCCCAGGCATGCACATGGAACATCGGGGTGATCGGCATGTACACGTCATTGGTGCCGAGCAGCCGCACGCTGTCGATACAGCCCATGATCGTCGCCACCCCCATGGTGTGCAGCACCAATTGCCGGTGAGTGAAATACACACCCTTGGGGTTACCCGTGGTACCGGTGGTGTAGAAAGTCGTGGCGACCGAGTTTTCGTCGAAGTCCTCGAACTCATACTGAGTACTCGCAGCCGCCAGCAGGTCCTCGTACTCGCCGATCAGATTGGGCAGATCGGCGGTCTTTTCCGGGGCATCGGTCAGCAGAATAGTGTTCTCGACCGTGGTCAGTTGCCCGGCAATGGCCTGATAGAGCCCCACGAACTCGCTGTTGACCAGCACGAACTTATCTTCGGCGTGGTTCATGGTGTAGAGAATCTGGTCCGGTGACAGGCGCACATTGATGGTGTGGATCACTGCGCCAATCATCGGCACCGCGAACATGCACTCCAGATAACGATGGCTGTCCCAGTCCATCACCGCCACGGTATCCCCGGCCTTGACCCCCGCAGCGGTCAAGACGTTAGCCAGACGGGCAATGCGCTCATTGAGGGTCGGATAGCTGTAACGCAGTTTGTCCCGGTAGACGATCTCGCGAGTTTTTTCGTAACGGCTACCCGACATCAATAGCCGCTTGATCAAAAGAGGGTACTGGTAGGCGCCATCAGCTGGCGGAATGATGCGAGTCTGCAACATAGGAGTCCCTTTTCTGAATGCACATTCTTGGCTTAAAAATATGCACTTTAGAGACCTTGCCAGCCAGCCAAATCAGCCAAAGGGATGATTTGCGGGCGGGCGGGAATGCAGGCGTTGCGCCATCAAGCAGCGATCCGTATCGAGGGATTTTCAGGGGGTACCCAGGCGCAAACAACGCTAAATTCAATTAATCGAGGTAAAGGCCAGTTTCACACCCAGCGCAACCAACACCGCGCCCATTGCCCGATCGAACCAGTGCCCCATCCGTGCAAACCCTGCACGTACGCGCTCCTGGCTGAACAACCGCGCCACCAGACAGAACCAGACGCCCGTCGCGACGGCCAGGTACACGCCATAACCGGCTTGGACCATCAACGGGGTGTGCGGGTTGATGACCACGGTGAACAACGACAGGAAAAACAACGTCGCCTTGGGGTTGAGTCCATTGGTAACGAAACCGCTGGTAAAGGCACCGCGTGCGGTACGTTCGCCCACGGGCAGATTGACGGGTGCATCGGTGGCGCTGGCCGGTTTGGCGCGCAGGGCCTTGATGCCGATGTACAGCAAATACGCGGCCGCCGCCCATTTGAGAGCGTTGAACAATACGATCGACTGCGACACGATCAGACCGATGCCCAGTAACGAATAACCCACATGCACGAAGATCGCGGTGCCGACGCCCATGGCGGTCCAGGTGCCTGCCTTGCGGCCGTGGGTCACGCTTTCGCGCACGACCACGGCGAAGTCCGGGCCGGGACTGGCGACAGCGAGCAGGTGTATCAGGGCAACAGTCAGAAATTCCGTCCAGTACATGGGGCCTCCGTATCGAGCATGTGAGCAATGAGCACTATTGAGTGCTGGCCACATTACGCCTTCGTCCAACCGTGCAAAAGGTACAGTTGGGTGATCGAGTACCCGCACAATCCTTTGCGCCGTGGCGTTCAGGTGTTCGCCGCCCACGGTCAGGCATCTCTAGCCATTAACGGCAGCGCCCCTTCCGCCCAGATAAAAATCATGAATATCTTCACGCTGGGCCAGGAGGTGCGCCGGTCCCTCACTCACCACGTGGCCACTTTCCAGTACGTAGGCGTATTGGGCATAACGTAAAGCGACGTTGATATTCTGTTCGGCGATCAGAAAGCTCACGCCGTCGTGACGATTGAGCTGATCGACGATCTCGAAAATCTCTTCGACAATCTGTGGCGCCAGCCCCATCGAAGGCTCATCCAGTAACACCAGGCGTGGCTCAGCCATCAGCGCACGACCGATGGCGACCATTTGCTGCTCACCACCTGAGGTGTAGCCCGTCAGACTTTTGCGCCGTTCCTTGAGCCGTGGGAAGTAGGCGTAAATGCGCTCAAGACTGGCCTTCAATGCCTGCCGCGACGGTTTGCGCACAAACGCCCCAATCAGTAGATTCTCTTCCACGGTCAGGTGCGCGAAGCAGTGCCTGCCTTCAAGCACTTGCGCCAGACCATTGGCCACCAAATGGCTGGTCGAGCTGCGGGTGATGTTCTGTCCGCGATAGAGAATCTGCCCTTTAACCACCTCCCCACGCTCGGCACTGATCAAGTTGGAAGCAGCTTTGAGGGTTGTGCTCTTGCCCGCGCCATTGGCACCGAGCAAGACCACGACGGCACCTTCGGGCACCTTCAGCGATACGCCCCGAACGGCAAGAATCGCTTTTTCGTACAGGACTTCAATGTTGTCGATTTGCAGGATAGGTGTATCAGCCATGACGCTCTCCAGAGGTGACGAGGCCGAAGCGCATGCAGCCCTCTTCGGCCATAGACGGCTTAAGACTCCTTGCTGCAATCGCGTGGCGCAATGCCTTTTTCTTGCGCGTACTTATGCGAAGAGGCTTCGATGATCGGCCGCAACAACGCACGGTCGGCCTGCACCCAATCACTGATCAGGTTCCATTTCTGACCGTCCCATTGCTGAAAGCGCACGGCACCGCCGCCCTCATGATCCGAGCAGGACAGTTTCAACGGCTGTACCAGGCCCTCGGCACCCAGCGCCTTGAGTCGTGCTTCGTCGATGTTCAGGTGCTCGAAACCCCAGCGGACCTGTTCACCCGTCAGTGGTTTTTTGCCAAATTTCTCCTGAGCGATCCGCACCGCTTCAACGTTGAGAATGCCGTTTACCACACCGAGGTTGTAGTACACCGTGCCAAACCGTTTTGGATCTTCCAGGTTGCCCTTACCCGCATCCAGTACTGACTTCTTGATGCCTTGCAGCACAGGAAAGTCGGTGCCTGAAGGGTGAGTGGTGATGGAAATAAAGCCTTTGGCTGCAGCGCCTGCCGGGGCGGCATCCTCTTCAGAGTTACTCCAGATGTTGCCGATGATGTGGTCTGCCGGGTAACCGACCTTCTGTGCGGTTTTCAATGCGACCGGGTTCATCACCCCCCAGCCACGCAGGATCACCCAGTCAGGCTTGGCCCGACGAATGTTCAGCCACTGTGACTGCTGCTCGTTGCCTGGGTGCGGGACTTCAGCCAGGGTCAGCTCGAAGCCATATTTATCGGCCAGGGTCTGCAACACCTCATTGGTTTCCTTACCGTACGGCGAGCCATGGTAGAGGGTGACAATCTTCTTGCCCTTGAGTTTGTCCAGCCCGCCGGCTTGCTGACCGATGTAGTTGATGATGGCTGACACTTCTGAATAGGGGTTCAGTTGCAGCGGAAATACGTAGGGGAAGACACTGCCGTCAGTGGAGTCGGTCCGGCCGTGGTTGATGGTAATCAACGGCAACTTGTCTGCGGTCGAGCGCTCCAGCGTCGCATAGGCGATCCCCACCGACAGTGGGTTGGTGGCAGCAGCAGGCGCGCCGTTAAGTCCTTTTTTCAGACGCTCGTAGCACTCAACGCCCTTCTCTACCACGTACTCGGTCTCGCACTCGCTCCAGGTCAGCTTGACCCCGTTCACGCCACCGTTGGCATTGACGTACTGCATGTAGTCGATAAACCCACCAAAAAAGCCGGTACCGCCGGCTGCGTAGGGACCAACCCGATAGCTCTGCAGGGGGAAGTACTGCTCGTTGTCGGCATGCGCAGTCAAGGCTGTAGCGGTCAGGCTCAGCGCCAAAGCGAGGCTTCTGACAAAGGTGCGTTTTAGCATCGGAATTATCCTTATCGAATCAGGGCGATCAGTGTTTAAAGGGTTGGAATGGACGAGCGTCCGGTCACGCGGGGTTCACTCAGTAGCGCAGCGGCCAGAGCCGTGCGCGCTCGCGAAATCGTTGCCAGAGGCGCGCCAGGCCCTCGGGTTCTTTGATCAGAAAGACGATAATCAATGCGCCAAAAATCATTTTCTGAGCATTTTCCAGCTGCCCGGAATCGATCAGGCCTACCGGGAGCAAGCTGACAAGGTTGGAGAGCAGCACCGGGAACAAGACGATAAAAGCAGCACCCAGCAGGTTTCCGAGAATGCTGCCCAGTCCGCCGATAATGATGATGAACAAAATCTGGAACGACCGGTTCAGATCAAAGCCGTGGGGCTCGACCGTTCCCAGGTACGTAAACGCCCACAGCGAACCGGCGATGCCGAGGAAAAACCCGCTGATGGCAAAGGCCAGCAATTTGCTCTTGAGGATGGGAATACCGATCACTGCTGCGGCAGTGTCCATGTCCCGTACCGCCATCCAGTTGCGCCCCAGCTCACTGCGCGCCAGGTTTTTACCCAGCCAGAACATCGCGACCACGATGCCCAGAGTCAGCAGATAACGGCCGACCGGCGTACTGAAATCGATACCCAGGAGGTTCAGCGGCGGCGCAGTGATGACCCCGGACGCGTTGTTATTGGAGAGCCAATCGAACTTGGTCAGCACCCATTCCACAAAAAACTGTGCGGCCAGGGTCGACACCAGCAGGTAAAAACCTTTGATCCGCAAACTGGGCAATCCAAACACGACCGCGACCAGTGCGGCGGCTACACCGCCCAGCGCGATGCTGACCAGCAGCGGCAGACCCGATACGCGCAGTTCAAAATTGTAAGTGGCGAACGCACCGACGGCCATGAAGGCCGCTGACCCCAGCGACAATTGGCCGGCATAGCCCGTCAACAGGTTGAGACCCAGTCCGGCCAGGGACAGCACCAGAAATGGAATGAGAATGGCACTGAACCAATAGTCGTTGCCGATGAAGGGCACACCGATAAACGCAAAGGCCAATAGCAGGACCAGCCCATAACGGTCCTGCCTGAGACGAAACACACGACGGTCCGCCGCATAGGTCGTGCTGAACTGGCCGGCTTCTTTATAGAACATATGTGTTCTCCTTAAACCCGCTCGATGGCACGTTCGCCAAACAGTCCGGCTGGGCGCACCAGCAAGAACAGCAAGGCCAGCACATAGGGAAACCAGTTCTCGAGACCACCCCCGATAACGGGGCCCAGATACACTTCTGCCAACTTCTCCGACGCACCAATGATCAGGCCGCCGATGATCGCGCCGCTGATGGAGGAAAAGCCGCCGATGATCAACACCGGCAACGCTTTGAGAACGATCAGGGAGAGCGAGAACTGGACCCCCAGGCGCGCGCCCCACAGCAGTCCGGCAACCAGCCCGACAAAACCGGCCACCGACCAGACCAATGCCCAGATACGTGGCAGCTTCACCCCTACCGCCAGGGCTGCCAGCGGATCGTCAGCGACTGCACGCAGCGATAAACCGACTCGCGTTTTGTTGAACATGACCGAGAGCACCACCACCAAAAGGGCGGCGGTAGCGGAGGCGAAAAGATCGAACTGCGAGAGGAGCATGCCTTTGATTTCCAGAGGCTCGTCGCTGATGCCCAGCTCCAGGCCATGCACTTGAGAGCCCCAGAGCGACTGGGCGAAACCCTCAATGACGTAAGACAGGCCTAGCGTGGCCATGAACAGAATGATCGGCGGTCGATTGACCAAAGGCCGTAACACGATCCGCTCGACCAACAGCGCCAGCACCACCATCACCGCCAGGCAGATAACAAACGCCAGCCAAAACGGAATGCCGCGCTCGACCAGGCTGACAAACGTCAGCGCAGCAAACAGCACCATGGCTCCCTGGGCGAAATTGAATACGCCCGAGGCTTTGTAGATCAGGACGAAACCAATGGCCACCAGCGAGTACATCACCCCTGCCAGCAGCCCCCCGATCAGTACTTCGAAGAAAAATTCCATGCTCAATCACCTGTTGTTCGGTGCATACGTTGCCCTGCTCCCCGGGTCATTCGAGGGGCCGACTCTTGCCTGGATGTCAGTGTCGAGTGCCGAGATACGCGGCGATTACCTTGGGGTCACGGCGTACCACCTCAGGGGTGCCATCGCCGATCTTGCTGCCGTAGTCGAGCACCACCACATGGTCCGAGATGCCCATCACGACGCCGATATCGTGCTCAATCAGAACCACGGTGGTGCCAAACTCCCGGTTGATGTCGACGATGAAGCGGCTCATTTCCTGCTTTTCTTCGGCGTTCATCCCGGCCATAGGCTCGTCCAACAGCAGGAGCGTGGGTTCAGCGGCCAATGCACGACCCAGCTCGACACGCTTTTGCAAGCCGTAAGGCAACTTGCCAACGATCGCGTCACGCCAGGCGTGTATCCGCAGAAACTCGATCACTTGCTCGGCGGCTTCACGCTGGCGGTCGTCTTCAGCCGCAGCACGCCCTAAGCGCAGTGCTTGTTCCACCCAAGTGCTGCGGCGTTTGAGATTGCGACCGCTCAGCACGTTGTCGAGAACACTCATCCCCTTGAACAGCGCAATGTTCTGAAATGTCCGGGCAATGCCTCGTTGCGCGGCGGCGTGCGGGTGCATGCGGCGGTGAACTTCACCGTTGAAACTGATTCGCCCCTCCTGTGCCTGATAAACACCATTGATGACATTGAGCAGCGAACTCTTGCCGGCACCATTGGGGCCGATCAAGGCACAGATTTCACCGGGGGCGACGGCGAAGCTGATATCGGTGATGGCTTTAACACCCTTGAACGACAGGGAAATATGTTCCAGTTCCAGCAAAGGCCGCGGTACTGCGCGAGTAGCCTGAGACATCGTCGTGCTCCTGATCAGGCCAATTGCGGGCCGTGATTAATCCATCCATCGACCCGCTCTGCTGACGCTCGGGGCCGGGGTTGCCATTGACCCGGGTCTGGCCAGCCCTGGATGTTGATACCCAGCAATGCAAAGAATGCTTTGGTGTTTTCCGGTAACGCGTCACCCACCAGCAGCGCGGCGTGCGTACGGCTAAAGCCGAGGACATCGCGCAACGGTCTGCGGATCAACCAATCGCCCAGCACTCGGCGGACAACACCCGGCCTGCTGGCCAGCGCCCACTCGACCAGATGCCGCTGCCAACTGCCCACGGGCGGCAACCGGGTCAAGACCAGCGCATGCAGGCGACCATAAGTTTCGCGGGTGCCCGCCACCAGGGTCGGCCCCAGTTCGCGACGGTCGTTATCCCGAGTGGCCAAGCTCTCCGGAAAATTCAAACGGAAACCTGCAATCAGCCAGGGGGCCAGTAGATAGCGTGCTTGCCCACCCACGGCGAACGCCCTGGCGGCCAATGCTTCCTCATGAATACCCAACTGCTGAACATCAACCAGATGCCGCCCCTCATTCAACAGTTCGGCATGGCTGATCCGCTGCTGCTCAAGCGTGCCGCCCTCAGCGCGTCGATAAAATGCAAAAGCCGTGTGCTGAGAATGCCCTCGAGTCGGTAACTCCAGATTGGGCACTTGCCCCACCAGACTTGCGTAGGCGACCCACCTGCCCTGTCCATCGGCGTTGCCTGTGACCGTGCGGCCGTCGGCATAGAACACCAATTGCGGGGCCAGGTGCGCGGCGTCCACCCGCTGAAGTTCTTCCAGCCCTTCGGCAAAGATAAAGTCGGGTTGCAGTTGCTCCAGCAAGGCTATTTGCTCTGATGCAGCATCCAGTGGGTCGAGCAGCGCGGCCACGCCGCCGAGCCACTGAGCAGCCAACGTCGCCAGCAAGGCTTCGGGCCGTGGTCGACTTAGCAAGGTCAGCGTTGCGCCAGGGGTAAAACCGCGCAGGTGCAATGCCGTGGCAAGACTGAGCACCTGTGTGGCGACCTGAGACCAACTGCGCACTTGCCACACACCCAAATGTTTATGGCGCAAAGCGATACCTGCCGGTTGTTGCCCTGCTTGCAACAACAGCCACTCTGGAAGCGTGGTGGGAACCGTCTCCCTATTTTCCATGAACTCAGACATTGCCTTTCCCCGCCCACGTGCCGACTCAGCACCCTCCACAGCGATAGAGCAGCAACCGTGCCAAAGACAAATATCAATGAAAAACAATGAGTTATAAGTATTTAGAAATATCCAGCTGTGCTTCTCACTGCACAAGCTGTTGCGAGACTGTTTGCAGCCGAACAGTTGCGTGTCCCGCCGAATACGGACACCTCACCCAGACGGTCGCGTCAGATACCAGAAATTGATACCTTTCCAGTGCCTCCAGCCATTTCGGGCTGGACCTTATATTTTCGATAAGGCGCCTCATCCCATGAGCAATCATCACAAAGCAGTTTTCCTCGACCATACGTCTCTGGACCTGGGTGATCTTGACCTCAGCGAGCTGCGTGAACACTTCGGCGATTTGCAGTTGCACACCACCAGCACACCGCAACAGGTGATCGAACGCCTGCAAGGCGCGCAGGTAGCGATTACCAACAAAATCATGATCGATGCCGGCACGTTCGCCGCGTGTCCCGATTTGAAGCTGGTGCTGATTTCCGCCACGGGCACCAACAATGTCGACCTGATTGCAGCCCGTAAACATGGAGTTGTAGTCAGCAACTGCCAGGGATATGGAACTGCCTCCGTGGCGCAGCACACACTGATGCTGCTGCTCGCGCTGGCGACCCGCCTGCCGGACTATCAAAACGCGGTGCAGCATGGGGGCTGGCAGCACGCAAAACAGTTCTGCCTGCTGGATTTCCCTATCGTCGAGCTGGAAGGCAAAACCCTCGGCATGCTGGGTTATGGCGAACTAGGCGGCGCAGTCGCGAAGCTGGCCGAAGCCTTTGGCATGCGTGTACTGTTGGGGCAGATACCCGGCCGCCCCGAACGCGATGACCGTGTGCCGTTGCAGGAGCTGCTGCCGCAAGTCGACGCATTGACCCTGCACTGCCCGCTCAACGAACACACCCGTAACATGATCGGCGCCTATGAACTCGGCCTGCTCAAACCCCACGCATTCGTGATCAACACCGCACGCGGTGGCCTGATTGACGAACAAGCGCTCGCCGACGCCTTGCGCAATGGCCATCTGGGTGGTGCAGCGACGGATGTACTGACCGTCGAACCGCCGGTGAACGGCAATCCGCTGTTGGCTGGCGACATTCCGCGCTTGATCGTCACCCCGCACAACGCCTGGGGAAGTCGTGAAGCCCGGCAACGGATCGTCGGCCAACTCAGCGAAAACGCTCAGGCATTTTTCGCCGGCACACCTCGACGGGTCGTGAGCTGACAAGCTCTGTTAGACTTCGCCACTTTTCAGGAGCCAAAGATGGACCCGCGCAGTGAAGTGTTACTCCGTCAGGCCGAATTGTTTCAGGGCTCCGTGCTCCTGGCCGGGCTGCCTGCAGACGATCTGCTCGGGAAATTGCCGAATGCCCATGGCTGGTGCTGGCATGCTGGCGATCAAGCGGTGCTGGACGCGCGTTTCGAAGGCCGCTGCCACTTTGGGGTCAATGTGCCAGAGCAGGCGTTTGAAACCGCTGTGCTGTTTGTGCCCAAAGCCCGCGACCTGACTGATTATGTATTGAACGCCCTCGCATCGCGCCTGGCTGGACGCGAGCTGTACCTGGTCGGCGAAAAACGCAGCGGCATCGAAGCAGCGGCCAAACAATTGAGCCCCTTCGGCAAACCCCGCAAAGTCGACAGCGCCCGGCACTGCCAG
The DNA here is from genome assembly GCF_034314155.1 of Pseudomonas sp. 5C2. NCBI lineage: Bacteria > Pseudomonadati > Pseudomonadota > Gammaproteobacteria > Pseudomonadales > Pseudomonadaceae > Pseudomonas > Pseudomonas sp. 5C2. Next base: position 2,138,666 of record NZ_JAVIWH010000003.1, on the reverse strand, counting down.
CTTTGGCTGGTGACTGTCGAGAACGCACCGCAAGCGGTGACCCTGGAAAGCATGGCCCAACGCTATGAAGTCGATCTGGAAGACGGCCCGCTCACAGTGGTCAGTCTGCCCGGCGTCTTCAGCCATGGTCGACTGGATCGCGGTTCGGCACTGCTCCTGCAGCATCTGGATAAACTGCCCAGTGGCGAGGTGCTCGACTTCGGGTGTGGCGCCGGGGTGTTGGGGGCTGCGGTCAAGCGTCGCTACCCGCATAACAATGTCACGCTACTGGATGTCGATGCCTTTGCCACCGCCAGCAGCCGCCTGACTCTGGCCGCCAATGGCCTGGAGGGTGAAGTGTTGACCGGTGACGGCATCGACGCTGCGCCCATGGGTTTGAGCACTATTTTGAGTAATCCTCCGTTCCACGTCGGGGTGCATACCGACTACCTGGCAACCGAGAACTTGCTGCGAAAAGCACGCCAGCATCTAAAAAATGGAGGCGAACTCCGCTTGGTCGCCAATGCCTTCCTTCGCTATCAACCTCTGATCGAAGAGCATCTGGGCGTGTGTGCGGTGAAGGCACAAGGGCAAGGCTTTCGTGTCTATCGCGCCAAACGCGAAAAAAATAAGCACTTGCCGAACGCTGTCGGTGTAGGCAGAATCCGCTCCGTCCTAGGGGAGTAGTCTCCCACGAGCGCCATGCTCGTCCGGCACGTATCAACATACTTGGTCAACAGACCATGGTGCGTGCGACCCAGATCCGCTCAGTCGGATCGGTGGTTTGACAAGACCTATGACACGAACACCTTACCCGGGGCGGGAAGGCTGTACGTGTCATAGCCGTGTCGACCCGCCCCTTAGGAAAAACCTGATGCTGGAATCCCTGCTCGTCCCCACCGCTGTTGTCGCCTTGGCCGAAATCGGTGACAAGACCCAACTCCTCGCCCTGATTCTCGCTGCGCGCTTTCGCAAGCCTTGGCCGATCATCGCCGGCATCATCGTCGCCACCCTGGCCAACCACGCCGCAGCAGGCGCCGTCGGGGCCTGGTTCGGGAGTTTCTTCTCGAACGCCACCCTGCACTGGATTCTGGCCGCCAGCTTCACCGCCACCGCGCTGTGGACCCTGGTACCCGACAAAATGGATGAAGACGAAGGCAGCACAGCGCGCAAGTTCGGGCCGTTCGTGACCACGCTGATCACGTTTTTCATCGCTGAAATCGGCGACAAGACCCAAATCGCCACCGTGATGCTCGCCGCCCAGTATTCCTACCTGTGGCTGGTGATTCTCGGCACCACACTGGGCATGCTGATCGCCAACGTCCCAGTGGTACTGGCAGGCAACTTCGCGGCTGAAAAGCTCCCCCTCACGTTGATCCGTCGCTTGGCAGCCTGCGCGTTTTTTGTCCTGGCCATCGTTGCGGTGTACAAGGCAATGCAGGTGAGTGGCTGGGTTTAAACGACATCTTCAAGATCAGAGGGGCAGGATCGTCACTGACGATCCTATCCACTCAGGGTTTTTTAGCCTGTTGATAAAGTGGCATTACCTTCGGGATGGCGCTTTGCAGTGATGCGATGCGGCTTTCCGAGGCGGGGTGAGTGCTCATGAATTCCGGCGGTGAACCTCCGGTGTTCTGGGTCATTTTCTGCCACAGGCTGATGGCGGCATTGGGGTTATAACCAGCGCGCGCCGCCAGCTCCAGCCCAATCAAATCCGCTTCATTTTCATTGCTGCGGCTATTAGGCAAGGTCAGGCTGTAATTCACCACCGTATCGGCCAATGCAAGACTGTCCTGACTCAATCCCAATAACGCGCCCGCGCCCTGCTTGGCCATCTCAATACCATAGGCCTTGGACATCGCTTCACGCCCATGCTCGCGCAAGGCGTGAGCAATTTCATGCCCCATGACCGCAGCGATTTCATCGTCAGTCAGCTGCAGCTTGTCGATCAACCCGGTGTAGAAAATGATTTTGCCACCGGGCCCGCAGTTGGCATTGAGCTCATCGCTTTTGATCAGATTGATTTCCCACTGCCACTGCGCCGAATCAGGGCGAAAAATCGGCGCCTGGGCAATCAGCCGATCAGCAATCGCTTTCACCCGTTTTGCGTCGGCACTGGTTTTATCCAGCACACCTTTGGTGCTGGCCTCGCCTACCGTCTGTTGATAAGACTGCGCATACATCTGATTGACCTCTTGGGTCGACAGCATGCTGAACATGTACTGCTTGCGCTCGACTCCCACCGCACCGCCGCTGGTGGTATTGACGGACTGGCAACCGCTGAGCAACAAGCTCGCGCTCAAGGCACACAGAGCAAATGACTGACGCATGGTGGATCTCCCTGGAAACATGGCCGGTATCCTAGGCAATGTCCCGCCACGAAGCTAGATACAAGCCAGTTGCCACACTTGTAGATAGCGTCCGCAGATGATCGCAGGCTTGCCTGCGAAGCGTCTTCAGTTCAAAGCGGTGTCAGGCATTCCGGCGCGTTCAGTTTTGGATCGTTCACCAGGTTAGCCAGTGCTCGTTCACGCAGCGCCGTCTGGGGGCTGGCGAGCAATGCTTGCAGGGTAGACGTTGGTGTATCCGCAGCCAGCCAGGCTTCCTGCCCGGCCGCATCAAGGATCAGCGGGCGCCGCTGACTGGCTGCCGCCTGTGTGACGACGGCGACACTCAGGTACGTGTGGCCTTCTACCGGGTAAGCCTCCCAAATCGCAGCAAAAAACAGCGCAGAGCCCTCCCCCGGCGTCAGCCAGAACGGCCGCTTGCGCGTGGTACCACGCCATTCGTAGAAACCATTGGCCGGCAACAGACAGCGGCGCAGCCGGAAAGCTTCGCGAAACATCGGTTGTTCGGCCAGGGTTTCGGCGCGGGCGTGAGCAGGCGTTCGGGAAAGGTCGGTCAACCATGGCGGTGTCAGCCCCCAACGTGCACGTGCCAGTTCGCGCTGAGTGTCCCCGCCGCGCAGCATCAGCACCGAGTCGCCCGGCGAGATGTTCCATTGCGCCTTTTGGTCAGCAGGAAAACCAGGCAAGGCCGCAAATGCGGGCGTCCAGCGAAACAGGGCATAACGTCCACACATAAGGGCAACACACTCTCTTTTTTGAAAAACCCTTTTTCAGACGCAGGCTTTAAAAGCCGGCGGTTGAAAGCAGGGCCAAACGCACGTCAACACTCCAGTACGTCAGGAAAATTGTCAGGTTCATCACCCGACAGCGGCAGTGCCGCATTGTACTCGGCGATCAACAGCCGTGCCTGTTCGGCCTGATCATTGCCCACCGATAACCCTAACAGACCAAAAACCGGGAGCTCGCCCACGCCGCCAAGCAAGTCACGCCCCGTCAAATGCGCTTCGACGCCTTCACTGGCAAGCATGCCTTGCAGCAATTCGCCTTCCATCAAGTTTTCCGGCTCGTAGACTCTTTGCATCATTCATTCTCGCTGCGCACGTCCAGGGTCCATTCTTCGCCGTCCGTCTGCAAATCGAACACAATCGGTCGGCAACACACCGGGCAATCCTCGATATAGGACTGATCACCGCCAGATAAATCCAGCACGGCCTCAACCGACTCTCCACAGTAAGGGCAGTCATAACGCTCTATTTCCTGCATCGAAGTCTCCGGGGTGAGTTATGCGTATAATCGCCGTCTATTTGAAGCATGGCTTGTGGTCTGATCGCATTTTTCAGACCGGCCTGCCTTTACCCTAGCCGTTTCCAACAAGAGAGCATGATGGGCGAATTCGATGCCATCCGACCTTACAACGACGCCGAAGTCCCAGCCGTCATTGCACGCCTGCTCAGTGATAAGGCACTTCTTAAAACACTCACCCACTTTCGCTTCCCTCGCATGGCGGGCGCATTTGGCTGGATGCTGAAGCCTCTCATTGCGCATCGGCTACGTCGCGAGTTCGCCGAGGTCCATTCGGTGGCCTCGCTGCAGGACAAAGTCGAGGTTTACGTCGATCACACCATCGAGCGGGCTACCGACGGTGTGACCTACACAGGTGTCGAGCAGTTCAAGTCCGGCAGCGCCTATCTGTTCCTGGCCAACCACCGCGACATCGCAATGGACCCGGCCTTCGTCAACTATGCGGTGTATCACGCGGGCCTGCCAACGCCGCGCATCGCCATCGGTGACAACCTGCTGCAGAAGCCCTTTGTCAGCGACCTGATGCGCCTGAACAAGTGCTTCATCGTGCACCGTTCCATCACCGGGCGCAGGGAAAAGATGGCGGCGTACCTGCAACTGTCGGCCTATATCAATCATTCGATCCGCGATGACTGCCAATCGATCTGGATCGCCCAGGCTGAAGGTCGCGCCAAGGATGGCGACGATCGCACCGAATCGGCCATCCTCAAGATGTTCCACATGAGCCGCAAGGACGAGCCGTTCACCGAGGTGATCAAGTCGTTGAACCTGACGCCGGTGTCGATCAGCTACGAATATGACCCATGCGATCACGCCAAGGCCCGCGAGCTGTATATCCGCGCCACTACCGGCAGCTACACCAAAGCGCCGGGCGAGGATGATGTCAGCATCGCGCTGGGCATCACGGGCTATAAAGGCCGGGTGCATGTGAACTTCGCCACACCGATCAGCGGGGTATTCGAAGACACCAAGCAGTTGGCGATTGAAATGGACAAGCAGATCCTCGGCGGTTATCGCCTGTTTCCGGCACATTACCTAGCGTACGCGCAATGGGCGGATGCCGATCCGACGCTGGATGTACCCAGTGCCGCCAAGGTGTTTTCCGCTGACGAACTGGCCCGCGCCAAGGAAGAGTGGCAACGCCGTCTGGAGAGCTGCCCTGTCGAACACCGTCCGTATCTGGTGTTGCAATACGCAATGCCTGTGCGCAATCAGTATCGGGTCAAGGCCGGACGGGCGCTTTAAACTCCCGAATCATAAAAATGGCGCCTCTTCGGGCGCCATTTTTTTTGCCATTTTTCCAGGATACAGGGACGGATGACGATCCATCTGCCCGCTCATTTTGCCCCGGTCACCTAACCGTAACCTTAACCCGCCACTGTGTTGCACCTCGACACCTAAAGAGACCTTGTCATGCTGCATGCACAGAATCAGGATCGGCTATATCTGATTACCCAGAGCGACGAACAGGAAGCGCTGATCGATGCGCTGTCATTCAATGTGCAAGACCGCCACTGGCTGGTTTACTGCGCGCTGGGGGGCCATCAGCACCATGACCTGCCTGATCTGGATCAGCGGACGGGCTTGAGCTTTCTGGATTTCTATCACGAAGCCGCATGACCGGTTACAGAAGATGGGTGTCCGCCAGACAGACCAAAAAAAACCGATTTCTCATTAAAGAAATCGGTTTTTTTGTGCACGGCGTGAATGCGGCGAACAGACCGTATTACTCGCCCAGCACCCTGCCGATGGTTTGATCCTGAAACAGCCGTGTCAGCGCATCGCTGAGCACATCACCGACAAGCTTGGTATTGGTTTCCTGGTTCGGCGCCATGCCGAAACGCTGGTCCAGCGAAGCGGCATACCGACCACTGTAGCTACGGCCGTTGTTTTGCACGTCAGCACGGAACGTCGAGCTGATGGTCGCTTCGGTCACGTACAGACCTTCTTTGGGCGATTGGTACTTCAGATCCACCAAAGTCACCGTCAACTGCGGTGCGTTGCCGCCGTTGGACGTCGGGGTAAAGCCCAGCAAACGTACAGCGGCTTCGGTCTGAGCTTGCAGTTTAGGCAGCAAGTCAGAACCCTGGACGCTGATGGCGCTGGTTTCCGGGTAAAGACCACCACGGGTTCCCAAGGTTGGCGATGGGCGACCATCGACGACGCGAACCACGACCGGCTGACCATGACCCACCGCAGCGAGTTGGCTGGTGAGTTTGGGTTGCGGGCTAAGTTGTTGCGGGCTGTGGGCACAGCCGACCAGGGTCAAACTGCCAACAGCAAGCAAACCGAACAACAGGCGATGCAACATGCTCATCTCTCCAGGGGCCAGACACAATAGATAGCCGCAGTATAGCGGCGCCAACGGCCCGCTCACTAGTCGAAAATAGGACCCGGGATGACAGGGTACAGTTCCTTGTGACATACCTTCGCCACGAAAGTGTTACCGAGATGTCACGTCCTTTGGGCAATCTTTCCCGGCTCACTCGACAGGAGCCTCGCCAGCCTGCGTATCAGCCCGCACGCTGCACACTCCGGTAACCGCCATCTCCTTGCGAACCGACTGACGCGCTAATAAAAGTCAGTTAATAAGATCAATTCCGCACGTTTCATCGCTATAATCTTCCCCCGATTATAAGGACGTCTCCTGATCGGGCCTCGCAGCATCGCTAATACCCTGTATTAGCTCCCCCGCACCGCCCACAGAGAGCCGCCCACACAGGTCGTTTGCAAGCGCAGTGCTTGCTGGTCCGGTGTCGAATAGCTCGAATCGCTTCGAACCTTTCTCGCCGTCCAGCCTCTCACCCTTGCCTGCATCCGATCTGCCGGAACTGCCATTGCGTCAGTTCTTTTTTGAGGTTCACGTCTCCAAAAGAGCGTGAAAAAAACGGGTTTTCACTACTTCACAAGAGTGTGGCGAGCAAATGAATAGTTTTGCGTTTGTAGATGCACCATTAATGTCTGACCCAGCCCCCTTGAACAGGACTGACTGCTGCGCAGCCTCCATGACTGGAGTCTGAAGCCTGTCCGCTACGGATTTGGTTGCACAACCGGACGCCTTGACGATAGTCGAATTGCTAACCGAGCCTGAAAATGAGTTCATACGAATTCAAAGCCCGATTGGCGGTGTCCGCTGAAGATGCAAAAAATTGCGAAGAATCGGACATGGCGATCCTGGCCATGAGTTACCAGGGGCATTTTCGGATACACGCCCCGCAAACACTTGGCAGCTGACCTCAGGATCGTATGCCGTCAATTTGGTTCTGCAGATTTTGGAGACGCGTTAATGGCGCATAACGAAGCAGTCGATGTGGTATTGGTTGGGGCAGGCATCATGAGTGCCACCCTTGCAGTACTGCTTAAAGAGCTCGACCCCAGCCTTACGCTGGAAGTCGTTGAGCTGATGGATTCTGGTGCCGCGGAGAGTTCAAACCCGTGGAACAACGCCGGTACCGGCCACGCAGGGCTATGTGAGCTGAACTACACGCCGCAAGCGGCCGATGGCTCCGTCGACATCAAGAAAGCGGTGCACATCAACACCCAGTTCGAGGTATCGAAGGAATTCTGGTCCTACTTGGCCAAGAAAGGCACATTCGGCTCCTCGAAGTCCTTTATCACCCCGGTTCCGCATCTGAGCTACGTCCAGGGTGAAGCAGGCGTCGCGTTCCTGAAGCACCGCTTTGAAGCCATGCACAAGCATCATGCTTTCACTGCCATGGAATACACCGAAGACAAGGCCAAACTGGCCGAGTGGATGCCTTTGATGATGCCGGGGCGCCCTGCTGACGAGCGGATCGCCGCCACCCGCGTGATGCAAGGCACCGACGTCAACTTCGGCGCCTTGACCAATCAGTTGCTCAAGCACCTGTCCAGCACCCCGGACGCCCAGGTTAAATACTGCAAGCGCGTTACCGGTCTGAGCCGCAAGGGTCAGGGCTGGAGCGTAAGCATCAAGGACGTCAACACCGGCAATACCCGCGAAGTCGATGCCAAATTCGTGTTCCTTGGCGCAGGTGGCGCGGCGCTGCCGTTGCTGCAGATGTCAGGCATCGAAGAAAGCAAAGGTTTCGGTGGTTTCCCGGTCAGTGGTCAATGGCTGCGTTGCGACAACCCGGAAGTGGTCAAGCGCCACCAGGCCAAGGTCTACAGCCAGGCCGCCGTGGGTTCACCGCCGATGTCGGTGCCGCACCTCGACACCCGTGTCGTCGATGGCAAGACCTCTCTGCTGTTCGGGCCATACGCCGGCTTCACCACCAAGTTCCTCAAGCACGGCTCGTTCCTTGACCTGCCACTGTCGGTTCGCGCCGCCAACATCGGTCCGATGCTGGCCGTGGCGCGCGACAACATGGACCTGACCAAATACCTGGTCAGCGAAGTGATGCAGTCGATGGAGCAACGTCTTGCAGCGCTGCGTCGCTTCTACCCTGAAGCCAAGGCTGAAGACTGGCGCCTGGAAGTAGCTGGTCAGCGCGTGCAGATCATCAAGAAAGACCCGAAAAAAGGCGGCGTCCTGCAATTTGGTACCGAACTGGTTTCGGCCAAAGACGGTTCTCTGGCTGCCCTGCTCGGCGCCTCCCCAGGTGCCTCGGTAACTGTGTCGATCATGCTCGATTTGATCGAACGCTGCTTCGCGGACAAGGCTCGCAACGAATGGGCCGCCAAGCTCAACGAAATTTTCCCGGCTCGGGAAAAGGCTCTGGAAACCGACGCGCAGCTGTATCAGCGCATCAACGCCCAGACCAATGAAAGCCTGGAGTTGGTAGAGAAGAGCAGCGAGACCAAAAGCTTCGCTTAAGGTAACGCGCTGTCTCCACCGCCCATAAAAAAACGCCCTTCGGGGCGTTTTTTTATGGCCTGACGTGTCCGTCTCAGCCGCGAGCTTTTTCGATCAACTCGATGTATTCATCGGCATGACGCTGGTCTGCAATAAGCGCGATGAAATCCTTGCCGTGCTCATCTTTGCCATCGAGGTCGTAACCGGCTTCGAGGAAGAACACCAGGAAACGTTCGAAATCATTGATCCGCAGGCCTCGGTACGCCTTGATCAGCTTGTGCAGCGACGGTGAAGTTGCATCGACCGGTTCGAAGTCGAGGAACAATTTGATCTGCGCATCGCCGATCTCATCACCAATCAACTGCTTCTTATCTTTACGCATTGCTGACTCCAACTGACTTGCGGATATTTCACGGGCAGGCAGTTTACCTCTCGCCCACCGTAACGCTCAACGCGCGCGTACGGCCATGGTGTGCAGATCGGCCCATACATGCCCATTGGCGTAGCTCAAAAACTGGCAATACACCTTCTCGTTGCGCAACAGATCGAGCACTGCCCGGTACTCAGCCATTGGGTAATACAGAGTCAAGGTACGGGTATGGTCATCGAAGGCAGGCTTCTTCAGGCTTTTACTTTCACCGTCGAAGTGAATCAGCACCTCGGACACGGTGGCGCCTTTGTTCATTGGCTTGCCCTTCAAACGCAGTAACACTGGAAAGGTCACCGGTATCGGCTGCTGATTGGACTGGCGCTGACTGCCAATTACCACCGAGTATTCAGTGATTTGCAGCAATTGTTGCTGTTCCGGATTACCCTCGCGCACCGCCAGATCATCAGGCGGCAAATAGTACGCGTGCATGGGTGTGGAGATGCCAGGGCTCTGGCTCGGCGCGGCAGCCAGCGGCAGGCTGAGCGAAAGCATCAAGGCTGCTGCACTACGGATTACTAAGGTCATGTTGACTCCCCAAAAAGCTGGAGAGCACTCTAGCATGAGGCTCGGTGATACGGATCAAGGCGCACTGCCCGTACCGAGCCCATACTTGAATGGGGTCTGACTGAAACCATTAGTGGCTGTACGAATAAATATAATGAATCAACCGAGCGGACCGATGCGCTCACTGCTGGAGTTGCCATGTCTTTCTCATTGCCGCCCGTTTTTTCTGCCTGGCGCCAAACCTGGCGTGCCGGATACTCATGGATCGCCTTGCGCGGCGACCTCAGCGCCGGCCTGACGGTAGGGGTTATCGCCATTCCTCTGGCGATGGCCTTGGCCATTGCCGTGGGCGTCGCCCCCCAATATGGGCTGTATACCGTGCTGGTGGCCGCCCCGTTGATCGCCTTGACGGGCGGCTCGCGGTTCAACGTCAGCGGACCGACCGCAGCCTTCGTGGTGATTTTGCTGCCCATCACCCAGCAGTACGGACTCGGCGGCCTGTTGCTGTGCACAATGCTTGCCGGACTGATCCTGATCACGCTTGGCCTGATCCGCGCAGGTCGGCTGATTCAATACATCCCCTACCCAGTCACCCTCGGTTTTACCGCCGGGATCGGAATTGTGATCGCAACCTTGCAGCTCAAAGACTTACTCGGTCTGACCCTCAGCAGCCAGCCGCAGCACTATGTCGAGCAAGTAGGCGTGCTACTCCAGTCGCTGCCCAGCGCTCACTTAGGCGATGCGGTGGTAGGCGCGGTGTGCCTGGCAGTCCTGATCGTCTGGCCACGCTGGGTGCCGAAAGTCCCGGGGCACCTGGTTGCACTGGCGGTAGGCGCGCTGCTGGGATTGCTCATGGAGGCAGCGGGCTGGTCAGTCGCAACCCTTGGTGAACGCTTCAGCTATAGCGTCGATGGCATCAGTCATGCCGGCATTCCGCCGTTCCTGCCGACCTTCACCTGGCCGTGGAACCTGCCCGCCGCCGATGGGCAATCGCTGACCCTGTCCTATGATTTGATCCGCCAACTGATGGCCCCGGCGTTTGCCATCGCGATGCTTGGCGCGATGGAGTCACTGCTATGCGCGGTGGTCGCCGATGGTATGACAGGCAGTAAACACGACCCCAATGCAGAGCTGATCGGCCAAGGCCTGGGCAATCTGGTTGGCCCGTTGTTCGGCGGGATCACCGCCACGGCGGCCATCGCCCGCAGTGCGGCCAGCATCCGCGCCGGTGCGTTTTCACCCATAGCGGCGATCATTCACAGCGCCGTGGTGCTGGTCGCGATTGTCCTGTTGGCGCCGCTGTTCAGCTACCTGCCCATGGCGGCAATGGCCGCGTTGCTGGTGATGGTGGCCTGGAACATGGCCGAAGCCCGTCACGTCATCCATACCCTGCGCATAGCGCCACGTAGCGATGTATGGGTACTGCTGACCTGCTTGAGCCTGACGGTGCTGTTCGACATGGTGCTGGCGGTCGGGGTCGGGCTGCTCATGGCGGCTGGGCTGTTTATCAAGCGCATGAGCGATCTGACCGACACTGCGGAACTGCCGCGCAGCTACCACCAAGCGTTGCACGACATGCCCGACCAGGTGCAGAGCTACGCGATTCGCGGGCCGTTGTTCTTCGGCGCGGCGGAAAAAGCCCTCAGCGTGCTGCGTAAGTTCAGCTCGGGGGTCAAGGTCGTGGTAGTGGAAATGAGCGCGGTGCCCATGCTCGATATGACTGCACTGGCAGCGCTGGACAGCGTGTTGGTTGAATACCGCAGTGCAGGGGTCGGCCTGATCCTGGTCGGGACCACGCCGAGGGTGCGCTTGAAATTACGCCGGGCCGGCGTGCATCGGCTTGAAGGGCAACTGGCTTACGTGCGCGACCTGCAACAAGCGCGAGTAAAAGCGTTGCGCTGGCTGGGTCAGGATGACGTGCGATAGATCATGTGTGTGTGTGTGTATCAGACACGCTGCCGCTACTCGAACTGCGCACGCATCCAGGCGTGATACTCGGCCACCCCCGCCTCGCCTTCGCGCGGAGCCCACTGTGCAAGCTCGGCTTCGCTGACCGGACGATAGGGACCGGCTTTGCATTCAAACATCAGGGTGTCCGGCGCCAGCACGACCAAACCGTGAAAAACGCCCGGAGGCAAATCCACACCCACGCAATCGCCGCCCGCCTGCATCAGCCGTTTGCTCAGCAATTGGCCGTCCTCATCGAACACCAACAGGCCCAGCGCACCCTTGAGCACCAACAAACATTCAGCCTTGTCGGCACTCAGATGGCGATGTGGCGGAATGTAAGTACCTGGCTGCATCCCCACCGCCATGCGGTGACACGGCTCTTCCATCTGATGGAAATTGTGGTGCTGCCGGCCACGCGGACTCGCCGCCGCTTTCTCGGCGAGATCGGCAAACAGCGACTGGTCGAGAAAACGCGGAGCGCTCATCATTACATTCCTTTAACCGCATAGATGCCAGCCGCGTTACGCCAGTAACCTTTGTAATCCATGCCGTAACCGAAGATGTAGCGGTCGATGCACGGCAGACCGACGAAATCGGCTTTCAGGTCAGCGCGCGCCTTGCGGTCGTGATCCTTGTCGATCAACACGGCGGTATGCACAGCGCGCGCACCGGCGTGCTTGCAGAAATCCACGATCGCGCCGAGGGTATGACCTTCGTCGAGGATGTCATCAATGATCAACACATCGCGGTCCATGAACGAGACTTCCGGCTTGGCTTTCCAGAAAAGGTCGCCGCCGGTGGTTTCGTTGCGATAGCGGGTGGCATGCAGGTAAGACGCTTCCAGCGGGAAGTTCAGATGGGTCAACAGCTTGCCAGAAAAAATCAGGCCGCCGTTCATCACGCAGAACACCACGGGATTGCTGTCGGCCAGCTGGGCATTGATCTGCGCACCGACACGAGCGATGGCGACTTCGACTTCAGCTTCTGTGTAAAGGCAGTCAGCCTCGCGCATGATTTGACGGATATGCTCGAGATCAGCAGACATAGCGCTCTCCAAGGGGTGCGGTGGAATAAAAGCGGGCAAAGGTACGCATCCGTTTCGGTCAGAGCAAGCACTTCTGGACTAACGTTCCGGATGTCTTAGGACAGTCACCGTTGAATAGATTAATCTAGGCCGTTTTTTTTGCCCCACGCCGGAGCCTTTCCTTATGCCTATCCGTGAGATCCGCCATCCGCTGATCCGCCACAAACTCGGCCTTATGCGCCGGGCTGACATTAGCACGAAGAACTTCCGCGAGCTTGCTCAGGAAGTCGGTGCGCTACTCACCTACGAGGCGACCAAAGACCTGCCGCTGGAAAACTACGAAATCCAGGGGTGGGCCGGCACTGTGCAGGTCGAGAAAATCGCTGGCAAAAAAATCACGGTGGTACCGATCCTGCGCGCCGGCATCGGCATGCTCGACGGGGTACTCAGCCTGATTCCGGGCGCCAAGGTCAGCGCCGTGGGCCTGGCCCGCAACGAAGAGACTCTGCAAGCGCATACCTATCTGGAAAAGCTGGTCCCGGAAATCAACGAGCGTCTGGCGATGATCATCGACCCGATGCTGGCCACCGGCAGCTCCATGATCGCCGCCATCGACCTGCTGAAAAAAGCGGGCTGCAAGGAAATCCGCGCCATGGTCCTGGTTGCCGCACCAGAGGGCATCGCTGCCGTGGATAAAGCGCACCCTGACGTGATGATCTACACCGCGTCCATCGATCAATGCCTGAACGAACACGGCTACATCATTCCGGGCCTGGGCGATGCCGGCGACAAGATATTCGGTACCAAGCAGAAGGACGCCTGATGAAGCCGGATGAGTTCAACGATCCGCTCTGGCGTACGGTTCTGTCGGGGGCACAAATGCTGTTTGTGGCCTTCGGTGCATTGGTCTTGATGCCACTGATCACCGGGCTCGATCCTAACGTGGCATTGTTCACCGCCGGGCTTGGCACACTGCTGTTCCAGATCGTCACCCGACGTCAGGTGCCCGTATTCCTGGCATCGAGCTTCGCCTTTATCACCCCGATCATTCTCGCCAAGGGTCAGTTCGGCCTGGCGGCGACCATGGGCGGCGTGATGGCGGCGGGCTTCGTTTACACCTTCCTGGGCCTGGCAGTGAAGGTCAAAGGCACCGGTTTTATCGACCGCCTGTTGCCGCCGGTGGTGATCGGTCCGGTGATCATCTCGATTGGTCTGGCCATGGCGCCGATTGCCGCGAACATGGCCATGGGCAAAGGCGGTGACGGCGCGGAACTGATCCCTTATCGCACCGCGATGTTGATCTCGATGCCAGCCCTGCTGACCACCGTGATCGTCGCGGTGTTCGGCAAAGGGATTTTCCGTCTGGTGCCGATTATTTCCGGGGTCCTGGTCGGCTTTGCTCTGGCGTTCTACTTCGGTGTGGTCGATACCGCGAAAATTGCCGCAGCCCCTTGGTTGGCACTTCCCCATTTCACCGCACCGGAGTTCAACTGGCAGGCGATTCTATTCATCGTTCCGGTCGCACTGGCACCGGCCATCGAGCATATCGGCGGGGTGATTGCGGTCGGCAGCGTGACCGGGCGCGACTACCTGAAAACGCCAGGCCTGCATCGCACCCTGCTCGGTGATGGTATTGCGACCACGGCGGCCGGCCTGTTTGGCGGACCACCGAACACCACCTACGCCGAAGTCACGGGCGCGGTGATGCTGACCAAGAACTACAACCCGAAGATCATGACTTGGGCGGCGATATTCGCCATCAGCCTGGCCTTCATCGGCAAGTTCGGTGCGTTGCTACAAAGCATCCCGATTCCGGTGATGGGCGGGATTCTCTGCCTGCTGTTCGGCTCAATCGCGGCGGTGGGGATGAACACCCTGATCCGGCACAAAGTCGACCTGGCCGAAGCGCGCAATCTGGTGATTGTCTCGGTGACGCTGGTGTTTGGTATCGGCGGGGTATTGATTGGTACAGGCTCTGGCCCCGACGACTTCGGCCTCAAGGGCATTGCCCTGTGTGCCGTGGTCGCGATTGCGCTGAACCTATTGCTGCCAGGCAATGACAGCTGGAAGCACAAGAAGAAGCTGGAGGAGATGCTTTAGTTTTCCGCTTCGTCCCCACAAGGGCTGTGCCAGGCACAGCCCTTGTTCTTGCACACGGATTGAGCCTGAAGTTTTCACATCGTCCGCAAAAATCTTGCCCCTCCCCCCCCTCAAAGCATCAACGGCGCCCGCTCACACAGCGTATTCAGCGCCGAGGCCCAGTCAGGATCATCATTGAGGCAAGGGATCAGGACCAAGTCGTCACCACCGGCTTCGCGAAATTGCTCGCGACCACGGTCACCGATTTCTTCCAGCGTCTCGATGCAGTCAGCGACAAACGCCGGGCACATCACCAGAATCTTTTTGACCCCCTGCTGCGCCAAGGCTTCAAGTCGTGCCTCGGTATACGGTTCGATCCACTTGGCCCGGCCCAGCCGTGACTGAAACGACACCGACCATTTGCCTTCGGGCAAGCCCAAACGCTCAGCGAACAGCGCCGCCGTGCGCAGGCATTGAGCGCGATAGCATGTGGCAAGCACTTCAGCAGACGCCGTCTGGCAGCAATCAGAGCCCTTGAAACAATGATTGCCCGTCGGATCAAGCTTGTGCAGATGCCGCTCTGGCAGGCCGTGGAAGCTCAACAAAAGATGGTCATGTTCCTGCTGCAAATGCGGCCGGACATGTTCCGCCAGCGCCTCAATGTATTCGGGTTGGTCGTAAAAGGGTTGCAGCACCGAGAACTGTAGCTTCAGGTGTTTCGCCCGCACGACCCGCTTTGCCTCTTCGATCACCGTGGTCACGGTGCTGTCGGCAAACTGCGGATACAGCGGCGCCAGCGTCACCTTCTGAATACCTTGGGCCGCCAGGCGCGTGAGCGTCGTCTCGATTGACGGCTCGCCATACCGCATCGCCAGCTCGACCGGGCCTTGGGTCCACTCCCTGACCATGGCTTTTTGCAAACGCTGACTCAGCACCACCAGCGGCGAACCTTCATCCCACCAGATCGAGGCATAGGCATGCGCAGACTGCTCGGGACGCTTGACCAGGATCAGTGACACCAGCAAGCGCCGAATGGGCCAAGCCAGGTCAATAACGTAAGGGTCCATCAAAAATTGATTCAGGTAGCTGCGGACATCCGCCACCTTGGTCGACGCCGGCGAACCCAGATTGACCAGCAACAGCGCGTGATCGGTCATGCAACATCCTATTTCAGTGGCGACCCAGCAAATTATCCAGGGCCGCGTGCAGATCAGTGAATTGAAAAGTGAAACCTGCCGCTTGCAATCGCAAGGGTTGCGCGCGCTGACCACCCAGCAACATCTCGGACATTTCGCCCATCAGCACGCGCAACACAGGGGCCGGCAATGGCATGAACGCTGGGCGGTGCAGCACGCCAGCCAGCGTCTTGGCGAATTCGCGATTACGTACCGGGTGCGGCGCGCAGGCATTATAAGGACCTCGTGCGTCAGGCTGGTTCAACAGAAAATCAATCAGCGCAACTTGATCGCGCAAATGAATCCACGACATCCATTGCCGACCATTACCGATGGGCCCGCCCAGACCGAGTTTGAACGGCAGCAACAGGCGCTGCAAAAAGCCACCTGGATTGGCCAACACCAACCCCGTGCGCACAATCACCACACGGATGCCCAGCTCTTCCGCACGTTGCGCGGTCTCTTCCCAGCTTTCGCACAACTGGCTGGCAAAATCCCGGATGACTGGCTGCGCGTCTTCGTCCAGCTCACGCTCGCCACCATCGCCATACCAACCCACCGCCGAGCCAGAAATCAACACCTGCGGTTTTTGTTCGCGCCGCTCCAGCCACGCGAGCAGTTGTTCTGTGAGGCCGATGCGACTGCTCAACAGCAGTAACTTGCGCTTGCGGGTCCAGGGCCTGTCGGCAATCGGCTCGCCTGCCAGATTGATCACCGCATCAACCGGCTCGGCACCCACCTCGTCAAGACGCGCAATGCCGCGGACCGAATCGCCGCAGAGCTTACCGACCTCTTCAGGCCTTCGACTCCAGACGGTGAGCTGATGACCTTGAGCCCGCCAGTGCCTGCAGAGTTGACGTCCTATCAAACCAGTACCGCCGGTCAGCAATATGTGCATGACATCTCCCTCGCGTGGCGTTCGTCGCAAATCGTTAGTCTATTAATGACAGCCCGGCGCTTTTACTCGGCGCCGTTGACCTAACAATAGGCTACCCCTGAAAACGGTGACGCTGCATGACCCGTTCGGGTAGTTGAAAAAACCCATCAGGGCGCCAGACTCAAGCTGTCGAGCCGTACGATCAGCACGAGGCAGCAAGTTATACCAAAAAACAATATTGTACAGGTTTTAACTACGGCGTAGTCTGTACGGACAAGGTAAACGAGGCCCCTATGACTGTACCCATCGCAATCATCGGCACCGGCATCGCCGGACTCTCTGCCGCCCAAGCCCTGCACGCCGCCGGGCATCCGGTTCATCTTTTCGATAAAAGCCACGGCAGTGGCGGCCGAATGTCGAGCAAGCGCAGCGATGCGGGCTCTCTGGATTTGGGCGCGCAGTATTTCACTGCTCGCGACCGCCGCTTCCTCGACGCGGTTCAGCAATGGCAAACCAAAGGCCATGTCGCTGAATGGAAGCCATTGCTCTACAACTACCACGCAGGCAAGCTCAGCCCGTCGCCGGATGAACAAGTGCGCTGGGTCGGCACCCCGCGCATGAGTGCGATTACCCGAGCCATGCGCGGCGATATGCCGGTCACCTTCTCTTGCCGGATCACTGAAGTCTTTCGCGGCGAAGAACACTGGAATCTGCAGGACGCCGACGGCATTACCTACGGCCCCTTCAGCCATGTGGTCATCGCCACGCCCGCACCGCAAGCGACAACCTTGCTGGCGGCCGCGCCGAAACTTGCTGGCGTCGCGGCCGGTGTGCAAATGGAGCCGACCTGGGCCGTGGCACTGGCGTTCGCCCCCCCCTGCAAACCCCGATGGAGGGCTGTTTCGTGCAGGACAGCGCGCTTGACTGGCTGGCCCGCAACCGCAGTAAACCGGGACGTGACAGCGCACTCGACACCTGGGTGTTACATGCCACCAGCGCCTGGAGCAAGCAGCACCTGGACATGCCGAAGGAAGCCGTGATCGAACAATTACACGGAGCCTTCGCTGAGCTGGTCGACTGCGCCATGCCCGCCCCCGCGTTCACGCTGGCACACCGCTGGTTGTACGCACGCCCGGCAACGGCCCACGAATGGGGCGCATTGTCCGACTCGGATCTGGGTTTGTATGTGTGTGGCGACTGGTGCCTGTCGGGCCGCGTCGAAGGTGCATGGCTCAGCGGTCAAGAAGCCGCGCGCCGGCTGATCGAGCATCTGGAATGAACCGTCTCAATCCGCGTAAATTGCTGCTGTCCAAGTGGACAGCAGCCCATCCTCAACACCGTGAAAAGCATTTTCTGGTCACCGAACTGTTCTGCGACGAAGAAGGCAACGTGCTGGATATCGAATTGCAAGCCGTGCTCACCCAGCGCAGTGAGCGCTTTCCCTGGCAAACCCTGCAAAACACTGAAGCCTGGTGCCTCGGCTGGAAGTAGTGCCGCGCCAAACACCTCTCCTTACCCTCGCCTGACCCCGTCACGGAAGCCCTCTTCCTGCCAATTCGTGACAACTCCTGTACAAATAATTTGACTTGTACAAGCACGAACCTATGATGGACTTAAGTTGTACAGAAAACAGTATCTGTACAAGTCCAGCTCAGAGGTTCGTTATGACCAGCACCCCCGCCATCCACAAACCGAAGCTCGGCGTCAGCGCCTGCCTTATGGGCGTCGAAGTGCGTTTTAACGGCGGCCACAAAGAATCGCACCTGTGCACTCGAAGCCTGACTGAGTATTTCGACTTCGTACCGGCCTGCCCGGAGGTGGCCATCGGCATGGGCATTCCCCGCGAAGCCATTCGCCTGATCGGTGACCCCGCTAATCCGCAGGCGGTCGGCAGCGTGCACAGCGAATTGAACGTGACCCAGGCGCTGGCAGATTACGGCACGCACATGGCGACCGAAATGGACGACATCTGCGGCTACATCTTTATGCAAAAGTCCCCCTCATGCGGCCTGGAGCGGGTCAAGGTCTACCAGGACAACGGCGTACCGGCAACAGACGGCGGGCGGGGGATTTATGCCCAGGCTTTTTGCGCTCGGCACCCGAATCTGCCGGTGGAAGAAGACGGTCGCCTGAATGACCCGGTGCTGCGAGAAAACTTCATCACCCGCGTGTTTGCCTACGCCGACTGGCAAGCCTTGCTGCGTAACGGGCTGACCCGTCGCGGGCTGACCGAATTCCACTCACGCTACAAATACCAACTGATGGCCAACCACCCGGCGCAGTACAGAGTGCTTGGGAAGATGCTCGGTTCCATGGCCAAAGCCGATCCGAATGAAGTCGGCCCGCGCTACTTCAGCGAGTTGATGAGCGCGCTGAAAAAATGCGCCACCCGTGGCACCCACACCAATGTCCTGCAGCACCTCAACGGTTATTTCAAAAAAACCATGAGCGCTGGGGACAGCCAGGAAATGCAGCGCCTGATTGCTCAATATCGCCGAGGCGTCGTGCCGTTGGTGGTGCCCTTGACCTTGCTCAAGCATCACTTGCGCCAAAACCCCGACCCGTACGTGGCCCAGCAGATTTACCTGCAACCGCACCCGGAAAATCTCAGCCTGCGAAATGCGATCTAACCCATGAACGATTCTAGCTGCGAGGCACTCGACAATGCCCCGGAATCCGGGCCCGATGCCTACGCATTGGCGCTGAAACAAGGCTGGTTGCCGATCCGTGAAGTCGCCCGACAAACCGGGGTCAACGCCGTCACCCTGCGCGCATGGGAACGGCGCTACGGACTGGTAGTGCCACAGCGCACGCCTAAAGGTCATCGCCTGTATTCGGCCGAACATGTGCAACGCATCCTGAAGATTTTGACATGGCTCAACCGTGGCGTATCGGTCAGCCAGGTCAAACACCTGCTCGACACTCAGCAGCCGGTCGCGAACAACCCTGAAAACGACTGGGACACTTTGCGCCAGGCGTTGATGCACGCGATCAGCCAACTGGACGAGCGCAAGGTCGACGAAACCGTCAACCAGGCCATGGCGCTGTACCCGCCTCGCACCCTTTGCGAGCAGCTTTTGCTGCCGTTGCTGGCAGAGCTGGAACAGTGCTGGCAGGGACAGTTCGGCGCGCAACTGGAGCGAGTATTTTTCTACTCGTGGCTGCGCAGTAAGTTGGGAGCACGGATCTACTACAACAACCGCCAACTCAAGGGCGCCCCTCTGTTACTGGTCAATCAGTCCGACCTGCCACTGGAACCG
This sequence comes from Pseudomonas sp. 5C2, assembly GCF_034314155.1. Taxonomy (NCBI): domain Bacteria; kingdom Pseudomonadati; phylum Pseudomonadota; class Gammaproteobacteria; order Pseudomonadales; family Pseudomonadaceae; genus Pseudomonas; species Pseudomonas sp. 5C2. Next base: position 2,118,964 of record NZ_JAVIWH010000003.1, on the reverse strand, counting down.
CACCTGTGGCTGACTGCCTGGCTGATCAGCAGCGCAGATTGCCCGGTACAGGTCTTCGATTGGCCGCTGCCGAACGGCGAATTGGCGCTCGCGGTGGAATACCTGCAGGCCCGCGCCCTGCTGCTGTATTCCAGCAAGGCGCTGAACCTCAGTCAATTGCCCAAGCTGCTGGGCAACATCGCCTGCCCCAAATTACTGGCCGGGCCAACGGTGTGCATCCATTTTGCCGAGCTGTCCGTATCGACCACTGAGATCGACGGATTGACGCTCGCCGAAGATCCACTGTCAGCCCAAACCGCACTGCACCAACTCGGGCTTATCTAAGGAACGACCATGCAACTGATTTGGCTGCGCAGCGACCTGCGCCTGCACGACAACACTGCCTTGACCGCCGCCATGGAGCGCGGCCCGACGGTAGCGGTGTACCTGATCAGCCCAGGGCAGTGGCAGGCCCATGACGATGCCGCCTGCAAGGTCGACTTCTGGTTGCGTAACCTGGTTGAACTGGGACAGGCGCTGAGTGCGTTGAATGTGCCGCTGTTGATCCGTTACGCCGACACGTGGGACCAGGCGCCCAAGGTGCTGCTCGATCTGTGCAAGGAGCACACCATCGCGGGCCTGCATCTCAACGACGAATACGGTATCAATGAGACGAATCGGGATCGCTCCGTCGCCGAAGCCCTGGAGCAGGCCGGAATAAATGTCTATCGCTACCTCGATCAGTTGCTCTTCAAACCCGGCAGCGTCCTGACCAAAGCCGGTAATTTTTTCCAGGTCTTCAGTCAGTTCCGCAGAGTCTGCTATTCGCGTCTGCACGAAGCCATGCCGCGCCTAGTCCACGCGCCTGAAGCGCAACACAGGCTGAATATCCACAGTGATCCCGTGCCGCATCATGTCGAGGGTTTCGCCCCACCGACGGAGGCGTTGCGCGCGCTTTGGCCCGCAGGAGAAGACGAGGCGCGTCGACGTCTCGAAGCCTTCACCGACGAACATATCGGTTACTACCAGAGCGAACGGGACTTTCCGGCAAAACCCGGCACCAGCCAGCTGTCTGCGTATCTGGTGGCTGGGGTGATATCGCCGCGTCAATGCCTGCACGCCGCGCTGATGAGCAACCACGGCGAATTCGAGACCGGCAACGTCGGCTGCGTCACTTGGATCAACGAACTGCTCTGGCGTGAATTCTACAAACATACCTTGGTCGGCTCCCCACGGGTTTCCCGACACCGCGCCTTCCGCCCGGAAACCGAAGCGGTGCCGTGGCGCGACGCGCCTGAAGAATTGGCGGCGTGGCAAGAAGCCCGCACCGGCCTGCCCATTATTGATGCCGCCATGCGCCAACTGCTGGAAACAGGCTGGATGCACAACCGGCTACGGATGGTCGTCGCCATGTTCCTGACCAAAAACCTGCTGATCGATTGGCGCCTGGGTGAGCGGTTTTTCATGCAGCACTTGATTGACGGCGACCTGGCGGCAAACAACGGAGGCTGGCAATGGAGTTCGTCCACAGGGACCGACTCGGCGCCCTATTTCCGGATTTTCAACCCACTCAGCCAGTCGGAGAGATTCGACGGTGAAGGTCATTTCATCAAACGCTGGCTGCCCGTGCTGGGGAATCTGAACAAAAAAGATATCCACAACCCGGCGGCCATGGGCGGTCTGTTCGGCGTGGGCGACTACCCGAAACCCATGGTTGATTTGAGAGCAAGCCGCGAGCGTGCACTGGCTGCCTTTAAAGGCCTGCCGCATCGACAGCCTGCAGGTGGCTGCTATGAGTGACTTTCTGCGCCAGTTCGCCCAACGCTTTGCCGAACTGGATAAGCACAACCTGGATCGGCTCGGCGAGCTGTACAGCGACGACGTGGTGTTTACCGACCCCTTGCATGAAATTCATGGCCTCAAGGATGTGCACCGTTATTTCGGCGAGCTGTACGCCAACGTCAGTCAGTTGCGCTTCGATTTTTATGCGTTCGATCAACTACGCGAAGGCAAAGGCTACCTGCGCTGGACCCTGAGTTTTTGTCACCCTCGATTAAATGCCGGTCAACTGATTCGGGTTGAGGGCTGCTCACACTTGCTATGGCACGACAAGGTTTACCAGCACCGCGACTTCTTCGACGCTGGCGCCCTGCTCTATGAGCACGTGCCTGTCATGGGACGAGCCATCGCCTGGCTAAAAAGGAGATTGGTATGACGCATCCCGACGCACGACGCATCTGGCTGACCGGCGCCAGCAGTGGCATCGGCCTGGCGCTGGCCGAAGAACTGCTCAAGTCCGGCCACCGACTGGCCCTGACTGCGCGCACGCTGGGGCCGCTCGAAGCTCTGGATGAACGTTACCCGCGCCAGGTTCTGCTGGCGCCCGGCGACATCACCGACAGCGAACAGGTCAAGGTCATTGGCGAACGCATTGGCCAGATATGGGGTTCTGTGGACACCGTGATCCTGAATGCCGGCACCTGTGAATATGTCGACTGCAAACAGTTCGACGCGGCGCTGGTCGAGCGCGTAGTGCGGACCAATTTGCTGGCGAGCAGTTACTGCGTCCAGGAAGCGCTGCCACTGCTGCGCCAAGGTAGAAAACCGCACCTCGTCGCCGTCTCCAGTTCAGTGACCTACCTACCGCTGTCCCGCGCGGAAGCCTACGGCGCTTCTAAGGCAGGCCTGCGTTATCTGTTCGAAGCCTTGCGCATTGACCTGGCTCACGAAGGGATCGACGTCACCCTCATCAGCCCGGGTTTTGTCGATACACCACTGACCGCCCAAAACGATTTCCCCATGCCCATGCGCTGGCCCGTGGACAAGGCCGCCCGGCACATTGCCGAACGCCTTCAACGCCCGCGCCGCCCCTTGGAGATAGCCTTCCCCGCCGCATTCATTTTCACCCTGCGCCTATTGGCGCTACTGCCCACACGCCTGCAACTCGCGCTGGGCAAATGCATGGTTCGCTCATCGAACGCGGAGAGGAACACCCCATGAAAGTCGCGATCATTGGCAGTGGCATCGCGGGGCTGACTACCGCGTATTTGCTCAATCGCAACCACGAGATCAGCGTGTTTGAAGCCGCTGACTGGATTGGCGGTCATACCCATACCGTGGACGTGACCGTCAACGGCCAACAGCACGCCATTGATACCGGCTTCATCGTGTTCAACGACTGGACCTACCCGAACTTCATTCGCTTGCTGTCCACGCTGGGCGTGACCTTCAAGGCCACGGAGATGAGCTTTTCGGTGTGCGACCCTATTTCGGGCATTGAGTACAACGGTAATACCCTCAACAGCTTGTTTGCTCAGCGCAGCAACCTCTGTTCGCCGTCGTTCTGGGGGATGTTGCGCGACATCCTGCGCTTCAACCGCGAAGCGCTGAGCGATCTGCACAGCCAACGTATTGCAGCCGACACAACCCTCGGCGCCTACTTGAAAACCGGGGGTTACGGACAACGGTTCACTGAGCATTACATCGTGCCTATGGGGGCCGCGATCTGGTCGATGTCATTGGCCGACATGCTTTCGTTTCCTCTGCAATTTTTTGTGCGGTTCTTCAAGAATCACGGCCTGCTCTCGGTCAATCATCGGCCGCAGTGGTGTGTGGTCGAAGGGGGATCAAGCCGTTACATCGAACCCATGACAGCCTCGTTTCGCGAAAAGATTCGCCTCAACTGCCCTGTGATCCGAGTCGAGCGCGACGACATCGGCGTGCGGGTTCACAGCGCTGCGGGCAGCGAGCGTTTTGACAAGGTGGTATTTGCCTGTCACAGCGATCAAGCCTTGCACCTGTTGGCGCAACCGACACAGGCCGAACAAGACATCCTTGGCGCCCTGCCCTACGCCGATAATGATGTGGTGCTGCACACCGATATCCAGCTGTTGCCCAAGCGTCCCTTGGCCTGGGCCAGTTGGAACTACCGCCTGGGCGGTGCTGGCCAGCACCTCGCGGCAGTGACATACGACATGAACATCCTGCAAGGGATCGACAGCGACACCCGGTTTTGCGTGAGCCTGAACCAGACGGCCGCCATCGACCCGAGCAAGATCCTCGCTCGCTACCGCTACGCGCATCCGCAATACAGCCTGACTGCCGTTGCGGCGCAAGCGCGCTGGGAAGAACTGCATGGTGACAAACATACCTACTATTGCGGCGCTTACTGGGCCAACGGCTTTCATGAGGATGGCGTGGTCAGTGGCCTGCGAGTAGCCCAGGCTTTCGGTGAATCGCTGTGAACAGCGCCCTGTACAGCGGCTGGGTCGCCCATCGGCGGTTTTCGCCCAAGCCTCATGACTTCCGCTACCGGATCGGCCTGCTGTATCTGGACCTGGACGAACAGGACGCAGTGCTTGGCCTGTCACCTCTGGCCGGCAGCAGCCGTTTTGCGCCGTTTTCGTTTCGCCAAAGCGACTACCTGCACACGTACACCGGGCGCGGCGTGCCCCTGATCGATGCGGTGCGTGAGCTGGTCGGCGCCGCTCTGGGCCACACCCCCCAAGGTTCGGTTTGCCTGCTGACCCAAGCCCGTAGTTGGGGCCTGGCCTTCAACCCGGTGAGCTTCTTCTATTGCCATGAGAGCGACGGCCGACTGGCCGCGATCCTCTGCGAAGTCAGTAATACGCCGTGGCGCGAGCGTTATCACTACATCCTGCCGGCCAACGGAGCAGGCCATCAGCATTTCGCGGTGGCCAAGGCCTTCCACGTTTCGCCGTTTCTACCACCCGACCTGGAATACCGCATGAGCTTCAGCCCTCCGGCCGAAAAGCTCGGCATTCACATGGCCGACTGGCAGGGCGAACTCAAGGTGTTCGACGCCACGCTCAACCTGCAACGCCAGGCCCTGAGCCGCGCCAGCCTGCATCGTCATTTGCTCGAGTTTCCGTGGATGACCGCCAAAACCTGCCTGGCTATCTACTGGCAAGCGTTGCGCCTGTTGATCAAACGGATGCCGATTTTCTCTCATCGGGCCGCCGACGGCGCCTACCGCATTGCCGCCGTGCAACCCAAGGAACCTCGCCATGAAAAGCAGTAGCGTATCGGCCAGCTTGAGCACCAACAACCTCACAGCGAATATTCTGCGGCGCGGCGTATTGCGCCAGCTTGCCCGCTTGCAGCGCGGGCAACTGGTGGTCATCGAGGGCGACGAGCGTCAGGTATTCGGCGCGGCCAGTGCCGTACAGCAAGCGCAGGTCCATATTCTCGACCCCACCGTCTGGGGCATGATCGCCAGCAACGGCTCGATCGGCGCGGGCGAAGCGTTTATCCATGGTTACTGGAGCACTCCCGACCTGACAATGGTGATCAGGGTTTTCGTCAGCAACCTGGAAGTGCTCGACGCCATGGAGGGGGGGCTGGCCAAACTGGGAAGACCTTTCATTCAGGCCTTGCATTGGCTCAATCGCAATACGCGCAAGGGCTCGCAGAAAAACATCGAGGCCCACTATGACCTCGGCAACGAACTGTTCGAACAGTTTCTCGATCCGACCATGATGTATTCCGCGGCACAGTTCCTCAGTCCAGATGACACCCTGGAACAGGCACAGCTGAACAAACTGGAGCGTATCTGCCAGAAACTTGACCTCAAACCCACCGATCATTTACTGGAAATCGGCACGGGCTGGGGCAGCATGGCTATTTATGCGGCGCAATATTACGGCTGTAAAGTCACCACCACTACCCTGTCAAAAGAGCAATTCGCTTACACCGAGAAGCGCATCGCCAAGATGGGTTTAAAAGACCAGGTGACACTGTTACTGAAGGACTATCGCGACCTGACCGGCCAATACGACAAACTGGTGTCCATCGAAATGATCGAAGCGGTAGGCCACCGGTTTTTGCCAACCTATTTCAAACAGTGCGCACAGCTGCTGAACAAAAACGGGCTGATGCTGCTGCAAGCGATCACCATCCGCGAGCAGCGTTACGAGCAAGCCAAAAATAGCGTCGATTTTATCCAGCGCTACATTTTCCCCGGCGGCGCTTTACCGTCGGTGCAGCGGATGCTGGAGATCGTCGGCCGTGACACCGACATGAACATCCTGCACATGGAGGATTTCGGCCTGCACTACGCGAGAACCCTGCGCCTGTGGCACGACAATTTTCGTCACGCCCACGGCTACTTGACTGAACTGGGCTATGACGATCACTTCCTGCGGTTGTGGGAGTTTTACTTGTGCTACTGCGAAGGTGGCTTCCTTGAACGGACCATCGGCACCGCGCAATTACTGCTGGCCAAACCCGACGCGCTGCCGCAACCGTTACTCGGGCGTTTCGATGCGTAGACAGCTGGCCAACGCGCTGCTGTTTCAGATCGGTTGGTTCGTCTGCGTACTGGGCGGTAACAGCCCGTGGTTACTGATCGCGGCGGGCGTGCTGTGCGTGCATCTGCTGTGGATAAGTTCATGGCAGGCGGAGGGCAAACTGCTGATCAGCGTGACGCTGGTCGGCACCTTGCTCGACAGTGCCTTGCAGACGCTAGGTGTATTCGATTTTGACAGTGGCGGGCCGTTGATCCCGCTGTGGTTGATCCTGTTATGGGCCGTATTGGCGACCACGCTCAATCACTGCCTGGCCTGGACCGCCAAGCCCTGGTGGCGCGCCAGCCTGCTCGGCGCCATCGGCGGACCGCTGTCGTATTGCGCAGGTTCGCAGATGGCGGGGGTCTATTTGCCATTGGGAGTATGGCCAAGCCTATTGTTGCTGGGGCTGATCTGGGCCGTTTTGTTTCCGTTGCTGCAAGGTCTGGCATATTTTCTGCACCCGACATACCGCCTTCACGAATAAATTCGTGTCACTCCCAGACGTGCCGAAGGCGGTGTTCTGTCAGGGGACTCACACGGGGGCTGCGCACTGGCATACACTGCGCGCCTATGACAACCATCAACATTCCATTGACCCAAATCGACGCAGAACCGGCCGTCACGTGTTCGACCTGTGCAGCCTGTTGCTGCCAGCTGGAAGTGATGCTGATCACTGATACCGGCGTGCCTGAACGTTACATCGATACCGACGATTGGGGTGGCGAGGTCATGTTGCGTCTGGATGACGGCTGGTGCGCGGCGCTGGATCGCAACACCATGATGTGCAGCATCTACGAAAAACGCCCACTGATTTGCCGCGAGTTCGAAACAGGCGAAGCGGATTGCCTGCACGAACGCCGAGGGATCGCCACGGCGTATCTGTGAAACGGCATTACGCTATTAGAAAGGCATCGTGTAGTGCAGGGCGTAACTTTCTACACCCGAGTTGACGTCATTGAGCCCGGCGTTGGAATAGTGCGTCGCACGGACCCCGACCTCATGCCCTCCGGCAAAGCGCAGACCAAACCCAAGCCGGTCTTCGAACAAAAACGACGTGCCCAATTGTTGATTTTCTACCCGAGTGCCGGAAAAAACCGCGACGCCAATACCTGCTTCCACGTACGGCTTGACGTTTTGACCCGAGAACTCATAAACCAATACCGGCGAGAACGACAGGCTGTTGTTACTGGCGCCATGGCGGCCGGCCCAGTAGGTGTAACCCCCACCCCAATAACCCGTCAGGCGACCCACGTCACTCTGTAACCAGCTTTTATCCCAGTCAAACTGTAAGCCCAAGCGATAGGTCATTGTCGATTCGCCAGTCTGACCGACCGATAACTCGACGCCCGCAGCTTCAGCGCTAACACTTTGCCCCATTAGTGCGGCCGCAATCGCAGCCAAACAAAACAGTCGCTTCATCAGAAACATCCTATTTTCGAATGCAGTTGTAGGAACTCTTTACTTATCCAGCGACGTTTTATGAACATTCGCCGTTACACGTTAGCTCAGCTCAAAGCCGGGCTCTTCGCGTTTTTTTTACCGGGGGAAGAATCGCACATAGCCAGATGTTTTCCATAGCAGCGGTAGGATTTTTCTGAAATCTTCCGGATCCGCACTGGTCCAGAACTGCGTTTCTTGAGCCGGCCCCGTCGCCAGCAACTCACGCTGGGTCAATAACCGTTGAAGTTGCCGAGCGACTGCACCGCCTGTGTCGATCAGGCTGATCGACTCCGGGACCATTTGGCGCAGCAGTGGCTTCAGGAAAGGATAGTGCGTGCAGCCGAGAATAATAGTGTCGCAGCCAGCAGCCAGTAACGGCTCAACATAGCTGCGCAACAAGTTGCTGATAGTCGGGCTGACCAGATCGCCGGTTTCGATCAGCTCGACCAGGCCGGGACACGGCTGGGTAATGACCCGCACATCGAGTGCAAACCGGTCGAGCAAGGCCGCGAACTTGGCGCTCTGCAAGGTACCCGTGGTTGCCAGCACGCCCACAACGCCACTGCGGGTGGCCGCCGCTGCCGGTTTGACGGCGGGCTCCATGCCGACGATAGGCCAGTCAGGATACCGTTCGCGTAAATCCGCAACGCCTGCCACCGTGGCCGTGTTGCAAGCCAGCACCAGTGCTTTGGCGCCCTGCTTCTGGAAAAAATCGGCAATCACCGCACAGCGTTGGCGTATGAACTCGGGGGTTTTCTCGCCATAAGGAACGTTGCCGCAATCGGCCACATACAGCAGGGATTCGTTGGGTAGCAGGCTGCGAATTTCACCCAGCACCGATAAACCGCCAACTCCGGAATCAAAGACCCCAATCGGCGCTTCATGGGTGTTAGTCATGGGCAAGACCGCACACACTGCAGGCTGGATCGCGCTTGACCCTCAACTCACGAAAGCGGCTGGTCAACGCATCGATCAATAGCAAACGCCCCACTAACGGCTCGCCAAACCCGGCCAACAGCTTCAGCGCTTCGAGTGCTTGCAGGCTGCCGACCAGCCCCACCAAAGGCCCGAGAACGCCGGCTTCACTGCACGTCAGTTCAGCTTCGCTGCCATGCCCGTACAGGCAGTGATAACACGGGCTGTCATCGCGCCGTGGGTCGAACACCGACAATTGCCCTTCCAGGCGAATCGCTGCACCGCTGACCAGCGGTTTACGCGCCGCGACACACGCCGCATTTACCGCTTCGCGGGTGGCAAAGTTGTCAGAGCAATCGAGTACCACGTCAACATCGGCTACCGCAGCAGCCAGGCTGTCGGCATCCAGCGCGCGGCGATGGGCGATCAGTTTCACCTCGGGGTTGATCGCGGTCAGGCGCTCAATGGCCGAATCCACCTTGCTCTGCCCGACGCTGTGGCTGTCATGAATGATCTGCCGTTGCAGATTGGTCAGGTCCACGGTATCGAAGTCGGCCAGATGCAACTCGCCGACACCGGCAGCGGCCAGATACAGAGCCACTGGAGAACCCAGGCCGCCGAGGCCGACGATCAACGCCCGGCTGTGTTTGAGGCGCAACTGGCCGTCGATATCCACGTGCTGCAACAAAATCTGTCGACTGTAGCGCAACAGTTCCTGATCGGTCAGCACGGGAGGCGCCCAAGAGTAATACGCTCGTGGCCGCCCAAATCCTTGCGGCTGTGCACGCGTTCAAAGCCTTGGCCTGCCATCAGGTCGCGCACAGCAGCGGCTTGATCGTAACCGTGTTCAAGCAACAGCCAACCGCCAACATCAAGGTAGTCAGGCGCTTGGGTAATGATGACGCGCAGGTCGTCCAGCCCGTCGACGCCCGCCACCAGGGCACTGCTCGGTTCAAAACGTACGTCTCCTGCCACCAGATGCGGATCAGCGCTGGCAATATAAGGAGGATTGCTGATGATCATGTCGAAACGCTGACCTTCAAGTGCGCTGAACCAATGGCTGTTCAGCACCGTGACATTGTTCAGGTGCAGGCGCTGACGATTGCGCTCGGCCAATGCAACGGCTTCAAGGATGCGATCTACCGCCGTTACCCTCCAGGCTGGACGTTCACTGGCCAGCGCCAGGGCAATGGCGCCGGTGCCAGTGCCCAGATCAAGCACGGTGACAGGCGCCAGAGCAGGCGTTATCGCGTGCAGTTCGAGCGCCACTTCGACTAACAACTCGGTGTCGGGACGCGGGATCAGTGTGTGTGGTGCAACTTCCAGGTCCAGCTTCCAGAACCCTTGCTGGCCCAGAATATAGGCCACCGGCTCGCCCGCACGACGGCGTTGCAGATAGGACGCAAACACCTGCGCCGCTTCGCTGCTGACAATCCGCTCGGGCCAGGTGTGCAGGTAGCTGCGGGGCTTGCCTAGAGCGGCAGCCAACAACAACTCCACGTCCAGGCGCGCGGTCGGCGAATCCGGAAGCTCGGCGGCTCTCAACACGCTGGCGATAATAGTCATTTACTCACCCAATGCCGCAAGTTGATCAGCCTGGTACTCGGCCAGCAACGGTTCTATCACTGCATCGACTCCACCGGCCATAACGTCATCGAGGGAATACAACGTCAAGTTGACCCGATGGTCCGTCACACGACCCTGAGGAAAGTTGTAGGTACGAATTCGTTCGGATCGGTCACCCGACCCCACCAGCAATTTACGCTCGCTGGCGATGGCATTGGCCGCCGCGCTGGTTTGCTGATCGTTAAGTTTCGCCGACAGCCAGGACATTGCCCGAGCCCGGTTCTTGTGTTGAGAACGTTCCTCCTGGCACTCGACAACGATGCCGGTCGGAAGGTGAGTGATGCGCACGGCCGAGTCGGTCTTGTTCACGTGCTGACCACCCGCGCCGGAGGACTTGTACGTGTCCACGCGCAAATCAGACGAGTTGATCTCGATGACTTGTTGCTCATCGGGCTCAGGCAATACCGCAACAGTGCAGGCAGACGTATGAATACGCCCCTGGGATTCGGTTTCAGGGACGCGCTGCACACGATGGGCGCCGGACTCGAATTTTAATTTTCCGTAAACGTGATCGCCTTCGACGCGCGCGATGATTTCTTTGTAGCCGCCGTGCTCGCCTACGTTTTCCGACAGAATTTCCACGCGCCAGCCGCGACGTTCGGCGTAGCGTGAGTACATGCGAAACAGGTCACCGGAAAAAATCGCCGCCTCGTCGCCACCGGTGCCAGCACGAATTTCGAGGAACACATTACGCCCGTCGTTCGGGTCTTTGGGCAGGAGCATGCGCTGTAGCTGACCTTCCAGATCGGCCAATTGCTCTTTGGCTTCACGGACTTCCTCGACGGCCAATTCACGCATGTCCGGGTCACTGTCCTTGAGCAGCGCCTGTGCACCTTCCAGATCGCCCAGTACTTTGAGCAACTGGTTGTAGGTCACGACAATAGGCTCTACTTCGGCGTACTCCCGGGAATAGGCGCGAAACCTGTTTTGTTCGGAAATGACTTCGGCATCACCAAGCAGCGCGGTCAGTTCCTCAAAACGATCGTTAAGGATGTCCAGCTTATTGAGCAGTGAAGCTTTCATTGCGGGGGTTTATCCGTCGAGCCCTCACCGAGGGCAAAAAGTTCTTGGGCCATGGCCAACGCATCGAGGCGACCTTCGGCAGACAGCTTTTTCAATTGCACGCTTGGAGCATGCATCAATTTGTTGGTCAGCCCTCGCGCCAATTGCACCAGCACGTCTTCGGCGCTGCTGCCGTTGGCCAACATGCGTTGGGCTTTGAGCAATTCATCGTCACGCAGACGCTCGCTTTGTTGACGATAGGCCTTAAGTACATCCACTGCCGCCAGCTCTCGCAGGCGCAACATGAACTCATCGGCGCCCAGACTCACCAGCTCTTCAGCCGCTTGCGCAGCGCCCTGGCGACTCTTGAGGTTCTCGGCGACCACTTCGTGCAGGTCGTCGACGCTGTAGAGGTAAACGTCGTCCAGCTCGCCGACTTCCGGTTCGATATCGCGAGGCACCGCGATATCGACCATGAAAATCGGTTTGTGCTTGCGCAGCTTCAAGGCGCTTTCCACCGCGCCCTTGCCCAGGATCGGCAACTGACTGGCGGTGGAACTGATCACAATGTCGCTTTTGACCAGCTCAGCCGGAATATCGGACAGTAAAACCGCGTGGGCACCGAACTCCGCGGCCAGGATACTGGCCCGCTCCAGGGTACGGTTGGCCACCACGATACGCCTCACGCCCAGATCATGCAGATGCCGGGCAACCAGCGTGATGGTTTCGCCCGCGCCAATCAACAATGCCTGGCTGCGCTGCAAATCACTGAAAATCTGCTTGGCCAGGCTGACAGCGGCAAACGCCACCGACACCGGGTTTTCACCAATGGCGGTATCGGTGCGTACCTGTTTGGCAGCGTTGAAGGTGGCCTGGAACAACCGGCCCAGCAGCGGGCCAATGGTCCCCGCTTCCCGCGCAACGGCGTACGCAGACTTCATCTGGCCGAGAATCTGTGGCTCGCCGAGCACCAGCGAGTCAAGCCCTGAGGCAACCCGCATCATGTGACGAACGGCCGCCTCATCTTCATGCACATAAGCACTGGCGCGCAGCTCGTCCAGGCTCAGATGATGATAATCGGCCAGCCAGCGCAGTATGGCATCGGACGCAAGGTGATCCTGTTCGATGTACAGTTCGCTACGGTTACAAGTCGAGAGGATCGCAGCTTCGCGGCTGTCGGTTAGACGGCAGAGCTGCTGCAAGGCCTCAACCAACTGCTCAGGCGTAAATGCCACGCGCTCGCGGACGTCTACTGAAGCAGTCTTATGGTTAATACCAAGTGCAAGGAAGGCCATTCAAGGTCGCTGATGGTGACGTGAAGCCGGCAATTGTCCTACTTCGCCAGAGTGAGAACAACCACCGCAGACTATTGTCCGAATAGAGCGGCCCCTTTTAAGCCGTTTATCGGCCGTGTTTTGGCCTCGCCAAAGGCCAGTTGAGTAGTTTTCGCATAGGCTGTGGGTTTGCTCCTAGGCTTGTGTCATGATGATCCGACCGCAGGTAAGTCGCCCTCTCCCTATATATGAATAGATCCTCCGCGTTACTTCTCGCCTTTGTGTTTCTGAACGGTTGCCAGGCTATAGCCCCCGTTTCACCGGATGCTACGCCACCGGCCGCAGACACGACGCCCGCACCCGCACCCAAGCCGCAGGTTTATAGCTCGTTCACCGAAGACACAGTGTTCAGCCTGTTGAGTGCGGAGCTGGCGGGTCAGCGCAACCGATTCGACATCGCGCTGGATAACTACGTCACCCAAGCGATCAATACTCAGGATCCAGGGATTTCCGAACGCGCCTTCCACATTGCCGAGTACCTGGGCGCCGATCAGGCAGCACTGGATACCTCGCTGATCTGGGCGAAAAACGACCCGACCAATCTTGAAGCACAACGCGCGGCGGCGATTCAATTGGCCCGCGCCGGACGCTATGACGATTCCATGGCGTACATGGAGAAGGTCCTGCAAGGACAGGGCGATACGCATTTTGACTTTTTGGCGCTGTCTGCCGCCGAAACCGATGCAGATACCCGCAACGGTTTGCTGACCAGCTTTGATCGCCTGCTCAAGAAATACCCGAAAAACGGCCAGCTGATCTTCGGCAAAGCCTTGCTCCTCCAACAGAACGGTGACGCCCAAGGCGCCCTGAAACTGCTGGAAGACAATCCAGCCAATGACGGCGACGTGACCCCTATTCTGCTGCGGGCCCGCCTCCTGCAGGGCATGGACCGAGGCAAAGAAGCCTTGCCGATCCTGGAAAAAAGCATTCGCCAATACCCGGACGACAAACGCCTGCGCCTGACTTATGCCCGCATGCTGGTCGAACAGAACCGCATGGACGACGCCAAAGTCGAGTTCTCCAGCCTGGTGCAACAGTTCCCGGATGACGACGAGTTGCGTTATTCGCTGGCGCTGGTTTGCCTTGAAGCCAAAGCCTGGGATGAAGCCGTTGGCTACCTGGAAGACTTGATCGCTCGCGGCAGCCACGTTGATTCGGCGCACCTGAACCTCGGCCGTGTCTACGAAGAACGCAACGATCCGCAAAACGCCCTGACCGAATACGCTCAGGTCGGCCCCGGCAATGACTACCTGCCGGCGCAACTGCGCCAAAGCGACATTCTGATGAGCAACGGTAGCGTGGCCGAAGCCTCGAAACGCCTGGCCGCCGCACGCGAAGCGCAGCCCGACTATGCGATTCAGCTGTACCTGATCGAAGCCGAAACCCTGGCAAACAACAACCAGAGCGATCGAGCCTGGCAAGTGCTGGGGCAGGCGTTGAAGCAGTATCCCGACGACTTGAACCTGCTGTATACACGAGCCATGCTCGCGGAAAAACGCGACGACCTGTCGCAAATGGAAAAAGACCTGCGCGCGATTATCAAGCGCGAGCCTGACAACGCCATGGCCTTGAACGCCTTGGGCTACACCCTGTCAGACCGCACGACGCGCTATGCCGAAGCCAAGGCCCTGATCGAACGAGCGCACGCACTGAACCCGGAAGACCCAGCCGTACTCGACAGTCTGGGGTGGGTAAATTACCGCCTGGGCAACCTCGATGAAGCCGAACGCTTGCTGCGTCAGGCGCTGGAACGCTTCCCGGACCACGAAGTCGCCGCCCATCTGGGCGAAGTATTGTGGGCCAACGGCAAGCAGCGCGAAGCCCGGAAAGTCTGGAGCAAAGCCCTCGAGCAACAACCTGATAGCCCTATTCTGCGCAGCACTCTGCGGCGCCTGACCGGATCCGAGACTCTCTAATTTTATGTTTTTGCGCCACGTTATCGTTTTCAGCCTGATCGCCCTGCTCGCCGGTTGCGCCGGTTTTACCTCTCGCGAAGCCCTGCAGGGCCAAGGCAACCCCGCGCAATGGCGCGAACACAAAGCACAACTGAGCAGCCTTGACGGGTGGCAAATCAGCGGCAAGGTCGGCATTCGCGCCCCGAAGGATTCGGGCAGCGGCACCTTGTTCTGGCTGCAGCGTCAGGACTACTACGATATCCGCCTCTCAGGCCCCCTGGGACGCGGCGCAGCCCGCTTGACCGGACGACCGGGTAGCGTCGCCCTGGAAGTAGCCAATCAGGGCCGCTACGAAGCTGCCAACCCGGAAGACTTGCTCCAACAACAACTAGGCTGGAAATTACCGGTGTCGCATCTTGTCTGGTGGGTACGCGGTCTACCCGCTCCCGGCAGCAGGAGTCGCTTGAACCTGGATGGCGACAGTCGCCTTGCCAGCCTCGAGCAGGACGATTGGCAAGTCGAATACCTGAGCTACACGCAACAGAACGGCTATTGGCTGCCTGAGCGCATCAAGCTGCACGGCCAGGACCTCGACGTCACGCTGGTGATCAAGGACTGGCAACCACGCAAACTGGGGCAATAATCATGCACACCCCTCGCCTGACGCTGCCGGCACCCGCCAAACTCAACCTGATGCTGCATATTCTTGGCCGTCGCGAAGACGGCTATCACGAGTTGCAGACGCTGTTTCAATTTCTCGACTACGGTGACGAACTCAGTTTCGCCGTACGCGATGACGGAGAAATCCGCCTTCAAACTGAAATTCCCGGCGTGCCCCACGACAGTAACCTGATCGTAAAAGCCGCTCGTGCATTGCAAAAACAATCCGGCTGCACCCTTGGTATCGACATCTGGCTGGAAAAACGTCTGCCCATGGGCGGAGGAATCGGCGGCGGAAGCTCCGATGCGGCCACCACATTGCTCGGTCTGAATCACCTGTGGAAACTTGGCTGGGATGAAGATCGCCTGGCCGCATTGGGCCTGACATTAGGCGCGGACGTCCCGGTTTTCGTGCGTGGACATGCTGCGTTTGCTGAAGGTGTCGGAGAAATACTGACCCCTGTAAACCCCGAAGAGCCTTGGTATCTGGTGCTTGTACCGCAAGTATCTGTAAGTACAGCAGAAATTTTTTCAGATCCACTGTTGACACGAGACACTCCTCCCATTAAAGTGCGCCCCGTTCTCGAGGGAAACAGTCGAAATGACTGTCAGCCGGTTGTAGAGAGGCGTTACCCAGCTGTTCGTAACGCTTTGAATTTGTTAGGCAATTTTGCCGAAGCAAAATTAACCGGAACTGGAAGTTGTGTGTTTGGGGCCTTCCCAAACCAAGCCGAAGCTGATAAAGTCTCGGCCCTTCTTACAGAGACCCTTACAGGGTTTGTAGCAAAGGGAAGCAACGTTTCGATGTTGCATCGCAAGTTACAAGATCTGTTCTAAGAATTGAGTGCTGGGCACTCAAGGTGAAACATTACAGGGGCGTCGCCAAGCGGTAAGGCAGCAGGTTTTGATCCTGCCATGCGTTGGTTCGAATCCAGCCGCCCCTGCCATTTTCTATACTCATCCAGGTATACCCTCAGCCGGCAGGTAGTGCGCGTGTCCAAGATGATGGTCTTTACGGGGAACGCTAACCCCGATCTAGCTAGGCGTGTAGTACGCCAGCTGCATATCCCTCTAGGTGATATCTCCGTCGGCAAATTTTCCGATGGTGAAATCAGTGCCGAGATCAATGAAAACGTCCGCGGTAAAGACGTCTTCATTATCCAGCCAACCTGTGCACCAACCAACGATAACCTGATGGAACTGGTTGTGATGGCAGATGCCTTCCGCCGCTCCTCAGCGTCTCGAATCACTGCGGTGATTCCATACTTTGGTTATGCCCGCCAGGATCGCCGTCCGCGTTCCGCACGTGTAGCTATCAGCGCGAAAGTTGTCGCTGACATGCTGACCGTGGTGGGGATCGATCGTGTTCTTACGGTTGATTTGCATGCGGACCAAATTCAGGGATTCTTCGATATTCCGGTAGATAACATCTACGGCTCCCCCGTTTTGGTGGATGACATCGAAGATCAACGCTTCGAAAACCTGATGATTGTTTCCCCGGATATCGGTGGCGTCGTGCGTGCACGGGCTGTTGCCAAATCCTTGGGCGTCGATCTCGGGATCATCGATAAACGCCGTGAGAAAGCCAATCACTCTGAAGTGATGCATATCATCGGTGATGTCGAAGGGCGTACCTGTATTCTGGTCGACGACATGGTCGATACCGCCGGCACTCTGTGTCACGCGGCGAAGGCCCTGAAAGAGCATGGCGCTGCCAAGGTCTTTGCCTACTGCACACACCCTGTGCTGTCGGGTCGGGCTATCGAAAACATTGAAAATTCCATGCTGGACGAACTGGTGGTGACCAACACCATCCCGTTGTCCGCTGCCGCACAATCCTGTTCACGTATCCGCCAACTGGATATTGCACCGGTAGTTGCTGAGGCGGTCCGCCGCATCAGCAACGAAGAATCGATCAGCGCGATGTTCCGCTAAGGGCTCTGCCCACGGTTGCATTACGCTGTCGAAAAGCGCCCCGCCCCAACCTACTGTTGGGGCGGGGCTTTTTTGCCCATATCGTCTGAGCGCCGGTCGCAACCGCTGGGCGAATGTGGTTATTTTGGAGAAACAACATGAATAACTTTACTTTGAATGCTGAAGTGCGTTCCGACCTGGGGAAAGGTGCGAGCCGCCGCCTGCGTCGTCTCGCAAGCCTGGTTCCAGCTGTCGTTTACGGTGGCGAAAAAGCCCCTGAATCGATCAGCATGCTGGCTAAAGAAGTTGCCAAACTGTTGGAAAACGACGCTGCTTTCAGCCACGTTATCGAACTGAACATTGGTGGCACCAAGCAGAACGTCGTGATCAAAGCACTGCAACGTCACCCGGCCAAGGGCCACGTGATGCATGCTGACTTCGTACGCGTTATCGCTGGTCAGAAACTGATCGCTCACGTACCTGTGCACTTCATCAACGAAGAAGCACCGATCAAGAAAGGCGGCGAAATTTCGCACGTTATTTCCCAGGTCGAAGTAACTTGCCTGCCGAAAGATCTGCCTGAGTTCATCGAAGTCGATCTGAACGCTGCTGAAGTGGGTGACATCATTCACCTGTCCGACCTCAAAGCACCTAAAGGCGTTGAGTTCGTAACACTGGTACACGGTAACGACCTGGCTGTTGCCAACGTTCACGCACCACGTGTAGCACCTGAAGCAGAAACCGCTGCCGAGTAATTCATTGCTTGGTAACGTCGGAGTTG
The DNA here is from genome assembly GCF_034314155.1 of Pseudomonas sp. 5C2. Taxonomy (NCBI): domain Bacteria; kingdom Pseudomonadati; phylum Pseudomonadota; class Gammaproteobacteria; order Pseudomonadales; family Pseudomonadaceae; genus Pseudomonas; species Pseudomonas sp. 5C2. Next base: position 2,101,110 of record NZ_JAVIWH010000003.1, on the reverse strand, counting down.
CTCAGAAAGCGTCGCGAGCGATAGTCAGGCAAAGCGGGCGAGATCGCGGAGTTTACATCATGGTAAATGAGCATATTTCGCCCACTTCTGTCGCTACGCCTAGCGATGTTATCCACAACTCCAAGGAAGAGCCCCTGTCGTGACTGCCATACAACTGATCGTTGGCCTGGGAAATCCAGGCGCCGAATACGAACAGACCCGGCATAACGCAGGGGCTCTTTTTGTTGAGCGTATTGCTGCGGCGCAAGGCGTCAATCTTGCCGTCGAGCGAAAATTTTTTGGCCTGACCGGGCGATTCACTCACCAGGGTCAGGATGTTCGTCTACTGATCCCCACCACGTACATGAACCGCAGCGGCCAAGCCGTGGCGGCGCTCGCTGGCTTCTATCGCATTCCGGTAGACGCCATACTGGTGGCACATGATGAACTTGACCTGCCTCCCGGCGTTGCCAAGCTAAAGCAAGGCGGCGGCCATGGCGGTCATAACGGACTGCGCGACATCATCGCGCAGCTCGGCAATCAGAATACGTTTCACCGCCTGCGGCTTGGCATTGGCCACCCAGGTGATGCCAGCAAGGTCTCCAATTTTGTTCTGGGTCGAGCGCCACGCGCTGAACAGGAAAAACTGGACGCCAGTATCGATTTTGCCCTCGGCGTGCTGCCGGATATCTTCGCCGGTGAATGGAACCGCGCGATGAAAAACCTGCACAGCCAGAAGGCCTGACTAACTCCAAGGGGAAATATCATGGGATTCAATTGCGGCATCGTCGGCCTACCCAACGTCGGCAAGTCCACCCTGTTCAACGCCCTGACCAAATCCGGCATCGCGGCTGAGAACTTCCCCTTCTGCACCATCGAGCCGAACACCGGTATCGTGCCGATGCCGGACGCACGCCTGGACGCTTTGGCGGCCATCGTTCTCCCGGAACGTGTACTGCCGACCACCATGGAATTCGTCGACATCGCCGGCCTGGTTGCTGGCGCCTCGAAAGGTGAAGGCCTGGGCAATAAATTCCTCGCCAACATCCGCGAGACCGATGCCATCGCCCACGTGGTTCGCTGCTTCGAAGACGAGAACGTGATTCACGTCTCCAACAGTGTCGACCCGAAACGCGACATCGAAATCATTGACCTGGAATTGATCTTCGCCGACCTCGACAGCTGTGAAAAACAGCTGCAAAAAGTGACGCGCAATGCCAAAGGCGGCGACAAGGAAGCTGTTGCGCAAAAAGCCATTCTGGAACAACTCATCGCCCACTTCTCCGAAGGCAAGCCCGCGCGCAGCCTGGTGAAGAACATGAATACCGATGACAAACAACTGGCTCGTGGCTTCCACCTGTTGACCATCAAGCCAGTCATGTACATCGCCAACGTTGCGGAAGACGGCTTCGAGAACAACCCGCTTCTGGACGTGGTCCGTGCCATCGCCGAAGAAGAAGGCGCAATCGTAGTTCCAGTGTGCAACAAGATCGAAGCAGAAATCGCTGAGCTCGACGATGGCGAAGAGAAGGACATGTTCCTTGAGGCTCTGGGCCTTGAAGAACCTGGCCTGAACCGCGTGATCCGCGCGGGCTACGAAATGCTTAACCTGCAAACCTACTTCACCGCAGGCGTAAAAGAAGTTCGCGCCTGGACTGTCCGCGTGGGTGCCACCGCACCGCAAGCCGCAGCAGTGATCCACACCGACTTCGAAAAAGGCTTCATCCGCGCCGAAGTCATCGCCTACGCAGACTTCATCCAGTACAAAGGCGAAGCCGGTGCTAAAGAAGCGGGCAAATGGCGCCTGGAAGGCAAGGATTACATCGTCAAAGACGGTGACGTGATGCACTTCCGCTTCAACGTATAAATCAGAACTGCTATTTCCCGACACATCACGACACATGCAAACCCTTGATAAGCCCCGCTAAATGCGGGGTTTGTCGTTTCTGGGTGTGTCGCACTGTCCATTGTCGGCTCAAATTAAACCGGGTACGCTACCGGGTATGAGGTTTTGACCTGGTATGAAAATACCGGGTACGACCAAAAAACCCGGAGAACCGCACCATGCTTAACGATACCCAGTGCCGCGCTGCCAAGCCTAAGGACAAGCCCTACAAGCTATCAGACGGCAAAGGGCTACACCTCGAAGTCAAACCTAACGGGGTAAAGGCATGGCGGTATCGCTTTGAACTTCGGGAAGGCGATACCACCAGGGAGAGCATGTTCGCTATAGGCGAATACTGCATTGCGCCTGCCGGGGAGAGTGCCGAAGAAACGAAGGCGAGGAAGGCTGGGCGGCGGTTCACGCTGGCAGAAGCACGGGACGAACGAATCAAGGCCCGCGCATTGGTCAAGCAAGGGATTAACCCAGCCCAAAGTCGCCAACTGGAACGCATCAAGCTGGAACAGGAAAACGCCACGACCTTTGAAGCGGTAGCCCGTGAATGGTTAGCCCTTCGGGATTGGGCGGAAATCACTAAGGCTAAGCGGCTGAATATGCTCACCCGTGTTGTCTTCCCCAAGATTGGCCTACTGCCGGTGCGAGGGATCACCCCCGCGCATATCCTGGACGTACTCAACACCTCAGCAAAGAAAAACGGACTGACCGTAGCAGCCGAGGCCAAGCGCACCATGTCCAAGGTATTCGAGTTAGCAATCTCGACCCTACGCGCAGAGGCCGACCCGGTTCATCCTGTCAGGAACGCCATTCCGAAGAACAAGACCCAACACAAGCGCCCCCTTTCTTCCGACGAAATAGGTCAACTGCTGCGGGATGTTGCCGGGCACGGCGGAAGGCATGAAACGTTGGCGGCATTCAACCTGATGTGGCTAACCCTTTGCCGACCAAGTGAGGCGGTGGACGCTGAGTGGGCTGAATTCGACCTTGACGCTGGGATATGGTCCATCCCCTCGTGCCGAATGAAGAAGCGCAAGGAACACGTGCTACCCCTGCCGACACAGGCCGTTGAGTTGCTGCGGGGCATCCATGGCATTACCGGGCGGCATGTCCACGTATTCCCCGGCCGGGATGACAAGGAAAAGTCCATGGACGTGGCGTCATTCCGGCAAATGCTTAACGTGCTGGGATGGGGTGGGAAATTCAGCCCACACGCCACACGAACAACTGGCAGTACACGCCTGAACGAGATGGGGTTTTCGTCGGATTGGATTGAGCGCCAGCTTGCACACGAGGAACCAAACAAGGTCCGCAGCACTTACAACCATGCCAAACACATGGATGACCGGGCAAAGATGATGCAGCAATGGGCTGACATGCTTGACGCCTGGAAAGTGGACGAGGGGAGCAACGTAGTGCCGATAAAAAGAACCGCAGCCTGACGGTATCAGGCAAACCGGGCAAGGAAGGAGCTGCAACCCCCGCCCTGCCCTAACCACAACGTAAACATGGATTACATCATGGCTGATAATCATTCTAGCAAGCTGTCACAACAACCAGAAGTTGAGGAAGTCGCCAACAGGCTACAAGCAATCGCGGCGCAGTTGGCCGGATTCAAGCCGACACTCGATACCGCCATTGAGGATGTACCAGCGGCAATCGGCAACACGCTTGTATTGTTGGGAGGTATGGCCGACTACATGAACAATGAAATTTCTACGCTGGCAGAACGACTTAGCCTAATTAATGACGCTGATTAACCGCATCATTAATTAACATTTATTGCTATTAACTAACATTTTCACAACTTTTCAGAGCTTGACAGAATATAGGACGGTGTTGCACTGTATACGTCGTCGCGGGTTGCTAGCCCTTCGTTAAACGCCAAATTGGCGGCGCGACAACCGTAATTACGCAACCAGTATTACGGGCTTATTCAAGGTGCACCGTTTCCGCACCGCTTCGGCTACTTCGGACCTTTGAATAAGTTTTACTAGATGTAGATTATTGCTGTCGGGGTAAAGGCTTGCCCTGGATGGTCTACAGACGGACAACTCGGTGTGCGGCTCATCATTTGGGATGGGCATAGGTGCGGACTTTGATGCTTTTAAATCATCGTCCGTCCACAACTCAAAGAAAGTTGGCGGACTCCTTCAATTGAGGAGTGACCATGCACACGAATACCCGCAGCAATCCAATCGCCTACCGCCCCAACGAAGCGGCTCGCCTACTGAGCATATCCCGCAGCACCCTGTATCGCTTCGTCACGCAAGGGCATTTGCAGCTTGTGAAGATTGGCGAGCGTAGCAGCGCCATTACCCGTGAATCCATTCTCAGCTTTGCCGAAAAGCGCGGCATACCTGTGCCTGCTGGTCTGTGAGGGGATAATCGTGAGCAAAAAAAACGGCACCACTCCAAAAAGTAGCACCGCATCAAACACACACACCGATGGTACAGGCCGCCAGCCAGGCGGGGCAACGCGCACACAGTTTACCGACCCACAAAACTCTCCACCCAACGGCTATGACACTTCGCGCATGTCCTACACGGGTACGCACACCCTCGGCTCGTGGCTGGAGATGCTGACCGGCCCTGGTCAGGGTAACGTCGAGGGAATTGCCCAAAGAGTACGACAGGCCGCCTTGGACGGCCGGGCGGTTCGGGTTCCGTTTCGGGTTGGCAAAAAGCGCTTATGGATAGTGCTAGAGCCCGTGCATGGATCCGGGGGGCTGATGCTGCACTCCTGGACACAGACATATAACCCCCGCGGGCATACAGGGCTAATAACCAATAAGCTTCGTAAGTGGAGACGCGTATGACCGTACTACCACTTCACCATGTACGAGGGGGGCTATCGACAACACCCCTCGCACACCTTTCACCGGAACATATCAACAGCCTGCAAGCCTCCTGGACGCCACCACGGGGGCAATATGACCACAAGTAAGTCCATGGCTACCGCGCAAGCCGATAGCCGCCGGCAGCTAACTAAGGAATGCCGTGAAAACCTTTACCCCGACAACATTCCTGCTGAGTTGAAGGCTATTACGACTTGGGTTGTATGGGAGTGGGGAAAGCCGAAAGGGAACGGTAAATTTCATAAGCCGCCCCGCTACCCCAAAACGGGAAAGCTGCGAGCCTCGGCGGAGGACCCAAGTGACGCAGACAACCTTGGAACGTTTGACGAAGCAATTGCAGCATTCGACGCTAACAAGAACTATGCCGGTATCGGGATTGCAATTAGTTCAAGTCTTGGGCTCGTTGCGCTCGACTTTGATAACTGCGTCGATGAATTAGGGGGCATTACTGGCGATGTGTCGCAACTTGTTGACCTGACATATGCTGAGTTTTCCCCAAGCCAAAAGGGTATCCGGGCATTTTACAAAGGCGAGGCCGAACACAAAAAGGGGAAACGGCTAGAGATATTCACAGAGGGTGGATATGTGACCGTCACTGGGCATGTAATCAAAAACGCTTTCGACGATGATATTGACGGCAGGTTGCCCCCACTTGAACCCGAGTTACGCCATCGACTTGAACGTATGGCCGGTTCGAGGGGGGACGCAAAGGCCACCGACGATGACGATTGTTTAGCGGGCATCGACAACGATTTCCCCGAAACACCCGCGAATATCGAAAGGCTGAAATCAGCACTCAGAGCAATTCCGGCCGACTGTGGCTATGAGGAATGGGTGAAAACCATTTTCGCCATCAAAACGACCGGATGGGATTGTGCAAGGGATATGGCTGTGGAATGGTCAAAGACTGCGCCCGATCCATTCAATGAGGACGACTTTAAAAGCGCTTGGCGAAGCGGAAAGGACACGCAAGGAGGCGTGACCGTTGCGTATGTATTTGGGCGTGCCAAAGAGAACGACTGGCTCGACCCCCGCAAGCGCCATACCGATATTGACGCACTTGTAGCCGCGATGACCCCGCAGGTTGTTGGTGAGTATGGATCGAAGCCGCCCTATCGATGGCTAATCAAACGCCTACTGCCAAGACTTGGTATATCGATGATCTACGGTGACAGCACTGCGGGGAAAACCTTCGTTGCCATTGACATGGCTATGGCTATTGCACGAGGGGTTCCTACCTGGTGCGGGCGCAAAGTAGCACAGGGCAAGGTCGTATTCGTAGCCGCCGAAGACGCCGCCGGGGTTGAACTGCGGTATCACGCCTACCTGAAAAATGCAGGAATTCGGGAAAGCGATCTAGACAGACAGTTCACTGTTATTTGTCAGGCTCCAAACTTGCTTGATGACAACCACGTGTTGGCGCTTATCAAGGGCATTAGACAGGCAGACCTAATCATCGTGGACACCCTCGCATCCGTGATGCCGGGGGGCGACGAGAACACCAGCCAAGGCATGGGCATGCTTATCAGTAGCGCGCAACGCATAGCCATGGAGACAGGCAGCGTCGTTCTACTGATTCACCATTCGGGCAAGAATCAGGCAGCAGGCCCACGGGGCTGGTCAGGTTCGAGGGGGGGCGTTGATGCTCTGTTCTGCATCACCCAAGATAAGGATGGCAAAACAAGGCTAATCGAGGCCGCGAAAATCAAAAACGGTGTACAGGGGGAAAAATTCGCCTTCATGTTGCAGCAAGTTGACCTTGGCCTAGATGATGACGGAGAGGTCGAATCTAGTTGTGTTGTTGCGTTCCTTGATTCAGTTCCAGCCACAGTGCGCGAGGAACGAGTGCCTAGGGGGGTGAATCTTGAGGCAGTATACAAGATCATTAAAGAGCACACGGCACTCAAGGAATCTGAGTTTGTCCGGTTGGGGGTTGATGCTTTGCCAAGAGGTGACGGCCCGAAGGATAAGCGCCGCGATGTCGTCCGCAGAGCAATCACAGGCCTGAAGAACAAAAACTTTATCGAAAAGGGTACTGACGGTTTGTACAGGCTGTCCAAAACGTACTACCCGAAGCCTGCTATCGATGACGGGGATGAGCCGTTTGATGATCTGACTGTGCACGAGGGGGATGATCTTTAACCTAATCTCCCACAAATCCCACACGCTCCCACAAGCGGCAATTTGTGGTTTGTGGTAAATCGACAAATCCGATACCACAAACCCCACACAACCCTATATAGGGTGTGGGGGGTGTGGGAATGTGGGAATACTTTTTAAACAACACCCCCCTCGTACAGCATTGCGTCTGTAGGTCAGGAATACCCGGCATCCTTGCAGCGCCTAGGCACTTCACAACGGTGCTATGGCAGATTCGGGCGAATCTCGGCTTGAGGGGTTCAGCGCCCCCGCCCACCGCCCAAATCAGCTGGGAAGGACCCAAAGGCACACCGCCTGTACGGCAGCATCAAACAACCGGGTGGCGTTGTTGTGCTGACCCCGATCAAACGACACACATGCAAAACGACACATGATGTTCAATCAACCTGCACACATGCAAAACGACACACTTATGAGGGGACATGACAATCAATCAAACAAGCCAGGCAAGCACCTACACAGGTCGAGGGTGTTGTCAGTGCGGCGCAACTCTCAGGTACACGTCTAGCCGATCATGTGTTGCCTGTACTACGATTCGCCGCGCTGAGTTTCGACAGCACAACCTCGAAGCCGAGAGAGGCCGAGCCAGTGCCAGGCTAAAAGCAGTCCGGCAGCACAGGAAGGCCGTAGACCTGTTTGACCGTGAGTCGATGGCTAATTGCGGATCGCAAAAACCAACGTAACCCCAAACATAAGTTACAAAAAAAAGGAATTTTTAATGACAGCACGAAATATAGGGCTAGCTGTAATGTCACTGTCCATAGTCGTATCCGCTGGCTGCTCGACCAAGAACTACGGTCGCCAACCCGAACTCACCAATTTTGAAAGGCAAACAATGACTTGCCGCGAAATTGATTTGGAGCAGGCGAAAGTACAGGGCTTTCTAAAGAGAGTAAGTGAGGAAAGCCAGTTTGACGGTCGATCAGTGCTTTCCTTCCTGGGCGACTTCGGTATCGGCAATCTGATGGAGAAAGACAGCGCCGTGGACAGTGCCAATCAGCGATTGGTTCAGCTGAATGATGCGCGCATGAGCCAAAGTTGTTCGTATGCTGGCGCCGCCCGGTCACCAACATACACAGCTCAGTCAGCAGCTCAGCCAGAGACTAATTCTCATGATTCTGTTGAACGGCAGCTTTACGAGCTGCAACAGCAAAAAGGCTTGAGCTATGAGGAATATCAACAACATTATAAAGACATAACAAAAAGTCGGCCGTAATGGGAAAAGGTGCCCGCATGATCCGTCCTGGTGACAAGGAGTTTCGCAAGCTTGCCCTAACAGCGCTTGGCACCGTGACGCTGTTAGTGACAACGTGGTGGCCGTTCGCGTGGGCCTTCGCGTCTGTGTGTGTCGGCGTGGCGAGCTGGCCGTTTCGTGACGATCTGAGAAAGTAAGTCGCACCCTGGTAATCGCACGAGGGGATGGCTGCACAATCAACGTCTGCATTTCATATGCGGCCTTAAATCGCCGCTATCCCCTCGTACAGCCCTGATCGGTCAAACCGCTAGCTTGCCTAGGGCTAGGTCGCCATCAATGCGCCAGCATGACTGTAGATACCCTGCCGGACGGCGAATGCGAAACTGCACACTACTTCACCACCCGTTTGCATTCGACCTGACCACCGATTGCATCGGATTTGACCAGCGCGCTTTTCACCATGATCGGCAGAGAACGGCCAGGAGCTGTCGCCCAACAAAGACTGCTTCCAAGCAACTCACTGCCAGTGTTTTAGGTAGGCGTTAGCACCCGCTGCAAAGCAGCAAACTGCTAACTAAGTGAGTCCCCGTTGGCGTGTTGATCCTCGGCGAGCTTCAGTTCAAGCTTGCTGTTGATTTCGCTGGTTTTGAGCTTGAAAGCAATTCCATCCAGAGGACCGGCATGAAGAATTTTTGCTCCCTCGGGCTTGCTCGAGTCGAAAACAAATCTGAACTCTTTTTGATAGGAGTAGATGTTCCGCTTTTTAAAAACGGACTCAACCTCTCCGAAACTGCCGTGAAAGGTCTCGGGATCAAAATAATCGACAAGGTCTCGCCAAGACGAATAGCCTTCCGACTTGGCGGCTTTGCTTACTTTATCGATGAAATCCGCGACCTTGATGATGAGAACGGCATGCTCTCCAAGCGAAAGCATTTCCTCGCCTAGCGTTGCGTGTTCCTTCAACATTGAATTGATTTTCTCGACCACGCGCAGTCGCTCCTCTTCTGTTTCATACGATTCCTCGAAGTCCGGTACGGTAACAGCGTACATACAGAAGGCATTCAAACGATCGTGCGCCGTACTCTGTATCACTAGCGGGCCGGCCAGCCCATCTATTGGAAAGGACTTCTCCTCCCCGTCCGGCGTCTTAAATGAAATCGTCAGAGATATGCGGTCGGGTTGATGCCAATCCGAGGGCGCCTCGAATTGGTCGCCTCGTGCGACATCACTCTCTATCCGCTTGAACTGCCCAATCGTCTTACAGAACATCTCTCCTGTCTGAATGAATGCATCAGCGTATTCCTCCTTATCAAACACCTTAACTAGAAGAACTATATTTGGGGTCATGAGCCAATCTCAATATTGATTCGAACACGCGTAGCCTACAGATTCAATTTCGGCGAGGGGAGAAGCAGCTTCCGCAGTGCCAGTAGCCGATGACGCTGGACGATGCTCAAGGTCGCGCTGGTACGGCGTCTTATCAATGTACATGGCGCGCGTCTGCGTCAAACTTCTTGTTCAGCGGCGAACGGCGTTGTCATTCGGCCGCTACGCAGCGAGCGCTACCAATCGATTGCGGCCTTTCCCTACGTCAATTGTCGGGCTGGTAAATTGGTACCGCGACCGTCTCCTGTGGGTCGTTCTCTGCCGGTCATGTCCACGAATCGCGCTGGTCAAATCCGATGCAAATGACTGGTCAGATCGAATGCAAATAGGTGGGCAAGTCCGTAGAATTACCCATGTGAACGCAACTCACAAAGGCCGCAGTATCCGACACCAAGGAAAAGCCGGGCAACAATCATCGATACACAGGCCGCCACTGATCGAGGGGCGATTCCTAAACCGGGTACGCAACCGGGTACAAACTTACCGACTTATCCGTGAAACCAAGTAAATACGAGGCCTTTAGAGCCATACTTCTGGTTTAACGTATAAGTCGCTACCGCTATTTCATTGGGCTGCAGAAACTGTCTGAAACCCAATGAAAACCTGAAACCCCCTGAAACAGGGGGTTTTTTGCATCTAGAGTCGTCATAGGACATCTAGGGAATCTAGCCAATGCCTAACTATGAAGTCCTTTCTAATCGTCTTCGGTTCATACCCTGGGTCTTCCTCTGCCTGGGTCTGGCGCTGACCTATGCACTTCAGGACATTCCTCGCGAGTCTGCCCGACAGGCGCTCCACGATGAGTTCGACTACCGTACCAACGAAATCATCGAGAACACCAATAGGCGCTTACAACGTTACGAGCAACTAATGGAAGGCCTGTCGGGCCTGTTCGCAACGTCGCTCGTTGTCACGCGCAGCGAGTTCGCTAGATACGTTGATGCTCTTAAACTCGAAGGCAAATACCCAGGCATCCAGGGATTAGGTTTTGCTCCACGGGTGTTGCCGGAGGACAAATCCAGGCACATCGCCGATGTACGTACCGAGGGCCGGGTTGATTACACCATCAATCCCAGCGGTAACCGAGACCTCTACACGCCGGTCATCTACCTCGAGCCTTTCAACTGGCGTAATCAGCGCGCGATTGGCTACGACATGTATTCCGAACCTGTTCGTCGCGCGGCACTGGATCAATCGAGGGATGAGGAAATTACCTCTATCTCGGGCAAGGTTCGGCTGCTGCAGGAAACCGATCAGGACGTTCAGGCAGGATTCCTGATGTACCACCCGGTCTATCGTCTGCAAGCACCCCATCAGACAGTCGATGAACGCCGCGCAAACCTGATCGGTTGGGTCTATGCCCCCTTCCGCATGAATGACTTGATGGACGGCATTCCGGGAAAACGCTTTGGGGAAGCCGGCACCACACTGAGTCTAGACCTCTACGACGGTGATTCGGTCGGACAGAGCGCATTGATCTTCAGCTCGAACAGCCGTAGCGACAGCTCGGCTCCCGAGTTTCACACCACCCGGCTTGTTCCTCTTTTTGGCCATCAGTGGACGGTAGCGGTCAGTTCACTGGCACCCTTTGACGCCCGACTGAAAAGTGACAAAGCCGACATCATTGCAGTTTCCGGTACCGTTGCCAGCGTGCTATTGGCCCTGGTCGGCTGGCTGCTGGTGACAGGCCGAGTACGAGCGTTGGTCATTGCCAAAGACATGACATCAGCCTTGCAGCAAAGCGAAACGGTACTCAGGAAGCTCAATCGCGACTTGCGGCTGCTCAGTCGCTGCAATACAGCGCTGGTGCACGCTGAAGATGAGTACACCCTGCTGGCTGAAATATGCCGTTTGTGTGTCGACAGGGACAATTACCTGATGGCCTGGGTTGGCTATGCGGAGCAGGATGAAGCCAAAATGGTGCGACCCATAACGCAATCCGGTTATGACAACGGGTATCTCGACGGGATCAATATCTCTTGGGCGGATACCGAGAACGGTCAGGGTCCGACCGGTATGGCCATCCGCACCGGTCAGCCGAATATCAGCCAGGATATCCAGAACAGCCCGCGAATGGCGCCGTGGCGCGAGGCGGCGATCCAGCATGGGTACCAATCCAGTGTGGCCCTGCCACTCATTTGCGACGCCAAAGTGCTGGGCGCGTTAACCATTTACGCAAGCGAAGCGCACGCCTTCGACCCAGACGAGCTGAAGCTTCTGCAGGAGCTGGCCAACGAACTGGCTTACGGCATCATGGCGTTGCGTACCCGTGCGGAGCATGCCGCCGCCAAAGAAACGCTGGCGTTCCTGGCGCATTACGACCCACTGACCCACCTGCCCAATCGTCTGCTGCTGCGCGACCGCTTTGAGCACGCAGTACTCACCAGCAAGAGCGAAAACACCACGCTTACTGTGCTTTACCTCAATCTGGATCATTTTCAGCGGATCAATAACAGCTTGGGATACGCTGTCGGCGACCAGGTACTGGTCATGGTCGTTGAACGGCTGTGGCAGTGCATCCCAATGACCGCAACGATCAGTCGAATTAACGGTGACGAGTTTGTTGTCTTGCTCACGGGGAATTACCACGTTGCGGAAATTATTGGCTTCGCGAATGCCATCCAGGAGGTCTTTGTTGACCCCCTGGAAATCGGCAGCCATAAACTAAGTATTTCTTTCTCCATCGGCATTGGCTTGTTCCCGAATGATGGAGAGGACCTCGACACCCTATTCAATAACGCCCACACGGCAGTCAATAGTGCCCAGGAGGCGGGGCGCAATACCTATCGTTTCTTCACGCGTGAAATGAATATCGGTCTGATTGAGCAAGTTCGACTCACCGGGGGATTAAGCAATGCCCTGCGAAATCGCGAATTCGTGCTCCATTATCAGCCTCAGATAGACATTCGCAGTGGTCGGATCATCGGCGCGGAAGCCCTGATCCGCTGGCAGCATCCGATCGACGGGCTTGTGCCTCCGGGCAAGTTCATTCCTCTGGCTGAGCGCAGTGGCCATATCGTTCCGATAGGCGAATGGGTGCTCAACGAAGCCTGTCGTCAAGCCAAGGTCTGGCAGAGTCAATATTCACCGGCACCGGTAATAGCCGTCAATCTCTCGGGCTTGCAGTTCAAGCGCGGGAACGTTCTGGAAGTGGTGTCTGCTGCGCTTGCCACGTCTGGGTTGCGACCGGACCGGCTGGAACTGGAACTGACCGAATCCATTCTGCTGCAGGACGTGGATGCCACGATAGAAACCCTGCACGGCTTGAAGGCCATGGGTGTGAACCTGTCCATCGACGATTTCGGAACCGGCTATTCCAGCCTTTCGTATCTTAAACAGCTGGCGGTCGACAAGCTCAAGATTGATCAATCGTTTGTGCAGGACATGTTGACCGATCCCGATGGCGCCTCAATCGTCAAAGCCATCATCCAGCTTGGGCACACCCTGCAGCTCACGGTGATCGCTGAGGGTGTGGAGGTCGATGCCCAATTGGCGTTCCTCAACGAATCAGGATGCGATGAGGTTCAAGGGTATTTGTTTAGCCGTCCGGTTCCGGCAGATCAATTCGCCAGACTCCTCGAAAAGGGACTGCCCACGCGGACCTGAGCAATCCAGACACACCAGGTAACCTTGAATCTTATAAACATCCCTGACTCGAAAACTATACGGTCTCAGCGTTCTTGAGAATCACGTAAAGCTGGTCTTTCAAGGTCAACTTTTCTTTTTTCAGATTTTCAATTTCAAGCTCGGTACCCGACTCAATGCGGGCTTCGATGTTCTTGATGCGCTGATCGAGCTCATTATGCTCATCGAAAAGACGGGAAAAGTGCTTATCTTCAGCTTTCAGGCGAGTAATCAGATCACGGTATTCGGGAAACATAGAAGCTCCTAATTGAAGTGGTGTTCGGGCAATTATCCAAAGCCATCCGTTTGGGTTCCATGATCAGGATCATGCCAACCGCAGATACCCAGAAAATGCCTCCGATTGAAGTGACGCCGGTTCATGGACTGGGGCATCGGCGCCTGACAAACGCTTTACGCGCCTCCTCCAGCCCAATCAACAGCAGGGCAAACGGCAACAGGAACAGCCACACTTCGAACGGCAGTGGCGCGGTACCCAAGAGCGCGTTGCCCCAACGGGTGTAAGTAAAAAGCAGGATCAAGACGATTTCCAGCGCCACACCCCAAAGAATCAGGGGATTGCCGCGCACCCCCGTGTCGAAGACCGAGCGGGTCGTACTTCGACAGAGAAAGACGTTGACCACCTGAAGTACCACAATGGCCGCCAGGCTGCCGGTGGTTGCCTGGTGATAAAGCGGATCGGAAAAAGCCACTGTGTCGCCGAACGTCCAGCCACCACGTTGCAGGACAAAGATGAACGTCGACACGGTTGCCAGCGCTTCAAACAAGCCCAACGCCACATAACCACGCAGGGCAACGCCCAGGTTGAACAAGCGCTCCCCCGGGGGACGCGGGGGGCGCTGCATGATCTGCGGGTCTGGCCGCTCCACCCCGAGGCCGAGCGCGGTCAGGGTGTCGGTGCCCATGTCGATGGCCAGCATCTGCAAGGGCGTGATTGCCAGGGGCAGCTTGACCAGCACAAAGCCGAGATAGGGAATCAGCTCCGCCATGTTGTGCGCCAGGATGTAGGTGAGAAATTTGCGGATGTTGTCGAACACCGCACGCCCCTCTTCGACGGCATTGACGATGCTGGCGAAATTGTCGTCCAGCAGCACCATGTCGGCCACCTCGCGGGCTACATCGGTGCCCGACAGCCCCATCGCAATACCGACATGGGCGCTCTTTAGGGCGGGTGCGTCGTTCACCCCGTCACCGGTCACTGCAACGATCTCGCCTTTGCGCTTGAGCGTCTCGACGATCCGCAGCTTCTGCTCTGGCGCGATGCGGGCACAAATGATTTCGGCCGCGTCCAGCGCCAGTTGCAACTGCGCATCGGACAACTGCAAAAGCTGTGCGCCGGTGAGCACCTGCGGCGCATCCGAGCGTACCAAGCCTATCTCGCGCGCAATCGCCAGCGCCGTGTGCGGGTTATCTCCCGTGACCATGATCACTTTGATGCCCGCAGCCTGGCAGGCGCCAATCGCCCCCGGCACCTCTGGTCGGGGCGGATCCTGCAGTCCGACCAACCCCGCGAGGACCAACGTCTGCTCGACAGGCATCTGCCCCGCTTCCACGTCGCGCCACGCCAGCGCCAGGACCCGCAAGCCACGGTCGGCCATGGACGTCTGCGCCGCCAGGATACGGGCGCGACATTCGTCAGTGAGCGGCGTGATCGCACCATCGCGCCATTGTCCGGTGCACAGCGGCAACACCTTTTCCAGTGCGCCCTTGCACAACAGCCGAGGCCCGTCTGCCATCGCGTACACCACCGACATACGCATGCGCTCCGCATTGAACGGCAGCTCTTGCAAGCGCGCTATCGGACACGTCTGAGGCGCGATACGATTTACCAACTGGAGCATGGCCTGCTCCATAGGGTCGCCCAGGTAGGTCAATGATTCACAAGGACCGGTTTGCTGCAGATCGTGGCACAACCCCGCCACCTGAAAAAACGGCGCATTGGCCTGCGCAATGCCGACGGGCAAACCGTGCTCCAAGTCGCCGTACAGACTGCCATCCAGCCAAAGCGCGGTCACTGTCATCCGATTTTGCGTAAGGGTGCCGGTCTTATCGGTGCAGATCACCGTCGTCGAGCCCAATGCTTCAACGGACGGAAGATGACGGATCAGTACCTGCCGGCGCGCCATACGCTGGGTGGCCAGAACCAGCGACAACGTCAGCGTCGGCAACAAACCTTCCGGCACCATTGCGACGATGAGGCCGATGGTGAAAATGAAATCACTCCAGAAGGGCATACCCAGCACCATTCCGAGGCAGAAAAAGACCACACCGATCCCAAGCGCCAGTATCAGAATACTGCGGCTCAGGAGGGCAACCTCGCGTCGCAGTGGCGAGATTTCTGCACCGCTGGCCTGGGTCAGATGGGCGATGCGCCCGAACTCGGTGTGCATGCCCGTGGCAAAGACCACGCCGCGCCCCTTGCCCGACATGATCGCAGTGCCCGTCAGCACGATATTGCCCGCGTATAGCCAGTCCTCGGCAGCACTGGGTTGGGCATCGCGGGCTTCGGCCGTCGACTCGCCGGTCAGGGGAGCGTTATTGACCTGCAGCGAGAACGCCTCGATCACCCGGCAATCTGCCGGTACCCGGTCACCCTCGGCGAACAGTACGATATCACCGGGCACCAGCGCCTCGGTCGCGACCCGCAGCACCGAGCCATCGCGCAGTACCTGAGCCTGCTGCGGCAGCAATCGGCGTAAGGCAGACAGCGCTTTCCCGATCCGATACTCCTGCCAGAATGAGAATACACCGCTGACCAGAATGACCGCGATGAGGGCATAACCGAGGCGAGCCATGCCTTGCCCCGGAGACTTCCACTCGGCAATGAACGCCAACAGCGCCGCCAGCCACAACACTATCGAGAAGAAATGCACAAACTCCTTCAGCAGCGCCCGCAACCAGCTGCGGCGCCGAGCGTGGGCCATCCGGTTGAGACCGAACTCGCGCTGACGGCGCTGCACCTGCGCCGGGGAAAGCCCCTGCTCAGTGGCTTGCACGCTGGCCAAGGCGTCAGCGACCGACAGCTGATGAATTTTCATGCTCATAGCCCAAGGCCCATAACGTACCGTTTGAGCGTAGCTGCATCGCTGCCAACATGAATGATCGCTAGTGCACCTGAGCGCACATTTTCCACGACGTGGAGCCTCAGCTTCAGGCTGTACATGCGCGTGATCTCCCGCGCATTCCGCAGTCAATTACAAAACTGTCGTCGTCCCTTAAAATGCCCCTATTTTCAGACTCAGCGGGATTCCCATGACACACCAGGCGCCGAAACTCAGCATCGCCGCACAGGCAGGCAAGCCGCACCTGTCGGCCGGGCAAAAGAAATTCAACGCCTTGCTCAAGAAGATCGAAACGCAACGCCAATTACTGGAAGCCTGGCAAAACACGACGTCTCGCTGTCAGCAACGCTGGAACGCCGATTTCAAGCCATTGCTCGATGAGTTTGACCAGCTTGATAGCGAGATGCTGCACTTCCTTGACGACGCCAGCGATCGAGTAAAACTCAGCAAGAATGATCGGCAGACCCTGCAAGAGATCATCTGCGGTCTGGTGACCTCCCTGATGGGCGGAGAACATGACGAAACATTGAAGGCGATTTACAACAAGCACGCGGGCAGTCACTTCGACGTCGACAGGCTTGAGGAGGCCGAGCACTTCAAGACGTCGTTCGAAGAGACGTTCGGGTTCAAGATGGACGATGACGTCGACTTGGATTCGCTGGAGGACATCACTCAATACATTTTTGAAAAACAGGCAGAGGAAGCGGAACAGCGAACACGCAACGCCAAGCCACGCAAGAAATCCGCACAACAGATCCGTGAGGAAGAAGAGCACGCCAACGCCAGCCGATCAGTGCGCGAGATTTACCGCAAACTGGTGAGTGCGCTGCACCCTGATCGCGAAACCGACGCTGTCGAACGAGAGCGCAAGACCGTGATGATGCAGCGGGTCAACCAGGCCTATACCGACAACAACCTGCTTGCTCTGCTGCAGTTGCAACTTGAGATCGAACAGATCGACCAGAGCCATATCAACACGATTGCTGAAGGCCAACTCAAGCACTACAACCGAGTCCTGATCAATCAACTCGATGACTTGCAGCACGAAGTGTCCGAGCTGACGCTGGCGTTCAAGAGGCAGTTCAATCTGCCACCGAGCGATCACATCACACCCGCCAACGTAGCACGCAAATTCCCGAAAAAACTTCGGGAACTGCGCACTGAAATTCAGACATTAAAGGAGCAGCGTGAAGCGCTGGAAGACCCGAGAGCCCTGAAGAGCTGGCTGAAAGAGCAACGTCATGTACTCGATATGGAAGCCTATTTATCTGCCGGAATGCCGGATGACGTCTTTCGTTGATGACGTTGACCCAGGACCGCTGATGAACAGACCTGGGCTTACTTCAAACCCCTAGCTTAATTGAAAGCGTGCGGTGTTATCACTCAGCGCTCGACTGCCCTTGCTGAGCGTGTCGGCCGCCTGATTCACTGCGCGCGCACCGTCCAGCAAGCGCCCTGCCGCCTGATCGACCTGCTGGATATTGCCGCTCACTTCGTCAGCCGTGGCAGCCTGCTCTTCTACGGCGGTGGCGATCTGCGCCAAGGTATCGGTCACACCCTGCACGGCATCGGCGATTTCGCCCAGTCGCAGGCCCAACCCGGTCACCGAAGCCGCATCGGTCTCAGCCTGCCCACACGCGGCGGCCATCAGGTCGACTGCCTGACTTACCGTGCTGCGCAGGCTGTCCACTGTTCCCGCGATCTGCGCAGTAGAGGCCTGCGTGCGTTGTGACAGGCTACGCACTTCATCGGCAACCACGGCAAACCCTCGACCCTGCTCACCCGCCCGCGCCGCCTCGATGGCGGCGTTGAGCGCGAGCAAGTTAGTCTGCTCGGCAATGCCGCGTATCGCGTCCACCACCGACTGGATCTGCTGACCCTGCTCGCTGACCCTCCCCAACGCTGCGGCGGTGTCGCTCAAGCGCAGGTTGAGTTGCTGAATACTGGCAGTGGTTCGTTGACTGTCACGGCTACTTTCTTCGGCCACATGGCGGGTGTGCTGGGCGCTTGTCGACGCCTGCTCGCAACTTTTCGCAACGCCTTGAGAGGTGGCGGCCAGTTGCGTTGCCGCCGTGGCGATCTGACTGATCTGTTGCTGCTGCTCCTCGACCTCATCGAGGGTGCGGTTGGACTGGGTGTTGAGGGTCAGAACCGCACTACTCAACTGCAGCGTTTCGTGATCGACGCTCAACAGACTTGTGCGTAACTGCACCACGGCTGCATTGAGTGCTGTGCTGATCGCTGCCAGCTCATCACGCCCTTCAACCGGCACCTGTACACATAGATTACCGTCGCGTAACGACTGCGCCAGCATTGTAATGCCGCTGGCACTGCGTCGGATCGACGTCTGCAGACAGACAAACAGGTAAAGCGCCGCCAACAGCAAGCAACCAAAAATCGTCGCCACGGGGATAAATTGGCGAACCGACTGGTCATGGTAATAGGCCAGACGCACGTCCAACGAGACCAGAGATTGGTGACGCAGCGCCATCAAATCACCCAGCAAGGCATCGACGCTACGTTCGAAACTGCCGGTATCAAGGTTGATGCTGCCACCGAACAGACCGTTATCAAGCACCTTGAACTCGCCGTCCAGACGCTGTTGGCTTTTACGGTATTGATCAGCCCACGGCTGCAGATCGGGCGAGAGCCTGGCCTCTAGGGAGCCCCCGGTTTTGTTCAATTGCTCGCGGGCATCGCCGAGTCGGCTGCGCAGATCACGCATCTGCAAACGGCTTTGCAGGCTGAACTGACCGGACGCCACCGACGTTTGTCCCACGCTGGCCAGACGTCCGACACGCTCGATCAGATCAGGCGCTTGCTTCGTGGACATCTGCATCAACAGATAGGTTTCCAACCAAGGGTCGAGGATCAACCCACTGTCCTGAGCGATTTGTTCGCGCAAGGTTTGCAGCGCACTCAAGGCGGTCGTGAAGCGCTCATAACCGTCCGGCCACCAGCCAACCGTGCGCAGGGCCGCAGAATCCAGTCCAGTGGCCGCACTTTGTAGCTTCTGGTAACGGTCCAGCGTTTCTGACGTCGCGCCGTCACGGTGCAATTCCGCACCTATCAACGTTAGCGCCTGTCCGATTCCGGGGTTGGCTGCGTCGAGCGCGCCCATGGCGTCGCGTGCCGCAGGGGTCGGGTCATGAAGAATGTCGGCGGCTTTCCAGCGGGCTGTGCGGTCACGCTGAGCGGTCAGCAGGTCGTCCAGCGTTTCCAGCGCCAATAACTGGCTAACACCCGCCCTTTCCCCCGCAATCAGGGCAAGTTTGTCGCGATAATCCAGACCAATCATCCATAGACTGCCGACTAACGGCAGCATGAACAGCAAAAAAAGCAGCTGAAACTTGCGGGCAAATCCAAAACGCCCAAGCAGGCGAATACCCGGTGACAAAAGTGCCTGCATGTCCAACCTCTCATCTGGGCCCCCTGTCATCACTTGTGGTCATGAAGGGTGCTTATACAAAACCGGCAGATCGCCATTTTCAGAGTCGATATCGAAGCAATATCTGGACCGCAGATGCCCGCCTTGGCACGCTCTTGGGATCAATTTTTAAACCCGCAAATCACATATAGTATATTTACTATACTGTTAAGGTATTACTTCCATATTTATCTAGAGTTGTTATATAAAACACGCCGGACATAAGTTGATCCCAGCAGTCTATGCTGAAAGGTCACACCTAAAGAGCTAACAATCAGCCACCGAGTACCTTTACATGTCGATTTTTGAACAAGGGCTAGCCCCTAAGGCTGTCAATCATATTGCCTTGTCGCCGCTCAGCTTCATTGAGCGCACTGCCAGCGTCTATCCTGACTACCCTGCCGTGATCCACGGCTCTATCCGCCGTACCTGGGCGCAAACCTATGCGCGCTGCCGCCGTCTGGCTTCAGCGTTGGCGGGTCGCGGCATTGGCAAGAACGATACCGTCGCACTGATGTTGCCTAACATCCCCGCCATGCTTGAGGCCCACTTTGCCGTACCGATGATCGGCGCAGTGCTCAACCCGCTCAATGTGCGCCTGGATGCCGAAGCGATTGCCTTCATGCTCCAGCACGGCGAGGCCAAAGTGCTGATCACCGACCGTGAGTTCCATGACGTGATCCACGCAGCAATCAGCATGCTGGACCACCCGCCGTTGGTGATTGACGTCGATGACCCGGAGTATGGCGAAGGCCAGGCCGTCAGCGACCTCGATTACGAAGCGCTGCTGGCCGAAGGCGATCCCGCGTTCGCCTGGCAATGGCCGGACGACGAGTGGCAGGCGATTTCGCTGAACTACACCTCCGGCACCACCGGTAACCCGAAAGGCGTGGTCTACCACCATCGCGGCGCTTATCTGAACGCACTGGGCAATCAGATGACCTGGAACATGGGTAACCATCCGGTTTATCTGTGGACCTTGCCGATGTTTCACTGCAACGGCTGGTGCTACCCGTGGACCATCACCGCGATGGCCGGCGTGCATGTGTTTTTGCGCCGCGTCGACCCGCAGAAGATTCTGACCCTGATCCGCGAGCATCAGGTCACCCACTTCTGTGGTGCACCGATCGTGCTCAACGCTCTGGTCAACATGCCTGAGTCGGCGAAGGCTGCCATTGATCACCCGATCAATGCCATGGTCGCAGGCGCCGCGCCACCGGCCAAAGTGATCGGCGCCGTGGAAGAGATGGGCATCAAGGTCACCCACGTCTACGGCCTGACCGAGACCTACGGCCCGGTCACGATTTGTGCCTGGCATGCCGAGTGGGATGAACTGCCGCTCGATGAGCGTGCCCAGGTCAAATCCCGCCAGGGTGTGCGCTACCCGACGCTGGAAGGCGTGATGGTGGCCGACCCGAAAACCCTGGAACCTACACCACGCGACGGCCAGACCATCGGCGAGATCTTCATGCGCGGCAACACGGTGATGAAGGGCTATCTGAAGAACCCGACCGCCACCGCAGAAGCTTTCGAAGGCGGCTGGTTCCATACCGGCGACCTGGCGGTCTGTCATCCCGATGGTTATGTAGAGATCAAGGACCGGCTCAAAGACATCATCATCTCGGGTGGCGAGAACATCTCCACCATCGAGCTTGAAGGCGTGCTCTACCGCCACTCGGGTGTGCTGGAAGCGGCCGTGGTTGCACGCCCCGATGAGAAGTGGGGAGAAACGCCTTGCGCGTTCATCACCCTCAAGGCCGACCACCAGAACGTTCGCGAAGCCGACATTATCAGCTTTTGCCGCGAGCATCTGGCAGGGTTCAAGGTGCCGCGCACCGTGGTGTTCACCCAACTGCCGAAGACCTCCACCGGGAAGATCCAGAAGTTCGTTCTGCGGGACATGGCCAAGAATCTTTAACCCTCGGCCCTTTAAACCTCGATAAGGCCCCTACCAAGCGACAGGTCCGACCTGTCGCTTCGGGGCTTTGCACGCCAAAGTGGCACGGCCATCCAAACGTGCCGTGCAATCCATACGCTGTTCCAACGAGGTTCACGTTATGCCTGAATTCAACGCCCCATTGCGTGACATGCGCTTTGTTCTGCAAGAAGTGTTCGACGCTCCAGCCCTGTGGGCACGCCTGCCAGCCTTGGCCGAAATCGTCGACGCCGCCACTGCGGATGCCATTCTCGAAGAAGCTGCAAAGGTCACCGGGCAACTGATCGCCCCGCTCAACCGTAGCGGCGACGAGGAAGGCGCGCAGTGGCTCGAGGGTCAGGTCAGCACGCCGAACGGTTTCAAAGAGGCCTACGCCACCTACATCGAGGGTGGCTGGGTAGGCCTTTCCGGTAATTCTGACTTCGGCGGCATGGGCATGCCGAAGATGCTCGCCGTACAGTTCGAAGAAATGCTCTATGGCGCCAACTCCAGCTTCGCTTTGTATTCGGCCCTGAGCTCGGGCGCTTGCCTGGCCATTGATGCCCACGCCAGCGAAGATCTGAAAAACCTGTACCTGCCTCCGATGTATGAAGGCCGCTGGGCCGGTTCGATGTGCCTGACCGAGGCCCATGCGGGCACCGACCTGGGCATCATCCGCACCCGCGCCGAACCTCAGACCGACGGCAGCTTTAACATCACCGGCAGCAAAATCTTCATCACCGGCGGCGATCAGGACCTGACCGAAAACATCATCCACCTGGTGCTGGCCAAGTTACCGGACGCGCCAGCAGGGCCAAGAGGCATCTCGCTGTTTGTAGTACCCAAGGTGCTGGTCAACGCCGACGGTTCGCTCGGCCAGCCCAACGCGGTCAGTTGTGGTTCGATCGAGCACAAGATGGGCATCAAGGCCTCGGCCACCTGCGTGATGAACTTCGACGGCGCCAGCGGCTGGCTGGTCGGCGAGGCCAACAAAGGGCTCGCGGCAATGTTCACCATGATGAACTACGAACGCCTGTCCATCGGCATCCAGGGCATCGGTTGTGCTGAGGCGTCTTACCAGAGCGCCGTCGCTTATGCCCGCGAACGCATTCAGAGCCGTGCGCCGAGCGGGGCGGTGGCAAAAGATAAAATAGCCGACCCGATCATCGTCCACCCCGACGTACGCCGCATGCTGCTCAGCATGAAAGCCATGACCGAAGGTGGCCGCGCCTTCGCCAGCTATGTCGGACAACAACTGGACCTGGCTAAATTTTCCGAAGACGCCCAGGAGCGGAGCGACGCGCAAAACCTGGTCGCCCTGCTCACTCCCGTCGCCAAAGCGTTCTTCACCGACAGCGGTCTGGACAGTTGCGTACTGGGCCAGCAAGTGTTCGGCGGCCACGGCTATATTCGCGAGTGGGGTCAGGAACAACTGGTGCGTGATGTGCGTATCGCGCAGATCTACGAAGGCACCAATGGCATTCAGGCACTGGACCTGCTCGGGCGCAAAGTAGTCGCCAACGGCGGCGTCGCCCTGCGTCAGTTCACTCATGAAATTCGTGTGTTCGCCGACCAGCCCGACGCCAAGTATTCCGTGCCATTGCTCGACGCCGTCGAGCGTCTGGAAAACCTCAGCGACTGGCTGCAAGAACAGGCAAAGACCAACCCCAACGAAGTCGGCGCAGCGTCGGTCGAGTATCTGCACCTGTTCGGTTACGTCGCGTATGCCTACCTCTGGGCGCGCATGGCTCAGGTCGCCGAGAGCACGCGCGGCGAAGACGAAGCGTTCTATGGCGCGAAAATCGCCACTGCCCAGTTCTACTTCAGCCGCCTGCTGCCCCGCACCTTGAGCCTTGAACAGTCCATTCGGGCAGGCAGCGCCTCGCTATACGGCCTGGATGCCGAACAGTTCTAACTATTTAGCGTAACGCGGCGCCAGCCTGGTTAGGTGTCCGCGTATTTTTATCGATCTGCCCTCGCCCACTTGGCGAGGGTCGGCGTGACATTCGCCCTATGGAGTATTGAATGCGTGAAGTTGTCATTGTCGCCGCCACCCGTACTGCGGTTGGCACATTCCAGGGCTCGTTGAGCCGCATCCCCGCACCGGAACTCGGGGCTGCGGTGATCCGCCGTCTGCTGGCTGACACCGGCCTACCAGGGCAAGACGTGGATGAAGTGATTCTCGGGCAAGTACTGACCGCAGGCGCCGGGCAAAATCCGGCACGCCAGGCCACGCTAAAAGCCGGACTGCCACATACCGTCCCGGCAATGACCCTGAACAAAGTCTGCGGCTCCGGCCTCAAGGCGGTTCAACTGGCCTACCAGGCCATTGCCTGTGGCGATGCAGAGATCATCATCGCCGGTGGCCAGGAAAACATGAGCATGGCCGGCTACGTGCTGCCAGACGCCCGCACCGGGCTGCGCATGAACCACGCGTCACTGGTCGACAGCATCATCCAGGACGGGTTGTGGGATGCCTTCAACGATTATCACATGGGGATCACCGCCGAGAACCTGGCCGAGCAATACGGCATCAGCCGCGAAGAGCAAGACGCCTTCGCTGCGACCTCGCAACAGCGGGCCTGTGCTGCCATCAACGCAGGGCGCTTCCAGGAAGAAATCACCGCCATCGACATCCCCCAACGCAACGGTGAAAGCGTGCGATTCGAACAGGATGAGCAACCCCGTCCTAGCACCTCCGCGCAAACCCTGACCAAACTGCGACCGGCCTTCAAGCCCGGCGGTACCGTCACGGCGGGTAACTCGTCGTCACTCAACGATGGCGCCGCAGCCGTCATGCTGATGAGCGCAGACAAAGCCTCCGAGCTGGGCTTGCCGATACTCGCGCGAATCGTCACCGCCGCCAGCGCAGGCGTCGATCCGGCGATCATGGGCATCGGCCCCGTGTTCGCTACCGGCAAAGCGTTAAAGAAAGCTGGCTGGACGCTGGCGGATGTCGACCTCATCGAAGCCAACGAAGCCTTTGCGGCCCAAGCCCTGGCCGTAGGACGCGAACTTCACTGGAACAGTGACAAGGTCAACGTCAACGGCGGCGCCATCGCCTTGGGCCACCCTATTGGCGGATCAGGCTGTCGGATACTCGTCACCCTGCTGCATGAAATGGTCAAACGTGACGCCAAAAAAGGCCTCGCCACCCTCTGCATCGGCGGAGGCCAAGGCATCGCGTTGCTCATTGAACGCTAGGCCAGCCCCCATAAACACCCGTTTCACAGGCCCTGCAGCCTAACCGCTTGATCACACGCATAAATTTTCACTAACAACGCTTGACACATATTCGTTATCCGCGAATAATGCGCGCCACTTGGCTACATAGCTCAGTTGGTTAGAGCATAGCATTCATAATGCTGGGGTCCGGGGTTCAAGTCCCTGTGTAGCCACCAAGTACCGGTTTACAGACGTCTACAGCAGTCTATAAACCACCTCAAGAAGCCCGCCTCGTGCGGGCTTTCTTGTGTCTGGGGTATCGCGACTGGACGCCAGCGTTCTGTGGCGTTCACAAATTTCTGTTATCCAGAAAACCCGAAAGTTGATTCTTTAGCGCACCCTCATGCAGGCTTTTTTTGCCCGTCATCATCACGCGGCTTAATCTTTACGGCTTTTACCCCTCAGCAAACTCAGGGCTAATCACTCCAGTGAAGATTCACCGTACCGGTCGACGAACCTTCCAGCACGACGGTACTTCGTTTCTCATGGCCATTCTGGCTGGCGATGATGAGATAGTTATCTGCTGGCAACTTAACGTAAACGATGGGACCCACCTGACTCAACGACACTATAGAGCGGCCTTTGGCAGTCTGAATCACAACATCAACGCCACTGAGGTACTTATTGTCCGGCCCGATGGAGAAGGTGATGTGCAGGTTGTAACCCTTGACCTGCTGGATGGCCTGCGACTCGTCCTGGCCAACGCCACCAGACAGATAGGTGATGCCGTTTTGCTCCTTCGGCTCCAACTGCACAGCCGACATATCAATCGGTACTTCGTTGGCGGCCTGCAGTACCACAGGAGAGAAACTCAACAGCACGGCAAGGACAACTCTTGAAGGCGTTAACCCACGGACGGAAGTCACAATGAATACTCCTCAGTGTTATGGCCAGATTAGCGTTTGATCAGAGAGATTTTGGTTCCTTCAATGCTGACGCCCGCCATCAACCCTTGCTGATCGAACACAAACGCATACGCATCGTCCTTCAGCGTCGAGCTCGACAGATTTTTTGCGATCCCTTCATCAACCAGGACAACGGTTGGCCCTACGCCAATTTCCCAGCCCTTGGTTTCGCGCACATACTTCACCGCTTTTTCGGTCATCAAGAACAGCACATAGCCGTATGACTGCGCGCCTGCTTGTAGCCCCCATGACCCGGTCACGGAGTTGTAATAGCCCTCCACTTTCGAGCCTCTCAACAACTCGCCTTCACCATAACTGCCTCCAAACACAAGGCCCGCTTTGACAATATTAGGGAATACGAGCACAGCCTTGGCACTGCGCGAAATGGTCTCGGCAGATGGATTAGTTTTGTAGAGTGCTTGTAAGGCCTGCCGGGAGCTTTTATCCAGGTCCTCGGCAGTAGCAGCACTTGCGCTATTCAGGAAGGTCGCCGATGCCAGCGATACGGTAAGCAGGATAATCGAGAGAAAGAACCGGACTGACATTGTCATTGCTGTACTCCTATGGTGGCAATAGAAGGGATGTGACAACAGTATCCGGCATAGACCCTACAGGCTCTGCAGCCTCAGGGTCGTAGTCCGGCGCCATGGGGGCCCGCACTACGACCCCTTACGTTGAGAGGCTGGCTCAAGAACGCCATGATCACCATCACCCTAAACATGGCTGTACTACCGGTCATCATCTACCAGCGATCTACTGTTCTCAACGCTGAGTCTAGTTGCTGTGCCACGTTTGCTCGGTAGCAAATACAGCACCCGACGAATGGCACAGGCTCCGCACTTTCAACGTGGGCGAGCACCCTGGTTAGAGAAATGGGCAAGAGAGATCTTTCTGACGCCGGGCTTGCGGCATTGAACTGCTTGCCCGGCCACGTTGAAATTAACGGTCTTGTTTGGTCGTTGATATGGCTGCGTTGGACAACCCTTTGGCGTTGTGATCGCCCGGCGTGGTGCCAGAAATCGACGTTGCCTTGGACAGCCCACGAGTATTTTTAGAGTGCGCGACGCCAGAAGTGATCGAGCCGCGGTCATCCTTATCGGTAAGGGCATTGCCGATATGCTGACCGCTTACCCCTCTGTCCCTCACGGCCTTTCCATCGTGATCGCTGCTCAACCCGTTGCCCTGCCCATTGCTCCCGGTTCCGCCAGAGTGCCCGCTACCTCCGCTGCCGCTGCTACCGCCGTGACCGCCAGCGCCACCGCCACCGCCACCATTGCCGCCGCCATCTTTTGCATGGGCTGAGGAGATGAACGAAAACTCACCGGGCAGCATGGATATCGCTGAAAACACCATCAGACATGCCGCAACAGCCATGCGCTTTTTTGTTATAAACATGACAACTCCACGAAGTTAAATTCAACGCGAATGTGACAGTTTTCACACGATTAGGTTCATAGCCAAGGAACAACAGAACGTGGTGTGTCTAGCCCGGCCCTGCGCCGGTTTTTTTCCATTTCTGCGACATGCTTTTCACGTCGCGTTCACTCCAGCCTCGCTAAATTTAATCTACTCCTTTGAAGAACTCCCTTGGCCCGCCCTCATCCGCGGGCTTTTTTTTGTGTCGCTTATTCCGTGCCAGGATTAGATCCATCCAAAGCCCCCCAGCACGGCTCCCGCCGCAATCAGCCAGAGCAAGTGGACCTTGGTTCGCCAGACAAGCAAAGCAGCGACCGCAGCCAGCAAGCTATAGCCCCATTCCCTAGCCGGATCGCCGAGCCCGACGATGAGTAACCAGCCAGTCGCCAAGAGCGTTGCAATCACAAAGGGAGCCATTCCAGTCTTGAAGGATCGAACTGCCAACAACTTGCTGTTGCGAGCGATCCAACCAGAGCAGAGATAGCTAACGATCAAAGCGGGGAGCAAAAAGCCCAGCAGGCTAAGCACCAGACCGAAACAGGCCGGAATCAGTGCCGGCCATCCAGCGCCGATCCCACCCACGGAGTTAAGGCCAACGTTCCAACCGAGCAACGCCACAAATAGAACGTTGGGGCCTGGCAGGGCTTGAGCGATGGCCATGGAAGAGGAAAATTGCAAGTCGCTAAGCCAATGCTGTTGATCGACTAAATAGCGGTGCATCTCGGGCGCCGGGCTCATCGGGTTACCCACTGTAAGCAATGAAAGCGAAACAAAATGCAGTAATAACGAGACCCAATCGAAGGCATGCATTGTGACGCTCATTCCGATGGGTCCTCAGAGGCATGACGCTCGCTGCGGACTCTGAAGTGCCGAAAATACGAATAAAGAATGCCAGCGCCCCCAACCCCCAGCAGGACCCAATACAGCGGCCATCGCATAAGTGCAAGCGCCACAAACCCGACGATCACCAACAGGATCGACGCCGTCCAACCCATTGGGTTAAGCCGCAGAGCCGAGAACAAATTCAAGCTGGTTCCCACTATCAGACCGGCCGCTACAGCACTTACGCCTCTGAAAGCGCCTTGAACGAAGGGCAGATCAATCACGTGGGCATACTGGGATGCCACGATAAGAATCAGAATCAAAGGGGCCGCCAACAGCCCAGCCAGTGCCGCGACGGCTCCGCCCAAGCCGAAGTGCCGCCGTCCGAACGCCAAGGCAAGATTCATCACGTTGGGACCCGGCAGGATTTGCGCGACCGCAAATTCTTCGACAAATTGCTCGCGTGTCATCCATTCTTTTTTATCAACCAATACCCGTTGAGCCACAGGCATCACTCCACCAAACCCTTGGAGGGTCAGCGCAGAGAACGTCAGGAAAAGGTCCATCTTCGATTGAGGTGAATGAGTCATCGTGATTCATGCCATGCGTTGTGCTCTGAGCGGCGGCGCCCGCGGGCCGGGCTGATGGCGCAACAATCTGTATTGCGTAGAGCCCGCATTTATTCAAGCCTTACCACATCTGCGACATCCCTTTCACAAGACTTTCACGGTGTAGAACGCACATTGCAGGCTACTCTCTCGTGATAGATTTTTTAGCCCGCCATCGTGCGGGCTTTTTGTTTCTGCAGACCCCGTCAGGAGTCACTGGCCTCGGTGAGATGATGGGGACCTGGATGGGGATGAGCCCGTGGCATCACGGCTGGTTCTGATCGTCCGGCCCGCCGCCTTGCGGCTGGTCCCTCACCCATTGCCAGAACAACTGATAGCCGACCGCCAGCATTACCGGGCCGATGAACAGGCCTATGATGCCGCTGGCGACCATACCGCCCAAGGCGCCGATCAGCACCACCGGCATCGGTACGTTGACGCCACGCCCCAGCAGCAGTGGTTTGAGTACGTTATCGACCAGGCCGGCAACGAAGATATAGATGGCGAACACAATGGTCGCCGTGGTGGCACCCTGAGTGACGAAAACGTAGACGATCACCGGGAGGGTCACCAAGGTGGCCGGTAACTGCATGATGCCTATCAGCAGCACCGCCAAGGCGAGCAGACCCGCACCGGGAATGCCCATGAGCACAAAGCCGACGCCGATCAGCAGCATCTGGATGAAGGCGATACCCACCACCCCCAGCGCCACCGCACGAATGGTGGCGGTGCACAGCTCGGTGATTTGCGGCCCCTTGATGGGACCGGAGATGCGCGAAGCGATCTGCACCGCACTGCGGCTCCCCCCCTCGCCATACGCCATGACGATACCGGCGATGATCAGGGCGCAGAAGAATATGAGGAAGCCCATGCCGACGCCTGCGAGCTTACTCAACAGGGTGAGGCTGACGTTTTTGATTTGCGGTATGAATTTCTGCGTCAAACCGGGCAGGTCGGTGGCCGCTTGCAGCCAGAGACCATGCAGCGGCTTGCCCACCAGCGGCCAATCGGCTATCGAGTCGGCCGGTGGAGAAATATGAAAACTGCCGCTTTTGACCAAGGTGACGACACTCGCCACCGAGTCAGCAATCGAGGTGCCCAACAGGTAAATCGGCACCATGAGGATACTGATGGAGACCAGCACGATCAGCGTCGCGGCACGCCCCTCGCTGTGCCCCATAATACCGATGAGCCTGCCCTGCAGCGGGTAGAGAGTGATCGCCATGATCACCGACCAAAGCATCAGATCGATGAACGGACTGAATATCCGGAAACAGAACATCACCAGTACGGCAATCAGCCCGGCACGAATCAGTACATCGAGCAGACTACGGGAAAACGCCTTCTCGGAGTTGAGCGTGGGCCCCATTGATTGCCTCCTTGCAGACCGTTGCAAAGGTATGAAATCGGTAACATCAGCATAGACACCTCTCAGTAACAACAACATCAAACTCATCCACCGCGAACAGCGCAATCAGTGGCGCAAGTGATACCGGAAAATTGGAGCGAAAAATTCGAGCGTCCCCTTCTCGGCTGCACACCATAGGCTGTGCTTTACTTGATATGAATCAAGGGTGGCACTTCGAGGTAGCGTATGTTGAGTGCGCCACCACCCGTTGACCTATTGTCGGGGATGTATCATGTTCTGGTTTCGCTATCACCAATCAGCGTTCATGCGCTTCGCCATCGTGTTGTGGGTGTTAGCGTTTGGTCTGGCCGCGACCCAGGGATGCCTGACACAGCCCAGCCACAATCCCGCGACAACCCACGTCTCGCTCAACACCGTGCAAGATGACGATAGCCACGACGCCCATCCCCTTGGCTGCATCGAACACTGCGCCGATGCGGCGATTGCCGTGAGCCCTTCACAGCACCTTCAACTGTTTGACCTGTCCAGTTGGACGTTTCTGTTACTGATCCCTGCACTGCTGATTTTTTACCCCGTCAATTCCTCTGCTTTTGCCTTTCTTGCATTGCGGCGCCCTGCCCCTGCCAGACCGCCCGCTCGCCTGATTTTCGTCCGTTTCACTATTTAGACCGACCTTCTGCGCGCCGAATTCCGGCCGCACTTCTTGGCTGCGCCACTCTGGCGCGGCTTTGTATCGCCTGTGTTGCCCTTACCCTTTGGAGATTTGCCATGCATATGTCATTGAAACTGATCCTCGCTGCCCTGCTCATCAGTAGCCCACTCATGGCCTCGGCCGCCGACGAACCACAGCCAGAGCCGTCGTCGACCACGCCAGCTCAAACAAGCGAAATGCCCATGCAGAACAAAGCCATGACTGAGCAAATGCAAAAAATGCAGGCGGCGCACGACAAAGCGGCGGCGGCCAAAACCCCTGCCGAGCGACAGGCCGCCATGCAGGAGAACATGAAGACGATGAAAGACAGCCTGGGCATGGTGCAGAAAAACTGTAATGGCATGGGCATGTCCGGCAACAAAGACGGCATGGGCATGATGAGCATGATGATGAAAATGATGGATCAGCAATCGAGCATGATGGCGATGCCCATGAACCAGTGATCCTGGCGATAGCGTCGTGCATTGAACCTGTGCGACGCCTCACGGGATACCACGTCCTCAGGAGTACAAAAACATGATCAGTTCACCGCACTCAACTGATCCCCCCAACATTTTTGAGGAGTAAACCCGGCGTAGCGTTGCCCATGCGGCTGGTGATCACCTTGTTCTATCTGGCCAGGGAACACACGACCCTATGTTGGGCCTACCGATCCTAAGGAGGCCTGGCGACGCGCTGATCGGCGTCGGTGGCATTCAATGTATTGCGCCTGCGCAAGGTTTCGATGGATTGAGTGACGAAGGACCTTGACCTTGTCATAGCGACAAGGTTGAGGATAAATCCAAGGCCACAGAAAAAGCCGCATACAGCTGTCCTTCCACGATCAATTTTTTGTGAGGCGTCATCCATGAAAACCGTTGAACTGCAAGTCCAGGGCATGAGCTGTGGCTCATGCGTCAAACATGTCTCCGAATCATTACGCTCACTTGAAGGCGTCAGTGACGTGGCAGTGGAT
Organism: Pseudomonas sp. 5C2; assembly: GCF_034314155.1. Classification (NCBI taxonomy): domain Bacteria; kingdom Pseudomonadati; phylum Pseudomonadota; class Gammaproteobacteria; order Pseudomonadales; family Pseudomonadaceae; genus Pseudomonas; species Pseudomonas sp. 5C2. Next base: position 2,069,577 of record NZ_JAVIWH010000003.1, on the reverse strand, counting down.
CTACCATCCGGACGGGTGAAGGTCAGCGGCGGTTCGGATAGCCATGCGCTGCTTGCAGCCCTGCAAGACGCGGGCTACCCGGCACAACTGGCGGCAGTGGAAAGTGTAGCCAGTAAAGAAATCTCAGGTTGTGGCGGGAACGGCGGTGGTTGCTGCTGCCGGTAAACGGTCTTTTTAAATTGGAGAGTTCCCATGAATACCAAACTTCGTATCGCTGTTCTTACTGCACTCTTCATGGCAGGCGCAGCACAAGCCGCTGAAGTCATCGACGTTTACCGCGACCCTAACTGTGGCTGCTGCGAGGAGTGGATCAAGTACCTTGAAGCCAATGGCTTTAGCGTGCGCGACCATGTCGAACCCAACATGAGCGAAGTCAAACAGCGCCTCGGCGTGGCTCCGCGCCTGGCCTCCTGTCACACCGCGATGATTGACGGAAAATTCGTCGAAGGGCATGTGCCAGTGGCACAGATCCTTGATCTGAAGAATCACCCCGACCTCGTTGGAATCGCGGTGCCCGGTATGGTATCGGGTTCGCCCGGTATGGAGTATGGCTCGACCAAACAGCCGTATCAGGTGATAGGTCTGACCGATACCGGTAATGATCGGGTAATCGCGGATTACCCAGGCAATTGACGATGACCTTTGGGGGGAACACATGGCGCCCGTCGGAGCGGCCAGATAACAAAAGCTGTTCAATCTCCGCGCGAGCCTGACCGCCCTTGCCAACCTGACTGAAATGTAATCATCCGCGTGCCTGTCATGTGGCATCTTGCTCGCTAAATAGCGGTTGGCAGCGGGTCCCTGAGGCGAATCCGTACCTGCCTGGATTCTGACTTATTGGATACCGTTCATGCATTCCAGAACATCAAGACGTACCTTCGTGAAAGCCTTGGCTGCGGGCGGGATACTCGCAGGCTTTGGGCTGTGGCGCAGTCCGGTGTGGGCGATTACCAGCCCGGGCCAACCGAATGTGCTTGCCGGCACTGATTTCGATCTTTCTGTCGGTGAGATGGGCGTGAATTTCACAGGTACTCCACGCACCGCCATGACCATCAACGGCAGCCTCCCTGGGCCGCTGCTGCGCTGGCGCGAAGGCGACACGGTGACCCTGCGGGTCAGAAACCGGCTCAAGGAAAACACCTCGATCCATTGGCACGGGATTATTCTGCCGGTGAATATGGACGGTGTTCCGGGCCTGAGCTTCCACGGAATCGAGCCAGGTGGCCTGTACGTGTACTCGTTCAAGGTCAAACAGAACGGCACGTACTGGTACCACAGTCACTCCGGTTTTCAGGAGCAGGTCGGTGTCTATGGGCCAATCGTCATTGATGCAAAAGACCCCGAACCCTTCAGCTACGACCGCGACTATGTGGTGATGCTGTCCGACTGGACGGATGAAGACCCCGAGCGGGTCATGAAAAAGCTCAAGAAACAATCCGACTACTACAACCAACACAAGCGCACCGTCGGCGACTTCATTGACGATGTCAGCAAGAACGGCTGGTCCGCCACCGTCGCAGATCGAAAAATGTGGGCGCAAATGAATATGAGCCCCACGGACCTTGCCGACGTCAGCGGCGCCACCTACACCTACCTGCTCAACGGACAGGCTCCGGACAGCAACTGGACTGGCCTTTTCCGGCCTGGCGAACGGCTAAGGTTAAGGTTCATCAATGGCTCGGCAATGAGCTACTTCGACGTGCGCATTCCCGGCCTGAAGATGACCGTCGTCGCGGCAGACGGGCAGCACGTGAAGCCGGTCAGCGTTGATGAGTTCCGCATCGCCGTGGCCGAAACTTTCGATGTGATCGTAGAACCCACCGAAAACGCGCACACCCTGTTTGCCCAGTCGATGGACCGCACAGGTTTCGCAAGAGGAACATTGGCGGTACATGAAGGGTTTTCAGCCCCTGTACCGCCGCTGGACCCACGCCCGCTGGTCACGATGAGCGACATCGGCATGGGTGATATGGGCGGCATGGACCATGGCGACATGAAGGGCGCTGGCCAGGATTCGATGCAAGGCATGGAGGGCATGGACCACAGCCAGATGGCGGCAGGTAGTGACGACTCCATGCAGGGAATGACGGGCATGGATGGCAGTTCGATCCAGGGCATGAGCGGCATGGGCACCATGGAACCCCACCCAGCCTCCGAAGCTAATAATCCACTGGTCGACATGCAGACGATGAGCCCCACGCCGAAACTCAACGATCCCGGCATGGGCCTGAGAAACAACGGCCGCCGGGTACTGACCTACGCAGATCTGAAGAGCACGTTTCAGGACCCGGATGGCAGGGAGCCAAGCCGGACGATCACCTTGCACCTGACCGGGCACATGGAAAAATTCTCATGGTCCTTCGACGGCATCAGGTTCGAGGATGCCGAGCCGCTTCGTCTCAAGTACGGAGAGCGCGTCAGAGTTGTCCTGGTAAACGACACCATGATGATGCACCCCATTCACCTGCATGGGATGTGGAGTGACCTGGAGGATGAAAACGGTGAGTTCATGGTTCGCAAACACACGATCGACATGCCGCCGGGAACAAAACGCAGCTATCGCGTGACCGCAGATGCCTTGGGACGATGGGCCTATCACTGCCATCTGATGTACCACATGGAAATGGGCATGTTCCGCGAAGTCCGCGTGCAAGAGTAGGAGAACGGCATGAACGTCGACAAAACCGCTAAACCTGTATTCGCCAGCCTTGTGGTTTTAGGGTTGGGCGTGATGCAGCTGCCTTTTGCCTATGCGCAAGCTGAGCCTATGCAAGGTATGGATGGCGGCCAGATGCAGGGCATGGAACCGAGTCCCCCCCAGGAAAGCCGAACGCCGATCCCGGTGCTCACAGACGCTGATCGCGCCGCTGTTTTTGAAAGTCACGCGGGACACCAAATGCCCGACCGCTCGATCAACTCGTTTTTCTTGATCGATCAACTCGAATGGCAAGACGCCGATAAGGGAAGTGCACTGAGATGGGAGGCGAACGGCTGGATTGGCACCGACACCGACCGCCTCTTACTTCGCTCGGAGGGCGAGCGGACCAATGGCGTCACTAAAAGCGCCGAAGTCCAGGCCCTGTGGGGACACGCCATAAGTCCTTGGTGGGACGTGGTAAGCGGCGTGCGGCAAGACTTCAAGCCCGGTGCGCCCCAGACTTGGGCCGCGCTGGGACTGCAGGGCATGGCGTTCTATGACTTGGAAACGCAAGCGACTGCCTACCTCGGCGAGGAGGGCCAAAGTGCACTCAGGCTCAAGGGTGACTACGATATTTTGCTGACCAATCGTTTAATTCTTCAGCCCACCGCCGAAATAAATCTCTACGGAAAAAATGACCCACAAAGAGGTACAGGATCGGGCCTGTCGGATACCGATATCGGCCTGAGGCTTCGTTATGAAGTTCGCCGCGAGTTTGCGCCGTACATCGGCGTGACCTGGAACCGTTCCTACGGGAAGACAGCTGATTACGCCCGAGAAGAAGGCGAAGACCGTAGCGAGACACGTTTAGTACTAGGCGTGCGTATGTGGTTTTAAACGCAATCGACACGTGAAATCCAAACCGGCTCAAACAATAAAACTCAACCAGCGGCCCACGCCGCCAGGAACCTTGCATGTCATATTTCAAAAGCATCACCGTCGCAACAGTACTCAGTACCGGATTGTTCCTGAGTGCTATAGCCCAGGCGCATCCAAAACTACTGTCATCTACGCCTGCGGAGGGTGCCACGGTAGCCGCGCCTGAAAAAATCGAACTGCACTTCTCGGAAAAGCTCATGACTCAGTTCTCGGGAGCGAAACTGATCATGACTGACATGCCGGGCATGCCTAATTCACCCATGGGCGTTAAGGCCCGTGTCGCAGGCGGCGCCGACCCAAAAACGATGGTGATCACTCCCGCGGCTCCGCTCACGTCAGGCACCTACAAGGTCGAGTGGAGAGCGGTCTCTTCCGATACCCACCCGATCACAGGCGCCGTGACCTTTAAAGTCAACTGATCCATGGGCGACTCAATCAACATAACGCTTCGCTTCATGCTGTATATCGACCTGATGTTGCTCTTTGGGCTGGCGGTGTTCGGTCTGTATAGCCTCAGAGGAAAAGAACGGGCCGGCGGTGCCGTTTTGAATTTTGAGTTGCTCTTGGCGGGCACCGCTGTTATCGGCATTTTGCTGTCGATGGCAGCGATGCTGCAAATGGCCAAGTCGATGAGCGGAGTGTCCAGTTTCATGGAACTCCATCACCATATTTTCCAAATGATGCTGATGGGGACTGATGTCGGGCTGACCTGGATGGTCCGAATAGCCTCGCTGACGCTGGCAGTCGTAGCCGCCCTATTCAACAGGCGCGCCCCTGCTTTCAGCCTGTGGATGGTCACTGTGTGCGGAGCCACCGCACTGGCTACTCTAGCGTGGACAGGGCATGGCGCCATGGATGAAGGCCCTCGTCGCTACCTGCATTTCACGAGCGATATTGTTCATATTCTGGGTGCTGGCGGCTGGCTGGGTGCTCTGGCCGCATTTGCGCTTTTGTTGCGTTCAAACAAGCTCACAGGCGAACTGCAAGTCCGGTTGCTGGCGCGAACGCTGACCGGTTTCGAATCAGCAGGGGCGCTCATCGTCGTCACCCTGACTATCACCGGGGTAGTTAACTATCTGCTGATTATCGGGCCGACATTCGAGACATTGACCACCAGCACTTACGGGGCCCTGCTGTCTTTAAAGGTCTTCTTGTTTGCCGGGATGCTAGTGTTTGCGGCGTTGAACCGCTTCCACCTGAGCCCGCTGCTCGAACGGTCCATTCAAACAGGGGTTTACACGGTCGCTATCAACGCCTTGCGGCGCAGCATGATTCTGGAGTTGTCGGCCGCCGTGATCATTCTGAGCCTGGTTGCCTGGCTCGGCACCCTCAGCCCGGAGATGGAGATGTCGGCTGAATAGACCACCGTAGAAGGTCTGGTGGTTAAAGATGGGGCAAAGATCGGGATTTAATCGCGGTAAGGTCTGGCTGCAGACCGATCCAGAAGCTTATGCAGCAGGACTTGCCTTATGATGAACGTCAGAAACAATACAAGGCGATCATGGGACCGTAGCGGGCTCGTGGTGCGACGTTTTTTTAGGGGGTTATCGTGGGAATCAAGAAGTCAGCGCAAGAATTGAAGCGCGACCTTAATAATGTGGCCTGCAATCTGGAGCAAACGGCAGGCGAAATCAGTCGGCTCGCCGAGCGAATTAACGATGTGGATGTTGTTGCGGTGTTGCACCTGATGAATCGCTTATACAAGGATTCCGACCGATTAAAAGCCTATGTCGATGAGATAAAGTCGGGACGGATCGTCAGGAATAAAGCCGAGTAAGGACCCTAGAGGTAACAGCCGGAGTCTTAAATCCAAACAGACTGAACGAACCGACTTCACTGACTTCTTACGTTCATGGCGTTCCACTCTGTTCGCTGTGCACACAGGGTCATTCCATGTACATCGAAAACAACTCCGCGCTGCTCCAATCCCTGATCGCTCAGCTCTCGATAGCCGAATTCAGGTCTTCGCTTGCCTTGATGGGTAACGCTGAGCGAAACCTTATGGGCTTGAGGGATCTGATTCAGCTCGATATGATTTCTGGCGACTTTACGTATGGCGGCCTAAGTGATCCGCTTGGCCTGCTGCTCGTCGCTGCGGATCACATACGGCTGACAAAGCGGGGTGCCTTGTTCAGCTATCGCTAAGTCGCAATGCTTGGCGAGTATCACTCTGCCCTCCGGTCATCGCCTGATCTCGGGTAGGCCCCTGACATTGGGTATGCTAGGGGCTCAACCGCGAGAATCAACCATGCGCAAACTCCGACCCCATGACGACCCGCTGCCAAAAATGATCGCAAATCTACTTGAATTGCGTGAGGCCCTTTCGAGCCTGAGTGCTAGCGAAAGAACACTCAGCTCATTGAGAGCAAGCGACAAGGTTTACGGGGTTATTTTGCCGATCAGCCGCAGGGCAGACTTTTTCGCCTCGAAGATCGGGCGCATGCTCGAAAGCCGGATAAAGACCATGAGCGAAGCGAACACCTCGAGCCCCCGGGCACGTCCTTAATGAGTGACCGAATAAAATAATTCGTTCTGTTCTGTCGCCTGTCATACCCCATCTAATTGTTATAGGTCACCGCACACTAAAAAGGGCTTACCTAAAGGTAGGCCTTTTTAGTCATCAGCGAAAAGTGGGCTGTGCAAGACGCCGTTGATGATGCCCAGCGCCGTTTATATTATTGCGAGCGCAGTAAGACCGATCTCTTTTTCCCTTTTTACTCAACTACATGTCCAACAGGCGACCTCGCATGAGGTACATTAAAATCCGATCCTCCCACCCAGGCGGCAGCCCTCAAGCTCAGCAAGGATGACACCGTGAATACCCATCAGAAGCTGCGAACCTTTGACCGTATCCGCGAAGCAGTGTTGCCGGAATATCGCGACCGGGTTGCCGAGTACCTGAGCCTCTACGAAGAGGCTCTACACGACGACAACATCCAGTCCGATGACTTGCGCGCATCGGCCAATCAGCTCAGGGGCTACCTGCGAGGCCTTAATACGACCAGGGTGCTGGGCATGGCTGACTGGGAAGAGTTGGACCGTCGTGTTGTCGAGTCGTGGTTATGATCAATAGATCAATGGGGCAGGACGCTTAGCCTGAGTATAAAAAGTAAGCTCAGGTTATTTTATCCGGGACCAGAGCCCATGCAACGTGATCGAGGCGCCACCGATGTCAACACCAAGCCCGCAGTCCGGGCCTGTCAAAACAAAGCTGATCGACCGTGTGTCCTGGCTGGATATCATTGCCGGCTTGTCGTTGGCTGGATTGCTGTTACCGGAGGCAGTCGCTTACGCAAGCATTGCAAATCTGGCGCCTCAGGCCGGGGTCATTGCCCTGTTTGCCGGACTGGTCTGCTACGGATTGATCGGCACCAGCCGCTTCGCGATCGTCTCTGCAACGTCATCGTCTGCTGCCGTGCTGGCAGCTGCCTCCGCGTCGATGGCGGGCCCAGACAACACGCTCAGACTGGTTATTGCCATCGCCCTGGTCATGCTGACCGGTCTGTTTTTCACGGTCGCGGGACTTGCACGATTAGGCAGCATGTCAGCCTTTATTGCCAAACCGGTTTTGCGCGGGTTTGCCTTCGGCCTTGCCATCGTGATTATTTTCAAGCAGATCGCTCACGTGGTTGGCGTCCACCCCCAGCACACTGACCTGATCCGATTCTTGGTCGAGTTATTCAGTCAGACAGGATCATGGAATTGGGCCGCCGTGGCGGTGGCCGTCGCCGCGTGGTTATTGCTGTTCTTGTTTGCCCGTATGCCACACCTGCCCGGAGGGCTGCTGGTGATTGTCATCGGCATCACGGCCGGTGAATGGCTGAACTTTTCGCAGTATGGCATTAGTCTGGTCGGCTCCATAAACCTGCAACTCACCGCACCGACGCTCCCGACGCTGCTGTACACAGAGTGGCTACGAGTAGGAGAACTCAGTATCGCCATGGTGCTGATTCTCTACGCAGAGTCCTACAGTTCGATCCGCAGTTTTGCGATGAAGCATGGTGACAGTGTCTCGCCTAACCGGGATTTACTTGCCCTCGGTGTCGCTAACCTGGTGTCTGGACTTTTCCACGGCATGCCGGTGGGCGCCGGTTACTCAGCGACGTCGGCAAACGAGGCATCGGGGACTTTGTCGCGACTGGCGGGTTGGTCTGCTGCCCTTGCGCTCTTGATCATCGTGATGACGCTTCTGCCAACCATCGCCCTGACACCGGAACCTGTGGTGGCGGCGATTGTCGTGCATGCCGTCAGCCATACGCTTCGCCCATCGACTTTTGCTCCTTATTTCACGTTGCACCGCGACCGACTGGTCGTGATTGCTGCGGTATTGGCAGTGCTGTTATTAGGTGTACTGGATGGCTTGCTGGCAGCTATCGCTGTCAGCCTGGTGATGCTGTTGCGGCGGCTGTCCGAGTCATCGGTGACCATTCTTGGGCAGCTCAATCATGGCCATGATTTCGTCAGCACAACCCTTCATCCAGAGGCGCAAGCAGTCCCTGGCATTTTGATCTTGCGCCCACACACAGGTCTTTTTTTTGCGAATGCCGAACGGGTGTTTGCGCAGGTACAAAAATACATTACGGCCGCTGGCGATAGCGTGCATACCATTATCCTCAGCCTGGAAGAGTCTCCGGACCTGGACAGCTCAAGCGTGGAAGCGCTACAGGATTTTTGCAAAGTAGTCCTCGACCAGAACAAGCACTTGATGCTCGCCCGTTTAAAAACCCGGGTGCAACAGGTATTGATTCGAGCGGAGATTCCGGGACTTCCCATAGATGTGCTGTGTGCGCTCAGCGTGGATGATGTAGTCAGGGTCGCGCAGGAGCTTTATTCCGGGCCAAAAACCGGTTCATTGGATGCTATTTACAATGAACCGACTCTCTAGTTGCTGCGCTAAAAAGGCAGCGGCCCAAGGTTCCATGAACACTAGTGGACGCGTGCACACTGAATTTGCGAGAAGCTACCGCCGCTGAGCGTCACCACATTGCTGTTGGTCTTCTCTATTTCACTGGGGGGCGTAAGGTGAAGCGCGCTGACTGCTGCTGCGGGGTTCTCCCAGAGAATTTTTTTAAGGCTCACGTAGCCTGCCGCTTCTCCGTTCCCGGTGACAATACGTATCGCACTGCCGCCGGGCCGATAGTAGACAGTGGCAATGGCACCGGGGCAAACATAGGCGCTGTCGGCCACGGGCCTGGGCAGCAAGCCACCCGCGATGCTGCCAATGAAGCTGTACAAAACCCAGCTCACAAGACTTATAGCCCCAAGCCCTACCAATATCTGTACACGCCCCCCGAAGACGCGACGCCCACGGTCTGGCACTTCGGCCGGAACACTGCGCGCGACAGCTGCCGCTTCAGGCTTGTCCTGAACAGGGTTGACACTGGCGAGTACCCACTCGGCGCCTCCCGTAGAGGGCGCTGTAGCTGACGATTCTGCAGAACTGGTCGCGCCCACGCTAGCGCGCTCGGTGAGGGCATCGACGGCAACGATCAACACACTGTCCCGAGCGACTTCGGCAACTACGCTTGCCGCTATAGACTCCGATGCCGGAGGTGCTCTTCGAAGCTTTGGTGCCGGCTTGGCAACCGTCGCGCGCTGTCGATGAATAATGCGCGCTTGCAGGACCACAAAAGCCGCGCACAGGAGCGGCACCATTGTGTTCAGCGCAGGCGACTGAGTATTTACCCAGCCCACCACCGCAGGATCGGAAACGGCGATATCACCCGCAACATAGCCAAGCAGCGCGCCGCCAACCGAGACCAGAAAAGGCTGACGATGAAGCAGCCGGGTGATCTGCACGCTCCCGAACATCAACAGCGGCACGCTTAGGAGCAATCCCAGCACCAGATAGAAAATACTGCCCTGCGCCACTGCCGCCAGTCCGACCACGTTGTCCATGCTCATGACCAAATCAGCCACCAGTACGGTCGTCACAGCCCCGAACAGGGTGGTCGGCGTATTTTCGACGGAGTCACTCTCGTCATCCGGCTGTTCTTCGATCAGCAGCCGGATTGCAATGACGATCAGCAACCCCGCACCGATGAGCTTGAGAAAGGGCGCCAGCAGCAACCACCCGGCCAGTGTGGTCAGGAGCACGCGCAGCACGATGGCCCCGCCAGTACCGATCATCACCGCCTGTTTCACCTGATTCGCTGGCAACCCGCGGCAGGCCAGAGCGATCACCAGCGCATTGTCGCCGGACAAAATCAGGTCCAGCAGGGATATCTGAAAGATCATGCCTATCGCGTGCAGTAAACCTTCAAACATCATGGGACTGTTTCCAGGCAAGGAGATGTTTCATATAAAAATCACCCGAGTGAACCGGCGATGCTGGCATACAGGCCGAGTGTTGAAGTCAGTACAAAGATGACGCCGACAGCCAGTGCGTACCCTCCCCGCAATTGATGTGCTGCCGGCAAGACACTGCGCGCCAGCAAGAACAGCAACAACAGCATCACCGGGATCAGAATTGCATTAACCACGCCCACGGCAATCGACAGCCGGATGAGATTGACGCCCGAGGCCACCAGCAGCGCGCCAACGATTAGCAGCACCGCGAAAGGTCCATAGAACCAAGGTGCATCCAGTGGGTGTTGCTCCAGCGAGTGGCGTACCCCCATCGCCTCCCCCAACGCCAACACAGCTGTCAGGCAGACCACAATAGTTGCTACTAACGCACCGCCGGACAGCCCAATCGCGAAAACGACTTTGCCCCAACTGGGGCCGATCAGCGCACCAAACGCATCGCCGATCTGAGCGATGTTGTCCAGATTTCCACCCTGCTCGTGCGCACCCAGCGTGGCGGCGGCGGCGATCAATACCGAGGAAGTCAGCACCTGGCACAGCACCGTACCGACCAACGTATCGACTCGCGCCAGCCGAAGTCGGCCCGTGTCCAGCCCTTTATCGATCAGCGCCGACTGTTGGTAGAACAGCGTCCATGGCATCACGCTGGTGCCGACATTTGCCGCGACCAGATACAGATAGTCATGGTCGGCGAGAGGTATTTGAGTCATGTCGTGCAGCATCTGATGAACGTTCGGGTGGGCCTTGAACGCCATTACCAGAAAGGCAAGTCCGAACAACCCGATAGCAATGGTTACCCGCTCTACCGAGTGATAGGAGCCGGTCAGGACCATGCCGAGAATCATCACCACCAGCGCCACAAGAATTTGCCAGCCCAGGATTCCAAAGAGGCTGCCTGCACCAACCAGCCCGCTCATCTCCGTAACCAATGTACCGAAGCAGCTCAGCAGCAACACCGCTGCGGACACTATCGCGACCGCTTGACCGAAGCGCTGTCGGACCAGTTCGACATAACCTTTACCAGTGCACAACCCCAGTCGCACCGTCAGTTCCTGGGCCATGAACATCAACGGGACCAACAATAATTGCAGCAACAGCAAGCGGTATCCCCACTGTGCACCGCTCTGGGCAGCCGTCACCACGCTGCCGGCCTCGGTATCGGCCAGCATCACGACCAGTCCCGGCCCCATGACGGCGAACAAGCGTGTCAGCCGTTGCCAAAATGCTTTGTGGTCAGAAGGAAGCTCGATGACTCGCATTCTTTACTTCACGGTGGTCGCGGCAGGACCCGTGCGAAATTGCTTCAGGAACTCAGCGTCCGGCGTCAGCACCAGCGTCGGCTGACTCTCTGCCAGTGCCTGCCGGTAGGTCTGCAGCGAGCGGTATAGCTTGTAGAACGCAGGGTCTTTGCTAAACGCGGCCGACAGAATCTGGTTGGCATCAGCATCCGCTTCACCGTGAGTAATCGCAGCCCGGCGCTGGACCTCCGACAACAGGACCGTACGGTCCCGGTCAGCTTTGCCCTGGATCTGTTGCGCCCATTCAAAGCCCTGTGCACGCAGCTCCTTTGCCTCGCGCTGACGCTCGGATTTCATCCGGTCATAGATCGCCTGACTGGCCTCGAATGGCAGGTCGGCACGGTGTAGACGCACCTCGCTCACTTCGATCCCGAGTCCCACAGCCTTGCTGGCTACGTCCTTCTCGATGGTGGCGACTTCTTGCTGGCGTTCCGGCGACAACAATGATCGCAACGTCACCTGACCCAACTCACGCCGCAACGAAGAACTGACCATTTGCGTCAGTTGTGCGCTGGCCTGGTCCAGCGTACCCACCGCCTGGTAGAAGCGCAGCGGGTCGCTGATGCGAAAGCGCGTGTAGGTCTCGACCTCAATGCGTTTCTGGTCGCCCAAAATCACCTGCTCGGCCGGCGAGGTCAGTGTCTGCAACCGGCTGTCGTAGAACACCAGAGAGTCGCTGAACGGAACCTTGAACTTCAGGCCGGGCTCACCGGCCACGCCCATCGGCGCGCCGAAGCGGATAATTAACGCCTGCTGCGTTTCGTCGACAACATAGACCGACGATGCCAACACCCATAACGTAACGATGCCGACTCCGGCGATCAGCCATTTGAGCGCGGGGTTCATGGTTTGGCATCCTTCTGAACAGACTTGCCTGGGTCGGATAGCGGCATATAAGGCACCACGCCGGACATACCCTTTCCAGACGAATCGATGATGACCTTGGAGGCCTTCTTCAGCACCTCATCCATGCTCTCCATGTACAAACGCCAGGCAGTAACGTCCTTGGATTGCACATAGCTGTTGTAAACAGACAGAAAACGCTTGGCCTCACCCTCTGCCAGGTTGCCAACCTGCGACTTGTAGGCCTCGGCATCCTGTGTGATGCGCGCCGCATCGCCTCGCGCACGAGGGATCACATCGTTGGCGTAGGCCTCTGCTTCGTTACGGGCGCGCTCCTGATCCGCGCGTGCGCGCTGCACATCGTTGAAGGCATCGATAACCTGCGGCGGCGGATCGACCCGTTGCAGCTGAACCTGGGTGATGAGGATGCCAGCCTTCTCGCTGTCCAACAGCTGTTGCAGCAGTTCGCGTGTTTCATCCGCGATCTGCGCTCGTTTGTCGGACATGGCGGACTGGATCGGCGTGCGTCCAATGACTTCACGTAGCGCACTTTCGGCAATGATTTTTATCGAGCGCTCTGGATCGCTGATTTTGAACAGATACTGTCCAGCATCCTTGATTCGCCAAAAAACCGTGCAATCTGCCTCGACGATGTTCTCATCGCCCGTCAGCATCTGCTTGTCACGTGAACCGCTGTTACCCGTGGTGAGGGCACTGCTGGCGCTGCCTAGCTGCAGCTGATTGACTTGGGTAACCTTGGGCAGCAACACCGCCTCAAAGGGATAGGGCAGGTGGTAGTGCAACCCTGATTCGGTGGTGTCCACCCAACGACCAAAGCGCAACACTACGCCCTGCTCGTCCGGCTGCACTTTATAAATGCCCGACGTGACCCATGCCAAAGCGATGAGCCCACCGATCAATACCAAACCACGTCCCTGGAGGTCCAGAATGGCAACCCTGTAGTTGATCCGTTCACGCAGCGTGGAGAAGAGCCTGGCGGGTTCGGTCGAAACAGGAACAGGACTATCGGTCATGCAAGTGCTCCAGTCCGTCAAATGACGTGCGGACCTTACTTTTTGGGGGGTAGGGGTCGCCGAAGCCGCGCAGAATACCTGAACAGGCGACCGTCGTCACTGACCTGGATCATGCTAAAAATAGCCCTGAGCGGCGATGCGTTACACGGAAAAACAAGCGCTGCTGCGCCCGCTCTCCCCTGCGGACAAATCACCCGGCCCGCGCCGTCGTTTCCGACCAACCGGGCATTCACTGGCAGCCCGTGGGCCGGGCATCCGTCCGAAACGTACTCTTATCTTAAAGGCCGGGCAGACGCTGACCGATTTGTGCCGTGGCATAGCCGTCCAGAATCGCGGTCGCCAAAGGGCTGCCTTCGGCACCGGACCATGCGGCAAAGTCGGCTTCAGCTACGGGCATATACGGCCCGTGCTTCACTTCAAAGATCACACCGCCCTCATCCAGAGAGAGCACCGCATGCCAGCAGCCAGCGGGAATTTCCAGTACCGCACAGTCTTCGCCCAATACCGTGCGCTCGATGACGATACCCGCGTCGTCGAAAGTCAACACCACAAACCGACCGCGCAAGGGATAGAGCAACTCCCAGGTATGGGGATGACGCTGGGCACGTACGTAGGTGCCTGGCTCCATGGCGATAGCCAGGCGCTGGATCGGGTCAGCCAATTCCTCGTGCAGGTTGCGGTTAGCGCGCAGGCGCGGGGATTGCTGGGCTTGGGCACCTAGCGCGTCCAGGTCAGCCGGGGTGATCTGTTTCATTTGAGGTTACCGATAGAGGTAAAACGTGATTGAGGCCCCGTCCGCCTGTGCGCACAAAAGCGGCATCATCTGCCGGGGCGTGGTTGGAGGCCATTAGACACTATTCAGCGGCCGTCACGCACGCGAGCTGCTGTGTGCACAGCTCAGCGCAACAATATTTTTCGGCACGGCCAGCATAATGTTTAGTAGCTGCTACGCTAAATTTCGGCCCCCTGAGCACGCTCATGAAACGGCGATGCACGTGGGAAGCCTCAAAGTGTAACTGCCAGACGACGGATTGCGCGTTGTCTGGAAGGTCGGTGTGGCCTCTGTTCTCACGGACGACAAGCTTTGCTACACCGGTAATTGAATAGTTTAAAAGCGCTGAACGAATCGACGCACTATTAAACGTGCCCTCGGCATTATCAACCGTGCGCTACCCACGCGAGAGTGGGCATCACCCAACGCCGTTATCCATGTTGTGATGAGTGCCTACGAACGCCCCTTCTATTTCAAGAAAGTCGGGAATGTAGCCATGCAATACACAACGTTTTCAGATGAACAGATAAAGTCTCTCATTGAGGCGATCGATCTCAACGGTTATGCCGTGTTACCCGGCTGGGCGACGAGCGCAGAGCTGACCCAATTACAGGCCTTGGTCACAGACGCCGTCGTAGCGGCGGGTAACAACTACGTTGCCCTGACCGGGCACCAAGCTGTTGCCGGTTCGCTCCTGGACGAATGGGGCCGCTCCCCGTACTTCGTCGATCTATGCAAGCGTATCGTTACAGCCGCGACGGGGGAACATTCAACCGAGCAGCGTCTGTATCAGGTGTTGCGTTGCCTGACCGGTGAGCAAGGTCAACGTGAGTCCTCGATTTTCCACTACGACTCCTTCGTACTGACCACCATCATGCCGGTCTGTATGCCGGATAATCCTGGCGATTTAATCATGCTGCCAAACCACCGCCCCCTCCGGAAAACCTATGCCTTTAACCTGCTCGACAAGCTGCGCGTCGATAACCGCTGGGCACAACGTCGGCGGCTAAAGGAGTACACGAAGCACCCCGAGCGGTTCACCCGAGTCCACATGCGACCGGGCGACCTCTACCTGTTCTGGGGCTACCGTTCGCTGCACACCAATCTACCGGCTGACCCGGATGCCTTGCGCGCAACCGCTATCTTTCACTACCACAACCAGCATGCAGACAGCACCCTCGCTGACCGGATACGTCGATCAGTTGCCTATATCAAGCCGAATCAACCCGTGCCTATGTAAGTGGTCAGGAGCAGTTTTCCTATTACACTCCGGGATTAGCCGGCCAGGAACTGCGACGTCTTCAGCAATAACGTCACACAGGTGCCCGAACATTTGACACTTTGCACACTCATCCGCCCACCCAGTTGTTCAACGATGCGTTTGGCGTGGGCAAAACCAAGGCCGAATGAGCTTCCATCCGAGCGTGCAGTATCCGCTCGGAAGAAGACCTGCCCTAACTGCTCCAGATCCGTCGAGGTCATACCCATGCCGTCGTCCTCGACCGACAATTGCCAATCGCCGTCCGGCGACGCGCTCAACTTCACCCATACATGACCTTGATCCGCCGTGTACTTGATCGCGTTGTCGACCAGGTTTCCAACCACCACTTCCCACTGTTCAAGCGAGCCGGGCGTCTCGTAACGTGCGCCTGCGTCAATCTGCACAGAAAGCGCCACGTTTTTGGCCTGAGCCTGCCGCTGCCAACGGGCGGCTACAACGCGAACGACATCATCCAGCCGACATTCACTATTGATCCCGGCGATTTGGGCGCCGTCCAGTCGTGCCAGGTCCATTAGCGCCGACGACAACCGTTTCAAGACCTGCATCTCCGCCAGAACATCTCGGCAGGTGTCCGCGTAGTCTTGCGCCTCCCGGGGGCGCATGAGAATAACCTCCAATGCAGATGTCACTGCGGCAATGGGCGTTTTCAACTCATGAGACGCGTTGGCAATGAACAGACGCTGGTTTTCCAGAACAGTCCGCACCGCATGCACCATCTCAGCATAGCTGTCGAACAGCAGCTTTTCCTCTGCCGAATGAGGTGTAAACACCACGCGCTGAGTAAACTCAGGGGGTTTGAGCAAGCGTAACTGCCGCGAAAAACTGCGCAGATTTCGTGTGGAATAAGACACCACCAGAAAACTACCCAGTGCCGTCAGCAGCAAAATACCAATCGCCGCCAGGGTGGCCAGCCGTTTGAACTCACTCACAGCATCGAGCATGGGCTGAGCATTGAGTGCCACGGTGACCGTCGTCTGAAGGGTGGTTGCCCCGGACTGACGCTCTATCTGCCCGCTTTGAACCAGCCATTTGCCAAACTCAGTGCTCAGCAACCGGGATGCTTCGCCTGTCACCTTCAAGGTCGTCATGCGCTGGCGCAAGGTGTTGCGGATTTTCTCAGAGGGGCCTTGGGACTCAAAAATCGGAGGTCCTGCTTCGCCCCCCGCGATAAAATAGACGTCACGGTCACGATCCAGCTCTTGCGCAAACTCGCCGCTGCGCTGATAAACCAGTTGGCCTGCCTTGGGGAGGATAAGCGCCTCGATGACATCTGACTGAATATCCAGATGATGGCGCAACTCATTCAGCCGAGCCGCCTCCACCCAATGGCTCAACCAAAGGACACTCAGCGCCAACACGCTCGCCTGCACCACGAATAACGTAATCGTTATTTTGATATTCAGCGAAAGCTTAAGCCACACGAAGTGTGAACCCCTTGCCGCGCAAGGTTTCAATCTCTATGCCCGACCCCATCAGTTTTCTGCGCAGGCGCGCGAGCAGCACATCAAGGCTATTGCTGTCCGGCTCCATGTCCAGGGAGTACAGCAAACCGGTGATCGCGGTGCGTTTGACCAACTGCCCGGCTTTACTGGCAAGGGCCACGAGCAGGTCATACTCCTTGCCCGTCAGCACCAAGGGGGTTTGGTTGATCGTCACGCTCATGGTCGCAAGGTCGATGTTCAGGCCTGCCAGTTCCAGTAACGTTGCCCCACGAGCAGTGGATCGCCGGTAAAGCGCGTTGACCCGGGCAATCAGCTCGACCATGTCGAAAGGCTTGACCAGATAATCATCGGCCCCCTGATCGAGACCTTCGACTCTGTCACGCAAATCGCCCTTGGCGGTGACCATGATGATGGGCACTTCTCTTGCCTGCGCACGCACCGTCTTGACGAAATCCAGGCCCGACAACTTGGGCAACATCCAATCGAGCACGATCACGTCGTACTCGCTGGACTCGACGAAATAAAGTGCCTCCTTGCCATCCAGGGCGAGATCGACGACCCAGCCCCCCTCTTCGAGACCACGCCTGACGCTCTTGCCGAGCAGTACATTGTCCTCGACCACAAGCGCCTTCATCGATCACCTCGCCTTATCGTTCGCGACACGCTACCGCATTCGTACTTAGCCATAAAGTCGTCCCCTTTGCGTCGCTTTCTATCGTTAATGATCCATTCATTCGCACCTCAATAGACTGCCCGGCAATTACGCATGTCCGGGTACAACGATCATGACTCAATCGAAACAACGTATTTTGTTTGTGCTGCTGGTGGGCCTGCTGGCCACCTTGATCAGTTTGTCGTTCGCGCCCCTTGCTTCAAAGGTGCGATTCGGCCTGGAGTTTCGCGGAGGTTATGAGATTTATTACGTTGTTACGCCGCAGCCAGGCAAGCAGACGCTGTCCAAACAGGATGTACTCAATACCGTCGACATCCTGCGCCAACGGGCCGACAGCATTGGCATGTCTGAGCCTGATATCCGTCTCGAGGGTGAAGACCACATCCGCGTGAAGCTGGCGGGACTGACGTCGGCGGATGAGTCGCGCTCACTGCTGGGCGACACCCACGGGCTACCGACGGTACTCACGGAAAAATACACCCAAACGGTCGGGAGCGTCCTTGGCAAGACGGCTCTGACTGAGACCATGACCGCTGGGGTTATCGGTATCGCCTGCATCTTCCTCTTGCTGCTGGTGCTGTACCGAGGGGCCGGGCTGATCGCCGCATTCTGCACCGTCGTCTACCTGTGGCTGCTGATCATTCTGTTCAACGCATCACACGCAACCTTGTCGCTTTCTGCGGTGGTCGCCTTTGTCTTGGGGATCGGCATGGCGGCGGATGCCAGCATCATTTGTTTCGAACGCACCCGCGAACAGCTCGCGCGGGGCCATGACCTGAGAACAGCGGTGGTGAATGGCTTCAACGGATCATTCCCGACCATTCGCGACGCCAATCTGGTCACTGCGCTGGCAATGATCGCATTGTTTGCCGCAGGCATCGGGCCGGTCCAGGGATTCTCGCTGACCTTGCTGGCAAGCATCGTGATCAGTATTTGCACCAACTATTTCCTGGTGCGCACGCTGACCTTGTGGCTGGTGGATTCGGGTTGGTTGCCACGGACCTGGTTGATCGGTGGCGGCAAGCCGCGCAACGCGCGCAAACACTTTTTCGACTTCGTAAAGTTCGGCAAAACAGCAATCCTTCTTTCGGTGCTGACCATCGCCAGTGGTGCGCTGTATTACCGTGCGCACGGACTCAATCTGGATATCGATTTCACGTCCGGCACTGCGCTGGATATCGACATTGATCGCCCGACAACCCAGAGCGACGCCACACAGATCATGACCGCTGCCGGGATCGTTCCGGCGACGCTGGCGGTAGGTGGCGCGCAGAACGAACACATAGCGGCCCGCTTCGATGAAGTCCTCAAGCCCGCTGAGTTGAAACAGGTCATTTCAGCCTTCCAGGCGAAATACCAGAAGGTCGAGTATGAAGAGAATACGGCGGACCCAGGCATCGCACGCGACTTCGCGACCCGTGCAATCTATGCCGTCCTGGCCGCATTCATCAGCATTACCCTGTACATCGGGCTTCGGTTTTCCTGGGCCATTGCCGTGGCCACGGTCCTTCCGATCATCCTCGACCTGCTATTTGTCTCGGCAGTTTTCGCGCTCTTCAAGTTCGAAATCGATGTGACCTACGTTGCCGCGCTGCTGACCATCATCGGTTACTCGCTGAACGATAAAATCGTGATCTTCGGGCGCATCGTCGAGAACCTCAAACGGACCAATACCCCAGACGAAGCCTCCTTGTTGAGCATGGTCAATCAGAGCATCGAGCAAACTCTGGGGCGCTCCCTGTACACAGTACTGACCGTGGTGATGGCCTCGACCAGTCTTTATTTATTCGCCTGCGAACCGCTGCAAATGTTCTCGCTGGCATTGGTGATCGGGTTGATGTGCGGCGCGGTGTCGTCGATTTTCATCTCCAGCGCCCTCTGGGCCACGCTGCACAGTCGGTCCCTAAGCAGACCCGATAGGCGCTCAACCATTCCCCGCCTGACGTCGCGCCCCTTTATCAGCCTCCTGCTGGCCGTGGCCGTCATCGGGTTGGGCGGCTGGTTTTGGATACCGACACTCACCCCTCAAGCATCGCCAAGCGCTCAAACGCTAGTAACCACAGGCTCTCTAGGCGATCTCTCGTCCTTTTCAGCCATCGCCAGCGACATCCTTGCCAAAGTAAAAGCCGGTGACATCGCAGGGGGGAAAGCCCGCATCAAGGATCTGGAAAGCGCATGGGACGCCTCGGCCAAGCAACTTCAGGCACGCAGCCAGGAAGGATGGACATCGGTGGATAAATCCATTGATCGAGCCCTCGTGCAATTGCGCTCTGGTACCCCGGACAAGGCCGCCATTGATGAATCGTTGCAAACCCTGATCGCCAAGTTCGCAAGCCAACAAGGTCAGGTCGCAGCACGCGTGAGCACTGCTGGCGGTCCTCTGGGCGATCTCTCTGCCTACCGAAAAATCGTCTTGGACACCTCTGCGCTGGTCGATGCCGGTGACATGAGCGCTGCACGTTCACGCATTACCGATCTGGAAACGGCCTGGGACCAAGGCGAAGAAAAGCTTCAACCGATGAGCCCCAGTGACTGGACCGCTGTGGATAAGTCCATCGACCGGGCCTTGTCGCAACTGCGGTCCGGTAGCCCGGACCCTAAAGCCTGCGCCTCGGCCCTGACAACGCTACTCGCCAAAATCGACAGTAAAACGACTCACTGACCGCTCTGAAACGAAGCCCTTAACGCGTCAACGTCGCAGCCACCCTTGACCGGGGGAGCGCTGCAACGAAAGACGAACCGCTTGTTTTTAAGGTTTTTTTCACGCGATTTGAACGTATTTTTGACAAATGCGACGTCATATTGCCAAGATCCAATGATTAAACGGAATCAAACGCATGCAACTTCGTATTTCCAGTCTGGTCAAAACTGTCAGTGCTGCCGCCGCCCTCGCCTTTATTTCCATGGCTCAGCCCGCACTCGCCGCTGACGCGGAGGTTTCACTGGTCATCAAGGACCATCTGTTTTCACCGAATCCATTGGAAATTCCTGCCAACACGAAGGTCAAGGTCACCCTTGAAAACCGTGATCAAACCACCGCCGAATTTATGAGCGATGACTTTAAAGGTGGCAAGTTGGTGACGGGAGGCAAAACCGTGAGCTTTTTCATTGGCCCATTGAAACCCGGCACTTATGAGTTTCATGACGAGTACAAAGAAAGCATTTCGAAAGCTCGGTTGATCGTTAAATAACCCACTTCCGGAGTAAACCCCATGCTATCGACAGCGCTCATTGTTTTCAGGGAAATCCTCGAAGCTGCGCTTGTGGTGTCCATCATCCTCGCCGCCACCAAAGGCGTGTACCGCAGAGGTTTTTGGGTGGCGTGGGGCGTTGTGGGCGGCATTCTGGGCGCAAGCCTTGTGGCGGTCTTTGCTGACGCCATCAGCGCTTGGGCCTCCGGTGCCGGGCAAGAACTGTTTAACGCGGGCGTCATGTTTATCGCGGCGCTGATGTTGGCATGGCACAGCATCTGGATGAGCAAGCACGGGCGTGAGATGGCGGTACAGCTCACCGAGGTCGGTGAAGCCGTGAGCAGTGGAGACCGCGCGTTAAGCGGGATGGCCATCGTCGTGGCCGTCGCTGTGCTGCGCGAAGGGTCCGAAGCCGTGCTGTTTTTGTACGGGATCGCGGCCAGCGACCCAAACCAGACCTGGCAAATGTTAATGGGCGGATTGCTGGGCATTGCCAGCGGCGTGGCGATGGGTATTGCGCTCTACTTCGGTTTGCTACGCGTCGCGATGCGTCATCTGTTCAAGGTGACAAACGGGATGATTATCCTGTTGGCGGCAGGCATGGCGAGTCAGGGAGTAGCGTTTCTGGTCAGCGCCAACTGGTTGCCGGCGCTGGGAGAAACACTGTGGGACAGCTCTTGGCTGCTAAAAGAAAGCAGCATCGTTGGCAAAATGCTGCACACCCTTATTGGTTATAGCGCCCAACCCTCGGGGATTCAGGTACTGACGTATCTAGCGACGCTGATCATTATCACGGCGCTGGTTCGACGATCAGGTCGCCCCGGCAAGAAGTCTCTCCCGCTTAAAAATACAGGCTCAAGCCTTACCTGATTCGGTTCCCCGTCAGAATACCGATTCACCGTTTACGCAGCGTCCTCGCATTTTCAGAGTTTATCGGCAGGCTTACTTTATCCCCCCCGGGGGGATACTATGCCAGCACTCTGAACCAGGACGCCCATCGCCATGAGCGAAGATTTACACCCTCACCCTCACCCTCACACGCACCAGACTCATGATGCGATTGTTAAAAGGCTCAAAAAGGCCGAGGGTCATCTGCGCAGCATCATCACCATGATCGAAGATCAGCGGGCCTGCGTGGATATTGCCCAGCAGTTGCACGCCGTTGAGAAAGCGGTTTGTCAGGCCAAGCGAACGCTTATTCAGGATCACATCGATCACTGCCTGGAACACACCGTGGACGCACTTGCCAATGGGGCGCGTGCGCCACTGGAAGAGTTCAAGCAAATCACCAAGTACCTGTAGGCCTGTCATGCCAAATTTCGCTGAACTGCTGCAACAGGGTGGAACTCACGCCTGGCTGTATTTCCCGAGTGCCATCTTGCTGGGGGCATTGCATGGCCTGGAGCCAGGGCATTCGAAAACCATGATGGCCGCTTTTATCGTGGCCGTTCGAGGCTCCGTCAAACAGGCGATTTTGCTGGGTCTGGCGGCGACGGTTTCGCACACCGCAGTGGTGTGGCTAGTTGCTATCGGCGGTATGTACCTGGGCAAAGGACTGGATGCGCAAACCACTGAGCCGTACTTTCAGCTGGTCTCATCAGCGATGATCATCGCGATTGCCCTCTGGATGCTCTGGCGCACGTGGCGCGGCGAACAGATGTTCAAGTTCGAGCAAGATGGCGATCACCATCATGGAGCGCATGATCACCATGATGAAACTCATCGCATCGATACCGGCCATGGGCACATCGAACTGTCGATTTTTGAAGAAGGTACCCCACCACGCTGGCGGGTGAAATCGTTGAGCGGGCATGCATGGCCTGCTGCCGAGGTCAGTGTGTCGACGACGCGTACAGACGGACTGACCCAACAGTTCGCATTCGTCGATCGCGGCGACTACCTGGAGTCAGTGGCCGAAATCCCCGAGCCTCATCAGTTCAACGCGCGCTTGAGTCTGGGGCATGCCAGTCACACTCATGATTATGATCTGGACTTCCATGAGCACGACCACGTTCACGCCGAGCTGGAAGGGCTGGAGCTATCGATAGACGGCTATCAGGATGCGCATGAACGGGCGCACGCCAATGACATTCGCAAACGCTTCACCCACCGCGAGGTCACCACACGTCAGATCATCATGTTCGGTTTGACCGGAGGCCTGATTCCTTGCCCGGCGGCCATTACCGTTTTGTTGCTGTGCCTGCAGGTTAAAGAGGTCGCTTTAGGCGGCGTGCTCGTTCTGTGCTTCAGCATCGGCTTAGCGATCACCCTGGTCAGCGTCGGTGTCGCTGCGGCCGTGGGTGCAAAGCAGGCGTCCAATCGCTGGCCGTGGCTGGGCGCTGTGGCGCGCCGCGCACCTTACCTCTCCAGCCTATTGATCATCGGTGTCGGTCTGTATGTGGGCATACATGGCTGGCTCGGACTCAGCGGGCAATAATCAGCGAAAGGCTGGCATGTGCCTGCACGCAAGCAGGCACGGGCCCATCAAATAGCCGCTCACCGCTTGTCAGCCGGGATCCTTCCCGGCATGGACTTTTGATCTAGATCAGTTGGCAATACCTTCCGAGGCGTACAAGAGGTTCAAAGTTCCACGCTTAGAGTCCCTCCCATTTCTTGCGACGGAAGCATCAACATGACCATAAGTCCAACAAGCAATGTCAGCGGCAGCGCCGCGTTTCCAAGCGTCAACGGTGAACACTGGATCGATTTGCTGAGCAACGGGACCCACATCCTGATCAGGCCGTTGGCACCGCATGACAGGGATCGCGAGTTTAACTTCATCAAAAAGCTCTCCCCAGAGTCGCGGCACTTTCGCTTTCTCGGTTCAATGAATGAACCCAGTATTGCCCTGCTCGATCAGTTGATGGACGTTGATAACAAAAAGCGGATGGCTTACGTCGCGTTGGCGCATAAAGATGGCGACTTGATCGAAATCGGTGTGAGTCGTTATGCCGCGCTGGAAGAGGAAGGGCAATGCGAATGCGCGGTCGTGATTGCCGATGACTGGCAAAATCTGGGCATGGGGACGTTACTCATGCGGCATTTAATCGACGCCGCACGGCGTAACGGTTTTGCACAGATGATATCGATTGACTCAACAAGCAATACTCACATGCATCAGCTGACTAAACAGTTAGGCTTTGAATGCCACCGAGATCCCATGGACGCGACCCAAGTCATTTACAAACTTGCATTGAAGTAACACCGCCCTCGCAGATAGCACGGTCGTTTCAAGGTAACGTGCTATCTGTCCCGGCCTCACCTATCATTTACCCCCTCAGGCCCTCCAACCACCAAGAGGGCCAGCGTCTCGAAACCTTCGAATCAACCTCCTGCCGTCACTCCATCATCAGTAGCGTGACGTGCTGGTAATCGGGTTCATCCCATTGAATTGAAATCACGCTATGCTTCGGCCACTATCTGTAGCAGCCTATCGGTATGATTCTCGGTCCTCGACCATTAATTTTTCCAGGCAAGCGCTTCTTTATGGAACAACCCTACCCACAGTTGAGCAACTTTGTTGACCTGATGCTCGACGCTGTCTGCGTGGTGGACTCTCAGGGCCGCTTTGTATTTGTGAGCGCTGCGTGTGAACGCATTTTCGGCTATACGCCCGAGGAAATGATCGGCCGGGTCATGATAGACATGGTGCTGCCCGAAGATCGAGCGCGGACGCTGCTGGCCGCCAGCGAAATCATCGGCGGGCAGCCTAAACCCCATTTCGAAAACCGTTATGTGCGCAAAGACGGGCAAATCGTGCACATCATGTGGTCGGCCCGCTGGTCGGAAGTCGATCAACTAAGGATCGGGGTTGCACGTGATATCACTGAGCGCAAACAGTCTGAGTCGGTACAAGCCGCGCTGTACTCCATTTCTGAAGCCGCCCACGCCGCCGAGGATCTGCCCGCCCTGTTTCATCGCATTCATCAGATCATTGGCGAACTGCTGCCCGCACTGAATTTTTCCGTGACGCTGTACGACGAAAAGAGTGACCAGTTGAGCTTTGCCTACCACGTGGATGAACAGGACCAGGCACCCGATCCACAAACAGTCACCGACTCTTTGAGTGCCGAGGTGATCCGCACCGGGCTCCCGCTGCTATTGACCCCCGAGACACTGACCACCTTTCCGGAATATTTACGCGCCGAGTTCGACACCGATTCGCTGTGCTGGCTGGGCGTACCGTTGCACTCGAACCGGGGCACTATCGGTGCTTTGGTGGTCAAGAGCTACTCAGGTGGCACACGCTATACCGTGAAGGATCAAGAGCTGTTGCAGTTCGTCTCCACTCAAGTCGCCGCCGCTATCGAGCGCAAACAACTGCACGCTCGACTGCAATACATGGCCCAATATGACCAACTGACCCAGTTACCCAATCGCGGACTGTTCCAGGATCGGCTGCAGACTGCACTCGCGATGGCCCGGCGCGAACAAGGCCAGTTCGCCCTGCTCTACCTCGATCTGGACAAGTTCAAACAGGTCAACGACACCCTCGGCCATGCGGCAGGCGATCAGTTACTGCAAGAAGTGGCACAGCGCCTAAAACAATGCGTGCGCGAAACCGATACGGTTGCGCGCATCGGCGGTGACGAGTTTCTGGTGCTGCTGCACAACATCCAGTTACCGGAGGACGCCTTGCGGGTGGCTGAAAAAATCCATCGCGAGCTTAGTCACCCGCTGAACATGGAAGGTCAAGGCTTGTGTACTCTGCTGAGCATCGGGATCGCGCTCTACCCCGAACATGGCATAGAAGAGAAACAGCTGCTCAAGCACGCCGATGAAGCCATGTATTTCGCGAAAAGGAATGGCGGTAATCACTTCCGTACGAAGGCCGAGCCTAGCCCGTGCGATGCCGAGTGACCCACGACGTGCAGCCGCCGACTGGCTCGGTGCTGGCTCAGCCACCACTTTAAAAAAAGCGGATACAAGGCGACTCAAGGAATGAGTCGCCTTGCCTTTCATTCACCCAGCGGACGAAGCCGGTATTGCGGCGGCAGCTGCTCGAAACCGGTGATGGTCGCGTTCAGGCTTTTCCAGCGGCCATCCTTAATCCCGTAGATGCAGCCGTGAATCGACAGGCTCTGCCCCCGATGCCAGGCATTTTGCACAATGCTGGTGTGGCCGACATTGGTCACTTGCTGGATCACGTTTAGTTCGCACAGCCGATCAACACGCTCTTCTTCAGTTGGCAGCAGGGCCAAGGGGACGCGGTTTTCGTAATACAAATCGCGGATCGAACGCAGCCAGCCATCGATCAAGCCAAGCTGGCGATTCTGCATCGCTGCACGTACGCCGCCACAGCCATAGTGGCCAGTGACGAGGATATGTTTGACCTTGAGCACGTCCACCGCGTACTGAATCACCGACAGGCAATTAAGGTCAGTGTGCAGCACAACATTGGCGACATTACGGTGTACGAACAGATCGCCCGGCAGCATGCCGACGATTTCGTTGGCTGGCACGCGTGCATCAGAACAACCGATCCACAGGTATTCAGGCGCTTGCTGGCCGGCCAGTTTGGCGAAAAATTCCGGGTCTTTCTGCTTGATCGCGTCGGCCCAGCGCTCGTTGTTATCAATCAGATCTTGTAGTTCGTTCATGCGTTGAAGCCTCGAAAATGATGCCCAGCTTTGACTGGCGCCCGGCTGTCTGGGTCACGCTTATGTGCCACTACTTTTGCTGAGGATACAAAAGGAATCTTCATCGTTGCGGCCGGTCAATCTTTATAAGGCCCCAAAACATGAGGAATTGCCATGACTGAATCACGCCGCCCTTACGGTGCCCCACAGCCTGAACCGATCGATGACAATGAAGACCGTATGGGCTCGATGGAAGAATTGCACTTCGATGAAGAGGAGGACACCGGTCGCATCGGCGATCTTGTGCCAGAAAACGAACTCGAACATGAGTTCCCGGACAAGCGGGTTCGTGAAGCGGGGATGACCGGCGCGTCGACCCCGGATCACCACTCTACCGACGATGACCTGGACCCGGAAAACATGATCGACGAAGATGGCGCACGTTCAGCTAATGAAGCTGGCGAAAACCGCCCTACCGACTGGGATTTGAGTGTCGTCGATGAAGATGACATCGGGGGTGGTGATGGCCTGGATGAAGCCGAACTGGCTCGCCACGATCCGCTCGACGGCAAGCCAGAGTAACGACTATTCAAACAGGGTGCAGGCCATGACCAGCGCGTCTTCGCTCCCGCCGACCGCAGGGTAATAATCCCGACGGCGGCCCACCTCGTTGAAGCCGTAGCGCTCATACAGGCGATAGGCTGCTTGGTTACTCGCGCGCAGCTCGAGGAAACATTCGCGGCCGTTCATCTGGTAGGCCCGCGACATCAGGTGTTCCAGCAAGCGCAGGCCCAGACCACGGCCCTGGCTTTCTGGCTTGACGGTGATATTGAGCAGGTGCGCTTCGTCGATAATGACATTGATCACGCCGTGGCCGACTTGCTGGGCGCCTTCGAACATCAGCCATATTTCGTAGGATTTGAGCCCGTCGAGAAAGATGCCTCGGGTCCAGGGATGGCTGAACGCCGCGTATTCGATTTTCAGTACAGCGTCCAGGTCCGCTTCGGTCATCGGGCGGAAAGTTACAGCGTCGCTCATTGAGGGGCTCTTTATTGAAACGTCAGTCATCAATCGTTTTCCAGCGTGTCATCAGCCGACGCATGGCTTGCCAGACATCGGCCTTGCGTTGCGGCTCATCCATTAATAATTCCAGACCGGGCAGCGCCCAGGCACTGCCCAGACCGTCGATCTGCAATTCTTGATTGTAGGACTCGGCAGTGGCTTCGCCAGCAAATCGCACCGCAGGCAAGCCGATCAGCCACAGGCATGCACACGGCTCATCTTCCAGTCGGGCGAGGACAAATCCCTGCACGAAATCACGCGCGGCTGCGGGGCCCTGGTCCAATTGACCACGGACCAACAATGGCCAACGCACCGGCTCGCCAATGATTTGCGGGCTGTCAGGCAGACCGGCGGCACGCAACATGTCCTTGAGCAACATATAGGACGGGTCGCGACTCTGAAATGCCTCGCCTGTGGGTAACTCGACCAGCACCAGGCAACGCCCGGCCCGCAGCAGTTGCAAGGCAAAGCGTGGAGGAGGAACGGCAACGGCCTTGATTGGTGCTGGTGCAGCGACCTCTGCGTCGGCCACGGCACCATTTCGGGTGCTGGAAAGCGACGGACGGGGCACTTCGATTTTCGGCCGCTCGACTACCGGACGCGCAACAGGCGTGGCGACTGGCGTAACAGCGACGGCGGGCGCAGGCGCAGCAACAGCCTGTTCGACCGGCAACGGCAAGGGCCCGAGCAATTCCGGGCGTGAAGGTGCGGCAAAGGGCAGTTCGGTGCGCGGCAGCCAATTGACCACCTGCATGGCAGTCATATAAGCGCGGCGGCGGGACTCATTAAGCAAAGGTCAGCCACCTGTGGATAAGTTAAGTCGGCGATTCTACCGCCCTTCGCCGATTCCCGCCGCAGTTGATCGCCCGGAGGTGAAATCTCAGGTAGCCGATGCAGTACAATCGCTGCTTTTATTTGCCAACCAACCGGCCTTCCCATGATCGAACCTAAGCGCGTATTGCGCGCCCTTGCCGAACACTGGGCGCTCCTTGAGCCACTGTGCGAACACTTCGACCAAGGCACCTTGAGCCTGAGCGAACTGCGCCTGCAACTGGCCGCCCAGCAACTGGATAGCACGCCACAAGACATCACCAGCCTGCTGGACGTGTGGATTCGTCTGGATATTCTGGTTCCGGTAGCTAAAAGCCCTAACCGTTTTGAACTGAACGCACAAATCCATGACTTTCTGTCCTATCTCCGGCGTGAACATCGCCTTGGCCTGTGTCTGGAGATCGAAGCCTATCTACGCCATCTGGAGCGTCTGGCAGGCTATATCCAGGACGCTTTCGACATCCGCGATGCCAACGACCTGGCGCGGCAATTGCGTCTGCTGGACATGCGTGTGCGCGATGTTCTGAAAAAGCTGGCCAATGATGAGCAGGCGCTGGTCGCCGTGGCTGACCGGGCCAAGACCAGTGACCGGCAGATTCCGCTGCGTCAGCGCTATGCCGAGGTGCTGGCGACCTGGGACGAGTACATCGAACCGATGATCCAGTTGGTCAACGCCGACGGGGCGTTCGAACAGGGCGTGCGCAAGGTGGAAAATGTTCTGCTGCGCCTGCTCACCGAACAGCAGCGCCTTGGCCATCTGGTCGATGACGACATGTTGCTGCGTACCCACGCACGCATCCTGGAGATGCAAACCAGCGCTCAACTGACCCTGCGTCACGCCCGCGAGCTGCTGTTGCCGCTGCGTGAGGAAGCCCGCCGGCATAACGCAGTCACCCGTGGTGCGGCGCTGGCGCTTTCTGCTATCCGCCGTAAAGGGCTGGATGCCGTGCCGCAAGCGGCTATGTCGATGTTCACTCGACCACAAAGCACGTTCCTGGGCAGCGCCAGTCAGGTTGAAGCCTATGTGTATGCCTTGGCCCGCTTCGAACCGAAACCGGCGAAATTCCCCAAGGCCAACGTCACACGCAAAGGCGAACCGCCCCGCGCGCCCCGCACGGTCAAAGAAATGCTGGAGCGCTGCGAAGACGCCCTGCCGATGCCGGATTTGATGGTTTGGCTGTTGGAGCAAGAACCGGACGGCGCCACCGACGAATTGCTGTACTGGTTCTCGCGCCTGTCGCGGGACAAGCGTTTTACCCGTGAGCGCCTTGAACGTCGCGATTACAACACGCAGGAGCATCAGGTCAGCCTGCGCTCCTTCGCCCTGCTCTCTAGCCGAGACGAGCACCTAGAGAATTCCGCGAGCACCCCTCATGCATCTTGATCTATCCGAACTGTCCCAGCTGGCGCCGATTTTTCGCGAGCTGTTCAAGGGTTACCACATCAGCCGCCGCGACCCGGAGCTGTATGCGCAGCTGTCCAATTGCCAGGACCAGTACCGAACGCTGTTCAAGGCCCTGGGCTTTGAACTGGTCTGCGACACCCGCGGTTTCTATTACTTCGTCCCGGAAATGGCCGCCGCACAGGTGAACAAGACCGCGCAACGCCTGGCGCTGTTCACCTTCATCATCGTCGAGCACTTGGCCGATCAGGGCCGCGACCCGGTCGCAGTGCTCGACGGCGGTAGCCTGGGCCGTGATGAGCTGCCTTCGTTGCTGGAAAAATACCGCGACCTGTTTGTGCAAGCCGAAGTACAAACCCAGGAAGAGCTGGAAGAGAAAATCATGCGCCGCATGACCCAGCTCGGTTTCGCCAACGAAGAAAACGGCATCTACCGATTCCTGCCGCCGATGCACCGTTTCCTCGACGTCTGCCTATCGGTGCAACAGGACCGTGATCTGGCGGCCAGCCTGCACAGCGTGTTGCCACTGCCCACGCCGATCCTGATTGACGATGACAGCGACAGCGACGAAAAACTCCTGAAAACCGATGACCCGCTGGATCTCGCCGAGTTCGACGAACCTGAAGAAACCGAAGCGCAGGCGTTGGCCCGGGCCATTGCCGCCGAGCAACAGGAGATGGACGCATGAGCCAGGAACGTTATGGCATCCGCCGCTTTGCCCTGCTGAACACGGCTGGCTACAGCCTTGGTCTGTTCCCGCTGGAACACCCCTTGTCGGTGTACGGCGCGAACAACCTGGGCAAAAGCGCCTCGATCAACGCCCTGCAATTCCCGATTCTGGCGCGCATGTCGGACATGAGTTTCGGTAAGTACAGCCTGGAACAGTCGCGGCGCTTCTATTTCGCCTCCGACACCAGTTACATCCTGGTGGAAGTCTCGCTGCCCCACGGCCCGCATGTGATTGGCGTGGTCGGACGCGGACCGGGCGGTGGGTTCGGTCACCAGTTTTTTGCTTACGCTGGCAAACTGGACCTGGCGCACTATCAGAAAAATGACACCTGCTTGCGGCAAAAAGAGCTGTTCAGCAACCTGGAAAGCCACGGCCTGAAAGCCTATGAGCTGAAGCCCGATGAACTGCGTCGCCTGCTGGTGGGTGGTCATACGTCGATCCCGCTGGACCTGACCCTGATCCCGCTGCGCTCCACCAGCGAACAGAGCCTGAAGACCTTCCGAGCCTTGTTCATCAACTTGCTGCATATGCGCGAAATCACGGCGGCGAAACTCAAGCAGTTGTTCCTCGATGCCTTTGAACACAGCTTGCGGTCCGGCAGCGTTGATTACATCGCCGCGTGCGAAGAAGCCTTCCGCGACGTACGCCGCATGGAACAGGACTACAACGCACTGGTTCTCGCCGGTCCACTGGTCGAAGCCCTGTCCTCTGGGGTCAAGCAGCGGGAAGTACTACGCGGCAAACTGCACCGACTGTCACCGCTGCTCGATTCGCTACTGGGCACGTGGCAGGACTATTCCAACGCGCGCAAAGAAGAGCTGGTGATCCAGGCCGAACATTACCGAAACGAGCAGGACTCGCTGCAAAACGATCAGCGTGGCGGGACTCAGGAGTTGATGCGCCTGGAGCGAGAAATCAGCGGTATTCAGCGCTGGATCGGCGAGTTGTCGGTACTCAAGCATCGTTTTGCGCTGGTCGATGACGTCAAGGTCTTGGAGCAGCAATTGCTGGCAGCCAAGGATGCTCACGATGAACTGGCCGGTGCGCTGGCCCAGTCCCGGCAGTTCAGCGCCAAGGACCTGGATGAACGCCTGCGCGATCTGGAAAAACGCCTGAAGTCGGTCAAGCAACAACTCGATCACGCTGACAACAACAGCTATGCCCGCTTGCGCGAAGAGTTCTCGCAGCCAGATGTCGAGCGGTTGATGCGTTTGTTCAACAGCGCGCTATTCAGCCTGCCACTCGGCGAGCAGGGTATTGCACTCGATGATGGCGACGCGTGGGTCAAATCACTGGAGCTGATCCTCGACAGCTTTAAAGGCGAGCGCTTCGAAGTCCCGGGCCTGACGATCAATCTTTCCCACATTGAACCGCCCGCGCTGCAAGCCCTGGCTGACCGTGCGGCACTGCGTGATCAGAAAGAACGTCTGGAAAAAGAACTCAAGCAGCTGAAAGTCCAACAGGCCGTTGCCTCGGACCGGGCGGCGAGCAAAACGCAGACCGAAGCCCTGTACCAGCAGGTATTGGACGCGCAAAAAGCGCTGGAAGACTTCCGTCGCAGCCAGACGTTGAATGCGGAAGAGCCGGAGAAACTCGAACAGCTGGCGCAAATGGAAGCCGCGCAGGACGAGCTCAAACGCTCCAGCGATGCTTTCACCGAACGTGTGCAGCAGCTCTCCGCCAAGCTGCAACTGGTCGGTCGGCAGATCGGCGACATGGAAGCCAAGCAACGCACGCTGGATGACGCCCTGCGTCGTCGTCAGCTATTGCCTGCAGATATGCCGTTCGGTACGCCGTTCATGGAACCGGTGGATGACTCGCTGGAGAACCTGCTGCCGCTGCTCAATGACTATCAGGACAGCTGGCAGGGTTTGCAGCGCAGCGATGGCCAGATTGAAGCGCTTTACGCTCAAGTGCGCCTCAAGGGTGTAGCCAAATTCGACAGTGAAGATGACATGGAGCGTCGCCTGCACTTGCTGATCAACGCCTACGCGCATCGCCAAGACGAGGCACTTACTCTGGGTAAAGCACGGCGTGCAGCAGTGACCGACATCGCCCGGACCTTGCGTAATATTCGCAGCGACTACGACAGCCTTGAGCATCAACTGGCGCTGTTCAACCGCGAGATCAACAAACGGCAGGTGTCCAACCTGGCGAGTTTCCGCATCGTTCTGGCGCCGAACAAGGAAGCACTCAAACACATCGACCAGATCATCCATAGCGCTGGTCAGTACGAAGAAGGCGAAACGCTGTCGGTATTCGACCTCAGCCAAAGTGCCGATCAGGACAACAAGAACGAAGAGGCCAAGGAATATCTGGCACGGTTGGTGGCGGCTAACCACAACCAACTCGGCCTGAAGGATTTGTTCGAACTGGCCTTCGAAATCACCAAGGTCAACGGCCAACCCGTGATTCATACCGATATCGATGGTGCGGCGTCTAACGGTACGACCATGACCATCAAAGCGCTGACCAACATGTATTTGTTGCTGCACTTGATGGATCGCGATCAAGCCGGGCGCATTCGTCTGCCTTACTACCTCGACGAAGCGGCCGACATTGACGAGAAAAACCAGGCCGCCTTGCTGGAGACCAGTTTGCAGCTAGGCTTTGTACCGATTCTGGCCAGCGTCAAACCCCAGGTCTCGGCACACGTTGCGATCGATCTGGAAGGCGGTAGCGGACCTAACGGCATTTACATCGACGAGGCCGACTGGAAATACATCCGTCGCCATGACGAGGTGAAAGCAGTGGCGGCAGATCCTGAAGCAGAGACCGTGCTGGCCTGATGTGCAGCTGAAGAAGCCAACGCGGTGTGCCTGGCACACCGCGTTGACTGCTCTACTTCCCGAGAGAAATCTTGGGCGCCCACTGCAGCCATTCATCCTCGGCTTTGTCGAACAACGGGAAGGTTTGCTCAGGTCGCGCCTGACTCCCCATGCGCTCCCCCTCCGGCGTGGCAAACGCGATGCCGCCATCGATCAGCGTCTCCAGCGACTCCGTACGGACGGTCGCACCTCTGAACAAGCCGAAGTCAACGCCAAAGCCACTGCTGTTCCAGAAACGACTGCCGCCCCGAACCAACGACGCATAACGCGGCTCGATCAGGATGTGGATCAATACACGATCAGCCGTCTGGCCCAATTCGTAGCTCATGACCTTGCCTACTGTCACTTCACGGTAAGTCACCGGCACACCCGGCTTGATTGAGCCACGACGTGGCGCGCTCAGGACCACACTCAATCCCTCGTCACGTGCGGAAGCATTCGGAGGGGCCTTCAACGCAACAAAGCTTTTCTGCGGTCCCGTGCTTTTGCTGGCCGGCAACACTTCCAGGTATTGGCCGGTGACCAAAGTCTCGAGATTCGAGGTTTTGATCAATCCCACTTCTGGCTTGACCACCCAAAACTCGGTGCCCACACGGGCGATTTTGTCGGGTACTTCGGTGATCCGCGCCGTCAGCATCACCGCCTGTAGATCACTGGTCAGATCGACGTCTTCGACCTTGCCGACATCCAGACCTTTATAGCGGATTGCCGTACCGGGATGCAGACCGTCTGCACGGTCGACTTTGATCGTGATTTCGGTCCCGCGCTGTGTGGCCAGATCACGGCTGGCAAACAAGCGGAAGCGAGGGATACGTTTTTGCAGCGGCGATTTGGCCAGCGGCGTTTCAAAGGATATGCCCCCCGCCATCAAACTTTGTAGGGACTCGCTTTTGACCTCAATACCCGATAATCCCCCCTTCAGTGTGATGCCGCTGACATTCCAGAAGCGAGTCGAGCCATTGACCAGATTTTCGTATTCCTTCTCGATATGTACGCCGAGCACGACTTGTTTCTGGTCGCGGGAGAATTGATAGCTCTGGATTGAGCCGACCTTAACCTGCTTGTAAAGGATAGGACTGCCGACATCCAGCGAACCCAGTGTGTCGCTGAACAGCACCATATGCAGACCTGGCGAGCGCAGGTCCAGTGGTGGTGCCTTGGCTCTGGCGACGAAATCGCGTCTGGGCGGCGAACCTAGATCGCCGGGACGAACCGCGATGTAGTTACCTTTGACCAATGCCTCCAAACCCGTAATGCCCGCCAGCGAAATTGAGGGTTTGACTACCCAAAACTGGGTGCCTTCCACCAGATAGTCTTCAGCCAAAGGGTCCAGGGCCAATTCGACCGTAGCGCTGGAAAGATCGGGATCGACCTTGAGCGTTTTCATGTTGCCGACCTGAATACCCTTGTACATCACGGGCGTACGGCCGGCCTGCAAACCTTCGAAGTCGCTCAGCTTGAGCTTGACCCGTATCCCGGCTTGAGCGGCGTCAAAATCCTCATACAGACGAAAAGGCAGACTGGGGTCGGTGGGTGGGCTGTCTTTTCGGTGCTCTGGCGTAGCGAAGGCAATACCGCCAGCAACGATGCTGGCCAGCGACTCGCTGCGCACCTTTACTCCAGACAGATTGGCGTCGATGCTAATGCCGCTGGCGTTCCAGAAACGTGTGTGTTTACGCACTAGATTGGCGTAGGTCGGCTGGATGTAGACTTTAATCTCGACCGTGCCTTGGTCTTCCGACAGGACATAGCTTTTGACCTGCCCAACCTGGATCTGCTTGTAGAACACCGGACTGCCTCGATTCAACGAACCCAAACGGTCGGCCTTGAGGGTCAGGTGCAGCCCCGGCAATCTGTCCGAGAGCGGTGGTGCCTCTGCCAACGCTTTGAACTTGCGTGTTGGCTCACCATCGCCAGGGCTTGCGGCAATGTAGTTACCCGACACCAAAGTTTCCAGACCGGTGATCCCTGCCAACGTGATGCTCGGTTTTACCAGCCAGAAACGGCTGTTGGCCCGCAGGGACGGTTCGACCTCTTTGTTCACTTCAATGGTTGCAATAACGCCTTTTGTATTGCCTTCATCATCTAACGTCAAGGCCTTGACCTTGCCGATCGACATGCCTTTGTAGACCACTTCGGTCTTGTTGGCCTGGATGCCTTCGCCACTTTCAAAACGCACCTCAATCTCGATGCCTGACTGGCTATATGCCCGCCAGCCAAGCCACCCGCCAATGATCAACGCAATCAAGGGCAGTATCCAGATCGCAGACCAATTGGACGCAGGGCGGGTTTTAGCGGTAGGCAAATCACTCATGGTCGTCATCCGACTCCGTGTTGTCCCAAATAAGTCGGGGATCAAAAGTTACTGCGGCGAGCATCGTCAAAATCACCACACTGGCAAAAGCGACTGCGCCAAGATTAGCTTCGACACTGGCGATGCGGCCAAAATTCACCACAGCCACAAGAATGGCGATCACGAATATGTCCAACATAGACCAGCGACCGATGAACTCAATGAAGCGGTACATGATGATGCGCTGTTGCGCCGATAAGGGCTGACGACGCTGTACCGAGAAAAGCAGTAGGCCCAGACCGATCAATTTGAACGTGGGCACTAGAATACTGGCTACGAACACCACGATGGCAATGGGGTACATCCCATGTTGCATCAGTTGAATGACGCCTGACATGATGGTCGAGGGATCACCCTGCCCCAATGAGCTGACTGTCATGATCGGCAACATATTGGCAGGGATGTACAAAATGGCCGCAGTCACCAGCAATGCCCACGTGCGCTTCATGCTGTCAGGGCGACGAGGGTGTACCTGCGCTCCGCAGCGAGTACACGTCAGGTTGTCATTGTCCGGGTCAGCTTTGTTGAGTTCATGGCATTCCGCACAAATCAGAATCCCGGCATCAATCGCCCGCATGTGCATCTCCACCTGATAACGCCTGCCAAATCTGGTGGGGCGACATGGTCACTTCAAGCCAGACCTGAACCAACAACAAGCCGATAAAACATAGCAGCCCCACGCCCAGAGTCAGCTCAGCGAGGTCGGAAAGCTTGACCAGCGCGACCAGCACGCCCATGAGATACACCTCAAGCATGCCCCAATCACGAAGGTGATGATAAATACGGTAGAGCAGCAGGCCAAAGCTCCGGCCAACATTCAAACGAATGCTCAGCAACACAGACAACTGACAGAGCAATTTGAGTAACGGGATACCCATGCTGCACAGAAACACCACCGCTGCGACGCCTTGCATGCCGGTATCGAATAATCCCAGCACGCCCGTCCAAACGGTGTCTTTCGAGGTTTGGCCCAGGAGATTGAGATGCATGATGGGCAAAAAGTTCGCGGGGATGTACAGCAATAATGCCGCGATCACTAATGCCAAGCTGTGCTGAACGACATTGTGCCTTTGGGCATAAAGCTCGTAGCCGCAGCGCACGCACTGAGCTTTTTCGCCGCGGGACAACACGGGCTTGCGCATGAGCAGATCGCATTCATGACAAGCCACCAAATCATCGAGCGGCAACTCATCTAGCGGCACTTGGGCCAGGCCGCTGGAGTTGGCTTGATCGGGCATAGAACTGGAGACTCAAAGACGAAAGGATAGCGGCCCATTCTAGTGGTCTACCCAAAAAATAGCCGCGCAAATTTTTTACCGCATGCGAGTACAGGTTCCGATGCGAGCGGACTAAGGCCTTTTTGATGGGGAGGATGTTTTCTCCGCGCATAAACAAAACCCCTGTTTGCGTAAGCAAACAGGGGTTTCGGAATTTAATCTTGACGATGACCTACTCTCACATGGGGAAACCCCACACTACCATCGGCGATGCATCGTTTCACTGCTGAGTTCGGGATGGGATCAGGTGGTTCCAATGCTCTATGGTCGTCAAGAAATTCGGCTGCCGGATCGTCGTGCTTGCGCGCAACGGGCCAACTAATGGGGATGTGATAGATCTGTGGGTTGTTGCCAATTTTCGGTTTGTGTCGTCTTCACACACCGCAATCTGCTCTTTCGACGCAAATTGCTTGGGTGTTATATGGTCAAGCCTCACGGGCAATTAGTATTGGTTAGCTCAACGCCTCACAGCGCTTACACACCCAACCTATCAACGTCGTAGTCTTCGACGGCCCTTCAGGGGACTCAAGGTCCCAGTGAGATCTCATCTTGAGGCTAGTTTCCCGCTTAGATGCTTTCAGCGGTTATCTATTCCGAACGTAGCTACCCGGCAATGCCACTGGCGTGACAACCGGAACACCAGAGGTTCGTCCACTCCGGTCCTCTCGTACTAGGAGCAGCCCCTCTCAAATCTCAAACGTCCACGGCAGATAGGGACCGAACTGTCTCACGACGTTCTAAACCCAGCTCGCGTACCACTTTAAATGGCGAACAGCCATACCCTTGGGACCGGCTTCAGCCCCAGGATGTGATGAGCCGACATCGAGGTGCCAAACACCGCCGTCGATATGAACTCTTGGGCGGTATCAGCCTGTTATCCCCGGAGTACCTTTTATCCGTTGAGCGATGGCCCTTCCATACAGAACCACCGGATCACTAAGACCTACTTTCGTACCTGCTCGACGTGTCTGTCTCGCAGTCAAGCGCGCTTTTGCCTTTATACTCTACGACCGATTTCCGACCGGTCTGAGCGCACCTTCGTACTCCTCCGTTACTCTTTAGGAGGAGACCGCCCCAGTCAAACTACCCACCATACACTGTCCTCGATCCGGATAACGGACCTGAGTTAGAACCTCAAAGTTGCCAGGGTGGTATTTCAAGGTTGGCTCCACGCAGACTGGCGTCCACGCTTCAAAGCCTCCCACCTATCCTACACAAGCAAATTCAAAGTCCAGTGCAAAGCTATAGTAAAGGTTCACGGGGTCTTTCCGTCTAGCCGCGGATACACTGCATCTTCACAGCGATTTCAATTTCACTGAGTCTCGGGTGGAGACAGCGCCGCCATCGTTACGCCATTCGTGCAGGTCGGAACTTACCCGACAAGGAATTTCGCTACCTTAGGACCGTTATAGTTACGGCCGCCGTTTACCGGGGCTTCGATCAAGAGCTTCGCGTTAGCTAACCCCATCAATTAACCTTCCGGCACCGGGCAGGCGTCACACCCTATACGTCCACTTTCGTGTTTGCAGAGTGCTGTGTTTTTAATAAACAGTCGCAGCGGCCTGGTATCTTCGACCGGCATGGGCTTACGCAGTAAATGCTTCACCCTCACCGGCGCACCTTCTCCCGAAGTTACGGTGCCATTTTGCCTAGTTCCTTCACCCGAGTTCTCTCAAGCGCCTTGGTATTCTCTACCCAACCACCTGTGTCGGTTTGGGGTACGGTTCCTGGTTACCTGAAGCTTAGAAGCTTTTCTTGGAAGCATGGCATCAACCACTTCGTGTGCCTAAGCACACTCGTCATCAGCTCTCGGCCTTAAGATCCCGGATTTACCTAAGATCTCAGCCTACCACCTTAAACTTGGACAACCAACGCCAAGCTGGCCTAGCCTTCTCCGTCCCTCCATCGCAATAACCAGAAGTACAGGAATATTAACCTGTTTTCCATCGACTACGCTTTTCAGCCTCGCCTTAGGGACCGACTAACCCTGCGTCGATTAACGTTGCGCAGGAAACCTTGGTCTTTCGGCGTGGGTGTTTTTCACACCCATTATCGTTACTCATGTCAGCATTCGCACTTCTGATACCTCCAGCAAGCTTCTCAACTCACCTTCACAGGCTTACAGAACGCTCCTCTACCGCATCACCTAAGTGATACCCGTAGCTTCGGTGTATGGTTTGAGCCCCGTTACATCTTCCGCGCAGGCCGACTCGACTAGTGAGCTATTACGCTTTCTTTAAAGGGTGGCTGCTTCTAAGCCAACCTCCTAGCTGTCTAAGCCTTCCCACATCGTTTCCCACTTAACCATAACTTTGGGACCTTAGCTGACGGTCTGGGTTGTTTCCCTTTTCACGACGGACGTTAGCACCCGCCGTGTGTCTCCCATGCTCGGCACTTGTAGGTATTCGGAGTTTGCATCGGGTTGGTAAATCGGGATGATCCCCTAGCCGAAACAGTGCTCTACCCCCTACAGTGATACATGAGGCGCTACCTAAATAGCTTTCGAGGAGAACCAGCTATCTCCGAGCTTGATTAGCCTTTCACTCCGATCCACAGGTCATCCGCTAACTTTTCAACGGTAGTCGGTTCGGTCCTCCAGTTAGTGTTACCCAACCTTCA
Organism: Pseudomonas sp. 5C2; assembly: GCF_034314155.1. Classification (NCBI taxonomy): domain Bacteria; kingdom Pseudomonadati; phylum Pseudomonadota; class Gammaproteobacteria; order Pseudomonadales; family Pseudomonadaceae; genus Pseudomonas; species Pseudomonas sp. 5C2. The sequence continues at coordinate 2,030,478 of NZ_JAVIWH010000003.1, read as the reverse complement.
ACCTGCCCATGGATAGATCGCCCGGTTTCGGGTCTATTCCCAGCGACTAGACGCCCTATTAAGACTCGCTTTCGCTACGCCTCCCCTATTCGGTTAAGCTCGCCACTGAAAATAAGTCGCTGACCCATTATACAAAAGGTACGCAGTCACCCAACAAAGTGGGCTCCCACTGCTTGTACGCATACGGTTTCAGGATCTATTTCACTCCCCTCTCCGGGGTTCTTTTCGCCTTTCCCTCACGGTACTAGTTCACTATCGGTCAGTCAGTAGTATTTAGCCTTGGAGGATGGTCCCCCCATATTCAGACAAAGTTTCTCGTGCTCCGTCCTACTCGATTTCACTGCAAAGAGATTTTCGCGTACAGGGCTATCACCCACTATGGCCGTCCTTTCCAGAACGTTCCGCTAATCTCAATACAGCTTAAGGGCTGGTCCCCGTTCGCTCGCCACTACTAAGGGAATCTCGGTTGATTTCTTTTCCTCAGGGTACTTAGATGTTTCAGTTCCCCTGGTTCGCTCCATACACCTATGTATTCAGTGTAAGGTAACGGTCTTATGACCGCTGGGTTCCCCCATTCAGACATCTCCGGATCAAAGTCTGTTTGCCGACTCCCCGAAGCTTTTCGCAGGCTACCACGTCTTTCATCGCCTCTGACTGCCAAGGCATCCACCGTATGCGCTTCTTCACTTGACCATATAACCCCAAGCAATCTGGTTATACTATGAAGACGACATTCGCCGAAAATTCGCAATTTAACTCACAAATTTTACCTTAGCCCGTAACACCACCAGTGAAAGTGCTGCCCGGTCTAACTTTCTATCACATACCCAAATTTTTAAAGAACGATCTAATCAAAGACTAGAAATCAACATTCACCATCCAATCGATGGAATGCTCATTTCTAAACTCTACAATACAGAAGCAGTAAGTGGTGGAGCCAAACGGGATCGAACCGTTGACCTCCTGCGTGCAAGGCAGGCGCTCTCCCAGCTGAGCTATGGCCCCGTATCTCTACAGGCGTTTCCCACACAAAATTGGTGGGTCTGGGCAGATTCGAACTGCCGACCTCACCCTTATCAGGGGTGCGCTCTAACCAACTGAGCTACAGACCCAATTTCGGGCTGCTTCTAAATCGTCTTTTTCAATGAATCAAGCAATTCGTGTGGGAACTTATGAAGAAGCTGATGTCTTCGATTAAGGAGGTGATCCAGCCGCAGGTTCCCCTACGGCTACCTTGTTACGACTTCACCCCAGTCATGAATCACACCGTGGTAACCGTCCTCCCGAAGGTTAGACTAGCTACTTCTGGTGCAACCCACTCCCATGGTGTGACGGGCGGTGTGTACAAGGCCCGGGAACGTATTCACCGCGACATTCTGATTCGCGATTACTAGCGATTCCGACTTCACGCAGTCGAGTTGCAGACTGCGATCCGGACTACGATCGGTTTTCTGGGATTAGCTCCACCTCGCGGCTTGGCGACCCTCTGTACCGACCATTGTAGCACGTGTGTAGCCCAGGCCGTAAGGGCCATGATGACTTGACGTCATCCCCACCTTCCTCCGGTTTGTCACCGGCAGTCTCCTTAGAGTGCCCGCCATTACGCGCTGGTAACTAAGGACAAGGGTTGCGCTCGTTACGGGACTTAACCCAACATCTCACGACACGAGCTGACGACAGCCATGCAGCACCTGTCTCAATGCTCCCGAAGGCACTCCGCTATCTCTAGCAGATTCATTGGATGTCAAGGCCTGGTAAGGTTCTTCGCGTTGCTTCGAATTAAACCACATGCTCCACCGCTTGTGCGGGCCCCCGTCAATTCATTTGAGTTTTAACCTTGCGGCCGTACTCCCCAGGCGGTCAACTTAATGCGTTAGCTGCGCCACTAAGAGCTCAAGGCTCCCAACGGCTAGTTGACATCGTTTACGGCGTGGACTACCAGGGTATCTAATCCTGTTTGCTCCCCACGCTTTCGCACCTCAGTGTCAGTATCAGTCCAGGTGGTCGCCTTCGCCACTGGTGTTCCTTCCTATATCTACGCATTTCACCGCTACACAGGAAATTCCACCACCCTCTACCATACTCTAGCTCGACAGTTTTGAATGCAGTTCCCAGGTTGAGCCCGGGGATTTCACATCCAACTTAACGAACCACCTACGCGCGCTTTACGCCCAGTAATTCCGATTAACGCTTGCACCCTCTGTATTACCGCGGCTGCTGGCACAGAGTTAGCCGGTGCTTATTCTGTCGGTAACGTCAAAACACTAACGTATTAGGTTAATGCCCTTCCTCCCAACTTAAAGTGCTTTACAATCCGAAGACCTTCTTCACACACGCGGCATGGCTGGATCAGGCTTTCGCCCATTGTCCAATATTCCCCACTGCTGCCTCCCGTAGGAGTCTGGACCGTGTCTCAGTTCCAGTGTGACTGATCATCCTCTCAGACCAGTTACGGATCGTAGCCTTGGTGAGCCATTACCTCACCAACTAGCTAATCCGACCTAGGCTCATCTGATAGCGCAAGGCCCGAAGGTCCCCTGCTTTCTCCCGTAGGACGTATGCGGTATTAGCGTCCGTTTCCGAACGTTATCCCCCACTACCAGGCAGATTCCTAGGTATTACTCACCCGTCCGCCGCTCGCCACCAGGTACAAGTACCCGTGCTGCCGCTCGACTTGCATGTGTTAGGCCTGCCGCCAGCGTTCAATCTGAGCCATGATCAAACTCTTCAGTTCAAACATCTTTGGGTTTTGACAAAACCCTAAACTTAGCTCAGCAATCGTTGGTTACATCTTTGATTTCTCGCGGAGTAACTTGTGATGCTGATAATCAGTTGACTTCAGTCTTACAACACAAGCACCCACACGAATTGCTTGATTCAATTGTTAAAGAGCGGGTGGTTGAGATCTTTCGTCTCAGCCGAGGCGCGCATTCTACAGCAGCCCCTGTTGCTGTCAAGCGGTTATTTTAACAAGTTTCAAAGTTTCCTTTGCAACTTCAACCACTTGCGCTTCGATCAACTTCACGTCTCTCGTTAGCGGGAGGCGAATTCTACAGCGTTACACGCTGCTGTCAACACCTCTTTTCTACCGCTTTCGATCCAGAAGATCAAAACCCCTTCCTCGCCGCTTACTCTGGATAACTCTTTGATTTACAAGGAGTTTTCCGTTTCATCTGCTCCGGAAGAGGGGCGAATTATAGACAGATTTGACGGGGCGTCAAGGGCTTATTGTGACCTTTGTTACAGCGGGTGCCTTTTGAGCCTTTAACCGAGGGATACGCCTAGCAATTGCCGGGATTCGCAGGACTAACAGCAATGCTCCAATGACTGCGTAGACAGCCCACTCTTTAAGGTCTGCGCGAACTATCCAGAGCATATGCAGCAATCCCAGCCCAAGAATCACGTAAACCAATCGGTGAAGCTTCTTCCAGCGAGTGCCTAATCGGCGCTGACTATAGCGATTGGAAGTGACCGCCAGCGCCAGCAGACAAACAAACGCCAGACTGCCGACAATAATGTAGGGCCGCTTAATCAGCTCTACCCCTAACTGAGCCCAATCCAACCCGAGGATAAAGACCGCATAGGCACTCAGGTGCATGACCACATAAGCGAAACACCACAATCCAAGCTGCCGACGGACCGCGATCCATCCCGCCCAACCGCTCAACCGCTGCATCGGAGTCATCGCCAACGTGATCAGAAGCAAAATCAAGGTACCCAACCCCAGGCGATCGACCAGGATCTTGCCGGGATCAGGCCCCAAAGCAAAGCTCCAGGCCTGATACAACCAAAGAATAGGGGCTACGCACGCTGCAACGAAGACGCCCACGCGCCAAAAGGGATAACGCATCAGTAGTTCTTCCGCAGATCCAGGTTGCTATATAAGGAGGCAACCTCCTCCCCATAACCATTGAACATTTCCGTCCGCCTGATATTCGGGCTGAACAACCCGCTCGGCAGGCGTCGCTCTTGCGCTTGCGTCCACCGAGGATGATCCACAGTCGGATTCACATTGGCGTAAAAGCCATATTCACTCGACGCGATGCTCTGCCACGTCGTTTTTGGCTGCTCGCTGACCAGACTGATACGCACAATCGACTTCACGCTTTTGAAGCCGTACTTCCATGGCACGACCAGACGCAAAGGCGCGCCGTTCTGATTGGCCAGATCCCGCCCATACATACCCACCGCAAGAATAGCCAAGGGGTTCGTCGCCTCATCCAGACGCAAGGCCTCGACATAGGGCCAATCGATCAGGGCAAAGCCGGAGCGCTGGCCAGGCATGCTTTTAGGATCTTGAAGTGTTTCGAAGCGGATGTACTTGGCCTTCGAAGTGGGCTCCACCTGCTTAAGCAATTCCGATATGGGAAAGCCGATCCAGGGGATGACCATCGACCAGGCCTCTACACAACGCAGTCGGTAGATTCGCTCTTCCAGTTGATAGGGCTTCATGAAGTCTTCGAGCGCATAACGCCCTGGTTTTCCAACCTCGCCATCGACCACCACACTCCACGGCTCGGTTTTCAAGGTGCCCGCATTTTTCGCAGGGTCACCCTTGTCGGTCCCGAACTCATAGAAGTTGTTGTAGTGAGTTGCGTCCTTGAATGGCGTAATCGCCTCACCCTTGACGGTGACGGCCTGCCATTTGGTATCAGGCAGTTTTGCGTTGAACCATGCAGGCGCAGAACCCGGTTCTACCCCCGCATAGGGAGAAGGATCAGCGGCACTGGCCCAGCGCGGCAGCGCACTGATGGCCAGTCCGGCGATGGAGCTACCGAGCAATGCGCGACGGGAGATATAGAATGATTCAGGCGTAACATCCGACTCTTTACAGGCGGATGCCGCAGGTAGCTTGATTAGCATTGATGACTCCACAGCTAGAGGAACTTATGCACCAGTAGGCTGTGGAGTATGGTAGAAATTGCAGATCACTCAGCCGATTTGTGACGACGAAGTCGTAACAAATATTGCACTGGCCCTGAGGCTGCGTAGGCAAGGAACACGAGCAGGAGGATACGAGGCGGATCACTGAACACGACCGCAAAGACCAATACGACGGCAAGAATGGCGACAAAAGGCACGCGCCCCTTGAGATCCAACTCCTTGAAACTGTTGTATTTGATATTGCTGACCATCAGCATGCCAGCGGCAGCCACCAGCAAAGCAACCAGAAACGACATTTTCGATCCCTGGATGCCGTAGTCACTGAAGGCCCAGACCGTTCCCGCCACAACACCCGCCGCAGCCGGACTGGCCAGGCCAATGAAGTAGCGCTTGTCGGCCTTGCCGACCTGAGTGTTGAACCGTGCCAGACGCAGCGCAGCACCGGCGACATAGATGAAGGCGACCATCCAGCCGACCTTGCCCATATCCCCCAATGCCCAGCCAAACGCCAATAAGGCGGGCGCGACACCAAAGGCAACCATGTCGGCGAGCGAGTCGTACTCGGCACCGAAGGCACTCTGAGTATTGGTCATGCGTGCGACACGACCATCAAGACCGTCGAGTACCATCGCGACGAAAATGGCGATAGCGGCAAAGGCAAAATACTTGCTCGCCCCGACCTGATCGCCAGCACTCAACGCGCTCTGCGCACTCATCGAGCTGATGATGGAATAGAAGCCAGCAAAAAGGTTCGCTGTAGTGAACAGATTAGGCAGCAGATAGATACCACGATGCCGGACCTTACGCCCTTCGGCATCATGCCCTTCTTCAATGTGCTCATCGATCGGTAGCAGGCTTTCGGCGTCAGAGGCCTGATTTGGCTCTTCGGGACGTTCGCTCATGGACAATACCTTGCAACGGTGTGGAGAGTTTCGACAGATGTTTGCGACGAGGGTTCGTCATCAAACGATGCAGCTTTATACCAGAAGCGTGCAACCAAAACGAAAAAACGCGGCCGAAGCCGCGTTTTTCCAAAACAAAATCCTGGAACCAGGGATCAGTTCTTGGCTTTGTCGACGATCTTGTTCGCTGCAATCCACGGCATCATGGAGCGCAGTTTTTCACCGATGATTTCGATGCCGTGATTAGCGTTGTTACGACGCTTGGCAGTCATCGAAGGGTAGCCAGTGGCACCTTCGCTGATGAACATCTTGGCGTACTCACCATCCTGAATGCGTTTCAGGGCGTTGCGCATGGCCTGACGCGATTCGGCGTTGATCACTTCCGGACCGGTCACGTATTCGCCGTATTCAGCGTTGTTCGAGATCGAGTAGTTCATGTTGGCGATACCGCCTTCGTACATGAGGTCAACGATCAGCTTCAATTCGTGCAAGCATTCGAAGTAAGCCATTTCCGGCGCGTAGCCAGCTTCAACCAGGGTTTCAAAGCCTGCTTTGACCAGCTCAACGGTACCGCCGCACAGAACGGCTTGTTCGCCGAACAGGTCGGTTTCGGTTTCGTCTTTGAACGTGGTTTCGATGATACCGGTACGGCCGCCGCCAACGCCCGAAGCGTAGGACAGTGCGACGTTTTTGGCGTTGCCGGATGCATCCTGGTAAATAGCGATCAGGTCAGGAATACCTGCGCCTTTGACGAACTCGGAGCGCACGGTGTGACCCGGTGCTTTCGGCGCGATCATGATCACGTCGAGGTCAGCGCGAGGCACGACCTGGTTGTAGTGGATCGCGAAGCCGTGGGAGAAAGCCAGGGTTGCGCCTTTCTTCAGGTTCGGCTCGACTTCGTCACGGTACAACTGGGACTGGAATTCATCCGGGGTCAGGATCATGACAAGGTCAGCAGCAGCAACAGCAGAAGCAACGTCAGTCACTTTCAAGCCATGAGCTTCAGCCTTGGCGACAGTAGCCGAACCCTTGCGCAGACCAACAGTGACATCTACGCCGGAGTCTTTCAGGTTGCACGCTTGAGCGTGGCCCTGGGAACCGTAACCGATGATGGCCACTTTTTTGCCCTGGATGATCGAAAGGTCGCAGTCTTTGTCGTAATAAACTTTCATGAAATTCCCCTGTTATCCTGGCCGTTCAGGCCATTTGCGTAATGAGTTAAATGCTCAGCACTTTGTCGCCACGGGCAATGCCCGTCACGCCACTGCGTACTGTTTCCAGGATCGCCGAAGTGCCGATAGCCTGAATGAAGCTGTCCAGTTTATCGCTCGTTCCGGTCAGTTGCACGGTGTACACGCTACTGGATACGTCAACGATTTGCCCACGGAAAATATCCGTGGTGCGCTTGATCTCGGCGCGCTGGGCGCCAGTGGCCTTGACCTTGACCAGCATCAGCTCGCGTTCGATGTGCGCGCTTTCAGACAGATCGACCAACTTGACCACTTCAATCAATTTATTGAGGTTCTTGGTGATCTGCTCGATCACCTCATCGTGCCCCACGGTGGTCAACGTCAGGCGCGACAGGGTCGGGTCTTCAGTCGGCGCCACGGTCAGGCTTTCGATGTTGTAGTTGCGCTGCGAAAACAGACCAACAACCCGTGACAATGCACCAGGTTCGTTTTCCAGCAAAAGAGAAATGATGTGCCGCATGATTAAGTCCGCTCCGTCTTGCTCAGCCACATATCGCGCATGGAGCCGTCTTTGATCTGCATCGGGTAGACGTGCTCGCTGGTATCAACCTTGATATCAAGGAACACCAGGCGGTCCTTCATGGCGAAGGCTTCTTCCATCATCGGCTTCAAATCTTTCAACTCAGTGATTCGCATCCCGACATGACCATAGGCTTCGGCCAGTTTTACGAAGTCCGGCAAGGACTCCATATAGGAATGTGAATGACGAGCGCCGTAGTTCATGTCCTGCCACTGACGCACCATACCCAGCGCGCCGTTGTTCAGGTTGATGATCTTCACCGGCAAGTCGTACTGCAGGCAGGTGGACAGCTCCTGGATGTTCATCTGGATACTGCCTTCACCCGTCACACAAGCGACATCCGCTTCTGGAAAGTTCAGCTTGACACCCATGGCCGCCGGGAAACCGAAGCCCATGGTGCCCAGTCCGCCGGAGTTGATCCAGCGGTTAGGCTTGTTGAAGCGATAGTACTGAGCTGCGAACATCTGGTGCTGACCCACGTCGGAGGTCACGTAGGCATCGCCACGCGTGACTTCGCTGAGCGTCTCGATAACGGTCTGAGGCTTGATGATGCTGCCGTCACCCTTGTTGTAAGGGAACATATCGCGATCAGCGCGCCACTCATCGACCTGCTTCCACCAACTGGCAACCGACTCCTTGTTAGGGGTTTCGCCGATGTCCTTGAGGGTGGCGACCATTTCGGTCAACACGCTCTCTACCGGGCCTACGATCGGGACGTCGGCCTTGATGGTTTTGGAGATCGAAGCCGGATCGATATCGATGTGGATGATCTTGGCGTTCGGGCAAAATTTTGCCGGGCCGTTGATCACTCGGTCATCAAACCGCGCACCGACCGCCAGGATCACGTCAGCATGGTGCATGGCCAGGTTGGCGGTGTAACTGCCGTGCATACCGAGCATGCCGAGAAACTGTCGGTCGTTGCCCGGGTAAGCACCAAGCCCCATCAAGGTATTGGTGACGGGTACGTTCAGCAGCTGTGCCAGCTCGGTCAATGGCGCAGAGCCATGACCCAGAATGACGCCGCCGCCTGCGTAGATGATCGGCCGCTTGGCCGCCAACAGCATTTCCACTGCCTTGCGAATCTGCCCCGAGTGACCACGCACAGCCGGGCTATAAGAGCGCAGCTTGGCTTTTTTCGGGAAGACGTATTCGAACTTCTCGGCCGGGTTGGTCATATCTTTCGGGATATCAACCACCACCGGACCAGGACGGCCGGATTGCGCCAGGTAGAACGCTTTTTTCAGGACCTCAGGAATTTCCGCAGCGCTTTTGATCATGAAGCTGTGCTTCACGATTGGCCGGGAGATACCGATCATGTCGGTCTCTTGGAACGCGTCGGTGCCGACCATGGTGCTCGGAACCTGGCCAGACAGGATCACCATCGGGATCGAGTCCATGTAGGCGGTTGCGATGCCAGTGATGGCATTGGTCGCGCCAGGGCCCGAAGTCACCAGTACCACACCGGCTTTACCGGTGGCACGGGCGTAACCGTCAGCCATATGAGTTGCTGCTTGCTCATGACGAACCAGGATGTGAGTCACAGCCGGTTCTTTGAACAGCGCGTCGTAAATATGCAGGAGGGCACCACCAGGGTACCCATAGATATTCTTAACGCCTTCGTCACGCAAAAAGCGGACGACCATTTCAGCGCCAGATAAAAGCTCCACGTTGTTCACCTCTAAAACGCCAGAATACCGCCCACAAAAAAGGGACGGGTCTTAATAGGTTTACTGCTAGCAGAGCATGAGCGACGGTGGTCGCCGACTACGTCAGCACTGACTGAGCAAGTATTGGGAGGTCCCCAAAGTGTTTGCGGGGCTTTCCCACCCAGCGCGAGGTAACGCGTTGCGGGTGTTACAGGTCGACGCGGATGTGCGCCTCATGATCTACCGAGAGGGTCTGCTTCTGGCAGTCCATCTACAGCGAACGTTGGATTGTTGTGATTAGACCTCTTCAAGTCAAGTCATCCGTGCGCTTTCTTCCGACTAACCGCATGAAAAGTCACTGAGTGACGGCTGCTGGCATGCACTTATGGTAGGTTGCCGGTGCACAGCCATCGAAGGAGGCACCATGCGCTACAGGACCCTAGCGGCCGTTCTTTTGTTTACAGTGAGCGCCACCAGCCAAGCCGGGCAGATCTATAAATGGGTCGATGCCCAAGGCCAGACTCATTTTGATGCGCAACCGCCAGCCGGGCAGCCGACGCAACAGATTGATGTGCAGAAGGCTCCGCCAGCCCCTCCCCGCCCTTCCCCGGCGGCAGGCAGCGTGCAGGGCGACCAGAAAGCAATAGAAAGCAAAGTCAAAAAACAGATTGCGGTGCAGGAGACCAAACGGGCGAAGTATTGCGAAGACGTAAGGACCAATCTGGTCCAGCTTCAAAACAATCCGCGCCTGCGTGAGGAAGTGAATGGAGACGTGAGGCGTTTGACCGAGGAAGAGCGTCAGACCCGAATAGCCGAAACCCAAAAAACCATTAGCGAAAACTGCCAGTAAACGCGCCAGGCAAAGAGCCGAGCGTCAACTGACCTCGGTGATCAGTCGATCGAACTGCGCCAGCAGTTGCTGAAGCTGTCGAGCTTCACCCTGACGGCTTGCATAGACCATCTCGGCCATTTCCAGAATACCCGACGCATTGGGTAAGGGTAGATCCTGTTCGAGGATGACTTTCATCCGCGGTAGAAAAATCCACTGCAACCACTGGTGGAACTCCAGCGTATCCACGGAAAAAGGCTCGCGACTGGCCAACACCTGCTCACTGGGTGGCAGATCACTCCACCAACCCAGCACACGCAGTTCACGCTCGATCAGCAGCAATTGCTCTGCGATCCGAGGGAAGCGCCTATCCATCAGAAGCTGACCTTGGCTTTTTGGCGGGCCACTGCTGCGCCAGCCGGATCCCCCTGCTTCTCACGCGATTGGGCAATCAAACCCCACAGGCTTGCCTGCAGACTTGGCCGCCCATTGGCGTAGGTCAGGCCACGGCGAGCGAGCTGTTCGGCCTGCGCTGCATCCCCTTGAGCCAGACGCACTTGCGCCAGACGGTAAAGCACTTGCGGCTCACGGGGCGCCACACGCTGGGCACGCTCAAGGCTCGACGACGCGCCATTCAGATCGCCGCTGGCTTGTTGCTGCTGAGCCGTCGTGAGCAACGACAAGACCGGGCCATCCAGCTGTTCGTCCGCAGACAAACCGCCACCACTTGGGATACCGCTCGGCATTACAGGCGCAGGCGCGCCGTAGTTGCCGGTATTAGCGGGCGCCGTATTCACGGGGGCAGAGTTGATCGGCGATGGGCTGATCGGCGACGTATCGATCGGGCTGGTGCTGATCGGCGCAGTATTGATTGGCGCCGCGTAACTCTGGATCGGCGCAGAACTACCACCACCGCCAGGCACCATCACCACTACACCTGAATCTTGCGGGATCGCTTGCCGCTGCTGAGGCTGGGCAACATTGGGCCGATACGTGCCCTTGTTGTTGGCGGGGATACGCTCACTGTTGGAGACCTTGCTACCGGAGTCCACCACCGGAATTGAGCCACGCTGCACGCTGGCACAGCCATTAAGCAAAGCCAAAGCCGTTACCGCAGGAATCCACCACTTATTCACATCACATCCTCTTTGCTTAATTCAACCAGCCCTTGACCCAATCCATCACTGCATCGGCCGGTGCTGGATTGACACCGCCACAGGCTGCGCCGGGTGCCGGTTCACTGCCGCGAATATACGGCATCTGGACCGCATTCGGGCAGGTTGAATCGGAGCCTTGACCGGTACTGGCATTGATCCAGACCTGAACCACATTGTCCGGCTGCGGCATATCCAATGGAAGTGGGTCTGCCTTGCGCATGAAGCTTGTCCAAATCTGCAACGCGCCGGTGGCACCGGTAAACGGAGTCTTGCCGTTATCATCGCGGCCCAGCCAGACAACGGCCAGCAAGTCCTGACTGAAACCCGCGAACCAACTGTCACGCGAGTCGTTACTAGTGCCGGTTTTACCCGCCAGATTCAGAGAGCTCGGCAGTTGACTGTAGACCGACTTACCCGTGCCTTCGCGCATGACGCGCTGCATCGCATTCTGTACCAGGTAAATCGAGCCCGGATCGAAACGCTGCTGAATCTGGAACGGATAACGCTTGAGTGGCTCGCCCTCGGCAGTCAGTACGCTGCGAATACCGCGCATCGGCGTATTGAAGCCACCGTTTGCAATGGTTTGGTACATGGTTGCCACCTCCATCGGACTGAGCCCGCCCGCGCCCAGCAACATCGACGGATACGCAGGCCATTCACGGGTCACACCCAACTTGGCCAAGGTTTTGAACACATTCGGCACACCCAGCTCAAGCCCCAGTTTGGCCGTGGACAAGTTGTAGGAATGTGCCAACCCTTGGTACAGGAAAATGTTGCCATGCGCCTTGCGGTCGTAATTCTGAGGTTTCCAGATCTGACCATCTGCACCCTTGACCGAAAATGGCTCGTCGGACACCCAACTGGTCAGCGTGTACTGACTTGGACGCTCGAGGGCCGTGAGATAGATGGCCGGCTTGACCAGCGACCCAATCGGCCGTACGGCATCGATTGCCCGGTTGAACCCGGCATACCCTGCCTGACGGCTACCGACCAACGCCTGGACTTCGCCGGTTTCCGGATTGGTCACGACCATTGCCGCCTCCACATCCTCGGAACCCTTGCGACCCGCCAACTTCTTGAATGTTTCGTTGACCGCGGCCTCGGACTTCATCTGCAGGATCGGATCAAAACTGGTGAAGATGCGCAGACCTTCTTCGGTCAAGTCTTCGTCGCGATAGTCTTCACGCAACTGACGTTTGACCAAGTCCAGGAAGCCGGGGAACGAGCTGTCCGCCAGGCTGCCAGTCTTGGTCACACCCAGCGGCATTTTCTTGGCCGCAGCGACGACTTCCGGCGTCGCCACGCCCTGTTGCTCCAGAAGGTCGAGCACCAGGTTGCGGCGTTCCAGCGCGCGCTCGGGATAGCGGCGCGGGTTGTAATAGGAAGGGCCTTTAACCATGCCGACCAGCAGCGCTACCTGATGCAACTTCAGTTCGGACAGCGGCTGGCTGAAGAAGTACTGGCTGGAGAGACCGAAACCGTGGACTGCTCGTTGCCCGTCCTGCCCAAGGAAGACCTCGTTGAGGTAAGCCTCGAGGATTTCCTGCTTGCTGTAGTGCACCTCCAGCAGCAAGGCCATCATGGCTTCGGTCAGTTTCCGGTTAAGGCTGCGCTCGTTGCTCAGGTAGAAGTTCTTGACCAACTGCTGGGTCAGCGTACTGCCGCCCTGACGCATCTGCCCGGCAGACGCGTTGACCCAGAACGCCCGGGCAATCGACTTTGGCGACACACCGAAATGGTGATAAAAATCCCTGTCTTCAACCGTGATCAGCGTATCGAGCAAATACGGCGGCGCCTGATCGATCTTGATCAGGATGCGGTCTTCGAGATTCTTCGGGTAAAGCCCGCCGATCAATAACGGTTCGAGCCGCGCAACCGACAATTTCGAGCCATCGGTCGCCGATAACCCGGCCACATAGTCGCCCGAGAAACGCACGCTGACTTGCTGTGCAGGGTCCGTGCCTTCATAAAACTGGAAACCACGGGTATTGAGATCGACCCTGGTGCCGTTCACCGCTGCCGCGCCCGGCCCATTGGCGACGCTTTCACGGCGATAGCCCAAGGCATCGAGTTCAGTCAGGAAATCGACCTGAGAAAGCTTTTGTCCGACGAATAGCTCCAGCGGGCGGGCGTAAACCTTGGCCGGAATCGTCCAGCGCTTGCCAGAAAACTTTTCCTGGACGATAGCGTCGAGATAAACCGCAAAGCCTGCGAGCACGACAAGGCCTACCAGTCCGAGCTTCAAAGCCCAGCCAAACCAGGTGCGAAGACCGCCAGAGGCGCGTTTTTTGGGGGTACGGGGAGTGCGGGTACGAGTCATGGCGGCGGATTATACGCACTTTGTTCACGATCGACAGGCACCCTCGGGCGGTTTGCAGCGCAGCCATGAATCGCCATAATAGCAGCCTTGATTTTCAACCCCTTGAAGGATCGCCTGTGAGCCAGTCCCTGATTGCCGCGCTGCAAAACCCGGCCCTCTATCCGCATCCGGTAGAAGGTTTCCAGGTCATTGAGACGCATATCTCGTGGGTGCTGCTCACCGGCCCCTACGCGTACAAAATCAAGAAGCCGGTCAACTTCGGCTTCCTCGATTTCACCAGCCTGCCGGCACGCGAGCATTTTTGTCGCGAAGAGCTGCGCCTGAACCAGCGTCTGACTAGCGATTTGTACCTGGATGTCTTGCCGATTACCGGCAGCGTTGAAGCACCGCAACTGGGCGGCGATGGCGAGGTCATCGAGTACGCACTTAAAATGCGCCAGTTCCCACAAAGCCAGTTGCTCAGCACGCTGCAGGCCAATGGCGAATTGACGCCGTCGCACATCGACGAGATGGCCAGGCAGATTGCAGAGTTCCACATCAACGCACCGCACGTCCCACAGGAACATGCGCTTGGCGCACCTGAAAGCGTGATGGCGCCGGTCCTGCAAAATTTCGAACAAATCCGCCCGTTGATCAGTGACAAGGCTGACCTGCAGCAACTGGACGCGCTCCAGGCGTGGGCTGAGTCCAGCTTCGAGCGACTCAAAGACCTTTTCGCACAGCGCAAGGCGGCAGGTTTCATTCGCGAGTGCCATGGCGATATTCACTTGGGAAACGCCACGCTGATCGACGGCAAGGTGGTGATTTTCGACTGCATTGAATTCAACGAGCCCTTCCGCCTGACTGATGTCTATGCCGACATCGCGTTCCTGGCCATGGACCTGGAAGACCGCGGCCTGAAATCACTGTCACGGCGCTTCATCAGCCAGTACCTGGAACTGACCGGCGATTATCAGGGCCTGGAACTGCTGAATTTCTACAAAGCCTATCGTGCACTGGTCCGTGCCAAGGTTGCATTGTTCAGCCTGCCAGAGCACGCCGATCCCGTGCAACGCGCCAGCACCCTGCGCCAATACCGCAATTACGCCAACCTGGCAGAAAGCTACAGCGCCATCCCATCGCGGTTTCTGGTCATTACCCACGGTGTTTCCGCCGTCGGCAAGAGCCACGTAGCCATGCGTCTGGTGGAAGCATTGGGCGCGATTCGCTTACGCTCTGACGTCGAACGTAAACGTCTTTTCGGCAAGCACAGCGAGAACGGCGGTATTTATAGTGCCGACGCCAGCGTTGCCACCTATACCCACCTGCATCAACTGGCTGACAACGTATTGCGCGCAGGCTTCCCGGTCGTGATTGACGCGACCTACCTCAAGCGCGAGCAACGCGACGCCGCAGCAAAAGCTGCCGAGGCTTCGGGGGCGCCGTTCCTGATCCTAGATTGCAACGCGCCACAAGCGGTGATCGCGGGTTGGCTGGCGCAACGTCAGGCGCAAAATGTTGATCCGTCCGACGCGACCATGGAAGTGATTGAAGCTCAACAGGCCCATCGTGAAGCCTTGGGCGCTGATGAGATTCTGCGCAGCAAACGCGTCGAGACCAACAACAGCAGCGATCTTGATGGTCTGGTTGCCCATATCCGCCAGCGCCTGCCGGGGCTGTAAGCGATACTTTGTGCCGTGACGCAGTTAATGCTTCACGGCACAAAAATAGTGGCATTATACTGGCGCCACAATTCCAACAGGAGATGCCCCCATGAGCCAGCCTAAACAGCTCGACTCCCCGCTCTACGCTCTTCTGCACCAAGACGACATCACGGCCTTCAATGAACAGAAGCCAAAAACGGGTACCGTCGATCTTGTCGGCGGAGATTTCCGCGGTCTTGATCTACGCAGGCTGGACGCCACCGGTGTCGATTTCACGGATGCCTATTTTCGTGCAGCCGATCTACGCGGAGTGGACCTGCGTCACACCGCACTGGAAGGCGCCAGCATTGGCCATGCACAGATCTCCGGGACTTTTTTCCCGGCGGAACTGACGGCGGATGAAATTCTGATGTCTGTCAACTTTGGCACCCGGTTGCGCTACAGAACTAAATGATCGCCCGATAATCGGGCCCCGCACGCTCTATCGTGCGGGCCTGATCGTGCTGCCCATGTCCCCTGCGCATACCTGCCCCCTCCGAACTTGCCCCTGTCGAATGTCGCCTTCCCGAGCGAGCTTTAGCCTGCTGTATCAATAGCCCGCGCTTTCGCCACTGCCCGCTACACTCCTTTCAGATTTGCTCACACCGCAAACACAGTGCAGTGCTCAGCCATCGCAAGGAGGCTCGATGAACGATGAACTGCAACACTTGAAAAACCTCGGCAAGACGTCTGCCCAATGGCTGCATGCCGTCGGCATTCATAATGCTTCCGACTTGCGTCGGCTAGGCCCGGTGAACGCTTACAAAGCGGTACGTGCTCGAGGTTTTCGAGCATCGAAAGTGCTGCTTTATGCCATTGAAGGCGCGCTGTTGGACATGCATTGGAATGACATCCCCGTCGAGCGTAAACAAGCTCTGAACCAGCAACTTGAAGCACTTGCGCCGACCCAAAGGTACTAGGCGTCAATCCGTTGAAATTAGTTATGGACCAGGCATTGACACGCAAATGAGAATCGTTATTATTTCTGCAGCTGGTCGATGATTTGAAAGGCCAGTGGTTCGGACTCTCAGATTATCTCCTCATCAGGCTAATCACGGTTATTGACCCGGCTTTTTGCCGGGTCTTTTTTTGCCTGTATGAAAGCGCCGCCATCGCACTCGGCTAGTGCCCCGGCGCCAGCACGCCTAGCCGGGTCAGCACATCGTCGAGCAGGCTCGAAGCCCCTAGTCGCACACGATTGACATTGACCCAATGCGGGCCGAAGCGGGCACGAGCCAGGTCGAGATAGACCTGCGCATCCTCGAACGTGCGAATCCCGCCTGCCGCTTTGATTCCGGCCTGCCCGCCTGCCTCGGCAATCACCTCCAATATGATACGTCCGGCCTGGGGCGTGGCATTGACTGCGACTTTTCCAGAACTGGTCTCAATGAAATCAGCACCCGCCGCCAGGACGTCCACGCAGGCCTTACGGATAATCTGTGGGTCTTTCAATTCACCGGTTTCCAGAATGACCTTGAGTACCGCCCGTTCGCCACACGTCGTTTTGCACGCCGCAACCAAGTCCATCGCCGCTTGCTGGTCACCAGTCAGCAGGGTGCGATACGGGTACATCAGATCAATCTCATCGGCACCGGAGGCCAGGGCACCCCTGGTTTCAGAAACAGCGGACTGGATGTTGAGCCCGCCGTACGGAAAGTTGGCGACGGCGGCGACGCGCACCGTCTCCGCGTGCAATTCATCCAGGGTACGCCGCGCCAGTTGCACAAAACGCGGATAGACACACACGGCGGCGACAGTCCCCACGGGCGTTAGCGCTCGCTGGCAAAGGGCGATAATCCGCGCCTCTGTGTCATCGGCGTTGAGCAGGGTCAGATCAAGCAATCCGATCACTTGACGCGCCAACTGCTCATCCTGCGGAGTCATTTCGTTCATTCTGTCCAATCCCTTACACAACAGGCAGAACAATAAACGAGGCCGATGCTCCAGACTCGATCAAGCGTCGAACAGGGACATGGACTACAAAACTAAGGGAAGAGTCCGAATGAAGACGTGCCTAGGTGTGCAATGACAGCGATGATCAAGGCTTTTTAGGCTGGGCCCGCCATTGTGCGCAGTAATCCTGCTCAGGCAATGCCGGGGTGTACCAGACGTAATCGGCAGCCCCTTGCGACACCGGAGCGCCGGCTTGCGCCAGAAGCAGCACAACGGTGCCGTGGCTGACACCCAGATCCAGAAGGTGCGTGGGCACACCCAAGTCCTTGCGCGCATGGTAAGTACCGGCAAACAGCAGCGCGGGTGAAGGTGCTTCGAGCAGTCTCTGCGCCATGCGCCGGTCTCGCTGCTGCTGGACCGCGAGCATCGCAGGCATGTGCTCTTCCGGCAGCAATCCGCAATGGGATTCACGAATCTGATTCAGCAATTGCTCGCGCACCGCCGGGGTGGTCGAATGCACGCCGGTCAGCGTCGGTGCTTGCGTGTAGATCGCCGTGACGTCGCGAGCATCCAGGTTCGCCGACAACAACGGATAGGGCTGTCCCAGCGCATAGCGCACGACAGGCCCGTAAAGAGCCCAGTCCCAGCCCTTTTGCCACGCCAAAGCAGCGGGCAGGTCATCAGGAATACCCGACTTTCTGACCTCCGCCTGGACCGCATCAACCTTCGCTTGTTGGTCAGGAGTGAGCATTTCCAACAGCAGGCTGCCTTGCGCACGCTGATCGGCCAGCACCTGCAAAAGCCATAGCTGCAACGCATGATGATCGGGGTTGTCGTGCTGCTCACCGACAAGGACCCTCGGCGCCTGCGCTAAACGCTCGGCCAGCTGCTGCGGCGTCAGTTCCCGACCGCTGCTCATATCACGGATGACCCCGACATCCGCCTGCTCATGCCCACGCGGGCTTTGCCAGGCAGGTACCTTTCGTACGGGGGACGTGGTTTGGCAAGCACTCAGCGTAGCCAGTAACCCGGCAAGCAACATAATCCAGAGCAAACGAAGCATCAGGCCTGCCTTTTATCGCGCGATGATCAGAGGATGGCCGCGTTCGGGGTGAGCTTGCACCAATACCTCCAGGCCAAAGACCGACTTGAGGGGCTCAGGCTGGAGAACGACGGCAGGACTGCCCAGCGAATGGGCGTGACCACTCGCCAACAACAGTAAACGATCACAGTAGCGCGCAGCCAGATTCAAATCGTGCAGGATGACCATCACCGCTGCCCCGCGATCGGAAAACTCGCGGACTGCTTGCAGAATGGTGTGCTGATGCAGCGGGTCGAGCATTGATGTTGGCTCGTCGAGTAATAACGTTTGACCACGTTCACCCGGCCATAGCTGTGCCAGCACACGCGCCAAGTGCACGCGCTGGCGTTCGCCACCGGACAACGCCATATAACTGCGCCCCTGTAGATGCGCCGCATCCGCAGCGATCAACGCGGCACGAATGACGTCCGCATCACGCACCCGACCACTGTCATGGGGCAAGCGCCCCATCGCCACCACCTCCTCCACCCTAAAAGAAAAACTCAAGGTCGAGCTTTGCGGCAGTACCGCCAAACGCTGCGCCCGCTCTGAACCGCCCCAGTCGGCCAATCTTTTTTGATCCAGCCAAACCTGTCCCCGAGCGGCTTTCAGCTCACCACACAACGCCCCCAGCAAGGTACTTTTGCCGGCACCGTTGGGGCCCAGTACGCCGAGAATCTCACCTGGGCGAAGGTCCAGTGTGATATCCGTCAACACCGTTTTTGTACCGCGTTGAATGTGCAGGTTTTCACTGCGTAGCATCAGGTGCGCCCTCGTAACGGCATCAGGTACCTCCACGCACACGTCATCAGGTACGCCCACGCACCAACAGGTATAAAAAGAACGGCGCACCCAAAAATGCGGTCACGATACCGATCGGCAGCTCAGTTGGCACCAATACCAAACGCGCAAAGATATCCGCAAACAACAACAGGCAGGCCCCCGCCAACGCCGAGGCAGGTAACAGCACGCGATGATCAGGCCCCGTCAACAAGCGCACCAGATGCGGCACGATCAGTCCGATAAAGCCAATCATGCCCGCCGCAGCCACTGCTGCACCGACACCCAGCGCGGTACAAAAAATCAGTTCACGCTTGAGCTTTTCGACATCGACGCCCAAATGCCGGGCTTCGGATTCCCCCAGCAGCAAGGCGTTCAACGCTTTGGCCCGACGCGGCAGCCACACGATGATCAGCACACAGACCAATAGCAACGGCCACAATCGGGCGTAGCTGGCGCCGTTGAGGCTGCCCAGATTCCAGAATGTCAGGGTGCGCAAGGTGGCGTCATCGGCCAGGTAGGTGAACAGGCCGATGGTCGACCCCGCCAATGCGGTCAGTGCGACGCCGGCCAACAGCATGATCGCGATGCTGGTCTGCCCATCGCGCCGACCCAATCGATAGACCATCGCGGTCACGCCCAGCCCACCGATGAACGCACACAGCGACAACAAATAGGGCGCTAGCACTTCCGGCAAGCCGCCAAAAACCGAGCCGCTGACAATCGCCACCGCAGCGCCCAAGGCTGCACCGCTGGAAACACCGACCAGTCCGGGATCGGCCAGCGGATTGCGAAACAAGCCTTGCATGGCAGCGCCAGTCAATGCCAGCACCGCACCGACGACCAGCCCAAGAAGGGTACGCGGCAAGCGGATCTGGCCGAGAATCAGTTCGGCCTGCTCCAGGCCTGCGCCCGACACGGGTACGCCCAGCAGACGCAACCCCGCTCGCAAGGTGTCCATCAGCGGCAAACTGATGGGGCCCAGCGCCAGGGAAAGCCAAAACGCGATAAAGCACACCCCACTCAAACCAATGAACAGGGCGCGCGGCGGCACTAAACCGTTCATTGCGGCGACAACTCCGCCATAGAGCCTTCGGCCACCCGAGACGCCGGTTTACAAAAGGATTCGGCACAAAGACCGAGACCACTGGCACGAAGGCCCATATCGAGGTTCCCTTGAATATTGACCGCTAGCCACTTTCAGGAAGCAGCATCCAACGGCCAGAGCTGCGACACTGTCGAGCGTTGAACACGCCAGCTGTTCGATAATTGTTGGCATTCTTGCATCAAGCTTAATCACCCGCTCAGGCCATTTCGCGTCCGGGTGGGAACTTACTGGCGATCGGAGCCAAGCATGAAATTTCTCTGCGCCGCAGATTACCTGACTGAATCCCAAAGTCGGGGTTTTGATTTAGACGGTCTCAAACTGCTGGCGATACGCCGGGAAGGGCAAGTCTTTGTCTACCGCAACCGCTGTCCGCATCGAGGTGTACCGCTGGAGTGGCAGCCGGATCAATTTCTCGACACGAGCGCAAGCCTGATTCAGTGCGCAACCCACGGCGCCCTGTTTCTGATTGAAAGCGGAGAATGTGTGTCCGGGCCTTGCGCAGGACAATCGTTAAGCGCAATTGCTTGTCGCGAAGACCCGAGCGGGGTCTGGATCAGCCCGACCTAGTCACGTTGACGGTGCTAAATGCACCTCAAGCCGACGGTCGATGCGAACCTCATCAGGGGTCAACTGCACTCCGTAGACCAAGACCTGAACACCTGCCGCAACCGCGTCACTCAGGGCCGCAGCATACGCAGGGTCAATCTCTTCGGCCGGGCGCACTGCGTCGATCCCGGTCAGGTTGACGCAATACAACAGCACCGCACGCACACCTTCCCGAGCCAGGCTCGCCAACTCACGAAGATGGCGAGCCCCGCGCTGGGTCACTGCGTCTGGAAAAGCAGCAATCCGCGAATCGTCAAACCCCAGGGTCACGCTTTTGACTTCGACAAAGGCAGGCCCGCTCGAATAATCCAGGCGAAAATCCACCCGACTGTTTTCCTGGCCGTAAGCCACCTCTCGCTTGAGGGCGGTAAAGCCGTTCAGCTCGGTGATCACCCCAGCAAGCAAGGCCTCCTCCACCAGGTGATTCGCCCGTCCGGTGTTGACACAGGCGAAGCGCCCTTGCGGGGTTTCACTGATCTCCCACGTACCCGGCAGCTTGCGTTTGGGATCGTTGGATCGACTGAACCAAATGCGCCCACCCGGCGCCATGCAGTTGAACATCGAACCGGTATTGGGGCAGTGAATAGTCAGCTTTTCGCCACTGGCCGTTTCAATGTCGGCGAGAAAGCGCTTGTAGCGAATCAGTAGACGGCCTTGTTCCAGTTCAGGAGAAAAGCGCATCAGCCCTGCCAACTCCGCAGGCCACGGGCAATCCGCTCAACCGCCTCCTGCAAACGCGGCAGGCTCTGGGTGTAGGCAAACCGTACGTGGTGACCCGCCTGAAAACGGCCGAAGTCCAACCCTGGGGTGATCGCGACGTGCTCCGTTTCCAGAAAGTGCCGACAGAACGCAAACGCATCGCCGCCAAAGGCGCTGATGTCCGCGTAAAGGTAGAACGCTCCCTCTGGCTCGACAGCAATGCCAAAACCCAATTCGCGCAAGGCCGGCAACAGGAAATCACGCCGACGCCCAAACTCGGCACGTCGCTCTTCGAGAATCGCCAGGGTCTGCGGTTCGAAACAGGCCAGCGCCGCATACTGGGCCATGCTCGGTGCACTGATGTAGAGGTTTTGCGCGAGTTTTTCCAGGTCTGCCACAGCATCTTCGGGGGCGACCAACCAACCCAAACGCCAGCCGGTCATACCGAAATACTTGGAGAAGCTATTCAGCACGAAAGCATCATCATCGACTTCAAGCACGCTGGCCGCATCGCAGCCGTAAGTCAGCCCGTGGTAGATCTCGTCCACCACCAAATGGCCATTACGCGCTTTCAACGCCGCGGACAACGCAGCCAGCTCATCGCGTTGTAGCAAAGTACCGGTCGGGTTGGCTGGCGATGCGACCAGCGCGCCGACGCTGTCCTGGTTCCAGTTCTGCGCCACCAGATCCGGCGTCAGTTGATAACGAACCTCCGGCCCCACCGGCACCAGTTGCGCGGCCCCCTCAACCAGTCGGAGAAAATGCCGGTTGCACGGGTAACCTGGATCGGCCAACAGCCAGTGTTTACCGGGGTCTACCAGCAGGCTGCTGGCAAGCAGCAAGGCGCCCGAACCACCGGGGGTCACAAGAATTCGGTGCGGATCGACAGTCACCTGATAACGCTGGGCATAGAAGCCAGCGATGGCTTCACGCAACTCGGGCAACCCACGGGCAGCGGTGTAGCGGGTTTTGCCCGCAGCCAATGCCGCCTGACCGGCTGCAATGATCGGCTCGGCCGTAGTGAAGTCCGGCTCGCCGATCTCCAGATGGATGACATCGTGACCCTCTGCCTGCAGTTCATTCGCCCGCGCCAGCAAAGCCATGACATGAAAAGGTTCGATAGCGCGACTGCGTGCACTGTAGGGCTGAGCCATAAGTCTTCCTTTTAGCGGGGAGCGTCGAAGTATTAATCCCGCGATTCTACCCAAGCGCCCGCGCAAGAGCCCGTTTAATGACGCGTTTACTGTCGAGCGGCGCCGAAACCTGATCGAAAATAAAACCCGGCAGGCGCCGTTGCGGGGACTAAAATTAGATTTCCGAACGCGTTTTTACGCCCAATGTCCAACTATCAGGGCTTTAAAGCCAAGCAATGACTGCACGCTCGACAACGGGGAGTGGCGCGCTCCGATTCGATCTGGTAAGTTCGCCCGCTTGCAGCCGCAGGGCCGGCAGGTGTCGGTGATGGATCATTCCTGCGCAATGGATTAGAAGAGTAAGAGGCGGTCCATTCATGCCCAATAAAGCACAGCAACAGAACAGCCAACTGATTCGCGGCTTTGTACCCTACGTTGAGAGTAAGGGCGAGGAGTACATGGGCGTTCGTATGCGCGCTCACTTCACCCATATTCTTGGCCAATGGAAAAAGGAACTGATGCAGGAGGTCGACAGGACCGTGCATCACATGCAGGATGAAGCTGCTAACTTTCCTGATCCTTCAGACCGCGCCAGCCAGGAAGAAGAATTCAGCCTGGAGCTGCGTGCCCGCGACCGTGAGCGTAAGTTGATCAAAAAGATCGACAAGACGCTGCAACTGATCGAAGACGAAGAATACGGTTGGTGCGAGTCATGCGGTGTAGAGATCGGTTTGCGCCGACTGGAAGCCCGTCCTACAGCCGACCTGTGCATCGATTGCAAAACACTGGCGGAAATCAAGGAAAAACAGGTCGGTAAATAATCTGTTTTCAACCTGAACAAGGGGCGCTCCGGCGCCCCTTGTGGTTCCTGGCGATTTGATTTGTCAGTGGATCGTGATCAACGAGTTCCAGTAACATCGCCCCCATGAAATCCCCTCCCTACATCGGGCGCTTTGCGCCAACCCCCAGCGGTTACCTGCATTTCGGCTCATTGGTTTCGGCCCTGGCCTCGTACCTTGACGCCCGCGCCGTGGGCGGCAAATGGCTTATGCGCATGGAGGATCTCGATCCGCCGCGCGAAGTCGCCGGTGCACAACTGGCGATTCTGCAAACCCTGGAGCGCTACGGTTTCGAGTGGGACGGCGAGGTCGTCTACCAAAGCCTGCGCCACGAGGCTTATGCTCAGGTGGTAAATCGCTGGTTGAGCCAGGGCCTGGCTTACGCCTGCACCTGCTCGCGCAAACAGCTGGAAGACTTCCACGGTATTTATCCGGGTTTGTGCCGCAATGCCGGGCATGACCCTGAGCACGCGGCGGTACGTATCCGCGTGCCGGAGCTGGAGTACCGCTTCAAGGACCGTGTGCAAGGCGAGTTTGCTCAGCATCTGGGGCGAGACGTTGGCGACTTCGTCATTCGTCGGCGTGATGGTCTCTACGCCTATCAATTGGCGGTAGTGATCGACGATGCCTGGCAAGGGGTCACCGATATAGTGCGCGGCGCCGACCTGCTCGATTCCACGCCCCGCCAGCTTTACTTGCAAGAATTGCTCGGTCTGCCGCAACCCCGTTATCTGCACGTCCCGCTGATCACTCAGCCCGACGGCAACAAACTGGGCAAGTCGTATCGCTCGCCGCCCCTGTCCAGCGACCAGGCCACCCCACTCCTGCTGCGAGCCCTGCGGGCATTGGGCCAGCCCGTCAGCGATGAGCTTGAATATGCCAGCCTCAGAGAGTTACTCGACTGGGGAATTCGCCATTGGGACGCTGCGCTCATCCCCCGCACCCACAGTCTTGAAGAGGCTCTATTAAGCTGAGTTGGCATGCCAAGCGCACTCAAGTTCTGACCGTTATTAAAACGCCACTTGCAGCTTGGCCACCATCCAGTACCATCGCCGCACCTTTTTAGTGAGGGACCAGCATGTATATCTATCGATTGGTCCTGCTCCTGGTGGTGGGAATATACCTATTTTCCCCAGCCATCATGGACTGGTGGATTGAGCCGACAGGCGCGTGGTATCGCCCGTATTTACTCTGGCTGATTCTGATCGTCGTGACCTTTATCCTGCAGAGTCAACGTGATGCCGATGAGCTTTAGCCTGACCCAGATGATCCTGATCAGTGCCACCTATTTGCTGGTGCTGTTCGGCGTCGCCTGGGTCAGTGAGCGCGGCCTGATTCCGCGCTGGATCATTCGTCACCCGCTGACCTACACCTTGTCTCTCGGGGTGTATGCCAGCGCCTGGGCTTTTTATGGCACCGTTGGTCTGGCGTATCAGTACGGTTACGGCTTCCTTTCCAGCTACCTGGGTGTGTCCGGGGCCTTTCTGTTGGCGCCGGTGTTGCTCTACCCGATCCTCAAGATCACCCGCACATACCAGCTATCATCACTGGCCGACTTGTTCGCCTTCCGCTTTCGCAGCACCTGGGCCGGCGCGCTGACCACCATTTTCATGTTGATTGGCGTGCTGCCGTTACTGGCCTTACAGATCCAGGCCGTGGCCGACTCCATCAGCATCCTGACCCGTGAGCCAGTGCAGAACCGCGTTGCACTGGCGTTCTGCGCACTGATCACCCTGTTCACTATTTTCTTTGGTTCGCGGCACATCGCGACTCGGGAAAAGCATGAGGGCCTGGTGTTCGCCATCGCCTTCGAATCGGTGATCAAGTTGATCGCGGTCGGCGGTATTGGCCTATACGCCTTGTACGGAGTGTTCGACGGCCCGCAGCAACTGGAGCAGTGGCTGCTGCAAAACCAGGCTGCACTCGCCGCCCTGCATACCCCGTTGCAGGAAGGCCCTTGGCGCACCCTGTTGCTGGTGTTCTTTGCCTCAGCGATTGTCATGCCGCACATGTACCACATGACCTTCACCGAAAACCTCAATCCGCGTTCGCTGGTCAGCGCCAGCTGGGGTTTGCCGCTGTTTCTGTTGCTGATGAGCCTGGCCGTGCCGCTGATTCTCTGGGCCGGCCTTAAACTCGGCGCCACCACCAGCCCTGAATACTTCACTCTGGGCATCGGCATTGCCGCCAACAACAAAGCCCTGGCGCTACTGGCGTATGTCGGCGGGTTATCGGCAGCAAGCGGACTGATCATCGTCACCACCCTGGCCCTGTCCGGGATGGCGCTCAACCACCTGGTGTTGCCGCTGTATCAGCCACCTGCCGAAGGCAATATCTACCGCTGGCTGAAGTGGACCCGCCGCGCACTGATCGTCGCGATCATCATGGCCGGCTACGGGTTTTACCTGTTGATTGGCGCGCAGCAGGACTTGGCAAATCTGGGCATTGTGGCCTTCGTCGCCACTCTGCAGTTTTTACCGGGTGTGCTGTCGGTCCTGTATTGGCCGACTGCCAACCGTCGGGGCTTTATCGCCGGGTTGCTGGCCGGGATCATCGTGTGGATGGTGACCATGCTGTTGCCGTTGATCGGCAACTTTCAGGGTTTCTACATTCCTCTGCTGAACATGATTTACGTGCTCGACGACACCAGTTGGCACATGGCAGCCATCGCTTCGCTGGCGGCCAACGTTCTGATATTCACCCTGATTTCGCTGTTCAGTGATGCCAGCCCGGAAGAAGCCAGCGCCGCCGAGGCGTGCGCCGTCGACAACGTCCGACGCCCACAACGCCGCGAGCTGCACGCTGCCTCACCCCAGGAATTCGCCACCCAGTTGGCCAAACCCCTCGGCGCCAAGGCCGCCCAAAAAGAAGTCGAACAGGCACTGCGCGACCTCTATCTGCCCTTCGATGAACGTCGACCTTATGCCCTGCGCCGCTTGCGCGACCGGATCGAAGCCAACCTGTCCGGGCTGATGGGCCCCAGCGTCGCTCAGGACATGGTCGAAACCTTCCTGCCGTATAAGTCCGGCAGCGAAAACTACGTCACCGAAGACATCCACTTTATCGAGAGCCGCCTCGAGGACTACCACTCCCGGCTGACTGGCCTTGCCGCCGAACTCGATGCCTTGCGCCGCTATCACCGCCAGACCCTGCAAGAACTGCCAATGGGCGTGTGCTCCCTGGCCAAGGATCAAGAGATCCTGATGTGGAACAAGGCCATGGAGGAATTGACCGGCATCGCTGCGCAGCGCGTAGTGGGTTCGCGACTGGAAACCATCGCCGATCCATGGAAAGCATTGCTGCAAGGCTTTATTGACCTGCCCGACGAACACTTGCACAAACAACGCTTGGGGCTCGACGGTCAAACCCGCTGGCTGAACCTGCACAAAGCGGCCATTGATGAACCGCTTGCCCCCGGCAACAGCGGCCTGGTATTGCTGGTCGAAGACTTGACCGACACCCAGATGCTCGAAGACAAACTGGTGCACTCCGAACGCCTGGCCAGCATCGGTCGTCTGGCGGCGGGTGTCGCCCACGAAATAGGCAACCCGATCACCGGCATCGCCTGCCTGGCCCAGAACCTGCGCGAAGAGCGCGAGGACGACAGCGAACTGAGCGAAATCAGCAGCCAGATCCTTGAGCAGACCAAACGTGTTTCGCGCATCGTCCAGTCGCTGATGAGCTTCGCCCATGCCGGCGGTCATCAACATTCCGACGAACCGGTTTGCCTGGCCGAAGTGGCGCAAGATGCCATCGGTCTGCTGGCGCTGAACCGGCGTAACTACGAAGTTCAATTCTTCAACCTGTGCAACCCCGAACACTGGGTCGATGGCGACCCACAGCGACTGGCGCAAGTGTTGATCAACCTGCTCACCAACGCCCGTGACGCGTCGCCTTCGGGCTGCGCGGTGCGGGTTAAAAGCGAGGCATCGGAACACACGGTCGATCTGATCGTAGAAGATGAAGGCAGTGGCATTCCAAAAGCGATCATGGACCGATTATTCGAACCATTCTTCACGACCAAGGATCCAGGAGAAGGTACCGGACTGGGCCTCGCACTGGTCTATTCCATCGTGGAAGAGCATTATGGACAAATCACCATCGACAGCCCGGCCGACCCCGAGCACCAACGCGGTACCCGTATTCGGGTGACATTACCGCGTCATGTCGAAGCGACGTCCGCTGTGAACTGAGACCGTCGAGAGTATCGAATCAATGCCGCACATTCTGATCGTCGAAGACGAAACAATTATCCGCTCGGCCCTGCGTCGCCTGCTGGAACGCAACCAGTACCAGGTCAGCGAAGCGGGTTCGGTGCAGGAAGCCCAGGAACGTTTCAGCATCCCCTCGTTTGACCTCATCGTCAGCGATCTGCGTCTGCCTGGCGCACCCGGCACCGAATTGATCAAGCTGGGCCAGGGTAAACCTGTCCTGATCATGACCAGCTATGCCAGCCTGCGCTCTGCCGTGGATTCGATGAAAATGGGCGCGGTGGACTACATCGCCAAACCCTTCGATCACGACGAAATGCTCCAGGCCGTCGCGCGTATTTTGCGTGACAGGCAAAGCATCCAAAGCCTCCAGGCTGAACGTAGCGCAGCCGCGTCCAAGCCTGCTGGCGCTGGCGGCACCGATAAAGGTGCGGTCGACAACAGTAACGGCGAAATCGGCATTATTGGCTCGTGCCAACTGATGCAGGACCTTTACATCAAAATCCGCAAAGTCGCGCCAACCGACTCCAACGTGCTGATCCAGGGCGAGTCCGGCACCGGTAAAGAGTTGGTGGCCAGAGCCCTGCACAACCTGTCCAAACGCGCCAAGGCACCGATGATTTCGGTGAACTGTGCCGCAATCCCGGAATCATTGATCGAGTCCGAGTTGTTCGGCCACGAAAAAGGGGCGTTCACCGGTGCCAGCGCCAGCCGGGCAGGTCTGGTCGAAGCGGCTGACGGCGGCACCCTGTTTCTCGATGAGATCGGCGAGTTGCCGCTGGAGGCTCAGGCGCGGCTGTTGCGCGTACTCCAGGAAGGCGAAATCCGTCGCGTTGGCTCGGTGCAATCGCAAAAAGTCGATGTGCGCTTGATTGCTGCCACCCACCGTGACCTCAAGAGCCTGGCCAAAGTCGGCCAGTTCCGTGAAGACCTGTATTACCGTCTGCACGTTATCGCCCTGAAACTACCAGCCCTGCGCGAACGGGGTGCCGACGTCAATGACATCGCCCACGCTTTCCTGGCCCGGCAAAGCGCGAAAGTCGGTCGTACCGACCTTAAGTTCGCCCCGGATGCCGAGCAGGCCATCCGTCATTACACGTGGCCCGGTAACGTTCGCGAGTTGGAAAACGCAGTCGAGCGCGCCGTGATTCTGTGCGAGAGCCCTGAAATCTCTGCCGAACTGCTGGGCATCGATATCGAGCTGAGCGACCTGGATGATGACGATTTCATGGGCCTGGCCCCACAGCAAAGCTCGTCCGGTTCCACGAGCCACGAGCCAACCGAAGACCTGTCCCTGGAAGACTACTTCCAGCACTTCGTTCTCGAGCATCAGGACCACATGACTGAAACCGAATTGGCCCGCAAACTCGGGGTCAGCCGTAAGTGTCTGTGGGAGCGACGTCAGCGCCTGGGTATCCCGCGTCGCAAAACCGGTATCGCCAGCGAAAGCTGAGGTCATCAGGGGCTGCGAGGCTCTGGCACGCGGTGTTCCTGCCCTGGAGCAAACTGTTACCCTCCTTAGTACACGTAACAAAAGCCGGGTCTTATGGTAACGAAGACCCGGCTTTTTTATGCCTGCCAAAAACCGCCAACCCCCTCCAGACCCCGGCTTTAAAGGGATTTATAAAGTTGGCACAGGTCCTGCTATATGTCTTGTACAAGAACAATAACAAGCAATGCAAAAGACAATAAAAATAAGACGAATCGACTCACGCACAATAAAAACAACACGGCGGAGGCGCAGCTAACTGATTCTTTTGGAGAGGAGTTGTATTTGGGGCTTGCCCCGCAACCAGGCCGAGAATAATAAAAAGCTACCCTAAGGTAGAGCCTGAACTGGTTGGATCGAACGATCATTGCAACGCAGCGACCAAAGCAATCCGTTTGCTCTTGACTCCCGACTGGGAGGTTTCACAGGCGAAAAGCTTGTGGATTGGGCACTCAATAAAAACAAAAAGCCCGACTCGATAATAAAAATAAAACGCAAACACTTTGGGGGAGCTTCGGCTCCCCCAGTAGCTTCTGCAGAAAAACCCTCATGGTCTAACGCTCAAGCGCCTGATACAGCCCCCTGCGCGCAGCTTCCTACACCATCCCCCGACTAAATGCTAGAATCCCCGCCCATCATGCGGTCATTCTTGTTTTTTGGCCGAATATCCCTTCAAACAGTGCATCCCATGCTGAAGAAGCTATTCCAGTCATTCCGTTCCCCCGTGCGTCGACCGCAACATATTCGCAGCACGCCTGAAGTGCTCACCAGCAGCCAACACTCGCTGCAACGCGGCCAGTTCAGTCGTTACGCCGTCAGTATTGTCGAGCGCTTGCAGAACGCCGGCTATCAGGCCTATCTGGTCGGCGGCTGTGTGCGCGACCTAATGCTGCATATAACGCCCAAGGATTTCGACGTCGCCACCAGCGCCACGCCGGAGCAAGTACGCGCAGAATTCCGTAACGCACGCGTCATTGGCCGTCGCTTCAAACTGGTTCACGTCCATTTCGGTCGTGAAATCATTGAGGTCGCGACGTTTCGTGCCAACCATCCGCAAGATGATGAAGAAGAGGACAGCAACCAGTCTTCCCGCAATGAAAGCGGACGCATCCTGCGCGACAACGTTTACGGCACCCTTGAAGAAGACGCCCAGCGTCGCGACTTCACGATCAACGCGCTGTATTACGATCCGGTCAGCGAGCGTGTCCTCGACTACGCCAACGGCGTGCACGACATCCGCAATCGCTTGATCCGCCTGATTGGCGATCCACAGCAGCGGTACAAAGAAGATCCGGTGCGGATGCTGCGGGCCGTGCGTTTCGCCGCCAAGCTGGATTTCGGCATTGAAAAACACAGTGCCACGCCGATTCGGCAATTAGCGCCCATGCTGCGGGACATCCCTTCAGCGCGCCTGTTCGAAGAAGTGTTGAAGCTGTTCCTGTCCGGCTACGCCGAGTCCACCTTCGAAATGCTGGTTGACCTCGAGCTGTTCGAGCCATTGTTCCCGGCCAGCGCCAAGTCTCTGGAATTGAACCCGACGTACACCCACACGCTGATCAGCGAAGCACTGGGCAATACCGACCTGCGTATTTCGCAGAACAAACCGGTTACCCCCGCTTTCCTGTTCGCCGCACTGCTCTGGCCTGCCCTGCCGGCCAAAGTGATTCGCCTGCAGGAACGCGGCATGCCGCCGATTCCGGCCATGCAGGAAGCCGCCCACGAGCTGATCACCGAACAGTGCCAGCGCATCGCCATTCCAAAGCGCTTCACCCTGCCGATCCGCGAGATCTGGGACATGCAGGAGCGTCTGCCCCGTCGTACCGGCAAACGTGCCGATCTGTTGCTTGATAACCCGCGTTTCCGGGCGGGCTACGACTTCTTGTTGCTGCGCGAAACCGCTGGCGAAGAAACCGATGGTCTTGGCGACTGGTGGACTGATTATCAGGAAGGCAACGACAGCGATCGACGCAACATGATTCGTGACTTGGGCAGCAAGCCCGATGCCACTGGTGCAGCCCCGCGCAAACGCCGTCGCAGCAGCGGCAGCAAACGCAAGCGCAATGGCGCCGACGCACCGACCACTTCAGGCGACTGATAGAGGGGCGATTGATCATGGAGCGTGTCTATATAGGCTTGGGCAGCAATCTGGCTGACCCGGCCGAGCAACTGCGCAACGCTCTCAAAGCCTTGGCGCACGTGGCCCAATCCAGGCTGGTGGGCGTGTCTTCCTTTTATGCCAGCGATTCGTTGTTGCCCGGCCAGCCGCGTTTTACCAATGCAGTCGCCGTGCTGGACAGCGAGCTTGAGCCCTTGGCCTTGCTCGACGCATTGCAGGCCATCGAGCTTGATCAGGGCCGCGAACGCCACGAACGCTGGGGCCCGCGCACGCTGGACCTGGATATCCTGCTATTCGGCGAACGCCTGATTGATGAGCCGCGCTTAAAAGTGCCGCACTATCACCTGCACGCCCGGCCCTTCGTCCTATATCCCTTGGCCGAGCTTGCGCCTCAGTTACTCTTGGCTGACGGCCGTTCCCTTGATCAGTTACTGGCAGACTGCCCATTCGTTGGGCTTCAGCGCCTCTAGCGTCCGAGCCCGACATCAGCGCTGCGGAGAGCCCCCGGCTCTTTGGGCATTTATTCGCGAAGTCAGCAACCCGGTTTATCTGCCCGGGAACGCATGATCGGAGACGCGCGCCGTAACACCTAACGCCCAGTGAGCGGTAACAGGCACACAAAACGGTAACACCCGTAATTGACTTCACGCCCCCTCCTCACGAAGATAGGCGTCCCGCTGTCCCCTACCGGGCACAAGGGCGCAAATCAGGCCATGGATAAATACCGCCAAAGACGGTGTGCCTGTTTTTTCAGATGATCTCACGCGTTGCTCGCAGTAGTTTTCACAGCGCCTGAACGAGGACTTTTTCATGCCAGAAATATCCCTGACGACACTGCAAGGCCTCAAGCAGAAAGGTGAAAAAGTCACCATGCTGACCTGCTATGACGCGACCTTTGCTCACGCAGCCAGCCAGGCAGGCGTCGAAGTTCTCCTGGTCGGCGACTCTCTGGGCATGGTGTTGCAGGGCCATGACAGCACCCTGCCCGTCACCAACGCAGAGATGGCCTACCACGTTGCCAGCGTCAAACGCGGCAATCAGGGGGCACTGATTCTCGCCGACCTTCCTTTCATGGCCTATGCCACCCTTGAGCAGACCTTCGCCAACAGCGCGCAGTTGATGCAAGCCGGTGCGCACATGATCAAGGTCGAAGGCGCCGCGTGGCTGGCCGAATCGATTCGGTTGCTGGCCGAACGCGGTATCCCGGTCTGCGCGCACATGGGCCTGACCCCGCAATCGGTGAACATCCTTGGGGGCTATAAGGTTCAAGGTCGCCTGGAAGCTCAAGCTCGCCAGATGCGCGCTGACGCCATCGCACTGGAGCAAGCCGGGGTATCCATGATCCTGCTCGAATGCGTACCCAGCGAACTGGCCCAGGAAATCACCCACGCCGTAAAAGTCCCGGTGATCGGGATCGGCGCAGGCAGCGGGACTGACGGCCAGGTACTGGTATTGCATGACATGCTTGGCCTGTCCATCACCGGCCGTGTGCCCAAGTTCGTGAGAAACTTCATGACCGGCCAGCCCGATATCCAGTCGGCGTTACAGGCGTATGTCGCAGCAGTCAAAGATGTGAGCTTCCCGGCAACTGAACACGGATTCTCTGCATGAACACAGTAAAAACCGTACGTGAATTGCGTGCCGCCATCGCTCGAGCACGTAGCGAAGGCAAGCGGATCGGCTTGGTCCCAACCATGGGTAACCTGCACAGCGGTCACGCTGCATTAATCGTAAAGGCGGCCCAACGTGCCGATTTCGTGGTGGCGAGCATCTTCGTCAACCCGCTGCAGTTCGGCCCGACCGAAGACCTTGCGACCTACCCGAGAACACTGCCCGCCGATCAGGAGACGCTGCTGCAGGCCGGCTGCCATCTGCTGTTCGCACCGTCGGTCGAAGAAATGTACCCGCATGGCATGGAAGACCAAACCCTGGTCAGTGTTCCGCACTTGTCTGAAGGGCTGTGCGGCGCCAGTCGTCCTGGCCATTTCGACGGCGTGGCCACGGTGGTCAGCAAGCTGTTCAACATGGTTCAGCCCGATCTGGCGGTCTTCGGCCAGAAGGACTTCCAGCAACTGGCAGTGATTCGCGCGCTGGTTCGTGACCTCAACATGCCGATCCAGATCATCGGCGAACCGACCGTACGTGCGGCCGATGGCCTGGCGCTGTCGTCGCGCAATGGCTATCTCAGCGAAGAGCAGCGTGCTGCAGCGCCAGCGCTGTATCGCGTGATAAAACATATCGCCGAGGCTATCCACATCGGCGAGCGCGATTTGAACTTCCTGCTCGCCAACGGCGTGGATCAACTCAAGGCCGCCGGGTTTCGCCTCGATTATCTGGAAATCCGCAACGCAACCACCCTGCGCCCTACCACAGCGGAAGATCACGACCTGGTGATTCTGGCAGCTGCATATATGGGTCCAACACGCTTGATCGACAATCTGCACCTGACCAAGGAATAAAAATGCACGCAATCATGCTCAAGGCCAAGCTACACCGTGCCGAGGTCACTCACGCCGTACTCGACTACGAAGGCTCTTGCGCCATCGACGGCGAATGGCTGGACCTGTCAGGGATTCGCGAATACGAGCAAATCCAGATTTACAACGTCGACAATGGCGAGCGCTTCACCACCTACGCCATTCGTGGCGAAGAAGGGTCACGGATGATTTCCGTGAACGGTGCCGCAGCCCATAAGGCGAAGGTCGGTGACCGTGTGATCATCTGCGCCTATGCTCATTACAGCGAAGCAGAACTGCTCAATTTCAAACCGCGCATGCTGTACATGGCCGCAGGTAATGAACTTAGCCACACCAGCAATGCCATACCCGTGCAGGTTGCCTGAGTTATCCCTGAACACGTAAAAATGACGATCCACTGGAAAGCCCGGCCGTTGACGTGTGAAATAGTACCGAGCGAAGGCAACGCAGCGCGCAGACAGGCCAGGCAACTCGCGTTAGAGTTCAGTGACCCGTCTACGCTCACTGACGGAGCATCGACGTCTTCACATCCACCGTCCGGGCTTTTTTAGCGCCCGAAAAGGCAGTTCAAGTACAAGGAAACCCTCAGCGATGGCGTACTACCGCACTCCTATTGACGCGACTACCCTGCCCGCCTGGCAGGCGCTGAATCAACACCGCGAAGCCATGCAGGATTTCAGCATGCGCGAGGCGTTCAATGCCGACCCGCAACGTTTTACTCAATTCACCCTCAGCAGTTGCGGGCTGTTTCTCGACTATTCAAAAAACCTGATCACCCACGAAACCCGCGACCTGTTGGTGGGCCTTGCTAACGAAGCAGGCTTGCAGGACGCGATCAAGGCGTTATTCTCCGGCGAACTGGTCAACGCATCCGAAGGCCGCCCGGCCCTGCACACTGCGCTACGCCGCCCGGTAGGCGACAAGCTGTCGGTAAACGGCGTCAACGTGATGCCTGAAGTGCATAAAGTGCTCAACCAGATCACCGAGCTGGTCGGACGCATTCATGACGGTTTATGGCGCGGTTATACCGAAAAGCCCATCACCGACGTAGTCAACATCGGCATCGGCGGCTCCTTCCTCGGCCCGGAACTGGTGTCCGAAGCACTGCTGTCTTACGCACAGAAAGGTGTGCGCTGCCACTATCTGGCAAATATCGACGGCAGTGAGTTCCATGAACTGTCGCTCAAGATTCGCGCAGAGACCACCCTGTTCATCGTCTCGTCGAAGTCATTCAACACTCTGGAAACCCTGAAGAACGCCCAGGCCGCACGTGCCTGGTACTTGGCGCAAGGCGGTTCCGAAGCGGAGCTGTACCGTCACTTCATCGCCGTTTCCAGCAACAACGCTGCGGCGGTGGCCTTCGGGATCCGCGAAGAAAACATCTTCCCGATGTGGGATTGGGTTGGCGGTCGTTATTCGCTATGGTCGGCTATCGGCCTGCCGATTGCGCTGGCCATCGGCATGTCCAACTTCAAAGAGCTGCTGTCCGGCGCCTATACCATGGATCAGCACTTCCAGAGCGCACCGTTCGAACAGAACATGCCCGTGCTGCTGGCCCTGCTCGGGGTCTGGTATGGCAACTTCTGGGGTGCGCAAAGCCACGCGATCCTGCCGTACGACCACTACCTGCGCAACATCACCAAGCACTTGCAGCAACTGGACATGGAGTCCAACGGCAAGAGCGTACGCCAGGACGGCTCACCGGTGTCCACCGACACCGGCCCGGTCATCTGGGGCGGCGTCGGTTGCAACGGCCAGCACGCCTATCACCAGTTGCTGCACCAAGGCACACAGCTGATTCCAGCTGACTTCATCGTGCCGATCGTCAGCTTCAACCCGGTGGCCGACCACCACCAATGGCTATACGCCAACTGCCTGTCGCAAAGCCAGGCGCTGATGCTCGGCAAGACCCGCGCCGAAGCCGAAGCCGAACTGCGTGACAAAGGCATGGCCGAAGAAGAAATCCAGAAACTCGCACCGCACAAAGTGATTCCGGGCAACCGCCCGAGCAACACCCTCGTCGTAGAGCGTATCAGCCCACGCCGTCTTGGCGCCCTGGTGGCGATGTATGAGCACAAGGTGTTCGTCCAGAGCGTCATCTGGGGCGTCAACGCCTTCGACCAATGGGGCGTGGAACTGGGCAAGGAACTGGGCAAAGGCGTCTACAACCGCCTGACCGGCAGCATTGAGGAGCCAGCAGACGACGCGTCGACCCAAGGCTTGATCAATTACTTCCGCGGTCGTCACCGCGGCTGATCCATCCTTCGCCACACCTCAAGACCCGCCCCCTCGCAAGAGGTGGCGGGTTTTTTAATGCCCCTTCCCATACGCCACATACCGCGCCATCAGGTTCGGACGTCGGAAGGTGTCGATCTGATCGATCTGGCCACGCATGCGGTAGAGAGCCCCTTCAAACGTTTCGTCATCCATGTCGATCCACAACCGTGGATTGCGGCCGACTTCGCGGTCATATTGGGCAGTGACGGGGTCGAGGTGGCGGAATTCTTCGTAGCGCGGCAAGTCGGGCAACGGGCGGCTGGTGTCCATATAGTTCTGCAGGAAGTCCCACATGGCACAGCACAACTCGCCAGCACCCGGTGGAACCAGCGCGCCGAAGTTGATGACGATGTCCCGATAGCGATGGGCGATGTACAGCACATTCATCGGCAAGCCCTGACGGTCCGGGGTCGTGGCGATATAGGCGTCGAACTCGTAAAACGGCGCGGTCAGCTCACCGATGGTGCCGTTCTTTTTGTATTCGCCTTTGTTGTCGTAATCGAACAGGGTGACAAGGCCGGTGCGACGGTTGATCTCCCAGATGGGGCCTCGGGAGGGTTTGACCCAGAGGTGGGGGAAGTAGCGGATGACTAATGAGGCGAGTGCCCAGCACGCTATTGGAATGCCTGAAAACCAAATAAAGAAACTGTTAAAGCTGTCTACTGTTATTTCGATCCATGTTCCATCAAGCTTAGCTATAGCTACGAAAAGCGTAAAAACACTTGGAATCAGACCAATCAGGAAGAACCACTTCCCAAACAAATGTAAATAAATCCAAAACCTTGATCGTTTCGACCACAACGAAAATCTAAAGCGCTCTTGATCCTCCCTATCATGAAAATCCACATGTTCATAGGGTGCTGGCACATAAGTACCTAAGGCCAACTGCTCTTTCTTTTCCTGTTGACCTTTCTCTACACGACGCAGATTTTTTGGTGCCGCTTCTCTCAAAAAATCATCCGGTGCAACCTCCTGCGTCATCCCCCACGGCAGACGCACCTTGGCAAAACGTCGAATCCACGAACGCTCTGCCGAAGGCGGTTGTTTGGGGGTCTGATCAGAGCGATAGGCTGTAGGCGCGTAGTAAGACGAGCTCATGGTAGTCATTCGTCGCTCACCGCTTTATGGGTGATTTCGTCGGCCCAAAACAGTTGTTCGCCTTTTCCAAAATTGGGTTTGACGTGGGCCGGACCGAACGGAGTCGGATCTTTCGGTGCAGGTGCGGGGAACACCCAGGTGCGGTTGCCATCGTTAAATGACAATTGAACACGGACCAGCCAGCGATAGATCTCGGCCGGCCGGCTTTTTGAGGGTTCCGCGGGCTGGTTGCGCGGCAACGTGACAAATATCTCTATTCCATTGGGCATTGAGCGATAGGCGACAGGTTTCTCTCGGGTGAGCGAATTGCGCTCGTGACTCCATTCATGGCGCAATGTGTAATGCGCTTCCGTCAGTTGCTGCCTGCATTCAACCAGGGTATTGAGTTCCTGACTCAGCAGGCCCGGCAGATTGCTTTCGATAAGGATGCAGGTGTTGGCCTTCCGCACGTCGAAGGGCACTGGACTCCCTTCATTGATTTTGGGGGCGAATTCGTGGTCCGGATTAGGGCGCGAGCTGATGCGGATATCAGCAAACAAGCTGACCAGATAGTAGAAGGCCTGTTCCGGATCTTGCAGGTGTGGAATTCGGCCACTGGCGGGACCGAAGGGACCAGCACGGAGCCAGTCTTCGACCGCGTTGCTGCTAAGCCAGTAGGCGATGCCCGCGCCGACGCTGATCAATATCAAGCTGATCCAGCCCATTGGCCCCAAGCCAAGGAAGGTGCTGCCGCCGACCATCAGGCTGCCTGCGATGCTGGTCAGGCCGCCTGCGGCCATCAGCAGATGGCCCCACATGGCATCATCTCCCCATTGATAGGCATGCCAGGCGTCGTAAAGGTTGAGGCCGACAAAAATCGCTCCTGCTGCAATCTGACCCAGCAAGCGGGTAGTGACTTTATCGACAAGACGCTTAGCTAGCTTTTCGCCCAATATTTGGGTGCTAAACGCTTGGGGGATGACAAAAAGAGTTTTACGGGCGGAGGCCAGAACGGATTGGCTGCTGGCTAGTTTGACGGTCAATGCTTCCATTGCGATCAATAAATCAATCCCGGCACCAGTGCTTCCTGAGAGCGCTCTACCGCGTCCTTTTTCTCTTGCGGTTTGGTCAAACGCCGCCAACTCATTCCTCAAATTCCACAACTCCAACATCCCCACCGCCGCCGCAAACGGCGTCGAGTTCAGCGCCCGATACATCCACTCGCTCTGCAACGCATTCCGGCTCTTCACCGCATCCTGTAGGGCCGTTCCCTTGGTGGTGGTCTGCTCGGCCATATTCTGCTGCCACGCCGCATTGACGCGCTGGTTCACCCCGCTGATCAGCCGCGCCATCCGATGATCGTGGGGCATGGCGATGACGACGGTATTGGCTCGTAGATCGCCTCCGGTGCGGTAATGGTCCTGGCCAACCTTCGACGACCCGGAGGGGCCTCGATAGTCGAGGTGAGGCCGTCGCAGGCGTTCTGACATCTCCGGCAAGTCGGTCAGGCCGAATACGTAGTAGTTCTTGTTTCTCGCCTCTTGGTGGCGAATGAAGTGTGCATCGCCAAAGGCCCCCGGCAGCATGCTGCGCAGTTGCGCCAAGGCCCGCTGACGTTGGCGCATGTTCAGCGCCGGGGCTGGGCGTTCGGCGCCAGGGACCGGAATGTGTTGGGTTGCGTTTAGCGCCTGTTCCGCCACATCCACCGAGCCTTGCAGGTTTTCGTGGAAGCTGATCAAGGTCGCCGCGACGACTTTCAGGGTGCCGGTCAGGGTGTTGTTGAGGCTGCCACTTTCCAGCAAACCTGCCAGTAAATGGGCGTCGAGCGTATTGAGTGGCTTGGCATCGACGGCGTCGCCGCTGACGGCCTCAAGCAGCGCGTTCGGCCGAAACAGACCATTGCCGCCATTGATGTCTGCGACCGTGGGCCGAACATACGGCGCTTCGATATCCTGCTGTGCGAGGTCGGGCCACAACATCACATGCAGCGCATGCTTTTCATCGTTAGCAATCAGGCTGATCAGCTGTTGCCCGACACTGACCTTAGTTTTGTAGAGGCTGATGCCGGTCACCGCGTCAGTGACATCGCCGTTGACCGCAAAGGGGTCCATTTGCGCGGGGGTCATAGCGAGGCTAGCGAACAACCGACTAACGAAGTGCATGGCGGCGACGTAGTCGAAGCCGTCGAGGCTCAGGTGATCGGCCAGGGTTTGCTCGGTTTCCGGTTGCTGCAGGGCGTCGCTCAACAGCACCTGACTCATGTCGAGCTGACGCCAGAGTTGCGCTCGTTCGCCGGTGGCGGTGAAGCGGTTGATGTCGATCCGACCCTGATCCTTGAGTTTCTCCATACCCTGGTGCAGCGGATTTTTCTGCCCACCCAAGGTCTGCGGCACGATCAATTGTTGCACCAGCAGCGCGCTGGCGTGATGGGTGTAATGGCTGGCGCGCTGGGCGCACAGGTTCAGCAACTGTTGCTGGTCGTGAATCCGCGTCTGTACGTGACGCAGACGATAGTGCGCGTCGTGCAACAGCACGCCGTACAGCTCGCGTTTGCGCGCACGTTGCAGCACATCAGTGGTGGCCGGCTGCTCTTGCCAGAACTCATCGGCGATCTGGGTTTCGGGATCGCACACCTGTTCCAGCCAATGGGCCCAGGCGCCGGTTTCCACGGAGGTTGGCTGATAGGCGGTTTCACCCTTTTCACAGCGAACCACATGCTGGCGAGCTGCGCTCAAGGCAATGACAGGGAACTGCCCGCTCAGGTCGCACAGGTAGCGGCCCGGTTGGTCGAGCAGCCATTCGTAACCGGGTTGGCGGACGCGTTGCGGGGCGACCAGGCTGACCGGGAAGGCGTGCGAGCTGAGGTTGAGCCTGGCGACATGCGCCGCGCCCGCCGCAGACTGGTTGGCCGCGTCATAGGCGTCGAATGCGCTGAACGCGTCGAGCATTGCCACGCCGTCCGGTTTGTCGAGGAACACGCGTTTGAACTTATCTCGCGAGCTGCGCAAGTCCGGGCTCTGGCAGCGTTGTGCGCGCGCTTTCGGGTCTTGCTCAAGACGTCGCAAGCGCGGCCCGCTGAGCTGCACCTCGCTGAAACAGAGCTGCGGCGACACCTGCTGATCGTTCCAGCTGGACGGCAACCAGATGTCGTCCAGCGCCTGCCCGGTCGCCAGTCGGGGGCCCTCCTCAATCTCGTCGCCCATGCGATAACGGTTGAGGTCGATGTCGTGATACGTGGTCTGCTCGTCTGCGACCCGCACCTCCAGCTCGCGCCACAACCGGCCGCCCAAAAAGACATACATGAACCCTGCGCGGCACAACACCGGCGTGCCGTGATCGTGGGCGCTATTGGCGCCGGGCAGCGCAACGAAGGGCACCACCGGCACGATCTGATTCCACTGCGCGTCGAACTGGCGCAGGGTGATCGATACCTCGGGCAAGAGCAGGCGAATAGGGCTGCCTTCGACCGAATCGATCTCCAGCCACAGGCGGTGGGTGTAGTGATCCTTCCAGCTCCAGACGTGCAGGGCGCTGTCCACAAAGTAGGGCTTTTTCAGCGTTTCAGGCTTGTCTTCGGCAGTCAGGGTGTCCAGGCGTTTTCCGGCTTGGTCATAAAACGCCAGGCGCTGACTGGCCGGATGTTGGTTGCCGGTGACCTGTACGATCAATTTATTGATTTCGCAGCATGGGCCGCGGCTGAGCTTGCTCGGGGCCATGTCAGGATTCCTGTCCGTTCGCAATGTGCGGCTCAAGGGCTTGGCTTTGCTCCGCGCTAAGCACCAAGAGGTGGAGGGAGGTGGTGGGAAGCCAGGTACTGGCGTAAGAGCTGTCCAGGCTTCGCCATCCAGTTTCAGGCGACGCATGCCAGCTCAAACGACCAATTGGACCGAGCCAGAGGTTGAGGTTTTCATCGGTGCAGGCGGGGAAAAAGCACTCGGCAACGGCCGGACTCCAATAATGCAGCATGCCTTTGCGGGTCTGTTTGAAGCGAATAATCAGCAGATGCCGCAGGTGTTCAAGTACCGCTTCGGCGCTGTGTTCACTCTCTATCACCAATCCCGGCCAGTGGGTGGGTGCTTCCTTGATCGCCTGTAGCAGTGTCCCGTCGCTGTCGTCTTTCACCAACAACGGGCTGAACTGCGAATAGATCATCAATTCAGTTGAATCAAACAGGCGTACAAAATCTGGACGACCCATCTGCCGGAAAAGAGAAGGCAGCAAATGGTCGGTGTGTTCCAAGAGCATCCAGGTTGTCATGAGCGAGCTCCCGGACTCATAGCCTCGCGGCAACCGCAGTCCTCAAGTGGGCAATCCATGGGTGTACTGCCTTCTGGCATTTGGCACATTTCGACAATGGGCTCACCGCCAAGGAACTGCTGTTGGAACGTGGGGCTGGGTGGCAACACGCCAACCTCAAGTGCTTGAGTACTCCCCGGCGCCAACGGCATCGCTGGCGTGCCCGGTAGTGGTGCGCCGCCTAACAGAATGGGTGTACTGCTGAAAATACCAGCCGGGCTAAGGACGATATGTTGGCCTCCGGCGCTCAGCGTCAGACCCAGGCCGGCGTTGATGACGATATCGTTACCGGCAATGTGCACTTCTTGCCCGGCCTCCATCACCAATACCTGACCCACACGGGTGTGGCTGCTGCCTGCCACCTGCAGGTGATCGCCCGCCAGCAACTGAACCTTGCGCTCGCCGGTGAGGGTCCGGTGTTCCTCACTTTTGAGTACCGAGGTGCTGTTGCCCTTGATGGTTTCCAGGCGTTGACCGCCAATTTCAGTCCGGCTGTCGTTCTGGATCAGTTGTTCCATGTCGCGCTGGGCACGCAGGTAGACCCGTTCCGCACCGTTCTTGTCGTCAAAATGGACTTCATTGAAACCGGTGCTCGCACTGGAACTCCGGCTGCGAAAGATGCTTTTGGTCTTGTTCTCAGGCAGTCCATACGCAACGGGGTTCAGGTTATTGGGCAGGCAGCCGACGATAACCGGCTTGTCGGCATCCCCTTCAAGGTATGAAACCAGTACCTCCATGCCCACTCGGGGAATGGTGACGGCGCCATACCCATCGCCTGCCCAACTGGATGCAACCCGCACCCAGCAACTGGTTGTTTCATCGTCCTGTTCGCTGCGGTCCCAGTGGAATTTGACTTTGACCCGACCGAATGTGTCGCAGTAGATTTCTTCATTCACAGGGCCGGTGACCCTGGCGGTCTGGGTGCTGTGGATTCGCGGTTTCGGGTGCTCCAGCGCCGGACGAAACTGGACCGCTTCCGCAATGGCGGTGAAGGTGTTGCGGTACCCCTGAACGATGCGCCCGTCTTCAACCGGGCTGCTGTCGGCCAGTTCTTCGAGGACCTGCGGCTGTCTTGCTTCATGCTGTACAAAAACCAGCACCCAGTGGGTTTTGGGGTCGTAATCCGGCACCAGGTGCACGCGCGATCCACTGCGTAAAAGCGGCGCATCACTCTCACCATCCGCCAGGCGAAACCCGGTTTGATGGCGCTCAAGCGCACGCTTGGATAAAACGTCACCGCGCCTTTTTTCTTCGAAAATCCCGGGGTAGACGTAATCCTCCAGGTAGGGACCGTATTTGGGGACCTCGCCGCTCTCCCATTGCGCCTGGGTTCGCGCAGGATTTTGCAGGCTTTGCAGCGGGATATGGGTCTGTTTGAAGTCATGGTCGCGCAGGGCGACATGATTGGTTTGGGCGGTAAGACGTACGCCAAAGGCCTTGACCACCGGACCTTCTGCCACCAGGCCGCTGGCTGGTTTGAACGGCAACACCTGCGGAGATTGCTGCGGGAATCGGGTTTCATCGTCGGCAAAGATCAGGCAATGACTGTCTGGCGTGTGCTCAAACCGATAGAAAATCCCCTCTTCTTCGCATAACCGGCTGAGAAAGTGCAGGTCCGACTCGTCGTACTGCACACAGTAGTCGCGCGGCGCCATGCTCCCCGTGATGCGGTCGAACGATGCATCGGTGCCCTTCAGCATGCGATGCCCTTTCAGCACCTCAAGAATGATCTCCGGCACGGTCATTTTCTGGAACGAACGGCGATGGCTCGAATGTTCCAGAAAAGCCAGATAAGGCGCCAGCACCAGATGGTAATGGGTGAACGCCCCGCCTGTTTTGCCTTTGCGGATCGCATAAATATGACCGTGCAACCCCTGCCCTTGCGCCCCGAATCTCAGGTAGGCCGCTTTATGCAGCAAGCCGTCCAACGCGTGGGATGAGCGCCTGCTCACCAGTTCGATGTTGATTTCATAGGG
Source organism: Pseudomonas sp. 5C2 (assembly GCF_034314155.1). Lineage (NCBI taxonomy): Bacteria > Pseudomonadati > Pseudomonadota > Gammaproteobacteria > Pseudomonadales > Pseudomonadaceae > Pseudomonas > Pseudomonas sp. 5C2. Next base: position 1,987,230 of record NZ_JAVIWH010000003.1, on the reverse strand, counting down.
TCGGCTCAGCGCCTCGGCCCCGTGAAAACTCAACACCTGCAAGTCAGTTTGCTGCTGCCCGTTGATGTCCAGAGAGAGCTTCGGAGTAAGGCCGGGATGAGACATGCGCGCATCTTCGTGTTGGAAGGGGCACGCAGTGTCATTGACGATGTATGTCTACACAGCCAGCCAGCGCCGTTGGATCATGTAGGACTGTTCCGGTAATCGCGCAGGGTCGTACTGACGTACTCCGCCAAACATGGATGCGGGTCCCGTCCCCTTGAACCAATCACCACCAAAGCGCACCCTGATGACTTGTTGCATCAACAAGAATAAGGATCAACCCATGTTCGATATCAGCGTTTTCCCGAAAGCCGACGCCGTGCGTAAAGCTGCGCAGCTTAGCCCCGCTGACTATCAGCGGATGTATCAACAATCAGTGGAACACCCCGACACCTTCTGGGCCGAACAAGCCAAGACGTTTCTCGACTGGTCCAGACCTTGGCAGCAAGTGCAGCACGCGGACCTGAACACTGGCGAGGCCAGCTGGTTCAAGGGCGGCGAATTGAATGTCAGCTACAACTGCATCGATCGTCATCTGAAAGAGCGTGGCGATCAGATCGCGATCATCTGGGAAGGCGACAATCCGGGCGAGTCCGCCGAAATCACCTATAAAAAGCTGCATCACAACGTTGCCCGTCTGGCGAACGTGCTTAAAACTCGCGGAGTGAAAAAAGGTGACCGGGTCTGCATCTATATGCCGATGATCCCCGAGGCCGCCTACGCGATGCTCGCCTGCACCCGAATCGGCGCCGTGCATTCGGTGGTGTTCGGCGGGTTCTCGCCAGACGCGTTGCGTGACCGGATTCTCGATGCCGATTGCCGCACCGTGATCACTGCCGATGAAGGGGTGCGCGGGGGTAAATATGTCGCGCTCAAGAAGAATGTCGACAAAGCACTGCAAAGCTGCCCGAACGTCAGCACCGTACTGGTGGTAGAACGCTCCCAGGGCGACGTGGAATGGGTCGAAGGTCGCGACATTTGGTACCACGACGCCGTGCGTGGCATGAGCGCTGACTGCCCGCCCGAGCCAATGGATGCGGAAGACCCGCTGTTCATCCTCTATACCTCAGGCAGTACCGGCAAGCCCAAAGGCGTGCTACACACCACCGGCGGTTATTTGCTGCAAGCCGCAATGACCTTCAAGCATGTGTTCGACTACCAAGACCAAGAAATTTTCTGGTGCACCGCCGATGTCGGCTGGGTTACCGGTCACAGCTATATCGTCTATGGCCCGCTGGCCAATGGCGCCACCACGCTGATTTTTGAAGGCGTGCCGAACTACCCCGACGCTTCGCGCTTCTGGCAGGTAATCGACAAGCACCAAGTCAACATTTTCTATACCGCACCCACAGCCCTGCGCGCCTTGATGCGTGAAGGACCGGGGCCGCTGCAAAGCACCTCACGCGAGAGCCTGCGCGTGCTCGGCAGCGTCGGCGAGCCAATCAACCCTGAAGCATGGGAGTGGTATTTCCATCAGGTCGGCAAGGAGCGCTGCCCCATTGTCGATACCTGGTGGCAGACCGAAACCGGCGGCATCATGCTGACCCCGTTGATCAGTGCCAGCCACCTCAAACCGGGCTGCGCGACGCGTCCGTTGTTCGGGGTTCAGCCGGTATTGCTGGACGAGCAAGGCAAGGAAATCATCGGTGCGGGCAGCGGCGTTCTGGCGATCAAGGCCAGTTGGCCGGGACAGATTCGTAGCATATACGGCGACCAACAGCGCATGGTCGAGACCTATTTCAAACCTTATCCGGGCTACTACTTCACTGGCGACGGCGCTCGCCGCGACGAGGATGGCGACTACTGGATCACTGGCCGCGTCGACGACGTACTCAACGTGTCTGGACACCGGATCGGCACTGCAGAAGTTGAAAGCGCACTGGTGCTGCACGACAGCATCGCCGAAGCCGCAGTGGTCGGTTACCCCCATGACGTCAAAGGCATGGGGATTTACGCATTCGTCACGCCGATGAAAGGTGTCGAGACAAATGATGCGTTGAAAAAAGAACTGCTGGCCCACGTCGCCCAAGAAATCGGCAGCTTTGCCAAACCGGAATTGATTCAGTGGGCACCCGCCCTGCCGAAAACCCGCTCAGGCAAGATCATGCGCCGGATTTTGCGCAAAATTGCCTGCAATGAACTGGACAGCCTGGGTGATACGTCGACCCTGGCTGACCCGAGTGTGGTCGAAGGCCTGATCGATAAACGCCTGAACCGTTGAACGTGACGGGCGCAGCCCTCCCTGCGCCCGACTCAGATGTTGAGAGCCCATGGAATTCATTCGTAGCCGTATCGAAACCCAAGTCATGAGTCTGACGGGATTGTCTCTGGGTCAATTGGACCTGGAAAACCCTAAAGGTGATCCCGGCCTGTTCGGCCCCGAGGCCATCTGCTGGCAGGTGCATGGCGACTTCAGCAGCATGCTGATCGGCGGCATCAGCGCATTGATGCTGCAAGCCCTGCATCCATTGGCGCTGGCCGGGGTCTGGGATCACTCGACCTTTCGTCAGGACATGCTTGGCCGCCTTCGCAGGACCGGCCAGTTTATTTCAGGGACAACCTTCGGTTCGACCCGCGACGCCAACTGGCTGATAGAAAAGGTGCGCACCATCCACTTGCAAGTGACGGGTACTGCACCCGACGGACGCCCCTATGCGGCCAGTGATCCGGATCTGTTGACGTGGGTGCATGTGGCCGAAGTCAGCAGTTTTCTAGCCGCCCATTTGCGCTATCGCAACCCCGAGTTGTCAGGTGACGCACAGGATGCGTATTACGCAGAAGTTGCCGCCATCGCCGAACGACTCGGCGCGCGTGAGGTGCCACGTTCAAGGCAAGCGATTGCCGACTATCTCGAACGGATGCGCCCGCAGTTGATCTGTGATGAGCGCAGCCGCGAGGTGCTGCGATTATTGCTGAATGCGCCTGCTCCGAGCAGGCTGGCCAAGCCATTCGGTGCCTTAATGATGCAGGCGGGCATCGACCTGTTACCGGTATGGGCCAGCGATTTGTTCGCGATCCATCAGGGTCCGCTGCAACGCGCATTGATCCGCGCCAGCGTCAGACGTAGCGTGCCCCTGTTACGCTGGGCGGTGCGCAATGGCTCAGTTCAGCGCGCCCACCGACGGATGGGGCTATCCTGCTGACCGACCTGAAACACACTCTCGGCCGCCGGTTTCTCGTTGGAACCTGAGCGGCCATGTGTGACACCATGCGTACCATTGTCATAGCCACCGCCACAGCGAATAGGGCCAACTGAATCAGGCCCGACGCAAAATTCAATAATAGTGAGGACCTTTGCCATGCAAGACGTCGTTATCGTTGCCGCCACCCGTACCGCTGTCGGTGCGTTCCAGGGTGCCCTGGCGAATATTTCCGCAGTCGATCTTGGCGCTGCTGTCATTCGCCAACTGTTGTCTCAAACCGGACTGGATGTTGCTGAAGTCGATGAAGTGATCATGGGCCATGTATTGACCGCAGGCGCCGGGCAGAACCCTGCCCGTCAAGCCGCGATCAAGGCGGGGCTGCCTTTCGCGGTACCGGCAATGACCGTGAGCAAGGTCTGTGGCTCAGGCTTGAAGGCCCTGCATCTGGCGGCTCAGGCAATTCGTTGCGGCGACGCGGAAGTGGTCATCGCGGGCGGTCAGGAAAATATGACCCTGTCCAATTACGTCATGCCCGGTGCACGTACCGGTCTGCGTATGGGCAACAGCACCCTGGTCGACACGATGATCAGCGATGGTTTGTGGGATGCATTCAACGACTATCACATGGGCATCACTGCCGAAAATCTGGTGGACAAGTACGGCATCACCCGCGAAGCACAAGATGCTTTCGCCGCCGCGTCACAACAGAAAGCTGTGGCCGCCATCGAAGCCGGGCGTTTTGTCGACGAAATCACCCCGATCCTGATCCCGCAGCGCAAAGGCGATCCGCTCTCGTTCGCCACGGACGAACAACCGCGCGCCGGGACGACCGCCGAATCGTTGGCCAAACTCAAGCCAGCGTTCAAGAAAGATGGCTCCGTCACCGCAGGCAACGCTTCGTCGCTGAATGACGGCGCCGCTGCCGTCATCCTGATGAGTGCCGCCAAAGCTGAAAAGCTCGGGCTGCCGGTTCTCGCGCGCATCGCGGCTTACGCCAACGCAGGTGTCGACCCGGCAATCATGGGCATTGGCCCGGTCAGCGCCACTCGTCGTTGCCTGGCCAAGGCGGGCTGGTCGCTGGAGCAACTTGACCTGATCGAAGCCAATGAGGCGTTTGCCGCGCAAGCTTTGTCAGTCAGCAAGGAGCTGGGCTGGGACATGAACAAGGTCAACGTCAACGGCGGCGCCATAGCCCTTGGCCACCCGATTGGTGCATCAGGCTGCCGCATTCTGGTCACGCTGCTGCACGAGATGATCAAGCGCGACGCCAAAAAAGGACTCGCAACCTTGTGCATCGGTGGTGGTCAGGGTGTGGCATTGGCGCTTTCCCGCTGAGTCTGCTGCGCCTGATCTGACGTCATCGCGGGCAAGCATGCTTGCCCGCGATCAATGCCCGCGCTTAACTGTTAAACTGCCGCGCCCATTTCCAACCCAAGGCGCTGTGCATGTCTTCCTTGAATCAGGCGCTAAGCGTCGCCCTCGATAACCGCGAACCACTGCTTGCCGAGTTGCATCAACAAGGCACGGATTGCTATCGGCTATTCCATGGCAGCCAGGAAGGTGCTAGCGGCCTGACCATCGACCGCTATGGCCCGCAATTGCTGGTGCAGAGTTTCCACCACTCGCTGGAACGCGAGGTCCTGCTGGAACTGCACGCGGCCGTCAATACACGTCTGGGGCTCGATACCCTGCTGGTCTACAACGACCGCTCCCAAGGCAACTCGCGAATAGACCGTAACGACGCCGTATACAAAGCCGAAGACGCGGCACTGGTGGATATGATCGGCCACGAGTGGGGCCTGAACTACCGCGTACGCGGGCGCCATGCCGGGCAGGACCCGCTGCTGTTTCTCGACTTGCGTAATACGCGTGGCTGGATAAAACAACACAGCGCCGGCAAGACCATGCTGAACCTGTTTGCGTATACCTGTGGCGTTGGCCTGAGCGCGGCGGCGGGCGGAGCGCGGGAAGTATGCAATCTGGACTTTGCCGAAGGTAATCTGGCGGTGGGTCGCGAAAATGGCGTCCTCAACCCTCAATTGAAAGCCATGAAGTTTGTGCAATCCGATTACTTCCCGGCGATCCGCCAACTGGCAGGCTTGCCCATAGCACCACGCCGCGGAAATAAGTTGCCCGAATATGTGCGCCTCGAGCAACGGCAATACGACCTGGTGTTCCTTGATCCGCCTGCGTGGGCAAAAAGTGCATTCGGCACCGTCGATTTATTGCGAGATTACCAGAGCCTGCTCAAACCGGCGGTATTAACCACGGCCACCGATGGCGTGTTGATCTGCTGCAATAATCTGGCGAAGGTCAGCATGGAGGACTGGCGCGAACAGGTGCTACGCTGTGCCAGCAAGGCCGGGCGCCCGGTACGCGACTGGCAGGTTCTGACGCCGGGCAGCGACTTTCCGTCTCAGGACCAGCAACCGCCGCTCAAAACGCTGATACTGCAACTCTGACGCCCGACGCAAGAAAGGAAACTTCCGACACGCACTTGAGGGTACTTCTGGGGAACCAGATTCGCGTGCCATACTCCAAGGACCTCCGACAGACAGACGACGCCTCACATGCCCAAAGGATTGAAACGCGCTATTTGCGCCTTGCTGACCGTCATCGCGCTTTATAGCTTGCTGGGGTTCTTGATTCTGCCCGGCATCGCATTGCGGATAGTCAATCAACAACTGGCCACCTATTCCACGGTACCGGCAACGCTGGGTCGTCTGGAAATCAACCCCTACACACTGGAAGTCACCCTGTGGGGCCTGAACATCGGCACGCCGGGCCAGGAGCAGGTCGGTTTCGAGCGGTTGTACACCAACCTGCAGATTGACAGCCTGTGGACCGGCGCCCTGCATCTGGCGGCTGTCGAGCTGGACAAACCCAAGTCCGAACTTCTCTTCAGCAAGGACGGCACGCTGAATCTGGCGAAGCTGTTCAAGCTACCGGCCAGCGAGCCGGCCAAGGACGCGCCACCCGGCAAGCCTTTCCCGATGCGGGTAGACCACATCAAATTGGCTGACGGTTATGTCCACTTCCAGGATCTACGCCCCAGCGAACCGATTGAATTCCTTTACGACAAGCTGAGTCTGGAGCTGAAAAATCTCAGCACCCTGCCCGAAGACAATGCCGACATGACCCTGGTTGCAGTAGGTCCTGGCGGCGGTCGAGTCGACTGGGTCGGGCGCGTCAGCCTGGTACCGATTGCCTCCGAAGGTAAGCTAAAAGTCACTGACGGCAAGATGAAAGTCTGGTGGCCCTACGTGCGCGATGCGCTGCCGTTCGTACTGCAAGACGGCATTCTGAACTTCAGCACCGACTACACACTCAGCCTGGCCAGCACAACCGAACTGCAACTGACCAATACCGCCTTGAGCGTTGCGCCCTTCGCGATCAATGCGCCGGACGGTCGGCCACTGGTGCGCCTGGAACGACTGGACGTCACAGAGACCTCTATCGACCTGGCCAAACAGCAGGTGACCGTCGGCAAGATCCGCAGTAATAAACTGGAAACCTGGGCTGCGCGTGAAGCGGATGGCGAACTCGATTGGCAGAAGCTGTTTGCCAGCCAACCGAAAAAACCGGCCTCCGCCGCAGCCATCAAGGCGCCGGCGACCTCAGCCGGTAGCACCCCCGAAGTCGCCCAACAGCCCATTGCCCCAAGCAAACCCTGGCAGGTGCTGCTGCGTGATGTGCAACTGCGCAACTATCAGATTCACCTGGCTGATCGGGTCCCCAAGGAACCCGTTGCGCTTGAAGTAGGCCCGCTGAACCTCGACGTGCAGAATTTCGACAGCCTCAACAAATCGCCTTTCAGCCTCAAGCTTGATACCGGGCTGGGCAAACAAGGGCATATCACTGCCATGGGCGACGTCAATCTGAGCCCGGTCAGCGCCAAATTGCAGGTCACCACCAAAGACATTGACCTGCGTGTCGCGCAGTCTTATATCAGCCCGTTCATCCGCCTTGAACTGCGTAGCGGCATGCTCGGCAGCGAGCTGGCAGTCAATCTCAAGAGCACCGCGCCGCTGATCTTCAGCGTCACCGGCAAGGCCCAAATCGACCAATTGCACACCCTCGACACCCTCAAGCAGCGCGACTTTCTCAAGTGGCAGCAGGTGGTGCTTGAAGGACTGGATTATCAACACGGCGACAGCCTGACGATCGCCAAGGTCAATCTGCTACAACCGTATGCGCGTTTCATAATCAACGATGACCGCACCACCAACATTGATGATCTGTTGATCCCACAGCCAGCCGACAGCGGCAAACCCGCGACTAAACCAGCCGCAGGCAAGGTCTCTGCAAGCGGCGAAAAACCGATGGGGATTCGCATCGGGGAAGTGAATATCAACGACGGCTCCGCGAACTTCGCCGATCTCAGTCTCACACCCAACTTTGCCACCGCCATTCAGCAGCTCAACGGCAAAATCGGCACGCTGGACAACCGTCAGCCGAAGCCTGCGACGGTCAATATCAATGGCAAGGTTGATCGCTATGCGCCGGTGACCATCAAAGGCAGCCTCAACCCCTTCGACCCCTTGGCCAGTCTCGACATCGCGACCAGTTTCAAGCGCGTAGAACTGACCACACTGACGCCGTACTCAGGTAAATTCGCTGGCTACCGCATCCGCAAAGGTCGCCTGAATCTCGACCTGCATTACATGATCACCAAAGGCCAGCTCAAGGCCGAAAACAAAATGGTGGTCGAACAGCTACAGCTGGGTGAGAAGGTCGAGAGCGCCAGTGCGGTCGATTTGCCGATTCGCCTGGCCATTGCCTTGCTGAAGGACTCAGATGGCAAGATTTCCATCGAGCTGCCTATTTCCGGCGACTTGAACAATCCCCAGTTCAGCGTAATGCCAATCATTTGGCAGACGTTGCGCAATTTGGTAGTGCGCGCAGCTGAAGCACCCTTCAAGTTCATCGGGGGTTTAATCAGTGGCGGCGAGTCTCAAGACCTCGGCAGCATTGCGTTCACCCCCGGATCGAGTGACTTGACCAGCGACGCACAATCCGCCCTGAACAAGCTCTCCGCCGCACTCAAGAAGCGCCCGACGTTACATCTCGAGATCGAAGGCACCAGCTCGGTCAGCAGCGATGGCCCGCTGATCGCTGCTCAACGTCTGGAGCGCGAATACCAGAGCACGTACTACAAGATTCTTCAGCGTCGCGGTGACAAAGTTCCGGCTCAAGCCTCACTGTTGCAAGTGCCCGAAAACGAAAAACCACCCATGCTCGAAGGTATTTATCGCACCCTGCTCAAGCAACAACCGCCCGCCGAGTGGACCGGTCTGGGTAAGGAAGAGCGCGCCGCGAAAATGCGCGTGGACGTGATCAAATCCTGGAGCACCAACACTGCATTGCTCCGCCAGTTGGGCCAGGCGCGCGCCGGCAGCATCAAGGATTATCTGGTCGATAAAGGCAAACTGGCTGATGATCGGGTCTATTTCATCGACACCAGCCTCGGAGAGGCTCAACCCGATGGCCGTGTCGTTACTCAGCTGCATCTGGACAGCGAATAATCCATGCGAACAGCCGGTTTAGTGCTTTTGGTAGTCGCTTGTCTCGCAGGCCAGGCACAAGCAGATACCTTGCGTTGCGGCAGTCAGTTGATCAGCGTGGGTGATCGGGAGTTTGAGGTACTGCAGAAATGCGGTGAACCTATTGCCCGAAATATCATTGGCTATAAGCGCAGCGTGAATAGACGCGAAGAAGTCCAGATTGATGAGTGGATCTACGGGCCCAATAGCGGAATGTATCAATACTTGCGTTTCGAAGGCGGCCGGCTACTGCGCATAGACAGTAAGCGCGGTAGCTGACGGCCGCGCCGGGGCTTATCCTTCAATTCCCCCATCCCCACAATAGAACAGGCCCCGGCGCGAACGCAGGGGCCTGTAATGACCACATCCTTATGGTCTTTCGCATGAACCTTTAACGAACCAGCCGATACCGTCCAACGTTATCAGCGCGCTCCTTATCAATGATCATCGCGAGAGAGTGAAACGTTACTCGGATTTCAGGCCATCAGCCGAAACGGCTTGAACGCCTTTGATTTTTTTGGCGATGTCGACAGCCAGTTTTTTCTGAGCGGAGGTCAATGTGACGGTCGATGACAGGGAAACCACGCCTTTGTTGGTCTCTACCTTGATGTCAGTACCAGGAATGCCTTTTTCAGTGACCAGATCGGCCTTAACTTTGGTGGTGATCCAGGTATCAGAGGTTGCCTCTGTAGCTTTGGTCATTTCGCCAGCAGCAACAACCATCGGTGCTTGAGTGGTTTGTTGAGCAAATGCCGCGTTGACCATGGTAAAGGTCAGTGCAGTGGCAGCAGCAGCGGCAATAGCGAACTTATTCATATTCATACGAGTCACTCCTGTTTTTCTAAAATCTGCTCCAGCATCACTGGCGGCAGGGTTACAGGGTATATCGCAAGCGCTGTGCCAACCTCTGATTGAATATAATTACGTTATAAAACAATAGGTTATCTTATGCTCGAAAATTGGCTGTCGTGCAGATTGCACGTTCATCACCCTGCACTGCATGCAAGATGCATGTAGTGCAGGGCGAAAGGATTGGCTACCTATATAAGCTAAGCGCTTAAAAGCGCTCATAAAAAAAGGACCCCGAAGGGTCCTTTTTTCAGCGTATGGCAATCAGGCTAATTACACGCCCGATGCTTTTGCTGCTGCAACGTCTTTGATCGACAGTTTGATGCGGCCGCGGTTGTCCACGTCCAGCACCAGAACTTCAACTTCCTGACCTTCTTGCAAGATGTCAGTCACTTTCTCAACGCGAGCATCGCTCAACATGGAAATGTGAACCAGGCCGTCTTTGCCAGGCAGGATGTTAACGAATGCGCCGAAGTCGACAATACGCTCAACCTTACCGATGTAGATCTTGCCGATCTCGGCTTCAGCGGTGATGCCCAGAACGCGCTGACGTGCTGCTTCAGCCGCTTCCTTGGTTTCGCCAAAGATCTTGATGGTGCCGTCGTCTTCGATGTCGATCGAAGCCTTGGTCTCTTCACAGATCGCACGGATCGTCGCGCCGCCTTTACCGATGACATCACGGATTTTGTCGGTGTCGATTTTCATCGCGATCATGGTCGGAGCATTTTCCGACAGTTCGGTACGCGACTGACCAATGATCTTGTTCATCTGACCGAGGATGTTCAGGCGAGCTTCCAGGGCTTGGCCCAGAGCGATCTCCATGATTTCTTCGGTGATGCCTTTGATCTTGATGTCCATCTGCAGCGCGGTAACACCTTTGGCGGTACCGGCTACTTTGAAGTCCATGTCGCCCAAGTGATCTTCGTCACCCAGGATGTCGGTCAGGATGGCGAACTTCTCGCCTTCTTTAACCAGACCCATGGCAATACCGGCTACGGGTGCCTTCATCGGCACACCAGCGTCCATCAATGCCAGGGAAGCACCGCAGACCGAAGCCATGGAGCTGGAACCGTTGGACTCGGTGATTTCCGATACCACACGAATGGTGTACGGGAACACGTCAGCAGCAGGCAGCATGGCTTGTATGCTGCGACGAGCCAGACGGCCGTGACCGATTTCGCGACGACCAGCACCGCCCATACGACCACACTCGCCCACCGAGAACGGAGGGAAGTTGTAGTGCAGCATGAACGGGTCTTTGCGCTCGCCTTCGAGGGTATCGAGCAACTGTGCATCACGTGCGGTACCCAGAGTCGCTACAACCAGAGCCTGGGTTTCGCCACGGGTGAACAATGCCGAACCGTGAGTCTTCGGCAGAACGCCGACTTCGATGTTCAGCGGACGTACAGTGCGGGTATCACGACCATCGATACGCGGCTTGCCGTTAACGATGTTCTCGCGCACGGTGCGGTATTCGATTTCGCCGAAAGCAGCTTTGACTTCGCTGGAAGTCGGTTGACCTTCTTCGCCGGAAAGCTTGGCAACGATCTGGTCACGCAACTCACCCAGACGGGCATAACGCTCGTGCTTGACGGTGATGGTGTAAGCCTGGGAAATCGCATCGCCGAACTCAGCGCGAATCGCGCTCAGCAGTGCGGTGTTTTCTGGTTGTGCTTTCCAGTCCCACGTCGGCTTGGCAGCTTCGGCAGCCAGTTCTTTGATGGCCTGGATAACAACCTGGAATTCGTCATGGGCGAACAGTACAGCGCCCAGCATCTGGTCTTCGGTCAGCTCTTTAGCTTCCGATTCAACCATCAATACCGCTTCCGAGGTACCGGCTACAACCATGTCCAGGCTCGAAGCCTTGAGTTGTTCGTAGTTCGGGTTCAGCAGGTAGCCGGTGCTTTCGTGGAAAGCAACGCGCGCAGCACCGATAGGGCCGTCGAAAGGAATACCGGAGATCGCCAGTGCAGCCGAGGTGCCGATCATGGCAGCGACGTCTGGATCAGTCTTTTTGCTGGTGGACAAAACGGTGCAGACAACCTGCACTTCGTTCATGAAACCTTCTGGAAACAACGGACGGATCGGACGGTCGATCAGACGCGAAGTCAGGGTTTCTTTCTCGGAAGGACGGCCTTCACGCTTGAAGAAACCGCCGGGAATTTTGCCCGCAGCGTAGGTTTTTTCCTGGTAGTGAACGGAAAGTGGGAAGAAGCCTTTGCCTGCGTCAGCGTGCTTGGCACCGACCACAGTCACTAACACGCTGACGTCGTCGTCAACGGTGACCAATACTGCGCCGGAAGCTTGACGGGCGATACGGCCTGTCTCGAGGGTGACGGTCGATTGACCGAATTGGAATTTCTTGATGACCGGGTTCACGGTTTCCTACCTTCTTTGTGGCTCTTGGGGAACTGGTTTCTTGCGAATTCTTGGGCAGTGACAGGGATCGGACCCATCGACCGTCCAGATAAAACTTGAGGCTGGGAGCCTGCCACGACCCATCAGGTAAACCCGATGAGCCGTGACAAACAACCAACCTCTAGCAACGTCGTTATTAGCGACGCAGACCCAGACGAGCGATCAGGGCGCTGTAACGGCTAACGTCCTTACCTTTAAGGTAATCCAGCAGCTTGCGACGCTGGTTTACCATACGGATCAGACCACGACGTGAGTGGTGATCTTTACCGTTGGCCTTGAAGTGGCCTTGCAGTTTGTTGATGTTAGTGGTCAGCAGTGCAACTTGCACTTCTGGCGAACCAGTATCACCAACAGCTTGCTGGTAGTCGGCTACGATCTGAGCTTTTTCTTCTACGCTGAGTGCCATGTGGGCAATCCTTTATTCGAGAAACCGCTCCAGAGAGACAGTTTCAATGGGCCGAGGACAAATCCTCGTATTTTTAAATGAGATGTGACCGTGCCCATTGACAGCCACCCTCGTCCGGTCATTCTGACCGAATCAATCGACGCGGCGCGATCCGCCCGTCTTCACTCACTTCACCGATTCCGATGAAGCGACCTTCATGATCTTGCACGCGAACCATGCCAAATTGTGGCGCGTCCGGTGCTCTTACGGGCTGACCATGCAGCCAGTAAAACGAACTGTGTTCCGAGAACTGCAGCAGCGGCCAATCCAGCAAACCGCTGTCCGAAGGCATCAGGAAGCGATCAACCGCTTCGTTACCACCCTCGGCGTGTACCTGCTCCAACTCTTCCAGCGTAACCGTCTGAGCCAGGCTGAAAGGTCCGGCCTGCGTACGACGCAACTCTGCGACATAGGCGCCACACCCAAGCTTTTCACCGATATCTTCCACGAGGGTACGGATATAGGTGCCTTTGGTGCAGTCCACTGCAAGACGTGCAGTATCGACGTCGCATTCCAGCAATTCCAGGCGCGTGATAGTAACAGAACGCGGTTCGCGCTCCACCACTTCCCCTGCTCGGGCCAGCTTGTACAGGGGTTGACCATCGCGCTTGAGCGCTGAGTACATCGGCGGTATCTGACTGATTTCACCGCGAAAAAACGGTAAAACCGCTTCGATATCGGCACGACCAACGGTCACGGGACGAATTTGTAAAACATCACCTTCAGCGTCTGCCGTGGTGGTGGTTTTACCCAATTGCATCTTGGTTTCGTACGCTTTGTCCGAATCAAGCAAGTATTGGGAAAACTTTGTCGCTTCGCCAAAACACAACGGTAATACGCCCGTCGCGAGCGGATCGAGGCTGCCGGTATGCCCGGCCTTTTCCGCATTGAGCAACCAACGCACTTTCTGCAAGGCTGCGTTGGACGTGAAGCCCAGCGGTTTGTCGAGCAGGATGATCCCGCTGACGTTACGGCGTATACGTTTGACCTGCGCCACCCGCATTACTCCTTGTTGCTTTCTGGCTTGTCGCTTTCTGCCAGGGAGTTTTCCTGGGTAGCGTCTTCTGCCTGCACATTTTCCGGGTGATGGCCATCTTCAGCCACAGCACGTTCGATCAATGCAGAAAGATGAGCGCCACGCACGACGCTTTCGTCGTAATGGAAATGCAACTGTGGAACGCTGCGCAATTTCATCTCGCGAGCCAGTTGCATGCGCAGAAAACCTGCCGCAGCGTTGAGAACCTTGATGGTCTGGGCTATTTCTTCAGCACTGTCCTGACCCATCACGGTCATGAAAATCTTCGCATGACCAACGTCACGGCTGACATCGACAGCCGTGATGGTGACCAGGCCGACGCGCGGGTCTTTGATTTCGCGGCGGATCAGCTGTGCCAGCTCGCGCTGCATCTGATCGCCAATGCGTTGGGTACGGCTATATTCTTTTGCCATGTCTACTACCTGTCACTGACCCGGGGCGAAACCCGTACGGTCTGAAAGCGGCAAACGCCCGGCCTGACAAAATGTCGGACCGGGCGTTGCGTTTAGAGCCCATGACGGATCGCAGTGCATTTGCATGCGACGACCCGTCATGGCTCTTACAACTCGCGACTTAGAGGCTGCGAGCCACTTGGACTTTCTCGAACACTTCGATCTTGTCACCGGCTTTGACGTCGTTGTAGCTCTTGACGCCGATACCGCATTCCATGCCGGCACGCACTTCGGACATGTCGTCCTTGAAGCGGCGCAGGGACTCGAGTTCGCCTTCGAAAATAACGATGTCTTCGCGCAGTACACGGATCGGACGGTTGCGGTGAACCACACCTTCCAGAACCATACAGCCAGCAATCGCACCAAACTTCGGCGAACGGAATACGTCACGGACTTCGGCGATACCCAGGATGTTCTCCCGAACGTCGCTGCCAAGCATACCGGTAAGGGCTTTCTTGACGTCTTCGATGATGTCGTAGATCACGTTGTAGTAACGCATATCCAGACCTTCCTGCTCGACAATCCTGCGAGCGCCAGCATCGGCACGCACGTTGAAGCCGAACAGTACAGCGTTGGAAGCCAGTGCCAAGTTAGCGTCGCTTTCGGTGATACCACCGACACCGCCGCCGACTACGCGCACTTGCACTTCGTCGTTACCCAGACCGCCAAGGGCGCCCTGCAGAGCTTCCAACGAACCACGAACGTCAGATTTGAGGACGATATTAAGCGTCTTCTTCTCTTCCTGGCCCATGTTCTCGAAGATGTTTTCAAGCTTGCCGGCATGAGCGCGAGCCAGTTTGACTTCGCGGAACTTGCCTTGACGGAACAGAGCGACTTCGCGCGCTTTCTTCTCGTCAGTCAGTACGCTCAGCTCGTCGCCAGCGTCCGGTGTGCCATCAAGACCCAGGATTTCGACCGGAATCGAAGGACCTGCTTCTTTAACTGGCTTGCCGTTCTCGTCGAGCATGGCGCGGATACGGCCGAAGTTCGAGCCAACCAATACCATGTCGCCTTGACGCAGCGTACCGTCTTGAACCAGAACGGTTGCAACCGGACCACGACCTTTGTCGAGACGCGATTCAACCACGACACCACGACCAGGAGCGGACGGGGTCGCTTTCAGTTCCAGTACTTCGGCTTGCAACAGGACCGCTTCGAGCAGTTCGTCAACGCCAGTACCTACTTTCGCAGAGACGAGTACGAACGGAGTCTCGCCGCCCCACTCTTCGGAAGTAACACCTTGGACAGACAATTCGCTTCTGATGCGATCGAGATCAGCACCTGGCTTGTCGATTTTGTTCACTGCTACGACCAGCGGAACACCGGCGGCCTTGGCATGCTGAACAGCTTCAATGGTCTGCGGCATCACGCCGTCGTCCGCAGCAACAACCAGAATCACGATGTCGGTCGCCTTGGCACCACGAGCACGCATTGCGGTAAACGCAGCGTGGCCCGGGGTGTCAAGGAAGGTGACCATGCCACGATCAGTTTCAACGTGGTACGCACCGATGTGCTGGGTGATGCCGCCGGCTTCGCCAGCTGCAACCTTGGCACGACGAATATAGTCGAGCAGCGAGGTTTTACCGTGGTCAACGTGGCCCATTACGGTCACAACCGGTGCACGGGCGAACGTCTCACCTTCGAACTTCAGCGATTCGGCCAGAGAATCTTCCAGGGCGTTGTCGCTGACCAGTTTGACCTTGTGGCCCAACTCTTCGGCGATCAACTGGGCAGTTTCCTGATCCAGTACCTGATTGATGGTCACCGGGGTGCCCATCTTGAACATGAACTTGATCACTTCAGCCGCTTTGACCGACATCTGTGCGGACAACTCGCCGACAGTGATGGTCTCGCCGATGGCAACGTCGCGAATGACCGGCCCGGTAGGGCTCTGGAAACCGTGAGCGTTACGCTTTTTCAGCTTGGCCTTGCCGCGACCACCACGACGGAAGCTGTCGCTTTCTTCGTCGGTAGTACGAGGTGCAACACGTGGCGCTGGCGCTTTCTCTTTAACGGAAGCACGGTGCGGAGCGTTCTTGCGATCGCCATCACCACCGCCGCCGCTACGACGATTGTTGTCATCGCTGCGCGGTTTGTCCGGGCGACGCTGTTCGTCTTTCTTGCGGGCATCGGCAGCCGGTGCAGCAGCCGAAACCGGTGCTTGACGCACAGGTTCGGCAACAGCAACAGGCGCGGCAACAGCTTCAGTACCGTTCGATTGCGCAGGAGCAGGCTGACTACGCGCTTGTTCTTCGGCGCGACGCTTGGATTCTTCTTCAGCCTTTTGACGCGCAGCATTTTCTACGGCACGACGTTCGTCCACTTCGCGTTTACGCTCGGCTTCGATTTCTTCCGGGCTGCGCTGTACGAAAACTTTCTTCTTGCGCACTTCAACGCTGATGCTTTTGCTGCCAGCAACGCGAAGTGTGCTTGTGGTTTTGCGCTGCAAAGTGATCTTGCGCGGCTCTTCCACTTTGGCCTTGTGACCGCTTTTCAAATGCGTCAACAGGGCTTGTTTCTCTATGTCGGTCACAACTTGTTCGGCGGCGGTGTGCGGCAAACCTGCCTCACGCATCTGCTGTAACAGGCGCTCTACCGGTGTGTCGACCACTGTGGCCAGTTCTTTCACCGTGACTTGCGTCATGCACTTCTCTCCTCAGGCCGCGCCTACTTACTCGAACCAATGGGCTCGGGCGGCCATGATCAACTTGCCGGCACGAATATCGTCAATGCCGTCGATGTCGAGCAGGTCGTCAATAGACTGCTCGGCCAGGTCTTCGCGGGTAACTACGCCGCGCACCGCCAGTTCCATCGCCAAATCCTTGTCCATACCCTCAAGCGAGAGCAGGTCTTCGGCCGGATGGGCGTCTGCCAGCTTTTCCTCAGTAGCGATGGCTTTAGTCAACAAACGATCTTTGGCCCGAGCGCGAAGCTCGTTGACGGTATCTTCGTCAAAGCCATCGATGTTGAGCATTTCTTCCAACGGTACGTAGGCAATCTCTTCCAGACTGGTGAAGCCTTCATCAACCAGTACCTGTGCCAGATCTTCGTCGACTTCCAACTCGTCGATGAAGTTGCGCAGGATGTCACCGGTTTCTGCTTGCTGCTTAGCCTGGATGTCCGATTCGGTCATCACGTTCAGGGTCCAGCCAGTCAATTGGCTGGCCAGACGCACGTTCTGACCACCGCGACCAATGGCCTGAGCCAGATTGTCTGCGCCAACGGCGATGTCCATTGCATGGGCATCTTCATCAACGATAATTGCCGCCACTTCAGCCGGTGACATGGCGTTGATGACGAACTGGGCCGGGTTATCGTCCCACAGCACGATGTCCACACGCTCGCCGCCCAACTCGCCGGAAACAGCTTGAACGCGCGAACCACGCATACCAATACAAGCGCCTTGCGGATCGATTCGTTTGTCCTTGGAGCGAACAGCGATTTTTGCACGCGAACCCGGGTCACGGGAGGCAGCCATCACCTCGATGAGACCTTCGGAGATTTCCGGCACTTCAATCCGAAACAGCTCAATCAGCATCTCTGGCGCAGTACGCGACAGGATCAGCTGAGGGCCACGGTTCTCGGTGCGGATTTCTTTAAGCAGTGCACGAACGCGGACACCCACGCGGAAAGTTTCCCGCGAAATAATGTCTTCACGCGCCAGCAACGCTTCGGCATTGTTACCCAGGTCGACGATGACATTGTCACGCGTAACCTTTTTAACAGTGCCAGAAATAATTTCGCCAAGACGCTCACGATAAGCATCAACGACTTGAGCACGCTCGGCTTCGCGGACTTTTTGCACGATGACTTGCTTGGCAGTCTGTGCAGCGATCCGACCGAATTCGATAGAGTCGATTTTAATTTCGACAACATCACCGGCTACGGCACCAGGCTGTTTTTCCTGGGCCTGATCGACAGCCAGTTCGTGTGCTGGATCGTCCAGATCTTCGTCTTCGACCACTGTCCAGCGACGGAAAGTCTCGTAGTTACCGGTCTGGCGATTAATCTCCACACGCAGCTCAACTTCATCTTCGAAACGCTTTTTGGTAGCAGTGGCAAGAGCCAGCTCCAGCGCTTCGAAAATCACACCTGCCGGTACGCCCTTTTCATTGGACACCGACTCAACAACCAGCAGTACTTCTTTGCTCATCGTACGCCTCGCCTTTCGCAAGCCATTGGATCCGCGGGATCCGCGTCTCAGTCAAACTTGGGGATAATGTTGGCTTTGTCGATCAAGTCGATCGGCAACAAGTATTCGTGGTCTTCTACCTGCACCACGATGTCTTGCTCCTCCACCCCGCGGAGAAGGCCCTGAAAGTTGCGACGACCATCGAAGGGCGAACGCAGCTTTATCTTCACTTGTTCGCCGGCGTGCAAAGCAAACTGCTCAAGCGTGAACAGTGGGCGCTCCATGCCAGGAGAAGAGACTTCAAGGGTGTATTCAACGGCGATTGGATCTTCGACGTCCAGAACACCGCTGATCTGACGGCTGACTATGGCGCAGTCATCCACCAAAACGCCGCCTTCTTTATCAATATAAATACGCAACAGTGAATGGCGACCTTGAGCCGAAAACTCAATTCCCCAGCATTCATAGCCAAGGGCCACGACCACCGGGGCCACCAAGGCCTGCAACTGTTCTAGCTTGCTCGACACCTGAACCCCCTCGTGCATGCAATGCAAATAAAAAATGGGCGAAACGCCCATCCCTGAAAACGCCGTTGAATAGCGGCGCTATGACTGTCCAGCTAACAAAAAGCCCCTAAAAAGGGGCTCCGCTAAAACTGGTTGCGGGGGCTGGATTTGAACCAACGACCTTCGGGTTATGAGCCCGACGAGCTACCAGACTGCTCCACCCCGCGACAAAGCTGGGGCGGAAGTATACGACCGATCCCTCGCAGGGTCAATCGAACCTCCACCGACAAGAAAGCCCGCTACTGCGGGCTATCTTGATAATTGGTACCGAGAAGGGGACTCGAACCCCTACACCCTATGGGCACAACCACCTCAAGGTTGCGTGTCTACCAATTCCACCACCTCGGCAATACAACTCTTTAGCGGTTCAACATCAACCGCCCGATCCGGTGTTACTTTTGCTGTGGCGCTTGAGGTACGTCAGCAGGTTTAGCCGCTGGCTTTTGCGCTTCGAGCACCGGCACATCTTCTGTAGCCGGCTTTTTCTGCGATACTTCCAATACTGCTGGATCAGGCAAACCTACTTGAGTCAGCTGATGAGCTTTCTCTTTAGCAAAGTAACCTAACCCTAAGCTGGTTATGAAGAAACCGGCGGCAAGTATAGCAGTAAACTTACTAAGAAAGGTAGAGGAACCTTGGCTTCCGAACACAGTATTTGAAGCACCTGCACCGAAAGACGCACCAGCGTCCGCACCCTTGCCCTGCTGCAGCAATACCAGAGCGACAACGCCCAGCGCACCCAACAGATGAAAAACGACTACGACTGTTTCCAGCATTTTTTCAGTTTCCCGCGGCGCGACAAATCGCACCGAACTCATCTGCATTCAGGGACGCTCCACCAATGAGCCCCCCATCGATATCCGGCATGCCGAACAGTTCAGCCGCATTGGCCGCCTTCACGCTGCCGCCATAAAGAAGCCGCACACCTTGTGCAACCTCAGCATTCTCTGCCGCCAACTGCGCACGAATGGCTGCGTGCACTTCCTGCGCCTGTTGGGGCGATGCAGTCAGTCCGGTACCAATGGCCCAGACAGGCTCGTAAGCAATGACTGCATTTACAAAAGCACCGACGCCCAGCTCTTCGATGATGCTGCCAAGCTGACGCGCGACAACTTCAAACGTCTTACCCGCTTCGCGCTGCTCCAGGGTCTCCCCTACGCACAACACCGGCGTCAAACCACACGCCTGAGCTGCCGCGAACTTGCGATTAAGGACATCGTCGCGCTCGCCCATGATCTGACGACGCTCAGAGTGCCCTACCAGCACCAGGGTACAGCCCGCATCAGCCAGCTGACTCGGCGAAGTCTCACCGGTCAACGCACCCTGCACTGGCTCTACCGCAGAATTCTGCGCACCTACGGCGACCGACTTGCCATCAAGGCCGTCAATCACCTGATTGATGTACAAACAAGGCGGAAACACCGCTACATCAACACCGCTCGGCAAGGCCTGATTACGAAGGCCATTGATCAGCTCAGCGACGCTGGCGCGGGTACCGTGCATCTTCCAGTTACCAGCTACCATTAGGCGACGCATGCTGTACCTCGTCGGTCAAAGTGGGCGCAGATGTTACCCAACCGCATCAACACTGGCAAGCCGAAATCAGGCGCAAACTTCAGTTACCAGTTTTGCCAGCTCATCGGCGTAACCGCGAACCAGAATTTCGTCGTCACCTTCGACCATGACACGGACCAATGGCTCAGTGCCAGATTTGCGTAACAGCACGCGCCCACGGCCACCCATAGCCACAGTAACGCGCTCGCAAGCCTCTTTCACGGCAGGATGCTGGACCGGATCCACACCGCCTGCGAAGCGCACATTAAGCAGTACCTGAGGACACTTGCGCAGCGCTTGTCGCGCCAACGCCAGGCTTTCGTCGCGACGACGTAGTGCTAGCAGAACCTGCAGCGCAGCAATGATAGCGTCACCGGTCGTGGTGTGCTGGAAGCAGATAATGTGACCGGAGTTCTCACCACCGATCTGCCAGTTACGCTCAAGCAACTCCGCAACTACATAACGGTCACCAACGCCCGCACGCACGAACGGAATCTTTAAGTCCGCAAATGCCAGCTCAAGCCCGAGATTACTCATCAGCGTGCCAACGACACCGCCTTGCAGCTTGCCTCGTTCATGCAAATCACGCGCAATAATGAACAAAAGATCATCACCATCGACGATTGCACCCGTGTGATCGACCATCAGCACCCGGTCGCCATCGCCATCGAAGGCGATACCCAGATCGGCATGCCCTGCCAGCACAGCAGCCTGCAAGTTGCCCATATGGGTCGACCCGCAGTCATCATTGATGTTCAAGCCGTTAGGCTCAGCCGACAAAACTGTCACCTGAGCGCCCAACTCACGAAAAACGTTGGGTGCGACTTTGTAAGTGGCCCCGTGAGCGCAATCGATGACCAGCTTTAAACCTGCAAAATCGGTACTGCTCGGAACACTGCTTTTACAGAATTCGATATAACGCCCGGCGGCATCATTGATACGCGAAACCTTGCCCAGCTTATCGGACTCAACCACCGTCATCGGCGCATCAAGCAGCTCTTCGATCATCATTTCCACTTCGTCAGGCAATTTGGTGCCCTGACCAGAGAAGAATTTGATGCCGTTGTCATGATGAGGATTGTGCGACGCACTGATCACAATGCCAGCTTCGGCATGAAAGGTGCGGGTCAGATAGGCGATGGCCGGAGTAGGCATCGGCCCCAGCAGCATGACGTCAGCGCCAGCAGCCGAGAGACCGGCCTCCAGCGCCGACTCGAACATGTAGCCAGAAATGCGCGTGTCTTTACCGACAAGAACCCGGCAAGCACCCAAGCGACGGAACGCCATCCCTGCGGCCCAGCCAAGCTTGAGCATAAAATCCGGAGTAATCGGAAATTGACCGACCCGGCCACGAATGCCGTCGGTACCGAAATATTTTCTAGTCATGGATGCTCCCTCATTCTTATTCAGCCGATTCGACTGCAGCGATCATTCGCACCACGTCGACGGTTTCGGCCACATCGTGCACACGTAAAATGCGTGCACCCTTGATCATGGCCATGGCGGCCAACGCCAGACCACCAGAAAGCCTCTCAGCAACCGGACGCCCAAGCACCTGACCAATCATGCTCTTGCGCGACACACCTACCAATAACGGCCTGCCGAGCGCATGCAAGGCTTCCATATGCTTGAACAGGCTCAGGTTGTGCTGAAGGTTTTTAGCAAAGCCAAATCCCGGATCCAGAATAATCCGCTCACGCGGTATGCCGACTGCCGCGCACTGCTCCATCCGCTCGAGCAAAAACGCGGACACCTCCCCCACAAGATCCTCATACTGCGGATTATCCTGCATATCGCCCGGCTCACCGCGCATATGCATCAGACACACAGGCAAACCCGTGGCCGCAGCAGCGTCCAGAGCACCCTCACGACGCAAAGAGCGCACATCGTTGATAAGGCCCGCACCGAGGCGCGCCGCCTCACGAATGACCGCTGGCGTAGAAGTATCGACCGAAATAATCACATCAAGTTCGCGACTTAGCGCCTCGACGACAGGACCTATTCGTTCAAGCTCTTCGACAGGAGAAACTGCGCGCGCACCGGGCCGCGTGGACTCGCCACCGACATCGATCAACGTCGCACCTGCAGCGACCATCTCTTCGGCGTGACGCAACGCCGCGTCGCGCTGACTGAATCGGCCGCCGTCCGAAAAAGAGTCTGGCGTGATATTCAGGATGCCCATCACGTGCGTATGGGCCAAATCAAGAACCCGGCTGCCGCAAGGCAACCGGGTTGGGTACAGCGCAGAAGTCATGTCAGACCTTAGAGTTCAGCAGCCGGACCGCCGATAGGGGTTTCTGGACGCGGGCCCAGAGGCGCGGCCGGAGTAGTACCGGAGCCACCTTCCCAATCACGCGGTTCGCGAGGAGCGCGACCGGCCATGATGTCATCGATCTGTTCAGCATCGATGGTTTCATATTTCATCAGCGCATCGGCCATCGCATCAAGTTTGTCACGATTCTCCGTGAGGATATGCTTGGCGCTGCCGTAGCACTGATCAATGATACTCCGAACTTCAGAGTCGATAAGCCTTGCCGTTTCAGCAGAAACGCTGGAGTGCTGACCACCGCCGCCGCGACCGAGGAACATTTCACCCTCATCTTCAGCATACATCAGCGGACCGAGCTTTTCTGACAAGCCCCACTTGGTCACCATGTTCCGGGCAATTTGACTTGCACGCATAATGTCGTTGGAAGCGCCAGTGGTCACGCCGTCGAAGCCCAAGGTCATTTCTTCAGCGATTCGCCCGCCATACAGCGAGCAGATCTGACTGATCAGCGCACGCTTGGACAAGCTGTAACGATCTTCTTCAGGCAAGAACATGGTCACACCCAGCGCACGACCACGCGGAATGATAGACACCTTATAGACCGGATCATGTTCAGGCACCATGCGACCCACGATGGCGTGACCCGCTTCGTGATAAGCCGTGTTCCGTTTCTCTTTCTCGGACATGACCATTGATTTGCGCTCGGCGCCCATCATGATCTTGTCTTTGGCCAACTCAAACTCTTTCATCTCAACGATACGTTTACCGGTACGCGCGGCAAACAGAGAAGCTTCGTTGACCAGGTTAGCCAGGTCAGCACCGGAGAAGCCCGGCGTACCACGAGCGATCACGCCCGGGTTGACGTCTTCACCCATGGGTACTTTGCGCATATGGACTTTCAGAATTTGTTCGCGACCACGAATATCCGGCAGACCAACCACCACCTGACGGTCGAAACGGCCTGGACGCAGCAGCGCAGGGTCGAGTACGTCCGGACGGTTGGTAGCGGCGATGACGATGATGCCGTCATTCATTTCGAAGCCATCCATCTCCACCAGCAACTGGTTGAGAGTCTGCTCACGTTCATCGTGACCACCCCCCATGCCAGAACCACGATGGCGACCGACCGCATCGATTTCGTCGATGAAGATGATGCACGGCGCATGTTTCTTGGCTTGTTCAAACATGTCCCGGACGCGGCTTGCACCAACGCCCACGAACATCTCGACAAAGTCGGAACCGGAAATAGTGAAGAACGGTACCTTGGCTTCACCTGCAATGGCCTTGGCCAACAGGGTTTTACCGGTCCCCGGCGGGCCAACCATCAGCACACCGCGTGGGATCCGGCCGCCCAGACGCTGAAACTTGCCCGGATCACGGAGAAACTCAACGAGCTCGCCGACTTCTTCTTTAGCTTCGTCGCAACCGGCAACGTCGCCCAGCGTGGTCTTGACCTGATCCTCGGACAGCAGCCGCGCCTTGCTCTTGCCAAAGCTCATCGGCCCGCCTTTACCGCCGGCACCACCCTGCATCTGCCGCATGAAAAACATGAAGACAGCGATGATCACCAGGATCGGGAAGCTTGCGACCAGAAGCTGAGTCCATATGCTCTGCTGCTCAGGCTGCTTGCCTTCAATCACTACATGATTGTCCACCAGATCACCGATCAGGCCATTGTCCTGAATCGCCGGGCGAATAGTTTTGAAAGAATCGCCATCGGCACGCTTGCCGGTGATGACATAACCGTCGACGGCAACCTTCTCGACCTTGCCATCCTTAACCTGCTGGATGAACTCGGAATAGTTGAGGGTTTGCGGCTCGTTTGGGCTGGAGAAGTTGTTCATCACTGTCACAAGGACAGCGGCGATGATCAACCACAGGATCAAATTCTTTGCCATATCGTTCAATTAGCTACCCTCTGAAGCAAGCCCCACGCAGGAGCGTGCCTCGCATGATATTCACCGGCCTAACTTACTACATTACCTACGGGTGTGGCAGGCGCCGTCTGTAACCCTTTGTGAAACATTGACTACATCATGTTCGTTTATGCTTCATTGGCAAGGCCATTTAATAAAACCTATCGCCGACATCAAAGCCGCTCAACGCTTTCAGCGCCCTTGATGCCGCGAAACCCTCGACCCAGCAAATACTGCTCGCGAGACCGATCGCGTGAAGCCGCCGGTTTGCGCATCTGGACCTTGTCAAACACTTGGCGAACCGACTTATGGAACGCGTCGAAACCATCGCCCTGGAAAATCTTGACCAGAAAATCACCACCTGGACGCAATACACGACCCGCCAAATCAAGCGACAGCTCGCAAAGAAACATAGCGCGTGGCATGTCAACAGCAGCCAGTCCACTCATATTGGGGGCCATATCGGAAATCACAAGGTCTACTTGTGTATTACCGACAGCCTCGAGGATTTGAGCCAGCACCGCATCCTCCGTGAAATCACCCTGAATGAAGGTCACATCAGGGATGCTGTCCATTTCGAGAATGTCTGAGGCGATCAAACGCCCCTGACCACCAATCAGACGACTGGTAACCTGCGACCAGCCTCCTGGCGCGGCGCCAAGGTCGATAACGGTCATGCCTGGGCGGATCAACCGGTCCTTTTCCTGGATCTCCAGGAGCTTGTAGCTGGCACGCGAACGATACCCGTCTTTTTGCGCCATTTTGACGTAAGGGTCGTCGAAATGTTCTTTCAACCAGTTATGGCTTGTTTTGGAACGGGCCACAGGGCACCTCAAAAATAAACGAGTCGTGATTAACTGGGCGGTCCCGGACTCGCTCGGGTAAACTGGCCGCCGCTTTTTACAAGATCAGACGCAGAGGTCAGATTATGCCGCTCACTCAGGAGCAGAAGAAACAGTACAAATCCATTGGCCATCATCTGAAAGCAGTATTGATTGTGGCTGACAAAGGTTTGACTGAAGGTGTGTTAGCCGAACTTGAACGCGCATTGGGCGATCACGAGCTGATTAAAATCAAACTCAACATCCTCGACCGCGAAAGCCGCCTGGAGGCCGTTGCAGCGTTGTGCAAGGCCGGCAAAGCGGATTTAGTGCAAGTCATCGGTAAAATGGCGTTGATTTATCGCAAGAACGCCAAGGTAAACAAGCTGTTGTCCAACGTCCACCGCTTCCACGCATAACCAGGCGGTCAGGGGCGCGCAATGCGCGCCCCGCCACTTCCACCCGGCACAGGCTGGATAACCAGCAGCAGTCCGGACAGCGCAAGCATCAGGTAGCTCAACAATTGCCAACGCACGGCATCTGGCAACCATTGGTACAGCACGTAATAACTCGCTGAAGCCAACGTCGCGATCAGCAGCAATTGCCCGCGCACATCAAGCCAAAGACTCGACAGGCGCTCGGTCTGTATCAGCACCACCATCTGCAATACCGCGCAAAAACCTGCAAACGCGACCAGCAACGTCCCTGAAAGACTGGCAACCTCATCAATCAGCAGTGGCGCCAGACCTGTTTGCTCCAGCACCGTCAACATCGCAAGATGCAGCAATACCAAGCCGCCCACCCATAACGTCTGGGCGAGCTGCCAGATAATTGCGCCCGCACGATACGGGCGACAGCTGTTAGATATGGCTGACTTCGACAATCTCGTACTCGATCACACCACTTGGCGTTCTGACTGTCACCACTTCACCCTCTTCCTTGGCAATCAAGGCACGAGCGATGGGTGAGCCGACCGAAAGCTTGCCCTGCTTGATATCCGCTTCGTCTTCACCAACGATCTGATATTTCACGCGTTCATCGGTTTCGACGTTAGCGATCTCGACAGTCGTGCCGAATATAACCTTGCCGGTGTGCACAATCGTCGTCACGTCAATGACCACTGCGTTCTGCAGTCGGCCTTCAATATCACGAACCCGTGCTTCCACCATGCCCTGCTGCTCGCGAGCAGCGTGGTATTCAGCGTTTTCCTTGAGATCGCCCAGCTCACGCGCAGTACCGATGTCCTGGCTTAGCTTGGGGCGAATCACCTTTGTCAGGTGAGTCAGTTCTTCTTCCAGGGCGCGAGCGCCCCGAATGGTCATTGGATATTTGGTCATACCTTTAATCCTGCATGTAGATCCTGCAAGCGCCGTACAGTCTTCTCTGGACCGAACTTCAGCGCTTCACAGATGGCTTCACCCGCAGCGATGGTGGTCGTGCAGTAAATTTTGTGCTGCAAGGCATTACGACGAATCGAGTAAGAATCAGCGATCGACTGACGGCCCTCAGTGGTGTTGATGATCAGCGTGACTTCGTCATTTTTGATCATATCGACCACGTGTGGACGACCTTCTGTCACCTTGTTGACGCGACGCACTTTCAGGCCCGCAGCCTCAATCAACTGAGCGGTTCCGGCCGTCGCGACAATTTCGAAGCCCAGATTGATCAGATCACGCGCGACACCGGCCACAAGCGGCTTGTCGTCATCGCGAACGCTGATGAACGCAGTACCACCGGTCGGCAGTAGCTCGCTGGCACCCATTTGAGCCTTGGCGAAGGCTTCGCCGAACGTATCGCCCACGCCCATGACTTCGCCGGTGGACTTCATCTCCGGGCCGAGAATAGGGTCAACACCCGGGAACTTGGCAAACGGGAATACCGCTTCTTTGACGCTGTAGAAGTTCGGAATGATTTCTTTTGTGAACCCTATTTCCTTCAGGGTTTTGCCAGCCATGACGCGTGCCGCGATCATCGCCAGGGAAACACCGATGCACTTGGACACAAACGGCACGGTACGCGAAGCACGCGGATTGACTTCAATAACGTAGATGTCATCGCCTTGCAGCGCCAGCTGTACGTTCATCAAGCCGATGACGCCCAGCTCCAGAGCCATTTTCTTGACCTGTTCGCGCATCTCATCCTGGATATGCGCAGGCAGCGAGTACGGTGGCAGCGAGCATGCAGAGTCACCGGAGTGAACGCCTGCCTGCTCAATGTGCTGCATGATCGCGCCAATGACTACGTCAGTGCCGTCACAAACCGCATCGACATCCATCTCGATGGCGCAGTTGAGGAAGTGGTCCAGCAGCACCGGGCTGTCGTTGGACACTTTCACCGCATCACGCAAGTAGCGCTTGAGCTCTTCTTCTTCGTAAACGATTTCCATCGCCCGACCGCCCAACACGTAGGACGGACGCACCACCAGCGGGTAACCAATCTTGCCTGCGGCGCGAATGGCTTCATCTTCGCTGCGCACAGTGGCGTTAGGCGGCTGACGCAAATTCAGGCGCTCGACCATTTGCTGGAAGCGCTCACGGTCTTCGGCACGGTCGATTGAGTCAGGGCTGGTGCCGATGATCGGCACTCCAGCTTCCTCAAGAGCACGCGCCAGTTTCAGCGGAGTTTGGCCGCCGTACTGAACGATCACGCCTTTAGGCTTTTCGACGCGGCAGATTTCCAGCACGTCTTCCAAGGTTACTGGCTCAAAGTACAGGCGATCCGAGGTATCGAAATCGGTGGATACGGTTTCCGGGTTGCAGTTGACCATGATGGTCTCGTACCCGTCTTCACGCAGGGCCAGTGCCGCATGTACGCAGCAGTAGTCGAACTCGATGCCTTGGCCGATGCGGTTCGGACCACCGCCAAGAATCATGATCTTGTCGCGCGTCGACGGGTTGGCCTCGCACTCTTCCTCATAGGTCGAGTACAGATAAGCGGTATCGGTGGCGAACTCAGCTGCGCAGGTATCGACGCGCTTGTAGACCGGGAAGATCTCAAGCTTGTGACGATGGCGACGCAGGTTTTTCTCGGTGACACCCAGCAGCTTGGCCAGACGCGCATCGGAGAAGCCTTTGCGCTTGAGGCGGAACATCAGATCACGGTCGATGGTAGCCAGACCCAGCGTCTTGATCTTCTCTTCTTCCTTGACCAGATCTTCGATCTGAACCAGGAACCAAGGGTCGATCATGTTCATGCTGAAAATTTCTTCAACCGTCATGCCTGCACGGAAAGCGTCTGCCACGTACCAGATGCGCTCAGCGCCCGGCACCGTCAGCTCACGCTTGAGCACGGCCATGCTTTCCGGGTTGGTCAGGTCAAGCTTGGGGTCCAGACCGCAGACACCCACCTCCAGACCGCGCAGGGCTTTCTGCAGGGATTCCTGGAACGTGCGGCCGATGGCCATGACTTCGCCGACCGACTTCATCTGCGTGGTCAGGCGTGCGTCGGCCTTGGGGAATTTTTCAAAGGCGAAGCGTGGCAGTTTGGTGACCACGTAATCGATAGACGGCTCGAACGATGCCGGGGTCTTGCCGCCAGTGATTTCGTTCTGCAGTTCGTCGAGGGTGTAACCAATTGCCAACTTGGCCGCGACCCGGGCGATAGGAAAGCCGGTGGCTTTCGAGGCCAGTGCCGAAGAACGGGAAACCCGCGGGTTCATCTCGATCACGACCATACGGCCAGTGTCCGGGCAGATACCGAACTGCACGTTCGAGCCGCCGGTCTCCACACCGATCTCACGCAGTACCGCCAGCGAGGCGTTACGCATGATCTGGTATTCCTTGTCGGTCAGCGTCTGCGCTGGCGCAACAGTGATCGAATCGCCGGTGTGAACGCCCATCGGGTCAAAGTTTTCGATGGAGCAAACGATGATGCAGTTGTCCTTTTTGTCGCGGACCACTTCCATCTCGTACTCTTTCCAACCGATCAGCGATTCGTCGATCAGCAGCTCTTTGGTCGGCGACAGGTCCAGACCTCGGTTGCAGATTTCTTCGAATTCTTCGCGATTGTAAGCAATACCGCCACCTGTGCCGCCCATGGTGAAGGACGGACGGATGATGCACGGGAAGCCCAGTTTTTCCAGGACGACGTAAGCTTCCTCCATGGTGTGGGCAATACCCGAACGCGGGCAATCCAGACCGATGGACTTCATTGCCTTATCAAAGCGCGAACGGTCTTCGGCCTTGTCGATGGTGTCGGCATTGGCGCCAATCATTTCGACGCCGAATTTTTCCAGAACGCCTTCGCGCTCCAAGTCCAACGCGCAGTTCAGCGCAGTCTGGCCACCCATGGTTGGCAGCAGTGCGTCTGGACGCTCCTTCTCGATGATCTTGGCAACGGTCTGCCATTTGATCGGTTCGATGTAGGTCGCATCGGCCATTGACGGGTCGGTCATGATGGTCGCTGGGTTGGAGTTCACCAGGATGACGCGGTAACCCTCTTCGCGCAGGGCTTTGCAGGCCTGGGCGCCGGAGTAGTCGAATTCACAGGCCTGGCCGATCACGATGGGGCCGGCGCCGAGAATCAGGATGCTTTTTATATCTGTACGTTTTGGCATGGGTTGTCACTCAAATCCGTAGGTCAGTCGGCAAGCCGTCTTGAATATTTCTCTGAGGGGGTTGGGCGGACCATCCAGACAGTCAATCGTCCGGGCTCCACCCACCCTCTGCTCGCTACATTCTCAAGGCAACCGGTCAGCGTCGCTTGGCCATGGCTTCGATAAAGCGATCGAACAGTGGCGCCACGTCGGTAGGGCCTGGGCTCGCTTCAGGGTGACCCTGGAAGCTGAACGCGCTCTTGTCGGTGCGCTCAAGGCCCTGCAAGGTGCCATCGAACAGCGACTTGTGAGTCGCCCGCATGTTGCTTGGCAGCGTAGTCTCGTCCACCGCAAAACCGTGGTTTTGGCTGGTAATCATCACGACACCGGTGTCCAGATCCTGGACCGGGTGGTTTGCACCGTGGTGACCATGCCCCATCTTCATGGTCTTGGCTCCAGAAGCAAGTGCCAGCAATTGGTGACCGAGGCAGATACCGAAGATCGGGATTTCGGTTTCCAGTATTTCCTGAATCGCCTTGATCGCGTAGTCGCACGGCTCCGGGTCGCCAGGACCGTTAGACAGGAATACACCGTCCGGCTTGAGCGCCAACACATCACTGGCAGGCGCTTGTGCCGGGACTACCGTGACACGGCAACCGCGATCAACCAGCATACGCAGGATATTCAGTTTGATGCCGTAGTCGTAAGCCACGACGTGGTACTTCAAGTCTGCGGCTGCGAAGTCCGGGTGACTGTCAGTCGCCAGGCTCCAGACACCGGAGAGCCACTCATAGCGCTCCGTGGCGCTGACGACTTTCGCCAGATCCATGCCCTTGAGGCCAGGGAAGCCACGAGCAGCGGCAATCGCCGCTTCTTCGGAAATGTTATCGCCGGCCATGATGCAGCCGTTTTGTGCGCCTTTCTCACGCAGAATGCGGGTCAGGCGGCGGGTATCGATACCGGCGATTGCGACAACATTGTTGGCTTTCAAGTAGTCCGACAGGGACATCTTGTTGCGCCAGTTGCTCGCGACCAACGGCAAGTCGCGGATGACCAATCCTGCCGACCAGACGCGATTGGACTCGGCGTCTTCTGGCGTCGTACCGGTGTTACCGATATGTGGATACGTCAGAGTGACGATCTGTTGGGCATAGGAAGGATCGGTAAGGATTTCCTGATAGCCGGTCATTGCGGTGTTAAACACCACCTCACCAACGGTTTGACCGTCGGCTCCAATGGCTTCGCCGCGAAAAATGCTGCCATCAGCAAGGGCGAGTATGGCTGGCTTAGTCAAGAAGACCTCCCGTAAATAAAGCCTGAAAGGGCGTTCGCAGGTTGCAAAAAAGCGGAATGACGTATAGACACGTCACCCCGCTTTCTCTTCGAATTATCTGCGCGCTTTTAGTGGACACACTAAAGCTGTAGCTTACAGAAAAAGCCTTTTTTGGTCTACCGCCAATGAGCCTTAAAGACAGGGTAATGCGACAGAACGCCACCCAAAGGCTGAAAACAGAGTCAAAGCCCACGTAATTATTGAGCTTCAACCCTGTTTAGGCGGTCAACGCAGCCCCAGCACGTCCTGCATGTCGTACAAGCCGGGCGCCTGACCGTCGAGCCACAAGGCAGCCCTGACAGCCCCCTTGGCAAAGGTCATGCGACTGGAAGCCTTGTGCGTGATCTCTACTCGCTCACCGTCCGCTGCGAACATCACGGTGTGGTCACCGACGATATCGCCCGCACGAATCGTTGCAAAACCGATGCTTTGACGATCACGCGCCCCAGTCTGTCCTTCACGCCCATAGACCGCGACCTTTTCAAGGTCACGACCCAGCGCCTGAGCAACCACTTCCCCCATACGCAGCGCGGTGCCCGACGGTGCATCCACTTTGTGCCTGTGATGGGCTTCGATGATTTCGATATCGACGTCATCACCCAACACACGAGCGGCAGTGTCGAGCAATTTAAGGCACAGATTGACCCCGACGCTGAAGTTGGCAGCAAACACAATCGGGATGTCTTTACCCGCGGCTACCAAAAGCAGCTTCTCTTCCGCACTGAAACCCGTGGTACCGATGACCATGGCCTTGCCCGCCTTGCGGCAGAACGCCAGGTTCTTCAAGGTCACCGACGGATGAGTGAAGTCGATCAGCACGTCGAACTCATCAGCCACGTTGGCCAGATCGCCCGACAACGGAATGCCGATACGGCCCAGCGCTGCGAGCTCACCCGCATCCGCACCGACCAATGAGCTGTCCGGACGATCGACCGCAGCGGTCAAACCCGCGCCCTGCGTTTGCTGGACCGCCTCGATCAGGGTTTTACCCATGCGCCCAGCGGCGCCCATTACTGCAATACGTCGCATGCCTTGCTCCTGACCTGTTAGCCCTTACAAATCGCCAAAGAAGCGTTTCACACCTTCGAACCAACCGCTGGCCTTGGGTGAATGCGAGCTGTCGCCTTCGAGCGAAGCACGGAACTCTTCGAGCAATTCACGCTGACGACGTCCCAGATTGACCGGGGTTTCGACCGCAACACGACACATCAAGTCGCCCGCACCACCACCACGTACCGGCGCCACACCCTTGCCACGCAGACGGAACTGCTTGCCGGTCTGAGTACCTTCAGGGATTTTCAGTTTGACCCGACCATCCAGCGTCGGCACTTCCAACTCGCCACCCAGCGCGGCATCAGCAAAGCTGATCGGCACTTCGCAGTACAGGTGCTTGCCGTCGCGCTGAAAAATGGCGTGCTCGCGAACGTTGATCACAACATACAGATCGCCGGTCGGCCCGCCCTGAGTACCCGCCTCGCCTTCGCCGGAAAGACGAATGCGATCACCCGTATCGACACCTGGCGGCACTTTCACCGACAGGGTCTTGAACTCTTCGACCCGGCCTTCGCCGCGGCATGAGTCACACGGATCGGAAATGATTTTGCCGTGGCCATGGCAGCGCGGGCAGGTTTGCTGCACCGAGAAGAAACCTTGCTGCATGCGCACCTGACCGATACCGCCGCACGTCGGGCAGGTAATAGGCGCCGAGCCTTTCTTCGCGCCGGAGCCATCGCATGGCTTGCAATTGACCAGCGTCGGCACACGAATACTGACGGTCGTGCCGCGCACAGCCTCTTCGAGATTCAGCTCCAGGGTGTAACGCAAGTCACTCCCGCGCTGAGCGCCACCGCGAGCACCGCCACGGCCGCCACCAAAGAAATCACTGAACACGTCGCCGAAAATATCGGAGAAGTTCGAGCCGCCGAAACCTGCACCACCGCCACCCATGCTTGGGTCGACGCCGGCATGACCGTACTGATCGTAGGCCGCACGTTTGCTGGTGTCGGAAAGCACTTCATAGGCCTCATTGGCCTCTTTGAACATGTCTTCGGACGTTTTATCGTCTGGGTTGCGGTCCGGGTGATGCTTCATCGCGAGTCGGCGATAAGCCTTCTTCAGATCAGCCTCACTGGAGTCGCGCTCCACACCCAAAATCACGTAATAGTCACGCTTAGCCATAAGTCTTATGCACTCTTGAGGACGTCCGACAAAACCCTCCTGAGTCTTGCCAAACTCGTTGAGCCCAATACAGGCCCGGACTCAACTCACGTCGATTCAACGATTCCGGTCTTGGCTCTACGGCCAGTTCACTGACCGAGAGAAGCAGCAAAACAAGCCACATGCAGGAGCATGTCGACTTTGCCGCATCGCTTGCGGGCCGAAACCCCCAAGCTTGAAAATTCGTCTATTCCAGACACGCCAACGCGGGAGCAAGCTCCCGCGCGGCGACATCCTACCAGCCACCGCTTGAATGCAGTCAACCGGCTTGCAAGTGAGCCTGCGCTTACTTGTGGTCTTTCACTTCTTCAAACTCTGCATCAACAACGTCGTCAGGCTTTTTGGCCTCCTCAGCAGGCTTGCCAGCCGCTTCCGGCTTCTCAGCTTCGGCGTACATTTTCTGAGCGATTGGCGCGGAAACTTTGGACAGTTCCTCAACCTTGGCGTCGATGACTGTTTTGTCGTCGCCTTTGATGGCCGCTTCCAGAGCAGTCAGTGCAGCTTCGACGGCGGTTTTTTCTTCCGCAGTCACTTTTTCGCCAGCATCGCTGATCATTTTGCGTGTCGAGTGGACCAGCGCATCACCCTGGTTACGGGCAGAGGCCAGCTCTTCGAACTTGCGATCTTCTTCAGCGTTGACTTCAGCATCACGCACCATCTGCTGAATTTCTTCTTCAGACAGACCGGAGTTGGCCTTGATCACGATCGACTGCTTCTTGCCAGTCGCCTTGTCTTGAGCACCTACGTGAAGAATGCCGTTAGCATCGATGTCGAAGGTCACTTCGATTTGTGGCACGCCGCGTGGAGCAGGTGGAATCTCGGCCAGGTCGAACTTGCCCAGCGACTTGTTCTGACCCGCTTGCTTACGCTCGCCTTGCAGCACGTGAATGGTTACCGCGCCCTGATTGTCATCAGCAGTCGAGAACACTTGCGATTTCTTGGTAGGAATCGTGGTGTTTTTCTCGATCAACGCGGTCATCACGCCGCCCATGGTTTCGATACCCAGGGTCAGCGGGCTAACGTCAAGCAGCAACACGTCTTTCACGTCGCCAGCCAATACTGCGCCCTGGATAGCAGCACCCATGGCAACAGCTTCGTCCGGGTTCACGTCTTTACGCGCTTCTTTACCGAAGAACTCAGTAACCAGCTTCTGTACCAGCGGCATACGTGTCTGACCGCCGACCAGAATCACGTCGTCGATTTTGCCTACGTCGATGCCCGAATCCTTGAGTGCAATACGGCAAGGCTCAATGGTGCGTTGAACCAGATCTTCAACCAGCGATTCCAGCTTGGCGCGAGAGATTTTCACGTTCAAGTGCTTAGGACCGGTCGCATCTGCAGTGATGTACGGCAGGTTAACGTCGGTCTGCAGGCTGGAGGACAGCTCGATCTTAGCTTTTTCAGCAGCTTCTTTCAGGCGCTGCATCGCCAGCGGGTCACCTTTAAGGTTCATGCCGCTTTCTTTCTTGAATTCGTCAACGAGGTAGTCGATCAGACGGATATCGAAGTCTTCACCACCCAGGAACGTATCGCCGTTGGTAGCCAGTACTTCGAACTGGTGCTCGCCATCGACTTCAGCGATTTCGATAACCGAAACGTCGAATGTACCGCCGCCCAAGTCGTAGACGATGACCGTGTGATCGCCCTTCGCTTTGTCCATACCGTAAGCCAGAGCGGCTGCGGTTGGTTCGTTGATGATGCGCTTGACGTCCAGACCCGCGATGCGACCGGCATCTTTGGTGGCTTGACGTTGGCTATCGTTGAAATAGGCTGGAACGGTGATGACCGCCTCAGTGACTGTTTCACCCAGATAGTCTTCAGCGGTCTTCTTCATCTTCTTCAGGATTTCAGCCGAAATCTGAGGAGGAGACATTTTCTGACCGTTGACTTCGACCCATGCATCGCCGTTATCAGCCTTGACGATCTTGTAAGGGACCATCTGGATATCTTTCTGCACAACTTCTTCGTCGAAGCGACGACCGATCAAACGCTTCACCGCATACAGGGTGTTGTGCGGATTGGTCACTGCCTGACGCTTGGCCGATTGGCCAACCAGAATTTCGCCGTCGTTGGCGTACGCAATGATCGAAGGCGTAGTACGAGTGCCTTCGGCGTTTTCAATAACTTTTACTTTGCCGTTTTCGAGAATAGAGACGCAGGAGTTGGTGGTCCCCAGGTCGATACCGATGATTCTGCCCATGTTAACTTTCTCCGGAAATTTTAAATTTGGATGCCGCAACTGCGTTCACACATTGCGGTAGCTCTTAAACGCATGACTTCTAAATGGGGGCCTGATGGCTGATTTCAAGCCTGCTCATCAATCGATGGTCTAACAGGCGAAACTGCCTTGCTGACCACAACCATCGCCGGGCGCAACAGGCGACCGTGGAGCTGATAGCCCTTCTGGAACACCTTCAGCACGCTGTTAGGCTCAACGTCGGCACTCTCTTGCATGGCCATCGCCTGATGATGTTCGGCATTGAAGGGTTGGCCGTGGGGATCAATCGCTTCCAACTGATAACGCTTGAGGGTGTCCTGAAACATTTTCAGCGTCAGCTCGATCCCTTCACGCATCGGACGGATACTTTCGTCGTCCGGGTTGGACAACTCCAGGCCGCGCTCAAGGCTGTCAATGATCGGCAGCAAATCACCCGCAAATTTTTCCAGTGCGAATTTGTGAGCTTTCTCGACATCCTGCTCGGCGCGACGGCGGACATTCTGCAGATCCGCAGCAACTCGCAAAGACTGATCCTGCGCAGCAGCCAATTGCTCTTCAAGCACTTGCACACGCGCTATCACGTCATCAACCGAAGCCGCACCAGCGGCCTGATCCTGAGTCTGCGTATCCAGATTCTGTTCGTCAGCCATAGATTTCTCCTTTCAATAACGTCCGCGAGCTCAACTCGCGCTTCTGTCCCGCTATATGGGGTCTTAATTTCCAGCTTCAAGTGCAACCAAAAGCACAATAACGTCCATTTTCATCAATAACCCGCCTCGCCTTAAGCCCAGGCCGCACATGAACAAATCACATAACGGACTAAAAAAAGCCGTAATTCAACCAAATCGAGCTAAGACAGGGCATTGTCAGCAGAAAGCAAAACACTGTATAAATAACCAGACAAATAGCTTGGGAGCCGCCTCTATGCTGGTGCACCTGTCAGTACATAACTACGCCATCGTCGAACATCTCGATCTCGAGCTGGACCGAGGCATGAGCGTGATCACTGGCGAAACCGGTGCCGGCAAATCAATCATGCTCGACGCTCTCGGCCTTACCCTGGGTGATCGCGCCGATAGCGGTGTGGTCCGCCCCGGTGCCGACAAGGCCGATATCCTTGCCACCTTCGACCTGACCGATATCCCCGAAGCCCGCGCCTGGCTCGCAGAGCGAGATCTGGACAACGACGGACCGTGCATCCTGCGCCGGGTTATCACCGCAGAGGGTCGCTCGCGGGCCTACATCAATGGTTCGCCCTGCCCTCAAGGTGACTTGAAAGCGCTGGGCGAATTCCTGATCGATATTCACAGCCAGCATGAACATCAGTCATTGCTCAAGACGGACACCCATCGCCGCCTGCTTGACGAATACGCGGGCGCCACCGACCTGGCACGCCAAGTACATCTGGCGGCACAGCGCTGGCGCCAGACCCGGCAAGAGCTGGAGCGACTCGCCAATTCAGGCGATGAGCAACGCTCGCGCCATCAATTGCTCAGCTATCAACTCGAAGAACTGGAAAGCCTCAGCCTTGGCGAAAACGAACTGGATCAACTGGAGCAGGAACACAAAACTCTGACCAATGCCGAAAGCCTACTGAGCATCTGCCGTCAGGTCGTAGAACAATGCAGCGAAAACGACTCGGGCAATGTCCTGAACGCACTGACCGCCAGCCTCAATCGTCTGTCTGGCATCAACAGCTCACCGACTGCCATGTGCGAAGCCGCCAGCCTGCTGTCCAGCGCGCAGATTCAGGTCGAAGAAGCAGTGGGAGAACTGAACCGCTTCCTCGATCACTTCGATGCCGACCCGGCGCGCCTGCAACAACTTGAAGAACGTCTAGATGCGATCTACACCCTGGCCCGCAAACACCGCATTCAGCCCACCGAAGTCGCCGCGCTCCAGCAAAAACTGCTGGACGAAATCGAGACATTGAATGCAAACGATGAAGCCATTGAATGCCTCGAGAATGAATTGTCCTCCTATGCTCGACATTATCAGGACAAAGCTCGCGAATTGAGTGATCTACGTCAAGGTTCAGCGCCGACTCTGGCCAGTGCTGTGGAGCAGGAAATTCAACGCTTGGGCATGCCTGGTGGGCGGTTCAGCATCGAACTGCGCCCTAATGTCAGCAAAGAATTGCTGCCCAATGGTCTGGAGCAGGTCGAATTGTTGGTAAGCGCCAACCCTGGACAACCACTGAAAGCGCTGGCCAAGGTCGCTTCAGGTGGTGAGTTGTCGCGGATCAGCCTGGCGATTCAAGTCATCACCGCACAAACCTCACGGGTGCCCACACTGGTATTCGATGAAGTCGATGTCGGGATCGGCGGGCCGACCGCAGAAATTGTCGGCCAGCTGTTGCGTCGTTTAGGCGAGCGCGGGCAAGTCATGACCGTCACGCATTTGCCGCAGGTCGCAGCGCAAGGCCACCAGCACCTGTTCGTACACAAGGTACGTGACAGCGATGCCACTCGCACCGCCGTGTCCAAACTCAGCAAAACCGAACGCGTCGAGGAAGTCGCACGCATGCTCGGCGGCATTGATCTCACCAAAGAGTCATTGGCCCACGCGAAAAAAATGGTCCTCACCGCGAAGATTTGATCATTCAATCAAAAACCGTGGAGCAAGGCGTCGCCGGCGTCTTGTTCGCGATAGCGGCATAAAAATCAGACAACAGAAAGCACGAAGGCGACCCTGAGGTCGCCTTCGTTATTATGGCTGTCAGAAGGTTTACACCTTCTTCTTGCGCACGTAGAGCACCAAGTTGTGGTCCACCAACTCGTAGCCGTGCTTCTCCACAATCGCTTTCTGAAGCTTCTCGATTTCTTCTTCGAAGAACTCGATCACCTCACCGGATTCCACGTTGACCATATGGTCGTGGTGGCCGCCGTCGGCCAGCTCGAAAACTGCGTGACCTCCGTCGAAATTGTGGCGAACCACCAGCCCGGCAGCTTCAAACTGAGTCAGTACACGGTAAACCGTGGCCAGACCCACATCCTCGTTCGCGTCCATGAGTGCCTTGTAAACATCCTCGGCACTCATGTGACGCTGCTCAGCAGAATCAAGCATCTGTAGAATTTTGACCCGAGGCAGGGTCACTTTTAGTCCGACTTTACGCAGTTCGCTATTTTCAACCATGGTCAGCTTTCTCGCGGATGCTGCTTCGCAGCTTCTCTTAATGCGGGTATGATCGGGGTTTACGTTGTCCCAGCCAAGATAGTGGAAGTCGCCCACCGATGCAAAACACCAAGCACCTGCTAACCAGTTTCACCTTTGTGGGACTGCTCGCACTCGCCGGTTGTTCATTCCCCGGGGTTTACAAAATCGACATCCAGCAGGGCAATGTCGTCACGCAGGATATGATAAACCAGTTACGCCCCGGAATGACCCGTCGGCAAGTACGGTTTATCATGGGTAACCCTCTGCTGACCGATACGTTTCATGCCGATCGCTGGGATTACCTGTATAGCCTGCAACCTGGGGGCGGTGAACGCCAACAAGAACGCATGACCATTGTCTTTAATAGCAATGATCAGCTCGTCAGCCTTTCCGGTGACTTCATGCCTGGCGTGAGTCGCGACGAGGCCATTCTTGGTAAGAATAGCGGTACTTCCGCTACTCCCGCTCAGGGTGAACAGCCTAAAGCCGAAGAGGCGCCTAAACCTGGCTCATTGCTCAAGCAGATCCAGGATGACGTGGACAAGAGCGAATCCGCTCCAGTACCCACTCAGGAACCTCTGGAACCATCGCCGCGGTAGTTGTGAAAAGCAGCCACCAGCGTCTTCAAAAAAACCCGGCATGCCGGGTTTTTTTGCGTCTCCGGGTTCAAAAAAAGATTACTGCGAATCGTTTTTCATCCTGGACTGGGCAGCCTTGGCCGCACGCAACCGGCGAACCTCTTTTGGATCAGCCAACAACGGACGATAAATTTCTATTCGATCACCCGCCACCAGCACTCGGGTTTCGGCGTCGCTCAGCACTTTGCCGAAAATACCTACGGAACAATGCGCAAGATCCAACTCAGGAAAATGCTGGCTGATCCCGGAAGCCTGCAGCGCGTCGCGCACCGTCGAATCCGATGCCACGCCAACGCTAAGCAGCACCTGGCGATCTATCCCAGCGTAAACCACTTCGATTTCAATCAGCGGCTTAACCATGCAGCTGTTTTGCCCGCTGGCAAAAAGCGTCGACCAGGGTGTTGGCCGCCTGATTGAACAGCGGCCCTAACGTTGCGCGCACGATGGGGCCGGCGTAATCGAACGACAGGTCCAGGCTGATCTTGCAGGCCTTTTCTCCCAACGGCTTGAACACCCAAACCCCGTGTAACTGGTTGAATGGCCCTTCTTCAAGATTCATCTCGATCGACTGCCCTGGCACCAGCGTGTTTCGCGTCACGAAATGCTGCTTAAGACCGCCCTTGGCTATTTCGACCCGAGCGCGCATGTGCCCCTCACCGGCGTCCAATATCACAGCCGATGAGCACCACGGCAAAAATTCCGAGTAGTGCGCTACGTCATTTACCAAGTCATAAAGTGCCTGGGCCGGGTAAGGCAACAGGGCAGAGCGTTGAATATGGGTAGTCATGTCAGCGTCACTTCCAAAGCTGAGCGGCAAACACAACAAGAATGCCGAACGGCGCCACATAGCGCATCAAAAAGAACGTCAAAGCGAAAAGCACCGGGCTGCGCATCGATAACTCATCACGCACCGCCTCACGACCCATCACCCAACCTGCAAAAACCACAAAACAGAACCCACCGAGCGGCAACATGATCCGCGAGGTGAAAAAATCGATGACCCCAAAGAAGTTCAGCCCCCCCACTGCGCCCCATTGGTAGAGGTGAAAAACACCGGCATCGATCACAAAAAACTTGGCCTGCTCCCAGATATTGAACGAAAAAACCGTGCCCAAACCCACGAACCAGCAGATGAATGCCAGCCAGAATGTCACCCAACCGCGGCGAACTTTAGTCCGTTCGATCAGATAGGCCACCATTGGCTCAAGCAATGAAATAGCCGAACTCCAGGCCGCTACCGCCACCAACACGAAGAAGATTACGCCCATGAGCTGGCCGAACGCCACGTTGCCAAACGCAAATGGCAAGGTCACGAACATCAGGCCCGGGCCTTCGCTGGGGTTTAGGCCCGCCGCAAATACAATTGGAAACAACGCCAAGCCTGCTAATAGTGAAACAAACGTATCGAGCAACGCCACACCGACGATGGTCCCGGAGATCGATGAGTTCTTCGGCATATATGCGCCGTAAATCATGATCGACCCTACGCCCACACTCAGCGAGAAGAAGGCATGCCCCATCGCGGGCAGCAAACCATCGAGCAGCTTCGACGCGTCGAAGTCGAACATGAAATGCACGCCCTCCATGAAGTGTCCGGTCGTCAGGCTATAACCCAACAGAATCACCATCAGGATAAAGAGCAGCGGCATCATGATCCGCAGACTGCGCTCAAGTCCCGCAACCACGCCTTTGGCGATCACCACAGCAGAAAGCAGCATAAACACCGTGTGCCACAGGGTCAGGCGCCAAGGGTCGGCGATGACCTTGCCGAAGTAAGCCCCCACTTGATCGGACGCGACACCCTGAAAATCGCCACGGCCCATATCAATGATGTAATCCAGCGACCAGCCACCTACCACGCTATAGAAGGACAGGATCAACAATGCCGTGATCATTCCGGCGAATGCCCCCCAGGACCAACGCGTCGAATGCCCCGCCTCGAGCGCCAACACCTTCAAGGCGTTGGCCGGACTTTGCCGGGCGCGCCGGCCAATCAGCGTTTCGGCGAGCATCACCGGCACACCGATCAGGGCAATACAGGCCAGGAACACCAACACGAAAGCGCCGCCGCCATAGACGCCGACCATGTAGGGAAACTTCCATATGCTGCCGAGACCCACCGCAGAACCGGTCGCTGCGAGAATGAACACCCAGCGGCTCGCCCAGCCGCCGTGGACAGAAACCTTGTCCGTCGACATCGTTAACACGCTCAACCGTTCAAAAAAGAGGCCGCATTGTCCGGGATTCAATCAAGCTGCTCAAGCACGCAGCTTCACCGTAGCCGACAGCGCGTTGTCTCCCTATAATGCGTCCCCTATGGCTAAGCTCAAGAAATACCCCACAGGGACCATCGCGCAAAATAAAAAGGCGCGTCACGATTACTTCATCGAACATAAGTTCGAGGCCGGTCTGGTCCTGGCTGGCTGGGAAGTAAAGAGTATGCGTGCTAGCAAGGTGCAGCTGGTTGACAGCTATGTGCTGCTCAAGGATGGCGAGGCCTGGCTGATGGGCTGCCATATCACGCCGCTCGCGGCCGCCAGCACGCACGTCATCGCTGACCCTACACGTACCCGAAAGCTGCTGCTCAACCAGCGCGAGCTAGAAAAGCTCAACACCGCGGTTCAGCAGAAAGGCTATGCCTGCGTGGCCCTTTCCATTTACTGGAAAGCACACTTGATCAAGTGTGAAATTGCGCTTGGCAAAGGCAAGAAGGAATACGACAAGCGCCACACCGAGCGCGAGCGCGACTCTGATCGTGAGCTGCAACGAGCGGTTCGCACCAAGGGTAAAGATGACTGACACCTCGCATGTGCGAGTTGCCTGACGCACTCAGGCGCTTCATTTGCGAATAAATTCGCTCTCACCGAGGATACGCAATCTCTGTGGGAGCGAATTCATTTGCGAAATAGTCCGGGCCAGACCTCACAGCGCGTTACGTCTCTCCGCCCGCGCCGTACGCTGCACTTGCTGCCGCACCTCTTCCAGCACCTCCTGCACATAGAGCAGATGGCGGCTGGCAACTTCGCGCGCGTCTTCCGCACGGCCTTCGATAATCGCCAGATACAACTCATGATGCTGACTGATCAGCATGTCGCGGGTCTCCGTGCGTTGCTTATACATGCCACCGATATTGGTCACAACATTACGTTTGAGTAGATCGAACAGACCACGGATCGTGTGCAACAGCACTGCGTTATGGCTCGCTTCAGCGATAGCCAGATGGAAGCTCGCATCGGCAGCCCCCTCCTCGGCTCGGCTTACTTCGCCGACCCGCGAATAACAGTCCTGCAATAAATCAAAGGCCGCCCGCAGCCGCTCACGGTCGACGTCTGTCGCGCGCAAGGCTGCGTAATACGCACACGAGGCTTCCAGCGTATGGCGAAACTCAAGCAGATCACGCTGAGCATCCGGATTGCTTTCCAGCAAATGCAGCAACGGATCGCTGAACGTCGACCCCAGATTCTCGACCACGTAATTGCCGCCGCCCTGGCGGCTGATCAGCAAACCTTTGGCTGTAAGTTTCTGAATCGCTTCACGCAAGGATGGGCGCGATACACCAAACTGTTCTGCCAACGCACGCTCGGCAGGCAAGCGCTCTCCAGACCTCAATGTGCCTTCGAGAATCATCCCTTCCAGTTGCTCAACAATATCGTCAGACAAACGGCGCTGACGCACCTGATCAAACCCCATAACTCACTCCACCTCCCCGATCATCTGTCGGGACCGCCTATTCTCGCCGATTGCCACCGCGCCGACACCCTTCAGGTTCAGCTGAAAATGCCACATCAATGCTAATTTTTTCGCAAATCGACGAAAGTATTAGAAGGGCAAATTGACACATCAATAGCTAGGCTTTTAACCTAGCGTCCAGACATTGTAAATTGGTATTACCAATTTACAATGCCGGCATTCAGTGGCCACCATCCACGACGCCGCAAGACCTCTCGTCATAGCGAAAGGCTTGAGCTGGTGAGCTGTGCGACTTGTTCGTCAGCTTCGATTCGACGACCGCGATCTAGCGTGTTTACCGTCGGCAACGAGCTGCGATCTTGCGATACGGAACACCGGGCCTGACCAACAACAATTAGGGGCCACCCCATATGCAAACCTGGCAACAGTTCTATACCCCACTCGGCAGCCTTGGCTTTTCCGCCATCGCCGCAGTCATCCCCATCGTGTTTTTCTTCATGGCCTTGGCCGTGTTCCGGCTAAAGGGCCATGTTGCAGGCAGCATTACGCTGCTGTTATCGGTACTGATCGCGATCTTCGCCTTCAAAATGCCTGCTGATATGGCCGTTGCAGCCGCCGGATACGGGTTTGCCTATGGCGTCTGGCCGATTGC
This sequence comes from Pseudomonas sp. 5C2, assembly GCF_034314155.1. Classification (NCBI taxonomy): domain Bacteria; kingdom Pseudomonadati; phylum Pseudomonadota; class Gammaproteobacteria; order Pseudomonadales; family Pseudomonadaceae; genus Pseudomonas; species Pseudomonas sp. 5C2. The sequence continues at coordinate 1,943,606 of NZ_JAVIWH010000003.1, read as the reverse complement.
CTGGATCATCATCGCAGCGGTATTCCTCTACAAACTGACGGTTAAAAGCGGTCAGTTCGAGATTATCCGCAGCTCGGTCCTGACCATCACCGACGACCCGCGCCTGCAAGTGCTGCTGATCGCCTTCTGCTTTGGCGCATTCCTTGAGGGTGCAGCAGGTTTCGGTGCGCCAGTGGCGATTACTGCAGCGTTGCTGGTGGGCCTGGGCTTCAACCCGATCTATGCCGCAGGGTTGTGCCTGATTGCCAACACGGCCCCGGTCGCTTTCGGCGCATTGGGTATTCCGATTATCGTGGCGGGCCAGGTTTCGGGTATCGACGCATTCAAGATCGGCGCCATGGCCGGCCGTCAACTGCCGTTGCTGTCGCTGTTCGTACCGTTCTGGCTGGTGTTCATGATGGACGGCATGCGTGGCGTCAAGGAAACCTGGCCAGCCGCTCTGGTCGCAGGTTTTACCTTCGCCGCCAGCCAGTTCCTTACCTCGAACTTCATCGGCCCGGAACTGCCGGACATCACCTCAGCGCTACTCAGCCTGATTGCCCTGACCCTGTTCCTCAAAGTCTGGCAGCCTAAACGTACCGCTGGCGCGCAAATGGCCGGTGCTACCCCAACCGGCCCAGTAGTCGCCAGCGCTGGCGGCTTCGGTCTGCCACGCACGTCGGTCAAGTCTGAATACACCGTGGGCCAGATTTTCAAAGCGTGGTCACCCTTCCTGATTCTGACCGTCATCGTCACCATCTGGACGCTTAAGCCGTTCAAGGCCATGTTCGCCGCGGGTGGTGCGATGCAGGCATGGACCATGAACTTTGCCATCCCGCATCTGGACCAACTGGTGTTCAAGGTAGCGCCGATCGTCGCCAACCAGACTGCCATGCCAGCCGTGTTCAAGTTAGACCTGATCGCAGCCTCCGGCTCCGCGATTCTGATCTCCGCATTGCTGTCGATGCTGGTGTTGCGAATCGGGGTCAAAACCGGTCTGACCACTTTCAAAGAAACCCTGTTTGAACTGCGCTGGGCCGTCGTGTCCATTGGCATGGTGTTGGCGTTCGCCTTCGTGATGAACTTCTCCGGCATGTCCACCACTCTGGCACTGGTTCTGGCATCCACGGGCGCTGCATTCCCGTTCTTCTCGCCATTCCTTGGCTGGCTGGGCGTGTTCTTGACAGGTTCCGATACCTCCTCCAACGCGCTGTTTGGCTCATTGCAAGCAACGACCGCACACCAGGTCGGCGTTAGCGATGTGCTGATGGTGGCCGCAAACTCCACCGGCGGCGTGACCGGCAAAATGATTTCACCGCAGTCAATTGCTGTTGCCTGCGCCGCCACCGGCCTGGTGGGTAAAGAATCCGACCTGTTCCGCTTCACCCTCAAACACAGTCTGTTCTTTGCCACCATCGTCGGCTGCATCACCCTGGCTCAGGCTTATTGGTTCACCGGCATGCTGGTTCACTAACAGCATCCACACCCGCAACGACCTGGCGCCGGGCTAATCCCCGGCGTCAACCATTCATGACCGGGTCTGCAAAGCGGCTGAAAGCGTCAATGATGCATCTTTCGACCGCGGCGCTGGACGGATAACCGGGACCACCCGGAGAAACGCCTGATGAGCGAGCTCTATTACAATGCCGTACCTAATGCGACCCGCGTCGCACCGCCACAGGCGGAACCACGGCACTACCCTGATGCGAAACCTGAGCGGGTCTACCTGTTCGGTACCTGCGTGGTCGACCTGTTTTATCCAGAAGCCGGCATGGACGCGATTCATCTGCTCGAACGCGAAGGCATTCGGGTTGAGTTCCCCCAAGGGCAAAGCTGCTGCGGACAACCGGCCTACACCTCCGGTTACACCGATCAGGCGCGTGAAGTCGCGCGAGCGCAACTGGCATTGTTCTCTGGTGATTACCCTGTGGTCGTACCGTCCGGCTCATGCGCCGGCATGCTGCGCGAGCACTACCCCGACTTGTTCAAGGACGAGCCGGAAACCTTAAAGCAGGTCCGTGCTCTCGCCGCCCGCACCTATGAACTGGCGGAGTTTCTGCTGTTCGTGTGCAAAGTGAAGCTCAAGGACAGTGGCGCACCGATCAAGGTTGCACTGCATACGTCCTGCTCGGCACGCCGCGAAATGAATACCCATTTGCACGTCCGGGAACTGTTGTCGCAAATGGTCAACGTCGAGCGGGTAGACCACAGTCACGAAAGTGAATGCTGTGGTTTTGGCGGGACGTTCAGCGTGCGCATGCCGGATATTTCCGGGGCCATGGTCGCGGACAAGACACGTGCGTTAAAAGAGTCGGGCGCGCATCAAGTGCTGACCGCCGACTGCGGCTGTTTGATGAACATCAACGGCTCGCTGGAGAAACAACGGGAATCGCTACGCGGCCAACACGTGGCCACTTTCCTGTGGCAACGCACCGGAGGTGGACAATGAGCACGCAAACACTGATCCCCACCGTTGAGGTACACGAAGATTTCCGTGCCCGAGCCCACAAAGCCTTGGGCGACAGCCAACTGCGCAACAACTTCCGCACCGCCATGGACTCGCTGATGACCAAGCGCGCGGCCGCGTTCAGCGATGCTGACGAGCGTGAACGTCTGCGCACCCTGGGCAATGCGATTCGTGCGCGCGCCCTGTCCAAGCTGCCCGATTTGCTTGAGCAGCTGGAACGAAACCTGACCCGTAATGGCGTGAAGGTGCATTGGGCGGAAACGGTAGAAGAAGCCAATGACATTGTCCTCTCGATCGTCGAGGCTCATGAAGCCCGGCAAGTGATCAAGGGCAAGTCGATGGTCAGCGAAGAAATGGAAATGAATGATTTCCTCGCCGCCCGCAGCGTTGAATGCCTGGAATCGGACATGGGCGAATACATCGTCCAGCTCGACCACGAGAAACCGTCGCACATCATCATGCCGGCGATTCACAAAAACGCCGTCCAGGTGGGCACCTTGTTCCACGACAAACTGGGCGTGGACTACACCAAAGACGTCGACAAACTGATCCAGATCGGTCGCAAAGTGCTGCGCCAAAAATTCTTCGAAGCCGACATCGGCGTCTCCGGTGTCAACTTCGCCGTGGCTGAAACCGGCACCCTGTTGCTGGTCGAAAACGAAGGCAACGGCCGCATGTGCACCACGGTTCCGCCGGTGCATATCGCCGTGACCGGCATCGAAAAAGTCGTCGAGAACCTACGCGACACCGTCCCACTGCTGTCGCTGTTGACCCGCTCGGCGCTGGGCATACCCATCACCACGTACGTCAACATGATCTCCGGTCCACGCAAAGCCGATGAACTGGATGGCCCGCAAGAAGTGCATCTGGTACTGCTCGATAACGGTCGCAGCCAAGCGTTCGCCGACAGTGAACTGCGTCAGACCCTGAACTGCATCCGCTGTGGCGCCTGCATGAACCACTGCCCGGTCTATACCCGCATCGGCGGTCATGCCTATGGCGAGGTGTACCCAGGCCCTATCGGTAAAATCATCACCCCGCACATGGTCGGCCTGAACAAAGTCCCGGACCACCCCAGCGCTTCGTCGTTGTGCGGCGCCTGCGGCGAAGTCTGCCCGGTGAAGATTCCGATCCCGGCCCTATTGCGTCGCCTGCGCGAAGAAAACGTCAAATCGCCGGACGCGCCGAATAAAGTCATGCGCGGCCAGGGCAGCAAATACTCACGCACAGAACGCTTTATCTGGAATGCCTGGTCGCGCCTCAATAGCTCGCCAGCGCTTTACCGTTTGTTCGGTTTTTTCGCTACCCGCCTACGCAATTTGACCCCAAGCAACATCGGCCCGTGGACGCAGAATCACAGCGCACCGAAACCGGCAGCTCGCTCGCTGCATGAGCTGGCCCGTGAACATTTGGCCAAGCAGTCGATAGAGAAGCAACCGGGAGCCAAGCGATGAGCGCCAAACAAAACATCCTCAACAAGCTGCGCCACAGCCTGACCGGTGCCACGCCGATTGCCGACAACTTCGACGAAGACCTGGTGACCACCCCGTGGAGTTACGCCCCCGAACAACGGCTCGCGCAGTTGCGCAAACTGATGGAAGCTGTGCACACCGAAATCCATCTCAGCACTGAACAGGGCTGGCCGGAGCTGCTCGGACAATTGGTGCATGATCGCCAATTGCCGAGCCTGTTGATCGCGCCTGGCACGCCCCACGGTCGACGCGTCACCGAGCATTGGACTGTGCACCCCGAGCTACCGCCGCTGAAGGCCTATGACCGTGCGGTAGAGACGTGGAAAACCGAGCTGTTCGACGACACGCCCGCCAGCTTCACCACCACCTTGGGCGCCATTGCCGCCACGGGCAGCCTGATTCTATGGCCGACCCGCGAAGAACCGCGCCTGATGAGTCTGGTGCCGCCCGTGCATTTCGCCCTGCTCAAGGCCAGCGAAATCTACGACAACTTTTATCAGGTCCAGCAACAACAGAACTGGGCAGCCGGCATGCCGACCAACGCACTGCTGGTGTCCGGCCCATCAAAAACCGCAGACATTGAACAGATCCTGGCCTACGGCGCTCACGGCCCGAAAGATCTGGTGGTACTGATTCTGGAGGATGCATGAGCCTGCCCGCTGTATTCCTGCGCGAAGCCGAGCGCCTGATTCCCAAGAACAGACGCTTCGACGACCCGCTTTCAACCCTGGCCTTCGGCACTGATGCCAGCTTCTACCGGCTGATCCCGAAACTGGTGATCCGCGTCGAGTCCGAAGACGAAGTGGTCGCGCTGCTCAAGCTGGCTCAAGCTGAAAACGTGCCGGTGACGTTTCGGGCTGCAGGCACCAGCTTGTCCGGCCAGGCCATCAGCGATTCAGTGCTGATCGTACTCGGCGACAATTGGAACGGCAGAGAGATTCGCGGTCAGGGCACGCAGATCCGCCTGCAACCCGGGGTCATTGGCGCCCAGGCCAACGCTTGGCTGGCACCGTTCGGGCGCAAGATCGGGCCGGACCCGGCGTCAATCAACGCCTGCAAAATCGGCGGCATCGTCGCCAACAATTCCAGCGGCATGTGCTGCGGCACCGCGCAGAACACCTATCACACCCTTGCCGGGATTCGCCTGGTATTGGCTGATGGCAGCCGCCTGGACACCGAAGATTCCGCCAGCGTCGCCGCGTTTCGCGAGAGCCACGCCGACCTGCTGGAACAACTGGCCCGACTCGGCCGCGAGACACGTGCCAACAGCACACTGGCCGCAAAGATTCGCCACAAATACCGCCTGAAAAACACCACCGGCCTGTCACTCAATGCCCTGGTGGATTTCGATGAGCCACTGGATATCCTCAGCCACTTGCTGGTCGGCTCCGAAGGCACCCTCGGTTTTATCAGCGCGGTCACTTACGACACCGTCATCGACCACCCGTACAAAGCATCGGCGCTGATCGTGTTCCCCGATGTGGAAACCTGCTGCACCGCCGTCACCGTCCTGAAAAGCCAACCGGTTGCCGCAGTCGAACTGCTGGACCGACGCAGCATGCGGTCGGTGCAAGACAAACCAGGCATGCCTGCCTTCGTCCGTGAATTGTCGGAAAACGCTTGCGCACTGCTGATCGAATCCCGCGCCGCCTCCCAGGCATTACTGCATGAGCAGCTCGCGCAGATTATGGCCTCGCTGGCATCATTCCCGGTGGAAAAGCAGGTCGACTTTACCGAAGACCCGGTGGAAAACGCCCGTCTCTGGGCGATTCGCAAAGACACCTTCCCCGCCGTTGGCGCCGTGCGTAAAACCGGTACCACAGTGATCATCGAGGACGTTACGTTCCCGGTCGAACAACTGGCGATTGGCGTGCGTCGACTGATCGCGCTGTTCGACAAGCATCACTACGACGAAGCGATCCTGTTCGGCCACGCGCTGGAAGGCAACCTGCACTTCGTGTTCACTCAGGGGTTCGACAGCCCTTCGCAAGTCGCCCGTTATCAAGCGTTCATGGACGACGTCACGCAACTGGTGGCCGTAGAGTTCGGCGGCTCATTGAAAGCCGAGCACGGCACCGGACGCAACATGGCGCCCTTTGTCGAGCTGGAATGGGGCAGCGATGCCTATCAACTGATGTGGCAGCTCAAACGGCTGCTTGATCCTAACGGCATCCTCAACCCGGACGTGGTGCTCAGCACCGATCCGCAGATCCATTTGAAACACCTCAAGCCACTGCCCGCCGCCGACGAAATCGTCGACAAATGCATCGAGTGCGGTTTTTGCGAGCCGGTGTGTCCGTCCAAAGGGCTGACGCTAAGCCCACGACAACGCATCGTGATCTGGCGCGATATCCAGGCGAAAAAACGCGCGGGCATCGACACCACTGATCTGGAGCGCGACTACCACTATCAGGGCATCGACACCTGTGCCGCGACAGGGCTGTGTGCGCAACGTTGCCCGGTCGGGATCAATACCGGCGAGTTGGTGAAGAAGCTGCGCAGCCGCGAAGCGACCCATGGCAAAACTGCGGATTGGCTGGCCCATAATTTCAAGACCGCCCTGCAAGGTGCGCGCTTCACGCTGCACGTGGCCAACGGTGCGCGGATGCTCTTGGGCGCTCCACGCCTGGCGAAAATATCCGCAGCGCTGAGTAAGGCGTCGTCAGGTCGCGTGCCGCAATGGACCGCCGCCATGCCGCAGCCGGAACGGGCCATTCGTTTCAGCCCACCGATCAATGATCAGCGTCCACGTGTGGTGTACCTGGCGGCCTGCGTATCACGCGTCATGGGCCCCGCTGCGAGTGACCGCGAACAGATGTCGCTGCTGGACAAAACCCGTGGGCTGCTAGAGAAGGCCGGGTATCAGGTGGTATTCCCCGACAATCAGGACAGCCTGTGCTGCGGGCAACCCTTTGCCTCAAAAGGCTACAACGAGCAAGCCGAGGACAAACGCCAGGAACTGCTCGCAGCCTTGATCAAGGCCAGTCGCGGCGGTCTCGACCCGATCTATTGCGACACCAGCCCATGCACCCTGCGCCTGGTTCAGGACCTGAAAGACACGCGCCTGGACCTGTACGACCCGGTGCGCTTCATCCGCACTCACCTGTTGGACAAGCTGCACTTCACCCCCCAGCAGGAAGCCATCGCGGTGCACGTCACCTGCAGCACCCAACACTTGGGCGAGAGCCAGGCCTTGATTGAGCTGGCGCGCCTGTGCAGCCAGAATGTGGTGATACCCGAAGGCATCCATTGCTGCGGCTTTGCCGGTGACAAGGGCTTCACTACGCCAGAACTGAACGCGCATTCATTGCGCACCTTGAAAGACGCGGTGCAGTACTGCAACGAAGGTATTTCCACCAGCCGGACCTGTGAAATCGGCCTGTCGCAACACGGCGGTATCGATTACCACGGCCTGGTTTATCTGGTGGACCGAGTGACTCAAGCCAAGTCTGCGTAGGACCTCCCTGACGGGGCCCACACGCCCCCGTCAGAGCGCCGGACGTCGCAAGAACGGCTTTTTCACAGGCAGTTCAAGAAAAAATAGAACCCCTGCGCCAGGTAAGAGTCAATCTATTCAGGCCCTCCCCAGAAGTGAACCGGGCTTACCACAGCGCTCGGGCCATCGGACTCATAGACCGTCCATCCCCGAGTCCACAGGCTAAGGAGACACACATGAAGCGCACTGCACTCACTGGATTGTTCCTCACCGCCGCCCTGTTGGCTTCCCCGGTATTTGCCGCTGATGATCTGTGCGACGCCAATCTGCAGCAGATCAAAGATGACCTGACCACCGGCGCAACCGACATGGGCGACGACACCCTGATGAACCTCAAGGAAGCGCAAAAGGAAGCCATGGCCGCAAAAGCAGCTGGCGACAATAAAAAATGCATCGAGCTGACCGAAAAGGCCTTGGAAGAGGCCGACAAGGGTGAGGACAGGTAAAAGCATTGCCAAGGCCAGCCCTGGGGCTGGCCTGTTTCACCCCGTCGCCTGACAGAAAGTCGACGTCCTCCCTGCATTGAGGTAGACTCACCACTTGACTGCTAGAGCAGTTGTAATTGGGGCCGATTAGGATTCGACGCCGGTCGCGAAACTCTAGGGGCATGCCGAGTTGGTAACAGAACTCGTAAATCCACTGTTGCAACTTCTTATAGTTGCCAATGACGAAACCTACGGGGAATACGCTCTCGCTGCGTAAGCAGCCTTAGCCCTTCCCTCCTGGTCGCTTCGGCGCCAGCAATCACTAGGGGATGTCTGTAAACCCGAAGTGATTGTCATATAGAACAGAATCGCCGTGCAGTATGTTGTGGACGAATCGGCTAAAAATTACACAGCTCGCCCAATGCACCCTGCCCGTCGGGCCGCTGAGGGTTAACTTAATAGACACGGCTAAGCATGTAGTCCCGAAAGCGGAGTACTGGCGGACGGGGGTTCAAATCCCCCCGGCTCCACCAAATCCACAAAAAAAGACGTCCACGGGCGTCTTTTTTTGTGCCTGAAATCCAGTGAATACAGGGGTTTCAGAGCCACCAACGTCCATGGACGTCCGACAGAATCCACATCACCTGGTATTCCACATGGTATTCCAAGCCCCTCAGTGGTAATTTTTGGAATACCGAATGATGTCGTGGAATACCTCATATGCGCCCAAGCCACCCGCCTCTCTGATCGCCAACTCAAAGCTGTAAAACCGAAAGACAAGGACTACGTCCTCAGCGATGGAGACGGCTTACAGCTGCGCGTGAGGGTCAATGGCTCTACGCTCTGGAACTTCAACTACCGGCACCGGTTACCAAGAACCGTATCAACATGGGCCTCGACACCTACCCAGAACTCTCGCTCGCTCAAGCCAGGAAGAAAACGGTCGAAGCCAGAGAACTTCTCGCTCAGGGCATTGACCCGAAAGAACAACGTAGCGCGTTGGAGCAGACAAAAAGGCAGGCAACCGAGCACACATTCGAGAACGTCGCGTCTGCTTGGCTTGAACTGAAAAAGGATTCTGTAACTCAGGCTTATGCCGAGGACATCTGGCGCTCGCTCACGCTGCATGTTTTTCCATCGCTGGGAACAACACCTATCTCGCAGATCAATGCCCCGACGGTCATCGAGCTGCTGCGCCCTCTAGAAACCAAAGGCAGTCTGGAGACAGTGAAGCGACTGACCCCACGGCTCAACGAGATCATGACCTATGGCGTGAACTCGGGAATGATCTTTGCCAAGAAACATAGGCACGCATATGGCCGAGCCGCCTGATCAGTCGGTGGCCGACCGCCCTGCCAAGAATCAATCCGAGGAAGTTGACCGCCATCAGAGCCCCGACCCAGAACTCACTGACACCCTCAACGCTCAGGCGCAGCGCCAGATAAGTGCTGAGAAGGCACGAGCCAAACTGCATCAGTAATGAGGCCAGATACAAAGCACTGAAACCTTTTACAAGCCTGAGCACTTGTATCTCCCCTCTTGCAAAGAAGCGCCAACCTGCATCCTGTCCAGACCGTGGTGACTGCACCTGCCGGGTGGGGAAATATGGCGAGGACCTGTTTAGTCCTCGCCATAACGCTTAGGCCGGTTTGAAGCAGTAAGCGGCCAGCTTGTTGCCGTCGAGGTCGCGGGTGTAAGCGGCATAGGCGTTTGGTGCCCAGTCGCGAGTACCTGGAGCGCCTTCGTCGGTACCGCCGGCAGCCAGGGCGGCAGCGTGAAAAGCATCTATTGCAGCTCGGTTCTGCGCCTCGAAGCTGACAGTGACACCGTTACCCACACTGGCGGGAGCGCCGTTGGCCGGTTTAAGGACGAAGAAGGATGGTGCACTCTCGCCCCAGATCGAGCCGTTGTCGGCCAGGTCGGCGATACGCTTGTGGCCCAGCTTACCCAATACGCTGTCGTAGAAAGCACGGGCTTTGTTCAGGTCGTTGGTGCCGACTGTAACGTGGGTGAATATGCTCATTTATTATCTCTCTAAGGTAAAACGAGGGGGGTGGGTGTTGCAGCTCCGTCAGGGAGGGTTACCCCGACAGTTATCCGTTGTGCTTATTGACTCAACGATCGAAGTGAATAACGGTGCGGATGCTCTTACCTTCGTGCATTAACTCGAAGGCCTTATTGATCTCTTCCAACGGCAAATTGTGGGTGATAAAGGTATCCAGCGGGATCTCGCCCTTCTGCGCCTTTTCCACATAGCTCGGCAGCTCGGTACGACCTTTTACGCCACCGAAGGCCGAGCCACGCCATACGCGACCGGTCACCAGTTGGAATGGCCGGGTGCTGATTTCCTGACCAGCACCGGCGACGCCGATGATTACCGACTCACCCCAGCCCTTGTGGCAGCTTTCCAGGGCGGCGCGCATCAACTGCACGTTGCCGACGCACTCGAAGGAGTAGTCGACGCCTCCATCGGTCATCTCGACAATGACTTCCTGAACCGGCCTGTCGTAATCCTTCGGATTGACGAAGTCGGTGGCGCCCAGCTGCCTGGCGATCTCGAACTTGGCCGGATTGATGTCGACCACGATGATTCGTCCGGCCTTGGCCATGCTCGCGCCAATGATCGCCGCCAGACCGATGCCCCCCAAACCGAAGATCGCCACCGTAGCGCCCTCCTCGACTTTGGCGGTATTGAGCACCGCACCGATGCCGGTGGTGACGCCGCAGCCGAGTAGGCAGACCTTTTCCAGCGGGGCGTCCTTAGGAATCTTGGCCAAGGAAATCTCTGGCAGCACGGTGTACTCGGAAAAAGTCGAGCAGCCCATGTAGTGATAAATTGGCTGCCCCTGATAGGAGAAACGGCTAGTGCCATCGGGCATCACGCCGCGCCCCTGAGTACTGCGAACCGCCTGACAGAGGTTGGTTTTGCCGGATTTACAAAACTTGCACTCACGACATTCGGCTGTGTACAGCGGAATCACATGGTCGCCGACCTCGAGCGAGGTGACGCCAGGCCCCACTGCGACGACGATACCACCCCCCTCATGACCGAGAATACTTGGGAAAATGCCTTCTGGATCAGCCCCAGACAGGGTGTAGGCATCGGTGTGACAAACGCCAGTGGCGACGATACGCACCAGCACCTCACCGACCTGTGGCGGCGCGACATCCACCTCAACAATCTGTAATGGTTGGTTGGCAGCGAAAGCTACAGCGGCGCGCGATTTGAGCATGATCTAAATTCCTGTTCTTTCTGCGGATTGATATAAGCCATGTGCATCTCACTGAAGCGAATCATTGCGCGCTGCAAGGCAAGCACCTGCTCCGCCATGGCGACGATGACGTGCGCGGTGATCGGGTCGCACTGCCGATCAACCCGTCCGCTGAACGTTTCGGTGCCAGCGGGGTAAGCGCGGTCATCTGTAGCCCTCCAGTGGCTATTGCCGAAAACAGATTGCGCCCGACCAAATTCCAAGTCACGCTCATTATTCTTGGCTTTTTTGTGAATTTTTTTCAGGTTCTGTCCATGAAACTCAGTTTGGATCATCTGGTAATGCTGCAGTGCCTGTCGGAAGTCGATTCGATAACGGCGGTTGCCGAGCGGTTATGGGTGACGCCTTCGGCGGTCAGTCATCGTATCCGTGAGGCGGAACGGCGCTTGGGTGTGAAGCTGACGGAGCGCGCGGGAGGCAAGTTGCGACTGAGTCCCGCCGGCGTGCGACTGGAGCGGGCGGCAAGAGATATCACAGCGATTCTGAACGAGGCGGAGGCCGATGCTAGTTCCATGGCTGGCGGCGTATCCGCCTTCGTACGGCTGGGGGTCACTTCCTATGGCCCCTTCCGCTGGATTCCGAAATTCATCAAGCATTACGCCGCACTGCGTCCCGATATCGAAATCACGCTGGTCATGGTGCATCGCGACGAAATTTACACCAGCTTGATTCAAGGCAAGCTGGATGTCTCGATCATTGACGATGGGATGGTGCCAAGTAGCGTCGCTAAACTCCCACTGTTTCGTGACGAGCTGATCGCCATCATGGCGACAGATCATCCCTTGGCCGGAAGGCACACTATTCACGCTGAAGATTTCAAGACCTATAACCTGGTCACCTATTCGACCGAGCGATCCAAAGGCTGGGAATACGACCGTTTCTTTGCCCCGGCCGGTGTTCTGCCGCGTCGCATGATCACGGTGGAGGTGATCGAAGCCATTATCGAGCTGGTGCGCTCCGGCTACGGCCTCAGCATCTTGCAGCGTGATCTGGTGACACCCAGCCTGGAGCGAGGTGAGCTTGCCTGGGCGGCCCTTAATGACGGGCTCGATATTGCCTGGAATGCCATTGTCAGGCCCGCGGAGCCGGAGGGCAGCGAGGTGAATCAGATGGTTACAGAACTGACTAGCTGGATGACTACGCAGAGAAACGCTGAAAACTTTCAGGACTTGCCCTAACACAGCCTAAAGATTGCGCTCGCCCAACCAACAACTCTGGTGGGCTCAACCTGACCACACATGGCGTCACCTCGCGCAACTGTCAAAAACTATTTGGCCGTAGTCGTTATTTCCTCAACAGTGCCAGCATCCGCTTGATATCGGCACGGCCGGTCTTGGCGATGGGCACAAAGGAGCAGTAAGGATGACCCAGTCGTAGTGACACCGATGACAAGGCGATCAGTTGTCCAGACTCCAGATCACTGCGCGCCATAAGCTTTTGCCCCAGTGCGATACCCAGGCCCAGGCGCGCCAGTGAAATCGACAGACTGGATAATCCGCTACGTCGACCTTGTTTCGGGTCAGGATAGTGGCTACTTCCCACCTGGGAAAACCAATCGCGCCAGGTCGGATGGGACGCATAGTTGATCCCCCAGTGAGTATGAATGAATAGGTTCTGCTGGATTTGCGCGAGGTCGAATTCCTGGTTGCCATGGGTATGCCAGAACTCGGGAGAACAGACCGGGATCACTTCGTCATGCACCAGAGGTATCACTTCCAGGCCAGGATAGTGGTAATCCCCATAACTAACTCTAAGGTCAATATCATGGCGCGCGAGATCCACTGGGTCATCTTCCACGCGGATATCGATCGACAGCTGCGGATAGAACTCCAGCAGCGCTGGCAACTTCGGCGCGAGCCAGGATTCGGCGAGGGAATACGGAACGCTGACAACCAGCCGCCGCGCATGCAAGTCCCCCTCGAGAATCCGCGTTGTCATGGCGGCTATATCGCTCAGCGCCCGGGAGGCCTGCGGATAGATGGCATGCCCGGCATCCGTCAGGGTGAGGCGGTTGCCGGCTCGCACGAAGAGTTTGCGCCCGAGGAAGTCTTCAAGATGCCTGACTTGCTGGCTAACGGCCGCGGAGGATACGCCCAACTCCGCGGCCGCTAATACGAAGCTGCCCATCCGCGCGGCAACTTCGAAAGTTTTAACTGCATTGAGCGGTGGAAGCCGGTTCATATCGAACTCCTTCGAAAGATTTTCTAAGGAAACGCTAACAATTTATGCCGTTGTTGGAAAGTTTTTCAGGGGGTAATTTCGTACTTCACTCACGGGGGAGGTACTGATGAAAGACATTCTAGATCTCGAGCGCTATCCACTGGACCAAGAAGGCAGCCCACAATGGCAGGCCGCAGTCGACCGTGCCGCTGTCGAGATGCAAACCACGGGCATGTTCAATCTGAACCAGTTGATGAAACCGCAAGCCTTGAAAAAGGCCACAGCGGAAATCAAACCAGTCATGGACAGCCAGTCGCATGCTCACAAGCGCCGACACAACATTTATTTCCAGCCCGACTTCAAGGGACTCGACCCCAAGCACCCAGCGCTGCGCGAGGTCGAATCAACCAACCACACGCTGTGCGCCGATCAAATCGTGCAGAGTACAGTGCTGGCCATCTATGAATATCCACCTCTGCTGCGCTTTATCGCCGCAGTCATGGGCAAGCCAACCCTGCATGTAATGGAGGACCCTCTGGCACGCGCCAATGTCATGAGCTATCGCGAAGGTGAAGCGTTGAACTGGCACTTCGATCGGTGTGAATTCACCACCACATTACTGCTGCAGGAGCCACTCGACGGCGGCAAGTTCCAATACCGGAGCAATCTGCGTACGGCAGAGAACCCCAACTACGAAGGCATTGCGGCCGTGCTCGACGGACGTGACCCCGACGTTAAAACCCTTACACTTGAGGCCGGAACCTTAAACGTATTTCGTGGTGTGAACTCGTTGCACCGCGTGACACCCGTACAAGGGTCGAAGGAACGCATGATCGCCATCTTCTCCTATTACGAGAACACAGGCGTAATGTTCAGCGATGAGGAAAGCATCGGATTTTACGGGCGCGCGTCTTGATTAGTTTCCCCTGGTAAGCAACAACGGCTTCGCGGTCCACACCGCAAGCCATTACCTATGCCATCTATCGCTCACTGCAATGCGGAGCATTTATGAAAACAACAAAAATAAAAAACTCAGCAAAACTGGCGAAGTACGCCCTGATCGGCGCTGCTTGGCTCTGCGCATCAGCATCCGAGGCTAAAGAGTGGACCTCTGTGACCATCGCCACCGAAGCCGCTTACCAACCTTGGAACATGACGCTTCCAGGTGGCGCCATCGGCGGCTTCGAACCTGAGTTGATGGCAGATCTATGTGCACGCATCAAGCTTCAATGCACCCTGCTCGCCCAGGATTGGGATGGGATGATCCCTAGTCTGCAAGCCGGCAAGTTCGACCTCATCATGGATGCCATTGTGATCACCCCCGAGCGCGAGAAAGTCATTACCTTCTCTCGGCCCTACGCCGCAACCCAGGGTGTACTGGCTGCAAGCGACCCGAAACTGATCGCCCAAGCAGGTGTAGCCGGGGAGATAGTCAAGTTAACCGGGGATGCCAAGGTGGACAAACCCTATATCGACAAGATGCGGATCTTACTCAAGGGTAAAACTATCGGCATTGCCTCCGGCACGGCGTATACCCAATTTGTCGAAACCAACTTCAAGGACATCGCGACCATTCGTGAGTACAAAAAGTCCGATGAGCATGTGCTGGATCTGCAGGCCGGGCGCATCGATTTCTCCTTCGATGACGTGACCTTTTTCAGCTCCGTACTCGACCAGCCCGAGAACAAATCGCTATCCATGGTCGGGCCCAGGATCGGCGGCACTATCTGGGGTCCGGGCGAGGCACTTGGCTTTCGTCAAGACACACCTGAGTTGAAAGCGAAATTCAACGAGGCGTTGAGTGCTGCGTTGGCGGACGGCACGGTGAAGAAACTCTCCGAAAAATGGTTCAAGGCTGACATCACGCCATAAAAGACTGACATCGGGCCGGTAATGGTAATAGAGAATTGCTCCCGCGCTTGCGGATACGCGGTAATTCAATGCCGGCCCAATAACTCCTTGACCCGTCGTTGCGAGCCTAGCCCATTGGCTAAGGGTCAACGATGAGCGTTTCGATAAAAGGATACAGTTATGGATACCTTGCAGATGCTCAGTTTCGGTGACACCGGCTGGGGCTTCACGTTGTTGAAAGCCGCAGGCATGACGCTGTCACTGACACTGGTGTCGTTGCTGGTCGGTGCCGTATTCGGCAGCCTGGTGGCAGCGGCCAAACTGTCACATCGACGTAGCCTGCGATTGTTAGGTGACTCGTACTCGGTGCTGTTCAGAGGCGTTCCCGAGCTACTGGTGATTTACTTGTTCTACTTTGGCGGTGCCACGGTAGTGTCTGCCGTCGGTCACTGGTTCGGCGCCACAGGTTATATCGACATGCCGCCTTTTGCGGTCGGCGCGCTCGCGGTCGGCCTGCTTTCGGGCTCTTATCAGGCCGAAGTCTATCGTGGCGCATTCCTCGCAGTCCCCCGCGGTGAACTGGAAGCGGCACTGGCCATTGGCATGGGCCGCGCAATGCGTTTCAGGCGCGTGTTGATCCCGCAAATATTGCGCTACGCGCTCCCTGGCTTGGGCAACGTCTGGCAGATGACCCTGAAAGACTCCGCACTGATATCCGTCATCGGCTTGATCGAACTGATGCGCGCCAGCCTGATGGCCGCCGGCTCTACTCGCCAATATTTCACCTTTTATATCATCGGAGGCATCGGCTATCTGCTGCTGACCGGGTTGTCGGGGCGAATATTCAATATCGCCGAGGCTCGCGTGCGTCGTACGCAGCGCCACAGTCCTATCCAACACTGAGACAGGTGAGCCTCGAATGATCGACTTCGCATTTTTGCTCGATACGCTACTCAAGTTGCTGGCGGCGCTGCCCACCACGCTGACTTTATTCTTCAGCTCGCTGTCACTGGGGCTATTGTTGTCATTCGCCATTGTCAGCATGCGCGTTTGCCGTTGGCCACTACTGAGCTATCCGGCACGCTGCTACATCATGATTTTTCGCGGCACGCCGCTGATCATTCAGATGTACCTGATCTATTACGGGCTGGGTCAATTCCCAGCGGTCCGCGATAGCGTCGCCTGGGTTGTTCTGCGTTCGTCCTACGGCTGCGCAGTCGTCTCGCTGGCGCTGTGCACAGCAGGCTATACCGCCGAAATCATCCGTGGCGGACTGCTCAGTATTCCCTATGGTCAGATCGAGGCCGGGCAAGCCATCGGCATGTCGCGCTGGGAGTTATTGCGCCGGGTCATCGCCCCGATCACCTTGCGCCAGGTGCTGCCGGCCTACTCCACGGAAGCCATCCTGATGCTCAAGGCCACAGCACTTGCCAGCCTGATAACCGTCTGGGATGTCACCGGTATCGCTCAACAGATCATCCAGCGGACCTACCGCACGATGGAAGTGTTCGCCTGTGCCGCACTGATCTACCTGGTGCTCAACTACATCATCGTGCGCGCCATCGGTTGGTTCGAGCATCGCTTGACTCCGCACTTGCGTGAGCGGCCAGCGTACGTGCCGACGAAAGCCAACCTCGACGCCAGCAGCAATCCGAAATCCCTGCGGAGCTCACTATGAATAGTCAGTCAACGGCCGCCCTGTCGGTTACCAATATCCAGAAATCTTATGGGCAAGCGCATGTGCTCAAGGGAATATCCCTGAAAGCCCATAAGGGCGACGTCGTGTCGATTCTCGGTGCAAGCGGCTCCGGAAAAAGTACATTTTTGCGCTGCATCAATCTGCTCGAAACACCCGATGAGGGCAGTATCAGCCTCAATGGCGAAACCATCGAAATGAAGCGCCTGCGTGACGGACGCCAAGTACCGAGTAATACACGCCAGGTTGAGCAGATACGCAGTCGTCTCGGCATGGTGTTTCAAAGCTTCAACTTGTGGTCGCACAGGACCGTAATAGAGAACGTTATAGAGGGGCCAATGCGGGTTCTCAAACGCTCTTATGCCGAATGCATTGAAGAGGCAGAACACTTATTGCAGAAGGTAGGACTGTACGATCGACGTGATTACTACCCTGCCCATCTATCCGGCGGCCAGCAACAACGGGTTGCGATTGCCCGGGCCTTGGCGATGAATCCACAGGTCATGCTATTTGATGAACCCACTTCAGCACTGGACCCCGAGTTGGTCGGTGAGGTACTCAAAGTCATGCGCTCGCTTGCGGAAGAAGGCCGCACCATGTTGGTAGTCACCCACGAGATGGGTTTTGCCCGGCACGTATCCAATCGAGTGGTCTTCATGCAGGGCGGCCGTATCGATGCTCAAGGCACTCCAGCGGAGCTGTTCGAAGGCTTGCCCACCGAGCGTTTTCGTCAATTCGTGGCCAGCCATCAGTTGAGGAGCGCAGAATGACTAGAACCGCCCCTGCAGGTGACATCGATATGAGTCCAGTATCAGAGGACGCCTTATCACCTCTGCACCTGACCGCCGACCTCACAACTGAAACCTCCATAGCGTTACTCTTGCCGACACCCCGTTGACGTGGAGAGAGATCGTCAAGGTCGCACGACAGGGTGCCAAATTGCACCTCTGCGACTCGACCTGGGCAAGAATCGACAACGCTCGCGCCATCGTCGACCACATTGTGGCACAGGGTGAGCGGGCTTACGGTATCAGCACCGGTTTGGGCGCTCTAAGCGACGTTATGCTGCAAGGTCCGCAACTGGCGCAGCTGTCTCGAAACACCCTGCTGAGCCACGCGTGTGGTGTCGGCGCACCACTAACGGTCGAGCAAACCCGGGCCATCATGTGCGCAGCTGTTAACAACTATGCGCATGGTCACTCAGGTATCAGCCGCAGCGTGGTAGAAGCGCTGATTGCGCTACTCAATCTGGACATCACGCCAAGCGTGCCGTCACAAGGCTCTGTTGGCTATTTGACGCACATGGCGCACATTGGTGTCGCCTTACTGGGCTTCGGCGAAGTGATGTGGCAAGGTCGGCCAATGCTGGCGATGCAAGCGTTGCGCGAAGTGGGCATGGCGCCGCTGGAGCTGCGCGCCAAAGACGGCCTCAGCTTGGTCAACGGCACTCCCTGCATGACCGGCCTGGCCTGTTTGGGACTAGCCGATGCCTTCAATCTGGCCGAATGGGCAGACATCATCGGCGTAATGAGCTTCGAGGCACTGAGAGGTCAGATTGATGCCTTCGATGAAGTGGTCCTGGCGCTCAAACCCCACCCCGGTATCCAGCGAGTCGGTGCCAACCTGCGCGCGTTACTGGCGGGAAGCGAAGTCATTGCCAGCAGCCGAGGTATTCGAACGCAGGATGCCATGAGTATTCGCTCGATTCCTCAGATTCATGGCGCATGCCGCGATCAATTGATTCACGCCGAGCGGCAGATCAATGCTGAACTGGCTTCGGCCACCGACAATCCTCTGGTAATGGGTACACCTGAAAATTATCGCGTTCTGTCTCAATCCAACCCCCATGGCGAGTCCCTGGCAATGGCTGCCGATCTACTATGCATCGCGGTCGCTGAACTCGCGGGAGTTGCCGAACGCCGCCTGGATCGTTTGATCAACCCCTTGGTCAGCGGATTGCCAGCGTTCCTGGTCAGTCAACCCGGAGTTAACTCGGGAATGATGATCGCGCAGTACGTGGCAGCCTCCTTGGTCGGAGAAAATCGCCATCTGGCACAGCCAGCAGTGGTCGATAACTTTGTGACCTCTGCCCTGCAGGAAGACCACCTCAGTCTTGGTACCGGAGCAGCCCTTAAACTGCTCAAAGTCATCGACAATACGACCCAGGTTCTCGCTATCGAATACCTTCTGGCAGCCCAGGCATTCGAATTTCTCAAGGAACAGCGCTTCGGGGTCGGCACCGGTTCTGCCTGGCGCCTCCTGCGCGAGCAGGTTCCACCTTATGATGAAGATCGCTGGCTCGCGCCTGATATCGAAAGCGCCGCTCGCCTGGTTCGAAAAGAACCTCAGCTAGATAGTTTGCGCAGTGGCTCACTGTCCCGATGATGTGCTGAGTCACCGAGAGCCCAACGTAAACGACTTATACCCTAGCGATACATAGTTTTTAGTGAGCAACCAGAAAACCTAGGCAGCACAAGGTTTTATGCATCAAGTCCTTGCGATGTATAAATACATCCTAATGGCATCGTAGCTTCTAAGCGCCGGCAGTAATGTCGACGCTTTTTTATGACGCGATTCGTACCCGTTTGGGGCGCTGGCCCAGATTCCCATACTTTCCTGTGAAGCAGCCATCGAGGGGACTTTAGCGCTCCACGCGTTTGTCTAAGACGCTACTCCACTTCTGATTCATCGCCGCAAAAACCGAGTTGAAATGATCGTCAGGGAATTTGGCAATCTTGCCGAACTGATCGGTTGCATCCATAAGTACCTGCAACCCAATGGCGATGACTGCCTGTAGAAACTCTGGGAGGGTCGACGTTTTGCAAGCTTCCAAGTGATGGCGTGATGGCGTGATGCAGCAGGTCCTTTTTCTACAACGGCTCGCAACGGAGCTCGAACCTTCCATGCCTGTCGACGCGCTAACCTATCCGACGAGCCAGCAGCATGGCCAACACCGGTGCCAAAGCGAAACTGGCAAACAACCACACGGCAGCCGACTGCGTGCCCGCGATGCCGTCCTGCCCGCCGAGCCCTGCCGCATTCGCAACCAATCCTGCGACAGCCGCGCCCATGGCCATGCCGTACAGTTGAACCGTGGTGATTGCGGCAGACGCCATGCCGCCTTCACCGGGTGGCGCCAGGGTCAAAACGCGGGTCAGCAGATGAGGCCAGCAAATGCCGACCCCCGCACCCAAACCGGCCAGCGCCAGACCGCAGAAAAGTGTGCGTATACCTGCAGGCAGGTCGTCGACCGCCGGCATCAGTATTGCCAGCACCAGTAAGCTGGCGGCACAAAGCATTGGACCGGCGCGCAATAGACGCGTTGCAGTAACACCGCCGTGGCCTGACGAAAACAGCGACGCCATGCTCCAGCCAGCCGCCATCGCCGCAGTCAGATAGCCTGCCGCCAGCGGTGTCAGACCCTGCAGTTTCTGCAGGAAATAGGGCACGAAGATTTCCGTCGTGGTACCGATCAACAGCAGGGCCACGCTCGCATAGACAGCGCCCAGCGGCGTGCCGATAGCGGTCGCGCCGACAGGCAGCAAGCGCACCGTGGCACGCCGATCACACACGACGGCACTCATACCCAAGGCCAGACCAGCGACGACACCAAGGCACTGCCAAATCAGGGCTGCCGACAAGCTGCCCGCAGCGATGGCCAGCACGGAGGTTGCCAGCAGCCCGATCTGCATGAAAGGAATACGAGGCGTGCTATCCACGGAGGATTCCCGCTCATCCATCGGGCGCAATTGCCCGATCACCAGCATTCCTTGCAACAGCGCCACCGGCAACAGCGTCCAGAACGCCCAGCGCCAATGTCCCGACTCGGCGAACAGCCCGCCCAATGCCGGTCCGCATAGCGTGGCCACCCCCCACATACCAGAGACCAGTGCCACAGCCCGTGGCCATAGCCGCGGCTCGAACACGACCCGAATCAACGCATAACTGAGCGCCGCCAGGGTGCCGCCACCAAGACCCTGCACGCTGCGACCTGCCAGCATCCAGGGCATTGAAGTGGCGAGTGCGCAACCGGCCGACCCCACGGCGAACACCGCCAGCGCCGCAACACAGGCTCCCCGTTGACCCAGCACCGCCAGCAGCCAGACAGACAGCGCCGCACCGACAATGGAGGCCACCACGAAGAGCGTGGTGTTCCAGGCGTACCAGTCGAGTCCTCCAATGTCCTGCACCACTGATGGCAACACCGTAGTGACAATGTGTACGTTGATCGCATGCAGCGCCACGCCCCCCATCAGTGCCAGCGCCAGCACACCATTTCTGCCTCGCAGCAAGTCACCCCAAGCGGTGACAGTCAGTGAATCTGTGTGCATTCTCATTCCCTCGACAAGTGGACAACCAACGCCTAATATCCAAGCATTGGCTTGGATATTAGGTGGCTACATTGAATTACACAAGTGAAAGCTTTGATATGTCGGATTCACTGCCAACGTCGGATCGCATCCTGTTCTTCATCAAAACCAAGGGCTCCGTTTCAAACGCAGCCATTGCCAAAGCCCTGGACATGACTGCCGAGGCGGCGCGTCAGCAGGTGCAAAAGCTGGTAGCAGCGGGCTTGATCGAAGGTCGACTGGAAGCAGCATCCGGCGTCGGTCGCCCCCACCAGAACTGGGTGCTCACCGAGGCCGGTAACGGCCGCTTCCCTGATACGCATGCCCAATTGACCGTGCAGTTGATTGGTTCGGTGCGCCAGATTTTTGGGGACGAAGGTCTGGATCGCTTGATTGCGCAACGCGAAGTGGAAGCGCGAGCGAGCTATCAACAGGTCTGTACTGGCGACTCCTTGCAGGAGCGACTGGAGCAGTTAGCGATGATTCGCACACAGGAAGGGTATATGGCGCGCGTCGAGCGCGACGGCAAGGATTGGTTGCTGATTGAAGACCACTGCCCGATTTGTGCAGCCGCCCGCACATGCCAAGGCTTCTGCCGTTCCGAGTTGCAGCTGTTTCAGGAAATCGCCGGACAGGGCGCGACGGTTATCCGGGAAGAGCATCTACTCAGCGCCGCACGACGCTGCGTCTACCGCATTGCCTGCATTCGAATGACCACGACGTGACGCTTTCTATGATCAATCGATACTTAATCATAAGTCTGCTGCTAACGCTGAGCGCAAGCGCACAAGGGTCGATGCGTTGTGGTAGCGGCATCGTTTCCGGAGGAGAGACCACCTCAGAGGTCATCGAAAAGTGCGGCAAACCGTCGGAGTCCAGCGTGATCAACCCCGTCATCGGCGAGAACGGATATCCAAAGCAAGGATCTGTGACCGTTGAACATTGGGTCTATGGACCTGCCAACGGTGGTTACCGATACCTTAAATTCATAGATGGCAAACTGGTAGGGATTGAGTTCAAGCGGAAATAATTGCGTATCGCTATAATCGATGCGCTTCGGTCCAATGGATCAGAGCCTGTATCCAATCCCGGCGACCCACGCAGATTACGCCGCGTCCGCCGAGCCCCCATGCTCAAGGAGATGTCCATGAAGCGCGTAGTAATGACTGGATTGTTCCTTACCACTGCACTATTGGTGGCCCCGGTGTTTGCCGGGAACGAAAGCAGCCTGTGCCAGATAAACCTGCAAAAAGTCAGAGACGCTCTGGTGAGCAATCCCCAATTGAACGAGCAACTGAAGGGCGATGTCGAGACCACCATCCATAGAGCCGAAGCAGCCCTCGCCAGGAACAACGATGAAGGCGCGCGAGAATGCATTTCTCTAACGACCCAGGCACTGCAAAAAGCCCAGAGCCATTAAGGCGACAGGTAAGTCGCGGCGAGCCTCATCAACTCCGCTCCAGGCGGCAGGTGATGGGGCTCGACACGGCAACTGGCCGCTTGTTGTTGCTCCCCTTGCTTAAACTTTGAACTGCCCCACCAACCCTTGCAGTTGAGCACCCAGACTACTCAGCTCGCGGGCTGTCTGCGCGCCTTCTACAGCGTCGATTGCGACACTGTCCACGGCGACAGCTATCTGGTGAACGCTACGATTGATCTCCTCAGCGACTGCGGTCTGCTCTTCCGCAGCACTGGCAATTTGGGCATTCATCGAGTTAATCGTTGTGATCAACTGGGCCATGGCGTCCAGCGACGTACCGGCAAGATTGGAGTGCTCCTGAGTGTCCTCTCCCATCTGACTGGCATGCTGCATGGCCGCAACAGCTTTGCTGGTGGCCGTTTGCAAACGATCAATCATTACCTGGATTTCACCCGTGCTGTGCTGGGTCCTGCTTGCCAAGGCGCGTACTTCATCAGCAACCACCGCGAAGCCACGTCCCGCTTCACCCGCTCGCGCCGCTTCGATCGCCGCGTTGAGCGCCAACAAATTGGTCTGCTCGGCAATCGAACGGATCACGTCCAGAACGCTCACGATGCTCTGCACATCCTGACGTAATGTTTCCATGGTATCGCTGGAGCCTCGAACCTCGGTCACCAACTGATGGATTTGGGCGATACTTTTATCCACGACTTGCTTGGCCGTCTGCCCTTCCTTGTCAGTCTCGCTCGCTGCGTCGGCAGCTTGCTGAGCGCTGTGAGCAACTTCATGGGCGGCAGCGGACATTTCATTGATGGCTGTGGCGACCTGGTCAGTTTCATGGCGCTGAGCACTGATCGCCTGCTCGGAACGATGCGCCTGATTGGTCACGGCCGTGACGAGCGTGGAGAGTTTGCCGGTAGTGCCCGCGACCTGTTGTACCAACACATGAATCTTTGCAACGAACAGGTTAAAGGAGTTGGCCAGTTCCCCCAGCTCATCCTGGCTTGTCACCAGCAAGCGCTGAGTCAAATCGCCCTCGCCAGAAGCCATATCGTCCAGATTGCGTTTAATCCGTAACAGTGGCTTGAGCAAGGTGCTGCTCATCATGACGGCCAGCACCGCCATGAAGACAAGTAGACCCACCGCAGAGCCGATCATCACCATCAAGAGGTTGTGAACGCTGGTATCAAATTTACTGCGCGCGGCTTTTACTTGCACCTCTACATCATCAAGATTGACGGACGTGCCGATGACCATGTCCCACTTGGGGAGGGACAGGGAGTACCCCACTTTCGGCACTAACACATTGCTATCACCCAAGAGAAAACTGTAGCTGACATAGTGACTATTGTCTCGCCCCGCACTCACCAACTCGCGAATTGCATACACGCCATTGGGATCTTTGAACTCATAGAAACTTTGACCAATTTTATCATTGGTGTTGCCTTGAAAAATACGCACAGCATGACTGTCATATCCCCAGAAATAACCACTTTTACCGTAGTTTAAACGCTTCAGTAGGGTGACTGCCTCGTCACGCGCCGTTATGTCGTTATTATCCGACCGGTCATAAATAGGTGCGATGGCATTCATCGCCAACTCTACATATTGCTTTATTTCGACGCGATGATCTTCAATCAGACGCTCGCGGGTCTGGGTTTCTTGTTGATCCGCCAGCGTCTGCAACGCCTGGACGACGATCGCGCAAACGATAAAAGCCAGCGCACAAATGGGCACCAGCGTTAGCAGCAACAGCTTACTTCTCAACCGCAAATTAGTGAGTATGGAAGACCCCTTCTAGTTATTAATAATGGCGCACGTAATCGAATCTGTTAACGCAAATGCCTAGGGCTCCTGTGGCTCCATATGACTGTTATTAATCGCCAGAATAGCGGGCCAGTTTTTATAAAAGTGCTCGGCCACTGTCGGATCAAAGTGCTTGCCGGCATTGTCTCCGATGTACGCGGCCGCGTCCTCCACCGGCCAGGCTTTCTTATAGGGACGTGCTGAAGCCAAGGCATCGAAGACATCGGCCACCGCAACGATACGCCCTGCTTCAGGAATGGCTTCACCCGCCAGCCCGTTGGGGTAGCCACTACCGTCCCATTTTTCGTGATGGCTTAACGCGATAACACGTGCCAGGCACAGTAACTCTGAATCTCCATGTTCCAGAATTTCCGCACCAATCGCCGCGTGGGTTTTCATCACCTCCCATTCTTCGGGTTCAAACTTGCCGGCCTTGAGCAGAATCGAATCCGGAATACCAATCTTGCCGACATCGTGCATCGGGCTGGCGTGCAGCAATAGCTCACACTCGCTGTCAGACCATCCCATGCTCTTGGCCAGCAGTGCCGAATACAGACTCATTCGGACAATGTGCAGTCCCGTTTCGTTGTCGCGGTATTCCGCGGCACGACCAAGACAATGCACAACCTGTATCCGTGCCTGGTACAGAGCATCCGTACGGTGCTGCACCATGCGTTCCAACGTTGCTTTCTGCCCGTGCACTAATCGATGAGCCAAATGAGCATCCAGCAAATTACGCACACGCATCAGTAGCTCGACACGCATAAAGGGCTTGATGACAAAATCCCGCGCCCCCGCCGCAAGCGCTTTCAGCAGATAGTCCTGGCCGCACTGAGCGGTCAACATGATGATGGGCGGCAACAAGGGATCATCAAGCGCTTTAAGCTGCTCCATCACCTGATAACCGTCCAGGTGGGGCATATTGATGTCGAGCAAAATCAGATCGGGCTGTAACGCCTTATAGCGGTCAAGAACTAGGCGCGAATCCTGTATCAAGACCGGGTTGGAATACCCCTCACTGACTAGCATTTTGTGCAGCAGTTTGAGGTTGGTCGTCTCATCGTCAATGACAAAAATGCAGGAATGGTTCGTGGGCTGTACGCTCATGTCTGAGCCTCCTTACTGTCAGCCAAACAGCCTTCTACCGTGCTCATGAGCAGGCCGAAGTCGATGGGTTTGGTGAGACATTTGGCGAAGCCGGCGGAAAGGGCTTTTTCGATGTCATGGGGCATGGCATTAGCCGTCAACGCGATAATGGGCGTTTTCTCAAAGCGCCCTTCCAGTACGTTGAATACTTTATAGCCGTCCATGTTCTGCATGTTCAGGTCTAAAAGTATCGCATCAGGCCGATAGGCTAACGCCAACTCAAGACCTGACTGTGGTGTGGCTGCGGTCACCAAGTGTATATGACTGTGCCTTGCAAACGCGCCCGCCATCAACTTTATATTGACTGGGTTATCATCAAGGTACAGCACACACTCTTGGCGCGAGGGCTCATTGCCAACGGGCATTGTATTGCCGACGTTGTTATTCGAATCGGGCCTCTCTTCTGTGGATTGAGTAGGCAGCTCAACCCAGAAGGTCGTACCAACCCCCTCCTCGCTGACAACACCGACCGTCCCACGCATCAACGCTATCAAACGACGAGAAATAGTGAGCCCGATACCGGTACCTTCAATATCACTGTGTTCTGCGCCCAGTCGATTGAAGGGTTGAAAAAGTTCGTGGATACGGTCAGATGGAATGCCAATTCCCGTGTCCGTCAGCGTGACTCTAAGTGTGTCATCGTCAACAGACTGTACACCGACGCTAATATCACCGCCCTCACGGTTATACTTAACGGCGTTTGAAAGCAGGTTCAAAAGGACCTGTTTCAACCGAACTCGATCCGCACACACGACGCTCCCCGCGGGTACATTGAAATGCAAGGTAATGTGCTTTGCTTCCGCCAGAATTTGGATAAAACTCCAACACTCCTTGAACAGGCTGCCCAGCTCTATTGTCTCGAGTGAGAGGCTGACATGCCCCGATTCAATGCTGGCTAAATCAAGCACTTCATTGATGAGTTCCAGTAGGTGTTTACCGCCTTTTAGAATCTCCTGGACACTGTCTTTCTGATCAGCGTTCAGGTCACTGTCGCATTCGAGCATTTGCGCAAAACCGAGGACGGCGTTCATTGGCGTGCGCAGCTCGTGGCTCATGCTCGAGAGAAAATCAGATTTAGCCTGGTTCGCTTGATCCGCCGCTTTCCTGGCGTCGGCGAGTTCACTGCGACGGGCCAGTTCTTCACTAAAGTCGGTGAAGATGTTAAATAAATTCTGCAGTTCCCCTCGCTCGCCTCTGACGAAACCAATGCTGCTGGCGGAGATATAGACACTGCCATCCTTGCGGCGAATGGGAATATACCCCACCCAGTCTTTACCCTCAGCCGCTGAACTTAACAGCTCAGTGATGTAGGTCCCTGCAGTCTTCTCGGGCAGAAAAAAAGTAAACGGTTGCCCGATACACTCTTTGTCTGAATAGCCTAATTCTTGAGCATGCCGCTTATTCTGGTAAATAATCAGCCCTTGACCGTCGGTGATACTGACGCATTGACCACTGGCGTCAAACACATTGCGAAACAGGGCCAAGCGTTGCTCGGCAATTTTGCGCGCCGTAATGTCCTGCACTTGATAGACGAAATGGACGTACTGCCCGTCGTCGTTATGCACTACCGAAATATTGAGCAACACCCAAACAACCCGGCCACCCTTGGCGTAGTAACGCTTTTCGTGCTGCCAGTTTGACATTTCGCTACTGAGAAACTGGCTTAAAAAAGCTTGATCGACCGCGATATCATCCGGGTGGGTCAAGGTTTTGAAATCGGTGGCGAGTAGTTCATCCTCGCTAAAACCGAGCATTGAGCACAAGGCGCTGTTGACCAACAACCAAGCGCCTGACAATGAGATCAAGGCCATGCCGATACCAGAAGCTTCGAACGCCCCGCGAAAGCGAACTTCACTTTCTGCTAACGCAATTTCGGCCATCTTGCGCACGTGAACATCTTGCACAACACCCAGCATGTGAAGAGCGCCATCGGTCTCGTCACTGACAACAGCCCCTTTTTCTTGCAGCCAATGCACCGTGTTGTCTGGCCACACGACTCGAAACTCAACTTCATAGGATGAGCGGTTTTCAATGCTGGCGTTAATGATGCGGGTCAGGTTTTGACGATCATCAATATGCACCGCGATGAGAAAGTCACCGTAGTCCCTCTTTAGTATCCCTGCCGGATAGCCAAAAAGTTGTAAGGTTCGGTCCGAACAGGAGACATCACCGTTCGCCAGGTTCATGTCCCAGGTACCGATATGGGTGACTTCCTGACTTAAGCGAAGCCTTTCGTGGCTTAAGCGCAGCGCGTTTTCACTGCATTTCAATGCGGTAATGTCCGTGCGAACGGACATGTATTGAACGGGTTTTCCGGCAGCATCTAAAAAAGGGATGATCGTTGCCTCAACCCAATAGGCATCACCATTTTTGGCTCTATTGCACAGTTCGCCGCGCCATGTTTTACCGGCACTGATGGTTCCCCACAACGCTTGATAATAGGTTGAGTCGTGAACAGTTGACTTAATCAGCCGGTGATTTTTTCCCAGCAACTCCTTCCGGCTGTAACCACTGATCTGACAGAAGCGATCATTCACATGCACAATATTGCCAGCGCCATCCGCGACGCTAATGATGGCATGTTGATCGATCGCGGAACGCAACGCTTTAAGACGGACACGCGCTCGAAGTGCATCCTCGCGTACGCGAACAAAAGCACTTTTTACAGAACGATAACCCAACGCTTGCGAGGTGAGGGTCGCCACCAATAACGCTAAGCCGACAGGCTCGGTCAGAAAACAAACGCCGCTCGACACCTTGGCCTGCGGCATCGCCTCAACGTCAGCGCTTCTCGTTAAAAAGATGATGGGCAATAAAGCGTTGTCAGGTCGTTGCCGTGCAATGACCAAGAGTTCCCCGGCTGATAGGGAGGGCAAATGAGCGCTCGCCACCAAAACGTCCGGTTTGAAATGATTAACGGCGTCTAACGCCGCCAGCGGGTCGGAGGTGGAGAAAACATTAACACCGACATCTCTTAAGGCTTCTGACTTGGAGGTCAAGCTTGACTGATCGCAGTCAAGCAAAATGACGCGCAATGGCTGTGCGTTGCATCGAGCCTGAGCGGCTTCGATGAGAGAAACGACACCATCGACATCCAGCGGGCACTGGAAAAAAAGACTGACCCCGAGTCGCAGCCATTCAATTTGATCCGGGACGCTATCCGCTGCGTCGGATAACACAATCCACTCGGCTGCATCGCGTGCGCGTTCACTTAACTCCCCTCGCTCGGTTAATGAGCGTGTACTGAGCCACGACTGCTCTGTCAGCAGCACCTCTTGGCGGCCCGATGGAGCGGGGAGTAATTTGAGACTGCGACACTCACTAACCTCGAATCCTTTTAAATCGAGGCGCGTTACAAGCAACGACATCTCCGTAGAGAATTCACCGAGCGTTATTATTATCAATGACTGGGTACCAACATCAATTCGTCGAACCACACCAGGAGGGGCTAGACGGATTAGCCAATACATTCCCCCTGTACAATGTCAGGTCATTAGAAGGGCTATTCGCTATTGTGTCCATCGCTAAACGTGCCACCGCCTTCACTCATATGGGCAGTCACCGGTCTCGTTGCGTAAAATCGAGTTAAAATAAGATCTACGCAACCCATTGAAAAATATCAACTTAATTAAAAATATCCTTGAAGAATGCGTGTAGCATTGACACCTTTCTGGGGGCACACCTTTCGTCTATAGTACTTTGATCTAATCAAATTAAGCCTTGACGCCTCCTCTAACCGATAGCTGCCTATCAAGAGCATTTATCAATGTAACGTTGCCCGAATAAAGTCATACCGTTTCCTCCGGTTCCGCACTTGGCCGCCTTGATAATCGACCCTGTGATACGGCAACTTTGCCAGCAAGCTATGCCTATTGCCATGAAGTATGTCATGTGCAATCCAATGCCTAAGTGCACATACCTGGCACCTACAAAAACAGGCGCCGAAGCACCTGTTTTTTTACAGTTTAAACCCGCCTGTCAACTTTCCAGCGCGCGCACCCGCTCCATTCGCCCCTGCTCTTGGGTCGTGTCGGAGGATTGCACGGTGAAGTCGAAGTCGATTTCGGCAAAGCGGCCTTCGACACCATGGGCTCGCGCGGCAGCCGGGTCTTCACTGAAGCGAATGTCGGCGATCAGCTCGTCACGTGTGGCGTAGGCGAAGTCGTCGTGCAGGTACTGCTCACCTGACAGGTTGATCTGGGTCGTCAGGTGGCGATGACCGGGGGCCGAGATGAAGAAGTGGATATGCGCCGGACGCTGCCCGTGGCGCCCCAATTGGTCGAGCAGCTTTTGCGTTGGACCGTCCGGTGGGCAGCCGTAACCCGACGGCACGATGCTGCGAAAACGATAGTTGCCTTGGGCATCGGTCTCGATACGGCGACGCAGGTTGAATTCCGATTGCGTGCCGTCGAAGTACGAGTACGTACCCCCGGTATTGGCATGCCAGACATCGACAATGGTGTTAGCGACTGGCTTGCCGTCCAGATCCTTGACCTGGCCTTTCATGAACAACACGGTACCGGCATCAGTGCCATCGTCCAGTCGCGCTTCGACTTTGCTCAGGGGAGCACCAGCCACATACAACGGACCTTCGATGGTGCGCGGCGTGCCACCTGACTTGCCGGCCTCTTCGTCTTGGGCGTCCATCACCAAGTCGAGGTAGTGCTCCAGGCCAAGACCTGCAACCAACAAGCCTGCTTCCTGGCGAGCACCGAGTTCATTCAGGTAGTTGACCGCTTTCCAGAATTCTTCCGGGGTCACACTCAGCTCTTCGATGATGTTTACCGTGTCTTTCAGGATGCGATGCACCAGCGTCTTGACCCTCGGATTACCCGCGTCATTGAGCTGACCACTGGCTTCCTTGAGGAACTGCTGGACGCCTTCGGTTTGAGCAATTTTTACAGTCATTATCAGAGCCTCAAATTTTGTATTTATTAGGAAGCACGCAAGCACGGGAGTCGGCTATCGGTCGTCTTCGCGAATGGATGAAGGGTGACGGCACAAGGCATTCACTTCGATGGCCATGTACGGATACAACGGCAATTGCATCAGCAGGTCGTGCAGCTCCTGAACGCTGTCGACGTCGAACACGCTGTAGTTGGCGTACAACCCGGCGATGCGCCAGATGTGTCGCCACTTGCCGGATTCCTGCAGACGCTGGGAGAGCGCTTTTTCTTCAGCCTTGAGCCGGACGACCTTTTCCGGGTCCTCGTCGAGGGGGATATTCACGGTCATTTTTACGTGGAACAACATGTTGATGGCCTCCTCAGGCAAGGCTGATAGCAGTGGACGTCTTGTCACGGCGGAAGAACGCCAAGCGCTCTTCATCCAGGCTCAAACCCAGGCCAGGCGTGCGTGGAACGTGCAGTTGGAAATCGCGATACACCAGCGGTTGGGTCAAAATATCTTCGGTCAGTAACAGTGGCCCGAACAGCTCGGTGTCCCAGGTCAGTTTGGCAAGGGTCAGGAACGCGTGAGCAGAAGCCAGCGTGCCGATGCCGCCCTCGAGCATGGTACCGCCATACAGACCGATACCTGCCGCTTCGGCGATTGCAGCTGTACGCAACACCGCACGTGGGCCGCCGTTCTTGGCGATTTTCAGGGCGAACACCGAGGCTGCGCCTTCGCGAGCCAGGTTGAAGGCATCTTCAACACATTCGATGGATTCATCGGCCATGATCGGTGCCGGGCTGCGCGCATTCAGGCGGGCCATGCCCGCACGGTTATTGCGCGAAATAGGTTGTTCGATCAGGTCGATGCCATTGTCGGCCAATACCTGACAAGCACGGATTGCCACGGCTTCATCCCACGCCTGATTGACGTCGACCCGCACACTGGCGCGGTCGCCCAAGGCGTGTTTAATCGCGATAACGTGGGCCAGATCCTTGTGTACGTCTCCGGCACCGATTTTCAATTTGAAGATCCGGTGGCGACGGATATCGAGCATTTCTTCGGCTTCGGCGATGTCACGCACAGTGTCGCCACTGGCCAGGGTCCAGGCCACTTGCAACGCATCGCGGACCCGGCCACCGAGCAGTTCGCTGACGGGCATCCCCAAACGCTTGCCTTGCGCATCGAGCAGTGCACTTTCGATCCCGGATTTGGCGAAAGTGTTGCCCTTGGCGGCGCGATCAAGGCGCAGCATGGCTGCGTTGATATTGCCCGCATCCAGGCCCACCAGCAGGGGTGCCAAGTGGGTGTCGATGTTGGTTTTAATGCTTTCCGGACTTTCGTTGCCGTAGCTCAGGCCACCTATAGTGGTGGACTCGCCGACGCCTTCAACACCGTCGGAACAGCGCACCCGAATCACCACCAGTGTCTGATTCTGCATCGTGTGCATGGCCAGCTTGTGCGGGCGGATGGTCGGCAGGTCGACGATAATCGTCTCCAGCGACGTGATCACGGTAACGGTCATTTCAATACCCATCAGGTTCTTTTGTTTTCGAACTTGATATTGAGCCGACCTTTTTACTCTTTCCAATATAGAATTAGTCTCGTTCGATACTTTAAAGGTATGCAGAAGCCCCTCACGCGGCGCTGCCCAAGGAGTCCCTATGGAGCTTCGTCATCTGCGTTACTTTCAGGTGCTCGCCGAGACCCTGAACTTCACCCGTGCTGCGGAGCGGTTGCACATCGCCCAGCCACCGTTGAGCCGGCAAATCCAACAGCTCGAAGATGAACTCGGAGTTGTATTGCTGGAGCGCGGTCGCCCGTTGCGCCTGACCGAGGCCGGGCGTTATTTCTACGAACACTCTCATACCCTGCTCAATCAACTTGGCACCGTTTGCGACAACACTCGACGCATTGGCGCTGGCCAGAAGACCTGGATGGGCATCGGCTTCGCCCCTTCGACCCTGTATGGCGTGTTGCCAGAGTTAATTCGTCGACTGCGCAGCGACGGGCAGCTTGATCTGGAACTGGGGCTGTCGGAAATGACCACGCTGCAGCAAGTGCAGGCCTTGAAAGCCGGACGCATCGACATCGGTTTTGGTCGGATTCGCATCGACGATCTAGCGATCCATCAACGCATCCTCACCGAAGACCGGCTTGTCGCCGCCCTCCCCGCCGGCCATCCGCTGCTCGCGGGGCCCGCTACACTCGCGCAACTGGCACGCGAGCCTTTTGTGCTGTATCCCGGCAACCCGCGACCCAGCTATGCCGACCACATCCTGGCGCTATTCGCCGCTCATGGCCTGAGCATCAACGTCGCGCAATGGACCAACGAAATGCAGACGGCGATTGGTTTGGTAGGCGCAGGCATCGGCATCACCCTGGTGCCCGCGTCAGTGCAATTGCTGCACCGGGTGGACATTGGCTACACCACGTTGCTCGAATCAAACGCCACCTCACCCATCATCCTCAGCCGCCGCGTTGGTGATGTGACGCCCAGCCTGACTCATTGTTTGAGTTTGATTGATGAGTTGTTGGTGGAGTGAGTCTGCTGATGCCCCGTGGGAAGTTCTATATCGCGAATAACCTCGCCCCCACAAGGCCCCTGCACAACCTCTGTGGGCGAATTTATTCGCGAAAGGGTTGATGCGATATCACGTAATCGGTGCAGGGTTGAACAAAGTAATGTCGTTGTGCAGCCGCAGCGCTTCGGCGCAGGTTTTTTTCTTGCCGCTGGCAACGTCCAGGTAGAAGTGGAACAACTCCCAACCCAGGTCTTCGATGCTCGCGCGCCCCGTGGCGATGCGCCCGGCATCAATGTCGATCAGGTCCGGCCAGCGCCGAGCCAGCTCGGTGCGAGTCGACACTTTCACCACCGGCGCCATGGCCAAACCGTACGGCGTACCCCGCCCCGTGGTGAAGACATGCAGGTTCATCCCCGCCGCCAGCTGCAACGTACCGCAGACAAAGTCGCTGGCTGGTGTCGCGCAGAAGATCAGTCCTTTGCGCTTGAACCGTTCACCTGGGCCAAGCACGCCGTTGATTGCGCTGCTGCCGGACTTGACGATGGAGCCCAAGGACTTCTCGACAATGTTCGACAACCCGCCCTTCTTGTTGCCTGGCGTGGTGTTGGCGCTGCGATCCGCTTCGCCCTTAGCGAGGTAACGGTCGTACCAGTCCATTTCACGGACCAGTTCTTGCGCGACTTCTTTGGTTTCGGCCCTGGAAGTCAGCAGGTAAATGGCGTCGCGCACTTCGGTGACTTCGGAGAACATCACCGTCGCCCCCGCCCGCAGCAACAGATCCGAGGCGAAGCCCAACGCAGGGTTAGCGGTGATGCCACTGAACGCATCGCTGCCGCCGCACTGCATGCCCAGAATCAGCTCGGACGCCGGCACGGTTTCGCGACGACGCTGATCGAGCTTTTTCAAGCGAGCTTCAGCCATCGCCATGATCTCCTCGATCATTTCAACGAAGCCGTGGCTGGAATCCTGCAGGCGATACAGCCAGGGGTCATCGAGATCCACCGAGCTGTCGTTTTCATGCATGACCTGCCCTGGCTGCAACTTCTCGCAGCCCAGACTGATCACCAAGGCCTCACCGCCCAGGTTCGGGTTGCGCGCCAGATTGCGCACGGTACGAATCGGGATATAAGCATCAGTCGCGGTGATCGCCACGCCACAGCCATAGCTGTGGGTCAGTGCCACCACGTCATCGACGTTCGGGTACTTGGGCAGCAACTCATCACGGATACGTTTGACCGCATGATCGAGCACACCCGTCACGCACTGCACGGTGGTGGTGATGCCGAGGATATTGCGCGTACCGACGGTACCGTCGGCGTTGCGATAACCTTCAAACGTGAAACCTTCCAGCGGCGCCTGTTTTTCCGGCACATCGGTAGACAGTGGCAAGCTGTCCAGCGGTGGCGCGGTGGGCATGCGCAGTTGGTCTTCTCTCACCCAGCTACCACGCGGAATCGCTTGTAAGGCATAACCGATGGTTTGTCCGTAACGGATCACCGGTTGGCCTTCGGCGATGTCCACCAGATTGACCTTGTGGCTTTGCGGCACGTTATCGAGGGTCACCAGGCCGTTATCGAACCGTGTACCGGCCGGGACGCCTTGGTCATTGACCACAACCGCCACATTATCCAGTTCATGCAAGCGGATGTAGCGCGGCGAGTCGGCATGTTGAATCAGGTTCATCACGGTTTTCCTCAGGATTTTGCTTGAGAAAGTGTGCCGGCGTTGTCACCGGTCAAAGGCCCCTTGGCTGGCGGCTCGGTCAAGACGACACGCTTGATTGGCCCGACGATCACCAGGTAGCTGAACACCGCCACCAGCGCATTGGCGCCGACGAACACCAAAGCCCATTTGAATGAGCCGGTGGCGCTGATGATGTAGCCAATCACGATCGGGGTAGTGATTGAAGCGATGTTGCCGAACATATTGAACAGGCCACCGCTCAAACCGGCGATCTGTTTCGGCGAGGTGTCGGACACCACTGCCCAACCCAGCGCACCAACGCCTTTGCCGAAGAAGGCCAGCGCCATGAAGCCGACCACCATCCATTCGATATCAACGTAGTTACAGGCCACGATAGTGGTCGACAACAGCAGACCACCGATAATCGGCGCCTTGCGAGCAAAGGTCAGGGAGTGACCTTTACGCAACAGGTAGTCGGAAATGATCCCGCCCAGCACCCCACCGATAAAGCCGCAGATGGCAGGCAGCGAAGCAATAATGCCCGCCTTGAGGATAGTCATTCCACGCTCCTGAACCAGATACACCGGGAACCAGGTCAGGAAGAAGTAAGTGATGCCATTGATGCAGTATTGGCCCAGGTAAACGCCAAGCATCATGCGATTGGTCAACAGCTGACGCACGAAATCCCACTTCGGACCGCCGCTGGCGCCTTTGCCTTTGTCTTGATCCATGTCGACCATGCCGCCATTGTTAGCGATATGGTTGAACTCGGCTTCGTTGATCTTTGGGTGATTGCGCGGGCTGTGGATAACGTTCAGCCAGATCAGCGAGAACACGACACCGACGCCGCCCATGACCACGAATACATGCTGCCAGCCGTAGGTGTAGACGATCCATCCCATCAGCGGCGCGAACAACACGGTGGCGAAGTATTGCGCAGAGTTGAAGATGGCCGAGGCCGTGCCGCGTTCGGCGGTCGGGAACCAGGCGGCCACAATACGGGCATTGCCGGGGAAGGATGGCGCTTCAGCCAGACCGACCAGGAAGCGCAGCATGAACAGCGCAACGATGGCGGTCGAGACACCGAACTCACCGACATAGCCTTGCAGCACGGTGAACAGCGACCACGTGAAGATGCTCAAGGCATAGACTCTTTTCGAACCGAAACGGTCGAGCAGCCAGCCGCCAGGGATCTGACCAGCCACATAGGCCCAGCCGAATGCAGAGAAGATATAACCGAGGGTAACCGCGTCGATGCCGAGGTCTTTTTGCAGGCTGGAGCCCGCGATCGCGATGGTTGCACGGTCGGCATAGTTGATCGTGGTCACCAGAAAAAGCATGAGCAAAATCAAATAGCGGACGTGAGTCGGCTTGGCCTGTTGCATGTGCATGTACTCCCACTAATTATTTTTTTGTGCGGGTAAAACATTTTTATGTGTGGCTCATGTAGACGCTGCCGAAGGCTGCGGCAGCGTCTACAGATCGTCGACTTACGAACCGATGTAGCTGGTTTTTACGACGGTATAGAACTCTTGCGCATAGCGACCCTGCTCACGCGAACCGTAGGACGAACCCTTACGACCACCGAACGGCACGTGGTAATCAACACCGGCCGTTGGCAGGTTGATCATCACCATCCCGGCCTGAGAATGACGTTTGAAGTGGTTGGCGTACTTCAGCGACGTCGTCGCGATGCCCGCCGACAGACCGAACTCGGTGTCGTTGGCCATGGCCAGCGCTGCTTCGTAATCCGCGACGCGAACAATGTTCGCAACCGGACCAAAAACTTCTTCCTTGCTGATGCGCATCTCTGCGGTGCTGTCAGCGAACAGGGTCGGTGCCAGGAAGTAACCTTCGGTGTCGCAAGTGACCAACTCACCGCCGGTTACCAGACGTGCGCCTTCATCCTGCGCGATGGCGACGTAGCTCATGTCTTGATCAAGCTGGGCCTTGGATACAACTGGACCGATATCGATGCCTGACTTCAGCGCATGGCCAACCTTGATCGAACGCATGCGCTCGGCCATGGCTTCAACGAATTTGTCGTGAATGCCAGCCGTTACGATAAAGCGGCTGGAAGCGGTGCAACGTTGACCGGTGGAGTAGAACGCGCTCTGGACCGACAGCTCGACCGCTTGTTTGAGGTCAGCGTCATCGAGAATGACCTGCGGGTTCTTGCCACCCATTTCCAGCTGTACTTTGGCTTGACGCGCAATGCAATCGACCGCGATCTGGCGACCAACGCCGACCGAACCGGTGAAGCTGATGCCATCAACCTTGCGGCTTTTGACCATCACGTCACCGACCACACGCCCACTGCCCATTACTAGGTTAAACACACCCGCCGGGAAGCCTGCACGGGAGATGATTTCAGCCAGCGCCCAAGCACAACCCGGAACCAGGTCCGCAGGCTTGATCACCACACAGTTGCCGTAGGCCAGCGCTGGAGCGATTTTCCAGGCCGGAATGGCAATCGGGAAGTTCCACGGCGTGATCAGTCCGACCACACCCAGCGCTTCGCGAGTCACTTCAACGTTGACGCCCGGACGCACTGACGGGATGTAATCGCCAGAAATGCGTAGGCATTCACCGGCGAAGAATTTGAAGATGTTGCCCGCGCGGGTCACTTCGCCAATTGCTTCAGGCAAGGTTTTGCCTTCTTCACGGGCAAGCAAGGTGCCGAGCTCTTCGCGACGGGCGAGGATTTCGCTACCCACTTTGTCCAGCGAGTCGCTACGCGCCTGAATACCGGACGTCGACCACGCAGGGAATGCGCTGCGGGCTGCATCAATGGCGGCATTGACCTGCGCCACGTCGGCTTGGGCGTATTCACCGATCACATCCGACAGATCGGACGGGTTGATGTTGGAAGAGTAGGTCGCACCGGCAACCCACTCACCACCCATGTAGTTATCGAAACGCTTTGAATCAGACACGGACATTCTCCTGAAAAGGCAAAAAACCGCTGACGGATCAGCGGCCTTGATTCATACGACTTTTACTGCGCGCCCTGCTTGTCGATCAGCGCAGCCAGCATTTCGAACTCTTCAGGGGTCAGGTCGGTCAGTGGGGTCCGTACGGGACCTGCGTCGTAACCGGCGATTTTCGCGCCTGCCTTGACGATACTGACCGCGTAACCCGATTTGCGATTACGGATGTCCAGGTAAGGCAGGAAGAAGTCATCAATCAGCTTGCCGACGGTGGCGTGATCGTCACGGGCAATGGCGTGGTAGAAGTCCATCGCCATTTTCGGCAGGAAGTTGAACACCGCCGAGGAGTAGACCGGAACGCCCAGCGCCTTGTAAGCCGCGGCGTAGACTTCGGCGGTCGGCAAGCCACCCAGGTAGCTGAAACGATCACCCAGACGACGGCGGATCGACACCATCAGTTCGATGTCACCCAGACCGTCTTTGTAACCGATCAGGTTCGGGCAAGTCTCAGCCAGACGCTCCAGCAGCGGCGCAGTCAGGCGGCAGACGTTACGGTTGTAAACAATCACGCCGATATTGACCGATTTGCACACGGCTTCAACGTGCGCGGCAACCCCGTCCTGGCTGGCCTCGGTCAAGTAGTGCGGCAACAACAGCAAGCCTTTGGCGCCCAGGCGCTCGGCTTCTTGAGCGTATTCGATGGCTTGACGGGTAGAGCCACCGACACCGGCCAGGATCGGCACACTGGTGGCGCAGGTGTCTACAGCCGTCTTGATCACTTCGGAGTATTCGCTGGCCGCCAGGGAGAAGAACTCACCGGTGCCGCCAGCGGCGAACAAGGCCGTGGCGCCGTAAGGGGCCAGCCACTCAAGACGCTTGATATAGCCCGCGCGATGGAAATCGCCCTGAGCATTGAAATCGGTGACCGGGAAGGACAACAGGCCGGAAGAGAGGATGGACTTCAGTTCTTGTGGATTCATTATTTGAACACCCTGGATAGCAAAATGTGGAGGAAGCACATCAGCTCCAAACTGATGTCGTACGTCATCGTACAACTGAAGATAAGATCACTCAACAGGAATGTGCGGGAATTTGGTTTGGGGGCGTGAGAGCCGATCAGCAGTCAGGGAAACTGCATCGACTCACATTTAGGAATTATGACTTGCCTGCTAAGCCTGCTGCGACTCCGCCTGTTCATGGGCATGACGCAGGCGTTCGCGGCTATTGGTCAGGTGCAGGCGCATGGCCGCGCGGGCAGCGTCGGAGTCCTGGCGGGCGATGGCCTCGAAGATTTCTTCGTGCTCGCGGCTCAAGCGGTTCAAGTAGTGCTGTTGATCATCATGAGCCAGTCGCGCCGAATTGATCCGGGTCCGCGGAATGATGCTGGTACCCAGATGAGTCATGATGTCGACGAAGTAGCGATTGCCGGTGGACAAGGCTATTTGCAAGTGGAATTGAAAGTCTGATGCCACCGCATCACCGGCTTGGGACGCACTTTCAATCAAGGCATCCAGCGCAGCACGCATGGCGGCAAGTTGTTCAGGGGTGCGACGTTGCGCGGCCAATCCTGCGGATTCCACCTCAAGGCTGATGCGCAACTCAAGAATCGCCAACACATCACGCAAAGTGACAATGGTCGCCGGATCGATTCGAAAGCCGCTCGGGCTCGGCGTATCCAGCACGAAAGTGCCGATGCCATGCCGGGTTTCCACCAGCCCGGACGCCTGCAAACGCGAGATCGCCTCGCGCACCACTGTCCGGCTGACGCCCTGCTCTTGCATGATCGCCGACTCGGTCGGCAACTTGTCTCCGCGCTTCAATTGGCCGTCGCGAATCCGTTCAGACAGTTCAGTGACCAATTCCTGAGCGAGGCTGCGGTGCTTTCTGCGAACGCGGGGCGCAGGACTCTGATTATCCATGTCGAACATTTGTCCCAAGGCGATAAAAAACACATGATAGCTCAACCGAGTTGTACGACAACACTCGTAACAACTCGGCCGGTTTCAGATTATTGGTTTCAAACAACCAATTCAGGATGAGATTGCTCGCGCAGTTGCCCACCGTCAATCCGCAGATGCCGTCGATGGAAGCGTTTGAGACTGCTGCGATGGCCGATACTAAGCAAGGTCACGTCCGGTAACTCGTCGATCAGCGCCTGGTACAGAACCGCCTCGTCTTCCTCGTCCATGGCTGAAGTCGCTTCATCCAGGTACAGCCAGCTGGGTGCATAGAGCAACGCCCGGGAGAAGGCCACACGCTGTTGCTCGCCTGGGGACAACATGCGCTGCCAGTGATCGCTTTCATCCAGACGCGGTACCAAGTGCATCAAACGGCAGATTTCAAGCACCTGAGCAAAGCGCTCGACGGGATACGCTTCGGGTGCCTGTGGATAACTTAAGGCTTCGCGCAGTGTGCCGATTGGCAAATAAGGCCTTTGCGGCAAAAACAGATAACGCTCGGCGGGCAGCTTCACGTTGCCCTGCCCATCGCTCCACAACCCGCCCAACGCTCGCAGCAAGGTACTTTTGCCGCTGCCGGAACGACCGCTGAGCATGACCCGGTCACCGCGAACGATGTTCAGGTTGGCGCCAGCCAGCAGCTCACGACCATCCGCCAGGTTCAGCGCCAGATTGTCAAAATGCAGGCCATCACCGTCTCGGTCCAAATTGATGGTTGAGGTGCGCGCTTCATTGTCCGCCATGCCCTGCCGGAAGCTCAGCAACCGGTCACACGTGGCGCGCCACGAGGCGAGCGTGGTGTACGCATCAATGAACCAGCTGAAGTTTTCTTGCACGTTGCCGAATGCAGAGTTGATCTGCATCAGACCGCCCAGCTCGATCGCGCCGGAGAAATAACGCGGTGACGCCACGACGAAAGCAAATACGGTGGCAATCTGCGAATAACCCGCGGTGAAGAAGGTCAGGCGTTTGGAGACCTTCATGACGTTCCAGTAGTTGCTCCAGATCATGCCGAAGCGTGCGCTCAAGCGCTTGTTTTCATTAGGCTCACCGTTGGAGAACGCGATGCTTTCAGCATTTTCGCGAACCCGCACCAGGGCGAAACGCAAATCGGCTTCGTAGCGCTCTTGCTGGTTGCTCAGCTTGATCAGACGCTGCCCAATTTTGTGGGTCAGCCAGCTGCCCACTACCGCATACAGAAACGCGGCCCAAAACATGTAGCCGGGAATCGTGATGCCGAAGAGGTCGATACTGCCCGACACACCCCACAGAATGATCGAGAACGATACCAGACTGACCACCGTCCGGATCAAACCCAGTGCCAGACTCAGGGTGCTGGTGGTGAAACTGTTGAGGTCTTCGGACAGCCGTTGGTCAGGGTTATCGGTGTAGCCGTGTTGCTCCAACTGGTAGTAGTTCTTGTGGCTGAGCCATTTGGTAAAGTGCTG
Source organism: Pseudomonas sp. 5C2 (assembly GCF_034314155.1). Lineage (NCBI taxonomy): Bacteria > Pseudomonadati > Pseudomonadota > Gammaproteobacteria > Pseudomonadales > Pseudomonadaceae > Pseudomonas > Pseudomonas sp. 5C2. The sequence goes on along the minus strand of NZ_JAVIWH010000003.1, from coordinate 1,902,633 downwards.
TTCGGTCAGCCAGCGACGCCAGCGGATGGTCAGCATCTGCGTCAGATAGAGACGGTATACCGCCCCCAGAATCGCCACCGTGGCGATGCCACAGAAATACAGAATCAGGTGGGTAAACGCTGCCAGGTCTTTCTCTTGCAGCGCGTTATAAAAGTCTTTGTACCAGCTGTTGATCATCACCGAGATCGCCACGCTGAACAGCGAAAGCGCGATCACGGAGACCAGCAGTAGCCAGGCCATACCCTTTTCTTCACTGCGCCAGTACGGCGTTATCAGCTTCCAGACGCGGCGAAAGAACTCTCCGCGTACGGCGTCATTGACCGCAGAATACTCGGCGTTGCGATTCATTATTCAGGCTCGATTGGGATAGAGAACTCGCGTCGGGCCGATCATAGATGATCGGCTTGCTGCTTCGCGAAGTCCTGAGACATTCGTTCAGTCCCCGTTCAGCGCCGAACCGGCCGCTTCTGCAATTTACGCTGCAAGGTCCTGCGATGCATGCCCAGCGCCCGCGCCGTCGCGGAAATATTGCCTTCGTGCTCAGTGAGCACACGTTGAATGTGCTCCCACTGCAGGCGATCCACCGACATCGGGTTGTCTGGCACCAGCGTATCCAGATCAGCGTGCTCGGACAGCAAGGCCGCCAGCACATCATCAGCGTCGGCCGGCTTGCACAGGTAGTTGCAGGCGCCACGCTTGATTGCTTCGACAGCAGTGGCGATGCTCGAATAACCGGTGAGGATCACCACGCGCATTTCCGGGTCGATTTCCAGCAGCTTGGGCAGCAGAACCAAACCGGAGTCGCCATTCATTTTCAGGTCGAGCGCAGCGTATTCAGGCACGTCATTCAAGGCCAGGGCCAGCCCCTCTTCTGCCGAACCTGCGGTGCTGACGCGGAAACCACGGCGGCTCATAGCCCGCGCCATCACGCGGGTGAAGGTGGCGTCATCGTCTACCAGCAATAAATGCGGCAGCTCTTCGCCTTCCACTTGGATCTCGTCACTCATGTTTGTCTCCTCGGGCGCCACGGGGCAGGCGAAGCTCAGTGAGCGTCCCGCCTTCCTCATGACTGTAGAGTTTTACCGAGCCACCTGCGCGGGTCACGCTGGCCTTGCTCAAAAATAGGCCTAGGCCGAAGCCTTTGCCTTTGGTGGTAAAAAACGGTTTGCCAATTTGTTCGGCGATTGCCGGCGGCACACCCGCCCCATGGTCACGAATACTGATGCAGATTTCTTCGGCGTCCCAGCCCAGATGTACTTCCAGCCCTTCCGGGCAGGCATCGGCGGCGTTGTTCAGCAGATTGAGCAATGCCTGAGTCAAGTCCGGCGGCGGCGCCAGGCTTGGCACTGTGCCTTGGCCCAGGCGCTGGAAGCGATAGCTGGCTTCGGGGCGCATCAGGTGCCAACGGTTAAGGGCTTGGTCCAGCCAATCGGTGACGTCTTGTTCATCGATCACCAATCGCCGGTTAGCCTCAGCCGCGCGCACCAGCTGTTGCAGGGTTTGCTTGCACTGTTGGACCTGCTCTTGCAGCACGCCGAGGTCTTCCTGTAACAGCGGATCGCTATGGTCCTGGCGCATTTCCTTGATCAGCACGCTCATGGTCGCCAAGGGTGTACCCAATTCGTGGGCCGCGCCAGCTGCCTGGGTCGCGACCGCCAACAATTGTTGATCATGCAGGCCCTCCTCCCGACGCTCTGCACGCAGCTGCTCCTGGCGCCGCAGCTCCTCGGCCATCTTCGCCGCGAAGAAAGTAATGACCGCCGCCGCCAGAGCAAAGCTCAGCCACATGCCATAGATCTGCATGTTTTCGCGGGCGATGGGAAAGGTGCCCATCGGATAGAACTGCACCAGCAACAGCGTGTAGCTGACCAGCGCCAGGCCCGAGAGCGTCAGTGAATACAGCCACGGCAGGGTCACCGCAGCAATGGTCAACGGCACCAGATAATAAGAGACAAACGGGTTGGTCGAACCGCCGGAGAAATACAGCAGCACACTGTGGATCAGCATGTCGAGCGCCAGCTGTACGGCGTATTCCAGCTCGGTAACCGGCCACGACGTGCGCAGGCGAATGGCCGTCATCACGCACAGCACCATGGAGACCCCGAGGGTGACAGCCAAGGGCAGCCACGGCAAAGGCAGCAAGTCGAACAAATAGGCAATACCCACCGAACCCGCTTGCGCGGCCAGTACCAAAGTACGGATAACGGTCAGGCGCCACAGGTTCTGGCGGGTAGCTGAAAGCAGTTGAACGGGGGCGAGCATGAGCTCTCCTGATGAGCGCTGCAGGCGAATCGCAGCGAGTATAACCAAGCGAAGGTGAAAACAGCGAAAACTGCGTCAAAGCGCCACATACGCTGAAAAGACGCAAACGCCTCTATACAAAAGGCCGCGTGGGAGCGGATTCATTCACGAATGAATTCTCCCACAGGGAAACGGCTGCCGGAACCTGAATGGTTCGTCTACAGTCTTATAGTTTTCCGTCTGACGGTTACCCGTCGCAGCCGGTTCGTTAACAAGGAGTTTTTATGTTCAGCCTTCGCCCCACTGCCGCCCTCTTCGCCCTTGGCGCCACAACGCTTGCCAGTCTGCCTGCGTTGGCTGAAGAGGTTCGTTACAACCAGGTTTCTGTACGTGCCGAAGTCAGCCAGGAAGTCCAACGCGACTTGATGATGGTCACGCTGTACAGCGAAGCGCAGGACACGGATCCGGCCAAACTGGCTGCACAAATCACCGAAACCATGAACAAAGCCCTCGGCCAGGCGCGCCAGGTCAAAGACATCACGATTCGTCAGGGCAGCCGCAACAGCTACCCGATCTATGATGACAAAGGCCAGAAAATCACCGGCTGGCGCGAACGCTCCGAATTGCGCCTCGAGAGCGCGGACTTTGCCGCACTCTCCAAACTGACCGGCGAACTGTTGGAAGATTTGAAAATGGGCGGCATGGACTTCGCCATCTCCCCTCCCACGCGCAAAGCCAGCGAAGACACCCTGCTCAAGGACGCCGTCGCCGCTTTCAAAAACCGTGCTCAGCTGGTGACCGATGCCTTGGGTGGCAAGGGTTACAAACTGGTCAACCTGAACCTCAATACGTCGGGTTATCCGCAGCCATACCAGCGCGCCCCCGTCATGATGATGAAAGCCGCCCGCGCCGAGTCCGCCCCCACCCCGGAAGTCGAAGCCGGTACCAGCCAGGTCAGTGTCAACGCCGATGGCGTGATCGAAGTGTTGATGCAGTGATGCAAAGCTGACACTCGGTCGGTCGCAAAAAGCCCTGCCCTTGAACCGGCGGAGCTTTTTGCGCCGGAAAAATCCTACCGGTCGCCGCGCTTGCCGCCGACATCCCCGAAGTTAAAATCCCGCCATAGTCGCCGCTTTCGATAAACGCGAAGAACTGTGCTCATGAGTTCGACCACGGCAAAAAAGCCACAACTTGCTTTACTGGGTGATTTCCTCTGGCAGCGTGCCGGGGGCCAGCCATGACCGATTTCATGACCCCTCGCGGTCATCTGGCCAATCTGGTCGCCCAAGCCAAAAGCGCCACGCCCTTCGGCGAAGTCGGGGTTTGCCCACTCATGCAAACAACCATTCACCTGCTGCCGGTACGTTACGGCCTGGTTGAAGACGGTCTCGATCCGAGCGCTGATCTGGCGATGCCTTACACGCTGCAAAGCCGCCCCTTGGGTCTACGCATGTTGCGTGACGGTTATCTGTACGTGATCGACAGCGCCACCGGCCTGAACGAGTACAGCATCAAGCAGGGGTCATTGGAACACTGGCTGTTCGACGGCAAGGAGGTCAAAGAGGATCACCGGACCCTCGCCCTGGGCGATCCTCCCGAAATGATCTTCTCCAAGAGCAGCGTCCTGCATGTCGCCTACTCGGAGGTGCAGTGGACCGTCGCCAAGTGCCGGCAGGTGCTCGATAGCGCCACCGAGCGCGAGCACTTCATGCAGTGCATCGACCTTGCGCCGGTCAACAGCGAACACATCGTCGCGCCGCTGCTGCATGAGCGGCACGCGAAGAAATGGCTGGCCGAGGTGGTGCAGGATCACGATGCCCCTCATCAAGGCCTTACCCCGGAAGAAAACATTCCGTATCTGTGGGAACACCCACCGCTGTTTCGTCAGACCTTGATCGAGGAGCTGACCAGCCAGGTCAGCGATGATCACAAAAGCGACTTCCTGTTCCTCGCCGTGCGCGACGATATCGGCGTGATGCGCGACCTGGCGAACTATCAGGACAAGGTGGTGGGCTGGATCGATGACTGGGCCCGCAGCGGTCAGGAAGCGGGCCACACGGAGCGTGATTACTTGCTGGGCTGCTACATCGAATCGCTGAGCCAGATCAGTGCCGCCCACCTCAGCAAGATGGCCGAGAGCACCGATGACCCTGCGCTCAAGGCGTTATTGCTTGATCTGGAAAAGCTGCCCGAACCCCAGCGTGGGGAGACACGGCAGGCATTGCTAGAGGTGCTGAGTCTTGATCCTGTTGCCAATCCGCTGCCAGACGCTTCCGATTCGGATCTGCCAGCCGACCTCAAGGCACAGCTAAAAAACATCCAGGCCAGACCTGCGCGAACTTATGGCTACATGGTCAACGAACTGAAAAAAACCGTCGAGCTGTATTACCTCAAGCAAAATCTCGCCACCGCCGACCCCGACTTTGTCGCCACCCACTGGCAAACCCTGGTCAAACTGCACCGAGAACAAGATAAGCGGCTAAGAGACCTGCTGTACGGCGCCCGCTGGGGCCAGCGCGGAATCAACGACCTGATCGACCGTCCGCGCATGGACGCTTTTCTTAAGGCGCAACGCCCCAAGCTCGCGCATTGGAACACCCTGCTTGATCGCATCACCCACGACCGACTGGAGATGCTCACCCTCAACCGTTTCCACCGCGCCGCCTGGTATTACGACACCAACGATCTGGAGCAGATCGATCACGCCTTGCTCACCCAATACGACTGCTTGAAAGACCTGTGCCGCAGTGACACTGCCTACGACACCATTGTTGCCTGGCTGAACCGCAACCCGCAGCAGAGCCGCGCACTGTTTTTTACCTTGCCGCTGAGCGTACAGACCGAACTGGCCGCGCAATTCGCCTTGTTCACCAATGCGGGCTGGGGACTGCTTAAAAGCGCGCCGGAGTGGATCGAGAAGCTGAAAACGCTGTTTGCCGGCCACCTGCCGGACATCGAGACCCTGCCCCACCCCACGCAAGTCAATGCCACCGCCGCCTGGGGCACCCTCGCCCCCGCCGTGCAGTGGGGCGTGCAACAAGGGCTGCACGACTTCATGCAGGCCTTGGACAAAGGCCAGATGCCGGACATCGAGGCACTGTTTCGGTACCTGCCCAAGACCTTCGGGGTTTCGTTGCTCGACGCGGCCCGGCGCGAGAAGGTCAGCTTTCAAATAGCAGATGCCGACGACCTGAAAGCCCTGGGTGAGACGGTCAAGGAGGTGCAGGCGAAACGTAGATACCTGCGTTCCCTGAACAACAATGCCCGTCGCTATCGTGCGGAAAAAGATCACTGGCTGGCTCAAGAGCTGGAAAACCAGCGGCCTGAGACTCAACAGAAACTTAACGTTCTGGAAGAGCGACTGGCCCGGATGCTGAGCCCGATTCGTGAACTACCAGAGGGCGCGGTTCATCTGCAAACGGCGACGGCCGGCACGCCGGGGTTAGCGTTGGTGTTTCCTCCAGAGCAGCAGGCGCAAATGCGCTCGTTGCTGGATAACTATCGGCAGGGGGTGAGGGTTGCGCCTACAGCGGGGTTGTTGGGGGATGGGGCCGGGGTACTGGTGTTTGCGGCGCAGTTGGTGAATTTTGTGCAGGTGTGGAAAGAGGTAATGGCTCAACCCGAACAAAAAAGGGACACCGGGCTATTGTGGGGTCCATTTTTTACTACTGCCGCAGCAGGGTTTGGGGCCGCCCAAGGGATTGCCGATACCGCCCTCAGTGCTCACGCAGCTCAATTGGGTAGAAACCTAAAAGTGGCTGAGTTGAAGGGTATTCATGTCCAGATGGGCAAACTACACATCGGTCTAGGGATTGTGGGTTACTCAGCTGGAATGGTTGCTGCTCTGACCAATCTAAATATCTCACACGATAATTGGCTAAATGCCACCCGCGAGGGCAATGCAGGAGCCCAAGCGGGAGCAGCTCTAAGCATGGTCGGTAATAGCGGCGCATTCTTTAATAATGCTTACGGGGTGCAACAAAGCGGTGTGGCTTTACGGAATATTCTCGCCGTTATTTGGCAACCCGAAGCTCGCGCAACCGCTTGGGCAGTGTCGGGACCTCGTTTGGCAACGGTATTTTTCCGTTTCAACGTAGCCGGTATTCTGATTACCGCGCTAGAGCTGTCGGGCACCTGGTTTTACAACCGCTATAACCTCAGTCGCCATGATCGATGGCTGCAAACGACACCCTGGAGTCAGGATCCGGATCGACGTTTGTCGCTGCCATTAAGCGAGTACCAAAAAAGTCTGCACGTTCAGGTCAAGGCCCCAAAAATCGTAGTATGGCCTGAGCAACCCGATAATCAGGGCACCCAGCCCGCGACACGAATAGTGCTGCACCTGCCCACCACCTCCAGCGCCGATTTGATGAAACCTTTTGGCAACAGCAAAGCCAAAACCGTGCTCAGGATAGGTGGCTATGAAGTCCGCACTCATACCACACGAGTCAACGCCGTTGAACGCTGGACTGTAGCGACTGACGCCCTAATCCAAAAACTGCAGATCAAACAAGCGACACCCCTGGTTCTGGAGTTTGAGGCGCCCACTCGCAAGTATCGCCCCACCGCCACCGAGCGCGACGAGTTGGTGGTGACCGTTGAACTCGGAGACTTTAGCCCCGAGGATGGCGTTTACTTACTCAACGTTTATCAATTCCGCGTACCTCTCGACGGCCAAGGCGGTGAGATCGCTGATAAGAACCTTGAACCTCAAGGGGAGAAATGCACTTTTTACCTGATCGATCCCCTCCACCTGCCACAGGAGGACGACTGATATGGCTAAACAGCCACCTGACGCGCCGCCACCAATCAGTCGTGAACCGTATGCCGGGATGATCGAAAACTTCCCCAGCGGCCAGGTTATTTATCTGGCCCCCGTTCCTTTGCCCACCGACAGGCCGGCTCAGGACTACGGAAGTGCGGTAGGTGAAGTAAATGAAACCTACATGGAGTTTGGGTTTGGAACGCCATCGGTGTTCAGTTGGCAGGCAACACTAGGTGGTCCCTTTAGCTTTTTTTGTATGACTGCTTTCCTGGCTCCAGCGATATTCGGCCTAATGGGACTACTCGTAGGGGAGGATCTAAAAAGCTCTGTCAACTTTACGTTGGATATGATTCCGTCTGGCTTGAGATACGGAGCTTTGGGCGCTGGCATAACACTTGCCATATTTCTAATCACTACTATCAACCACCTCGCAAAATACGAAACCCTCGTCCCTACCCGCTTCAACCGCCAACGCCGTGAAGTCTGTTTCGTCCCCGCAGGCCAGACCGAACCGATCTTCGTCCCTTGGGAATCACTCTCGGCGTGGGTCGTCCAGGCCAGAGGTGTCACCCAATACGGTCTGAACATCCAGTACGCCATGGGCCTCGGCTTTTACCACCCGCCTCATGATCAGCAGTACACCCTGGAGTTTCACTGCGCCGGTTTTGAGTTGGCCATCTGCAACTGGGAAGCCATTCGCGCGTACATGGAGTATGAGGTCCACACGCTCAAGGACATTCAGGACCCTCTCGACCTGCAAGGCCCCGCCGATCCGCCGCATGAAGGGCTGCACACGTTCTACAACGCTCGCGAACGCATGCGCCGGCGGCGCAAGGCGGGCGAAGTCGGCTGGAGTTATCCGTTCTGGTGGTACCTGTACCACGTCATGACCCTCTGGACCCTGCCCAACCATCTCACCGAATGGGAAATCCGCCGCATCAAAAGCATGGGCCGCGCCGCCGTGCCCGAGGCGATGCAGGCGTGGTCCGCTCCGCTGCCGGAAGCTGAATGGGCCAAACCCAGCGAGAAGTTGCAGCGCATGAGCAAAATGGTCAAAGACCTGCGCCAGCAAGAGCCGCAGGTCTCGTTGATTCAGCATTTCGTTGAAGTGCAGATCGCTGAAGCGAAACGCGGATGACGCTTCGCGATTCTCGCCCCAAGGATGGCTTTTACGAACTCAGCGTTTATTGTGTCTATCCACATCGCCGCATGATTCCGGACGATGCGCTTGCATCACTTTCTCGAGGCCACTATGGACAAGACTGCCTTTAAACCACTGCTCCTCGCCGCCGTATTGCTGACCTGCACGCCTGTCGTCCAGGCCGCCAGCACCCTGGTGTACTGCTCGGAAGCCAGCCCTGCAGGTTTCGATCCAAGCCAATACACCAGTGGCACTGACTTCGATGCGTCGGCCGAAACCGTGTTCAATCGGTTGACGCAATTCGAGCGCGGCAGCACGGAAGTCGAACCTGGCCTGGCCACCCGCTGGGAGGTGTCCAGCGATGGCCTGAGTTACACCTTCCACCTGCGCGAAAACGTTAAATTCCACACCACCGATTACTTCACACCCACTCGGGATTTCAACGCCGACGATGTGTTGTTCACCTTTGATCGCCTGCTCGATCCGAATCATCCGTTTCGCAAGGCTTACCCGTCCGAGTCGCCGTACTTCAACGACATGGGCCTGAACACCACGATCAAGAGCGTCGACAAGGTTGATGAACACACCGTGCGTTTCAGCCTGAACAACGTCGATGCCGCCTTTATCCAGAATCTGGCCATGAGCTTCGCCTCGATCCAGTCCGCTGAATATGCCGCGCAGTTGCTCAAGGAAGGAAAGGCCGCCGACATCAATCAAAAGCCGATTGGCACGGGGCCTTTCGTGTTCAAGCGCTATCAAAAGGACTCGCAGATCCGCTACAGCGCCAACCCGACGTATTGGAAGCCAGAGGATGTGAAACTCGACAATCTGGTGTTTTCTATCAACAGCGATGCTGCGGTGCGTCTGCAAAAACTCAAGACCGGCGAATGCCAGGTCAGCGGTTACCCGCGCCCACAAGACATCGAACTGATGGAAAAAGACCCGAACATCCAGGTGCTCAGCCAACCCGGCTTCAACCTTGGTTTTCTCGCCTATAACGTCACTCACAAACCGCTGGATCAGCTCAAGGTACGCCAGGCGCTGGACATGGCCATCGACAAGCCGGCGATCATCAAGGCGGTTTACCAGAGCGCCGGGCAACTCGCGCAAAACGCCCTGCCACCCAACCAGTGGAGTTATGACCCCACGATCAAGGATGCACCCTACAACCCAACCAAGGCCAGGCAACTGCTCAAGGAAGCAGGGATCGCGCCGGGCACCGAAATCAGCCTGTGGGCCATGACCGTACAGCGGGCGTCGAACCCCAATGCGCGAATGTCAGCGCAGATGATCCAGGCCGACTGGGCAAAAATCGGGATCAAGGCCAACATCGTCAGTTACGAATGGGGTGAGTACATCAAGCGCGCCAAGAATGGCGAGCACGACGTGATGATTTATGGCTGGACCGGCGACAACGGCGACCCTGACAACTGGCTCGGCGTGCTCTACAGCTGCGCGGCGGTCAACGGCAGCAACTTCGCCAAGTGGTGCGATCCGGCGTATGACACGCTGGTGCAGCAGGCCAAATTGAGCCGTGACCGCGCAGAGCGGATCAGGCTTTATCAGCAGGCTCAGCACATTCTCAAGGAGCAGGTGCCGATTACTCCGATTGCCAATTCCAAGGTATTTCAGCCACTGCGCAAAGAGGTGCAGAACTTCAAACTCAGCCCGTTTGGCCTGACTCCGTTCTATGGTGTCAGTCTGAATAAATAGCAATCAGTAACACTCTCGCGCTAACCGGGTGCATTTCACACGCCCGGCTGCCCTCCTGCGGTGCAGCGAACTCCTCTGAAAACAACCACGCAAACGATCAAATAGGCACGAACGTACATGAATGCGACATTCTTGTACGCTCGTACCACTGTTTGACGATTCCTTGGCGCCACCATCTTGCTTTGGGTACGGCCCCTGCATAAGTATCGGCAGGATCGACTCACGAGGTCGCACCCTCTATCTAAAAAATGACAACAACATGAGGCCACCATGCTCAAAAACGCGGTCATTCCGTTTCTACTCAGCGCAGGTTTGATTGCCAGCGCTCCCTTCGCCCAAGCCGCTACCAACCTGGTGTTTTGCTCCGAAGGCAGCCCGGCCGGTTTCGACCCAGGCCAGTACACCACCGGCACCGACTTCGACGCGTCAGCCGAGACCATGTTCAACCGTCTGAGCCAGTTCGAGCGCGGGGGCACTGCGGTCATTCCAGGGTTGGCGACCAGTTGGGACATTTCTCCTGACGTCCTGACCTACACTTTCCATCTGCGCGACGGGGTGAAGTTCCACACCACGCCTTACTTCAAGCCGACGCGTGACTTCAATGCCGATGACGTGCTGTTCACGTTCAACCGCATGCTCAACAAAGACGATCCGTTCCGCAAAGCCTACCCGACCGAGTTCCCGTACTTCACCGACATGGGCATGGATACCAATATCGATAAGGTCGAGAAACTTGACGACCACACCGTCAAGTTCACGCTCAAGACTGTCGACGCTGCGTTCATCCAGAACATGGCCATGAGCTTCGCGTCCATTCAGTCCGCTGAATACGCCGCGCAGTTGCTCAAGGAAGGCAAGGCTCAGGACATCAACCAGAAGCCGATCGGCACCGGTCCGTTTGTGTTCAAGAGCTACCAAAAAGATTCGAACATCCGTTACACCGGCAACAAGGATTACTGGAAGCCTGAAGACGTCAAAGTCGACAACCTGATCTTCGCCATCACCACCGACCCGTCGGTGCGTATGCAGAAGCTCAAGAAAGGCGAATGCCAGATCACCCTGTTCCCGCGCCCAGCCGATCTTAAAGCGCTCGAAGCGGACAAAGAGCTGAAAATGCCGCACCAGGCAGGTTTCAACCTTGGCTACATCGCTTACAACGTCATGGACAAGATCAAGGGCAGCGACACGCCAAACCCGATGGCCCAGCTGAAAGTACGTCAAGCGCTGGACATGGCGGTGAACAAACAGCAGATCATCGATTCCGTGTATCAGGGTGCGGGCCAACTGGCCGTCAACGCCATGCCGCCGACTCAATGGTCGTATGACACCACCATCAAAGATGCGGGCTACAACCCTGAGAAAGCCAAAGCGCTGCTCAAGGAAGCCGGCGTTAAAGAAGGGACCGAGATCACCCTGTGGGCGATGCCGGTTCAGCGTCCGTATAACCCCAACGCCAAGTTGATGGCCGAGATGCTCCAGTCCGACTGGTCTAAGATCGGTATCAAGGCCAAGATCGTCACGTACGAATGGGGCGAGTACATCAAACGCGCCAAAGCGGGTGAAAACGGCGCGATGCTGATTGGCTGGAGCGGCGATAACGGTGACCCGGACAACTGGCTGGGCACCCTGTTCGGTTGCGACGCACTGAACGGCAACAACTTCTCGAAATGGTGTGACAAACCGTACGACGCCATCATCAAGCAAGCCAAGGCAACCCCGGATCAGGCCAAGCGCACCGAACTGTACAAACAGGCGCAACACCTCCTCAAAGACGCCGTGCCGATGACGCCTATCGCGCACTCCACCGTCTACCAACCTATGCGCAGCAACGTGCAGGACTTCAAGATCAGCCCATTTGCTCTGAACTCCTTTTACGGTGTGAGCGTTAGCAAGTAAGGGTGTTGTCACTGCGCTGTTATACACGGCGCAGTGACATCCACTTCCGGGACTTATAGAAACTCAGGTCAGTTGGGTAACTGCCGAATCGGCAGTTACCCACACTCTCTAGGTATGTTTCCTACAAGTTCTGAAGCACTCGGGACTATTTACTGGACGGCCTGACGAACATACCTTCGAAGGCTTATGGCTTTGCTATTGGCGAACATAACTGAGTGATCAGAGCACACGTCTGGATCACGGATGTTCCGTCGTCGTTTGCTCGATATTCACGCTGGGGCGAGATCTTCGCTTCCGGCAACGCTATTCCGGCGATTTGATGCCTTGCGTGCACAGAGGCATTGAAGCGTGCGCTAGCCGTGTTCCATCAAGCCAGATCACCCATAAGACTGGCCCTTATAAAAGTAGTAAAGGGAGCTTCATATCGTGAGAAAGACCAGTACCGTTCTATTAGCCGTGTCCGTTACCACCTTGGGCGCCATGGCTCATGCAGAAAACGCCAGCCAGGCGTTCGTCCCGACAACGTTGAGTACCTCCAACGCTCAAGACGGCGCCAAAGGCTTTATCGAAGACCAGCATCTGACAGGATCCACCCGTAACTTCTACGCACGGGAACGCAGTACGCGCGAAGACCTCTTCAGCTATCAAAAAAACGGCCAAAAAGTTCCCACCAACCGTCGTGATACCTGGACCCAAGGCACCATCTTCAACTACACCTCGGGCTTCACCGAAGGCACGGTCGGGATTGGCACTGAAGTCGCCATTTACAACGAAGTCGCGCTTGAAGCGGGCCATGCGCGTATCGCCGGCGGCGGAAACCGTACCCTCACCGATAGCAACGGTGATGCCGTCGACCAATGGAGCAAAATGGGCCTGGGCAACGTCAAGGCGCGTATTTCCAACAGCACATTGACCGCCGGTCGCCAGTCCATGAACACGCCGGTCATTGCCTACATTGGCAACCGTGCGCTGCCTTCGAGCTTCAACGGTTTCAGCCTGCTCAGCGAAGAGTTCAACAACCTGTCATTTCAGGCGGGCAGTTTCGACCGCGTATCGCCGCGTACCGAACAGAGCATGACCCGATTCCGCTCCGAGTACGCCAGCAGCACCGCCACCGCCGACCGCCTGAGCATGGCCGGTGTCGACTACAAACCCTCCAAAGCCCTGACGGCCAGCTTCTACGCATCTGACCTGGAAGACTTCTGGAAGCAGTACTACGTCGGCATCACTCACGACCTGGGTGACACCTCGATCGTGGGCCTGACCACCGGGTTCAACTACTACAAAACCAAGGACTCAGGCCAAAGCAAACTCGGCGCGATCGACAACGACACCTTCAGCCTGTCGTTCACCGCGACTCACCTTGCGCACAGCCTGACCTTCGCGTACCAGGAAGTGGCCGGTAACGAGTACTTCGACTACGCCCACGAGACCAACGGTATTTTTCTGGCCAACTCCCTGCTCTCGGACTTCAACGGACCGAACGAAAAATCCTTCCAGATCGGTTACGTGCTGAACATGGCTGCGTACGGCGTACCAGGGCTGAAATTCAATGTGTACGAGGCTCGTGGCTGGGGCATCGACGGTACTCACTACACCGGCACTGCCTACGACGTGAAAAAGATGGACGGTGAGAAACACCAGGAATACGGGATCGGCACCAGCTACACCCTGCAGAATGGCCCACTCAAGGACACCACTGTGCGCGCGACTTACACCACCCACCGCGCCAGTGAGAACCAAGTCGACGGCAGCCTGAACGAGTTGCGTCTGGTGACCACGATTCCATTCAACATTCTTTAAATCGTCGATAGCGCCTTGTGCGGCTGAAACCCGGAGCCCTCCGCAATCAGCCGCACAGGCCATCACCGCTCATGTGTTTACGGAGGGTCTATATGAAATTGCTTTCTCTACGAACCTCGATTGCGTTAGCTCTGCTCAGCGTCGCCGTCAGTGTTTCAGCCAAACCCCTGGTGGTCTGCACCGAGGCCAGCCCTGAAGGTTTCGATATTGTGCAGTACTCGACGGCCGTCACAGCCGACGCCTCGGCGGAAACTATCCTTGATCGACTGGTAGCGTTCATACCCGGCACCAGCGATACCGCACCGGGTCTGGCCGAACGTTGGGACATCAGCCCGGACGGCCTCAGCTATACCTTCCACTTGCGCCACGGGGTGAAATTCCAGACCACTGATTACTTCAAGCCGACGCGTGAGATGAATGCCGATGACGTCCTGTGGAGCTTCCAGCGTCAACTGGACCCGAAGCACCCATGGCATGATAAATCACTCCTCGGGTTCCCCTATTTCGAGAGCATGGGTTTTAATGACCTGCTCAAAAGCGTCGAAAAACTCGACGACTACACCGTCAAGTTCGCCCTGTCCCGTCCTGAATCTCCTTTCCTGCGCGACTTGGCAATGCCCTTTACGTCGATCTACTCAGCCGAGTACGGCGATCAATTGCTCAAGGCCGGTAAAACCGGCGAGCTGAACAGCAAACCTATTGGCACCGGCCCGTTCATCCTGGTTCGCTACGCCAAAGACGCACAGGTCCGTTTTAAAGCCAACCCTGACTACTGGAAGGGGACTGTGCCCAGCGAAGCGCTGATTTTCGCCATCACGCTCGACAACAATACTCGCCTGCAAAAGCTCAAGGCTAACGAGTGCCAGATCGCGCTTTATCCAAAACCTGACGACATTGCCAGCATCAAGGCTGACCCCAATCTCAAGATTGACGAGATGGAAGCCATGATGACCAGTTACATTGCGATCAATACGTCACACCCTTATTTGAGCGATGTGCGGGTGCGTGAAGCGATCAATATGGCCTTCGACAAAAAAGCCTATATCAGAGCCTTGTTCGGTGAAGGCAAAGCCACCGAAGGGGTCAACCCGTATCCGCCAACGCTTCTCGGCTACGCTGCAGATATCCAGAATCCACCTCGTGATCTGGACAAGGCCCGCGCACTATTGAAAGAAGCCGGTGTCCCAAAAGGGCAGGTGTTCACCCTGTTCAGCCGTAACGGTGGTGCCGTCACCAACCCGAATCCGCTGGTCGGCGCTCAGATGCTGCAATCGGATCTGGCGCAGATAGGTATCAAGGTGGATATTCGCGTTCTGGAATGGGGCGAGATGCTTAAGCGCGCCAAGAACGGAGAACATGACATGGTGTTCGCCGGCTGGGCAGGTGACAACGGTGACCCGGACAATTTCCTGACACCGATCCTCAGTTGTGACGCCGCAAAAAATGGTGAAAATTACGCCCGTTGGTGCAACAAGGCATTCGAAGAAGCTATCTCCAAGGCACGCGCGACGACCGACCCCGCAGAACGAGCCGTACTCTACGAGCAAGCCCAGCACATTTTTCACCAGGAACAACCGTGGATAAGTTTGGCCCACCCCAAACTGTTTACGGCGATGCGCAAGAATGTCGAGGGCTATCACATCAGTCCGCTGACCAATAACAACTTCGCCACCACTCGGGTGAAGTAGATAAAAACACCGGTGCCGCTCGTAACCCGAGCTTCACCGGGGCACGCCTAACCGGCTGATGAGGTACACCAGAAGATGTTTAGTTTTATTGCCCGCCGCGTGGGATTGTTGATACCCACCTTCTTCGGCATCACCCTGCTGACCTTTGCCTTGATTCGCTTGATCCCGGGTGATCCGGTCGAAGTCATGATGGGGGAGCGCCGGGTCGATCCGGAAATGCACGCTCAAGCCATGGAACGTCTTGGCCTGAACAAACCCCTGTATGCGCAGTACCTCGATTACGTCGGCAAGCTCGCCCACGGCGATCTCGGCGAATCGTTGCGCACGCGCGAAAGCGTCTGGACGGAGTTCACCGCGCTGTTCCCCGCCACCCTGGAGCTGGCGACTACCGCGCTGATTTTCGCGGGCATCCTGGGCCTGCTGGCCGGGGTGATCGCGGCACTCAAGCGGGGATCGCTGTTCGACCATGGGGTCATGGGCATCTCCCTCGCGGGGTATTCGATGCCGATCTTCTGGTGGGGCCTGATCCTGATCATGTTCTTCTCGGTATCGCTGGGCTGGACCCCCGTGTCCGGGCGCATCGACCTGCTGTACGACATACCGCCGAGAACCGGCTTCATGCTGATCGATACGTTGCTCAGTGATGAAGCAGGCTCCTTCCTAGATGCCCTGCATCACTTGATTCTGCCGGCCATCGTGCTGGGCACCATCCCCTTGGCGGTGATCGCCCGGATGACTCGCTCTTCGATGCTCGAAGTGCTGCGTGAAGACTATGTGCGTACCGCCCGGGCCAAAGGCCTGTCGCCGGCGCGGGTAGTGTTCGTTCACGGCCTGCGTAATGCGCTGATCCCGGTACTGACTGTATTCGGTCTGCAAGTCGGCACACTGCTGGCGGGTGCGGTACTGACCGAAACGATTTTCTCCTGGCCCGGTATCGGCAAGTGGCTGATCGAAGCCATTGGCGCCCGGGACTATCCCGTGGTGCAAAACGGCATCCTGTTAATCGCCTGCCTGGTGATTCTGGTCAACTTCGTGGTGGACATCCTCTACGGCTTTGCCAACCCACGCATCCGTCACCAGCGCTGAGATCATCCTAATGAGCACACCTACTCCCGTGGTAGCAGTCGATCAAAGCCTGCTGTACCCCTCGCCGTACAAAGAATTCTGGCAAGCATTTGCGCAAAACAAAGGCGCCGTTGCCGGTCTGATATTCATGACCTTGATCGTGTTCTGTGCCCTTTTCGCCCCGTGGGTCGCGCCCCATGACCCCACCGAGCAATACCGCGACTTCCTGCTGACCCCACCGGTCTGGCTCGCAGGCGGCCAATGGCAATTCCTGCTCGGCACCGATGAATTGGGCCGCGACCTGCTGTCGCGTCTGATCACAGGCTCGCGCCTATCGCTGCTGATCGGTTTGTCCTCGGTGGTCATGTCATTGATTCCGGGGATTCTGATGGGCCTGCTCGCCGGGTTCTTCCCGCGTATTCTCGGCCCGTCGATCATGCGCCTGATGGACGTCATGCTGGCCCTGCCATCGCTGCTGCTGGCTGTAGCCATTGTCGCCATCCTCGGCCCTGGCCTGATCAACACCATCATCGCAATTGCTGTCGTGTCCCTGCCTTCGTACGTGCGCCTGACCCGTGCCGCAGTGATGGGCGAACTGAACCGCGACTACGTCACTGCTGCCCGTCTGGCCGGTGCCAATCTGCCGCGCTTGATGTTCATCACCGTGCTGCCTAACTGCATGGCGCCGCTGATCGTACAAGCGACCTTGAGCTTTTCCTCGGCGATTCTCGATGCCGCGGCTCTGGGCTTCCTTGGCCTGGGCGTGCAACCGCCAACCCCTGAATGGGGAACCATGCTGGCGTCGGCCCGTGACTACATCGAACGCGCCTGGTGGGTCGTAAGTCTGCCCGGTCTGACCATTTTGCTCAGCGTGCTGGCAATCAACCTGATGGGTGACGGACTGCGCGACGCGCTGGACCCGAAACTCAAGAATGCCGCCTGAGGAGATTCGTATGTCACTTTTAGAAATCAAGAATCTCAACGTTCGCTTCGGCGACGCCAAGGCCGTGCCGGTTGTCGACGGCCTGGACCTCAGCGTGGAAAAAGGCGAAGTACTGGCCATTGTCGGCGAATCGGGTTCCGGTAAATCGGTCACCATGATGGCGCTGATGAGCTTGATCGATCCACCCGGCGTGGTCTCTGCCGATTCCCTGAGCTTCGATGGCCAGGAACTGCTCAAGCTCAGTGCGCGTCAGCGTCGACGGATCATCGGCAAAGACATGGCGATGGTCTTCCAGGACCCGATGACCGCACTCAACCCCAGCTATACCGTGGGTTTCCAGATCGAGGAAGTGTTGCGCCAGCACTTGAACATGTCTGGCAAAGCCGCCCGCCAACGCGCACTGGAACTGCTGGAGAAAGTAGAGATCCCCGGCGCTGCTGCTCGCTTGCACGCCTACCCGCACCAACTGTCCGGCGGCATGAGCCAGCGTGTGGCGATTGCCATGGCGATTGCCGGCGAGCCGAAACTGCTGATCGCCGACGAACCGACCACGGCGCTGGACGTGACCATTCAGGCACAAATCATGGACCTGCTGCTGAGCCTGCAAAAAGAGCAGGACATGGCACTGGTGCTGATCACCCACGACCTGGCGGTAGTCGCCGAAACGGCCCAGCGCGTGTGCGTGATGTACGCGGGGCAAGCCGTTGAAATCGGTCAGGTGCCGGGGTTGTTCGACGTCCCCGCTCACCCTTACAGCGAAGCCTTGCTGGCCGCGATCCCCGAACACAGCATGGGCGCAGAACGTCTGGCGACACTGCCCGGCATGGTGCCAGGACGTTATGACCGACCACAGGGCTGCCTGCTGTCACCGCGCTGCCCCTACGTGCAAGACAACTGCCGGACACAGCGTCCAGGCCTGGACTCGAAAGCCCATAGCCTTGCCCGCTGTTTTTACCCGCTGAATCAGGAGCTGGTGTTATGAGCGTCGTTCTTACCGCCCGCGACCTTACCCGTCACTACGAAGTATCCCTTGGCCTGTTCAAAGGGCACGCTCTGGTTCGCGCCCTTAACGGCGTGTCCTTCGAGCTGGAAGCTGGCAAGACCCTGGCGGTGGTCGGCGAATCGGGCTGTGGCAAGTCCACCCTGGCGCGCGCCCTGACCCTGATCGAAGAGCCCTCCTCCGGCTCGCTGAAAATCGCCGGGCAAGAAGTTACCGGTGCCAGCAAAGCCGAACGCAAACAGATGCGACGCGACGTGCAGATGGTGTTCCAGAGCCCTTATGCATCGCTTAATCCACGGCAGAAAATCGGTGATCAGTTGGGCGAGCCGTTGCTGATCAACACCAATCTGACCCGTGCCGAGCGCCGGGAAAAAGTCCAGGCGATGATGCAACAGGTCGGGCTGCGACCCGAGCATTATCAGCGTTACCCGCACATGTTCTCTGGCGGTCAGCGCCAACGTATCGCCCTGGCGCGCGCCATGATGCTGCAACCCAAGGTGTTGGTGGCGGATGAACCGACCTCCGCGCTGGACGTTTCGATTCAGGCGCAGGTACTCAACCTGTTCATGGATTTGCAGAAGGAGTTCAATACCGCTTACGTGTTCATCTCCCACAACCTGTCGGTGGTGCGTCACGTGGCCGACACGGTACTGGTGATGTACCTCGGACGTCCGGCGGAGATGGGACCCAAGGAAGAAATTTATAACCGGCCACTGCACCCTTATACCCAGGCACTGCTGTCGGCGACCCCGACTATCCACCCGGACCCGCTGAAGCCGAAGATCAAAATCATCGGTGAACTGCCCAACCCGCTCAACCCGCCAAGCGGCTGCGCCTTCCACAAGCGTTGCCCCTACGCGACCGAGCGCTGCACTATCGAAGAACCAGCCCTGCGTCTGCTGGACAACCGCCAGGTTGCCTGCCATCACGCAGAACAGTTCATCGTGTGACGGACTGAAGGCGGTGTGTCAACCACACCGCCTTCGCGAACGTTTGACGCGGTGTGTCTGACACACCGCGCTCAATACACATCCCGTCGATAACGCCCCTGCTCGACTAAACTCGCGACCTCTAGCGCCCCTAGCACGTCGACCAGTACATCTTCGACACCCATTGCCATGCCTTGCAGGCTGCCGCAGATATAAATGACCGCGCCTTCAGCCATCCACTTGCGCAACTCATCCGCGGATTCACGCAAACGGTCCTGCACATAGATTTTCTCGGCCTGATCGCGAGAAAACGCCAGGTCCAGTCGTGCCAGATCACCTGCCGCCAACCAACCTTGCAGCTCCTCTCGGCAATTAAAGTCGTGGGCGATATTGCGCTCGCCGAACAACAGCCAGTTGCGTTGCTGTCCTTGGGCAATGCGCGCTTTAAGCAAACTGCGCAACCCCGCCAGACCCGTGCCGTTGCCCAGCAGGATCATCGGCACCGCCTCGCGTGGCAGATGAAAGCTGCTGTTTCGTCTTAGACGCAGACTGATGGACGCGCTGAGCGTGGCCTGCTCAGTCAGCCAGCCTGAACCCAGCCCAAGGCGGCCATCTGCATGCACTTCCTGACGAACGATGAGCTGCAGGCTGCCGTCCGCCGGAATCGACGCGATGGAATATTCGCGTACGACAGCACTGTCAGGCGGCAGCACTTCGACCAGGTCCCCAGCGTCCCACTCCTGCGCAGTCGGTGGCGTCAGGCTCAGCAAAAACACCTTCGAACCTCCACTGCCGGGGTTCAGCCACTCACGTCGGCTCAATGTCCAATGGCTGAACGCCGGTGCCTGCCAAGCCATCGACGGCGCGCTACCGGTCAATTCCCCGAGCTGCCGTTGCCACTGCTGCAGCGCGACGCTGTCAGCACTGTCGACTTCAATCGGCGCGAACAGCGTGTTACCGCCGCGCTCGGCCAGCCAGCCGTGCAAGCGTCTGGCGAAGCCGCAGAAATGCTGATACTGGCGGTCGCCCAGGGCCAGCACCGCGTAGTTCAGGTTACTCAGCGACAAGGGCTGGCCGAGCAACGTGCGCTCGAAGCCTCGAGCACTGTCTGGTGCCTCGCCGTCACCAAAAGTGCTGACGACGAACAAGGCATTGTGGCTTTGCTTCAAATCCTGCGCCGTGATGTCCGCCAAGCGCTGTACACGCACCGGCAAGCCCGTCGCCTGTAGCTGCCCGGCTGTCTGCCACGCCAGCTGTTCAGCGAAACCGCTTTGGCTGGCGAAGCCGATCAGCCAGGCAGGCGCGTCGCTGGCCGTGCCGACATCTCGCATCAGTTGGCCACGCGCAGTTTTGATCTGGCGTTTCTTGCGCCGACGGTCTAGGTACAACAACCACCCGGTGATAAAAAACAGCGGCATCATCAGCGATGCAACCGTCACCACCACGCGCCCGACGATCCCGAAATAACTGCCCACGTGCAGCGCATAATTGCTGATCAACACCTGCGTGGAGAGGCTCTTGTCGGCATAGCGGGATACGGCGCCGACCTTACCCGTGGCCGGGTCGAGGGTGATCTGGTTCAGGGCTCGCGGGTGCGGCGAATCCTTGAGCAGGTAATAGACCGTCGCTGCCTGCCCCGCCACAGGGGGCAGTCGCAGGTTCCAGCTGCTCAGTTCAGGGCCTGCGACGCTTTGAATACTGGTCCACACCGCAGGGTAGTCAACCATCGGCAACGGACCTTCTGCTGCCGGCTGCCCACGACTTGGGCGACCGCCGCCGCCCTTGCGCTGCTCGCCAGCGGGCGCGTCGCCCAGCAGTTTAGTCACACCGTTGCTGTACCAGTCGTAGGACCACATCAGGCCAGTCAGCGCTGACACCAGATAGAACACCAGGCACCACGTGCCCAAAACCGAGTGCAAATCCCATTTGAAACCTCGGCCTTTTTTTGCCCAGTCCAGGGTCAACCAAATGCGCCAGTTCAAGGCTCTGCGCGGCCAACGCATATAAAGACCAGACAGACATAAAAACACCAGAATCAAGGTGCTGGCAGCGGTGACCTGCTTACCGAACTCGCCCAACACCAGGCTACGGTGCAACTGCAGATTCAGACCGAAAAAATCCTGCCCGAAGACCTCTCCCTGCAATTGGCCGGTGTAGGGGTCGAAGTACTTCAGCTCGCCACGACGCTCCCCCGGCGGCGGCGTAAATGCCACCCGTGCAGCCTTGTCACTGTCGGCATCGACCCACAGCGAAGCGACCACCTTGCCCGTCTGAGCCTCAAGTTTGCTGACCAGTTCAACCGGCGATAAAACCCCTGAGACGCGTTGCTCCACGCGTAACTGACTCGGGTTGAGCGCCTCCAATAGCTCGTCCTGAAACGAGTTGATCGCCCCCGAAACACCCATCAAGGCCAGGACCAGTCCGGCGCTGATACCAAAGAACCAGTGCACCTGAAACAGGTTTTTTTTCAACACCGTGGCTTACCTCACTCAACCGCTGCGGCACATCACGCGCCCAGGCAGCATGCATTCTCGATTGCACAGGCAAGCGCCCGGGTCACGTAAATGAACCGGGCGTTGAATGACCATGGCTTAGAAGTGGAAATTGACACCCATCAGCGCGGTACGACCGGCCGCAACGTGCGCGTAGTGGGTCTGGAACACCTGATCGAAATAACGCTTGTCGGTCAGGTTCTGCACGTTGAGCTGCAAGTCGACGTTCTTGGTCAGGCGATAGGTCGCCATCGCGTCATAGCGCCAGTAGGACGGGACTTCCACCGAGTTGGCTTCGTTGCCGAAACGTGAATCGACGAAGGTGGCTCCAGCGCCGAGGGTCAGTTTCGGCATCACGTCATAGGTCGACCACAGATTGAAACTGTTACGCGGGGTGCTTGGCATGTGATTGCCCTGGTCCGCCGCAAGGGTGGTTTTGACCAGTTCGCTTTCCATGTAGGTGTAGCCGCCGTAGACCTTCCACTTGCGGGTGATGTTGCCGGCGTAAGTGAACTCCAAACCATCGACGCGCTGTTCGCCATCCAGGACCTGGACGGTCGCGTTATCCGGGTCGTTGATGCGGGCGTTGGTTTTTTCGGTGCGGAACAGCGCAGCGGTTAACGACAGGTCATCGTTAAAGAAGTCCCACTTGGTGCCCACCTCATAGCTGCGGTTCTTTTCTGGCTCGAGATCGGCGTTGTTGGCGGCGATTTCCAGACCACCGTTACCGCTGGTTTCACCCGCCGGGTTGCTGGAGGTGGACCATGCCGCGTAAACGCTGCCGTTAGGCAGTGGCTTGAAAACCAGGCCAACCTGGTAGTTCAGCAGCCCGCTGGTTTTCTGCCGGGAAAAGGTGCCGGCAGACGTGGTGCGCCCGGCAGTCGCATACCCGCTGGACTCAACGTCGTAGTGGTCATAGCGCAGGCCTAGGTTGAGCGACCATTGTTCGTCGAACTTCAGGGTATCGAACACATACGCAGCGCTGGTTTTGGTGTCGGTATCGGTGAACGCCTGACTGTCCGTGATGGTCCCGTTCCACGCGTCACCGGGCGTCGGGTTGTACAGGCTGGTGCAATCGCCGGACGCCAGCAACGCCGATGAGCATGTCGATGCCATGGCGCCGCCGCTGGCGTTGAGCACGTTGTAGTTGCGGTTGTGGGTGTCCTGATAGCTGAACTCCAGCCCGGTCACCAGGCTGTGCTCAATGAAGCCACTGTTGAACCTGGCGCTCAGGTCCGTCTGGTTGACGAAGCCGCTGGAGGTCGAGTTACGGCTTTTGGCCGAGCGCGAAACGGTTCCGTTTGCCACGTTGCCACGGCTGTCGTCCGGATTAGTGACGATGTAGTCCAGGGTCGAGCGCGACATGCGGAAGCTGTTGGACACCGTCAGGCTGTCGTTCAGGTCGTGCTCGATCCTGATCGTACCGCTGTCGTTGGTGCTTTTGCGGTAATCGCGATCAGTCAGGCCATAGAAATTGTCCTTGCTGACGCTTGCGGGTTTGTCGACATTGTATTTGCTGCGGGCGGTACCGCTATTGGTCAACGGGATGCCGTAGTCCGGCATGTCATTGGTGTCCAGATGGTAGTAGTCGACCCTCACCCGGGTATCGGTGCCCAAGCCAAACGCGAAGGATGGCGCCACGCCCCAGCGGCTGACGTCCACAGCATCACGGCCAGCCACGTTGGCCTCGTGCTTCATCAGGTTCAGGCGGAACGCTGAGGTGTCGGTCATCTGCTGGTTGATGTCCAGCGTATAACGTTGGGTCTGGTCGGAGCCGAAGGTGTAGCCGCCGTTATAGGCGTCTCCCAAGTGGGCGCCCTTGGTGATCAGGTTCAAGCTGCCACCGGTAGAACCCGCTCCGGTGAACGCCGAGCCTGGACCCTTGCTCACTTCCACCGATTCGATGTTGAAGATTTCGCGGCTTTGCGCGGCGATGTCGCGCATACCGTCGATAAATACGTCGCTCTCGGCGTTGAAGCCGCGAATGATCGGCCGGTCGGCGGCGGGATTACCGCCCTCGCCTGCTCCAAAGGTGATGCCGGGCGTGGTGCGCAATGCATCGGCCAGACTGGTGGCCCCGGTGTCGCGGATGACTTGTTGCGGGATCACGGTGACGCTCTTCGGCGTCTCGCGCAATGGAGCGGTGTATTTCTTCGACGCGGAGTCGTCGGCCTTGTAAGCCGTGTCTGTCTGCTCGCCAGTGATAGTGGTGGCACCCAGAGCAACGGCCTTGTCCTCAGTACTCTCAGCCGCCTGAGCCATGTGGCCCACGGACATCGTAGCGATGGCCACGCCGACCGCTGAAGCCAGTGAACGCGACGAGTTGGCAGAAGATTTTAGTTGTTGGCACGACATGGTGAGTTCCTTCCCCAAGGAGTTAAGGCGAAGGAATATAGTGCAAACAGGTATTACTATCAATTGAGATAGATTATTATTCGCAATCTTTCTTCCTACAGGTTCTGCGGCATGCTCCTACATATTCCCGGCTTATTTTCTCGCGAAGAGGTGCTGCGCATCCGCAAGGCTCTGGAGCAGGCGGACTGGGCAGACGGTAAGGTCACTGCGGGCTACCAATCGGCCAAGGCCAAGCACAACTTGCAACTGCCCGAAGGCCACCCGTTGGCGATCGAGATCGGCTCCGCCCTGCTGGATCGACTGTGGGCCAATCCGCTGTTCATGTCGGCAGCCCTTCCGCGCAAGGTGTTTCCCCCGCTGCTTAACTGCTACACCGCCGGTGGCAGCTTTGATTTCCATATCGATAACGCTGTGCGTCAGGCCAAGGGCAGCCCGGAGCGGGTGCGTACCGACTTGTCGTCCACCCTGTTTTTCAGCGACCCTGATGAGTACGACGGCGGCGAGCTGGAAATTCAGGACACCTACGGCACCCGCCAGATCAAACTGCCTGCTGGCGATCTGCTGCTCTACCCCAGTACCAGCCTGCACAAAGTCAATGCGGTGACTCGCGGCGCGCGTTACGCCTCGTTCTTCTGGACGCAAAGCCTGGTTCGTGAAGACAGCCAGCGTGCGCTGCTGTTTGAAATGGACAATGCAATCCAGCAACTGACCCAGGACGTGCCCGATCATCCTTCACTGATCCAGTTGACCGGCACTTACCACAACCTGCTGCGCCGTTGGGTCGAGGTGTGAAGCATGACCTTCTCCCTGCTACGTGAAGAAACTGTGGACGGCGACCAGCTCAGCGCGATGCTGGTGCAAAACCCCGTACGCGCCGCACAAGCGATCCTCAGCGCGGCGAAAGCCAACTTCGTCGACGCTCAGGCGTTGCTGGGACAGATTCTGCTCGACGGCAATGGTATCGAGCGCGACCCGGAGCTGGCGGTGACCTGGTTTCAGATTGCGACCAGAAACGGCCATGCCATGGCGCAGAACATGTTGGGGCGCTGCCATGAACATGGCTGGGGCTGCTGCGCCAGCCCGCTTAAAGCAGCCGCGTACTATCAAGCGGCCGCTGACGCCGGGCTGGACTGGGGGCTATATAACCTGGGCAACCTATTGGCCACCGGGCGTGGCGTTACCCAGGATCAGCAACGCGCGCTGGCCTGTTACCGCCAGGCAGCCGAATGGGGTCACGCCAAATCCATGAACCTGGTAGGCCGCTATCTCGAAGAAGGCTGCGTCTGTCCCGTTGACCTGCCAGCCGCCCATGAGTGGTATCGGTGTTCGGCCGAAGGCGGCGACTTTCGCGGCCAGTTCAGCCATGCCGCGATCCTTGCGGACAATGGGAAAGTCGACGAAGCCTTGCATTGGCTAAGCATCGCCCTGGAGAACGGCAATCTGAATTTTCTGCGTGTGAGCAGCACGACGCTATCAGGCGCGGCACATTCGGAAATAAGAGCGTTGGCGGTCAAGTACCGCGAACGGATAACGGCACGTAAAAACTCGCTGAAGTACATAATTAAATAATACACTTCGCTCCCTATAATTACACTTACTCGATAACTACTTACTTCCTACATCCCACGCTCCTTTTTCCATTTTGACACCCCTGCGTGCACGCTCTACTCTCTTCATCAGCAACTAATCAACCCACGAAAGTATTCACAGTGCTCTGTCGAGACTCTCTCTACGAGCCTCATGGATAAACATCAAAAGGAATTAACAGTATGAGCAATGAAGCCCTGTCTTTAAACGGTATAACCGACGATGAACTGGATAAGCTAGCCGATAATGCCGCGACGATACCCGCCGAATTTGTTGGTGCCTCGACCGGCGCCATGAAGGGCGTCAATCGTCCTCCTGGCATCGTCGTGACCAAAGAGCAGATTATCAGTCTACGGCATTACGAATTGCAGGCACTGGCGCTGCCAACGACACTGCAGGACGTAAAAAATTATTTGAAATATGACACCGGTGACGGTGCCGACAACGGACTAGAGCCAGAAGACTTCCAGAAGAGTTTCCTGCTTATCCACAAGCATGCGCAACGCTGGGCCCCCCTGCGGACGCAACTTAAACTCGTGGGCGGTGAGCTCCGGCTATTTGCCAAAGACATGCAAGTGTACGGCGATTCCATGGAGAAGGTTAACGACGACATCGAGCAGATGAAGGTACTGAAGGAGTACTCCATCGAAACCCTTGAAGATGTGAAAAAGCTCGAACTCGATCTGGGGGAAAAATTTCCTGGCATCCTGCTCAATGAAGCGGACAAAAAAACCGCTTCGGACTTTTCCTTTTATCTGGGGCAAATCCTTGAAACGGTTGAGGCGCGCAAGAACGACGCCGAAGCGATTAAGAAACAACTGGACGATTTTAGCCGTGACTTGAGCATCTATGTGCTCCCCGAGATACAAAAAAAAGTACGTCTGATCGACACCAGCTCGCTCCCTGAATTGACCATGCAACTGACGGCCACCATTGAATTACGCGCCCAAGAAATTGACGAGCTCAATAAAGCCTATGGCGAAGGGGTCAAAAAGGCTATTACTACGGCGCTCGCCGGCGGTGGTTTGATCTTGGGTATCTATTTCGGAATCGAGGCGGACAATATACGTAAGCAGCGAAATGAGCTGATGAAAAAACAGGCACTCGATATTCAGGAGCTTCAGAAGAAGAACAACGTTCTCGGTTCATTAAGCCGTGTCAAATTCGACATGCAAGACTTACAAACCGTTGTATTGGACGCTGATGTCGCCACGCAAAATTTACGACACTCCTGGAACTCGGTTTATCAGTTTATCGAGCGTTCTCATTTACACACGCAAAAAATCGATAATGCGTTGAGTGTTCGCCGTTTCATGACCCGTTTCCAACAAGTTATTGAACCGTGGTCTGATATCGAAAAAGAAGCTTCATTTCTGTTGGAAATATTTAACGACGCGGATGAAGAATACAAACGAATTTATGGAGAGCAATAAGATGACCACCACCAATAACGTCGTCACCCTCGGTGCCCATGCTAATTTTGCAGCGCCCGATATGCAGCAACTGACCGGCGCCGTGCGTGCAATCAGGGACTTGAGTGCCAACACCGACGTGCAGTTCCTGAAGGTCAGCTACTTGCCAAACCTGCACGACAAGTTCAAGCGCCTGACCGGAGACGTCTACGACAGTAATAGCCAGGTCCGCGAGTCTTCCCAGAAATTGATGCACCAGCTGATGGCCGCACTCAAGACCGTAAGACTCAATGAAACAGCGCCGGCCCCGTTAACCGACGAGCGTACGGCCGAAAGCATCGAGATGATCAGCGATACCCTTGATGTCGTGAAGTTAGAAGGTGGAAAACTGGAAGCCCGTCTAAGCGCAGTCAGTTGGCCGCTGGATCGTCAAAGTACTGACTCGTTTATCGCTGGCCTGACGGATGACATCACACGCATCACCCAGGACATTGATCAAGCCACCACCACGGTCGATAGGTTGAATGAGCAGCGTAAGGTGCTGACCGCGGGGATTGACGCGCTGGAAACCAAAGACATAACTGCATTCGGAAAAGATAGCATTCTGACTGCCGAGAAGGTGCTGGCTCTGGGGGTGACGCCGCCGGAAGTCGAACTCATCAAGCTAGCCTTGGAGCAGATGAAGAAACTGGTAGAAGAGATTGGAAAAGGTATTACTTTCTTCACTCTTGTCAAAGAACGCGATGCACTGGTAAGTAAAATCAACAGAACTCGCGACACCGACGCTCTAAAAAATAATGAAAAGCGACTCATGGAACAGCGCATCGAGTTTATCAACACGCTATACAGCATTGATGATCAACGAGTGCTATACGTTAATGAGGCCCGCAAGATCAATCTGTCGACCCAGCGGTTCATTGACACCCAGAGTGCCCACTCCGCATCCACTGAAGAACGTGTGGCCGTGTTTATCGAAGGCGCTGTTGCTTTCAGTGACTATTTAAACGTGATCGATAAATCGCCAACGCAATAAGTACGGCACGCCAGCGTGTATGGCTGGGCCGGGCACTGCGGTGAACGGGCCTGGCCTTGTTGTCAACAGTATTGAACTGAGAAGGGGAAGTGTATGACCGTTTTCTTGATCAACGAGAGAGATATTGCTGGCCTGAATAATTATATGTATTTCTTGAGCGAGCTCCCCGAATACATTGAGTCGTTTAAAATAAACTTCGACCTGGTGAGTCCGAAAGACTATGGCACGTACATCGAACCTGCGCTCGACCATATCGTTCCACAAGCCACAAAGCTATCGAACCTCTGGACCATCAACCGTAAACCTCTGCAACAGCTTCATGGGGAACTGGACGACTCACTCAAAGCACTGATTGCATTTTCCGAACGGGTGTCCGCGCATGTGGGGCGACTCAGCAGCACGGGCAAGAGAAGTTCTATCGGACAAGACGGAGATGAAAATCTGCTGATCGACTTATTCGGTCCGTTGAAAAAAGAGCCGACCAACAGCGTGAACGATATCCTCCGGCAGTGCGCAGAGGAAATAAATCACTATCAGCATATCTTTGTCGAGAAAGGTTCTATCGCTTCCGAACTGGAGCGTTCGGCCTACAGCATTATCCCTCGCATCATTGATTTCATGAACAATCATATCAACGCGCATGGACACTCTGCGTCCTACCCTCCCGATCGGTTGGAAACGGCGAAGAGCCGAGTACTGTTGACAAAAAAACAGTACGAGCAGTATACGTCCTCCGCGTGTAATATGAAGGTTTACTGTTTTCGCATCAACTACCTGATCGCGAGAGCGCAGAACAAATTACCCCTGTTAAACAAGCATTCCACTTGGTCAAACTTTGATCTTTCCATGAGACTGATGTCGGCATCGCTCATGGAGATATTGACATTATCCAAGAGCATGGGGCGTTTGTTAATCATAAATATCTAACATGCAATAGCACACTTAAACGCATAAAAAAACCCATGACACGTCATGGGTTTTTTATTCCAGGAACGTTTACACGTAATAAGATTTCAATGGTGGGAAGCCATTGAACTCAACTGCGCTGTAGCTGGTGGTGTACGCGCCGGTGGACAACCAGTACAAGCGGTCGCCGATGGCCAGGTTCAGTGGCAGGCCATACTTGTAGTTCTCGTACATGATGTCGGCGCTGTCGCAGGTTGGGCCCGCGATGACCACTTCTTCCATCTCGCCATTCTTCTCGGTCCAGATCGGAAACTTGATGGCTTCGTCCATGGTTTCGATCAAGCCAGAGAACTTTCCCACGTCCGTGTAAACCCATCGCTCTACGGCGGTACGCGATTTACGTGCAACCAATACTACTTCGCTGACCAGAATACCTGCGTTGGCAATCAACGAACGGCCTGGCTCCAGAATGATTTCCGGCAAATCGTCGCCGAAGTCTTCCTTGAGGAAGCGGATGATTTCTTCCGCGTAGGTTTCCAGGCTGTTGGTACGGGTAATGTAGTTGGCCGGGAAGCCGCCCCCCATATTGATCAGCTTGAGAATGATGCCGTCTTCTTCTTTCAATCGCTCGAAGATTACTTTGACCTTGGCGATGGCTGCGTCCCACACACTGATGTCACGCTGCTGCGAACCTACGTGGAACGAGATGCCGTAAGGCACCAGGCCCAGTTCACGTGCGAGGATCAGAAGGTCCATGGCCATATCGGTCTGGCAACCGAACTTGCGGGACAATGGCCAGTCAGCCGTGGTCGAGCCTTCAGTGAGAATACGCACATAGACTTTCGAACCCGGCGCGGCCTTGGCAATGTTGCGCAGGTCGGCTTCAGAGTCGGTGGCATACAGACGCACGCCCTTCTCGTAGAAGTAGCGAATGTCTTTGGATTTCTTGATGGTGTTGCCGTAGCTGATCAGGTCTGGACCAACGCCCTGATTCATGACCTTGTCCAGCTCGTAGATCGAAGCGATATCGAAGTTCGAACCCTTGCTTTTGAGCAGGTCGATGATTTCCACCGCAGGGTTGGCTTTGACAGCGTAATAGATCTTGGCGAAATCAAAGCCTGCGCGCAGGTCGTCGTAGGCCTTGCTGATCATTTGGGTATCAATGACCACGAACGGGGTTTCATGCTTGTCGGCGAACGCTTTCATTTTGTTGAAGGTTTCGCGCTCAAAATAGTCTTCGACCTGGATCGTCATGCTGGGAACTCCTACTGGCAAACTAAATTAATCAATGGGTGCAAATGAACGTCCTCCGTGTGTATCCCCACTTTGGTTCGCCTACTTCCCAAGGCATGTCCGCCGAAAGCAAAAAAGGTCAACCGGGCCCTGAGGGCGTCTGGGTGACCTTGCTGTCTCGTCGTCAGTACTTGAGCCGGATGGATCGTTTCCAGCATGGACGTTCGGCGCGAACTTTAGGACTTGAGGCGCTTGAGATCAACAAAAAATGTCGCGTTTTTGCACACGTCCGTCGCCAGACGAGGATCACTGACTTATGTAACGGACCGATGTGACAGCCTGATGTTCCCCGAGCCGGGATTTTGAGGGGAACCGAATCGCCCAAAGTCGCGGACCTGCGCGATCCGTTGTAGGAGCGCGCGTGCCCGCGATGGCATCAGATCAGACTGGCGCTGCCTGCTCAGCCAACTCTGCAGGCGAGGTGATGCTGGTTTTGCCGCCCTTCGAACGGCCCGAGCTCAGGTACTCGGCAATTGATTCCTGGGTGACTTCCCCGAGGAATACGCGCTCGGCGTCCATCACCGGCAACCATGACCGATTGAACTCGTACATGCGCGACAGCAGTATCCGCAGGTGTTCGTCGAACGCGGCGGTAGCATTGAATTCGCGCAGGTACTGTGCGCAAGTGCCTTGCTGACGGTGCAGGTCGCGTCGGCGGACATAGCCCAGGCCTTTGTTATCGGCATCGGTGACCACCACGTAGCGGCGGTCGAGTTCGTCCATCAACTCCAGCGCTTCGGCGACCGGGGTTTCCGGGCTGACGGACGGTGCGTTGTCGGCAGCATCTTCGGCGCGGACCAACAGCAGGCGTTTGAGCGTGCTGTCCTGCCCCACGAAGTTGCTGACGAAATCGTCTGCCGGGTGTGCCAGCAAGGTGTCTGGATGATCGAACTGAATCAGCTTGCCGCCACGGAAGATCGCGATCTTGTCGCCCAGCTTGATCGCTTCGTCGATGTCGTGGCTGACCATGATCACGGTCTTGTTCAGCGCCCGTTGCATCTCGAAGAACTCGTTCTGAATCATCTCGCGGTTGATCGGGTCGACCGCGCCGAAGGGTTCGTCCATCAGCAACAACGGGGCATCGGCCGCCAAAGCACGAATCACGCCAATTCGCTGTTGCTGACCACCGGACAACTCACGCGGGTAGCGGCTCAGGTACTGCTTGGGCTCAAGCTTGATCATGCTCATCAACTCGCGGGCACGGTCGTGGCATTTCTGTTTGTCCCAGCCCAGCAAACGCGGAACGATGGTGATGTTTTCTTCGATGGTCATGTTCGGGAACAGACCAATCTGCTGAATCACGTAGCCGATATTGCGACGCAGGGTCACTGCATCCAAATCAGCGGTGTCTTCGCCGTTGATCAACACCTTGCCGGAAGTCGGCATGATCAGCCGGTTGATCATTTTCAGCGTGGTGCTCTTGCCGCACCCAGAAGGCCCGAGGAATACACAGATCTCGCCTTCGTTGACGGTCAGGCTCACGGAATCCACGGCGATGACGTCTTTACCGTTGGTGTGAAACGTCTTGGTCAGGTTCTGAAGTTCGATCATTTGCTTTGGATTCATCATTTCAATAGACCTTTTGGAGTCAGCGTGCGTTGCAACCATTGCAGAAGCAGGTCGGCGAAGATGGCCAGAAGACTGACCAGTACGGCGCCGACGATCAGCATCGACATATCGCTGCGGCTGATTGAAGCGAGAATAAGTACACCCAGGCCACCGGCACCGATGGTCGCGGCAATGGTCATGACGCCAATGTTCATCACCACGGCAGTACGCACTCCGGCGAGAATCACTGGCACGGCGATGGGCAACTCGACCATCCGCAGGCGCTGACCGAAGGTCATACCGATGCCTTTGGCCGCTTCACGAATGCCAGGGTCGACCCCTGTCAATGCCAGGTAGGTGTTACGCATGATCGGCAGCAGCGAGTACAGAAATACCGCGGTGATCGCCGGCATCGGCCCGAGGCCCTGGCCGAACTTCGAATAGAACGGCAGCAACAGACCGAACAAAGCAATCGAGGGCACGGTGAGCAGAACCGTGGCGCTGGCTTGCAGCGGACCGGCCAATGCCGGGAAGCGCGTCATTAATACGCCCAACGGGACGCCAACCACGATGGCCAGGGTCACGGCGATCCCGACCAGGGTGATGTGCTGCCAGGTCAGGTGCAGGACCAGCGGCCAGTCCAGATGGGAGAAGGTGCTGAAGATATTCATTGCTTCTCCTTATTGTCTTGAGGGACAGGGTGCAGTGGGTGCTCGCGCAGAAAGTCCGCAGCAACGATAGAGGGGCTGTCGTGATCGACATCGACCCGCGCATTGAGCGCGCGCATGGTGGTGTCATCCAGCAGTTCGGCCAGCGGCTTTAGCTGCGCAGCGAGGTCCGGATGAGCGTCCAGGTATTCCTGGCGAATCACCGGTGCGGCGGTGTAGTCCGGAAAGTAATGTTTGTCGTCTTCGAGTAGCTTGAGCTGGAACGCGTTCAGGCGCCCGTCCGTGGTGTAGACCAACCCGGCGAAAACCTGGCCGTTACGCAGCGCGGTGTAGACCAGCCCGGCATCCATCTGGCGGATGCTCTCGCGGTTCAGGTTCATGTCGTATTGCTTGACCATCCCAATCAAACCGTCGGAACGGTTGGCGAACTCGGTATCCAGCGCAACGATGTGTTTGTCTTTCACCTGGTCTTTCAGGACGCGGCTCAGGTCGCTGATGGTGTTGATCTGCGGGTACTGGTCAGCGACTTTTTTCGGCAACGCCAACGCGTAGGTGTTACTGAATTTCGACGGCGAGAGCCAGACCAGCCCCTTCTTCGCATCCAGCGTTTTGACCCGTTCAAAGGTCTGCGCGCTATCGAGTTTTTCGTCGACATGGTTGTAACTCACCAGGGATACCCCGGTGTACTCCCAGATCAAATCCAGTTGCCCGCTTTCTTGCGCACTACGTGCCAGAGTACTACCCAGGCCACCGGTCACGTTGACGTCGTAGCCCTTAGTGCGCAAATACTGAGCGGTGAGTTCCGCGAGGATCGTTTGCTCGGTAAACACTCGGGCACCGACGCGGATTACCGGCTTTTCAGCCGCTTGGGCAAATCCCGAGAGCAGCAAGGCAAAGCCTATAAATAAGCATGATCTTTTCATTGGAATTCCTTTCAATCAGCGGGTCAGACCGCGTTCCAGCCAGAGTCGGCTCGCCAGTGTCACCACGCCATCAAGCAGCAGTGCGAGCAAGGCGGTACACGCCGCGCCGAGCAATAGCTGCGGCTGATTGTTCAAGGCGATGCCGGGAAAAATCAGACTGCCCAGACTGTTGGCGCCAATCAGAAAGGCCAGCGGTGCCGTCCCGACATTGATCGCCAAGGCCACCCGCACACCACCGACGATAATCGGCACGGCATTCGGCAATTCGACACGCAGCAGCACCTGGGTGGGTGTCATACCGATGCCGACTGCGGCTTCCTTGAGTGAACCCTGAACATTTTTCAGGCCTTCATAGGTGTTGCGCACGATGGGCAACAATGAGGCGAGGAACAGGGCGAAGATGGCCGGTCCGCTGCCAATCCCGAGAATACCAAGGGCAATGGCCAGCACGGCGAGAGGTGGGACGGTGTTACCAATATTGAAAATCTGCATGAAGCGTTCGGCGCGGCCAACCATGTTCGGTCGGCTGAGGGCAATGCCAGCCGGGATTCCGACCAACAGGGCTGCCAACATTGAAAACATCACCAGAATCAAATGGGCTTGCAGATAAAACAATAGATCGTCTTGGTACTGTAAGAGGGTACTGATGCCGATCCAGTGGATCAGCAGGGCCAGAAATGCGATGACAACCGCACCTCCCAATAGCCCCTTGCCATAGCGATTAGCCACAGGCGGACTCCTTATTTCAGTCGGCAAACGCGTTGCAAGGCCAGCCAATACTGGCAGCACACAAACGTTCGCGAAGAGCAGCGGGTGGGTCGCCGTTAAGGGGTTAACCTCGGCGAAAACACAAGCCATAAGCGCAGCTTCGTCAAGCTAACTTGCTGATTTTTCAACCCCTGACGTTGGCTGTAACAGGGGAGTGGACGTCTCCACGACCTGAAAGGTTCCCACGAAAGACACTATTTCGCCACCTTTGATCGACTGAGCGGTTCGGTTATTGCATCAATTTGGGCTATAATCGGCGCCCTTTTTTGAATCACCTGCCAGGCGATTTCCCATGAGCAACCAGGCCGCCGAAGTCGCGAAACGCCGCACTTTCGCCATTATTTCCCACCCGGATGCGGGTAAGACCACCATCACCGAAAAATTGCTGTTGATGGGTAAGGCCATTGCTATCGCCGGCACGGTGAAGTCACGTAAATCCGACCGCCATGCGACGTCCGACTGGATGGAGATGGAGAAACAGCGCGGGATTTCCATCACCACATCGGTCATGCAGTTCCCGTATCGCGATCACATGATCAACCTGCTCGACACCCCGGGCCACGAAGACTTCTCCGAAGACACCTACCGCACCCTGACGGCAGTGGACTCGGCATTGATGGTGCTCGATGGTGGTAAAGGCGTCGAACCACGGACCATCGCGTTGATGGATGTCTGCCGTTTGCGCGACACACCGATCATCAGCTTTATCAACAAGCTCGACCGCGACATCCGCGACCCTATCGAACTGCTCGACGAAATCGAAGCCGTCCTCAAGATCAAGGCTGCGCCGATCACCTGGCCCATAGGCTGCTACCGCGATTTCAAGGGCGTGTACCACCTGGCCGACGACTACATCATTGTCTACACCGCCGGTCACGGCCATGAGCGTACCGACGTCAAGATCATCGAAAAGCTCGATTCGGATGAAGCCCGCGCCCACTTGGGTGATGAGTACAAACGCTTCGTCGATCAGCTCGAATTGGTGCAAGGCGCCTGCCACGAGTTCAACCAGCAAGAGTTCCTCGACGGCCAGTTGACCCCGGTGTTCTTCGGCACGGCACTGGGTAACTTCGGTGTCGATCACGTACTGGACGCTGTTGTGAACTGGGCACCTCAACCGTTGGCCCGGGTTGCCAATGAGCGCACGGTAGAACCGAACGAAGAAAAGTTCAGCGGTTTCGTGTTCAAGATTCAAGCGAACATGGACCCTAAACACCGTGACCGTATCGCCTTCATGCGTATCTGTTCGGGTCGCTATGACAAAGGTATGAAGATGCGCCACGTGCGTCTGGGTAAAGAAGTGCGGATCGGCGACGCGCTGACGTTCTTCTCCTCCGAACGTGAGCAGTTGGAAGAAGCCTACGCTGGCGACATCATCGGCCTGCACAACCACGGCACGATCCAGATTGGTGACACCTTCACCGAAGGCGAGAACCTGGGCTTTACCGGTATCCCGCACTTCGCACCGGAACTGTTCCGCCGCGTGCGTCTGAAGGATCCACTCAAGTCCAAGCAGTTGCGTCAGGGCTTGCAGCAATTGGCCGAAGAAGGCGCCACGCAGGTGTTCTTCCCGACGCGCAGCAACGACATCATCCTCGGCGCCGTGGGCGTTCTGCAGTTCGATGTGGTTGCCAGCCGCCTGAAGGAAGAATACAAAGTCGAGTGCGCCTACGAGCCGATCACCGTGTGGTCAGCCCGCTGGATTGAATGCAGCGACAAGAAAAAGCTCGAGGAATTCCAGATCAAGGCCGTGGAAAACCTTGCAGTCGATGGCGGCGGTCACCTGACCTACCTGGCACCGACCCGGGTCAACCTGGCCCTGATGGAAGAGCGCTGGCCCGATGTGAAATTCCGCGCAACGCGTGAGCATCACTGACAGTCTTGTCGGCAGTCAGCTCAGGCACGAAGATGGCTCCAGCGGTCGCTATTGCAGCTGTCCCGCGCGCCCCAGCCAGCCCGGCGCAGCTTTTTGCAGCCACTCGCTGGCGACCGGATTGTGCCTGACGCGGCTGTCGAAAAAGGCCTGGCTGATCACCTGAATGGCGGCGACTTGTTTAGGGTCCGGAACAGGCTCGGCACCGACCGGGCTGTGACTGGAGCTTGCAGATCGGGCGCTTTTGCCCTTGGCATGACTTTTCCCGCCAGGGGTGTGCTCGTCGCCTGGCGGCTTGCTTATACCTTTTCTGTCAGGCGGAATAGGTACCAAATCAGAGCCGGACAAGGTTTTGTAAGTAGAGCGCGCCAGCTTCAGGCGATAGCTGCCAGCAACCGTCACCGACTCGCCGAGTAATTCCCTCTGTTGGTAAGAGCTGACCCAATTAAAGGGGTCTTCGTCGTCCGGGCTGGTTATCGTCAGTACCGGCGAAGTTATGCGAGCGAACACCTCAGGCCTGGCCCCGACGTCAACATAAGGACTGAGCAGCAGCAAGGCTTTGGGCTGAATATCAACGCCCGATGCGACTCCCGCTTCTCCCGCGCCAGCCACCGCAGCGGCAGTCTGCGCACCCAAGTCAAAACCGGCCACGACCACTTGATTCCAGTCGATGGAAGCAAGTTGCGCATCACCTTTCGCTGCCCGTGCCCGTACTTCAGTCAGCACCTTTTGCAGGGTTGCCAGACGGTCGCGCAGGGCTGGACCGGAGTAGCGATCAGCCGCCAGCTCACGAAATACAACCGCTTGGGCCTGACTCGTGGAATAGAGTGCCGGGCCGTAGTATTGCCCCTGAATCGACAACACCGCGTACCCGGCCTGCGCCCAGGCATTACGCCACTCTTCACCTGCCGTGGCGGACTCGCCGAGGCCCGGCAAGTAGATAATCAGCGGTAAACGCTCGTGGGTGTCGGGCGCCAACCAAGCAACATCGACCGATTGCCGCCCGAGCTGCCAGGTCTCATTCCAGTTGGAAATGTCGTTGCGGGCAGGTTGATAGGCCGTGGCCAGATCCTGATTAACCAATTCGGCGAATTTGATGTGCGGGTCAGCTGGGTCGCTGGCGCAGCCAGCTATCAGGCCCAGGGTGCCGATCAGCACACTTGCAGCAAGCCAGTGTCGCGGTTGAAGAATCATATGCCCCACAAAGTTCATCCCTATCAGTTGGCTCGGCCATAACGAGCAAGCCTAACCGTACCGGCCTCATGCAACGAGTGGGGCACGGTAAATAATAGGTAAATCATCCCTACGCGGCGTAGTTCGCCAACTTCTTTTGGATGAAATCCAGAAAGCATTGAATGCGCAGCGCCAACTGCGAGTTCCGGTAGTACACCGCATGAATCGGTTGCCGATAACCGCTGTTGGCTTCCGGCAGAATCACCTGCAGGCGCTTAAGGCGGATGTCTTCGTGAGTCATGAAGTGCGACAGGCAGACAATGCCCTCCCCGGCCAACGCCAATTGACGCAAGGTCTCGCCACTGGAGGCGGACACCGCAGGCTGGATCTGCAATCGATCACCCTCAGCGTGACGCAACGGCCAATGGTTCAAGCTTTCTGTCTGGGTAAAGCCGAGCAAAGCATGGCTTGCCAGTGCCTCAACGGTGGTCGGCGTGCCATGTTTTTTGAGGTAAGCCGGGCTGGCGAGAATACTCAACGGACTACTGCCCAACGAGCGCGCATGCAGCGTCGAATCGGCGAGGACACCAATGCGAATCGCCACATCCGTGCTTTGCTCAAGCAAGTCGATGACCAGGTCG
Source organism: Pseudomonas sp. 5C2 (assembly GCF_034314155.1). Lineage (NCBI taxonomy): Bacteria > Pseudomonadati > Pseudomonadota > Gammaproteobacteria > Pseudomonadales > Pseudomonadaceae > Pseudomonas > Pseudomonas sp. 5C2. The sequence goes on along the minus strand of NZ_JAVIWH010000003.1, from coordinate 1,864,777 downwards.
TTGCTGTTCAGTTCAAGCTGAATGTCCGGGTACAGCGTGCGGAACTCGGCGACGTAAGGCACCACCGCGTGCAGCATGAACGGCGACGCGGCGTTGATCCGTAAACGGCCGGAGGGCACGTGTTGGCGCAGGGACAAGCGTTCTTCAAGTTCATCCATTTGCGCCAGAATCTGCTTGGCTTTTTCGAGGAAAAACTTGCCCTCTTCCGTCAAGTCCATGCGTCGCGTGGTGCGATTGATAAGGGTGGTTTCCAGCTTCGCCTCAAGCCGCGACAATGTCCTGCTGATCGCCGAAGGGGTTTGCCCCATGTGTTCGGCAGCAGCGGAAATCGAGCCGCTTTCAATCACCGAAACGAATACCTGCAACTCATCTGATCTGGCTTTCACTTTTGTCTCCTGCTCAAAACCGGCTAAATATTAGCCTTGTTTTTCGCAAAAGACAGGCTGTTCATTCGCGACGCATGTCCCTGGTTGCGCCTACAGAATCAGATGCTGAATACGTCAGCCAGATGCCGCTCATAGCGCTTCACATCAGCCTCTATGGCCGGGACTTTCATCACGTCGACAGAGAGGAACGTCGGCAACGCTGTCAGGCCCAAAAACTCGTTGGCTTTATGGAACGGGAAGTACACCGCATCCACGCCTTCCCCTTCGAAGAAATCGCTCGGGTCATCGAATGCTTGCTGTGGCGCGTTCCAGGTGGCGGAAATCATGTACTGCTTACCCTGCAATAAACCACCGCTACCGTATTTCTGCGATGCATCGGAGCGGGTACGACCGTCGTTGGCGTACAGGCTGCCATGACCTTCGGTAAACACTTCATCGACGTACTTCTTCACAGTCCACGGCGCGCCCATCCACCAGCCTGGCATCTGGTAAATGATCACGTCGGCCCAGATAAATTTGGCCACTTCTTCAGCCACGTCATAACCGGCGTCGATTTGGGTTTCTTTGATATCAAAACCGGAGTGATCAAGGAACGCCACTGCCGCATTATGCAAGGTGGCGTTATACAAACCTTCGGAGTGCGCGAATTTTTTGCCGCCGTTCAATAACAGAATTTTTTTCATGAAAGGTCTCATCAGTATTCAATTGCAAGCCGCACTGCAGACGCGGCTGATTGAGGAGGTTAAAAAATTGACTGACGGCAGAGTACCGATAAGACCGCGAATGAATAAGCCGCAGCCGGGCAAAATACTTTTGACTCAAGCGCACGAATAGCACTTAGATTATTGCTGCTGGGTTTTGAGGCATCGCGTGCGGGCCCCGCGCTTCTGGATAGCTCAGTGTCGAGCACAGACAATTGCCCCTGACGTAACCGACCTATGGTGTCCGAGCGCGGACTGCACCGTCTGACAACCGCGCCCCCACCCTTGGAGTTGTCATGTCTACGCCGATTACCGTCCTTCGCAATACTCACCCACTGCCCCTGCTCGACGCCTGCAAATGGGAAAAACTCGAAGGTGACCCGCACACCGTCAACCTCAACGCCTACACCTCCGAGGATGGCAGCAAGATCATGGGCACCTGGATCTGCACCCCTGGCAAGTGGCGGGTGGATTATGTGAAGTGGGAATACTGCCATTTCCAGGAAGGCTACTGCATCATCACCCCTGACGGCATGGCGCCGATCCACCTGCGGGCGGGCGATATTTTTATTGTTGAGCCTGGAATGAAGGGGACGTGGGAAGTCGTTGAGACTGTGCGCAAGTATTTTGTTTTTGCTTGAGCTGTTGTTTATCGATCAGCGCCAGTCATGGTGAAAACATCAGCCGTGACCAAGTAGACCGGAGAGGTCCAGCGACGGCTGTACGTGGAACGCTGGCCGCGCCAGGCGCTCGGAAATGAGTGCCTGGCGCGATCCGCGAGTGCCCTCGGACGCTGCAGGCCCGGACTACTACCGACCACATCGGCTTTCAAGATGGACTTCGAGCTACACACCACTAGCTGCGCATTCGAATGCAGCCTCATAGTGCTTCGGTTTGATGCCCTGCCGCCCATCTCGAGTGATGCCTTTATGATCGGAGCGCCCCCTGTGAGCCTGCAATTACATCACTTTGAAAGTGCCCATGCCGTATAGCGTCTTGATGCTGGTGCATGTCACGGCGGAGGCGTTTTCCCAGGCATTGGATTGGTAGTCCATTGGCTGGGCCCGCGCCCGCGTTGCAATCGTTATGACCAGCCATCACCACGCAATAACATTACTTCATAGCACCTGACTTCATGGCGCCAGGAGCCATAGAGTCAGCAGCTTTAGTGCCTGGAGCCATGGCGCCTGGAGCCATGGTATCAGCCGCCATGGCGCCAGCAGCTTTGGTGCCTGCGGCCATAGAGCCATGAGCCATGGTATCAGCCGCCATAGAGCCATGAGCCATAGTGTCAGCAGCCATGGCGCCAGCAGCTTTAGTGCCAGCCGCCATAGAGCCAGGAGCCATAGTGTCAGCCGCAATGGCGCCAGTGGCCATCGAAGAGAACGCGAGTGCCACGGCAACGAGTTTAAGAATGTTCATGATGACTTCTCCAGAGCAATGAGGGGTAGTCCGCATGCCAGTGCGCTCGAGCACTGTACTTACGATCCGTAAGGTAGTTCGCCGTCGCTCGCCATCTGGTTACAGCGATCTGGAAATATTTTTTCGAACGTTTTTTCTGGCCTGCTCCGTCAACCCCGGCAAGAATGTTTGCGGTTTTGGCGTAATCAACGCTCACAGCAGTTTCGATCCCCGCTCGCTGCGAGATGGCCAGCGGAAGGCCGTGCTAAAAAATAATTCACCTATTGTGTAACCAGAGCGAGCGATGGACCGAACTACACATAACGAGTCGTTACGCAGCCGCGAAATATATCTTCAAGCGCTGTTCCTCGCAGGACTGAGGGGTGATGAAACGGCCTACCGGACGTTTCTTTCTGAATTGAGCACGCATCTACGCGGCTTTCTCAGGGCCAGGCTTCAGCGCCAGCCGGGCGAAATCGAAGATTTGCTGCAAGAGGTATTGCTGGCCGTGCATAACGGACGCCAGACATACCGGGGCGAGCAGCCTTTGACCGCCTGGGTTTTCGCCATTGCGCGTTATAAACTCACGGATCTTTTCCGGGCACGTTCGCGTCACGACGTATTCAATGACTCCATCGACGATGCGATGGAGCTGCTTGCCGAGTCACATCTAGAGCCTGCGCAGGCTAGCCGCGACCTGGACAAACTGCTTGAGCAGTTACCCGACCGTCAGCGCCTACCCATCATGCACGTGAAACTCGAAGGTTGGTCGGTCGCAGAAACAGCTCAGATGACGGGATTGTCCGAGTCAGCGGTAAAGATTGGCGTACACCGCGGGCTCAAAGCCCTGGCGGCAAAGATCCGAGGCACACGATGAAAACTGATGATCTTGTTTCACTGCTCGCCGCTGGCGTCACACCAATAGACCGGTGGGCGCTTGCCAAGCGCTTCGGCATCGCAGTCCTGATTGGAGTGCTCGGTGCGGGCCTGCTACTGGTTTCGACCCTGGGTGTGCGCGCAGACCTCGCCCAAGTATCAGTAACCGCAACTTTCTGGGCAAAAACCGCCTTCCCGCTGAGTCTGGCGATCGGGGCGCTGTTGATGGTAACCCGCTTGGGCAGACCGGGCATGAGCAGCGGATACGGCGGGTTACTGGTCAGCGCTGCAGTCGCCGCGGTCTGGTTGAGCGGGGTTTATGTGCTGGCCGTCGCGACGCCCGGCACACGGGTCTCCATGCTGCTCGGCAAAACCTGGCGAGTGTGTGTGCTGAATATCATGCTGCTCTCGATCCCCGGATTCATCGCGGTGTTCTGGGCGCTGAGAGGCCTTGCACCGACCCGTTTGGCATTGACCGGTGCCTGTGGTGGCTTGCTCGCGGGATCGATGGCGACCCTCGTCTATTGCCTTCATTGTCCCGAGACGGGAGTGCCGTTCTGGGGTGTCTGGTACACGCTTGGCATGTTACTGCCAACAGTCATCGGCGCAGCATTGGGGCCACGCTGTCTGCGCTGGTAACCAACGCATTCACCGTGCGGGCTTATCCAGCACGTTAGATACATTCAGACGTTGACGAGTGCGGGAACGACCTCCGGACGCGTTCGAAAACGGTTGAACCAGAGGTAAACCACCGGTGTGGTGTACAACGTCAACAGTTGTGAGACCGCCAGACCGCCGACGATGGCGATACCCAGTGGCTGCCGTAATTCAGAACCGGCGCCATGACCGAACGCCAACGGCACTGCACCCAGCAATGCGGCCAGCGAGGTCATCAGGATCGGTCTTAGGCGTAGCAGACAACCCTCACGTACGGCCTCGCGAGGCGACAAGCCCTGCGCTTCTGCCGCCAGCGTAAAGTCGACGATCATGATCGCGTTCTTCTTGACGATGCCAATCAGCAGAATGATGCCAATCATCCCGAGCACCGACAGGTCTTGTCCGCACATAATCAACGCCAACAGCGCCCCGAAACCCGCCGATGGCAGCGTGGAGATAATCGTCAGCGGATGGATCGCGCTTTCGTACAGGACGCCCAGCACGATATAAACGGTCAGGATCGCCGCAAGAATCAGCCATGGCTGGGACTTTAGTGAGTCTTGAAATGCCTGAGCGGTCCCCTGAAAACTACCCACAACACTGTCAGGCAACGCCACCGCCAGCGATGCTTGCTGAATCGCGGTAACGGCCTCGCTCAAGGCGTGTCCCGGTGCCAGGTCGAACGACAGCGTGATCGCCGGGAACACACCTTGATGGTTGATGATAATCGGCATCAGTTCGTTCTTGATGTCGGACAGCAGGTTCAACGGCACCAACGTGCCAGAACTCGAACGGACGTACAGATGACCCAGTGTCGCAATGGACAACTGCCAGCGCGGATCGATCTCCAGGATGACCTGATTCTGGTCCAGTTGCGTGAACATCGTCGCCACCTGACGCTGGCCGAAGGCGTCATACAACACGTCGTCGATGGACTGTACCGAGACCCCCATCCGAGCCGCCGTTGCCCGATCGATCACTAGGGTTGCCTGTGTCGCCGCGTGCTGTTGATCGGAGGTGACATGTTGTAGCTGCGGCAAACCCTTGAGCTTTTCCAAAAGCACCCCGCTCCAATGATCCAGTTCAACACTGTCCGGGTCCTGAAGGGTGTATTGATACTGCGTCTTGCTGGCCCGCCCGCCGACTTGTATGTCCTGGTTGGCTTGCATGAACAGTTTGATCCCGGGGACTTTGTCGAGCTGCGGCTGTAACCGGGCGATCACCTGCTGGGCAGACGTGGTGCGATCGCTGAAGGGTTTGAGGTTGATCATCACCTTGCCCTGGCTGATCGTAGGGTTCGGTCCGATCCAGAAATAGACCTTGGCCACGGCCGGGTCCTGGCCGACGATATTCGCGAGAAGAGCAACCTGATCACGCATCGCCTTGGGCGAAATATCCGGTGCAGCTTCAGCCACGCCCTGAATCAAGCCATTGTCCTGTTGCGGGAAAAAGCCCTTGGGTATGTAGACATACAATGCCGCCGTCGCCACGAACGTCGCCATCGCGACCGCCAGGGTCAAGCGTTGATGGTCGAGCACCCAGTCAAGGCTGCGGCGATACCCATTCAGGATGCCGGTAAATGCGTTTTCACAGCCCTGCGAGAAGCGCCCTGGACGGGATTCCTCCTCGTGCTTGAGTAACCAGGCGCAGAGCATCGGGGTGATTGTCAGCGACACAATGCACGACATTAAAATGGCCACACTGACGGTCACCGCAAACTCACGCATGAGCCGCCCGACGATGCCGCCCATCAGCAGAATTGGCAAGAACACGGCAATCAGCGACACCGTCATCGAGACAATGGTGAACGCCACTTCACGCAGCCCATCCACCGCTGCCTGCATTCGGGACTTTCCCATCTCCAGATGGCGGACAATGTTTTCCATGACCACGATGGCATCGTCGACCACAAACCCCACGGCAATCGCCAGTCCCATGATCGACAGGTTATCGAGGCTGTAGCCGAGCAGGTACATCACCGCGAAAGTCGCCACCAACGACAACGGAATCGTCAGACTCGGAATCAGCGTTGCGGTCGCTTTGCGCAGAAAAACGAAAATGACCACGACAACCAGTGCAATAGAGAGCATCAGGGTGAACTGAACGTCGTTAACCGACGCTTCGATGGTCTGCGTACGGTCGCCCACCACTTGAACCTGAACATCGCGAGGCAATGAAGCGGTCAGCTCCGGCAGCCGTGATTTAATCGTCTTAATCGTCGACAGAACGTTGAAACCAGGCTGTTTATGGATGTCGACAATGATAGTCGGCTGTCCACCGATGGCCGCTGCTTGCCGGGTGTCTTCGGCACCATCGATGACCTTACCCAGGTCGCCCAGCTTGATGGGCACACCGCTTTTGTAGGCCACGACCTGATCACGATAGCCCTTGGGATCAAGCAATTGGTCAGTGGCGCCAAGGGTGATCGAACGGTACTGGCCATCAAGGCTGCCTTTGGGCTGGTCGAGGGTACTCAGGCCGATCACACTGCGCACATCTTCCAGTGTCAGACCGCGAGCGGCCAACGCGTCCGGGTCGATCTGGATACGCACGGCAGGTTTTTGTTCGCCATGAAAATCCACCATGCCGACCCCAGGCAGCTGCGACAGCTGCTGGGCCAGGTAGTTATCGGCATAGCGGTCCAGCTCGGGCAAGGTGCGGGTCGGTGAGGTAAGGGCCAACGACAACACCGTGAACTCCGCAGGGTTGACCTTGTTGAACGTCGGCGTGCTGGTCATGGTTTTTGGAAGCGTGGCACTGGCAGTATTGATCGCCGACTGCACGTCCTGAGCAGCACCATCAATATCGCGGGACAGGTCGAATTGCAGCACGACCTGGGTTTTGCCCGCCGCGCTGGTGGAGGTCATCGAAGTGACCTGTGGTATCGCCGAAAACGCTCTCTCCAGCGGGGTCGCCACCGACGTCGCCATGGTTTCGGCACTGGCCCCGGACAATTTCGCAGTGACTTGAATGGTCGGGAAATCCACGGTCGGCAGTGGGGCCACGGGCAACTGGAAGTACGCGAAGCTCCCCAGCAGCATCACCCCCACCGCCAACAGGCTCAGACCTACGCGACGCGGGATCAAGCTCGACAGTGCGTTCATCGAGGAACCTCTATAACGGCGGTCGATTGCGATTCAGCCAGTGTTTGTGCGGCGCTTGCTTCGGACTTGATCGCCGCGACCCGAATACCCGGTGCGATACGCGACTGCCCCTGCACGACGACGGTTTCACCGAGAGCCAGACCTTGGCGAATCCATTGTTGATCGGCCACTACCGACGAGGCATCCACCTGACGTGGCTCCACCCGTTGATCAGCATTGACGACGTACACGAACGAACCTTTCTGACCTTGCTGAACAGCGGTAGCTGGCACCACCGTGGCACCGCGCTGGGTGTGCAAGAGCAACCGCGCGCTGACCAATTGACCAGGCCACAATTGGCTTTGAGCATTGTCGAACTCGGCCTTGAGCTGGATCTGCCCACTGGCCGCCGACACCTGACTGTCGATGAAACTGAGATGACCGGTCGCGATCTGCTTTTTACCGTCCCGCGTTACAGCCACCACTTGCAATGCCTGTCGACCGTTCTCCTCGAGTATTTCGGGCAGGTCGTCCTGGGAGACAGAAAAGGCCACAGAAATCGGATTCATCTGGGTAATGGTGACCAGCCCGCTGGCCTCCGCGCCATGCGCAATTGAGCCAACGTCCAGTAAGCGTTGGCCGGTGCGCCCAGTCAGCGGCGCCATGACGTGGGTAAAGCTCAACTGCAGCCGGGCGTTATCGAGCACCGCCTGATCCGCTTGAACGGTGGCCTGCTGGGCCGCCAGTTGAGCGCGGAAGGTGTCCACATCCTGCGTAGGTCCCGCCTTGGCCTGCGCCAGCTTGATGGCCCGATCAAGATTGACACGCAGGTTCGCCAGTTGCGCCTGATCCTTGGCCACCAAGGCCACTGCCTGCGCTACCTGGGCCTGATAGACCCGGGGGTCGATCTGCGCCAGTTGACTGCCCTCGGTGACCATCTGGCCCTCGGCGAACAGCACCTTCTGCAACTCACCATCGACCCGAACCCGCACGTTTACGCTGTTGAGCGGCTGCACGTTACCGATTGCTTCGAGCCATATAGGCAGGTCCTGTTGCTGGACTTGCTGCATGAGTACAGGGACTGCGGAATCCTGTTGGCCAATCGGCGCGGCCTGGGTTCGCCCCGCCCACGCGAAACGAGCCAGTAAAATCACGACGATCATCACGATGACCAGCCCAGGAAAACGCCAACGTGTAGGCAAAGCGGATGGCATGAAGTTCATGGATGGTCGGCCTTAACGGTGGGTGAAGAAAACACTGAGGTTTTCGAATAGGCGGTAATGGTTGCGGGCGTGAAGTCCCCCCCCAACGCCCGAAACAGGCCGACTGCAGCCTGCAAATGCTGCAAGCGGACCTGCAACAGACTGTCTTCGGCCTGGTATTGGGTGCACTCGACAATGAGCAGTGTCTGGAAGTCGGTGGAGCCCAGCCGATAACGGACCTGAGCCAGCCTGGCGGCTTCACGCGCGGAAGTGACTGCGGCCTGATTAAGCCTGTAGGTCTGATCAAGCTGATGCGCGGCGCTGAGCTGCGTCTCCACATCTTGCAGAGCCTCAATCACTGACTCCCGGTAACTGGCGGTCAACTCCTGAGCATGGGCCTGATCGACATTCAATTGACCTGTGAGCCGGCCGCCCGCGAACACCGGCTGGGCCAGCGTGCCGATGGCACTCCAGATGCCGCCGCCCGCGAGAGTGTCGACACCCCCCATCAGATCCAGCGAAATATTGGGAAGAAACGCCGCCCGTGCGACACCTACATCGAAGTTGGCCGATTTCAACCGAGCCTCCGCTGCTTGCACGTCCGGGCGTTGCCGCAACAGGCCGATGGGCAATCCCATAGCCGGGTGCGGAATCGCAAGGTCTTGCAAGCCGGTTTGATTAACCTGGAAACCTTGCGGTGGGACACCCACCAATACCGCAAGCTGATACAACGCCTGATCGCGCTGCTGACGCAATGGCGGCATCGCAGCCTGAAACGTCTGCAAGGCATTGCGTTGCTGTTCTACCTCAAGGTTGGAAACCACGCCTTGGCTGGCCTGGACCTCAACCAGTTCAAGCACCTGCTGCGCATCGTCGGCGATCGATTGAGCAAGGCGCAGTCGATCATCCAGCGACAGCACCTGAAAATACGTGGTAGCTATGGTCGCGCCCAAGGTCATTCGAAGCGTCTGGGCGTCGAACACACTCGCATTCGCCAGCGCGGTGGAAGAATCAGCCGCCGCCCGCGATTTGCCCCAGAAATCAACCTCGTAGGTGGCATCGGCAAACACGCTGCGTTTTGCGGTGGTCCCGTAATTATCCTGGCGCTGAACATTACCGCCGAGGGACAGCAGCGGGTACTGCGCAGCCCCCGCTACCTGTGCAAGGCCCCGCGCTTCATCGATCCGGCTCATGGCGGCCTTGAGCGTATAGTTTTCGCTCAGCCCCTTGGCGATCAGCCCGTCGAGTTCCTGACTGTGAAACTCTTTCCACCACAGCCCACCTGACGCTGGCGCCTCAGCGCCCCCCTGCGCCCCCGTCCACGCAAGGGCGAGCGGCACGTCGGGCTGGCTGTAGGAAGGCACCAGAGAACATCCCCCGAGCATCAGCCATCCAGTGAACACCAGGGACCGGACTGCCCGTCCTGATCTGATCGTTCGCCCTGGAGATAAACGCTGCGTGAGCGCCGACGGTAGTGTTGCGGCTGGCATGTGCTGATTGTCTCCGTTAACCCTTGTGGCATAACCCACGAATGGCACGAAGATAGCGAACGACGACTGTCAGAGCGGTCCTCTGTACTTAAACAATTGTTTAAGTAGCCCATCCGCACAACATGACTTTGAGCGCGCAGGATGCTGAACCGGGTTGTCAGATCGATTTGATGGGGTGATTTGATGGGGTGACGTCATTCGACACGAAGGTGAATGGATCTTGCGCCATCAATACCCTCAGCCCGCTCGTTGAGACGTTCAACGAGCGGGCCGGTGGCTATCAGGCTTGCCGCTTTACTCAGCCTTGCGATACGACTCGATAATCGCCGAGAAATCCTTGCCACCTTCGCCACGCAGGCTCATCGCCTGATACAGCTGTTGAGCCACCGCGCCGAGAATCACCGGCTGATGGGCGACCCGCGCGGCTTCGGTCGCCAAGCCCAGGTCCTTGAGCATCAGCTCCGCCCCGAAGCCACCGGTATAACCGCGTGACGCTGGCGCGGTTTCGACGATACCCGGCCATGGGTTATAGACCTCGGAACTCCAGCAACGCCCAGTGGAACTGTTGATGATACCGGCCAGAACGCCAGTATCGATCCCCAGCGAATTGCCCAGAGCCATGGCTTCGGCCACGCCGATCATGGAAATCCCCAGCAGCATGTTGTTGCAGATCTTGGCGATCTGCCCGGTGCCGACGTCACCGCAGTGGACGATGTTCTTGCCCATCTGCGCCAATACCGGTTTCAGTACTTCGAAGTGCTCTGCGCTGGCGCCAACCATGAAGGTCAGGGTCCCGGCTTGCGCACCGCCGGTGCCACCTGAAACAGGGGCATCACCCAGCACCACGCCTTGTTTGGCCGCAGTCGCCGCGACATCACGGATCGTCTGTGGATCGATCGTGCTGCAATCCACTGCGGGCACCCCTCGGGCGATGCCGGCCAATACGCCATCTTCATTCAGGTACACGCTGCGCACATGCGCTGCAGCCGGCAGCATGGTGATGACCAGCTCACTGCCCTTCGCCGCGTCCTTGGGCGAGGCGCTGATGTGACCACCCAGTGCGGCGAGCTCGGCCAGCACTGTCTGGTTGAGGTCAAACAGGTTCAGCTGATGACCGGCCTTGATCAAATTGCGGGCCATGGGCGCGCCCATGTTGCCGAGGCCGATGAATGCAATTTTCATAATCGTTCTCCTGTCAGGCGACTTAGCGCAGGTTGATCGTGGTGTTCACGCCATCGTTCACGCTGTCGTCGTCGAACCAGCGGCTGGTGACGGTTTTAGTCTGGGTGTAGAACTGCACCACTTGCTTGCCGTACGGACCCAGATCACCCAGTTTCGAACCACGCGAGCCAGTGAAGCTGAAGGATGGGACAGGTACAGGGATCGGAATGTTGATACCCACTTGGCCCACATCGATCTCACTCTGGAATTTGCGCGCCGCTGCACCACTTTGGGTAAACAGGCCTGTGCCGTTGCCGTACGGGTTGGCGTTGACCAGGGCAATCGCCTGATCGAGGGTGTCGACTTCCAGCACGACCAGTACCGGGCCGAAGATTTCCTGGGTGTAGATCTGCATTTCGGTGGTCACACCCGAGAACAAGGTTGGGCCAATGAAGTTACCGTCTTCAAACCCGGGTACCGAGACATCACGGCCATCCAGTTCCAGCTTGGCGCCTTCGCGAACACCGCTTTCGATCAGGCCCAACACACGTTCCTTGGCCCGCTTGGAAATCACCGGACCGACATCAGTACCGGCTTCGCTACCGGCATTGACCTTGAGTTTCTGCGCCAGAACCTTGAGGTCTGGCAGCCATTGTTTTGCCGCGCCCACCAACACCACCACAGACGTCGCCATGCAGCGCTGACCGGCGGCACCGAAGCCGGCACCGACCAACGCATTCAGGGTCTGCTCGCGATTAGCATCGGGCAGCACCACGGCGTGGTTTTTCGCGCCCATCATTGATTGCACGCGTTTGCCGTGTTGACCAGCAAGGTTGTAAACGTGAGTACCCACTGCGGTCGAACCGACGAAGGACACGGCCTTGATGGCTTTGTGGGTGCAGATCCCGTCCACCACTTGCTTGCCGCCGTGGACCACGTTAAGCACACCGGCTGGTACGCCCGCCTCGACGGCCAGTTCCACCAACAGCATAGTCGACAGCGGGTCTTGTTCCGACGGTTTGAGGACGAAGGTGTTACCGCAGGCGATGGCCATCGGGAACATCCACAGTGGAATCATTGCCGGAAAGTTGAAAGGCGTGATCCCGGCGCAAACGCCGATCGGTTGACGCAGGGTGTAGGTATCAACACCGCCCGCGACGTTTTCAGCGAACTCGCCCATCTGCAAAGTACCGATGGAGCACGCGTGTTCGACCACTTCCAGACCACGGAAGATGTCGCCTTCCGCATCGGCGATGGTCTTGCCCTGTTCTGCACTCAACACCACAGCGATGCGTTTCGAATGTTCGCGGATCAACGCCTGGAGCTTGAGCATGATGCGCATCCGCGCACCAATGGGGGTCAAGCGCCAGGTCTTGAAGGCTTGCTCGGCGGCCGCAACCGCAGCATTCAATTCAGACTCGGTGGCGAAGGGAACTTGCGCCAGCACTTCCTGAGTTGCCGGATTAACGATGTCGTGCCATTCGTTGGTCTGAGAATCGACCCACTCACCACCGATCAGCAGTTTGACGCGAGCCACGGCGGTGCCGTTTTTATTGATGGAAGGATTGAGCGAAGCGTTCATTGGAGTTCTCCTGGATTCGAGCGGCCCGATGCGGGCGGCAAAAAAAGTCAAAGCATGCGGCGGCTATAAGGTTCTGTGCCGTGCCGGGTCTGGTTTCATCAGGGCGGTGCAGAACAATGCCACCACGCCCATGCCGATCAGATAAACGATGACGTAATGAGGGCTACCATCAGAGTAGGCCAACAATTTGGTGGCGATCATCGGTGCGAAACCACCTCCCAGCACGCCGGCCAGTTGCACCGACACAGAGATGCCGCTGTAACGAATTTCTGCCGGGAATTGCCGGGCGAACAACAGCGATTCAGGCGCATACAGAATCGGAAACACCACGCCGACCGCCAGCACCATGGCCCACCAGACCAACAGTGGCTCGCGTGTTTCGAGCATGGCGAAGAACGGGTAGACGAATGCGCAAAGCAGTAATAGCCCGGCGAAGTACAAGCGACGTTGCCCGACCTTGTCGGACAGGTGCCCGCAGAGTGGCATGGTGATCAGTGATAGGGCCGCGCCAGCAGTGATGGCGTTGAGCACATCGCCACGCGGAATCTGCAACTGGTTGGCCGCGTAGGCCAGGGCGAACGTCACCGACATATAGAACCAGGCATTTTCTGCCGTTCGGGCGCCGATGATGGTCAGGGTTTCGCGCGGATGATTGCGCAGCACCTGAAACAGCGGGATCTTGACCGCGATATTCTGCTTTTTCATTTTTTCGAAGTCGGGTGATTCCGGAACTTTCAGACGAATCACCCAGCCGACGCCGAGCAGCACGATGCTGGCGATGAACGGCAGGCGCCAACCCCAGCTGAGCATGTCCGCTTCAGGCAATTTGGCAACCAGGCCCATGGCCAGCGATGCCAGCACCAGACCGGCACCCACACCGGTTTGCGGCAAGCTGCCGTAAAAGCCTTTCTTGCCTTCAGGCGCATGCTCAACGGCCATCAACACCGCCCCGCCCCACTCGCCGCCCACCGCCATGCCCTGGAGAAAGCGCATGAGCACCAGAATCAATGCGGCCCAGTAGCCGATCTGATCATAGGTGGGGATCAGGCCGATGATGATGGTCGGTATCCCCATCATCAGCAGCGTCAGTAACAGCATCGACTTACGCCCGATACGGTCGCCGAAGTGGCCGAAAATCACGCCGCCCAATGGCCGGCCGAGAAAGCCCACGGCATAGGTAGCGAAAGCTGCCAACACACCGCTGATAGGGTCCAGGGCGGGAAAGAAAATCTTGTTGAAGATGAGCGCGGCAGCCGTGCCATAGAGGAAAAAGTCGTACCACTCGATGGTCGTACCGGCCATGCTCGCCATACCGGCAAGCCGATAAGGTTTGGCCTTTTTCGCAGGGTTGGCACCGATTGCGCCAGCGTCCGCCGTTGTAGCGTTCTTCATAAACTCCTCCGCTTATTATTTTTGTGCAGGGTGTTATGGCAGGTGGGTGTTGCCTGGGATGTGGCTCGCGGCCTTGCGGGTCTTGCTCCTGAGCCGCTGATCAAGAAGTTGGTCATGGGCGTGTTTTGGAGTATAGATGTGCAAACTTCTAATAAGAACGCTCATAAAAGCCGGATCAATATGCAAAAAAACATCACGTCCTTGAACCTCCTCAATTGGGACGACCTGAAGTTTTTCCTTGAGGTCGCCCGCACCCGCAAAGCCAGCACTGCGGCCAAGCGCCTGGCGGTGGACTACACGACGGTGTCCCGACGGATCAATTCGCTGGAGGGATCGCTGGGGACATTACTGTTCGAGAAATCGCGCACTACCGGTTTTATCCTGACGCCCGAAGGCCAGCGCCTGCTCGGTTATGCCGAGTCGATCGAAAGCACGCTGCACCTGGCCTGCGAGCAGGTGTCAGGCTCGGGAGTGGCCCTGTCCGGCCATGTACGCATGGGTTGCACCGAAGGGTTTGGCAGCTTTTTCATCACGCCACAGCTGACGCACTTTCTCGACGCGTACCCGGCTATTTCGGTGGATATCCTGCCGCTGCCACACTTCATCAGCCTGTCCAAGCGCGAAGCCGACATCGTCATCGCCCTGGAGCGCCCCGAACATGGACCGTATGTCTGCTGCAAGCTGTGCGACTACAGCCTGCGCCTATATGCCACCCAGGAATACCTCGACCGCCATCCACCGATCCGGCGCAGCGCAGACCTGGCTGACCATCAGTTCATCAGTTACGTCGACGACCTGGCCTTCAGCTCGGAGCTGCTTTATCTAAGCAATTTACTCCCCGGCGCCAACGCGCATCTGCGCAGCACCAGCGTCATTGCCCAGTACGTAGCGGCGCTGCAAGGTCGGTCACTGGCGATCCTGCCGTGCTTCCTGGCAGCACAAGACCCGCGCCTGCTGCCCGTTCTGGAAAGCGAAGTGAAGATCACACGACAATTCTGGATGTACTGCCGCGAAGACCTGCGCAAGCTCAAGCGGATTACCCTGTTGTGGGATTACATCCGGGCGGTGACCGAGAAAAACAGCCAGCTTTTACTGGGTGAAACGAAGAAAATGCTGTTTGCAGACCAGCCGGGTGAACACTAACCCTGTGTAGGAGCGGGCTTGCCCGCGATAAGCCGGGCTCACGGCGGATCGCGGGCAAGCCCACTCCTACAGTTGATCTGTGTCTAGATAGTTTAGAAATCTCTGAACTATGGATTTGAGCTTTCCTATTCTTCCCACTCCCGCGCCACCCCTAAGATCCATTCCACCAAGGGACCGGATACCCAGAGATTCGGCCTAAAGATTACCCCTTCGCTACTGCCCATCGTTGCCGACCCGGCTTATGCCGTCGTCGCGCTGTGCCGTAGCCCGAGGAATCTTTGAGGTCATCAATGAAACTGGATATTTTCCGCACACTCTGGGGCTATACCGCGAGCAAAACCCAGGCGCTGGAAGAGCTGCTGGATGCTGGCTTCGACGGTATGGAAGCGCGTCTGCCGCTGGAAGCCAGCGAGCGTGCAGAGTTCTCGGCGTTTCTAAGGGCCAACCAACTCGGCTATATCAGCACCGTTTTCACCGCCTACAACGTCTTGCCCGAGCAGGCGGCACCAGTCACTGAACACTTGGTCGACCTGGACAAAAAACTCGCCTGGGCCGCCGAACTGTCGCCGCGCTTCGTCAATGTGCTCGCCGGCAATGACCGCTGGCAGTTGCCACAGCAGGTCGACTTTTTCGGTCGGGCGCTGGAACTGGCACGCAAACACGGTCAAGTGTGCAGCTTCGAAACCCATCGCTCGCGCTCGCTGTTCAATCCGTGGATTACCCTCGAACTGATCCGCCAACTGCCTGATCTGTTGTTCACCAGCGACATCAGCCATTGGATCGTCACCTGCGAGCGCCTGCTCAACGACCCCGAGGACGACCTCAGCGCGTTCGTTGATCGCGTGCATCACATTCAAGCCCGGGTCGGCTATGACCAGGGCCCACAGGTCCCGCACCCGGCCGCGCCGGAATACGCCAAGGAGCTGGCCTTCCATCAGCAGCATTGGGAAGCGATCTGGCACTCGCAAAAAAGACGCGGCTATCAGGTTAGCACTCTGACCCCGGAATTCGGCGCCGACGGTTACTTGCATCACCTGCCCTTCACCAACGTGCCCGTGGCCGATCTGTGGTCGCTGAACGTGTGGATGGGCCAGACCGAGCGCGAGCACTTCCAGCGTTTCACTCAATCGACTTGTCTTTGAAGGAGCGTTTTCGTTATGCCTGATCTCTCCCAAACCTCGGCACCCTCGGTCGCGGCCAACTTCAGCAGCATCCCCGTGGTGGACATTGCCGGGTTGTTCAGCACCGACGTCGCTCAGCGTCAGGCCGTCGCCGCAGCGCTAGGTGCTGCCGCCCGCGAGGTCGGTTTTCTGTACATCAAAAACCACGGCATCGACGCGCAGCTGATCACTGGCCTGTATCAAGCGGCCAAGGATTTTTTCGACCAGCCCTTCGACACCAAGATGCAGCACTACATTGGCACCTCAAAGACCCATAAAGGCTTCGTGCCCGAAGGTGAAGAGGTTTACGCCAAGGGCAAGCCCGACCATAAAGAAGCCTTCGACATCGGCTTCGAAGTACCCGCCGATGACCCGTTGGTGCTGGCCAATACGCCGCTGCTGGGGCCCAACGAGTGGCCGCTGCTGCCCGGTTTCAAAACGTCGGTGCAAGCCTATTACGCCGCAATTTTCGCCCTTGGCCGCAGGCTGTTCGGTGGCTTCGCCCTGGCATTGGGCCTGGAAGAAGACTACTTCGACGCGATGGTCACGCGCCCACCGTCCAAGCTGCGGCTGATCCATTACCCGTTCGACGACGCTGCGCAGGACGCGCCCGGTATTGGTGCACACACCGATTACGAGTGCTTCACAATATTGCTTGCCGACAAGCCGGGTCTGGAAGTCATGAACGATCTGGGCCTGTGGATCGATGCGCCGCCCATTGAGGGCGCCTTTGTGGTCAACATCGGCGACATGCTCGAGGTCATGACCGCTGGTACGTTCGTTGCTACGGCTCATCGGGTCAGAACGGTGAGTGAGGAGCGTTACTCCTTCCCGCTGTTCTACGCCTGCGACTTCCACACCCAGATCAAGCCGCTGCCCAGCTTCGCTCAGGCCGGCAAAGACTACGAGGAAATCGCCATCGGTGAACACATGTTCGGCCAGGCCCTGCAGACCTACCAATACCTGCGCAAACGGGTAGAAAACGGCGAGATAGCACTGCCGGAAAAAGCCCGCAAACCGTCGAGCTTCGGGCACCTGAAAAACCAGACCCCGGACGCTCCCTAAATGCAGTCCTGTCACGATCCCGTTAACCCATGTCGCCTTTTTTCTACTGTGGAGTCACCGACGATGCGCAACAAAAACAACACCGCTGTTCGCTTGACCGTACTTGCCGCCGCCGTGTTTGGCGCCACCCTGGCCCACGCCGCTACAACGGTGACGCCGGGGCAGTTCAAGGTGGGTATGGAGATTACTTACCCGCCGTTCGAGTCCTATGACAAAGACAAGAACGTGGTTGGCTCCGACCCCGAGCTGGCCAAACTGCTGGCCAGGCACATGGACCTCAAGACCGAATTCGTCGACACCAAGTTTCCGAGCCTGATCCTTGGCCTCAACTCCGGCCACTACGATGCGATCATCTCCGGGATGTACATCACCCCTGAGCGCCAAACCCAGGCCCAAACCATCCCCTACGCCAAAACCGGCGCTGCGATCATGGTGCTCAAGGACAGCCCGCTGAAACCGAAAACCCCGGAAGACCTGTGCGGCCTGAAAGTCGGCCTGGAAAAAGGCACGACCTGGGTGGCGCAGTTCAACAAGCTGTCCACTGACTACTGCGTGCCGAACAACAAAGGCGTCATCGCGGTCAGCGAATTTCCGTCAGCACCGGAAGTGACCCAGGCGCTGCTGTCCGGCAACGTCCAGACTCAGGTTGAAATCGATGGCGCGGCCGGCATGATCGCCGAGCGCACCAAAGGCCGTGTGGTGGTCAGCACCGAGCATTCCATCTATCAACAGACCCTGGGCATCTTCGTCAAAAAGGGTAACGAAGCGCTGTATCAGGCGTTGCTTAAAGCCTTCGACGACAGCAAGAAAAGCGGCGAATACGCGGCCCTGTTGAAGAAATACAACCTAGAAGAACCCACCCACTGATTTTTCCCTGTGTGACCTGCCGGCCCCCTGTGAGGCCGGCAGCTTGAGGTGTACATGCAATTTGAATGGTCGTACTTTTTTTCTCTGTTCTCCGTGTCGGATTTCTGGGAAGCCTGCATCACGGTGATCGAGCTCAGTGCCTTGGCCTGGTTCATCGGCATGCTGCTCGGTTTTCTGCTGGCCTCGGCCAAACTCTCGACCTCACGCTGGTTGAGTGTGCCCGCGTCGATTTATATCTGGTTCTTTCGCAGCATCCCGCTGCTGGTGTTGGTGGTGTTCGTCTACAACCTGCCCCAACTGTTTCCGTTCACCCGCGAAGTGCTGTCCAACCCCTTCTATTCCGGCTTGTTCGCCTTGGTGGTGACCGAGGCGGCGTACATGGCGGAGATTCATCGTGGCGGCCTGATTTCAGTCGCCAAAGGGCAGAAGGAAGCCGGTCGGGCACTGGGTATTGGTCTGATTGGCATGCAACGGCTGATCGTGATCCCACAAGCTTTTCGGATTTCCCTGCCAACCCTGATCAACGAATACATCACCGTAGTGAAACTGACGTCACTGGTCTCGGTCATCTCGCTGACCGAGCTGCTGACTGTCGGCCAGCGCCTCTACGCGCAGAACTTTCTGGTGATGGAAACCCTGTCAGCCGTGGCGGTGTACTACGTGTTGATCGTCAGCCTGTTCGGCTGGTTGCTGCAGCGGCTTGAGCAACACCTGGAATTGAACAACCGCACGCCACAAACCCTCGACGCGGCCGGCGTCGCTCAATTGCGCGCCAGCCTGATACCGACATCCAGCGTCGTCCGTCCGCAAAACGGCATCGGTGCCGCACCCGCGCTACAGCTGCATAACATCCACAAAAGTTATGGTCAGCATGACGTGCTCAAAGGCATCGATCTGGACGTGAACGCCGGCCAGGTGATTTCCATCATCGGCCCGTCCGGCTCGGGCAAGACCTCACTGATCCGCACCATCAACAGCCTGGAGAGCATTGATCAGGGCGAGATCATCCTGTTCGGCGAAAGCTTCATCCATGCCGGCGACAACCTTAACAGCGCCCAGATCCGTTACGGCGTGCAGCGCATCGGTATGGTTTTTCAGAGTTTCAACCTGTTCCCGCACCGCACCATCGTCGACAACATCACCCTCGCACCGTTCTACCACGGCCGCGAACAGCCACCGAGCGAACAGCGCGCCTATGCACTGCTGGACAAAGTCGGCCTGCTGGCCCACGCCCACAAATACCCGCATCAGCTGTCTGGCGGTCAACAACAGCGCGTCGCCATTGCTCGTGCCTTGGCGATGGACCCGCAGATCATGCTGTTCGACGAACCCACCTCCGCCCTTGATCCAGAGTTGGTGGGCGACGTGCTCAACGTCATCCGCGACCTGGCCAAAGAGGGCATGACCATGCTCATCGTCACCCACGAAATGGACTTTGCCCTGTCGATCTCCGACCGGATAATTTTTATGGAGGACGGGCTCATCCAGGTCGACGCCACGCCGCAAGTGATCAGGGCGCATGACGCGGGTGAGCGGGTCAGGCGGTTTATGGGGTTACATCCGCTATAACCCCAGCATCAAACCGCTCAGGCGCTTGACCTTGCGCCTGAGCGCCTCGTCGAAAATGCCCTGGCGCGGCTCGATCAGGCTGAACCAGTGCTTGGCCCGCGTGATGCCGGTGTAGATTAGCTCTTTGGTCAGTACCGGATTCAAGGACTCAGGCAGGATCAGCGCGGTGTGGGCGAACTCCGAGCCTTGAGATTTGTGTACGGTCATCGCGTACACGGTTTCAACATCGTTGAGCCGGCTGGGCAGCACGAAACGCACGCCGCCACTGCCGTCATTGCGCGGAAACGCGACGCGCAGCACCTGGCGTCCCGCCTCCTCGGTGCTGCGTTCAGGCAAGCGCAGGGCGATGCCGATGTCGCCGTTCATCAAGCCCAACCCGTAATCATTGCGCGTCATCAATACCGGACGACCTTCATACCAGTGCTGGTCGCTTTCGATCAGGCCCGCGTTGAACAGCGCCTGAGTGATGCGTTGATTCAGCCCTTCAACACCCCACGGGCCTTTCCGCACCGCGCACAGCAACTGGAACGAATCGAACGCTTCCAGCACCGAACGCGCCCAGAGTGTCCAGCATGGATCTTCAAGCGCGGCCCCTGCGGCTGGCCGCTGATCGGCCAGCACACCCAGATAATGCCGATAACCTTGCGGGCCTTCGGTGCCCTGTCCCAACCCCTCCAGCAGCAAGCGCTCCAGCGAGCGGTCCTGCTCACCCTTGAGCGCCAGTGCGAACAAGTCATTGTGGCTGCGCGCGGCTAGCAATGCCCGTGCGTCTTCGGCCTGTTGTTGATTGACCAGCCGGGCCAACTGGCCGATACCGCTGCCCTGCACAAAACGCCGGGAATGGCGCAGCATCACCACTTGTTGGGCCAACGGGAATTGCGTGGCGTCACCTTGCTGCAGTCCGCTTTTGCCCAGGTCTTCGCCGCTGACCGCTTGCAGCCAGGCTTGGGTTTGCGGGCTGTAGAGGCCCGCCTCCGCATCGCGGCACAAATCACCCAACACGGCACCGGCTTCCACCGAGGCCAACTGGTCTTTGTCACCAAGCAAAATCAGGCGCGCATGGGCCGGCAACGCAGCCAGTAGATTGGCCATCATTTCCAGGTCGATCATGGAAGCCTCATCGACCACCAACACGTCCAGCGGTAGCGGATTACCCGCGTGATGGCGGAAATGACGAGTGCCCGGACGGCTGCCCAGCAGACGGTGCACGGTGGTCACGTCGCTGGGGATTTTTTGCCGCACGTTTTCAGCCACTTCAAGGGACTGGACTTGATGACTGATGGACTCGGTCAACCGCGTAGCCGCTTTACCGGTGGGTGCCGCCAGACGAATGCGCAACGGCTGGCCGCTCTCCACGGCAGGCGCCTGCAACAACGCCAACAGCCGCACCACAGTCGTGGTTTTACCGGTACCAGGACCACCCGTGATGATGCTGAAGGCGCCGCGTGTCGCCAGCGCGCACGCCAGCTTTTGCCAGTCGATCAGCGCATCAGGAGCCGGATTGGCCTTGCCGAACAACGCATCGAGTCGTTGCGCCAGATCTGTGGGTGCGGCTTCCTGTTGCGCCAGACGCTGACGCAATGCAGCGGCGATACGTCTTTCGTAGCTCCAGTAACGACGCAAATACAGACGCCGACCCGACAGCACCAATGGCCTGTGCGCAGCGGCCTCGCTGTGATCATCGGCCTGCGCCACCAAGGCACTGCCAGCCAACGCCTGACACCAGGCGCCACCGTCCAGCGCCACCAGCAATTGCGAGGGCAACAGCATCGGACCTGACTGCAGATCGCCCTCAGGTGGCAACGACAGGGCGAAGTCCGGCTCCTTCAGTGTTTCATGCAGGTCCAGGCAGACGTGCCCATGACCCAGTTGATGGCTGGTCAAGGCCGCTGCCAGCAGCACCAGCGAATCCGCCTGCGGGTCCAGTTCACTGAGGAACGCGACAAAGGCCCGATCCAGCGCCCGCAGCCAGCCACGTTCGACCCAGCGTTCAAGCAACAGCAGCAGATCGTCGACACGACTCAGCGGCGTCAGCTCGGCCAGGCTTTGTGCATCCAGCGGTGTGGGCAACAGTTCAGCGAATGAACGACTCATGCGGGCTCTCCTGACAGCACATCTTCCTGGGGCAACGACTTGCCTTGAAACAGTCGATCCAGACGCTCGATCAGCTCACGCGGCGGACGGGTGAAGTAGGCGCCCTGACTCGGCGCACGGGTGCCGCGCAGGAACAGGTACAGCGCGCCGCCCATATGCCGGTCGTAATCGTAGTCAGGCAGACGCGCCTTGAGCTGGCGGTGCAGGGCCAACAGGTACAGCACGTATTGCAGGTCGTAACGGTTGTCCAGAATCGAGGCGGTCATCGCTTGCTCGGTGTAGGCCTCTTCATCAACGCCCAGCCAGTTGGACTTGTAGTCAGCCACGTAATAACGACCCTGGTGCTCGAACGTCAGGTCGATAAACCCTTTGAACATGCCGTTGAGCGATGCCGCTTCCGCCGGTGCTCGCGGCGCGCCGTCATGGGTGTAGCGCCGAACCAGCGCATCCATCCGTGCCACGTCGACCTTGTGACAGGCGAACCAGAACTCCATTTCGACCTGATACTGACCCAACTGCCCCAGCGACATAGGCTGGTCATTAGCCTCCAGACACAACGGCACATTGAGCAAGTGCGTCATCCAGTCGGTGAGCGTCGGAATCCAGCCCTGCCAGCCACGCCGATTGCAGCGGCTGCCGATGGCTTTTTCCAGCTTGACCGGGTCGGCTGCCGCTGCGGCAAAACCTTCACGCCCGGCCCACTCCAGCAAGCCGTGCAGAAAGGTCCCGGGATTAGGTCCGCGCGGGAACCGATGGATGTCGCCACCACTGACCAGCACCTCGCGAGGTGCATCGGGATCGAGTCGTTCGTCGTCGAACAGTTTTTGCGCCTGCGGGCTGTCCGGGGATTCGTCGCTGCCTGCGGTGAGGGTGTCGCCAATACGCAAGGCGCTGTAAGACGCAATCCACCAGTTTTCGGCCGCGCGGCGTTTTGGCAGGCGTGGTTTAAGCAATACGGCTTCGTTGCGCGGCGGACTGAACGTGATGTTCGTCGGCGCAGGCATGGCTTCGACGCTGAGGGCCGTGCAGTGTTCTTTCAGTTGGTGCAGCCATTGGCTCAGCCCTGCGGATTCGGTCAACGGCGTCCCGCCACCCAGCAAATAACCCAGCGCAGAGCGGTGCAGCGTCGAGCTGTTAGCGTTGCCACGCTTGAGGTCCGCCACACCCAACCAGCAGACGAATTCTGCTCGTGTGAGGGCGACGTAGAGCAGGCGTAAATCTTCTGCGAGACGCTCGTTATCTGCTTGTTCGATCAAGGCCGCCGTGGGCTTCAGACTGATCTGTGCCCTTCCGTCCGCATCATGAAAGTGCAACGGCAAACGGCTGCCATCCACCGGTTTTGAGGAGCAGATGAACGGCAGGAACACCAACGGGTATTGCAGGCCTTTGGACTTGTGGATGGTCACCACTTTGACCAATTGCTCGTCGCTTTCCAGGCGCAGGATCTGTTCTTCACCGGCCTGACCGGACAACGCCAGATGCTCGCCTAGATGGCGAATCAGTGCTTGTTCGCCATCCAGTTCGGCAGCGGCTTGTTGCAGCAGTTCAGACAAGTGCAGCAAGTTGGTCAGCACGCGCTCGCCGTCGTTGCGGCTGATCAACGCCTGCGGCAATTGAAAGTCGTGCAACAAGCGTCTCAGCATCGGCAGCACACCTTGGCTGCGCCAGATCGCACGATAACCACGGAACTGCATGACGCGTGCTTCCCACGCCAATTCGTCCTGATTCAGACGCTCAAGCTCGGCCAGTGACAGGTTCAGAGTGATGCAGGCCAAGGCGGCGCGCAGGGTGCGTTCGGAGTCCGGTTCGGCGCAGGCTTTGAGCCAGCTCAGGACGTCGTGGGCTTCCTGGGCGGCGAACACCGAATCCTTGTCCGACAGATAAACACTGCGCACACCACGGGCCGACAGCTCTCCGCGCACGGCCTGCGCCTCTTTACCGTCGCGCACCAGGATCGCGATATCGGCGGGCAGTAAACCGCGCAGCGCTTTACCCGGCAGGCCGAACCCGGTGAGACCTTGCTGGCCTTCATTGAGCAGGCGCACGATTTCGCTGGCACAACTGGCGGCCAGCTGTTGTCGATAGGTCGCACCGGAGACCGGCTGATCACTTTCCAGCTGCCAGACATTCAGCGCGGCGGGGGCATGACCATTGACCTGGAACAGTTCTTTGCGCCCTTGGGATTTGGCAGGTCCGAACGGCACCTGATTGTCAGCGCCGTCACGGAACAGAAAGGCGCCACGCCCCTGCTCACGTTGCTCGGCGCGTTCGAATACATGATTGACGGCCTCGACCATGGCGTGGCTGGAGCGAAAGTTTTTATCCAGCGTGTGCCAGCGCCCAGTGGTGGCAGAGCGCGCGCGCAGGTAGGTGTAGATGTCAGCGCCACGGAACGCATAAATCGCCTGCTTGGGGTCGCCGATCAGGAACAGCCCGGTCTCGCGGCTGTTCTCTTCGAGTCGGTAGATGCGCTCGAAAATCCGGTACTGCACGGGGTCGGTGTCCTGGAACTCATCGATCAGAGCGACGGGGAACTGTTCACGAATCAAGGTCGCCAGACGCTCGCCCCCGGCGCTGCCCAATGCCGCATCGAGCCTGAGCAGCATGTCGTCGAAACCCATTTCCGCCCGCCGACGCTTCTCTTCTTCGAAGCGCGTGCCTACCCATTGCGCGGCGTGTTCAAGCACTGCAGCATCGGGCGTGGGTAGGGTGTCGAGACTGGCCTTGAGTTCAAGCATCGCTTCGAGCGCCGGGTGCGATGGTGCGTCGCCCTTCCACGCTTCGGCAAAACCATCTGGCGTAAGGCGAGTGAAGCCAGTGCCCAGATCGAGTTCTTCCTGATCCTCGTCAGCCGCCCATGCGGTGAGCTTTTCGAACCACGGTTTGAAATAGCGCTCCTGCATCTTGCGACCATCGACGGCCTTGCGTGTGACAGCGTCAATGCAGATCACCTGTAGCTCGGCGGCCCAATCGACCCAAGGGGCTTTCAGGGCCTGCAACGCTTCGCGACGTTGCTGCAATGTCGCCGCGATCAGCTCGGCAGGCTCTTGGGTTGTATTGCCTCTTTCGCCGTCGCCAGCGTTGCCGAACAGGGCTCGAACCCTCGGCAGCAATGCCGCAGGACTGCCCCAATGAGCGCGCACCCACTTCAGCGCATCACCGTTCATGGGATAGCAAAACCGGCGCCAGTAATCGCGCAGCACTTCACTGAGCAATTCGCTGTGATCGGTTTCCAGGGTCTGGGTGAACAGGCTGCCACTGTCGAAGGCGTGCTCGCGCAGCATGCGCTGACACCAACTGTGGATAGTCGACACCGCAGCCTCATCCATCCACTGTGCTGCAATATCCAGGCGATTGGCGCACCCGGGCCATTGCTCAGCGCTGTACTGATCGCGTAACTCCGCGATCAGATCATCGGGTGCAGCCATCTCATCACGAAAGAACCGTGCAGCTTCCGCCAAGCGCGTGCGAATACGGTCGCGCAGTTCTTTGGTGGCGGCATCGGTGAAGGTCACCACCAGAATTTGCGGCGGCAGTAACTCGCGGCCGAAACCCGATTCGCCGCCATGGCCGAGGACCAGGCGCAGGTACAACGCAGAAATGGTGAAGGTCTTGCCGGTGCCGGCGCTGGCCTCGATCAACTGGCTTCCGTGAAGAGGGAAGCGCAGGGCCAGGGATGCCGTCTGTTGTTGGGTCGGCTGTTCTGTTTGATTGAGGTTCATGCGCTGGCCTCCGCAGTGGACAGGGATTGCCAGGAGGCTTCGAATAACGGTCGATACAGCGCGTCACACCAACCCACAAATTCTTCGCTGCCGATCAGTGCTGCAAAGTCCGGGAACTGACGGGCCAGCGCCGTGCTTTCGCGACGCTCACCATTGGTGGTCTGACCATCGCCTTCGTAAGCCTTACAGGCTGCTGCCTCTGCCTTCGCTTCGTCACTCTGACCGAGCCAGGCAAACGCGGTTTTTACGGCCACGGGCAGTGGTCGCTGCATACCGGTTTGCCAGGCCATCAACAGATGATTAAGCGCAGTCGCCGCAGCGTCTTTTTCCAGCGGGTCCAGCAACAGGGTTTCATCGCTGGCGACCAACGCCGTGCTCAGCGATAGACCACACGCGCAGGCCACCAGGTGAATAACCCAAGGCCGCGTCAATCGATGCCACTTGCGGGTTCTCTTCGAGCCAATGGCGTTCGGAATTGCGGTCACGGCCAACAACCCACCGCTGCTGTTTTTATGCAGCCCGCTGAGCCAGCCGTCCAGACTCACCTGCTGGTGAGCAAAGCTGACAGGCAATGCACTGTTCAGCGGTTCGGGCCACTGGCTCAGCAGGTCGTGATAACGCTGGAGCAGGTCAGGTAACGGCTCGATCAGCTCCTCTTGCAGACTCGCACCAAAACCGGCCATGGGCAGCAACCCACTGCCTTGCAGTCGTCGGGCTTGGGACAGCAAGGCGTCGTCGATCTGCTCGGGTCGAGCCAATGCTGCTTCAAGCAGGCTTTCACTCAGGCTGTATCGCTCAAGGGCATCGAGCACGAAGGGTTCTTCATCCGCGAGGGGCGCTTCGGCCACTTCGAAGAAAATCTTCAATCGCTGGCTGAAGAAGTGCCGGACGGGATTGCGCAAAAAATCTTGTAATTGCGCGAGGCTCAGCGGCTCCTCCTGCTGATGCTCCGACAGTGCTGGCGCTTCGACAGCCGGGATGTTCGACTCATGCAGCATCTGCCATTCGCGAGCAAAGCTGAAGAAACCGCTGCCGTCATGGAAATACTGTGCACTGAACGGCTGCAAGGGGTGTTCGAGGGTCAGCTTGTGGAGCAACTGTTCGCCGGGATTACGTTTCTCCGTGTCTTCTGGCTCTGCCGCGCCGACCGGCTTCCAACCGCTGGCGAGATGATCGCGAAGTTGACCAATCAGCACCGACGCCGGACGTTCGCTGTTGTCGCGGATGCTGCGCCCGACCCAACTGATGTATAGCTGATCGCGGGCAGAGAGCAGCGCTTCAAGCAGCAAGTAACGATCATCTTCACGCCGGGAGCGATCACCGGGACGGTAGTCGCTGCCCATCAAATCGAAGTCCAGCGGCGGTTGTGCCCGTGGGTAATCGCCATCGTTCATGCCCAACAGGCAGACCAGTTTGAAGGGGATTGCCCGCATGGGCATCAGGGTGCAAAAGTTAACCGAGCCTGCCAGAAATCGCTGAGACAGACGTCCTTGGTCAAGGCCGGCCAACCAGGCTTCGCGGACGACGGTCAGGGGAAGTTCGTCGAGCAAGCCAACCGCTTCACACGTTTCCAGCCAGGTTTCACGCAGTTGCTCAAGTTGGCCAAGCAGGTAGTCGTCATGCTCACTGTCGGCCGCGAAGAACACGTGCATCAGGGCTTGCAGGCGCGCGCCCCAAACGTGAGGCGGCGCCGGGAGCGAGAGCTCACTATGAGCGACCTGTAGGGCATCGATCAGTGAGACCAGTGGGCCAATCAGCGCGGCATCAAGCCCGCCAATCTCATCGTACGGTTCAATGCCGTAATAGGAGGCACCCGCCCCAACGGCGTAACCCAGCAGCATGCGACGCAGGCCGAAATGCCAGCTGTTCTGCTCCAGTTCATCAGGCAAACCCAGGCCCGCGCGCTGCTTGGCGTTCAAGCCCCAACGAACACCTGCCCCTTCAATCCAGCGATGCAGCGTCGCAAGGTCACGCTCTTCGACGCCAAACCTTGCACGCAGCGCCGGGACGTCCAGCAGGTCAAGGATTTCACTGACCGGGAATCGACTGTCCGGGATCTTCAGTAGATGTTCGACTGCAATCAACAACGGCTCACGGCCGCGCTGACCCTGGTCCGCCAGAGTGAACGGAATGAAACGTCGATCATCACGCTCGAGCTGGCCGAACACAGCACGGATGTGCGGGGCATAGCTATCGATGTCGGGGACCATGACGATCACATCGCGCGGGCGCAGATCAGGGTCAGCGCTGAAACGGGCGAGTAATTGATCATGAAGGATTTCCACTTCCCGCTGCGCGCTGTGCGCTACATGGAAACGGATCGAACGGTCTTTGCCAGGATCGACCGCTGGCCACAGATCGCGGGTCTCGCTGAGTGGGCGCAGTTCGAGAATGTCGTCCTGTAGCTGGTTCAATATCGTGTGAGGTTCGCTCTCACTGAACAGATCGATACGTCCGTCTCTGAACGCTGCCCGGTAGCTGTTGGGCTCGTCATAACTGTCCAGCAAATTGATGTAGTCACGACCTTGTTTGCCCCACGCGGCGAGCAGCGGATGTGCATGCTGGTGCAGCGCTTCGGGATCCAGCACAACGGGCATTCCGGCTTTACGCGCCTGACGCTTATATTGATGCCGTAACAGGTCTTTATCGGCGACGATGTCTGCCCAATGGTGCCGACACGGGTTGTGCACACAGAGCAGCACCTGACTGAATTTTGCCAGACCGGCCAAGGCTTCGAGCGCTTGTGCCGGTAGCGAAGAGATGCCAAACACAATGACCCGCGAAGGGAGGCCCGCAGGTGCCTCGGTCAGGCTATTGATACGCTCGATAAAACGCTGGTGAACGCCCGCGCGACTTTGCGCCATGTCTTCGACACCGACGTCCAGCAGTAGCGCACGCCATAACTCTGCCTGCCAGCAATTGGCCGGTGTCAGAGCTTTGCTCTCACCTCGGCCATTGCGCAATTGATGATGGCCGGCAGCCCAGTCTTCGAGCCAGTCAGCCCGGTATACCTGGTACTGGTCAAACAGGTCCGCGAGTCGCTCAGACAGCTGATAGCGCTTGCGTAGATCGGTGTCGTTAGTGAGGAAGCGTTGCAGAGGCTCGAAATGCGGCTGGTCAATCAACGCAGGAAGCAGGCGCATCAAACGCCAAGTAAGAGGGGCCTTGTCCAACAGCGAAGTCGCTGGAATTTCATCACGTCCCAACACCACTCGGTACAGCTGCCACATGAAACTACCGGGGAGTTGCACATCCACTGCGGCTGCAATTCCGCATCCACCCTGATCGTCGTCCTGAGAGTCCTCAGCCAACGCCAGTTTCAACCATTGAGCGATGCCGTTGCTTTGCACCAACGCAATCTCATTCTCCAGGGGCGCCAGCGGATAACGCCGCATCCAGGAAACGACAAGGCTGCGCAACTCATCCAGTCGGTTGCCATGAACCACCATGAATCCAGCAGTGAGCGTTGGTGTAACCGGCATAGCTGCTTCCTTGACTGATACCGTCATTGAGTTTCGCGCAGACGGCCCATGAATTGGATGAAAAACTGATGGCAGAACCTTAAGGGCAAGCGAGCAGGATTGCCACCTGATCCAACTTTTTCTCCGCACACAAACAAAACCCCTGTTTGCGTAAGCAAACAGGGGTTTCGGAATTTAATCTTGACGATGACCTACTCTCACATGGGGAAACCCCACACTACCATCGGCGATGCATCGTTTCACTGCTGAGTTCGGGATGGGATCAGGTGGTTCCAATGCTCTATGGTCGTCAAGAAATTCGGCTGCCGGATCGTCGTGCTTGCGCGCAACGGGCCAACTAATGGGGATGTGATAGATCTGTGGGTTGTTGCCAATTTTCGGTTTGTGTCGTCTTCACACACCGCAATCTGCTCTTTCGACGCAAATTGCTTGGGTGTTATATGGTCAAGCCTCACGGGCAATTAGTATTGGTTAGCTCAACGCCTCACAGCGCTTACACACCCAACCTATCAACGTCGTAGTCTTCGACGGCCCTTCAGGGGACTCAAGGTCCCAGTGAGATCTCATCTTGAGGCTAGTTTCCCGCTTAGATGCTTTCAGCGGTTATCTATTCCGAACGTAGCTACCCGGCAATGCCACTGGCGTGACAACCGGAACACCAGAGGTTCGTCCACTCCGGTCCTCTCGTACTAGGAGCAGCCCCTCTCAAATCTCAAACGTCCACGGCAGATAGGGACCGAACTGTCTCACGACGTTCTAAACCCAGCTCGCGTACCACTTTAAATGGCGAACAGCCATACCCTTGGGACCGGCTTCAGCCCCAGGATGTGATGAGCCGACATCGAGGTGCCAAACACCGCCGTCGATATGAACTCTTGGGCGGTATCAGCCTGTTATCCCCGGAGTACCTTTTATCCGTTGAGCGATGGCCCTTCCATACAGAACCACCGGATCACTAAGACCTACTTTCGTACCTGCTCGACGTGTCTGTCTCGCAGTCAAGCGCGCTTTTGCCTTTATACTCTACGACCGATTTCCGACCGGTCTGAGCGCACCTTCGTACTCCTCCGTTACTCTTTAGGAGGAGACCGCCCCAGTCAAACTACCCACCATACACTGTCCTCGATCCGGATAACGGACCTGAGTTAGAACCTCAAAGTTGCCAGGGTGGTATTTCAAGGTTGGCTCCACGCAGACTGGCGTCCACGCTTCAAAGCCTCCCACCTATCCTACACAAGCAAATTCAAAGTCCAGTGCAAAGCTATAGTAAAGGTTCACGGGGTCTTTCCGTCTAGCCGCGGATACACTGCATCTTCACAGCGATTTCAATTTCACTGAGTCTCGGGTGGAGACAGCGCCGCCATCGTTACGCCATTCGTGCAGGTCGGAACTTACCCGACAAGGAATTTCGCTACCTTAGGACCGTTATAGTTACGGCCGCCGTTTACCGGGGCTTCGATCAAGAGCTTCGCGTTAGCTAACCCCATCAATTAACCTTCCGGCACCGGGCAGGCGTCACACCCTATACGTCCACTTTCGTGTTTGCAGAGTGCTGTGTTTTTAATAAACAGTCGCAGCGGCCTGGTATCTTCGACCGGCATGGGCTTACGCAGTAAATGCTTCACCCTCACCGGCGCACCTTCTCCCGAAGTTACGGTGCCATTTTGCCTAGTTCCTTCACCCGAGTTCTCTCAAGCGCCTTGGTATTCTCTACCCAACCACCTGTGTCGGTTTGGGGTACGGTTCCTGGTTACCTGAAGCTTAGAAGCTTTTCTTGGAAGCATGGCATCAACCACTTCGTGTGCCTAAGCACACTCGTCATCAGCTCTCGGCCTTAAGATCCCGGATTTACCTAAGATCTCAGCCTACCACCTTAAACTTGGACAACCAACGCCAAGCTGGCCTAGCCTTCTCCGTCCCTCCATCGCAATAACCAGAAGTACAGGAATATTAACCTGTTTTCCATCGACTACGCTTTTCAGCCTCGCCTTAGGGACCGACTAACCCTGCGTCGATTAACGTTGCGCAGGAAACCTTGGTCTTTCGGCGTGGGTGTTTTTCACACCCATTATCGTTACTCATGTCAGCATTCGCACTTCTGATACCTCCAGCAAGCTTCTCAACTCACCTTCACAGGCTTACAGAACGCTCCTCTACCGCATCACCTAAGTGATACCCGTAGCTTCGGTGTATGGTTTGAGCCCCGTTACATCTTCCGCGCAGGCCGACTCGACTAGTGAGCTATTACGCTTTCTTTAAAGGGTGGCTGCTTCTAAGCCAACCTCCTAGCTGTCTAAGCCTTCCCACATCGTTTCCCACTTAACCATAACTTTGGGACCTTAGCTGACGGTCTGGGTTGTTTCCCTTTTCACGACGGACGTTAGCACCCGCCGTGTGTCTCCCATGCTCGGCACTTGTAGGTATTCGGAGTTTGCATCGGGTTGGTAAATCGGGATGATCCCCTAGCCGAAACAGTGCTCTACCCCCTACAGTGATACATGAGGCGCTACCTAAATAGCTTTCGAGGAGAACCAGCTATCTCCGAGCTTGATTAGCCTTTCACTCCGATCCACAGGTCATCCGCTAACTTTTCAACGGTAGTCGGTTCGGTCCTCCAGTTAGTGTTACCCAACCTTCAACCTGCCCATGGATAGATCGCCCGGTTTCGGGTCTATTCCCAGCGACTAGACGCCCTATTAAGACTCGCTTTCGCTACGCCTCCCCTATTCGGTTAAGCTCGCCACTGAAAATAAGTCGCTGACCCATTATACAAAAGGTACGCAGTCACCCAACAAAGTGGGCTCCCACTGCTTGTACGCATACGGTTTCAGGATCTATTTCACTCCCCTCTCCGGGGTTCTTTTCGCCTTTCCCTCACGGTACTAGTTCACTATCGGTCAGTCAGTAGTATTTAGCCTTGGAGGATGGTCCCCCCATATTCAGACAAAGTTTCTCGTGCTCCGTCCTACTCGATTTCACTGCAAAGAGATTTTCGCGTACAGGGCTATCACCCACTATGGCCGTCCTTTCCAGAACGTTCCGCTAATCTCAATACAGCTTAAGGGCTGGTCCCCGTTCGCTCGCCACTACTAAGGGAATCTCGGTTGATTTCTTTTCCTCAGGGTACTTAGATGTTTCAGTTCCCCTGGTTCGCTCCATACACCTATGTATTCAGTGTAAGGTAACGGTCTTATGACCGCTGGGTTCCCCCATTCAGACATCTCCGGATCAAAGTCTGTTTGCCGACTCCCCGAAGCTTTTCGCAGGCTACCACGTCTTTCATCGCCTCTGACTGCCAAGGCATCCACCGTATGCGCTTCTTCACTTGACCATATAACCCCAAGCAATCTGGTTATACTATGAAGACGACATTCGCCGAAAATTCGCAATTTAACTCACAAATTTTACCTTAGCCCGTAACAGCACCAGTGAAAGTGCTGCCCGGTCTAACTTTCTATCACATACCCAAATTTTTAAAGAACGATCTAATCAAAGACTAGAAATCAACATTCACCATCCAATCGATGGAATGCTCATTTCTAAACTCTACAATACAGAAGCAGTAAGTGGTGGAGCCAAACGGGATCGAACCGTTGACCTCCTGCGTGCAAGGCAGGCGCTCTCCCAGCTGAGCTATGGCCCCGTATCTCTACAGGCGTTTCCCACACAAAATTGGTGGGTCTGGGCAGATTCGAACTGCCGACCTCACCCTTATCAGGGGTGCGCTCTAACCAACTGAGCTACAGACCCAATTTCGGGCTGCTTCTAAATCGTCTTTTTCAATGAATCAAGCAATTCGTGTGGGAACTTATGAAGAAGCTGATGTCTTCGATTAAGGAGGTGATCCAGCCGCAGGTTCCCCTACGGCTACCTTGTTACGACTTCACCCCAGTCATGAATCACACCGTGGTAACCGTCCTCCCGAAGGTTAGACTAGCTACTTCTGGTGCAACCCACTCCCATGGTGTGACGGGCGGTGTGTACAAGGCCCGGGAACGTATTCACCGCGACATTCTGATTCGCGATTACTAGCGATTCCGACTTCACGCAGTCGAGTTGCAGACTGCGATCCGGACTACGATCGGTTTTCTGGGATTAGCTCCACCTCGCGGCTTGGCGACCCTCTGTACCGACCATTGTAGCACGTGTGTAGCCCAGGCCGTAAGGGCCATGATGACTTGACGTCATCCCCACCTTCCTCCGGTTTGTCACCGGCAGTCTCCTTAGAGTGCCCGCCATTACGCGCTGGTAACTAAGGACAAGGGTTGCGCTCGTTACGGGACTTAACCCAACATCTCACGACACGAGCTGACGACAGCCATGCAGCACCTGTCTCAATGCTCCCGAAGGCACTCCGCTATCTCTAGCAGATTCATTGGATGTCAAGGCCTGGTAAGGTTCTTCGCGTTGCTTCGAATTAAACCACATGCTCCACCGCTTGTGCGGGCCCCCGTCAATTCATTTGAGTTTTAACCTTGCGGCCGTACTCCCCAGGCGGTCAACTTAATGCGTTAGCTGCGCCACTAAGAGCTCAAGGCTCCCAACGGCTAGTTGACATCGTTTACGGCGTGGACTACCAGGGTATCTAATCCTGTTTGCTCCCCACGCTTTCGCACCTCAGTGTCAGTATCAGTCCAGGTGGTCGCCTTCGCCACTGGTGTTCCTTCCTATATCTACGCATTTCACCGCTACACAGGAAATTCCACCACCCTCTACCATACTCTAGCTCGACAGTTTTGAATGCAGTTCCCAGGTTGAGCCCGGGGATTTCACATCCAACTTAACGAACCACCTACGCGCGCTTTACGCCCAGTAATTCCGATTAACGCTTGCACCCTCTGTATTACCGCGGCTGCTGGCACAGAGTTAGCCGGTGCTTATTCTGTCGGTAACGTCAAAACACTAACGTATTAGGTTAATGCCCTTCCTCCCAACTTAAAGTGCTTTACAATCCGAAGACCTTCTTCACACACGCGGCATGGCTGGATCAGGCTTTCGCCCATTGTCCAATATTCCCCACTGCTGCCTCCCGTAGGAGTCTGGACCGTGTCTCAGTTCCAGTGTGACTGATCATCCTCTCAGACCAGTTACGGATCGTAGCCTTGGTGAGCCATTACCTCACCAACTAGCTAATCCGACCTAGGCTCATCTGATAGCGCAAGGCCCGAAGGTCCCCTGCTTTCTCCCGTAGGACGTATGCGGTATTAGCGTCCGTTTCCGAACGTTATCCCCCACTACCAGGCAGATT
This sequence comes from Pseudomonas sp. 5C2, assembly GCF_034314155.1. Lineage (NCBI taxonomy): Bacteria > Pseudomonadati > Pseudomonadota > Gammaproteobacteria > Pseudomonadales > Pseudomonadaceae > Pseudomonas > Pseudomonas sp. 5C2. The sequence goes on along the minus strand of NZ_JAVIWH010000003.1, from coordinate 1,830,496 downwards.
CCTAGGTATTACTCACCCGTCCGCCGCTCGCCACCAGGTACAAGTACCCGTGCTGCCGCTCGACTTGCATGTGTTAGGCCTGCCGCCAGCGTTCAATCTGAGCCATGATCAAACTCTTCAGTTCAAACATCTTTGGGTTTTGACAAAACCCTAAACTTAGCTCAGCAATCGTTGGTTACATCTTTGATTTCTCGCGGAGTAACTTGTGATGCTGATAATCAGTTGACTTCAGTCTTACAACACAAGCACCCACACGAATTGCTTGATTCAATTGTTAAAGAGCGGGTGGTTGAGATCTTTCGTCTCAGCCGAGGCGCGCATTCTACAGCAGCCCCTGTTGCTGTCAAGCGGTTATTTTAACAAGTTTCAAAGTTTCCTTTGCAACTTCAACCACTTGCGCTTCGATCAACTTCACGTCTCTCGTTAGCGGGAGGCGAATTCTACAGCGTTACACGCTGCTGTCAACACCTCTTTTCTACCGCTTTCGATCCAGAAGATCAAAACCCCTTCCTCGCCGCTTACTCTGGATAACTCTTTGATTTACAAGGAGTTTTCCGTTTCATCTGCTCCGGAAGAGGTGCGAATTATAGACAGATTTGACGGGGCGTCAACACCTAATTTCACAAACCTGTCACATCGTTAAAACAGGGCTCTAAACGCAAGAGGCGGGCCTCACGGCCCGCCTCTTTCATCCCTTACAAACTAGGAAAGGCAAACTGCGAAGCCTCATGGCTGGCACGTTGCGGCCAACGCTGGGTGATGGCTTTGCGGCGGGTATAGAAGCGCACCCCATCCGGGCCATAAGCATGCAGGTCGCCAAACAGCGAACGCTTCCAGCCGCCGAAGCTGTGATAGGCCACCGGTACCGGCAGTGGCACGTTGACCCCGACCATACCGACTTCAATCTCGTCGCAGAACAAACGCGCGACTTCACCATCACGGGTAAAGATGCAGGTGCCATTGCCATACTCGTGATCGTTGATCAGTTGCATGGCCTGCTCCAGGCTATCGACCCGGACGATGCACAGCACCGGGCCAAAGATCTCTTCTTTATAGATACGCATCTCCGGCGTGACCCGATCAAACAGGCAGCCACCCAGGAAGAAGCCCTCTTCATTGCCTGCAACGCTCAGACCACGACCATCGATCACAAGCTCGGCACCCGAGTTCACGCCGTCTTCTATATAGCTACAGACCTTGTCGCGATGTTGTCCGGTCACCAACGGCCCCATATCCAGGCCACAGGTAGTCCCGGCACCGATTTTCAACGCCTTGATCTGCGGGACCAGTTTGGCCACCAACGCATCGGCGACCTGATCACCTACACAGACAGCAACCGATATCGCCATGCAACGCTCGCCACATGAACCGTACGCAGCGCCCATCAACGCGCTGACCGCATTGTCCAGATCTGCGTCGGGCATCAGCACCGCGTGATTCTTCGCGCCGCCCAATGCCTGGACTCGCTTCCCGCGAGAAGTAGCTTCTCTATAGATGTATTCAGCGATAGGCGTTGAACCGACAAAACTCAACGCTTTGACTTCAGGCGCTTCGATCAACGCATCAACCGCTGTTTTGTCACCGTGCACGACGTTAAGCACACCGTTTGGCAGACCCGCCTCATTCAGCAGTTGAGCAATCAACAACGTCGAACTTGGATCACGCTCAGAAGGCTTCAGGATGAAGCAGTTACCGCACACAATCGCCAGTGGGTACATCCACAGCGGGACCATGGCCGGGAAGTTGAACGGCGTAATACCTGCAACCACACCCAGCGGCTGAAAGTCGGACCATGCGTCAATGTTTGGCCCTACGTTGCGGCTGTACTCCCCCTTGAGGATCTCTGGCGCGGCACACGCGTATTCGACGTTCTCGATCCCGCGCTTCAACTCACCGGCGGCGTCTTCCAGGGTCTTGCCGTGCTCTTCACTGATCAACTGCGCGATACGCGCTTCATTCTGTTCCAGTAATTGCTTGAAGCGGAACATCACTTGCGCGCGTTTGGCGGCGGGCGTATTGCGCCAGGCTGGAAATGCAGCCTTCGCAGCATCGATTGCTTGCTGAACAGTTTCGCGGCTGGCCAAGGGGACTTTATGAACGGCCTGACCGGTCGATGGATTGAACACATCGGCAGTACGGCCGGTATCGGTAACGAACTCGCCATTGATCAGGTGTTGGATGTTGCTCATGACAGGACTCCAAAAAATACGGTCAGGCGCGATCTCGGCCGCGCCTGTGGTTTAAACCCACAGCGAATCAGTCGATCTGATTCAGCACGTCGCCGACAGCATCGAACAAGCGATCCAAATCCTGCGGTTTGCTATTGAAGGTTGGCCCGAACTGCAGCGTGTCGCCGCCGAAACGCACGTAGAAGCCCGCTTTCCACAGTTTCATCCCCGCTTCGAAAGGACGCACGATGGCATCGCCATCACGGGGCGCGATCTGGATCGCACCGGCCAGACCGTAGTTACGGATGTCCACAACGTTTTTCGAGCCTTTGAGGCCGTGCAACGCGCTTTCGAAATGAGGCGAAATCTCGGCGACTTGCTGAACCAGATTCTCCCGCTGCAACAATTCCAGCGAGGCAAGACCCGCCGCACAGGCGACCGGGTGCGCGGAGTAGGTGTAGCCGTGTGGGAACTCGACCGCATACTCGGGCGTCGGCTGGTTCATGAACGTGTGATAAATCTCGCTACTGGCAATCACTGCGCCCATCGGGATCGCGCCGTTGGTGATTTGCTTGGCGATACACATCAGGTCAGGCGTCACACCGAAGCTGTCGGCGCCGAACATCGACCCGGTGCGACCGAAACCAGTGATGACTTCGTCGAAGATCAATAGGATGTTGTGCTGATCGCAGATTTCGCGCAGGCGCTTCAGATAACCTTTTGGTGGAACGATCACACCGGCAGAGCCCGCCATCGGCTCGACAATCACTGCCGCAATATTGGATGCATCGTGCAACTCGATCAGTTTGAGCATCTCATCGGCCAGCGCAATGCCGCCCAACTCAGGCTCGCCACGTGAATAGGCATTGCTGGCCAGCAAGGTATGAGGCAAATGATCGACGTCCATCAATTGGCCGAACATTTTACGGTTGCCGTTCACTCCGCCCAAGCTGGTGCCACCAATGTTGACCCCGTGATAACCACGGGCACGACCGATCATTTTGGTTTTGGTGGCCTGACCTTTCAGGCGCCAGTAGGCGCGCACCATTTTCACTGCGGTATCCGCGCACTCAGAACCCGAATCAGTGAAAAAGACGTGGTTCAGATTGCCAGGTGCCAGGTCGGTGATTTTCTCAGCCAGCTGGAAGGACAAGGGGTGGCCGTATTGGAACGCTGGCGAATAATCCAGAGTGCCCAACTGACGCGAGACCGCCTCCTGAATTTCCTTGCGCGAATGCCCGGCGCCGCACGTCCATAGCCCGGACAACGCGTCATAAATCTTGCGACCCTTATCGTCCGTCAGGTAGCTGCCTTGCGCCGCCACGATCAGCCGGGGATCGCGCTGAAAATTACGGTTTGCGGTGTATGGCATCCAATGAGCGTCGAGCTTCAATTGGCTGGCCAGAGAATTCTCGGCGGATTCAGGAAGAGTCATGGATGCAAATACCTCACGGGGCGATGGGGCAGCTTATTGAGCTGTGTGGTTGCAGCTAAGTTGCCACGGGGATAAAGTCTTAAAAACCCAACATTTATAATCTTCAGTTAGACAATCACTAAACTATGAGCATCCGTCGACCCGATCCACTGGCCCAAGTCAGCGACTTTGATATTCGTTTGCTGCGCATCTTTCGAAGCGTAGTCGAGTCAGGTGGCTTCTCGGCGGCCGAAAGCGCGCTGGGCATAGGCCGTTCGGCGATCAGCCAACAGATGAGCGATCTTGAACAACGACTCGGCTTGCGCCTGTGCCAGCGTGGACGCGCGGGGTTTTCCCTGACCGAAGAAGGTCGGGAGGTCTATCAATCGTCTTTGCAGCTATTAAGTGCCGTAGAAAGCTTTCGCACCGAGGTCAATGGCCTGCACCAGCATTTGCGCGGCGAACTGAACATCGGTCTGACCGACAACCTGGTCACCCTGCCGCACATGCGCATCACCCATGCCCTGGCCCAATTGAAGGAACGCGGCCCAGACGTACATATCCAGATCCGCATGATCGCGCCCCATGAAGTGGAACAGGGCGTGCTCGATGGGCGTTTGCACGTAGGCGTTGTTCCGCAGGCCAGTGCCCTGTCCGGGCTGGAATATCAGCCGCTGTACAGCGAACGCTCTCTGCTCTATTGCGCTGTCGGCCATCCGCTCTTCTATATGGATGACGCCGCGCTGAATGACGAACGATTGAATGCTCAGGACGCTATCGCTCCGACCTTTCGCTTGCCTGCGGACATTCAGGCGCATTACCAGGCACTCAATTGCACCGCCAGCGCCTCGGATCGTGAGGGCATGGCCTTTTTGATTCTCACCGGGCGCTATATCGGCTACCTGCCAGATCACTACGCCAGCCTGTGGGTTCAGCAAGGCCGACTGCGAGCGCTGAAACCGACGGCACGTTTTTATGACCTGAGTCTGGCTTCGGTCACTCGCAAGGGACGTCGCCCTCATCTGGTACTGGAAAGCTTCCTTGAAAGTCTGGCCGCCACCCGATGAGGCTTTTCAGGACTTTGCGCTGTGGATGCGCAACCAACTAAATAGTTAAAGAGACCACTCACGCAGGCCAATCTGAAGCCGAAATCGAAAGCTTGGAGCATTAATTTGCACGACTGGCTCTTGTCTGATCTTCGCGGGTGCGTTATCTGTTCTCAGCTTGCAGCCCATGACCCGTTCGGAACCGCCCATGACCTTTGAAGTCCCAGCCCATAGCGCCCAAGCCGTCGCTAAACCTGCCAGCCGCATTCGTCAGAAGAACGAAGAAGCAATCATCAAAGCCGCAGAGGACGAGTTCGCTCGTCACGGCTTCAAAGGCACCAGTATGAACACCATCGCGCAGAATGCAGGCTTGCCCAAAGCTAACCTGCACTACTACTTCACCAACAAGCTGGGGTTGTACATTGCGGTGTTGAGCAACATCCTCGACCTGTGGGACAGCACGTTCAACGCGTTGAGCGTCGACGACGATCCCGCTCAGGCACTGAGCCATTACATTCGAGCCAAGATGGAGTTTTCCCGACGCCAGCCACAAGCGTCACGGATCTTCGCCATGGAAATCATCAGCGGAGGCGAATGCCTGAATGAGCATTTCAGTCAGGACTACCGTGCCTGGTTTCAGGGCCGGGCAGCCGTGTTTCAAGCCTGGATCGATGCCGGAAAAATGGACCCCGTCGACCCTGTGCATCTGATCTTCCTGCTCTGGGGCAGCACGCAGCACTACGCTGACTTCGCCACGCAAATATGTCGGGTTACCGGTCGCACCCGTTTGACCAAGCAGGACATGGAAACCGCCAGCGACAATTTGATCCGCATCATCCTCAAAGGCTGTGGGCTGACGCCTCCGGCTGCTTGAGCGGTCCGTTACCGGAAACAGTGGTTCACGTCGTCGATAGCTGGAACATACGCATGCCTTTTACCCTTGCTGGCCCTTGCGAATACCGGGAAGAGATTCGCAAAAGCCGCTTTATTACCCTCGCCGCCCCCATCACCAGCGCTGCTCAGGCCCAAGCGTTCATTGAGCAGCACAGCGATCTGAATGCCACGCACAATTGCTGGGCCTGGAAACTGGCCGATCAATATCGTAGCAGCGACGATGGAGAACCCGGCGGGACCGCTGGCCGACCCATTCTGGCAGCGATCGAAGCGCAGGATTGCGATCAAGTCGTGGTGTTGGTCATCCGCTGGTACGGCGGCATCCAATTGGGCACTGGCGGCCTCGCTCGCGCGTACGGTGGTGGCGCCAATAAATGCCTGCACCAGGCCGAGCGCCTGCCCTTGATCCATCGGGTGCAATTGAGCTGTACGTGCAGCTTCAGCGAACTGGCGCTGGTCAAGGTGCGGCTGGCCGAACTGCATGGACTGCTGGAGCACGAAACATTCACCGCCAACGGCGTCGAATTGCAGATTGCCCTGGGCCCGGAGCACATCGACATTTTGCAGCGACAACTGGCAGATCTGAGTCGCGGACGAATTCTCTTGCAGCCGCTTGAGGAAGACTGAATCCGCGCGTGCGCACTCCCTGGTTAATTGCCCACATCTACTGTGCACCCGGCTGTGGATAAGCTGAGTACACACCCCTGCGGGCCTTGCTGCGTATGGCGTTGCGACGACTGGTTGTTTTTTGCTCAATCCACCCATTACTGGAATAAAACCTCCTTAAAACAGGGTGTTATCGTCACTTATCGCAGTTGGGCACTTCACGGTCACTCTTTATTCCCGCACTTTTCGCTTGCACACAATAACTGTGGAGCAACCTGTGGATAAGCCGTGCAAGCCTGTCTCTGGCGCAGACAGATCATGGCGCGCGCTCAGCTGGTCATTTTTTGTTCAACGACAGGAAGACAAACTCAACGCTATCGACGCTCGAATCGCCGAACTAAACGAGTTACGCCTTGAGTTGCAACAACGCTTGGGTCAACGTTGTCCATTAAGTCCTTGAGGCGACAATGTCCCTCTGGGCTATTTCTCCCCTGAACCACTATTTGTGAACAAGGAGCTCGATCCATGCCGAATACCAAAACTGCGTTAATCATTGGCGCCTCCCGTGGCTTAGGCCTGGGCCTGGTGCATCGCCTGTCGGAACAGGGCTGGCAAGTGACCGCCACAGTGCGTGACCTGCACAAAGCAGGTGGACCCCAGACGATCCCCGAGGTGCAGGTCGAGGTGCTGGATATCAATGAGCTGTCATCGTTGAATGTTTTCACCGAGAAGCTGAAAGGACAGGTTTTTGATCTGCTGTTCATCAATGCCGGCGTCAGCGGACCAAAACATCAGAGCGCTGCGCAAGCGACCGTCGACGAACTCGGCCAGTTGTTCATGACCAACGCCATTGCCCCCATTCGTCTGGCCGAACGAATGATCCAGCAGATTCGTCCCGACACCGGGGTCCTGGCGTTTATGAGTTCGGTGCTAGGCAGTGTGATGTGCCCTGAAGGCAACGACATGGCATTGTACAAAGCCAGCAAGGCCGCGCTGAACTCCATGACCAATTCCTTCGTTACACAATTGGCCGACCCGAAGCCGACAGTCCTGTCCCTGCATCCGGGCTGGGTGAAAACAGACATGGGCGGCGAAGGTGCTCATATCGATGTAGAAACCAGCACCCGTGGTTTGGTCGAACAGATTGATGCCTATACCGGCAAGGGTGGTCATTACTTCATCAACTACAAGGGTGAAACAATTCCCTGGTAATTAACTGGCCAGATGAACTTCAGCCTCGCCGCTGCTTCTATCTGAAGCGCGGCGACCCTGGATCTGTAGCGAGCGTGTAGTGCTGCTAGTGCTGTCGGGTTCAAAGCCCCAACAACGACAGCATGATAAAGGTTGCGAACAGCACGAAATGCGTCATGCCTTCGATGGCATTGGTTTCACCATCATTCAGGTTGATCGCGCTGACCAAAAGCGTGATGAAGATCATCACGCTCTGCACCGGGGTCATCGCCATCTGGAACGGCTGGCCGCTGTACAGCGCCATGGCCTCCATGACGGGTACGGTCAGGATCACCGTTGACAACGAGGCGCCCAACGCAATGTTTACGACGGACTGCATGCGGTTGGCCAACGCCGCGCGCAAGGCCGTGAGGATCTCGGGGGCAGCGGAAATAGCCGCCACCAGAATCGCCGTCATGACCGGCGGTGCACCTGTCCCTTCCAGACCGAGGTCGACGGTTTTCGACATCACTTCAGCCAGCGCACCGATTACCACTACGCCAAAAATCAGGGTGCCGATCGAGCGCACCAGATTGATCGATGGATCCTCTTCGGCAGGCGAATTCTTGCGCATTTTTTCGGGATAGCTGTAGCTGAAAAAATAACTGTGCGGCCCCACCTGCATGCGCAGAAACAGGGCGTACAGCAGCACCATCGCGCCAATCGTAAACGCCGAATAAATCTTCCAGTCACCTTCGGGAATGAACTCAGGCACCACCATGGAAACGCCCATCGCAGTGAGGATCATCACACTGTAAGTGCGCGCCGAATCATCGTTGTAGGACTGTTCGCCATGCTTGAGCCCGCCCATCAGCGCCGCCAGCCCCAGAATGCCATTGATATCGAGCATCACCGCTGAATAGATCGTGTCGCGCACCAGTGTCGGTGAGGGCTCGTTGCTCATCATGATCGCCAGAATCACGACCTCGACCAAGACGGCCGACAGCGTCAGGATCATAGTGCCATAGGGATCGCCGAATTTATGCGCCAACAGTTCGGCATGGTGGGCCACGCGCATCGACGCGCAGACAATCGCCACCACCAGTGCAATCCCGCCCGCCAGCGCAACACCCTGACCGTGATTCAGCAACGCATGTTCGAAGGGGAACGCGATCAGCGCACCGAGAACAGCCAGCAGTAGAAACTTTTCATCTCTCAAATAAGTCAGCATTGGAATGCCTTGGGTCAAAAGTGTCTTGCCTGGGACTGACCGGTCTCATACAGGCGGGTCATTATCAGTAAATGTTTCACGGCTAACGGTAACAGCAAAGACGTTGCGCTGTGGCTTCAACCGGCCGATCAGCCACGCCACGTAAAGGAAGCGATCTCAAAGCGGACATCCGTCTGTAGAATGGCGACTATCTGCACCTGATGAGAAAAGCACATGTACGAATGGCTCAACGCATTGCCCAAGGCAGAACTGCACCTGCACCTGGAAGGCTCGCTGGAACCCGAATTGCTCTTTGCACTGGCTGATCGCAACAAGATCGCCTTGCCTTGGGCCGATGTCGAAACATTGCGCCGGGCCTATGCCTTCAACAATTTGCAGGAGTTTCTCGACCTGTATTACCGGGGTGCGGATGTACTGCGCACCGAGCAGGATTTTTACGACCTGACTTGGGCTTACCTGCAACGCTGCAAGGCGCAAAACGTCATTCACACCGAACCCTTCTTTGATCCGCAAACCCATACCGATCGGGGCATCCCCTTTGAAGTGGTGATCAACGGTATCGCCAGTGCATTGAAGGATGGCCAGGAAAAACTCGGTATCTCCAGCGGGTTGATTCTCAGCTTCCTGCGCCATTTGAGCGAAGAAGAAGCTGAAAAAACCCTCGATCAAGCGCTGCCATTTCGCGATGCATTTATTGCAGTGGGTCTCGACAGCTCAGAGATGGGCCATCCTCCGAGCAAGTTCCAGCGCGTGTTCGACCGCGCCCGTAACGAAGGCTTTTTGACAGTAGCCCATGCAGGCGAAGAAGGCCCACCCGAATACATTTGGCAAGCGCTGGACCTGTTGAAGATTCAGCGTATCGATCATGGTGTGCGCGCTATCGAAGATGAGCGGCTGATGCAGCGCATCATTGATGAACAGATCCCGCTGACGGTGTGTCCGCTGTCCAATACCAAGCTCTGCGTCTTCGACGACATGGCCCACCACAACATTCTCGACATGCTTGAGCGCGGTGTGAAAGTCACGGTCAATTCAGACGACCCTGCGTATTTCGGTGGTTATGTGACCGAGAATTTTTACGCGCTGCACAAGCATCTGGGGATGACTCAGGATCAGGCCCGACGCCTGGCGCAAAACAGCCTGGATGCACGGTTGGTCAAGCCTTGATGCAGCGGTAATCGTTCCCGCGCAATGAACGCGCGAGAACGATGGGGCCATCAGGCAGCCGAAGCTATTTTGCTGATCTCACGCTGACCGTTAGTCGAGACCTGCAAAGCGGTGGACTCATCGCTAGTGCGCAACCAGCCCAACTGTATGAACAATTGCAGTAACCCGGCACCCAATGCTCCGCCTAAATGCGGCTTGCGCTCGCTCCAGTCGGGGCAAGCGCAAACGGTCTTAAGCTTTCGATGGGCCAGCGCCGGAACATAGATGCCGCGCTCGGCAAATTGAGCGACACCTTTGCTGGTGACTTCGACGCGCTGCTCATGTTGTTCGATCCAGCCCGCACCCAACAGACGCTGATACAGTTCCGCAGCCAACTCGCCCCCAAGATGGTCGGAACAAATCCGGGCACGACGTAGCGGCGAAAGCGGTGTGGGTGGAACGGGTTGTGACACACTTCTGCTGATGTGATCGGTGCTGACCATCGATGCATTGGCCAGCGCCTCGACTGCAGTGCCAACTTCCGGTGCAGCCAGTCGGAAAAAACGCTTTCTGCCGCGAGCCTCCTGCTTCAATAGCCCGCCGGTAGTCAGTCGCGCCAGATGCGCACCTGCCGAAGAAGTGGATAGACCAGCCATCAAAGCCAGCTCGTCCGCGGGGCGGGCGGTACCATCCATCAACGCCCAAATCATTGCACTGCGCTTGGGGTCAGCCAGCAGCGCGGCAATCTGGCTAATGCAAGGTGCATATTCCATGTATTCACTCCCTGTTGAAACATTCGTCTATTGCACTGACATAGTGAACAGCAAATCGGGTCCAGCCAAGACGCTAAGCCGCCAAAACAAGGGCTGTATTTGACCTCGTACGCCCAGAACGTCATCTCGCAGCGCTTACATACCGCAACCGTTTCTGCCTCAGACGCCCCACTCACATCTGCATTGATAACGCCTCGCCTGGTAGCGTCCTGCACCTCGGACCTGGCTTGGCGACCTATGCGGACCTGGCCGCTGGCGCCAAGTATAAGCCCAGCGCCCTGTTACGAAATGGGATTAAAACCACGACAGAGGATTAGCTGACACCCTATAGGCAAAGTCAGACATCACCCAGGCCAACGAAAACCCGTCTCGATTTACCTGGCTGCCGTGAAAGCAGCGCTGGCCGGACACTCTCAGCCGACCTCAGAAAAATCTGGCGTGCATCACGAGGGAAATGCCTACGGAAAAAACACAAAAAACAGGCAAGAAAATACGACCTCAAAACAGCGATGTTTACGCTGAAAACACTTGATAATCTTTTTTTCTCCAGAGCGCCTGTGTGTCGACTGTCAGACGATTCCATTGCCGCTGTAAGCCACCGCAACATGAACCTGACGTCACTTGCTGTCAGGATGCCGTTGCGCCAACTCCGCACAGCGTGACCTGAGCATTTCGCACAATAAATTGACCGGCTTACTCAGTTGCGCCCGGTGCGCACAGAGCACATTGAGCGGGGCCAGTTCCCCCTGCAGTTCCGGGATCAATAGCTTCAGGCGTCCGGCATGCACATCGGCCGCAACATCCAGCCAGGATTTATAGGCAACGCCAACACCGGCCAATGCCCACCGGCGTACGACGTCAGCATCGTCGCTAAAACGATCCCCGTGCACGGTCAAACCCATTTCACGTTTGCCGTCATGGAAACGCCAATGGTCATGCACCCGATTGCCTAGCATGAACAGCAGGCAGTTGTGCTGTGCCAACTGTTCCACATGCTGGGGTTCACCATGACGGGCCAGATACGACGGGGCGGCGCATAACACGCGACGGTTATCCGGGACGATGGGTAACGCGATAAGGCTCGAATCTTCCGGCTCTCCATAACGCAGAGCAATGTCTACCGGCTGGCGAAATAGATCGGCAATCCTGTCGCCCAGCAGCAGGCGGACCGTGAGCAGCGGATGTTGACGCTGGAATTCGTCGAGCCAGGGCAATAACACGTTACGGCCAAAATCCGAGGGCGCCGACAGCAGCAGGACGCCACTGACTTGATCCTGGCTGCTGGCCAGAAAGCGCTGCCCCTCTTCCAGGCTACTCAGGGCCGCGCGGGCGTATTCGAGGAACCCCTCACCCTCGGCCGTCAGACGCAGGCTACGGGTCGAGCGTGCCAAAAGACGCGCGCCCAGTTGCTGCTCGATACGTTTGAGCGCAGCGCTGGCGACCGCCGCCGACATGTCCATGACCCGCGCAGCAGCGGACAGGCTGCCCAGATCGGTGGCCCGGACAAACAGTTGCAGATCATCAAAACGCAGCATCACTTGCTCGCATTATCAAAAATAAATTGAAAGAGCCTGCAGTTTTAGCGGGTTTTATCTTTAAGAGAAATAGCCAATCATCCCTCCATGCCATTTATTCAGGCTTACTTCTCAGGAGCGCCCCATGAAAGCTATCGCGTATTACCAGTCCCTGCCGATCAGCGACCCCCGGTCATTGCAGGACATCGAGCTGGCCGAGCCGGTTGCCGGTCCTCAGGACTTGCTGGTGGAGGTCAAAGCCATCTCCGTCAATCCGGTCGATACCAAGGTTCGTCAGAACGTTCAACCCGAAGGCGGCGACGCCAAGGTCCTGGGTTGGGACGTGGCCGGTATCGTCAAAGCGGTCGGCAGCGAAGTGACGCTATTTCAACCGGGCGACAAGGTGTTCTATGCAGGCTCCATCGCCCGCGCTGGTGCCAACAGCGAACGGCACGTGGTCGATGAGCGAATCGTCGGGCACATGCCAAAATCCTTGAGCTTCGCCCATGCCGCAGCCTTGCCGCTGACGGCAATCACTGCATGGGAGCTGCTCTTCGAGCGCCTGCAAATTACTGAAGGCGCCACTGACACCGGACAGCGTCTGATGATCGTCGGTGCTGCCGGTGGCGTGGGTTCGATGCTCACTCAGTTGGCCCGGCAGCTCACAGGGTTGAACGTTATTGGCACCGCCTCACGACCTGAAACCGAGGCATGGGTTCGCCAACTGGGCGCGCATCATGTGCTTGATCACAGCAAGCCGCTGAACGAAGAACTCACCCGCGCGGGTCTGCCACAGGTGACTCACGTGGCCAGCCTGACACAGACCGACCAGCATCTGGATCAACTGGTCGAAGCCCTGGCGCCGCAAGGTCGGCTGGCCTTGATCGACGACCCCAAGTCCCTCGACGTCAGCAAGCTGAAACGCAAGAGTCTGTCACTGCATTGGGAGTTCATGTACACCCGGTCGCTGTTCGAAACCGCCGACATGATCGAGCAGCACAAGCTGCTCAACCGCGTCGCGGAGCTGATTGATGCTGGCACCTTGAAAACCACTTTTGGTGAACACTTCGGCACCATCAACGCCGCCAACCTGCGTCGCGCTCATGCGTTTCTGGAAAGCGGCAAGGCCAAAGGCAAGATCGTTCTCGAAGGTTTTTGATCACTTAAGACCGTCAGTCTGAGGTTTGACCTGGATCATTATTTTCGCCTGATCCAGGTCTACAATTGCAGCCTTACCAACAGGAGGGAGTCAGCAATGAAAGTCCTGGTACGTGAATCAGCAAAATCCCAAGGCGGCCCGTGGCAGGTCCGGATGGATCAGCATGTCGTGAGTTTTCGTTCTGAAGCCGAAGCCCGCGCCTTCGTCAACACGCTTGAATCCCGGCTGCGGGCTCCGCACAAATTACCTGAAAGTCGCCAGCAAGCCACCGGCTGAGCCAAGGCTGGCCTGCAACTCGGGCAGCCTCAGACCTGAGCCGTTTGAGCCACACTCGCATCACGCGTGCGCTGCAAACGGCGGGTCAATACTGCGGCACTCACCGCAAAAATCCCGCACAAACTAATCACCATTGCCATGGGAACTGCGCTGCCATCGTGCAACACGCCCACCAATGCGGATGCCCCTGCGGCGACACTGAATTGCAGGCACCCGAGTAACGCCGACGCACTCCCTGCCCTCGCCCACTGGCCGTTCATGGCACAGGCCGAAGCATTGGGGATGATGCAGCCCAGGCTGGCAATGCAGATAAACAACGGGATCAATAGCGGCCAAAGCGCCTGAGTGTGCAGTTCGGCAATGCCGAGCAAGACCAGCGCCGCTGCCAGATAAACCCAGACCGTGCGAGACAACAGAAGCGCTGGTCCGAGTTTGCCCAATATGCGCGCATTGACCTGCGCCACCAGAATGAAACCCGCCGCGTTCGCACCGAACAGCCAGCCATAGTGCTCGGGCGGCACGCCATACAACTTGATGAATACGAATGGTGAGCCCGCGATGTAGGCGAACATACCGGCTATCGCGATGCCGCCGGTCAAGGCATGACCGAGAAATATCCGATCAGCCAACAACCGCCGATATTGCCCCAATGCACCGGCCAACGGATGGCGTGGATGGGTCGCTGGCATGCTTTCCGGCAAGCCCAGCGCAACCGCCAGCGAGCACACAGCACTGAATACCGTCAGCACCAGAAAGATCGACTGCCAGCCATACAGGTTGACCAACAGACCACCCAGCATGGGTGCGAGAATCGGCGCCAGGCCCATGATCAACATCAATTGCGAGAAGACTTTCGCCGACTGCACGGCGTCGCACTTATCACTCACAATGGCTCGCGACAACACCATCCCGGCGCATCCGCCCAACGCCTGAACGAAGCGCGCAGCAATCAGCCACTCAAGAGTGGGCGCAAAAGCGCACGCTAGCGATGCCAGGGTAAAGAGCCCGACCCCCACCAGCAACGGCACGCGCCGACCAAAGCGATCCGCGACCGGACCATAGGCCAACTGGCCGATGGACAAGCCCAGAAAATAAGACGCCAAGGTCAGTTGCACATGTTTTTCGTCGGTGCCAAAAGCCAAGGCAATCGCCGGAAAACCAGGCAGATAAAAATCAATGGCCAGCGGCCCAAAAGCGCTCAAAGCGCCAAGAATCAAGATTATTCTCAGGTTCATCGGGCATCCAAAACTGTGTCCAGCGCAATTAGCTAGTCTAACCGTCCTGAATCCTTAGAGCGCCTTGATGGGGAAATTACTTCAAAATTGTTCAGCGGGTCGTACCGTCGCAAAGCAGGAACACAATCACTCGGCGCATCGTTTAAATCTTCTGCACCGCATACCCTTCAGCGCTGATCAGACTGATAATGACCTCGGCCGTGAGTGTGCTTTCAACCCGCACTTCGCCACTGGTCAAGTCGACCTGGACATCTGCCGCCGGGTCGCTGCTCTGCAGCGCTTGGGTGATTGCCCGAACACAGTGGCCACAGGTCATACCCTGAACATTGAATCGTTGCATATTGTTGCTCCTCGGTAAGGTTGCAGGCATGTTCAACCTTTCCATCATGGCAAGGTCAAGCCCCTGTTTTTTTCTGCCGGGCTGGTATTCGTCTCACGGCTCGGCCAAGCTGCGTCATAACCGTATTAAAAGCAGGAGTATCAGCAATGCGCTGGTCAGCATTGAGTCTAATGAGCATCCTCGGCCTATGGGCGACAGTACCCTTCGCCAACGCCGACTCGCAAGACTACGGCGTCCTGATTATTTCCCGGGAGCGGCTGGAGGTGAACACCTCATGCGAGATCGGTCTGTATCTCCAGGACCAATTGGTCGGGCGTTTATTTCAGGAGGAGTCGACGTCCTTCAACCTGGCGCCGGGTAAAACCACGGTACGTCTTCGCCTGTTACCCGGCAAGGCATCGGGATGCCTGCCAGGCATGGACGTCCCCCCGAGCATGGTTATTGACATAAAGGCCGGCGAAGTCAGCAAATACCGGATCGCCATGGGCCCCAATGGCATGTACCTGAAGCGGGCGGCTCTGGAATATTGATTGGGGCTTGACCTTACCCGTATGGCAAGGTTAATCCTTGAGGCATAGCTCTCAGGGAACTGACCCATGCCTATGTCCAATACGCTCGAATTACCCATAACCGGAATGACCTGCGCCAGTTGTGCCGGACGGGTCGAGCGCGCATTAAGCAAAGTTGCCGGCGTCAAAACTGTCAGCGTCAATCTCGCCAGCGAACGCGCGCACGTCGAATCGTCGGGGCCTATCGACCCGGCGGTACTGATTGCGGCCGTTACCCAGGCCGGTTACGGCGCAAGCCTGCTGGAAGACACTCGCGCCAACGCCGACAACCAACAACAACGACTGACCCGGGAGCGCTGGGCATTACTGTTGGCGATTGCCCTCGCGCTGCCGCTGGTTCTACCCATGCTGGTGGCGCCATTGGGTGTGCACTGGATGCTACCGGCCTGGGTGCAATTTGCCTTGGCAACGCCCGTGCAATTCATTCTCGGCGCGCGGTTTTACATCGCCGCCTGGAAAGCCATCAGGGCCGGTGCTGGCAACATGGATTTGCTGGTCGCGCTGGGCACCAGTGCCGGTTATGGACTGAGCCTTTATCAATGGGCGCACACCCCTCCGGGCAGCATGCCGCATCTGTATTTCGAAGCCTCGGCAGTGGTGATCGCACTGGTACTGCTGGGCAAATACCTGGAAAGCCGCGCCAAACGCCAGACCGCCAGCGCCATTCGCGCGCTGGAGGCACTGCGCCCCGAACGTGCTATCCAACTGATCGACGGACAAGAACGGGACGTGGCCATCAGCGCTTTGCGCCTCAACGATCTGGTGGTGGTCAAGCCCGGCGAACGCTTCCCGGTGGATGGCGAAGTCATTGATGGCCAGAGCCACGCCGACGAAGCCTTGATCAGTGGTGAGAGCCTGCCCGTGCCGAAGCAGCCAGGCGACAAGGTGACCGGTGGCGCGATTAATGGCGAAGGCCGCTTGCTGGTCAAGACCCGGGCGCTGGGCGCGGAAACCGTGTTAGCGCGGATCATTCGTCTGGTCGAGGATGCTCAGGCGAGCAAAGCCCCTATTCAGAAACTTGTGGATAAAGTCAGTCAGGTATTCGTCCCGACGGTGCTGGTGATCGCCGTCATCACCCTGATGGGATGGCTGTTGGCCGGAGCACCACTGGAAACAGCTCTGATCAATGCCGTGGCGGTGTTAGTGATTGCCTGCCCATGCGCGCTGGGGCTGGCAACGCCAACGGCGATCATGGCCGGCACCGGCGTGGCGGCGCGTTACGGCATTTTGATCAAGGACGCGGAAGCACTCGAGCGCGCCCACGAAGTCACGGCCATGGTCTTCGACAAGACCGGCACGCTGACCTCCGGTACACCACGCATCGCCCACTTGAGCGCTGTCGGTGGCAACGAAGACGCCCTGCTGCAATGGGCCGGCTCGCTGCAACAGGGCAGCGAGCACCCACTGGCCAAAGCCGTGCTGGATGCCTGCACGGCCCGCCATTTGAACATCGAGACAGTCACCGCCAGCCAGGCGCTGCCAGGGCGAGGCATTGCCGGGACCGTGCAAGGTCGGGATCTGGCGCTGGGTAATCGCCGCCTGCTGGAAGAAAGCGGCCTGACCATGGGAGCCCTGGCGCCATCCGCGCAATCATGGGAGGCAGAAGGTCGTACGTTGTCCTGGTTGATCGAGCGTGGTGCGCAGCCATCGGTACTGGGGTTGTTGGCCTTTGGAGACACGCTCAAGCCCGGCGCTCTGGAAGCGGTTCAACAACTCACTGCACGCCATATCAGCAGCCACTTGCTCACCGGCGACAACCGCGGCAGCGCCCGCGCGGTGGCCGAAGCATTGGGTATCAGCGATGTGCACGCAGAAGTCCTACCCGCCGATAAAGCGGCGACCATTGTCGAGCTGAAAAAAACCGGGGTGGTGGCAATGGTTGGTGACGGCATCAACGACGCACCGGCATTGGCGGCGGCAGACATCGGCATCGCCATGGGCGGCGGAACCGATGTGGCCATGCATGCGGCCGGGATTACCCTGATGCGCGGCGACCCGCGCTTGATCCCGGCGGCGCTGGAGATCAGCCGCAAAACCTATGCGAAGATTCGCCAGAACCTGTTCTGGGCCTTCGTCTACAACCTGATCGGCATTCCACTGGCCGCATTCGGCTTCCTCAACCCCGTGTTGGCGGGCGCTGCGATGGCGCTGTCGAGCGTCAGTGTGGTGAGCAATGCGCTGCTGCTGAAAACCTGGAAACCGAAGGATATCGATTGAGGAGCCATGATGAACATCGGTCAAGCCGCCAAAAACAGTGGTCTGAGCGCCAAGATGATTCGTTATTACGAGTCCATTGGACTGCTCAAGGCCGCGCACCGCAGTGACAGCGGTTATCGACTGTATGGGTCGGAAGATCTGCATACGCTGGCCTTCATCAAGCGTTCGCGGGACCTGGGTTTCTCACTGGAAGAAGTGGCCAAACTGCTGACCCTGTGGCAAGACCGCCAGCGTGCCAGCAGCGACGTGAAAGCCCTGGCACGTCAACACATCACTGCGCTGGACCAGAAGATCAGCGAGCTGGCCAGCCTGCGCGATACCTTGCAAGAACTGGTCGAGCACTGCCAGGGCGACCATCGTCCGGACTGTCCGATTCTCAAGGACCTGGCATCGGGAGGGTGCTGCGACTGATCCTGGCCGCAGGGGTTTCGACTGCCCAATAAAAAATCCGGCCTGAGCCGGATTTTTTATTTAGCGGATCACTGCATCCAGGGTGGAGGCGGCTCTTCGGTTTTGCTCGGTGGCGCGTCATCTGCGGCGCGGACAGCCTGACGGTGATCCTCGTCCAGACGGGCCGCCTCGATTTCCCGCAGAACCCCACCGACATCGGCCAGGTCTTCAGGCTCATCGAACTCGCCGGTCAGCGGACTGCCCGGGTGCAAGATGCCAGCTTCATAAAGCGCCCACATCTCTTTCGCGTACCGGGTTGCCTTCAATTCCGGGGCAAAGCGTCCGAAATAAGAAGCCATGTTGCCGACATCGCGCTCCAACATGCTAAATGCATGGTTGTTGCCTGCGGCGTCGACAGCCTGCGGCAGATCGATAATCACCGGCCCGCCCGGGGTCAACAGCACGTTGAACTCGGACAAGTCACCGTGCACCAGACCGGTACACAGCATCAACACGATCTGCCTGATCAGGAACTCGTGATACTCCCGCGCCTGATCCGGTTCCATCACCACATCGTTCAAGCGAGGTGCCGCGTCGCCAAACTCGTCGGCGATCAGTTCCATCAACAGCACGCCTTCAAGGAAGTCGTACGGCTTGGGCACTCGCACACCCGCGCTGGCCAAACGAAACAGCGCGGCTACTTCAGCATTCTGCCAGGCATCTTCGGTCTCTTTACGACCGAACTTCGAGCCCTTGGCCATCGCTCGGGCCTGCCGGCTGTTGCGAACCTTACGACCCTCCTGATACTCCGCGGCCTGCCGGAAACTTCGTTTATTCGCCTCCTTGTAAACCTTGGCGCACCGCAGCTCGTTGCCACAGCGCACCACATAAACAGCTGCCTCTTTACCACTCATGAGTGGGCGCAGCACCTCGTCGACCAGACCGTCCTCGATCAGGGGTTCAATGCGTTTTGGAGTCTTCATCAGCTTTTATTGTGGGTCCTTCGTTGCCAAACACGCGATTGTTGCTCGTTATACGGCAATCCTCTCACAGCGAGTAGTAGATGCCGACCTTTGACCTTCAGAGATTTACGAAAGGCTTCAACTATTTAGCAGGTTCTTAGCAGCTTCCATGCCGGGCAGAGCATAACCGAGCCCAGTCAGATGGGACCACGCAAGCTGTAAGCAGTTTTATCCATTGGCGTTACAGATAACATAAATTCTCTAAGACGGGCCTGCAAAAAACACCAGACCGCAGGCATCAAGGCTTGAACAACTCACCCGGGGTGAAGCCAAACAAGCTTTTAAACGCGGCGATGAACGCCGAGGTCGAGTCATACCCACAGGACAGGGCCGTGTTTGTCACGCTTTCGCCCTCTTCCAGTGCGCTGAGCGAGGATAACAATCGCGCGCGCTGACGCCATCCACGAAAACTCAAGCCAGTTTCGCGCTGAAACAAACGCATCACCGTTTTTTCCGACATGCCCAGACGCTCGGCCCAGCCCTGCAGGGTGATCGACTGACTGGGGTTTTCGATCAATTCGTCGCACAGCCCAAGCAAACGCGGATGACGCGGTAGCGGCAGAGAGAACCCGACTTCCGGCAGATGGGCCAGTTGATCGAGCAGCACCTGCACCAGCCGCGCCTCACTGCTGTCACCCTGTGGATAACTTGGCGGCAGCAAACAAAACGTCTTGATCAGCTCGCGGGCCAACGGCGTGACTTCCAGAACGCGACAACGCTCCGGCGCCCAACGGCAATCGTCCTTGCGCACATACAGGCTACGCATCTCCGCACGCATCGACGTGGCCACGTCATGCTCGACCCCGGCCGGAATCCACACGCCCCACTGCGGCGGCGCGAAAAAACTGCCCTCGGCGGTATGCACACCCAATACACCGCTGATTGCATAAGAAAACTGCACCCAGTCATGACGATGAGGCGGCGTCCAGGAACCCGCACCCAGGCTTTCCGCCCGCGCATAGACCGGCCTCGGCAAAGCGCTGAGTAGAGGTATCTGACGCTCGTTACCCTGACGAAAGCCCATAGATTGTCCGTTAGTCGCTATCGATTGACCTTATGTCGCAAGACGGCATCATCGCGCGCAGGTTAACCTTCGGTCATCTTTTTTTACAAAACTCTTTTATAGCGCGTTCCCCTCTCAAGAACGTCTCCACAACATCAGGCCGATCTCTTTATGCATGCCTTCAAGCACCTCAAACGCGTTGTCACGGACTGGTTCCTTTGCGGCATGCTGATCGCGACGTTACTTGCGTATTTCTTCCCAGGCTTCGGCAGTGCTGGCGGCGGGATGCATGCCGAATATGTGATCAACATCGGGGTATTTCTGGTGTTCTTCCTGCACGGGGTGAACCTGTCCAGCGAACAAATCAGCCACGGCCTGAAAAACTGGAAACTGCACATTATGGTGCAGGGCTTCACGTTCGTGGTCTTCCCCCTGATCTGGCTGATCTGCAACCAACTGTTTGGCTCCCACATGCCAGCCCTGTTGATGCTCGGCTTCTTCTATCTGTGCGCCCTGCCCTCAACCATTTCCTCTTCAGTTGCCCTGACCGGCAGTGCCGGAGGCAACGTTCCCGCAGCCATTCTCAATGCCAGCATGTCCAGTGTGTTCGGGATTTTCATGACCCCTTGGCTGGTGAGCCTGGTGGTTGGCACGGGTGCTGGCGGGATTGATCTGGGTTCGACCCTGCTCGACTTGAGCGCAATGCTTCTGTTGCCACTGGTGCTGGGACAACTGGTGCGTCCGTTCCTCGGCACCTTTTTCGCCCGGCACAAGCGCTACACCAACATCGTCGACAAGGTCGTGATCCTGTTGCTGGTCTACGCCGCGTTTTGCAATTCGATGGTGTCCGGCATGTGGCAACAGCAAGGCGATACGGTGATTCTCAGCGCCTTTATTGGCAGTGGCGTCTTGCTGGCAGTCATTCTGTTCATGACCACGCGCACGACTCGCGCCCTGAACTTCAATCACGCCGATGAAGTGGCAGCGGTGTTTTGCGCGAGCAAAAAGTCCCTGGCCGCCGGCGCACCGATGGCGGCACTGATATTCGGCGCCAACCCTGGGCTGGGCCTGATCCTGTTGCCGATCATGATCTATCACCCGATGCAGCTGATCGTCTGTTCGGTGATCGCGGAAAACTACGCGAGTCGCAACCATAAACAGTTATCACAAGCCGCACGAGAAGAAGCCCGAGCGGCTTAAAACCTTTGTGCCACTCAGGTAAGCCACACACCGTGTCTCCAGCCGTTCGAAGCACTTGCTTCCGGCCGTCATCCCCTTGAAGCTACACGCCTTCAGGAGAGACCCATGAACCTCGACGAACTCACCCAACGCCTGCACCAGATCCGCGACCAGAATGACTGGCGCCCATTCCACAGCCCGAAAAACCTGGCCATGGCTGCCAGCGTGGAAATGGCCGAACTGGTCGAGATTTTCCAATGGCTCAGCGAAGACCAATCGCGGCAGTTGCCTGCTGAACAACTGGCGCATGCCGGGCAGGAAGTGGGCGATATCGTCTTGTATCTGCTGCTGATGTGCAGCGAGTTGGGGCTGGATATGGATCAAGTGGTGCGCAACAAACTGGCCGACAGCGAACGGCGTTTCAGCAAATGAGCGACCGTCATTTCGATCTGCTCGCGACCCGTTTCGCCGAAAAAATCTATGGCGGCGCCAAAGGTGCCATCCGCCTGGCCGTTTTGCAGGCTGACCTCATCGAGGTCCTGCCTGACCGGCCTCTGCGCGTCCTGGATATCGGTGCCGGGTTGGGCCATATGTCGTTGTGGCTGGCCGAACACGGGCATCAGGTAACGTTGGCCGAACCGGCCGAACCCATGCTCGACAGCGCACGCCAACGCTTTGCCGATGCAGGGCAAAGCGCGACCTTCATTCAGGCCTCCTGGCAACAATTGCTCGGCCAACTGACCGAACCTTATGATCTGGTGATCTGTCACGCCGTGCTGGAATGGCTCGCAGAACCCCACGCGATCCTGCCAGTCCTACACCAGTTGACCCGGAAAGACGGCTGGCTGTCGCTGGCGTTTTATAACCGCGACGCCTTGATTTATCGCAATCTGCTCAAAGGTCATTTCCGCAAAATGCGCAAAAATGACATGGCGGGAGAAAAGCAAAGCCTGACCCCGCAACAACCCCTTGATCCGCGCGAATTAGCAGCGCAACTTGAACCTCTGTGGCAGGTCGAAACCCAAAGTGGTGTACGGGTTTTCCACGACTATATGCCGCCTGAATTTCAGGCCAGGGTCCAACTCGCGGATTTGCTGGAAATGGAACTGGCCCACCGTCGCCACCCTGCCTTTGCCGGCTTGGGGCGCTATCTGCACTGGATGTGCAAGCCACGGTGAGTAGTTCATCGCCAAGAGGCTCATTGCGGAGACCATCATGAAGTGCCGCCTCGCTTTAATCCTCCTCTGCCTGGGGCTTAGCGCCTGTCAGAGCAGCAATCCCTATGTCGCCAGCGCCAACCCTATACCGCCGGCACCGGCGCAAGCGGCCCATACGCTGGACCTGAGCGCCTACCCGGCGGCACCCCGGGATTATGGGCGTTATCGCAATTGGGCCTGGGTCAACGACCAGCTCCCGACGGGCTCAGCATGGGCGGATTCGGCGCAGCTGGCTGAAGCTATCGGCAATGGCCTGGATCAGCGCGGCTTACGCCCGGCGATGAACAATCAACCGGCAGACGTGCGCGTAAGCGCCGATGTGCGCCTGGAAACACGTCTGCGGCAATACCGTGAAGACGCCTACAATCCTTACTACGGCGGTGGGATGGGTTATAGCCATTACGACGGCTATCACGGCGGCGGTTATGGCGCGTATGCAACAGTCCCAATCGTGCGTACGTATCAAGAGCAAGTGATCGTGGTGCGCATCAGCCTGTTCGACGGAAAAAGCGGTCAGCCTGTATGGAGTGCGAGCGCCGAAACGGCCAGTGGCGGCGACCAGTCTGCCCGTGGCAAGGCCTTGCGTCAGGCGGTGCAACAAGCCCTGAAGGCGTACCCTCCCTCATAATCTTTACCGGAGAACCATCATGTTCCGCCGCCTGGCTGTACTGTCTCTCGCGTTGGTACTCGGTGCCTGTGCAACCCCGGTCAACCGCGACTTCGATGCATCAAGGGACTTTGGCGCCTATCGAACCTGGGGCTGGAAAGAGCCAGGGGTTCAATACCGCCCCGATGATCCTCGGATAAAAAGCGACCTGACCGAACAACGCATTCGTCAGGCGGTGGCTGAGCAACTCGATCAACGCGGGCTGCGTATGGCGCAGGCGGGGGGCAAAGTTGATGTCCAAGTGCAAACCTACCTGATCGTCGAGAATCGTCAGCAGATGATCAACACCAACTATGGCGGTGGTCCATGGGGCAACGGCTGGGGCGGATGGGGAGGCATGAGCGAAACCCGTAGCGTCGACTACAAAGTCAGCACCCTGCAAATCGATTTTCTCGACGGCAAAGACGGCAAATTGGTGTGGCGCGGCAGCACCGAACAGGTCGTGGACACCGACACGAACAACCCGGCGGCTCGCGATACAGCAATCCGGCAGACCGTGGCCAAGGTGCTGGCGCAGTATCCACCGCGCTGAGCAGATCCTTCAGATCGACCCTGTGAGGTCGCCACGACGATGCGGATCAAGGACAGGGGATCGACTCAATCCACGACACTGAATTCAACCCGTGCCGTGTGCCCGCCTTCATCGAGGACGCTGAGTTGATAGCGTCCCAACCGGCTCAGGGTCGGGTTGAAGCTGCCTTGGTCAGCCGTGTCGGCCGTGGGCACACCATCAATAAACCACCAGCGCCGACCACTGCCACCCAACGCCGACAGGGTGAGACGCAGCGAGTTTTTACTGCCCGTCGGCAGGCGCAACTGATCCCCCTCTCGCACACCGACCACCGACAACGGTGCAGCCAGGCTTGAGGCTTGGGGTGGGCACTCGGGATCGCTCGGCGGCATCCGGGCGTCACGGCGCTCCAGGCGCGGCAGCCACGGTTCCAGCGGCGCAGGCCACAATGCTATGTCCCGAGGCTGTGCGTCGGGGCAATTGGCGGCGACCCGCAGGCCTTTGCCATTGACCCATATTTTCTCCAACAACCCCAGGCCGAGCGGTTGATCGGCGGCCTGCAAAGTCGGCGGCGTGGTGTTGTCCAGCGTCCAGGCGAAACGCTGACGTCGGCAGTTCGGATCGCTTTTACTCATGGGCTGGCCCAATGGCCAGCAGATCGCCGCGACACCCACGTTCATCGGCACCGGTTGCACGGGGGCGGTAATGCCGCGTTGACTGTCGCGGTTGATCAGCATGTCATGCACCTGGAGCATCAACGGTGCCGCCGACGCCAGGCCGAATTGCCCCGGTACCGGCGTGCCGTCCGGGCGACCGATCCAGATGCCGATCAGGAATCGGGGCCCCACTCCAATTGCCCACGCATCGCGAAAGCCATAACTGGTGCCGGTCTTCCAGGCCAGTACCGGGCGTTGGACCAAGTCGGCGTGGGGGTCGATGTCCGGCCGAGCCTGACCGCTGAGAATACGCCGCACGATCCACGCTGAACCGGGCGACAGCATCCTTCGTTCGCGCAATGTATCTGGCGGTTGCAGGCGCAGGTTGGCGTTTTTCCCGCCGCGAGCAAAGGCGCTGTAACCACTGACCAGGTCTTCCAGACGACTGCCCGCGCCCCCCAGAATCAAGGCCAGATTCGGCTCGGCCAACGGCGGCAGGGTCAGCGGCACACCGCCGTTGCGCAACTCGGCGGCAAAGCGTTTCGGGCCGTACGCTTCGAGCAATTGCACCGCTGGCAGGTTCAGCGACATCGCCAACGCGCTGCTGGCTGAAACCGCGCCACTGAAACCCGAGGAAAAATTGCCCGGACGATAATCGCCATAACGGCGCGGCACATCTTGCAGCAATGATTCGGAATGAATCAGCCCGGCGTCCAGTGTCATGCCATACAGAAAGGGCTTGAGGGTCGAGCCCGGGGAGCGCAGCGCGCTGATCATGTCGACGTGGCCGAAGCGCCGGGCATCATTGATGTCAACCGAACCGAGGTAAGCGCGCACCGCCATGGTCTCTTCCTCGACCACCAGAATCGCCGCCGACGTGTGCTCCGGTAAGCGCGCACGCCAACCCAGCAGCAAGTCTTCGAGGCGACGCTGCAAGGTAGCGTCGATAGTGGTGCGAATCAGCGGCGGGCTGTCGGCGCGGTTCAAGCGCCGGGCGAGCAACGGCGCAAGGCTCGGTTCCTGACGCGGCGCCAGGAGCAGCGGTTCTTCCAGTGCCTCATCGACCGCTGATTGTGGCCAGACCTGAAACTCGGCCAGCCGCCTGAGCACTTTGTCACGCGCCGCCTGCGCTCGCCTGGGGTGGCGGTCAGGGCGCAAACGACTCGGCGCCTGAGGCAAGACCGCAAGTAACGCCGCATCGGCGCGGGTCAGCTGCAAGGGTGACTTGCCCAAGTATGCCCAGCTGGCGGCCGCCACGCCCTGCAACGTCCCACCGAAAGGCGCCCGGTTAAGGTACAAGCCGAGAATCTGATCCTTGGACAAATGCCATTCCAGCTGTGCCGTGCGCCACAACTGGCGCAACTTGCCGGGCAGGGTTCGCGAATGCGGATCGAGCAGACGAGCCACTTGCATCGACAGCGTGCTGCCGCCCGACACCACCCGTGCGCCGCTGAGGTTCTGCCAGGTCGCCCGAAGCAACGCCAGCGGGTTCACCCCCGGATGTTGATAGAACCAGCGGTCCTCATACGTCAGTAAGGCATCGAGGTAATACGGCGACACCTGATCAGTCGTCACCGGGTAGCGCCACACGCCATTGGCATCGGCAAACCGCCACAGCGGCGTACCGTCCTCGGCCAGGACCACACGCGCCAGATCATCCTTGGGCAGCGGCAACGGCCAGAGATGGTCGGCCAGCCACAGCAAGGCGATCAGCAGCAACAGGCTGCCCATCGTCCAGCGCGCAAGTTTTCGGGGGTTCAAGCGCAAGAGCCTCTATTATCTCGGGAACTCGCAGAGCCGACCGATAGCCCAAGCGAACACAGGTGTTCTTTTATTAGCCTCATCAGGAATCAGACATGCAGGTAGAAAGCTTTTTCGAATGGCTCGGCCAGGCGCTGGACGCCGTGATTCGATTTATCGTGAACGGATTGGATGGGCTATTCAATCTGCTGGCTCATGCCGGTGGCAATTTTGTCGAAGGCCTGTCCCGAACGCTGGGCATGGACACGTCGCTGATCAGCATCCTGGCGCTGATCATCGGCCTGATGCTGTTGTACTCCGCCATCCGCGCCTTCATGCGCGCCTCGATCGTGTTCGGCATCATTTATCTGATTCTGGGCCTGTGGTTGTTGAGCTGGATAATTCACTAGCAAACCCTGCCCTGCCGGATCGACGGTTACAGGCTCATTTCCCCTTCACCACCATCTGCGCCGGCGCGTCACCCAAGGCGTGCCAGTTAGGCCGGTACATGGATTCAACCTGCGGCGGCGGCACACGGTAGGTGCCCGGGGTCACCGCTCGCGCCAGGTACAGCAGGTGCGTGGTGTTGAAGGCATCCAGATTCAGCGCAGCCACATAACGGTCATCGCGGAACTCCTGATGCTTGAGCCCGGCGTTCTGCATCGACTCGCGCCACTCTTTGACCTCACTGCTGGCGTCTGCCAGGCTGGCCGCGCTTTGCGCCAGGTTCTGGTTCTCCAACTCCAGACCGGCCGGCAGCAAATCCACCACCAGTGCATCAGGCACCCGCTGCCTGGCCTTGACCTCGATATGGACCAGCACCAGCTCACCGCTTTTCAGCGCATCAAGGTTCAGCGCCTGGCCCTTCATACCCAAGTACTCGCGGCGAATACTCAGGTTTTCACCCCCCGGTAACGGCGGCTGCTGTGGATAGCCGGAAATAGTCAGCTGTTGATACAGGGTCGTGCTGCCTGTGTTTTGCAACGACAACGGCGACGCCAGGGTTGCGCCTTCAAGCTTGAGGCCCGGCTGATGGTTGCTCAGTTCACGCGTTTGATTGCCGCTGCTCAGTTGCGCGGCCCAGTTGGCTTCCGGCTTGCCGAGCACACCACGCCCGGCGAGGAACAGCGAGTTGCGTTCCTGAGTCGACAACCATTGCGTGGCCGCCAGTTGATCCGAGAGCTCAAACAGCCGCTCTTCGCGTTTGTCTGCCGCCAGGTTGTTCTCTTCGAGCAGCGCAAAAATCAGCGCCTGATCGCGTAGCGGACTGCCATAGTCGGCGAGCCAGTCATTGGGTTTGCGGGTGGCCGCAAGACCGCCGATCAGCGCCTGTTCGGCACGCGGTTTATCACCCATTTTTTCCAGCGCTATCGACAGCTGCACCAGCGGCAAACCAGAGCGCGCATCGGTGCGCCTGTCGAACAGGCTGCGCAACGCGCCCAACGGCGCCTGTTGGCTGCGCGCCAGCACCAAGCCTGCATAGGCCTGCACGGCAAAGCGGGTGTGTTCGGCATTTTCGCTGTAGTTGACGTCGACCAGGTTGCGTTCTTGCAGGTAACGCAACAGCCGTTCATTGGCCTTTTTCAAGGCCTCAGGTGGTACGGCAAATCCTTGTTCGCGGGCCCGCAGGAGGAAATCGGTGACATACGCGGTCAGCCAGTATTCCTCTTCGCCATCGGCGCCCCACAAACCGAAGCTGCCGTTGTAGCGTTGCATGCCCAGCAGCCGCTCGATCCCCAGCTCGATCTTGCGCTTGCGATCAGCATCCGGCTCGCCTTCGAGCCCCAAGCGTTTGAGGCTCGCGGCATCCGCATACAGTGACGGGTACAGGCCGCTGGCGGTCTGCTCCAGACAACCATAAGGGTAGGCTTTCAGTGCGCGAATCTGCTCGCCAAGGTTCAACGGCGGACGACTCGACACCGATAGCAATGCTTCGCGACCCGCCGGTTCAAAGGCTTCAAGCGCACCCTCGGGCAGGCTCCAGGCTTGATCCTTGAGCACCGCACGGTAGTGTTTGAGCAGCGCCGGATAGGCCGGGCGTATACCCAAGGTCCACTCTCGACTAAACGCCGGCAGGTTTTCCCCCGGCAAGTCCAGCCCTTGCACGACCACCTTGATTTTCCCTTGGCCAAAACCACCTTCGGCGCGTACCGGAATCTGTAGCGTGATGCGTTGGCCTTGAGCCAATTCAACGCTCTGACCGGCGCTGGCGTTGATCACGCTCAGTTGCCCTTCAGCACTGAGCTGGACAGTAAGTTTTTGTGCTTTGCCGGACAGGTTAGACAGGTCCAGTGCCAGTTGAGTCTGATCGCCTCCCGCAAGAAACCGTGGGGCTGAGAGTTCGGCAATCAGCGGTGCGGCGACCACGGTTTTAGCTTCAGCCATGCCGTAACGCTCGCCCGTCCAGGCCTGCGCCATGACCCGTAGTTCACCGTTGAAGTCGGGTATATCGACACTGATTTCGCCTTCGCCCTGCGCATTCAGGGTCACCGGCGCGCTTTGCAGCGCCACGATGGTCACGCTGGTTTCCGGACGCTTACCGCCCTTGGCCAACGCTGCATCGCCACCGAACGCCAGACTCGCCAAACGACCCCGCCCGGCTTCGATCAGTTGCCCGTAGATGTCCAGTTGATCAGCGCCATACGCCTTGCGCCCGAACAGCTTGGCGAACGGGTCTGGCGTCGGGTACTCGGTGATATTAAGGATGCCCACGTCCACGGCCGACACCAGCACATGCACCTCTTTGGGCACGCTGCCATCAGCATTTTTTGCTTGCAGCTTGACGGTCAACGGTTGTTTGGGGCGCATTTTCTCGGGTGTCGAAACCGTCAGCGCCAGCTTGCGTTGTGAGCGATCCAGCGGCAGATGAAGCACGCCCACCGCACGTTTCGGTGTGATATTGGCTTTGCGTTCGCCCGGTCGAATCACCAGCGCGCTGATGTACAGATCATGCCGCGTCCATTGTTTATCCAGCGCAATATCGAAGCGCTTGCCTTCAGCCGGCACGTCGATTTCCTGCCACCACAACGGCCCGTCGCTGGACTCGACCAACAAGTAACCCTTGCCTGCCGCCGGAGGTGTGACGGTGACGTTGACCGTATCGCCGTCGGCGTAAGCCGGTTTGTCCAGCGCCAATTTGACCTGATCCGGACGCACCGCGCCGCCTTCGGCATTGTCCTGCCAGCGGTAGCCGGCCCAGAAGCGCAGGCTGCTGATCATCCCGGTTGCCGGGTCTTCGACCTCGACGCGGTATGGGCCCCACTCCACCGGGAAGCTGATTTTGGCAGTGTCGCCTTGTTTGATGCTCAGGGTTTCTTCGTCAAGGTTCAGGAACTTCTCGTTGTAACGAGAGCTCCAGCCATCGCTCTCCGAGTAGTTCCAGTAGTAGTCGCGGCGCTCACGCACCAGCCGCACCTTGAGGTTATCGGCTGCCAGTTTGTGGCCTTCGCTGTCAGCCACCAACAACTCGAATTCTGCCGGACCGTTGCCATCGGTCTGATCACCGTCGAACAAGGCGCGCAGCCCCGGCAGCCGATCCGCTGGCCATACCGGTTGCACCAAACGCCGGGTAATCGGGCGTCCGCCAGACTCTTGCAGGCTGGCTTGCAGTATCAGTTGCAGAGGCGATTTGGCCTGCGCCCATTTGCTCTCCACCTCAAGGCTCAGCTCGCCATTGGCGTCGAGGGTGCTTTCTTCCAGGTCGAGGTCCTGGCTCAGCTCCTCTTCGGTGATCGAGCCAAACTGGTAACCGGGCAAGGCTTTTACTGCATCACGCAACGGTCGGACATACAGCTGGCCCGTCAGGCGATTACCCGATGCTGGAGCGCCGTACAGGTAGCGGCCATTGATGTTGAAATCAGCGTTGTCGGCTGGGTTGAGCGCCGTGTCGCTGCCCTTGATTTCCAGCGCCAGACGCTCTGGCAGGAAATCCTCTACCTGGAATTCATACACCTGCGGTTTGCCGTCGCCGAGGTCGAAGACCAGTTGCCAGCGCCCGGTCGGCGCTTCACCCGCGAGTTGCAACTGATATTGATAGAGCGATGTCGCATCAGCTTCCCAGACGAACTTGCGGCTGACCTGTTCATCCGGTCGACGCACTTCGACGCTAATCGGTTGCGGCTTCACGTCCTTGCCGTCACTGTCACGCAGCAGGCCGTTGAGCAACACGGTTTCGCCGGGGCGATACAGATCGCGCGGGCCGAAGACGAAGAATTGCAGAGGGTGGGCTTTAGGCCCCGTGATATCGAATTCGGCCAGGTCCAGCGCCGCGCTGTTCAGGCGCAGCAGGCTGGTCTGTTCACGTTGATGCGCCAGCAGCACTTCGGCCTTGGCGGGCAATGGCAATTGGGCGTGTCCAGCGTTATCGGTCTTGCCCTGGCCGACCACGCGACCATCGGCGTCATACAGTTCAAGCTCGATACCGCTCAGGGCCTTGCCACCCTCCAGCGCTTGGGTGAACACGTCCAGTCGATTCTGATAACGGTGCACCGACAGACCAATGTCGCTCAGGGTGAACAAGGTCGCCGGCTGGGAATAGTTGTAAGTGCCCGAAGCACGCATGACCGCCAGATAGACGCCAGGCTGTTGCAACGGCTTGAGGCCGGCAATCGGCAGCAACAGGGTTTCCCGTGTATTGCGCGCCGGGTTCAGGTCGAAGCGGCCGCCATAGACCAGATCGGCCATGGGCAACAGGTCTTTGGATTCATAACCCTGCAAGGTGCTGCTACGGCCCCATTGGCTGAGAAACGCAGGCAGGGATTCGGGCTTGATGCGGAAGAATTCAACATCGACCTTGGCGACGTTCAACGCGATCACCGGCAGACCTTCGGCCAACCGGGTCGGCAACAGACTGCCACGGCTGGCGAAACCGACGGTGGCTTGCAGATCACTGGTTTCCAGACGACTGATGTATTCCGCTGCCAGCTTGGCCTTGTTCACCCCGAGCAGACCGGCATCCAGGGTCAGGACCAATTTGCGCTGAGGCTCAAGATGGCGCAGACGCAGCTCCATCAAATTGTCGGAGAGTTCCCAAGCGCCGTCGACCTTGCCGGTTTTGGTGTCCACCAGGTGCAGCTTTTCAGCGAATTTCTGCTCCGGGTCCAGCGGTACGGAAAAGCTCACGGACAGGGTGCTGGCACCCTCGACCTGGATTTCCGAGACATCGACCACTGTCAGCTCACGGCCCGCATAGCGTTGGCTCAGGGCAGAAAGATCCAGTGCCGGTTTGGGCTTGCTCGACTCAACGACCGCGGCGGCCGGATTGGGTGCGGAGGCCGGCGCAGCCTTGTGTGAAGTGGACGAATCGCAGGCGCTTAGCAGCGTCAGCACACAGGCCAGAAACAATCCTTTGTCAAGCATGGGTCACTCATCGGCAGCGGTAGTGAGAGGGTGAACTATAGAGCAACCGCGACCTAACGGGCAGCGCAGTGGGCAGATAGACCGCCGGATTGAGACTTTGTTCTCATGGGGATTGCTACACTGCGCACCTTCCAGGGAGCTTTCATGTCGACACTGCTGAACGATTGGCGCGACCGCCCTACCCATCGCCGGGTCTGGGCGCTGGCAGGACCGATGATTCTGTCCAATATTTCCGTGCCATTGGTGGCATTGGTCGACAGTGCGGTGATCGGCCATCTGCCGCATGCCCATCAACTGGGCGCAGTCGCAGTAGGTGCCAGCCTGTACACCTTCCTCGCCTGGGCCATGGGTTTTCTACGCATGGGCACCACGGGGTTTGCCGCGCAGGCTGCCGGGCGCAGCGATGGAGCAGCGCTGCGGAAAATCCTGTTGCAAGGGTTGCTGCTGGCCGTACTGCTGGCGCTGGTGCTCGGCCTCTTCGCCTTACCGTTCAGCCAACTGGCACTGGGCCTGATGCAGCCCTCGGCCGATCTCAAGCAACTGACCCTGGATTTTTTCCACACCCGCCTGTTTGGCCTGCCTGCTGCACTGGCCAGTTACGCGCTGGTCGGCTGGTTTCTCGGCACCCAGAACGCCCGTGCCCCGCTGGCAATTCTATTGACCACCAACCTGGTGAACATCGCCCTCAATCTGTGGTTTGTGATTGGCCTGGAGTGGGGCGTGGTCGGTTCAGCGCGGGCCTCGGTGCTGGCTGAATGGACCGGCGCCCTTCTCGGCCTGGCGCTGACCCAACAAGCATTACGTGCCTACCCCGGCAAGGTCGCGTGGGCGGCACTCGCCTTGTGGCAGAGCTGGCGGCCACTGTTGGCGGTCAACCGTGACATCTTCATTCGCAGTCTGGCGCTGCAATCGGTCTTTTTTCTGATCACGGTACAAGGTGCGCGATTGGGAGACGCCACGGTGGCCGCCAACGCGCTACTGCTTAACGGCCTGCTGCTCACCGCTCATGCACTGGACGGACTGGCCCACGCCGTGGAGGCCCTGTGCGGTCACGCCATTGGCGCCCATGACCGAGCCGCGTTGCGCCGTTCGCTGACGATTGCTGCCGGTTGGTCCCTGCTAGCCAGTGTCGCGTTCGCGGTAGTGTTCATGTTCGCAGGGCATCTGTTTATCCAGATGCAAACCGATATCCCGGCCGTGCGTGAGACCGCTTTTATCTACTTGCCTTATCTGGCTGCGCTGCCGCTGGTTGCGGTCTGGAGCTATCTGCTCGATGGCCTGTTCATCGGCGCGACCCGTGCGCGGGAGATGCGCAATGCCATGGTCCTCAGCGTGGTGCTCGTGGCGCCGCTGGCCTGGTTCGCCCAAGGCCTGGGCAATCATGGGCTGTGGCTGACGTTCATGGTGTTCATGCTGCTGCGCGGCGCGACGCTGGGCATACTTGCCTGGCGCCTGAACCGCAGCAATGGCTGGTTTGCCAACGCTGGACATTGACCCCTACTCATTGAGCTGACCGCGCGCGTAAAACTACGATCGTCCGCCCTCCCAATAATTACGCACGTTGTCGAAACGCACCTGCTGCCCCATGTCTGCCAGGTTCGAGGGCAACGAGGCCGTCGGAAACCTGGCCCTCAACCCGAGCCATTCATCAAGAATCTGTGGATCATTGAAGCCAAGGCGCAGGCCTTCCTGAAGATGGCGCAGGGTCTTGCGGTAGCTGTTGTCTGTCGCATGGCTCCAGAAATACGCATGGCGTTCCAGCAGGCACTGTTGCAGCTTTTTCTCTTGCTGGACGCTGAGTTGGGGTTCGGCCGTCAACGGCACAACGTCCAGCTTCGGATTGTTCAGGTACAGCCGGTCCTGATAGTCGTCGGCTTTGTCTGCCCAAGTGCCGCCGACCCAACTGATCGAGTCTATCGGCCCCAACCAGCGGCTCAACGCCTGCACGTCCATCGAGTCGAAAAAATAGGAGGCGGTCTGTGCGTTGTAATAAGTGATCAGGCTTTTGTAGTGATCGCTGAAACGAACAGTGAGCATGCGCCGCAAATGGGCCAACAATTCGTTCTTGGGCGCCGAGCAAAAAATAGTCAGACCTGGCCAGGCCGCCGTCTCACTCTCGCAGACAACGTTGAAGGGGTCGTCGGGACGCAGGGACACCAGCAGCGGGCCCTGTTTGCGGATCAGGTGCATCTCCGTGTCCGCAAACAGTTCGTAGCAGCGGGTGCGAGGGAAGCGCTTTTTTAGCTGGCTGGCCAGGCCGGGCACGCTCGGCGTATCAAGCAATAGCCATTTATTGTCAGGCCTGTAAAACCCGTTGAAATCGGACTCTTTCATGGCGCTCCCTCCCCGTCGATTCGCGTCATCGCCCGACAGGCGCAAGGCGTCCTTTGGCAGTGGGCAAAACTTCCACCCGAAGGCAACTGACACAGCAGGACCAACGGATGGCCGGCCTGCAACAGCTCCAGCAGTTCGTTGGCTCGCGCGTGCAGTTCGGCTTCATCGCGGAGCTTGTCCGCTGCAGACTGCGGCGCAGGGTCCGCGTTAAACATGATCTGCGCACTGCTCAGTTTCAAACCGTCATGCCTAAGGAGGACCGAGCTACTGCCAACGCTAAACAACAGTTCGCTGTCTTTTTCGAACGTCAGCGTGATCCCGCCAGACAATTCGATTTTTTGCCCTTCGCTGACAAACGTTCGCGGATCGAGGCGCATCCGCAGAACCTGCTCGTCCTGACGCGGTACCTCACTCGCGTCTGACCCGGCAAGGTCAGAAACAGACTCGGGATGGGCACTGTCTGCGCGGTCAAAGCCCTCCGCCCCCTGACGTTGCAAGTACGCGGTTACCTCTGGCTGATCGGGGTCGCCGTGGATAAAACTCACCATCACCTCCATGCCGACCCTCGGCTGGGCACTCTCATCATCGCCCTCGCCGACCAGCGCCGAAGACACCGGCACCCAACAGCTGGCGTATTGCGCGCCCTCGCCTTGAAGCCCCCAGTCGAACTGCACATTGATCCGGCCCATCGAGTCGCAGTACACCTGATCGAAAACAGGGCCCACCACCCGCGCGCGCTGCACACCCCGCATGGGCGGCCGAGCCGTTACGGGCGAAGGGCGGAAGCCAACCTCCCACGGCGTCGCCTGGAAATGATTGCTGTACGGCGAGTCGGAGCTGATGACGGCGGCCAACAGCTCATCGAGCTCCTGCGGCTGATAACCCCGGTGCTGAACCTCGGTCAGGAGCCAGAGATGATTCCACTCTTTTTGCGGATGCTCACTCAACGGCAATAGCAGTCCGGCCCCCAGATAAGGCGCCGTACTTTCGCCCTCGGCCTGCTCCAGAGCGCGGCGACTGTCCTGCCCACCGTCGGCGGTGCTGACGGAAAAGCGAGTAACAGCATGCTGTGCGGCAGCGACCTTGCGGGGCTTTATTTGCGCCGATTCCGTCTGGAAAGGACAGGTCGGCGCACGTCGAAAGCCACCCTGGCTATCCCCGAACACCAACATATGGCAGCGCCTTGAATGCTGAAAATGGTAATGAATGCCCTCTTCCTCACACAGGCGCTGAACGAATTGCAAATCCGACTCATGGTGCTGCGCGCAATACATGCGTTCACGGTAGGTGCCGCTGAGTTCAAAGCGGTGCGCATCGGCGCGAATGCCATGCTCCTTGAGCACCCTGGCAATGATTTGCGGGGCCGACAGGCCTTGAAAGATCCGCTGGTTAGAACGCCCGGCAAGGCACGCGAGCCGAGGACCAAGGCTTAAACGATAGTGGCCGAGATGCGGCCCTCGACGGCTTTGGTCGGCGCCATGGATCTGCCCGTTGATCCCGGTTTTAGTGTCCACAAAGCTCAACCATGCCGACCGGTACATCAGGCTTTGCAGGTTCAGATCAGAGGACTCACTGACCACTTCCAGCTCAAACGCAAAAGGCTGGTTGATCGCTTCCGTGCCGGTAAACGACAGCACGTTGAGCCTGTGGGACAGGTTCGGGATATCCAGGCGAAAAAAAGGCTCGGTGACTGGATCCAACATCGGCGGCTCCTCTACGTGGGTACGACCGGGGATTCTCGCCGAGAGAACCTTCCGAGTAGAGGGCTGGAACGCAGAACAGGAAAGAGCCTACAAAAAAAAACGACAAGGCAGACAGATAGCCAGACAAACGAACGGGCCACATTCAGGGCCCGTTCGTGTACAGCTCAGCCGCCGGCGATCCGATCAGGAAGACAAGTACGACGACCGCGTCAGACCCAGACGCAGCGCGTCCAGGTACTGAGTACGTTCGCGCGGACTGATCTTGGCGCTGGCAACCTTGTCGCGGTAATGCGTCATCAGCTCGTCCGGAGACAAGTGCACGTAGCGGAGCATGTCCTCGATGGTGTCGTGAGTTTCGATGCCCCCGTGGTACACGCTGCCGTCCGGTTTCTGATAGATGTTTACCGAGTCGGTGTCACCGAACAAGTTGTGCATGTCACCGAGAATTTCCTGATAGGCGCCCACCAGGAAAATCCCCAGCAGATAATCTTCGCCTTCATTGAGGGCATGAACCGGCAAGCTGGTCTCGATGCTCTGCTCGTCGACGTACTGCTTGATCTTGCCGTCGGAGTCGCAGGTCAAATCCTGCAGGACCGCACGGCGATTCGGCTCTTCGTCGAGACGGTGCAGCGGCAAGATCGGCAGTACCTGGCCAATCGCCCAGGTGTCCGGCAGGCTCTGGAACACCGAGAAATTGCAGATGTACTTGTCGGCGAGCTTGTCATTGAGTTCGTCCAGCACCTGACGGTGCGAACGCTGGCGCGCCTTCAACGAGTTGTGCAGACGGCGGCAGACCGCGAAGTAGCACTGCTCGGCCAAGGCTTTCTGCGCCAGCGTGATCTTGCCATCCGCATACTGCGTGGCAATGTCACTCATGTAGTGCGTGGCACGCCAGTAGGTTTCGGTGACCATCTCGATGTCGGTCGGCCCGAGCAGGTCTACCAGCCATTGCACGGTCTCCGGCAGGCTTTCCTTGTCAGCGATCTTCGGGATTTCGTCGTTGTGCCTTTCGACGTCAGTCACCTGCACCACCAACATCGCGTGATGCGCCGTCAGCGAGCGGCCGCTTTCGGAGAAAATGTTCGGATGCGGCAACTCCTGCTCGTCGCAGAAGTCCTTGAGCATGCCGACCACGACACCGGCGTAATCGTCCATGTCGTAGTTGATCGAGCTGGCATTGCGCGAGTGAGTACCGTCGTAGTCCACGCCCAAGCCACCGCCCACGTCGATATGGTCGACCGGCAAGCCCAGATTGCGCAGTTCGCCGTAGTAGCGGATCGCCTCTTTGAACCCGTGTTGGTAGTCAGCCAGGTTGGCGATCTGCGACCCCATGTGGAAGTGCAACAGGCGCACGCCTTGATCAAGGCCCGCCGCGCGGAAACGCTCGACCACGGACAACAGCTGCGCTGCAGACAAACCAAACTTGGATTTCTCACCGCCGGTATCAGCCCATTTGCTTGATGCCAGCGAAGACAGGCGCACACGCAGGCCAATCTGTGGCGCGACCTTGAGATCGGCAGCCTCGTCGATGACCAACGCCACTTCGGATTCTTTTTCGATCACGATGAAGACGTTGTGACCCAGCTTTTGCCCCATCAATGCCAGACGGATGAACTCGCGGTCCTTGTAGCCGTTGCAAACGATGGTCCCGCCTTTGGGCGCCAAGGCCAGCACGGCCATCAACTCCGGCTTGGAACCCGCTTCCAGGCCGATGGAGACGTCCTGCGTGGCGATGATGCTTTCCACCACGGCTTCT
Source organism: Pseudomonas sp. 5C2 (assembly GCF_034314155.1). Classification (NCBI taxonomy): domain Bacteria; kingdom Pseudomonadati; phylum Pseudomonadota; class Gammaproteobacteria; order Pseudomonadales; family Pseudomonadaceae; genus Pseudomonas; species Pseudomonas sp. 5C2. The sequence continues at coordinate 1,793,202 of NZ_JAVIWH010000003.1, read as the reverse complement.
TGCTGGTTGACCTTGATCGGGTACAGCGCAGTGTATTTGCTCTGGTAGCCCAGACGCTCGATGTTGGCGTCGAACGCACCAGTCAACTGACGAACGCGGTCTTGCAGGATGTCGGGGAAGCGCACCAGCAGCGGCAGGGAGAGACCACTTTTGCGCAGCTCGTCGACCTGTTCATACAGATCGATAGGCGCACTGCTCGGACCGTTGGGGCGAACTTCAACGCGGCCGGCGTCGTTGATTGCAAAATAACCGGCTCCCCAATGACGAATCCCATAAACACTGCGGCTGTCCGCAACTGTCCATTGGCTGCCATCGTCTTTGCGTGTGCGTCGTACGGACATCGAAGTCCCCTATAAAGAAGTCAAATAGCGTCAGCCGCAACAGGGCTGGCGCAGTGTAAAGAATGGAAGTGACGATTTGGCACTGTGTCGACAGGCGCCCGTCTGCGTTGAGAAGTAGACCCGGATCAAGGCACAGAGTTTAGACGTGGAGGCTTAACCGCCGGACTTCTTTGCTTTGAACCCAAGTTTCACCAGCTCCGCCAACAGCAGTTCGACATGATCGCCCTGAATCTCGATCACCCCGTCCTTGAGCGCACCGCCAGTTCCGCAACGCCGTTTGAGCGCAGTTGCCAGCTCTTTGAGCGGGTCTTCGGCCAACGGTACCCCCGTGACAGTGGTCACCGTTTTACCGCCACGACCTTTGCTTTCGCGGCGCACACGGGCGATGCCATCTCCATCGGGGATAACGGTTTGTTTGCAGACACAGGTATCCACGGGCTGACGACAGTCGGGGCAATGCCGTCCTGCGTCGGTGGAAAATACCAGACCGCCCAAGGCGGCGAAGGATGCGGCTTTTTTGGCCACCAGCAATCCTCTTGTTTGAGGACAAAGATGGGCCGGCTCCGGCGTAGCGGGTAACCGACCGCGAAGCCCCACTCAGGCAGGGGCAGCGCTACTGGGCCAATAATGGCTCAGCTTGAAAAGGTCGCGCAGTGTAACGGCAAAAAGTGCAGATGCTAAGGGCAAATATGCGCCAATTTCTTGAACATTTGCGCCTAAGACTCCGTCTGCCCCAAATAACGCTTCAGTGCCGCCAGAGAGTCCGGGCAGTAAGGCTTGTGCAGCGTTTCACTCAAGGCCTCGGCCACCGGAATGAAGCGTGCTTCCAGCACCTCTTCAGGCTGCAACGTCAGCGGCCCGTCCCAGACAGCGCTGAACACCGCGCACCACAGGCGATTGCCCGGTTGATCGAAGAAGAAATGTTCATGCGCGCTCAGCGATACACCACTGACGCCCAACTCTTCCTCGAGTTCGCGGGCCGCTGATTCGGCGTACGTTTCTTCGGCCAGCACCATGCCACCAGCGGCCACGTCCCAATAACCCGGATAAATAGCCTTGCTCAAGGTGCGCCGATGCACGCACAAGTCACCGGCAGAGTTGAACAGCAATATATAGGTGCCACGTCCAATCAGACCGCGCTCGCGTAGCTGAGCCCGCTCAATAGAACCCAGCTGTTTGTCCTGCTCATCGACCCAGGCAATCTGTTCGGCGTCGGAGGCGGCGCGGTGCGCGGCCTCCTGAGAGGAGAACGGCATCGATCAACCCTGCGAAAGCAGTTGGCGCAAGTCGATCACCGCAGCGTTGGCCCGGGAAATGTAGTTGGCCATGACCAGCGAGTGGTTAGCCAGCACGCCGAAGCCGCTGCCATTGAGAATCATTGGGCTCCAGACCGGTGCCTGCGAAGCTTCCAGCTCACGAATGATCTGGCGCACGCTGACCGTGGCGTTCTTTTTCGCCAACACATCGGCAAAGTCTACTTCGATAGCGCGAAGCAGGTGCGACAACGCCCACGCCTGACCCCGGGCTTCGTAGAACACGTCGTCAATCTGCAGCCACGGTGTCTCCACGATCTCTTCATCGACCTTCGGTACTTGGCCTGGGAGAACAGACTCGGTTTTCAAGCTGCTGTTTAGCTTCACCCGGCCGACGCTGGCCGACAGCCGCTGCGACAGCGAACCAAGACGGGTGGCGACGTCACCCAACCAGTTATTCAAGTTATCGGCGCGGGCATAAAATAGTGCACTTTTTTGGCTAGGATCGGACAAGCGCGCTTGATAGCGGCTCAACGAATTGATCCCCTCCCGGTACTCGGACTCACTCGACGGCAAGACCCAGCTTTTATTGTCGAAGTTGAAACGCGGCTCAGCTTTGGCCAAGTCGGCGTCTTCTGCCGATTGCGATTGCGAGCGGGCAAAGTCCTTACGCAAAGCACGGCTCAGGTCACGCACCTGCACCAGTACGCCATATTCCCAATGCGAGATGTTGTCCAGCCACACGCCCGGCGGAAAGCGGTCGTTGGAAATATAACCACCGCGCTTATCGAGCAGCGTCGATGCCACGGTCTTGAGCGTTTCGACCGTGGTGTAGCCGATGACCATCTGCTTGCCCTGGCTCTCAGCGGCCAACTGCGCGTTTTGCTGAACCGGAAACAGCGCCGGTTCCTGGCTCCAGTACCAGCCGATCACTAGCGTGACCAGCAAATACAGGCCGACCAGAACACCTAGGGCACGGCTAAAAAAAACACCACCCCAATAGCTTCGGGGGCGGGTTCCAACCGCTGAGTCATCGACACGGTCCTGTGCGCGGCCCGCGCGGTTCTTCCAGTCCAGCATGGCTATATCCTTTCAATCACGAAATTCAATGGTTCGACCACAACCTTACAGCAAGGTGCCTTGGGTGTGGGAGGGAGGTTGCGTGGAAATGGTTTGAGGGGGGTGGCCGGGGGCATTCGCTTCGTAGTCTAAAGGCTCTACAGGTTATTGTTCACGATCCGATGCAGTGCCAGCACCGATGCCCTCACCCTGAAAATTTAACGATCTAAGATTTCGCACTTTAAACACCTCAATCAGAACCAATAAAATGATCGCCGCACAACCTAATACCTGTTCCATCCACGACTGAGTTAAAAACACCGACGCACCCTACCACCTCACAACCTGCTACAACGCCTCGCATCATCTGGATGATCGAGATTAGTTTCGATCCCAAGCCGATACTTACAATAATCAATAAGCTGTTGTTGTTGCTCGTCATCCAACACATCATATTCACCCCCCAATTCGCGTTCGGGTTAACGAATTTCACTTGGAGCGCGAGTGACTTTTCCAAAAAAAAGTGGTTGAATCGGGACCATATTCCTCGACATAATTGTAATAACCAACATTCAATATCACTACCAGAATCAAAAGCCCCGCAAACACCCCTATCGAGCGCTGCACCGTAACATCTCCTTTTGACTCTGAAGGTTGGTATCAATCCCTAGTCGATATTTACAATAATCAATAATCTGGCGCCTTTCAGAATCACTCAAGTATTGAAACCTCGGATAATCTCCAGATTTGGCAAACAGGTTAGTAAATTTCACCTTAAAGGTTGGCGACTTTTTAATAAAAAAATGCCATTGCACCGGGCCATGCATCCCCGCAGACGTATAACACCCCACCGTTAGACAGAGGAGCATCGCCAGTGACGTAGTTATTGCAATCAGCTTCATAGGACAGAGGGCTCGCTCAGTCCAGTCGAACGTCTTAATTTCGCCACCAGTTCCATACCCGTGTTACCAGGGCAATACTTGTCGTCTCCTTTCTGATTCGGGTACTCCCTATGCCCACCCAAAACCCTTATTGAAAATACTTGGCGCAGAGCTTCAATTAGAGCGCACAGGGCTTCAACCTGTAAAGCAGGCGGAGTATTTTGAGTATTTTGCTTCCAAACTTCCATACCACTCCGCAGCCCATCAATCCAATCATCCACCTCACCGGTAACGGTCAAATCTTCCAACAATACGATCCCAATGACACCCGTATTATACTCATCTACACTTGCGCCTTTAGAGCGGATATCCCTTCCTTCAAAAACCTGACCAGCGCAGTCTATTCCAAAGTGATATCCAATATCGTCATAACCTCTGCCTAAATGATTATTTTGCGCCCTTTTCATTTGCATTGCGCCGAAGTCTCCGCACCCATAGCCTCGCCCTGCGTGGTGCAGTGCAATCATGGAGTAATTCCAACCCGGCACCATTCCATTTTTGACTGATTTCGCCTCCCATAACGAACGCTGCCGAACTTTAAAACCAGCGACGTCCATGGTATGCAGGATAGTCTGCCGAGTCATAGCTCGATCATTCACCGCGATACGACAAACCCACGTGTTAGCATCAAGCTCACGGGACATCAATTCGGTCACAAATACCGTATCTGTTGACTCCGAAAAAAGACCGCCTGTATGCTGAAGTGGAGTTCTAAACGAGACGCGTATAGAAACGGGTACACCATCTGAGGGTGTAGGCAACTGTACCAGGCCGTCGCCATCAGTGTGACCCTCAATAATCTTACCGCTCACCATAGCTATGTAAGGCCGCCCAACAAGTGGCTCCCTAGAGTCGAAACTTATCACCTTGAATATACAACCATAGCTTTTTTTAGCGCCCGGCGAAGGATTCATCAACTCCATCACTCGATGCTCAAGCAACTTCGCACCCACCGACTTATCTATTTGCCCGCCATCAAAGTAATATGCCTCGTCCCTCACCAACAACCATTCGCCACTCTCGACCCGTTTCACCACCTCGCTGTCAAACGGGAGCATCAGAACGTTACGAAGCGGCTCCATCCCATCGATATCGGCCCCCCTTTCAAGATGCTGCTTGACGATATCCAGCGCTTCGTCAACCGGATAGGTATGTTTCACCTCCGACAATGACGGGTACAACGCGCTGATCAACTTCACTGCTGAGACCCTGCGTGCCATTCGTCATAGCCACTGGTTTTACCGATTTCGTGTCGACAAGCAATGAACTGATAGGCAAAGTGCACCGTTTCCAATTGAGTGAAATGGGCAGTACTCAAGTTCTGACAGTGGGGCATGGTCACATTGAAGGCGACGATGATCGCGCCTTCCAATTCAATAGTGTAAAAGTGTTCCTGGACACCGTTGCCAGCGGGGCGATACAAGTCTAATCGGCACGTTTTGATCGCTTCACCGTTGGCGGCTGCATTAAAGAGCAAAGGTGAGGACTTATCGACCGCCTTGGTGATGATCAACGGCTTGTGCATACGACGACCGGTTACTCCGCCTGGAATAACGACTCCGTGGTCGTATGCCTGCACCAGAATCTGATCTTCATGGCCCAACTGCCATGCGTTACCAACCGAGTCCTTGCCGAGCGCACCGGCAGTGATAAGGCCTTGCTGGGTTCCGTGAATGGTCATGTAGGCGGGACTTGGCATTCGGATGCTCCATTTTTTTTCGAGAAAAAGTATTCGGGTGACTGCCGTGGGGCGAGTACTCAGCGTGCAAGCACGGGGGGCTCCGTATGGGTGGGCAGCCACGGTTTGCCGAGATTGAGGGTGATCATGTAGCGCTCTTCGTCGGGGCGTTTGTAGTCTTTGAAGCGATGCACCCGCAGCAGAACCTGGTATTTGTCACCGGCCTGCCAATAGGTCGTCCCGCCCTTGTTCACGTCACGCAATTGGGCTCGCCATTCGGGGGTATCCGCGAAAGGAGGGGCGCTCCTCTGTCTGATGGGGATCCAGCCGCTCTGGCGCCATTGATCCTGTAATTCCAGAACAACCTTAAGGGCGTCATCGAGCAGCAGCGGTTCGATTTGCGGGGACATGCGGATACCGTCAATTCGCTCGTTTTCAAATCCAATGGTGAAGAAGCGAGCCAGCGGCGTGACGAACCCGTACTGCGGGTCACTGACCCGCAATCGCGCATCGGACTTGGGCATGCCAAACCAAACCTCTCCAGGTATCGCCGGACTAATGGCCGCACTTGAACGCTTGCGCATGTCTTCCCAGGGTTCACCGATCACTAACGCGATTTCCGGTTCATCCGCTAACGCCTGAAAACCCCAGCGCATCAGCGCAACAGCCAAAAGGGCGAGCAGGACAATGCCCAGTCGCCGACGCCGGCCACCGACGCGTGATTGCAGTTTCATCGCACGCCCTCGCCAGCGGCGATCTCGTTGATCGACTGCTCCAGGGCACTGCGGTTGTCGTCGTGCAGCATCTCGTCGAAGCGCGCTGCTGCCCTGAGCACGAAGGCCATCCGCTGCTCAACGTCTGACAGGTCCGCCAACGGGTTGCTGCCGAAGCCGATGGTGCGGCCATCCTCGACCCGCCGACATTGGCTGGCGAGAGTCAACTCGATGGCTTGGGCCACGCCGGAGGGGAGACCGGTGACATAGGACGCGTGGTTGCCGCGTAACAGAGTTACCAGTTGCCGGTCCTCGTAGATTGACGGTTGCAGGATGTTCCGCTGCTCGTGAGCAGCAAAACGTCTCACGCTCTCGGCAATATCCCCTGCTTCTATTGCCTCAAAGGCTTGCAGGATTTCCAGGTGAGCGGTTCCGAAAGGAAGTATTTCCTGGCCAACCGGCCACAGCACCGGGAATTGGGGATGACCATAAATGCTCTTGCGCAATTCCAGACACGTCTTCAATTCCTGAAATCCACGCTTTTTATAAAACGCATGCAACGGAAAGATATCCAGGAACAACGTGGTGTTGCCCAGCGCCATCATTTCGTAGACGTGCTGGAACTGCTGCTGCATCAGGGATAACGGCTCTCCCTCACGGCGAATATCGGGGGATGGGACGGGGTTGCTGTCCTTCGCTTGCTGGTAATCGCGCAGCGTTTGCTTATCCATATCGCTGATGGTGTACATGCCCGGAATGCCAGAGCTTGAAACCGAACTACCGGCCAGCAATCTCTGCCCTGCGTCGTACTCCGCCTGGACGCCGTCGACAGCGCCCGCCGCATGCAACAGCCCGCAGCCGACTTGCTTGGAAGCAAAGGCCGCCAGTCCGGCCCACTGGAAGCGCGGCTCGTGCAGCCACAGTCTGGCGTAGGCGGCGTTGATGGCGCGGTTTCGTTCGATGGGGTCGGCAATCAGGATGCCGCCGGGGGCCACAACCTCTTCGGCCTCCCGCTGAAAAACGCGCCAGGCACCCTCACAGGTCAGAACCGGCACCTCAGTGACCCTGGTTTTGCATCCGTACAGTTCGACGACGTGGCTCGCGCACTCAGCGATGGGCTTGGTGTTTTGATTCAAGACCTGTTTGTCGCATTCGTGATCTTTAAAGCACTGAGTCATTGAGGTGGCCCCTGATTGGATGTCGAAACCCTATCAGGCGCAGGCTTGCCCGAAGCCTTGAGCTAAAAAATCAGAAAGTTCTTACAGCGATAGCTCACAAATCATTCAGAGCGCCGAGCCAAAAAATCAGAATTTTCTTACCTATCTATCCCGGTGTTTTCGCCACCCTGTTGCGTCCGATTCTCAGCCGTTCGCAGGCTTGCCTGCTCACATCCTGTTTCGGATGCAAAATCTGCAAAAAAACGCCAATTCAACCCCTGTAATTCTGTACTACCCACGCAAACGGATTGGTCATTAGAAGGCTCAATACTTTAGGGGCTAATTGACTTACGGCACGCTGGGGGATGACGAGAGGTGCTAGCATAGAGCCACCAGCCTACCTACGCTTGCACCCTCACTAGTAGCCAGGATATGACCGAGCCAGAAGATCCGAGTCGTGATCGTCTCAAGCATCATTTTGCCCAGCGGGTAATTCATCAGGCACGTCAAATTCTTGAGGTCTGGCAACGCCTGCAGCAAAGTGAATGGTCAACTGCAGACATGGCGGAGCTCACCGATTCCAACTTGCGCCTGCTGCGTTTCGCCGAGCGCTTTGAACAGGCTGAGCACGCACAATTGGCACGCAGTATCAGCGTGGCACTTGATGACGTCGAAGCCAACCGTGGACGCCTGAGCAGCAGCCTGATCACCGAACTCAACCGGTTGATGCAACGCTTGTCGCGCACCGGCCTGCGCCACGGTGACCACCTGGACCAAACGTCGTTGCCGCCCCTGCGTAAGCCAATCTACGTGATGCTTCAGGACCACGAGCGCGCAGAGCGACTGGCCAAACAACTTGAGTTCTTCGGTCTGAGCGCCTTGTCGCTGGACAGTATTGCCGCGTTCCACGCCACTATGGCTGAGCGCTACCCGGCAGCGATCGTGATGGACGTCGACTTCTGCGGCCCCGGCGAAGGCCTGATCCTGGCGGCAAAGGTGCAGGACGGACTGGAGCACAAGCTGCCGCTGTTGTTTTTCAGCCATAACGAAACTGACACCCCGACCCGACTGGCCGCCGTACGCGCTGGCGGTCAGGAGTTTCTCACCGGCACGCTAGACGCATCGAGCCTTCTGGAAAAAATCGAAGTCCTCACCTGTGTGGCGCAATACGAGCCCTATAAAGTGCTGATCATCGATGACTCCCGCGCTCAGGCCACTCACACCGAGCGCCTGCTGAACAGTGCCGGAATCATCACCCGCACATTGATTGACCCGATCCAGGCCATGGCCGAACTCGCGGAGTTCCAACCTGACCTGATCATCCTCGACATGTACATGCCGGGCTGCACAGGTACCGAGCTGGCCAAGGTGATCCGCCATAACGACCGTTATGTCAGCGTACCGATCATCTACCTGTCGGCCGAAGACGATCTGGACAAGCAACTCGATGCCATGAGTGAAGGCGGCGATGACTTCCTGACCAAACCGATCAAGCCACGGCATTTGATCACCACCGTGCGCAACCGCGCGGCGCGAGCGCGCAACCTCAAAGCGCGGATGGTTCGCGACAGTCTGACCGGCCTGTATAACCACACACATATCCTGCAACTGCTTGAAGATTGCAGCTTCCGCGCACGCCGCGAAGGCAAGCCGCTGAGCTTTGCCATGCTCGACATCGATCACTTCAAGCGCGTCAACGACAGCCATGGTCACCCCATGGGCGACAGGGTGATCAAAAGCCTGGCGCTGTTCCTCAAACAACGCCTGCGCAAGACCGACTACATTGGCCGTTACGGTGGCGAAGAGTTTGCCATCGTGATGCCTGACACCGACCTGCACAACGCGCACCGAGTGCTGGACGAGATCCGCCAGCGCTTTGCTGAGATTCATTACCCGGCGCAACCGGTGGATTTGTCGTGCACCTTTAGTGCAGGTGTTGTGGAATTGTACGAAAGCGCCGACAGCCTGACGTTGTCGTCACTGGCAGATGATGCGCTGTACCACGCTAAAGATGCGGGACGTAATCAGGTGCACGCGGGCCGCCAGAGGCAAAGTGCCACTTTTATTCATGAATCGACCGATTCGGTCATAACACTGTAACCAAAACGCAATAACTTCAAGCGCTTACCCTTAGTCGTCGGGTCGAGACCACATGCGCCTGAAGCTGCTTACCAATCTCAATACGTTACTGCTGGTCACCGTTTGTGTCGCGTTAGGAATAACGCTTTGGTGGTCACAGCAGGCACTGGAACGCCCCTATCAACTGATGGAGCGCTACCTGAGCCTGTCTCAAGCGTTTCAAAACCAAGTCGCGCGCAGCATTGAGGATTACCTCTCCAGCGGCGATGCGCTGCGCCAAAGCGATGCCATTCAGGCCATCGACAAGCTCCAGCATGAGCTCGATGCGCTGCCGCCACAGATGGCCGACAGCCTGCGCCCGAGCCTCTCCCAACTGCGCGAGTTCAGCAGTAACGACCTGCTGGCCGCCGGTAAGCTGGCGGGTGATCCGCAAGGCCTGCTGTTACAGGCTGAACGCGAACTGGGCGCCGCGCTTGAACAGCTCACGCACTATGCTTCCAGCAACACCAACCCTGCGGCGCCCAGCTACCAAGGCCCGCTACTGAGCGCATCACAACACTTGGGACGCCTGAGTCTGGCCCGGGACAAACTGGTCAGCAGCGGCCGCAGTGAGCTGGCCGCCGACGTCGAACGTGAAGTCGCCGCCATCAGCACCCAGGCGCAAGCACTGGATGCCTTGCCATTGCTCGGCGTCACGGCCAGTGCCGAGTCGAGCACCGAAGACTTCTCCGCCATGATGGGCCTGGGCAACAGCGAGAAAGCCGTCGCCGAAGACAGCGGCGTGGGCTACAAACGTGAATTGAGCAGCCTGCTTAACCGTTACCCTGCCGAGCTGAACCGTACCCGGGATCAGATTCAGCGCCGCGCAGAACTCAGCGCCAGCGCTCAACTCAAAATCGACACGCTGCAAAAAGCAATCACCAGCCTGGAACCGGAGGTGCGCGGACAGCACGCACTTATCCAGGGCGATGTGCGGATGATGCAAGGCCTGATGATCGGCCTGATCCTGTTGATCGCGCTGTTGATCGACACCCTGCAACGGCGCCTGTCCCGCGTTCTGACCAATCTTGCGCCCGCGTTATCGACCTGGGCCGAGGGGGATTTCGCCAAGGACATCCAGCTGGGCGCGACCAACCGCGAACTGCGCGACATCGAAGAATCGCTGAATCGTCTGCGGGCCTACCTCGTGGACCTGGTCGGCACTATCCGCTTGAACGCAGAGCAGGTTGAGGGCAGCAGTCATGCCTTGGCCGAACTCTGCACCGGCCTGCATGGCGGCGCAGAACGCCAGGCCAGTGATACCGCGTTGATTCGCGACTCGCTGGGCGAACTGGAAGCCACCATTCAACAGGTGGCCGGGGACGCCAGCCAAGCCGCAGAGGCCAGCCGCGATGCCGGTCGCGCCGTAGAACAGGGTCAACGGGTGATCGGCCTGAGCCTGACCGGGCTGCATGCCCTGGTGGGCGAAGTGCAACACAACGCTCAGGCCATAGAAATCCTGGCTGTGGAGTCGGCCACCATTGGCAGCGTGTTGACCGTGATCCGTTCTATCGCCGACCAGACCAACCTGCTGGCCCTCAACGCCGCCATCGAGGCCGCTCGCGCCGGGGAAATGGGTCGGGGGTTTGCGGTGGTCGCCGAGGAGGTACGCTCACTGGCCCAGCGCACTGCCGGGGCCACGGGCGAGATTCAAGTACTAATTGCCAGCTTGCAAAAAGCGGCAAGTGAGTCGGTAGAAGGCATGCGTGCTCAGGTCGAGCACGCCAAAGCCACCGCCAATCAGGCACAAGCCGCCGATGGCGCGCTGGATGAAATCGTCGGTGCGATCCAGACCATCGCCAACACCGCAGAACGCATCGCCGACGTTACCGCCCAACAAAGCGGTGCCGTCAGCGAAATTCGCGATCACAGCGAAGGCATCCACCAATTGGGCGGGGATAACCTCCTGCGCATCGGCGAAGGCCGCAGCCAAAGCCAGCACCTGCAACAACTTGGCGGGCGACTGAACACCGCCGTGCAAGCGTTCAGGGTGTAGATCCGCCTTTTGTAGGCGCAAGCGCCTACAAGGTCTGTGTCATGCAAGACAGGGAGCAGTCCGCTATCATGCGCGGACTTTCGACATGCGAGACCGCTATGCGCCGCCTGCTCTGCCTGATGTTATTGATCCTCGCCCTGCCCGCCTCGGGTGCCAGCCTCCTGGACAATCGCCCCAGCACCACACTAGGCACAGCATCGCTAAACAACAGCGCTGACTTCCTGCCGGTCCGCGAAGCATTTCGCCTGAGCCTGATCGAAACCACACCGCAATCGATCAAATTGCGTTTCGTCGCCAGCGAAGGCTATTACCTATACCGCCATCGCTTTCAGTTCCGCACCGAGCCTGCCGATATCGGCCAGGGCGCCGCGCAGCTGCCTCAGGGCGAGCAAAAACACGACGAGTACTTTGGCGACGTAGAGGTCTATCACGGCATTCTCGATGTCGACCTGCCACGCAAACCCGGCGACAACCGACCGTTCACCCTGGCCGTCACCTATCAAGGCTGTGCCGACAAGGGTCTGTGCTATCCGCCTGAAACCGAGCGCCTGGACATCGGCGACGTTGCGGCCGCAAGTACAGGCTTGTCTGCCACACCACCAACCAAGGGCACCTGGGGCTGGAAGGAACTGGCGCTGTTTTTCCTTGCGGGTATCGGCCTGACATTCACCCCGTGCGTACTGCCTATGCTACCGATCCTGTCCGGCGTGGTCCTACGCGGGCAGGTCGGCGGGTTGCGCGGTTTCAGCTTGTCGCTGGCGTATGTGCTCCCGATGGCCATCTGTTTTTCCCTGCTCGGGGCGTTGATGGGCATGTTCGGCGCAGAGCTGAACTTACAGGCGCGCCTGCAATCAGCCTGGGTGCTGGTACCTTTTTCGCTGTTCTTCATGATTTTCGCTGCGGCAATGTTTGGTCTGTTCGAACTGCGTCTGCCGCACTTCATCAGCTTTCACCTGCACCGGGTTGCGGGACGCACTGAAGGCGGCTCTTTATGGGGCGCGGCAGTCCTCGGCGTGGTCTCCAGCCTGCTGGTTTCGCCGTGTGTCTCGGCGCCCCTGGCAGGCGCGCTGCTTTATATCAGCGCCAGCGGTGATGCGCTGGGTGGAGCCTTGAAGCTGTTCGCGCTGGGACTCGGCATGGGCACGCCCTTGCTGCTGGTCGCCACGGGCGGCGCAGCATGGCTGCCTAAAAGCGGCGAGTGGCTGATCTCGGTAAAAAACATTATCGGCGTCCTGCTGCTGGCCGTGGCCATCGGCCTGCTCAGCCGGGTCATCCCAGGCGAGATCACCCTGCTCCTGCTGGGCTTGCTGGGGGCCGGCGTTGCCCTGTTTCTTGGCGCACTGGAGTTCACCTACAAGTCCGGTCCACAACGCCTTAATCAGTTGCTTGGCCTGTTTTTGCTGGTCTACGCAGTGGCCTGCTGGTACGGCGCACTGAGCGGCCAGACCGATCCTTTGCGTCCGCTGGGCCGACCACAAGCGGCATTGATGGCCAATGAAGCCGTGGCACCCACCAGCCCATGGCAGACCATCAGCACTGCGGCCGAACTGGACCGCGCCCTGAACGACGCAAAAAATGCCGGTCAACCGTTGCTGCTGGACTGGTACGCCGACTGGTGCATCAGCTGCAAAGTCATCGAACATGACGTGCTGCCCGATCCCCGCGTGACGAGCAAGCTGACCGGTTATAGCCTGATTCGTTTCGACATGACCGACAGCAGCGCCGAACAACGCGCCCTGCTCGACCGCTACAAGCTGTTCGGCCCGCCTGCGCTGCTGTTCTTCGGCAAAAAGGGCGCGGAGCTTGCGGATATTCGGGTGGTCGGCGAAATCAATGCGACAGCCTTCGCGGCACGCATCGCCAGGGCAAATGACCAAATTCAATAAACGAGTCACAAACTTCGCGCGAACATCGGTCATCGTGCTGGCTATTGCAGTTAACTGGACAGTCCGCAGGGGTTTACGGCATAGTCGCTGCGCATCGATGCTCGCATACACAAGAAGGAACAACAGATGGCGACCTTACTGGTTCTCCACGGACCTAACCTGAACCTGCTCGGCACACGCGAACCGGGCCTCTACGGCGCGGTGACCTTGGCGCAGATCAATCAGGATCTGGAAAAACAGGCCCGAGACCGTGGCCATCATCTGATGTACCTGCAAAGTAATGCCGAGTATGAACTGATCGATCGCATTCACGCCGCACGCGATGAAGGCGTGGACTTCATTGTGATCAATCCAGCAGCTTTTACGCACACCAGCGTCGCATTACGTGACGCGCTGCTGGCCGTGAGCATCCCATTCATCGAAGTGCATCTCTCTAACGTGCACAAACGCGAACCTTTCCGCCATCACTCTTACTTCTCGGATGTAGCGGTGGGAGTGATCTGCGGCCTTGGCGCCAGCGGTTACCGACTGGCCCTGGAGGCCGCCCTGGAACAGCTTGAACAACAAGCTATACGCCCCTGACCGACCCTTGGGAGTTGATGATTAATGGATATCCGTAAAGTTAAGAAACTGATCGAACTGCTGGAAGAATCCGGCATCGACGAGCTCGAGATCCGTGAAGGTGAAGAGTCCGTACGCATCAGCCGTCACAGCAAAACCCCTGCTCAGCAGTACTACGCACCTGCTCCAATGGCTGCGCCGGTTGCACCTGTTGCTGCCGCGCCCGTTGCCGTTGTTGCAGAAGCACCTGCCGCACCAAAACTCAACGGCACGATCGCTCGTTCGCCGATGGTCGGTACGTTCTACCGCACGCCTGCTCCGACTTCGCCAGCTTTTGTCGAAATCGGCCAGACCGTGAAGAAGGGCGACATCATTTGCATCGTTGAAGCGATGAAAATGATGAACCACATCGAAGCTGAAACCAGCGGTGTGATCGAATCCATCCTGGTAGAAAACGGTCAGCCGGTTGAGTACGACCAGCCGCTGTTCACCATCGTTTGAACCACGGAGAGCCTGCGATGTTGGAAAAAGTTCTGATCGCCAACCGCGGCGAAATCGCCCTGCGCATCTTGCGTGCCTGTAAAGAACTGGGCATCAAGACCGTCGCCGTACACTCAACGGCAGACCGCGAGTTGATGCACCTGGGCCTGGCAGACGAAACCGTCTGCATTGGTCCTGGACCTGCCAACCTGTCGTATCTGAACGTTCCAGCCATCATCTCGGCTGCCGAACTGACAGGCGCCACGGCGATTCACCCGGGTTACGGCTTCCTTGCGGAAAACGCCGACTTCGCCGAACAGGTGGAGAAATCCGGTTTCGCCTTTATTGGTCCTACCGCCGAAACCATCCGCCTGATGGGCGACAAGGTTTCTGCCAAGGACGCCATGAAGCGTGCTGGCGTGCCAACGGTTCCAGGTTCTGACGGCCCACTGCCCGAAGACGAAGAAACCGCGCTGCGCATCGGTCGCGAAGTCGGTTACCCCGTGATCATCAAAGCCGCTGGCGGCGGTGGTGGTCGTGGTATGCGCGAAGTGCACCGCGAAGAAGACCTGATCGAAGCGGCGAAGCAGACCCGTGCCGAAGCGGCAGCCTGGTTCAGCAACCCGATGGTCTATCTGGAAAAGTTCCTGACCAACCCACGTCACGTGGAAGTTCAGGTGCTGTCCGATGGCCAGGGTCACGCGATCCACTTGGGCGACCGTGATTGCTCGCTGCAACGTCGGCACCAGAAGGTGCTTGAAGAAGCACCGGCACCGGGCATCGACGAAAAGGCTCGCCAGGAAGTTCTAGCGCGTTGCGTCAAGGCCTGCATCGACATCGGTTACCGTGGTGCCGGCACGTTCGAGTTCCTTTACGAGGACGGCAACTTCTACTTCATCGAGATGAACACTCGGGTTCAAGTAGAGCATCCGGTATCGGAAATGGTCACCGGCATCGACATCGTCAAGGAGATGCTCAGCATCGCCGCCGGCAACAAACTCTCGTATACCCAGGATGACGTAGTCATTCGCGGGCATGCACTGGAGTGCCGGATCAATGCCGAAGACCCGAAAACGTTCATTCCGAGCCCTGGACTGGTCAAGCATTTCCATGCGCCGGGCGGTAATGGCGTACGGGTCGACTCCCACCTTTACAGTGGCTACAAAGTACCGCCGAACTACGACTCGTTGATCGGCAAGCTGATCACGTGGGGCGCAACCCGTGACGAAGCCATGGCGCGCATGCGCAATGCGCTGGACGAGATTGTGGTAGACGGGATCAAAACCAACATCCCGCTGCACCGTGACCTGGTTCGTGATGAAGGCTTCTGCAAAGGCGGAGTCAACATCCACTACCTGGAACACAAATTGGCTAACGAATAACGGTCTCCGTTACTCGAGCCACTCGCAGCACCTGAAAAAGACCCTCGCCTCGCGGCAAGGGTCTTTTTTTTGGCCCTAAATGCGCCTTTTACCCGGCATCTCGATACCGTGCAGGTTCACCCGCCGGTACAACGTCGCCCGCGATATCCCCAGTGATCGGGCGGCATCACCGGGTTTCCAGCGATGACGGATGAGCGCATCCAGTAATAGCTGACGTTGCGGACTGACGCGTTCTTCAACCGAATGAGTCAACGAACGCTCGGTGCCAGGTGCCCCACGGACATCTTCCGGCAGGTCACTCAACTGGACAGTCATGCCTGCGGACACCGCACAGGCGTAACGCAAGACATAGCGCAATTGGCGGATATTGCCCGGCCACGCGTAGCTGAGCAGGCATTCCAGTGCCGACGCACTCAAACCCGCCCGCCCGCCGCACAAACGCGCTTCTTCTTCGAACAGTCGATTGAGCAACACCAGGCGGTCGCTGCGCTCGCGTAAAGGCGGCAACTGGAATCGCGCACCGCTGAGACGAAAATATAAATCCTCACGAAAACTACCGTCCGCCACCATCGCCGCAAGATTGCGGTGTGTCGCACAGATCACTTGAATATCCACCGTTTGCCGCCGCGCACCGCCCAAGGGGGCGACCTCGCCTTCGGCCATGACCCGCAGCAGACGGGTCTGCAAACTCAAGGGCATGTCGCCGATCTCATCAAGGAACAACGTGCCACCGTCAGCCTGCTGCAACAGCCCGCGCATGCCCTTGCTCGACGCCCCCGTGAACGCACCGGCGACGTAGCCGAACAACTCGCTCTCGATCAGGCTTTCCGGAATAGCCGCACAGTTGAGGGCGACAAACGGCCCGCTGCGCCTGGCGCTGATGTCATGCAACTGCCGGGCAAACACCTCTTTGCCTGAGCCGGTCTCACCCTGAATCAGGACAGGCAAGTTGCAATCCTTGACCCGCACCGCCAACTGCAAGCTCTGGGCAATGCGCGGATCGAGTTGGGTGGCGGCGCTTTCCTCTGTCGGCACGGCTCGCATCGGGTGCTGCCTGCGGGGCGCGCTGAGTCGCACATGCAATTCGCCGTCATCGCCTCCCCAGCGCAGCAGTTGCGGCGTTTCATCCGTTACCGCCTGCAAGGCATCAGGGCCGAACACCTCGTTGATGTGCTCTGGCAAGCGACCAAAACGCTGACGCAAAGCCTGTCGCGCCATGCTGTTGAGGGCCAACAAGCGGCCGTCGTTATCCAGCGCCAACAGGTAATCGGGCTGACTGTCGACATACCCCGGCGCGCTGTGCGCACGTAACAACCAATGCCCCTGAGCGCTGTGCATGAAGAACGCGTTTTCTATAACGCGGGCACTCTGCACGACCATCTGCCGGATCAAATGCTGACTGCGCCGATCATCCGGCGATTGCAGCGCCGAAACGTCCAGCACGCCGAGCAGCTCACCTTGGGGATCGAACACCGGCGCCGCAGAACAGGTCAACCCGATGAAGGCCGCCCGAAAGTGATCACGTTTATGAACCGTCACCGGCGCCTTGCCCGTGAGCACGGCGGCAACCCCGCAGGTCCCTTCCTCGCCTTCCGACCAGCAGGTTCCCAGGTATAAACCGGCCTTGCGGCAATCGTTGCGGATGCCCGACTCGACCCGATAGTCGATGGTCTGGCCCTGCGCGTCGGTCAGCAGCACACAATAATCGGCTTCGCGAACCCGTCCGTGTAGCCTCGCGACTTCCTCGCCGGCAATTCGCAGGAACAGGTCAGCACGCTCGCGGCATTCCTTGAGGACAGTGTGAGAAAGGATGCGCGGACCTTGCTGCGAGGCAGGGTCCAAATGGTATTGGTCCATCGAGCGTCGCCAGGAATCGAGAATCAAGTCCGGGACGGGGGCTTGTGGCAGGCGACCGGCATGCCTCAGCACGCGGCTGACGCAGTCCACATGAGCTTTGGAGTGTGCGGCAAACATGGCCTGTCCACCTCTGGGCGTATTGTTGTTATGCGCGTTATTAAGCGCCGTTTGCCTACCCACGACAACCCTTCCTGCGAGCGAGCCGTCGTTGAGACGGAGCGTCTCAACGTCTCGCTCAAACCCCCGGTCATCTGCAACCACGCGTCTCGCCCAGCCCCTCCGCCAGGCACTCGACGCTGTTGCACGAAGCGCTCTGCACCGGCCCTCTGCGGCCATATCAACCGGGTTGGCACCGGCCTTGCTCTGACACAGACAAACAATAATCAGAGGTGTGCCATGACTGAACCCGCGCTGACCGTGGGGATCATCGCCAACCCGGCGTCGGGTCGCGATGTGCGCCGCCTGACGGCCAATGCTGGCGTTTATTCGAGTACCGAGAAGGCCTCCGTGGTCCAGCGTCTGCTCGGTGCTTTCGGCGCCACCGGCATCCAGCACGTCTTGCTGGCGCCCGACATGACAGGCATCGCCGCCGCTGTGCTCAAAGCCAGCCAGGGACGTAACGCTCGTGAAAGCCACTGGCCACGCCTGACCTTTCTCGACATGCCCTTGCGCCAGACCGTCGAAGACACACGTCTGGCCGCACGAATGATGGCCGAACAAGGGGTCGCACTGATCGCAGTGTTGGGCGGCGACGGGACGCACAAGGCGGTTGCCGCCGAAGTCGGTGACATTCCCCTGCTGACACTCTCGACCGGGACTAACAACGCCTTCCCTGAACTGCGTGAAGCCACCAGTGCCGGGCTGGCCGGTGGGCTCTGCGCAAGCGGACGTATTCCTTCCGGGGTTGGCCTGCGGCGCAACAAGCGTTTGCTGGTTCGCGAGCACGCCCGGGGCATTTGTGAATGGGCGCTGGTCGATGTCGCCGTCTCGTCGCAACCTTTCATCGGAGCCCGTGCGATCTGCCGCGCCGAAGACCTGGCGGAAGTTTTCGTGACGTTTGCCGAGCCCCATGCCATTGGCCTTTCGGCACTCTGCGGGCTGTGGTGTCCAGTTTCGCGCCAATCACCGCTGGGCGCCTGGGTCCGCCTGAACCCCAACGCCGACGATGCCGTTCTGGTGCCGCTGGCGCCAGGTTTGCTCCAGGGCTGCGCCGTCAGTGCCTGCGGCTCGATGCAACCTGGGGTGGCTTATTCGCCGAGTCTGCTCAATGGCACCCTGGCCCTGGACGGCGAGCGTGAAATCGAGTTCAGCGCCAACGACCACCCCACCGTCACCCTCGACCCTTACGGCCCGATCAGCATTGATGTCGAAGCCGTTTTGGCCTACGCCGCGCTCCATCGCCTGCTGGCGATAGGTCGCGAGCACCCGCAACACCCCGCAAACCTTCCGTGTTGAGACAACCCAGGAGAACAACAAGATGTCCACTCACCTGTCCCATGAGCAACTGTTGCACGCCTACAAAGTGATGCGCACGATCCGCGTCTTCGAAGAGCGCCTGCACGTCGAATTCGCCACTGGCGAGATCCCTGGCTTCGTCCACCTGTATGCCGGCGAAGAAGCCTCGGCCGCTGGCGTCATGGCCCACCTTACCGACGATGACTGCATTGCTTCCACCCACCGCGGCCATGGCCATTGCATCGCCAAGGGGGTCGATGTGTACGGCATGATGGCCGAGATCTACGGCAAGAAAACCGGGGTCTGCGGCGGCAAGGGCGGTTCGATGCACATCGCCGACCTGGAGAAAGGCATGCTCGGCGCCAACGGCATCGTCGGCGCCGGCGCACCCTTGGCTGCCGGTGCCGCCCTGGCCGCCAAGCTCAAAGGCACGCAGGGTGTTGCGGTGGCCTTCTTTGGCGATGGCGGTTCAAACGAGGGGGCGGTTTTCGAAGCCATGAACCTCGCGTCGATCTGGAACCTGCCCTGCCTGTTCATCGCCGAAAACAACGGTTACGCCGAGGCCACGACGTCTGTGTGGTCGGTCGCCAGTGACCATATCGCCGACCGCGCAGCCGGTTTCGGCATGCCCGGCGTGACGGTAGACGGCTTCGACTTCTTCGCGGTCCACGAAGCTGCGGGTGCCGCTGTCGCTCGCGCCCGAGCCGGCGAAGGGCCGTCGCTGATCGAGATGAAACTCACCCGCTACTACGGCCACTTCGAAGGTGATGCACAAACCTACCGCGCGCCCGACGAGATCAAGAACTTTCGCGACACCCGTGACTGTCTCATGCAGTTCCGCGAACGCAGCCTGAATGCCGGGCTGCTGAAAGTCGCTCAACTAGACCAGATCGATCTAGACGTCGAGCACCTGATCGAAGACGCCGTACGCCGGGCCAAATCCGACCCTAAACCCCAGGCAAGCGACCTGCTGACCGACGTGTACGTGTCCTATCCCTGAGCCGACCTCAAAACAAGAACAACAGGAGAATTATCATGGCGAGAAAAATAAGCTATCAGCAGGCGATCAACGAAGCGCTTGCCCAGGAAATGCGCCGCGACCCCACCGTATTCATCATGGGTGAAGACGTCGCTGGCGGCGCAGGCGCACCCGGCGAGCAGGATGCCTGGGGCGGCGTGCTCGGCGTCACCAAGGGTCTCTATCACCAGTTTCCTGGGCGGGTTCTGGATACGCCGCTATCCGAACTGGGGTATGTCGGTGCCGCCATAGGCGCCGCCACTCAAGGGGTTCGCCCCGTGTGCGAACTGATGTTCGTTGATTTCGCGGGCTGCTGTCTGGATCAGATCCTCAACCAGGCGGCTAAATTTCGCTACATGTTCGGTGGTAAGGCCGTCACCCCGGTGGTGATCCGCACCATGTATGGCGCCGGCTTGAGGGCCGCCGCCCAGCACTCGCAAATGCTCACCTCCCTGTGGACCCACATCCCCGGCCTGAAAGTGGTGTGCCCGTCCTCGCCCTATGACGCCAAGGGCTTGCTGATCCAGGCCATTCGCGACAACGACCCGGTGATTTTCTGCGAGCACAAAATGCTTTACAGCATGCAGGGTGAAGTCCCGGAAGAGCTGTATACCGTGCCGTTTGGCGAAGCCAATTTCTTGCGCGAGGGCGATGACGTAACCCTCGTGACCTACGGTCGCATGGTCCATTTGGCGCTGGAGGCAGCAAACAACCTCGCACGCCAGGGCATTGCCTGTGAAGTTCTGGACTTGCGTACCACCAGCCCGCTGGACCTAGACAGCATCCTCGAAAGTGTAGAAAAAACCGGGCGTCTGGTGGTGATCGACGAAGCCAACCCACGCTGTTCGATGGCCACCGACATCTCGGCACTGGTCGCTCAGAAAGCGTTTTTCGCCCTCAAAGCACCGATTGAAATGGTCACCGCGCCGCACACCCCTGTGCCTTTCTCCGACGCGCTGGAGGACCTGTACATCCCTACCGCGGCGAAAATCGAGGCGGCCGTGCATAAAATTTGCGAAGGGAGGAAGGTTGCATGAGCCAGATTCATACGCTAACCATGCCTAAATGGGGCCTGTCGATGACCGAAGGGCGCGTCGACACGTGGCTCAAGGAGGAAGGCGAGCGCATAGAGAAAGGCGATCAGGTGCTCGATGTCGAAACCGACAAAATTTCCAGCAGCGTCGAAACCCCTTTTTCTGGCGTGTTGCGGCGCCGGATAGCGCAACAGGATGAAACCCTGTCCGTGGGCGCCCTGCTCGCCATCGTTGTCGAGGGGGATGCCAGTGATGCAGAGGTCGACGCGGTGATCGAACGCTTCCAGGCCGAGTTCGTGCCCGGTGGCGATGCTGCAGAAGACAGCGGTCCAGCGCCGCAGAAAATCCAGCTCGAGGGCCGCACGCTACGCTTCTTCGACCGTGGCGAAGGCACCAGTCCGCTGGTGTTGATTCACGGTTTCGGCGGAGATTTAAACAACTGGCTGTTCAACCACGACGCACTGGCTGCCGGGCGCCGCGTTATCGCACTCGATCTGCCGGGGCATGGCGAGTCGGGCAAAACTCTGCAACGCGGCGACTTGGATGAACTGAGCCAGACCGTCCTGAGCTTGCTCGATCATCTGGACATAGAGTCCGCACACTTGGTCGGCCATTCGATGGGTGGCGCCGTCGCACTCAACGCCGCCCGCCTTGCACCGAATCGAGTCCGCTCACTGACCTTGATCGCCAGCGCTGGCTTGGGCTCGCAGATCAATGGCGAGTATTTGCAGGGCTTTATCGACGCCGCCAACCGCAACGCCTTGAAGCCACAACTGGTGCAGCTGTTTTCCGACCCGGCGCTGGTGAATCGGCAAATGCTTGAAGACATGCTCAAGTTCAAACGCCTGGAAGGGGTCGACGCAGCCCTGCGCCTGCTGACCACCCAATTGTTTGCTGGCGGACAGCAGCACAGCGACCTGCGGTCAGTCGTCGCGCAGCAGCCGAGCCTGGTGATTTGGGGCGCCAACGACGCCATCATCCCTGCCGCTCATGCTCAAGGGCTCAGTGCACAGGTCGAGGTGTTGGCGGGTCAAGGCCACATGGTGCAGATGGAAGCGGCGGAGCAGGTCAACCGCCTGATTCTCGGCTTCCTGCAGGGCCAATAAATCAGCGGCTCTGGCCTGCCCGACGCTCGCTGGAGCTTCCACACTGTTGTGAGGAGATAACACACGATGAGCACTGCATTGAAAAGCACCGCCAGCATGCGCGCAGCGGTCTGGCATGGACGCCACGATATCCGCGTAGAAGACGTGCCGCTGCCCTCCGACCCGCCTGCCGACTGGGTACAGATTCGCGTGGACTGGTGTGGCATCTGCGGTTCGGACCTGCATGAATACGTCGCCGGACCAGTGTTCATTCCGGTAGACGCTCCGCACCCGATGACCGGCATTCAGGGCCAATGCATTCTGGGCCATGAGTTCTGCGGCGAAATCATCAAACTCGGCGCCAACGTCCAGGGTTTTGCCGTGGGTGACCTGATCACCGCTGACGCCTGCCAGCATTGCGGCACCTGTTATTACTGCACCCATGGCCTCTACAACATCTGTGAACGACTGGCGTTTACCGGCCTGATGAACAATGGCGCCTTCGCTGAGTGGGTCAATGTGCCTGCCAACCTTTTGTACAAATTGCCGGCAGGTTTCCCTAAAGAGGCCGGTGCGCTGATCGAGCCACTGGCGGTGGGCATGCATGCCGTCAAGAAGGCAGGCAGCCTGCACGGGCAAACCGTGGTGGTCGTGGGCGCTGGCACCATTGGCCTGTGCACAATCATGTGCGCCAAAGCGGCCGGTGCCGCACAGGTTATTGCCCTGGAAATGTCGTCGGCGCGCAAGGCCAAGGCACTCGAAGTCGGCGCCAACCGGGTCTTCGATCCTTCCGAGTGCGACGCGCTTGCCGAAATTCGCGCGGCCACCCATGGCTTGGGCGCCGATGTGAGCTTCGAATGCATCGGCAATAAACACACGGCCAAGCTCGCCATCGATGTGATCCGCAAAGCCGGCAAATGCGTGCTGGTGGGTATTTTCGAGGAGCCCAGCCAATTCAATTTCTTCGACTTGGTGTCCACCGAAAAACAGGTCATGGGCTCTTTGGCCTACAACGGCGAGTTCGCCGATGTGATCGCCCTTATCGCCGACGGCAGCCTGGACATCACGCCGCTGGTCACCGGACGGATTGGCCTGGAGGACATTGTCAGTCGCGGGTTCGAGGAACTGGTCAACAACAAGGAACACAACGTCAAAATCATTGTGTCGCCCAGCCCTATCTGATCTGTCATGTCAGAAAGAGCCTGTCTTGGGCTCTTCCCCTCAAAGCCGCCTAGCCGCGGCTTTGTTGTTTTTTGCCCTTCCCCTTCGCGCTCAAGTAAACTTGCGCGCTTCTCGCAGCCGCTGGCTGCACATCGTCATTTTTCAAAGGTGCCCGCCATGCCTTGGCTGCAAGTCCGTCTCGCCATCAGCCCAGAACAAGCCGAAACCTACGAAGACGCTTTTCTTGAAGTAGGCGCCGTGTCCGTAACCTTCATGGACGCCGAAGATCAGCCGATTTTCGAGCCGGAACTCAACACTACGCCGCTGTGGTCGCATACCCACTTGCTGGCGCTGTTCGAAGCCGACACCGATGCCGATCAGGTGCTGGCCCACCTGCAATTGCTCACCGGTGCAGAATTGCCGGAACACATGAGCGAAGTCATCGAAGACCAGGACTGGGAACGCAGCTGGATGGACAACTTCCATCCCATGCGTTTTGGTCAGCGCCTGTGGATCGTCCCGAGCTGGCACGCGGCACCCGAGCCGGATGCGGTCAACCTGCTGCTCGATCCAGGCCTGGCCTTCGGCACCGGCACGCACCCCACTACCGCGCTGTGCCTGGAATGGCTCGACGGTCAGGACCTGAAAGACTGCAGCGTGCTGGACTTCGGCTGCGGCTCGGGGATTCTGGCGATTGCGGCGTTGTTGCTGGGCGCCAAACAAGCCGTCGGCACCGACATTGACTACCAGGCGCTGGATGCCTCGCGCGACAACGCAGACCGCAACGCTATCGCCCCCGAGCGTTTCACCCTGTACCTGCCGGAAGACCTGCCGCAAGAAAAAGCCGACGTGTTGGTCGCCAATATCCTGGCCGGCCCCTTGGTGTCGTTGGCACCAACCCTGGCAAGTCTGGTCAAAACCGGTGGTCGCCTGGCGTTATCGGGCATCCTCGCTGAACAAGGCGAAGAAGTGGCCGCGGCTTACGCCGACACGTTCGACCTGGACCCCATCGCCAATCGTGATGGCTGGGTCCGTATCACAGGTCGTCGCCGTTAACCGCTATTTGAAACCATGGACTAAGATGAGCGCCTGCCTAAACCGGATAGCCGCATGACCGACAGTTTCGTTACTCAGTGTCCGCACTGCCAGACCAGTTTCCGCGTCAGCCACGCCCAATTGAGCGTGGCCCGGGGCGTGGTCCGGTGCGGCTCCTGCCTGCAGGTCTTCAATGCGGCAAAACAACTGCTCGAACAACGGTCAGGCAAGTCGCCCGCAGAAACGCAAGCGCCTCTTCCCGCCGCTCCCATCATCCCGCCCGAGCCTGTGGTCGTACCCACTGAAGAACCAGTCAAGCCTGCCCCTCAGTGGAAGGCCAGCGCAATTGAGCTCGACAGCCTTGATCTGGACGACCTCGACTTGGACGAAGAGCTCGCCAGACTTGAGCAACGGGAAATCCAGCTGCCTGAAACGTTCGGGCGCGAAGGCCACTCCAGGCATGACGACTCGGCACTGAGCGCACGTCGCGACAGCGCCAATATAGAAAACGAGCAGTGGGTCGACAGCCTGCTCAACGACGATGCACCAGAACACCTCCACGTTGAAGCCAGCGCCGCGCCCAAAACGAACGAAGCGTCCGAACCGACTTCACACCATCGTACCGAGCCTTCGTTGTCACTCGACAGCGCAGCACTGGACGACGAACCCGAGGCGCAGGGACCACGCCTGAGCGAAAGCCAGAGCCCTCCTCCGCCCAAAGAAGACCCCGGAAGTTGGTCGGCCATCGACGGCGACGAACCGGACACCCTCGACGAATCGCATGAGCGTCAGGAGCCAAGACTCAAACTCGGTCGCAGTGAACCCGGTTTGTACGATGAAGGGACGCGAGACAAGCCACTCCTCGATCTGACCGACGACCCACTGCAACTCGACTGGCAGAAACCCAAGCCGCGCTGGGGCCGACGCTTTTTCTGGGGATTGCTGATTGTGCTTGCGAGCGTCGCATTGGCCGGTCAATACATCTGGTATCACTTCGACGAGCTGGCGCGCCAGGATCAATACCGCCCATGGTTCCAGCAGATCTGTCCGCAGATCGGTTGCACCGTACCGTCAAAAGTTGATATCAAGCTGCTCAAGAGCAGCAATCTGGTGGTGCGCAGCCATCCCGAGTTCAAGGGCGCACTGGTGGTTGACGCAATCATCTATAACCGGGCGTCCTTTTCTCAGCCGTTTCCGCTGCTGGAGTTGCGATTCGCCGATCCCAATGGCCAGTTGATCGCCAGTCGTCGATTCAAACCCAGCGAATACCTGAGCGGCGAGATGGCCGGTAAAGCTGAAATGCCACCGCAAACGCCGATTCATATCGCACTGGACATCCTCGATCCAGGGACCAAAGCCGTGAATTACAGCTTGAGCTTCCGCTCACCCGAGTGAGCGCGCGCGGACCGGAGAGCCCAGCCTGCCAGCAGCGCTCCGGTAAAAAAGGCTGATAGCCTCAAGCTTGAGCATGAAGCGCTCACCCTTCCGGGATTGACGGCGTTTTTATGACGTCGTGGCAGAAAACCGAACCGTCAACGACAAGAAAATAACTGTTCAGATTTTATCCAATTCAGCCTTTATCCAGTCATCGAGAGCGGGTATCATGCCAACCCTTTTTCACACTCTGAGTTCGGTCTGAAAAGTCGCGCAAGCACTTAACGGACAGAACCCGAGCAGGCCCGTGTGGAACCGTTGCGTGCCAGGCCCGCAGTCGTTTCCACATGACATGCATTGATTCGGCCCCACAACAGGCACACCTATGTCGGCGGTACGTATCGGCCCCTATACATTGCAAAACGGCTTGATTCTCGCCCCGATGGCCGGGGTCACGGACCAGCCTTTTCGTCAGCTCTGCCGTCAACTCGGTGCGGGGCTGGTGGTTTCGGAAATGGTCACCAGTGACATGAGCCTGTGGAACAGTCGCAAATCGCGCCTGCGCATGATCCACGAAGGTGATCCCGAGCCACGCTCGGTACAGATCGCCGGCGGTGACCCGCAGATGCTGGCGGATGCAGCACGCGCCAATGTCGAAATGGGCGCACAGATTATTGATATCAACATGGGTTGTCCGGCAAAAAAAGTCTGCAACAAGGCTGCCGGCTCTGCGTTATTGAAAGACGAACACCTAGTGAGCGAGATCCTGCAGGCCGTAGTGGCTGCAGTCGATGTACCGGTCACCTTGAAGATTCGTACCGGCTGGGACCGGGCGAACAAAAATGGTCTGACCGTGGCGAAAATCGCCGAGCAGGCGGGAATAATGGCGCTGGCGGTACATGGCCGCACCCGGGCAGACCTGTACACCGGCGAAGCCGAATACGACACCATTGCCGAAATCAAACAGGCAGTGTCGATCCCGGTCTTCGCCAATGGCGATATCGATTCACCGGCAAAAGCCCGGTACGTGCTACAGGCGACCGGTGCAGACGGGTTGTTGATTGGTCGGGCCGCCCAAGGGCGCCCATGGATTTTTCGCGAGATAGAACACTACCTGCGCACCGGCGAGACATTACCGGCGCTGCAGTTGAGTGAGGTGGAACGCATCCTGCTTGAGCATCTGGCGGCGCTGCACACTTTCTATGGCGATGTGCTGGGCGTGCGTATTGCGCGCAAGCATGTCGGCTGGTATCTCGCAACCTTGCCGGGCGCCAGGGAGTTTCGCGCCCACTTCAATCGTTTGGAAGATACGGAAGCACAGTGCGCCAACGTTCGCGACTTTTTCAGCGAGCGTTACAAGAGCCCGGAAACAAGGGACGAAGAAGAGGTGGCCGCATGACGATGATGACCGAGACTTTAGTGAGTGGAACAACACCCGTGAGCGACAACGTCAATTTGAAACAGCACCTCAACACCCCGAGCGAAGAGGGTCAAACCCTGCGCGGGAGCGTCGAGAAAGCGCTGCACAATTATTTCGCCCACCTGGAAGGCGCTGCCGTCACGGATGTGTACAACCTCGTGCTGTCGGAAGTCGAGGCGCCATTGCTCGAATGCGTGATGAACTACGTCAAGGGTAACCAGACCAAAGCGTCCGAATTACTGGGCCTCAATCGCGGCACCCTGCGCAAGAAACTCAAGCAGTACGATCTGCTGTAAGCATTTAAAACAGAAGAGGCGACCCACCTCATTGGGTCGCCTTTTTTTGCTGACTCCTTTGCTTTAGATGGGAATTGAAATGACCGACCAGACTACCCGCCTGCCAATCCGCCGCGCGTTGATCAGCGTCTCCGACAAGACCGGGATTCTCGAATTCGCGCGCGGGCTTACCGCTCTGGGCGTCGAGATCCTCTCCACCGGCGGCACCTTCAAGCTGCTCAAGGACAATGGTATTGCTGCGGTAGAAGTCGCTGATTACACCGGCTTCGCAGAAATGATGGATGGCCGGGTCAAGACCCTGCACCCGAAAATCCACGGCGGCATCCTTGGCCGTCGCGGTATCGACGACGCCATCATGAGCGAGCACGGGATCAAGCCGATCGATCTGGTTGCGGTCAACCTTTACCCGTTCGAAGCGACCATCGCCAAGCCAGGTTGTGACCTGCCGACCGCTATCGAGAACATCGATATCGGCGGCCCGACCATGGTTCGCTCGGCAGCCAAAAACCACAAAGACGTGGCCATCGTGGTCAACGCCAGCGACTACAGCCACGTGCTGGAAAGCCTCAAGGCCGGTGGCCTGACGTACGCCCAGCGTTTCGATCTGATGCTCAAGGCATTCGAGCATACTGCCGCCTACGACGGCATGATCGCCAACTACCTGGGCAGCATCGACCAGAGCGCCGAAACCCTCAGCACTGAAGGCCGTAGCGCCTTCCCGCGTACGTTCAACAGCCAGTTCATCAAGGCTCAAGAAATGCGCTATGGCGAGAACCCGCATCAGAGCGCGGCGTTCTACGTGGAAGCCCACCCTGCCGAAGTAAGCATCGCCACGGCGACCCAGTTGCAAGGCAAGGAACTGTCCTTCAACAACGTGGCCGACACCGATGCCGCGCTGGAATGCGTGAAAAGCTTCGTCAAGCCTGCCTGTGTCATCGTCAAACACGCCAACCCGTGCGGCGTCGCGGTCAGCCCGGACGACGAAGGCGGCATTCGCCAGGCGTATGAACTGGCCTATGCCACCGACACCGAATCGGCTTTCGGCGGCATCATCGCCTTCAACCGCGAGCTGGATGCTGAAACAGCCAAGGCCATTGTCGATCGTCAGTTCGTCGAAGTGATCATCGCGCCAAGCGTAACGGCCGAAGCAAAAGCCATTATTGCCACCAAGGCCAACGTTCGCCTGCTGACTACCGGGCAATGGGCTGCCGAGCGCATGCCCGCCTGGGACTTCAAACGCGTCAATGGCGGGTTGCTGGTGCAGAGCCGCGACATCGGCATGATCGGCAGCGACGACCTGAAAGTCGTGACCCAGCGCGCGCCGACCGAACAGGAAATCCACGACCTGATCTTCGCCTGGAAAGTCGCCAAATACGTGAAGTCCAACGCCATCGTCTACGCCAAGAATCGTCAGACCATCGGCGTCGGCGCTGGCCAGATGAGCCGCGTAAACTCTGCACGCATCGCCGCGATCAAAGCTGAACACGCTGGCCTGCAAGTACAGGGCGCGGTCATGGCATCGGATGCGTTTTTCCCGTTCCGTGACGGCATCGACAACGCAGCCAAGGCTGGGATCACTGCCGTCATCCAGCCAGGTGGCTCGATGCGCGACAACGAAGTGATCGCCGCAGCCGATGAAGCCGGGATTGCGATGGTGTTCACCGGCATGCGCCATTTCCGCCACTAACTTGGCAGCGGCCGCACTGAAGCAGGTATGTGCTTCAGTGCGACCTCCTACGGCGAAAAGCGCTTTAGGTTCTAAAACAGAATTCAGCGTCATCGAGGTTTTTGAAATGAATGTTTTGATCATTGGCAGCGGTGGCCGTGAACACGCCCTGGCGTGGAAAGTCGCACAGGACCCGCGTGTCGTGAAAGTTTTCGTGGCACCGGGCAATGCCGGGACCGCGACTGAAGCCAAGTGCGAAAACGTCGCCATCGACGTGCTGGCCCTTGAGCAGCTTGCAGATTTTGCACAAAAGAACGTGTCCCTGACCATCGTTGGCCCGGAAGTGCCACTGGTCGCGGGCGTCGTAGATCTGTTCCGTGCCCGTGGCCTGGACTGCTTCGGTCCGACCGCAGGTGCCGCGCAGCTGGAAGGTTCGAAAGCCTTCACCAAAGATTTCCTCGCCCGCCACAAGATCCCGACAGCGGATTATGAGACCTTCACCGAGGTCGAGCCTGCGTTGGCTTATCTGCAAAAAACCGGCGCACCGATCGTGATCAAGGCAGACGGCCTGGCGGCAGGCAAAGGCGTCATTGTTGCCATGACGCTGACTGAAGCCGAAGACGCTGTGCGCGACATGCTCGCTGGCAACGCGTTTGGCGAAGCCGGTTCGCGGGTAGTCATCGAAGAGTTCCTCGATGGCGAAGAGGCCAGCTTTATTGTGATGGTCGACGGCAAGAACGTATTGCCAATGGCCACCAGTCAGGATCACAAGCGCGTCGGCGACGGCGACAGCGGCCCGAATACCGGCGGCATGGGTGCTTACTCCCCGGCCCCGGTGGTGACTGCACAGGTCCACCAACGTGTCATGGACCTGGTCATATGGCCGACTGTCCGGGGCATGGCTGAGGAAGGCAACGTTTACACCGGTTTCCTCTATGCTGGGCTGATGATCGACAAAGCAGGCAATCCGAAGGTCATCGAATTCAATTGCCGCTTTGGCGATCCGGAAACCCAACCGGTGATGTTGCGCCTGCAATCGAGCCTGGTACTACTGATCGAGGCCGCTCTGGCGCAAGCGCTGGACAAAGTTGAAGCTCAGTGGGACCCGCGTCCGAGTCTGGGCGTCGTGCTGGCCGCCGGCGGATACCCAGGCGATTACGCCAAAGATGCCGTGATAAAAGGTCTGGACGCTGCAGCGGGTTTGCCTGGCAAAGTATTCCACGCAGGTACAGCATTGAAGGATGGTCAAGTCGTGACGTCCGGCGGGCGTGTCCTGTGTGCCACCGCGCTAGGTGAAAGCGTAGCGAGCGCCCAGGAGCACGCTTACCGACTGGCGGCTGAAATTGATTGGGAAGGTTGTTTCTATCGCAACGACATTGGCTACCGTGCCATTGCTCGCGAGCGTGGTGAAGACCTGGAATAAGGCTAGACGGCCAGCCAGGCAGGCACCTATCAGCAGGTGCTTGCCTGTTTATTCCAGCCCCGCGCATAGTTATCTGGCATTCACCTACGAAGGGATTTCGCCGTGCGCTGGCTCAGGATCGCCATAGGTTTCACTGTCAGTCTGCTGACCCTGCTCTGCATGCCCCCGGCTTACGCCGAGCAAGGCGGTGGCTGGTCTACATTGCTTGATGAAAAGGCCGACCTGCAATTAAGCGATGTCCATTCGGCGCGCTACTCGAATCAATTCAGTCCAATCGAGCTCGATCAAGTCAGCGCAGGTGACCGCAACAGCGCAGTCTGGCTGCACTATCGCCTGCAACCCGACGATCACGAACAACTGCTGCGCATCTTCGCGCCCGACCTGGCTAGCCTGGACCTGTACGTGCTTGACGGCAACACACTGATCAGCCACTCACGTGCCGGTAATAACATACCGCGCGATAACAAATTGCCACCCTCCACCGACTTCCTCCTGCCACTGCCACAAAGCAATGTCCCACTGGACATCTACCTGCGCTCGGTGTCAGAACAGAAATTGCGCCCCAACATCACCCTGCAATCGGCGATAGCCAGCGCGGCAGACGAGCGGCAGCCGTTGTTGCTTGGCCTGTTCCTCGGCTGCCTGGCAATGTTGGTCCTGCAAAACATCACGCGCTTCGCCCACACTCGCGCACAAAGTAGCCTGTGGCTGGGGGCCTGTGAGGCGATGCTGGCCTTGAGTGCGCTGCTGCTCCTGAATCTGCTGGCACCCTGGCTGCCCAACAGGCACCTGGCGCAGACACCCGGTGCATACCTGGCATTGATCCTTGCGGCTCTGAGCGGCCTGATGTTCGCTTATCGATTTTTCGCGCCTCGGCGGTCCAGACGCCTGAACCGTTTTTTGCTGGCCGACATGCTGGTCATCGGGCTGTGTGGCCTATTGGTATTGTTCGTCGATGCCCTGCCCCTGAATATCATCACCTTTGGCGTGGTGGCGCTGGCGAGCCTGAGCATCCTGTTTGTTGCCTCCTGCCACTGGCACAAGGGTTACAGCCCTGCCCGGCTATTTGTCCTGGCGATGGTCGTGTTCAATCTGGGTTGCCTGGTGATTCTGCCAGCCTTGCTCCGTCTGACTCTGATCGCCCCGCAATGGCTGATCATTACCCTGCTGGGTGTGTTCTGTATCGCGGGGCTGCTGATGAGTATTGCCCTCAGCGAGCGTCATCGCAGCATCACCGAAGATAACTTCAGCGCCAGCCGCGATCTGGCCGCCAGCACCGCCGAAATCAATGCCAAGGCCGAGTTTCTGGCGAAGCTCAGCCACGAAATCCGCACCCCGATGAATGGCGTGCTGGGCATGACCGAGCTGCTGCTGGGCACGCCGCTTTCAGTCAAGCAGCGTGATTACGTACAGACCATCCACAGCGCCGGGAATGAGCTGCTGACGCTGATCAACGAGATTCTCGACATCACCAAGCTCGAGTCCGGACAAATCGAGCTCGATGATGTGCAGTTCGACCTCAACGCACTGCTCGAGGACTGCCTGAATATCTTCCGGGCCAAAGCCGAACAGCAGAACGTCGAACTGATCAGTTTTATTCAACCACAGGTCCCGCGCGTGATCAGCGGCGACCCTACGCGCCTCCGCCAAACGTTACTCAGCCTGCTGGAAAATGCCCTGAAGAAAACCGACCAGGGCGAGGTTCTGCTGGTGGTTGCACTGGATTCGCGCAGCGGCAAACCGCGCCTGCGGATTGCCGTGCAAGACAGCGGCGAGCCCTTGGCGGCCAAGGAGCGCGACGCGCTGCTGCACACCGAATTGCACAGCAAGAATTTCCTCTCCAGCACCAAGCTCGGCGGCAACCTGGGGCTGGCGATTGCCCGGCAATTGATCATGCTGATGCACGGTGAATTCGGCATCCAGAGCGGCACCAATCAGGGCAGTACGCTCTGGCTCACGTTGCCGCTGGACCCGGATCGACTGGAACAACCCACCACAGACCTCGATAGTTCGCTCAAGGGCGCCCGTGTGTTGGTGGTAGACGACAATGACACCTGCCGCAAAGTCCTGGTGCAGCAATGCAGCGCCTGGGGCTTGAATGTCAGTGCCGTGCCGTCGGGCAAGGAAGCGCTGGCACTGCTGCGGACCAAGGCGCATCTGCGTGATTATTTCGACGCTGTCCTGCTCGACCAGAACATGCCCGGCATGACCGGGATGCAACTGGCAGCCAAGATCAAGGAAGACCCAAGCCTGAACCACGACATCCTGTTGATCATGCTCACTGGCATCAGTAACGCGCCGAGCAAAATCATCGCACGCAACGCCGGCATCAAACGCATCCTGGCCAAACCGGTAGCGGGCTATACGCTCAAGACGACCCTGGCCGACGAACTCAACCAGCGCAATAAGGGCACGTCCCCGCTCAGTTTGCAGTCCGCTGCCAGCAAGCCCATCAGCGTCCCGAGCGATTTCCGCATCCTCGTTGCCGAAGACAACAGCATCTCGACCAAAGTGATTCGCGGCATGCTCGGCAAGCTCAACCTCCAACCGGACACCGCCAGCAACGGCGAAGAAGCACTGATCGCGATGAAGGCCCGACACTATGACCTGGTGTTGATGGACTGCGAGATGCCGATCCTTGACGGGTTTTCCGCCACCCAACAGCTGCGCGCTTGGGAAGTCGGTAATCAACGAATACGCACGCCGGTAGTCGCACTGACCGCGCATATCCTGACGGAGCATAAAGAGCGCGCCGTTCAAGCAGGCATGGACGGACACATGGCCAAACCCGTAGAGCTGTCGCAATTGCGCGAGCTGATTGAACACTGGGTCGCCAAACGCGAGCAACGTCAGGCTCAGACCCAAACCGGCTGATTTCACCCACGCGCAAATGAAACTGATATTCCTCCACAAGACGGCATGCGCCGCCTGATAGACTTCTTTTCGTCATTCACCTGTCGGGCGAGCTAAAACCATGCTCCACGTGTTGTTCAGCGTTTATTTGAAGATGTTGGTGCTCTATAGCCCGTTCTTCGTCCTGTCCTGCTTTATCAGCCTGACCCGTGGTTATTCCAGCAAGGAACGTCGTCGCCTGGCGTGGAAAGTCGCGCTGGCCACGCTCGTTTCAAGTGTTCTGCTGTACCTGTTCGGGCGGGCGATTTTTACCGTGTTCGGCATCACCGTGGATGCGTTCCGCATTGGCGCCGGCAGTGTGTTGTTCATCTCGGCATTGGGCATGGCTCAAGGTAAATCCGCAGTCCAGACCGACAACGTTCAGCAAGACGTGACCATCGTGCCGCTGACCATTCCCCTGACTGTTGGCCCCGGCACCATCGGCGCCTTGCTGGTCATGGGCGTCAGCCAGCCACACTGGGACGACAAGGTCACCGCGATCCTCAGCATCGCCCTTGCCAGCCTCACCGTCGGGATTGTGCTGTACCTCTCCAACCGCATTGAACGCATTCTCGGCGATCAAGGCCTGCAGATCGTCAGTCGGTTGATGGGCTTGTTCGTGTGCGCACTGGCGGCGCAAATAATCTTTACCGGGGTGAAGGGGTACCTGGTGCCGTAGTGAAGCCAGCCTGCCACCGCGCTAAAGTTCTATTTCAGTGATGTAGCGTTTGGCCTGGTCGCCCAACTCATTCCTCACGCGCCCCCTGTGTTCAACATAGGCAGTGCTGTTGAACGCAAAGCTGCCACCGTTGATTCGGACAGTCATCTCCGAGTTGATGTTCTTCCAAAAAAATGATCCCTCCACCACAACGCGAGAGGTCATATTCAGCCCACAGACCAGAACCTGTAACTCTCCCGAGGGCAGATTTTCACAGGGCACAACCTGAAAGCTTTCCGAGCGTCCGGTACTGAACCAACTGTCCAGAAACACCTTTGCATGCTCATTGGTTTTCATGGCATTGAACGAGGTCTGCGCAAGCTCGACAAGATGAGCTGACCCGACCTTGCTCATCGCGTCGAAGGTAACCCGGTCGAAATCCCGCGCGGACTCAATCTGTATCGGGTTTTCCACAATGAAACCCGTCAATGTGAACCCGAGCTTCAACAATCCGCGCTGATAACGATTCATCCAGCTTGTCCAGAGCTGTTGCCGGTCAAATTTCTCACTGGCATACAGCTCCGCGTACAACAGGCAATCCTTGATATCTTGCCGCTCCTGCTCCGACATCCCGGAATAAAATGATGTCAGGCTGCTGCCTATCAACGCAGCGCTAGCGTTTTTAGCCATCATTGTTCCGTGTCCTCAAGCCGCAGAATCATTGACGTCCTTCGGCCGCCAAGGGCCGTAATGAACGGCTCCCGAAACTGTGCGTAACGAATATCCAACAATTCGGCCGAGTAGGAGGCAACCGCGATGTTGCCCACGATTCGGTCAGGGTCGAATGTCAGGAGGAATGACTGTGGCTCAATGGGTTCTACGGTTTTAAACGAGATTAACACCGAGCTCATCGAAGGGGCGGCATGAACAAAGCTCAGCTGTAACACCACGCTGAACAATTGGGTGGCGGGTGGTATCTGAAGCACATGAGCTGAAATATCGCCGGAAAGACGCTCATTCACTTCTGCCTGCCACGGTTCAGATTGCAGAGTATTCTCTCCGAGAAGCAACTGTGCGGGAGGGTTCAGGACACGCTCGGGGCCGGGTACCAATACCCGTTTAGCATGAGCGATGAGTGACGCCGGTACACGGTCATCAAGTTCACGTTCGATCCACGACCACGGTTCAAACAGTTCATCTTTCTCTATTGGGTGACTGTCGTATTTACGGCCTGAAACTATCCAGCCGAACGTAGCCATTGCCGCGAAGTATGTTGTACGCCACGCCTCAAACTCAGCGAACTTCGAATACTTCTTCGATGCGGCCAGCTGAATATATAACTGAGCATCAAGCACGTCCTCTTTAAATGAATGACCGACGCCGTCATCAAAAAGAACGACACTTCCTGCGTTCACATAAGCATCCTGCATTCCATTGCGCATGGGCCTCTCCTTGATAACGTTACCTGCGCCAGAGAGCCGCAGTACCTGCGGCTCTCTGGGTTATTAAATACTGTATTCTGCAACGGCGTCTTTCGCGTTGCTCCCCAGTTTTGCAAGGATGTCGTCCCGCACGTTGGCGTAAACACCCTGATTCAACACCAGGTGCGACTCGGCGCGGGAAATACTCACCGACGTATTGTTCCAGTTCCAGAACAGGACGTTCGTGACATCCAGAGTGGACGAGAAGCTGACGGTCCCCACGGCCATTACCACTTCGCCATCGCTCGACTCGGTGCAAGAGACAATACTGAAGGTACCCCCTGCATGAGAGCGGCTTTTACCCTCAAACAACCTGAGTGGCTCTTTGCTGGCCTGAAGGGCATCAAGTGCCTGCTTCGCCACGCCCAGCAGCAATACCGAGGTCGGACCAGGAAGCGCCGCGGCGGCAACTGCGGAAGAGAGGATCTTGAGGCCAACCTGATCCATCGTGAACTGCTGTTCGACCGTCGTGTACCTGGCGTAATCCTTGCGCTTCGGGAGCCATCCAGATGCCCGGGACATCACCTCCATGAACTTCTCATACCAGCGTTGGCCTTCCATCTCGGGATGTTCACGATTGGCAACCAGCGTCGCGAACAGTACGGAGTTCTTGATATCGTCCTTATTCTGCTTCGACATACCCGCCACAAAGGAAACAATACTATTAGCGACGACTGCGGCGCCTTCCTTTTTCTCGTCGACTGTCAAGGATCGGAGCATTTTGCCCTGTACAGGATGATCGACTTCATCCGAAGACAGCGCTACTGCCGGAAATTCGCAACCCATAATATAAGCCCGGCACGCTTCAACACTCATTGTTGGTTCAACGTAATCATTCATGTGTAAATCCTTTTCTAATTCAGCGATCACCCTTCGCGGGCACCACTCAAACTAGCGCACATTGATGATCGCTTCTAGCCGCCTACCTGGAGCATTCTGCCGGGTATTATTCAAGTGCATACCGTCAAACATCCGGAATACTTAGCCCTGTACATTTTCAACAGCCATTCGTGGACTTTCGCCTTTATAACTTCGACGTAAGCCCACAGAACCAGAGACTTGTCTTACGAACTAAATACCCATATTGACGACGTTGACTCAACCGCTCGGCTTCACGCCATACCATCGCGGCGTA
The DNA here is from genome assembly GCF_034314155.1 of Pseudomonas sp. 5C2. NCBI lineage: Bacteria > Pseudomonadati > Pseudomonadota > Gammaproteobacteria > Pseudomonadales > Pseudomonadaceae > Pseudomonas > Pseudomonas sp. 5C2. The sequence goes on along the minus strand of NZ_JAVIWH010000003.1, from coordinate 1,756,647 downwards.
TAGACCCAACTGCCGCCATCGGCACGGGGGAAGGTGCAGGTCGTCGACGAACCGATCAGGACCATTGTGCGCATATCCACTTGGTCCGGGGTCAATTCGCCCAAGGTGATGATACGCAGTGTTTGCCCTGGCCGGCCGATATCACGGCCCAGAGTGACAGGGGTTTTCGGGGTGCGATGTTGGCGGACGATTTCCAGCGCACGCCCCAATTGCCAGGGGCGAGAGCGCGAGATCGGGTTGTAGAACGCCAGCGCCAGATCGGCCTGAGACGCCAGATCCAGACGTTTTTCAATCACGTCCCATGGCTTGAGGTTGTCCGACAGCGACATCACGCAGAAGTCATGGCCCAACGGTGCGCCCGCCTGGGCGGCAGTGGCCAGCGAGGCGGACACCCCCGGCAGTATTTCCAGTTCAACGGCGTGCCAATCGGCGTTGCCCGACTCATGCAGTGCTTCAAGTACGGCCGAGGCCATGGCGAACACGCCAGGATCACCCGACGACACCACGACCACCGAGCGTCCTTGTGCCGCGAGTTCGAAGGCGTGTCGGGCGCGCTGCATTTCTTCGCGATTATCGGTGCAGTGCAGCACTTGATCGGCATGGAACGGCCCGGCCATGCGCACGTAGGTTTCGTAACCCAGCACATCGTTGGCCCGCGCCAGTTCGGCTTTGACCGCTGGCACCATCAGTTCGGCAGCGCCAGGGCCAAGGCCGATAACCGCCAGACGCCCGCGTCCACGACCGATCTGCTGCACATCCAACGGCTGCGCGGCGACAGCAATGGCGATGCCACTGCCCACACTGATGGGGGGCAGTAGCTGTGGCACGGCCTGTTGCGCCAACTCGCTGACTTCAGCCTCCGCTGCTGTTGAAGCAAACCGCAGCGGCACGCCCAGCGCCCATGCGGCTTCACGTAGCGCAGGGTTGGCCATCTCACGGTCGGACGCCAGCAAGCAGGCCAGCGCCTGAACGGCAATCCCGGCGTTGTGCAAAGCGGCGCGCACAGCATTCACCAGATCCGGCACGGTCGCGCTGACAGCCACCAATACACTGCGCGGGTAGATCAGCAGCTCGTTGGCCGCCGGCTCGCGTTCGGCGCAACCGACATGAATCGCCAGCTGTGCGTGCTCATCTTCAGGCAACTGCGCTTGCGCGAGCCATGGCGCGGCACCTTCAATCCGCACGTGTTGCCCGGACAATAAGTCGGAGACAAATCGTTTGCCCAACTCCAGATCGCCTAGCGCGTAACCGCTCGGTGGATTGAGCAGACAGGTGCCGAAACGCAACTCGCCGCTGGTGGTGATCGCTGCAGCGATCCCCAGTCCTGCAGCAATCTCACGGGCCATGACGTTGACCCCGCCCAGCCCGCCCAACAATGGCACGACTGCACTGCCGTCCTCAGCCACGGCCAGCACGGGTGGCTCAACGCCTTTTTCCAGGAGCAGGGGCGCTAGCGTCCGGATCACGATGCCGGCAGCACACAAGGCAATGATCGGTGTGTCCTGCTGATAGAGCTGACGCAACGTGGCGCCAAACTCGGTGTACGTCAGATCGGCACCTTCAACCCGTGCCGCCAGACCATGGATCAAGGCATCCGGAAAAAGCTGTTGAATGCGGCGTGCCGTCGCCAGGCTGCCATTGCCCAGAATGACGATGGCGGGTGTTTTAACAATCATCAGCCTTGCCACCTTTCGCCCGGAACAATGATCAGGGAGAAATACGGTGAAGACATTGGCTCGACCTGGTCCAGCGCCACGATCTTCTGATTGGACATGGTTGCGCGCTCGACATACAACGCGCGATCCGCCATGCCCAGTTCTTCCAGCACCTGCCGGACTTTGGGGAAGTTGCGCCCCAGCTTCATGATCACCGCCGCATCGGCATCGGCCAGACGACGCTTGAGCTCGTCGTGGGGCAGTACACCGGACAGCACCGACAGGCTTTGATTGCGGTACACCAGTGGCGCGCCCAGCACCGAAGCGCCACCGAGCATCGAGCAGACGCCCGGCACCACTTCGGCTTCATAACGCTCGGCGAGGCGGTCGTGCAGGTACATATACGAGCCGTAGAAGAACGGATCGCCTTCACAGATCACCGCAACATCGCGCCCCGCGTCCAGATGCGCGGCCAGTGCCTCACTGGCGTCATCGTAGAAATCGCTGATCACTTGCTCGTAGGACAACGGTGCAGGCAAGGCTTCGGTGGTCACCGGGTACACCAGCGGCAACAGGGTCTGCGCGTCTTGCAAGTGGGCTTCGATGATGCCGAACGCGTTGCCTTTCTTGCCCTTGGCGACGAAGTACGCGACCACTGGCGATTCACGCAACAGGCGCAGGGCTTTGACGGTAATCAGCTCAGGATCGCCGGGGCCGACGCCCAAGCCAATCAAACGACCGGGTTGCTGCATCATTCGATCTCCGTCGCTAATGCATTGACCGCAGCCGCAGCCATGGCGCTGCCGCCACGACGGCCCTGCATGATCACAAACGGCACACCCCGGCTGTTCGCCGCGAGCATTGCCTTGGACTCTGCAGCGCCAACGAAACCAACCGGGAAGCCGAGGATCAATGCGGGTTTAGGTGCACAGGCATCGAGCATTTCCAGCAGGTAGAACAACGCAGTCGGCGCATTGCCAATCACCACCACGCTGCCTTCCAGGTACGGGCGCCACAGTTCCAGCGCGGCGGCAGAGCGAGTATTGCCCAGCTCGCGGGCCAACTCCGGCACGCCTTCGTCTTTAAGGGTGCAAATCACCTGATTGTTGGCGGGCAAGCGCGTGCGGGTCACGCCTTCGGACACCATGCGCGCATCACACAAGATCGGCGCGCCGGCGGCCAGCGCATTGCGCCCGGCCGTGCCAGCACCGGGGGAGAAGCGCAGGTCTTCGATGACCTCGACCATCCCACACGCATGGATCACCCGCACCGCGAGTTTTTCCAGGTCGGCAGGGATCTGATCAAGCCGGGCCTCGGCGCGAATGATCGAGAAGGAGTTGCGATAGATCTCCTGACCGTCGCGGATGTAATCAATCATCGGTGCTGCTCCGTGAGTCGGCGGCTAACAGCGTGCCGACTGCTTCAATAGTGAGGTCACGCGCGCGCAAGCTACCGAAACCCGGTTGCTGCGCGTCGCGAAAATAGAGGTCGTAATGGCCGGCGGACACCGCCAACAAGGTCACCGGGGCGACATGGGCTGCCGCGCATGAACGCGAACAGCCCGTCAGGTGCGCCGCCTGTTTCAGGTCGAGGTGTTCGAGTCGGGCGGCCAGCAGCAGTGCATCCGCCTTGGTGTCGGCCAATCCTTTGCCACAGCCCGCCGAGCCGGTGCAGGCGATCAAGTGGGCCAACGGTTGTTCGGGCGAGCAGATCAACCCGGCGGCCTGCAGGCCCGTCAGCACGTTCGCCGCGTGGTCACGGCGAACGTTAGGCAGTAACAGGCTCTGCCAGGGTGTCAGGCGCAACGTTCCGTCGCCCCATTCGGCCGCCAATTGCGCGACCGAGCGCAACATCGACGCGTCAAGTCGCCCCAGCGGCGCAGCACCACCGACGGCCACCAGACCGGCCACGTCCTGTGGATAAATACCAAGATGCCGATTCGCAGGGGACTGCAATTGGCCCCCTGTAGGAGCGAGCTTGCTCGCGAGGCGGTGTGTCAGGCAAACCGTGTCAAGCCATTCGCCAACACGTTGGCTCCTACAGAAATCAACAGTCATGCGCTTGGCCACCGCCTGAAGAAACGCCTCGGTCGACATTTCAGCCAACAGATGGCGCATGCGCGTCTGCTCAGGTCGCGCCAGCTCAAGGAACGCGTCCAGCACCGCCACCACCAATTCATGAGCATGACTCAGCGGCACAGCGGCCAACGGCGCATCCTCGGCAGGGCAACCGGCCAGGCCGAACGCCATCAAGACGTCGTCGTCGATCATCCGTGCAGACAACCACATATCATGGGGATGCTCGAGCATCGCCAGTGCTTCGCCGCCATCCAGCGACAGGGCAAATTTAGGCGACAGGTCATGGAAACGAGGCTCGTTCTCCAGGGTGCCTAGAATCTGCGCGGCCAACGGCCGGCTGTCGAACAACTGCTGTGGGTCGATGCCTGCCGTCGGGCTGAGCATCAGGTTGCGCACATCGTCGCTTGCAGGGTTACTCGGCCCCAGACCGGCGTCCAATAGAATCGCGATCAAACCGTCCGGATCAGTACCGACCCCGCGAATCTGCAGGTTCGCGCGGTTGGTCGCCTCGATCACGCCCCCGGCATAACGCTGCGCCGCATCGGCCACCGCGCACGCCTGGGCGGCCGTGATCGACCCGCCCGCCAGCTTGATCCGGCAAATACCGCCGTCCAGCGCCGGGACGATGCGCAACAACCCCGGACAAGCCGAGGGGCGTAAAGAGATTGAGGACGTGCGAGCAGGCATTGGCTCGTTCAATGGGTCACCCGGCAGAATTTGAAAAGGCGCTATAGCCCATTGGGCGCGGTATTATGCCTGCTTTGTCCGCAGGCATGAAAAGCCGGTCTGTCGGAAGTACGCATTAGTTGGCTGAGGAATGTACATGTCGCCGTGGCTGACAGTCGTGGGAATCGGTGAGGACGGCTTCAAAGGCTTGGGCAAGACGGCTCGCCGTGCGCTGCTGCAAGCCGGGCAGGTGTTTGGGGGGCAGCGCCAGCTTGATCTGCTGCCCGCCTGCATTCGTGCCGAGCGCAGCCCGTGGCCCAGCCCGTTTTCCCTGAGCCCGGTGCTTGAGCAGCGCGGCACGCCGATTTGCGTGCTGGCCAGTGGCGACCCCATGTTGTTTGGCGTGGGCGCCAGCCTGGCGCGACAGGTCAGTGTCGATGAAATGCGCGTGCTGCCTGCGCCCTCGTCTTATTCATTGGCTGCTGCGCGCTTGGGTTGGCCATTGCAGGACGTGGTCACCTTGTCGGTGGTCGCCCGACCGCTGGCGGCGTTGAACGCGCAGTTGCATAACGGTTTGCGCCTGTTGGTGCTGAGCAACGACGGCAGCAGCCCCGCCGCCATCGCCGAGCTGTTGCGCGCCCGTGGCTTCGGCCCGAGCCGGATGACCGTGCTGGAGCATTTGGGCGGAGACGCTGAACGCCGGGTCGAAGGCATCGCCAGTGAGTGGGTAGACCTGCCGATTGCGGCGCTAAATCTGGTCGCCATCGAATGCCGTGCTGAACCCGGTGCGTCACGCCTGTCCCTGCTGGCCGGGCTGGCGGACAGTGCCTTTGAACATGACGGTCAACTGACCAAACGCGATATACGCGCCATCACCCTCGCCCGCCTGGCCCCGGCACCCGGTGAACTGCTGTGGGACGTGGGCGCGGGTTGCGGCTCCATAGGCATCGAATGGATGCGCGCGCACCCAAGCTGCCGTGCTCTGGCGGTCGAAGCCGACGAGGGTCGCCAGTTACTGATCGAGCACAACCGCGACGCGTTGGGCGTGCCGGGCCTGCAATTGATTCGCGGTCGGGCACCTCAGGCGCTGCAAGGTCTGGAAGCGCCCGATGCGATTTTCATTGGCGGCGGCGTCACGCGTCCCGGTGTGCTCGATACCTGCTGGCAACAGCTGCGCTCTGGCGGACGACTGGTGGCCAACGCCGTGACCCTGCAAAGCGAGACCGCGCTGATCAACTGGCGTGAACAGCACGGCGGCGAACTGACCCGCATCCATATTGCCCACGCCAAGCCACTGGGCGAATTCGATACCTGGCGCCAGGCCCTGCCCATCACCCTGCTTGAAGCGATCAAACCCTGATGCGCGCCGAAACCGCCGAACAGCCCGCTCCCTTGCGCAGTGGCTACACCACCGGTAGTTGCGCGACAGCCACCTGCCTGGCGGCGGCCCGTTTATTACTCGACGGCGAGGTGAGCGACGCAGTGGAAATCGTCTTGCCCAAAGGCAGGCAGGTGCAGATGCGCCTGGAGTTCTGCCGACCGTTTGCCGATGGCGCTGAAGCGGGCACGATCAAGGATGCCGGCGACGACCCGGATGTCACCCATGGCGCGCTGGTATTTTCACGGGTGCGACTGACGACCGAAACCGGCGTGCAATTCGTCGCGGGCCCCGGTGTGGGCACCGTTACCCGGCCCGGCCTGGTGTTGAATGTGGGTGAGCCCGCGATCAATCCGGTGCCGCGCAAGATGATCAGCGAACATTTGCTGCAGCTGGCTGATAAGACCGGGTACACCGGTGGTTTCGAAGTCACCCTGTGTGTCGAAGGCGGCGAAGCACTGGCGTTGAAAACCATGAACCCGCGCTTGGGCATTCTCGGTGGCCTGTCGATCCTCGGCACCAGCGGCATTGTCCGACCGTTTTCCTGCGCGGCGTATATCGCATCCATCCATCAAGGCATCGACGTCGCCAAAACCAATGGTTATCTGCACATCGCCGCCTGCACCGGCAACGCCAGCGAAGACACCATGCGCCGGGTCTACAACCTGCCGGAAATCGCCTTGATCGAGATGGGCGACTTTGTCGGCGCGGTGCTCAAGCATCTGCGCAAGGTGCCTGTGGATAAATTGAGCATTTGCGGCGGCTTCGGCAAAATCAGTAAGCTGGCGGCCGGCCACATGGACCTGCACAGCCGTCATTCCAGCATCGACCTGCCACAACTGGCCAAGTGGGCCGCGACCCTCGGTGCCGATGCGACGCTGCAACAGGCCATCCGCGAGGCCAACACCAGCCAGCAAGCGTTGGCGATGGCCAGCGCGGCCGGTATCGCCCTGGGCGATGAGGTATGCCGTCATGCCCGAGCGTTTGCCCGCAGTGTGGTGCCGGCACAGGTTCACGTGGAAGTGTTTGCCATCGACCGCCAAGGCGGGATCGTCGGTCAGGCAGGAGGCTGCGAATGAAGCGTCTGCTATTGCTCGGCGGCGTCACCGAGGCCCTTGCCATCGCGCGTCGACTGGGGCCGCAGCATATCTACAGCCTGGCGGGCGTGGGTCGGGTGCCGACTGATCTGGCGTGCAGGGTGCGGGTCGGTGGCTACGGCGGGGCTGATGGTCTGGCGCAGTTCATTCGCGCTGAACGCATCGATTTGCTGCTGGACGCGACGCATCCCTACGCGGCGCAAATCAGCCAAAATGCCGTGACCGCCGCGCACCTCAGCGGTGTCCCCTGCTGGGCATTGCGACGCCCGGCCTGGGCGGCACAACCTGACGATGACTGGCGCGAAGTCGGCGACTGGGCCGAACTGATCGCCGCTCTCGAACCCTTCACGCGGCCGCTATTCACCCTCGGTCGCGAACCCTTGCAGCACCTGCACGAAATCCCCGGCCACCAGTTCTGGACCTTGCGCGCCCTGGACGACTACCCAGGCAACGAACGCTGCGAAGTGATCGGCGCCCGCGGGCCCTTTGTGCTGGACGACGAACGCGCCTTGTTCGAACGTCGGCATATCGACGTCCTGATCAGCAAAAACAGCGGCAGCAGCGCCACAGAGCCGAAGCTGGAGGTGGCGCGGGAGCGAGGGGTGCCGGTGTTGATACTGCGCAGGCCGGAGTTGCCGGGGGTGGATCGGGAGTTTTTAGATGTCAGCCAATTGCTGTCAGCGTTGGATGAGCACCATTTTTTGTAAAGGCTAGAACGTATTTGAAGGTCGTTCCGACCTTATCGCAGCCTTCGGCAGCGCCTACAGTTTGAGAGGCGCCAAGGTTCTATTGCCTGCGATCGACCGCGAAGGGGTCGCAGGATCGATGTCAGTCACTGCGGCATCACACCACACTCGCTTCTTTTACTTATCCCGGCCATTCAGGCTAAATAGCGCCATTGATCGCTTACTGACACGGAAAGCACCTCCCATGTCCCAACGTCGGATGGCATTTGCCTGGATTGCCTGCTTTGCAGTGCTGTTCAACATGCTTGCCATGCCGCTTTCCGGGGCGGCGCCAAAGACGGCCAGCGAGCAAGTGTTGTGGGGCAGTTTCTGTACGGCCAGCGGCACTAAGCTGGTGGCGATTTCGTTGGGCAAGGCCGATCACAGTGCGCCGCACAACGATGATCACTCGACCATGCAGCATTGCTGGTGCTGCAGTGGGTCCGCACCGCTGGTGGCAATCCCTGCCAGCTTTGCCGCGTGGTATGCCTCTCAGCTTGAAACGCGAAAAACCCTTTCGATTCATTCCCCTGCCCCGCTGTCCCCACGCCAGCAATGGCCAAGCCTCAATCCGCGTGCTTCTCCGCTGGTCTGATCCGAGCCGTTGAATCAGCGCCATAGCCTCATGAGGCTGGGTGCATCGGAATCGATCCCGCTGGAGAATTACCATGATCAAGAAAATCCTTGTTGTGGCCGCACTGTTGCTGCCTGCCTGCTTTGCCAATGCCCACGAATACGCCGTCGGCGAATTGCACATCGCTCATCCGTGGTCCATGGAATTACCGCCCAACGCACCCACCGTGGCCGCGTATTTCGTCGTGCACAACAACGGTAAAACCCCCGATCGCTTGCTCAGTGTCGACACGCCCGTGGCCGGCAAAGCCGAGCTGCATGAACACCAGCATCAGAACGGTTTGATGAAGATGCAGCAGGTTCAGAGCGTCGACATCCCCGCTGGTGGCGAGGTGGCGTTTGCGCCCATGGGCTATCACGTCATGCTGCTCGGGCTTAAAGATAAGTCGACGCTCGTCGACGGCCAACGTTTCCCGCTGACGCTGCATTTCGAAAAAGCCGGTGACGTAACGGTCGAGGTTGCGGTGCAAAAGCACGCACCGGACGAGAATACCGACTCCATGCCCATGAATATGCACATGCAGTAACTGACTGACCTGCGTTGAACCACAGGCGCTCACCAGGCTTCAGGTCCTCCGTGCAGCCTCGCCCCAACGGGACGCGAGGCGCATGGCTGAGCCTGTTCGCCATGTTGATGATCTTTATCGGCCCGCTGATCTCCCAAGCGATGCCGATGGATCCGCACGCCGGTATGTCGATGCCGATGTCCGCGTCCATGGACATGACGGCAGACACCCCCGCCTGCCACAGCGCAGAACAAGCCACACCCTCGGTCACGACCGATCACGTCATATGGGCCAAGTGCGGTTATTGCACACTGCTGTTCAGTTGCCCGGCACTGCCGCAAGCTCTGGCCTTTATCGCCGCTACCCCGCCAAAACCGACAGGCTTCTTTACCGCTGCAGCCCGCCAGGGTTATGCGCGGCAGACCACCTTCCCCAACGCCCGCACCCGCGCGCCACCCTCTTCAGTCCTGCTCTGACACCCTTATTGTTCACACCTGCATGCACCGCCTGAAGCGGTTGCAGGGTGTGACGATCCCGACTGATTGATGATGGAACGCTTATGTCCAGCTCCACTGCCAAGACTCGCCTGTGCACGATGCGAGTGGCTCCCCGCTTTACCCTGAACGAACCTCAACTGCGCATGAAGCACGCAGTCGCCGTACTGTGCGGTTGCATGCTCACACCTCTGGCGTTTGCACTGCCGACCCTTGATGAACCTCAGCAAGACGCCACCGAGATCAGCCCGACGGTGATCACGGCCATCGCCCCCAGCTCGCCGCTGACGATAGTGACCAACCCCAAAGATCCGCGGCAGCCGGTTCCGGCCAGCGACGGAGCGGATTACCTGAAAACCATTCCCGGTTTTACCGCCATTCGTGCGGGCGGGACCAATGGCGATCCAGTGCTGCGCGGGATGTTCGGCTCACGCCTGAACATCCTCACCAACGGCGGCATGATGCTGGGCGCCTGCCCAAACCGGATGGACGCGCCCACGTCGTATATTTCCCCGGAAACCTTTGACCGCCTGACCGTGATCAAGGGTCCGCAGACCGTGCTCTGGGGGCCAGGCGCTTCGGCGGGCACAGTGCTGTTCGAACGTGAGCCCGAGAAATTCGGTGAGCTGGGCAGCCGGGTCAACGCCAGCGTACTGGCCGGATCCAATGGCCGTTTCGACAAGCTGATAGACGCCGCAGCCGGCGGTGAATTGGGTTACGCGAGGGTGATCGGCAACCAGTCCCACTCCGACGATTACAAGGACGGCAATGGTAATACCGTGCCGTCGCGCTGGGACAAGTGGAACGGCGATGTCGCGCTGGGTTGGACACCGGACGCTGACACGCTGGTGGAGTTGACGGCGGGCAAAGGTGACGGTGAAGCCCGTTATGCTGGGCGCGGCATGGACGGTTCGCAGTTCAAGCGCGAGAGCCTGGGGCTGCGTTTCGAGAAGTCCAATATCGGCGATGTTCTGGACAAGGTTGAGGCGCAGGTCTACTACAACTACGCCGACCATGTGATGGACAACTATAGCCTGCGCACGCCGTCTGGCACCGGGATGATGGCCGGGCCAATGGCATCGAACGTGGATCGCCGAACCCTGGGCGCGCGAATCAAGGCCACGTGGCGCTGGGCCGACGTGCAGTTGATCAGTGGCATTGATGCGCAGACCAACGAGCACCGCCAGCGCAGCGCTATGGGTATCGACGTCTATAAGGAGCTGCCGTGGACCAAGGATGCAGACTTCCACAACTACGGGGTATTCAGCGAACTGACGTGGTACGTCGCGCAGGATAATCGACTGATCACAGGGGCGCGCCTGGACCGTGCCTCGGCCAAGGATTACCGGAAAAGCAGCGGTTCGGGAATGACGGCCAAGGCGAACCCCACGGCCAACGAAACCCGCGCCGACACCCTGCCCAGTGGCTTTGTGCGTTATGAGCACGACCTTGCCGCAGCGCCTGCCACGCTCTACGTCGGCCTGGGCCATGTGCAGCGCTTTCCGGACTATTGGGAATTGTTTTCCCCCTCCTCAGGCCCGGCCGGATCACTCAATGCCTTCGATGCGATCAAGCCGGAAAAAACCACGCAACTGGATTTCGGCGTGCAATACCAACATGACGACTTGCAGGCCTGGGCGTCGGGTTATGTCGGTCAGGTCCGTGATTACATTCTGTTCAACTACACCACCGGCATGATGGGCACGACCTCTCAGGCCGAGAACATCGACGCCAGGATCATGGGCGGCGAACTGGGCGCGGCGTACCAGCTGACTTCCAACTGGAAAACCGATGCGACCCTGGCCTACGCCTGGGGCAAGAACAGTAGCGACGGCACGGCCCTGCCGCAAATGCCGCCACTGGAGACCCGTCTGGGCCTCAGCTACAGCCGCGACGCCTGGAGTGCCGGAGCTTTGTGGCGAGTGGTCAGCGCGCAGACCCGGGTCGACCTGAACAAAGGCAACGTGGTCGGCAAAGACCTCGGTGACAGCTCAGGGTTTGGCGTGTTCTCGCTGAATGGCGCCTACCGGATCAACAAGCACCTGAAGGTCAGTGCCGGCGTCGACAACCTCCTGGACAAAGCTTATGCCGAGCACCTGAACCTGGCCGGCAACGCCGGTTTTGGCTTCCCTTCAGACAACCCGCAGTCGATCAACGAACCGGGCCGCACGCTGTGGACCAAAGTCGACATGAGCTTCTAGACCACTGCGCCTCCAGAGGAGCGGGCATGCCTGCTCCTTTGTTCCATCTGAACCGTGTTGTAAATGATGTCGCCGGGAGCGCTACACATGAATAAATCAAACGTCTCCTTCTACAACCTTGCATGGCGCTGGCATTTCTATGCCGGCCTGTTCGTCGCACCGTTCATGATTCTACTGTCCCTGACCGGGATGATTTATCTGTTCAAGCCTCAACTGGACACCGTGATGTACAGCGATCTGCTGTACGTGACGCCAGGCCAGCATCGACTCAGTGCCGATGTACTGCAACAGTGGGTGCAAGTCGATTATCCGCAGGCGCATGTCAGCAAGTACCTGCCACCGTTGAACGCCCAAGGCAGCGCGCAATTCGTGATGCAGCAGGAAGGCCGCGAACTGAACGTGTTTATCGACCCGTATAGCGGGGATACTCTTGGCGAGCAGGATGCCAGGAATAACGTGCAGGCCATCGCCCGTGCTCTGCATGGCGAACTCATGATCGGCAAAGTCGGTGACCGGCTGATTGAACTGGCCGCGGGCTGGGGCATTCTGCTGGTGGTGTCGGGCCTGTACCTGTGGTGGCCAAGGGGCAAGTCCGGGTCAGGCGTGCTGTGGCCGCGGTTCAAGAGTCGCGGGCGCGTGCTGTGGCGAGACGTGCATGCGGTGACCGGTTTTTGGGGCGCCCTGTTGCTGCTGTTGATGCTGCTCAGCGGCATGACCTGGACCGGCTTTTGGGGCAAGCAATTCGCCGATGTCTGGAACACCTTCCCGGCGGCGATGTGGAACGATATCCCCAAGTCCGACAAACAGGCCGGTGAGCTCAATACCGCGACCCGCCAGACCGTCCCTTGGGCTCTGGAAAACACGCCAATGCCACGGTCCGCTGACCACGCCGAACACATGGCTCACGGCGGCGGCATGTCGGCACCCGCTACGCCCACGCTGTCGCTGCAACAGGTCGTCGACATCGCTACCGAGCACCGCATAGAGCCGGGCTACAGCATCACACAACCCGCCACCGCCGATGGCGTGTTCACCGTCTCAGTGTTCGCCGACGACCCGCGCAACGATGCCACCCTGCACATTGATCAGTACACCGGCAAGGTGCTGGCCGATGTGGGCTGGAAGGACTACAGCACGGTTTCCCGCGCCACGGAAATGGGGGTAATGCTGCATGAAGGGAAGTTCTTTGGCTGGATCAACCAGCTCATCATTTTCCTGATTTGCCTGATGGTGCTGCTCAGCGCCATCAGCGGGCTGGTGATCTGGTGGCAGCGTCGTCCGCAAGGTGGCCTGGGTGTGCCGCCGCTGCGCCATGACCTGCCACGCTGGAAAACCGCGATTATCATCATGATTGGCGTGGGGGTGGCGTTTCCACTGGTGGGGGCTTCATTAGTGGGAGTGTGCCTATTCGATCAGATAGTCCTTTCGCGCTTTGCCAAATCCGTCGCTACGGCTTAGATTGCAGGTGTGGGCCCTGATACCTGGCGGGAGGGATTTTGATGAGTTCCTCCCCCGCCCGGTTTCAGGGCCCACTTTGCTATGGCAGGCAACACTTGTTGCAGGCTGCTCTCCCTTGGCATCGAGCCATCAGATCCCCTCCAGATCACGCACTGTTTGTACCCGCAACTGCGCACCAAGGGTTTTTCCCGGCACCATCGTGGTGCGCTCCTGCCATATTCAGCCGATATACCCCCCGCATATGCTCCATTTCCCGAGCTGGGCATAGCCTTTGCTAAGAAGCTTTCAGGTGTTCTGATTCGCCCTACTAAAAATTCCAAGTGAATGGAGATGGCCCTATGAAGCGTCGCAGTCTGATCAAAGCTTTCACCCTGTCCGCCTCGATTGCCGCAATGGGCATGACTTGGACTATTCAGGCAGCCGAAACGATCAAAGTCGGGATCCTGCATTCACTGTCCGGCACCATGGCGATCTCTGAGACCTCACTCAAAGACATGGCGTTGATGACCATCGACGAAATCAACGCCAAGGGTGGCGTCAATGGCAAAATGCTTGAGGCCGTGGTTGTCGACCCGGCCTCCAACTGGCCGCTGTTCGCTGAAAAGGGCCGTCAGTTGCTGACCCAGGACAAGGTCGCGGTGGTCTTCGGCTGCTGGACGTCGGTCTCGCGCAAATCGGTATTGCCGGTGTTCGAAGAACTCAACGGGCTGCTGTTCTACCCTGTGCAATACGAAGGCGAAGAAATGTCGCCTAACGTCTTCTACACCGGTGCAGCGCCTAACCAACAAGCCATTCCGGCCGTCGAATACCTGATGGGCGAAGAAGGCGGCAGCGCCAAGCGCTTCTTCCTGCTGGGCACTGACTACGTCTACCCACGCACCACCAACAAAATTCTGCGGTCGTTCCTCAAGTCCAAAGGCGTTGCCGACAAAGACATCGAAGAGGTTTACACCCCGTTCGGCCACAGCGATTACCAGACCATCGTGTCGAACATCAAAAAATTCTCTGCCGGTGGCAAGACCGCTGTGATCTCCACGGTCAACGGCGACTCCAACGTGCCGTTCTATAAAGAGCTGGCCAACCAAGGCCTGAAAGCCACCGACGTGCCGGTTGTTGCGTTCTCGGTCGGCGAAGAAGAACTGCGCGGTATCGACACCAAGCCGTTGGTGGGCAACCTCGCGGCCTGGAACTACTTCGAATCCGTACAGAACCCGGTCAACACCAAGTTTGTCGCTGACTGGAAAGCCTACGCCAAGAAGAAAAACCTGCCGGGCGCTGACAAAGCGGTGACCAACGACCCGATGGAAGCCACTTACGTCGGCATCCACATGTGGGCGCAAGCCGCCGAGAAAGCCAAATCGACCGACGTCGACAAGGTCCGCGAAGCGATGGCTGGCCAGACTTTCGCTGCACCGTCGGGCTTCACTCTGACCATGGACAAGACCAACCATCACCTGCACAAACCGGTAATGATCGGCGAAATCCAGGACGACGGGCAGTTCAACGTGGTCTGGCAGACCAAGGAACCGATCCGCGCGCAACCGTGGAGCCCGTACATCCCTGGCAACGACAAGAAGCCGGACTATGCAGTGAAGAGCAACTAAGTCGGTTTGATTCCTGATTCAGCTCGCCTTGCAGGAGCTGACTTGTCTGCGAAGGCCATGCGGCGCGGAGTGCCTGACCGACCGCGTTGTCTGGCCTTCGCGAACAAGTTCGCTCCTACAAAGTCCGTGGATGAACGTGAGACACCAATATGCCCACTGCCTTTTACCGCTTCATTCTCGCTGTGGCGCTGCTGCTGCCCTTTGCAGCCCATGCCAGTGATGCTGGCGACTTCGTTGCGGCCGATTCCGGGCAACAAGCCAAATTGCTTGAAGCGTGGGCCGCACAGCCCGATCCGGCACGTGTCGAGTTGATCAATAGCCTGCAACAAGGTCAGATTACCGTCGACGGTGAAACCAAAACCCTCCGTCTGAATAACCGACTGCGCGGGCTGGTCGACACCGCCCTCGCCAGTCACCAATTACTCGCCGCAGACGCCAAGCTGCGTCTGGGCGCCGCGCAACACCTGCAAAAAAGCGCGAAACCGGCGCAACTGAAATTCCTGGATCGGCAGCTTGCGAGCGAAACCAACGCCGACGTACACACCGCCTTGAGCCTGGCGCTGGCCAATCTGCAACTGGTCGATGGCGACCCGGCCGTACGCTTGGCAGCCGTCCGCTTACTGGGTGAAACCGGCGACCCATTGGCCCGCACACGCTTGGAAACCCTGCTCGACCCCGCCGTCGAAACCGATGCGGGTGTGCGCACGGCGGCCGAAACCAGCCTGGCGCAAGTCAAACGGAAACTGCTGATCGGCGAGATCCTCGGTCAGGCATTCAGCGGTCTGTCGCTGGGCTCGATTCTGTTGTTGGCCGCGCTGGGACTGGCGATCACCTTCGGCCTGCTGGGCGTGATCAACATGGCTCACGGCGAGATGCTGATGCTCGGGGCCTATTCCACTTATGTCGTGCAGCTGATGTTCCAGCGTTATGCGCCAGGAGCATTGGAGTTCTATCCAGTGGTCGCGCTGCCGGTGGCGTTCTTCGTCACGGCGGTTATCGGCATGGCGCTAGAGCGCACGGTGATTCGCCATCTGTATGGCCGACCTTTGGAAACCCTGCTCGCCACCTGGGGTATCAGCCTGATGCTGATCCAGATGGTTCGCCTGGTATTCGGCGCGCAGAACGTTGAAGTCGCCAACCCCGACTGGCTATCGGGCGGGATTCAAGTACTGCCCAACCTGGTGCTGCCCTACAACCGGATTGTGATCATCGCCTTCGCGCTGTTCGTGGTGGCCCTGACCTGGCTGCTGCTGAACAAGACCCGTCTGGGTCTGAACGTGCGCGCCGTCACTCAGAACCGCAACATGGCCGCCTGCTGCGGCGTGCCCACCGGGCGCATCGACATGATGGCCTTCGGTCTTGGTTCAGGCATCGCTGGCCTGGGTGGCGTGGCCTTGAGTCAGATCGGCAACGTCGGCCCGGACCTGGGCCAGAGCTACATCATCGACTCGTTCCTGGTCGTGGTGCTGGGTGGGGTCGGTCAATTGGCCGGTAGTGTGATGGCGGCCTTCGGGCTGGGCATCGCCAACAAAATCCTCGAACCGCAGATCGGCGCCGTACTCGGAAAGATCCTGATCCTGGCGCTGATCATTCTGTTTATCCAGAAACGTCCGCAAGGGCTCTTCGCACTCAAAGGACGGATGATCGACTGATGAACCAGCCTCTTATGGTGACGGCCGCGCAAAAGGCCGGCCCGAAAATCACCCTGGCCCTCTGCGCAGTCGTGCTCGTGCTGCTGGTCGCACTGGCACTGTTGTCGTTACTGCCAGCCGATAACAGCCTGCATGTCTCGGCTTACACCCTGACGCTGGTGGGCAAGATCCTGTGTTACGCCATCGTTGCCGTCGCGCTGGACCTGGTCTGGGGTTACGCCGGGCTGCTGTCGCTGGGACACGGACTGTTCTTCGCCCTCGGCGGTTATGCCATGGGCATGTACCTGATGCGCGAAGCGGCAGGCGATGAGTTACCTGCATTCATGACCTTCTTGTCATGGACCGAACTGCCCTGGTACTGGACCGGGACCAATCACTTCCTCTGGGCCATGTGCCTGGTGGTCTTGGCCCCCGGCTTACTGGCGTTGATCTTTGGTTTCTTCGCCTTCCGCTCGCGGATCAAGGGCGTGTATTTCTCGATCATGACCCAGGCCCTGACCTTCGCCGGGATGCTCCTGTTCTTTCGCAACGAAACCGGCTTCGGCGGCAACAACGGCTTCACCAACTTCCGCAGCATTCTGGGCTTCAGCATCAGTTCGCAGGGCACCCGGGCAACCTTGTTTCTGGCCACCGTGGTCCTGCTGGTGGGCAGCCTGTTTGTCGGCTGGCGTCTGGCGCAAAGCAAATTCGGCCGGGTCTTGACCGCGCTGCGTGACGCCGAAAACCGCCTGATGTTCTGCGGCTACGACCCGCGCGGTTTCAAGCTGTTCGTCTGGGTCCTGAGCGCAGTACTGTGCGGCCTGGCCGGGGCGCTATATGTGCCGCAAGTCGGCATCATCAACCCCAGCGAAATGTCGCCGACCAACTCCATTGAAGCGGCCGTTTGGGTCGCCTTGGGCGGACGTGGCACGCTGATCGGCCCGCTGCTGGGCGCCGGGCTGGTCAATGGCATGAAGAGCTGGTTTACCGTGGCCTTCCCCGAGTACTGGCTGTTCTTTCTCGGTGCGCTGTTTATTGGCGTGACGTTGTACCTGCCCAAAGGCGTGATTGGCCTGCTGAAGAAAAGGGGCGAGCAATGAAAACCACACCGACACCCGCCTTCATGCTCGAACCGATCCTCGATCCGAATTCAGACGCGGGCACCAGCCGGGATGCCATCGGCCTCGGCCAGCGTGCCGAAGAAGGCCTTAACACGCGACACGGCACGATCCTGACCCTGGAAGACATCAGCGTCAGCTTCGATGGCTTCAAGGCGTTGAACAATTTGAACCTGTACATCAGCGTCGGCGAGCTGCGCTGCATCATCGGTCCCAACGGCGCGGGCAAAACCACGCTGATGGACGTGATCACCGGCAAGACTCGCCCAAGCCACGGCAAGGCCTGGTTCGGCGAGACCCTGGACCTGACGCAGATGAGTGAAGTGCAGATTGCCCAATCGGGGATCGGCCGTAAATTCCAGAAACCAACGGTGTTCGAAGCCTTGAGCGTGTTCGAAAACCTGGAGCTGGCGCAGAAAACGGACAAATCCGTGTGGGCCAGCTTGCGTGCACGCCTGACCGGCGAGCAGCGCGACCGTATCCATGAAGTGCTGGAAACCATCCGCCTGACGTCTTCGATGCATCGTCCGGCGGGGCTGCTGTCCCACGGTCAGAAGCAGTTTCTGGAGATCGGCATGCTGCTGGTCCAGGACCCGCAATTGCTGTTGCTCGACGAACCCGTCGCAGGGATGACCGACGCCGAAACCGAGTTCACCGCCGAGCTGTTCAAAAGCCTGGCGGGCAAGCACTCATTGATGGTGGTGGAGCACGACATGGGCTTCGTCGGTTCGATAGCCGATCACGTCACCGTCCTGCATCAAGGCAGCGTACTGGCTGAAGGGTCGCTGGACGATGTGCAGACGAATGAACGGGTGATTGAAGTGTATTTAGGGCGATAACGCACATTCCTGCACATCTATTTGCTTGAGAACTTACCCATGCTGCAAGTCGACAAGCTCCACCAGTATTACGGCGGTAGCCATATCCTTCGGGGGCTGTCTTTCGACGTGAAGATCGGCGAAGTGACCTGCTTGCTCGGCCGCAACGGCGTGGGCAAGACCACGCTGCTCAAAGTCCTTATGGGGCTGCTGCCTTCCAAGGAAGGCGTGGTGCAATGGGAAGGCAAGGTCATCACCGGTTTTAAACCCCATCAACGGGTGCACGCGGGCATCGCTTACGTACCTCAGGGCAGGGAAATTTTCGGGCGTCTGACCGTAGAAGAAAACCTGCTCATGGGCCTGTCACGTTTCCCTGGCTCCGAGGCCAAGGAAGTCCCGGCATTTATCTACGAGCTGTTTCCGGTGCTCCTGCAAATGAAACAACGACGCGGCGGCGATCTGTCCGGCGGTCAGCAACAGCAACTGGCCATTGGCCGCGCGCTGGCCAGTCGCCCTCGCCTGCTGATCCTCGATGAGCCGACTGAAGGCATCCAGCCCTCGGTGATCAAAGAGATCGGCGCGGTGATCAAACAGCTCTCGGCACGTGGGGACATGGCGATTTTGTTGGTGGAGCAGTTCTATGACTTTGCTGCCGAGCTGGCCGATCAATACCTGGTGATGTCCCGTGGCGAAATCGTCCAGCAAGGCCGTGGCGAGGACATGGAAACGCAAGGGGTTCGTGGTCTGGTTACAATTTGATGCGCCAATCCGCTAAGGTGCGGTCTCCCTGTATACCTCATACACATAACGACGAATGAACCTTCCTGCCCACACCGCGCTGTTCACCCCCAGTTGGCATGCCGAGCTGGAGCTGGGCTATGGGCGTTTCGGTGACAGCACGCGGCCGGTCATGCGTCGGCATCAAGGCCCGTTGCGGGTGCAAAAACACCTGTATGCCGAAGGTCCGCAGGTCTGTCAGCACATCATTGTTCACCCTCCGGGCGGGATTGCCGGCGGGGATCGACTCGATATTTGCGCCACCGTCGGTAAAAACGCGTGGGCACAACTGACCAGCCCCGGCGCCGCCAAGTGGTACCGCGCCGCAAGCCCGGCATACCAGCAGCTGGAACTGCACGTTGAAGCGGGCGCCACGCTGGAATGGCTGCCGCAGGAAACCATCGTCTTTAGCGCCGCCCAGGCCGAGTTGACCACGCATATTGAGCTGCAAGGCGATGCGCGACTGTGCTACTGGGACATGGTTGCGCTGGGTCGCCCGGCCAGTGGCGAGCGTTTCGACCTGGGCCATTTTCAATCGCAGCTGGATATTCGCCGCGATGGCCAATGGCTGTGGCACGAACGCCAGCGAATCATAGGCGGCGATGGCCTGCTCGATTCGCCCATCGGCCTGGATGGCAAGCCGGTTTTTGCCACGCTGCTGATGACCGGCGAGGCCAGCAGTGAGTTGCTGGAAACCTGCCGCAACCTGCAAAACCCGGTACGCGGTAACCTGACCCAATTGCCCGGCCTGTTGGTCGCCCGCTGCCTGGCTGACGAAGCCCTGCACGCACGCGCCTGGCTGATCGAGTTATGGACGCTGCTGCGCCCGGCATTGCTCGGGCGCGAAGCGGTTGCACCTAGAATATGGAGCACCTGATGCAGGATCTTCATGCAATTTTAAAGCACGACCGCTTCGCGGCCGATTGCAGGCAAGCCAGCGCCTACAGGATCGCGGCGGCCTGACCCATTTGAAACGGATTAAACAATGGACCTGACACCACGCGAAAAAGACAAACTGCTGATATTCACCGCCGGTCTGGTTGCCGAACGGCGTTTGGCCAGAGGGGTAAAGCTCAATTACCCGGAAGCCATGGCCTACATCTCCGCCGCACTGCTGGAAGGCGCCCGTGATGGCAGAACCGTTGCCGAGCTGATGCATGTCGGCACCACCCTGCTCAGCCGCGAACAGGTGATGGAAGGTATCCCGGAAATGATCCCGGAGATCCAGGTCGAAGCGACCTTTCCTGACGGCACCAAGCTGGTCACCGTACACCAACCGATTGTCTGATTTTTGACCCTGCGAGCCCTGTAATGACATACCTCATTCGTGACGCAGTGGAAGCCGACCTTGCCGGCATCCGCGATATCTACAACGACGCCGTGCTCAACACCACGGCCATCTGGAACGAACAAGCAGTCGATCTCGCCAATCGCAAGGCCTGGTTCGACGCTCGCCAGACTCAGGGCTACCCTATTTTGGTGGTAGTCGATGCGGCTGACGAGGTACTGGGTTACTCCTCGTTCGGCGACTGGCGTCCGTTCGACGGCTTTCGGCATACCGTCGAGCATTCGGTTTACGTGCGCGCCGACCAACGTGGTAACGGCCTCGGCCCGCGACTGATGCAGGCACTGATCGAACGTGCAAAGGCCTGCGACAAACACATGATGGTCGCCGCTATCGAAAGCGGTAATACCGCCTCGGTGCACCTGCACGAGCGCCTGGGTTTCGCGGTCACAGGCCAGATGGCGCAGGTCGGGACCAAGTTCGGTCGCTGGCTGGACCTGACCTTTATGCAACTGAACCTGTCACCGGATGCCCCGGCTCCCGCACCCCATCAGGAGTAATACCGCCATGAACGCCGCCCAGTTACGACGCGTCACTGCCGAAAGCTTTGCCCACTATCGCCAAGGTCTGGTCGAGTTGCTGCTGGACGCCGTCAAGCAAGGCGCATCGGTGGGGTTCATGGCCAATCTCTCGGCCAGTGAGGCCTACACCTATTTCGACGGGGTGCGTGCAGCGCTGGAAAAAGGCAACTTGCTGCTGTGGGCAGTCGTTCAGGAAGAGCAGGTGCTGGCCAGCGTGCAACTGTCGCTGTGCGAGAAACAGAACGGACTGAATCGCGCCGAAGTACAAAAACTGCTGGTGCTCAGCGTCGCGCAACGGCGAGGGTTGGGCGGACAGTTGATGGGGGCAGTCGAGTTGGCGGCGCACCAACACAAGCGCGGTCTGCTGTACCTGGAAACCGAGTCCGGTTCGCCTGCTGAAAACTTCTATCGCTCGTTGGGCTACACCTGCGCCGGCAAGTTGCCCGATTACGCGTGCAACCCCGACGGTGAATACAAAGCGACAGCCATTTATTACAAAACTCTGGCGAGGAAGACCGAATGATCCCTGGCGAATACCAGATCCAGCCCGGCGATATCGAACTCAATGCCGGCCGTCGCACGATCAACCTGAACGTCGCCAACAGCGGTGACCGGCCCATTCAGGTGGGCTCGCACTATCACTTTTTCGAAACCAACGACGCCCTGACCTTCGACCGGATGGCCAGCCGTGGCATGCGCCTGAACATCCCCGCTGGCACCGCCGTGCGCTTCGAGCCCGGCCAGTCGCGGGATGTGGAGCTGGTCGACCTGGCTGGCCACCGCCGGGTGTTCGGCTTTGCCGGTCGGGTCATGGGTGAGTTGGATTGAAATGATTCATTTCGCCAGACCGATATTTTTCATCTGAACGGACGCCTTCGCGGACAAGCCCACTCCCACAATGGATTGCGTTTCACCTGTAGGAGCGGACTTGTCCGCGAAGAGGCCGGTACAGGCACCGAACGAACCAAGGGATCGCCATGAAGATTTCCAGACAAGCCTACGCCGACATGTTCGGCCCCACCGTTGGCGACCGCGTGCGGCTGGCCGATACCGAGCTGTGGATCGAAGTCGAGAAAGATTTCACCACCTATGGGGAGGAAGTGAAGTTTGGCGGAGGCAAAGTCATTCGTGACGGCATGGGCCAGGGCCAATTGCTGGCGGCCGAGGTCGTCGATACCTTGATTACCAACGCCCTGATCATCGACCACTGGGGCATCGTCAAAGCAGATGTTGGCCTGAAGAACGGACGCATTGCCGCCATCGGCAAAGCCGGCAATCCGGATATCCAGCCTGACGTCACCATCGCGGTCGGCGCCAGCACCGAAGTGATTGCTGGCGAAGGCATGATCCTGACTGCCGGTGGCGTCGACACCCATATCCACTTCATCTGCCCGCAGCAGATCGAAGAAGCCTTGATGAGCGGCGTGACCACCATGATTGGCGGCGGCACCGGCCCGGCCACGGGCACCAATGCGACCACGGTCACCCCGGGGCCGTGGCATCTGGCGCGCATGCTGCAAGCTGCCGATGCCTTCCCGATGAACATCGGTTTCACCGGCAAGGGCAATGTCAGCCTGCCCGAACCCCTGATCGAGCAAGTCAAGGCTGGGGCCATTGGCCTCAAGCTGCACGAAGACTGGGGTACCACGCCAGCCGCCATCGACAACTGCCTGAGCGTGGCCGATCAATACGATGTGCAGGTGGCGATCCACACCGACACGCTCAACGAGTCCGGTTTTGTGGAAACCACGTTGGCCGCGTTCAAGGGCCGCACCATTCACACCTATCACACCGAAGGCGCGGGTGGCGGGCATGCCCCGGACATCATCAAGGCCTGCGGCTTCCCCAATGTATTGCCCAGTTCAACCAACCCGACCCGGCCGTTCACCAAGAACACCATCGACGAACACCTGGACATGCTGATGGTTTGCCATCACCTGGACCCGAGCATTGCCGAAGACGTGGCGTTCGCCGAAAGCCGCATCCGCCGCGAAACCATCGCTGCCGAAGACATCCTGCACGACCTCGGCGCGTTCTCGATGATCAGCTCCGACAGCCAGGCCATGGGCCGCGTCGGCGAAGTGATCATGCGCACCTGGCAAACCGCCGACAAAATGAAGAAGCAGCGCGGCCCGCTGCCTGAAGACGGCCCCGGCAACGACAACTTCCGCGCCAAACGTTACATCGCCAAATACACCATCAACCCGGCGATTACCCACGGCATCAGCCATGAAGTGGGCTCGATCGAAGTGGGTAAATGGGCCGATCTGGTGCTGTGGCGTCCTGCGTTCTTCGGGGTAAAACCCAGCCTGATTCTGAAAGGTGGCGCCATCGCCGCCAGCCTGATGGGCGATGCCAACGCCTCGATTCCGACGCCGCAGCCCGTGCATTACCGACCTATGTTCGCCAGTTACGGTGGCTCGCTGCACGCCACCAGCCTGACCTTCATCAGCCAGGCGGCGCTTGATGCCGGGATCCCCGAATCACTGGGCCTGAAAAAGAAAATCAGCGTGGTAAAGGGCTGTCGCAACGTAAAAAAAACCGATCTTATCCACAATGACTACCTGCCAAAAATCGACGTCGATCCACAGACGTATCAGGTCAAGGCCGATGGCGTGTTGTTGTGGTGCGAACCCGCTGCAGTGTTGCCCATGGCACAACGGTACTTTCTATTCTGATGCCGTTGGTTTCGATGCGGCCTGTTTTGAAGCGTTAACAGGCCGCCCGGAACCTGGCAGTGCTTGAAACGAGACAAAGACGCTAAGATGCGCCACCTCATTTATAGCTGCCCAGCAAGGTAACCGGCCATGCGCCTCTCTGAATTCATCGTCCAACAGGTTGACCGTATAGTCGATGAGTGGGAAAAGTTCGCAAAAACCATAAAGCCTGCAGCCGACTCGATGAACCGAATCGAGCTACGTGACCACGCCAAAACGATTCTGCTGGCGGCCGCCCGGGACATGACCACCTCGCAGACTGCAAGCGAACAGGCGGCCAAAGCGAAAGGCGAAGGCCCGGAAAAATCCCCGACACTGGATCAGGCAGCCGCCAGCCATGGCGAGTTGCGTCATAACGTAGGCTTTGATTTAGTGCAGATGACGTCTGAATTTCGTCATTTGCGTGCCAGCGTGATTCGATTATGGGTCGCCAGTCTGGAGTCGCCAGATCTGACGTACTTTCAAGACATGATTCGCTTCAACGAAGCCATCGATGAAGCGCTGGCCGAGTCCACCGCGGCCTATGCCGAGCAAGTGACACGCTCACGGGATATCTTCCTGGCGATTCTGGGACATGATCTGCGCACGCCTTTGCAAGCGGTCAGCATGTCCACAGAACTGCTGGCGCGTAAGCTCGACCTCGATGAAAGCGCGCAGGCTTATGTGGCACGCATTAAAGGTGGCACCCGGCACATGGGGGCGATGGTTCGGGATTTACTCGAGTTCGTGCGCAGCCGTCTGGGTGCCAGCTTGCCGGTCGAGCGTAAGCCCATGGACATGGCCAGCGCCTGTCGCGAGGCCATCGCAGAAGCCTGCGCCGGTCAGCCGCACTGCGATCCAAGTCTTGTGGTCAGCGGTGATACCCACGGTGAATGGGATCGCGGGCGCATCGATCAATTGCTGCAAAACCTGATTGGCAATGCGCTACAGCACGGCTCCAACAACCGCAAAATCAGCCTGACCCTCACTGCCGATGAGCACGACGTTACCCTGCTCATGCACAACTTCGGCGAGCCTATTGCGGAGGATGCGATCGCAACGATTTTCGACCCGCTGGTACGCAGCGCCAGCGAAGTCGTCGGCCAACCATCGACCAGCCTTGGGCTGGGGCTGTTTATCGTCAGGGAAGTGGTCAATGCCCATCAGGGCAGTATCAAGGTCACGTCGAACCGTGACGATGGCACGACGTTTACGGTGACTTTACCGAAGCATTGAGTGCCTGATTGAGCGCTTCGCCAACACGTTGGCTCCTACAGTGGGAACGTGAACTACTGTAAGAACATCCGGGCCGCACAGCCTCGTTGGCGAGAGTTCCAGACTACTCCAGCAAAAACCGCCCCAAGCGCTGCTTGAGCATGCGGTTCTCGGCCCGTAAAAGCTCGACTTCGTCCAACAGATCCAGCGCCACAGCCACCCCTTGCCATTCCAGATCCAAGTCACGCTGCAATTTCAGCGCTCGCTTGGCGACCGCCAGGGCGTGGGCGTCGAACAACCAGTCATCCGGCTTTTGCCCCTGAGGTTCGAGGATGCCGTGTTCGACGATTTCGATCACGTAGGCAGCCGGTATCTCGGTTACCTGACAGAATTCCTTCATATCCAGCTCTACGACCAGGGTGCTGCTCATGATCAGTTACTCCATTGGACCCGCGGATCAAAGGCGGCTTTTTCAGCCAGGCTTTGCCAAATCGCCTTGGTTTCTTCGTCAGAAAACGTGGGCATGACGACTTTAAGCTGGGCGTAGAGATCACCCCGCTGCCCCTTTTTGTCGACCAAACCATTGCCTTTGACGCGTAAGCGCTGACCGCTCTGGCTGTCCGGCCGGATGGTCAGGTGGATCTTGCCAGTCAGGGTCGGCACCGCGACTTTGGCACCCAGAGCAGCTTCCCATGGGGTCAACGGTACGGTGATGATCAGGTCATGACCTTCGACATCGAACAACGGATGAGGTGCCAGACGGATGATCAGGTACAGATCACCGTTGGCCGCACCGCCCACACCCGGCGCGCCCTGCCCTTTTAGGCGGATACGCTCACCGTCGGCGACACCGGCCGGGATTTTCACGTTCAGGGTCTTGGTGATGTCCGGCATACGCTGGCCGTCAGCGCTGTGTTGCGCGACCTTGAAGCTGACCTGTTTCGATTCGGTCGACAGGGTTTCTTCAAGGAAGATCGGAAGTTCCATCTCTACATCCTGTCCACGGCGACCGGCGCTGTGCGCACGGCCTTGCTGAGCCCGACCACCAAAGATCGAGCTGAAAAAGTCTGAAAAATCGCCCCCGGCTTCATCCCCGAAACCACCTTGAGGCGCACCACGACCCTGCCACCCAGGCGGCCCCTGGAATGGACGGCCCTGCTGGCCGTACTTGCGCAGGTCATCGTATTCGGCGCGTTTCTCCGCGCTTTTGAGGACTTCATAAGCCTCTGAAGCCTCTTTGAACTTGGCTTCTGCGCCCACTTCTTTGCTGACATCAGGGTGATACTTGCGCGCCATTTTGCGGTACGCGGTCTTGATCGCCTTGTCGTCCGCCGTCGGCTCTACGCCAAGAATCTTGTAGTAGTCTTTGAAGTCCATCTAACGGTCACCCTCCCCAAATTTATTCAGCTTAGCCCCGAAACGCCCATGCTCTGCGCATAGCATCCTCTCATTCGGCGCGTTTGGATCGATTAACGTTGCAAGCTTAGCGGCTGACGAGCGGACTCCCGTGATGAGTTCAGCTTATAAACCGCCCAGGCGCCAGGCAATACCCGCAAGATTGGGGGCAAGTGCGGCCAGTTCAAGCCTTGCGCACGGATCGATCCTCAAAATCAGCATTTAACTGCATCTAACCGACGTTTGCCCTACGCATCTGCGGTGCGCTGACATACACTGCGCGGCCGTTTTTTAACTGGAACATGGAACACATGAAAAACGAATCTCCAGCCCGTGCCTGCGGTATCGACTTCGGCACGTCCAACTCCACTGTCGGCTGGCTGCGCCCTGGCATGGAATCGCTTATCGCGCTGGAAGACAACAAAATTACATTGCCTTCGGTGGTGTTCTTCAACATGGAAGAACGCCGCCCGGTGTATGGCCGTCTGGCACTGCACGAGTACCTGGACGGCTATGAAGGCCGCCTGATGCGCTCGCTGAAAAGCCTGTTGGGCTCCAAACTGATCAAACACGACACCAGCGTTCTGGGCACGGCCATGCCGTTCAAGGACCTGTTGGGGTTGTTTATCGGTGAGCTGAAAAAACGCGCCGAGGTCACCGCCGACCGCGCGTTCGATGAAGTGGTACTGGGCCGCCCGGTGCATTTTGTCGATGACGACGCCGCCGCCGACCAGGAAGCCGAAGACACCCTGGTGGAAGTCGCCCACAAGATTGGCTTCAAGGAAGTCTCCTTCCAGTACGAACCCATCGCAGCGGCGTTCGACTACGAGTCGACCATCGAGCGCGAAGAATTGGTATTGATCGTCGACATTGGCGGTGGTACCTCGGACTTCTCGTTGGTACGCCTGTCGCCGGACCGGCGCTTCATCGCCGACCGTCACGACGACATTCTCGCCACCGGCGGCGTACACGTCGGCGGGACTGATTTCGACAAGCAACTGAGCCTGCAAGGCGTGATGCCGCTGTTCGGTTACGGCAGCCGGATGAAGAGCCAGGCCTACATGCCCACCAGTCACCACATGAACCTGGCGACCTGGCACACCATCAATGCCGTGTACTCGCAGAAATCCCAGCTGGCGTTAGGCAGCATGCGTTACGACATCGAGGACACCAGCGGCATCGACCGCCTGTTCAAGCTGATCGAGCAGCGCGCCGGGCATTGGCTGGCGATGGAAGTGGAAGAAACCAAGATCCAGCTGACCCACGAAGAAAGCCGCCATCTTGCGCTGGACCGGATTCAGCCTGGCTTGAGCGTGGAACTGAGCCGGGCGTTGTTCGAGTCAGCCATCGGCGCATTGCTGACGCGGGTGCGCAACAGCGTGTCGAAGCTGCTTAATGATGCGGGCGTGAGTGTCGATCAGGTTGATACGGTGTTCTTCACCGGCGGCTCGAGCGGCATTCCGGCGTTGCGCAACAGCGTCTCGGCCATGCTGCCCAACGCCCGCCATGTGGAAGGCAACATCTTCGGCAGCATCGGCAGCGGCTTGGCGATCGAAGCCAAGAAGCGCTACGGCTGATTCAGTCAGACAGTTGGCTCACACAGAAGATCGCATGCTTCTGTGGGAGTGAACTCATTCGCAAATGGCCCGAAACGGTCGATCTGATACCGCGCTAAACCAGCCCGACACCCCTCAACTCACTTTTCAAATACGCGTAATAAATCGGCCCGGCCACAACGCCGGGCAGGCCGAAGGCTGCTTCAAAGATCAGCATCGCCAGTAACAATTCCCACGATTTGGCACTGATCTGGCCGCCGACGATCCGCGCGTTGAGGAAGTACTCGAGCTTGTGGATCACGATCAGATAACCCAGTGCCGCTGCGGCCACCCAGATCGACAGCGACATACCGACAATGAAGATCAGCGTGTTGGACATCAGATTCCCCACCACCGGCAGCAGGCCAAGCAGGAAGGTGAGGATGATCAGCGTTTTGGTCAGCGGCAGGTGAACCCCGAACAACGGCATGACCACCGCCAGAAAGATCCCGGTAAACGCGGTGTTCAGCAGGGAAATCTTGATCTGCGCGAAAACGATATTACGAAAGGCCTGACTCAAAAAACTCAGACGATCGAACAGCGCCGCCGCCAGCGGTTTGCGCTTGTGAACGTCGCTCACCTGCTGCAAGGCGATGATCGCCCCCAACACCATACCGATCAGCAGCGTGACAAACATGTGCGCCGCGCCCTTGCCTAGCAGCTGTAACTCGCCCACATGCTTCGCCAGCCAGGCACCCAGCGACACACGGAACTCGGCGGCGCTGGCGGGCAGATAACTGTCGATGAACGGTGGCAGTTGCCCGCGAGCGCGGTCCACCAGAATCATGAATTTATCCAGCGATGCGCCAGGGTTTTCTGCTTCGTGCAGCAAGAAACTGATCGCGCCTGCAAACAGCAAGGCCAGCACACTGACCACCAGCGTGCCCAGCAACGCCACCGCCAGCCAGCGCGCACGATCTCCTGCAATCAGACGCTGCAGCTTCGGTGTGAGCATGTTGACCAGCTCGTACACCAGCAACCCAGCCAATAGACTCGGTAGCAGTTTGAACGGCAAGACCAGTAACAAACCGCAAAAAATGATGATCCAACTGGCCAACAACACGTGACGCGGAGAAAACGTTGGCATGACAGCCCCAAAACGAACGGCTCGAAAAGGTGGGCAGTCTGCCAGCGTTCGGGGTCGAGGACCAGCGATCCGATAGCCGTGCCGATGATCAGCCGACCACGCCGGCGATGACGACCCGAATCAAAGCCGGCAATCGCAGGTTTAAATGCGCTGGACGTACCGCTGTGCCTGTCATGGCAGCCGGTTGTCGATTATTTTTTGAGACACTGGCTCATGAATGCTTTGCGCTCATCACCCTTCAGCGCTTTCGCCTGAGGATCGGCATTGCAGTCTTTCATTTTCTGTTGCTGAGGCGTGACCGCCTTGGCTGCCGGTGCGGGTGACGCCTTCAGGCAATTGCTCATGAACGCTTTGCGCTCATCGCCCTTTAGGGTTTTCGCCTGGGGGTCCGCATTGCACGCGGCCATCTTGTTCTGTTGTTCTGTGGCGGCGAATCCTTGGGCACACATCAACACACCCACGATCAGCAAAGGTATATGCAGCATCTTCATGGAGTTTTCTCCTGATTACCGCACCGGGCAGCACGGTTCGCGTTGAAGTGTAGCCAACGCTCCGCCATGTGTTACGGCATCTGTCTATCAGGCTTTTTTTGCCTGCCGCCGATACTGCTCGGGCGTACATCCGGCCAGACGCTGGAACATCGAGATAAACGCCGAGGCACTGCTGTAGCCCATATCGAAAGCGATTTCCTGCACAGAGCGACGTCCTTCCAGCGCCTCGATGGCCGCCAGAAATCGCATGCGCTGACGCCAGTCACCGAAGCTCATCCCCAGCTCGCGCAAGCACAAGCGCGCTAATGTCCGCTCACTGACATGCACCTCACGCGCCCACTCGACCAAGGGCCGATTATCCCCGGGATCGGCCTGCAAGGCCTGGAGCACGCTGTGCAGCCCTGGGCTTTGTGCATAAGGCAGATAACGCGTTTGCACCTGCGCCACGCGCAATTGATCGACCACCACTTGCGCCAACCGGATATCAGCTTCGCGCTCAGGGATTTTCACGTCCCGTTCCGCAAAGTCATTGAGGATCGCTTTGAGAATATCGCTGATCACCAGCGTGCACGGCTCGCTCGGTAAACTGGCGCAATGTTCGAGGGCGAGATAGACCGAGCGATAAACGATAGCCTGGCGGTTGTAGCAACTGTGTTCGGTAGTGGGGGGTATCCACACGGCATAGTGCGGTGGCGAGATAAAGCGCTGCCCGGCGATATCCAGTTCCATCACCCCATGGGCGACAAAGTTGAGCTGGCCCCAGGCGTGGCTGTGCGACGCACTGTGAGTGTCAGCGCCGAACTCGTCGTGACGCAGGTAAACCGGGGACGGCAGCCCGGAAAAGTCTGGAATGCTTAAAAGCTTGTTGTTCATGCTGTCTGTATTCAAGGGGATATTGTCTGAAACAGAGTATAGCCATCGATCCAGACAGGGGATAATCCAGCCTCATTTCTGTTGTGGTTGTCCTCATGCAATACCTGTATCCGTTATTGGCCATTTTGATCTGGGCCGGCAATACCGTCGTCAACAAATTGGCCGTGGGGGTGATCTTCCCCGCCGAGATCGGTTTCTATCGCTGGGTGCTGGCCGGGATCCTGTTCACGCCCTTCATGCTCAAACCAGTGCTGAGCAACTGGACGATGATAAAACCCAACCTGGGGAAAGTTTTCATCCTCGGCGTGCTCGGCATGGCGGTGTATCAAAGCCTGGCGTACTTCGCCGCGACCCTGACCTCGGCCACCAACATGGGGATCATTCTGTCGCTGATGCCGATGATGGCCCTGACGCTGTCGATCACCAGTCTCGGTAATCGCCTGACCGCTGGGGCGCTGGTGGGTGCGGTGCTGTCGTTTGGCGGGGTCTTGGTGGTGATTTCAGCGGGCAACCTGAGTACCTTGATCGAGCAGGGTGTGAACATGGGCGACGCAATGATGCTGGTCGCGACCCTGGCGTATGCGGTCTACAGCACGCTGCTCAAAAAGTGGCAATTGCGCATGCCGCCCCTGCAACTGCTGTACCTGCAAGTGTTGGTGGCGATTATTGTTCTGCTGCCGCTGTTTATCCTGTCGCCCAAAGCAGGGCTGAGCCCGAGCAATATCCCTTTGATTTTGTATGCCTGCATTCCGACCTCGATGCTGGCCCCGCTGATGTGGATGCACGCCATCAGCCGTCTGGGCCCGAGTCGCACGACGTTATTTTTCAACCTGTTGCCGATCATCACCGCACTGATTGCCGCTGCAGTGCTGGGCGAACGTCTGGCCCTGTATCACTTGCTCGGTGGTGCGCTGACGCTGGGCGGCGTGGTGCTGGCGGAACGCTGGAAAACACCCTTGCGGGCCCCATCAGCAGCCTTATAGCCCTGCAGCTTTGAGACGCTCGGCATGCTCGGTGAACAACCGCACCGGATCAGCCCCCTTGCCCACCAGCCCGAGTGTCTGGTTAACGATGTCGAAATGGTCGAGCGGATAGTCATCGCCGATGACCGTCCCCAGGTGCGAACTGAAACGCCCGACCATACCGTCGCAATGCCCGCGTTCTCGGGTAAAGGTCCGGGCAAACAGGCGGCAGGTGACGTTGGTACCGTCCAGACGATTACGTCCGCGATCACTGCGCCCTGGCTGCAACGTGCCAGACCACGAGTAATAACGCACACCGTTGACCGACTCTTCGCCCTGCCCGCCCCACGTCTCGGGCAAGCCTTGCGGGCAGCGGCGGTTGAACAGCGACACGCCTTCGGTGGTCAGCGATTGGTGAGACGCATCGACATCGGTCGGCAACTTCGGCCCGCGATAGCCGGTCTCCAACAGGCGCATCAGCCCGGCCATCAGGCGCATGACGCCGTTGAGCAAGCGTCGTCGGACCGTGCCGGGAGGGAAGCTTCGTCCCAGGTAATCCGCCAGCTCCGAGCCATGGTTGGGGCCCGCGACCGAGGTCACGGACGCCACCAGATCCGGGCGTTTCGCTGCGGCGTAGCGACTGGTCAGTGCGCCCTGACTATGGCCAATCAGGTTGACCTTGGCCGCTCCCGTTTCGCGCAGTATTCGCTCGATCTGTTGCAGCAATTGTTCGCCGCACACTTCTGTGGAATTGACTGCAGACACCCTCACCGGGAAGACCTTGGCCCCACCCTGCCGCAACCTCGACACGATCCCGAACCAGTAGGGGTACACCACCACCCGGACAAACCCTAATAAACCCGGAACCATCACCAGCGGATAACGCGTCGCCAACTCTTGCGTCATAAACCCGGATCCTTTGCAGAGAGGACTTCAACCTTAACGGTACCTGCGCAATGCGGGCTCACTGTCTCGTGTCCAATTGAAACTGGCAATGGACCAATCACCCCCATCTCAATAAAACTTTCTCGTTGTTCATCACTCTCAACTACGTACCGATCACGCCGGAGTACCCATTTGAAAGTTTTAACGGGCAGCTCTCGAAAGCGAGACGGAAACCGGATTAGCCCTGGAGATTGATGATGAGCAACGAGCAGCAATTATCAGATGTGAGCAGCTTGCGCCAACGTGCGCGCGTGAATGTGGAAAACGGTGCCGTAACCGAAGGTTACAGCGCTGACCGTGAAACCGTATTGCGTTTGCTCAACGAGTCACTGGCCACAGAACTGGTGTGCATCCTGCGCTACAAGCGCCACTACTACATGGCCAAAGGCCTGAAAGCTAACGTCGCGGCCACCGAGTTCCTCGAGCACGCTCAGCAAGAGGCCGAGCATGCGGACCTGCTGGCGGAGCGGATCGTACAGTTGGGCGGCGAACCGGAATTCAATCCCGACACCCTATCGAAAAACTCCCACGCACAGTACGTCGCCGGCAACACGCTTAAGGAAATGGTCTACGAGGACCTGGTCGCCGAGCGGATCGCCATCGACAGCTATCGCGAAATCATTCAATACATCGGCGAACAGGACCCGACCACCCGGCGTATTTTCGAAGTGATCCTTGCTCAGGAAGAAGAGCACGCCGATGACATGGCGGATATTTTGAAAGATTTGTAAGCGTCCCCCGGCTCCCACGGTAAATAGGTGATTTACTTCGTGGGAGCTGACTTGTCTGCGAATCGGCTGCGCAGCAGTCGCAAAATGGTTGAATTCACCACTTCAGGAAGGTCGTGCCGAGTCGAGCGCACCCCGGTTTCTTCGCAGACAAGTCAGCTCCCACTCCCTCTGGGCAGAATCGAGACTCAGTCTGCTGCGCGACAGCGCGGCGTCGGAGACCGGGCGGCATCCACCAGAGAATGCGATCTGTCTAATTCACTTCACCGTCTTCGGTGCCTTGCCCGCTTTCATCTGTTCCAGCAACGGTGCGCATTGATTCGGTTCGCCTCCGCTAGGCGCCACCAGGGCGAGCAAACCGGCAGCGGGTCCCATGACCGCCCCCAACAGCACCATCCCCGCCCCTCTTAATAGCAGCGGCCCGGTCTCAACACCGGCGTCAGGCTTGGCGAACGGCCCGCGGACATACAGGGGCGAACGCAACGAAAACACGCGCATGCCCTTGGATTCCGGATTGATCTTCAGATCCAGCTGCTCGCTGCGGAAGTTCGCCGTGCCATCGATGTAGACGATCGCGTTCTCGGTGTCGAACACGAACAACCGGGTTGTGGCGAGGCCGTTCTTGATCCCCAGATCAGCTGCGGCACAATTGATCTTCACTGTCTGGTCGCCAAACATCTTGCCGACCACATAGTTGCCGACGTTGAGCCCGGCGATCTCCATCAACCCACGGCTGATGGCGCCGTCGTTGACCAACATTTTCAGATCACCATTGGACGTTCCCAGCAACGCGGCTATCGAATTGCCGCGCCCGCTGATGTCTGCGTCACCATTCAGCTCGCCGAAGCTGGTTTTCATGGGCTCGAATGTCGGAAAAAGCTGCTTGAGTTTGAAGTTACGCGCGGTGAGCTTCGCCCGCCCTTGCAGCGGCGTGGCACGTCCGTCCAGACGAATGTCCGCGTCCAGCTTGCCGCCCGCCACGCCAAAGCGCAGGGGTTGCAGGCTCAACTGGCCGTCGTCGAGCACCACGTGGGTGTACAGGTCAGTGAACGGCAAGTCTGTGCTCTGGACAATTTTCTTACCGGTGAACTCGACGTCGGCATCCATATCGCGCCAGCGCTCGGTGCGGAACGCTTCAACGGGTAGCACCTTGCCTACAGGTTGCTTGCTGTCGCCCCCGCGCTTTTTCTGCGCGGCATTGGAGTCGGCACCAATCAATGGCGCCAGATCGGCCAGCAGTAACTGGTTGGACACAAGGGTCCCGGTCAGCTTCGGACGCGGCTGGCTGGCGGCATAACCGAGATCACCCTGGATATCGCTGTTGCCGATCTTGCCGTTGAAGCCCTCGTACCGAAACGACGCGCCCTCGGGCTCATGCAGTTTGGCAACCAGATGACCGTCGGTGGCATAGGCTGGCGAGTCCGGCAACGTGACACCGGTCAGCGGGTACAGGTTAGCCAGGCTGCTGCCCGCGAGCTTCAGGCGCAGGTCCAGCGCACCCAGGTTTTGCGGGTCGGTCAGGGTGCCGGCAACCGCAATATGGGTGTCGGCAATCTGCAGATCGGCTTGCAGCGGGAAAGGTTGTGTTGCGTCTTTGAGCGCCAGCAACCCACCGACTTTGCCGGTGCCACTGAGTTTCTGGCCGTGATACTGCCCTTTGACCGTCAGGCCAAAGGTGTAATCCTGCGGCACGACGCCCTGATCGTGGATTTTTTTCGCCTGGCCACTGCCGACGATATCGCTAAACGGGATGGGTTTGCCCAACAGATCAATGACCAGTTCGACTTGCGTTTTGAGGCGCTGGTCATTGAGACTGACCAGTCCTTTATCAAAGCCAATCGTACCGATGTCGATCACCCACTTCGAAGGCTCGGCGTTTGCGTCGACCTTGGGCAAGTCGAAGGTCCAGTTGGCGCGGCCATCGGCCAGGCGTTCCAGCTTCGCATCGGGCCCGGTTAAATCGATTCGCGGGATCACAACCTGTTGAAGCAACAACGGCAGGAGTGCCAAACGAAACTCAACACGCTTGAGGATGACCATCTGCGGACTTTTCGACCAGTCCGGATTGCCTAGCGTCAGGTCTTCAGCGACGAAATGCGGCCACGGCAACCAGGCGCGCCAACCGCCTTGGTCAGGTTCACGCTGCCATTGCACCGCGAGATTGCCATTGATTGCAAAGGGTCGATGCAGGGCCTCAGAGACTTTTTCGTTGAGGGTCGGTTTGATTCGGTTCCAATCGAACGTCGCAATCACAATGCCCAGAACGGCCAACAACACCAACAGCGTGGCACTAATACCGCTAAAAATTTTACTGCCGCGCGTCATTGCACGATTCTCCTGATAGCGGTAACACGCCCACATATGTAGGGACGCGCCTCCGAACGACTTTGCTGTTCGACTGGAAAAAGCCGCTCAGGTTTGGTCAACGTGGCAAATAAGCTGAATTCGATTCGATGACGTCAACGCCAGTCTGCTCACTCAGCCGAGCACTGAAGGCGGTTCTGATCGTTTAGCCGGCTCACTGTCAGCGGATTCCTGCTGTTGACTGATATTCACTTTTGCAGCGGTCGATTCGACGCATGCGAAGTTCATTTGATAGAGTGCCGAGCAGTCTCCTTTCAGATATCTGCTGCCCCATGCTGCTCCGCGCCGAACAGAAACAACAAACCCGTCACGCCTTGCTCGACGCCGCTCGCAGCTTGATGGAGAGCGGCCGAGGATTCGGCAGCCTGAGCCTGCGTGAAGTGGCCAAAGCAGCGGGCATCGTGCCGACCGGATTCTACCGGCATTTCGAGGACATGGATCAACTGGGCCTGACCTTGGTCTGCGAAGTGGGCGAAACCTTTCGCGAAACCATTCGGCTGGTGCGGCACAACACCTTCGTGGCGACCGGGATCATTGACGCGTCGGTGAAAATCTTTCTCGAGGTGGTTGCCGCCAACCGCTCACAGTTTCTGTTTCTGGCCCGCGAACAATATGGGGGCTCGCTTCAAGTGCGTCAGGCGCTGGGCGCCCTGCGTGAAGGCATCAGCGCTGACCTCGCCACTGACTTGGCGGGGATGCCAAAATTGCGACACCTCAACCCTGATGACCTGTCTGTCATGGCCGATCTGGTGGTGAAAAGCGTCTTCGCCATGCTCCCAGAGCTGATCGACCCACCCGCCGAGAACCTTGCCGAACACCTGACGCCTAGAGCTAAAATCACCCAGCAGTTGCGCTTCATCTTTATCGGCGCCAACCATTGGCAAGGGCTTGGCAGTACCGAGTGACCCGCAATAGCGCCCCAATCAGTGCTACGCACCAATAGAGTGCCCCTCTGCGTGCTATCTGCACGCAGATGCAGCACTCTCTGTCAGCAAACCCCCACACGATCACTGTTGGCAAGCACCTTGCTCTGCCTACTGCATCGCACTTAGCTGGAAGCACTCTGATGCTGGTGATTCATCGAAGAATCGATCCTCAAGCCACATGGGCTGCCGAGCTGCATTTGAATTTCGAGGCGCGCAGTAAAAGCCGCCTGCGTTGCTTCAGTGCCGAGGGTGAAGACGTTGGGCTATTTCTCGAGCGCGGTCAGCCGCCCCTGCGCGACGGTGAGTGCCTGCAAGCCGAGGACGGGCGCATCGTTCGCGTGTGCGCCCGGCCTGAACGACTGCTGCACGTTACCTGTTCCAACGCTTATGAGCTGACCCGCGCCGCGTATCACCTAGGTAATCGACATGTCGCCCTGCAAGTAGGCGATGGCTGGTTGCGCCTGCTTGATGACTATGTACTCAAGGCCATGCTCGACCAGCTCGGCGCAACCACCGAATCCATTGAGGCCCCGTTCCAACCCGAGCATGGCGCTTATGGTGGCGGCCATCACCATTCGCGAGCGGGCGAAGAAGAGTTTAATTACCCGCCACGCATGCACCAATTTGGCGTGCGTACGTGAACAACGCCTGGGCGCTGCTGCGTCTGGCCAGTCCGCAGCTGCCGATTGGCGGTTACAGCTATTCGCAAGGTCTGGAAATGGCGGTCGAGCAAGCGTTGGTCGCCGACTCCGGCAGCGCTCGACGCTGGATAGGCGATCAACTGTTGCTCAATCTGGCGCGTTTCGAAGCGCCATTATTGCTGGCCCACTGCACCGCAGCGGCACAGGACGATTGGGGCCAATTATTCCAGCTGAGCCAGGAACACCGCGCCAGTCGGGAAACCCGCGAGTTCTATCAGGAAAGCCGGCAGATGGGCTATTCCCTGCAACAGCTGCTCAACGGTCTGCCTGAACTGGATCAACCGGCCCGGGCGTTCCTTGTGCAACTGCCAGAGGTGCACTTCGCATTAGGCTGGGCCTTGGCTGCCCGTGCCTGGCAAATCAGCCCGCAAGACGCCTTGGCCGCGTGGTTATGGAGCTGGCTGGAAAACCAACTGGCCGTGCTGATGAAAACCCTGCCGATGGGCCAGCAAGCTGCGCAACGCCTGACCAGCGAGCTGTTGCCCTTGCTGCAACAGGCCCAACAACAGGCCGCCACAACCGAGCCCCGACATTACGGCAGCGCCGCCTTCGGCCTCTCGCTGGCGAGCATGGCCCATGAACGTCAATACAGCCGACTGTTTCGGTCCTGATCTTTTTTTGTGAAGAGCCTTGTAGCGCTCAATGGAGAACATTATGAACAGCCAACCCCTGCGTGTCGGCATCGGTGGCCCGGTCGGTTCCGGCAAGACTGCCCTGACTCTGGCCCTGTGCCTGGCCCTGCGCGACCGTTACAACCTGGCCGTGGTCACCAACGATATCTACACCCGTGAAGACGCCGACTTTCTGGTACGCAATGAAGCCCTCGCGCCCGAGCGGATCATCGGCGTCGAAACAGGCGGCTGCCCACACACAGCCATTCGCGAAGATGCCTCGATCAATCTGGAAGCGGTGGATCAGTTGAACCGACGCTTTCCGGGACTGGACCTGATCATCGTCGAATCCGGTGGCGATAACCTGTCCGCCACCTTCAGCCCCGAGCTGTCGGACCTGACCCTCTATGTGATCGACGTCTCGGCCGGCGACAAACTGCCACGCAAGGGCGGCCCCGGTATCTGCAAGTCGGATTTACTGGTGATCAACAAGGTCGACCTCGCCCCGCTGGTAGGCGCATCGCTGGAAATAATGGACCGCGACACGAAAAAGATGCGCGGTGATAAACCCTTCGTCTTCAGCAACCAGAAAACCGGCTTGGGTCTTGAGCAGATCATTGCCTTCATCGAGCGCCAGGGCCTGTTGACTCAGGTGGCGTGATCTGACGCGCATGAGTTGGCACTTTCGCGAATCCCCCCACAGATCGCCTATTTTTTTGTGGGGGCGAATTTATTCGCGAATGGGTCAACACGGTGTGCCCAATACACCGTTGCGTTACCATGTCGCGCAAACGCCCTAGCCGTGACGCCAGCCGATGCCCGATGTTTCCAGCTCTGCCTCCAAGCCTGAATTGACCCCTGTATTCGCTGCCGTGCAGCTACATTTCCAGCAGGTAATCGTGCCGCTCTGGCTAGGTTCTGGCTGGAATGCGGCGCTGGCGCTGCCCTATGAGGCCGTGGACGCCGATCATCAGCCGTTGCCTCCCAAGCGCTATCGCGCCATGGCGTGTGCACGGCAGTTGTATCTGTTCTCCAGCCTGATCGATCAACCCTCGACGCCGGATGCACGTGTCCATGCCGCAGCGCTGTTCCGCTCTTTGCAGCAGCATTTCCATGATGCCGAATACGGTGGCTGGTTTTACAGCATCGATCCACAAGGTGGGCCTCTGGATCGGTGCAAAGACCTGTACACCCACGCGTTCATCATTTTCGCCTGCGCTCATTACTGGGCCAAAGTGCGCGATCCGCTGGTCGAATCGGTACTCAATGCTGCCCTGAACGTGGTGGCCGAGCGCTTCACCAATGGCGACGGGCTATACGAAGCCTGTCTCGGTCAGGATTGGTCGTTCCTCGACAGTGGTCCACTGCAGAACCCATTGATGCATCTGGCCGAGGCCTTCCTCGCCACGGTGTCAGTGCGCGAAGACCTGCCCACTCAAGCAGCATTGGCCGCGTTGGTCGCCGCGATGCAGCAGCGATTCATCGACCCGGTGCACGGCGTAATACTGGAAAAACCGACGGAGGCTGTGAATAACTGGTTCGAACCGGGGCATCAGTTCGAATGGTTTTTCTTGCTGGAGTCCTCACCACTGCTGCGCAACAGTCCCCTGCACGCATCGCTGAGCCGAGCGTTCGCATTTACCGAGCAACATGGCGTCGACCTGCAAACAGGTGCGGTCAAGGCAATGCTGGAAGTGAACGGCGCGGTGCGCGATGGCACCCAGCGAATCTGGGCGCAGGCCGAATACCTGCGGGCATTGACCTTGCGGCCTGACAGCGATGCATTACTGGCGCGCCAACTGGTGGCCCTGCAACAACGCTTTCTGCACCCGGCAGGCTGGCATGAATGCCTGGATGCCGATGGCAAGGTCAGCCGCAACGATATGCCGTCGACCACGCCCTATCACCTGGCGACCTGCTACAGCGGATTGGCTGAGTATTTCGGCCAACCCTGACACCGCCTTCTCTGGCAAAGAATCTGTAGATTCCGTCTTGACCCTCACCGCGCAAGCGCAAATTGTGGGTCAACCGGTTTGCCTGGGTTGAGCACGCCATAAACGATGTGCAGCCGCTGACTCAGCCCCGGCTGCGATCAATCGAAAAACCAGCCCAAGTCTGGCTCACCGGCATCAACTCAAGGCTGTTGATGTTGATGTGCGCAGGCGTGTTCAGCACCCAGAAGATGGTCTCGGCGATATCCTGTGGCTGGATCGGCTCGGCACCAGCGTACGTGGCGTCATAACGCGCCTTGTCACCGGCGAAACGCACCAGCGAGAACTCGCTTTCGCACAGGCCCGGCTCGATGTTGGTCACACGCACGCCAGTGCCTACCAGGTCGCAGCGCAGGTTCAACGAAAACTGTTTGACGAACGCTTTGGACGCGCCATACACGTGACTGCCCGGGTACGGATAATTGCCCGCGATGGAGCCC
This sequence comes from Pseudomonas sp. 5C2, assembly GCF_034314155.1. Classification (NCBI taxonomy): domain Bacteria; kingdom Pseudomonadati; phylum Pseudomonadota; class Gammaproteobacteria; order Pseudomonadales; family Pseudomonadaceae; genus Pseudomonas; species Pseudomonas sp. 5C2. The sequence goes on along the minus strand of NZ_JAVIWH010000003.1, from coordinate 1,716,922 downwards.
AGGTTGATGATCCCGGCCCCACGCCCGTGAGCGATCAACCGTGGCAGCAACAAACGGGTGCTGTACAGCAGGCCCTTGATGTTGGTGTCGACCATGGTGTCCCAGTCATCCAGATCGCATTTCGGCGCTGGGTCCACACCCAGTGCCAAACCGGCGTTATTGATCAGCGCGCGCAGGGTCGCGAACTCAGCCGGCAGGCCCTCGATAGCGCTCTCCATGGCCTGACGGTCGCGTACGTCCAGCACCAGGCCATGGACTTTGGTCTGCTTGGACAACTCGGCGCACAGCGCGTCAAGGCGCTCCTCACGACGGCCCGTCAGCACCAGCGACCAGCCAGCGTCGGCAAATCGACGGGCGCACGCTTCGCCAAAGCCGGAAGTGGCACCGGTAATGAACACAGTGGAAGTCATGTCTTTCTCCTGATTTGGCTTGAACGTAGCGCAGCCATGATGACGGATAAGGGAAACAGGTCAGCAGAATGCCCGCCCAAGCGGGTTTCCAGCAACCCTTTGGGGATAAATCAGCCTTCTGCGCTGGCTGCGACTGTACAAAAAACACTCTATCGAGGCAAAGCCACGTTCCATATGGGCTGCACTGGGTTTTACCCACCTTATCCACAGCCAGACCCACAGTCTTTGGGGGCAAGTGCACATTCGCTCAAACCCGCCAATTCAGGGCCGGCGTGCGGATATCGGAAGTTTTTCACTTGACCCTGGGGTCCGCGCGTGTAGCAGGCAAAAATCAGCCGGCCAGGCCAAAACTGCAGGTGAAGGCCCCATGCCAGTAACTACGGCCCTTAGCCGAACCTTTCCAGTGCTTGCCCACAGACTTATCCACAGGTTGCACCGATAAATTAGCTGTATGAATAACCAGCTATAAAAACGTTGACAGAACGCACTGGAGCTCGCGTAAAAACCACTGATCAAAAAACAACCAACCTTCTACAGCCCGCGTACAACAAGGGCTTCAGCCAGCTACTCCCATGTTACCCACAGCCGCCTCCACAGCAATCTTGGACAAGTCAAAAGCGTGACAAAACAACTATTTGCAGCGGCTTTATGCCGCGCTTTCAGAGCTTGTGAAAATTGTTTTCCACAATTTGAAAAAAGCGCGCCCCGAGTGAATTCACCCGGGGCGCGCTTGGTATTTACAGCCTGTTTGAGTGCGGATCAGTGACCGCCGAGATAAGCGTTCCTGACCTCATCGTTGACCAACAACTCCTGCCCGGTACCTGTCAGGCGGATCTCACCGTTAACCATCACGTAAGCGCGATCAGAGAGCTTCAGCGCGTGGTTGGCGTTCTGTTCCACCAGGAAGATCGTCATTCCGCTGGAGGCCAGTTCACGCAGGGTCTGGAAGATCTGCTTGACCACGATCGGCGCCAGCCCCAGCGACGGCTCATCGAGCAGCAGCAGTTTGGGTCGGCTCATCAATGCGCGAGCGATGGCGAGCATTTGCTGCTCACCACCGGACATGGTCATGGCGCGCTGATTACGGCGCTCCTTGAGCCGTGGGAACAGGTCGAACATGTGTTGCATGTCTTGCGTGGCGAACTTGTCGCCAATCGGAATGGTGCCCATCAGCAGGTTCTCCTCGACTGACATGTCGGGAAACACCCGCCGCCCTTCTGGCGACTGCGCAATGCCATTGGAGGCGATGTAGTGCGAAGACTTCTGCGTGATGTCGACGCCGCGATAAATGATCTGCCCACTGGCGGCCCGTGGCTGGCCGAAGATCGACATCAACAGGGTCGACTTGCCGGCACCGTTGGAGCCGATCAGGCTGACGGTTTCACCTTCGTTGATGTGCAATGACACTTTTTTCAGGGCCTGGATCGGCCCGTAAAACACATCGATCTCTTTCAGTTCGAGGATCGGTTCGCTCATACCAACTCCTCTTCATCAGCGCCCAGGTACGCGGCAATCACTTTCGGGTCGTGGCGGATCTGATCGGGGCCACCTTCGGCGATCACGTTGCCATGGTCGAGGACCACGATGTAATCGGAAATACTCATGACCATGCCCATGTCGTGCTCGATCAACACCACTGTCAGGTCGTGTTCGTCGCGCAGCAACCGAATCATTTTGCTCAAGGCTTCGGTTTCCTGCGGGTTGAGGCCCGCAGCCGGTTCGTCCAGGCAAATGATCTGCGGCCGTGTGCACATGGCCCGGGCGATTTCCAGACGCCGTTGCTGGCCGTAGGACAGCTCGCCCGCAAGACGGTTGGCGCAGTCCACCAGGTCCACCACTTCCAGCCAGTAGAAAGCATGGTCCAGGGCATCGCTTTCAGCTTTGCGGTAGCCCTTGGTGTTGAGAATCCCGGCCACCATGCTGCGGTTGACCCACATGTGCTGAGCCACCAGCAGGTTTTCCAGTACCGACATTTCCTTGAACAAGCGGATGTTCTGGAATGTGCGTGCCAGACCGGCACGATTCACCAGGTGCGTGCCGCCGAACATTTTGTAGAACAGACGGCTGGCGAAGGCTTTTGGCGCGACGAAATCAGTGGCGCGAAAGGACTCACCCAGCAACTGGATGATATTGGTACGGGTGCCGCGGGCATTCAGCTCGATCCGCCCGCCCGAGGCTTTGTAGAAACCGGTCAGGCAGTTGAACACCGTGGTTTTGCCGGCACCGTTAGGCCCGATCAAGGCGAAGATCGAGTTGCGCTTGACCTTCAGGCTGACGTCGCTGAGCGCCTTGATCCCACCAAAGTGCATCATCAGGTTCTCTACCGAAAGAATGACTTCATCGCTCATGGCGCCACTCCTTTACGCGGGGTAATACCGGTCCGGCTGATACGGATCAAGCCACGCGGTCTCCAGATCATCATCAACACCATCAGGATGCCGAACAACAACACACGGTATTCCGAGAAGCTGCGCAGCAGTTCCGGGGCGACGGTCAGAACGAATGCCGCAATCACCACACCGATGGTCGAGCCCATGCCCCCCAGCACCACAATGGCGAGGATCAGCGCCGACTCGAAGAAGGAGAACGACGTCGGGTTGACGAACCCCTGATAGCTGGCGAAAAACACACCCGCCAAACCGGCAGTGGACGCACCGATAGTGAACGCAGAGAGCTTCACCAGAACATGGTTCAGGCCCATGGAGCGGCAGGCGATTTCATCTTCACGCAGCGCTTCCCACGCACGACCGACCGGCATGCGAGTCAGGCGATGTTTGACGTAGAGCACCAGCAGGACCACCAGGAACAGCACGGTGTAAATGAACAGGAATTTCAGGTTCGGGTTGTATTCAGTCCCGAAGAACTGGTGGAAAGGTATCCCACCATCCTTGGCCACCCGCCCGAACTCCAGGCCGAGAAAGGTCGGCGATGGCACCGGCATGCCGTTCGGTCCGCCGGTAAAAGACAGCCAGTTGGTCAGCACCAGACGAATGATTTCACCGAAGCCCAGGGTCACGATGGCGAGATAGTCACCGTGCATTCGTAATACCGGGAAGCCAAGTATGCATCCGGCCAGCGCAGCCGTGATGGCCGCCAGCGGCAGGACCGTCCAGAACCCCAGCCCAAGGTAGTGATAACCCAGCGCCAGGCCATAGGCACCAATGGCATAGAACGCCACATAACCCAAGTCGAGCAGACCGGCCAGACCGACCACGATATTGAGGCCAAGGCCCAGCAATACGTAGATCAGGCCGAGAATCACCACTGTCAGCAGGTACTTGTTGGCGAAGATCGGGAAGATGATGGCAATCACGATCAGCAGCGGAATGACCCAGTACAGCTTTGACTTGTGGTCAGGTGCCCGCACATGCACGCCTGAGCCGGTGACTTCGAACCCTTGCAGTACTTTCAGGCCCTGTGCAGTTTGCAGAAACAGGCTCAAGAAAAAACGCCCGACCATGACAATCCCGACCATCCACGCCACACGGGTGGGTTGCAGGTTGTAGCTATAGCCATCGAGCACCACGCCGACAACCGGGCCGAACACAATCAGGGAGATCAGCCCGGCCAGAATGGCGTCAACCAGGCTTTTCTTGATATCGATAGGTTTATTATTGGCTGCAGACATACTTACACCTTCGCCACGAGTGGGCGACCCAACAGGCCTTGAGGACGGAAAATCAGGATCAGTACCAACAGCGAGAAGCTGAAGACGTCCTTATAGTCAGAGTTGATCAGTCCGGAAAACAGCGACTCGGAGATGCCCAGGATAATCCCGCCGAGCATGGCCCCAGGCAGCGAGCCAATCCCGCCCAACACCGCAGCGGTGAACGCTTTGATACCGATCACGAAGCCTGCGTAGAAGTCGAAGGTGCCGTAGTTCAAGGTGATCAGGACACCGGCCAGTGCGGCCATGGCTGCACCGATGATGAACACGTAGGAAATGACCCGATCCGTGTTGATCCCGAGGATCGAAGCCATTTTGCGGTCTTGTTGGGTCGCGCGACACATGCGGCCCAGCTTGGTGTACTTGATGATGTAGGTCAGCAGGGCCATCCCGGCAAACGCTGCAACCAGAATGAAGATTTTGGTGTAGGTGATCTGGACGAAACCTGTCCCGATATCCAGTTTCAACGCCCCGGCCAGCAACGTCGGCACACCTTGTTGCCGTGAACCCTGGCTGATCTGCGCATAGTTCTGCAGGATCAGTGAAACGCCGATGGCACTGATCAGCGGCGCCAGTCGGGTGGAGTTACGCAGCGGTTTGTAAGCGATACGCTCGATGACCCAGCCATACACACCGGTCACAAAGACGGTGAACAGCAACGTCCCGAAGATCAACAGCGGAAAGGATTGAATACCGAAGGAGGACAGCAGAGCCAGGCTGATCGCCGCGAGATACGCAGAGATCATATACACCTCGCCGTGGGCGAAGTTGATCATGCCGATGATGCCGTAGACCATTGTGTAGCCGATGGCGATCAGGCCGTAGACCGACCCGAGGGTCAGGCCATTGATAATTTGCTGCAGGAAAATACCGTCCATCATGCACTCTCACACGCTTGAGAGGCCACGTTGAATCCGGTTTCGATGAGCCCTTGTGAGGCGCATCTGGCCGGGTTCAAGTGGCTCCAGAAGAAATTAGAACCCATTACCAAAGCTGAGCCTGCTTCTGACGACTTATGTCGGGAGACGCAGGCTCTGCGATGCGTTTATCTCACTTCTGTTTTTCCAGCTGATGGTATTTGCCTTGTGCATCCCACTGGTAAACCACGTAATCGGAGACTTTCAAGTCGCCTTTACCGTCCCAGTTTTTCTTGCCCATTACGGTTTGCACCGTATTGGCTTTGAGCCACTCGGCGGCAGCCTCGCCTTTGTTGGACTTGGCACCATTGAATGCTGCAGCCAAGGCCTGCACAGACGCGTAGGCATACAGGGTGTAGCCTTCAGGCTCGTAACCGGAGGAGCGGAACTTCTCAACCACAGCCTTGCTGTCTGGCAACATGCGAGGGTCGGCACCGAAGGTCATGTACACGCCGTCGACGTACTGAGCACCACCGGCGGTGGTCACCAGCTCGTCAGTCACGATGCCGTCATCGGACATGAACTTAACGTCTTTGAGGCCCTGTTCACGCAGTTGACGGACCAGTGGGCCGGCTTCCGGGTGCAGGCCACCGAAGTAAACGACATCGGCTTTTTCTGAACGGATCTTGGTGACCAGGGCGCTGAAATCTTTCTCGCCGCGGGTCAGACCTTCTTCAATAACCGGTTTAACACCACGCGCGGTCAACTGCTTCGACGTAGCGTCAGCCAGACCCTTGCCGTAAGTGTCTTTGTCGTTGATCACAGCAACGCGTTTGCCTTTGAGCACATCGACGATGTAATCGCCGGCGACGATGCCCTGCTGATCATCACGCCCACACATACGGAACATGGCTTTCAGGCCGCGCTCGGTGACGACGGGGTTGGTGGAACCCGGGGTCATCACGATGATGCCTGCGTCGGCATACACTTCTGAAGCAGGAATCGTCGACGATGAGCAGAAGTGCCCAACCACGCCCACCACTTTGTCCTGATCGGTCAGACGGTTGGCTACCGCGACCGCCTGTTTCGGTTCGCAGGCGTCATCGCCCTTGACCAATACGATTTTCTCGCCGTTTACACCACCGCTGGCATTGATCGCGTCCGCTGCAGCCTGGGCGCCTCTCATGTATTGCTCGCCGAAGGACGCGTTCGCACCGGTCATCGGACCTGCTACGCCAATTTTGACATCTGCCTGAACAAACGAAGAAACACCCAATGCAGTAGCAACTGCGAGTGCCAGAAAACCTTTCCTGTAAAACGTCTGCGACATGTGATGGTGCTCCTGAGGTGTTTTAGTTAGCACAGCAACTTCAGCGGAAGCTTCGATTCAGCTACAAGCGCAGAGCAAGTGGCGTGCCATAGGTTTTTTATTCTGAAAAAAGTCGTTGTTTTGTTGTTATTCGACCGTTTTGTGCCCTTTTTCATTGGGCGTGCAACCGTCTAAACCGGAACAGGTACAACCCTCCTTATATAAAAGAGCAACCCTCCCCCTTAAAACTTGCAACCCATGCAGGCGACCCCGTGCAACCCGACTGTAACCGTACGCGTAACCGAAGTGCACATCCGCAGTGCGCGTCCGCTACGGGACGCACCATTAGAGGTTAGTTGGTGCGCGAAAAAGCGCCGCTCGTTGCCAGAAAATTCTCCTCAAATCACGATTCGCAGGCACTGGCCCGCGTGATACAGGGAAAAACCCGCCTCATAAAGGCAGCTGCGCAGCCCCACACCCGACAACGGCAGCATCGGCGCAAACGGAATCGGCAACACCTTGGTATCGCCATGGCACAGGTAATCGGCAAACGCCTTACCCACGACGCTGCCCGTGGTGTTGCCTCGACCGTTATAACCGGTGACGGCCACCAACCCCGGCGCAGGCTCAAAGAGCCGCAACAGGTGGTCAGGGGTAAACGCGATACAGCCCGTCCAGGTGAATTCCCAGTCCACCGGTTTGAGGTAGGGGAAATAATGCTGCTGGACGCGGTCTGCCCACGCTTTGAGGAACCAGGCCGGCTTCTGATTACCGTTGCCCAGGCTGCCTAACAACAGACGACCATCAGCGTCGCGACGAATGCTGCTGAGCACCTGGCGCGTGTCCCAGGAACCCTGCCCACCCGGCAAAATCCGCTGTGCAGCCTCTTCGGTCAGTGGCGCCGAGGCGACCTGATAGTAATAACCTGGGAAAAAGTTACGGCGCAGCTCCGTCCATTCGCCTTCGGTATACGCATTGGAAGCAATCACCACTTTCTCGGCCAGCACGGCACCGTGTTCGGTGATGACGCACCAACGCTCGCCCTGACGTTCCAGGCGGGTGACCGGGGAGTGATCGAATAGTTGACCGCCGAGGCTGCCTACGGCTTTTGCGAGCCCGCTGGTGAAGGCCATCGGGTTGAATGTGCCTGCACGGCGATCCAGCAGGGCTGCGGATATTTTCTGAGTGCCGGTGGCGTCCTGGCACGCCTTGCCGGTGAGTAACTCGACCGGCGCGCCCCGACGCTTCCATTGTTCCTCGCGACTGCGCAGATCGGCTTCGCCACGGGCGTTGTGCGCCATGTGCAGCGTACCTTCGCGGCGCAACTGGCAATCGATGTTGTATTTGTCGACCAGGCTGAACACCAACGACGGCGCGGCGCCGAGCATCTGATTCAACTGACTGCCGACTTTCTTTCCGAAGCCGGCTTCAATCTCGTCTGGAGGTATCCACAACCCGGCGTTGACCAGCCCTACATTGCGCCCAGAGCCCCCATGGCCGGTGCGGTGGGCCTCAAGCACGGCGACCCGTTTGCCTTGCTCCAACAAATGAATCGCTGCCGACAACCCGGTGATGCCCGCGCCAATCACGCACACATCGACCGTCAATTCGCCCTTGAGCGCCTCGGCCTCAGGCCGTTGTGGCGTCAGCTTTTCCCACAGACATTCTTCGCGTAGCGCCATCGCAAAAACCCCAAATCAAGTCAATCGCGGGCAAGTCCGCTCCTACAAGGACAACGCAGAACCTGTAGGAGCGGGCTTGCCCGCGACAAGGGACTGTCAGTCGAACGTAATGCCCTGCGCCAGCGGCAATTCAAGGGAGTAGTTCACGGTCGCCGTCTGGCGACGCATGTAACCGCGCCATGAATCCGAGCCCGACTCACGACCGCCACCGGTTTCTTTCTCACCGCCAAAAGCGCCGCCGATTTCCGCACCGCTTGGGCCGATGTTGACGTTGGCGATCCCGCAGTCGCTGCCCAACGCAGAAATAAACTGCTCTGCTTCGCGCACGTCCGTCGTGAAAATGCACGAGGACAGGCCTTGCGGCACGGCGTTGTTCAGGCGCACGGCTTCAGCGAAATCGTCGTAACCCACCACGTATAAAATCGGGGCGAAGGTTTCGGTACAAACCACATCACTTTGCTCTGGCATTTCGACGATGGCCGGGGACACGTAGTAAGCATCGGGGAACTGCTCGACCAATTGACGCTTGCCGCCAAATACTCGACCGCCTTCGCTCAGGGCCTGTTCAAGGGCGTCCTGCATATTTTCGTAGCTGTTTTTGTCGATCAACGGACCGACCAGATTGCCTTCCAGCGGATGACCGATGCGTACTTTGGCGTAGGCGGTTTTCAGGCGGCTGACGATTTCGTCCTTGACCGATTCGTGGGCAATCAAGCGACGCAAACTGGTGCAGCGTTGGCCGGCCGTACCGACTGCGCTGAACAGAATCGCGCGCACGGCGAGATCAAGGTCGGCGCTTGGGCCGAGGATCATTGCGTTGTTGCCGCCCAGTTCAAGAATGCTGCGGGCAAAGCGTGCCGCGATTTTCGGCGCGACTTCGCGGCCCATGCGCGTGCTGCCAGTGGCACTGATCAGCGCCACGCGTGGGTCGTCGACCAGTGCTTCGCCGGCTTCACGCCCACCGATAACCACCTGGCTCAAGTAAGCAGGCGCATCAGGGAAATGTTTGAGCACGCCTTCGAACAGCGCCTGGCAGGCCAGTGCGGTCAGCGGGGTTTTTTCCGACGGTTTCCAGATCACGGCATTGCCGCAGACCAGCGCCAGTGCGGTGTTCCAGGCCCAGACCGCGACCGGGAAGTTGAACGCACTGATCACACCGACGACGCCCAGCGGGTGCCAGGTTTCGCGCATATGGTGACCTGGGCGCTCGGAAGCGATGGTCAGACCGTACAGCTGGCGCGACAGGCCGACAGCGAAATCGCAGATGTCGATCATTTCCTGCACTTCACCCAGACCTTCCTGAGTGATTTTGCCTGCTTCCCAAGACACCAACTGGCCCAACTCGGCCTTGTGCTTGCGCAGGGCATCACCAAACAAACGAATCAGCTCACCACGGCGAGGCGCCGGAACTTTACGCCAGGCTTCGAACGCGTGCTCGGCACGGGTGACGTGCTGCTCGACTTCCGCTCGCCCTTCCCAATGCACGGAAGCGATACGGCTGCCATCGACAGGCGTGTGCACGGCCTGATCGCCGTTCTGATACAGGGCGGGATCGACACCGAGGCGATTGAGCAAGTCGGTAAGCATGTTGTCTCCTTGATTCTGGACATGAAAAACGGAAATCGAAAGATAGGTGAAGCGTCAGGCTTTACTAATAGCTGGCCTGAGACGTGCGAACAAACGACCATTAGGCGAGATATCATTCCGTTTATTCATGCTGCCCCCTCCCGTCTGCACGTGGCAGCCTCGAAAAACATAAGGCCTGAGCATGCTCAACAAACGTTATCTGCCATCAATCACCGCGTTGCAATGCTTTGAGGCAGTGACCCGGCACTTGAGTTTTACCCGCGCGGCCGAAGAGCTGAACCTGACGCAAAGCGCCGTCAGCAAACAAGTCGCCCAGCTTGAAGAACTGGTGCAGCACTTGCTGTTTCGCCGCGTGCGCCGACGTCTGCAACTGACCCCGGCCGGCGCGCTGTACTTGGGCGAAGTGCGCAAAATCCTCACACAGGTGGAAATGTCGACCCACTACCTGCGGTCCTACGGTGGCGAAACCGAAGTGCTGCGCGTGTCCACGCCATCGACCTTCGGCGCCCGCTGGCTGGTGCCCCGGCTCAAGGGCTGGCGATTGCGCCATCCGCACATCCACCTGGACCTGATGGATGAACAGGAACCCGACGACCTGATTCAGGGCCGCTGTGACATGGCGTTTTATTTCGGCCAAGGCGCCCGTCCGGGTGCCGAGTCGGTAAAACTGTTCAGCGAAGAACTTATTCCGGTCTGCGCGCCCGGCAGCCTGCCGGACACACCGTTTACCGACCCGACCCAGCTGAGCGATCTGGTGCTGCTGCAAAGCGCCTCACGCCCGCAAGCCTGGCATGACTGGTTCGACAGCCAGGGTTACCACACCGAACACAGCTACCACGGACCGCGCTTCGAGACGTTCTATATGTGCATACGCGCCGCGCAGGTCGGGTGCGGGGTTGCGCTGCTCCCGCGGTTTCTGGTCGAGGAGGAGCTGGCGGACGGCAAGCTGGTCATCCCCTGGCCCCACACGCTGCCTAGCCGTGATGCTTATTACCTGGCCTACCCGGAGCACACGGCAGAAGTGCCGAAAATCCGCGATTTCGTGCGCTGGATGCTGGAACAGTTGGATAACCCGACAAGTTAGGGGCGACAATGCCTGCCCAGCAGCCCGCACGGACGTCAGCAGCGCCTTTACAGCGTTGCCTGAGCGTTGCGAGCCCAACCCCATCGGCTGCTCTGGAGAGCTGACAACATGAGTGAGAGCGCCTTCTCCGATCGCATCGTGCAGAACCTGCTCGACACCGACTTCTACAAACTGACCATGATGCAAGCGGTGCTGCACAACTACCCAAACGTCGACGTGGAGTGGGAGTTTCGTTGCCGCAATGGCGAAGACCTGCGGCCTTATCTGGCCGAGATCCGTCATCAGATCGAGCTGCTCTGCGAGCTGTCCATGAGCGACGCCCAATTGGGTTTTCTTGAGCGCATCAGCTTTATGAAGCCCGATTTCCTGCGCTTCCTCGGCTTGTTCCGCTTCAACATGCGCTATGTGCAGACCAGCATCGAGAACGGTGAGCTGTGCATCCGCCTCCACGGGCCGTGGCTGCACGTGATTATGTTCGAAGTGCCGCTGCTGGCCATTGTCAGCGAAGTGCGCAACCGTCATCGCCATCCCGACACATTGCTCGTGCAGGCGCGTGATCAGCTGTATCGCAAATTCGACTGGCTATACGCCAACGCCACCGCCGATGAGCTGGCAGAACTGAAAGTTGCGGACTTCGGCACCCGTCGGCGCTTCTCCTACCGCGTGCAAGAGGAAGTGGTCAGCGTGCTCAAGCGCGACTTCCCCGGCCAGTTCGTCGGCACCAGCAACGTGCAACTGGCCCGCACGCTGGACCTCAAACCGCTCGGCACCATGGCCCACGAATGGATCATGGCCCACCAGCAACTCGGCCCGAGGCTGATCGACAGTCAAAGTGCCGCGCTCGACTGCTGGGTCCGTGAATACCGTGGCCTGCTAGGTATTGCCTTGACCGATTGCATCACCACCGACGCCTTCCTCAACGATTTCGATCTGTACTTCGCCAAACTGTTCGACGGGTTACGCCATGATTCCGGCGACCCGATCATGTGGGCCGAAAAATGCATTGATCATTACCAGAAGCTCGGCATCGACCCGATGAGCAAGACCCTGGTGTTCTCCGACGGCCTGAACCTGCCCAAGGCGCTGGATATATTCCGTACGCTACAAGGTCGAATCAACGTCAGCTTCGGCATCGGGACCAATCTCACCGCCGACATCCCCGGTGTAGAGCCCTTGAGCATTGTGCTTAAAATGACGGCTTGCGCGGGTCAGGCCGTGGCGAAAATTTCCGACGAACCCGGTAAGACGCAATGCAAGGACCCCAACTTTGTCGCCTACCTTCGGCATGTGTTCGAAGTGCCTGCGAGCCCGGTTTCCAACCCTTCCGTTTCTGCACAACCTGTTAAGGAGTGAATCATGCAAGCCGTACAGCTCCAGATCGCTGAACAGCTCAAGGTCCAGCCGCCTTTCGCCAACCAGAATGCACTTGAAGCCGAGGTCGCCCGACGGATCGCCTTTATCCAGCAATGCCTGCAGAACGCCAGGCTCAAGACCCTGGTACTGGGCATCAGTGGCGGTGTCGACTCGCTGACCGCCGGTTTGCTCGCGCAACGCGCCGTCGAGCAATTGCGTAAAAGCACCGGGGATGACAGTTATCGGTTCATCGCAGTCCGCCTGCCGTACCAGGTCCAGTTCGACGAGCACGAAGCCCAGGCATGTCTGGAGTTCATTGCGCCGGACGAGTCGCACACAGTCAATATCGGTCCGTCCGTGCAAGCGCTGGCAGCGCAGATCAAGGCATTCGAAGGCCAACACGCCAGCGCGGTAGATTTTGTGATGGGCAACACCAAGGCGCGGATGCGCATGGTCGCGCAATACACCATCGCCGGCGCGCGCCAGGGGCTGGTGATCGGCACCGACCATGCGGCGGAAGCCGTGATGGGCTTTTTCACCAAGTTCGGCGACGGTGCCTGCGACCTGGCACCGCTCAGCGGGCTGGTGAAAAATCAGGTTCGGGCCATTGCCCGCAGTTTTGGCGCCCCGCAATCGCTGGTGGAAAAAGTCCCCACCGCTGACCTTGAAGACCTGGTACCCGGCAAACCGGATGAGGCGTCCCACGGCGTGACCTATGCCGAGATCGATGCGTTCCTGCATGGCGAGACGGTCCGCGAAGAAGCCTTCAAGATCATCCGCGACACCTACGCAAAAACGCAGCACAAGCGCGAACTGCCATTCGCGCCGTAAAACAACACAGAACCCACGTAGGAGCGGGCTTGCCCGCGATTGCGGTGTAACTGACACACCGTATCAATCTGATCGCGGCGGGACGCGTAGTTGCAAGCCCGCGCCTACAGAGGGATGGCGTTTCAACAATAGAAAACGGAATGAACCTGCCGTTTTTTTTCGCTTGTCCGGCTGGCTGATCAACGCTTTCATAGGCACCTCTCATTCAGCCAGAGCCGCTGCCCATGTCCTCGTTCCAAGGCCTTTTCTCTCTCGTCGCCTCCGTCGTCGGCCAACCCGCTGCGCAGTGGCTTGAATCCCACGTCGAAGTACCGGAAGGGCTGCACGCCTTCAGCTGGAGCGACAGCGCGCTGCATCGCGCGTGGTTGGCTGAAGCGCTGAACCTGTGCCTACTCCACAAGCTGGTGGAGGCTGTGCCAGCAGGTCGCGTATACGTCGACGAACAAGCCGAAAATGGCCGCAAAGTGCTGTTCGACCACGGCGCGATTCGTACCGTGGACTGGTTCGATAACGGCGAACTGCCGCGCGGTCGCCTGGCGTTCACTCGCTTACTGGAGCCGTTGGGCTTTACTGACGTGCGCACGTATCCACTGACCAAACTGAACATGACTGGCTGGGCTTATCGCCAGCAAGATCTGCCGGAAGACATCGCCCAGTTCTTCGTTTCCGAACTGCATCCCGGTCGGTTCAGCGAAGCGTTTCAGGGGGCCGTCAGCCGCGTGGCCCGCTCCAGCCGCGATCCGCTGAACGCCGAGCACTTGAGCATCCTCAAACGCCTGCAACTGACCCGTCACTGCACCTTGGCCGAAGCGTATCGCTTGCTGCCGGGGCTATACGACGCATTCGAGCGCCAGCATGCCGTGGTGCAGCACGCGGATTATCAGCAAGTCCTGAGCGAGAGCGCGGAAATGGCCTGGATCGCCACCGAAGGCAATAGCTTCAATCACCTGACCGACCGGGTCACCGACCTTGAGGCTTTAGTGGCCGACCAGAACCGCAAGGATCGGCCTATGAAGGCCTGCATCGAAGTGTCCGCATCGGGCCGAGTGATGCAAACCGCCTACAAGGCCTGCACCGTGAGTCGCGCAATGGCGGACACCAATGGCCAGTTGCATGAGCATCAGGTGCCCGGCTCGTTTGTCGAATTTATCCAGCGCAAACTCGACCCCGTCGACGACAAGCTCGATCTGAACTTCGACAGCAGCAATGCGCAGGCCATCTTTAAGATGACGTCCTGAAGAAGAACACACTGCACCGAGCATAACACTGTAGGAAACTTCCCGATTTCTGTTAACCCATTGAGTTGGCGCGATGCGTTAGGCAACCTGTTGTCAGACGTTTCGCGCAAGGACTCAGTTGGATGCTCAGTGCCTACAGGGCTTATCACCTTCAACGCCTTTCGATGATTCAGCGTGCCTGGTTTCTTCCACTGTTCGCTGGTCTCGGCGTCATCAGCTGGATCGCAATCGCCACCTGCGAGTCCCCCGCCAACGACAGCGGTTACCGCAGCAGCACCCACTTTATGTTGATTGGCGAAATGCCCGCGAACACCGCCCTGCGGGGAACGGCCCAATACGATCCGATGCCGGGCCAGCGCGGCTGCCCTTATCACCACCCACAGTTACACCTGGACACTCGCCCAAGCGATTTACCGCAGACATTCAGCTTTGAAGTACCGCTGGCGTGGCACCTTCCAGACTGCACGCTGCAGTTAAGCGAAGTGGATTTCGTCACGGAGGGTTTTTATGGGGCCGGGTACGCGCAACGCAGCAGTACGACCAGCGGCGCAATCGCCGTGCGTGATGCGCTGCAAAAAGGTGTACCGGGGTTTCCCGAATCCGGGGAAAAGGAATATCGCGGGATATGCAGTTGGCAGACGTATACCCAGCCGGATGGGCAAAACCTGCAATCGCTCTTGACCTGCCATGCCGCGAATCGGCAGTGGACACTGATCGGCGATCAGCGCAGGCCGCGTCGCCCGGGAGGCGCCGTGAGCCGCAATGAACTGGCGGGTAAAACCATCCACATGACATTCAGGATGGCTGAAGCGTCATAGCCCGACGCGGGGCCGGGCCATGACACTGTGCGCAAGCGTTACTTCAGGACGATAGCGCCTTTCATCATGCTGATGTGGCCTGGGAACGTGCAGAAAAACGCATATTTTTCAGCGGCATTAAGCTTCGACACATCGAACGTCACCGAATCCTTTTCGCCAGCACCAATGACTTTGGTGTGCGCAATGACCCGGGCATCACCGTCTTTCAGGTAATTTTTGTCGATGCCTGCGCCGATACCGTCGGTAGCGACGGGTTGCGCGTCAGCTTCTTTGGCCAACACCCAGTTATGGCCCATGACAGTTTTTGCCAAGCTGCCGGAGTGGGTCAGATTAACAGTGAACGTTTTGCAGGTTTTGTCGACAGTGATTTCTTTAGTGCTGTAGGACATCTGGTCCGTGGAATCGATGTCGACCTTGCACTCTGCCGCCAACAGGTGGCCACTGACTAATGTCAGCAGGGATACAGCAACAAGTTTACGAAGCATGGTGAATCTCCAAGGCAGGGTAATTTTTTTGAAAAAACTGTCTGTTGGAAGACTGCCTGATCTGCGGTCAAGTTCCAATGACCTGCGTCAACGCAACGCATGTCACTGTCTACAGCTATCGACGTCATCGAAACAATCAACCAGCCAAGCGAGTAGCGACGCCCTAACATGGGGCCATCATCACTCACTGGAGCACACATCATGCACCTCAACAGCCTGTTTCGCAGCTTGTTTGCCGCTTATGCGTGCGGCGCCAGCGGTACCTATGAACACCATTACGATTAACCAGGGCGCGACTGGCGCTTGGACTGAGGTGCCCGAACCCTTACTCTGTGGGCGTCGATGACCATGGAGCAGGCAATGTCTTTAACATCCGTATGTATATTTTGCGGTGCCAGCACCGGCACCAACCCGGTGTACCGTGAAGCGGCGATTGCGTTGGGCCGTACCTTGGCTGAACGCAAGTTGACCCTGATCTACGGCGGCGGTGCCGTCGGCCTGATGGGTATCGTGGCCGATGCCGCATTGGCGGCGGGCGGCGAAGTGATCGGGATCATTCCCGAAAGCCTGCAAAATGCGGAAATCGGCCACAAAGGTCTGACCCGACTGGAAGTCGTCGATGGCATGCACGCCCGCAAAGCGCGCATGGCGGAACTGAGCGACGCCTTCATCGCCTTACCGGGTGGTTTGGGGACGCTGGAAGAAATGTTCGAAGTCTGGACCTGGGGCCAGTTGGGCTATCACGCCAAACCGCTGGGGCTGATGGACGTGAACGGTTTTTACAGCAAACTGACCGACTTTCTCGACCACGTGGCCAGCGAAGGTTTTGTCCGCGAGCAGCACCGCGGCATGCTGCAGATCAGCGAGTCGCCGAGCGAACTGCTGGACGCCCTGGAGGCCTGGAAACCCTTGGCAGCCCCGAAGTGGGCAGACCAAAAGCCGACCTGACCAGCCGGTCAAATGCCTCGCAGAGACCGTTGAGCACACAACGCCGTGTGCCCGACCCGGTTCTCAGGCAGAATAGCGGCATTTCCCGCCTTATACAGAGGACCGCCCATGGCTAAACCTAACTATTCCTTCGCCAAACGTCAGAGAGATCTGGCAAAAGAGCAGAAGAAAGAGGAAAAGCTGCAGAAAAAGAATGCTGCCCTGACTGAAACCGGCGCAGAAGGCGAAACCGTTGAAGGCCAAGAGCCTGCCGACGACGCTGAGGCGACTCCAGAGCAAACGCCTGCCAGCTGAAACCGCGGGGCTTCGCCAATCGACGAAGCCCGTACGCCACGTCTGTCGCTCATGCGGCAGACCATGGCACCTCCCCCTTCAGAACGTATCCACCAAGGTCAATCGGCCTCGGCGCTGACCGGCATCACCGTCACCCGAACCTCCGGGTCATGACTGCCGCCCCCCAGAATCACCCCACGCAACGGCGATACATCGGAGAAATCCCGGCCCCAGGCCAGGCTGATGTGCTCCAACGCTGGCTGCACATTGTTGGTCGGATCAAA
The DNA here is from genome assembly GCF_034314155.1 of Pseudomonas sp. 5C2. Lineage (NCBI taxonomy): Bacteria > Pseudomonadati > Pseudomonadota > Gammaproteobacteria > Pseudomonadales > Pseudomonadaceae > Pseudomonas > Pseudomonas sp. 5C2. Next base: position 1,700,096 of record NZ_JAVIWH010000003.1, on the reverse strand, counting down.
ATCGACCCAACCCAACACCGGACAAAATACCGAAATCCAGGCATGCGACGCATCTGCGCCAATCATGCGTGGCTGGCCGGGCGGTGGCTGGGTGAGCAGATAACCGCTGACATAGCGTGCCGCAAGGCCGCGCGAACGCAGGCAGGCAAGCATCAAGTGGGCAAAGTCCTGACACACCCCGCGTCGATTTTCCAACACCTCGACCAGCGGCGTTGCCACCTGAGTGGCTTCACCGTCGAAGGTGAACTCACTGAAAATCTTCTCCATCAACGCCTGCACGCACAGCAATAACGGCTGATCGTGCGGAAAACAGCTTTCGGAGAAGTCGACGAAGGTTTGTTTCAAATGCACATACGGGGACTCGAAGCGGAACCGGCACGCTTCTAGAATCGCTGGCGACATCGGCCGCCCGCTGTAGGTCAACGCGCTGCGCGTGGCATCCCAATCGGCGGACAGGCTAAAGTCCAGCGACGGCCGGGCCAACACTTCGACCCGCAGTCGTGCGTTGACCTTCAATTCATCATGCGGCCTTTCGAACGCCAGGCGCGTGAGCGGATTGCCAAATACATCCAGCTCATCCCGTCGGCTAGTGGGCGTCGGGTTGATCAACAATTGCTGCTCGGTACAACGCTGCCAAGCACAAGGCCGTGGCCACAAATGGGCCAATTGCTGCGCCAGGGACACCGGGCTGTCGTATTCATAATGAGTGTCGTGAAAAATCTGGTAATGGGCGCTCATCAGACGGACACCGTACGCTGGCTGACATCATCGACGTGGGCAAAATGGCGCAAGGCCAATCGGTCCGACACTTGGCCGCTGGCCTCGCCGATGCTCTGCAGCAAATCGGCCAGACCATCGAGTACAGCGCGCACGCTGCCCTGGCCGAACAGCGAGTTCTCCAGGCTGCCAAGGTCGAAGGCCGACAGGCGTCTGATCAATAACGGCAAGCTGGTATCGCGAGGCGCGCCGAAGTCTTCGTTCAAACGGACCAGCGAACTCGACACCAGCTTCAACTGGAACAACACCGCGTGCGGGTTTTGCTCATCGAGCAACAGCAAGTCGAGCACCGGAATCAATTGCGGCACTGCCAGGTAACGCGAGCGGTAGGTGATGCTGCTATTGCCCAGCTCCAACAGCCACTCCAGGCCCGCGTCATCGTTTACCGCAGCATCGCGCAGAAACGCCGCCAGGCTGGTACTGAGAAACCGTAGCCGCTCGATACGTCGACCGATCATCAAAAAGCGCCAGCCTTCATCGCGGGTCATGTCGTCCAGAGCAAAGCCGGACAAGGCTGCCAGTGACATCACCAGACGGTTGAGGAAGTCCAGCAGTTCACCAAAGTCGGGATCGTCTGTTTCCAGGCTCATGGTTTCGCGCTGCAGTTCAACCAGCGCTTGCCAGTTTTCTCGCGACAGCTTGCCGCGCACTTGCGATGCCGCCCATTGCAGGCGTTGCAGGTTGGCCCGCAGGCTGAAGACCCCGTCTTCGCCCAACAGCCCCGCGAGCAAACGCTCATGCAGTTCGCCCTCCTCTTCCTCGTCCGGCAGCAAGTGCAGGCTCTCGCCCAGCTTTACCGCCGCTTGCAGGGCCAAAGGGTCGTCGCCATCGACATAACGCGCCAACATGATCCGCAACAAACGAGCGCTGTCATCGCAACGCTCGCAGTAGCGGCCGAACCAGAACAAATTCTCCACCACCCGCGATGGCAGATAAGGATCACGTCGAATTAGGTCACGCACACCGAGGGCACGCTGACCTTTCCACGGTTCGACACCATAGACACGCTCACCCAAGACCCAGGTGTCCTTGCTCGCTCCGCCACGCTGCATCGACACCACGTCGGCATCGGCCTCGGCAGCCACCCGGGTCAATCCACCCGGCAGCACCCGATAACCGTCGGCGCAGGCGACGGCATACACCCGCATGCCAATCGCCCGAGGTTGCAACTGATCGCCATCGGTTTGCCACACAGGTGCGTGGGACAGTTGCGCCAGCTCCTGCGCAACATACGCGTAAGGCCGGGCCTGCATCCGCTCCGCCAATGCCTGACGCTGCTCGGCATTCAAATCGCGGCCGAACACCGGCGTGAAACTTTGTGACGGGAACGCTGGTTTGATCAGCAGTTCAGGAAGTTTTTCCAGCGCCTGGGCCAGCACCGGAGGTTCGCCGCACCACCATGTCGCCACGGACGGAAGGATCAATTCTTCACCAAACAGGTGCTGATTGATTTTCGGCAGAAAGCCCAGTAAGCCAGGTGATTCCAGAACGCCGCTGCCCAAGGCGTTGGCGACCAGTACCCGCCCTTGGCGCACCGCCTCCAACAAACCGGGAACGCCCAGCGCAGAGTCGGTACGCAACTCCAATGGATCGCAGAAGTCATCGTCGAGCCGACGCATGATCGCGTGAACCCGACGCAGGCCGCTGAGCGTTTTCAGGTAAACCGTGGCGTCGCGCACCGTCAGATCGCCGCCTTCGACCAGCGGATAACCCAGTTGGCGAGCGAGATAAAGGTGTTCGAAGTAGCTTTCGTTGAAGCGGCCGGGGGTCAACAGGACCACCAGTGGCGCCTCGTTGTCGCTGGGCGCCTGGCGCACCAGCGTCTCTTGCAAGGCGCGGAAAAAGCCCGACAGGTGCTGCACCTGCAAGTCGCGGTACATGTCCGGGAACGCGCGCGAAACGATTTGCCGGTTTTCCAGCGCAAAACCGGCCCCCGAGGGCGCCTGGGTACGGTCGGCGGTTACCCACCAGCGGCCGTCGGGAGTGCGCGCCAAATCCACAGCGTACATGTGCAGGAACGTGCCTTCGGGCGGTTTCACGCCCTGACACGGCCACAGAAAATTGTTATGCCCGAACACCAGTTCCGCCGGCAGCAAGCCGTCGGCGATCAACTGCTGAGGACCGTACAGGTCGGCCAGTACCGCATTGAGCAATCGCGCCCGCTGAGCGATGCCCGCAGCGACGTGCTGCCATTCCTGAGCCGGTATCAGGTGTGGCAGTAGATCGAGTTCCCAAGGCCGGTCTGCGCCTTTTGGATCGGCATAGACATTGTAGGTCACCCCGTTTTCCTGAATCTGCCGAGTCAGCAACGCCTGACGCTGCATCAACTGCGCGGGCGTGCTGCGTTGCAGATGCTCATACAGGCGCTGCCAATGCGGACGAACAGCGCCACTGGCATCGAGCATCTCGTGATAAGTACCCGCAGTCAGCGGATAACGGTCAAGCAGGTCAGGCATGAAAGTCTCGGCAGACAACAAAAGACATCGAATGAGTACAGAAAAATGTCACGCGCTCAGGCAAACCCTGCGCGTGGCATCTCCCTCAATGGGCTTGCTAGTGGCGGCGCATATCCAGCGTCATCGGCAGTTCATCATTAATGCTCAACAACGGCACTTGCAGCTTGCCGGGGCTATGGCCAATACGGAAGAAACGCGACAGACGACGGCTTTCTGCCTCATTGGCATTCACCGGCAACGTCTCGTAATTGCGCCCCCCAGGATGCGCGACATGATACTCGCAACCCCCCAGCGAACGCTGCATCCACGTGTCGAGCAGGTCGAACACCAACGGCGCGTGCACCGGGATGGTCGGCTGCAAACAATTGGAGGGCTGCCACGCACGATAACGCACGCCCGCAACGAACTCGCCGACCCGTCCTGTCGGCTGCAGCGGCACCGCGATGCCATTGCAGGTCAGCATGTAACGCTGCGGCGGCAAGCCATTGACCTTGATCTGCAAGCGCTCCAGCGACGAGTCGACATAGCGCACCGCGCCTCCCGCAGCCCCTTCTTCACCCAGCACATGCCAGGGCTCCAGTGCCTGACGCACTTCCAGTTCGATGCCGCTGACCGCGTAATCGCCGACTTTCGGGAAACGGAACTCCAGATGCGCGGCAAACCATTCGGCACGCACTGGATAACCGGCGGCATTCAGCTCGACGATGACATCGGCAAAATCCTGTTCGATAAAGTGCGGCAGCATGAAGCGGTCGTGCAGCTCGGTGCCCCAACGCGCCAACTTGGCGGGCGCATACGGCTCACGCCAGAAACGCGCGACCAATGCACGCAGCAACAGCTGCTGAGCCAGGCTCATGCGGGCATGGGGAGGCATTTCAAAAGCGCGCAGCTCCAGCAGGCCCAAACGCCCCGTCGCACCATCAGGCGAGTAGAGTTTGTCGACACAGAACTCAGCGCGGTGCGTGTTGCCGGTGACATCGATCAACAGGTTTCGCAGCAACCGGTCCACCCGCCACGGCGCACATTCTTCGCCCGGTTCCGGCATTTGCGCGAAGGCAATCTCCAGTTCGTACAGCGAATCGTTGCGCGCCTCATCGACACGCGGCGCTTGTGAGGTCGGGCCGATAAACAAGCCGGAAAACAGATACGACAATGAGGGATGGTTGTGCCAATAGCTGAGCAAACTGCGCAGCAAATCCGGACGCCGTAGAAAGGGTGAGTCCGCAGGGGTCGCGCCGCCGAGGACGAAATGGTTGCCACCGCCGGTACCGGTGTGGCGACCATCGATCATGAATTTCTCGGTGGTCAGACGTGTCAGCCGCGCCTGTTCATAGAGAAATTCGGTGCGTTCAACCAACTCATCCCAACTGGCAGAGGGCTGCACATTGACTTCGATGACACCCGGATCAGGGGTGATCCGGAAATTCGACAACCGTGGATCGCTGGGCGGCTCATACCCTTCGAGCAATACCGGGCAGTGCAGTTCCTCGGCAGTGGCTTCGATGGCAGCGACCAGTTCGAGGTAGTCCTCGAGTTTCTCCAGCGGCGGCATGAACAGGTACAACCGCCCTTCTCGCGCTTCGGCGCACAACGCGGTACGCGTCAGCCAATCGGCCGACTCATCGATCTTGGGCTCGCGCTCGGCGCCTGGGTTTGCGTGCTCGGTCAAGCCGCGGAGCTGCGTCTGCAACTGCTCGCTGGCAGGCAGTTCAGCAAACGCCTGATTGTGGTCAGTCGGATGAATGAATGGGTATTCCGCCGCCTTGACCCACGGTTGCGACGCCAGCGGCAGTCGATAACCGAGTGCCGAATCCCCCGGCACCAGCCGGCAATGATTGCCGCGCAGAAACCAGCGACCGCTCTGCCACAGGTCGCCCGCCGCATTGCGCGCCAGGGGCAGAACTTGCCCGATGACCTTGTCCAGCCCTTGGGCGAACACTTTGCGCAGGCGATCACGCTCCAGCGGGTCAGCCAGACGCGAATCCTCGGCCCCGACGTTCAGCGGCAACGCACCTTCGCGCCACAGGTAATAGAAATTATCTTCATAGGCCGGGAATACAAAGCGCGCGGGCAGTTTCAGGCGCTCTGCAACGCTGGCAAGGAAACGTCCGGCCAACGTGCCATCGGCACCGTAGTCTTCGGTTTCATCTGCGACCAAGGCGTTGTTACGCCATACCGGCTGCCCATCGCGACGCCAGAAACAGTTCAGAGACCAGCGCGGCAATTGCTCGCCGGGGTACCACTTGCCCTGCCCAAAGTGCACGAGGCCCTTTGGCGCGTAATGCTTACGCATGCGCTGGAACAACTCGGCAGACAACCGACGTTTTTCCGGGCCGAGGGCGGCGGTGTTCCACTCATCGCCATCACGGTCATCAATCGATACAAACGTCGGTTCGCCGCCCATGGTCAGGCGCACGTCATCACGGGTCAGGTCACTGTCGATCTTGTGCCCAAGGGCCTGGATCGCCAGCCACTGTTCTTCGCTGTAGGGCTTGGTGACGCGGGGCGCTTCCCAGATGCGCTCGACCGACATTTCATGAGTGAACTCGGTTTCACAGGGCTCGACCAGGCCACTGATCGGCGCCGCAGAAGACGGCTCCGGGCTGCAAGCCAATGGAATATGGCCTTCGCCCGCGAACAGACCGGACGTTGCATCAAGTCCGACCCAGCCAGCACCGGGCAGATACACCTCGCACCACGCGTGCAAATCGGTGAAATCGACATCGGTGCCGGACGGCCCGTCGAGCGCTTCGACATCCGCCTTGAGCTGGATCAGGTAGCCCGACACGAAACGCGCAGCCATGCCCAAGTGACGCAGCAACTGCACCAGCAACCAGGCCGAATCGCGGCATGAGCCGGAAGCGTTTTCCAGGGTGAATTCCGGCGTCTGCACGCCAGGCTCCATACGAATCAGGTAATCGATGTCCTGGCTCAAGCGCTGGTTCAGCGCCACCAGAAAATCGATGGCAGGCAATGGCGTGCGATCGATGCTCGCCAGATAAGCCGAAAACTTCGGGGTCAGCGGCAATTTTTCAAGGTACGGCGCCAGCTCTCGCTGTTCATCGCTGGCGTAGGTAAAGGGGATTTTTTCCGCGTACGGCTCAAGAAAGAAGTCGAACGGGTTGAACACCGCCATCTCGGCGACCAGATCAACCTCTACGCGTAACTCGTTGGTCTTTTCGGGGAAGACCAGGCGGGCCAGATAGTTACCTTGAGGGTCCTGCTGCCAGTTGACGAAGTGCTGCTCAGGCTGGACTTTCAAGGCATAAGACAAAATGCGTGTACGGCTATGCGCCGCCGGACGGAGTCGAACGATCTGCGGACCCAACTCGACCGCGCGGTCGTAGCGGTAATGCGTGACATGGTGCAAGGCGATATGAATCGACACGGCGTGCCTCCTGCGAGCCTGGACGGTAATGGAACCGCGCAAGACTTATGCCATCCGGGCAAATACGGCGGTTCCTCGGTACAGCAGCAGCGTTGGGCACCATTAAAGCGCCATGTCTGACCTGCGGTGCAAGCGTTGCACACAAACAGTGCTTGCGCCCAAAAAACCTGCGCCCTGAACGGTTTCCTTCAGAAAGTCCCTCTGCGGCCCAGCGCCTGGTGAATCCCACACACACAATAACTATGTAAAGCAGGCTTCCTGGCGCTCCCGGCTTAGATGGTCCACCCATTGATCATGGGCGGGCACGAACAAGACTCCCCCAGCGAGGGCATAGATCGAGTCGTGGAAATGACATCTTTAGAGACAACCTCAATAGAAATGCTCAACGCCAACATTGAAACCTCATTAGCAGCACCGACCAAACACACACCTTTCACTCATTGGGGCCGCCCTGAATTGGGTGACTTCGCACTGTTGCTGGACGTGCTTACTGCGAAAAAAACTGCCAGCGATTTCAACTTCGAAATACCCCGTCTTCAACCCACTCCCGGCACGCCCTTTCACAAGGACTATGCCGCGGCAGTCGACACGTTGAATGCCTTCGCGGCCACCCGTACATTTATCGACGTCTGTGCGGCTCAAAAAATAGGGTCACTCACCGAGGTCAGTATTACCAGGACCCAGGGGCTGCGCGGATATGATGCTGAACGAACAGATCACGATCTGACCCTGATCATCAGGGCATCGGACGAACTCAGGGACGCCCTGAAAGCACTGTTTGATACCGCAGATCAACTGGGTGGAGCACTGTACGGCGACGGTACGGTACAACCCTTTCAACTGCTGAAACGCTATGGTTTGACGCCGCCAACAAATCAGGTCGAGAGTCGGGTTTGCATTGATGCGCTGCAAGCCACCCAAGAAGCAGTACTTCGAATCATCACCCGTGAAACGGTAGATATCGGCGAGAACATCGACGGCGCACTCGTCATCGAGACGCTCAAACACTTCATGTCAGGCAGTGCTGCGCCTTGGGTGGATCAACTCGGCGGGACCTTTCTGAGGTCGTCGCTGATCGCCGACATTCGCGCCTATCCAATGACCACGTTTGCAAAGATCGTGGAGTCTGCCGAAGGACAACGTCTTGCCCATAGCCTGCTAGTTGCCCTGGGCTGGTATGGAGCCCACGCACACCAGAGGACATCACCGGCCATCGTTGCGAAACTGGTACATCACGCGCTCGCGCGGGCGTTGGACCCTGCCTCAAACCTGCTGGGCTATGAATTTGAAAGCCCAGAAAACGCGGGGAAAAGTTACAGCGCCCTGCGTGACGACATTGAAAAGCACTACCAGCAGCACGGCATAGCGGCCTATGACAAAACGGCAGTGCTGGTCAGTTTCTTGCTGAGAGCGCATTACCCGGTCGACTTCCAGATTGAAGGTTCGCCCCCCGAACTCGGGTACCGATGGAGTTCGGCGTGGGTGCATTTTCAACACGGCATCAACCTTGCCCACGCCATTGAACCCGGCTCGGCGCTGACGATGAATTACCAGCAGCTCTCAACCTATGCATCGACCTTGCTCGGCACGGCGACACCCGAACAAGAGTTATTGATTTCGGCAACACTTACACCGCCAGCCATACAGTGGGCCACTGCGCACACAGTGATCCAGCCCACGGAAGACGGAGGCTATTCAACGGAACAGCGCAACACGGCAATGGCGCAGTTTACCGACCACGAAGAAACGCTAGAGAACGCCATACAACAGCTTAAACAACCTGCCCCCCAACGCATGGACATGACACGAAAAACACTGGCCGAATGGAACTTGCCTCCAGAGACTGAATTCATCAGTTTTCCGGAGACAGACCTGGACATGACCCTACAGGCCAACAGACGCCGTTATTCAGTCGACTACAGAAACTTCTACCCTAACGGACCCGCGAGTTATTCGGCTCTGGACCTGCTGGCCTCTGGTCGATTAAAGGGGGATAACCCTGCGTGGATCCCGCCCTATCTCTATGAGCTTGGCGCCTTCCACCCGCAGTTTTTAAGATACAAAGACCTTCCTGACATACCCACCGCATTCGAGGCCGACTTCGGGTCATGGCTGAAAAGCACAAAGGCTGCCTATGAACACATCATCATGGCGCTCATCAGCGATCTTCCCAAGCAAGAACGCGACGCCATTGAACAAGGCCATGTTCAGTTATATGGATTGCGTAAACCTACCGCCAACATTGCGCTGGACGATGATGATCGCAACTTCCTGCCACTGATGGCGCGGTATGGATTCATCATCCACGCCACCCATGAAGGCCGAGAAAACGTTCATGAAGTGTTGCCTTATGCAGGGTTTATCCGTCGCAGGGATGACCTCGCTCTTGCGCCGATATCCAATGCAATCAAGCTCCGCAACAGCGCCTTTATGCGTCGTGGGACGCTGCTGCCATTCGACCTGAACGCACACGCCACAGGGGCTGCGCCTCTGTTAAACACCACTTCTACCGCGGTTGTTCACTTTCTCCACGGGTATCTTCCTGCCCAGCACACAACAGCGCTGGCGGAGACCTGGCGACCGTTGCGAGCGGCGCAGATAGGCCGTGACGTGGCCCAAGGTTATCTTTTCGAAAGCGAAAGTAAACTGCGCGAAGCGGCCAGGGGAGTCACCCTGTTCGACGGCTCGGTCGATGCGGTGGCGTTTCTGAAAGACTACGTCATCCCTATATGGGGTCCACTGGAAGATCTTGTTTCGGGCATCAAGTCGGGCGACCTTCGCACTATCATCATGGCCACGATCGGACTTGCTTTTGATGTGCTTTCTCTAATAGCGCCGCTGGCAAAAGTCGGTAGCCTCACGTTTCGCTTCGTGCGCAATGCCGCGACATTTGGCCTCAGAGCCAGCCTGCCCCGCCTGGCGCCTCTTGCCAGCAACTACCTTGTCACCGCAGTGACGGCAATTAACCCGTTAGACGGAGTTTTCACCCTGTTCAACTCCGGCACACACGTCGTCCTGAAACTGAATCATGCAGGCACGCGCTTACTTCGGGTTGGCGTCAAACAGTTGAGGGATCGGCTGACGATAGTCCGTCATGGCAATAAGGGTTTACGTCTGGTCACCGACGAACAACAAGCCGTCTGGACATTATCAGACAGCCGCTATCGCGTGCGAAAGGTCAATCAGCATCAAAACGTGCTGACTTATCATGACCTTCGTTCATCGGCAAAAGGTTCGACACCTTATCTTGTCGACCCCATGACACGTCAGCCCTATGGCGCGCCATTGATGCGTATCAACGACCAAGGCAGCCTCAGTCGCCATGTGCCCACAGACATCGCACTCAATGATCAGAATGGCGGCTGGACGCTTTTGGACACGACACCGAACCTTACTAAACATTGGACGCGCTGGGGGGATGATCTCTTTCTGGAAGCTGGCGGCATTACGTATAAAAAGATAACCCGCGAGAACGGGCAGTCTGTATTGAAGCGGGCACGGGCTTTAAACAAAGCAGATGAATTGGACCCGCTCTTGAAAGTGCCTTGCCGACTTAAAAGATCACCGGACGACCTTATTAAGTGTGCCGCGAACAGGTTCATTAATGCAGGACACAGTAACGTTGACGCGGCCCGGACACAGGGGGTCGATGCCGTGCCCTGGTTTACAGATAGGCGCGTGACCGCCGCCGATACGGGCACACTGGTTCATCAACGCAGTGTCCATGAAATAAAAAACGGCCGACTCATTAAACAACCAGCAACCACGCTACTTCTGCCTAAAAACTACAAGCAGAAAATTACGGCAAACGTTACGGGGGGAAACGATATTTTCAAACAGATCGAGATTAAAGAGGGTCTGGTGGAGGGTATAAAAGATACCCGTATCATTTCGGCTGTTGTCGCAAAACGAACAGTCGGCGGCGCGAGAGTCATCGTTACCCAGGCGGACGAGGGCATTTATTACTCTGGAAATTTTTTTGACGACCGGTCGCTGGCCTTAACCAGAATACAGGTGAACATTAATAACGTGGACTCGGCAACCCGCCTCAAAGATGAACACTATCTTATCTATATTTATAATGGCTCTTATGATGCGAACAGGTACATAAAAGAACTTAGCCCCGCCGTCATCGACGCCGACCTGAACGCGATCAGGCGGGACATCGTTGCGGGAAGGGAAACCTACATCAGCACATTTGTAGGGGGGCCTTTCGACATGGGTACTACGCCTCAGCAGGCGGCACTCTTTTGCAAATATACTCAAGACCGCGCTGTTGTGGCTGCTCGTGTTAACAGGCCCTCATGGACGTCGCTCGACCTGAACACTCCGCTGACAGCGAGAGCGGGGATTGCCACTGAACTGAACAGGCTGCACGTGTCAGAGACAACATTTACCGCAGACAACATTACACAGCGGGCAACGACACAACGCCTGACCCCTGAAAACAAAAACTTCGCGTACGTAAAAATCAAATCAAAAGATTCAGACAGCCAACCGACGAAAGTCTATTACAGCCTGTCAGGCTTAAAAAAGCCTCGTCTTGATTTTCCACTGACAAAACAGGTCGACAAAGGCGATGACTCCACGCTGAAAAACTGGAACATCACCAAGGCAGGCATCGCGGTGTCGCCGGACAAAACGCATTACATCAACGCTCAGCGAACTAAAAACCCGGTCGGCACGCGTAAAGCGGACCCTCACGAGGCCCTCTTCCTTCCCGACCTGACCGCTAACGCGTCAGGAAATCACAGGATGATGGACAGCGAGCACATGATATTGAACGCACTAAACGCCGATAAAATTGACTTTACCAAGGTGGAATCGATAGAGGTTTTTTCAACCTATCCGACCTGCCAGTCCTGCACTGCGGGGCTCATGGCACTTAAATCGAAAGTGCCTGATGGGGAGTTCACGGTGTTCGAAGGAGGCCGGCTACCTTGACCGAAGACGTTAAACACGCCTGACGGCCTGACCACAACGCTCGCCTGAGGCTGGCGTTGTGGTGCATGGGCTCGCTGCTTAGCGTGGAACCACTGGCTTGCGCACGGGCCGCTGGCTCTTGCCGCCCTTGGCGGCCTCAATGCGCTCTTTGGCCGCCTGTTTGTTGCGGGCAAACGCCGCTGCTTTAGCCTCTTCGCGCTTGTCCCACGGGTTGCCGCCATCGCTTGCACGAGGTGGAAGACCCGTGTGCTGGGTCTGAATCAGCGTGCTCTTCGTGGTCTTGGCAACCTTATGGCTGCCAGCCGGCGTCGAGTTCTTGCGACGGGCGCTTTCATAGCTATCCGTCGCGGGTTGATGCAGCGGGATAAGCTGATTCTTGCCCGGCCCGATCAGGTCGGAGCGGCCCATGCGTATGAGGGCTTCACGCAGCATCGGCCAGCCTTTCGGGTCGTGGTAGCGCAGGAATGCCTTGTGCAGCCGGCGTTGCTCTTCGCTTTTAACGATAGTGACCGAGTCGCTCTTGTAGGTCACTTTGCGCAACGGGTTCTTGCCCGAGTGATACATAGCGGTGGCGGTGGCCATCGGCGACGGGTAGAACGCCTGCACCTGATCGGCGCGGAAACCGTTGCCCTTGAGCCACAGCGCCAGGTTCATCATGTCTTCATCGGTGGTGCCTGGGTGGGCTGCGATGAAGTACGGGATCAGGTACTGCTCTTTACCGGCTTCTTTCGAATACTTCTCGAACATGCGCTTGAACTTGTCATAGCTGCCAATGCCCGGTTTCATCATCTGGTTGAGCGGACCTTCCTCGGTGTGTTCCGGGGCGATCTTCAGGTAACCACCGACGTGGTGAGTCACCAACTCTTTGACGTACTCCGGTGACTCGACCGCCAGGTCGTAGCGCAGGCCGGAGGCGATCAGGATCTTCTTCACGCCGGGCAATGCCCGGGCGCTGCGGTACAGCTGAATCAGCGCCGAGTGGTCGGTGTTCAGATTCGGGCAAATGCCAGGGAACACGCAGGACGGTTTACGGCAGGCGGATTCGATCTCGGTGCTCTTGCAGGCGATGCGATACATGTTCGCGGTCGGGCCGCCGAGGTCAGAGATCACGCCAGTAAAACCCGGAACCTTGTCACGAATTTCTTCGATCTCGCGAATGATCGACTCTTCGGAACGGTTCTGAATGATCCGCCCTTCGTGCTCGGTGATCGAGCAGAAGGTACAGCCGCCGAAGCAGCCACGCATAATGTTCACCGAGAAACGGATCATGTCGTAGGCCGGGATTTTCTCCTTGCCATACACCGGGTGCGGAACACGCGCATAGGGCATGCCAAACACGTAGTCCATTTCTTCGGTGGTCATCGGAATCGGTGGCGGGTTGAACCAGACGTCCACTTCGCCGTGCTTCTGTACCAGTGCGCGGGCGTTGCCCGGGTTGGTTTCCAGGTGCAACACGCGGTTGGCGTGGGCATAGAGCACGGCGTCAGCGCGGACTTTTTCCATGGACGGCAGACGAATGACTGTCTTATCGCGAGTCATCCGAGGGCTGGCCAACAACTGCACGACCTTGGCTTCTTGCGGATCGTCCACCGGACCTTTTTCCTGCTCGATGGCGCAGGCCTGGGTGTCCTGGGTGTTGACGTATGGGTTGATGATCTTGTCGACCTTGCCCGGACGGTCAATACGCGTGGAATCAACTTCGTACCAGCCTTGCGGCGTGTCGCGACGAATGAATGCGGTGCCGCGCACGTCGGTGATGTCTTCGATCTTGTGACCGTAGGACAGACGCTGGGCGACTTCGACAATGGCCCGCTCCGCGTTGCCGTACAGCAGGATATCGGCGCAGGCGTCTATGAGGATCGAGTTACGAACCCGGTCTTGCCAATAATCGTAGTGGGCAATGCGGCGCAACGAGGCTTCGATACCGCCCAATACGATCGGCACATGCTTGTAGGCTTCTTTGCAGCGCTGGCTGTACACCAGGCTGGCACGGTCTGGACGCTTACCGGCCATACCGCCAGGCGTATACGCGTCATCGGAGCGCACTTTTTTGTCGGCGGTGTAGCGGTTGATCATCGAGTCCATGTTGCCGGCAGCGACACCGAAGAACAGATTTGGCTCACCGAGCTTCATGAAGTCGTCTTTGGACTGCCAGTTCGGCTGGGCAATGATCCCGACGCGGAAGCCCTGGGACTCCAGCAGCCGGCCGATGATTGCCATGCCAAACGACGGATGGTCAACGTACGCATCCCCGGTAACGATGATGATGTCGCAGGAATCCCAACCCAGCTGATCCATTTCTTCCCGGCACATGGGCAGGAAAGGCGCTGGTCCGAAACATTCGGCCCAGTACTTGGGATAGTCAAATAACGGCTTGGCTGCTTGCATGACGATGACCGGCGTTGGTGTTCAGGGAGGCGATTTTTATCGACAAAATCGCGGTCGCGGAATATAGCACAAAAAATAACCAATTCCGACCGCAATGGTCGGAAAAGGGTGTGCTGGCTGAAATCCCCTGCAGGCGCTGACGTGCCTGCAAGGTCGCCAGCGAATCACTCGTCGTCGAAGTTGTAACTGCCCGGCGCGAGGTTCTCGAAACGGGTGTATTTGCCGATGAACGCCAGCCGCGTTGTACCGATGGGACCGTTACGCTGCTTGCCGATGATGATCTCGGCGATGCCTTTATGCTCGGTTTCCGGGTGGTACACCTCGTCCCGGTAAACGAACATGATGACGTCAGCATCCTGCTCGATCGCTCCGGATTCACGCAAGTCGGAGTTGATCGGGCGCTTGTTAGGGCGCTGCTCAAGGGAACGGTTGAGCTGGGACAAGGCGACCACTGGGCAGGCGAATTCTTTGGCCAGGGATTTCAACGAGCGAGAAATCTCGGAAATCTCGTTGGTACGGTTGTCACCACTGGAACCCGGGATCTGCATCAATTGCAGGTAGTCGATCATGATCAGGCCGACTTCGCCGTGTTCACGCACCACGCGGCGAGTACGCGCGCGCATCTCTGAAGGGCTGATGCCAGCGGTGTCATCGATGAATAGTTTGCGGTCGTTGAGCAGATTGACCGCCGATGTCAGGCGTGGCCAATCGTCGTCCTCCAGGCGCCCGGCGCGAACTTTGGACTGGTCGATACGACCCAGCGACGACAGCATACGCATGATCAGCGATTCGCCTGGCATCTCCAGCGAATAGACCAGAACTACCTTATCGCTGCGCAGAACCGCGTTCTCTACCAGGTTCATGGCGAACGTGGTTTTACCCATCGACGGACGACCCGCAACGATGATCAAGTCAGACGGTTGCAGGCCGCTGGTTTTCTCGTCGAGGTCGGTATAACCGGTAGACAGGCCAGTAATCGCGTTATCGGTGTTGAACAACGTGTCGATGCGGTCGATGGCTTTGGTCAGCAGGTCATTGACGCTGACCGGGCCGCCACTTTTTGGACGCGCTTCGGCAATCTGGAAGATCTGCCGCTCGGCCTCGTCGAGAATCTCGGCGGCGCTGCGACCTTCAGGGTTGAACGCACTGTCGGCGATTTCGGCACTGATGCCGATCAACTGACGCAAGGTCGCCCGCTCACGCACGATCTGCGCGTAAGCCTTGATGTTGGCGACCGATGGAATGTTTTTCGCCAGCTCACTGAGGTAGCCCAGGCCGCCGACCTGCGAGGTCTGACCTTCCTTGTCCAGTTGCTCGGCAAGGGTGACGACGTCAATCGGGCTGTTTTGATCGGCCAGTTTGGCAATGGCGCGGAAAATCAGGCGGTGGTCATGTCGATAGAAATCGCCGTCCGATACTTGATCGAGCACGCGCTCCCAGGCGTTGTTGTCCAGCATCAGGCCACCGAGCACAGCCTGCTCGGCCTCGATGGAGTGCGGCGGCACCTTGAGGGCAGCGGTTTGCAGATCGTATTGCTCGGGCGCGGAAATATCGTTCATGGCCACACGGAATCAGGGGGAACAAAAAGACAAAAGGCACGACCTGTGAACAGGATCGTGCCCGATGTTAACCGTCTGACGAGCAAGTCGCCAGACGATTGAGTGTTGCTTTAAGCGGCTACAACAATAACGCGTACAGTGGCTTCTACGTCGCTGTGCAGGTGCACGGCTACGTCGAATTCGCCAACGTTACGGATAGTGCCGTTCGGCAGACGAACTTCGCTTTTTGCAACTTCAACGCCAGAGGCGGTCAGTGCATCAGCGATGTCGTGGGTGCCGATCGAACCGAACAGCTTGCCTTCGTCACCGGCGGTGGCAGTGATAGTCACTTCCAGCTCAGCCAGTTGGGCAGCACGAGTTTCAGCAGAAGCTTTTTTGTCTGCAGCCAGTTTTTCCAGGTCAGCACGACGCTCTTCGAACGCAGCCACGTTGGCAGCGGTCGCAGCGGTAGCTTTACCGTACGGCAGCAGGAAGTTACGACCGTAACCGGCCTTAACATTCACTTTGTCGCCCAGGTTGCCCAGGTTGGCGACTTTTTCCAGAAGGATCAGTTGCATGTGAAAATCCTCTTAACTTTTAACCTTCACCGTTCGCAGACCCGTTATCGACGTCTTTCGACGCGAAACGACCGCGAAAATCAATCAGGCTGTCGACGATGGCTAACACCACCAGCAACGGATAGATCAGCTGCATAAACAGCAACAGCGTTACGTACAACCCCACCAACCAGAACCTGCCAAGGTGCTTTTCAGCCACCAGGCCATGTATCAAGGCCAGCCCTGCAAACACCAGCGGTACGCTGCACAACGGTGTCAACATCGCCATCTGCGGACCGAAATTCGGCCCCAGAAGCATGCACACCAGCAGCACCAACGCCGGTACCCGCGGGAGTCTTATGCTGCGAAATTCGCGGCCAAAACCACCCGGGTTGTACAACAACGCTTGCCAGTAACGCCCAAGAATCAGGCTCAACACACTGACGATCTGCAACAAAGCCGCTATAAGGCCATTAAGGACCGGTGCAATCAGTGCCCCTAGACGCGCTCGCTCTTCTACCGATAACTGCTGGTAGAGACCATCGAGGACTTGCGGCAGGAGTTTTTGCAACTCCAGCGCCATCGCGTCGATGGGTTCGCGGAAAACCGCTCCCAGGATTACTGCATACAACAGACCCAATGCCACGCTGACCAGCAGCACGCGGACCCAAGACTCGCTGGCACGTAACAACGCTGCCAACCCTAGCGAACCCAACAACACCATAAGCGTGCGGGGTTCACCGAAATACCACCAGACCAATGCCGGCAGCAGAGCCCAGGCGAGGATGCCAACGGCATCACTCAAACCGCGCCGCAGAAGCACAAGGCAACCCGCGGCAGCACTCAACCAGAACAACAGCGGCAACGCCGCACATCCGACCACTACGAGAGTGGCCTGCACGCGGCCGCGCATGATGAAATTAGCCATGGCGCGCATGCGTTCTATCCCTTACTACTTTGTCGACTGCCTGGTCTCAGCGGCCGTGGCTGTCGGTGTAGGCCAGCAGGGCCAGGAAGCGGGCACGCTTGATAGCGGTGGCCAGCTGACGCTGATAACGTGCTTTTGTACCAGTGATACGGCTTGGAACGATTTTGCCGGTCTCGGATACGTAGGCTTTCAGAGTGTTGAGATCTTTGTAATCGATCTCTTTCACGTCTTCAGCGGTGAAGCGGCAGAATTTACGACGACGGAAGAAACGTGCCATGTAATTGGCTCCTCAAAAGGTCCGTGGATTACTCGTCAGCGTTATCGCTGGCGTCGCTGTTGTCGCCGTCATCGCCATCGGCGCTGTCGGAGTGCTCAGGACGGTCACGACGCTCACGGCGCTCACTGCGGTTTTCTTCAGCCTTGAGCATCTCGGACTGGCCAGTAACGGCTTCGTCGCGACGGATGACCAGGTTACGGATCACGGCATCGTTGTAACGGAAGTTGTCTTCCAGTTCAGCCAAAGCTTTACCGGTGCATTCAACGTTCAGCATCACGTAGTGAGCCTTGTGAACATTGTTGATTGCATAGGCCAGTTGACGACGACCCCAATCTTCCAGACGGTGGATTTTGCCGCCGTCTTCTTCGATCAGCTTGGTATAACGCTCAACCATGCCGCCGACTTGCTCGCTTTGATCCGGGTGGACCAAAAAGATGATTTCGTAATGACGCATGAATGCTCCTTACGGGTTGTAGCCTGCCGCTAACTAAAAAGCGGTCAGACAAGGAGTGAATGACACTGTTTGTCTTGCTCAGGGACAGGCACATGAGCGCCTGCCATGACAGCAAGGGGCGCAATTGTAGAGAAGGGCTTGGTGGGGCGCAAGGCAATTGGTGATTATTTGAGCAATGAGTACTACTCAATACTTGTAGGAGCGCGCTTGCCCGCGATAGCAACGACGCGGTCTGCCTGACACACAGCGTTATCGTTCCATCGCGGACAAGCGCGCGCCTACAAGGGTTACTTCTTCGCGGCTGCCTTGACGCTGCGCTGACGCAACGCTTCGAACAGACACACGCCCGTCGCCACAGAGACGTTCAGGCTGCTGACGCTGCCGGCCATCGGCAGGCGCACCAAGTAATCGCAATGATCGCGAGTCAAGCGACGCATGCCCTTGCCTTCGGCGCCCATGATCAGAATCGTCGGGCCGGTCAGGTCTTGCTGATACAGCTCAACCTCAGCCTCACCCGCCGTACCCACGACCCAAAGGCCGCGCTGCTGAAGCTTCTCAAGGGTGCGGGCCAGGTTGGTGACCGCCACCAACGGGATGACTTCCGCCGCGCCGCAGGCCACTTTCCGGACCGTCGGCGTCAATGTCGCCGACTTGTCCTTTGGCACCACAACCGCGAGCGCACCGGCCGCATCGGCAGTGCGCAGGCACGCGCCGAGGTTATGCGGATCGGTCACACCATCGAGCACGAGAATCAGTGGCGCGCCTTCGGTACGGTCGAGCAACTCATCAAGCATGGCTTCACCCCACACCTGACTCGGGCTGACCTCGGCAACCACACCTTGGTGCACGCCTTCGACCCAGACGTCCATTTCGCGACGCTCGGCCTGACCCACAGACACACGATTTTCGTTAGCCAGTTGGATCAACACCTGAACCCGCGGATCGTTGCGGTTTTCAGCCAGCCAGACTTGCTTGACGCGTTTCGGATGGTGACGCAACAACGCTTCTACAGCATGCAAACCGTAGATTTTTTCCAACTGACTCATGACTTGGCCTTAGGTTTACGCACCCCACCGCTTTTCGCAGCAGGGGCCGAGCCCGCTTTTGGCGGGCCTTTACGGTGTTTGCTCGGTTTGGCTGGCTTGGCCGACGAATCGGAATCCACTTTACTGGACTTTCCCGACGCCGCCCTTCCACCACCTTTCGCTTCTGCCAGCAAGGCCTGCTTCAGCTCACGGCTTTTGCGCACTTCCGCGTTTTTCGCGACGGCATCGCTTGGGCGATAGGCTTCAGTCACTGGCGCAGCCTTGGTCGAAGCGCCACGGCGCCCCGCCTTGGCTGGCGCAGCTGCTTTTTCCGTCGCAGCCGGCTCAGCACCACGACGCTTGCGACCAATCGGCGCGCTGATGGTTTTTTCAGCCATCTCGAAGTCGATCTTGCGTTCGTCGAGATCGACGCGCATGACCCGCACTTCAACAGTGTCGCCCAAGCGGAAGCTGCGACCGGTGCGCTCGCCCGCCAAGCGGTGATGCACTGGATCGAAGTGGTAGTAATCGCCCGGCAAGGCAGTGACGTGCACCAAGCCTTCGACGTAGATGTCGGTCAGCTCAACGAATAGACCAAAACCGGTAACCGCCGTGATCACGCCTGGGAACGACTCGCCCACGCGGTCTTTCATGAACTCGCACTTGAGCCAGTTGACCACGTCACGCGTAGCTTCGTCGGCACGGCGTTCGCTCATGGAACACTGTTCGCCCAACTGCTCCAGAATCGCCTCATCGTATGGATAGATGCGCGCTTTCGGGATGGTCATGGCACCCGCACGACGAACGTGCGGGGTATCTTGCTTGGAATGGATCACGCTGCGGATAGCCCGGTGCGTGAGCAAATCCGGGTAGCGACGAATCGGCGAAGTGAAGTGCGTATACGCCTCGTAATTCAGGCCAAAGTGACCCTGGTTATCCGCGCTGTACACCGCCTGACTCAACGAACGCAGCATCACGGTCTGGATCAGATGGAAATCCGGACGGTCCTTGATGCTTGCCAGCAGCGCCTGGTAATCCTTCGGCGACGGACCGTCTTTGCCCTTGTGCAGCGACAGACCCAGCTCGCCGAGGAAGGCCCGGAGTTTTTCCAGACGCTCTGGCGGCGGACCATCGTGCACACGGTACAAGGCTGGAATTTCGTGCTTTTTCAGGAATTCAGCCGTGGCCACGTTGGCCGCCAGCATGCATTCCTCGATCAGCTTGTGCGCATCGTTGCGCGTGGTCGGCCGGATTTCGGCGATTTTGCGCTCAGTACCGAAGATGATCCGGGTTTCCTGAGTTTCAAAATCAATCGCGCCACGGGTATGACGAGCGCTCAGCAGCACTTTGTACAGCGCATAAAGCTGCTTCAGGTGCGGCACGACGCCGGCGTATTCGCCACGCAATTCCTTGGCTTCAGCCGTTTTTGGCTGCTCCAGGATCGAGCTGACCTTGTTGTAGGTCAGGCGGGCATGGGAGTGAATGACTGCCTCGTAGAACTGGTAATCAGTCATCTCGCCGGATTTGGACAGGGTCATTTCACAGACCATGGCCAAGCGATCGACGTGCGGATTCAGCGAGCATAAGCCGTTGGACAACTGCTCGGGCAACATCGGAATCACGCGCTCGGGGAAGTACACCGAGTTGCCACGCACTTGCGATTCAGCGTCCAGCGCCGAACCGATTTTGACGTAGCTCGATACGTCGGCGATGGCGACGTACAACTTCCAGCCACCGGAAAACAGACGCAGCTTGCCGGGCTTGGCTTCGCAGAAAACCGCATCGTCGAAGTCGCGAGCATCTTCGCCATCGATGGTCACGAACGGCAGATGACGCAGATCGACGCGGTGTTCCTTGTCTTTCTCCTCCACTTCCGGCTTGAGCTTGGCAGCTTCTTTGAGCACCGCTTCAGGCCAGACGTGCGGAATATCGTAGGTGCGCAGGGCAATGTCGATTTCCATGCCGGGCGCCATGTAATTGCCCACGACTTCGACCACATCGCCTTGCGGCTGGAAGCGCGGCGTCGGCCAGTGAGTAATCTTCACCTCGACGAACTGACCGATCTTGGCGCTGGAGTTGCGGCCAGGGGTAATCAGGACTTCCTGCTGGATCTTCGGATTGTCGGGCACGACAAAACCGATGCCGCTCTCTTCGAAGTAGCGACCCACGATGGTTTCGTGCGCACGGGAGATCACTTCGACGATCACGCCTTCGCGACGACCCCGACGATCAAGACCGGAAACCCGCGCCAAAGCACGATCGCCGTCGAACACCAGACGCATTTGCGCAGGGCTCATGAACAGGTCATCGGTGCCGTCATCAGGGATGAGGAAGCCGAAACCGTCACGGTGGCCGGTAATCCGCCCCAGGATCAGGTCGAGCTTGTCCACGGGGGCATAGGTGCCCCGGCGGGTGTATATCAACTGAGCATCGCGCTCCATTGCGCGCAAGCGGCGACGCAGGGCTTCGAACTGGTCTTCAGTTGTCAGACCAAACTCTTCCACCAATTGCTCGCGACTCGCCGGAGACCCTCGATCGGCAAGGTGCTGCAAAATCAGCTCACGGCTGGGGATAGGGTTTTCGTATTTTTCCGCTTCACGAGCGGCCTCGGGATCGAGGGACTGCCAATCGGCCATTAGAATGAGTTCACCTTATCTATATATATTTAGTTTGGCATATACCGGATTGAAACGCGAAGACACCATTTGCTATCTCCGTTCGCTATTTCAAAAATATTTTTCACAACGGGGGTTTACAGGTACTAAGCTCCTCCGTATGATGCGCCCCACAACGACGGCAAACGTTGTTGTAGTTGAAAGTAAACAATAGCTTAACAGCTGCTGCTGAACCCAACGAACTGCCCAGATGGTGAAATTGGTAGACACGCCAGCTTCAGGTGCTGGTGACCGCAAGGTCGTGGAAGTTCGAGTCTTCTTCTGGGCACCAATTCAAACAAAACCGAGCCCCGTGCTCGGTTTTGTGTTTTCTGCGTTTGAGATTCTAGATCAACCATCAAAAGCCGCCACCCCAGGGTGCGCCTGGCGCACCCTCTTCCAACTCTGTAGCTCAGCGCCGTCAGGCGCGGAACTGACCCAGGCTTGCCTTCAATTGTGCAGCCAGACCATCAAGCACCTTACCGCTGGCCGTGGTTTCTACAACCGCCTGAGCCGCGCGCTGAGCCTGAGCATGAATAACTTCCACTCGGCCCCTCACCGCTTGCGCGCCCTGCGCCTGATGCGCCGCAGCCTCGGTTGCAAGACCTATGGCGGCATGAACCTGTTCTACCGATGCCTGCACCGTCAATTGCAGCTTGGCGCTGCTGCGCAACACCGCCAGCCCCTCGCTGGCCTGCCGACCTGCCAAGCCAATCGCTGCCACCGCTTCTTTGGCACCCTGCTGCAAGGCCCCGATATGCGCCTGGATATCACCTGTGGAGCTTTGAGTCTTGCTGGCCAGCGCACGCACTTCGTCTGCCACCACCGCAAAACCGCGACCCGTCTCACCCGCCCGCGCAGCCTCGATTGCCGCGTTAAGGGCCAGCAAGTTGGTTTGCTCGGCAATACCGTGAATAACCGTCAGCACCACTTCAATCTGCTCGCTTTGCTGGGCCAGACGCTCAATGACCTTGGCGCCGGTATCAACCTGCCCCGCCAACGCTTCGATCAAGTTACCCACCTGCGTTGACGTCCGCGTGTTTTCGTCGGTCGCGACTCGAATGTCGACAACCTGCTTCAAGGCCGCCTGCATTGCATTACTTTCTGCCTGAGCCTCATCCGCCATCTGCGAAAGGGCTTTGAGACTGGCGGCCACTTCATCTCGCTGCAATTCAGCCGCCTTGCCCGACCCGGCGTTACGCAGGCTCAAGGCGCCAATTTCCACCCCGGTACGCTGCGCCACATCCCCCGCCTCACGCACGATAGGCTGAAGCTTGTCGACAAAACGATTGACCGCTGACGCCATGTCACCGATTTCGTCGTTACTGTTGAGCTGTACGCGCTTGGTCAAGTCGCCTTCGCCAGCAGCCAGATCATCCAGCGCTGCAATCAGCAGGTGCAATTTGCTCACGACCCGGCGCCCGAGCACTACGGCCAGCAGCAGCAATACGCCGAGACCGACCAGTGCCAGTCCCAGACCGATCCTCCAGCGCAATGTCGCTGCCGCCTCCTGGACCGTGATGCTGGTGTTGGCGGCCATTGCCGAGGCAGCGGTTTGCGCCCCCTGCAAACGCGTACGTAACGCGGCGGAACTATCGGCCGCCGCCCCCACCAAACTGTCAGAGACCAACTGTTCGCCACCGACAATTAAAGCGGAGAAGCGCTTGTCCAGAGCCGCAAGGTCCTGCTCGACCGTTGCGGTAGAAACCCCCATCAGCACCTTGCCGATTTCGACGCCATTAGGACTGATCCCGGCCTCGACGTAATACACCGAAGGATCATTCCTGGCGGCGTTCAGGACTTTATCCATCGCCCGGTCACCCTCCCCTTTGGCGAGCAAGGCTTTAATCTGCGGGCTATCGCGATTCAGATAACGCGTCAGGTGCTCACCTTGAGCATCGTCATAGATGACAAACAGCACATTGGGATTGCGCTGAGCGCGGCGGGCAAACTCCGACAGAGTCGGCGTATCGTTATCCCACATGGCACGCGGAGCGACCGCCGCCAGCAACTGCGCCATATCATTAGCCGAGTCCTTGAGGTCTTTTTCGAGCGTGCCGCGCAGCTGCACCTGCTCATCCTTCAGACGCGATGACAAACCTGCACTCAGGCGTTGACGAGTGCTGGATGACAACGCATCCAGACTGGAAGTAACTTCCCGACTCGCTTGCTCCAGCTCCGCAGACAGGTGTTGCGAATCTACACCTAGTCGAGTGGCCAAATCTGCCTCAAGCGCCGTCACCGTGCTCCGGGTCAGAGCAACCGCGACCAACACCTGCACCAAAAGGGCGACACCCAGGGCAATGAACACAGGCCGCAACAAGCGGCTACGTAAAAGAGAAAGGACGGCGGACACGGGATTATTCCTCTACTACGGATGCCATTAAAATGATGGCACTCTTTGGAACGATAATTACAGCAAGCGCCGTGCCGCGCCAGCACTAACCGATAGACAGAAACGACAAAGGGCCACATAAGTGGCCCTTTGTCGCATTCCAGTAACTATTTCAACGATTTATCAAGCAAACGGATGACGCAGCACGATTGTCTCGTTGCGGTCCGGGCCAGTGGAAATGATATCGATCGGCGCGCCGACCAACTCTTCCACACGCTTGATATAAGCACGGGCGTTTGCGGGCAGTTCTTCCAGGGTTTTAGCGCCCAAGGTCGATTCGGTCCAGCCCGGCATTTCTTCGTAAACCGGCATCAGGCCGATGTAGCTGTCAGCATCGGTTGGAGCATCGATCACTGCACCATTTTCGTTCTTGTAACCGATGCAGATGTTGATGGTTTCCAGACCGTCGAGCACGTCGAGCTTGGTCAGGCACAGACCGGAGATGCTGTTGATCTCGATTGCGCGACGCAGGATGACGGCATCGAACCAGCCGCAACGGCGAGCGCGACCGGTGGTTGCACCGAACTCGTGACCGCGCTTGGCCAGGAACGCACCAACATCGTCGAACAGCTCAGTCGGGAAAGGACCCGAACCGACGCGAGTGGTGTAAGCCTTGGTGATGCCGAGGATGTAATCCAGGTACATCGGACCAAAACCAGAACCGGTCGCGATGCCACCCGCCGTGGTGTTAGAACTGGTCACGTACGGGTAAGTACCGTGATCGATGTCCAGCAGCGAACCCTGGGCACCTTCGAACATGATGTCTTTGCCTTCGCGGCGCATTTCATGCAGCGCAGCAGTGACGTCGAGCATCATCGGCTTGAGCAGTTCAGCGTATTCCATGCACTCGTCGAGTGTTTTCTGGAAGTCGATGGCCGGTTCTTTGTAGTAATTGACCAGAACGAAGTTGTGGTAATCGAGCAGCTCACCCAGCTTGGCCGCGAAACGCTCGCGGTGGAACAGGTCGCCGATGCGCAGACCGCGACGTGCGACCTTGTCTTCGTAGGCCGGGCCGATACCACGACCGGTCGTGCCGATCTTGAGCTCGCCACGAGCCTTCTCACGCGCCTGATCCAGCGCAACGTGATAGGACAGGATCAGCGGGCAGGAAGGGCTGATACGCAGACGCTCACGTACCGGAATACCCTTCTCTTCAAGCTTGATGATTTCTCGCATGAGTGCGTCAGGCGCAACCACCACACCGTTACCGATCAGG
This sequence comes from Pseudomonas sp. 5C2, assembly GCF_034314155.1. Classification (NCBI taxonomy): domain Bacteria; kingdom Pseudomonadati; phylum Pseudomonadota; class Gammaproteobacteria; order Pseudomonadales; family Pseudomonadaceae; genus Pseudomonas; species Pseudomonas sp. 5C2. The sequence goes on along the minus strand of NZ_JAVIWH010000003.1, from coordinate 1,675,099 downwards.
CACTGCACGCCTTCGCGCAGCACACCGGACGGAATCAGGTGCAATACGGTTTTTTCGCCATCGATGACCAGGGTGTGACCCGCGTTGTGGCCCCCTTGGTATCGAACTACAGCGGTAGCATGTTCGGTCAGCAGATCAACGATCTTGCCTTTGCCCTCATCACCCCATTGGGTGCCCAGGACTACGACATTCTTACCCATAACACTTGTCCTCATTCGCGCAAACTTGGTGCCGGCTGCGGCCGACAGGGAAACTCAAGAAGCCAGCGGCACTAACTGCCAAAGCCCATCATGCTGAATCAATTGCCGGTCACAATCGGCTTCACGCGCGGCAGACACCGACTGCCCAGGCAATGCCTGAACCACACGATGACCTTCGCTACGCAATTGGCAGACCTGCTGCCAGAGTGCCGCATCAGTACTGTCCGGCATCCAGATACCGCCAGACGGTAGCTCGATGTCCGCACGCCCCAGGGTGACCAGGGTTTTCAAATCCGTGGAGAAGCCCGTAGCCGGGCGCGCCCGACCAAAGTCCGCGCCGATGTCGTCATAGCGACCGCCCTGGGCGATCATCTGACCTACGCCCGGCACGAACACCGCAAACACGACGCCGGTGTGGTAGTGATAACCCCGTAACTCACCGAGATCGAAGTACAGCGGCAATTGCGGGAAGCGCGCGGAAAGGCGCTCGGCAATCGCCAGCAAATCATCCAGGGCAGCCAACACTGGAGCAGGCGCATGGGCCAGTCGATCACGAGCGGACGCAAGCACTTCACGACCACCACACAAATCGACCAGCGCGCGCAGCATCGCAGCCAGATCAGCTGGCAAATCAGCGGTGAGCGCGATGACTTCGTCTATCGCCTTGCGCTGCAAAGCGTCGAACAACAGCTGCTCGACCTCGCCAGACAAATCGGCGGCACGTGCCAGGCCACGGTAAATACCGACATGGCCCAAGTCCATATGCACATCAGGCACGTCGGCCAGCTGCAGCATAGTCAACATCAGGCTAATGACTTCGACATCACTGCTCGGGCTGGCATCGCCGTACAACTCGGCGCCCAACTGAATCGGGCTACGCGAGGACGACAAGGCTCGCGGCTGCGCATGCAACACGCTGCCGGCATAGCACAGACGGCTAGGCCCTTCGCGGCGCAAGGTGTGCGCATCGATACGCGCCACTTGCGGCGTGATATCGGCACGGAAACCCATTTGCCGGCCTGATTGCGGATCGATCACCTTGAAGGTACGCAGATCCAGGTCCTGACCCGCGCCCGTGAGCAACGACTCCAGGTATTCGATATGCGGGGTGACGACGAACTCATAGCCCCAGCTCTGGAACAGATCCAACACCTGACGGCGCGCCACTTCAATGCGCGCCGCTTCCGGCGGCAGTACTTCTTCGATGCCATCTGGTAGCAGCCAGCGGTCAACCGTTGCCATTACGCCAATCCCCTATGATCCGGGCGGCCAGCCCTGAGGGCGAGCCTTGAGTGAAGCAGAGTGCGGTCACATTCTGAGCGCTTTTACATGCAAGCCCAACAGAACGAGCGGTCCGAGACCCGCTTTACAAACCGCTCTCCTCGAAAAACCTTGCCCAGCGCTTTACCACGCCATGGCCAATCAATCGTGCAGACGCAAAAAAGCCGGGATTTTCCCGGCTGCCGCATCATACACACGTTTTCCTAAACGATCACCCCGCCAGGCGGTTTTGCCGCCCGGCGGGGTGAACCGGTTACGGCTTGGATTTTTCCAGATAACGGAAGAAATCGCTGCTCGGGTCCAGCACCATCACGTCGCTTTTGTTCGCGAAGCTTTCACGGTAGGCGCGCAGGCTACGATAGAACGCGTAGAACTCCTGATCCTGACCGTAGGCCTTGGCGTAGATCGCGGACGCCTGGGCATCGCCATCACCGCGAGCTTCTTCAGACTCACGATAGGCTTCTGCCAGAAGAACCCGACGCTGACGATCGGCATCGGCACGAATGCCTTCTGCCAACTCGTTACCTTTGGCCCGATGCTCACGCGCTTCACGCTCACGTTCGGTACTCATCCGCTCGAAAACGCTGCGGTTCACTTCTTTCGGCAGGTCAATGCCTTTGACCCGGACATCAATAACTTCAATGCCCAGCTCTTTGCTTGCCATCGTGTTGAGCGAAGCGGTGATATCCGCCATCAACGCATCACGCTCACCCGACACCACTTCATGCAAGGTGCGCTTGCCGAACTGATCGCGCAGCCCGGATTCAAGACGGCGTGACAGACGCTCATCAGCGATCTGCTTGAGACCGGAAGTCGCAGTGTAGAAACGCTCAGCGTCCTTCACCCGCCACTTGGCATAGGCATCAACCATGACCGCTTTCTTTTCCAGCGTCAGAAAACGTTGCGTCGGTGCATCGAGGGTCATCAAGCGCCCGTCGAACTTGCGCACCTGATTGACGTACGGAACCTTCACATGCAGACCTGGCTGGACGTCCGCCTGGACGACACGGCCGAATTGCAGCAAGACCGCACGCTCAGTCTGAGCAACGATGTAGATGCTATTCCAGGCAACGACCGCCAGCACGACACAAACAATCAGGGCGATCAGCGATTTATTGCTCATCAGCGACTCTCCCTTGAACGCGCATCGTGCTGCTGTTGAGACTCGGTCGCAGCACGTGCGCCGATTTCATTGGCAGCGGCAGGTGCGCCGGTTGTCGGAGCAGTGGTGCTACGACCGCTTTCGATCATCTTGTCCAATGGCAGATAGAGCAGGTTGTTCTGCCCTTTGTTGCCACCGGTCACGAGAACCTTACTGGTGTTGCTGAATACTTCTTGCATGGTGTCCAGATATAGACGCTCACGCGTCACTTCTGGAGCCTTGCGGTACTCGACGACCAGCTTGGTAAAACGATCAGCTTCACCCTTGGCGCGGGACACGACTTCATCGCGATAGCCATTGGCATTTTCGACGATGCGTTGAGCTTGGCCACGCGCTTCGGGAATCACACCGTTAGCATAGGTTTCAGCCTGGTTACGCGAACGCTGTTCGTCTTCCCGGGCGCGAATCACATCATCGAACGCCTCCTGAACTTCACGCGGCGCAGCAGCACTTTGTACGTTCACCTGAGTCACGGTGATGCCGGTGCGATACGTATCGAGGAAGCGCTGCAGACGCTCCTTGATCTCACTGGCCATCAGCTCACGACCTTCAGTCAGCACCTGGTCCATCGCAGTGGAACCCACTACGTGGCGCAAAGCGCTCTCAGTCGCATGCTGCAGACTGACTTCCGGCTGATCGACGTTCAGCACGAAATCTTTCAGGTTGGTAATTTTGTATTGCACGGTCAGCGGCACTTCGACGATGTTTTCGTCTTCGGTCAGCATCTGCCCTTGCTTGCTATAGGCACGCTCACGCGTGACGTTTTCCATATATTTACGATCGAATGGCGGGAAATAGATATTCAGACCCGCACCGACGGTTTCGTAGTACTTGCCGAAGCGCAGCACTACGGCCTGCTCCTGCTCATCCACGACATAGATGGCGCTATACAGCCAGACAGCCGCAATGACGACCAGACCAATGCCGAGCAGACCTAAACCGCCGCCCTTGCGTTGACCATCGTCCTCGCCGCCACCACGTTTTTTACCACCACCGAACAACCCGTTCAGGCTTTCCTGCAGCTTTCGGAAGGCCTCGTCGAGATCTGGTGGCCCCTTGCGGTCGCCGCCCTTGCGCTTACCACCCCAAGGATCCTGATTATTCGAGTTGCCACCCGGCTCATTCCAAGCCATAGCGCTCTCCATCTGATAAAGCAAAGACGCGCCCACGGCACGCCAACCAATGCTACAGAATGCCTGTGTCCGCGGCACAACCGCTTTCTCAGGCTTTTATTGCAAAGTGTGTTGCTCGATGAATTCCTGCGGCTGCATTCCTTCGCGACTCACCAGGCGATTGAACTCAACACGCGGCAAACGTACCGCCAACAGACTCCCGCCTTCCTCATCATGTTCTTCGCTTTGAACTGCGCCCAACTTGAAGAACTGAGCACGCAGTCGAGCAAAACGTTGAGGCAAGCGCAAGGTGCCAACGAATAAATCATCGCCCAACAGTTCAGCCACTGCTTGTTTAAGCAGATCCAGCCCTCGACCATCACGGGCAGACACCCAGACCCTCTGCGGCTTGCCATCGGCATCTCGCTGAATCTGGGGCTCGACCCCTTCAAGCAAATCGAGTTTGTTGTACACCTCAAGGATCGGCAAGCCATCCGCACCGATCTCGCCCAGCACCGCCATCACCTGTTCAATCTGCGCCATGCGCTCAGGCTCATGAGCGTCGATGACGTGCAAGAGCAAATCGGAGTTGCTCGATTCTTCGAGTGTGGAGCGAAACGCCTCGACCAGTTTGTGTGGCAGATGACGAATGAAACCGACCGTATCAGCTAGCACGATCGGCCCAAAGTCATCGAGTTCGAGGCGACGGAGGGTGGGATCTAGGGTCGCGAACAGTTGGTTTGCGGCAAAGACATTGGAGTCGGTCATCGCATTGAACAGCGTCGACTTGCCCGCGTTGGTATATCCCACCAGCGACACCGAAGGAATATCGGCGCGCTTGCGACCGCGACGGGCTTGGTCCCGCTGACTGCGGACCTTCTCCAGACGGCTCTTGAGCTGCCGCACACGCACACGCAACAAACGCCGGTCGGTTTCCAGTTGGGTTTCACCTGGACCGCGCATGCCGATGCCGCCGCCCTGTCGCTCCAGGTGGGTCCAGCCACGAACCAGACGAGTACTCATGTGATCAAGCTGGGCCAGCTCGACCTGCAATTTGCCTTCATGAGTGCGCGCTCGTTGCGCGAAGATATCCAGAATCAAACCTGTGCGATCAAGCACGCGACACTCGAAAACACGTTCGAGGTTGCGCTCCTGACTGGGCGTGAGGACGTGATTGAAAATCACGATATCTACGTGCTCGGCTTTGACCAGGTCGCGAAGTTCCTCGACCTTACCGCTGCCGATCAGGTATTTAGCTGTTGGCCGATGACGCGGCACGCTGACAAACGCGACGGTCTCGGCGCCAGCAGAAATCGCCAGCTCCTGAAACTCCTGCGGATCTTCACGCGCCTCAGGGTCCTGACCATCCAAGTGAACGAGAATGGCCCGTTCACCACCACCGTGGCGCTCAAAGAACAAAGCAGACTCCTATCAGGCGTTACCTGGCTCAGCGTCGCCCAGCTCCGTTTCGGCTGCGCTAGGCAGGCGAATTGGACGAACTGGCACAACGGTAGAGATAGCGTGTTTGTAAACCATTTGGCTGACGGTGTTTTTCAGCAAAATCACGAATTGGTCAAAGGACTCGATCGTGCCTTGCAGCTTGATACCGTTAACCAGATAAATCGAAACCCCAACCTTCTCTTTACGCAAAGTATTCAGGTAAGGGTCTTGTAGCGAATGCCCTTTTGACATGTGCCGCACTCCTTTAAGGATCAATAGAAAAAAATAGTAAGCAAATTGACTTAGGCCGCCACCCCCCAAGGATAGACGGCAATTGCACGGTATCAGCTCAATATGGAGACCGATGCCATGTATTTCAAGGCACGTGGCAGATTGTCGCAAGCCAGACTGTCCAGCCACTGCAAATCTGCCCAACTACGCAACCAGGTAAACTGTCGCTTGGCCAACTGGCGCGTGGCAATAACGCCACGCTCCTGCATCTGGTCCCACGTCAGTTTGCCATCCAGATGATCCCAGACTTGGCGATAGCCCACGGCTCGCATCGACGACAACCCCGCATGCAGGTCACCTCGTGCTCGCAGAGCTAGGACCTCGTCAACGAACCCCTGTTCCAGCATATGTACAAATCGTTGCGCAATACGGTCATGCAGTACGTGGCGATCTGCCGGAGCGATGGCCAGGTTTGCGACAGTATAGGGCAATTGATGACGTCCCGAAGCGGCTGCGTCAGTACTTTGCGCAGTTTGTTGCTCGCGATGTGCGGTCATGCTCAATCCGCTCACCCGATAAACTTCCAGAGCTCGAATCAGCCGCTGTGGATCATTGGGATGAATTCGCGCCGCCGACACCGGATCAACCTGGGCCAATTGATCGTGCAAGCCCTGCCAGCCAAGCGCGGCGGCCTCGGCTTCTAGCTGCGCACGAACGCTCGCATCGGCGGGCGGCATATCCGCCAACCCCTCCTGCAATGCCTTGAAATACAACATGGTGCCGCCCACCAGCAGCGGAATATTGCCGCGCGCAGTGATGTCGGCCATCGCAGCCAATGCATCGGCACGAAATTCGGCAGCCGAATAGCTTTGCACGGGGTCAATAATGTCGATCAGGCGATGGGGGAACTCGGACAACAGCTCTTTGGACGGTTTGGCGGTGCCGATGTCCATGCCGCGATACACCAACGCCGAATCGACGCTGATCAGCTCGCAGGGCAGAACCTTGGTCAGCTCAATGGCCAGATCGGTCTTGCCTGCAGCGGTGGGGCCCATGAGGAAGATAGCCGGGGGCAAAGCACTCATCAGCGACCACGCAGGAAAAGTTTGTCCAGATCGTCCAGACCCATCTGGGTCCAGGTCGGTCGACCATGGTTGCATTGGCCACTGCGCTCTGTGTTTTCCATGTCGCGCAGCAACCCGTTCATCTCCGGCAGGGCCAGGCGCCGATTGGCGCGAATCGCGCCGTGACAGGCCATGGTCCCCAGCAGCTCGTTGAGGTGTGCCTGAATCCGGTCACTGGTGCCGTATTCCATCAGGTCAGCCAACACATCATGCACCAGCCGATTGGCTTCGGCTTGCTTGAGCAACGCCGGGATCTGCCGAATCGCCAGGGTTTCCGGGCCCAGCCGCTGTAGCTCGAAGCCCAGGCGCTGGAACCAGGTGACATGTTCTTCGGCGCAATCGGCCTCACGCTGACTGACTGCAATGGATTCCGGGACCAGCAATGGCTGGCCGCTCAGTCCTTCGCTGGCCATGGCGATTTTCAAGCGTTCGTACATGATGCGTTCGTGGGCGGCATGCATGTCCACCAGCACCAGACCGTGGGCATTTTCCGCGAGGATATAAATCCCCTTGAGCTGAGCCAGGGCATACCCCAGCGGCGGGATGTCGTCCTGAGAGCCAGGTAAAGGCGCCGCACCGCCTTCAGGCAGCGGCGCGAAGAACTCGCGATACGCGCTTTGCGCCTCGGCCGTCGGCAGTGGCGCGGAGGTGCGAGGCGAGTACTGGTATTGATACCCAGCGCCTGAACCTGAGCCCGCCGGCCGCACGTAAGGTTCGGCCTGTGGCTGTTCCAGCAGATTATTGGCCAGGCGCATTTCGCCTTGAGGGCCGAACTCACCCGCATCCGGGCCGCTCGGGCGGATCAGCGCCGTCGCTGGAGCGGTACCCGCCAGCTGATTTTCCGGGCGGACATCCCCTAGCGCACGGTGCAGCGTGCCATACAGGAAGTCATGCACCATGCGCCCGTCACGGAAGCGTACTTCGTGTTTGGTCGGGTGCACATTAACGTCGACCACCGCCGGATCGACTTCGAAAAACAGGACGAAGGTCGGGTGCCGACCATTGAACAGTACATCGCGGTACGCTTGGCGCACCGCATGGGCGACCAGTTTGTCGCGCACCGCACGGCCGTTCACGTAGAAATATTGCAAGTCTGCCTGACTACGGGAGAACGTCGGCAAACCGACCCAGCCCCATAAGTGCAGACCGTTGCGCTCAACCTCGATCGGCAGCGCCTGCTCCAGAAAGCCTGGACCGCAGATGGCTGCCACACGCCGGGCGCGAGCGTTGTCATCATTCGCTTCGTGCAGGCTGAGGATCGTCTTGCCGTTGTGCCGTAAATGAAACGCGACATCGAAACGCGCCAGCGCCATGCGTTTGATCACTTCTTGCAGGTGATCGAACTCGGTTTTTTCGGCTTTGAGGAATTTGCGCCGCGCCGGGGTATTGAAGAACAGATCGCGGACTTCGACTGAAGTGCCCACCGGGTGAGCGGCGGGCTGCACCCGCGAGGCCATGTCGCGGCCTTCGGTTTCGACCTGCCATGCTTGATCGGCATCACGGGTGCGCGAGGTCAGGGTCAGACGCGCCACCGAGCTGATCGACGCCAGCGCCTCACCCCGAAAGCCCAGGCTCATCACTCGTTCAAGGTCTTCCAGTTCGCGAATTTTACTGGTTGCGTGCCGTGCGAGCGCCAACGGCAAATCATCGGAGGAAATCCCGCCGCCGTCATCACGGACACGCAACAGCTTGATCCCGGCCTGTTCGACATCGATATCGATGCGCTTCGCCCCTGAGTCAAGGCTGTTTTCCAGCAGTTCCTTGATCACCGATGCAGGCCGCTCGACCACCTCACCGGCCGCGATCTGGTTCGCCAGCCGCGGGCTAAGCAGCTCAATCCGCGCACTGCTATTGATCTCAACGCTGTCGGTCACACCGTCCACTGCCGACTCGCTCATGGCTGAGCTGCCAACGCATTACTCGGGATATCCAGCCGCTGCCCCACTCTGAGCTCATCGGAACTCAAGCTGTTGGCATGACGTAGTGTCGCCACGCTCACCTGGTAACGAACCGCGATCATGGCCAGCGTCTCACCCGAGCGAACCGTGTGGTCGCGCGGCCCCTGGACGATCTTGCCACTGTCCCGCAGCCAGGCGATATAGGTGCCCAGCGGTGGATTCTGTTGGAAGAACTGTTTCACACCCGAGCTGATCGAGCGCGCCAATGCCTGCTGATGAGATGAACCTGCGAGTTTCGCCGCTTCCTCCGAGTTGGAGATGAAGCCGGTCTCTACCAGGATCGATGGGATATCCGGAGATTTGAGCACCATAAACCCGGCCTGCTCGACCCGGGATTTGTGCAGCGACGTAACGCGCCCAATATTGCTCAGGACTTTCTGCCCGACATTGAGACTGGAAGACAGTGAGGCGGTCATGGACAAGTCCAGCAGCACCCCGGCCAACATCTTGTCCTTGTCGTCGAGGCTTACGGCGCCAGCACCACCAATCAAGTCGGAACGGTTTTCACTGTCGGCCAGCCAGCGCGCGGTTTCGGACGTAGCACCGCGCTCGGACAGGGCGAACACCGACGCACCGAACGCGGCCGAGGACGGCGCGGCGTCGGCGTGGATCGAAACGAACAGGTCGGCGCCCTTCTTGCGGGCGATCTCCGTACGTTTGCGCAACGGAATGAAATAATCACCAGTACGCGTCAACTCCGCACGGTAGCCTTTCTCCGAGTTGATCTGGCGCTGCAGTTCTTTGGCAATAGACAGCACGATGTCTTTTTCTTTCTGACCTCGCGCACCACCCGCGCCAGGGTCTTCGCCACCATGGCCAGCGTCGATGGCAATCACGATATCGCGTTTGCCGTTGGGAACAGGCACCAGCCTGATCTCAGGCTTGGCCGGACTGACGGGCGCAGCGGGCGCGGTGTTGGCCGCTGTATCGGGCACCACCGGGCTCGCCTCGGCGTCCTGATCGAACAGATCGACCACCAGACGGTTGCCATACTGCTGGTTGGGAGCGAGGATAAAGCTTTTCGGGTTTACGGCCTTTTTCAGGTCGATAACCACGCGCAAGTCGGTCGGCGTGCGCTGAGCCGAACGCATGCTGGTGATCGGGGTGTTAGCCGTAGAGATCTTCAACGGCGCCGCCAGCGTCGCGCCGTTAATGTCGATAACCAAACGATCAGGTGATGTGAGGGTGAAAACACTGTGCTGGACCGGCCCGGACAAGTCGAAAACCAGCCGAGTGTTGTCCGGTGCGCGCCATAAGCGAACACTTCGTACCTGTGTAGCGGCTAACGCGTCAACAGCCAGCGCCGTCAGCAGCAGACCTACAACAGTAACCAGCGCGCGCATGCGCATACCTAACCCCATCATTTATTTGAATTCCAAAGCCAAAGCGGCACACCAGGTTTCGCCACGCGAGCCTCTCGGGCTCAAAGTCAGTGATCGACCTTCCGCATGCGTCCTAATGGTAATGGTCAGGTCGGGCTTTGGCAAAAAGCCCGCACCACGTTGGGGCCACTCGATCAGACAAAGCGCACTCCCATCGAAGTAATCACGGATACCCATGTACTCTAGCTCCTCCGGATCGACCAGCCTGTACAGATCAAAGTGAAAGGCCCGAACCGGTCCGATTTCATAGGGTTCGACCAGGGTGAAGGTCGGGCTTTTGACGGCACCGACATGCCCAAAGCCCCGGATAATCCCGCGTGACAGGGTGGTTTTGCCCGCACCGAGGTCGCCTTCGAGAAAGATCACCCCAAGCCCTTCGGTAACCTGAGCGATACGTGAACCGAAGCTCATCATGGCGTCTTCATCGGCCAGGTGCAGCGTTAGTTCAGACACGGTGACTGTTCCTCCAATAACTGACGAATGGCTGGAATGACATCACTGGCCGCCAGCCCCCGGCCCGATTTCCCTGCACGCTCGCCAGCGCTGGCGTGTAACCAGACCGCCAGACACGCCGCTTCGAACGCCGGCAGTTTCTGCGCCATCAGCGCCCCGACCAGTCCAGCGAGCACATCGCCCAAACCAGCAGTGGCCATCGCCGGATGACCGTGATCACACAACGCCAGCCGCCCATCGACGCTGGCAATCAGGCTGCCCGCCCCTTTGAGGACGACAACCGTCTTGTATTTCTGTGCCAGCGCCTGCGCCGCAGCCGGACGATCCGCCTGAACCGCCTGAGTGCTGACCCCCAACAACCGCGCCGCTTCGCCTGGATGCGGGGTGATCACGCTATCGGGCGGCAGGGTCACAACGCCAACGGCCAACAGATTCAGCGCATCGGCGTCCCACACTTGCGGACGCTGGGCATTGGCCGCCGCTGACAACAGGCTGCGCCCCCAACTGGCCTGACCCAAACCAGGCCCCACCACCAGCACGGCAGCCGGCTCGATCAAGGCGCGCAATTGATTGGCCGAGCTGATGCCCGCGCTCATGACTTCCGGGGCTCGCGTCAGCGCGGCCGGCACATGTTCACGGCGGGTCGCGAGCGTCACCATGCCCGCACCACTGCGCAAGGCGCTTTCTGCCGACAACAGCGCCGCACCACCAAACCCGTGATCACCGCCAATCACCAACACGCGACCGAACAGCCCTTTGTTCGCCGAGGCAGATCGAGCGGCCAGACGCGGCAAATTAAACGTATCCAGGCGTTTAGCACTGACGGGCGTTTGCGCCACGATCAGCGGATCGGCCTGCAGGTCATCGAATACCAACTCGCCAACCCGGTCCACGGCATCGCCGGTGAGCAACCCCAGCTTCAGACCGATAAAGGTCACCGTGAGCTGAGCCCGAACCGCAACGCCAAGGGTTTTACCGGTGTCGGCACACACCCCGGAAGGAATATCGACCGCCACGACAGGCAGACCGCTGGCATTGATCGTATTGATCGCGCTGCGGTAAGGCTCTCGCACCTCACCGCTCAGGCCCGTACCAAGCAGCGCATCGAGGACAATGCCGCTCAGCACCCGCTCGGTGGACCAGCGCACGATGCTGACGCCCGCCTTCACCGCCTCGGCGTGTGCCTGCAAGGCGTCGCCAGACAATTGTGCAGGATCACCCACCGCCAGCACCACGACCTGCCAGCCCGCTCGCCGGGCCTGCGCCGCGACCAGATATCCGTCACCGGCGTTATTCCCACGCCCTGCCAGCACGGTCAATTCACGTGCCTCTGGCCAATGGCGACGCAATGCTCGCCACGTCGCATGGGCCGCACGCTGCATCAATTCAATGCCAGGCGTGCCGGCCGCAATCAGGCGGGCGTCGAGGTCTCGCACGTGGGCTGCGCAGTACAATGCGTCGGGTTTAGTTGGCAACATGCGTCATAGGCTCCGATGTCTGGCAGAATTATACGCACCTCCGCTCCGGTTTCCTCTTCACATGCCCGCTATTATTGCCAATCCGCCAATTACCGCCGACCTGGCCGCCCTGGCCCAATCGATCAAGACCTGGGGACGCGAGTTGGGCTTCCAGCAAGTCGGGATCGCCGGCCTGGATCTGGCTGAGCATGAACAGCACCTGCAACGCTGGCTCGATGCGGGTTACCACGGCGAGATGGACTATATGGCCGCCCACGGGAGCAAACGTTCGCACCCGGAAGAGCTGGTGCCGGGGACGCTGCGCGTGGTGTCGCTACGCATGGACTATCTGCCGGGCGACACTGAAATGGCGCAACGTCTGGCCCAGCCGGAAAAAGCCTACGTCTCGCGCTACGCCCTGGGCCGCGACTATCACAAGCTGATCCGCAAACGCGTCCAGCAACTGGCCGAACGCATCCAGCACGCCATCGGTCCGTTTGGTTATCGGGCGTTCGTCGACAGTGCACCGGTACTGGAAAAAGCCATCGCCGAACAAGCCGGGCTGGGCTGGATCGGCAAAAACACCCTGATACTCAATCGCAAGGCCGGCAGCTATTTTTTCCTCAGTGAGTTGTTCGTCGACCTGCCGCTGCCCGTCGACCCGCCGCACACCAGCGAGCATTGCGGGCGCTGCACGGCCTGCCTGGATATATGCCCTACTGCAGCGTTCGTCGGCCCTTACGTGCTGGACGCCCGACGCTGCATTTCCTACCTGACCATCGAGCTCAAGACGGCGATCCCTGAAGAGCTGCGCCCGCTGATTGGGAATCGTGTGTTCGGTTGCGATGACTGCCAGATCGTCTGCCCCTGGAACCGCTTCGCCCGCCCCACCAGCCAGGGTGATTTTCAGCCACGGCATAATCTGGACAATGCGGGGCTGGCCGAGTTGTTCCTGTGGGATGAAACGACCTTCCTCAGCAACACCGAAGGCTCGCCCCTGCGCCGCGCCGGTTATGAGCGCTGGTTGCGCAATCTGGCGGTTGGGCTGGGCAATGCACCATCGACCATTCCCGTGCTGGAAGCGCTGGAAGCTCGACGCGACTACCCGTCGGAGCTGGTGCGTGAGCATGTGGAGTGGGCATTGAGGCAACATGGGCGATGAAACGGTGCAGGTCCGGATTTTACGGCTCATCGCTGTAAACGAACTTGGGCATTTCCCAACGAAAACGGATCGCCAGCAGCCGCAACAAAAAACCGCCAAACAAGGTGATCAGAATTGCCTGCTCATTGGGTAACCCCAGATATTGGCAGATCAGATAGCACCAGGCCGCCACGAATGACACGCTGGCGTAAAGTTCGCGACGGAAAATCAACGGGATGTCGTTGCAGAAGATATCTCGCAAGATGCCGCCAAATACCCCGGTAATCACCCCGCAGACTGACGCGACCAGCATGCCATGCCCGGTCTCCAGCGCTGTCATGCAGCCGATCAGCGTGAACGCCACCAACCCCACCGCATCCAGTACCAGAAACAACGAACGCAAATGGCGCATCAACGGCGCAATGAAGACGGTCACCAACGCCGCGACGCTGGTCAGAACCAGATATTCAGGGTGTTTGACCCAGGTCAGAGGATAATGACCCAGCAACACGTCACGGACCGAACCGCCACCCAGTGCAGTGACGCAAGCAATCAGCACCACGCCAAACCAGTCCATCCCTCGCCGTCCGGCTGACAGCGCACCCGTCATGGCCTCCGCAGTGATGGCGATTAGATAAAGCATCAGCAACATGGCGGAGTCCCCGCGATAAAGCCGCGCAGTCTAACCAGTCAGACGAAGCACCAAAAGAGGTGCGCGGCGAAATTTATCGCCACGCCTCTGCTTTCACATCACGTTGTTTCCCTGTTACACCTTGATGAAGTGCTCACGGTAGTGACGCAATTCGCCGATCGATTCGCGAATATCGTCCATCGCCAGATGGGAGCCGCCCTTCTCGAACTTCTTCAAGTTTGGCGCCCAGCGGGCTGCCAGCTCTTTAAGCGTGGAAACATCGAGGTTGCGGTAATGAAAGTAGTGCTCCAGCGTTGGCATGTGCCGATACAGAAAGCGACGATCCTGACAAATGCTGTTACCGCAGATCGGCGAGCTGCGTTCCGGCACCCATTGCTGGATAAAGGCCAGGGTCTGCGCTTCGGCTTCAGCGGTACTGATGCGGCTGTCACGGACCCGTTGAGTCAAGCCAGAGCCACCGTGTTGACGGGTGTTCCACTCATCCATGCGGGCCAGCGTCTCGTCACTTTGATGCACGGCAATCACCGGCCCTTCAGCCAGCGTGTTCAGTTCGCTGTCGGTGATGATGGTCGCCATCTCGATAATGACGTCGGTGTCCGGGTCCAGACCGGTCATCTCCAGGTCGATCCAAATCAGGTTCTGCTTACTAAATTTTTCTTGCGTGGGCATGTCGCGACTCCTCAACTTAGGCGCGCAGTTTAGCCTAGCGGGACATGCTAGACTTGCGGCGTTTTACCTAATCAGCTGCTTTATCGACTCGGAACACCCATGGCCAAACGCCAACTCAATCGTCGCCAAAACTGGCGCATCGAAAAGATTCAGGGCGAGCGCGCCTCCCGCGCCGCCAAACGTGAATCGCAGACCCTTGAAACACTTGAGGGCGGCGATCTCGGCCCTGAGCAAATAGGGCTTGTGATCGCTCACTTTGGTGTGCAGGTCGAAGTCGAGGCACAGGAAGGCGAGCAAACCGGTCAGGTGTTCCGTTGCCACTTGCGCGCCAACCTGCCGGCGCTGGTCACCGGCGACCGGGTTGTCTGGCGTGCCGGCAATCAGGGTATCGGCGTCATCGTCGCGCAACTGCCCCGCACAACCGAGCTTTGCCGCCCGGACAGCCGTGGTCAGCTCAAGCCGGTTGCCGCCAACGTCGATCTGATCGTGATCGTCTTCGCGCCGATGCCGGAGCCGCACGCCAACCTGATCGACCGTTATCTGGTTGCCGCCGAACACGCGGGGATTCGTCCTCTGCTGCTGTTGAACAAGGCTGACCTGATCGACGACCAAAACGCTCCAGCGCTCAATGCGTTGCTGGCAGTTTATCGGCAGTTGGGCTACCCACTACTGGAAGTGTCCGCCCATCAAGGCGACGGCATGCAGCAGCTGCAAACCCAGCTGGACGGGCATATCAGCGTGTTTGTCGGTCAGTCCGGTGTCGGTAAATCGTCGCTGGTCAACAGCTTGCTCCCGGAAGTCGAAGCCCGTGTCGGCCCGCTTTCCGAACTGTCGGGTCAGGGCACTCACACCACGACCACCGCGCGCCTGTTCCACTTTCCACGCGGCGGCGACTTGATCGACTCCCCGGGAATTCGCGAGTTCGGCCTGGGCCATGTCAGCCGCGCCGATGTCGAAGCTGGCTTCATCGAATTCAATGATTTGATCGGAACCTGCCGTTTCCGCGACTGCAAACATGATCGCGAACCGGGCTGTGCCCTGCTCAAGGCCCTTGAAGAAGGCCGCGTTCAGCAACAACGGATGAACAGCTACCGCTCGATCATCGCCAGCCTGCCTGAAAACAGTTACTAAGCTTTCCTGCACGCAGTAAAAAGCCGCGATCATCGCGGCTTTTTTGCACCTGTTGACCCACCCTACTTCTTGGTCTCATCCATCTTCAACACGCCATCTTCAAAGATGTTGAGCTTGTCTCGCAGTTCATGGGGCTGCAGGGGTGCTTGCGGGGCCGGATCTACTGAAGTACCAGGGGTGACAGCCGGAGCAGCGGCACCGGGTGCTGGCGTCCCGGACTCAGGCGTTTGCGGTGCTGACTGGATACCCTCGATACGCTGTTGGGCTTTCTTGGTCAGCACAATGATGTCGATACGACGGTTCACCGGGTTCTGCGGGTTTTCATGAT
Organism: Pseudomonas sp. 5C2; assembly: GCF_034314155.1. Lineage (NCBI taxonomy): Bacteria > Pseudomonadati > Pseudomonadota > Gammaproteobacteria > Pseudomonadales > Pseudomonadaceae > Pseudomonas > Pseudomonas sp. 5C2. Next base: position 1,659,378 of record NZ_JAVIWH010000003.1, on the reverse strand, counting down.
CGTATAAGGATGACGACGCGTACCCGACGACGCGCGCCACTTGCGATTCAGGATAACCACCCGCGACCAACGCCCGACGCGCAGCGTTGGCTCGGTTCGACGACAACTCCCAGTTGCCGAACTCTTTGGTCCCGGCATAAGGCGTAGCGTCCGTATGACCGCTGATGCTGATTTTGTTCGGCACAGTTCGGATGGTGTCTGCCATGGCCAGCAGGATATCTTCGAAATACGGCTTCAAACGAGCGCTGCCAATGTCGAACATCGGCCGATTTGCAGCGTCCATGATCTGTATGCGCAAACCGTCCTGGGTGATTTCGAACAATATCTGGTCCTTGAACTTCTTCAGTTCCGGATTTTCCTCGACCTTGTTCTGCAGCTCTTGCAGCAGCATATCCAGACGCTCCTGCTCGACTTGCTCTGCAACGGCGTCGACCTTTTCGCTCTCGATCTTGATTTTGTCTTGCTGCGGCACGGTCTCGACTTCGGGATTCAAGGTTTTGTCGGGCGCAAGCGTTGGCGACCCCCCTAGGTCAATGATGAACGGCGTGCCGCTTTCACTGAAACCGATCGGATCCTTGAAGTACCCGGAAATGGCAAGTTTCTGTTCCGGAGTGGCCGAGGACATCAGCCACAACACCAGAAAGAACGCCATCATCGCCGTCGCAAAGTCGGCAAAAGCGATTTTCCAGGCGCCGCCGTGGTGCCCGGCGGCATAGCGCTTGATGCGCTTGACGATTATCGGCTGATTATTTTCCATGACTCAGCGACCGCGAACCGCTTGCTCCAGCTCACTGAAGCTGGGGCGATGCGCTGGATACAGAACCTTGCGACCGAACTCCACAGCCAGTGATGGCGGCATGCCCGAGGCCGAGGCAACCAGCGACGCCTTGATGGCTTCAAAAACGTTCAGCTCTTCCTTGGCGTCATGGGCCAGAGACGTGGCCAACGGGCCGAAGAAACCGTACGCAGCGAGAATACCGAAGAAGGTACCCACCAGTGCGGCACCCACGTGCATGCCGATCGCAGCCTGGTCACCCTCACCCAGCGAAGCCATGGTCACCACGATGCCAAGCACCGCCGCGACGATACCGAAACCGGGCATCGCATCGGCAATCCCGGTGACCGCGTGGGAAGGATGGTCCAGCTCTTCCTTCATGCTTTGTAATTCCATGTCGAACAAGCCTTCAAGCTCGTGCGGCGCCATGTTCCCTGACGACATGATCCGCAGGTAATCGCAGATATAAGCGATCATGCGCTCGTCTTTGAGCACGCCGGGGTACTTGGCGAAAATCGGGCTGGCCGCGGCATCTTCGATATCGCCTTCAATCGCCATCATGCCTTCGCGGCGGCTCTTGTTGAGAATCTCGTAGATCAGGCTGAGAACTTCCAGATAAAACGCGTGATTGAAGCGCGTGCTGAACATCTTCAGCGACTTCTTGATCACGAGGAGGGTCGTGTAACCGGGGTTGGCCTGGAGGAACGCACCCAATGCCGCGCCACCGATAATCATGACCTCGAAAGGCTGGATCAGCGCGGCAATCTTGCCGTGAGAAAGGACGTATCCGCCGAGCACACTAGCGAAAACGACAATGATGCCGATAATTTTAGCCATAGATAAAGAGTTCTTACTGAGTCGGGTTCGAGGTCATGAGCGGAAGTTCTTGAAACTCTTCTTCTACTTATCGGCATAAGTGCGCCAGACTATAGTCAGTTAAGGCGAAAAGCCAGTTCGGCCCGCATAGCGAGGAGTCTGGCGTCGATCGGTCCTTGAACCCGGCATACGACATTATCCTGACCTCTTAGCCGTACAGGCCCCTGCATGCCCCCAGAAACCTCAGCACAGCTTCCCGTTCCACGCAGCCTCGACGCTTGGCTCAAGCAACTGGAGAGCATCCGCTTGCCTGTGCCCATCGCCAGCCACGAACGCGTGCTCGGTGCGCTGGCTGATAGCCGCCGCTCGTTGCGCGAGATTGCCGAGCTGATGCAGGAAAGTCCGTCGCTGGTGCTCAGCGTATTGCGCGAAGCCAATCATCACAGTACTGGCTTGTCGGAACCGGCGGAAAGTCTTGAAGTTGCCATCAACCGCCTGGGCTTGAAACGTACCGAAGAATTGCTCCAGCGCCTGCCCGCACGGGCCCCGCAGGACATACCACCAGCCCTGCGCCAGTTACAGCTGATCAGCCAGCACGCGACGCAGCAGGCCAACGGGCTGTTCGCCGGTCGCCTGGCTCGACTCTGGCAGGACATTCACTGGGGCAGTTTGCTGTTCTTGTCGCCGCTGTGGCCAATGGCGGTCGCCCATCCCACACTGCTTGAGGAATGGGAGCTGAGGGTGATTCACAAGGGCGAGTCGGCGCTGATCGTTGAAACCCAATTGTTCGGCGTCAGCCTGCTCAAACTGTGCCTGACAGTGGCTGAAGCCTGGCGCCTGCCCATGTGGGTCACGCAGGGTTATCGGCTGCTGATCAGTGAACGCCGATTGCTGGTCAAAGCGATACGTATTTCCCGCGACCATCTCCACCCGTTACGCCAGCGGCAACTGCTGGACGAGGACCCTGCCCTGCAACGCTGGCTCAACCATCCGGCCAATACCATCCTGCTGGCCAACGGCATCGCGCTGTCGGCGCAACAGGCCTGGGATACCCCGCACAGCCTGCGCTGGCAGTTGCTCACCAGCCTGTACCTGCAACAACCCCTGAGTGAAGTGCAACAGCAACTGCACCAACAGGCGGTGCAAAGCGCTCGCCAACATTGGGCGCGCGGGCTTTGGCACCCTGCAGAAGCGTTGATCTGGCCGTGGGAAACACGGCGGATGCACCGTGGCCTGCTGCCTGCGCCGCCACCGTCGGCCGAGGCACTGCTGGCCTGGCGCAAATGCTGCACCGAGCTGTTGGTCGAGCCCAGCGGCTTCAACAACGCAATGCACCTGACTACTTCCGCCCGCGATGCGTTAGTGGCCTGCGGCATGCAGCGCGTCATGCTATTGATGACGGACCGCAACATGACCACCCTGCGCGTTCATCAAATTGCAGGGCTGGACAAAAGCGCGGCCAACCTCACGCTGCAAATCAGTGAAAGCACCGTCTTGCAACGCTTGCTCGCGCAACCGACCCAATTGCGCTTGAATCCAGCCAACAACGCGCAGTTTTCGGCGCTGTTGCCCGGACAGCTGAAAGGGCTGTTTACCGGCGAGCATCTGTTGCTACGCTCACTCAGCAGCAACGGTAAGGTGGTCATGCTGGTGTTTGCCGATCAAGGCGGCGGACCACTCTCGGAAATCAGCGTGCAGGCCTTTGGTAAAACCGCGCAATGTATCGAGCGCGCCTTAAGCAGCTTTAGCGCCCGCAAAGCCTGACGCGTAAGCTACAATTTGCCTCTTTTTTCTGATCTGGAGAACTAAATGCCGGACTTCTCTAGCTTGCCGCTGGTCATCGAGCCCAGCGACCTGCTGGCCCGCCTTGACGCGCCAGAACTGATTCTTGTCGATCTGACCAGTAGCGCGAGCTACAGCGCCGGACACATTCCCGGCGCACGCTTCGTCGATCCGAAACGCACACAAATGGGCCACCCACCCGCGCCGGGCCTTTTGCCGTCGCAGGCCCAGCTTGAAGTCCTGTTCGGTGAGCTGGGGCATAATCCTAAAGCGGTTTACGTGGTCTATGACGACGAAGGCGGCGGTTGGGCCGGACGCTTTATCTGGTTGCTAGACGTGATTGGTCACTCACGCTATCACTACCTCGACGGCGGCCTGCATGCCTGGCGAGCTGAAGCGCGGCCACTCTCGAGTGAGGTTCCACCGAGCGTTGGAGGTCCCGTGCCATTGACCCTGCACAGCGAACCGACCGCGACCCGCGAATACCTGCAATGTCGTCTGGGCGCTGCCGATCTGGCAATTTGGGACGCACGCGGACCGACCGAATACTCAGGCGAAAAAGTCCTCGCAGCCAAGGGTGGGCATATCCCCGGCGCGGTCAATTTCGAATGGACCGCTGGCATGGACCCGGCACGCGACTTACGCATCCGCAAGGACATGCCGCAGATTCTTGAAAGCCTGGGCATCACGAAGGACAAGGAAGTGATCACCCATTGCCAGACCCACCATCGCTCCGGCTTCACCTATCTGGTGGCCAAGGCGCTGGGTTATCCGCGCGTCAAAGGTTACGCCGGCTCGTGGGGCGAATGGGGTAACCACCCAGATACGCCTGTCGAAAAATGAGGCGATCCATCAGCCCGGGTCACCGCTGACCAGGGCCCGTATTGCAACCTCTTTTAACTGCAACTTTTTATAGATGCTTCGCTTTAGGAATTTTGATGAAACAGCGTTTGTTTATCCTCAGCCAGTACCTGATGCCACACCATTTGTTGTCTCGTCTGGCGGGCTGCGTTGCCGAGTGCAAGGTGCGCTGGTTCAAAAATGCCTTCACCGCCTGGTTCGCCCGGCGCTATCAGGTGGACATGACGCAAGCCTTGGTCGAAGACCTGACCGCTTATGAGCATTTCAACGCTTTCTTCACCCGCGCCCTGAAGCCTGGCGCACGACCGCTGGATGAAACGCCTGGCGCGATCCTCAGCCCTGCCGACGGCGCAGTCAGCCAATTGGGCCCAATCGATCATGGTCGAATTTTCCAGGCCAAGGGTCACAGCTTCAGCGTGCTGGAACTGCTGGGCGGTGATGCAAACCTGTCCGCACCGTTCATGGGTGGTGAATTCGCGACGATCTACTTGTCGCCAAAAGACTACCATCGGGTCCACATGCCGCTGGCCGGGACTTTGCGTGAAATGGTCTACGTGCCAGGACGCATTTTCTCGGTCAACCAGACCACAGCCGAAAACGTCCCTGAGCTGTTCGCCCGTAACGAACGCGTAGTTTGCCTGTTCGATACTGAGCGTGGCCCAATGGCCGTGGTGTTAGTGGGCGCGATGATCGTCGCCTCGATTGAAACAGTCTGGGCCGGTTTGGTTACACCGCCCAAACGCGAGCTGAAAACCGTACGCTATGACGAAGCTGCTCGCGCGCCGATTCATCTGGAGAAAGGCGCTGAGCTTGGACGCTTCAAACTGGGCTCCACCGCCATCGTGCTGTTCGGGCCAAATCAAGTAAAGTGGGCCGAACAGCTTGCCGCAGGCACTCCGGTGCAGATGGGGCAAGCCATAGGCCTGGCTGCCCAGGCGTGACGTCAAGTCACGCCGCTCAATACCCTCAATCCGATAGACTGACGGGCGAGTATTGCCGCCCGTCGGCGGCACTCGATCATCAAAGGCTGCGACTGCACGCCTATGCTGCTAAAGTCGAATCTGGCAATGTTCAGATGAGCAGCCGCTCGAGCCATTGTGCTGTTGGAGTTTGTCGGGCAAATGAGTAATTCAAGTCTGGAGTTGTTGCTGCGTGTACCCACGCCAACGCAGTCGAGCCTGTCGTTCTGCGATGCCACTCCGCGCGACCTGAAACGCTGGATCTCAAGCCTGCCCAAAGCCAATCTCGGTGAAACCGCCCGCCTGCTCTACCAAAGTATGGGCGAGCTCAGCCAGTTACTGACGCCCAGCGACAACCGCCTGCAATTGCTCGAACTCCTGCGCCCCGAGGTTTATTACGTCTGCAAGAACCTTGAGCGGCACTTCCTCAGTCAGGCGATTGTGCTCGACGAACGCCCGCGTAAAGTTGCGAACCTCTGCCAGGCCCTGCAAAACCACTTGGCCATTGGCTACAAACAGATCATCGCGCGCGTCTCGCCGAACCTGACTAAAGATAGAGCTTCGCTGCTGACCACCGCCATGCAGCGCGCTATGCACTGCCTCAATGGCTCTTTGATTCGCGCCAGTCAACTGTATTGCCCCGTACCAGAGGGCCTGTGGCTTGAGCTGCATCAGATTTATCTGATTGCGCGTCAGCATCAGTTAAATAACATCGCCGTGCCCGACAGCCTGGCGAGCCATACCCAGACGCTGAGCATCGAGCAAACGTATGGGGTGGCTTTGCTCTTGGGTTGTTCGCGCTGTAACCAGATGCGTCAGCTCAATATCGGCCGCTTGGCCGAAGTCCTCGGGTCCTGGAGTGCATTGATCAAGCTGCAATCGCCAGCGGAAGACTCCAGCCTGTTCGCTGTAGCACAGACCGTCGATGCGCCACCGCGTTACAAGTCACTGTTCCTTGATGAGCAACTGCCCGGTCTGCTGGGCATCAATCCACTGCCACTGGCGGCAGCCATCAAGGACTACCTGGACTTGCCCGAGGAGAAACGCGGGCAATCGCCGCTGCTAGTACCCCACGGCTTCACTCTGGATCTGTTGCAACACCTGGCGGCGGCCTGGGGCGACGTCTCCGAACGGACGTTTCAGCGCACGGCCGGCCAAGGCACCCTGACCTTGTGCCTTGGGATGAACGCCCTGCACTATTACCTGGGCGGACAGAAGTCGTTCAGCGAGATGCTCAAACTGCCCGCCGTCAGTCAGACTGCACAGTTCACGACGCAGTTCGCCAAAATCGCCTCCACCGATGCGTGGGCCACCACCTTCGACAGTGAGCGTGACGGCACATCGGACAGCATGCTGCCGTACGAGGAGATTCAGTATCAGCAGGCCGAAGTGGACGGTGGCGACCCGGTGTCCAACGCCCAGCAGACGTTCCCGACCCACGCCCTGAACGTTATCAACCACAGTCCGGGCGGCTACTGCCTGGCGTGGCCCAAAGACGTTCCGCCTCAGTTACAGGCAGGGGAAATGGTCGGCATTCAAGACGGTGCCGGTCAGGGCTGGAGTATCGCGGTCGTGCGCTGGATTCGTCAGGTTCGCGGTGGCGGCACGCAAATGGGTATTGAACTGGTTGCACCCTATGCTCAGCCATGCGGCCTGCAACTGGTACGCGTCAGCGAGCCAAGCAGCCAATACCTGCGGGCACTGCTGCTGCCTGAAGTGCGCGCAATCGACCAGCCAGCGACGTTATTGGCGCCGCGCCTGCCCTTTCAGGAAGGCAACAAGGTAAGGATCAACACCAACGGCGAAGAGCGTCGGGCCGGCCTGGGCAAGCGTCGTACCGGCACCGGCAGCTTCAATCAGTTCGAATACCAGACGATTGAGGCACCACGCAAGAAAGGCATCGCCGGCGGCGCCGAAGATGCGACGTCCGGACAAGAGTTCGACTCGTTGTGGACGTCTTTGTAACAGGCGGCGCACCTGGTAGCACTTGGTAGGCAAGCCTGCTCCCCCAGTCAGACTGAGGGAGCAAAAACCTTATAAGCCCCGCCCATCCCGATCACGAAAACCGAGCAGGTATAGAATCCCGTCCAGCCCCAGCGTCGAGATCGCCTGTTTGGCCGACTGTTTGACCAGCGGTTTGGCTCGGAAAGCGACGCCAAGACCGGCAATCGCTAACATCGGCAAATCATTGGCCCCGTCACCGACGGCAATCGTCTGCTCAAGGCTCAGGCCTTCTTTGTGCGCCAACTCACGCAGCAGGTCGGCTTTGCGTCGAGCATCGACGATCGGCTCGATGGCCACGCCGGTAACCTTGCCATCGACCACTTCCAATTCATTGGCGAACACGTAGTCGATGCCCAACTTGGCTTGCAGCTGTTTGGCGAAATAAGTGAAACCACCCGACAGAATCGCAGTCTTGTAGCCCAATCTCTTGAGCTCGGCGAACAGGGTTTCGGCGCCCTCGGTCAGACGCAACGAAGCCCCTATTTCATCCAGCACACTGACGTCCAGGCCTTTAAGCAGCGCCAGTCGCTCTTTGAAACTGGCGCGAAAATCCAGTTCGCCACGCATGGCCCGCTCAGTAATTTCCGACACCCGCTCGCCGACACCGGCCGCCTTGGCCAGCTCGTCGATAACTTCAGCCTCGATCAGCGTCGAGTCCATGTCAAATACCGCCAGACGGCGGTTGCGCCGAAACAGCGAGTCCTGCTGGAACGCGATATCAACATTGAGTTCTTGCGCCACGCTGAGGAACTCGGCCTGCATCGCACCTGGATCGGCCGGCTCGCCGCGCACGGAAAACTCGATGCAACCCTTGCCTTTATCGGCTGGCGTATCGAGCGGCATGCGTCCCGACAGGCGATCAATCTGATCGATGTTCAGGCCATACTTGGCGGTAATGGAACTGACACGCTGCAATTGCTCGGCCGTGACCTTACGGGTGAGCAACGTCACGATATGCCGCGCCTTGCCCTGCCCGTTGACCCAGTGCGCGTAGTCCTCTTCGGAAACTGCCGTGAAGCGCACCTGCTGATCAAGCTTGTAAGCCGTGAACAGGATGTCTTTAAGCACCGAGGAGCCTTGTTCGGTTCCCGGAATCTCAACCAGGATGCCGAACGACAACGTGTCGTGGATCACCGCCTGACCAATATCGAGAATATTCACCCCACCCTGGGCAAGCACCCCGGTAATGGCCGCAGTGAGACCCGGACGGTCTTCACCAGTGATGTTTATCAGGACGATTTCGCGCAAGGCGCACCCCCGCAGTGGAAAAAAACCGCATTCTAACCACTTTCAGTGACCATCGGGCACAGCGAGCGCTTTGCCGCTCAAGGGTCGGTCGCTATACTGCCCGGCAACTTCACCAAAAGAACCGTGCTCAGTGAACCGGCCCACGCCAGTTAAAACCGATAATTTTTTCCTGCTGATCTTTCGGGCATTGCGCCATAGGCGTGTACCGCTTGCTTTGCGCATAGCCAGCCATAACGTGATTCTGGTCGCCTTGGCGTTGGTGATCTATGCCTGCGTGATGGGCCTGCAGTTCAAGCAGGCCATGCACGAACAGGCTGATGCCCTCGGCCAGGCCCTGACCACGCAAACCGCGACGTCCGCCACGGAACTGTTGGTGTCCAACGACATCCTCAGTCTCAACGTACTGTTGGGCAATCTGGTGAAGAACCCGCTAGTGGCCCACGCAGCCATCTACAGCGTGGATAACCGCATCCTTGCAGAAGCCGGTCAGCGCCCTAAAAACGGCCTGCTGGGTGAAGCCGAAGGCTTGTACGAGATCAAAATCACCTTCCAGGACGTGATCGCCGGGCATCTGCGCATCAGCCTGGACATGGCGCAATTCCAGCAGCCGATGACCATCAGCTTGCAAAGCATGGGCATCCTCAGCGGCATTCTGCTGGCATTGGCACTGGCGCTGAGCTTGCGTCTGGGTCGTTATATCTCGACGCCCCTGCTGCAATTGCGCGTGTGGCTGCGCGATATCGACGAGCACACACCCGCCACCGAGCGTCAGGATGAAATCGGCGACCTGGCCCGTCAACTGCACGCCTCGTTCGCGCCCGAACCGCCTGAACCTCAGCCCGTTCCGGAACCCGAATACGACGAACACGCTGGCAACGATCCGCACCTTGAAACCGAAGAGGACGACGAACCCGGGTTTACCGCGAACGACCTGCACGAACCTGGTTTCGATGAAGCACCTAAACCTCGCCTGCCAGCGCAAGCGCCGAGGCGCATCGTCGCGGATGAAGATGAAGAGGACGAAGAAGACCCCTTCGCCGATCTGCGTGATCATTCCACCCCCGCACCCGTGGTCAAGCACGCTCCGATTGTCCCGAGCCAGCCGCAACACAGTGCGGTACTGGCCGTACAGCTTGGCGCCCAGGATCAACTGCGCCGTTTGCCCCGCGCTCGCCTGACCGATTTGCTGCAACGTTACCGTGACTGCCTGGATCAGGCGGCATCGCTGTATCAAAGCGAACTGCACACCCTGAACGATGGCAGCACGCTGATGCTGTTCCATAGCCAGGACAGTGGCGAGGATTACCTGACCAACGCAATTTGCTGTGGCGAGCTCCTGCGCGCCCTGGGCCATGCCTTGCAGATCGAGGTCGCCGACAGCGGCATCACTCTGCAATTGCAGTTAGGCCTGACCCTGAGTGACGGGCTGTTCGGTTTGAGTCAAATCGACCTGTTGCTGACCGAAACCGCCCAAGATGCACTTGCGCTGTCACAACACAGCCGGAACCTGCTGCTGGTGGAGCGCAAGATCAGTGATGATGTCCTGATCCGCCAACGCGCCCGTATCCGACCTATCGCCAGCCCGGAAGGCGCTTGCTGCGTCGAACGGCTGATGGAACCCTACCCATCCATGCTCGAACGCCAACTGGCGCGGATGCATGAGAGCCGGGGCAAGGTTTAGCGGATACCGCCATCGCGGATAAGCCTGCGCCAGCCTGAAGGTGTTGGTGAGTCACCGCCCAATAAAAAGCCCACATCGCTGTGGGCTTTTTATTGGGCGGTGGAGCCACTTCCTTAGAAGCGGAACACTTCCATATCCGTACGAATCGGTGAAGCCAAGGGAATCTTTGGTCTGCCCTGATCTTGCTCTTTATTAGTGCGAGTCTGAGCCGAAGGCTGCTTTTTAGGTTCGTCCGCAGGCTGGTTGGCCAGGGGTTTGACCGCAACGCTCAACTGATCGGCCAGACGCTGCAAAAGTACGCCCTGCGCTTTTACCTGTGCAGCAGAGGTCCCGACGTGGGGCTCTTCCAGGTGAATCAGTCGGCTATCGCGAACCTGGCCCCTGCGATCAAGCAAGCGCCACTGAGCATCGAGCACCGCTGGTTGGCTTACACCCGAATCAAGCCGGGTAATGGACAATAAGACCTGCACATCCGGTGTAAAACCAGCGACAGCCGGTGCCAGCACCACCCGCTGACTGTCCAGCTTCCAGGCCAGTCGGCGCAACAGTAGTTGATCGATGTCAGAAGACAGACTACCCGCCCAGCGACCATCGGCCGATGCCGTCAGGCTGCCATCCGGCTGCCGTTGCAACAGGGTTTCACGTTGAAGGTAATCGGCCACTGAAACCGGCCCCAACAAAACAGCCAGCCCTGCACTTTGTTTAGGTTGACCCGGCTCACCGGCGTCAAGCTGATATAACGAAGTCGGTTGTTGCATGCTGCAACCGGCAAGCCCAATTACGCCGGTCATTAATAAAACAAAAGGAAGGCGTAAAAAATTCATCATCCCATCCAGGTAGTCGCCACAAGGCACACCACAGCGTCAATACTCACAAAATACATGAAGGCACTCAGCCACGCTGGTGACTCAAGACGTCATATCATCCGTGAATATTGCTCATGACTCCAGCGATTATGCGTCGGCCATCATGGCCAAATGAAGACCGAGCGCTCTATTCCGGCATTACAGGCTACTTTCGACCAATAATGCATCCACACGCTGGAAGCCTCGGGGAAGCTTGTTACCGCGTCGACCGCGCTCCCCTTTGTAATGCTCGAGGTCATCAGCCTTCAACGACAGGGTGCGCTTGCCGGCTTGCAGCACCAATGTCGCGCCTTCCGGGACCACCGCCAGGTCGGTCACGTACTCTTCGCGGCTGGCCACACGCTCGCCCGGAATACCGATGATTTTGTTGCCCTTGCCTTTGCCCAGCTGCGGCAAATCACTGACTTTGAAAATCAACAAGCGTCCCTCAGTGGTCACTGCCGCAAGCCAGTTTTGCTCACGATCAGCCACTGGCCGCGGCAGAATCACCTTGGCGCCATTAGGCAGACTCAGCAACGCCTTGCCCGCCTTGTTCTTGGCTTGCAGGTCTTCACCTTTAACCACAAAGCCATAGCCTGCGTCGGAAGCGATGACGTACAGCGCGTCGTCGTCCGGCAACAGTACACATTCAAAGCTCGCACCCGGCGGCGGCGTGAGACGACCGCTCAACGGTTCACCCTGGCCACGGGCGGACGGCAAGGTATGTGCCGGCAGCGAGTAGCTGCGCCCCGTAGAGTCAATGAAAACCGCAAATTGGTTGGAGCGCCCGGCGGCCGAGGTCTTGAAGCTATCCCCGGCTTTGTAGGAAAGACCGGTGGCGTCGATATCGTGACCCTTGGCGCAACGCACCCAACCTTTATCCGACAGCACAACTGTGACCGGCTCGGTCGGCATCAGCTCGTTTTCCGACAACGCCTTGGCTTCAGTGCGGGACACAATAGGCGAGCGACGGTTGTCGCCATACGTTTCAGCGTCCGCGATCAGCTCAGTGCGCACCAGCTTACGCAACTTGGTTTCGCTGCCCAGCAGCGATTGCAGACGCGCCTGTTCCTTGCGCAACTCATCCTGCTCGGCCCGCAGCTTCATTTCTTCCAGGCGAGCCAGTTGACGCAAACGCGTGTCGAGGATGTAGTCAGCCTGAATTTCCGACAGCGCGAACCGCTCGATCAGCTCCGCTTTCGGGTGTTCCGCGGTGCGGATGATATGGATGACTTCATCAAGGTTCAGGTAAGCCGTTAGCAAACCGTCCAACAGGTGCAGGCGGCGCTCGACCTTGTCCAGACGGAATTGCAAACGTCGGCGCACGGTGCCGATACGGAACACCAGCCACTCGCTGAGCAACGCCTTGAGGTTCTTGAGTTGCGGCTTGCCATCGAGACCGATGATGTTGATGTTCACCCGGTAGCTGGATTCCAGCTCGGTGGTGGCGAACAGATGCTGCATCAACTCGTCGAGTTCGACCCGATTGGAACGCGGGATAATCACGATGCGGCAAGGATGCTCATGATCCGACTCGTCGCGTAAATCGGCGACCATCGGCAGCTTCTTGGCCTGCATCTGCGCAGCGATCTGCTCCAGCACTTTGGCGCCGGACACCTGATGCGGCAACGCAGTGACGACGATATCGCCGTCTTCGATGCGATACACCGCACGCATGCGCACCGAGCCTTTGCCGGTTTCGTACATTTTCAGCAGATCGGCGTGCGGGGTGATGATTTCCGCTTCGGTCGGATAATCCGGGCCCTTAATGTGCTCACACAGCTCTTCGATCGTGGCCGTGGGCTCATCGAGCAAATGCACGCAGGCAGAGGCGACTTCACGCAAGTTATGCGGCGGTACATCAGTGGCCATGCCCACGGCGATGCCGGTGGTGCCGTTGAGCAGAATATTCGGCAGGCGCGCCGGCAACACGGCCGGCTCGTCGAGGGTTCCGTCGAAGTTCGGTACCCAATCCGCCGTGCCCTGACCCAGTTCGCTGAGCAGCACTTCGGAATAGCGCGACAACCGGGCTTCGGTGTAACGCATGGCGGCGAAGGACTTCGGATCATCCGGCGCGCCCCAGTTACCCTGGCCGTCGACCAGCGTGTAGCGATAGCTGAACGGCTGCGCCATCAGCACCATGGCTTCATAGCAGGCCGAGTCGCCATGGGGGTGGAATTTACCGAGAACGTCGCCGACGGTACGCGCCGACTTCTTGTGCTTGGAGTCGGCATCGAGCCCCAACTCGCTCATGGCGTAGATAATACGCCGCTGTACAGGCTTCAGGCCGTCGCCGATATGCGGCAGGGCACGGTCCATGATCACGTACATGGAGTAGTTGAGGTAGGCCTGTTCTGTGAAGTCAGCCAGTGATCGGCGTTCTACGCCATCCAGGCTGAGGTCAAGGGAATTGCTCATGCAAGCCTCATCATTTCGTGGTCTGGCGCAGCAGCATAGTGCCGCCGCGCTGGGTGAATTCAAGTTGTTTCATTGCGCTCATGCCCAGCAGTATCTGTTCGCCTTCCAGACCGGGCGCCACCAGGGCGCGTACGTCATGCAGGACGATATCGCCCACTTGCAGACGGTCGATCGTGGTGCGAAAACCCTCGCTCCGGCCATTGGCGGTATTGACCGTCACCGGCGTGCCGCGTTTGAGTCGCAATGTATCGGCTACCTTGCCGGGAATCGCAACGTCGGTGGCGCCGGTATCCAGTAAAAACTGCACCGTCTGGCCATTGATCTGACCACTGCTGACGAAATGGCCCTGGCCGTTGCTCAGCAGTTGCACTTCGATATAGCCATCACCGTGTTGCGAAGTTACCTCCGTATTGGGGTTTTCCTGGCGCGCCTCCCACTGCCCGAAAAAGCGTGTGGCCAGAAACAGCGCAGCACCCCACGCCAGAATCATCAGCACGCGGCCCGCACGCTTGCCGGGAAGTTGCTGACTCACGGCTTGGCGCTCCAACCACCCTCGGGTGCCGCGAAACGCCAGACTATCGGACGTTTCTCGCCATCGGCTCGGGCGCCAAAGTTATTGTCGACACCGATCCAGGCGCCTTCCGCGTCTATAACCAGCGCCTCGGCCAGTCCGTAAGGCTGCGAATAACGTCGCGACGGCACCAATGCATCATCGGCGAACGACCAGCAAAGCTCGACCTTCCCAGTGTCCAGATCGCGACGACAGACTCGATATGCGGCGCGTTCCAGGGTAAACCGCTTGCCGTTGAACAGCGAAATATCGGAAAAGTCTTTTGGCGCCTCGCGACTGTCCATTTGCGCCGGCATGGTTTGCTTGCCCGCCTCACTGAGGATCACGCAACCCCCTTTGCAGCTCCAGGCAGCCTGATCACGATGGACCACCAGCAACCCGCGCTTCTGCCGCTCGGCCGCCAGCCACAGCCGATCTCCGGCCGGATTGATCGCGATACCCTCGAAGATCGCATTGAAGTGCTGGAGCATTCCCTTGGCACGCGCCTGGCGGACCAGACTCGGCGGCAGCTTCAACCAACTCGGCGCGCCGGAAACAGGCACTTGCAGCACCGCCGCGTACCCCTCGCTGACCAGGTAACGATTCCCCGCCGCGTCGCACGTCACGCCTTCGAAATCCAGGGCGCCCCCACGAACCAGCGACGACGCCCCGACCATCGAACGCACACTCAACGCCAGACCACTGTCCGGCACGGTCGGCACGTCAATGGTATTCGCCTCGGCCTTCCACACCACCGAAGAGGTATCGAGCCTGTACAGCAAGGCATCATCGCGGTCCGATACTGTCCACAGCTCGCCATTGCAAGACGCCAGTCCCGACAGATTACCGCCCACCATGCCCTCGACCGCATGTTCGGACAGCATCTTCAGTTCAGCCAGCGGCGCTGCGAATACCGGTGAAGCGATCAGCCATAACGCGACGAACCAGCCTCTCATCAAGTGAGAACCTCGGCCAGATTGCCTTTTGATTCGAGCCAGGTCTTGCGGTCGCCCGCGCGTTTTTTTGCCAGCAACATATCCATCATTTCCGAGGTCGCCGCGTAATCGTCCAGGGTGAGCTGGACCAGGCGCCGGGTGTTCGGGTCCATGGTGGTTTCGCGAAGCTGGGGCGGGTTCATCTCACCCAGGCCTTTGAATCGGGTGACCTGTGGCTTACCGCGCTTTTTCTCCGCGATCAGACGATCAAGAATCCCGTCACGCTCCGACTCATCCAGCGCGTAGTAGATCTCTTTGCCCAGGTCGATCCGGTACAGCGGCGGCATTGCAACGTAGACGTGGCCCGCGTCCACCAGCGGGCGGAAATGCTGGACGAATAACGCACAAAGCAACGTTGCGATGTGCAGGCCGTCGGAGTCGGCGTCGGCGAGAATACAAATCTTGCCGTAACGCAGCTGGCTGATGTCGGCCACACCCGGGTCAACGCCGATGGCCACGGCGATGTTGTGCACTTCCTGGCTGGCGAGCACTTCACCGCCATCGACTTCCCAGGTATTAAGGATCTTGCCGCGCAACGGCAAGATCGCTTGAAACTCTTTGTCTCGCGCCTGTTTGGCCGAACCGCCAGCGGAGTCGCCTTCGACCAGAAACAGCTCGGAACGCATCGGGTCCTGTCCGGCGCAGTCGGCCAGCTTGCCAGGCAGCGCGGGGCCTTGAGTGACGCGTTTACGCTCAACCTTCTTGCTGGCCTTAAGGCGACGACCAGCGTTGTTGATCGCCAATTCCGCCAACTGCATACCGAGTTCGGAGTGCGTATTGAGCCACAGGCTAAATGCGTCCTTGACCACGCCAGAGACGAACGCCGCCGCTTCACGCGATGACAGCCGCTCTTTGGTCTGGCCGGAGAATTGCGGCTCCTGCATTTTCATCGACAGGACGAACGCGATCTTCTCCCAGACGTCTTCGGGCGCCAGTTTGACGCCACGCGGCAGCAGGTTGCGGAACTCGCAAAACTCGCGCATCGCGTCAAGTAAACCCTGGCGCAGGCCGTTGACGTGGGTCCCGCCCTGCTGGGTAGGAATCAGGTTGACGTAGCTTTCCTGAACGCTGTCGCCACCCTCGGGCAACCAGAGCAAAGCCCAATCGATGGCTTCTTTATTACCGGCGAAACTGCCGCAGAATGGTTCATCCGGTAGACGCAAAAACTCGCTGACCGAATCTTGCAGGTAAGAACGCAAGCCGTCTTCGAAATGCCACTCGATTTTCTCGCCGGTGGCTTTGTCTTCGAAGCTGACCAACAGCCCCGGGCACAATACCGCCTTGGCTTTGAGCACATGCTTGAGGCGGCTGACAGAGAATTTCGGCGTGTCGAAATATTTAGGGTCCGGAGCGAAGTACACGCTGGTCCCGGTATTGCGTTTACCAACCGTGCCGATAACCGCCAGTTCGCTGGCTTTGTAGCCGTCAGCGAAGGTCATTTCGTATTCGTTGCCGTCGCGTTTGACCCGGACCCGAACATGGTTCGAGAGCGCGTTCACCACGGAAATCCCCACGCCGTGCAGGCCGCCTGAGAACTGGTAGTTCTTGTTCGAGAACTTGCCGCCCGCGTGCAGTTTGGTCAGGATCAGCTCGACGCCAGACACACCCTCTTCCGGGTGAATGTCCACCGGCATACCGCGACCGTCATCGGACACTTCCAGCGAGTTGTCGGCGTGAAGAATGACCTGCACCGATTTCGCATGCCCGGCAAGGGCTTCATCGACGCTGTTGTCGATGACTTCCTGGGCGAGGTGGTTCGGCCGCGTGGTGTCGGTGTACATGCCCGGGCGTTTGCGTACCGGGTCGAGGCCCGAGAGGACTTCGATGGCGTCTGCGTTATAAGAGCTAGCGCTGGGATTGGCCATGGGGTCTCGTCATCAGTCGTTCGTGAAATTTCGGAATATCAGTCAATTGATTACAGGTGTTACAGCACAGAACGATCAATCGCCTGGAGCAGCGCCGGGGCAAAGCCTGCAAAACCCAGCAACGCCGGCAACTGCTCGGTAAAGCCCTGAAAGCTGTGATCGCCGCCAGGCTGAATGCGCAAGGCGCACGCTCGGTAATAGGACTGGGCACTGCGGTAGTCCAGGGTTTCATCACCTGTCTGCAACCACACCTGGAAGCGCAACGGATCCTGCGGGGCGGGCACTTCCAGTTCGGCGAGAGCCTGCACATGGTCGTGGGTCAACTCCCAGCTTTCACCGCTGTAAAGATTCTGTTGGGTACCGATATACCCGTCGAACAGCGGATGTGGCATGACTGCCGGGTTGATCAGCAGAGCCTTGAGGCCATGGCGCTCAGCCAAGTGAGTGGCATAGTAGCCGCCGAGGGAGCTGCCGACCAGCAGCGGTCGACCCAGCTCGGTGATCAATGCGTCGAGCTGAGCAATCGCCTGACGCGGGTGATGATGCAGCTCCGGCACCCGCAAATGCTCATCGAGGCCAAGCGTTTGCATCAAGGTCGACAACTGGCTGGCCTTCTTTGAGCGCGGCGAGCTGTTCAAACCATGGATATACAACAGTGTGGATGGTTCGCCGGTCACATTCCCTCCTGAAACTTTTGAGCGCAAGCAAAGACGCGCAGTTTACAGGGACTGCCGCCCGTTGACTCGCCTTCAGACATTTCCCACTCAAATCAGGACGGATCGCTCAATAACCTCGGCCACTGTAATCCACGTCAAAGGCCAGCCCCTCTACCCGCGACACACCGGTTTCAAGGCGGCCGTCTGCGTGCAGACGCAACCAGCGGTAGCCTGGCGCGGTGCTGTCGACCTTGAACTCGACACTGCCCGGTGCAAACTGAATGCAGGTGGACGGTGAGGCCAGCAGCCGTACGCCATTGCGCAGCTGGTCGTATTCCTGATGGACATGGCCCCAGAGTACAGCGCGCACCTGCGGGAATCGATCAAGCACGGCAAACAGCGCCTCGGGGTTACGCAGGCCGATGGGGTCCATCCAGGCACAACCGATGTTCACCGGATTGTGGTGCAGGCACACCAGATGGTGGCGATCAGGCTCTTCACTCAGGGACTGCGCCAACAGCTGCAATTGCTGATCCTGCAAATACCCCGGCACCGAACCAGGCACCGAAGAGTCCAGCAGGGTGATACGCCAATGGCCGAGATCGATGATCGGCGCGAGAAAATCGCTCTGCCGCGCAGCCTCGGTCATCGCCGGCACCTCATCGTGATTCCCGGGAAACCAACGCGCCGGTGCCTGAATCCGCCCACTGGCCTGACGAAACGCCTGGTAGGACTCAAGACTGCCGTCCTGGGACAAATCACCGCTGGCGATCAGCAGGTCGATCTGCGACTGCTCAGCCAGGACGCACTCAATCACCTTGTTCAGGCTTTCAAAGGTACTCATGCCCAGCAGCTTTTCGTCTGCATTGGCAAACAAATGGCTGTCGGTTAGCTGGACCAGCAGGACTGAAGAATCGGCGATAGGGCTGGGGGGGCTCGGCAAGGCCATCTCCTTGAGCGGGGTCTGCGACGATTATGGCGGCCGATGGTAGAGGCGGCAAACCTGTCCAACGATTCGGCTTACATTTGAGGGGATATCAAAATCTGCATTACATCGACTTATCTCTGACAGACAACCAGACATAGCGTGCAAGACTCTTTCCCTCACATGGAGGCCGAACAATGAGGGTAACGAGCGGACTTAGCCAGCAAAGTTCATTCCAGATATGTCTACACGGCAACGCAGAACAAGACGCCGGCTATATTGAAATCTCCCCCATAACACTGAGATTTACCCATGCACGGATGCGCCCTGAATCGCCTTTGCCACTCCAACATCGATGTTCAACTCATGCGCTGGACGCTCGTGTTGATTTTTGCATTGTTTGGTTACACCAAATGGTTCCCTTACGAGGCACAATCGCTGATCCCGCTGATGTCTAACAGCGCGCTATTCTCATGGCTGTACCCGGCCTTTGGCGTGCAAGGCGCAAGCTATGCGCTGGGCGTGGCCGAATGGGCCATTGGCTTGGGATTGGTGGTCGGAGCCTGGATACCAAGGGTTTCTGTCGTCGCAGCCGCGGCCTCCGTCGTCACGTTCCTCACTACCTTGACACTCATCATTTCTACACCAGGTGGATGGGAAGCATCTGCTGGCGGTTTCCCTGCCATGGGCAGCGCTACCTCTTTCCTTATTAAAGACGCTGTACTGTTGGCCGCATCATTTAGTCTGTTCAAGCATGATTTGATCGCCGTCCGCAGTGCCCCCACAAAACAGTAAGTCTGTAATGGATTCACGTCACTTCAGCGCGCGACAGGGGAAAACTCCCCGCGCGTAGCTGTTTAATAGAGCCCTTCCACAGCCGCCTTAGCGCACCACTTCAAACTCATGCCCGCACGCCAGGCAATGGCTCAGCCACTCCCCAAGAAACAGGTTGAGCTGGGCTTTTTCATCCGGCTGGTGCATGGCGGCATTGGGATAAGGGTAGATGCCGCGAAACCGGCGGGCATGTTCGGCGCCGATGACTTCGGCCATGCGGGCGTCGTGATAGACCTGCACTTCGAGCTTGGGCACCGGCAGCCACGGCAGGCTGTGTTCCTGACGCACTTGCAGGGTGGTGGTGTACGGACAATCGAGCAGCACTTCGACGGCCAGCACACCGAGCATTTGATCGCCCTGGGTGACGGCCACCCGACGCGAGCGTTGCTGGTTGCGCATGTCGGGGAGCAATCGCATCAAGCGCGCATAGTTGGCCTCGCAGGCCGCTTGCAGCCCGACAAGGTCAACACGGTAGCGCTCGCGCACAAGGTTCACGACCATTGCCCCCTGACTTCAGTACGGTTCAATGCCAGCCATTGCAATGCAATAAGAGTGGCCGCGTTGAAAATTCGTCCATCACGTACGGCCTGTAGCGCATCGTCCAGCGACCACACCGTCACGCGAATATCCTCGCCTTCCGCTTCCAGCCCGTGTAACCCTCCCGCCCCCTCGCTTTCGCAATGCCCCAAGTACAGGTGAACGTATTCACTGCTGCCACCCGGCGATGGAAAGTACTTGGTGATCGGCAACATCGCACTGAAAGTAAGTCCAGCTTCCTCTTCTGCCTCGCGGTGGGCAACCTCTTCTGGTTCCTCGTCCTTGTCGATCAGACCGGCCACCAGCTCAATCAACCACGGGTTATCGACCTTGCCCAGCGCACCGACTCGAAACTGCTCAATCAGGACCACCTCGTCGCGCTTGGCATCGTAGGGCAGCACGCACACCGCATCGTGACGAACAAACAACTCACGGCTGATTTCGTTGCTCATGCCGCCACCGAAAAGCTCGTGGCGCAGGTGCATGCGGTCGAGGCGGTAAAAACCCTTGAAGCAGTTTTCACGCTTCGTAATTGCCACCGCCACCGGGACGGATCTGGTCGTATCACTCATATAGTTCTCGCTACTGGCCCACGTCGACTTCGCGCCATCCTAGCGCGGTCTTTCACCGGATGCAGCCCTTTAAACCAGTCATTGGGGCAACCGGGGTAGACGGCCAGGTCGCAAACAACTTCTAATTAGCCTAGTGGCGAACTGATGGGGCTGCTTGCAGTCGAAACACGTCAACTCGCTTTTTTTGTTACTGCCAAGGATCAACATGTCAATTTTGAGGATCACTTCGCTCGCGTGCATCGCACTGATGCTGGGCGCCTGCCAGAGCCTGTTCCAGCCCGACATGCGTGCACCGCTTGAAGTCCGGCGTGATGCCTCGGAACAGATCAAGCCGGGCTGCACCGTGGCTGACTGCCCACTGGTGAACGTCGATACGGTGCATTTTCAGAGCGAGCCGACGCTCGACAGTCTTGTCGAGAAGTCCTTGCTGAAAATGACCCGTACCTCGCCGAACGCACCGTTGCCGGTGTCGCTCAAAGTCTATGAAGAACAATTCCTGCGTGAAGCGCAAAGCCACAACGGCAGCTATCTGCAAGCCAAGGTACGCGACCAGCATGACGGTCTGGTGATTGTCGAACTGTCCAGTTATCTGGACACCGGTGACGAACAGGGAACACCCGGTCGCGGATTCATCAACTACTCCCGTCAGCAACACAGAGCACTGACCCTGCAAGACATGCTTTTACCGGGCCAGGAAGAGGCATTCTGGCTGACAGCGCAGCAAGCCCACAAAGAATGGATGATCAACACCCGGTTCACTCAGGACCCCGCGTTCGTGAAGACGTGGCCGTTCCAGAAAACCCCTAACGTCGCCCTGACCTCTGGCGGAGTCATTCTAAAATACGAGGTGGCGACGATTGCCCCTTATGCCAACGGTCACATTGAGCTGAAGATGTCTTACCTTCAGCTCAATGGCATCCTCAAGCCGGAACTGTTCCCGCGCCGCGGTTGAATGTCTGACCCAGCAACAGTTGCAGCACGCCAGCCACAATCAGGGCTGGCAGTGTTGCACCCACGTCAGGGTACATGTTGGCCAGCAGGTGATAGGTGCTGACGCCACCCAGCCAGGCCAACAGCGTCATCCCGCGAAAGCCTACTGTTGCCATCTGGCTGCGGCGGCGACGCTGGATGAAGTGGTCCACCAACACCACACCGAACAACGGTGCGAACACCGAGCCGATCAGCAGCAGGAAGTTCTGGTACTGCGCCAGCGGTGCAAAGCAGGCGATCAGGGTGCAGATCACACCGATGGCCAATGCCAGATGCTCTACCTTCAAACGCAGCAGAATCCCGCTGGACACCGCCGCCGAGTGAATATCGGCGAACGCGTTTTCTGACTCGTCGAGCAGAATCAGCAACAGTGGAATACCCAGTCCGGCACCGGCCAACGCCAGCAGCAACGCATTGATTTCACCGCTCGGCGCGAACGCCAGGGTGTAGGCAACGCCCAGGCTCATCAGCCAGAAATTGCCGATAAAGAAGCCCAGCGCTGTGCCGCCAAAGACACTTTTGGCGCGTTTGCCGAACCGCGAGTAGTCGGCGATCAATGGCAGCCAGGACAACGGCATGGCAATGGCGATATCAAAACCCACGGCAAACGGCATCGAACCGTCACCGGCACGCGACCAGAGTGCGGACAAGTCGGTTTTGGTCAGCAGGTTCCAGGTCAACCACACACACGCAGCCAACAGTAGCCAGATGCCCCACTTGCGCAGTATCTGACGGACGAAAGTCAGCGGTCCGCTGACCGCCAGCAAGGTGGCCAGCGCGCCGAAGAACAACGTCCAGAGCAGAGGGTTAGCCCATAGACTGCCCTCGGCAAACGCACGCGCGCCCAGCAGACTGGCGGCGTCACGCATGATGATGATCTCGAAAGCCCCCCAACCCACCAATTGCAGCAGGTTCAGCACCGCTGGCAGCGACGCGCCACGGGTGCCAAGGCTGAGCTTGAGCGCGGCCATGGCCGAAAGCCCGGTATCGCTACCGATCACACCCACGGCGGCCAGCAGCAAAACGCCGACGAGGGTGCCAAGAAAAATCGCCAGCAGTGACCCTGACAAGCCCAGCCCCGGCGCCAGCAACGCGCCGGTTTGCAGGACCATCAGGCCAATGCCGAGGGAAAACCACAGGGAAAACAAATCACGACCGCCGAACACACGCTTGCCCGCAGGCACCGCGACATCGGGGGAGTAGGTATTGGTTGAAGGGTTCACGGGGTTATCTCAGAGGAGCAGATGATAGGGGTTAACCCTTTGTTTTTTTGGTGCCTTGCCTGACCTCTTCGCGGATGCGGGGTGTCAGACACCCCGCATTCAGGCCAAAAGACTTAAACTTTTTTGTACAGCTGACTGCCTTCCTGCTTGAAGCGCTCGGCCTGTTCTCGCAGGCCCTCCTGCACGGCCGCATCCACGGTTTCGATGTGCTGGTTGGCGGCGTATATCCGAACTTCCTGGGTAATTTTCATCGAGCAGAACTTCGGTCCGCACATGGAGCAGAAGTGCGCGACCTTGGCCGAGTCCTTCGGCAGGGTTTCGTCATGATACGAGCGTGCGGTATCAGGATCGAGGCCGAGGTTGAACTGGTCCTCCCAACGAAACTCGAAGCGCGCCTTGCTCAAGGCATTGTCGCGAATCTGCGCGCCAGGGTGCCCTTTGGCCAGGTCCGCCGCGTGGGCCGCGATTTTATAGGTAATGATCCCGGTCTTCACGTCATCCTTGTTCGGCAAGCCCAAATGTTCTTTAGGCGTGACGTAGCAGAGCATGGCGCAACCGAACCAGCCGATCATGGCCGCACCGATGCCCGAGGTGATGTGGTCGTAACCCGGTGCGATGTCGGTGGTCAACGGCCCGAGGGTGTAGAACGGCGCCTCGTCACAGCATTCCAGCTGCTTGTCCATGTTCTCTTTGATCAGCTGCATCGGGACATGGCCCGGGCCTTCGATCATGGTCTGCACGTCATGCTTCCAGGCAATCTTGGTCAGCTCGCCGAGGGTTTCCAGCTCGCCGAATTGCGCCGCATCGTTGGCATCGGCAATCGAGCCCGGACGCAGGCCGTCGCCCAGCGAGAAGCTGACGTCGTAGGCCTTCATGATTTCGCAAATGTCTTCGAAATGGGTGTACAGGAAGTTTTCCTGGTGATGCGCAAGGCACCACTTGGCCATGATCGAACCACCACGGCTCACAATCCCGGTCACGCGTTTGGCGGTCAGCGGTACATACCGCAACAGCACGCCAGCGTGAATGGTGAAGTAGTCGACGCCCTGCTCGGCTTGCTCGATCAAGGTGTCGCGGAACAGCTCCCAGGTCAGGTCCTCAGCCGCGCCGTCGACTTTTTCCAGCGCCTGATAAATCGGCACGGTGCCGATCGGGACCGGCGAATTACGGATGATCCATTCGCGGGTTTCGTGAATGTGTTTGCCGGTGGACAGGTCCATGACAGTGTCAGAACCCCAGCGGATGCCCCAGGTCAGTTTGGCGACTTCTTCTTCGATGGAAGAACCCAGCGCGCTGTTGCCGATGTTGCCGTTGATCTTCACCAGGAAGTTACGGCCGATGATCATCGGTTCCAGTTCAACGTGGTTGATGTTGGCCGGAATGATCGCGCGACCGCGGGCGATTTCGTCACGGACGAATTCAGCGGTGATTTCTTTCGGGACACTGGCGCCGAAGCTGTGACCCGCGTGCTGCGGAGTCAGCAGACCGGCGGCGCGGGCTTCCTGAAGTTTCATGTTTTCGCGGATGGCGACGTATTCCATCTCGGCGGTGATGATGCCCTGACGCGCATAGTGCATCTGGCTTACGTTGGCGCCGGCCTTGGCCCGGCGCGGGTTGCGCACATGGGCGAAGCGCAGGGCTGTCAGTTCGGCATCGCTCAGACGTTCCTGGCCAAAGTTGGAGCTCAGCCCCGCCAGGCGCTCGGTGTCGTTACGCGACTCAATCCACGGCGAACGGATGTCTGCCAGGCCTTTGCGCACGTCGATGATCACGTTGGGATCGGTGTAAGGGCCCGAGGTGTCATAAATAACCACTGGCGCGTTGATCTCGCCGCCAAAGTCGGTGGGCGTCACATCCAGAGTCACTTCACGCATCGGCACAAGAATGTCCGGGCGCGAACCCTGAACATAGATTTTTTGCGAGCGGGTAAAGGGCTGCACTGACCCCGAGTCGACCTTGGCCGAATCGCTCAAATTGGTGGCGTCTTTTAGTTTTTTACTCATCACGGGCACTCCAGGCATCATCCAGCGGCGGATTAATTGTCGGAGCAAACCTGAATGACACGGACGCACCAAGGCTGGCGCTGAGTATAGAAAGGAGGCGTACTGTTCATTTATTGAACAATCGACCCCGGACGACACTCAAGAGGACTCGCCGGGAGACGAGAAATCTTGTTCCCTACGCAGGCGTTAACCTGATCAGGTTCAACGGGATCCGGATTAACCGATCTCAGCCTCATAGCAAGGCACCCCGACAAGAACCCGACCAGTCTAGTGCAAGATATGGACAGAACGCCAACTTCCTCTTATATCGTTCGATAAATGGCGGATATACAGGATTGTTGTGAGCAACCCCGAGAACTACACTCGCTGCGTTGCGGATCGTGCCCCGTAGCAGCGATCTTCACATCCTCATTGCACTATCAACTCTAGGGAACGTCTCATGCTGCGCAAACTTTCACTGGCGCTTGCCGTGTCTTGTGCTTCCAACGGAATGGCCTGGGCAGCAGACGCGCCCATACCGACCAAGACCGGCCTGGTCAACGTGTACCAGGATGCCGTGAATAACAACGCAGACCTGGCTGCCGCTATCGCTGATTACTCGGCCCGCAAGGAAATCGTGCCCCAGGCTCGCGCCGGTCTGCTGCCTAACCTGTCTGCAGGCGCGGGTGTCAGCAATACCCGCACTCAAATGGATCAGCCCTCAATGACCGCTACCCGTAGCGGCACGGCCTATCAAGCAACATTGAGCCAGCCCATCTTCCGCGCGGATCGCTGGTTCCAGTTACAGGCCGCCAAGGCCGTCAACGAACAGGCGGCGCTGGAGCTTTCCGCGACCGAGCAGAACCTCATTTTGCAGAGTGCGCAAGACTACTTCGAGGTCCTGCGCGCCCAGGACACCCTGGCCTCGACCAAGGCTGAAGAAGCCGCGTTCAAGCGCCAACTGGATCAAGCCAACGAGCGCTTTGACGTTGGCCTGTCGGACAAGACCGACGTACTGCAATCCCAAGCCAGTTACGACACAGCGCGCGCCAACCGAATCGCCGCCAAGCGTCGGGTAGACGATGCGTTCGAGGCGCTGGTGACCTTGACCAACCGCGACTACAACGCCATCGAAGGCATCGTCCACACCCTGCCCGTGTTGGCGCCAACGCCCAACGATGCCAAAGCCTGGGTCGACACCGCGTCGCAACAGAACCTGAACCTGCTTGCCAGTAACTACGCGGTGAGCGCCGCTGAAGAAACCCTGCGCCAACGCAAAGCCGGGCATGCGCCGACTCTCGATGCGGTCGCTTCGTACAAGCGCGGGGATAACGACGCGCTGGGTTTCAGCAACCCCAACTTCACGGGTCAGAATTATGGCGGCAACGTCGAACAACGCAGCGTTGGCGTTGAGTTGAACATTCCGATCTACAGTGGTGGCTTGACCAGTTCACAAGTGCGTGAAGCCTATGCACGCCTGAGCCAGATCGAGCAGCGCCGCGAAGCCTTGCGTCGTCAGGTCGTGGAAAATACCCGCAACCTGCACCGCGCCGTGAACACCGATGTCGAACAGGTTCAGGCACGCAAACAATCGATCATTTCCAACCAAAGTGCACTGGAAGCGACCGAAGTCGGTTATCAGGTCGGGACGCGCAATATCGTCGATGTGCTCGACGCCCAGCGCCAGCTGTACAACTCGGTGCGTTTATACAACAACACGCGCTATGACTACCTCATCGACAACCTGCGCTTGAAGCAGGCGGCGGGCACGCTGAGCCCGGCTGACTTGCAGGGGTTGTCGCGCTACCTCAAAGCCGACTACAACCCGGACAAAGACTTCCTGCCACCAGACCTGGCGAAGGCGGCACAGAAAAACCTGGAGAAGCCTTCGGAGTATTGACGGCCTTCCCCACAGAGGCTTGCGACGGCCTTACAGCTTCGCCACCCGCGCCAACATTGCCAGTAACCGCTGCAAAGCGCCCTGATTGGCACGCATCACTGTCAGGCCGGCATCGGCCATGATGCGCGCCAACTGCGGCTGATCGAACAGGCGCTGCACCGCGACCGCCAGCCCCGCCACATCACTCACTTCTTCCAACGCGCCAGCCTGACGCAGCAGCGCAGCGATTTCCAGAAAGTTGAACAGGTGCGGGCCGCTCAAGACCGGCTTGGCCAATGCCGCAGGTTCCAGCAGGTTGTGCCCGCCATTGGGCACCAGGCTGCCGCCGACAAACGCGCAATCGGCCAACGCGTACAGAAACAGCAGTTCACCCATGGTGTCACCCAGCAACACCGACGTGGTTGACGTCACCGCTTGCGCCGTCGAGCGACGAACCGTCTCGAAGCCTTGCTGCTGGCATAAATCGTAAACGCTGTTGAAGCGCTCGGGGTGACGCGGGACCAGGATCAGCAACGCATCGGGATGGCGGAGGAGCAACTGACGGTGCGCCGCCAACACGGTTTCATCTTCGCCGGCGTGGGTACTGGCCGCGATCCATGTCGGGCGCTGGCGCGTGTGCCATTGCTCACGCAGCTCAGCGGCGCGCATCAACAGCTGCGGGTCGATGCTCAAGTCGAACTTGATCGAACCTGTCACTTCTACGCAATCGCGCCGCGCCCCCAGATCGAGAAAGCGTTGGGCCTCGGTTTCGGTCTGCACGGCGAATCCGCTCATTTCGGCAAGCATCGGTCGGGTCAGCTTGGTGAAACGCCCATAACCGCGTGCCGAGCGCTCTGACAGTCGGGCGTTGGCCAGGACTACAGGGATGCCGCGCCTGGCGCATTGGTGAATGTGGTTGGGCCACAGTTCGGTTTCCATGATGACCCCGAGCCGAGGCGCGACATGATCGAGAAAACGTCCGGCTGCCCAAGGCAAATCGTAGGGTAGATAACAATGCTGAATGCGCGGCTCGTCAGCGAACAGCGCCTTGATCCGCTCCGAACCGGTCGGCGTCATGCAGGTCACAGTGATCGGTAACTGTGGATAACGCGTCAGCAAGGCGCGAATCATCGGCGCCGCTGCGATGCTTTCACCCACCGACACTGCATGCACCCAAATGCCGCCACGCTGCATGGGCGGCAGACCGAACGAAAACCGCTCGCTGACTCGCTGCGCGTACGCCGGGGCTTTGCGCGCCCGCAACCACAGGCGCAGCGCGACAAGAGGTAAACCGAGATGAAACAGCAGGGTATAAAGAGTTCTATTCATGGCGGCGGAGTTTATCAGCCAATCGCCTGCAAATGCCGGGCAAAGCATTCGGCCAGCCACCGGGCCGCCGGACCAAGTGGTTCGTCACGGCGCCAGACCATCTCCACCACCAGGGCCGGCGGGGTCCAGTCGCTGATCAGCTCGACCATCTGATGCTGGTAAGCCGGGTACTGCACCACATGCCGGGGCAACCAGGCCCAGCCGAGGCCACGCATGAGCAATTCAGCCATCACGTAAAAGCTGTCGGCACGCCAGACCTGTGCACTGATGGGTTCGCCACCGGGATAGCCGCTTTGCTGAGGCGCGATCAATAGCTGCCGATGGCGCCCCAACTGCTGACGACTGACCCGTGACGCGTTGACCAATGGATGCCCCACTGCACAGACCGTGACCATTTCGACGCTGCCCAGCACCCGGCGTTCCAGAGCTTCGGGCATCTGCTCATGATGAAACAGCAGCCCGAGATCGGCGCGGCGCTCCACCAGTTTGCGCGCCACATCACCTTGGGCGCCGCTGGCCAGTTGCACCTCCAGACCGGGAAACTGTTCAGCCAGCGCCTCCAGGCTGTCCAGCACCGGTTGATAAGGCATGGCTTCGTCATGCGCCAGTCGCAAGCGGGCCTCTTCGCCACGCATCAAGGCCAGTGCCCGACCGTCCAGACGCTCACACTGGCGCAACAGCTCTCGCGCTTCTTCGAGCAACGCACTACCGGCTTCGGTCAAGCGTGGCTGACGGCCACTGCTGCGGTCGAACAGGCTGACTCCCAGATCAGCCTCCAACAGCGCGATACCACTGCTGACCGCCGATTGTGCGCGCTGCAGATCACGCGCCACGGCCGAAAACGAGCGCTGTTCGGCTACGCTGACGAATAAACGAATTTGCTCGAGGTTCCATTGCAAAGCACACCAACCTATCGCGCAGAAAGATAGGTAATGACTTTACCCCATCCAAGCAATCTCTAGAATGCGTGGCTAATGAAGAGGAATCCCGTCATGACCGCCTACTACTATCTGGCCATCGCCATCTGCGCAGAAGTTATCGCTACCGTCTCGATGAAAGCGGTCAAAGGCATCAGCACGCCACTGCCATTGCTGCTGGTGATCGTGGGTTACGCCATTGCGTTCTGGATGCTGACGCTGGTAGTGCGCAGCATTCCGGTGGGGGTCGCGTATGCGGTCTGGGCGGGCATGGGCATCGTCATGGTAAGCATCGCCGCGCTGTTCATTTACGGGCAGAAACTCGACGTGCCCGCGATGCTTGGCATGGGCCTGATCGTCCTCGGCGTGGTGGTGATTCAACTGTTCTCGAAAACCGCCGGGCATTGAAAACGCGATCCCCTATAATGGCGACATCCGTTTAGCCACCGAGGTCGCTCATGCCATCTGCGCTCACTCCATCCCCTATGACCACTGACGTCCTGATCGTCGGCGCCGGTGTTGCCGGTCTTTGGCTCAATGCGCGCCTGCGCCGTCAAGGGTTCTCGACCGTTTTGGTGGAAAGCGCCAGCCTCGGCGGCGGGCAAAGTACAAAGTCTCAGGGGATCATCCACGGCGGCGCCAAATATGCGCTGCACGGCGCACTGAGCGGTGCTTCCGAAGCGATTGCCGACATGCCGCGTCGCTGGCGTGATGCGCTCGCGGGCAAAGGCGAGCTGGACCTGTCTGGCGTACGCTTGCTGTCCGAAGCGCATTACTTATGGTCACCCGGCACCCTCGCCGGCAACCTCACCAGTTTTTTCGCCAGCAAGGCCGTACGCGGCAGGGTCGATCACGTCACCGGCAATGACCTGCCTCCGGCGCTGCAGAATCCCGGGTTCAAGGGCAAGGTCTATCGACTGGCCGAACTGGTGATCGACGTGCCCAGTCTGGTCGAGCGTCTCGCCGAACTGTCCGGCGACAGCCTGCTGGCGGGCACAAAAATCGAACCCCTGTTCGAAGGTGAAGATCTGATCGGCCTGCGGGTCGATGGCCGCGAGATCCTCGCCCAGCGTGTGGTTTTGAGCGCGGGCGCGGGTAACGCCGAGCTGCTGAAGTCCATGGGGCTGTCCCATCCCCCTATGCAACGCCGCCCGCTGCATATGGTGTTGGTCAAAGGACCGACCTTGAAGCCCTTGTATGCCCATTGCCTGGGCGGCGGGCCGAAACCTCGGGTCACCGTCACCACCCACCCCGCAGCCGATGGCCAATGGGTCTGGTACCTGGGAGGGGATCTGGCCGAAGCTGAGGGCGTCGCCCGCGAACCCGAGGCTCAGATCGCTGCGGCCAAAAAAGAACTTGGCAACTTGCTGCCGTGGGTCGACCTCAGCCAGGCGCAATGGGCGACCTTGCGTATTGATCGGGCCGAACCGGCGCAGTCCGGCCTGGTGCGCCCGGACAACGCCTATCTTTCCGTGCAACAACGCCTGATGGTGGGCTGGCCGACCAAGCTGGCGCTGGCCCCTGACTTTGCTGATCGGGTATTGGCCGCACTGGCCCGCGACGGTGTCCATCCGACACCGCAGTCGCCAGCCGTCGGCCTGCCGAAACCGCCCATGGCCCAACCGATTTGGGATCAACTGCTGCCATGAAAACCCTGCATGAACTGCACCGCCCGCTCGGCAGTACCGGTCTGCGTGTTTCGCCACTGGGACTGGGCACCGTCAAGCTCGGCCGTGATCAAGGGGTCAAATACCCCAACGGTTTCACGATCCCCGATGATCGAGAAGCACAGATGCTGCTCAAGCTGGCTCGCGATCTGGGCATCAACCTGATCGACACGGCCCCCGCCTACGGCACCAGCGAAGAGCGCCTGGGCCCATTGCTGCGAGGGCAGCGTCAAGAATGGGTGATTGTCAGCAAAGTCGGCGAGGAGTTCGAGGGCGGCCAATCGCGCCACGACTTCAGTGCCGAACACACGCGGCTGTCGGTGGAGCGCAGCCTCAAGCGCCTTGAGACTGACTTCATCGACCTAGTGCTGGTCCATTCCGACGGCAATGATTTGGCCGTGCTCAACGATTCCGGTGTGTATCAAGCACTGGCCGAACTCAAGCAGCAAGGCAAGATTCGCGGCTACGGTTTTTCCGGAAAAACTGTCGAAGGCGGCCTGCTGGCGTTGCGCGAAGGCGATTGCGCGATGGTCACCTACAATCTCAACGAACAAAGTGAAAAGCCGGTACTGGACTACGCCGCCAGCCATGGCAAAGCCATCCTGGTGAAGAAGGCGCTGGCCAGCGGTCATGTGTGCCTGAGCCCCGGCGTGGACCCGGTGCAGGCCAGCTTCGAGTTGCTGTTTGCCCATCCGGGTGTCGCCAGTGCTATTGTCGGGACTATTAATCCGCTGCACCTGGCCCATAACGTGGCGACTGCCGCCGCCGTGATTCGCCGTCAAACCTGATTCAGGCGGCGGCCGACCCCAACGCAAGAAGGAGCCGACATGCCGCGAACGTTGATTCGAAAAAACCCCAACAACTTTAAAACCCTGCCGCTCGCTGTCGAAGCCACTCCCGAAGGCCTGAATTACCAGAGCATCGGGATGCCGTTGAATTTCGCCCAGACCCTGCAACGTCGACGCAAGATCGAAGTGGCCGATGTGGAACGCTTTTCTGTGGAGCTGGCCAACCTCGGGGTGTCGGTGCGCTTGACCCTGAACTGGCAGAACCGCGATTACTGGGTGCTGGTCAGACAGCGTCGGCGAGACCGTGGCGATGTCGTACTGAAATTGATTTCCGGCTACGTGCCCGCGCACGAATTGAATCTGCCACTGCACACCGCCATTCAGGAAGTCGCTGAAGAGTGCTTGATCGAAACCCCGCAAGGCTGGCTGAGCGGACGCTTCAATGACACCTGGCTGCCTGCGCCCTATGCCTCGGCGCTGCATTACCGCGAAGCCCTGCCTTTTCGTTTAAGCCCGCTGTCCGGTGCTGCCAGACCCGTGCGCTGCGGGAGCATGCCCCTGATTGAGCGCCCGCGTGCTTACGTGCACCTGCCGACGTCGTCTCTGCAGCTGATTTACGACATGCGTCTGGAAGTGCCCAAAGAAGCGCGGCCAATGAGCCTGTTTCACGTTGATGAGAGCCTGGAAAACGATCAGTTGGTGGCACGACTCAACCGCAGCCGCCCCGACCTGTACCTGATGCCCCTGGAAAATGGCTTGCCCAAACCCGAGCTGTACACCCTCAAGCGCGACAAGCTGCAACCGGCCAGCACCCGCGGCCTGTACCTGGCCGAAAGTTTTGCACCGCAGGAAGGTTGGGTTGTGCGTGATGAGCGGATTCGCTGGAAGGATTGGCTCCGGCAACAGGGTTTGACCCCAGCGCCAAAGAAGACCGGCCTCAAGCGCCTGACGAGCAAAGCCCGGCAATTGATCGACCTTGCCCGAAGCACCCTGAGCAAGTGATCCCACAGATTGGCGTCTCACCTGTAGGAGTTGCCGAAGGCTGCGGAGCAGTCGCAGTGCGGGAGCAATCGGAACGCGCAGTCTTATTCGCGATGAAGGCGTCAGCACGGCTGACGCCTCCCCCCATCACTGCCTGCGAATTTTCTCGACGATAGCGGTGGTCGAACTATTGGCAACCAGCCCCAACACCTTCACCTTGCCACCATAGGCTTCAACGATTTCAGCACCGACCACTTGATCGATGCCGTAATCCCCGCCCTTGACCAACACGTCAGGCTTGACGTGGGACAGGAGGTTTTCCGGGGTGTCCTCAGGAAAGCTGATCACCCAATCCACAGCGCCCAATCCCGCCAGCACAGCCATGCGTCGGTCGACACTATTAATCGGCCGTCCAGGCCCTTTCAGGCGGCTGACAGACGAATCATCATTGACCGCAACGATCAGCCGATCGCCTTGCGCGCGCGCCTGCTCCAGGTAGGTCACATGCCCGGCATGGAGAATATCGAAACAGCCGTTGGTGAAGACGATCGATTCTTTGTGCGCACGCGCATCGTCGATTGCCAGGAGCAATTGATCGAGGCTCAACACCCCACGCTCCGAGCCTTCTTCACGCTGGATCGCACGACGCAACTCCGGCGCGCTGATAGCGGCTGTACCCAGCTTGCCGACCACGATGCCGGCGGCCAGATTGGCCAGCGCAACGGCGTGCGGCAGCTCTTCACCGGCAGCAATCGCCGCCGCCAAGGTAGAAATAACGGTATCGCCCGCACCCGTGACGTCAAACACTTCACGGGCACGCGCCGGCAAATGAAGGGCCGGACAGTCAGGACGCAACAGGGTCATGCCGTGTTCGCCACGGGTCACCAGCAATGCACCCAGCTCCAGCTCACTCATCAACTTCGCGCCCTTGGCGACCAGTTCAGCCTCATCGGAGCAATGGCCGACAATGACTTCGAATTCACTGAGGTTCGGCGTAAGCACGCTGACGCCGCGGTAGATCGCAAAATCCTTACCTTTAGGGTCAGCAAGGACAGGGATACCCCGAGCACGCGCAGCCTGAATCAATACTTGATGGTTTTTCAGCGCGCCTTTGCCGTAATCGGACAGCACCAGCACTTTGATGCCGTCGAGCATGTCTTCGACATCTGCGCTCAGCGCCAAGGCATCGGTGGCAAACGGTTCTTCGAAGTCGATACGCAGCAACTGCTGGTGACGACTCATGACCCGCAGTTTAACGATGGTCGGTTGATGGGCGATGCGCTGAAAACGTGCGGTCACACCCGCCGCTTTCAGGCTATTGGCCAGACTTTCGGCCGCCTCATCTTCCCCGGTTACACCCACCAGCGAGGCTGGCGCACCCAGGGCTGCAATATTCAAGGCAACGTTGGCAGCACCGCCTGGGCGATCCTCTATCTGCTCGACCTTGACCACCGGCACCGGTGCCTCCGGTGAAATCCGTGAGGTACCGCCATGCCAATAACGGTCGAGCATGACATCGCCAACTACCAAGACAGGCGCTTGATCGAAACGCGGCATGGACAACTTCATGGGCAACCCAAATACAAAATGAACAGGGGCGCGATATTAACACAGGGTGAACAGCCCCTAGGTCGACTGTATCGAAGGGGTTGCCACTCCCGGCGCAAAGGTGAGGTCGCCGAGACAATCACCACCAAGCCAGCATCTACC
The DNA here is from genome assembly GCF_034314155.1 of Pseudomonas sp. 5C2. NCBI lineage: Bacteria > Pseudomonadati > Pseudomonadota > Gammaproteobacteria > Pseudomonadales > Pseudomonadaceae > Pseudomonas > Pseudomonas sp. 5C2. Next base: position 1,625,589 of record NZ_JAVIWH010000003.1, on the reverse strand, counting down.
ATTAGGCGAGCAAAGTGCGCCATTCGGCGGATATTTTCCGTTCGCGATTTGGCACACACACCCAAATCACTGCTCAGGCCACTGCGCACGTTATCGCCATCGAGCACAAAGGTATGCACACCCTGCTCGTTGAGCCGTATCTCCAAGGCATTGCATAATCACCTTGGCAAACCTGACGAACCGACCTGCATGTGCACACAAAGCGAACGTCGCGCAGGCCTTTAGCCAAAGACCCCATAACGCAACCGTGCGGCCAAGCGACTGACCCACTGTCGAGTCTTAAGCTTCGGTTTTCGAACCACCTGCTCAATATCACTCATTACCATCAAGCTCTGTCGAGCCAGGATTGGCTGCACGATAAAAGCCCGAGTCGTGGACAACAGCATTTCCGAGTAATACCAGTCCAGTGGCAGGCCAGAAACGGGAGCCTCCTGCAAAATTCTGTCATAAAGCTCAGCCCTGACCACATAGGCATGCGCCAGGCGCACGCGAGTCACGGCCGTCAAGTTAGGTGAGACTTTGCGGGCCTGGCCGCCCTTCTTCAGGGTGCCCCCCAAATAGAGCAGGGTCCAATCACGCCCCTGCAATTGGGCCTGTACGCGCCGCAGAACCGCCGGAGTAAAGGTTTCAAACTCACAGTCATCCTCAAGCACCAGCACGTAAGGCCAACCGCTAGCTCTCGCCTTGGCGATCACCGCCAAATGGCTGCGCATGCACGCCCAAGTGGCCAGCAGCTTATGCTCTGACTTATCACTCGGCCCGTCAGTACGCAAAAGGAACTCGCGTAGCGACTGCGAAGGCTGGTCATCGCCAAGCTCATGCAGAGAGACCGCAGAAAAGCGCTCGGCCTCCAAGCCCAAACCCTGTAAGTGGTTCTGCAGCCGTGACCAGCGATCATTTCGGCTGTCGAGATTGATGACGCAAGCGTGCTCAAACGGCCAAATTATGCTTTTCATACCACCGCGACTCACACCCTTCATCCGAATGAATTTACTCACATTGGCGACTAAACCGTGCCATCAAGCACTTGGCTAGGCACAGGCTTGGCGTTCAATAGGTCAACCAACAGGTTGACGGTTCTGTCCAGCGCCCCAGCCCCATTAACCAAATGAAACTCGGCAAAACGCTCAGCCTCTTCAAGGCACTGCCGATAGTGCGTCTGAATCCAAACAATACGCTCCGACAATGCCGCAACCGTGGCCACTCGACGGCCCAGAAAACGCTCCTGGGAAAAAATATCGTGATGTTCACTGGCATTGACATAAATAATCGGTCGTCGTGCCAGTGCGGCCTCAATGACAGCGTTGGACATGATATTGATCACGATAGAGGCCTTATCCAATGCGGCCGCCAAACTGCACTCAGGGGGCAACACCTGAACATGGGGCAAGTCCAGCGCCGCTTTCTGCCAGAACGGTATCTGACTGCGAGGGTGCGCCTTGATCAACACTTGGAACTCCGGATGTTGAGACACCCATTCGTAAAGTAAGGCATAGGTTCTCTGGTAACCCGGTTCCTTCTCTTTATCCGGCCCCACACCGAGTACCAACAGGACTCGACGCTCGGGCGTCGCCGGCAGCAAATCGTAAGACAGGTCAATCATGTGCGAACCCGACAACACGGCGTTGGAGTTGCCAAACCGTAGCGGCCGTGACTGCAGAGCCTCCAGAGAACTGTGACCGAACATAAAATAGTAGTCGTAGTCATTCATACTCAGACGGCTGGATGACTCGACCGTCGTGGCGTGCGCCAGATGCACCAACAAACATTGCCGCTGGTTCAATGCCAAACGCAAAAACGGCGCATACAGGCTGCCATTACGGTCATTGAGCAAAATTCTCGGCTGGTGATGTGCAACCAGCCACTCCGCATAAGCGGCATAGCCAAAATAGCGCAACGGCACAGCTTGCGGTGGACGCTTGAGCAGGCGCCGCGCGAGGATTGTCGGCTGGTCTTGCAGAGCGGTTTCAACCAAAAGGTAGTGATGATCGCGTAAAGCGGTGATCAACAGTTTCTTGCGCTGAAAAGCAATGACCTTGGTGGCTGATTGCAGCAACAGAAAATCACAGGGCTCAGCCACGACTTCAGCACTCAACCTGGCCTGCGCTCTCCAGCCAAATAGACAGTCACTCAGGGCGTCGCGCGCAAATCGAAGCACGCTGCCAAGCCAGCTATGGCGCTCACGTAACAACCGCCAGCGATAACGATCCATGGCTCGAGCTTTATCCGCCCACGAACTATTGGATATCTCGTCAGTCATAGAGAGACAGGCCCAAGACAGAGAGGCAGGGAGGCTCCGTCCCGCAGGCTAACTGATGAGCGAATACTGGCCGACACGGCGACCCCAAAACAGTCGATTAGATAAGATGGCGATAACATCAGCGCCCCGGCTGAGAATGCGTCGATGACGAGGCGGCGATAAAGGCTTACGCGGGAGACATGATGGGAAGATGGAAAAGACCATCAACAACAACGACAACGACAACTATCATCCCCCTCCCTAAACACCGCTACGGTTTAAAAATAAATCGCCCATCTTCCGTGGGAGCTGTTGCTGTTTCAGCACGACACCCTCGAAGCCCTTAGGCACCTAACGGTCCAATGATACCCAAGAGCCTCACTAAAATCCTGCCTACGTGCTACGAATCAGCGCCAGTCTTTAGTCGACAATGCCGCAAGGAGCGCTTTTTGCCAATAGACGTATTCGTCGACGTGGACCAACTGGTGGCTGGAGACAATACCAAGCGTACTCACTGTCCGTATGTAGAGTTGATCAAGATCGCAAGCTTCACGATACAAAACACATGATTCACTCTACATCGCAGGACAATGCGCCAGAGGGCGGGAGCCCACCCTCTGGTCAAGCGTCAGGCTATCCCGGAGGTCGTCGGCTCATCCAAACCCATTGAGTTCAGCCTGGCATAGTAGCCATTCTGGGCCAGCAACTGGGCGTGAGTGCCTCGCTCGACAATCTGTCCTTTGTCCATGACCAAAATCAGGTCGGCTTTCTCAATGGTCGAAAGGCGGTGAGCAATGACCAGCGTGGTGCGTCCCTTCATCGCCTGATCCAGTGCGGCCTGAATATGCCGTTCAGACTCGGTATCCAAAGCAGATGTTGCTTCATCAAGAATCAGCAACGGAGCATTTTTCAACAGTGCCCGAGCAATCGCCAAACGCTGACGCTGCCCACCCGACAACAAGACACCGTTCTCGCCCACCAAGGTGTCCAGGCCTTTAGGCAACTGCTCGATAAAATCCTTGGCATAGGCATCTTCCGCAGCTTTCTCGATGGCCGCACGCGGCGCGCCTGCTAAATCGCCATACGCAATGTTGTTAGCCACGGTATCGCTGAACAGCGTGACGTGTTGGGTGACCTGGGCGATGTGCCGACGTAGATTGAGCAAGCGGTAATGCTCAACCTCAATACCGTCCAATAGGATTTGACCGTCCGTATGGTGATAAAAGCGCGGAATCAAGCTGGCCAGCGTCGACTTCCCGCTGCCAGAACGCCCTACCAGCGCCACGACCTGTCCCGGTTCAACGGTAAAGGAAATATTATCCAGGACCAGACGATCAGTTCCCGGATAGGTAAAACTCAGATTCCGCACCTCCAACCGCCCTGTCAGCGAACTGCGTTCAAGGGTACCGCCGTCCATTTCAGGCTCGACATCCAACTGTTCGAAAATGCTCTCAGCACCCGCAACGCCCTTCTGGATGGTTGAACTGACCTCAGACAATTGACGAATCGGCTTGGGTAAAAAACCCGCCAGGGTGATGTAGGCAATCATATCGCCCGCAGAAGCATCACCACGCAGGTACAGCACCAGGAACATCAAGACCGCCATGGCCGTGTAAATCACCAACTGCAACATCGGGGTGTAAATAGCCCCGGTGCGAGTCATGCGTAATTGCCGGTTGGTATTGCTTTCGCTCGCGTTGAGAAACCGCTGTTTCTCGTAGGCCTCGCCGCCAAAGCTGCGGACCACGCGATAACCCTGGATAGTTTCAGACGCCACATGGGTGACGTCGCCCATCGCGGCCTGTATTTTCTTGCTTTGCTTGCGAAACTTTTTACTGGCCGTACCGACCATGAATGCAATCATTGGAAGAATGGCAATCATCACCAGCGTCAAACGCCAGTTCATAAAAAGCAGCGAGGCAAACAGGAAGACAACGCTCATTCCCTCACGGATTACGACCTTGATCGCATCCGTTGCCGCCCCGGTGACCATGGTGACGTTAAAGGTGATACGCGAGATCAGATGCCCCGAGTTATTCTGGTCGAAATAACGATTCGGCAAGACCAGCAAGTTATTGAACAACTCCATTCGCAGGTCATGGACCAGCCCTAGCGATACCTTTGCCAGAAAGTAGTTACCCAGATAGGATCCCAACCCCTGCCAGGCCGCGATCAGGACAATCAACAATGGCACAGCCTGCAGCAGCTGCAAATCGCGCAGGTAAGGAACACTGGGGAACAACACGGCTTCCGGGTTGGACAGACCATCAACAAAGTACTTTAGGATGTACCCCAGCATTGGCTGCGTCGAAGCAAAAATCACAAACCCGACAATGCTAATCAGAAAAATCCCGGCATAGGGTCGGACGTAGCCGAGCAAGCGGAAGTAGATCTTCATGCTCGAAGGGCTACCGGAGGGACTGGATTCGGTCATATCACGCGGCGGTAATTGAAAAAGGAGGCTGACTTTAGCACAGCTTCTCTGATGTACTGGCAGCGGTTTAGAATACAAGCCTGCTCAGCCCACGCAACAACATCAAATTGCCATCAACTTATGATAGCTAATCACCTTCTGGAGCGAGCTTCTCGTATGCACTACAGCGGTCTGCGTCATGCCTCCAATCGAGCCTTCGAGTTTATTTGCCTGTGGATCATTCCCATCGGCTTTTTCCTATTGCTATGCGACCTGTTTTTTCTTCCCGGACGTCCGCAGCATCACAAGCTTTATTACGCACTGTTCAGCATTCCAACGCTGATCGCCATTTGCCTGCGCCCCCGAGAACTGCGTGACCTGCTACACGAGCCTCTCATTTTGAGCTTTCTGGCCTTTTTAGCCTGGTCACTGATCAGCCTATTCTGGAGCCCCCTCGACGAAAGCATCGGAGGACTGATAAAGCCGCCACTGCACACGCTCATGCTGTTCATCGGCTGCGTATTACTGGTGCGCTACCGTAGCGAATACCTGCAACCCTTGTTTTTTGGGGCCGCCGTGGTTGCGCTGATTGCCTCACTCTTCAATTTGTATGCGTTCGCCAAAGCCTACTCTCCCGACCTACGGATGATCGGAGCCGGCGCTTTCGACAATCCACTGCTGAGTTCCCACGTCTTTGGCTTTTTCTGCATTTATTGGCTGAGCCTGAGCATGACCTGTAAGCGACGAGCGGTACTTTGGCTAAGCATCCCCGCATTGATCGTAATGTTCACGGCGGTGATGGCGACGGGCTCCCGAACTCCGCTGGTCGCATTGGCCCTTGCAACACTGTGGCTCTGCTTTGTCTGCTGGAATCGCCGCTCCTTATTCGTACTGATCGGCACGGCCATCTGTGCTGCCATTGTGGTGTTTGAGTTCTCTGGGATTATTACCGCTCGGGGAGGGTCCTATCGTTTCGAATTATGGAAACTGGCCCTCGAACAGATTGCCCATCACCCCTGGATAGGCAAAGGTCTAAACGCGTCACTGAGCCTTGATGTCGGGGTCGGCTATCTTCTGGAAGAACCCCACAGTTTTGCACTTGGCGTCCTCTACTATGTCGGCATCATTGGCTTCATACCCTGGCTGTTCATGCAGGCATGGGCACTGCTGAGCGCTTGGCGGCAACGGGCGCACCCATTGTTTATCATCGCCTCCACATGGCTGGTTTTCGGTATGGGTGCAGGGCTGACAGAAGGTGGCGGCATTTTGAGTCGCCCTAAAGAACACTGGTACCTGTTGGTTATCCCGCTGGCCCTGATTGCCGCCCTTAACATCAGCCGGCGTAGCGGCCGACTCCCAGGCATACACGTCGAGCCTCTAACCACCAGCGCTATGACGCAATTGGCAGACGGCGCTCATGTCGTCGAGAAGGATGGGCTGGGACCCAAAGTATTACGGCTCAGCAACGGCCACTTCCTAAAACTGTTCCGCCCTCGGCGCTGGTACACATCGGGGCACTTCACCCCCTACTCTGAACGCTTCGCTTCGAACAGTGAGCACCTGCGCAGCCTGGATATCCCAAGCCCGGACATCCTCAAGTTGTATCAACTGGATGATGGAAGCAGTGCCGTACTCTACCAACCGCTGTCAGGCCAAACCCTGCGCCAAATTCTGCAGTCGACGGGCGCGCCTGCCGTTCGCGAGGCATTGGTCGAGCGCTTTGGCAAATTTCTGGCTCAACTGCATGACCGAGGCATCTACTTTCGCTCGGTTCACCTGGGCAATGTCCTGCTGCTCGACACCGGCGAGTTTGGCTTAATCGACCTGGCCGACATGCGAATCCTGCCCTCGCCGCTCAATTTGTCGCTACGCCAGCGAAATCTACGGCATATACAGCGTTACCCCGAAGACAGGCGCTGGCTGTTTGAAGAGCAATTACAGGCTCTACTCCAAGGGTACGGTAAATTGGCGCCGAAACGAGCAGTGGATAACATGCACAAACATGTGCTGGCTTTTGCAGTAAAGGCGGGGTGAGTCGACACGGCCAGCGTAAATAGAGGGGGCAGCGCGGTCGACGCTCTCGGGTATACGTCAGGAAATCATCCATATCAGAACTGCAGAGCTTACTCAAAACGCTCTGCAACTCAACCTCTGGCCAGTCGTGGACCTGAGGCAAACCGCAGCTACCACGACCGATGTGATAGCCGGGATAGCGCTCTCTGAAACGAGCCGTGCCACGTTCTGTTTTTGGTAACTTTCGGATTTCAGGACGCGCCATGCGCTTGTTCAAAAACCGCTGAATCCAACCCGTAAGAATACTCGCTCAGTTTTTTTCCAAGCGCGAAAAGTACAAACGCCCTAGTGCGCGCCAGGTTTTGCCCGTCCAAGCCTTGAAGGGCAACTGCGCCAAAAGCTCACGAGCCAGTGGGCGGTCACGATTGGATGTTTTCAGGAACATGGAGTTGAGGAATTTGTAACGCACTTCCTCATAACGCGGATGGTCACTGAATAGCGCATACGAGCGCAGAATGTTATCAATCATGAATCGGTGGTTTTTATACGAGTTGGTAGCGTGCTTACGATAGCGCGCCATCAATACACTCAGGCCATCGATAAAATACCCGGCGTGGGTGATTTTCAATTCAATCAACAGGTCTTCCAAACGAATATCAGGGTCGAAACCGCCGACTTTTTCCAGCGCTTCACGCCGGATCAATAACGTAGGGGCTGGTGGATAGGGCTTTCGCTCCAAGAACATATCATCGAAATCAAGGCGACGAAATGGTACCTCCCGGCGCTGACGCTTCTCGGGAAACAGGTTGCCCTCAGCATCAATCAATTCGATATTGCCCGCGCAAATACCGACTTCCGGCTTGTCCTGCATGTATGCCACTTGAGTCGCAATACGCTCCGGCAACATGATGTCATCCGACCCGAAAGGGGCGATCAAGCTGCCGGTTGAACGCGCGATAGCGTCATTGAGGGTATGGGTCAAACCCTGGTTTTGCTGGACCCTAAAATCAAAACCATAGCGGGTTTGCAGGCGGCGAATACGCTCGACACTGTCATCCTTAGAACCATCATCGATGACCAGCAACTCAATATGCGGGTACGTCTGGTTCAGGACGCTCAGAATGCTTTGTTCGATATAGGGGCCATGGTTATAGGAGGCGATAATCACCGTCACCCGTGGTTGATCGCCTGTCACAAAACCCCCTTCTGCGCCAGGCCCAGACCTGTCTCAATCAACGCCAGATACTCCTGACGAAATACATCGATATCGTGCTGAGCCAGCAAATAACGATAGGCTTGCTCACCCTTAGCCTGAAGCACTTCATCCGAGAGGCTCAAGTACTCATCCAGGGCCGCCTTAAGCGCGGGAACATTAGCCGGCTCTACGGCAAGCCCACCGGCACCGTGAATGAGCGGGAGCATGGCTGGAACACTGGAAGCAATAACCGGCAGATGCCCGCTCATGCCTTCAAGCAGCGCCAACCCCAAGCCCTCAGCCAGGGAGGGCATGGTCCAAATATCGAAAGCCCTGACGTACTGCAGTGCATTTTCGCGAAAACCCAGTAAATGAGCGCGGCCGATCAGCCCCAATTGTTCAATTTCACAACGCAGTCGCGACTCCTCACGCCCCGCTCCGATGATTGCCAATTGAGCATTCGGGTACTTGTCTTTCAGAGCGGCAAAAGCCTGCAAGAGGTACGTGTGCCCCTTGACCGGCACCAGCCTCCCCAATGCGCCAACCAGCCGTACGGAGGGATCAAGCCCCAGCAACTGCCGAGCCTGCTCTCGAGCGTACTGCAGGCCTTCAGCTTGCTCAATGTCGATAGCATTGGTGATGGCGTAGGTATTCTCATCGGTAAAGCCACAGTCGCAGTCAATCAGGTACTGCTTGACTGCCGGGGAGACGCCGACAAAACGCCAGTGCTTATCAATCCGGCCCTGAGCTTGGCGCCGGCGATAAAATCGATCGTACTCGCCAAACCCATGGGAAATGCCGATACACAAAGGGATCTTCAGCCAACGATTAAGCTGGAGCATCATATTGACCGGTTTGAAGCGATTACAGATCACCACATCGAACTGTTCTTTGCGGCAAAACCAAAAAAGCCGCCACATAGCGCGCAGGCGCAAGCCCTTGAGCGATTTTTCGGGAAACTCAAAATACACTGAGCGGTCAGCGCGACTCACCGCGCCTCCAGAGTCCGGCTTGCCACGCATAAACGCCGCCGTCACGTCATAGCGATCTGCGGGCAGAGCTTTGACAATCTGTTCCGCCAAATCAGCGAAATCGTAAGCCTTAACGTTGTAATCCGGCTGCAACTGCAGCACTTTTAAGCGCTGACTCATACCGCTCCCCGCTGAAAGCCTGACGCATCAATAACCCAAGCCGACTGCGCCGCCAAGTGTTTTACCGTTTCAGGGTCGGGCGCTGGCAAACTCGACCACTCATGCCGCTTCCAAAACATAAAATGAAAATACGGGAAAGGTCGACTCCCATCCTGCTCATTGGTCAACTGCCCCTTGTGCCATAGCCAGCGAGAGGGGAAACCATGAGAGCCATCATGCCACTTGATGCAGCCGCCCGGTGTACTGAATGCTTCTGTAAATTCACTGCGTCGCCGCCACGGATTAAATTTCCCCACCAGATTGAACAGCGGCCTCGGGAAATTTTTACGCCACAGAAAAATACGACTGAATGCACCTTCATCCAAAGCATGCTGCTGTTGATCGGCAAAACGCTTACGCCAGTTTTTAATCCGCATGAATAGTTCACGGCTGCGCACTGAGTTGCGCATCAAACACAAATGCCCGGCCACACGCCGTTCATGGGTCGAAAACAGGTCGTAGCGAGCCAAACGCTCTCGCGCAAAGCAGCGCCGCAGATCACCGTAGACTAGATCAGTATCGCCGAATGCCCAAAAGTCGTAACCGTCAAGGCGATCGGCATGAATAAAACCCAAGGCTGGTTTGATATCGCACAATTTATAAGCTGCTACGGGCGAGAAGTGAATACCCAAACGATCCGAGACCAACTGGCAATAGCTCTTAAAATCAATGATTTCAACCCTGACATTATCTGGAAGGTTCTCTGGAATACCGCAATCACTAAACAGTAGCCAGTCGATATCTGCGTTATGCCGACAGCTTTCAAGAAAGAAAGGCATCCAGAACGGCCAACGGCCAAAGTAAGGAATGATAAAAAGAATCCGCGGATTTGGCTTGCTCACAAAATACTCACTGTACATTGTTTTTATTTAGGCCATGTTCCGCCCTAGGCTGCTTCATTATTTGCGTGGCAGAAACCAGAACAACTCGTGACGTCTGACCGCTTTGCGAAAAAACTCATTCTCCCCGTAGGGTGACGATGCCCTGCCGACCAATAGCCGTTGTATCAAACGTCGTAGTCGTCGCTTGAAAGGCACGGCCGTTTGCAGATCATGCATCATTCCCAGCGCCATCGCCTTGTCCCGCTGCTGCTCCAGTGTCAGAGAGTAAACACAAGGCTGCAAAACCTGATCTGGATCGAACGCAGGCGCAAGCGCAATACCGGCTCCCGAATCCCCCATTGGCCAGCGATCATTGTCATGGAGGTGGTTGGCATAACCGAGCAATGCCTGCGGCTGCCACTCCAACCCTTTTAACGCTTCCAGAACCGCAGCCTGGGCACAAATATGGTCAGGGTGCGGGTCCAGTGTCGGATGGGGCATCACAATCACCTGCGGCCGGGCCCGGATAAGGAGCGCTCGCAAATCCGCCAGCAGGTTATTCCAAGTCGGAGCACCATCTGTGTCGCCGGGCAACACAAACGCGTTGAACTGGCGAAACAAGCGGGTATCACTCAACGCTGCTTCGCGTGAACCAACAGGCTTATCGGGTGCCGCTTGCATCGCGGTAAGCTGCAGGCAGAAATACCCGAGCTGCACACAATGTTCCTGCGGCACGCCAGCCCAACGCGGCACCGCAATGCTGTCCCAAGCCCGCAAGCGGCCCTTGATTCGAGCCGCTTCAACAGGGTCGAGTCCCATTTTCTGGTAATGCTGCGCTTCAATTTCACCTGCCGTCAGGGTCACGATCCAAGCCTCATCAGCCTGACTGTACAAACCAAACGCTGCCAACTCGGCATCATCAGCATGGGGAGCAATCACCATGACCCGCTGACGTCTGTAATCCGGATACTGAAAAGACCACAACTTCGGCAGCCCCTTCAGGCGACAGAAACGGCCTCGCAAGCGCACCTCACCACGCGCCAAGGGTTGTGCAACCGTACTGAGGTTCAGATAACGCAAGCCGTTGACCCCGCGCTCAAATGTCTGACGGTCCTGTTGATCACCATCGAGCACCATCACCACAGGATCAAAGAAACGCCCCAGCCACGTACTCTTGACCTGCAACGCCAGCACCAGCGTTTGATCGGCGGCGGGATCCAGCGGCGTGTCCATCAACAAGTGCTGTCCCTCAAGGCGAACCTCAAGCACACGACTGTCCGATGGGAAGGTGTACTGATAATCATCCTTGGGCGAATAGAACAGATGGTCGGCGAACCAAGCCTCATGGGCAATCCACACCAGCACACCGAGCAGGAGCGGCAACCACCAGGCAACTAGGACCCCAAGGGCCCCTAACAGCACAAGCCCCACCAATAAAACAATGCGTTTATGCCGCCGATGACGCTTGAGCAACTGCTGCTTTCGACTGACGTCCTGACTCATACCTTGAATACCGGCACAGGGTTGCACCAACGCTCTTTATATTCTCGATCCGCTCGACCAAACGAAAAGCGCAAGGGCTTCCCCAAGGTCCTGGCATGCTCCCAGGCACTTTGGGTATTAAGAAAGCTCAACACGCTCCCCGGACTGAACTCACGTGTCTCGGGGTCTACGCCGCCGTTGATGTACTCCACACTGACCCACTGCGGCGCCTCAACCCTATACACCAGTTGAATGGCGATAGGAGCATCATTGAGGAAAATAACCGACCCGATCAGCAGTTCGCGCAATAGCTCGACGACCTCGGCCATGCGCTCGGCACCCGTCGCAGGGAAGCCCCAGCGCCGCTGAAACAGGTCGCAGTAAATCGCCGCCAACTCCCGACTGCCAAACTCGCTGACGGGCCGCACCACACCGCCTGCCTCCTCCAGCAACCGTAACTCGCGTCGCTGGTTATAGCGAAACTTCTTCGATAACGTTTCAGGGGTACGCGCCATCGCCAACTGTTCAGCCTGCGGTTGCAGAGTGGTGATCTGCCCGTCATGCAATGACGACAAATAACGGCCACGGTGGCGCAAAGCAACCTGTGCATCCGCCGCCACAGGCAAAATCAACTCGGCATTACCCAGGTCGAACAGGCCTTTCTTGCCACAACGCTTAAGCACATCCTTGGACAGCGCCAAATCGCGGCCCCAAGTCGCAATAGATGCCTTCAACTCACCCTTTTGCTCCCAGGCCAGGTACCGAACCGGAATCTGCGCCAGGTGCGCCAAGCGCTCGACCACCAACGGATGAGTCGCCACACTGCCGCCAAACTGCTGCCAGGCGGCGGCATAGGTACACGCATCAACTGCCGACCAACCGCGCTCACGCCAGCCTTGAAATCGGTTGAGCATCAAACCTCCGCAGTCAGGTCAGTCACCTGTGGCAAACGCCAGAATGCGTCACGTACCGCCTGGTCAGAGAAACGCTCACGAAGGCGCTCAAGCATCAAACGAGCACAGTCCTGACGCTGTTCATCATTAAGCGCGGCAAGGTGTTCAAGCCCTTGGGCCAACTGCTCGGCACTACCTTGCGCAAACAAAATACCCACGCCCTCGACCACTTCCTTGGCCCCGCCACACGCCGTAGCCAACAGAGGGACACCGGCAGCCATGGCTTCGAGCAGTACCATGCCGAACGGCTCATGATCAGAACTCAAAGCAAAGACATCGAACGCACGAAAATAACGGCGCGCCTCTGGGATCTGCCCCAGAAACAGAACTCGATCACTTACCCCAAGTTCCTCTGCCAGTTGTTTAAGCGCCTGCTCAAGACGACCGACACCCACAATCACTAAATAGCTGTTTTTTGGCAAAGAGGGCAAGGCCGTAGCAAACCCTCGCAGTAGAGTGGCCTGGTCCTTATCGGGATGAAGTCGGCCCACGTTACCGACAATCCAGCCATCGGCAGGCAGACCCAGCACATCACGCGACTGGGCTTTGGATAATTGACTGGCTTGCAGCGCATCGATATCAACACGGTTGTACAACGTACGAATACGCCCGTTCGGCCATGTCGGCAGGCATTGGCGCATGTCATCACGCACCGCATCGGAAACGCCAAGCAGGCTCAAACGTTTGCGCAACAGGTGCGCGAACAGCTTGCGACTGCGGCGCGCATAATCACCAAACGCATGATGTACGCCGATCACCGGCAAAGTGGTGGCCAGCAACGCGACGTAAATAGGCTTGAAACGATGGGCAATACAGAAACTGAAGTTTCGGGACCGGGCGATTTTGCGCAAGTCGCATATCGCCCCCAGTTTCAGCCCCCGGATGGCTTTGGAACTGTACTCCATGAACAGCACTTCGTCCGAAGCACAGTCGGCAGCGACATCGGCATCGGCATCGCCTGTCAGAAAGACCGTGGTCACCCGATACCCCGTTCCCGCAAACAGGCTGGCGTATTGCCGGGCGCAGTCGAGAAACGGCCCGTCATAGCCGTGACAAAACTGCAGCACATGGCGTTCAGCCGAAAGTGTCATAAGCATCCACGCCGTCTTTGAGCACCAGGATATCTTCCATGATCAAGTACTCCAGATCGGAGCCAAAGAACATATTCAAGGCGTCCGTCGGCGAGCAGATCATCGGTTCGCCACGACGGTTGAGCGAGGTGTTCAACGACACGCCGTTGCCGGTCAGTTCTTCCAGCGCCTTCATCATGTCGTAGTAGCGCGGGTTGTATTTGCGCTCCAGCACCTGTGCGCGGGAGGTTCCATCTTCATGGACCACTTCCGGCACACGGCTCTTCCACTCGTCCGACACTTCAAAGGTGAAGGTCATAAAAGGAGCCGGGTGATCGACCTTGATCATCTGTGGGCCAACGGTATCGAGCATCGACGGGCAGAAAGGCCTCCAGCGTTCACGGAACTTGATTTGCTCGTTGATACGGTTGGCCACGCCAGCAATGCTCGGGCAACCAATGATCGAACGACCGCCCAAGGCTCGCGGACCGAATTCCATCCGACCCTGGAACCAGGCGACTGGGTTACCTTCGACCATGATTTTGGCGATGCGCTGTGGAGTGTTGTCGATCTTGCGCCAGACCGGTTTGCTCGGGTGGCGAGCGCAAGCGGCGATCACGTCTTCGTTGCTGTACGACGGGCCAAGATAGACGTGTTCCATCTTCTCCACGGGTACCCCGCGCGCGTGAGACACATAAGCCGCAGCGCCCACAGCGGTCCCGGCATCGCCGGAGGCAGGTTGCACAAACAGCTCTTTGACTTCCGGACGTGCGATGATCTTCTGGTTCAGTTTGACGTTCAGTGCACAACCGCCTGCGAAGGCCAGCTTGCCGGTCTCCTTGAGGATATCGCCCAGGTAGAAGTCCATCATTTGCAGCGACAGTTTCTCGAACAGCGCTTGCATACTTGCGGCGTAGTGGATGTAGGGCTCGTCCGCTATGTCGCCTTCGCGCTTGGGACCCAGCCACTCGATGAGCTTAGGCGAGAAGTAGAAACCTTTGCCCTTCTCTTTATAGCGACGCAGGCCGATCACGTTGGCGTAGTCGGTGTTGATGACCAACTCACCATTTTCGAACGTCGCCAGACGTGAGAAATCGTATTTGCTGGCATCGCCATACGGCGCCATGCCCATGACCTTGAATTCACCGTCGAGCATTTCGAAGCCGAGGAATTCGGTGATCGCGCCGTATAGGCCGCCGAGGGAGTCCGGGTCGAAGAACTCTTTGATCTTGTGGATCTTGCCGTTTTCGCCATAGCCGAAGAACGTCGTGGCGTACTCACCCTTGCCATCGATGCCCATGATCGCGGTTTTCTCTTGAAAACCGGAGCAGTGGTAAGCGCTAGAGGCGTGGGCCAAGTGGTGTTCGACAGGCTCGATCTTGATTTTCTTCGGATCGAAGCCCAACTGCTCCAGGCAGAAGACGATTTTGTTGCGATAGCGTTTGTAGCGGCGGTTGCCCATCAGCAGCGCATCAAGGGCGCGATCAGGTGCGTACCAGTAGCGCTTGGCATAGTGCCAACGCGCCTTGCCGAACAGGCTGATAGGGGCGAAAGGAATCGCCACCACGTCAACGTCCGAAGGCTTGATACCCGCTTGCTCCAGACAGAACTTCGCCGACTCGTAGGGCATGCGGTTCTTTGCGTGCTTATCGCGAACGAAGCGCTCTTCTTCAGCGGCCGCAATTAGCTTGCCGTCGATATACAGGGCTGCGGAAGGATCATGGCTAAGGGCGCCGGACAGGCCAAGAATCGTCAATGCCACAGGGGTCTAGCCTCTTTAGTCTGCATGCAGGCGGTAGGCGCCTGAGAAAAATGTGCTCTCGCAAAAGGCGCGAGGAACAGCTAAAGGGCGGGATTATAGCGCAATGAGGCTACGTGTGGTCGGGTGGCTCACAGCACACGGTCAAGGATGATCATGGACCTGTCAGCGCGGGCAGAAGGGGCCGCCAGACACCTGACCCGCGCAGACTACGTTGCGGCTCAAGCCCCGGCGAACAAAAGAGGCACGCACTTATTCGGCGATTTTGGGCAAGCGCTGTTCCAGTGACTGACGCAGCACACTGACGGCAGGCCAGTTACGCATAAACCGTGCACGGTCTCGCTCGAACGCCTTGGCGAAGGATGCAGCTGAAGTGTGCCGGCACATCGCATCAAGGTCGATCAGCGCCCAGCGATCCTGATGCCAGAACACGTTGTGCCCTTTCAGATCGCCATGGCTGATGCGTTCGCGCAACAACTGGCCGAACAACTGATCCAGCGCCTGCAACTCAACTTCCGGCGCATTGCCTGTCGCTACATAAGGCGCGAACCGCTCAATGATGTCCGGCCCCGGCAAGAACTCGGTCACCAGGTAAGCCTTGCGCCGCAGCCAGAAGAATCGCTGCTCCAGCAACGCCAGTGGTTTGGGCGTCGCGATACCGAGGAACGCCAGCCGATTGCCTTCACGCCAGGAGTGCCAAGCGCGACTCGGACGCCAGAAACGCTTGAGCCAATGAGCAAAACTCTTGATGTTGTAGCGTTTGATCACCAGTGATCGACCCGCCACATCCACACGCCCGACGCTGGCCGCTCCACCAGTCTTGTAAAGATGACCGTGATCAAGCAACTGGTCGGCCTGGGCCAGTACCGGCGTCATCGCGACCTCTTCTTCGCGCCGAATTGCGCGCAGGCCAAAGGCGCTGTCTTTGACGCTGAACAGACTGCAATCGCGGCCGACCTTGCTGAGGAAGTCCTTCAGGCGCCAAACGCGAACCTTATCGATCTGTTTTTGCAGCGCCTCCATTGGCAAACCATGTTCGCCGTTGCTCAACAGGTAATGCACCA
Source organism: Pseudomonas sp. 5C2 (assembly GCF_034314155.1). Lineage (NCBI taxonomy): Bacteria > Pseudomonadati > Pseudomonadota > Gammaproteobacteria > Pseudomonadales > Pseudomonadaceae > Pseudomonas > Pseudomonas sp. 5C2. The sequence continues at coordinate 1,609,390 of NZ_JAVIWH010000003.1, read as the reverse complement.
GCAATTCTTCAGTAAATGGCTCGAGGGTCTTGGGCAACTGGGCGAAAAATACCCCGAGATTTTCCAGAACCCGTGTTCGCGACAACGGCTTGCCAGCCTGTTCTGCGCAAATCCCGGCACCGTCAATCAAATACAACTGACCGTTGTGACGCAGTAGGTTGTCCAGGTGCAGGTCTTCCTGCCAAAGCCCTTTGCTGTGCAGGCGGGCGATGGCTGAAAGCGCATCACCCAGCACCGCGTGCTGCTCTTGAGCCAAGACTGGTAAGCTTTCAACTTCAGCCCAGGCTTCACCGAGGCTATGTGCGTGCTCCAGATACTCGAACAATAACCAACCACCCTCGCCATTTTGCAAGCCATCGGCCAGCAGCAAGGGTGTGGTCATGCCTTGCTCGGCAAGCAGTCGAGCGCCCGCCAGCTCGCGCTGAAAATGTCGCGCGGCTTTGGGTCCGACCAACAACTTTGCCAATACCACACGTCCACGCCAGATACCGGCGCCGACATAGCGTTGCCCCGGCAACACCCGCAGCAAGGTCAACAGTTGCAACTCGGCCGGGCCTGCAGCATCAGACAGTGCCAGGTTTATCGGCAGCGCAGGCGTACGCCCAGCGGATTTGAGTTCAGACAAACGCATCAGAGAACCTCTTTATGACTGCGGCGTTTGACCAGTCGTCGCCACCACGTATTGACCACCGTACTGGTGGCTGGCGCTTGCAGGTACGTTGCCAAAAAGTCACGCACCTCGGTTTCATTCCAAATCGGCGCTTGGCGCAGCAACGACTCAAGGTCTCTGATACGGTCACGCCAACCGAACAGTGCGGGCCGCGTTTTCTCCAGACCTATTAACTGCGCCTGATACGCATCAGATCGCGAACGCAGGAAGACATGCCTGGGGCAGAAGCAGCCGTGAACCTGCCCGGCAGAATGCAGTGTGCGCGCCAACTGCCCACAGGACCGAAGGATCGCCAGATGCTGGTGGGGATTGAGCGTCGACCACTGCTGCAACAGAGCGTCCAGATCGACCCAACCGTCCAGCGCCCGCGTCATCAGAATCGCCCGACGCTCGCCTTTTACTTTGCGCTCGCCGTAGAACACCGCATACAACGAGGGAATGCCCAATGACTGGTAGCGGTTGATCATGCGAAATTCACGAGCAAACGAGGGCTCGCCTAACGGTCGATACGCGCTTCGGACCAGGTAGTTGCTCTGGCGCTTCAGGTAAAAGCCGGACGCTTCCAGCTCCAGGCTATCCACGCGGCTCCAGCCGGAGCCCAGGGTGCCAGGCTCGCCGACGATGTCTCGTGGCATGTCCCACAAGGCATCGAAATCAGCCAGGCCATGGCGATCAAGCAACCCCCGATCAGTTGCCGCAATGAAGTCACTCATCCGCGCGCCTCGAAAAAACCGAGTATATAGCAGATGCTTTTTTGTCCAGCCGGCTCAACTTACAGCCCCCCCATCAGAGCGCATCCCCGTAGCGTACTTTGCGTGCGTACAGCTTGTTGGCCTTGCTTTCCAGCCAACGGAGCAACGCGGCTTCCTCTGCCAGGATCTGCCTCAACGGCTGCTGGAAGTAGCCGCGCAGGAAGCGCAATTTGTCACGCCGGGTCAGGCCAATATCCAGCGCCGAAAAATACAGCGCGGCCAAGTCCTTGTTACGCCATCGCATGCTGATCGTCTTGCGTGTCTGAGCGCGGTGCAGGTCGATCAACGACAGTTTGAAGTCATCGGCCGTCACCGGCTTGTCGGTATGCAACAGAAAGTGACAGATGTAGCAGTCACGATGATTGACCCCGGCGCGGTGCATCATGCCGGTCATGCGCGCGACCTCGGCGATCAATGCGCGCTTGAGCCTTGGCTGCGGCGGTTGCTGACGCCAATGGATGCTGAAATCTTCCAGGCTGACGGTCGGCGCCAATTCTTCGGTGACGATGAATGAGTGCTGCGCGGCCGGATTGCTGCCGCGCTCGCCATAGGCAACGGCGGTCATGGTGGGCACACCGATTTCATGCAGGCGATTGATCGCCTTCCACTCCTGACCGGCGCCCAGTACTGGCAATTTGGCGGTCATCAGGTTTTTGACCACTTCGCCCCAGCCGATACCCCGGTGAATCTTGACGAAATACCCGCGCCCCTCGACCTCAGTGCGCAACGTGCGCCGACCTTCGAGTTCGCGATAAACCTGACCGTCCAAACGCTCGACTTCGGCGAACGCATCGCGCCCATCCCAGAGGCTTTTGAACGGCTCAGCAAGGATCAATTTCATCCGTGGTGCTCCGCCAGAATCACATCGGCCGCATGCTGCGGCATGCTATAGAGGTCCGCCGTATCGGCGAAGGCCAGGCCATGACGGCTCCAGGCCGTGCGTGCAGCGTCATCCTTGAGCATGGTTGCCAGGTAGTCGTTGAGTTGCGCCTGCTCGAAAGGCTCGTCCAGCACCCGGCCGCAATCGGCTTCGGCGATGTAATGCGCATAACCGCACACTGCACTGACCAGCACCGGTAAGCCAGCCACCAGCGCTTCAAGCAGAACCGTGCCGGTGTTTTCGTTGTAGGCAGGGTGAATCAACAAGTCAGCACCCAGCAGAAAACGCGGAATATCGCTACGCCCCTTGAGGAACTGCACATGTTCGCCCAGCCCCAGCGTGGCGCTTTGCAGCTGGAATACCTTGGGGTCGTCCTGGCCAATCACAAACAACCGGGTGCGCTTCTTCAGCGCTGACGGCAAGCCGGCCAGCGCTTTCAGACTGCGATCAACACCTTTGGTCTTGAACCCGGAGCCAATCTGCACCACCAGCAAGTCGTCGTCCGCGAGGCCAAACTCGCGCCGGAACTCGGCGCGAATCTGCGGCGCATCGGCCGGTGCACGGCGATCCAGGGCAATGCCCGGCGGTAACAGGTGGAAGCGTTCCAGCGGCGTGTCGTAGTGCTTGATAAACAACGGTTGCTGCACTTCGGAAATCATCAACACTTCGGTTTTCGCATCTTTGGCGAACACCGCTCGCTCATACTCGGCGAAGTGACGATAGCGTCCCCAGCGACGGTATAACGCGTTACGCAGGTTTTGCGCCTTGTCTTCAAAGCACCCATCAGCAGCGTAGTACACGTCCAGACCGGGCATTTTATTGAAGCCGATCAGACGGTCCACCGGACGCTTGGCCAGATCCGCTTCCATCCACGCGCTGAGCTTTTCGTTACGGCGATGGTTGAACATTGCCTTGACCGGCGCCACCAGCACTTCAAAGCCGGGCGGCACGTCGCCTTCCCAAATCAAGGTGTAGACGCGGATTTGATGCCCGCGCTGCTGGCATTCCAGGGCAATACGCATGAAGTCGCGTTGCAGGCCGCCGAACGGGAAATATTTATAAAGCACAAAAGCCAGTTGCATCAGCTTGGTTCCTTTGCCAGCAACAGCGCGCCCAATTGGCTCGCTACTCGCTCGGGATTCAAGCGAGTGAAGCACAATGGCCACTCGCGTTTTAGATCGAACCGACGCTGATCTTCAGCGGTCGGGCGATAGGTGCATTTCTTTTGCAGGCACGGGGCACATGGAAAGTCGCTGGCAATGTGCACTTGCGACTTACCATATGCACCCGTCAGGCCAGGGTTGGTCGGGCCGAACAGCGACAGAGTTGGCACGTCCAGCGCGGCAGCCAAATGACCGAGACCGGTGTCCACCGCGACACACGCTTGAGCGCCAGCCAATACTTTGGCAACACCCGCCAAATTCAGCTTGGGCAGCACCACCGCATTATCCAGGCCGTCGGCAATGCGCTCGGCACGTGCCAGCTCAGCCGGGTTACCCCACGGCAGGCGCACCTGAAGACCGCGTGCGCCCATCAACTCAGCCAATTGCCGCCAATAGAGCTCCGGCCAGTGTTTGGTCGTCCACGTGGTGCCGTGCAGAAACAGGACAAAAGGCTCACTGTCGGGCGCGTCCAGCAGACGCGTGCGATCCAGACCGTAATCGCCCAGACCGTCAGGCACTTGATAGCCCAGCGCTTGAGCGAACAACTGGCGTAAGCGCTCCACCGCATGTTGCCCGCGCGCCACTGGATACGGTCGGTCATAAAAACGACTGGCCAACGGCTCACGCGCCGATTGCCGATCAAGGCCCACCACCGGCGCGTTGACGTAACGCGTCAGCAACGCACTTTTCAGCAGCCCTTGAGCATCAATGACCAAGTCGTAGTCAGTCTCGCTCAAGCGCTGCTTAAAGCGCCGCCACTCGCCACTCTTGAGGGTTTGCCAGAGGTTCTTGCGCCAGCGCCGGATGGCCACCGGGATCACCCCGGCCACCGCCGGATGCCAGGTCGGGATCTCGGCGAAGCCTTCTTCGACCACCCAGTCGAATTGAATACCAGGCAACGCCCGCGCAGCATCGGTCAACGCTGGCAGCGTGTGAATCACATCCCCCAGCGAAGAAGTTTTGATCAACAGTACCCGCAACTCAGATAACCTCGACCGGTGTGCCGCCCAGACGCTCCAGCGCCTCGACCACAGGTGTTGGCTCCAGCTGACGCATGCAGTTGTAATGACCAAAGCGACAGGTACGGTCGAAACACGGGCTGCATTCGATGCCCAACCGGACGATTTCGACCTTGTCGGCCAACGGTGGGGTGAAGCCCGGAGATGTCGAGCCGTACACCGCCACCAGCGGGCGATTGAGCGCCGCGGCGACGTGCATCAAGCCCGAGTCATTGGACACCACTGCGTCAGCGCAGGACATCAGGTCAATCGCTTCGGCCAGCGACGTGTCGCCGCTGAGGTTGACGGCCTCTTCGCGCAAGCCGGGGATCAATCGATCACGAATGCTCTCGCCCACCGCATGATCATTTTTCGAACCAAACAACCAGACCTGCCAGCCTTGGCGAATTCGGGTTTCAGCGACCTTGGCGTAATGTTCAGCGGGCCAGCGCTTGGACTCGCCGAACTCGGCGCCAGGACACAGCGCCAGCACCGGGCGATCAAGGGTCAAACCGAACTTGCTCAGCGCGGCATCGCGAGTGGCGGCATCGATTCGCAGGCTCGGCCGTGGATACGGCTGAGGCAGCTCGACGCCCGCGTCATAGGCCAATGCCATGAAACGTTCGATCATCAGCGGGTAACGCTGCTTGTCCAAGGTGCGCACATCGTTGAGCAGGCCGTAACGGAACTCGCCACGCCAGCCGGTGCGTTTCGGAATGCCCGCAAAAAACGGCACCAGCGCCGACTTCAGCGAGTTGGGTAACAGAATCGCCTGGTCATACTGGCCAGCCAGCGACTTGCCTATCCTGCGGCGGGTTGCCAGTTCGAGCGCGCCGTGGCCGAGCGGAAAGCTCAAGGCCTTGCGCACTTCGGGCATGCGCTCAAGAATCGGCCGGCTCCACTCAGGGGCCAACACATCGATTTCGCACTCGGGATGACGCTGTTTCAGGCACTGGAACAGCGTTTGCGCCATCACCATGTCACCGACCCAGCTTGGCCCAACGATTAGAATTCTCATGCTTAATCCAAAAACCACCAGAAACGAGCAGGGAGGCTTATCAAATTGCGCGACCTTGCCACACAACCTGACGCCTCCCTGTCATAGCGTTATAAATCCTGCGCAACACGACGGTTAAGGCCGCGAGCGCTCGCCGGATGCCATTGATTCACACCCTTAACTCAAACCTAACTCAGACCAGATCCGTAGCACTTCGCGCCGTTGGGCGTGAAATTGATCGCCGCCGATCACCCCGGCCTCTTTCTGCAAAGCCTGCCGGTGAGCCGCTGCACGATAGGCCTTATAAGCCTCGCGTAACAGGTGGGCATCTGTGTCGGGAACCAACCCGGCCTGTTCCAGACCTTCCAGAATACGGATGTTATCGGTATAACGCAGCAGTGCCGGATGCTCCCAGGACCACGCCAAGGCGGCGTATTGCACCATAAATTCGATATCGACGATACCACCGGCGTCCTGCTTGAGATCGAACGGCGCCGTGGCTTCGAAGGCATTCGCGGCCGTTCCGGCGGCCGTCGACTTGCTGCCCAGATTGTCCCGCATCTTGGCGCGCATCTCGCTCACTTCCAGTCGCAGCGCAGGCAAATCACGCTTGCGACCCAGCACCGAGGCCCGTACTTTTTCGAAAGCGGCACCTACCTCTTGGCTGCCCACCAACACCCGCGCACGCACCAGCGCCTGATGCTCCCAGGTCCAGGCTTCGTTTTCCTGATAGCGGCTGAAGGCGCCCAATGAACTGACCAGCAGCCCCGACGCGCCAGACGGACGCAGGCGCATATCGACCTCGTACAACTGACCGGAGTTGGTCTGGGTGGTCAGCAAATGGATGATCCGCTGGCCCAGTCGGGTGAAAAACTGCGCGCCATCTATAGGCTTGGCACCGTCGGTTTCAGCCTGCGGATCGCCGTCATGAATGAACACCAAGTCCAGGTCCGAACCGTGACCGAGCTCGATCCCCCCGACTTTGCCGTACCCGACAATGATGAAACCGGGATCGCACAGGGTGCCATCCGGGCGCGACGGCGTGCCGTGCCTGGCGACCGTGTGGCGCCAGGCCAAGGCCAACACCTGCTCCAGAATCGCTTCAGCCAGCCAGGTCAGGTAATCGCTGACTTTCATCAGGGGCAAGCTGCCGGTTATTTCCGAGGCCGCCACACGCAGCCGGTGGGCCAGCTTGAAGTGTCGCAGGGCCTCCATCTGTTGTTCGAGGTCATCTTCGGGAATCCGGGTCAACCGCTCGCGCAGCTCCGCTGCCAGTTCCGGGGCCAACGGCGGGCTGAACAGACGGCCTTCGTTGAGCAATTCATCGAGCAACAGCGGGAAGCGTGCGATTTGCTCGGCGATCCACGGGCTGGCCGCACACAGCGTCAGTAAACGACGCAGGGCATTGGGGTTTTCCGTGAGGAGCACCAGATAGGCGGAGCGTCGAGCGACCGCTTCGACCAGTGGTAACACGCGTTCCAATACCAAGTCGGGATTTTCATGCTCCACCGTCTGCGCCATCAGCCGTGGAATAAAGGCGTCCAGACGTTCGCGACTCAGGCGCTGCATGGAGCGTAGTTGCGGACTGCCGCGCAGGCCTGACAATTGTCTCAGCGCCTTGGCGGCATCGGTAAATCCTCCTTCCTGCAACTGGCGGCAGGCGGCGTCTTCGTCCTGGGATTCTTCCCACAGCGGCAACCATTCACCGCCGACCACCATTTGGCTTTCTTCACCCTGCTCTTCATCGGGATCAGCGATCACTTGGCGGAAATGCCAATCCACGCGACCACGCCAGTGCATCAACCGTTCGTGGAAACTCGTCCAGTCGGCAAAGCCCAGCATGAAGGCGATGCGCGCCTGATCTTCCGGGCTGTCCGGGAGCATCTGGGTCTGGCGATCGGCGATGGCCTGGATCGCGTGCTCGGTGTATCGCAAAAACTCATAGGCATCGCGCAGCTCACTAATCACCGCAGGCGGCAGATACCCCTGACCTTCCAGGGTGTTCAGCACTTTAAGCAGTGGGCGTTGTTGCAGGCTCAGGTCTCGACCGCCGTGAATCAACTGGAACGCCTGGGCGATGAACTCCACTTCGCGAATTCCGCCTGCGCCAAGCTTTATGTTCTCGGCCATGCCTTTGCGCCGGACTTCCTGCTGAATCAGCTGCTTCATGGTGCGCAGCGCTTCAATAGCAGAGAAGTCCAGATAACGCCGGTAGACGAACGGCCGCAGCATGTCGAGCAACTGCGCGCCAGCGACTTGATCGCCGCCCACCACCCGCGCCTTGATCATCGCGTAGCGTTCCCAGTCACGACCCTGATCCTGGTAATACTGCTCCAGCGCGTTAAAACTGAGCACCAGCGCACCAGACGAGCCATAAGGCCGCAAGCGCATATCCACGCGGAACACGAAACCATCGACGGTGATCGGGTCCAGCGCCTTGATCAGCCGTTGCCCCAGGCGAATGAAGAATTCCTGATTGTCCAGAGGGCGCTTGACCCCTTGGGTTTCGCCACCTTCGGGGTAACCGAAGATCAGATCGATGTCCGACGACAAGTTGAGTTCGACCGCCCCCAGCTTGCCCATCCCAAGGATGACCATCTGCTGCGGCTCACCGCTGCGACGCCCGGTCGGCACACCGAACTGCTGACAATGGCGCTGATACAGCCATTGATAGGCCAGATCGATGCAGGCGTCGGCCATGTCCGACAGGTCGCGGCAGGTTTCAACCAGATCGGCCTGACGGGTCAGATCACGCCAGACGATGCGCACCTGATGTCGGGTGCGCTGGCGGCGCAGATGGCGGCCCAACTCATCCTCGGTGCTGGCGAGTTGCACAGCGGCGTCAAGCTGCTCGCGCATCTCGCCCACGGCAAAACTGCGCTCCAACTGGCCGGACGCGGCAAGGTCGAGGAGCATTTGCGGGTCGCGACACACCTGATCGGCGACAAAGTCACTGGCCGCGCACACGCGTTCGAAAGCGGCGCGGCGCGCATCGGGCCACGTATCAAGCGTGACAAGGATATCGTCGGAAAGGGAGGCCACGGCGGTGCCCCACGACTGATGCGCACGCGTGACAAACGGCTGCAGGATGGCTGGCAGATCGGCCAGCAAAGGGAGGCTCATGGTCTATCCTTTATCGGCGTACGGAGGGCCGGTTGTCGTGACAACAAGAAATACGTAGTGAGGCGGATCGTCGAACAAAGGTTATAAATAGCTGAAAAATCATATTTCTTGGCAGCCAACATCAAGTCTTTCCCCGTCCGAGTTCACGTTACACCTACATTAACGATTTATCTCACAACACAACAGGAGCCCATAAGTCGCTCTTCTGTAGTTTTACTACTGAGGCACCTACTCGAAAGGCTGAAATGGCCGACGATTTGTAGTAAAACTACACAACGCCGGTACAACCCCCGGTAATCCAAGAATTTATGTCGTCTGCCCACAAGGCCAGTCGCAAACTCAGGCAACCGATTCTGGAAGCCTTTCCGCCCTGGAGCAAGCCATGCAAGACCTCGATCCCGTCGAAACCCAGGAATGGCTGGACGCCCTGGAATCGGTTCTCGACAAAGAAGGCGAAGACCGTGCTCACTATTTGATGACCCGTATGGGCGAGCTGGCCACCAGAAGTGGCTCACAGCTGCCTTACGCCATCACCACGCCCTACCGCAACACGATCCCCGTTACCCACGAAGCACGCATGCCTGGCGACCTGTTCATGGAACGCCGCATTCGCTCGCTGGTGCGTTGGAACGCGTTGGCAATGGTTGTCAAAACCAACCTGCATGACCCTGACCTGGGCGGTCACATCTCCAGCTTCGCCTCCAGCGCGACGCTGTATGACATTGGTTTCAACTACTTCTTCCAGGCCCCGACCGACGAACATGGCGGCGACCTGATCTACTTCCAGGGTCACGCTTCGCCGGGCGTTTACGCACGGGCGTTCATGGAAGGCCGGATCACCGAAGACCAAATGAACAACTTCCGTCAGGAAGTCGACGGCAAAGGCCTGTCGTCTTATCCACACCCGTGGCTGATGAAAGATTTCTGGCAGTTCCCGACTGTATCCATGGGCCTTGGCCCGATCCAGGCGATCTACCAGGCACGCTTCATGAAGTACCTGGAACACCGTGGCTACATCCCTGAAGGCAAGCAGAAAGTCTGGTGCTTCCTGGGCGATGGCGAGACCGACGAGCCGGAATCCCTGGGTGCAATCTCCCTGGCCGGTCGTGAAAACCTCGACAACCTGATCTTCGTCGTTAACTGCAACCTGCAACGTCTCGACGGCCCGGTTCGCGGTAACGGCAAGATCATCCAGGAACTCGAAGGTGTGTTCCGTGGCGCTCAATGGAACGTGACCAAAGTGGTCTGGGGCCGTTTCTGGGACCCACTGCTGGCCAAAGACGTCGACGGCATCCTGCAACGCCGGATGGACGAAGTGGTCGACGGCGAGTATCAGAACTACAAAGCCAAAGACGGCGCGTTCGTGCGTGAACACTTCTTCAACTCGCCCGAACTCAAGGCGATGGTTGCTGATCTGTCCGACGATGAAATCTGGAAACTCAACCGTGGCGGCCACGACCCGTACAAGGTCTACGCGGCGTACCACGAAGCCGTTAACCACAAGGGTCAACCGACCGTGGTTCTGGCCAAGACCATCAAGGGTTACGGCACCGGTGCGGGTGAAGCGAAGAACACCGCGCACAACACCAAGAAAGTCGACGTCGACAGCCTGAAAAGCTTCCGTGACCGCTTCGACATTCCAATCAAAGATGACCAACTGGAAACCCTGCCGTTCTTCAAGCCCGAAGAAGGCAGCGCCGAAGCCCGCTACTTGAGCGAGCGCCGTGCCGCACTGGGCGGTTTCGTGCCACAGCGTCGCGCCAAGAGCTTCAATCTGCCGACTCCGCCACTGGAAACCCTCAAGGCTATCCTCGACGGTTCCGGCGATCGCGAAATCTCCACCACCATGGCCTTCGTGCGGATTCTGTCGCAACTGATCAAGGACAAAGAGATCGGCCAGCGCATCGTGCCGATCATTCCCGACGAAGCCCGTACCTTCGGTATGGAAGGCATGTTCCGCCAGTTGGGCATCTACTCGGCCGTCGGCCAGCTCTACGAGCCAGTCGATAAAGAACAAGTGATGTTCTACCGCGAGGACAAGAAAGGTCAGATCCTCGAGGAAGGTATCAACGAAGCAGGCGCCATGTCCTCCTTCATCGCTGCCGGTACGTCCTACAGCACTCACAACCAACCGATGATCCCGTTCTACATCTTCTATTCGATGTTCGGGTTCCAACGTATCGGCGACCTGGCCTGGGCCGCTGGCGACAGCCGCACCCGGGGTTTCCTGGTCGGCGGCACGGCCGGTCGGACCACGCTCAACGGCGAAGGTTTGCAGCACGAAGACGGTCACAGCCACATCCTGGCCTCGACCATTCCGAACTGCCGCACGTTCGACCCGACCTACGGCTATGAGTTGGCGGTGATCATCCGCGAAGGCATGCGCCTGATGTTCGAAGAGCAGCAGGACGTTTTCTACTACCTCACCGTGATGAACGAATCCTACGTGCAACCGGCCATGCCGGCTGGCGTCGAGGAAGGCATCATCAAGGGTATGTACCTGCTCGAAGAAGACACCAAGGAAGCGGCGCACCACGTCCAGCTTATGGGGTCGGGCACTATCCTGCGTGAAGTGCGTGAAGCGGCGAAGATCCTGCGCGAGCAGTTCAACGTCGGCGCGGATGTCTGGAGCGTTACCAGCTTCAACGAACTGCGTCGCGATGGCCTGGCCGTAGAGCGCAGCAACCGCCTGCACCCGGGTCAGAAGCCTGCATTGAGCTACGTGGAAGAATGCCTCAGTGGCCGTAAAGGTCCGGTGATCGCTTCGACCGACTACATGAAACTGTTCGCTGACCAGATTCGTCAGTGGGTACCGACCAAGGAATACAAAGTCCTGGGCACTGATGGTTTCGGCCGCAGTGACAGCCGCAAGAAGCTGCGTCACTTCTTTGAAGTCGATCGTAACTTCGTGGTCCTGGCAGCTCTGGAAGCCTTGGCTGATCGCGGCGATATCGAACCCAAGGTGGTGGCTGAAGCCATCGTCAAGTTCGGCATCGACCCTGAGAAACGCAACCCACTGGACTGTTAAGAGTCTGTTTTCAGATCGCACACAGCGCTGATGAGGTGCGCGAAGCAGCAGAGGGTGCGGAATTTACATCGGTAAATGAGCACCCAACGCTGTTTTCGTCTCAACTGAAACCAGTGCAGTCGAGAGTGAACAGGTTCTCCGAAGGAGAGAGATTGTGAGTGAGCTAATTCGAGTACCCGACATCGGCAACGGTGAAGGTGAAGTCATTGAGTTGATGGTCAAGGTCGGCGATCGTATCGAAGCCGATCAGAGCATCCTGACGCTGGAGTCGGACAAGGCAAGCATGGAAATCCCTGCGCCTAAAGCCGGTGTCATCAAAAGCATGAAAGTGAAGCTCGGCGACCGCCTGAAAGAAGGCGACGAGTTGTTCGAACTGGAAGTCGAAGGCGACGAGTTGTTCGAACTGGAAGTCGAAGGCGACGCGGCTGCTCCTGCACAAGCGGCTCCCGCTGCGACCGCACCAGCCGCTGCCACGCCAGAAAAAGCGGCGCCTGCCGCCGCCCAGGCACCGGTTGCTGCACCCGCGGCCGCGGCCAGCGAAACGGTCCAGGACATCCATGTTCCGGACATCGGTTCGTCGGGCAAAGCCAAGATCATCGAATTGATGGTCAAGGTCGGGGACACCATCGTCGCTGATCAATCGCTGATCACGCTCGAATCCGACAAAGCCAGCATGGAAATTCCTTCGCCCGCTGCTGGCGTGGTCGAAAGCATCAGCGTCAAGCTGGACCAGGAAGTCGGCACCGGCGACCTGATCCTGAAATTGAAAGTGGCGGGCGCTGCAGCTCCAGCCGCAGCACCGGCTCAGGCTCAGGCGGCTGCACCAGCTCCAACCGAAGCGGCCGTACCGGCAGCAGCGTCGGCACCAAAAGCCGAAGCCGCTGCTCCAGCCGCCGTGGCACCCGCGAAAGACGGCGCCAAGGTTCACGCAGGCCCGGCAGTTCGCCAACTGGCCCGTGAATTCGGGGTAGAACTGAGTGCGGTTGGCTCAACCGGCCCACACGGTCGCGTGCTCAAAGAAGACGTGCAGGTTTACGTCAAAGCCATGATGCAGAAGGCCAAGGAAGCACCGGCCGGCGGCGCTACCGGGGGCGCGGGTATCCCGCCGATCCCGGAAGTCGATTTCAGCCGTTATGGCGAAACCGAAGAAGTGCCGATGACTCGCCTGATGCAACTCGGCGCGTCAAGCCTGCACCGCAGCTGGCTGAACATTCCGCACGTGACTCAGTTCGACCAGGCCGACATCACCGAACTGGAAGCTTTCCGCATCGCTCAGAAAGCCGTCGCAGAGAAGGCTGGCGTCAAGCTGACCGTCCTGCCACTGCTGCTCAAGGCCGCTGCGCATTTGCTCAAGGAACTGCCGGACTTCAACAGCTCGTTGGCGCCAAGCGGCAAAGCGATCATCCGCAAGAAGTACGTGAACATCGGCTTCGCCGTGGACACACCGGAAGGTCTGCTGGTCCCGGTCATCAAGAACGTCGATCAGAAGAGCCTCCTGCAACTGGCCGCTGAAGCTGCCGCTCTGGCAGAAAAAGCGCGCGCCAAAAAGCTCTCCGCCGATGACATGCAAGGCGCCTGCTTCACGATCTCCAGCCTCGGCCACATTGGCGGCACCGGCTTCACGCCGATCGTCAACGCACCGGAAGTGGCGATCCTTGGCGTGTCCAAGGCCACTATCCAGCCAGTCTGGGACGGTAAAGCCTTCCAGCCGAAACTGATGCTGCCACTCTCGCTGTCCTATGATCACCGCGTGATCAACGGCGCTGCGGCTGCGCGCTTCACCAAGCGCTTAAGCGAGCTGCTTGGGGATATCCGCACGATGCTCCTGTAAAAAAGCCGGCAGGCCCGTTTCCCCGGGCCTGCCGAGCACTGTTTTCCGAGCTGCCACGCTCGTACCTCAACCCCGCCAGCTTGGCGGGGCTTTTTTTTGTCCGCCGAACCGCTTTTCCTACAGCACGCATCGTCAGCAGCCGCAAACGCTGTAGCCCTTCATGAAGCGATTTTTTTCCTGTCCACCCTAAAATCAATGAGGCACTACACACCCAATTTGATTTGAACGGATTCAATCATGGAAATACTCAAGCCCACTGTCGGCCCTATCGTTGGCCACACCACCTCGCAACAATGCCGGATATTTCTTCGCAGCAAAAAAAGCGAGTCGCAAACCCCTCATTTCAGCGTTGCACGTTACCGAGTCAGTCACAATCCTGACTGGTCTGAACCTGTGTTCAACCAACTGATGCCTTACAACGACATGACGGCGGTCATGATCCTCGATGGCCTCGATGACAACACGGTCTATGACTATCAAGCAGGCTGGTTCAGCGCTGAAACAACCCTGGACAATGTCGCCCTGCAAAGCAGCGGCAAACTGAAGTGGCCCAGCAGCACCTATGTCTTCAAAACGGCCACCCGCAATCCAAAAGCCGAGCGCAACTTCATCGTCGGCTCCTGCCGTTATATCCATACTTTGAGGGGCAGTGATGGAATGGGCCTATGGCCGGATCTGGGCGACCAAATGTTCAAAGTGATGTTCGACAAAGTCACCCGAAAGAAAATGCCCATTGATGCCGTGTTCATGGTGGGTGATCAGATCTATGCCGACGACCTCAACCTGATCAACCCGGCAGCGGCGCTGGAAGATTTCCTCAGCCGCTACCGGGTCGCGTTCAGCCAGGAAGGTATCGGCAAAATGATGAACAACGTACCCACCTACATGATCCTCGACGACCATGAGATCGAGGACAACTGGCCCGCCAAGGCCACCCCTCAGGACATAGAAACGCTCTACCCTGCAGCCATCAAGGCGTACAGCATCTACCAGTGCAGCCACAGCCCCCTGTACGACGCCAGGGAGAGCGGAGACATTTCCGGCGCGGTCATCCCGAAGAAGTTTTGGTACACCGTCACCAACGGCGTATCAGACTGGTTTGTCATGGACGTCCGAACCGAGCGCAAATTGCACACCATACCACCCGAAATGATTGGCACGGTGCAAATGGCCGCCCTGCTCGACAGGTTGAAAACCAGTGAGGCGCGAGTCAAGTTCGTGGTTACGCCGGTCATGTTTTACCCGGACCTCCAGTCAGACCATGGCGACAGCTGGAAGTCGTTCCCGGAACAACGCAACCAGATCCTCGACTACATTCGCTTCAATAAAATCCAGAACGTCGTATTCGTTTCCGGCGACGTTCATTGTTCGCTGATCAGTAAACTGACCCATTCGGCCGACCCCGACTTTAGCGTGCACACCATCGTGTCTTCGCCGCTGTACAAAATCCCGCTGTTGGCGACGTATGCTTACTCCTATGAATCGGACTTCATACTGAATGGGCTGGTGAGCATCGTGAACGACGGTGCTTACAACAGCCAACTCATCAGCAACGTTCACAGCGAAGACAACTTTGCCTATGTGAGCGCGAATGAAAAAGAAGTTCAGGTGCAATTCTTTGGCAAAAATGGCCAAACCCTGGAAAAACAGCCTGTCGTCATTACATTGGACTAACAGACCGCGTCTATCCTCTTTGCAGGCCAGCCGGTACCCACAATCCAGCGCAGAGCTTGTGGGTAAGGGCTTGCATGCGAAGCCCCAAGCCAGGCACACCCCGAAAGTCCCGGGAAATACTGCAGATCAATACGCCAATCGGTACGATTTATAGCACTAAGCCACTGCCCTCCCTTGTCAGCCTGAGCTGCATGATGCAACCTTGGCGCACGCGACAAAAAAGAGGGCGCAAGCCCGGGCGCGATCAGCATTCTGGAAGCGAGTTTGTTAATGAAAAGCCAACCCGATGCCGTCGGTCGAACCGCGGTCGAGGTAGTCACGCAATTACCGGTGCCCTCGCGGCTCGGTATGTTGCGTTTCGAACGGCTGAATGACGCTAGCTGGGCGCTGCTGTACCTCGATCCCAATTGCGAAAAGCAGTTTGGCCTGCCCGCGGTAGACCTTTGCTCCCTCGTTGGCTCGCCTTATGCCAGCCTGATGGAGCCCGAAGCGCGCTATCAGATGCATGACGACATCCAGCTGCAATTGGCCAACAGCCCGTTCTATCTGATCCGCTATACGCTGCACACTGCCGTTGGCCCGATCAGCCTGCTGGAGATGGGTGAGGGCTTTAAGCAGCATAACCGCCACCTGCTACGCGGCTACATCATCGTGGTCCAAGGCCTGCTCGGTGACAGCGGCCCTGCATCAGACCCGGATCTGGAAAACCAGAACAACCGCCTGCAAATTGCCCTTGAGCTCAACCAGCGTGCCCAGCATGAGCAACTGCTGCATCTGGAGCGTGTTCGCGCTCAGCAAAGCCTGATCCTGCGCCTGGCCCGTCATCGCTACAGCAGCCAAAACTCAGTGCAGGAAGCGGCCCAGCTGATCACTCAAAGCGCCTGTGAAATCTACGACATCGCCTGCGCCAGCATCTGGAACCTCAACGACCAGCGCCTGGAGCCGATTGCCGCGTTCAATCGCGACACTGGCGACTGCCTGCTGCCACAACCCATCGACGCCAGCCTGTTCCCGAGCTACCTCGGTGCCCTGCACACCGGCCGCGCCATTGATGCCAATGACGTATCACTAGACCCGCGCACCCGCGAGATGGCCGAAAGCCTGAAGCCTCGGGACATCAATGCGATGCTCGATGCCAGTATCCGTGTCGATGGCAATGTCGTCGGTGTGCTGTGCCTGGAACAGACTGGCACCCCGCGCGCCTGGCAGGCCGATGAAATAACCTTTGCCGGCGAGTTGGCCGATCAATTCGCGCAGGTTCTCAACAACCACAACCGACGCACCGCCACCAGCGCCTTGCATTTGTTCCAGCGCGCCGTGGAACAAAGCGCCAACGCCTTCTTGCTGGTCAATTGCGACGGGGTGGTTGAATACGTCAACCCGAGCTTCACCGCGATCACCCAATACACCACCGAAGAGGTCCACGGCCACCGGCTGTCAGATCTGACAGCGCTGGAAAACCTCAACGAATTGCTGCTCGACGCCAACTCCAGCCTCGCCAAAAGCAACAGCTGGCAAGGCGAGTTCAAGAGCCGTCGCAAAAATCTGGAACCCTATTGGGGTCAGCTTTCGATCTCCAAGGTGTATGGCGACAATCGTGAGTTGACTCATTACATCGGCATTTACGAAGACATCACCCAGACCAAGCTCGCACAACAGCGCATCGAACGCCTGGCCTACACCGACAACCTCACCAGCCTGGGCAACCGGCCGGCGTTCATTCGCAACCTTGATGAGCGCTTTGCCCGTGACAGCGACACGCCCATCAGCCTGTTGCTGGTGGACATCGACAACTTCAAACGCATCAACGACAGCCTTGGCCATCAGACTGGCGACAAACTGCTGATCAGCCTTGCCCGGCGCCTGCGGAACAGCCTGAGCCCCAGCAGCAGTCTGGCGCGATTTGCCAGTAACGAGTTTGCCGTTCTGTTGGATGACACCGACCTCGACGCCGGCCAGCAGATCGCCATTCAGGTACTCAAGACCCTGGATAAACCGATGTTCGTCGACAACCAGTTGATCAGCGTCACCGGCTCCGTGGGCCTCGCCTGCGCGCCACTGCACGGCCGCGATCCGCAAACCCTGATGAAGAACGCCGGCTTGGCTCTGCACAAGGCCAAGGCCAACGGCAAACATCAGGTGCAAGTGTTCACAGAAGCCCTCAACGCCGAGGCCAGCTATAAGCTGTTCGTCGAGAACAACCTGCGACGCGCCTTGACCCAAAACGAGCTGGAAGTGTTCTACCAACCCAAGCTGTGCCTGCGCAGCGGAAGGTTGCTGGGGATGGAAGCGCTGTTGCGCTGGAGTCACCCGGAAAAAGGCATGATTCGCCCGGACCAGTTCATCAGCGTTGCAGAAGAAACCGGCCTGATCATCCCCATTGGTAAATGGGTCGCGCGTGAAGCGTGCCGCATGAGCAAACAACTGACCGCCGCCGGGCTGGGGCTCTTGCACGTTGCGATCAACCTGTCACCCAAGCAGTTTTCCGACCCGGACCTGGTGTCTTCGATTGCCAGCATCCTCAAGGAAGAACGTCTGCCAGCCCCCTTGCTGGAGCTTGAACTCACCGAAGGTTTGCTGCTGGAAGCGACCGAGGACACCCGACAACAACTCGATTCCCTGAAAAGTCTCGGGCTGACCCTGGCCATGGATGACTTCGGCACCGGTTACTCTTCCCTCAGCTACCTGAAAAAATTCCCGATTGACGTCATCAAGATCGATCGCAGCTTCATCCGCGACATTCCGGATAATCAGGACGACATGGAAATCACCTCAGCGGTGATCGCCATGGCCCACAACCTTAAACTCACGGTCGTGGCCGAAGGTGTCGAAACCGCCGAACAACTGGCGTTCCTGCGTCGCCATCGATGCGACGTCGGTCAAGGCTATCTGTTTGACCGGCCGATTCCAGGGCTGGAGCTGATCGACAAGCTCCGACGTTACCCTCGCGGCCCTCTGGTCTGACATCAGCGCGCCTCTCCCTACGCGTGTCCCGCCCCTTCCCTCGACCCTGAACAGTCGGGCAAACTGTCGGTCTATCGTCACTCACCCTCTATTAATCAGAAGCCCTGACTGACAATGCTTATCCGTTGTCTCGATCTATTCAGAGGATTTGGCTCATGGTTTTGCGCTCGGAGATACTCGTGAACAAAAATGAACTGCCTACCGCCTCGCAGGCACTGCCAGGCCGTGAAACGCACATGACCGTGCCGGAAAAGCATTTCGTCAACGGCAACCCGTTGCTCGGCCCGTTTCCTGGCACCGTGGATTTTGCGATTTTTGGGATGGGCTGTTTCTGGGGTGCTGAACGCCGTCTATGGCAGCAACCGGGCGTGTACAGCACGGCAGTCGGTTACGCCGGAGGCATGACGCCCAACCCGACCTACGAAGAAGTCTGCTCGGGCCTGACCGGCCACAGCGAAGTCGTTCTGGTAGTCTACGACACCGAACACACCACCTATGACGCGCTGTTGAAAGTGTTCTGGGAAGCGCACAACCCGACTCAGGGCATGCGCCAGGGCGGCGACATCGGCACGCAATATCGCTCGGTTATCTATTGCACCAACGAAGCCCAACTCAAAGCGGCCCAAGCGAGCAAGGAAGCATTCCAGGCCGAACTGAACAAAGCTGGCCTGGGCCAGATCACAACTGAAATCGAAGAAGCACCGACCTTCTACTACGCTGAGGCGTACCACCAGCAATACCTGGCGAAGAACCCGGCTGGGTATTGTGGACTGGGCGGGACGGGGGTTTGTTTGCCGGCTTGAGTCAAGTGTCTAGCTAACTGTGGGCGCAGTTCATCCTGTGGGAGCAGGCTTGCCTGCGAAGAGGCCAGATCAATCACCGAAGATTAATCTGGCACCCAACTTACTCCGCGATCAACCAATCCATGCGCCAATCACCTTGGGTTTGCCCCAAGGTCTTGGCCAGCCATGGCATCAGCTCGCGCAGCTCCTCTTCCAGACCCCAAGGCGGGTTAGCGATGGCCAGGCCAGAGCCATTCAAGCTTTGCGGGGTGTCCAGCGGGTGCACGAATAATTCTACTCGCAACAACTTCGGCGCACCGGTTTCGGCCAGGTCTTGATAGAAGCGTTTCAACAGACGCTGATCCTTGATCGGGTACCAGATCGCGGTCACGGTCTGACGCATGCGGCCGATGGCTTCTTTCAGGGCCACGGCGCAGCGCTTCATTTCGTCGAGTTGTTCGAACGGCGGGTCGATCAGCAACAGCCCACGTTTTTCCGCCACTGGCAGCAGCGCACGCGGCACGTGCCAACCCTCACCCAAATGCACCGCAACGCGGCGATCACCCTTCATGTTCTCTTTAAGCAGTCGCCCGTCTTCGGGGTGCTTCTCATTGAGCAGAATGCGCTCACGCTCGCGGGTCAGGCGACGGGCAATTTCCGGAGAACCTGGGTAATAACGCAGCTCGCCGTCGGGGTTCATGTCGTGCAGCACTTGCAGGTAATCGGCCGCCAGCGCAGGCAGGTCCGGCGCGTCCCACAAGCGCGCAATGCCCTCGAGCCATTCGCCCGTGCGGGTGGCCTGATCGCCCTTGAGGTCATACAGACCAATCCCGGCGTGACTGTCGATGTAGGCGAACGGCTGCTCCTTGCGCGCCATCAGGGCGATCAAGCGAGTCAGGATCAGGTGTTTGAACACGTCGGCATGGTTGCCTGCGTGGAAGGCGTGACGGTAATTCATGGCGGCTCCTGGAAGGGAGCGGAGTTTAGCAGCTGTGCTGGAAGGGTCCAAATTGCTCGGCGATTATCGCTGCCCGAAATGGTGCGTTTGGGTGACTCCTGCAGGTCACCGGTCAAGGTGTCGTTATTATCTAGTTAGTTTTATTATTTCTATAATACTTCCGCCGGTATGGTCCGGAAATATTTTGATAACGTTCAGCCCAACATTTGAGAAAGAAATATCTATCGGTTTGGGGCCTACGCTTGGGTGTCGCTGACTAGATAATAGTATTCGATTTTTATCGTACGCTTCGAAGAGGCTCGCTTGTCCGTACCACCGAAAACTAACTTTCGCGTACGTTGACTTCAATCTGAGTTCCATCGCAAATACCGCAGGAGGGCTTTCATTGTCGTTGTAATGGAGATACCAAATGTCCCGAGGTGCCGCAGGGGGATAGCAAACAACGCTCACAATTGCGCTGGTGCTCCCCGAGACGAGTGCGATCTCCAGGAAAGGGGTGTCAATACTCCCCCCAAGGGACGTACTTTGTACAGGAATGAACTCAAACGTCTCTAACTGCGCACTTACCTTCAATCGAAGCACAGGGAAAGACATTGCATCATGCTGCGAGGGAGATTTGCCAAATCCAACTTCAATAGTCAGGGTAAGCTCACTGGAGTCTTTCAATCGCTCCAAGTCAACCTGAGGGATATTCAGCGCAATGCCATTCAAGATCTCTTGTTGACCAATAATATATCCATCCAGCAGATTTAGTTGGAACCTGGAGCCATCCACCATCGTACCAATGAGTGTCAGCCATACCGTCTGCCCTACCGCTATCAACGGCCAGGCCTCAACGGTTACATCGCCTCCCCCGTCAAACGTTGTCAAATCCAGTACGTCCTCCGAGACCTGAGTGATCTGCGGGGTGGGCAGTTTGTCTGCCGCGATCGGTTGCACGATCAGGTTCAGAATCTCGGACAGGATCACCCCATCCGGACGGACCACGGCATAGATGACCTGAATGGTTTTGCCCACCGCGAGAGTCACATCGGCGACGGGGACCAGAAACGTTACCTTTCCAAACAGGCTGCCATTTTTTACCTCGAAAGTGTCGTTGCCATTGAAGGACAAGCCAATGAAGTCGGACGACGTCATTGATGGATAAACCACCTCGACATTCACCCCGGAAGGGTTACCCAAAAGCGGGTCCAGGGAATCCGAAGGGGCTTCTTGCACATGCGGTTTGGGGTAATCAGCATTTTGCGTGGGCGCGAGGCTGTTGAGGACCGTCGACAACGCGCTCTTGGTTGCCGAGGCAAACGCGTCGGAGATTTCTATTTCCTGTGCCGCAGTTAATACACTCATGGCGTTCTTCCTTGATGTGGGTGAAGCTGGCAGGCACGCGCATGACATGGCCTGCTCCGAGTTAGGGGAATGATTCAGTTTCGGACTTGCACCGAAAATCGATCCGTCCCCAATGGGCGATCAGACTTGCATTACAAAGTTATCCCACAGCGTCCAGTCTTTGTTTTGATTCACGATTTCTATGTAACGAATAGGCTTGCCAAGGCTTTCATAGTGCAAATGTTGATTGCTGGCCTTGGGCAGCACCTCTGCATGAAGCTCTAGTTTATGCATCCAGATACCGAATGGCCGTGCTACCGGTCTCTACGCCGTGGACATCGCAGTTCACTACGCGGCATTCGACATTCAGTTCAAGTTCAAGGGTTTGGTTGCCTGAGGCGGCATAACCGAGTTGTAGCACTGTGCCGACGAAATAGTCGGCGGCCTCTGGAGGCAGTATGTAGCCGGGAGCAAAACCCGCCTGCCCTGTCCCGGATAAAAACCGAATGGTCATGTGGGGCGTAGTGACCGACCCTCCGACGGTTATCAAGTCCCCGGTATGGATCGAAAAGTCGTCGGTAATCTCGCCAGGAACCGCATCGCCCAGAATGCTTAATGTTCTGGTGAACGATTTGGACTGGCCGCCTGCGCTGCGAAGCACCTCGTAAAACACATCGACACTTGCGTCTCGGCTAAAGCCAATCAATGCAGTCGTTATGGGCCATGTGAGCATTTGGTTGTCGGTGGCGGCTCTGAAATCCCGCGAGGCTGTGCCGTCTGCGGTGGCACCTGTCCAGTAAATCGTGACGGTGTCCAGTCGCTTCAATGAAATGGCCTGACCGTCTACATGTACAGATGTGCCCTGTGGGTACTTAGCGGGGTCGAAAACATCGCCTGGTGCGTTATCCACCGCCGGCATAAGCAGCAGGATACTGGTGCCTACCGTGTAGGTGGCCGCACTTGAGGGCTGGGTGTTTTCAGTTGTCGCTGACAGCACGCGATAGCTCACGGCCAGCGTGCCATTGATCAGTAGGTCAAGATGGCTTTTATCAACGAGGAAGGTGACGTCTGTGTTGCTCTCATTTTGCCCTACGCTGTACTCATCGGTGTGAACGAGCGAGGTTCCGGTCTGAGTTCTGCCCTCCCAGCGCAGGTAAATGATGTCGCCAAAATCCTTGCCGTTGTAAGGCTTGATACGTACTGTCGCCGCCAAGGTCACTGTGCCGGGATCAATGAGCGCGCCATTGGCCTCATCCACCGCAGGCGGTGCCAATTGGAGGGGCGTTCCGATGACCGTATACCCTGCAATCGGCGAGTTCTGTGTGCTGCCCGTCGCGCTGAACACCACTTGGTAACTCAACTCCAGCGCGCCGCCTGCCAGTTGATCGGCGTAGGCCCTCGGGACGTTGAAGGTGATTTCTTTCAGTTCGCCTCCCACTACGATGACGGTACTGCTGCTGTAGTTGACCGGGTCGCCTAAAGCGCTGGTGCCCTTCCAGTTGACGACGATTTTGTCGCCGACGCTTTGGCCGGAATAGGCGGCGATAGTTACCGTTGCGCTGTCGCCGATGATCAGGGCGAGGTCGATGGTGGTGGTGCCGCCAGCTTCTTTGACGACGGCCAGGGCGAGCTGAACTGGCAAGCCAGTGAGGGTGATGGTGGTGGTTTTTGATTGTTTATCTGGCGTAGCGCCTGTTTGGCTGAGGCTGTAACGCACCACCGCAGAGCCGCCCGCGATGAGTTTCAGGTGGGCGTTGGGGATGGTGAAGGTCGCGTGATCGAAGCCGGGATCGTCGACTGTCACTGGTGCAAGGGTCAGGCTGATGTCGGCGGTCGGTGTTTTGCCTACCCAGTCGAGGGTGACGGTGTAGGCTTTTCCGTTGCCGGTGTAAGAAGGAATCGCCACATGCGCATCAGCATCGCCGAGCGCTTCCAGATTGAGGATCAACGTAACGCGGTCGGCCTCATTAACCCGAGGGGAAGCCAACGCATCTGGATCAATCTCAACCCGCACATAAGTTGACGGTGACACCAACGAGTAGTTATCCACAATGTCGCGGACTTCATAATTGACCAGCAGCATGTCACTGCTGCCGCCCGCTTCGAGCGTCTCTGGGGGGACCACGACGTTTTGCGGCCCTAACGTTGTCAGCGCCGGATGGATCACGCGCAGGTTGTTCCACATCACAGTCAGTTCATCGCCTACTTCTTGATAAGCCCATGCAGGCACGGTGACGATGACAGCGGCAGCTGGGTTATTTACCGGATCAGGGCTGACCGTGCAGGCCACCAGATTTTCGTTGATGGCGGTCGAGGTATCGGGGTCCAAATCCCCCGGCGATAGGCGGCTGACCGCGACGGTGCGCGTGGGCGATGTCTGCAAGTCCCCGGCCTGGTTGTCAAACAGTGTGTAATACACTTCGGCGCCGGGGTCCTGAACAAGGACAGTGCCCACGCTGAAACTCAGCCAGCCCTGGTCGATGGTCGGCTGATCGAGGTTGTACTGCTGCACGTCGTTGTTATTCCAGTACAGCGTGATGGTGTCGCCCACGCGCGTGACGTCAGGGAGTTTGGCGGTCAGTCCGATTCTCTTGCTGGGGTCATAGAGTTGGTGATACCCCAGGCCGCGGCGGGGGTTTTCGTCGGAGTCGTTGAAGTCACTGAAGACCAGAGGGCCGAGATCGTCGATGTTCATGGTTGCCGTCCTTAATGTTTAACTTTAGATAGACTGTCAGAACGTTACGCTCTGACGAAGCGGGAAGGGTTTGATTTAGTTTCAACGCGCTACTGAAAACTTGACCCCAACTTCCGCAACCAATCATATGAATAAATCAAACTGCCTTATTCTTTCGCTGATGAATCAGTCCCATTGACTCATGCCGCGGGTCGGTGCGCTATGGAAAAATTATCCATGACTATTGCACCGCGATCACCGCGGCTATAAATTACAGATATAGTGTATATTTTCTTGCCAGAATCACAAGTATACTCGACCCATTTACCAAGCACGCCACCAAACTGGTACACAGACAACGACAGTCCCTGCACATCAAGATAATTGATTGTTATCGTACCGACTGAATCAGAGTAGATTCCAAAAACCACGCGCTCGGCGGGTGTTGCAAGTCTGAACTCTACTGTGCCGCCAAGCATCCAAACCATATAATTTGTTGCCCAAGGGCTATAGCCCGCATTTACGATTTTAACTTCGGTTCTGGCTAAAATAGTTAGTGCCGGGAATTGCCTAACGCCTCCGGCCGGGATAGTTTCATTGTGAATTGCAGTTTCGAAATTTTCGATTTCTATACGCCAGTTCAGACTTATATTAAAAATTGAAATCGGAAATCCAACAGCTATCGACTCATCACTCCCCCACTCAAACCCAACCTTAAAAACCACCCTCAACTCCCCTCCTTCCTCAAGCCTATCCAACTCCCCTCGCGCAATAACCCGACCAATCCCATTAGTCACATCCGCTGCCGTAATCGCATACCCCTCCAACAACTTCCAAATCGGTACCCCACCCGGCCCTGTAACCGTCAACCAAACCGTTTGCCCCACCGCAATCAACGGCCAGGCCTCAACCGTCACATCGGCATCCCCGTCAAACGTCGTCAAGTCCAGCACGCCCTCCGAGGCCTGAGTGATCTGCGGGGTGGGCAGTTTGTCTGCCGCGATCGGTTGCACGATCAGGTTCAGAATCTCGGACAGGATCACCCCATCCGGACGGACCACGGCATAGATGACCTGAATGGTTTTGCCCACCGCGAGGGTGACATCGGCGACGGGAGCCAGGAACGTCACCGTGCCAAACACACTGCCGTTTTGCACCGCAAAGGTGTCGTTGCCGTTAAAGAACAAGCCAATGATGTCGGACGACCTCATTGATGGATAAGCCACCTCGACATGCACCCCGGACGGGTTACCCAGCAGCGGGTCCAGAGTATCCGAAGGGGCTTCTTGCACATGCGGTTTGGGGTAATCAGTATTTTGCGTGGGTGCGAGGCTGTTGAGGGCCATCAACGAGGAGTCCTTGGTTGCCGAAGCGAACGCGTCGGTGGTTTTTTCTTGTGCTGCGGTTAATGCACTCATGGTGGTTCGTCCTTGAGGATGCGTTAATCGTCTAACGCTTCATGTTCTGAAGTAGCAGAGGAGGAGGACTCATTTCTACCGCTTAGCCGAAATAAGCCATCCCCCTGCTATAGCCCTAAAGTAAGGGGATCGAACAACTGCCTCCGGCCTCGTTCATGGCAAACCGGACAAACTTCTGGAGCCCGTTAGTTCTGCCGCGATCATTGCTGATGCTGTAGTCGAGAATCGCACCGTTCCGGCAAATCAAGTAGATCAACGAGTACGGCAGCGCAACCTCGTAATAACCGGCCGCCAGCATCGCCTGAGTAATGGGCACGTCATCCGACTTCAATCTCGACGCTTCAATGGGCGGGGCAGCTGGATCTGTTGCGTCCACGCTGCTGACGCCCACAAAGTTATAACTTAGGACGGGCGACCTACCGATGTCTATATTGCTTACCCCCGACAAGGTAATACGGAAAGTCGTGCCGTTTAGGCCGGCGGCCCGGGTAATAATATTGCTGGCGTTTGCTTCCGGAAAAATACCCCGTGCTAGCGGAGCGCCATCACCGGGAAGCTCAGTACTCGACGCAACCGTGACTACCTGAACTTTAGATTTAACGGTCACGGTGTTAGTAGCATCCAGCTTTCTTGTGACGGTGAAATAGACATTGATATCACCGACACCTATGGCCCCGATAACTGCAACAAAAGGTACCGGTATCAATATATTGCTCCCTTCGTTCGGCGCGGTGACCGTGACAAATGGCATCTCAGGCAAAGACACTGTGCCCCAGTACAATTGAATGACATCGCCAATAGTCCAGATGACGTTTAAGTCTTCCCCTACACGGGGAATGGTTGCGGTTGCATTCTGCCCATAATTCCCGGGATTTATCGTGTTAACCGGGCTGGTCCCACATTGGATGCTGGGGGGTTTGATGTTCTCATGCTCAGGCGTCGTTGGGTCTGGGTCTGGGTTTGGTCCGCCAGGTGTACGCAAGTCGACATTGACCAAGGCTACAAGGGAGTCGACACGAGGCGAACCGGTTCTCTGCAGCCAGTAGCTGACCTTGATATCCCGACCGTTTCCGACTTCCGCTACGACGTCGTAGGGTACGGCAATGGTCGCGATCGGATCGGGGGCAGGTGGAACTGGGTCGGACACGGAGAAGGGACTGATGGTCCGGCCACCCCAAATGACGTAAATAAAATCACCTGCCACGGCACCGTCGTAGTGCGGAATGACCACCCCGACATCGGCCACGGCATCGTTGTAGGTAATCAGACCGTCATCGTTTTCAGGCACCAGTGGTGCAAGTAATTCCGGCAGATTGAGGAATACGTCAATGGCGGTAGATTCCGGATTACTCCGGACATTTCCAGCCCAGTCGGTTACCCGATAGCTAAAATATTTTTTACCATCGGCCGTGGCTTTCAGATCGGCCTCGGTAATGGTGACAGGCAGTTGACGTTTAGGATCTGTCACCATGAACGTTGGCGAAAGAAAAGAACCTGTTGTGGGGCTGGTTCCCAGCCACAGTTCTACAAGGTCGTCCGCTTCGCTGTCGAAAAAGGGGTCTACGACAATATTTAGAAGCCCGTCCACCAAGTCGCTAACGGTAATACCTGAAAGCTGGGCCTCGGTAAATAGCAAGGGTGGTAACTGATCACCGCCTGGCGCGAGCCGGTCAAACCGGACCGTGAGTGGCAATAACGTAGTTTGACCGTCTTCGGAAGCGGTGTCGTAAATTTGGTAATTCAGTACAACCCGCGTGTCCGTTCCGTTTGCCGGAAAATCCGCTACTTTGATCAGAAGATCAAATTCAGTAAGTGACGGATCGGTAAGATCAACCAAGGACAAGTCAACAGGAGCGCCATAAGCGACGCCATCCCTAAGAAGCTGAATAGAGTCGGTATTTTTCATCTCTGGGGATTTTGGTACTTTCACAACGACATCGGCTGTCAGCAATGCAATTGGAATAGTCCCCCTCAGGGAATCAGCAGCCGGCACCGTGAGCGCGGGCAATGCGGACGGCGCAAGAGTGACTGCAGTTTTTTTTACACCCGCATACGCTTGAATAATGGTCATGATTACACCCTGCTTGATGAGTAGTGTTTAATTAATTAACCCACGTTAACCGCAATTTTTACCGTGCTAGAGATCACTGAAGTGTTACCCAACTTGTCGCGTACTTGATACCCAAAATAGTAATCGGCGGCTGCCGTGAAACTACCTTTAGGAAATCCTAGCGACGTCCTTGTTCCGGCCGTACTTATTTCTATTTCTGCATTTTTAATCAGGTACAGCTCTTGTGAGTCAGCAGAGGCGGGGAGTTCGCTTAGCCAAGGCGTGATAAAATCACCCTTTTCCATTCCGTACCAGGCATAGGCCGTCACCGGCAAGTAGCCATCGACCAAGTCCTCTTCGGTGATACCTTCTTTTTGCTCTTCGGTGAAAGAAAGCGCGGTCAACGAAGTGCCACCTGGGGATTCTCTGTCGAATACAACGGTCACTGTTTTCCCTGAGCGTTCGCCGTCTTCCGTCACAGGATCTATAATTTCATAATCCAGACTTAATTCAGTGAAGCCTCCGGCAGGTGGAAAACGCCCTTTAGGAATAAATAATTCCGCATTGAAATCAGGGTCTTCAGCCTCTCCTTTTTTAAGGGTATAGGTCATGATCAGCGAGGTGACACCGTCATAAAGGTTAAGTATGTCGGACTCTTTCATTTCCGCGAAATGAGGTATCCGCACTAAAAGATCCTCTTCATAACGATCGAGGGGAATCCGTCCGTCCTCCAAAGCAGCAGGGACTTCCAGGCTCGGGAGGTTAGCGCGAGTTTTAATTTTTTTGCGTGAGTGAGAATGTGCCATTTGCGTGACTCCATGTCAGAAGGCACGCTCAGGTTATTCATAAAGACTAAGCGCTGTAACCTGTCATAAATGACAGGTTGGGCGACCAGCAATCATAAAAATCAACTAACCCCCTGATGTTCTTGCATATATTATTTAGCAATTGCATTTGTTGCGAATAGCTCTAGCCAAATCAACAAGACGACGACCAAGTTGTTGACGAATAAAACCCATAGGACTACTAAGTTGTTATTGCTTTTGGGAGTAGCGCCGCAATTTCGATCTACGTAGGAAACGAGATCAGCAGCATGCCATTGGGCATTGACTGCTTAACGATCAGGGAGGATTAATGGACATCAGCGATCGCTACAATCTTCAGTTCTGCGGCCAATGGATCGTCGCCATAACGGTTATTACTGTAAGCGGGCAAGCGTGGGGGCTCAATGTGCCCCCAGGTGGATCCGTTACCGTGAATAACGGGGAACCGGCGCAACAATGGTCGTTAACCGCAGCCAGTTTGACGGTAGCCCCAGGCGGGCAAACACTGGACATCGTCACCACAGCCGGGTCAACGGTGGTTCTCAATGGTGCAACTGTTTCTGCCACTTCACTGAGCGCACTGGTGTTAACCAACAGCATTGGAGCGATCACTGACTCGACCCTTGTTTCCACCCGCAATACCGGCCTGTCCGTTGTGCGCGGAGCAGATGACACGGTTCCGGGTTCTACCGCAACGGTCACCAACAGCATTATTTCTGCGGCCGGGCGTGGCCTGAATGTCTCGGGAGGAAGTATCGCCACGGTGATTAATTCACAAATCACGGGCACTGGTGCTGTAGGCGCATCAATTGCCGGTGACGGCCTTGGCATCTCGCTGGTGGGGGGGGAAGTCATCCTTCAGGGCAGTCAGGCAACGGGCAGTAATCATGGGGCTGGCTTATTTTCCAACAGAACCTTAACTGCGACGCCAACGTTGGTTCTCGATGGTTCCAGCCTTACATCCGGTACGGGCAGTGCCATTCTTGTAGGCAATATTGGCATCCCGCCGATGCGTGCCAATATTGAAGTGCTCAACGGCTCCACGATGAGGGCGGGGAATGGAGTGCTGCTTGAAGTTGGGCTTGCAACATCAGCGGTTGGTTCGGTGACCGCGGCACAACTTACCGTTGATAACAGTCAACTGGTGGGTGATGTGCAGGTGTTGGCCGGCGCTACCGCAGATGTCTTGATGCGCAATGGCGCAACGCTGACCGGGACCATGAGCAATATCAGCAGCCTGAACATGAATGCCAGCCAGGTTACCGGGAACGTGGTTGAGCCGTCCGGATCTTCGGCATCAGTCACTATGGCTGCTGGTTCTGTGTTTACCGGCGCGATGAGCAACATCAGCAGCCTGAGTCTGGATAACAGTGTGATGACCGGTGATATTGTCCAAGACGCTCAAACGCCCGCCACGTTGACGCTGACCCATGGCGGCCGCTTGACAGGCACCGTCAGCAGCGCGCAAAGCCTCTCGATTGACACTACGTCCACATTCAACATGGTCAACAACTCGACCGTTGGGGCGCTGACCTTGAACGGTGGGACCGTGAATTTGCGCGGCGGCAAGGGTGCGTTTCGAACCTTGACCGCATCGAGCCTGACAGGAAGCGGCACGTTTGCGCTGGGTACCGACCTTGCAGGTCATCTAAGTGATCTGGTCAACATCACCGGCGCTGCCAGTGGCAGTCATTCGCTTAGCATTCAGAATACGGGGGTCGAACCCCTCCAGGAAAATCATGCTCAGCAGGTTGTCCATACCGGCAGCGGAACAGCGAGCTTCACTGTGTTGGGTGGCCAAGTTGATGCGGGTACTTTTGTTTACCGTTTACAGCAGCGTGGCACCGATTGGTATCTGGTCCAGGAGACCACTGGCGATGGCGGTGATGGCAGTGATGGGGGTGATGGGGGTGATGGGGGCGACAGCGGGGGCGACCCGATCATCAGTCCAAGTGCTCGGGCTGTCATCGGCGTATTCAGTGCCGCGCCGACGGTGTGGTATGGCGAGTTGAGCACGCTGCGCAGCCGCATGGGTGAGTTACGCAATGGCCACGAGCAAGGCGGCGCCTGGGCCCGCACGTATGGCAACAAGTACAACGTTTCCGCAGCTGATCAAGTGCATTACAGCCAAGTTCAGCAAGGCATATCGTTCGGCGCAGATACGCCAATATCCACCGACGGTCATTGGCTTCTTGGCGTATTAGGGGGATACAGCAACTCTGATCTGAACATGCAACTGGGTTCCAATGGCCGGGTCAGCAGTTATTACCTCGGGCTTTACACTACTTGGCTTGCGAATGACGGCTATTACATCGATGCAATCATCAAGGCCAACCGCTTCCAAAACAAAGCTGATGTCACCATGAGCGACGGGGTCAAGGCCAAGGGCGATTACGGCAACTACGGCGTAGGCGGCTCGGTGGAGGCCGGCAGACACTTCGATTTCTCGGACGGCTGGTTCGTCGAGCCCTATCTGCAGGGTTCGGCCTTGTGGGTGACGGGCGAGAATTACGGCCTGGACCACGGACTTGAAGCCAAAAGTAACAAAGCCGACTCGTTCCTTGGCAAAGTAGGAACTCATGTAGGACGAACGATTGCGTTGAGGTCCGGTGGTTTCGTTCAGCCCTACGTGAAACTGGCGGTGGCCCATGAGTTTGCCAAGAGCAATGAGGTCAGCGTCAATCGCACCACCTTCAGTGATGACCTTTCCGGTAGCCGAGGCGAAGTGGGGGCTGGCATCGCGGCACAACTATCCAATGTGCTGCAATTGCACGCTGACATTGATTACAGCAACGGCAATAACATTGAACAGCCTTGGGGAGTCAACTTGGGTGTGCGATATACCTGGTGATACTGGCGGGCCCGCTATCTGCAAAACGCTGCCTACGTGATTTTGAGTATATCCGCTCATATTTTTAGGAAAAGTCCTACAGCAACTGCTGAAATGCCTGATCTTTTTATATAGTCCTTCTCTATCAAATGGCGCCCCTCGATTATTCAAGGTGTGGGCGTGGCAATGAAGCGGTTCAAAGGGCAAGCCGGGCAACTGGTTATGGTATTGGGCGTGATAACGGCCAACGTGTGCGAGGCCGCCATTGATGTACCGCCGGGGCAAAATGTGGTCATCCGAGATGGCGACCCCGTTTATGAGTTCAATCTTCAGGACTCACATTTGATCGTGAAGGCTGGGGGCGAAACAGGACGTATCCATGCGACCGCCGATTCCCGACTCGAAATGGACGGCGGCAGGGTCACTTCCACGGGTGAACCTGCCATCGCGCTGTACAACAGCCGTGCCGTTATCAACAACAGCACCATCATCGCCGAGGCTGATCCCGCCCGGCCCGACGTCAGCAGTTTCGGCATTCGGCTATCGGGGTTTGAGCAGGCTTCCAGCGCACACATCAGCAACAGCTTCGTTTCGGGGACGGACCGAGGCATTAACGTTACCGACAGTGCATCCCTTGAACTGTTCAATACGCATGTTGAAGGCCACGCGGGTGCTTCGGGCAATGGTTTTGTCAGCGGTGGCGCGGGCGTAGTGGTGGCCGGTGCCAGCGCCTCATTCAATCAGAACAGTGTGGTCACGGGCGATAATAACGGTGTCGTCATTTGGGGTGATGCAACCGGCGCAACTGAAAGACCTGCGTCGCTGGTAGTCGATCAGTCGTCCGTTGTGGGCCTGGAAGGCAGCGCCATTGTCATCACCCGATCGGCGGCTGCCAATCAAGATGTTCATATCGATATCCGCAACGGTTCGACGCTGTCCGGTGGTAACGGTATTGCCCTTGAAGTTAATAATGCGGCAACCGGCTATGTCGCTATTAATGACAGCCAACTGATGGGCGATGTTCTGGTCACCAGTGACTCGATCGCGCACCTGTCTTTGGCGAACAATGCCAGCCTGACTGGCGCTATCAACAACGCTACGACGTTGAATATCGATGGTTCCTCGACATGGCTGATGGAAGGGAATTCCACGGTCGGCAAGCTCGAACTGAACGGAGGATCCGTTGACTTGCGCGGTACTTCAGACGGCTTCCAGACACTGACCGTTGGCGAGCTGAATGGCTCGGGGACCTTTGCCTTGGGCACCGATCTGGCGGCGCAGAAGAGTGATTTTCTCGATGTCACCGGCAGCGCAACCGGCAGTCATCAATTGCGCGTACAGAACACAGGTATAGATCCGCTGGAAGGCGCTGATCCGCAGCAAATAGTGCATACCGGCAGCGGCGATGTGCAGTTTTCGTTGGTGGGTGACAAGGTCGATTTCGGCACCTTCGCCTATGAGCTGGAACAGCAGGAAAACAGCACGGGCGGCACCGACTGGTCATTGGTGCAAACCGGCGAAGTTTCCGCCGGTTCGCGCTCGGTGATTGGATTGTTCAGCGCGGCACCTACCGTTTGGTATGGTGAGTCCGCAACCCTGCGCAGTCGCATGGGTGAACTGCGCAACGGTGGCGATCAGGGTGGCGGCTGGATGCGCAGCTATGGCAACAAATACAAACTGTCAGCCGGCGGCGGCGTCTCTTACTCGCAAGTCCAGCAGGGTATTTCCTTCGGCGCCGACGCACCGTTGCCAAGCAGTAACGGGCAATGGCTGGCCGGCCTGATGGGCGGGTACAGCAAGTCGGATCTCGACTTGAAAGAAGGCACCACCGGCGAAGTCGACAGCTACTACATCGGGGCTTACACGACCTGGCTGGCAGACGATGGTTTCTACGTCGATGCGCTGATCAAGGCCAACCGCTTCCAAAACTCTTCGGACGTAGTGATGCGCGACGGCGAGAAGTCCAAAGGCACGTACACCAACCACGGTATCGGTGTGTCGGTGGAAGCTGGCAAACGCATAAAGCTCAATGAAGACTGGTTCATCGAACCCTTCGCTCAGGTCTCCGGTCTGTGGGTCAGCGGCCAGGACTACGACTTGGACAACGGTATGCAAGCGAGCAGCAACAAGGCCGATTCGCTAATGGCCAAGGTCGGTACCCATGCGGGGCGTAAATTCGCGCTGACGGATGGCGGCTTTGTACAACCGTACGTGAAGGTCGCGGCGGCGCGTGAGTTCCTCAGCAGCAATCAAGTCAGCATTAACGGCAATCGTTTTACTAACGATCTGTCAGGTTCACGTGCCGAGTTGGGCGCAGGTATCGCTGCGCAACTGACCGATGTACTGCAAGTGCATGCTGACTTCGACTACATGAAGGGCAACAACATTGAGCAGCCGTGGTGCATGAACGTAGGTCTGCGCTACAGCTGGTAAATATTGATTTCATTTAGGGGGCCTAACGGCCCTTTTTTTGGTCTCGCCTTTGCTGCGAGGTGAAGGCGGCGGATCACCGAAAACGACCTGTTCATAGGAATGCCGGCCATTGCCCTCGCAGGGTCTTGCCGCCACGTACGGGCGCAACGAGAATCAACCCATACCGAATAAAAGGAGTGGACGACATGATGCATGCGGATTTGATTGACCAAGAAGACCTGCTCAGCCAACTCAGGGCCTTGGGTTTCGACATGCCCCCTGGCGCCACCGCCGAACAAGCCTGCACCCAAGCGGTATGCGGCCTGACCGAAGCCCGCGCCACGGCGTTACGCAGAATGATCGAACAAATACTCACCGGCAGCGCGACGATCTTGCCAGCAGTGCGCCAGGCAATTGATCAGCAATTGTTGCCAGCGTTGGCGGTATACAAAAAAAATAACCATCCCCTGTAGGAGCCAACACGTTGGCTCCTACAGGGGAGTACTAGCTCGTCTTACAACCGCACACTCGCAAATGTCGATTCATTACGCGCCTGGCTCAGCGCCGACAGCGGACCGGACAGCGGCGCCAGTACCAGTGATTGCGGGATTGGCATCATTGCGACTTGCTGCGCGGTGTTGGAGCCGACGCGTTCGTCACGCGGCGGAATGCCGAAGTATTCACGGTAGCACTTGGAGAAGTGCGGCGTGGACACGAAGCCACACACCGACGCCACTTCGATGATCGACATTGGCGTCTGCTTGAGCAGTTGCCGGGCGCGGATCAAGCGCAGCTTGAGGTAATAGCGCGACGGTGAGCAGTGCAGGTATTTCTGGAACAGCCGCTCTAGCTGACGCCGGGAAACGGTGACATACACTGCCAGCTCGTCCAAGTCGATAGGCTCTTCCAGGTTGGCCTCCATCAACGCAACGATTTCCTGCAGTTTCGGCTGATTGGTGCCGAGCATGTGCTTGAGCGGCACACGCTGGTGATCCTGCTCGTTGCGAATGCGCTCGTAGACGAACATCTCGGAAATCGCTGCCGACAGTTCGCGACCGTGATCGCGGCTGATCAAGTGCAGCATCATGTCCAGCGGCGCAGTGCCGCCAGAGCTGGTGAAGCGGTTACGGTCGAGGGTAAACAAGCGGGTGCTCATGGCCACACGCGGGAAAGCTTCCTGCATCGCGGCCAGGCATTCCCAGTGCACGCTGCAATCGAAACCGTCAAGCAGGCCGGCACAGGCCAAGGCCCAACTACCGGTGCAGACAGCGCCCAGACGACGCGATTGGCGCGCCTGGCTTTGCAGCCAACTGACGTGCTCGCGGGTCACGGTGCGCTGGATGCCCACGCCGCCGCACACAATCACGGTGTCCAGGACGGGGGCTTTGTGCATGGAGGCGTCAGGGGTGATTTGCAGACCATCGCTGGCCCAGACTTGCCCACCGTCGGCGCTCAGGGTGGTCCAGCGATACAGCTCACGACCAGACAGCTGGTTGGCCATTCGCAGCGGCTCAACCGCCGAGGCGAGGGAAATCAGCGTGAAATTATCCAACAGCAGAAAGCCGATGGATTGCGGCGCGCGGTTCTGGGGTTGGGCCCCGGAGTTGAACGAAGTCATCACGGTATCTCCTCACACAAAGCGATTGATGGCCTCAGGCGAGGCTCTTGTTATTGCCCATGCGATGAGGGCTTTGTGATGACAACGCAAATGCCATGCCTAAAGTTGAATGGCCATTCAATAAAACCTGAAAACGACGTCGTGATGCGTCTATATAAGGACCCACGACTAGAGGGGTTATACGTCGCAGACGCCTTATGCTGCGGGCTGATTCGGGAGGTTGAGCACTTCGGTAGCACTTGTGTGAAGTGCGTACCGACCTAGACTAAAGGAGTGTCACTGCAGTGCACGAACCGACCAGCGGTAGGTGCTCAAAGTGCCGCGCGCTAAAAGGTGGCGGTGCAGACGGACAGTGCCCATTGAAGGAGCAAGCCTATAACTACGCGTCCCGCCGCGATGGCAGTCTGCCTGGCTAACCCGTCAAGCCCGCGCCTGCAGGATTTGGGCTCGCCGCAGATGGTGTCTCAACACTCAATGGCGCTGACCGCCAACCCGCCGCGCGAGGTTTCCTTGTATTTGTCATGCATGTCAGCGCCCGTATCACGCATGGTCCGGATCACCCGATCCAGCGAGATAAAGTGCTGACCGTCGCCCCGCAAAGCCATCTGCGCAGCATTGATCGCCTTCACCGCCGCGATGGCGTTGCGTTCGATGCACGGCACCTGCACCAGCCCGCCGACCGGATCGCAGGTCAGCCCCAGGTTATGTTCCAGTCCGATTTCCGCCGCGTTGCACAATTGCTCCGGGGTAGCGCCGAGAATGTCCGCCAACCCCGCCGCCGCCATGGCGCAGGCCGAACCCACTTCGCCCTGGCAACCGACCTCGGCACCCGAGATCGATGCGTTCTTCTTGCAGAGAATGCCCACCGCTGCGGCCGCCAGGAAGTAGTCGACCACATTGGCCTCGCTGACTTCCTCGCTGAACTTGACGAAGTAATGCAACACCGCCGGAATAATCCCCGCCGCGCCATTGGTGGGGGCCGTGACCATGCGCCCGCCGGCGGCGTTCTCTTCGTTGACGGCCAGGGCGAACAGGTTGACCCACTCCATGGCGCTGAGGGTCGAGCCGATCACGTTAGGCTTGCCTAACTCCAACAGGCTGCGATGCAAACGCGCAGCGCGACGGCGCACATTCAAACCGCCGGGCAGAATGCCTTCGTGCTTAAGGCCCTCTTCGACACAGTCCTGCATGGCGCGCCATAAACGCATCAGTCCGGTGCGGATTTCTTCTTCGCTGCGCCAGACCTTTTCGTTAGCCATCATCAGCTCGGACACGCGCAAGCCATGCTGCCGGCACAGGCCAAGCAGCTCGGCAGCGCTGGAGAAATCGTACGGCAACACCGTTCGGTCCATGTCCAGCACGCCGCTTGCAGCCTGGGCTTCATCCACCACAAAACCACCACCGACCGAGTAATACGTGTCTCGGTGCAGCTCTCCGTCAGCGCCTTCGGCAATCAGGGTCATGGCGTTGGGATGGAACGGCAGGTTTTCATCAATGAGCCGCATGTCGCGCTGCCACTGGAACGGGATGGGCAAGGCACTGTCCAATAGCAGCGTGTCGGTTTCCTTCAGGGTGGCGATGCGCAGCCCGATCTGCGACGGGTCGATAGCATCCGGCCATTCGCCCATCAACCCCATGATCACCGCATTGTCGCTGCCATGGCCGATACCGGTGGCCGACAGCGACCCATATAGCCGCACCTCAACCCTGCCGACCTGGGCCAATTGCTCACGCTCGCGCAGCCCTTGAACAAAAAGCGCCGCGGCGCGCATGGGCCCCACGGTGTGTGAACTGGAGGGACCGATACCGATCTTGAACAGGTCGAACACACTGATAGCCATTACCGCAAACCCTCTGTAGTCGAGACTCCCGACGCCAAAAGCGCCCGGTGACGGAGCTGCTACGCTGAAGCTGCTATCCGCCGAGATGGGCGCATCATCAGGCTTTTATCGCGGCGTACGGCGTCTGACACCGACGTACCCATACTCACTAACGTCGCCGCCGATGGAGAGCATCCCGGCATGACGGTTTGCGACTGATCTGAACATCAAGATGCCGTATCGACACCTGAAAGTACCTTTTTGCCGGCTAAAAAATCTGTAAGCGACGTTGCCGACACTGGATACGACCCTGTGTGTACTGGATGCGACGCCCCCTGTAGGCGTTTGTTTTTCACTGTTACATGATCAGTCTCGACTCGATTGCCAGGCGCAGCGGTAGAGCTGTTGCGTGACACGCCTCGCCATTCAGCTGCAACACACAAACCGCATCAGCCCCTTCGGCTGATGACGAGAAGAAAACACCCAGGAGTCCATCGATGAAAGGTTCCCAAACGTTGCTGTTGGCCGTTGCGCTGAGTCTGCCGCTGTTGGCGCAAGCTGCAGAACCGGCGCAGTGCGCGACCGTTAACTTCTCCGATGTCGGCTGGACCGACATCACCGTGACCACCGCAGTAACCAGCGCCGTGCTTGAGTCGCTCGGTTACAAAACTAAAACCACCATGATTTCCGTACCCGTGACCTACAAGTCACTGGCCGACGGCAAGAACATGGACGTGTTCCTCGGCAACTGGATGCCGACCATGGAGAACGACATCAAGGCTTATCGTGATGCCGGCACCGTGGAAACCGTTCGTCCTAACCTGGAAAACGCCAAGTACACCCTGGCCGTTCCTCAGGCGCTTTACGACAAAGGCCTGCATGACTTCGCCGACATCGCCAAATTCAAGAAGGAACTCGACGGCAAGATCTACGGCATCGAACCGGGTAACGATGGCAACCGCCTGATCCAGTCCATGATCGACAAGGACGCGTTCGGCCTAAAGGCCGCGGGCTTCAAAGTGGTCGAGTCCAGTGAAGCCGGCATGCTGTCCCAAGTGGATCGCGCCTCGCGTCGCAACACTGACGTGGTCTTCCTCGGCTGGGAACCGCACCCAATGAACACTCGCTTCAAGATGAAGTACCTGACAGGTGGCGACGACTACTTCGGTCCGAACTTCGGTCAGGCCACCATCTACACCAACACCCGCAAGGGCTACACCCAGGAGTGCAGCAACGTGGGTCAGTTGCTGAAAAACCTGTCGTTCACCTTGAACATGGAAAGCTCGCTGATGGGCAACGTCCTGGACGACAAAATGAAGCCTGATGTAGCAGCCAAAGCCTGGCTGAAGAAAAACCCACAGATCCTTGATACCTGGCTCGCTGGCGTGACCACCATTGACGGTAAACCAGGCCTGGAGGCCGCTAAGGCCAAACTGACCCAGTAACCCGAGTGCAGGCGGGTTCGCCCGCCTGCAGTTGTAAATATTCCCCCGCATGCGGACGTTCAATACCATGCTGACTGATCACAAAATCCCTCTAGGCCAGTACATCGCTGCCTTCGTCGAATGGTTGACTAAACACGGTGCCAACTATTTCGATTTGATCGCTTCGACACTGGAAACGATGATCCACGGCGTGACGTTCGCGCTGACTTGGTTCAATCCGCTGGCATTGATCGGCCTGATTGCTCTACTCGCGCACTTTATCCAGCGTAAATGGGGCCTGACCGCGTTTGTCATCCTCTCCTTCCTGCTGATCCTCAACCTGGGTTACTGGCAGGAAACCATGGAAACCCTCGCCCAGGTGCTGTTCGCTACCTTCGTCTGCGTGCTGATTGGCGTACCGCTAGGCATCGTCGCAGCGCACAAACCGATGTTCTATACCATCATGCGACCGGTCCTCGATCTGATGCAGACTGTACCGACCTTCGTTTACCTCATTCCTACCCTGACTCTGTTCGGTCTGGGTGTGGTACCCGGCCTGATTTCCACGGTGGTGTTCGCGATTGCCGCGCCTATCCGCCTGACTTATCTGGGTATCCGCGATGTACCGCAAGAGTTGATGGACGCCGGCAAGGCCTTCGGCTGCTCGCGCCGTCAATTGCTCTCGCGCATTGAATTGCCCTATGCCATGCCGAGCATCGCAGCCGGTATCACCCAATGCATCATGTTGTCGTTATCGATGGTTGTGATCGCGGCACTGGTAGGCGCTGACGGCTTGGGTAAACCCGTGGTCAACGCATTGAACACTGCCGATATCGCCCTGGGCTTCGAAGCAGGCCTGGCGATCGTACTGCTGGCGATCATGCTCGACCGTATCTGCAAACAGCCTGACGCACAGGTAAGGGGTGACGCATGAGCATAATCCGCTTCGACAACGTAGACGTTGTCTTCGCCAAAGACCCGCGTGAGGCCCTGAAATTGCTGGACCAAGGCCTCACGCGTGATCAGATCCTGAAGAAGACCGGCCAGATCGTCGGTGTAGAAAAAGCCAGCCTAGATGTCGAGAAAGGCGAAATCTGCGTGCTGATGGGCCTTTCCGGTTCAGGTAAATCTAGTCTGTTGCGGTGTATCAACGGTT
The DNA here is from genome assembly GCF_034314155.1 of Pseudomonas sp. 5C2. Taxonomy (NCBI): domain Bacteria; kingdom Pseudomonadati; phylum Pseudomonadota; class Gammaproteobacteria; order Pseudomonadales; family Pseudomonadaceae; genus Pseudomonas; species Pseudomonas sp. 5C2. The sequence goes on along the minus strand of NZ_JAVIWH010000003.1, from coordinate 1,570,018 downwards.
TGAACACTGTCAGCCGTGGCGCATTGTTCGTCGAACACGAAGGCGCGCAAATCAATATCGCGTCGTGTACACCGGCCGAATTGAAACTGATGCGCACCAAGCGTATCGCCATGGTCTTCCAGAAATTCGCCCTGATGCCGTGGCTGACGGTGCGCGAGAACATCAGCTTCGGTCTCGAGATGCAGGGGCGTCCCGAAAAAGAACGTCACAAGCTGGTGGATGAAAAACTTGAGCTGGTGGGCCTGACCCAGTGGCGCAATAAAAAACCCGATGAGCTTTCCGGGGGCATGCAACAGCGTGTCGGCCTGGCGCGTGCACTGGCGATGGACGCCGACATTCTGCTGATGGACGAACCCTTCTCGGCCCTCGACCCACTGATTCGCCAGGGCTTGCAGGACGAGCTGCTGGAGCTGCAAAGCAAGCTGAACAAAACCATCGTATTCGTAAGCCACGACCTTGATGAAGCGCTCAAGCTCGGCAGTCGGATCGCGATCATGAAAGACGGTCGGATCGTCCAGTACAGCGTGCCCGAAGAAATCGTCCTTAATCCAGCTGATGAGTATGTGCGCACGTTCGTCGCCCATACCAACCCGCTCAACGTCTTGTGCGGCCGTAGCTTGATGCGCACCGTGGATAACTGCACCCGCGTCAACGGCGAGATCTGCCTCGACCCGAGCGGGGACTCGTGGATTGGTCTCGCGGAAGGCAACACCATCAAGGGTGCTCGCCAAGGCGCAGCCAACCTCGACCTGCAAAACTGGACGCCCGGGCAACCCATGGAAGGGCTGCACCGTCGTCCGACGCTGGTGCATTCAGACATCGGCATGCGCGACGCGCTGCAAATCCGCTATCAGACTGGCAACAAGCTGGTCCTGCAAGAAGGCAACCGCGTGGTCGGCATCCTCGGCGACAGCGAGTTGTACCACGCATTACTCGGGAAGAATTTGGGCTGACTCCACTGTGGGAGCGGGCGAGCCGGCTCCCACATTTTTTCTCCTTTCATAACCCGAACATCAAGAACATCACCCCATAGTCGTAGCCGTTATTTTTTATTGATTGAACGTTCAATTAAAACAAAATAGACTGCTTCACCGCCGAATCGATCAAAACATGATCACTTGGCGACCTAAGGAGATGCTTGAAATGCCAAAGGTCGGTATGCAACCCATCCGCCGTCAACAGTTGATCCAGGCCACGCTAGAGGCGGTCGATCAGGTTGGGATGGGCGACGCCAGCATCGCGCTGATCGCACGATTGGCCGGTGTGTCGAACGGCATCATCAGCCACTACTTCAAAGACAAGAATGGCCTGATCGCAGCGACCATGCGCCATCTGATGAATGCCCTGATCGTGAACGTCAGCGAGCGCCGCATGGCACTCAGCGATAACAGCCCACGGGCGCACCTTCAGGTGATTGTCGAGGGCAACTTCGACGCCAGCCAGGTCAACGGCCCGGCGATGAAAACCTGGTTGGCCTTTTGGGCCGCCAGCATGCACCAGCCTTCATTGCACAGGTTGCAGCGGATCAACGATCACCGTCTGTATTCAAACCTGTGCTGCCAGTTCCGCCGGGTACTGCCACAGCCTCAAGCGCGCAGTGCAGCCCGCGGCCTGGCGGCTTTGATCGACGGATTATGGTTGCGCGGCGCGCTGTCGGGAGATGCTTTCGACACCGAGCAGGCGCAACAGATCGCTTACGAATACATGGACCAGCAACTGGCGAAGCAGGCGAGCTAGAACGCACAACCGCATCAGCCCCTGAACTACCACTGACTCGCGTTGCCACAACCAGATGGCACCAGATCAGTGGTGAGCGCCAAACCACACCGCACTTGCGAGGACACTATGGCCCGTTTCGAACTGCAAAAACTCTACATCGACGGCGGTTACGTCGACGCCAGTGGCGATGCCACTTTCGAATCCATCAACCCGGCTAACGGCGAAGTCCTTGCCACCGTACAGCGCGCGACCAAAGAAGACGTCGAACGCGCCGTGGCAAGTGCCGAAAAAGGTCAGAAAATCTGGGCCGCGATGACGGCCATGCAGCGCTCGCGCATTTTGCGTCGGGCGGTGGATATTTTGCGTGAGCGCAATGATCAACTGGCCGACCTGGAAACCCTGGACACCGGGAAATCGATTTCCGAAACCCGTTACGTCGACATCGTCACCGGCGCCGACGTCCTGGAATATTACGCAGGCCTGGTCCCGGCCATCGAAGGCGAGCAAATCCCGCTGCGCACCTCTTCGTTTGTCTACACCCGCCGCGAGCCGCTGGGTGTAGTCGCCGGTATCGGCGCCTGGAACTACCCAATCCAGATCGCTCTGTGGAAGTCCGCCCCAGCCTTGGCGGCCGGCAACGCGATGATCTTCAAACCCAGCGAAGTCACGTCACTGACCACCCTGAAGCTGGCCGAAATCTATACCGAAGCCGGTGTTCCGGATGGCGTATTCAACGTGCTGACCGGCAGTGGCCGTGAAGTGGGCACCTGGCTGACCGAACACCCGCGCATCGAAAAGATTTCGTTCACGGGGGGTACTGACACGGGCAAGAAAGTCATGGCCAGTGCGTCGAGTTCGTCGCTCAAAGACGTGACCATGGAACTGGGCGGCAAGTCGCCGCTGATCATTTTCGACGATGCCGACCTGGACCGTGCGGCCGACATCGCGATGATGGCCAACTTCTACAGTTCCGGTCAGGTGTGCACCAACGGTACTCGGGTGTTCGTACCGAGCGCATTGAAAACCGCCTTCGAAGCCAAGATCCTCGAGCGCGTCAAGCGCATCCGGGTCGGCAGCCCGCAGGATGAAAACACCAACTTCGGCCCGCTGGTGAGCTTCGCCCACATGGAAAGCGTGCTGGGCTACATCGCCAAAGGCAAAGCAGAAGGCGCTCGTCTGCTGTGCGGCGGCGAACGGTTGACTGAAGGTGAATTGGCTAAAGGCGCATTCGTTTCAGCCACCGTATTCACTGATTGCACCGACGAGATGACCATCGTCCGCGAAGAAATCTTTGGCCCGGTCATGAGCATCCTCAGCTACGACACCGAGGAAGAAGTAATCCGCCGCGCCAACGATACTGAATTCGGTCTGGCCGCCGGGGTCGTCACCAAAGACCTGAACCGCGCCCACCGCGTCATTCACCAGCTCGAAGCCGGTATCTGCTGGATCAATGCCTGGGGCGAGTCAGCCGCAGAAATGCCGGTCGGTGGCTACAAGCAGTCGGGCGTAGGTCGTGAAAACGGCATCAGCTCGCTGGCGCAGTACACCCGCATCAAGTCCGTACAAGTTGAACTGGGCGATTACGCGTCGGTGTTCTGACATCCCACTGGCCGCCTTCGCGAATACATTCGCGAAGGCGGCACATCTGACACACCCCCGCCCATTAACAGAGGGTGCATTTAATGTCCCAAGCATTCGATTACATCATCATCGGGGCCGGCTCTGCCGGTAACACCCTGGCGGCCCGTCTGACTGAAGACCCCGGCGTCACCGTGCTGCTGCTCGAAGCGGGCGGCCCGGACTATCGCTTCGACTTCCGTACCCAAATGCCTGCTGCCCTGGCCTTCCCGCTTCAGGGCCGTCGCTACAACTGGGCGTACGAAACCGATCCAGAACCGCACATGGACAACCGCCGCATGGAATGTGGTCGTGGCAAGGGCCTGGGTGGCTCTTCGCTGATCAATGGCATGTGCTACATCCGTGGTAACGCCATGGACTACGACGGCTGGTCGAAAACCCCAGGCCTGGAAGACTGGAGTTACCTCGACTGCCTGCCGTATTTCCGCAAGGCGGAAACCCGTGATATCGGCCCGAACGACTACCACGGTGGCGACGGCCCGGTCAGCGTGGCCACACCTAAAGCCGGTAACAACCCCCTGTTCCACGCCATGGTCGAAGCCGGTGTGCAAGCTGGTTACCCGCGTACCGACGACCTGAACGGTTATCAGCAGGAAGGTTTCGGCCCGATGGACCGTACCGTGACGCCCAATGGCCGTCGCGCCAGCACCGCTCGCGGTTACCTCGATCAAGCCAAAAATCGCTCGACCCTGACCATCGTCACCCACGCCCTGACCGACCGGATTCTGTTCGATGGCAAGCGCGCAGTCGGCGTGTCTTACATGGTCGGCGACAGCGATACCCGTATCGAAGCCAAAGCGCGCAAAGAAGTGTTGCTGTGCAGCGGCGCCATCGGTTCGCCGCAGATTCTGCAGCGCTCCGGCGTCGGCCCGGCCGCACTGCTCGAGAGCCTGGACATCCCTGTGGTTCACGACCTGCCAGGCGTGGGCCAGAACCTCCAGGACCACCTGGAAATGTACCTGCAGTACGCCTGCACCCAGCCGGTTTCGCTGTACCCCTCGCTGTTGTGGTGGAACCAGCCGGCCATTGGCGCAGAGTGGATGTTCCTGGGTACCGGCATCGGCGCCAGCAACCAGTTCGAAGCCGGCGGTTTCATTCGCTCGCGTGAAGAATTCGAGTGGCCGAACATTCAGTACCATTTCCTGCCGGTCGCGATTAACTACAACGGCAGCAACGGCGTGAAAGAACATGGCTTCCAGGCGCACGTCGGTTCCATGCGTTCGCCGAGCCGTGGTCGCGTGCAGTTGAAATCCAAAAACCCGCGCGAATACCCGAGCATCCTTTTCAACTACATGGCCACCGAGCAGGACTGGCAGGAATTCCGCGACGGCATCCGCCTGACCCGGGAAATCATGCAGCAGCCAGCGCTGGACCCGTACCGTGGCCGTGAAATCAGCCCGGGCATCGACGTGCAGACGGATGAGCAACTCGATCAGTTCGTGCGTGAACATGCCGAAACCGCGTTCCACCCCTCCTGCTCGTGCAAGATGGGCACCGACGAATTGGCCGTGGTCGATGGTGAAGGTCGCGTGCATGGGGTGCAGGGTTTGCGTGTGGTCGACGCGTCGATCATGCCGCTGATCACCACCGGCAACCTCAACGCACCCACGATCATGATCGCCGAAAAAATCGCCGATAAAATCCGTGGCCGGTCTCCCCTGCCCCGCAGCACGGCTGTCTACTATGTGGCCGGCGACAAGCCTGCACGCGGCAAACCGCTGCGTGAAGTCAGCCGTACGGCACAGTAAGCCTGACTGACGCGGTGTGTCCCGCACACCGCGTCAAACCCTTCCTGCACCTGACCGCACTTGATCCCGACCTGTGCGCAGGCCTAATCTATTGCCACGCAAACGATCAACCCCCTGCTTCAATCGACGCGCCAGCCCCGACTGGCCACGAGGCTTTTTCTATGTTTGATGTAGTGTCTTCGAGCTTATGGCCCACGGGCTATATGATCAACCCAAACGCTGAACCCCTCGACCCGAAATGGCTGCAAGCCTTCAGCAAGATTCCCGCCGCAGCGGTCAGCGACTGCCTGGGCCGCAATGTCGGCGGTCTGGGGCTCAAAGCGTTCCACGGTAATACTCCCATGCTCGGCAGCGCCCTGACCGTGCGCGTTCGTCCTGGCGATAACCTGATGATCCTCAAAGCCATGCAAATGGCCCGTCCCGGCGATGTGCTGGTCATCGACGGCAGCGCCGACCTGACCCGCGCGGTGTTCGGCGGCATCATGCGCGCCATGGCACTCAAGGCCGGCATCGTCGGCGTGGTCATCAACGGCGCCCTGCGTGACCTCGATGAGTGGCAGACCGGCGAGCTTCCGGCTTATGCCATCGGTGGCGTACACCGTGGCCCGAGTACCGACGGTGGCGGCGAAATCAACGTACCGATTTCCTGCGCGGGCATGCTGGTAATGCCCGGCGACTTGATGATCGGCGACGGTGATGGAGTAGTCGCCGCAGCCCGCAGTGAACTGGCCGAACTGCTGGTGCGCTGCCACGACCTGCTGGCGCGCGAAAAAGCCACGCTGGAAGCGATCCAGGCCGGCACGCTGGACCCGGCACGCTTCGACGCAATTCTGCGCAGCAAGGGTTGCCCGGTTTAAAACTGTTCAGGCTGAACCTATAACCCTGTCAGCTATTTTGCGACCGCTATGCGGTCGATCGCGGGTAAGCGCGCTCATACATCGGCGATGCCCGCAAAAAGGAGCCGCCCTGCATGTTCGATTTCTCCGCTCAGCTCAAGCAGCGGTTTGCCGCCTTGCAGAGTCGCGCCGAATTTTTCTCGCTGCGTTACGTCCGGCAAACCAGCCAACACCTGTCGGTACGCAAAAACGTCGCCGAGCCCCCGCACCTGAGCCGTGACGAAGGTGCGATGTTGACGGTGCGGATCAACGGCGTCGAAGCCTACGCCGCGACTAACGATGTCTCGCAACGGGGGCTACAGACCGCGCTGGAAAAAGCCGAGCAACATGCTCTGGCTCTCGCACCCCACGCCCTTCTGGATCTTCGCGATCAGCCGGTGTCCATCAGCCGCGCCGATTATCTTTCGCCCAACCTCAGCGACGCCTTCCCATCGCTGAGTGAGTGTTACCAATTGCTCGGCGCCGAGTCTGCCGCCGTGCCCGCCGACAAACGTCTGGTGAGCTGGCAGGTCAGCCTTGGCCTGGAGAACGTCGAGCAAATTTACCTGAACAGCGCCGGTGCCGAGATTCGTCAGGCCCAGCGTTACGTCTACCCGGGAATGAGCGTCACCGCTTACGACGGCCAGGACAGCCAGACCCGCAGCCTCGGCCGCGACAACTTTGGCCAGCAAGGCGGCGCCGAAGTCATCGCCAACTGCGGGCTGATTGGCGCGGCGGCGCAGGTTGCCGATCAGGCCTTGCAACTGATCATGGCCCCCAACACCCCGTCGGGACCGCGTGATCTGCTGCTGACGCCGGACCAGATGATCCTGCAAATCCATGAATCAATCGGCCATCCGCTGGAACTGGACCGCATTCTCGGCGACGAGCGTAATTACGCGGGCACCAGCTTCGTCAAAGCCAGTGACTTCGGCAGCCTGCAATACGGTTCGGAACTGCTCAACGTGACCTTTAACCCGGACATACCCGAACAGCTCGCCAGCTACGCGTATGACGACGACGGCACGCCAGCGAACAAAGAGTTCCTGATCCGCGAAGGCTTGCTGATTCGGCCCTTGGGCGGCGCGTTGTCGCAATACCGCTCCGGCATGGAAGGGGTCGCCAACAGCCGCGCGTGCAGCTGGAACCGCCCGCCGATCGACCGCATGGCCAATCTGAATATCGAGCCCGGAGACCAACCACTGGAACAGCTGATCGGCGGCATCGAGCACGGCATCCTGATGTCGACCAACCGCTCGTGGTCGATTGATGACGCACGCAATAAATTCCAGTTCGGGTGCGAATGGGGTCAATTGATCGAAAACGGCGAACTCAAAGGCGTGGTAAAAAACCCGAACTACCGGGCCATTTCCGCGTACTTCTGGCGCAACCTCAGCGCTGTTGGCGATGCCAGTACCTTTGAAGTCCTGGGCACACCCAACTGTGGCAAAGGCGAACCTAATCAGGTGGTCCGCGTAGGCCATGCCTCACCCGCCTGTGTCTTCTCCCAGGTCGATGTTTTCGGAGGGGATGCGTGATGGCGCAGATGACTCAGCAACAGCAGTTCGAAGCGCTGGTCGAGTGGCTGCGCAGCGCGATCACCGGAACGGAAGCTTTCACCCTCGGCTACAACGCCGAAGCCTCGGAATTCATTCGTTTCAACCATGCCAAAGTACGTCAGGCCGGGCATGTGCAGCAGGCCAGTCTGAACGTCAAATTGATCAATGACGGCCGACATGCAGACCTGCACCTGACCTTGGCGGGCGATGCTCAGGTCGATCAGGCACGCTTGGCCGAGGCGCTGCAACAATTGCGCGAAACGTTGGTATTGCTACCGCAGGATCCCTATCTGCTGCCCAACACCGACGCCTGGCAGATCAGCAACAGCCAGAACCCGCCGCTGCCAGACACCGCCCGCGTGCTTGAACATATCAGTGATCTGGCTGAAGGCCTGGACCTGGTGGGCTTTTACGCCGCTGGCCCGCTGTACCGGGGTTTCGCCAGTTCATGGGGTGCTCTGGGCTGGCATCAGGCCAACAGTTTCAACTTCGACTGGAGCCTGTTCCACGCCAACGGTCAGGCAGTCAAAGCCAACTACGCGGGCCACGACTGGGACGATGCGACGTTCGCCCGGCGCTTCCAGCAAGCGTGTGAGCAACTTGAGTTTCTCGATCAACCCCTGCACACCCTGGCGCCCGGCCAATACCGCGCCTATCTGGCCCCCGCCGCGCTCGATGAAATCATCGGCATGTTGTGCTGGGGTGGTTTTTCCGCAGAAGCGCTGGCCAGCAAGACCAGCCCGCTGCAACGGCTGTACAACGGCGACGCCCAGCTCAACCCGCGAGTGAGTCTGGACGAACAGGTGACAGGCTCACTGTCACCGGCGTTCTCCGGAGAAGGGTATCCGCGCCGGGATCTGCCGCTGATCAATGCGGGCCTCGCCCAAGAACAACTGGTCGGTTCGCGCAGCGCGGCAGAGTATGGCCTGGCCGCCAACGGTGCTGGCGGAGGCGAATCGCCAAGTGCACTGAGCATGGCGGCAGGTACGCTGGAGCTGGAGCAGGTACTCGAACAGCTCGGCACCGGGCTCTATATCAGCAACCTTTGGTACCTCAACTTCTCCGACCAGGCAGCCGCACGCCTGACCGGAATGACCCGCTTCGCCACGTTCTGGGTCGAGAATGGCAAGATTCAGGCGCCCGTCAGCACCATGCGTTTCGACGACAGCGCCTACAGCCTGCTGGGTACCGCCCTCGAAGCGTTGACCCGAGAGCGGGAACTGATTCTGTCCGCCAGCACCTACAATCAACGCCAGACAGCTTCAAGCCTGCTGCCGGGCGCCTTGATCAGCCGATTGACCCTCACGCTCTAAGGATCGTATGCCGAACAGCACACCGTTTCTGGATGCTCGAACCCTGCGCTGGCTGCCATGGGTCGTCGCGATTGCGTTTTTCATGCAAAGCCTCGACGGCACGATCCTCAACACCGCGTTGCCGGCCATGGCCCGTTCCCTGGCCGAAGACCCGTTGCGCATGCAGTCGGTAGTGATCGCGTACATGCTGACCGTGGCCTTGCTGATTCCAGCGTCGGGCTGGATCGCGGACCGGTTCGGCATCAAGCGGATTTTCTTTGGCGCGATCCTGTTGTTCAGCCTGGGCTCACTGCTGTGTGCGCTGTCCAGCTCACTGAGCATGCTGGTGGCCGCACGCGTGGTTCAGGGCCTGGGCGGTGCGTTGATGGTGCCCATCGGCCGCTTGATTGTGTTGCGCGCCTACCCCCGCTCAGAGCTGGTGCGGATCATGAGTTTCATCACGGTGCCCGGCCTGCTCGGCCCGTTGCTGGGACCTACCCTGGGTGGCTGGATCGTTGAGTACCTGAGCTGGCACTGGATTTTCCTGATCAACCTGCCCGTGGGACTGCTCGGCTGTTACGCGGTCAAAACCCTCGTGCCGGACCTGCAAGGCGGTGGCCGAACACGCTTCGATGGCGTCGGCTTTGCGCTGTTCGGTGCGTCGATGGTGCTGATCACCATCGCTCTGGAAGGCTTGGGCGAACTTCACCTGCCGCACATGCGCGTGGTGCTGCTGTTGTTTGGCGGCATGGCCTGTCTGGCGGCTTACTGGCTGCGGGCCGGGAATATCGATTACCCCTTGTTCGCACCAGCGCTGTTCCGAACCCGGTCTTTCGCTGTAGGGATTTTTGGCAACCTTTTCTCCCGGCTGGGCAGCGGCGCCCTGCCCTTCCTGGTACCGCTACTGTTACAAGTGGCCCTCGGTTATTCACCCTCCAAGGCCGGGATGAGCATGATCCCGCTGGCCATCGCCGCCATGCTCACCAAGCCGGTGGCACGCCCGCTGATTGAACGCCTCGGTTACCGTGTGGTGCTGACCGGCAACACGTTTCTGCTGGGTGCACTGCTGGCGAGTCTGGCGCTGGTCGACGCACAGACTCAGTATTGGGTGTTGCTGGTCCATCTCGGCTTGATGGGCGCGGTGAATTCACTGCAGTTCACCGCGATGAACGCCGTGACCCTGATCGACCTCGACGACGCCAGCGCCGCCAGCGGTAACAGCCTGCTGTCCGTTGTGGCGCAGTTGTCCTTGAGCCTTGGGGTGGCCTGCGCCGCCGCGTTGCTGGGCGGCTTTACCGACGACGTGACCAGCGGCGAAGTGAGCAGCCTGTTGGGCGCGTTCCAAATGACCTTCCTCAGTGTTGGCGTGCTGTCGATGCTGGCCGCCGGGATTTTCTTGCAGTTGCCGCCCAAGGGGAGTCAGGGTGTTCCTCGTCCGGAACCAGAGATCGAGCATTAATGCTGGCCCGCGACCTGATACACTGCGCGACATTTTGTTTTGCAGGCCCGTCCCGTGACTAGCACCGCTTTTAACTCACTGCCTCTTTCCGCACCCATGTTGGCTAACCTGGAGTCCCTTGGTTATGCCGAGATGACGCCGATTCAGGCACAGAGCCTGCCGGTGATTCTCAAGGGCATGGACCTGATTGCCCAGGCCAAGACCGGCAGTGGCAAGACCGCTGCGTTCGGCATCGGCCTGCTCAACCCGATCAACCCGCGCTTCTTCGGTTGCCAGGCGTTGGTGCTGTGCCCAACCCGTGAGCTGGCCGACCAGGTGGCCAAGGAAATCCGCCGTCTGGCGCGCTCCGAAGACAACATCAAGGTCCTGACCCTGTGCGGCGGCGTGCCGTTCGGCCCACAGATCGGCTCGTTGGAACACGGCGCGCACATCATCGTCGGCACCCCAGGACGCATTCAGCAGCACCTACGCAAGGGCTCACTGGTCCTCGACGGCCTGAACACGCTGATCCTCGACGAAGCCGACCGTATGCTCGACATGGGTTTCTACGACTCGATCGAGAACATCATCGAGCAGACCCCGGCCAAGCGTCAGACCCTGCTGTTTTCGGCGACCTACCCGACCGGTATCAAGCAGCTGTCATCGAAGTTCATGCGCACGCCGCAAACGGTCAAGGTCGAAGCCTTGCATGCGGACAGCCAGATCGAGCAGCACTTCTACGAAATCACCCCGGAGCAACGTCTTGAAGCCGTGGTGAAGGTACTCGGGCATTTCCGCCCTCAGTCCTGCGTCGCGTTCTGCTTCACCAAGCAGCAATGCCAGGAAGTGGTCGATCACCTGACCGCCAAAGGCATTTCCGCCGTCGGCCTGCACGGCGACCTGGAACAGCGTGATCGGGATCAAGTCCTGGCGATGTTCGCCAACCGCAGCACCTCGGTGCTGGTTGCGACCGATGTCGCGGCGCGTGGTCTGGATATCGACGCACTGGACATGGTGCTCAACGTCGAACTGGCACGGGACTCGGAAATGCACATTCACCGGGTTGGTCGTACCGGTCGCGCCGGCGAGAAAGGTCTGGCGATCAGCCTGGTTGCACCGTCCGAAGCACACCGTGCCCGAGCCATCGAAGACGTGCAGAGATCTCCGCTGAAGTGGGAACAACTGGACGAACTGAAAAGCAAAGGCGGCGCACCGCTGCAACCGACCATGACCACGCTGATGATCGGCGCGGGCCGTAAGGATAAGGTTCGCCCTGGCGATATTCTTGGCGCTTTGACCGGCGATGCCGGAATTCCCGGCACCCAGGTCGGTAAAATCGCCATTTTCGATTTCCAGGCGTATGTGGCCGTCGAAAGCGTCGTGGCCATGCAAGCGCTGGAGCGCTTGAACAACGGCAAAATCAAAGGCCGCTCGTTGCGCGTGCGGATTTTGTAAGAACCGCCGAAAAGCTTCGCGGATAAATCCGCTCCCACAGGGAAACGCATTCACATTGTGGGAGCGGATTTATCCGCGAAGACGTCATATCAAACACCGAAGATTCAACTGCTCTTTGAGGATTCTGCTTTGCCCGTTACTGACGTTGTGATCATCGGCGCTGGCGCCGCAGGCTTGATGTGCGCGCTGACCGCCGCCAATCGTGGGCGCAAGGTGATGCTGATCGATCACGCGAACAAGGCTGGCAAGAAAATCCTCATGTCTGGCGGTGGGCGCTGCAATTTCACCAACCTCTACACCGAGCCTGACAACTTCCTCTCGCAAAACCCGCACTTCTGCAAATCCGCCCTGGCGCGTTATACCCAATGGGATTTCATCGCCCTGGTGGCCAAGCATGGCGTGGCGTACCACGAGAAAAAACTCGGTCAGTTATTTTGTGATAACAAATCCAGCGACATCCTCGACATGCTGCTCAACGAATGCGAACAGGCTGGCGTCAGCCTGCATCTGGACACGTCGGTGCAGAACATCGAAAAAACCGACACCGGTTACAGCCTGAACACCACGGCGGGCGTGTTGAATTGCCAGTCGCTGGTCGTCGCCACTGGCGGCCTGTCGATCCCGACGCTGGGGGCTACCGGCTTCGGTTATCAAGTGGGCAAGCAGTTCGGCCATACCTTGCTGCCGACCCGTGCAGGGCTGGTGCCGTTCACCATCACCGACCAACTCAAAACGCTGTGCACCGAGTTGTCCGGTACATCGGTGGATTGCCTGGTCAGCTGCAACGACACAAGCTTTCGCGAAAACATCCTGTTCACCCATCGCGGCCTCAGCGGGCCGGCGATTTTGCAGATATCTTCGTTCTGGCAATCAGGCGAAACGGTCGTCATCAACCTGATGCCGGACCACGATGTGCCAAGCTGGCTACTGCAACAACAAGCCGAACGGCCCAACAGCGAACTGAAAACCCTGCTGGGCGAAATCTTCACCAAGAAAATGGCCAACCTGCTCGCCGAGCACTGGTTCGTTTCCAAACCGATGAAGCAGTACACCCCGAGCGAACTCAGCGATATCGCCGAAAAACTCGCGTGCTGGCAGGTGGTGCCCGCAGGTACCGAAGGCTATCGCACGGCGGAAGTGACCCTCGGCGGAATAGACACCCGCGAAGTGTCTTCCAAGACCATGGAGTCGCTGAAATCGCCAGGGCTGTATTTCATTGGCGAAGTGCTGGACGTCAGTGGGCATCTGGGCGGTTTCAATTTCCAGTGGGCCTGGGCCTCGGCCTATGCGGCCGCGCAATACGTCTGACCGGGTGTCGCGGTGAGCGGCAAAGATCGACCAGGAAATAAATTTTGCTAAAGCTCATGTACAGCCCTCGATTGGCGCTGTACATACTTAGCTGAATTTAGCTGAATGCTTAAAGAAACCAGCGAACAAGGCCGTTAGCTCACTTATGTCATCGACTTCCTTTCGTCATACGCTCCGTCGTTTGTGGGCGCTGGACAAGTTCAGCTACAGCATGCGGGTGTTTATTGCGCTAACCGGCAGCATGGCGCTGTGCTGGTATCAAAATGAAATGGGCCTGCTGACCCCGGTTTTTCTGGGAATTATCGCCAGCGCCCTGGCCGAAACCGATGACAGCTGGCAGGGCCGCCTGAATGCGCTGGCAGTGACGCTGGTGTGTTTCAGCGTCGCGTCACTTGCCGTCGAGCTGCTATTCCCCTACCCCCTGATTTTTGTCTTTGCGCTGGCGCTGGCCGCCTTTGGCCTGACCATGCTCGGCGCCTTGGGCGAACGGTATGGCACCATCGCTTCGGCCACGCTGATTCTGTCTGTGTACACCATGATCGGCGTGGATCAGCGCGGGGGCGAGGTCAACGATTTCTGGCACGAGCCCATGCTGCTGGTCGCTGGCGCCGCCTGGTACGGGCTGCTGTCGGTGCTGTGGCAAATGCTGTTTTCCAATCAGCCTGTGCAGCAAAGCCTGGCCCGACTGTTTCGTGAGCTGGGGCTGTATCTGGAACTCAAGGCGACACTGTTCGAGCCGATCCGGCAACTCGACATCGAAGCGCGCCGACTGAAACTGGCGCAGCAAAACGGTCGCGTCGTCGCGGCCCTGAATGCAGCCAAGGAAATCATTCTGCACCGCGTCGGCGATGGGCGGCCCGGCGCCAAGGTCAGTCGCTATCTGAAGCTGTACTTTCTCGCCCAGGACATTCACGAACGCGCCAGTTCGTCGCATTACCCCTACAACGCGTTGGCCGAAGCGTTCTTCCACAGTGATGTACTGTTCCGTTGTTTGCGCTTGCTGCGCCAACAGGGAGTCGCCTGCCGCTTGCTGTCGGAGTCGATCCAGTTGCGTCAGCCATTCATCTACGATGAGGGCTTTGCCCACGCGCAGGAAGACTTGCACGCTTCGCTGGAGTACCTGCGCACCCAGAACAACCCGGCATGGCGTGGGCTCCTGCGCTCATTGCGCGCTCTGGCCGCGAACCTGGGCACACTCGATCGACTGATCAAGGATGCCAGCAATCCCGACAGCCTGGCCGACGCCACAGACAGCAGCCTGCTCGACCGTTCGCCCCACACATTCAAGGACGTGTGGGATCGCTTGCGCCTGCAAATGACCCCCACCTCGCTGCTGTTCCGCCACGCCTTGCGTCTGCCATTGGCGTTGAGCATCGGTTACGGCATGGTGCACTTGGTGCACCCGACCCAGGGTTACTGGATCATTCTGACCACGCTGTTCGTCTGCCAACCCAACTACGGCGCAACCCGGCGCAAACTGGTTCAACGGATCAGTGGTACGGCGATAGGCCTGACTGCAGGATGGGCGTTGTTTGATCTATTCCCCAGCCCGCTGATTCAAGCAATGTTCGCCGTGGTCGCTGGTGTGGTGTTCTTCGTCAACCGAACCACCCGCTACACCCTGTCGACGGCGGCAATCACCTTGATGGTGTTGTTCTGCTTCAACCAGGTAGGCGACAGTTACGGACTGTTCCTTCCGCGGTTGTTCGACACCTTGCTTGGAAGCTTGATTGCCGGGCTGACCGTGTTCCTGTTCCTTCCGGACTGGAAGGGGCGGCGCTTGAATAAAGTGCTGGCGAACACCCTGACCTGCAACAGCATTTACCTGCGCCAGATCATGCAGCAATACGCCAAAGGCAAAAGTGATGACCTGACGTACCGCCTGGCCCGGCGCAACGCGCACAACGCCGATGCGGCACTGTCCACCACCTTGGCTAATATGCTGATGGAGCCGGGGCACTTCCGCAAAGAAGCCGACGTGGGCTTTCGCTTTCTGGTGTTGTCACACACGTTGCTCAGCTACCTGTCGGGCTTGGGCGCGCACCGCGAAACCCAGTTGCCGGCCGAAGTACGCGAACATTTGATTGAGGGTGCTGCGGCAAGCCTGGCAGCGAGCATTGATGAAATCGCCCAAAGCCTGGCCAATAAAAAACCGGTAGCGATCCAGAGCGATGCCGAAGAAGCGCTGGCCAGCGATCTGGAGCACATGCCCGATGACATGGACGAAAGCCAGCGATTGGTGCAAACCCAACTCGCATTGATCGGCCGGCAATTGGGACCGCTGCGAACATTGGCTGCGCATTTGATCAAAGAGCCCACAGAAGCCTGAAACCTGTTCACACAGCCTGTTACAGGCCGTGCTGGCGAAACATCCGGGCGTAACTGCCATCGGCTTTCATCGCTGCAATGCCTCGGTCAAAGTTGGCGACAATCTGCGCATGATTGGGGTTCTTCAGACTGACCAGAATATGCAGACCGTTCTCGCTCAGTGGTTTAGGCAAAAATTCAACACTCTCGCGGACACGAGGCGCTTCACTGCTGAGGTTGTAGCGAGCGACATATTCGTCCTCCACCGCCAGCGCCACCCGTCCTGCTGCCAGCATGCGCACCGCCACGGAGAAACTGTGCACCGGAACTTTTTGTAGTTCGGGATCACCGTCGAAAGCGGATGAATAGGCATAGCCGCGTACCACGGCAATCGGGTAAGCGTGCAGCGCCTTCAGACGGTCGAACTCGATGGACGAGTCCTTGCGTTTGAGGAAGCGCACCCGGTTGATCAGGTACTCGTTAGAAAACTCACCGATCAACGTTCGCTCATGATTGAACCAGGCACTGACCAGCACGTCATAACGCCCGTCGCCAATACCTTGCAGCGCCCTTGCCCACGGCACTTGTTCGAACTCGCTGGCGTATCCCGCCCGCGCCAGGGCCGTACTGACAAGATCAGTGGCGAGGCCGCCATTGACCAGATTGATGTCGGTGAACGGAGGCCAAGCATCGGCCACCAAACGTAGCTTCTCCGCTGCGGCGGCTTGCGTCAGCAACAACAAGCCCATCAAACCCATGGCTCGAAGCAGTCGCGGCATGCTCAAGTTCCTGAGGCAGGCAGATCGCCCGCCGTATTAAGGGCGCGTTACGCTTGGACTCTCATTAACAGTGGTCCATAAAACCCGGAACCCAGGGGCTCAATGCAGATTACACAAATATGACATGGCAACCAATCCGGATGAGGGCTATTAGCCTCGATTGAATACTCATAGTGGAGCAGGCACAACTCATATGAGTGATTGATGTGAGCGCTGGCTCAAGGAATCGTTCTAATGCGGTGCTTGCCAGCCAAAGACTGACCCCGTAGCCATGCCACTGGACAGGTTGTTTTTTGCGCTGAGCTACTGCTTTATCAAGACCTCCTGGCCTGAATCACCGCACTCAGCATTAAGCCGCTACAGTTTTGTTTGGCCTCTCACACGATGCTGGCTTTAGTATTCGACCAGAATGTCTATTCAGAGTCCGCCATATGTCTATCAATTGGGTCTGCAAACACCATACCGATCTCAGCAAAGAACAACTGTACGCCATTTTGCAGCTGCGTGCCGAAGTGTTCGTGGTCGAGCAAAAATGCTGTTATCAGGATGTCGACGGTCAGGACCTGGATGGCGACACCTGCCACCTGATGGCATGGGAAAACGATCTTCTGGTGGCTTATCTGCGCCTGCTTGACCCCATCCAGCAAGGCGGCGACGTAGTGATCGGTCGGGTTGTGACAGCCCCCACTGCGCGCAATAAAGGCATGGGCCATGCGCTGATGATTCAGGCGCTGGAGCACGCTGAAAAGCAATGGCCTGACCAACCAATCTACCTTGCGGCCCAAGCGCATCTGCAAGGCTATTACGGACGCTATGGCTTCACCCCGGTGGGCGAGGTGTATCTGGAAGACGACATCCCCCATATCGGCATGCGCCGTGACTTGGAATAAAAACGCATTCCTGGATGAGAAGAGCGAAAGCAGGACGTATTGGAAACATGCCGCAAAACTCATGCGGCTTTAGCGGGGGACGCGACAAATATATACCGCACAGCAGGGGCCGACAGAGGTAAACATCAGGGCGTCCATAAGGACATCTCAACTGCATAAGGAACATGTACATGACTAATGAAGAAGCCCTTCAACAGATCCAGCATTTGATCGGCAGCCGCTACGTGCCTACTGTCAAAGCCTACATCAGTGAACTGACCGGTCGACCTCGCGTGGTCGGTCTGAAGGACGTTGCCACCCGGGAGTTTGATACACAGCGAATTGGCATGACCGGTGATGACGCAGGCATCGTCACAGCCTTCAGTTTCGGCTAAGCAGGTACCCTTGAGCATTCAACTTTTCCCTGGATGCTCATTACTCCATTCGGCTTGCTCGCCGACACGCTCCAACGATGAGAGCCAAATGCTATAGCTTTAGCTCTCATCGCCAACTCGCAGGCACATCGCGCCTCAGGGGTAGCCCAGCACCGTCTTGATCTGCACCAGATGCTGCGCAATCCAGCCTTTGTCGATCGCCCCCCACTCGCGGATCTGATAACCGCCTGCATGATTGCGTGCGCCGTCCAACTGTTCGAATTCACAGAGAATATCGAGATCGGCCAGGGCGGCAATGGTGTCCTGCGCCGTGCGACGCGGCATGCCGGTGGCCTCCATCAAAGCGGGGACACTGCTGGCGATCCGGCTGTCTATCAAATACGCCACATACAACCGGCGATAAAAACTGCTTTTGGTCTTGCTGACGTCCATCGTCAAATCCTTATCGAGGCTCATTCGGTGGCCTTGCCTTGCAGGTCGCGCCAGGTCAGGTAAATGCGTAGATCGAACTCCAACTGGTGGTAGCCGGGCTGCATGTACTCACAAAGCTGATAAAACGCCTTGTTGTGGTCGGATTCCTTGAAGTGCGCCAACTCGTGCACCACGATCATTTTCAGAAACTCTGGAGCGGCCTCCTTGAACAACGAGGCGATGCGGATTTCTTTCTTGGCCTTGAGCTTGCCACCCTGCACACGGGATATCGCCGTATGCAGGCCCAGCGCTCGATGCGTCAGGTCCAGACGATTATCGAACAGCACCTTGTCGATATTCGGCGCATTACGCAGATGCTCTTGCTTCAACGCCAAAGCATAGGCGTACAGCGCTTTATCGCTCTGCACGGCATGCCGCTCCGGGTAGCGTTGCTTCAGGTAAGCGTCCAGCCGATTCTGTGCAATCAACTGACGCACTTGGTCTTGCAAGGCCGGCGGGTAGGCTTGCAGGTATTTCAAGGGAGAGAGGGCTGGCGCGGTCATAAGGAGCAACGAAGATTTGGAAGCACCCAGTGTACCGAATTCAGCTCACTTTGAGCCCCGCCCCATCGAACGGTTGGGCAAACTGCGCGACGGTAACCAACGACGAAACGCAGCTCGATCCGACTAACGGTATATCGCTTCAGGGAGTAACGCACGGGTGTTTGAGCCCCTGCAGAGGCACTTTGACACCACCCATTCACCGGGCCAGCATTAACAAACACGTGCTCAGCCCGTATAAAGGTCGCGCCCAAACCCTTGCGCTAGACGCTTTCCTGCTGGCAATGAGACATATTTGGAAGACTGAACAATGATCGATCTGGCATCCTGGAATTTGAGCATCCCCGTGGGCTCCCCCCCGGCGACTATCGACACGCCCAAATTGGTCGACGGCTACAACGGCAAATATTTCCACGCCGACACGGGAACCCTGTTTTTTTGGGCTCCGGTCACGGGCTCGCGTACCGCCAACGCCAAATACCCGCGCAGCGAACTCCGAGAAACCTACTCCAATGGCACGCTGCACAATTGGTTGTACCCCAGCGGCGATCACTTTTTGCGCGCAACCCTCGCCGTCAATCAGGTGCCATCATCGGGCAGAATCGTCATCGGCCAGATTCATGCCTACGAGAGTACCGAGCCGCTGCTGAAGGTCGAATACCAATACAAGGACGCGACGAAGAGCGGCATTGTCGTCGCCAAAGTGCGCAATCGGTTTGATGACCAGAAGAGTCGCGTGATTATCATCGCCGAGAACGTGCCGCTCAATGAACAATTCAAATACATCATCCACCTGAGCCCGGGGGGTGACTTGGGCGTTAGCGTGCGCGACGCGAACTGGAGCAGCCCGATCAGTGCCACCTGGCGTGACAAGCCTCTGTACTTCAAGGCTGGCGTCTATGCCCAGGACAACTCCGGCTACACCAATGAAGGAGGTATGGCGACGTTCTACAAGCTGGATATCGACCACAACTAAACCTGATCACACCGCTCACTAAAAACGACCCCACACAAAAAACGGCCCGACATCCTGAAGATGCGGGCCGTTTTTTTTGAAACATGAGCCAGCCGTAAGCCAGCCCATCCATTCACTCAGCGAGAAGCGTCGTTGAACTCTTTCTCGGCTGCATCGAAGCGCGTCAACATACCCGCCGTTGGCCCCTTGCCAATCAGGCTGAAAACCACGATGGCAATGCTGGCGAAGATGAAGCCAGGAATGATTTCGTACAGACCCAGCAGGCTGAAGTGCTTCCAGACGATGACGGTGATCGCGCCGACCAGAATACCGGCTAGGGCGCCGTTACGCGTCATGCCCTTCCACAGCACCGAGATCAATACCACAGGACCGAAAGCAGCACCGAAACCTGCCCAGGCATAGCTGACCAGACCCAACACCCTGTTATCCGGATTAGAGGCCAGGGCGATGGCAATCAGCGCGATCAACAGAACCATGCTGCGCCCTACCCATACCAGCTCGGCCTGCGAAGCGCGTTTGCGGAAGAAAGCTTTGTAGAAGTCTTCGGTCAGCGCGCTGGAGCACACCAGCAACTGACAGCTCAGGGTACTCATCACCGCAGCAAGAATCGCCGACAGCAACACACCGGCAATCCATGGGTTGAACAGGATTTTCGCCAGTTCGATGAATACCCGCTCCGGGTTCTCGAGAACCGGGCCGACGAGATCAGGGTGCACCGAGAAGTACGCGATACCGAAGAAGCCCACTGCTACCGTGCCGCCCAGACACAGGATCATCCAGGTCATGGAGATCCGACGCGCTTTGGCAATCGACTTGACCGAATCCGCCGCCATGAACCGCGCAAGGATGTGCGGTTGGCCGAAGTAGCCCAACCCCCAACCCATCAACGAAATGACGCCGATGAAGCTGGTATTTTTCAGCATGTCGAAGTTAGTCGGGTCTTTCGCTTCGATCACCAGGAATGTGGTATCGATGCCTCCGGTGGCCAGCAATACGATAATCGGCGTAAGGATCAACGCGAAGATCATCAGCGTGGCCTGCACGGTATCGGTCCAGCTCACCGCAAGGAAACCGCCGACGAAGGTGTAGGCGATGGTCGCGGCAGCGCCGGCCCACAACGCAGTCTCGTAAGACATGCCGAAAGTGCTTTCAAACAAGCGGGCGCCGGCCACGATGCCCGATGCACAATAGATGGTGAAAAACACCAGGATCACGATGGCCGAGATAATCCGCAGCAACCCGCTCTTGTCTTCGAAACGGCCGGTGAAGTAATCCGGCAGGGTCAATGCGTCGCCATTGTGTTCGGTCTGCACCCGCAGCCGCCCCGCAACGAACAGCCAGTTCAGGTAAGCACCGACGATCAGGCCGATGGCGATCCAGCTTTCCGACAGACCTGACATGTAAATGGCGCCTGGCAGCCCCATCAACAGCCAGCCACTCATGTCCGATGCGCCAGCCGAAAGCGCGGTGACCACACTGCCGAGGCTACGACCACCCAGAATATAATCAGAAAGGTTGTTGGTAGAGCGATAGGCCATGAAGCCGATCAGCACCATTGCTGCGATGTAGATCACAAAGGTGATCAGGGTTGGGTTGCTGACAATCATTGAGCTGAGCCCTGGCATTGTTTTTATTTAGCGGCGGCTATCAGGCACGCCGAAACGAAGAGCTCGCCTCGCATGCATGAACTACTGACCGCGCGTTTGACTGAAATTTCCCCAGGAAAATGTCAGCAGATGAACCTCATGCGTACCGGGTTGCACCTTGGCCGCGAATCCTAGTCAACTATGCAAATAAGGCGCAACCAGTTTTGGAAATTAAGTTGCACCTTATTGAGTCTTTTACGTACCGGAATGTTTTTTGCTTCCTTTCGGAGCAAAAAAGCACTTTTACATAATTAAAAGCACCATAAGAGCGCACTTAGTTCTGGCTGCTCCTCGTTTTCCGAGATGAGCAAAAAATTTCCGATGAAAATAGGTTGCACTAGGTTGCACCCCGTCAAACGCGAGGCTAATCTGAGCGCCAGCTGATGCCACACCGTGGTGGCGATAACGAGGACAAGAAATGGCGACGACCACCCTGGGTGTCAAACTTGACGACCCTACCCGTGAGCGATTGAAAGCCGCTGCTCAATCAATCGACCGCACGCCACACTGGTTGATCAAGCAAGCGATTTTCAACTACCTGGAAAAACTCGAAGGGGGTGCAACCCTGACAGAATTGAACGGGCTGACACTCAAGGATGGCGACGACCACGTCGGCCTGCCAGCAGACATCGCCCACCAGTGCTTCCTCGAGTTCGCCGAGAGCATCCTGCCGCAATCGGTTTTGCGTGCGGCGATTACCTCCGCCTATCGCCGCCCGGAACCTGAAGTGGTACCGATGCTGCTGGAACAGGCGCGCCTGCCCGTGAGCATGGCCGAGGCCACCCAGAAGCTCGCCGCGAGCATCGCCGAAAAACTGCGCAATCAGAAAAGCGCGGGAGGCCGTGCCGGCATCGTCCAGGGTTTGTTGCAAGAATTCTCGTTGTCCTCTCAAGAAGGCGTGGCACTGATGTGCCTGGCCGAAGCGCTGCTGCGCATCCCGGACAAGGGCACCCGCGACGCACTGATTCGCGACAAGATCAGCACCGGAAACTGGCAGCCGCACTTGGGCAATAGTCCGTCGCTGTTCGTCAACGCTGCCACGTGGGGCCTGCTACTGACCGGCAAACTGGTCGCTACCCATAATGAAACAGGCCTGACCTCTTCGCTGAGCCGGATCATTGGCAAAAGCGGCGAGCCGATGATCCGAAAAGGCGTGGACATGGCGATGCGCCTGATGGGCGAGCAGTTCGTCACCGGCGAAACCATCGCAGAAGCCCTGGCCAATGCCAGCCGCTTCGAAGCCAAGGGCTTCCGCTACTCCTACGACATGCTCGGTGAAGCGGCCCTGACCGAACACGACGCACAGAAATACCTCGCGTCCTACGAGCAAGCGATCCACTCCATTGGCAAAGCGTCCCATGGTCGTGGCATTTATGAAGGCCCCGGGATCTCGATCAAACTCTCCGCCCTGCACCCGCGCTACAGCCGCGCGCAGTACGAACGCGTCATGGAAGAGTTGTACCCGCGCCTGTTGTCGCTGACCTTGCTGGCCAAGCAATACGACATCGGCCTGAACATCGACGCCGAAGAGGCCGACCGTCTCGAGCTGTCACTGGATCTGCTGGAACGCCTGTGCTTCGAGCCGCAGCTGACCGGCTGGAACGGCATTGGCTTCGTGATTCAGGCGTACCAGAAACGGTGCCCGTATGTGATTGACTACGTGATCGATCTGGCCCGCCGCAGCCGCCATCGCCTGATGATCCGCTTGGTGAAAGGCGCGTACTGGGACAGCGAAATCAAGCGCGCCCAGGTCGACGGCCTGGAAGGCTATCCGGTCTATACCCGCAAGGTATACACCGACGTTTCCTACATCGCCTGCGCACGCAAACTGCTGTCTGTGCCGGAAGTCATCTATCCGCAATTTGCCACGCACAACGCCCACACCCTGGCAGCGATCTACCATATTGCCGGTCAGAACTATTACCCCGGCCAGTACGAGTTCCAGTGCCTCCACGGCATGGGCGAACCGTTGTACGAACAAGTGGTGGGCAAGGTTGCCGATGGCAAGCTGAACCGCCCATGCAGGGTCTATGCACCGGTCGGCACCCACGAAACATTGTTGGCGTACTTGGTACGTCGCCTCCTGGAAAACGGCGCGAACACCTCGTTCGTCAACCGCATTGCCGACCACTCCATCGCCATTCAGGAACTGGTGGCCGATCCAGTGAGCAGCATCGAGCAGATGGCCGCGCAGGAAGGCGGCTTCGGCCTGCCACACCCACGTATCCCGCTGCCGCGTGATCTTTACGGCCCGGCTCGCGCCAACTCCAGCGGTATCGACCTGGCAAACGAACACCGCCTGGCGTCGCTGTCCTCGGCATTGCTGGCAACCGCGCACAACGACTGGAAAGCCGCTCCGATGCTCGGCAGCCCTGCGAGCACCGGCGCTTTTGCGCCGGTCCTGAACCCGTCGGATTTGCGTGATGTGGTCGGTCACGTTCAGGAAGCCAATCTGGAAGACGTCGATAACGCCATCCAGTGTGCGCTCAACGCCGCCCCCATCTGGCAAGCGACACCACCCGCAGAACGCGCTGCGATCCTGGAACGTGCCGCTGAGTTGATGGAGGGTGAAATCCAGCCGCTGATGGGCCTGCTGGCGCGTGAAGCCGGCAAGACATTCGCCAACGCCATCGCCGAAGTACGTGAAGCCGTGGACTTCCTGCGTTACTACGCAGTGCAGGCGCGCAATGACTTCACCAACGACGCGCATCGCCCCTTAGGGCCAGTGGTCTGTATCAGCCCGTGGAACTTCCCGCTGGCTATTTTCAGTGGCCAGGTCGCCGCCGCATTGGCCGCCGGTAACCCGGTGCTGGCCAAACCCGCCGAACAAACCCCGCTGATTGCTGCACAAGCGGTGCGCTTGTTACTTGAAGCCGGCATCCCTGAGGGCGTGGTGCAACTGCTGCCGGGCCGTGGTGAAACGGTCGGCGCACGTCTGGTGGGGGATAATCGGGTCAAGGGCGTGATGTTCACGGGTTCGACCGAAGTCGCGCGCTTGCTGCAACGCAATATCGCCGGTCGCCTGGACGCACAAGGTCGGCCGATTCCGCTGATCGCCGAAACCGGCGGACAAAACGCGATGATCGTCGACTCCTCCGCGCTGACCGAACAAGTGGTCATCGACGTGGTGTCCTCGGCCTTCGACAGTGCCGGTCAACGCTGCTCGGCTCTGCGTGTGCTATGCCTGCAAGAGGACTCTGCCGACCGCGTGATCGAAATGCTTAAAGGCGCCATGGCTGAATGCCGCCTTGGCAACCCGGAGCGTTTGTCCGTGGATATCGGGCCGGTGATCGATGCCGAGGCCAAAGCCGGGATCGAGAAGCACATCCAGGCCATGCGCGACAAAGGCCGCACCGTGTACCAGATGGCGATTGCCGACAGCACAGAAATAAAGCGCGGCACCTATGTGATGCCAACCTTGATCGAACTGGAAAGCTTCGACGAACTGCAACGGGAGATCTTCGGCCCAGTGCTGCACGTGGTGCGCTACAAGCGTAAGGAACTGGACCAGCTGATCGGCCAGATCAACGCCTCGGGCTACGGTCTGACGCTCGGTGTGCACACGCGTATCGACGAAACCATCGCCAAGGTCGTCGACAAGGTCAATGCCGGTAACGTCTACGTCAACCGCAACATCGTCGGCGCTGTAGTGGGTGTGCAGCCGTTCGGAGGTGAAGGGTTGTCGGGCACCGGGCCTAAAGCCGGTGGACCGTTGTACCTCTATCGCCTGCTCTCGGTTCGCCCGGTGGATGCCATCGAGCAGTCCTTCGCTCGCGGCGATGCGCTGGCTGCGCCGGACACCCAGATGCGTGAAGCCATGAGCAAACCGCTCGGCGCCCTGCAAGCCTGGGCCAGCAGTCACCAGCAAGACGCGCTGGGCGCGTTGTGCAAACAGTTCGCCGAGCAGTCGCAAAGCGGCACCATCCGCTTGCTGAACGGCCCGACCGGCGAACGCAACAGCTACAGCCTGCTGCCCCGTGAGCATGTGCTGTGTCTGGCGGACATCGAAGCTGACCTGTTGATCCAGCTGGCCGCCGTATTGGCCGTCGGTAGCACCGCTATGGTGCCGGAAAACGACGTGAGCAAACCACTGCGCGCTCGCCTGCCTAAAGAAGTACAGGCACGCATCCAGTTGATCGCTGACTGGAACAAGGACGAAGTGGTCATCGATGCAGTCCTGCATCACGGCGACTCCGACCAACTGCGAGCGATCTGCCAGCAAGTCGCCAAACGCGCGGGCGCTATCGTCGGGGTTCAAGGCCTGTCACACGGCGAAACCAACATCGCGCTGGAGCGCCTGGTGATCGAGCGAGCCCTGAGCGTGAACACTGCGGCAGCAGGAGGAAATGCCAGCTTGATGACGATTGGTTAATCGTTAGCGCAGCGGGTACAAAAGGGGAGCTCAGGCTCCCCTTTTTTTCACAAAAAAATCGTCCGGCAAATTTGAAACAGCACGTCATCTAACTCGACTTACCCCACGTTTTACCCCTCCATCACCCGCATCAATCTTGCTATTCAGCAGCCTGCTCCAACGCCTAGACTCCGAGCACTCCAAAAAAAGGTAGGCCGCCATGTCCGAGACGCTGCTCAGTTCCCGCAATCTGGCTTTCGAGCTGTATGAAGTGCTCGATGCCGAAGCCCTGACCCAGCGCGAGCGTTTCGTCGAGCACAATCGCGAGACCTTCGATGCGGCGATTAGTACGGCGCGGACCATTGCGGAAAAGTATTTCGCCCCGCACAACCGCAAGGGTGACGAGAACGAGCCGCGCTATGAAAACGGCGAGGCGATCCTGATCCCGGAGGTCAAGCCTGCGGTGGATGCATTCCTTGCAGCGGGCTTTCTTAATGCCGCACGTAGCTTCGAGGCGGGCGGTATGCAGTTGCCTACGCTGCTGTCGCAAGCCTGTTTTGCGCATTTTCAATCGGCCAATGCCGCGTCGACGTCGTACCCGTTCCTGACCATGGGTGCGGCCAACCTGATCGAAAGCTTTGGCAGCGAAGAACAGAAACAGCGCTTTTTGCAGCCGATGATCGACGGACGCTTTTTCGGCACCATGGCCCTGACTGAACCGCATGCCGGCTCCTCGCTGTCGGATATTCGCACCCGCGCCGAACCTGCGGCGGACGGCAGCTATCGCCTGCGCGGCAATAAGATTTTCATCTCTGGCGGCGATCATCCGTTGTCGGAAAACATCGTGCACATGGTCCTGGCCAAGCTGCCTGACGCCCCAGCCGGGGTAAAAGGCATCTCGCTGTTTATCGTGCCCAAGTTCCTGGTCAACGATGATGGCAGTCTGGGCAAACGCAACGACGTGCTGCTGGCCGGTTTGTTCCACAAGATGGGCTGGCGCGGCACCACGTCCACGGCGCTGAACTTTGGTGATAACGGCGAGTGTGTCGGCTATCTGGTGGGCAAGCCGCATCAAGGCTTGAGCTATATGTTCCAGATGATGAACGAAGCACGGATCGGCGTCGGCATGGGCGCCGTGATGCTGGGTTACGCCGGGTATCTGTACTCACTGGAGTACGCCCGCGAACGCCCGCAAGGTCGTCTGCCGGACAGCAAAAACCCGGAAACCGCGCCGGTTGCGATCATCCAGCATGCTGACGTCAAACGCATGTTGCTGACGCAGAAAGCCTACGTCGAAGGCGCCTTCGACCTCGGTCTGTATGCGGCGCGGCTATTTGACGACACCACCACCGGGGAAACCGAAGAGGTCCGCAAGCAGGCCCACGAGTTACTCGACTTACTGACGCCTATCGTCAAATCCTGGCCCTCCGAGTTCTGCCTCAAGGCCAACGAACTGGCGATCCAGATTCTCGGCGGCCATGGCTACACCCGCGAATACCCGGTGGAACAGTACTACCGCGATAACCGCTTGAACCCGATTCATGAGGGTACTCACGGCATTCAGTCGCTGGACCTGCTCGGGCGAAAACTGGGGCAAAACGGCGGTGCCGGACTCAAGCAACTGATCCGCCTGATCGCCGACACCGCAGCAAGTGCGCAGGCTCATGAAGGTTTAACCTCGCTGCGCCAACCACTGGAGCAATTGGTGGCACGCCTGCAAACCGTGACCATCGGCCTGTTGACCGACCTGGCGCAGGGCAAGGTCAATAGCAGCCTGGCCAATTCGGCGCTGTACCTGAAGGCGTTCGGTCATACCGTGATCGGCTGGCGCTGGCTGGAACAGGCGATCCGCGCAGAAGAAGGCCTGGCAAAAGGCAACGAAGCCGACGTCAGCTTCTATAAAGGCAAGCTTCAAGCTGCCCGGTACTTCCTGACGTGGGAAATACCGGGCTGCCATCACGAGCTGGCGATTCTCGAAGCGAGGGATGACACCTGCCTGTCAATGCAGGACGCCTGGTTTTAACGGGCTGGCAGACTCGCTGTCGCGCACGTCATAAGGCAAATCATCCCGACTGATCCAAGCCCCAAACAGACAAAGCTTTGACAGCCAGCCAATTCAACAGGTTAGAATCGCTTGGCACGCGGACTGCATAGGCAGTTCGCGCCCAGCCTTTTGAATTTGCTTTCTGGAGTACCGCCCTTGGATGCAACAACCATCAACAGCCTGTTCTTGATCGGCGCGTTGCTGGTGGGTGCAAGTATCCTGGTCAGCTCCCTCTCTTCACGTCTGGGCATCCCGATTCTGGTCATCATCCTCGCGGTGGGCATGGCCGCGGGCGTCGATGGCGGCGGGATCATTTTCGACAACTACCCAACGGCCTATCTGGTCGGCAACCTCGCCCTGGCGGTGATTTTGCTCGATGGCGGCTTGCGCACACGCGTCGCCAGCTTCCGGGTTGCGCTGTGGCCGGCCCTGTCATTGGCAACGGTCGGTGTACTGATCACCACCGGGCTGACCGGGGTAGCGGCTGCATGGTTGTTTAATCTGAATTTGATTCAGGGCCTGTTGATCGGCGCCATTGTTGGCTCCACCGATGCTGCGGCGGTCTTCTCGCTGCTGGGCGGCAAAGGCCTGAACGAACGGGTCACCGCCAGCCTGGAAATCGAATCCGGCAGTAACGACCCGATGGCGGTTTTCCTGACCGTGACCCTGATCGACATGCTCGCCAGCGGCGAAACCGGCCTGCACTGGGGCCTGCTGGGGCAACTGATTCGTGAGTTTGGTATCGGCGGGATTATCGGTCTGGGCGGCGGCTGGCTGATGCTGCAACTGGTCAACCGGATCAATCTGGCAAACGGCCTGTACCCCATTCTGGTGATCAGCGGCGGGCTGGCGGTGTTTGCCCTGACCAACGCCATCCACGGCAGCGGCTTTTTAGCGGTGTACCTGTGTGGCCTGGTGCTTGGCAACCGTCCGATCCGCAGTCGCCACGGCATTCTGCACATGCTCGACGGCATGGCCTGGCTGGCGCAGATCGGCATGTTCCTGGTGCTGGGCCTGCTGGTCACACCGCATGATTTACTGCCTATCGCCCTGCCCGCGCTGGGTCTGGCACTGTGGATGATTCTGTTTGCCCGGCCGCTGTCGGTGCTGGTCGGCCTGCTGCCATTCAAGGCGTTCCATGACCGGGAAAAAGCATTTATCGCCTGGGTCGGTCTGCGCGGCGCGGTGCCGATCATTCTCGCGGTGTTCCCGCTTATGGCCGGGCTGCCCCACGCCCAGCTGTATTTCAACCTCGCGTTTTTTATCGTACTTGTCTCGTTGTTGGTCCAGGGAACCAGCCTGCCGTGGGTCGCCAAGCTGCTGAAAGTCACCGTACCGCCAGAACCGGCACCGATTTCACGCGCCGCGCTGGAGGTGCATGCCACCAGTGAGTGGGAACTGTTCGTTTACCGCCTGGGTGCTGAAAAATGGTGCATCGGCGCCGCCCTGCGTGAACTGAAAATGCCCGAGGGCACCCGTATCGCGGCCCTGTTTCGAGGTCAGCAACTGCTCCATCCGTCGGGTAGTACCACCCTTGAAGTCGGTGATCTGCTTTGCGTGATCGGCCATGAACATGACCTGTCTGCCTTGGGCAAGCTGTTCAGCCAGGCCCCGCAGCGCGGTCTGGATTTGCGTTTCTTCGGCGACTTCGTCCTCGAGGGAGACGCTCAGCTCGGGCCTGTCGCAGCATTGTATGGTTTGAAACTCGACGGTCTGGATCCAGAGATGCCGCTTAGCCAATTCATCATTCAGAAGAATCGCGGCGAGCCTGTGGTCGGCGATCAGATCGAATGGAACGGTACCATTTGGACCGTTGCGGTGATGGACGGGAACAAGATACTTAAAGTCGGCGTCAAATTTCCCGAAGGGACCCGCCCAGGTCCTGGGTTGTTCCTCTAAACTCCCTCTCTCTTCGATCAGTTCGACCGGTACTTATGCTCAACCTGCGCACTTTTTTTGTTGCCGCCCTTCTTGGGCTCTGCCTCTCTACCATCCCGGCACAGGCTGCCGAGCCGCCCACCCGCAGCGCCGTACAGCAAAGTCTGGATAAAATTGCCGAACGCAAATTGGCTGATGCGGATCAAAAAGCCCTGCAACAGGTGCTTGAGCAAACCCTGACGCTGATCGCTAGCAAGGAAGACGCTGAAAAGCGTCTGACCGAACTCAAACAGCAACTGAGCCTGGCTCCGCGCCAGACGGCGGAAAACCAGCGCGAACTGACTCGTCTCAAAGCCAGCAAAACCGTCCCGACGACCCAGCGTTACGCGAGCCTCGACGTGCCGCCACTCGAGCAAATGCTCACCGAGCGCAGCACTCAGCTCAACGACCTGCAAAAAAGCCTGAACGATGCTAACAGTCTGACCATCACCGCACAGACCCGTCCGGAACGGGCGCAGGCCGAGATTAGCAGCAATCAGACGCGCATTCAGCAGATCAACAACCTCCTTAAAACGGGCAAGGACAGCGGCAAACCACTCAGCGCCGACCAGCGTAACCAACTCAATGCCGAACTGGCCTCGCTCAACGCCCTGACGGTATTGCGCCGTCAGGAACTGGCAGGCAACAGCCTGCTGCAAGATCTGAGCAGCAGCCAGCATGACCTGCTGACCGAGCGCGTCAGCCGGCAAGAGCAGGATATTCAAGACCTGCAAACCCTGATCAACGACAAGCGCCGTGCCCAGTCACAACAAACCGTCACACAACTGTCCATCGAAGCGCAAAAAGCGGGCAGCAGCAGCCTGCTGGCCACTGAAAGCGCGGCCAATCTCAAACTCTCGGATTACCTGTTGCGCGGCACTGACCGCCTCAACGACTTGACCCAGCAAAACCTCAAGACCAAGCAACAGCTGGATAGCCTGACCCAAAGCGATCAGGCGCTGGATGAACAGATCAGCGTGCTCAAGGGCAGCCTGCTGCTGTCCAAAATCCTCTACAAACAGAAACAGGCACTGCCGCACCTGACGCTCGACAGCGGCTTGGCAGACGAAATCGCTGACATTCGTCTGTATCAATTCGAAGTCAATCAACAGCGGGAATTGATCAGCAGCCCAAGCGCTTATGTCGAAAAGCTGCTCGCCACCCAACCGCCAGAAGACGTTACGCCGCTGCTGCGCAAAACCCTGCTTGACCTTGCGACCACCCGCAGCGATCTGCTGGAACGTTTGAACCGTGAGCTGAGCGCGCTGCTCAACGAGTCCATTACCCTGCAGCTCAGTCAGAAACAGCTGGCCAGCACGGCGCTGAGTCTGCGCTCGACCCTCGACGAGCAGATGTTCTGGATTCCCAGCAATAAACCGCTGGACCTGGAATGGATAGAAGGCATCCAGCCGCGCCTGACAAAACAGCTCGCCACCCTTCCATGGACGTCAAGTGTCAGCGAGTTGGCAGACGGGCTGACAAGCAGACCCCTGCTGTTTCTGCCGCTGCTGTTGTTGATCGGCGCACTGGTATGGAAACGCAAAGCGCTCTACAGCAAGCTGAACAAATTGCACTCCGATATCGGCCACTTCAAACGCGACAGCCAATGGCAGACACCGCTGGCGATCCTGATCAATATCTTGCTGGCCATGCCCGTGGCGCTGGGCCTGGCGTTGTGTGGCTATGCCCTGCAAATTGACGCACGCGGGCAAAACGCCAACCTGGGCTCGGCTTTGCTACAAATCGCCCTGGCCTGGCTGGTGTTCTATACCGCTTACCGGATTCTCGCGCCGGGAGGCGTCGCACAACTGCATTTCCGCTGGGAAAAACCACAGGTTGAATTCCTCAGAGGCTGGATTCGCCGCCTGGGCCTGGTGGTGCTGGCGTTGGTCGCCGTCGTTGCGATGGCGGAACATCAACCTGCCGCGCTGGCCGACGACGTCCTGGGGATTGCCGTTGTTCTGACGTGCTACGCCATGATGACCTGGCTGCTAAGCCGTTTGCTGATCAGCAGCCCCACTCGCGAGAGCGCGTCGCTGTTCCGCAAAGCGGTCGGCGTGATCTTCACCGCCCTGCCAATAGCCTTGTTCATCGCGGTGTGCTTCGGCTACTACTACACCGCGCTGAAACTCAGTGATCGACTGATCAACACCCTGTACTTACTGATGCTGTGGCTGGTCATCGAAGCCGCCTTCATCCGCGGCCTGGGCGTAGCGGCAAGGCGTCTGGCCTACCAGCGCGCCCTGAGCAAACGTCAGGCGGCCAAGGAAAGCGGTGACGGTGACTCGGTAATCGAAGAGCCGACACTGGATATCGAACAGGTCAACGAACAGTCCTTGCGCTTGATTCGCCTAGCCCTGCTCGGCGGCTTTATCGGCGCGCTGTATTGGGTCTGGTCCGACCTGATCACGGTATTCTCCTATCTGGACAACATCACCCTCTACGAATACACCAGCGGCACCGGCGCGACCATGAGCATGGTGCCAATCAGCCTCGGCGACATGATTGGCGCACTGATCATCATCTGCATCACCGTCGTACTGGCCGGTAACCTGCCAGGCCTGCTCGAAGTGCTGGTGCTGTCACGCCTGAGCCTGGCCCAGGGCAGCGCCTACGCGACGACGACCCTGCTGTCGTATGCGATTGCCGGGGTCGGTTTCGTTTCCACCCTGTCGGCGCTGGGCGTGAGTTGGGACAAACTGCAATGGCTGGTCGCGGCACTGTCGGTAGGTTTGGGTTTCGGGATGCAGGAGATTTTCGCCAACTTCATCTCCGGCATCATGATCCTGTTCGAACGTCCGGTGCGGATCGGCGACACCATCACCATTGGCAACCTGTCAGGCACGGTCAGCAAGATCCGTATCCGCGCCACGACCATCACCGACTTCGACCGCAAGGACATTATTGTCCCGAACAAGACCTTCATCACCGGGCAATTGATCAACTGGTCACTGACCGACACCATCACCCGCGTCACCCTGAAACTGGGGGTCGATTACGGCTCGGACTTGGAGTTGGTGCGCAACCTGCTGCTCAAGGCCGCCCACGAAAACCCGCGGGTACTCAAAGACCCGCCGCCTATCGTGTACTTCCTGAACTTCGGCGAAAGCACCCTCGACCACGAGCTGCGCATGCACGTGCGTGACCTCGGCGACCGCAACCCGGTACTCGACGAGATCAACCGCTTTATTAATCGCGAGTTCAAGGCACACCACATCAACATCTCGTTCCGCCAGGTGGAGGTCTACCTCAAGAACATGCAGGGTCAGGAATACAAGATGGTGCCCATCGAAGCCGCAGACAAAACCAGTGCACCGGTCCCGCCAGCGCCCCCTGCCGCCAAGGACGCACCCGAGCCACCGGACATCAGACTCGACTGATACGCTTAATCCCAGCAGAATGGTCGGACATTCTGCTGGAGGTGGCCCTTGAAAGCCCTCGACGAACTGACCTTCGACAACCGCTTCGCCCGCCTGGGGGATGCGTTCTCCACTTCGGTCCTGCCCGAGCCCATCGCTGATCCGCGTCTGGTGGTGGCAAGTGCTGCCGCCATGGCGTTGCTCGATCTCGATCCGGCACAGGCCGAACTGCCGGTCTTCGCCGAAATCTTCAGTGGGCACAAACTCTGGGCCGACGCCGATGCGAGGGCCATGGTGTATTCAGGTCACCAATTCGGCTCCTACAACCCACGGCTGGGCGATGGTCGCGGCCTGTTGTTGGGCGAGGTTTACAACGACGCTGGCGAACATTGGGACTTGCACCTCAAGGGCGCCGGGCAGACCCCTTATTCACGCATGGGCGATGGCCGGGCGGTATTGCGCTCATCGATCCGAGAGTTTCTGGCCTCTGAAGCTTTGCACGCACTGGGCATCCCCAGCAGTCGAGCCGCGTGCGTGATCGGCTCAAGCACACCCGTGTGGCGGGAGAAGCAAGAACGTGCAGCCATGGTCCTGCGCCTGGCGCCGAGCCATATCCGCTTCGGCAGTTTCGAGTATTTCTTCTACACCAAGCAGCCGGAACGCCTGAAAGAGCTGGGCGAGCACGTGCTGGCGATGCATTTTCCCGACTGCCTGGAACAGCCTGAGCCGTACCTGGCGATGTTCCGGACAATCGTCGAGCGCAATGCCGAGTTGATTGCCAAGTGGCAAGCCTACGGTTTCTGCCATGGCGTCATGAACACCGACAACATGTCGATCCTGGGCATCACTTTCGACTTCGGCCCGTTCGCCTTTCTCGATGATTTCGACCAGAACTTCATCTGCAACCACTCCGATCACGAAGGTCGTTACTCCTTCAGCAATCAGGTGCCCATCGGCCAATGGAACCTCAGCGCCCTCGCTCAAGCCCTGACACCGTTCATCAGTGTCGAAGCCCTGCGTGAAGCCCTCGGTCTGTTCCTGCCGTTGTACCAGGCTCATTACCTGGACCTGATGCGCAGCAGACTGGGCCTGACCCGCGCCGAAGACGGCGATACCCAACTGATCGAACGCCTGCTCAAACTGATGCAGAACAGCGGCGTCGACTACACCCTGTTCTTCCGTCGACTGGGTGATGAGCCCGCCGCCCTGGCCTCCACCCGCCTACGCGATGACTTTGTCGACATCAAAGGCTTCGATGTCTGGGCCACTGACTACCAAGCCCGGATCGCCCGTGAAGACAATGGCACCGAGCAACAACGCCAAGCACGCATGCACGCGGTCAACCCGCTCTATATCCTGCGCAACTATCTGGCACAAAAAGCCATCGACGCCGCCGAAGACGGCAACTATGAAGAAGTGCGCCGCCTGCACACCGTGCTGAGCAACCCCTTCGAAGAACAGCCCGGCATGGCTAACTACGCAGAACGGCCGCCGGAGTGGGGGAAACATCTGGAGATAAGCTGTTCATCCTGAGGCCAGGGACGGTGGGGCCAGACTCTTTTTCAGGCAGTTGTATATTTGCCAGGACTTCGAACAGGGTGAGGAGACGGTCGTCCTCGGTGTTTTGAACACCCCCGCCCTCGCTGATCCTGCCCAGCAGGCGGGTCTCATAATCGCCCGGGTATTGAGCCTGCTCGATAGGGGGTAATGATTTGTAGTGGGACAGCACTTCAGCATAGAACTTAGGTGTGTTGACGTTACCCTCACTTTCTTGCCTTGATTGGGCAATCACCTCGACTCGCCATTTTTGTTCTATATCATTAGCGTCATATGCAGCAGCTCGCCTCTCATTCACAGTATACGAACCGCTGTCATCGTAAATGATGAGGGCGAGTTGCTCGGTTGTCAGGTCAGCAAACGGACTCTTGGTACTCCTATCGCCCGTGCTGGCAAGGTTCACATACGCCGTAGCGTGCCGAGCCCTCGCTAATAAATCAGGATCGTCAGTTTCAGGCTTTTCCGCGTCATGCCTGACTCTTTGCGCATTGTAGCTATCGCCTAAAAAATCATCTTTCAACTTTCGAGCCATATCACCGAGCTCGCCACGGCTCGTATTTTTATCACGCACCTCCGCTCGCGCCGCGCTGTCACTCAACTGGCGAGACAGCGTTGATACCTTCACCGTGTCGGTTGAAGCGATTGCAGACTGGGCCGGCGTGCTGTCACTCATTGATATAGGCTGGGTGAGTATTACCGTACTGGATGAACTTACCGGCGAAGCCTGTATATTACTAATCATGTACCACCCCTGTTAATCGATAAAAACACGCCTTACAAGACTCTGCTCTGCACGCAGATATACCTGCAGAGCACGTCCTGTAAACCTGATAACCGACGTGTTATTTCATTGCAAATTCAACAGCCCATGCGTGAGTAGCAAAATCAACGGATGTGATCTTTACGTCACACCGAGCGCCCCCACTGGCGACTGCATTTTTATTCCATTTCGGCAGTTCCACGCCGCGCACACGCGACTTGAGATACGTCGTTGTGAACTGACAAGCCTTGGAGCCTATCTGGTAATGCACAACGGCATAATTCACATCCGGCGAAAGATTGCTTTGCACTTTATAACTGTCGAAACTTCCCTTCTCTACCTTATCGCCTGGGGTGGGCGAAGCATTCGCCTTGGTGCCGGCCCCATTTTTGCCCACGGCACTGTAGATCGCCGCCGCTGTGCCGTTATTTTTAAAAGTAACACTGACCGCCGGCCCGGCCTGCGCTGCCGAGGAAACAGTGACAGCCGCCAGCATTACCGAGAAAACGATGGGATTGATAATGTGCATTGTGATAGTCCAACTTGAGTCGAGGGTATTGTTTTTATATTGAAAACCGAACACTGCTTATTTATTAATAGGGGGCGATACGGGACCTCGACACTTATACATAGACGCTTATTCAAGAAAAACAACAGATTGATTGCTGTTGCCAGAGACTATCGAGCTCGATTGCCGAGCACCACTCCCTGAACGGGTAGTTGACTATCCCACAGGGACAAGTACCTAGGCCTGTAGGAGCAGGCTTGCCTACGATCGACTGCTTATTCGCACTCAAGACTGCGCGCCCCCGGTCATCCCTACAGATTTCCGGAAACTCACCGCCTATAGTTTAATCACTTGGATCTTTTCTAATAAAAGCCGACTTGATTCTCGACGCCAGCATCACCATTTATCTCAAATGCACACACTGCCAACGGAGCCTCCCATGCCAGACCCACTCCTGATCCCCTGCCCGCACTGCAACGGGCTCAATCGCATCCCGGCCGACCGCCTTGGCGATCAGCCTAAATGTGGGCGCTGCAAGGCGCAGGTAGTGCTGAGCAAGCCTTTCGAACTGACTCAGGGCGACTACGCCAGCCAGATCAAAGGCGATCTGCCGCTGTTGGTGGACGTGTGGGCGGCGTGGTGCGGCCCGTGCAAGTCTTTTGCTCCCGTCTTCGAACAGGCGGCCAGTCAGCTGTCAGGGCGCTGCCGGCTCGCCAAGCTGGACAGTGAGGCCAACCAACAGCTGTCGGCTCAGCTAGGCATTCGTTCGATCCCCAGCTTGATCCTGTTCAAGAATGGCCAGGAAGTCGCGCGTCAAAGTGGCGCCTTCCCTTTGCCGCAGCTACTGGCCTGGTTGAAAAGCCAAGGGATTTAGACGTTTTTCAGCAGCGGCACAGGTGCTGACTTTTCTGTAGGCCGATTCCGAAACAGGGTTTTCCGGCACCTGCTGCCGCGCTTTACTACTAGCCTTCCTTACTCTACTTGAGCGATGGGTAAGGACTATCTATGACATTTGTCATCAGGGAAGGTGATCTCACTACCACGGACGGTTTTGTCATAGCGGCTTCCGCCAAGGCAATCGTGTTGCTGCGCAAACTGGCGAGGATGGGCGACCCCGTGTGGTGCCCGGCGTGCGATAGCGTCGGTTACATCGCCCAAGGCAATCCAACTTACGTTGACGAGTATGTCGCGGTGGCAACCCACGGCCAGTGGGTGCAGTGCGGCTGCATGCTGGGCAGCCATCGATTGTTGGCGACACAAGACAGCATTCAGGCCGATATGGAGGCGACGATTCCCATCCCGGCAGACCTCGCCGAAGCCGCGCGGATGGCCGCCGAACAATGGTCCCGCGCCATCCACGACGGCTCATTGCGCGAGAAGTTGTTTTCACCTCTGCGACAACCCTCCAGTGCGGTAGGTGTCAGCGCTGAGCTCCCGATTCAAGCAGGTCGTGCAGATCAACGAACTGCTGGGTCAACTTGTGCCGTGGCTCGAGATGGATCAACGGAATGTTGGCCTGATGCGACTCGCGCATTTTCACCGAACTGTTGAGGTAAACCGGCAACACCGGCAAACCTTCAGCGATCAGCTCATCGAGGATTTGCTGCGGCAGACTGGCGCGGGACTGGAATTGGTTGACGATAATGCCTTCCACTTCCAGGCCCTCGTTATGATCTTCCTTCAGCTCTTCGATTTCCTTGAGCAGGCCATACAGCGCCTGACGCGAAAAACTATCGCAGTCAAAAGGGATCAATACCCTGTCGGCAGCGATCAGCGCCGAAACCGCGTAAAAATTCAGCGCAGGCGGTGTATCCAGATAAATCCGGTCGTAATCCTCGTCCAGTTCATCAAGAAGTTTTCGCAACTTGTTGATCTTGTGTTTGGCCTCAAGCTTGGGCTGCAAGTCGGCCAGCTCTGCCGTGGCGGTTACCACGTGCAGGTTGTCGAAGGGCGTTTCATAGATATCGACCTTATTCTTCTTGGCAAACGGACCTGACGACAGGGTTTGCTTGAAGAAATCGGCGATGCCCATCGGAATATCGTCGCCGGTCAAACCGGTGAGGTACTGCGTCGAGTTGGCCTGGGCATCAAGATCGATCAAAAGCGTCCGATACCCTTCGTGAGCGCTGACTGCCGCCAGGTTGCAGGCGATACTGGACTTACCCACTCCGCCTTTCTGATTGAACACCACGCGCCGCATGAATAGACCTCCTTGGTTCTGTAAATGGCCTTGATGAATGGGCCCGAGTCTAAGCAAAGCGGGTGACAAGGGCGAGCGCTTCATCTGAAAAGACGCCGATAACGGACTTAGGCTTACATAATTAATAGCGATTTTCCTACACAGCGAAGTCGAAATTAAAAATGCATAACGAAGGAACTATTTGTCTAAATAAACTATTCGTAACAGCATTTGCTACTCATCAGCCCCATCGGGATAATGCGCGCCTCTCGGCTAAAGCGCCTCACCCGAATGGGTGCCGTTTCGGCGAACCGTGCTCAAATGGGTGTTGTCTCGGAAAACCGCAGCGAAAGGCATGCCCGCAGGGGCGGGAAGAAAACTCGTGATCACGTTCAACATCGCACAATGGCGCGCCTGGGCCCCCGGCCTGGAAACGGTCGAGGACTGGCAGCAATGGAGCCTGAGCCCTTCCCTTTTAGACAGTGGGGATATGGCGCCCGACGTCTCGTTTTTGCCCGCTATGCAGCGCAGACGCTTGAGTCGCCTGGCGCGGATGGCTTTCAGCGTTGGCTGGCCATTGGCTGAAGGTCTTGAACAGCTTCCGCTGGTGTTCGTCTCGCGCCATGGCGAAACCCCTCGGACCCTCGACATCCTCTCCGATCTGGCCGCCAATCAGCCGCTGTCGCCCACCCAGTTCAGCCTCTCAGTGCACAATGCCGTGATTGGCCTGTGGTCGATCATGCGCGGTGAAACCAGTGAGATGACGGCGCTGGCTGCAGCGGGTGACGGCCTGGAACACGGTATTATTGAAGCCGTTGCCCTGCTGGCCGAGGGCTCGCCAGCCGTGCTGCTGATCGTCACGGAAGACCAGCCACCTGCAGCTTATGCCGACTGGATCGAGGACGTGCCCTTTCCCTACGCGGTAGGGCTGCTGCTGACCCCTGGCACCGACTGGCAGTTGTGCCTGAGCACCGGCAGCGAAAACATGTCCCATACAGAGTGGCCTCACGCCCTCAACCTGTTGCGCACGTTAACGAGCGAGCAGACCACCTGCCAACATTCATGGAAAAACCGATTGTGGACCTGGCAACGGACCCGCTGAGCAAGCGCCGCGACGCCTATTATTGGCGCCTGCTGGCTACCGCCCTGAGCTTTGCCCTTTTCGGGGTGGTCGGCCTGTGCCTGCGATTGGTGTTTTTCCCTTTGTTGAGCTGCCTGCCCGGCGATGCGCAACGCCATCGGTCCCGCGCCCGACGCACGATCAGTTGGCTGCTCTGGCGGTTCATCCGATTTATGGCACGCACCGGCGTGCTGACCTATGACGTCCAGGGCGCGGAAAAACTCGGCCGCCCGGGCCAGATGATCATTGCCAACCATCCGTCGCTGATCGACGTGGTATTTCTGATCGGGTTGGTGCGCAATGCCAATTGCGTGGTCAAACAGAGCTTGTGGCAGAACCCCTTTACCCGGGGGCCGGTGCGTTCCGCCGATTACATCAGCAATGATGGCAGCATGGAGATGCTCGATGCTGCCGCAGACGCTCTACGCGGCGGGCAGACACTGATTATTTTCCCGGAAGGCACGCGCACCACGCCGGGGCAGGTGCCTGCCTTTCATCGTGGCGGAGCCTCAATCGCACTGCGAGGTGCGAAACTCATTACCCCGGTGACGATCCAAGTCAATCCCAGCACCCTGACTAAAGCCCAGCCCTGGTATCGCATCCCAAAGCGCCGGGCGCACTTCAGTTTGCGCGTTGGGGCCGATATAGATCCACAAGCCTTTGCTGTGCTTGGCCCGGCACCCATAGCCTCGCGCAAGCTCAACGATTATCTGCATCAGTACTTCATCAAGGAGCTCGCCAAAGATGAGCGATCTGCACCTGGAAATTAAACAGCTGATTATCGACGCCCTGGGCCTCGAAGACATCAGCACCCATGACATCGGCAACGATCAGATCCTGTTCGGCGAAGGCCTTGGCCTGGATTCGGTAGACGCCCTGGAGCTGGGCCTGGCGATTCAGAAACGTTACGGCATCAAGATCGACGCCGACGCCAAAGATACCCGTAATCACTTCACCAGCGTGGACAGCCTTGCGGCGTTCGTCAGCGCCAGACAAGCGGCCTGAGGAATAACAATGCAAACCCGTGAAGACATCTTCGACACCCTGCGCAGTGCGCTGGTTGAGCTGTTCGAACTTGAGCCTGAGCGAGTCAACCTGCAAGCCAACCTGTACCAGGACCTGGAAATTGACAGCATTGATGCCGTGGACCTGATCGACCACATCAAACGCAAGACCGGCAAGAAAATCGCCGCTGAAGACTTCAAAGCCGTACGCACCGTCAACGATGTGGTCGAGGCGGTTTACCGCCTGGTCAATCCGACCGCATGAGTCGGCTGATCGCCCTTGGCCTGCTGTTGGCTGGCGTGCTTTACCCCTTTGCGGTGTATTTCGGCATTGAACATTTCGCCCCTTGGCAGTTTGCCTTGCTGCTCGGAGGGCTATGGCTGGCGCGGGCGCTGACGGGAAAACGCCGTCCTGGCAGCGTGTTGACGGCCGTTGTCGCCCTGGGTTTTTGCCTGCTGCTGGGGCTGTTCAATAGCCCGTTATTACTGCGCTGGTACCCGGTGCTCGTCAGCGGATTCATGTTGAGTCTGTTCGGCCTCAGCCTGATCTATGGCCCACCCGTCATCGAGCGATTGGCACGCCTGAGCGAGCCTGACTTGCCCGTGATCGCGATCCGCTACACCCGACAGGTGACCCAGGTCTGGAGCCTGTTTTTTCTGTGTAATGGCCTGCTCGCAGCGGCGTTGACCCTGTGGGCGCCATTGAGTTGGTGGACGCTGTACAACGGCTTGATCGCTTATGGCCTGATGGGCCTGCTGTTTGCCGGTGAATGGCTGTTGCGTCAACGTGTAAGAGGTCGCGCATGAATTGGATACCACTTGAGCACCTGTTGCTCGAGGCTTTGCCTGCCCGCGAACTGACGATGGCCCCCGCCCTGGACCACGCCCGTTTCTGCGAGCAGGCCCTGAGTGTTGCCGCCGGTCTCCAGGCCCGAGACGTCAAGCGCCTTGCGCTGCATCTGGAAGACGCCGGTCAGCTGGCCGTGGCCTTGTTCGGCGCATGGCGTGCCGGTGTCAGCGTGTTATTGCCCGCAGACCTGCAAGCACAAACCCGCGAGCGCTGGTCGAACGACGTCGACCTGTGGCTCAGCGATCAGGTGGGCGACACACACCTGGATGAATTACACGCCGCGCCGCTGTCGCCCGCCGCGCTGGACCTCGACACTTGTCGCCTGAGCCTGTGCACGTCAGGCTCCAGTGGCGAACCGAAGCTGATCGAAAAGCGTCTGCGCCAGTTGGCCAATGAAGTCAAAGCACTGGAAGCGCTGTGGGGCGCCGACCTCGGCACGTCCTGCATCATCGGCAGCGTTGCCACCCAGCATATTTACGGCTTGCTGTTCCGGGTGCTGTGGCCGCTGTGTGCCGGACGCAGTTTTGTGCGCAAGCAGCTGCCATTCCCCGAAGATTTACAGCGAACCAGTCGCGAACATCCGACATTCGCCTGGGTCGCCAGTCCGGCACTGCTCAAGCGCATGGGCGACAACCTCGATTGGCCGGCCTTGAGCAACGTGCGCCGCGTATTCTCTTCGGGCGGTGCGCTGCCCGCCGAAGCCGCGCGCAGCTTGCAGCAGCGTTTGGGCCAATGGCCAACCGAAATCCTCGGCAGTTCGGAAACCGGCGGCATCGCCTGGCGTCAGGGCGACAGCCTGTGGCAGGGTTTTGAAGGAGTGCAACTGAGCCAGGACAGCGACGGCGCCCTGCTGATCGAGTCCCCTTACTTGCCTGTTGGCCATGTCGAACACACGGCCGACGCCGCGCGCTTCAGCGCTGACGGACGTTTTGAATTGCTCGGCCGGCTGGACCGCATCGTCAAGCTTGAAGAAAAGCGTATTTCCCTGCCGCAACTGGAACACGCGCTGGCGGCACATGAGTGGGTCAGCGAGGTGCGTCTGGGCGTGGTTCAAGAGAACCGGGCGTCCCTCGGCGCGTTGGTGGTTCTCAGCGAAAGCGGTCTGCATGCCTTGCGCAATCAAGGCCGACGTACGCTGACCGAGCAACTGCGCCGCCATTTGCGCCCGTATTGCGAGGCCATCTCCCTACCGAGGCGCTGGCGACTGCTGCGCCAGCTACCGCTCAACGCCCAAGGCAAACTGCCACAGGCCGAGGTCGAAGTCCTGTTGCTTGCTGCGCGTCCCAAAGAGCCGGAACTGCTCAGCCAGCAGCAAGTAGGCGGCGAGTGGCACCTTGACTTGATCATTCCCGCGGACCTGGCTTATTTCAGCGGACACTTCCCGCAAACCCCGGTACTGCCGGGCGTGGTGCAGGTCGATTGGGCG
The DNA here is from genome assembly GCF_034314155.1 of Pseudomonas sp. 5C2. NCBI lineage: Bacteria > Pseudomonadati > Pseudomonadota > Gammaproteobacteria > Pseudomonadales > Pseudomonadaceae > Pseudomonas > Pseudomonas sp. 5C2. Next base: position 1,527,968 of record NZ_JAVIWH010000003.1, on the reverse strand, counting down.
CTGAGTCTGGGCCGGCGCCTGCTGGATCTGCCACCGCGATTTGCAGGCATGGAAGTGTTGAAGTTCCAGCAACTGGTGCGCCCCGGCGATCAGGTTGCGCTGACCCTGCGTTTCGATGCCGAGCGCAGCAAACTGTATTTCTCCTACCGCAACACAGAAGCTGCCTGCTCCAGTGGCCGTATCGTGCTGGAGGCTGAGCATGCATAGCCCTTGCGCGGTGATCCCGGTCTATGACCACGAACGGACGGTGTCCGCCGTCGTGCATGAACTGCTGAAGGCAGGCCTACCCTGTGTGCTGGTCGACGACGGCAGCAGCCCGAGTTGCGCGGCGGTGCTGCAAGCGCTGGCCGGAGAAGAGAACGTCTATCTGGTGCGCCTGCCGATCAACCAAGGCAAAGGTGGCGCGGTGATGACCGGTTTCCGCGAAGCTGCGCGCCTGGGTTTCAGTCATGCACTGCAAGTGGATGCCGACGGTCAACATGACCTGAACGACGTATCACTGTTTCTCGACGCCTCGCGCCGTGCTCCCCTGGCGGTGATTTGCGGCTATCCGCAGTACGACGCCAGCGTGCCCAAGGTTCGCCTGTATGCACGCTACCTGACCCACTTCTGGGTCTGGGTCAACACCCTGTCGTTTCAGATTCGCGATTCGATGTGTGGCTTCCGGCTCTACCCCCTGGCACCGACTATCAAGCTGATCGACTCGGTGCAGGTGGGCACGCGGATGGACTTCGACTCGGACATCCTAGTGCGCCTGTCCTGGCGCAATCAGCCAATGCGCTGGCTGCCGACCCGTGTTCATTACCCGCTGGACGGGGTGTCGCACTTCCGGCTGTTCCGCGACAACGTACTGATCACGAAAATGCACACCAAACTGTTCTTCGGCATGTTGGTGCGTATGCCGCTGATCCTGTGGCGTCGGTGGCGACATGAGTGAGCCGACGAACGAAGCCAAAAAACATTGGGCCGCTCATCAGGAGCGTGGCAGCTTTCTGCTGATGAAACTGATGGCCTGGGGCGTGCGTCATTTCGGGCGACGCCTGCTGACTCCCGTGCTGTACGGCATCGTCCTGTACTTCTTCGTATTGGGCCCTGGCGCCCGACAGAATGCCTGGCAATACCAGCAGTACCTGGCCAGCTGGAGCAGACAATCGGCGCTACGCCCCACCCGGCGGAGCGTGTTCAAGCAGTTCATGGCCTTCGCCGATGCACTGCTGGACAAGCTCGACGTATGGAACGGCAAGCTCACGCTGGACCAGATCACGATTGTCGATCACGACTTGCTGCGCAACCAGTTGCGCAGTGGGCGCGGGCAAATGCTGGTCGGCACCCATCTGGGCAATCTCGAAGTCTGCCGCGCGCTGGCCGAACTGGGTGAACGGGTCACCATGAACGTGCTGGTGCACACCAAGCACGCCGAACGCTTCAATCGCCTGTTGGGTGAAGCGGGGGCCACTAATCTGCGCCTGATTCAGGTCAGCGAGCTGAACCCGATGATCATGCTGCAATTGAGCCAACGCCTGGATAACGGTGAATGGCTGGCCATTGCTGGCGACCGCGTCCCCCTGCATGGCGGGCGCAATGTACGGGTGGATTTCCTTGGCCACCCCGCCGCATTCCCGCAGGGCCCATGGCTGTTGGCGGGCTTGCTGCAATGCCCGATCAATCTGATTTTCTGCCTGAAGGGCGCCAGCGGTTATCGCGTCATTCTCGAACCTTTCGCCGAGCGCATTAAATGGCGGCGCAGTGATCGCGAGCAGGTGGTCGCCGGACATGTCCAGCGCTACGCCGCACGCCTCGCCCATTATTGCCTTGAGGCACCACATCAGTGGTTCAACTTCTACTCATTCTGGAAGACCGATGACGATCCAAGCGCTTGAACCGGTAACCTTCGGCGAACGGCCGTTGCGTATTGAAGAGGTGCTGCTTCTGGCCAATCGCCAAGTGCCGACGCAGCTGCAAAACGACAGCGCATTTCGCCTGCGCATCGCCAAAGGCGCGCAATTTCTTGATTCCCTGTTGGACAAGGAAGGCGTGATCTATGGCGTAACCACCGGTTATGGCGACTCCTGTGTCGTCGCGGTGCCGTTGCAGCACGTCGAAGCGCTGCCACGTCACTTGTACACGTTCCACGGCTGCGGTCTCGGTAAAATGCTCGACGCACAAGCGACCCGTGCGGTACTCGCTGCGCGGTTGCAGTCGCTGTGCATGGGCGTTTCCGGGGTGCGCGTGGAGTTGCTGGAGCGCCTTCAGGCCTTTATCGACCAAGACATCCTGCCGCAGATCCCGGAAGAAGGCTCAGTGGGCGCCAGCGGTGACCTGACGCCGCTGTCTTACGTGGCCGCGACCTTGTCCGGTGAGCGCGAAGTGATGTTCCGTGGCGAGCGCCGCGCGGCCGCTGACGTGCACCGCGAGTTGGGCTGGGAGCCGTTGGTCCTGCGCCCGAAAGAAGCGCTGGCCTTGATGAACGGCACCGCAGTCATGACCGGCATCGCCTGCCTCGCCTTCGCCCGCGCCGATTACCTGCTGCAACTGGCGACCCGCATCACCGCCATGAACGTGGTGGCCTTGCAGGGCAATCCCGAGCATTTCGATGAACGCCTGTTTGCCACCAAGCCACACCCAGGGCAGATGCAAGTCGCCGCCTGGTTGCGCCAGGACCTGGCCATCGATGCACCGACCGCGCCCTTGCACCGCTTGCAAGATCGCTATTCGCTGCGTTGCGCCCCCCATGTCCTGGGCGTGTTGGCCGACAGCCTGAACTGGCTGCGTTCATTCATCGAAATCGAGCTGAACAGCGCCAACGACAACCCGATCATCGACGCTGAAGCCGAACGCGTACTGCATGGCGGCCACTTCTATGGCGGCCACATCGCGTTCGCCATGGACAGCCTCAAGACCCTGGTAGCCAACGTCGCCGACCTGCTGGATCGGCAACTGGCATTGCTGGTGGACGTGCGTTACAGCCACGGCCTGCCAAGCAACCTGTCAGGCGCCAGCGCTGAGCGGGCAATGCTCAACCACGGGTTCAAGGCAGTGCAGATCGGCACCAGTGCCTGGACAGCCGAAGCCTTGAAAAACACCATGCCGGCCAGCGTGTTCTCGCGTTCCACCGAATGCCATAACCAGGACAAGGTCAGCATGGGCACCATCGCCGCCCGTGATGCGATCCGCGTACTGGAGCTGACCGAGCAAGTAGCCGCCGCCACCTTGCTCGCGGCCAACCAAGGTGTCTGGCTGCGCAGTCAGGCTGACGATGCTCGGCCCCTGCCGCCCGCGCTGGCAGCCATGCACGAGCAACTGAGCAAAGACTTCCCGCCCGTGATCGAAGACCGCGCGCTGGACGGCGAACTGCGGCTGTGCCTGCAGCGGATCGCCGACCGCCACTGGAGGCTGCATGCGCAGTAAGGGCCTGATCCACACTGACACCGAAATCCAGGTGCCATTTTTCGACATCGACATGATGAACGTGGTCTGGCACGGCCATTACATCAAGTACCTGGAAGTCGCCCGCTGTGCGCTGCTCGACCAACTGGACCACAACTACCAGCAGATGCTCGATTCCGGCTACGCCTGGCCGGTCATTGACCTGCAATTACGTTATATACGCGGCGCAGTTTTCGGCCAGAAGCTTAACGTTCGCGCCAGTCTGGTGGAGTGGGAGAACCGCTTGAAGATCAACTACCTGATCAGCGACGCCGTCACGGGCGAGCGCATGACCCGCGCCACCACAATTCAAGTGGCCGTGGAGATTACCAGCCACGACATGCAACTGGCATCGCCCAAAGTGTTCACCGATGCGGTACAGAGAGCGCTGCCATGAACCGCCTTTACCACCTGTTGTTCGCCGTTGCGCTGCTTGGTCTGTCATCGCTGGCCAACGCCTTTGACCTGCAACAACTGAGCACGCAACTGGGGAAACCCTCAGTGATTCATGGCGATTTCATTCAGGAAAAACACCTGCGCGCCCTGCCCCAGCCGTTGACCAGCAAGGGTAAATTCGTCCTCGCCAAGGACTATGGCCTGCTCTGGCTGCTGGCGACACCGCTGAAACAGGATTATCGAATCAGTACCGTCGGGATCGCCCGCCGCGATGCCAATGGTTGGCAATTGCTGCCGAACAAGAGCGCAGGCGCCGAGCAAAACCGGCTGTTCCTCGCCGTACTGCAAGGCGACAGCAGTGGCCTGCAACGCGATTTCGACCTGCAACTTAAAGGCGATGCACAGGCGTGGCAACTGACCCTGACCCCGCGCTCGTTGCTGCTGCAACAGGTGTTCAAACAAATCAATATTGACGGCGGCGAACTGGTTCAGCGTATCGAACTGCTTGAAACTCAGGGTGACAGCACCCTGCTACGCATGATCAACAGCAGCGCCGCTGGCACCTTGAGCGATGCGGAGCACCATGACTTTGTTGACTAGACGCCAGTCGTTTGAACGCTGGATGCCGCGCCTGTTCCTGGTACTCTTGCTGGCCATGCTGGCCCTGGCTGGCTGGCAATGGCGCAACGGTCCTCCACTGTCGGCGAACTTGATGGAGCTGGTGCCCGGCTCAACCCCGGATGCCCTGGAACTGCGCGCCGAAGAGCGCATGCAAGAACCCCTCAACCGCGAGATGCTGGTGCTGGTTGGCCACGCGGATCGCCAGCACGCCATCGATCTGGCCCAACAGCTGGGCGAAAAATGGCAGGCCAGCGGGTTGTTCGAGAAGGTTCAATGGAACCTGCAAACCGACATCCCGGGGCTGCGCCAGCAATTGCTCCAGGGGCGACTGGCGATGTTGTCGCCCGCCGACCGTAGCGAGTTGATCGAGCAACCGCAAGCGTTCATTCAGCAACGCGTACAGAGTCTGTTCGACCCCTTCACCGGCTTCAGTCTGGTGCCCAGCCAGGATGACTGGCTCGGCCTGACCGGGCGTATCCAAAACAGCCAGCCGCAGCATGGTTCCGTGCAGCTGGATCTCGGCAGTGGCGCGTTGATCGCCAACGCCGACGGTAAAAGCTGGGTGTTGCTGCGCGCACGAACCCGAGGCAATGCATTCGACATGCACTTGCCCCTGCAGGTCGCCGACCTGCTCAGTGCCGCGCGCGAACAGGCCCGCCAGGCGGACGCGCAATTGCTCGCCGCCAGCGGTTTGCTATACGCCGCCGAGGGCCAACGCCAAGCCTCCCGGGAAATCACCTGGGTCGGCGGCGGCGCCACGCTGGGTATTTTGTTGCTGCTGCTACTGGCGTTTCGGCGCTGGCGCGTACTGCTGGCATTCGTGCCAGTGGTGGTGGGCATGTTATTCGGCTCGGTGGCCTGCGTGGCGCTGTTCGGCCACATGCACGTGATGACCCTGGTGCTGGGTTCCAGCCTGATCGGGGTCGCGGTGGATTACCCGCTGCATTACCTGTCGAAAAGCTGGAGCATGAAGTCCTGGCGCAGTTGGCCAGCCTTGCGCCTGACACTCTCGGGCTTGAGCCTGAGTCTGGCCACCAGTTGCATCGGCTATCTGGCCTTGGCCTGGACGCCTTTCCCGGCCCTGACCCAAATTGCGGTGTTCTCCGCTGCCGGGCTGGTCGGCGCCTATTTGACTGCGGTGTGCCTGCTGCCAGCGATGCTCAACAACATGGAGCTGCGTCCGGCCACCTGGCCGCTGCGTATCGCTGAGTGCTTGTTGAGCATGCGTGAAGCCCTGCTCGGCCGCATCGGCACGCCCGTGTTGCTGGGGCTGCTGCTCACATTCTGTGCCGCCGGGCTGTGGCAACTGACCAGCAAAAACGACATCCGCCAATGGATCAGCGCGCCGCCGCAATTGCTGGCCGAAGCCCAAACCATTGCCCGTATCACCGGCTATCAGCCAACCAGTCAGTTCTTCCTTGTGCGCGCCGCCGATCAGCAGCAATTGCTCGAACGGCAGACCAAGCTGAGCCAGCGGCTGGACCAACTGATCAGCCTCGACAAGTTGCAGGGCTACTTGGCGCTTAACCAATTGCTCAGTCCGCCCGAAGAGCAACGCCGCGTGCGCGATGCTCTGGGCAAACTGCCGTTGTATTGGCAGCCGCTGATTGAGCTGGGCGTACCGGCCAGTGCGCTGCAAGCAGAGCTGGCACGCTTGCAGGCACTACCGACTGAGGACATCGACATGGCGTTGGCCGGTCCTTTGGGCGAACCGTGGCGCGGGCTGTGGCTGGGGGCTACACCTGATGGCGTGGCCGGCATGGTCAGCCTGCAGGGCTTGAATAACCCGGCATTGTTACGCGTACAGGCGCTGGACCTTGAGGGCGTGCAACTGGTGGACCGTCTCGGCGATCTGAACAACGTGTTCGCCGCCACCCAAATCAGCGCTGCGGAGCTCAAGCTGTTGTCCTGTGGCCTGATCGTGTTGCTGTTGATTCTGCCCTTCGGTCTCAGTGGCGCCCTGCGGATCGTCGCCCTGCCACTGTTGGCGGCACTGTGCAGCCTGGCAAGCCTCGGCTGGCTGGGTCAGCCGCTGACCTTGTTCAGCCTGTTCGGGCTGCTCCTGGTCACAGCCATCAGCGTCGATTACGCGATCCTGATGCGTGAGCAGGTCGGCGGCGCGGCGGTCAGCCTGCTCGGCACCCTGCTCGCCGCCGTCACCACCTGGCTGTCGTTCGGCCTGCTGGCGGTTTCCAGCACGCCTGCGGTGAGCAACTTCGGCCTGTCCGTAAGCCTCGGCCTGGCGTTCAGCTTCATGCTCGCCCCGTGGGCCGGTCGTCAACCGCATACACCCGCCATCGCCGAGTCGGCAGCATGATGATCGCGCTGTTCTGGCTGCTGGCCTTGCTGATGTTTGCGCTGGCAACACGCCTGGGTCGCTACGTTGGCCTGATTCCCATCGTCAGCCAATTGCTCCTGGCGACGTTCGGCCTGCCGTTGCTGATGGTGTTCTGGATCGAGCCGCATTGGCAACTCAGCGGCGCACAACTGGTGGAGCCCGTTTGGTTGAAGACCCTGTATGGCCTGGGTTTCGCCCTCGTGCTTGGGCACATCCTCAGCGACGTGATCGAACTGGACATGGACCGGCAAAGCCTGAAAATCGCCGTGCCGAGCTTTTGCGTGCCCTTCTGCTGCGGGCTGGCGTGCGCGTTCTGGCTGCTGCCGGAGCAAGCGTGGCTAAGTTCGCTGGCGGTCGGCCTGGTGTTCGCAATCACGGCGATTCCCGTGTTGTTTTTATACCTGCACCACATCGACTACCCACCTGCGGCGACCCGACGCCTGGTACAGACTGCGATCCTGATCGACCTGACCTGCTGGAGTCTGTTCGCCATCGCCCAAGGCAGCCTGCACCTTAGCAGCCTGTTGCTACCGCTGCTGGGCGCCTGCGTACCGTTGCTCTTCAGGGCGCTGCGTCTGCGCCAGCCATGGGTCTATAGCCTGACCTTTTTCGCACTGCTGGTGGTCGCCGAGCACTACAAACTCAACGCCTTGATCCTGGGTATCGGCTACCTGTTTTGCATGGCCTGGCTCAAGCAACCCTTCGTACTGCCACTAAGCCCCGAACGGTTCAAACGCCTGCAGAACACACTGGCAATCCCCCTGATCCTGACGTTCGGGATCGTCCAGATCAACGTTCACAGCGCGGTAAGCAGCCTCAGTTGGCTGCAACTCGGCGCGCTGCTGGCGCTGCCGATTGCCAGCAAAGTGTTCGGCAACTGGCTCGGTCTGCGCTGGGCTACGCCGTCGTTTACTGGCGCAAGCCGCTGGCGTGAAAGCCTGCTGCTCAATATTCGCGGGTTGAGTGAGATCGTCTTCCTCAACCTGCTGCTGCAACAACAGCTGATCAGTCCTGCGCTGTACTTCGCGCTGATGCTGATGGGCTTGATCGCGACCCTGATGCCCGCATTCGCGGGCATGAACCGAATGATTGTCAAACCCGCCGAACAGGCAAGGAGCCCTTGTGCCAACAGCTGAAATGGAAAGACGCCAGGTCGTAGTAATTGGTGCCGGTCCCTCTGGCGCAATCGCTGCGGCACTGCTCAAGCGTCAGGGACACGACGTGCTGATCATTGAGCGCCAGCTTTTCCCACGCTTCTCCATTGGCGAGAGCCTGCTCTCGCACTGCCTGGATTTCGTCGAAGAAGCCGGCATGCTCGACGCCGTGGAGGCCGCTGGTTTTCAAGTAAAAAACGGCGCGGCCTTCGCCTGGGGCGAGCGCTACACCCATTTCGACTTTGGCGACACCTTCAGCAACGGCAAGCCGACCACGTTCCAGGTGCAACGCGCCACCTTCGACAAGTTGCTCGCCGATCAGGCTGAACTGCAAGGCGTAGAAATTCGCTATCTGGAAGAAATCACTGCAGCCAATTTCGATGGCCCGCAACCGCAGCTGCGCGCACGCCGCGAAGATGGCAGTGAGTACACCCTCGAAGCGGACTTCGTGCTGGATGCCAGCGGCTATGGCCGGGTACTGCCGCGACTGCTCGACCTGGAAGCACCGTCGAACTTTCCGATTCGCCAGGCGGTGTTTACCCACATCGAAGACCGCATTGATGACATGCAATTCGACCGCGAGAAGATCCTCGTCAGCATTCACCCCACGCATCGCGACATCTGGTTCTGGCTGATCCCGTTCAGCGATGGCCGCTGCTCGTTGGGCGTGGTCGCTTCGGCCGAGCACTTTCAACGCAAGCCAGAGGATCTGGAGGCCTGCCTGCGGGCGTTTATCGACGAAACACCAAGCCTCTCTGGCCTGCTGCAAAACGCTGTGTGGGATACCCCGGCGCGCGCCATCAATGGTTATTCGGCCAACGTCAAAACCCTGCACGGCCAGGGCTTCGCTCTGCTGGGTAACGCGGCAGAGTTTCTCGACCCGGTGTTCTCTTCCGGCGTGACCATCGCTATGCGCTCGGCAAGCATGGCTGCCGGCCTGCTGCATCGTCAGTTGCAAGGCGAAACCGTCGATTGGCACACCGAGTTCTCCGTGCCGCTCAAGCGCGGCGTCGACACGTTCCGTGCCTATGTCGAAGGCTGGTACGAAGGCACCTTCCAGGATGTGATCTTCCATTCCGACAGTCCTCCGGAAATCCGCCGCATGATCAGTGCAATCCTCGCGGGTTATGCCTGGGATGAACGCAACCCCTTTGTCAGCGAAGCCAAGCGCCGCTTGCGGGTGATCTCGGAAGTCTGCGCGAGCACAGCCCAATGAGCAGCGCCTACCTGAGCGACAGTTTCGTCGAGGAAACCCGCTTCGGCTTATGGTTCCTGCGCAGCCACACGTGGCAGCACCACGTCCTGCGCGTGGCGATCAATGATTTGCGTAGGCTCTTTGATCAAGGCGCGCCCGGCATCGCGCCACCGGCTGACGCCGTGCTCCTGGATGCGGGCTGTGGCCAGGGGAAATCCTTCCGCTACTTGCAGCAGGTGTTCGCCCCGGCGCGTTTACTGGGCGTGGATGCCGACCCGCAAAGCCTGTCCGTGAGCCGCGATGAAGCGATGCGCCAAGGCATCAATGTCGAACTGATCGGCAGCGATTGCGCGCACTTGCAACTGCCGGATGCCAGCGTCGACCTGCTGTTCTGCCACCAGACTTTTCACCATCTGGTGGAGCAAGAACAGGCCCTCGCCGAGTTCTATCGGGTGCTGAAGCCGGGCGGTTATCTGCTGTTCGCCGAATCGACCAAGGCCTACATCGATACCTGGGTGATCCGCTGGCTGTTCCGCCATCCGATGCAGGTGCAGAAGAGCGCCGGGCAATACCTCGACATGCTGCGCGGACAGGGCTTTGAGTTCGGCCCGCACACTGTTTCGTACCCGTATTTATGGTGGAGTCGTTCAAAGGATTTCGGCCTGCTGGAGCGCTTTGGACTGCGCCGCCCCGCGCCCTTCGGTCAGCGCGAAGAAACCCTGGTCAACGTCGTCGCGCGCAAACCCGTGCAAGGTGGCGCAGGATGATTCGCGGCCTGCTGCTGAGCGTTTGCCTTCTTTTGCTGTGCGCCTGCGCCAGCCGGGCGCCCCTGCCCGAGACACTGCCGCACCTGCCGTTGCCGCTGCAATTGCACATCCAGCGCGAGCAAGCGGGCCAACGCCAGGATTGGTTGTTGGTGATCCAGCAAGAAGAGGCCAGTTTGCGTTGGTCGCTGCTCGACCCGCTGGGCATTCCTCTCGCCCGCCAGCGCTTGAACAACGGCACATGGCAGGCCGATGGTCTGTTGCCGCCCAATCCGGAAGCACGCGAGCTGTTCGCCGCGCTGCTGTTCGCCCTGACGCCGGCCCCTGAGTTACGCAGCCGCTATCCTGCCGCGCAATCCCAGGCCCGCCAACGCAACTTGGGCACGCGCTGGCGCGTCGATTACCGTCAACCGCAGGTCTTCAGTCTGCGGCTGGAGCAGGGCCTGAGTTACAACGTCAGCCCGTTGAATGACGAGGCCACGCCATGACCGCCTACCTCAATGCCCTGGGGTTGATTTGCGCCCTGGGCAATAACAAAACCGAGGTCGCGCGCAGGTTGTTCGCAGGCGATGACTCAGGCATGGTCGACGAGAACGACTGGGTTCCGGGTCGGCGCTTGCCGGTCGGTGCCGTACACGACGTATTACCTCAGATTCCTCCCGAGTTGGGCCAGCAAAGCAGCCGCAACAATCAACTCCTGCTGGCCGCCGCCCTGCAAATCAAAGACGATATCCAGCAAGCCATTGAACGCTATGGCCGCTCGCGTATCGGCGTGATTCTCGGCACCAGCACCTCGGGGATCGATGAAGCCAGTCGTGGCATTGCGATGTATCTGCGCGAGCAGCGATTCCCCTGCGATTATGACTATCAGCAACAGGAACTCAGCGCCCCGGCGAATTTCCTCGCGGCCTGGCTGCAACTCAGCGGCCCGGCTTACGTCATTTCCACCGCCTGCACCTCCAGCGCGCGGGCGCTGCTCAGTGCGCGGCGCTTGCTGGACATGGGGGTGTGCGACGCGGTGCTGTGCGGTGGCGTAGACACCCTGTGCAAGCTGACGCTGAACGGGTTTTCCGCACTGGAAGCGGTATCGGAACAGCGCTGCAATCCATTTTCGCGCAATCGCAACGGGATCAACATCGGCGAGGCAGCGGTCTTGTACCTCATGACCCCCGAGGCCAGCGGTGCCACGTCGATTGCCCTGCTCGGTGCGGGCGCGAGCTCTGATGCCCACCATATTTCCGCACCGGAACCCAGTGGTCGCGGCGCGCGCCAAGCCATGCAAAAAGCGCTGAACAATGCCGGCCTGCATGCAGAGCAGATCGATTACCTGAACTTGCACGGCACCGCCACGCAGCACAATGACGCGATGGAAAGCTTCGCCGTGCAGGCGATTTTTCCAGACGGCGTGCCCTGTTCATCAACCAAACCCATGAGCGGCCACACCCTCGGCGCTGCCGGAGCGCTGGAAGCAGCATTCTGCTGGCTGAGCCTGGCCCCGGAAAATACGCAACAGGCATTGCCACCGCACCTCTGGGACGGCGAAGCCGATTCCCAACTGCCCGCTTTGAAATGGGTTGAGCCCGGCCAGCGCCTGCTGCACACCCGACCACGCCGACTGATGAGCAATTCCTTCGCCTTCGGCGGCAATAACGTCAGCCTGATTATCGGAGACGCCCCATGATCGATTGGCCGATTGCCGAACTGGTGCCCCACGCCGGAGACATGATCCTCATCGATCAGGTCCTGACGTTCGACGAAGAACAAATTCACACCCGTCTGAAAGTCCGCCCTGGCGGCTTGTTCAGCCGCGCCGATGGTAGCCTCCCAGCCTGGGTCGGGATCGAACTCATGGCCCAGAGCATTGCCGCCTACGCGGGTTGCAAGGCGCGCGCGCAAGGCCATAAGGTCCAACTCGGCTTTTTGTTGGGCACGCGCAAGTTCGAATGCAACGTCGAGCACTTCCCCGCAGGCAGCGAACTGACCATCCACGCCCTACGCTCACTGCAGGATGACAACGGCATGGGCGTCTTCGAGTGCCACCTGACCGGCCCCGGCATCAAGGCCATGGCGCGGGTTAACGTGTATTGCCCACCCCTGCCCGCTGACTATCTCGCTGAAGGAGTTTGCGCATGACTGAATCAATACTGGTCACCGGCTCCAGCCGTGGCATCGGCCGTGCCATCGCCCTGCGTCTGGCCCAGGCCGGTTACGATCTGATCCTGCATTGTCGTAGCGGCCGTACTGAGGCCGAAGCGGTTCAGCGGGAAATCCAGGCCTTGGGCCGACAAGCGCGCATACTGCAATTCGACGTCGCCGACCGGGCTGCGTGCAAGGCGATTCTCGAAGCCGATGTGGACACTCACGGCGCCTATTACGGCGTTGTCTGCAATGCCGGTCTGACCCGTGACGGCGCCTTTCCGGCGTTGACCGACGAAGACTGGGACGTGGTCATGCGCACCAACCTCGATGGTTTCTACAACGTTCTGCACCCGGTAATGATGCCAATGATCAGGCGTCGCGCCGCTGGGCGGATAGTGTGCATCACATCGGTTTCGGGCTTGATCGGCAATCGTGGACAGGTAAATTACAGCGCCTCCAAGGCAGGTATCATTGGGGCTGCCAAAGCGCTCGCCATCGAACTGGGCAAACGCAAGATCACCGTCAACTGCGTCGCCCCCGGCTTGATCGATACGGCAATGCTCGACGAAAATGTGCCCGTGGATGAGCTGATGAACATGATCCCCGCGCAACGCATGGGCACCCCCGAAGAAGTCGCCGGTGCCGTGAATTTCCTGATGTCGGCCGAAGCGTCCTACATCACCCGTCAGGTTCTGGCGGTCAACGGAGGCCTGTGCTAATGAAGCGCGTAGTTGTTACCGGCATGGCCGGTATTACATCGCTGGGCAGTGACTGGACCAGTATCGAAGCCAATTTCAACGCCAACCGCAGCGGCATTCGGCGGATGGATGAGTGGGACCGTTTTACCGAACTCAACACCCGCCTCGCCGGCCCGATCGACGATTTCGCGGTGCCTGGACACTGGTCCCGCAAACAGTTGCGCAGCATGGGTCGCGTGTCGCGGCTCGCCGTCGGCGCGGCTGAACAGGCGTTGCTCGACGCGGGCCTGCTCAACGACCCGATCATTCGCGACGGGCGCATGGGCGTTTCCTGTGGTTCGTCCACCGGCAGCACCGATGAAATCAAAGCGTTCGGCAACATGCTGATCAACTCCGTCGCCGAGGGCCTGAACGCCAACTCCTATGTGCGGATGATGCCGCACACTACGGCGGCGAACATCAGCATCTTCTTCGGCCTGACCGGGCGTTTGATACCGACCTCCAGCGCCTGCACCAGCGGCAGCCAGGGCATCGGCTATGCCTACGAATCGATCAAGTTCGGTCGCCTGCCGCTGATGCTGGCCGGTGGCGCCGAGGAGCTGTGTCCGACCGAAGCCATGGTCTTCGACGCGCTGTACGCCACCAGCCTGAAAAACGACGCCCCGCACACCAGCCCTCGCCCTTACGACAGCGACCGCGACGGCCTGGTGATCGGTGAAGGCGGCGGCATGCTGGTCCTCGAAGAACTGGAACACGCCCTGGCCCGGGGCGCGCACATCCACGCCGAGATCGTTGGCTTCGGCAGCAACGCCGATGGCGCACACGCCACGCGTCCGGAGCAGACCACCATGCGTCGCGCCATGGAGCTGGCCCTGGAGGACGCCCACCTGAGTGCCGACGCCATCGGTTACGTCAATGGTCACGGCACCGCCACCGAACAAGGCGACATTGCAGAGACCCTGGCGACCCACAGCCTGTTCGGCGCGCGGATGCCCATCAGTTCGCAGAAAAGCTTTCTCGGCCACACCCTGGGCGCCTGCGGTGCGCTGGAGTCGTGGTTCTGCATCGAGATGATGAACCGCGACCGCTACATCCACACCCTCAACCTCGATGCTGTCGATCCGCGTTGTGCCGAACTTGATTATTTACGCGGGGAATCGCGGCATATGAGCAACCAATTCGTGATGAACAATAACTTCGCGTTTGGTGGTGTGAACACTTCACTGATCTTCCGACGCTGGTAGTAGCCCCACAAATACCCTGTAGGAGCTGACTTGTCTGCGAATCGGCTGCGAAGCAGTCGCAAAATGACTGACGTCACCACCGCATGAAGGTCCTCCGGCCCTTTTCGCAGACAAGTCAGCTCCTACGCCCTCCGGGCAGAATCGAGATCCAGTTTTCTGCGCGACAGCACGGCGGCGAAGACGAGGTGGGGCCTCTTACAGCGCTACCGCCTGCTTGGTCAACAATTCGACGAATGCCTTGGCCATCGGTGAATGCTGGTCCCGGCGCTGCACTAGCCAAACCGCCGTATTGGCCTCTGCATCGAGCAACGTTCGGTAGACCACGCCGTCGATACGCATGCGCTGGTAGGACGCCGGCAACACCGTCACCCCCAACCCTGCGGCCACCAGCCCGATAATGGTCATCGCCTCGCCCGCCTCTTGGGTGATCAGCGGGCTGAACCCTGCCTGGCGCGCCAGGTTGATCAACTGCGCGTACAAGCCGCTGCCATATGAGCGCGGGAAAAACACAAAGGGTTCAGCCGCCAACGCCGACAGCTGCAGGCCTTTTTCACTGCCCACCGCCAACGGGTGATCGGCACGTATAATCGCCACCAGCGGTTCGCGGAACAACTCCACGGCGACCAAAGATTCCGGCAAAGGCAAGGGACGCATGATGCCGACCTGCACCGACTCATCCACCAGCGCCTCGGCCACTTCCTTGCTGCTCATTTCCTGCAACGCCAGGTGAACCGCCGGGAAGGCCTGACGGAACGCAAAAATCACCTGCGGAATGCTTGAGTTGAAAGGCGCCGAGGAGGTGAAACCGATTTTCAGCTCGCCTAACAGCCCCAACTGCGCACGCCGCGCCACGTCGGCCGCTTTGTCGACCTGGGCCAACACCAGACGGGCTTCGGCCAGAAACAGCCGACCGGCTTCACTCAGCTCGACGCGACGATTGGTGCGCTCGAACAACCGCGCCCCTACCTCCTGTTCAAGCGCCTGAATTTGCTGGCTCAACGGCGGTTGGGAGATACCCAGTGCTTGCGCGGCCCGGCCGAAATGCAGCTCTTCGGCCACCGCAATGAAATACCGAAGATGTCGCAGTTCCATGGATTCACCATTAGGTCGTTTTAAATATCAAACAGGTCGAACAATATATTGGAAAGAATCATTAGCGAGCTATATTCTTTTTCACATTGCCCGACCCGTTGACCCACCGAGGTCCATTGTGAAAATTGCTGCTCACCCCCACGCTAACGATATCGAGTCTTCGCCTACCGGCGATGTCGCGATGGCGTTGAGCGAGATCTACATCGAAAAAGGCACGCCGATGTTCATGCGCACGGTGCTGGCGTTGTTCTCTGGCGGCTTTGCGACCTTTGCCCTGCTGTACTGCGTGCAGCCGATGATGCCGGTCCTGTCCCATGAGTTTTCAATCAACGCAGCGCAAAGCAGCCTGATTCTTTCGGTAGCCACGGGCATGCTCGCGATTGGTTTGCTGATCACCGGCCCCATTTCGGATCGGCTAGGGCGTAAACCTGTGATGGTGACGGCGCTGTTTTGCGCCGCGCTGTTTACCATGATCAGCGCACTGATGCCGACCTGGGAAGGCATCCTGTTGACACGCGCACTGGTCGGCCTGTCCCTCAGCGGCCTGGCAGCGGTCGCCATGACCTACCTCAGCGAAGAGATCCATCCGCAGCACATCGGCCTGGCCATGGGCCTGTACATCGGCGGAAACGCCATTGGCGGTATGAGCGGGCGTCTTATCACGGGGATCCTGGTCGACTTTGTCAGCTGGCATACCGCGATGCTGATCATCGGCGGTCTGGCATTGATTGCCGCTGCGGTGTTCTGGAGGATTCTCCCCGAGTCGCGCAACTTCCGCCCACGCTCGCTGCACCCACGCAGCCTGCTCAACGGCTTTACCCTGCAGTTTCGCGATGCCGGTTTGCCGTGGCTGTTTCTCGAAGCCTTCCTGCTGATGGGCGCGTTCGTCACGTTGTTCAACTACATCGGTTATCGCTTGCTGGCTGAGCCTTACCACCTGAGCCAGTCGCTGGTCGGACTGTTCTCCGTGGTGTACCTGTCCGGTATCTACAGCTCGGCGAAAATCGGCGCGTTAGCCGATAAACTCGGACGGCGCAAAGTCTTGTGGTCGGTGATTGTGCTGATGCTGGCGGGCGTCGCCCTGACGATGTTCACCCTGCTGCCAGTGGTGATCGTCGGCGTACTGATGTTCACCTTCGGCTTCTTCGGCGCCCACTCGGTCGCCAGCAGCTGGATCGGCCGCCGCGCCCTCAAGGCCAAAGGCCAGGCGTCATCGCTCTATTTGTTTAGTTACTACGCGGGCTCCAGCGTGGCCGGTACCGCAGGTGGGATGTTCTGGCACTACGCAGGCTGGAATGGCATTGGCCTGTTCATCGGCGTACTGCTGCTGATCGCCCTGGCTGTGGCGTTGCGCCTGGCCCGGTTGGCGCCGCTGGTGACTCGCAACTGAAAGCATCGCGGGCAAGCGCGCGCCTACAGGTTTGTAGGCGCGCGCTTGCCCGCGATGGGTCGCTAAGCGGCCGCAGTCAGCTTACTGGTGATACTGCGCCGAGAACTCATGCACAGCTTCCATGAAGACGCCAGCATTGACCGGGTCGACTTCAGGGGTAATGCCGTGACCGAGGTTGAAGACGTGTCCGGTGCCGCTGCCATAGCGGGCGAGGATGCGGGCGACTTCGGCGCGGATGGCTGTAGGGTTAGCGTAAAGCACGGTAGGGTCCATGTTGCCTTGCAACGCGACTTTGTTGCCGACGCGACGACGGGCTTCTCCGATGTCGCAGGTCCAGTCCAGACCCAAGGCATCAGCACCCGCATCGGCGATGCTTTCAAGCCACAGACCGCCGCCTTTGGTGAACAGGATGACCGGCACTTTGCGCCCGTCGTGTTCACGGATCAGACCGCTAACGATTTTACGCATGTAGGCCAGGGAGAACTCCTGATACGCGGCGTCTGACAGGCTGCCACCCCAACTGTCGAAGATCTGCACCGCTTGCGCACCCGCGAGGATCTGGCCGTTGAGGTACGAGGTCACCGACTGCGCCAGTTTATCCAGCAACAAGTGCATGGCTTGCGGGTTGTCGTAGAGCATGGCCTTGGACTTGCGGAAGTCTTTCGACGAGCCGCCTTCGACCATATAGGTCGCCAGGGTCCACGGGCTGCCGGAGAACCCGATCAGCGGCACACGGCCGTTGAGTTCACGGCGGATGGTGCTGACCGCGTCCATCACATAGCCCAGGTCTTTCTGCGGATCAGGAATCGGCAGGGCTTCGATATCGGCCAGGGTGGAGACGGTTTTTTTGAAGCGCGGACCTTCCCCGGTTTCGAAGTACAGGCCCAGGCCCATGGCGTCGGGGATGGTCAGAATGTCGGAGAACAGGATCGCCGCGTCCAGTTGTGGATAGCGGTCCAGCGGTTGCAGGGTGACTTCGCACGCGAACTCCGGGTTCATGCACAAGCTCATGAAATCACCGGCCTTGGCCCGACTGGCGCGGTATTCCGGCAGGTAGCGACCGGCCTGACGCATCATCCACACAGGGGTGACGTCGACGGGTTGCTTGAGCAGGGCACGAAGGAAACGGTCGTTCTTCAGGGCAGTCATGTCGGCATCCGGTTAAAAAGTGCGGGTATTTTCTCAGAGCGCAACGCAAAAGGCACGGCATGAGCCGTGCCTTTTATGTATCGAGGCGATTTGTCGCAGGAATCAGAGGTCGCGCCACCCTGTCGGGGTGATCACAGACCCAGGTAATCCAGGATTCCTTCGGCGGCATTTCGGCCTTCGAAGATCGCAGTCACCACCAAGTCAGATCCGCGAACCATATCGCCACCGGCGAAGATTTTCGGGTTGCTGGTCTGGTGCTTGAACTGCGCCTGTTCCGGAGCAATCACGCGGCCCTGGCTGTCAGTCTGGATGCTGAATTCCTCAAACCACAACGACGGGCTTGGACGGAAACCGAATGCGATGACCACGGCATCGGCCGGGATGATCTCTTCGGAGCCCGGGATTGGCTCGGGGCTGCGACGGCCACGGGCGTCTGGCTCGCCAAGACGGGTCTCGACCACCTTCACGCCTTCGACCTTGTCTTCGCCAACGATAGCGATTGGCTGACGGTTGTAGAGGAATTTCACCCCTTCTTCCTTGGCGTTCTTCACTTCTTTACGCGAGCCGGGCATGTTCGCTTCGTCGCGACGATAAGCACAGGTCACCGATTTGGCGCCTTGGCGAATCGCGGTGCGGTTGCAGTCCATCGCGGTGTCACCACCGCCGAGCACCACAATCTTCTTGCCCTTCATGTCGACGAAATCTTCCGGCGCCTTTTCGAAGCCCAGATTGCGGTTGACGTTGGCGATCAAGTAATCCAGTGCATCGTGCACGCCTGGCAGGTCTTCACCGGCAAAGCCACCCTTCATATAGGTGTAGGTGCCCATGCCCATGAACACAGCATCGTATTCTTCAAGCAGTTGATCGATGGTGACGTCCTTGCCGACTTCGGTATTGAGGCGGAACTCGATACCCATGCCGGTGAAAACTTCGCGACGATTGCTCAGCACGCTTTTTTCCAGCTTGAACTCCGGGATGCCGAAGGTCAGCAAACCGCCGATTTCCGGGTTTTTGTCGAACACCACCGGGGTCACGCCACCGCGCACCAGCACGTCGGCACACCCCAGGCCCGCAGGCCCGGCACCGATCACCGCAACACGTTTGCCGGTCGCTTTGACCTTGGACATGTCTGGGCGCCAGCCCATGGCGAACGCGGTGTCCGTGATGTACTTCTCCACCGAACCGATGGTGACCGCACCAAAACCGTCGTTGAGGGTGCAGGCACCCTCACACAGACGATCCTGAGGGCATACCCGGCCACAGACTTCCGGCAGGGTGTTGGTCTGGTGTGACAGCTCGGCAGCCGCCAGGATATTGCCTTCGGCCACCAGTTTGAGCCAGTTGGGAATGAAGTTGTGCACCGGGCACTTCCATTCGCAGTACGGGTTGCCGCAACCCAGACAGCGGTGGGCCTGATCGGCCGACTGCTGGGGTTTGAACGGTTCGTAGATTTCTACGAACTCTTTCTTGCGTTGACGCAACAGTTTCTTCTTCGGATCTTTGCGCCCGACCTCGATGAACTGGAAGTCATTATTTAGACGTTCAGCCATGTTAAAACCTCATCAAACACTTCAGGCGCATATCACTGCGGGTTGGCACGGGTGCTGGAAAGCAACGATTTCAAGCTGGCAGCCTTAGGCTTGACCAACCAGAACCGACGCAGATAGTCATCGAGGTTTTCGGTGAGGTGACGACCCCACTCGCTATTGGTTTCCTCGACGTATTCGGCCAGCACGCGTTGCAGGTGGCTGCGATAAGCCTCCATCGTTTCGCCGCTGATCCGTTGGATTTCCACCAGTTCGTGGTTGACCTTGTCAACGAAGGTGTTGTCTTGGTCCAGCACGTAGGCGAAACCACCGGTCATACCGGAGCCGAAGTTATAGCCCGTTTTACCCAGTACACAGACGAAACCGCCTGTCATGTATTCACAGCAGTGGTCGCCCGTGCCTTCAACGACGGTGTGGGCACCGGAGTTACGCACTGCAAACCGCTCGCCAGCGGTACCGGCCGCGAACAGTTTGCCGCCGGTTGCACCGTACAGACAGGTGTTGCCGATGATGGCGCTGTCCTGAGTCTTGTACGCGCTGCCGACTGGCGGAACGATGACCAGCTTGCCGCCGGTCATGCCCTTGCCGACGTAGTCGTTGGCATCGCCTTCCAGGTACATGTTCAAGCCACCGACGTTCCACACGCCGAAGCTTTGCCCGGCCGTGCCTTTGAAACGGAACGTGATCGGCGCCCTGGCCATGCCCTGGTTGCCGTGCAGCTTGGCGACTTCACCGGAAATCCGCGCGCCGATGGACCGGTCGCAGTTGCAGATATCCATGGAGAAGTCAGCGCCGCTGAGGCCGACGATTGCAGGCTTGGCCATCTCGACCATTTTCTCGGCCAGCAAGCCTTTGTCGAACGGCGGGTTGCGTTCCACCTGACAGAACTGTGGCTTGTCCGCCGGGATATAGTCGCTGCCCAGCAGCGGCGTCAAATCCAGGTGCTGCTGCTTGGCGGTTTCGCCCGGCAGGATTTCCAGCAGGTCAGTACGCCCGATCAGTTCTTCGAGGGTGCGCACGCCCAGCTTGGCCAGCCACTCGCGGGTCTCTTCGGCGACGAAGGTGAAGAAGTTCACCACCATGTCGACGGTGCCGATGTAGTGATCTTTACGCAGCTTCTCGTTCTGCGTCGCCACGCCGGTGGCGCAGTTGTTCAGGTGGCAGATGCGCAGGTATTTGCAGCCCAGGGCGATCATTGGCGCGGTGCCGAAGCCGAAGCTTTCAGCGCCGAGGATCGCCGCCTTGATCACGTCCAGACCGGTTTTCAGACCACCATCGGTCTGCACCCGGACTTTGCCGCGCAGGTCGTTGCCGCGCAGGGTCTGGTGAGTTTCAGCCAGGCCGAGTTCCCACGGAGCGCCCGCGTATTTGATCGAGGTCAGCGGCGAAGCACCGGTACCACCGTCGTAACCGGAGATGGTGATCAGGTCGGCGTAAGCCTTGGCCACACCGGCTGCGATGGTGCCTACGCCCGCTTCTGCCACCAGTTTGACCGAAACCAGCGCCGCCGGGTTGACCTGTTTCAGGTCAAAAATCAGCTGCGACAAGTCTTCAATCGAGTAGATGTCGTGGTGCGGCGGCGGTGAAATCAGGGTCACGCCAGGCACCGCATAACGCAGCTTGGCGATCAAACCGTTGACCTTGCCACCGGGCAACTGACCACCTTCGCCGGGCTTGGCGCCCTGAGCGACTTTGATCTGCAGCACTTCGGCGTTGACCAGATATTCAGCGGTAACGCCAAAACGACCGGTCGCCACCTGCTTGATCTTCGAGCTTTTCACCGTGCCATAACGCACAGGGTCTTCGCCGCCTTCACCGGAGTTAGAGCGTGCGCCCAAGCGGTTCATCGCTTCGGCCAAGGCTTCGTGCGCCTCAGGCGACAGTGCGCCGAGGGAAATCCCGGCGGAGTCGAAGCGCTTGAGAATTTTCTCCAACGGTTCGATTTCCTCAATCGCCAACGGCTGATCGAGGGTCGTGACCTTGAGCAGATCGCGAAGCATCGACACCGGACGGTTGTCGACTAACGCGGTGTACTCCTTGAACTTGCTGTAATCCCCCTGCTGCACGGCGGCTTGCAAGGTGCTGACAACGTCTGGGTTGTACGCGTGGTATTCGCCGCCATACACAAACTTGAGCAGACCGCCCTGCTGGATTGGCTTGCGCGGGCTCCAGGCTTCGAGGGCCAGCAGCTTCTGTTCGGCTTCGAGGTCGACGAAGCGCGCACCCTTGATCCGGCTTGGCACGCCACGGAAGCTCAGGTTGACGATTTCATCGGCCAGGCCGATGGCTTCGAACAGCTGCGCACCACGGTAAGACGCGACGGTCGAAATGCCCATCTTCGACAGTATCTTCAGCAGCCCTTTGGAGATGCCCTTGCGGTAGAACTTGAACGCTTCGTCTAGGTCCGCAAGGACTTCACCGGTACGGATCAGGTCGGCCAGCACTTCATAAGCGAGGTACGGGTAGATCGCAGACGCACCGAAGCCCATCAACACTGCAAAGTGGTGCGGGTCACGAGCGGTGGCCGTTTCAACCAAGATGTTGCTGTCGCAACGCAGACCACACTCGGTCAGACGGTGGTGCACGGCACCCACCGCCAGCGCGGCGTGAGCAGGCAACTTGCCTGGCGCGATGTGACGGTCACTCAGCACCAGCTGAGTCTTGCCGGCACGCACGGCCTCTTCGGCCTGATCGGCGATGTTACGCACCGCAGCTTCGAGCCCGACGCTCTCGTCATAGTTGAGGTCGATGAAATGACGCTCGAAACCTGGACGATCCAGGGTCATCAACGAGCGCCATTTCGCCGGAGAGATGACCGGCGTGCTGAGGATCACGCGTGAAGCGTGCTCAGCCGATTCCTGGAAGATGTTGCGCTCGGCACCCAGACAGATCTCGAGCGACATGACGATCGCTTCACGCAGCGGGTCGATAGGCGGGTTGGTCACCTGCGCAAACTGCTGACGGAAATAATCGTAAGGCGTACGTACACGCTGGGACAACACGGCCATTGGCGTGTCGTCGCCCATCGAGCCAACGGCTTCCTGACCCTGTTCGGCCAACGGACGCAGCACCTGATCACGCTCCTCGAAGGTGACCTGGAACATTTTCATGTATTGCTTGAGCTGGTCAGTGTCGTAGCTGGCCACGCCCTGGTCGTCGACCAGCGTCGCCTGGATGCGCAAGGCGTTCTTGCGCAGCCACTGCTTGTACGGATGGCGCGACTTCAAGCGGTTGTCGATAGCGTCGGTATCAAGGATCTGACCGGTCTCGGTGTCGACCGCGAAGATCTGCCCTGGGCCGACACGACCCTTGGCGATAACGTCTTCAGGCTTGTAGTTCCACACGCCAATCTCTGACGCCAGGGTGATGAAACCATTTTTGGTGGTGACCCAGCGCGCCGGGCGCAGACCGTTACGGTCGAGCAGGCAGACCGCATGGCGACCATCGGTCATGACCACGCCAGCCGGGCCGTCCCATGGTTCCATGTGCATGGAGTTGTATTCGTAGAACGCGCGCAGTTCGGCGTCCATGGTCTCGGCGTTCTGCCAGGCAGGCGGAATAAGCATGCGCACGCCACGGAACAGGTCGATACCGCCGGTGACCATCAGCTCAAGCATGTTGTCCATGCTTGAGGAGTCGGAGCCCACGCTGTTGACCAGCGGGCCGAGCTCTTCCAGATCAGGGATCAACTCGTTGGCAAACTTGGTGCGACGGGCCTGCGCCCAGTTGCGGTTGCCAGTGATGGTGTTGATCTCGCCGTTGTGGGCAAGAAAACGGAACGGCTGAGCCAGCGGCCATTTCGGCAAAGTGTTGGTAGAGAAACGCTGGTGGAACACACAAATCGCGGTTTTCAGGCGTTCGTCACTGAGGTCCGGATAGAAGGCCGTCAGGTCCGCCGGCATCATCAAGCCTTTGTAGATGATGGTCTTGTGCGAAAAACTGCAGATGTAGTGATCGGTGTCTGCGGCGTTGGACACCGACGAACGGCGACGGGAGCTGAACAGTTTGATGGCGAACTGTTGATCGCTCAGGCCTTCGCCACCGATGAACACCTGCTCGATTTGCGGCAGGCGCTCCAGGGCCAGGCGGCCGAGTACGCTGGTGTCGATCGGCACTTTGCGCCAACCGATCAGTTGCAGGCCAGCGGCCTGGATTTCGCGATTCATGTTCGCGCGCGCAGCTTCTGCCTTGGCGGTGTCCTGGTTGAAGAACACCATGCCGACGGCGTACTGCTTGGGCAGGTCGATGCCGAAGTGTTCGCTGGCCATTGCGCGCAGGAATGCATCCGGCTTCTGTATCAGCAGGCCACAGCCGTCGCCGGTCTTGCCGTCAGCGTTGATCCCACCACGGTGGGTCATGCAGGTCAGGGCTTCGATAGCCGTTTGCAACAGGTTATGACTGGGTTCGCCTTGCATGTGCGCAATCAGGCCGAAACCACAGTTATCCTTGAATTCATCTGGATGGTACAGACCTGCTTTCATAGACACTTTCTCACCAGGCTGCCTCTTGTCGAGGCAAATTTCTTTTCAATTCAACCACTTACCAACCGCGCCGAACGTATGCCAGCTTTGCGGGGGCAAAAGGGAGGTCATTGTACACATCGACACAAAAGCTCACAAACTTAACGACCAGCAGCCGTAAATCTATGTCGCATTAATGAAAGGTTTAAGGCCAGATAATGTGCTAGTCAAAACATTTTTACGAGCCCGGCCTGCGAGCCCAAGAACATTTATGACGTCCGGGACGCAGACACCACAAGGCGCGCTGCTCGAAAGCAGCACGCACATGCGATATTCCGGGGGAGCAGTGCAGGCGGCCTGGATAAGGCCGCTGCGACTTCAGTGCGTTGCAGCCAGTTCCTGTTGGACGCTGGCGACAGTACGAGGCCAAGGTTTACCAGCCTGAACCTTGGCTGGCAATACCTTGATGGCTGCAAGGGCAGCAGCGCGGTCAGAAAAGTTACCGTAGGTCACTACATACAGTGGTTTGCCTTGCAGGTTTTTCTTGAAATACCGGTACTCGCCACCGTTCTCTTTAACGATCGCCTGAGCAGCGGCTTCCGAGCTTGTACCCACAATTTGCACGACATAATGGCCCGGCGCCTGACCGGCGTACCAGTTACCACCCGAGGCTGGCGCGGAGGAGGCAGCAGGTTTTTCCGTTACTTTTTCCGCCACTTTTGGCGCTGGCTTGGCTGTCGCGACCTGAACGGGCGCTGGCTTGACGACTGGCGCTACTGGCTTGGCAGCGGCAACAGCTGCAGCCGGACGGGCTGGCGCCGGAGTCGGTGCCGGGCCTGCTGGCACACCTACTGGCGGAGCCGTGGTGGTGACTGTAGGCGGCTGACGCGAGGTGCCGCCAGCGGGACCCGGCTCATCATCCTCTGCATTGCCAGCTGCCTCGGCCAATGGCCCACGCATGACGGGCTGCGATTTACCTACCAACGGCAAAGGCATCGGCTGCGAGTTACCGGCAAACTCAATGGCCGGACCACCCTGATTATTCGATTGCTGAGCAGTCGGCTGCCCCTGACCCAGTGGCAGTTGTGCTTGCGCATTCGCTGGCGGCGCTGCAGGCGCGGTGGCGCTGTTGTTGCTACGGCCTGGCATCAACCATGCGGCCATTATCCCGACCACGACTACTGCACCCAAAGCCAACACATGTTTCTTCGGCATCTTGAACCCCATACTTGGACGCTTGACCGCAGTGCGGCTGGCGATCATCGCTTCGATCATTGCATCGCGGGCGACCTGGTTGATCGCGCCCGGCCAACCATCGGAGCGCTCATGGATATCGGTGATCTGATCAGCCGTGAACAACTCGATGCCTTGACCTGCACCGTCCAGGCGCTGAGCCAGGTACTCGCGGGTTTCTTCTTCGGTGTACGGTTGCAACTCAATGACGTGAAAACGCTCTTCCTCGGCGCTGAGCTGCTCCAGACGGTCGATCAATGACGACTCGCCGAACAGGAACACATGCGGGCGACCTTCAGGCGTACCTGCTGCCAACCCGAGCAAAGCTTCGAGTGCGGATTCGCCGAGTTGTTCGGCGTCGTCCACCAATAAATAGACCTCCTGTCCGGTCAGCGCCAATTGCACGACCTGAGACAGGATCGCACGCATTTCCGGCTGAACCACGTTCAGGGCCTGAGCGACCTGACGCATGACACCTGCAGCGTCGCTGGCGCCACGCGCAGAAACCACCACGCTCTGCACCGATTGTTTGTTGGTGCTGGCGACCAGCGCCTGGCGCAGCAACGTTTTACCGCTGCCGTGCGGGCCTGTGACTACAAGCAGCAACTGGCTATAGCGCGCCAGGTGATGAAGCTGACCGAGCACGGGTTTGCGCTGAGCCGGGAAAAACTTGAAGCCAGGTACCCGCGTTGCAAAGGGGTCATGACTCAACTGGTAATGGCCGAGGAAGGCCTCGTCGGCGTGCAAACTAGTCATGGATTTTCATTAACCTCTAAGCTGATCCACCAAGGCGCGGTAGTCCGCCCCCAGCGTGGCCTGTAATACTTCTTTTGGATAATCGGCAGTCACAACGGCTTCGCCGATCCGCCGCAGCAGGACCAGGCGCAAGCGACCATCGATCACCTTCTTGTCAATTGCCATGTGTTCGAGGAAGTCATCCACAGTCATCTCTTCTGGCGGCACGACTGGCAGCCCGGCGCGCTGGAACAGACGAATCCCGCGATCACGTTCTTGCTGGGTGATCCAGCCGAGACGCGCAGACATCTCAAGCGCCATCACCGTACCCGCCGCCACGGCTTCACCGTGCAGCCAGACGCCATAACCCATGTGGGTTTCGATAGCGTGGCCGAAGGTGTGACCCAGGTTAAGCGTCGCGCGCACCCCCGTCTCTCGCTCATCGGCGCCCACCACCGCGGCCTTGGCCGCACAGGAGCGCTCGATTGCAACCGTCAGGGCCGCCTGATCGAGGGCCCGCAACTGATCGACATTTTCTTCCAGCCAGGTCAGGAACGGCTCATCGCAGATCAGGCCGTACTTGATGACCTCAGCCAGCCCCGCCGACAACTCGCGCGCAGGCAGGGTATTGAGCGTCGTCGTATCAATCAGCACCACATTGGGCTGATAGAACGCACCCACCATGTTCTTGCCCAGCGGATGGTTGATGCCGGTCTTGCCACCCACCGACGAATCCACTTGGGACAGCAAGGTGGTGGGCACCTGGATGAAATCCACGCCGCGCTGATAGCAGGCCGCAGCAAAACCAGCCATATCGCCCACCACCCCGCCACCCAAGGCGATAACAGTGGTACGGCGGTCATGCCGAGCGGTGAGCAAGGCATCGAAAATGGTTTGCAGGGTTTCCCAGTTTTTGAAGGCTTCGCCATCGGGAAGCACTACGGGCAGCACGTTGTAAGTGCTCAGCGTGCGAGTCAATCGCTCAAGGTAGCGTGGCGCGACAGTCGCATTGGAAACAATCGCCACTTGTCGTCCGGCGATGTGCGGCGCCAGCAGATCAAGCCGATCCAACAAGCCTTCGCCAATGTGAATCGGATAGCTTCGCTCGCCAAGCTCGACCTTAAGTGTCTGCATGTGTCCCCACGTTGTTTAACAAGTGCGCGTGTCGCGCCATCGCTGAATTCTGGTTATAAAATCATGGCCTTACGCCACGCTGCGGCGCGGGCTTAATGTGCCGGAGGATAGCGCATTTCGACGCGCACATTAACGAGGAGCAAGCTCGGCCAGACGCGTAAGGATGTCCAGCACCACCATCCGCGGCGGCCGCTCATCGGTTTCCACCACAAGATCGGCGATTTCCCGGTAGAGCGGATCACGGATTGCCAGCAGATCGCGCAATACCCGTGCCGGATCGGCGTTACGCAGCAACGGCCGATTGCGATCACGGGCTGTACGTTCGACCTGCTGCTCGACCGAGGCGTGCAAATACACCACACGCCCTCCGGCATGCAGCGCCTGACGGTTTTCACTGCGCATCACTGCGCCACCACCGGTCGCCAGCACGACACCATCGGACTCGCACAGCTCAGCAATCACCGCCTGCTCGCGGTCGCGAAAGCCCGGCTCGCCTTCCTTATCGAAAATCCACGGGATATTGGCGCCGGTACGCAGCTCAATTTCCTTGTCGGAATCTTTGAACGGTAGTCGCAGCTCTTTGGCCAGCAAGCGACCGATGGTGCTTTTGCCCGCCCCCATCGGTCCAACAAGTATCAAATTTCGCACAGAATCAACGACTCACAGCAATCGCCTGGTTGTTCATGATACGCGGAGTCAGGAATACCAGCAGCTCGGATTTTTTCTCTGAAACAACGTCACGCCGGAAAAGCCGGCCAACATACGGCACATCGCCAAGAAATGGCACCTTGTCGACGATTTTACTCTGCGTATTAGAGAAAACACCGCCGATGACGATGGTTTCGCCGTCAGCCACCAGCACCTTGGCGTTGACTTCGTTTTTCTTGATTGGCGGTACACCCAGCACGGTATTGATGTAATCCGGCTCATCCTTGGTAACCTTGACCTCCATGATAATGCGGTTATCAGGGGTGATTTGCGGCGTCACCTCCAGGGACAGCGACGCCTCTTTGAAAGACACCGACGTCGCGCCACTGGAACTGGCTTCCTGATACGGGACTTCAGTCCCCTTGAGGATCTTCGCGGTCTCTTTATCGGAGGTCACGACCTTGGGTTGGGAAACGATCTCACCGTTACCGGTTTTCTCCATGGCACTCAACTCAAGGTCCAGCAGCACGTTATCGGTCACGAAAGCGATACCGATCCCGGACGTCGCGTTGGCAGCGCCCAGATCGACGAAAGGTGAGTTGGAGTTAGTGACGACACCATTGGCGCCGGTCACCGTACCTTTGCCGCCGACAGTCGCATTGTTGCTACCGCTGCGATTGCTCGAACCTCCCCAGCGCACGCCCAGCGCCTTGTCATAATCGACGTTGGCCTCGACGATGCGTGCCTCGATCATCACCTGTCGCACGGGGATATCCAGCTGCGAAACAATCCTGCGCAGCTCATCGAGACGGTCCTGAGTCTGGTAGGCAATGATGTTGTTCGTCCGGTCATCGACGGTGATCGAGCCGCGCTCATCGGCTTTGGTCTCAGCGCTGGTCACCGACTGGAACAGCTTGGCGATGTCGGCCGCCTTGGCGTAATTCACTTGCAGCAGCTCGCGGCGCAACGGCGCCAACTCGGCAATCTGCTTCATCGACTCCAGTTCCTGACGTTCGCGAGCGGCGATTTCATCCGCAGGCGCGACTAACAGGACATTGCCGATCTTGCGTTTATCCAGTCCTTTGGTTTTCAGTACCAGATCCAGCGCCTGATCCCACGGCACGTTCTGCAAGCGCAAGGTGATCCCGCCCTGCACTGTGTCGCTGGCCACCAGATTGAGGTTGGTAAAATCGGCAATCAGCTGCAAGACCGAGCGAACGTCGATGTCCTGGAAGTTCAGCGACAGCTTTTCTCCGGTGTAGATCGGCTTGTCTGCATTTCGACGATCCAGGTCTTCGGACGTCAACGGCCGCACACTGATGGTCAGTTTGTTATCGGTCTGATAGGCCGAATAATCAAACGCGCCAGTCGGCTCGATGCTGATACTGGCCTTGTCACCCGCTACGCTGGCATTGACGAACTGCACAGGCGTGGCGAAATCCTTGACATCCAACCGAACGCGCAAGGGGTCCGGGAGCTGGGTTTTCGCGAAATTGACCCGGATTTTGCCACCTTGCTCCTGAATGTCCGGGGCGATGCCTGGGTCACTCAGTTCGATGATGACGTTACCTTCCCCCAACTCACCGCGCTGGAAATCGATGTTCTTGATCGCTTTTCCCACGGCAACATAGGGCCTGGCAGGTGCTGCGGCCGGAACTGAAACCCGTGCAGACGTGGGCGCCGCGCCTGGCTTGATCCCCTGAGCAGAGGCTGCGCCCTGACCCACGACCACGAACAGGTTATTACCCTCGACCCGCGAGCTGTAGGGCGCAAGCACCGTCATATTGATAATGACCCGCGTGCGGTCTTTGGCCTCGACCACCACCACACTGCGAGCATTGCCCACGCCCAAATCACGACTTTTGGTCGCCAGTTGGCTGGTCACACCGGGCAAATCCAGAGCAATACGTGCGGGTTGCTCAGTGGTATAGCCGCGCGGCGCGGGGATTGGTCCGTCGAAGGTCAGCTTCAACTCGACCCGATCTCCTGGCAAAGCGGCGACATCCAGAGCTTTCAAGTTAGCCGCCTGGAGCATCGGCGAAACCATCGCTATCCATAGCGAAATGCCGACAACCGAGAAAATCCTAGTCATTATCAATTTCCGTTGTGCTGACCCGAGGGTGTTGTAAATGCTGGCCCCGTCCGTCACCGGACGAGTGAAAACTACTGCGCTCGGCAATACTGCGTGTTCGCACATCTCGCTCATGAGCGTTCCTTGAGGGAAATACTGCGTGGCCGTTCGAGCCATGCACCCTCGCCATCAGGCACTATTTCGACGACATCGACCTGCGAGTCGCTGATTGAAACGATGCGACCATGATTGCGCCCCAGATAATCACCGACTTTCATGCGGTACACACCAACGCCACCACCACCACCACCACCACCACCACCACCGCGCATCAGGGCAAAGATCCCCGAGTCGTTGGCCATCGTGCCGACCATTTCGAATTGCTCGATATTGAAGCCTTCGAGGAATTGCTTGACCCGCGTTTCATCCGGTTTGACCTGCTGCGAGCCCTTCTGCCGACGGACCAAATCAATCTTGACGAGCGGCTGGAACGGGCTACGCAGTGCAGCGGCGCTGTAGGTAAAGGCTTCGTAAGGGCGGAACTTTGGCAATGGCTCGATAACGCCCGTCGGGCGTGCCCGCACTTCATCCATATAGGTCTGCAAGTCGCCAAACTGATTGCCATTGTCGCAACCGGACAGCCCGATCAAAGCCACACTCATGCACAACAGTCGAGCGGCCCTCATTGCTGCTGCCCTTTATCGTTATAACGGTAGGTCTTGGCCAGAATGCTCATGCGCAGCTTTTGCGTACTGCCAGGCTCCACGGGTTTGATCTCGAAATCATGCAAGGTCACGATGCGCGGCAGACTGGCCACGCCGCTGACAAAGGTCGCAAGGTCGTGATAGGCACCGACCACCGTGATCTGGATCGGCAATTCGATATAGAACTGCTGAGCCGCTTCCGGCAGCAATTTGATCTCTTCGAACTCAAGGCCACTGCCCAGACCGGTGCGGGTGATGTCTTCGAGCAACCCAGGGACTTCAGTGTCGCTGGGCAATTGCCGCAATAATGCGCCGAAGGACGTCTGCATTTCCGTCATCTGCGCTTTGTAGGCCTCCAGGTTTGCAGCCTTGAAAGCCTTCGTGGCAAATTGCTCTTTGAGCGCGACTTCGGTCGCTCGCGACTGGTCGAGCTGATCCAGCAAGTCTTTGAGGTAAAAGTTGTAGCCCAGCGCCAGGACCACGATCAACACCATCGCCCCGGCGATGGATTTGACTGCCGCTGGCCATGAGCCAAGGTTGTTCAGGTCCAGATCGTTGAAGTCGATCTTGCGCAGGCTGTCCAGCCATTCCTTTGGATTCATGGCTTGACCCCTTTAATCGCAGGCTGAGTCTGACGCACCGTTAACTGGAAGGTGTTTGTCTGGTCGACCGCACCCGCCGGGTTGGCCTTGACCTCGTTGAGACTAGGCGCCTCAAGCCAATCAGAGGCGTCGAGATTACGCATCAGGTCCGAAACACGGTTGTTCGATTCAGCGGCACCGCTGATGCTAATAATCTTGCCGGTCATTTTTACATCAGAGAAATACACGCCATCAGGCAAGGTACGCGCCAACTGATCGAAAATTCGTCCGATGATCGGGCGATTGCCTTGCAGGTCCTGAATGATTTTCATCCGCTCCAGCAATTGCTTGCGCCGCGCCTTCAACTCGCTGATTTCTTTAATCCGGTCATCGAGCAGGGTAATTTCTTTCTGCACATACCCATTGCGCGCCACTTGGTGGTCGACCGCATTGCTGATGTATTGATCGCCAAAGAAGATCACGCCGACGGCAATGACCAACACCCCGACAAGCGCCGTCAGGAAACGCTTCTTTCGCTCTTCGCGCAGTTGTTCGCGCCACGGTAACAGGTTGATCCGCGCCATCAGTCAAAGCTCCTTAACGCCAGACCACAGGCAATCATCAAGGCCGGAGCATCACTGGCCAGCGCCCCCGCGTTGACCTTGCTACTTAGCGCCATGTCGGCGAACGGATTGGCCACCAGCGTGGGCGTGCCCAGACGTTGCTGAATCAAATGGTCCAGGCCTGCAAGCGAAGAGGTACCACCCGCCAGCATGATGTAATCCACGGTGTTGTACTGACCGGCCGCAAAAAAGAACTGCAACGAGCGGGTAACTTGCTGAACCACGGCATCCTTGAACGGCTGCAGCACCTCGCTGACATAGTCATCCGGCAGACCGCCCTGTTTTTTCGCCAGGCCCGCTTCTTCTACCGCCAGACCATAACGACGCTGAATTTCTTCAGTCAGTTGCCGGCCGCCGAACAATTGTTCGCGGGTATAAATAATCCGACCGTTGTGCAGCACGCTCAAAGTAGTCATGGTGGCGCCGATGTCGACCACCGCCACGGTCAGCTGCTCGTGATCGTTGCCCAACTGCGCAGCAAGCAGGCCGAAGGCGCGCTCCAACGCATACGCTTCGACATCCACGACCTTGGCATTGAGGCCCGCCAGCGCCAGGGCGGCTTCGCGAACCTCTACGTTTTCCTTGCGGCAGGCGGCGAGCAGGACTTCAACGCGCTCGGGGTTGCGCGCCGAGTAACCCTGCACTTCAAAATCGATGGCGACTTCTTCAAGGGGATACGGAATGTACTGATCAGCTTCAATCTTGAGCTGACTTTCCATGTCATCGTCCGACAGGCCAGCGTCCATCTCGATGGTCTTGGTGATCACGGCAGAGCCGGCCACTGCCACGGCGACGCTTTTGACATGAGTCTTGGCCTTGACCAACACCCGTGACAATGCCTGACCGACCCCGTCGAGATCGGCGATATTTTTTTCGACTACAGCGTTGGCGGGTAGCGGTTCGACCGCGTAGGACTCAACTTTGTAGCGAGTGCCGGAACGACTCAATTCAAGGAGTTTTACCGAGGTGGAGCTAATATCGATCCCTAGAAGGGTATTGGCCTTCTTACTGAAGAGTTCGAACACAACCGATTCCCTATGAGTTTCCGTCACTTACGGATTATTGAGTGTCCAATGCCTGTGCCAGCCGCCTTGACAGTAGCGCAAATCACGCTCCGACACGAAAAATGCTTATAATGCCCAAGCGTTTTTTCGTAAAGCCAAGCTTC
The DNA here is from genome assembly GCF_034314155.1 of Pseudomonas sp. 5C2. NCBI lineage: Bacteria > Pseudomonadati > Pseudomonadota > Gammaproteobacteria > Pseudomonadales > Pseudomonadaceae > Pseudomonas > Pseudomonas sp. 5C2. The sequence continues at coordinate 1,495,458 of NZ_JAVIWH010000003.1, read as the reverse complement.
AAACCGTGTTCATTTGTAGATGCCTGCGCTTAACCCATTCTTTTATCTGGAAATCCAAAAGCCTTGATACGCCTGCTGAAGTTTTTCTGGTGGTCATTCGTCGCTGTGTTCTGCGGGCTGCTGCTCGTTTTGAGCGGTGCTTTTTTGTACCTCAGCCCGGGCCTGCCTTCCGTCGAGTCGCTGAGAAGCATCCAATTGCAAATTCCGCTGCGGGTTTTCAGCAGCGACGGCAAATTGATTGCAGAGTTCGGCGAAATGCGCCGCTCCCCTATTCGCTTCGCCGACATTCCACCCAATTTCATTAACGCCCTGTTATCGGCAGAAGATGACAACTTCGCCAATCACTACGGCGTTGACCCCAGCAGCCTGATGCGCGCCGCCTCCCAATTGGTGAAGAGCGGCCATATCCAGTCCGGCGGCAGCACGATCACCATGCAAGTCGCGAAAAACTTCTTTTTGACCAGCGAAAGAAGCTTTTCCCGAAAAACCAACGAAATCCTTCTGGCCCTGCAGATCGAGCGCGAACTGAGCAAGGACGAAATCCTTGAGCTGTACGTCAACAAAATCTACCTGGGCAACCGCGCTTACGGCATCGAAGCTGCGGCGCAAGTGTATTACGGTAAATCGATCCGCGACCTGAGCATTGCACAGATGGCGATGATCGCCGGCCTGCCCAAAGCACCTTCGCGCTTCAACCCGTTGGCCAACCCCGTGCGGGCCAAAGAGCGTCGCGACTGGATTCTGGGGCGCATGCACAAATTGGGCAAGATCGATCAGAGCGCCTATGAAATCGCCCTGGCCGAACCCATCAATGCCAGCTACCACGTCCAGAGCCCGGAAGTAAACGCGCCCTATATCGCCGAAATGGCCCGCGCCGAAATGGTCGGCCGTTATGGCAGCGAAGCGTACACGGAAGGTTTCCGCGTCACCACCACGGTACCCAGCAATCTTCAGGAAAATGCAAACACCGCCGTTCAGGAAGGCTTGATCAGCTATGACCAACGTCACGGCTATCGTGGTCCGGAAAGCCGTCTGCCCGGCAAAACCCGTGATGCATGGGCACTGGAGCTGACCAAACAGCGTTCCATCAGCGGCCTCGAGCCGGCGATTGTCACTCAAGTCGATAAAGCCGGCCTGCATGTGCTGTCCCGCAACGGCGAAAAAGAAGAAGCCGTCTCCTGGGACAGCATGAAGTGGGCACGACCGTTCCTTAATACAAACAGCTTGGGTGCACGCCCACAACAACCATCCGATGTCGCGCAAGTGGGCGATCTGATCCGGGTGCAGCGTCAAGTGGACGGAAGCCTGAAGTTCAGCCAGACCCCGGCAGTGCAAAGCGCACTGGTGTCGCTGGACCCCCAAAATGGTGCGATTCGCGCGCTGGTCGGCGGCTTTGCTTTCGAACAGAGCAATTACAACCGCGCCATGCAGGCCAAGCGTCAACCGGGCTCGAGCTTCAAGCCGTTCCTGTATAGCGCCGCGCTGGACAACGGCTACACCGCCGCCAGCCTGGTCAACGACGCGCCTATCGTGTTCGTCGATGAGTACCTGGACAAAGTCTGGCGGCCGAAAAACGATACCAACACGTTCCTCGGCCCGATCCGTTTGCGCGAAGCGTTGTACAAGTCACGCAACCTGGTGTCCATCCGCCTGCTGCAAGGCCTTGGCATCGACACCGCGATCAACTACATCACCCGCTTCGGCTTCAACAAGCAGGATCTGCCACGCAACCTGTCGCTGGCCCTGGGGACTGCAACGCTGACGCCGATGGAAGTCGCCACTGGCTGGAGCACCTTCGCCAACGGCGGTTACAAGATCAGCCCGTACCTGATACAGCGCATCGAAAACCGTGACGGCGCAACCCTGTTCGTCGCCAATCCGCCGAGCGTACCGGCCAATGACGCCAAGCCCGCGGCCAACACCGCCACCTTTGCCGTCAATGACAACCCGAGCATGGTGCCCGCCTCGTCGACCTCAACGACCAACGAGCCACAAGCGCCAGCCGTCGCCGAGCGCATCGTCGATGGCCGCACCACCTACATCCTCAACAGCATGCTGCAGGACGTGATCAAGCGCGGTACCGGCCGCCGCGCCCTGTCGATGAACCGTCCGGACATCGCCGGCAAAACCGGTACGACCAACGAGTCTAAGGACGCCTGGTTCACCGGTTACAACGCGGACTACATCACCAGCGTCTGGACCGGGTTCGATCAGCCGGAAAGCCTGGGTCGCCAGGAATTCGGCGGCACGGTCGCCCTGCCGATCTGGATGAGCTACATGAGCGCCGCCTTGAAAGATAAACCACCGCATGTTCAGGCCGAACCGGAAGGCATCCTCAGCCTGCGAGTCGACCCGGTCAGTGGCCGTGCCGCAACGCCGAGCACGCCCAACGCGTATTTCGAGCTGTTCAAAAGCGAAGACACGCCACCCAGCGTGAACGAAGTGGGCGGCGGCAATGCACCCAACAGCCCGCTACCTGCGGATGAATCGGCGCCAATCGATCTGTTCTGATGCCCTTGCCTTCCATAAGGAATCTGTTGATCACAACAGACTCCTTGTGGAAGGCACCCTGATTGGCACCCACAAAAAAACCCTGCATCGCTGCAGGGTTTTTTGTGTATCGCAACCAGGACTTAGCCGTTGAAAACGTCATCGACGCTCTTGAGCGGGTAGTTCTTCGGATACGGCAGGGTGGCTACGCCGGTTTCGATGGCGGCTTTAGCCACGGCATCGGAGATCACACCCAGGAGGCGCGCATCCATTGGCTTCGGAATGATGTATTCGCGACCGAATTCCAGCTTGATACCACCGTACGCATCGCAGACTTCCTGAGGAACCGGTAGCTTGGCCAGTTTACGCAGGGCGTGGGCGGCAGCGATTTTCATCTCTTCGTTGATACGCTTAGCACGAACATCCAGTGCGCCACGGAAGATGAACGGGAAACCCAATACGTTATTGACCTGGTTCGGGTAGTCCGAACGGCCAGTGGCCATGATCACGTCATTGCGAGTGGCGTGAGCCAACTCTGGGGCGATTTCCGGATCCGGGTTCGAGCACGCGAACACGATCGGGTTAGCCGCCATCAAGCTCAGGTTTTCAGCGCTCAGCAGGTTCGGGCCGGACAGCCCCACGAACACATCAGCACCTTTCAAGGCGTCGGACAGCGTGCGTTTTTCAGTCGCGTGGGCGAACACGGCTTTGTACTGGTTCAGATCGTTACGGCCGGAGTGAATCACGCCAGTACGGTCGACCATGAAGATATTTTCGATCTTCGCACCCATGCTCACCAGCAACTTCATGCAGGAGATGGCTGCTGCGCCTGCGCCTAGGCAAACGATTTGGGCGCTGTCCAGGCTTTTGCCGACGATTTCCAATGCGTTGATCATGCCGGCCGCAGTAACAATCGCCGTGCCGTGTTGATCATCGTGGAACACCGGAATGTCACATTGTTCAATCAGCGCTTTCTCGATCTCAAAGCACTCTGGCGCCTTGATGTCTTCAAGGTTGATGCCGCCAAAGGTGATGGAGATGCGCTTAACGGTGTCGATGAACGCTTGCGGGCTTTCTGCATCGACTTCGATATCGAAAACGTCAATCCCTGCGAAACGTTTGAACAGCAAGCCTTTACCTTCCATCACTGGCTTGGAAGCCAATGGACCAAGGTCACCCAAGCCAAGAATAGCGGTGCCGTTGGAAATGACCGCTACCAGATTACCCTTGCCGGTGTACTTATAAGCAAGCTCAGGATCACGGGCAATTTCGCGCACCGGCTCGGCAACGCCCGGGCTGTATGCCAGGGCCAGGTCACGCGCAGTGGCGGTAGGTTTGGTTATCTCGACACTCAGTTTCCCGGGGCGAGGCTTGGCATGATATTCGAGAGCGGCAGTTTTCAAATCTGACATGTGGGCATTCCGCTTTTTTACTGTTGGACTGACGGACCGCCGAGGATACGCAAGAAGGAAAGTCCTCACAAGACTGACTAGTCACTTCTGTCAAGGCCCGGCCTCTACGACTTTACGCCAAGGGGGACGGAACACAAGACCAGGACTGTCTACAACTCAAAAAGCAAACTGCCTACACTTTTTATTGATCGAGAAAACTCAGCATCGCGGGATGAGTAATGGGCAACATCCAGCGCGCCTGCCCTGACTTGAGCCCGCCACGACGCGAACGATCAATCACCCAACCACGCGCTTCGATGCTCCGGCCTTTAAGGCGCTCCAGTCGAGAGACGTCGAACTGACTCACTAACTTCGGCGCGATCCGCAACACCAGCGAGCCCTGCAACTCAATCCACACGCCGCCAGCATTGCGCTGCACGTCGCTGACCTGCCCGGAGATCAGGGCAAAACCGCCGCTATTGATTTTCCCGACCGGCTGTACCGGCGACGTACGCCACACACCCAACCCGGCTTGGCGCGCACTGCGCTCTGCCCGCTGCAGGCAGTCGAGCAGGGCGACATTGGGGGCGATCACCACTTGATAGGCCAAACCCTCGGCCAACAACTGCGCCTCAAGGTTTTCGCCCTGACGACCATAGACGTTGGCCAGCGTACGGCCGTAATGATCCTTGGGCTCCTGGCCCACCTGCAGACTGACCCGGCCGTCGTTTTCGTCGACCAGACTTTGCAGGCGGCGCCTGGCGGCCTCAGCGAAAGGCTCGGCGGAACGGCCTTTCTTGCCGGTCTCTGGCGCATTCAGTCCAATCATCCGCACACTGCGGCCATCGCTCAGGCGCAGGGTATCGCCATCCACGACCCGCTGGACCGCGAATACAGGCAGGGAGTCGGGCGCCGGGCACAAGGCCTGGGCTGCCGTCAGCCAAATCGCGGACATAAAAAAGGCGCCCGCGAGGGACGCCTTTTTAAGCAGCCTGGAGTAGTCCAATGGACCTTCCAGAACGGCCAGTCTTACTCTGCAGCAGCTTCAGGAGCTTTGGCTGCGCCGAAAGCACCGAAACGCGATTTGAACTTGTCGACACGGCCGCCGATATCAAGAGTCTTCTGCTTGCCGGTGTAGAACGGGTGGCACTCGTTGCACACGTCAAGGCTCAATGGCTTGGCGAGGTTGGAGCGAGTGTGGATCACGTTGCCGCAGCTGCAAGTCGCGACAATGGCTTCGTAAACTGGATGAATGTCAGCTTTCATGGGTACTTCTCCGGGCTAGCGTGCCGCCGCGCAACACTATTGTTGAACACCGCACGTAATTAGGCTGCGGATACTACCAGACATCGCCAACGACGCAAGCGAACGTTAAAACCGGCCGTCTGCTAAGATCGCCGCTTCGTCACAGACCGTTACAGAGAACCCTCCGCGTGCCCGACGCCATTTTGCGCCTCGCTCTGCCCTCGCCGCTCAGACGCTTATTCGACTACCGCGCCCCCACCGGGGTGTTGCGCAGTGCGTTACAGCCGGGCATGCGCGTACGCGTGCCGTTCGGTCGGCGCGAGATGATTGGCATTCTGGTGGAGATCACTGACCACAGTGACGTCCCGGCTGAAAAGCTCAAACCGGCCGTGGCCATCCTCGATGAGCATCCGCCGCTGCCGCCTTCGCTGTTCAAACTGTGCCTGTGGACATCGCAGTATTACCAGCACAGCCTCGGCGACACCTTGAGCTGGGCCTTGCCGGTACTGCTGCGCCAGGGCGAACCCGCCGAAGCGCGGCAGGAACGATTCTGGCAAGTGGCTCCCGGCGCCAGACTCGATGACCCGCGCATCGCCCGCGCACCGAAACAGCGTGAGGCCCTGACCACCCTCGCCCAGCATCCGCATGGCGTGGCCAATCAGTTACTCAGCAAACTGATGCTCAACCGGGAAAGCCTGAACCTGTTGCTGGCCAAGGACATGGTCAAGGCCGAAGTGCGCCGCCATGCGCCGAGCGAACGTCATGAGCGCTGGCTGGCGCAACCTGAGCTGCCACTCAACCCCGAGCAACGCGCCGCATACGAAGCCATTCGTGCCGGCTTCGACACCTTTCATGCATTTCTGCTGGCAGGCGTCACCGGCAGTGGCAAAACCGAAGTCTATTTACAGCTGATCCGCGAAACCCTGGAAGCCGGCAAGCAGGCGCTGGTGTTGATCCCGGAGATCAACCTCGGCCCGCAAACCCTGGCGCGCTTCGAACAACGTTTCAACGCACGCATCGCGCTGGTGCACTCGGCGGTCAATGACCGGGATCGCCTGGATGCCTGGCTGGCGGCGCGCGACGGCGAGGCCGACATTATTATCGGCACCCGCTCCGCGCTGTTCACGCCAATGAAGAACCCCGGCCTGATCATTATTGATGAAGAGCACGACGGCTCCTATAAACAGCAGGAAGGTCTGCGCTACCACGCCCGCGATCTGGCGTTGGTGCGGGCCCGGCAGGAAAACATTCCGATTGTCCTCGGATCCGCCACGCCATCACTGGAAAGCCTGCACAACGCCTACACCGGACGCTACGGCCTGCTGCGCCTGAACCAACGCGCAGGCGGTGCGCAACAACCGCGCTTCCTGCGGCTGGATGTGAAGAGCCGGCCACTGGACAGCGGTATTTCCGGACCGATGCAGCAAGCCATCGCTCAGACTCTGGCTGCAGGCCAGCAGGTCCTGGTGTTCCTCAACCGTCGCGGCTTTGCGCCGACCTTGCTTTGCCACGACTGCAGCTGGCTCTCGGAATGCCCGCGCTGCGACGCGCGCATGACTGTGCACCAGCGTTCCGGCGAATTGCGCTGCCACCATTGCGGCCATGTCGAGCGTGTCCCTCGACACTGTCCGGCATGCGGCAAGGTCGACCTGCGCCCCGTGGGTGCGGGCACCGAGCGTGCAGAAGAGCGCCTGGGTATTTTGTTCCCGGACTTCCCGGTGCTGCGGGTCGACCGCGACAGCACCTCGCGCAAAGACGCAATGAACCAGCTGTTCGCCACCATTCAGCGCGGTCAGCCGTGCATTCTGGTCGGCACCCAAATGCTCGCCAAAGGGCACCACTTCCCCCGTGTGACCCTGGTGTCGATTCTGGATGCCGACGGCGGTTTGTTTTCCGGCGACTTCCGCGCCAGCGAGCGCATGGCGCAGTTGATCGTTCAGGTCGCAGGGCGTGCAGGACGGGCCGAAGAACCAGGCAAAGTGATCATCCAAACGCATCTGGCCGACCACCCCCTGTTAATTCAGCTGACCGAACAAGGCTACTTCGCCTTCGCCGAACAAGCGTTGAGCGAACGCCGGGCCGCTGGCCTGCCACCGTTCTCGCACCTGGCGCTGCTGCGCGCCGAAGCGCACAAGCCGGGACAGGCCGAAGGCTTTCTCGACAACGCCTGCGCCGAGGCCGAACGCTTGTTGGCTGAAATGAATCTGGGCGCCATTGAGTTGCTGGGCCCGGTCCCGGCGCCGATGGAGCGGCGCGCCGGCCGCTACCGCGCGCAATTGCTCCTGCAAGCCAGCGCCCGCGCGCCCCTGCATCGCTTGCTCAGCGCATGGCTGCTGGTGCTTGAAAACATGCCCAGCGGGCGTCAGGTGCGCTGGTCGCTGGACGTGGACCCGGTTGATTTGTATTAAGGGCCAAAGCCGGCATCTTTAAGACCGCATGTCCATCATGGTTGGCAAGCCTGCTCTCGCAACGGATAATGCCCAGTTTTTCCACCAGCGCATCCAGGCGCCGCCGCGCTTGCGGTCGAAAGAGAAGACCATGAAAGACACCATTCGCCAGCTGATCCAACAAGCCCTGACCCAACTCGTCAACGAAGGCGTCCTGCCGGAAGGGCTGACACCGGCGATCCAGGTGGAAAACGTGCGGGACAAAACCCACGGTGACTTCGCCAGCAACATCGCGATGATGCTGGCCAAGCCTGCCGGTTTGAAACCCCGTGATCTGGCGGAAAAACTGGTTGCCGCGCTGCCCGCCGACGCACAGGTCAGCAAGGTCGAAATCGCCGGTCCCGGCTTTCTCAACTTCTTCCAGAACACCCAGGCTCTGGCAGCACGTCTCGATGCCGCGCTGATCGACCCACAACTGTCAGTCCGCAAGGTCGGTCCCGTACAACGCGTGGTGGTCGACTTGTCCGCGCCCAACCTGGCCAAAGAGATGCACGTCGGCCACCTGCGCTCGACTGTTATCGGCGATGGCGTGGCCAATGTGCTGGCGTTCATGGGCGACACTGTGATTCGTCAGAACCACGTGGGAGACTGGGGCACTCAATTCGGCATGCTCCTGGCGTACCTGCAGGAAAAACCGACGACCAGCGATGAGTTGTCGGACCTGGAAAACTTCTACCGTGCGGCCAAGCATCGCTTCGACGAATCCGAAGAGTTCGCCGAGCGCGCCCGAGGCCTGGTGGTCAAACTGCAAGCCGGTGACCCGGAATGCCTGACGTTGTGGGAACGCTTCAAAAACATATCGCTGTCTCACTGCCAAACAATTTACGACCGTTTGAACGTCAACCTGACCCCGGCTGACGTCAGGGGCGAAAGCGCCTACAACGATGACCTGGCCAACGTTGTCAGCGACCTCAAGGCTGCAGGCCTGCTGGTCGAGAGCAACGGCGCCCAGTGCGTGTTCCTCGAAGAGTTCAGGACCGCTGAAGACACGCCTCTGCCGGTGATCGTGCAAAAGGCGGGCGGCGGTTATCTGTACGCCACCACCGACCTGGCCGCGATCCGCTACCGCAGTAATGTGTTGAAGGCCGACCGCGCGCTGTACTTCGTCGATCAACGTCAGGCCCTGCACTTCCAACAGGTGTTCGAAGTCGCCCGCCGCGCCGGTTTCGTGACCAATGGCATGCACATGGAACACATGGGCTTCGGCACCATGAACGGCGCCGATGGCCGTCCGTTCAAGACCCGTGACGGTGGCACCGTCAAGCTGGTAGACCTGCTCGACGAAGCCCAGGAGCGCGCCTACACCCTGGTGAAAGAAAAGAACCCGGAAGTCGCTGAAGCCGAATTGCGCAGCATCGCCAATGCAGTAGGGATCAGCGCGGTGAAATACGCCGACCTGTCCAAGCATCGCACCAGCGACTACAGCTTCAACTTCGATCAGATGCTCAGCTTCGAAGGCAACACCGCGCCGTACCTGCTCTACGCTTACACCCGCGTCGCCGGTGTGTTCCGCAAGTTGGGCAAGCCGTTCGACATCAACCAGGGGCATATCGTGCTTGAGGCGCCTCAAGAGCAGGAGCTGGCGGCCCGCCTGGCGCAGTTTGGCGAAACGTTGAACAACGTCGCGGAAAAAGGCACGCCGCATGTACTGTGTGCCTACATCTATGAGCTCGCCGGTCTGTTCTCCAGTTTCTACGAGAACTGCCCGATCCTCGGTGCCGAGAACCCGGAACAACAGCAAAGCCGTCTGCGTCTCACCGCACTGACTGGCCGCACCCTCAAGCAAGGCCTGGAACTCTTGGGTCTGGAAACTCTGGAGCGTATGTAAGTTGGCTGCGAAAAAAAAACCTGCTCCCAAGCGCGGCGCCAGCCGTTATCAGGCACCCGCGAAGAAGCCGATTCCAGGATGGTTGTGGCTGGCGATTGGCCTGTCGGTGGGTGCTTTCATCGTGTTTTTGATGAAACTCGAACCAGGCGGTACTGACGTCAAGCGGGTTAAAGAAGACGCCAAGGCCGCGAAAATCGCCGAGGCGAACAAGACGGCACCCAGCCCGCAGGCACCGGCGAAGCCGAAGTACGACTTCTATACCTTGCTGCCGGAGTCCGAAGTCATCGTGCCGAACGAAGCCGTGCCCGAAAAAACACTGCCCGCGGTCGTAGCGCCGGTTGCACCGGTCACGCCTGCGCAAGCGGCGAAGATTGACACCGCCCGCGCCCAAGCTGCACTCAGCGGCCTGACGCCCCCGCCAGCGCCACCGGTGGCCAAACCGGCTGCGGTGACGAAGTTCTTCTTGCAGGCCGGTTCGTTCCGCAAGCAAGCCGACGCGGACAAGGTCCGGGCGCAGATCATTCTGCTGGGGCAAACAGTGCAGGTTGAATCCGGCACCGTGAAGGACGAAATCTGGTATCGGGTGCTCGTCGGTCCTTACAGCAATCGTGAGCAACTGACCATCGCGCAGAAACAACTGGCGGGCAGCGGCTTCAGCAATCTGCTGTTACAACAGCGTCAGGGTAAGTGATCCACCTGTAGTCCAGGTCAAAGCGGCGTGTCGGATACGCCGCTTTGACGAATAGATTCACTCCCCCAGTGGATCATCCGCGCTCCGTGGGGGCGAGTTCCTGCGCAAAAGCGATCTGCCCAGACAGCCCGTATCCAGATATTTCCATTCACCCCATGACATACCCCATGGTTGAAATGTCAGCCACCACCCCCATATGAGTTTCCATTAGGGCATTTTCGCCCCGCTGCGTGGAGACGCTCCTTTGACCACCATCGTTTCAGTGCGCCGTAACGGCAAAGTCGTCATGGCTGGCGACGGCCAGGTTTCTCTCGGCAATACCGTCATGAAAGGCAACGCGAAAAAAGTTCGCCGCCTGTACCACGGCGAAGTCATTGCCGGTTTCGCCGGAGCCACCGCCGACGCCTTCACCCTTTTCGAACGTTTCGAAGGCCAACTTGAAAAACACCAGGGCCATCTGGTCCGCGCGGCCGTTGAACTGGCTAAAGAATGGCGCACCGACCGTTCCCTGAGCCGCCTGGAAGCCATGCTGGCGGTCGCCAACAAAGATGCATCGCTGATCATCACGGGTAACGGCGATGTCGTTGAACCTGAAGACGGTCTGATTGCCATGGGCTCCGGTGGCCCCTACGCTCAAGCTGCCGCGCGCGCCCTGCTGATGAAAACCGAACTCTCGGCCCGCGAAATTGCCGAAACCGCACTGGGCATCGCTGCCGATATCTGCGTGTTCACCAACCACAACATCACCATTGAGGAGCAGGACCTCGCCGAATAAGCCGTTTCCCATGCCGTTTGCATAAACAGCCATGCGCGCTTTTTTCAGCTAGAGGACCGCCACTACCATGTCTATGACTCCCCGTGAAATCGTCCACGAACTCAATCGCCACATCATTGGCCAGGACGATGCCAAACGCGCCGTCGCCATCGCTTTGCGTAACCGCTGGCGCCGGATGCAGTTGCCTGAAGAACTGCGCGTCGAAGTCACGCCAAAAAACATTCTGATGATCGGCCCGACCGGTGTCGGTAAAACCGAAATCGCCCGTCGCCTGGCCAAACTGGCCAACGCGCCGTTCATCAAGGTCGAAGCGACCAAATTCACCGAAGTCGGCTATGTCGGCCGCGATGTCGAATCGATCATTCGCGATCTGGCCGACGCCGCGATCAAGCTCCTGCGCGAACAGGAAATGACCAAGGTCCGCCATCGCGCCGAAGACGCTGCCGAAGAACGCATCCTCGACGCCCTGCTGCCGCCCGCACGCGCTGGCTTCAACGAAGATGCCGCACCGAGCACCGATTCCAATACCCGTCAGCTGTTCCGCAAGCGCCTGCGTGAAGGCCAGCTGGATGACAAGGACATCGAGATCGAAGTCTCCGAGTCCGTCGGTGTCGATATTTCCGCGCCGCCAGGCATGGAAGAGATGACCAGCCAGCTGCAAAACCTGTTCGCCAACATGGGCAAGGGCAAAAAGAAAAGCCGCAAGCTCAAGGTCAAGGACGCACTGAAGCTGGTCCGCGACGAAGAAGCCGGGCGCCTGGTCAATGAAGAAGAACTGAAAGCCAAGGCGCTGGAAGCGGTTGAGCAGCACGGCATCGTGTTTATCGATGAAATCGACAAGGTCGCCAGACGCGGCAATTCCGGTGGCGTCGACGTGTCCCGCGAAGGCGTGCAACGTGACCTGCTGCCGCTGATCGAAGGCTGCACCGTGAACACCAAGCTGGGCATGGTCAAGACCGACCACATCCTGTTCATTGCTTCCGGGGCGTTCCACCTGAGCAAGCCGAGCGATCTGGTGCCTGAGCTGCAAGGCCGTCTGCCTATCCGCGTTGAACTCAAGGCCCTGACACCGCAGGATTTCGAGCGCATCCTCAGCGAGCCGCATGCGTCGCTGACCGAGCAATACCGCGAACTGCTCAAGACCGAAGGCCTGAACATCGAGTTCTTGCCCGACGGCATCAAGCGCATCGCCGAGATTGCCTGGCAGGTCAACGAGAAGACCGAAAACATCGGCGCGCGTCGTTTGCACACGTTGCTTGAGCGCCTGCTCGAAGAGGTGTCCTTTAGTGCTGCCGACCTGGCCAGCGCGCAAGATGCAGAGACCCTCCTGATCAATGCCGACTACGTCAACAGTCACTTGGGCGAACTGGCCAAGGACGAAGACCTCTCGCGGTATATCCTTTAACACGCACTTAACTGGAACCGGCAGGGCCGCTCGCGGCCCTGAACCTCATGGCCAATACCAAGCTCCCCAGCGCAATCAATCTGCACAAAGCTTCGAAAACCCTGACGCTGAAATACGCGCCCGACGAGGAATACCACTTGAGCGCCGAGTTCTTGCGGGTGCACTCACCATCGGCCGAGGTTCAGGGTCATGGCAAACCGATCCTGCAATTTGGCAAGCTCGGCGTGGGCTTGAGCAAAATCGAACCGGCCGGGCAGTACGCACTAAAATTGACCTTCGACGACGGTCATGACAGCGGATTGTTCACCTGGGACTACCTGTACCAATTGGCGCAACGCCAGGAACAGCTGTGGACCGATTATCTTGCCGAGCTGAAAACAGCTGGTAAATCCCGCGACCCCTCCGAGCAAATCATCAAGCTGATGCTCTAGCCCAACCGTCTGACCTTTTAGGGCGACGTTTCTAATTCTGTTTGCTTCAATATTCCTCGCAGAGGCCAACGACTGGCCCTGCTTGCGATTTTTTGAAATCTCGGGTAACCAATAGATCTGGCAAGTTCTCTGCATTCAATCCGTGCAGAGCTGGCGCGTGCGATGACGCAACAGATGAGATCCGGCTGCCGCGAAAAAGACAGGACTCATCTTTGCGCAAACACCTGCCGGGAGCATGTGGTTTAGCCATCATCGGTCACCCGAGCAGTAGTACCGGCAGGCGCCTGTGTCACTGATCCACAGGGATGTCCGGTACTCGTCTCAGGACAATGGAGCGTCGTAGATGAGTATCAAGAACAACGATGACTTGCAGCGCCAAGCCTCGGAAAACACTCTGGGGCTAAACCCCGTGGTCGGCTTGCGGAGTAAAGATTTGCTGACCACTGCTCGGATGGTTCTAACCCAAGCCCTCAGGCAACCTTTCCACAGCGTCAAGCATGTCGCTCATTTCGGTGTCGAACTGAAGAATGTTTTGCTAGGGAAATCCAGTTTGCAACCTGCCAGCGACGACCGTCGATTCGCTGACCCTGCCTGGAGCCAGAACCCGCTGTATCGCCGTTATCTACAAACCTACCTGGCCTGGCGCAAGGAGTTGCACGACTGGATCAGTGACAGCAATCTGTCAGAACAAAACATTAATCGTGGTCACTTTGTGATCAATCTGATGACCGAAGCCATGTCGCCGACCAACAGCGCCGCCAACCCGGCTGCGGTCAAACGGTTTTTCGAAACCGGTGGCAAAAGCCTTCTCGACGGGTTGTCACACTTGGCCAAGGACTTGGTGCATAACGGCGGCATGCCGAGCCAGGTCAATATGGACGCCTTCGAAGTCGGCAAGAGCCTCGGCACCACCGAAGGCTCGGTGGTCTTTCGCAATGACGTGCTTGAACTGATCCAGTACAAACCGATGACCGAACAGGTGCTTGAGCGGCCGTTATTGGTCGTTCCACCGCAGATCAACAAGTTCTATGTGTTCGACCTGAACCCGGATAAAAGCCTGGCACGCTTCTGCCTGCGCGGTGGCGTGCAGACGTTTATCGTCAGTTGGCGCAACCCGACCAAGGCACAGCGGGAGTGGGGCCTGTCGACCTACATCGACGCGCTCAAAGAAGCGGTTGACGTGGTCCGCGCTATCACCGGCAGCAAAGACATCAACATGCTGGGCGCTTGCTCCGGCGGCATCACCTGCACCGCGCTGCTGGGTCACTACGCCGCGCTGGGCGAGCAGAAGGTCCATGCCCTGACCTTGTTGGTCAGCGTGCTGGATACCACCCTCGACAGCGAGGTCGCGCTGTTTGTCGACGAAAAGACCCTGGAATCGGCCAAGCGCCACTCCTATCAAGCGGGCGTACTGGAAGGCCGTGACATGGCCAAGATTTTCGCCTGGATGCGCCCCAATGACCTGATCTGGAATTACTGGGTCAACAATTACCTGTTGGGCAACGAACCGCCAGTCTTCGACATCCTGTTCTGGAACAACGACACCACCCGCCTGCCCGCCGCGTTCCATGGCGACCTGATCGAGATGTTCAAGACCAACCCGCTGATCCGCGCCAACGCCCTTGAAGTGTGTGGCACACCGATCGACCTGAAAAAGGTGACCAGCGATGTGTTTAGCCTGGCAGGCACCAACGACCACATCACGCCATGGGGCTCGTGCTACAAATCGGCCCGTCTATTCGGCGGAAAGACTGAATTCGTACTGTCCAGCAGCGGCCATATTCAAAGCATTCTCAACCCGCCGGGCAACCCCAAGTCACGCTACATGACCAACCCCGAGCTGCCGGTCGATGCCAAAGAGTGGCAAGAGAACTCGACCAAGCACACCGATTCCTGGTGGCTTTACTGGCAAAGCTGGCAAGCAGAGCGCTCAGGTAAATTGAAAAAGGCGCCGAGCGTGCTCGGCAACAAAGCACACCCGGCTGGCGAAGCTGCACCGGGCACTTACGTACACGAACGCTAAACAACAAAACAGGGTGCTGATGGATATCTGGAAGTGCCATCAGCCTCCGACGCGCGGTCACGTGACGAGCAGTAATACGAGGATCACCTCGACCCGTCTGGAAAAGCGCAGGACGGCTTAACCAGCGGTTTAACCCATAGGGCCCGCGCATGTCGAAACCGTTTGTTTTTCGTACCATCGACCTGGATGGTCACACCATCCGCACGGCCGTCCGCCCAGGCAAGGGTGATATGACACCGTTGCTGATTTTCAATGGCATCGGCGCCAACCTGGAGCTGGTATTTCCGTTCGTCGACGCGCTTGACCCGGACATGGAAGTGATCGCCTTCGATGTGCCGGGTGTCGGCGGCTCTTCCACGCCCAGTCGCCCCTTTCGCTTTCCCGGGCTGGCCAAGCTGACCGCGAGGATGCTCGACTACCTGAATTACGGCCAGGTCAATGTGATCGGGGTGTCGTGGGGCGGCGCGTTGGCGCAACAGTTCGCCTACGACTATCCAGAACGCTGCAAAAAACTGGTGCTCGCCGCGACAGCCGCCGGCGCAGTCATGGTGCCGGGCAAGCCTCGTGTGCTGTGGTTGATGGCCAGCCCACGGCGATATATTCAGCCGTCCCATGTGATACGCATCGCGCCGGAAATCTACGGTGGCGCCTTTCGTCGGGACCCTCACCTGGCCGCCAATCACGCCGCCAAGGTCCGATCGTCGGGCAAGCTGGGTTATTACTGGCAGCTGTTTGCCGGGATGGGCTGGACCAGCATCCATTGGCTGCACAAGATTCGTCAGCCTACATTGATCCTCGCGGGCGACGACGATCCGCTCATTCCTTTGATAAATATGCGCATGCTGGCTTGGCGGATACCCAATGCCCAGCTACACATAATCGATGACGGTCATTTATTTTTGATCACCCGTGCCGAAGCGGTGGCGCCCATCATCATGAAATTCCTACTGGAGGAGCGGCAGCGCGCGGTCATGCATCCGCACCCGACCCCGATTCATCGATAGGTAAAGGGCTTTAGTCATGGCCTGACGAAGGAGTGTTGCCCCATGCGAGACAAGCCAGCGAAGGAATCTGTGCCCACCCCGGCCACATTCATCAATGCGCAAAGCGTCATCAGTGGTTTGCGCGGGCGAGATGTGTTTTCCACGCTGCGTAGCGTGGCCGTCCAAAGCCTGCGTCACCCGGTCCACAGCGCACGTCATGTGCTGGCCCTGGGTGGTCAGTTGGGTCGCGTCATACTGGGTGACAACCTGCACACGCCCAACCCTCGTGACAGCCGCTTCGCGGACCCGACGTGGCTGCAAAACCCCCTCTATCGACGCGGGCTGCAGGCCTATCTGAGCTGGCAGCATCAGCTCAAGAGTTGGATCGATGATAGCGAGATGTCCGAGGATGATCGCGCCCGTGCGCACTTCATCCTGTCCTTGCTCAGCGATGCCCTGTCACCCTCCAACACCCTGCTCAACCCGCTGGCGGTCAAGGAGCTGTTCAACTCCGGCGGCAGCAGCGTATTCAAGGGCATCAGCCACCTGGTCGATGACCTGATGCACAACAATGGCCTGCCCAGCCAGATCACCAAAGATGCATTCGAGGTCGGCAAGACCGTCGCCACCACCCCCGGTGCAGTCGTGTTTCGCAACGAGCTGCTGGAGCTGATGCAGTACAAGCCGATGAGCGAAAAGCAGTACGCTCGGCCTCTGCTGATCGTTCCGCCGCAAATTAACAAGTACTACATTTTCGACCTCAGCCCGGCCAACAGCTTCGTCCAGTACGCACTGAAAAACGGCCTGCAAATGTTCATGATCAGCTGGCGCAACCCGGATGTGCGTCATCGCGAATGGGGGTTGTCCAGCTACGTCGAAGCCGTCGAAGAAGCGATGAACGTATGCCGCGCCATTACTGGCAGCCGCGAAGTGAACCTGTTGGGTGCCTGCGCCGGCGGCCTGACCATGGCCGCACTGCAAGGCCATCTCCAGGCCAAGCGACAAATGCGCCGGGTCTCCAGCGCAACCTACCTGGTCAGCCTGCTGGACAGCCAGATCGACAGCGCAGCAACCTTGTTCGTCGATGAAGAGACCCTGGAAGCCGCTAAGCGCCGCTCTTACCAGCAAGGTGTGCTTGATGGCCGCGACATGGCCAAAATCTTCGCCTGGATGCGCCCCAACGATTTGATCTGGAATTACTGGGTCAATAACTACCTGCTGGGCAAGGCGCCGCCGCCCTTCGACATCCTCTACTGGAACAACGACAGCACACGCCTGCCGGCCGCCCTGCATGGCGACTTGCTGGACTTTTTCAAATACAACCCACTCAGCCACCCCGGCGGTCTGGAGGTATGCGGCACGCCCGTGGACCTGCAGAAAGTCACCGTCGACAGCTTCAGCGTGGCAGGGATCAATGACCACATCACACCGTGGGACGCGGTCTATCGCTCGACCTTGCTGCTCGGCGGCGACCGGCGCTTCTTGCTGGCCAACAGCGGTCACGTACAAAGCATCCTCAACCCGCCAGGCAACCCCAAATCGAGCTACATCGAAAACGGCAAACTCAGCAGCGACCCCCGGGCCTGGTACTACGATGGAGAAACCGTCGAAGGCAGCTGGTGGCCGAACTGGTTGAACTGGATTCAGCAGCGCTCCGGCGCACAACGAGAAACCCTCATGGCCCTCGGCAACCAGAACTACCCACCGATGGAGGCCGCGCCTGGAACCTATGTGCGTGTGCGCTGAGATGCAAATCCTCTGTGGCGCCGCGAACACACACTGCGTGCATTCCTGATTAACCCACACAAGAAGACCGGATGAAAACACGCGACCGTATCCTTGAATGCGCCTTGCACTTGTTCAACCAACAGGGCGAACCTAACGTCTCGACACTGGAAATCGCTAACGAACTGGGGATCAGCCCCGGCAATCTCTACTACCACTTTCACGGCAAAGAGCCGCTGGTCATGGGCTTGTTCGAGCGTTTCCAGACAGAACTGTCGCCGCTACTCAATCCCCCGGCCAACGCACAGCTCGCGCCGGAAGACTACTGGGTGTTTCTGCACCTGATCGTCGAGCGCCTGTCGTATTACCGCTTCCTGTTCCAGGACCTGTCCAACCTCGCGGGCCGTCTGCCAAAACTGGCACGCGGTATCCGCAACCTGCTCAACGCACTAAAACGCACCCTGGCATCGTTACTGGCACAGCTGAAAGCACAGAGGCAACTGGTCAGCGACACACAAGCGCTGGGGCAACTGGTGGAACAGATCAGCATGACCCTGCTGTTCTCCCTGGACTACCAACGCATCCTCGGCAAAGAAGGCGAAGTACGCGTCGTTGTCTACCAGATCATGATGCTGGTCGCGCCCCACCTGATCCCCGACTCGCGGCAGGGGGTGGAGAAGCTGGCGATGCATTATCTGGAGGAGTAGTTGAAACCGACCACTCCATCACGCAACGACTCGTCACGTGCTGCACTTATGTCTCTCTAACAGGTAACGCACAAACGAAAAAGCCCGACCTTGCAGCCGGGCTTTTGGCAGTCCGTAAAAATCAGGACTGGCTGGCGGGCGTCGACGCAGCGGTCGTTGCTGGCGCAGGGGTTGCCGCTGAAGCAGCAACGGCAGTTGGCGTTGCTGCTACTGCAGGTTTGGCCGCAGCGGGCTTGGGTGCTGCTGCTTTTTTCACTGCGGGTGCTTTCGCTGCTGCGGGCTTGGTGGCGGCTGGTTTAGCTACCGATTTCGCGGCAACAGGCTTGGCAACCGGTTTCGCGGCTGGCTTGGCGGCTGCCGTTTTGGCCGGCGCTTTAGCCGCGGGTT
Organism: Pseudomonas sp. 5C2; assembly: GCF_034314155.1. Taxonomy (NCBI): domain Bacteria; kingdom Pseudomonadati; phylum Pseudomonadota; class Gammaproteobacteria; order Pseudomonadales; family Pseudomonadaceae; genus Pseudomonas; species Pseudomonas sp. 5C2. The sequence goes on along the minus strand of NZ_JAVIWH010000003.1, from coordinate 1,476,930 downwards.
TGGCCACTGCCTTGGCCGTTGCCTTGGCTACGGGTTTAGCCGCAGGTTTTGCAGCGGCTTTGGAGGACACAGGCGTCACCGACGCGCCGGTCAGTTTCTCGATTTGCCTAGTCAGGAGATCGACCTTGCTGTGCAGTGCCTTGACTTCGTTGCGGCTTGGGACACCGAGGCGCGAGATGGCGCTGTTCAGGCGTTTGTCGAAAGCACCTTCGAGCTCGCTCCACTTACCCAGCGCAAGGTCCTTGACGTCGCCCACTCGGGATTTTGCCGATTGCGCTGTTGCCTTCGCTGCATCGACTTGCTTGTCGACGCCGCTCTTGGTCTGCTTTTCGGCCTTCTCGCCGTCTTTGACCAGGGTTTCGAAAAGCTTACTGCCGTCATTGCTGATTTTTGAGTAAGCGCCTAAACCAGCCAGCCAGATTTGACGGGAGTATTTTTCAACCTCGCCAATCCAGGAGCTGCCTTCTTTTTCAATCTTCTTTTTGCCAGCCATCCCGATCTCCTTATTGTTTATGCGCGACACGTTCAAGCAATGCCGTCAGCCCATCGAGCTTAGCAGAGAGTGTCTCAACATCATGTTTAGACGCAATGCCAAACCGATTCAAGGCGCGGCCAACACGGCGGTCAAAAGCCTTCTCGACTTTATGAAGTTGCACTTCGAACTTGCCCTTGACGCCTGCCACGTCGTCTTTGATCGTGTCGATCTCGCTGTTGGCCGCATCGAGCTGCTTGTCGACGATTTTCTTACCCTTTTTTTCAACTTCTTCGCCGGTCTTGATCAAGTCTTTTACATACTCGGCGCCTTCTTGACCGGCCTTGGAGTAGGCACCCAAGCCAGCCAGCCAGATTTTGCGGGCATACAGTTTTACTTCGGAAAGGGCCGTGGCTTGCTCGGCATCAACTTTCTTCTTCAGGGCTACTTTGGCCATGGTGCACCTCACGCTCAAAAAGGTTGGAGGAACTGCCCACGGGTTGATGGGCATGAGCACAAAATAATCAGAAAAATTAGAATGCTCACCCTAGGTTGGTGGCTATTTTGCGGGGGGGGGCGGGCTGTGGAGCGGTAACGCGTTTAATCGATAAACATCACACAGCCGCGAGGGGATTCAGGAATTCAAGCCAGCAGTTCTTTGTCCAGGACCCTCTCCACCTCGGATTTGATCGCGCCGCTCATTGCCGAGAGGAAAAAGTTCAGCTCGATGCTGACCCTGATCAATGTGTCTTCGACCTCGATTTTCCCCTTGGCGCCCTTGCCCTCGAGCTCCACTACATCGCCTGACCATGTCGGTTTCAGCGCATATTTATCCGCCAGCTTGAGCACCAGATGCTCGGCCTTTTCCCGCGCAGCTTCGCGGCCAAGGGCGTGTTCACGTTCAACAGTTATTTGGGCCATGCAAGGACTCCTTGGTCGGTTTCGAGCCACATTCTATATCGCGCCACCATGAGCAGCGAGACCAAGAGGAGATGTCAACCATGAGCCTTGTCAAGACAAAGGCTGCCCCGACGATTAGAATGGCCCCACTTTATTCCGGTGACAGCGATATGAACGATCCGCGCAAAGGCAGCGATGCCGAACCCACCACTCACTTCGGCTACAAAAACGTACCGGAAAGCCAGAAAGCCGAGAAAGTCGCTGAGGTTTTCCACTCCGTTGCGGCCAAGTACGACTTGATGAACGACCTGCTGTCCGGTGGCATGCACCGGTTGTGGAAGCGCTTTGCTATCGAGTTGTCTGGCGTACGCACGGGCAATCGCGTGCTGGACATCGCTGGCGGCACTGGCGATCTGGCAAGAAAGTTTTCGCATCTGGTCGGTCCGACCGGCGAAGTCGTACTGGCGGACATCAACGCCTCGATGTTGAAAGTCGGCCGCGACCGTCTGCTGGACCTGGGTGTGGCTGGCAACGTCAAGTTCGTTCAGGCCGACGCGGAAAAGCTGCCGTTCCCGGACAACCATTTCGACTGCGTGACCATCGCCTTCGGCCTGCGCAACGTGACGCATAAAGAAGACGCCCTGCGCTCGATGCTGCGTGTCCTCAAGCCCGGCGGGCGCTTGTTGGTCCTGGAGTTCTCCAAACCGACCAACGCGCTGATGTCCAAGGCCTACGACGCTTACTCGTTCGCGTTCATGCCGCTGATGGGCAAACTGATTACCAATGACTCGGAAAGCTACCGCTATCTGGCGGAGTCGATCCGCATGCACCCGAATCAGGAAACCCTCAAGTCGATGATGGTAGAAGCCGGTTTCGACCGTGTGACCTATCACAACATGACCGCAGGCATCGTTGCCCTGCATCGCGGCATCAAGCCCTGATGTTACTCAGCGGCTTGCTCGCCAGCGTCGAGCTCGGCATCAACCGTGTGCTGCGCATGGACAGCACCGCCCTGCCACGCCTCGAACGCCTGGCAGGCAAGATGATTGCAGTCGATTGCCGTAACCCGGCCTTTCAGCTGTTCATTTTGCCCAGCGATGAAGGCTTGCTGTTGGCGGCACACTGGGCCGCTGAGGCCGACTGTACCCTGCGTGCGCCAGCCTCGAGTTTGCTGCGTCTAGCCCTGAGCCAGGACAAAACCGCCGTACTGCATGGCCCTGAAGTCGAGCTTGAAGGCGACAGCGCCGTATTGCTGGAACTGGTCGGCGTGCTGCAAGACCTTGAGCTGGACTGGGAGTACGAACTCTCGCGCTGGCTCGGTCCGGTCGCCAGTCCTTTGCTCGGGGGCCAACTGCGCAGCAGCGCCCGCTGGACCCGCGACAGCCTGACCAACCTCACGCACAACCTCGCCGACTACCTCAGTGAGGAATCGCGCACCCTGGTCGGCCAACGTGAAGCCGAAGCCCGCTTCGCCGAGCTGGACCAGACCAGGCTCGACCTTGAACGTCTCGAGGCGCGCTTCGAGCGCCTTGCCCTCTCCCTCAAATCCAGCGATAACGCATGAAGCTGCTTGCCGTCCGCCGTCTGTTTCGCATCCAACGCGTCGTGATCCGCTACCGTCTCGATGACTTGTTGTTTGCCCTGCCGCTGCCCTGGTGGATGCTCGCCCTGCGTTATGCCATGCCGTGGCGCTGGTTCCCGCGTAAACCCCTGGAGCTGAGCCGTGGCGCACGCTTGCGCATGGCGCTGCAGGACCTCGGGCCGATTTTCATAAAATTCGGCCAGCTGCTCTCCACCCGCCGCGATCTGCTCCCCGAGGACATCGCCGACGAGTTGATGCACTTGCAGGACCGCGTGCCGCCGTTCGATTCGCAGCAGGCCATCGGCCTGATCGAAGAGCAGCTCGGCGCAAAAATCAGTGCCGTGTTCAGCCGCTTCGATGTCGCACCGCTGGCCTCTGCCTCGGTCGCGCAGGTGCATGCCGCGCAGTTGAAAACCGGCGAAGAGGTGGTGGTCAAAGTCGTGCGCCCCGGCCTCAAACCGATCATCAGCCAGGATCTGGCGTGGTTGTTCATACTGGCCCGCGTGGCCGAACGGCTCTCGGCCGATGCACGTCTGCTGCATCCGGTAGAGGTGGTCAGCGATTACGAAAAGACCATCTACGACGAACTCGATTTGTTGCGCGAGGCCGCCAACTCCAGCCAGCTGCGACGCAACTTCGAAGGCTCGCCGCTGCTCTACGTGCCTCAAGTCTATTGGGACTGGTGCCGCCCCAAAGTACTGGTGATGGAGCGCATCTACGGCATTCAGGTCACGGACCTCGCGACCCTGGCCGATCAGCGCACCGACATGAAAATGCTCGCCGAGCGCGGCGTGGAGATTTTCTTCACCCAAGTATTTCGTGACAGCTTCTTTCATGCCGACATGCATCCCGGCAACATTTTCGTCAGCACCGTGCAGCCTTGGAGCCCGCAGTACATCGCCATCGACTGCGGCATCGTCGGCAGCCTGACGCCCGAAGACCAGGACTATCTGGCGCGCAACCTGTTTGCGTTCTTCAAGCGTGACTATCGTCGCGTGGCCCAGTTGCACATCGACTCGGGCTGGGTGCCGGCGCATACCAAGCTCAACGAATTCGAAGCCGCGATCCGCACTGTTTGCGAACCGATTTTCGAGAAGCCGCTTAAAGACATTTCGTTCGGCCAGGTGCTGATGCGTTTGTTCCAGACCGCACGCCGCTTCAACATGGAAGTCCAGCCACAATTGGTGCTGTTACAAAAAACCCTGCTCAACATTGAGGGTCTGGGGCGCCAACTGTACCCGGAACTTGACCTGTGGAGCACCGCTCAACCGTTTTTGGAGCGCTGGATGCGCGAGCGCGTCAGCCCGAAAACCCTGCTGCACAACCTGCACACGCAGGTTGAACAGATACCCCACCTGGCCAACATGACCCGCGACCTGCTGGAGCGCATGTCCAAGCCCCACGCCTCCGCACCGCAGCCCGCGTGGCGTGAGCGTGGCGACGGCTGGGCGTTGCGTCTGACTGGCGCAGGTTTACTGGCAGGCGGCGCGGTACTGGGCTCGACCCTGGCTGCCAGCGGCACGGCCCTGGTCGCGCTGGCAGCATGGCCAGCCTGGGTCATGTTGGTGGCAGGTCTGTATCTGGTCGTGCGCCGATAGCCAGCAGCGCAGGTCGCTGGCACACTATTCAATCGCCGAGGCCTCAAGGCCCGGCTTGCGGAGTCGACGATGAAAGACTGGCTGGACGAGATTCACTGGAACAGCGATGGTTTGGTGCCTGCGATTGCCCAGGACCATGAAACCGGACGCGTGCTGATGATGGCCTGGATGAATCGCGAAGCGCTGAGCTTGACCGCGACCGAGAACCGGGCCATTTATTGGTCGCGTTCCCGTGGCAAACTCTGGCGCAAAGGTGAAGAATCCGGGCATGTGCAGAAGCTTCACGAATTGCGCCTGGACTGCGATGCCGACGTGATTATCCTGAAGGTCGAACAGATCGGCGGGATTGCCTGCCACACGGGTCGTGAAAGCTGCTTCTACCGGGTGTACGACGATGCCGGCTGGAAGGTTGTCGACCCGGTGCTCAAAGACCCGCACGCTATCTATCAGGCAGGACACACACATGACTGACACCCTGGCCCGTCTGGCCGAAGTGCTTGAAGCACGCAAGGGCGCCGCTGCCGACAGTTCTTATGTCGCCAGCCTGTACCACAAGGGTTTGAACAAGATTCTGGAAAAGGTCGGTGAAGAATCGGTCGAAACCATCATCGCTGCCAAGGATGCCGCCATCAGCGGTGATTGCAGTGATGTCATCTATGAGACCGCGGACCTGTGGTTTCACAGCATGGTGATGCTTGCAGCTTTGGGTCAGCATCCGCAAGCTGTACTCGATGAACTGGATCGGCGCTTCGGGCTGTCCGGGCACGCTGAAAAAGCCGCACGCTCTGCCGACTAAACACGCACCTCGAGGAGGAAAGTTTCATGGGTATTTTTGACTGGAAACACTGGCTCATCATTTTGGTTGTCGTCGTATTGGTGTTCGGCACCAAGAAACTCAAAGGCTTGGGTACGGATGTTGGCGAATCAATCAAAGGCTTCCGCAAAGCCATGAACGATGAAGAGAAACCTGCTGAACAGCAGCCGCCGATGCAACCGCAGCAGGCGCCTCAGGGTTCGACCCTGCATGAGCCACAGACCATCGACGCGCAAGCACATAAAGTCGAAGAGCCAATCCGCAAAGACTAGGTCGTGTTGAATGTTTGGTATCAGCTTCTCTGAACTGCTGCTCGTCGGCCTCGTTGCCCTGCTGGTGCTTGGCCCCGAGCGCCTGCCGGGTGCTGCACGTACTGCTGGCCTTTGGGTCGGGCGGCTGAAGCGCAGCTTCAATGCGATCAAACAGGAAGTCGAGCGCGAAATCGGTGCCGATGAAATTCGTCGGCAGCTGCACAACGAGCACATTCTGTCGTTAGAGCAGGAAGCCAAAAAGATTTTCGCGCCGCAACAGGCACCGGTCGAGCCCGTCGCGACGGTCAGCCCGCCAGTCGAGGCACAGACCATCGCGCCGCCGACACCGGCATCGCAGCCGGAAACGCCCGTCGTCGCGACTGAACCGGTTGCCGTTGTCCCGGTCCCCGTTGCTCCAGCAGCTCCAGCAGCTCCAGCCGAGGCTGCCCCGGTCGCACACGTCAGCCCGGTGCCAAGCGCACCGCCCGTCAACGATTCTTCTTTGCCACCGCGAGCCCCATGAGCGCTGATATCCCGGAAAACGATCAGCAAATGCCGCTGATCTCGCACCTCACCGAGCTGCGCACACGCCTGTTGCGTTGCGTTGTGGCAATTTTCCTGATCTTTGCCGGGTTGTTTTACTTCACCCAAAAGATCTACACCCTGGTTTCCGCACCTCTGCGGGTGTATTTGCCCGAAGGCGCGACGATGATCGCCACCGACGTGGCCTCGCCGTTCCTGACACCGTTCAAGCTGACCATGATGTGCTCGCTGTTTCTGGCGATGCCGGTGATCCTGCACCAGATATGGGGCTTTATTGCACCCGGTCTGTATAAGCATGAAAAGCGCGTCGCCGTGCCGCTGCTGGTTTCGAGCATTATCCTGTTCTATTCAGGCATGGCCTTCGCGTACTTTTTGGTGTTCCCGCTGATTTTCCACTTCTTCGCCAGCGTGACCCCGGAAGGCGTTTCGATGATGACTGACATCGCCAGTTACTTGGACTTTGTCATGACCTTGTTCTTCGCCTTCGGTGTCGCTTTCGAGATCCCGGTAGCGGTGGTGTTGCTGGTATGGATTGGCATCGTCGATGTCAAATACTTGAAAAAAATGCGCCCGTACGTGGTCATTGGCTGCTTCGTGGTCGGCATGATTCTGACACCGCCGGACATCTTTTCGCAGACGTTGCTTGCGGTGCCAATGTGGCTGCTGTTCGAGATCGGCGTGTTGTGCAGCGGCTTGATCGTCAAGCGTGGCGATCACCCGGATGACCAGACGGATGAGGACTCTGACAAACACGACCAGCCGCCTGCGACCCAGCCGTGAACCTGCTGCTGCTCGAAAAAGCTGACTTTATCGCAGCTGACAGAGTCATCCTGCGCGACCGCCGCCTGAAGCACATGCAAGAGGTGCATCGCGCAGTCGTTGGCGACAGCCTGCGTGTAGGCCGCATCGGTGGTTTGCTAGGCACTGGCGAATTGCTGCGCCTGGAAAGCCATGAAGCCGAATTGCAGATCAGCCTTGATCGCGCGCCACCGGCCAAACTGCCCCTGACCCTGCTGCTGGCCTTGCCCAGGCCGAAGATGCTGCGCCGGGTGTTTCAGACAATCGCAACCATGGGCGTGCCCAGAGTGATTCTACTCAACAGCTATCGGGTGGAAAAAAGCTTCTGGCAAACACCGTTTCTGGAGCCCGAAGCCATCCGTGAACAGCTTGTATTGGGTCTGGAACAGGCACGCGATTGCGTACTGCCAGAGATTCTGATCGAAAAACGCTTCAAGCCGTTCGTCGAAGACCGTCTGCCTCAGCTGGTTGAAGGCAGCCTGGGTCTGGTCGGTCATCCGGGTGACTACCCTGCCTGCCCGCGCGGCACCGATCAGTCCGTCACATTGGCCATCGGCCCGGAAGGCGGCTGGATCCCCTACGAAATCGACTTGTTGAGCAAGGCTGGCCTCCAGCCGGTCCAGCTCGGCGAACGCATCCTGCGGGTCGAAACCGCTGTCACGGCCCTGCTCGCCCGCCTGTTCTAAAGAAGATTCCCACATCGATCTTCAAGACTCGATTTACGACGCAGCATGGAGCAATGGTCGAAATCTCCTACGCAATTAGTCCGACTTTATCGACCAACGCGCTTCAGTTCCGATCCCTGCAGCCGATGCAGGAGGACGCTATAACAAGTTCACCTCAGGGAGCCGTCATGTACAGTTGGTTAGTCCGAAGCCTCGGAAATATAAGTGTCAGCCTGAAACTGGGTATCGGCTTCGGTCTGGTGCTGTTGCTCACAATCGTTATCACCCTTACGGGCTGGCTGAGCATGACCTCGCTGATTGATCGGGGTGACAAGCTGGCGTCGATCACCCAACTCAATGACTTGAACAGGGACCTGCGTGTCGCCCGACAACATTACGAAGCACAACCTAGCGCCGAGTCCGCAGCCGCGGTAACTGGCGTTCTCGATAAGGTCGAGCAAAATCTGCGCACTGCAACAACCAAGATTCAGAACAAGGCTGATCAGGACATGCTTGATCAGCAGAGCCAGGCCAGCGCAAGCTACCGTCGCGCTTTCGCCGACATGACCCAAGCCATTCAAACCCGGGAAGCGAGTCGCGTGAATCTGGGCGCTACCGCCGACCGTGCCGTGGAGCATGTCTCCGGCATCGAAGAATCGTTGCTCAAGGGCGATAGCATTCTGGCGTTCAACGGTGTTGTGGAACTGAGCAAGCTGATCCAGCAGGCACGCTTTGAGGTGCGCAGCTACACCTACAGTGGCAAGCCTGAGTTCGAGCAAAACGCCAACACCGCTATCGACGCCGCGCTGACCGGGCTTAACACGCTGCCGGGCTCGATACCGTCCGAGTATCTGGGCAAACTCAAAGACGCCAGCGATGCCCTCAAGGCCTATCGCGGTGCCGTGGGCCAATACCGTGATGCCCAACTGCTGAACCAGCAAGCGCTGGCAAAAATGTCGGGGCTGGGTGATAGCCTGCTGACACTCAGCAGCCAACTGTCTGCTTCACAAAACCTCAAGCGCGATGCTGATAGCGCTCAAGCCCGCTCCATGCTCGGCATCGCAACGGCCCTGGCACTGCTGTTCGGTGTCATTGCGGCTTGGGCTATCACTCGCCAGATCGTCACCCCGCTGCTGCACACGCTCCACGTCGTGGAACGTGTCGCTTCAGGTGATTTGAGCCAGGATTTACACGTCGAGCGCAAGGACGAGATAGGCCAGTTGCAGAACAGTATTCAGCGCATGACCGTCAACTTGCGTGCCTTGATTGGGGGCATCAGCGACAGTGTGACGCAAATCGCCAGCGCCGCTGAAGAGTTGTCCGCTGTGACCGAACAAACCAGTGCCGGGGTTAACAGCCAGAAGGTCGAAACCGATCAGGTGGCCACGGCCATGCACGAAATGACGGCCACTGTTCAGGAGGTCGCGCGCAATGCCGAAGAAGCGTCTGAAGCCGCCGTTGCCGCTGATCAACAGGCGCGTGAAGGCGACCGGGTGGTCAAGGAAGCCATCACCCAGATCGAACGTCTGGCCAGTGAAGTCGGCAACTCCACCGACGCGATGACTGAACTCAAGCGTGAAAGCGACAAGATTGGCAGTGTGCTCGACGTGATCAAATCGGTTGCGCAACAGACCAACCTCCTGGCGCTCAACGCCGCCATTGAAGCCGCGCGAGCAGGGGAAGCCGGTCGTGGTTTCGCCGTGGTGGCCGATGAAGTGCGCAGCCTTGCCCAGCGCACGCAAAAATCCACCGAAGAGATCGAGTCGCTGATCGCCGGCCTGCAAAAAGGCACCCAGCACGTGGCGACCATCATGGACAACAGCCGCAGCCTGACCGTCAGCAGTGTCGAACTGACGCGCCGAGCCGGCAGCTCGCTGGAGAATATTGCTCGCACCGTGTCAGCGATCCAGGGCATGAACCAGCAAATCGCCGCCGCAGCCGAACAACAAAGCGCTACCGCCGAAGAGATCAACCGCAGCGTATTGAACGTACGCGACGTCTCCGAGCAAACCTCCGCAGCCAGTGAAGAAACCGCAGCATCCAGTGTCGAACTGGCGCGACTGGGCAACCATCTACAAATGTTGGTGGGCAAGTTCAGGGTGTAAAACAACACATATCTGTAGGAGCAGACTTGTCTGCGAAGACCAGACAACCAGGTCGGCCAGACACCGCGCTGCTGGGCCTTCGCAGACAAGACGGTCCAGTCCCTCCTACAGCGCATGTGACATCTATCAGTTATTTTCAGACTTTTCCTACGACCTGTTCAGGTCGAGCGACCCCTTCCCCTGCCGATGCGTTAACCAGGCACAACGATGTTTTGCCTTCTTTTCGCATCCCTTGCAGGAGAACTCTCATGTTCCGAACCCTGACCCAGGCTCTGGGTAATACAAGCGTCAAGCTTAAACTCGCACTGGGCTTCGGCCTGGTCTTACTGCTGACTCTGGCGATCACCGTGACGGGCTGGCATGCGCTCGACACCATGATCGACCGCTCCGAAAAGCTGACGGGCATCGGCCAGTTGACCAACGCGAGCAAGGACCTGCGGATTGAGCGGATCACCTTTCGCGTTGAAAATACACCGGAGAGTGCCGCCACAGTGCTAAAGCGCCTTAACGAACTCCAAGTACAGCTCAATGCGTTACGCAGCACCATGGACGACCCGGTCAGCCTCGCGTTGCTATCGAACCAGAGTGAGACGGTACGCAGCTTTGAAAGGACCTTCACCGAACTTGGGCAGACATTGAAGGCACGCGGCAACATCCGCGAACTGCTTGAGCAACAATCCGTGCAGGCCATGAAAACGGTGGCACAGGTGGAAACCGAGGTACTGAAGGCCGTCAGCCAAGAGCAGGACAGCAACGAACGGCTGGGCGAATTTACCAACATCTCTCAGCTGCGGCAGCAGATCGAGGCTGCGCGCTATCAAGTGCAGGCTTATACCTTCAGCGGTCAGGAGCGATATGAACTTGCGGCGATTGCAGCCATCAATGAGGCACTCAAAGAGGTTAGCCAGATATCCGAGGATCAAGCCGACGCCAATGTCTCCGGGCTGCAACAAGCCAATCAGACTTTACAGAACTATCGCGACAAACTAAGCCAATTCAAAGACATTCAGATCAAGGCCGAGGCCGCACAAGAGAGCATGGAAGCGCTGGGTAACACGTTGCTCGCCTCCAGCGCCGAGCTGAGTAACCGCCAGACCGCTCAGCGCGATAACGAGGCGGCGCGGGCGCGCACCACCTTGATCAGCGTTGCCTCTATGGCGCTGCTGTTCGGGCTCTTTGCTGCTTGGCTAATAACACGACAGATCATCGTCCCCCTGCAACAAACACTGACTGCGGCCGGACGCATTGCTCAAGGCGACTTGAGCAAAGACCTGGTCATCGAGCGCCGCGATGAAATGGGCCAACTGCAGGCCAGCATGCAGCAAATGACCCTGAGCCTGCGTGAGCTGATCGGCGGAATTGGCGACGGTGTTTCGCAAATCGCCAGCGCCGCAGAGCAGTTGTCTGCGGTGACGGCGCAGACCAGTGTCGGCGTGAACAGCCAAAAAGATGAAACCGATCAGGTCGCCACCGCCATGAACGAGATGACAGCAACTGTACGGGAGGTCGCCCGCAATGCCGAGGAAGCGTCGAACGCCGCAGTCCAGGCCGATCAGCAGGCCCGCGAGGGCGACAAAGTGGTAGCTGAAGCCATTACCCTGATTGAGAGTCTGGCCGTTGAGGTCGGCAACTCAACCGTGGCGATGAACCAACTCAAGCTGGAAAGCGATAAAATTGGCAGCGTGCTCGACGTGATCAAATCAGTGTCGCAGCAAACCAATCTACTGGCCCTGAACGCCGCCATTGAAGCCGCACGCGCCGGTGAAGCGGGCCGTGGTTTCGCAGTGGTTGCGGACGAGGTGCGCAGCCTGGCGCAACGCACCCAGCAATCCACCGAAGAGATCGAAGAGCTGATCGCCGCCTTGCAGAACGGCACCCAGCAGGTGGTAACCACCTTGGACAACAGCCGCACCCTGTCGGACAGCAGCGTCGAATTGAGCCGTCGGGCCGGCGGCGCCCTGGAACACATCACGCTCACTGTCTCGACCATCCAGAGCATGAACCAGCAGATCGCGACCGCAGGGGAGGAACAAAGCGCCGTCGCCGAGGAAATCACTCGCAGCGTACTGAACGTGCGTGATATCGCCGAACAGACGGCAGCGGCCAGCGAGGAAACGGCAGCGTCGAGTGTCGAACTGGCGCGATTGGGGACTCATTTGCAGGGGCTGGTGGGGCGGTTTCGGGTGTAGGTGCAGCGTCGAAAACGGAGCGAAATCGTCTACACGCTGTTTATTCCATTCCAAAAAAAACGCCCTTGAGGAGTGACCTCAAGGGCGCTTTTTTACCGCGCTATCAGGCGTTAGCCAGTTGGTGCGGGGCAACATGGGTGGCAGGTTGCAACGGCAGCAGAGGCGCATGCGGATCGGCTTCGATCGACTGACGCCACGCGGCGAGCCACTCAGGATGACCTTCGCTCCAGACCTGTTCATGCAGTCGCGCCAAGGCTACCGGGTCACTCAACAGCATCAGGCGTTCCTGGTTGCTGAGTTTATCCGGCCCGACTTTCATCGCCTGACGAACCCGCTCGATGCGCGTCCATTCAATCGGCTCGGACTGCGTGTGCCGCGACGTCGCCAAGGCGCATGCCAGTGCGTTCTGCTGTGGATCGACCACGGCCCGAATGAAGCCCTGTTTCAACGCATGCCAACGGTTTTCATGGGTGTAATGATCGGTCGCGACCAGCTCTTTTGGCGGCGCGTACTCTTCAGGGATCAGGAAGAGTTTCTCGTCCCGCGCCTTGAGGCCCAAACCGACCCGGCTGGAAATCACCGAAACCGGAATCGACAGCATCAACGAGCCGACAATCGGGGCCAGCCACCATAGGAAGCTTGGGTTCAGCGAGGCGACCAGCAGACCCCAGCACAAACCCAAAAGCGTTTGCGGACCGTGGCGCTTGACCGCTTCGCTCCATGGCGTGGAGTCATCGTCACGCTGCGGCGAGTTCCAGGTCGCGGCCCAACCGAGGAACGCGGCCAGTACGAAGCGCGTGTGGAACAGCATGCGGACCGGTGCCAACAGCACCGAAAACAGCATTTCCATCAGCATCGACAGGGTCACTTTGATCCGACCGCCAAAACCTACCGAACCCTTGGCCCAGATCAGAATAATGCTGAGCAGTTTGGGCAGGAACAGCAACACGATGGTGGTCGAGAACAGCGCGACAGCTTTGTCCGGGTGCCATTGTGGCCACAACGGATACAGCTGACGTGGCTCCATGAAGTACTGCGGCTCCATGAGCGTGTTAACCGCCAACAAGGCAGTCGACAGCACAAGGAAGAAGAACCATAACGGTGCCGACAGGTACGACATCACCCCGGTCAGGAACACCGCACGGTGTACCGGGTGCATACCTTTGACCAAGAACAGCCGGAAGTTCATCAAGTTACCGTGACACCAACGGCGGTCACGCTTGAGTTCATCCAACAGGTTAGGCGGCAACTCTTCGTAACTGCCGGGCAAATCATAAGCAATCCACACGCCCCAACCGGCACGGCGCATCAGCGCGGCTTCGACGAAGTCGTGAGACAGAATAGCCCCGGCGAAAGCCCCTTTACCGGGCAACGGCGCCAAGGCGCAGTGCTCGATGAACGGCTTCATGCGGATGATCGCGTTGTGCCCCCAGTAGTGGGATTCGCCCAACTGCCAGAAGTGCAAACCGGCGGTAAACAGCGGCCCGTACACACGGGTAGCGAACTGCTGCATGCGCGCATACAGCGTGTCCATGCCCGACGCGCGTGGCGCGGTCTGGATAATGCCGGCGTCCGGGGTGGCTTCCATCAAACGCACCAGACTGGTCAGGCATTCACCGCTCATGACGCTGTCGGCATCGAGCACGACCATGTAGCGGTATTCACCGCCCCAGCGACGGCAGAAGTCATCAAGGTTGCCGCTTTTGCGTTTTACCCGACGACGACGGCGACGATAGAAGATCTTGCCGAAGCCTTCGCTTTCACGGCAGACCTCAAGCCAGGCCTGCTGTTCGGCGACGGCGATATCGGAGTCGTTGGTATCACTGAGGACGAAAAAGTCAAAGCGGTCCAGGTCGCCCGTGGCGGCTACCGATTCAAAAGTAGCGCGCAGACCGGCGAACACACGAGGAACGTCTTCATTACAGATCGGCATCACGATGGCGGTACGAGCACCGGCTTCGATGGGTTCGTTACCTGCGCTGGCCCCGGAAATGCGGTATTTGTCATGCCCGGTGAGCAATTCGAGAAAGCCCATCAACGCCGTCCAGAAGCCGGCCGAGACCCAACAGAACAAAATCCCGAACAGCAATAGAATGCTGGTCTGCAAGGCATAGGGCAGCACTTGCACCGCAGTCTGGAACAATGTCTGGCGAGTGATTTCATCCAGTGACACGAAGGACCAGCCTTGGTAAGGCATGATCCCTTTCATGTACCAAGTGGCAACGACGGTTTGACCCAGCATCAGCACCAGCAAGATGTAACGGCGCAATGAGCCGACAAAACGCCAGCGTGCCGAAGGCAGCTCGCGCTGGGGCGGTGAGGGAAGATTCTTGCGACCCATCAGACGGCGCCAGCCACGCACCAGGATATTGGTGCGCCATGGCTCAGGGATGACTTTGGTACGACGAATCGGCGGCGTGGCTTTCAGGCAGACCCGACCACTGGCGTCGAGGACGAGCATTTCAGCTTCTTCCAGCTCGTCAGCGGTGGTCAATGTCAAACGACGGCCAACCGAAGCCTGAGCGGCCTCGGCGCTATCGGTGAATGGCTGCGTTGAAAGACGCTGGTGCAGCTCGGTGAACGAGGTGCAGCTGGCGAGTTCCGCCCGCTGCTCATCGCTCATCGGCAAATGTGCCAGGTACTCGGTCAGAGACTCTGGCACAGACTGGACATTACTCATCGGCAGGCAACTGATAGCTCCAGGTCTCGGTCAAGATTTGTACATTCTTGGCCGGTTCCGGATTAGTGGGGGCAGTCTCGGCTTCAGGCTGCGGGATCTGTTTGCCATCTTTGTCTTTCGCGACATCGGCCTTCGCTACTTCTGCTTTTGCAGCGTCTGCTTTTGTCGAGTCGGCCTTCGCTACGTCTGCTTTTGTGGAGTCGCCTTTCGCCTCGGCGGGCTTAGCCGTGTCAGCCTTGACTATGACGGTTTTCTCTTCTTTCGGAGCCACTTTGCTCTCGACCTTCTTCTCTACTTTCTTATCTGCTTTGTCAGCAACAATTGCCGCAGGTTCCTTACCAGGCTCGGCAGGAACTTCACGAAGCAGATAAGCGCGCATGTCGATCGACTTGCCCGAATCTTTGGCTTTCAGGCGCAACGTCAGACGCCAGCCTTTGGTCACCGGGTTGTAGCGCAGATTGTTTTCTACCAACTCAGTGTTGTCGTCAGTGGTCACTTGGCTGCGGATCGCCGGGTCTTCACCCAGTTTTGCGAGCACCGGGCCTTCGAAGTCGACCAGGAAAGCCACACTGCCGTCAGGCTGACGGATCAGATTGGACTGTTTGACGTCACCGGTAGAGCGCAGGGTCTGCTTGACCCAGCCCAGATCAGGGGAATGGATGGAGCTTTCGTCCATGGTCCAGTGCAGGCGATAGTTGAACTCCATCGGCTGGCCTGGCTCAGGAATGACTTCCGGCTTCCAGAACGCAACGATGTTGTCGTTGGTTTCGTCGGCAGTCGGGATTTCTACCAGATCAACGGTGCCTTTGCCCCAGTCGCCTTTCGGTTCGATCCAGGCACTTGGGCGTTTGTCATAACGATCATCCAGGTCTTCGTAGTGGCTGAAGTTACGGCCACGCTGAAGCAGACCGAAGCCACGCGGGTTTTCCACCGAGAAGCTGCTGACCGCGAGGTGTTTCGGGTTGTTCAACGGACGCCAGATCCACTCGCCATTGGCGGCCTGAATCGACAGACCGCTGGAGTCATGCAGTTCGCGGCGATAGTTCAGTACTTTGGACGGCTGATTGGCGCCAAACAGGTACATGCTGGTCAGTGGAGCGACGCCCAGTTTGCCAACTTTATCGCGCAGGAACATGCGCGACTTGACGTCGACGAGGGTGTTGGTGCCCGGACGCAAGGTCAGTTGATAGGCGCCTGTCGCACGTGGAGAGTCCAGCAGTGCAAAGATCACCAAATGGTTGTCGTCCGGTTGTGGACGCTCGATCCAGAACTCGGTGAAACGCGGGAACTCCTCACCCGATGGCATTGCGGTGTCGATAGCCATACCGCGCGCAGACAAGCCGTAGACCTGACCTTTGCCAATCACGCGGAAGTAGCTCGCGCCCAGCATCGTCATGATCTCGTCGTTCTTATCATCTTTATTGATCGGGTAAAGCACGCGAAAGCCTGCGTAACCGAGTTTTTCGGTGGCTTTCGGGTCGAACTTCATGTCGCCAAAATCGAACCGGCCAGGGTCGTACTTGAATTCCTGTACATCGGTCGCCGTGACTTCATTGATTTTGACCGGCGTGTCGAAGTGCATGCCCTGGTGATAAAAGGACAGCTTGAAGGGTGTCTTTTCCCCAGCCCACACGCCCTTTTCTTGAAGAAAACGGATTTTTTGATAATCCGCGAACTTCATGTCGCGAAATTCGTTCGGCAGATTGCTCTTCGGAGCTTCGTACTTCTGCCCGGCCATGTCTTTGGCCTTGGCCGCAACATCGTCCAGGCTGAACGCCCAAAGCTGGCCTGCGCTGAACAGACAGATCAGTGCAGAACCTGCCAACAGGGCACTACGTAACCGTTTACCGGGTTTCATTGGAGCAATACAGGGACTAACAATCACGAGCAACCCTCGCCGAAAAACAGATCATAAAACCAACGGCCAGCTATCAAGTGCCGGGTTGGCGAGCATTGTTCCGACTCCGAAAGGACCTAATGATTCCCTAAACGGCGACGGACCAGCCTCTGGCTATATCAATCGGGTCAACGAACGCTGATCCCCGTAGCGCGCGATTATCTAGCAGGCCGCGTTACAACGCATCAGGTCCGATGAAGTATTTATTGCTTTTTCACCTGATAAATCAGGGCGGCCCAGGGCAATCGCCTGTTTAGCTCTCAAGTAAAAATGTCACAGGGCCATCATTGACCAGATGAACCTGCATGTCCGCACCAAATTGGCCTGCTGCAACCTTATCGTGCACGCCTCTCGCCTGCTCTAACAAATAGCTGAATAACTCGGCGCCAAGCGCGGGCGGTGCGGCTTTTGAAAAGCTCGGCCGCAGGCCGCTTTTGGTGTCAGCAGCCAAGGTGAACTGCGACACTAACAGCAAACCGCCACCGACATCCCTGAGCGACAGGTTCATTTTGCCTTCGGCGTCGCTGAACACCCGATAGTTCAGCAGTTTGCTCAGCAACTTATCGGCGCTGGCGCGCGTATCTTGCGGCTCGACGCCGATCAATACCAACAAGCCCTGATCAATGGCACCTACGATCTCACCCGCCACTTCGACGTGCGCGCCACTCACGCGCTGGAGCAGACCTTTCATACCAGGCCTTTCACGCTTCTTCGGGCGGCAGATCGAGCAACCGACGGGCAATCTGGCTGGCTGCGCGCACCAACGCATCGGTAATGCCCGGCTCGGATGCCGCATGACCTGCATCGCGGATCACCTGCAGTTCACTGTTGGGCCAGGCTTGATGCAGCTCCCAGGCGTTGTCCAGTGGGCAGATCACATCGTAGCGGCCATGCACGATGATGCCCGGCAAATGAGCAATCCTGGGCATATCGCGAATCAACTGATTCTCTTCGAGGAACGCGTTGTTGGTGAAGTAATGGCATTCGATGCGGGCGATAGACAACGCGCGCTGCGGTTCCGAGAAGCGATCCACCACCATCGGATTCGGCCGTAGCGTTGCCGTGCGCCCTTCCCAGGTGGACCAGGCTTTGGCGGCGTGCATCTGGGCGATCTGATCGCTGCCCGTCAGGCGTTTGTGGAAGGCGCCCAGCAAGTCATGGCGCTCATCCAGCGGAATCGGCGCCAGGTAGTCCTGCCAATAATCGGGAAACAAGCGGCTGGCACCCGCCTGGTAGAACCAGTTGATTTCCTGTGGCCGGCACAAAAAGATGCCCCGCAGGATCAAGGCATGGACGCGTTCCGGATGGGTCTGAGCGTAAGCCAATGCCAGGGTCGAACCCCAGGAGCCGCCGAACAGCACCCATTTTTCGATCCCCAGGTGCAGACGAATACGTTCCAGGTCTTCGACCAAATGCCAAGTGGTATTGTTTTCCAGGCTGGCGTGGGGGGTGGAGCGCCCACAACCGCGCTGATCGAAGGTAATAATGCGGTACATATTCGGGTCAAAAAACCGACGGCTCTGGGCATCGCAACCCGCACCCGGCCCGCCGTGGATGAAAACCACTGGCAAACCTTCGGGCGAACCGCTTTCATCGACGTACAGCACATGAGGCTTTTCCACGGCCAGATCGTGCCGGGCGTAAGGTTTGATCTGCGGGTACAAAGTCTGCATAGGTGCTCCAAAGGGGCGGTCAGGGGCTTCTATTTATTTTGCCGTGGAGCATCATAAACCCGAATCGAAGAATGATCATGCCCCCAGAGAGAGAAGGGTTGCTCGCGATGGAACGATCAATGCAGGGTTTTCATCAATTGCAATTACCCGCGAACCAGAAAGACAGACCCGTGTCGAACCATCTAGAGTTAATCATCCAGCTTCCTATTCGTCTGCTCGTTAGAGGTCGTATTGATGTCAGAGGAACCGCTTGTTCGTGACGCCGAGGTGGCCGCTTTCCGTGCCGCTGTACTCGAAAAACTCACTTATGCGGTGGGTAAAGATCCAGATCACGCGTTTGACCATGACTGGTTCGAAGCAATCGCCCTGGCCGCCCGCGACCATATGGTCGAGCATTGGATGGACCACACCCGACAGATTTACCGTAAAGGCCAGAAACGGGTTTATTACCTGTCTCTCGAGTTCCTGATCGGCCGACTGCTCTACGACAGCCTGAGCAACCTTGGCCTGCTGGACATCGCTCGTGAAGCCATGACTGAGCTGGGCGTGGACATCGAGCGCATTCGCTTGCTCGAACCGGATGCCGCGCTGGGCAACGGCGGTCTCGGTCGTCTGGCTGCCTGCTTCATGGAGAGCATGTCGACCCTCGGTGTCGCGTCCCATGGTTACGGTATTCGTTACGAGCATGGCTTGTTCCGTCAAGCCGTGGTCGATGGCTGGCAACAAGAGCAAACCGAGAACTGGCTGGACTTCGGTAACCCTTGGGAGTTCGAGCGTGCCGAGGTGATTTACCCGATCGGCTTCGGCGGCAGCGTCGAGACGCTGGTCAATGAAGCGGGCGAGCAACGCCAGGTCTGGCGTCCGGCGGAAGTTGTGCGCGCCGTTGCTTACGACACCCCGGTGGTCGGCTGGCGCGGATCGAGCGTCAATACTCTGCGCTTGTGGCGGGCACGGGCGGTCGAGGACCTGCACCTTGAACGCTTCAATGCCGGCGATCACTTTGGTGCGGTAGCCGAAGTCGTTCGCGCAGAAAGTATTTCCCGTGTGCTGTACCCCAACGACAGCACCGAAGCCGGTCAGGAGCTACGCCTGCGCCAGGAATACTTCTTCGTTTCCGCGTCGCTGCAGGATTTGCTGCGACGCCACCTGAACATGCACGAATCCCTACACTCGCTGGCCGATCACGCCGCGATCCAGATGAACGACACGCACCCTTCGATCGCCGTTGCCGAGTTGATGCGTTTGTTGATCGATACCCACGGCATCCCATGGGATTCGGCCTGGAAGATCACCGTCGACACCCTGGCCTACACCAACCACACCTTGCTTCCCGAGGCGCTGGAGACTTGGTCGGTTGGCCTGATGGAGCGGATGCTGCCGCGGCACATGCAGATCATTTACCTGATCAACGCCCTGCACATCGACGAATTGCGGGCCAAAGGCATTCACGACTTTGAAGTGCTGCGCGCAGTCTCGCTGATCGAAGAGGACAACGGCCGCCGCGTGCGCATGGGTAACCTGGCGTTTCTGGGTTCGCACAGTGTGAATGGCGTGTCGGCGCTGCACACCCAATTGATGCGCAAGACCGTGTTCGCCGAATTGCACAAGCTATATCCCGAGCGGATCAACAACAAAACCAACGGCATCACCTTTAGGCGCTGGCTGCATCAGGCCAACCCGCCATTGACCCGCATGCTGGTCGAGGCCCTGGGTGCAGACGTTCTGGATAATGCTGAATCACGCCTGATCGAGTTAGAGCCGTTCGCCGAGAAGGAAGCGTTCCGCCAACAATTTGCCGCTCAGCGCCTGAAGAGCAAGCAAGCCCTGGCGACCCTCATTCATGAGCGGCTGGGAATCATGGTCGACCCAACGGCGATGTTCGACGTTCAGGTCAAACGCATCCACGAATACAAACGCCAACTGTTGAACCTGTTCCACACCATCGCGCTGTATCAGGCAATGCGGGCCGAACCGGAGATTAACTGGGTGCCGCGGGTGAAAATTTTTGCCGGCAAGGCAGCCGCCAGTTATCACACGGCCAAGTTGATCATCAAACTGACCAATGACATCGCTCGCACCGTAAACAACGACCCCACCGTGCGCGGCTTGCTCAAAGTGGTGTTCATACCCAACTACAACGTCAGCCTGGCAGAAAGTATTATCCCGGCCGCCGACCTCTCGGAGCAGATCTCCACCGCAGGCCTGGAGGCCTCGGGCACCAGCAACATGAAATTCGGCCTCAATGGCGCACTGACCATCGGCACCCTTGATGGTGCCAACGTGGAAATGAGCGAGCGAATCGGACTTGAGCACATGTTCATCTTCGGCCTGACGTCGCAGCAGGTCGAAGCACGAAAACGCGCCGGCGATTACAGTGCCACTGGCGATATCGCGAGTTCACCGCGGCTCAATGATGTGCTGGAAGCGATCCGGGGCGGGGTATTCTCACCGGATGATCCAAACCGCTATGTCGGCCTGATCGATCAATTGATCGCTTACGACCGCTTTTTGGTGTGCGCCGACTTCGAGTCCTATTGGGAGGCTCAAGGCAAGGTCCAGACACTGTGGCACGACCCTAAACAGTGGTGGCGCTCAGCGGTGCTCAATACTTCACGGATGGGCTGGTTCTCGTCGGACCGAACCATTCGCGAATATTCGAACGACATCTGGAAAGCGTTGGAGGAATAAATCTGTGGGTGAACTCACTCGCGAATGGCCTGACACGGATTACCCGGCGTGCCGTCTTCGCGAGTGAATTCATCGCCGACCTCCGCTACAAATCATGTCCCCGACGGCCTGGACCGATATACTCCAGGCAAGCCGCATAAAGGGATGTCAACGCGTGCAATGGATTCTCCTGCTGGTCGGTCTCGTGCTGGGTGGTTACCTGGACGAGTCTTTCGTGGGTGCTGCAATCGGCGCACTCGCCGGGCTTGGTCTTGGACAGGCCATTTGTATGACCCTGCTTGGCCGTCAGCTCGAGGCGGTTCAGCAACGCCTTACCCTCCTCGAATCTGCTCCTGGCAACGCTGAAATCCCGGCGCCTGCGGCTCAGCCACTTGTCAGTGTGCCCCCCGCCCTTGAAGCAGCCACCGAATTGACTTGGGATCTGCCCGTCGACGACGAATGGACCCAGCCAACAGCAACGCCGAACCCGGTTTCTACGCCGGCAACCCCAAACATGATCGAGCGCGCATTGGCCGGCGTACGTAACTGGCTGCTGGGCGGTAATACCGTGCTGCGGGTCGGGGTGCTGCTGCTGTTCCTCGGGCTGGCCTTTTTGCTGCGCTACGCCACTGAAGGTGTGGTCATTCCACTGGAAGCCCGCTACGCCGCCGTTGCCGCCTGCGCCTTGGCATTGCTGGCGCTGGGCTGGTGGCTACGACAACGCAACCGCAATTACGCATTGATCCTGCAGGGCGCGGGGGTCGGCGTGCTGTACCTGACGGTATTTGCCGCCATGTGTTTGAATGCGTTGCTCGACCCGAACATGGCGTTCGGCCTGCTGGTGGTGGTGACGGTGTTCTCGGCGATCCTCGCGGTAAAACAGGACGCACTGGGTCTGGCTGCGGCGGCGGCACTCGGAGGATTCGCCGCACCGCTGCTGACGTCTACCGGCGCTGGCAGCCATGTAGCCCTGTTCAGTTACTTCGCACTGCTCAATGCCGGGATTTTTGCCATCGCCTGGTTCAAGGCCTGGCGCCTACTGAACCTGATCGGTTTTGTCGGCACCTTCGGCATCGGTTTCGTCTGGGGCCTGCAGGCATACACGCCCGCACTGTTCTGGAGCACCGAGCCGTTTCTGATCGTGTTTTTCCTGATGTATCTGGCGATTGGTCTGCTGTTCGCTCGACGCAAACTGCAAGAGCTGAGCACCGCGCCCGAAGACAATAGCCGCGAAGCGATATTGCGCTGGTCAGCTCGCCAGGGTGACTACGTCGACGGCAGCATCTTGTTCGGCCCACCGATTGTCGGTTTCGGCCTGCAGTTCGCGCTGGTCCAACACATGGAGTTCGCTCCCGCCTACAGCGCGCTGGTAATGGGAATGCTCTATATAGGCCTGGCGCGCCTGCTGTCCGGCCGGGCGCCGGGACGCGCCTTACTGTTAGTGGAGACCTGCCTGGCACTGGGTGTGGTATTCGCGTCATTGGCGATACCCCTCGGGCTGGATGCACGCTGGACCTCGGCCGCGTGGGCCCTGGAAGGCGCGGCCGTTTTCTGGCTGGGCTTGCGTCAGCAACGAGTGCTGGCACGCGCTTTCGGCCTGCTGTTGCAGCTGGGAGCAGGCCTCGCGCTGTTCGGCGACCTACAGGGCGACC
This sequence comes from Pseudomonas sp. 5C2, assembly GCF_034314155.1. Lineage (NCBI taxonomy): Bacteria > Pseudomonadati > Pseudomonadota > Gammaproteobacteria > Pseudomonadales > Pseudomonadaceae > Pseudomonas > Pseudomonas sp. 5C2. Next base: position 1,454,444 of record NZ_JAVIWH010000003.1, on the reverse strand, counting down.
TGTATCGAACCGACACCACTTTACTGGCCCATCGCGATGCCTGGACGCCGATGGTCCTCGCGCTGGCCGCGATGCTCAGCGCGTGGCTCCAGCAACGCCTGAGCCCAGTCAATGCAATCCCCATGAAAACCATGAATCTGCAGCGTCTGAGCGCATTGCTGCTGGCGTGGGGAGTGGGTTGGTGGGCTGTGGCACTGGTCAACGGCGCACAACGATTCGCACCGACCGAATTGCAAATACCCACGTTGCTATGCCTCGCGGCTGTCAGCGTCGCGCTATGGACGGTCCTCGCCCTGCGACTGCACTGGTCGGCACTGGCAGTGCTTTGTACTCTGCTGACCCCGGCCTGCACCTTGCTATTGCTGCTCGCGCTGAACGCCAGCTATCACCCGGCAGCCTACTGGGGTTGGCTGGCGTGGGGCGCGGTGTTCGTCGTACATCTGCTGTCGCTGCGGCACCTGGCGGGCACACTGCCGAGCTGGGTGGTCAGCGCGGCACATGTCTTGGGTTTCTGGCTGATCATCGGCGTGTTGGCGCTGGAGTTGCGCTTCGGCTTGATGACATTGTCCGAACACTACAACGCATGGCGCTGGCTGGGCTGGGCGTTGCTGCCGAGCACCTATTTGCTATTGATGGCTGCGCCCCGCGCACTGCCGTGGCCCATCGAGGCCTATCCCCGTGAATACCGGGTCTGGGCCGCTGCCCCCTTGGCGCTGCTGATGTTGATCTGGTTCTGGCTGGCGAACATCGTCAGCGACGGTGCCGCCGCACCGCTGGCCTATCTGCCACTGCTCAATCCGCTGGAATTGGGCCTGTTGCTCGCATTGGCCGGGGTATTCGTCTGGGCGCGCAGCCGATTGCCTCAACTCGGTATCGCCCATGATCGCGCGCAGCGAGTGGCACAGGTGGTAGCAGGGGCTAGCTTATTCGCCCTGTTCACTGGGATGGTCATGCGCACGGCCCATAATTGGAGTGGCGTGCCCTATCAGTTGGATGAATTGCTGGATTCGATGAGGGTGCAAGCCGGTCTGTCGATTGTCTGGACCTTGATGGCCTTAGCACTGATGGTTGGCGGACACCTGCGCGGCCGACGTGATATCTGGATCGTTGGCGCCACACTGATCGGTGTGGTGGTCGCCAAGCTGTTCTTCGTCGAACTGAGCAACCGCGGTGGACTGGCGCGTATCGTGTCGTTCATCGGGGTTGGCGTGTTGCTATTGGTAGTGGGATATTTCTCTCCCTTGCCGCCCGGACCTTCGTCGCCGATGCCTTTGCCCTCTAAAAAATCTACGCCCGATCCGACTAGGACCATCGTATGAGGAACTCATTCTTGAGCTGTCAGTCAACCTTCATCCGCGCCGTATTTGGCGCGGCGTTATGTGCGGCCCTCTTCGCAACGATGTCCGCCCATGCGCAGGAAAAACCGGCTGATTTCGCTAGTCAGGTACCGTTGACCTTGAGCGGTAATGGCCCGTGGTATCGCCTTGAACTACCGCTGGCGGTACAACTGGGTGCGCGTCAGGCCGGTCTGGGTGACGTTCGCGTTTTCAACGCTGAGGGCCAGGCACTGGCGTACTCACTGACCCATAGCGACGTTCAGCGCCGGGAAAACCAGACGCCGATCCCGGTTAAGTGGTTTGCCCTCTATGACGCCGCCGATGCCAGTGATGCAGTGCCTACGATTCGGGTCGAGCGCACCGCCAGCGGCACGCTGGTTGAAGTGCAACCACAAGGCGAAATCGAAGCCGGCGAAGAAGTACTGCGCGGTTGGCTGCTCGACACCAGCGAGATCAAGGCCCCGCTGGAGCAGTTGATTCTTGACTGGAACACCGAACGGGAAGGTTTTCAGCGCTTCAGTATCGAGGCCAGTAACGATCTGCAGCACTGGCAATCCTGGGGCGAGGGCCAGGTTGCACGACTGTCGTTTGCCGATGAAGTGATCGAGCAACGCGAAGTCACTCTACCCGGCCAACCGGCGCGCTACCTGCGTTTGCTGTGGAACACCCCGAACTCCGCACCGACACTGACCTCCGCGCAATTGATCAGCGCCAGCCCCGACCACCTGCCGCAGCCTTTGGTCTGGTCACAACCGCTGGCGGGCAGCACCGTCAAACCGGGCGAATACAGCTGGCAATTGCCCATTGATCTAGCCGTGGAGCGCGTAAAGGTCGACATCAGCCAGGCCAACAGTCTGGCACCGGCCACCCTGTCGGCGCGCCTCGACAGCAACGCCCCGTGGCAAATCGTGGGCGGCGGCTTGTTGTATCGACTGACACAGAATGGTCAGGACGTGCTGCAGGATGAGTTACAGCTGGCTGGCCGTACCGTGCAGCAATTCAAGCTCGATGTGGATGAGCGTGGCGGCGGTCTGGGCACTGCGGCCCCACAACTGCGTTTCGCAGTCCGCGCCACGCAACTGGTGTTCCTGGCCAAAGGTGCAGGGCCGTATACTCTCGCCATTGGTAACACGGCGGCGCGGGCGGCAGACTTGCCGCTGTCCACGCTGATCCCCGATTATCAACCGCAGGTGCTCGCATCACTGGGCATTGCGCAACCGGCGGCCTCACCCGTGGTCATCGCACGCACGCCAACACCGGCCGTGAAAGGCACGGACTGGAAGCGCACCGGTTTATGGGCAGTGTTGTTGCTGGGCGTCGTTTTCCTTGGCTGGATGGCAGTGAGCCTGTTGCGCACGCCCTCGGCAAAATCTTGAGCAGGGTCACCTGCTTGTTGCCGTTTTGAGGCTACTCTCAACCGACATGTGAACTCTATGGGCCAGAACCCGGTCTGACTGGAGTATTACGTGTCCACTCGCGCTAAACTGTGCGGGTTTTTATCCCCCACTTCGGAGCTCTCCATGTCCCGCGTTACCCTAAGTCGCTATTTGATTGAGCAGACCCGCAGCAACAACACTCCTGCCGATCTGCGCTTCCTTATCGAAGTGGTAGCACGCGCATGCAAGGAAATCAGCCACGCCGTCTCCAAAGGCGCGCTGGGCGGTGTGCTCGGCAGCATGAACACTGAAAACGTACAGGGCGAAGTGCAGAAAAAGCTCGACGTGATCTCCAACGACATTCTGCTCGAAGCCAACGAATGGGGCGGTCACCTGGCCGGCATGGCGTCCGAAGAAATGGACAATGCCTACCAGATTCCCGGCAAGTACCCAAAAGGCGCGTACCTGCTGGTATTCGACCCATTGGACGGTTCCTCGAACATTGACGTCAACGTGTCGGTCGGCACCATCTTCTCGGTGCTGCGTTGCCCGAGCGGTCACCTGAGCCAGAACGACAACCTGAGCGAGAAAGCTTTCCTGCAACCGGGCACCCAGCAAGTTGCTGCCGGTTACGCGATCTACGGCCCGCAAACCATGTTGGTCCTGACCCTGGGCGACGGCGTCAAAGGCTTCACCCTCGATCGCGAGCTGGGCAGCTTCGTGCTGACCCACGAAGACATGCGGATCCCTGAGACCACCCAGGAATTTGCCATCAACATGTCCAACGCGCGTCACTGGGAAGCTCCGGTCAAACGCTACGTCGACGAACTGCTGGCTGGCGAAGACGGCCCGCTGAAAAAGAACTACAACATGCGCTGGATCGCAGCCATGGTTGCCGACGTGCATCGCATCCTGACCCGTGGCGGCATGTTCATGTACCCACGTGACAGCCGTGACCCGTCCAAGCCAGGCAAGCTACGCCTGATGTACGAAGCCAACCCGATGTCGTTCATCGTAGAACAGGCGGGCGGCATGTCCACCGACGGCCATCAGCGCATCCTCGACATCCAGCCTGAAGGCCTGCACCAGCGTGTCGCGGTCTTCCTGGGTTCCAAGGAAGAAGTCGAGCGCGCCACGTCCTATCACAACGTCTAAGCCATGTACGCGCCCTGGCATCCGCTGCTTGAATGGTGGTTCGGTTCAGCCGAATCACCAACCAACGTGGTAAAGGCCAAGGGCCCGCTTTGGTTCGGCAAGAAGAAAAGCCAGGACAGCTATGCGCGCGAGCGTTTCGCTGTACAGGTCGAACACGCATTGGCGGGAGGGCTGTCCGAATGGGCCGAATCCCCTCAAGGCTGGCTTGCACTGGTACTGCTCCTCGATCAACTCCCGCGCATGATTTATCGCGATACGCCCAAGGCGTTTGCAGGCGATCAACGCGCCCAGGCATTGGTCGAACACGGCCTGAAACTGGGCCGCGACCAGCATTTGCTGCCGATCCAGCGATCATTCATCTACCTGGTGCTGGAACACAGTGAAGACCTGGAGATGCAGGATCAAGCCGTTGCCCACTTTACCGAACTGTTCCACCAGCAATCGGCCACGGATCATGACGTCTTCGCCGACCAACTTGATTACGCCAAAAAGCATCAAAGGGTCATTGCCCGTTTCTCGCGTTTCCCCCACCGCAATCAAATCCTTGGACGTACATCAACAGCTGAAGAACGGGTGTTTTTGAAAGAGCCTGGGTCGCGATTTTAAGCGAGATATAAATCCCTGCCGCCCACGGGAACCAGATCGCGTATTTCTCTTCTAACCTATTGGCAATTCGCCAGCGTCCTACACGCTGTAGCGCCGCCCCCTACTGTTCAGGAGCTTCACTCATGTCTCTGCGTACCCTCGCGTTGTTGTCGTTTTGTGTGCTGTTGGCTGCGTGCAGTAAAGTCACTCAGGAAAATTATTCGAAAATCTCCTCAGGGATGCCCAAGGCCGAAGTCGAAAAGCTGCTGGGCAGCCCGACTGATTGCTCCGGCGCGCTGGGCATGTCTAGCTGCACATGGGGCGATCAGAAGACCTTTATCAGCGTGCAATACGCAGGCGACAAGGTGCTGATGTTTTCCGGCCAGGGCCTGAAGTAAGCCTGAAAGGAGAGCCTTATGCGTTTATGGATAGGGATGCTGGCGGGTCTATTGCTGGCAGGGTGCGCCAACTCCTCGAGCGAGCTGATCGAACCCAAGACGGTCGATCATGTTGACCTCAAGCGTTACCAGGGGACCTGGTATGAGTTGGCGCGGATGCCGATGTTTTTCCAACGCAATTGTGCGAAGTCCGAAGCCCATTACATCCTTGAAGACGATGGCAACGTGGGCGTGACCAACCGCTGTCGGACACTTGAGGGTAAGTGGGAAGAAGTGCACGGCACAGCGTCGCCGCAAGTCCCTGATAAAACCGACAAGCTCTGGGTGGAGTTCGATACCTGGTTTTCCCGGTTGCTACCGGGCGTCGCCAAGGGTGGTTACTGGGTGCTGTATGTCAGCGATGACTACAAAACTGCGGTGGTAGGTAACCCGAACCGCAAATACCTGTGGCTACTGTCGCGCAACACGCGGGTGTCCGATGCAACGCGCGAGGAGCTGCTGGCCAAAGCACGTCAGCAGGGTTACGACACCAGTAAGCTGATCTGGCGCGTGGATGATTCGAAAATCGCCAAACCTGTCGGAAAATAGACCGTATGAACCGCTTCGCGGATAAATCAGCTCCCGCAGAAAACTGAGCCGGGGGAGCAGATTTATTCGCGAAGGCGACATGTCAGGCGCATAAGATCCGCCTGACTATCCCAGCAATTCCCGCAATACCTGGGCAAACGCCCTGCTGCTTTCTTCCTCGCCCGCATGACGCCCAGCTCGCACTACCCAGCGACCATTGACCATCACATCGCGGATCTGCCGATCGCCCCCAGCGAACAGCCAACGATTGAGAATCGCGTCGCCACTGGCCGTCGCCAGATAGGGATCGTTGCCATCCAACACCAGCCAGTCCGCGCGCTGCCCCACCTGGAGCGAGCCAATCGCCTGCCCCAAGGCCTGCGCCCCGCCACCAAGCGCCGCATCGTACAAGGTTCGCCCAACCATTGGCTGATCGCTGCGATGCAACCGATTACGTCGCTGATCACGCAGACGCTGGCCATATTCCAGCCAACGCAATTCTTCGACCACGCTCAGTGACACATGGCTGTCCGAACCGATCCCCCAGCGTCCACCCTGCGCGATGAAGTCCACCGCAGGGAAGATTCCGTCGCCAAGATTTGCTTCGGTGGTCAGGCACAAACCGGCCACTGCGCGACTTTCAGCCATCAGCGCAACTTCATCGGGGTCGGCATGGGTGGCATGTACCAGGCACCAACGTGAGTCCACAGCGACATTTTCGTACAGCCATTGCAGCGGACGAAGCCCGCTCCAGCTCAGGCAGTCTTCGACTTCTTTCTGCTGCTCGGCGATATGAATGTGCGCTGGACACTGCTTGTCGCTGGCGGCCAACACGTCACGGATCTGTTGCGGAGTGACGGCGCGCAACGAGTGGAAACACAGACCCAATGCCTGCGCGGGCTGCCGAGCCAGAATCGGGCCCAAGCGCGCCTGTAGATCCAGATAACTGTCGGTGCTGTGGATAAAGCGACGCTGCCCCTCGTCAGGCGCCTGGCCACCGAAACCGGAATGGCTGTACAGCACCGGCAGCAGGGTCAGGCCAATGCCCGCGAAGCTGGCAGCCTGGCTGATTTGCAGGGCCAACTCAGCGGGGTCGGCGTAGGGTTTGCCGGACGTGTCCTGGTGCACGTAATGGAATTCAGCGACCGAGGTAAAACCGCCCTTGAGCATTTCAATGTACAGCTGGCGAGCAATGACGCCGAGCTGTTCCGGGCTGATCTTCCCGACCAGACGGTACATCAGGTCGCGCCAGGTCCAGAAACTGTCGTTCGGGTTACCTGCCACTTCGGCCAAACCGGCCATGGCGCGCTGAAAGGCATGCGAATGCAGATTAGGCATACCCGGCAACAACGGCCCCTTGATAAACTCGGCACCCTGCGCATCGGTATCGACCTGGACACCGGTGAGCAGGCCATCGGCGCTGACGTCGAAACGAACATTGTTGGCCCAACCACTGGGCAATAATGCGCGCTCGGCAAAGAAGGCGGACATGGCTCTACACTCCATCGTGTTTATTTGTATATACATATACAGACGTTTGCCTGCTCGGTAAACTCCAGCAAGCTTGTCGTCGGTCGGATCAATGGTTAGCTTGAGCGCATCTGCGCCATGGACCCACTTCCCGAATCATCACCCATCGAACAAGGATTTCACTGTGCCGACTCCGCCTGCCGTCTCTTCGCTGGCTGCCCAAATGGGCGACAGTCCGGCGCCTCTGTACGCCCGCGTCAAGCATATGATCGCCCAGCAGATCCAGAACGGAACCTGGGCGCCACATCATCGCGTGCCGTCAGAAAGCGAACTGGTGACCCAGCTGGGCTTCAGCCGCATGACCATCAACCGGGCCTTGCGCGAACTGACCGCCGAAGGGTTATTGGTGCGCATGCAGGGCGTGGGCACTTTCGTCGCCGAGCCCAAGAGCCAGTCGGCGCTGTTCGAAGTGCACAACATTGCCGATGAGATCGCCTCGCGAGGCCATCGTCACACCTGCAAGGTCATCATCCTCAATGAAGAGGCCGCAGGCTCCGAGCGCGCCCTGGCACTGGACATGCGTGAAGGTCAGCGGGTGTTTCATTCGCTGATCGTGCACTTCGAAAACGATATTCCCGTGCAAATCGAAGACCGCTTCGTCAACGCTCTGGTCGCGCCCGACTACCTCAAGCAGGACTTCACCCTGCAAACGCCCTACGCCTACCTGTCGCAAGTCGCACCGCTGACCGAGGGCGAGCACGTGGTCGAAGCGATTCTGGCCGAACCGCTGGAATGCAAACTGCTGCAAATAGAACCTGGCGAGCCCTGCCTGCTGATTCGCCGCCGGACCTGGTCCGGGCGCCAGCCAGTGACAGCCGCGCGCCTTATCCACCCAGGCTCCAGGCATCGACTGGAAGGACGTTTCAGCAAATGAGTCAGCTCACTGTTTTGCGCGCAGCCAGCTACCCGCGCATGCCGTGGAAAAATGGCGGGGGCAGTACGGAGGAAATCACTCGCGATGCGGGTGTTGGCCTCGACGGCTTCGGCTGGCGCCTGTCGATTGCCGACATCGCCGAGTCGGGCGGTTTCTCTACCTTCGCCGGCTATCAGCGAATCATTACCGTGCTCCAAGGCGCGGGCATGACTCTGCACGTGGACGGTCAAACGACTCGGCCCCTGCTGCCATTGGACCCCTTCGCTTTCAGCGGCGAAAGCCAGGTGGCCTGCACGCTGCTCGGTGGCGCCATTCGTGATTTCAACCTGATCTATGCGCCGGATCGTTACACCGCTCGCTTGCAATGGATCGACAGCAAGCAGCGGTTTTTTACCTCGGCAGGCACCGTGCTGGTCTTCAGCGTGGCTGAGGGCTTGAGGGTCAGCGTAGGGACCACCACCGAAACGCTCGGCAAACATGACTGCCTGCAACTGAACGGTAACCGTGAACTGCTGGAAATCTCCGTCAGCGGTTCGTGCTGTTTGATTGAACTGACTGCGATCTGATTCGAAACGGCGTTGCCTTCTTCACGAAAGGGCCGACGCGACTCATGTCGCCCTCCCCCTAGCAGCCGAATCGGCTGTAGCGCCGCCTTTTTCGGCCATCCCCGCTGGGCAACCCAGCCAGGTCAGCAAGAATTACAACGATGTCGGGCACAAGATGGACGCATAACCAACCCTTGGATGCGCGCTCCATGCAAACCACCAACAGCGTCTTGATGATCCGCCCGGCGCGGTTCGCCTTCAACCCGGACACCGCCATCAACAACCGCTTTCAGCGGGCGCCGCGCGACCCTGAACAGGCACAGCATAAAGCGCTGGAAGAGTTCAACGGTTATGTCGAGACCTTGCGTCAATACGGTGTCGACGTGCTGGTGGTGCAAGACACGCCAGCGCCGCATACTCCGGATTCGATCTTCCCGAACAACTGGTGGAGTAGCCATGCCGACGGCAGTCTCGTGCTCTACCCCATGGAAGGCCAGAATCGACGTCTGGAGCGGCAAAAAGGGGTATTGAAAGCACTCGACCAGCATTACGCCATTCGCGAAACCATCGACTTCAGCCCGCTGGAGCAGCAGAACATTTTCCTTGAGGGCACCGGCAGCATGGTGCTTGATCGCGAACATCGAATTAGCTATGCCTGCCATTCTGGACGAACACACGCGGATGCCCTGCGCCAATTTGCCGAGCGCCTGAACTACACGTTGTGCCTGTTCCATGCCGTCGACCGCCATCAATCACCTATCTATCACAGCAACGTGATGATGAGTGTCGGCCGCCACCTTTCGGTGGTCTGCCTGCAAGCACTGCCCAACCTCAAAGAACGCACAGCGCTGCAAAACTCCCTGCATGACACCGGCAAAGAGATCCTCACGTTGAACTGGGATCAGTTGGAGTCCTTCGCCGGCAACATGCTTGAACTGCACGACAAGAACGGTCAAGCGTTGCTGGTAATGTCCCGCAGTGCCTGGCGATCGCTCGAACCCGCCCAGCAACAGCACATCGAACGACACACCCAGCCAGTGGTGGTGAACATCGACCATATCGAAAGCATTGGTGGCGGCAGCGCTCGCTGCATGCTCGCCGAAATTCATCTGCCTACACTGATAGCCCAAAAAAACGCGCCTGATCCTTGCCCTCCTACCACACAGCGGCGTGTAGGCGAGGTCCTCAGGTCATACAGACGCTGGCTGAGGAAGGTCGTACCATAGTGATGGTCACCCGAACAGCGAACGACTTACGCAGTTTCTGTCCAGCCGATTGAAGTGAAAAAACCAATGGTTACGAAGGATAACGAACCTCCTGGCACAGCCCCCCTGGATCGCATCGATGAAGCCATTCTCGACGTCTTGCGGCATAACGGACGGATCACCTACGAGAAGCTTTCATCGCTGGTTCATCTGACCCCCAGGCCTTGTCTGGAACGGGTACGCAAGCTTGAAAGGCGCGGTGTGATTCGTGGCTATAGCGCCATCATCGATGTCAAAGCCGTTTCGCCGGGCCTGTCACTGCTGGTGCTGGTTGCCCTGTCCAATCAGAGCGGGCGGGCCGCCCAGAAAGCCTTCGAAGCGTGCGTCAAAGCATGCTCGCATGTGTTCGAATGCCAACTCATCAGCGGTCCGTTCGACTACAGCTTGCGCATGCGCTGCAGAGACATGGAGCACTACCGGGTACTCACCGAAACCTGGCTGAACAACGACGAACTGCACATCGACAAACTGGTCGCCCACCCAGAGCTGGCTGACGTGAAAAACACCGCCAGTCACTACGATTAGTCATCGCCGCTGCGTTGCAATGGAGGACACAAGGTCCTCCATTGCAACGCAGCGGCGAGAACACGGTGCAAACGCTACGACTGACCTGTAGAGCCCCTCTCTCCAAACCGTTTCTCCTCGCGCACCCTCCTCTCGCAAACTGTTACCAAACGCCCCAATACCGCGCAAAACTACCTCGTCACAACAGGCCCACGTCCTGACCAAAAAAATCTCATCTTTTTTGGTATCCGCCCAGCCCTTCTATTTCGAGGCTCACAGCGGGTTTAAAGATTTATTGCCGACCCGCAAAGCGAGTTGGTCTTCCGATTGCATATGCTTGTATGTACAAGTAAAGATGTGTGCGTAAGAGAGAGCCGGTAACCACCCCAACCCCGATGCACATGCCTTGCCCCATTTACTTGCTAAACCTGTTTCGTCTGTTTCGAGATGCTCGACACAGGCCGGCTTGCCCACTGCCTGGGCTGGTTTGGATTGATCGCTGAGGAGTTTTTTCGTGACTGAGAATACCCAACACTGGACCCCGGAAACCTGGACCAAGCACCGTGACGTCGAAGTCCGCGCTGCCCGTGGCACCAAACTGACGGCTAAAAGCTGGATGACCGAAGCACCGCTGCGGATGTTGATGAACAACCTCGACCCCGAAGTCGCCGAAAACCCGAAAGAACTGGTGGTTTACGGTGGCATCGGTCGCGCCGCGCGCAACTGGGAGTGCTACGACAAGATCGTCGAAAGCCTGACCAACCTGAATGACGACGAAACCCTGCTGATTCAATCCGGCAAACCGGTCGGCGTGTTCAAGACCCACAGCAACGCCCCACGCGTCCTGATCGCCAACTCCAACCTGGTGCCGCACTGGGCCAGCTGGGAACACTTCAATGAACTGGATGCCAAGGGCCTGGCCATGTACGGCCAGATGACCGCCGGCAGCTGGATCTACATCGGCAGCCAAGGCATCGTTCAAGGCACCTATGAAACCTTCGTCGAAGCCGGTCGCCAGCACTACAACGACAACCTGACAGGTCGCTGGGTACTGACTGCAGGGCTGGGCGGCATGGGTGGCGCTCAACCACTGGCAGCGACGCTGGCTGGTGCCTGCTCGCTGAACATCGAATGCCAGCAGATCAGCATCGATTTTCGCCTCAAAACCCGCTACGTCGACGAGCAGGCTACTGACCTCGACGACGCACTGGCACGCATCGCCAAATACACCGCCGAAGGCAAGGCGATCTCCATCGCCCTGTGCGGTAACGCCGCTGAAATCCTCCCGGAAATGGTCCGTCGCGGTGTGCGTCCCGACATGGTCACTGACCAGACCAGCGCCCACGATCCACTCAACGGCTACCTTCCAATAGGCTGGACCTGGGACGAATACCGCGCTCGCGCCAAGACCGAGCCAGCGGCCGTCGTGAAGGCTGCCAAGCAATCCATGGCCGTTCACGTCAACGCCATGCTGGACTTCCAGAAAATGGGCGTGCCGACCTTCGATTACGGCAACAACATCCGTCAGATGGCTCAAGAAGAAGGCGTAGAAAACGCATTCGACTTCCCAGGTTTCGTACCGGCCTATATCCGTCCGCTGTTCTGCCGTGGCATCGGTCCGTTCCGTTGGGCTGCGCTGTCGGGCGATCCGCAAGACATCTACAAGACTGACGCCAAGGTCAAGGAACTGATCCCGGACGATGCCCACCTGCACAACTGGCTGGAAATGGCCCGTGAGCGCATCGCCTTCCAGGGTCTGCCGGCACGTATCTGCTGGGTCGGGCTGGGCCAGCGCGCCAAGCTTGGTCTGGCGTTCAACGAAATGGTCCGCAGCGGCGAGCTATCGGCACCGATCGTTATTGGCCGTGACCACCTGGACTCAGGCTCGGTCGCCAGCCCGAACCGTGAAACCGAATCCATGCAGGATGGCTCCGATGCCGTGTCTGACTGGCCATTGCTCAATGCCTTGCTCAACACCGCCAGCGGCGCGACCTGGGTGTCCTTGCACCACGGCGGCGGCGTCGGCATGGGCTTCTCTCAGCATTCGGGCATGGTGATTGTTTGCGACGGCACCGATGAAGCAGCCGAACGCATCGCCCGCGTACTGCACAACGACCCGGCCACCGGCGTCATGCGCCACGCGGATGCGGGCTATCAGATCGCTATCGACTGTGCCAAAGAACAGGGCCTGAACCTGCCAATGGTTAACCGCTGATCGCATAAACCTGTGGGGGCAGGCGTGCAACTAAGCGTCCAGCTGCGAAGGCGTCTGGCCTGATACACCGAGCCGCCCCATTCGCAGGCAAGCCGGCTCCTACAGAGTTCTTCGCATTCCCCCATAGAAGGTGGTCGCATGGCTGTTCCAAATGATCGTGTTGCAAACAAATCAATGATCGAAAGGCGTTCGATCGATTACATCCCCGACGGGGAAAGACATGGTCGTCTGTTCAGTCAATTTACGCTGTGGTTGGGTGCCAACCTGCAAATCACTGCGATTGTCACCGGGGCATTGGCCGTGGTGCTGGGCGGTGATGTGTTCTGGTCGTTGATTGGCTTGCTGGTCGGGCAACTGCTGGGCGGCGGGGTTATGGCGTTGCACGCGGCGCAAGGTCCGAAACTGGGCTTGCCACAAATGATCTCCAGCCGCGTGCAGTTCGGCGTATATGGCGCGGTGATCCCGCTGGTGTTGGTGTGCCTGATGTACATCGGTTTCTCGGCCAGTGGTTCGTTACTGGCGGGACAGGCGCTGGCGCAGTTGCTTCATGTGCAGGACTGGCAAGGCATCGTTATCTTCGCGGGGTTGATCGTGGTGGCGACCATCTTCGGTTACCGGGCCATTCACGCGATTGGCCGCGTGGCGAGCGTGATTGGGGTGATCGCGTTCATCTACCTGTTTGGCGCCTTGCTGGAAGGCAATGATGTTGGCGCGCTGCTGGGCAACAAGCACTTCTCATTGAGCAGCTTTCTGTTGGCGATTTCGCTGTCGGCCTCCTGGCAGATCGCGTTCGGCCCGTACGTGGCGGACTACTCAAGGTACTTGCCGCGCAGCATATCGGCAGTCAAAACGTTCTGGGCAGTCGGCCTGGGTTCGATCATTGGTGCACAAGCATCGATGGTGTTCGGTGTGTTCGCAGCCGCATTGGCGGGTAAGCAATTCGCCCACCACGAGGTGTCGTTCATCGTCAGCCTCGGCGGCACTGGCGTTGTCGCAGCCCTGCTGTATTTTAGCGTGGCATTCGGCAAAGTCACCATCACGACCCTCAACGCCTACGGCAGCTTCATGTCGATCGCAACCATCGTCAGTGGCTTTCGTGGCAACCGGCATATCTCCAGTGGTCTGCGACTGACGTACATCTTCGCCATGGTCGGCGTAGCAACGTTGCTGGCCTTGCTGGGCAAGGACTCGTTCCTCAAGGACTTTTCGGCGTTTATCCTGTTCCTGCTGGCGTTTTTCACGCCATGGAGCGCGATCAACCTGGTGGACTTCTACTGCGTTACCAAAGAGCGCTACGACATCCCGGCGCTGTCGAACCCGGATGGCCGCTATGGTCGCTGGAACTGGATCGGTATCAGCGTCTATGTCTTGGGCGTATTGATTCAAATGCCGTTCATTTCCACCCACTTCTACACCGGCCCCTTGGTCGAGCCCCTGGGCGATACCGATATATCCTGGATCATTGGTCTGGTGGTGCCTGCCGTCGCGTACTACCTGATCGCCAAAAAATGGCACAGCGCAATTCCAGATCGCCTGATTTTGCCGGTAGACAACGACACGACCGAAGGAATGCCATCGGATTTGCGATCCCAGGCCGCACTGAACTGACGGTCGCCAATGCACTCGTTAGTGGGAGAGACCGTGAAAACTGAAGCGCGGCGATCCTCAAGAACAATGAATACCTACAGCCGATGTTCGCGAACTTATTGTGAACACCGCCTTTCCAAGATAGCCGATGCACACGCCCACAAGGCCCAGCCGACAAGCGTTGGCTTCAAGCAGCCGGCATTAATCAACACCCACAAGGGAGTATGAATGTGACTGAGTTAAACCTGACCCCCGGCCAACTGTCCCTGGCGCAATTGCGAGCGATTTACCACCACCCGGTAACCCTTCGCCTGCATGAAAGTGCCTCGCAACAAATTGAAAACAGCGTGGCCTGCGTCGAGCAGATTCTCGCCGAGAACCGTACCGCCTACGGTATCAACACGGGGTTCGGTCTTTTGGCATCGACGCGCATTGCCAGCGAAGACTTGGAAAACCTCCAGCGCTCGCTGGTGCTGTCCCACGCAGCCGGGATCGGTCAGCCGATCAGCGATGAACTGGTGCGCCTGATCATGGTGCTCAAGGTCAACAGCCTGAGCCGTGGTTTTTCGGGTATTCGCCGTCAGGTGATCGACGCCTTGATCGCGCTGATCAATGCCGAGGTTTACCCTCACATTCCGCTCAAAGGCTCGGTCGGCGCGTCCGGTGACCTCGCGCCATTGGCGCACATGTCCCTGGTATTGCTCGGCGAAGGCAAAGCCCGTCACAAAGGCGAATGGCTGCAAGCGACTGACGCCCTGGCCATTGCTGGTCTGAAACCCCTGACCCTGGCGGCCAAGGAAGGCCTGGCGCTGCTCAACGGCACTCAGGTCTCCACTGCGTTTGCCCTGCGCGGCCTGTTCGAAGGCGAAGACCTGTTCGCCGCCGCGCTGTCCTGTGGCTCGCTGACGGTCGAAGCCGTGCTGGGTTCGCGCGCACCGTTCGATGCCCGGATTCATACCGCTCGCGGTCAACGCGGACAAATCGACGCCGCTGCCTGCTACCGCGACCTGCTGGGTGAAAGCAGCCAGATCTCTAACTCCCACATCGACTGCGACAAGGTTCAAGACCCGTACTCGCTGCGCTGCCAGCCACAAGTCATGGGCGCATGCCTGACCCAGCTGCGTCAGGCCGCTGAAGTGCTGGCCGTCGAATCCAATGCCGTTTCCGACAACCCGCTGGTGTTCGCCGCTGAAGGCGAAGTGATCTCGGGCGGTAACTTCCACGCTGAACCGGTCGCCATGGCGGCGGATAACCTGGCCCTCGCCCTGGCGGAAATCGGTGCCCTCAGCGAGCGTCGCATCTCGTTGATGATGGACAAGCACATGTCGCAATTGCCACCGTTCCTGGTGGCCAATGGCGGCGTGAACTCCGGTTTCATGATCGCGCAAGTGACTGCAGCCGCGTTGGCCAGCGAGAACAAGGCGTTGGCCCACCCGCACAGCGTCGACAGCATCCCGACCTCTGCCAACCAGGAAGACCATGTGTCCATGGCTCCTGCTGCCGGCAAGCGTCTGTGGGAAATGGCTGAGAACGTTCGGGGCATTCTCGCCGTAGAATGGCTGGCGGCCTGTCAGGGTCTGGATTTCCGCGATGGCTTGAAAACCTCGCCAAAACTCGAACAAGCCCGCGCCGCTCTGCGCAGCAAAGTGCCGTTCTACGATAAGGACCGTTTCTTCGCACCGGACATCGAAGCCGCCTGCCAATTGCTGGCATCCAACTGCTTGAACACGCTGGTGCCCGCCAATCTGTTGCCAAGCCTGTAAATCACTGCCGAACCTGGACCGGTTCGTTATGGGAGAAGTGCTGCGAACCCGGAGGCCAGGATTCGCAGCACTTCTCGCCATACAACAAAAATAAGGGATGCGATATGAAGCCACACCCAACCGGCCTGAAGCGTGGACTCCCCGCTCGGCACATTCGATTCATGGCCCTTGGCTCAGCTATCGGCACCGGCTTGTTCTACGGTTCCGCGTCGGCGATCCAGATGGCGGGGCCGGCCGTGTTGCTGGCCTATCTGATCGGTGGCGCAGCGGTGTTCATGGTCATGCGTGCCCTTGGCGAAATGGCCGTGCATAACCCTGTGTCTGGCTCGTTCGGCCAATACGCCAGCACGTATCTCGGGCCCATGGCAGGCTTTGTCCTGGGCTGGACCTACGCCTTTGAAATGATCATCGTCTGCCTCGCCGACGTGACCGCATTCGGTATTTATATGGGGTTCTGGTTTCCCGATGTGCCGCGCTGGATCTGGGTGCTGAGCATCGTATTCCTGATCGGCGCGCTCAATCTGTGCAGCGTCAAAGTCTTCGGTGAAACAGAGTTCTGGCTGTCCCTGCTCAAGGTCAGCGCCATCGTCGCAATGATCCTCGGCGGCCTGGGCATCATGCTGTTTGGCATCAGCTCGTCCGGCGTTTCTACTCCTGAAACGGTCGCAGGCATCAGTAATCTCTGGGCCCATGGCGGCTTCATGCCCAACGGGATCGGCGGCCTGATCGCTTCGTTCGCGGTGGTGATGTTCGCCTTCGGCGGCATCGAAATCATCGGCATCACGGCCGGTGAAGCCAAAGACCCACAGCACGTGATCCCCCGTGCGATCAATGCCGTGCCATTGCGCATTCTGTTGTTCTACGTGCTGACGTTGTTCGTGCTGATGTCGATCTACCCTTGGCCACAGATCGGCACCCAAGGCAGTCCATTCGTGCAGATTTTCGACAAACTGGGCATTTCCTCGGCCGCGACCATTCTCAATATCGTGGTGATTTCAGCTGCGGTATCGGCGATCAACAGCGACATTTTCGGTGCCGGACGCATGATGTATGGCCTCGCCGAGCAAGGCCAGGCGCCGAAAAGCTTTGCCCGACTGTCGCGCCAGGGTGTGCCATGGATGAGCGTGCTGGTCATGGGTGCATCCCTGCTTGGCGGCGTGGTTCTCAACTATGTGATCCCGGAAAACGTGTTCCTCGTGATAGCGTCCATCGCGACGTTCGCCACGGTCTGGGTCTGGCTGATGATCCTGTTTACGCAGGTCGCCATGCGTCGTTCAATGGACAGCAAAGAGGTCGCGCAACTGAAATTCCCGGTGCCGTTCTGGCCCTATGCCCCGGCGGCGGCGATCATGTTCATGCTGTTCATATTTGGCGTGCTGGGTTATTTCCCGGACAGCCGGGCGGCACTGATCGTCGGTGCGATATGGATCGTGCTGCTGGTGATTGCCTACCGGATCTGGGTCAAACCGGGCACACCAAAGGCGCGATTAGTGTCTGAACCTTCTCTTTTCTCACCTCACTGACCTCGGAGGCCGCAGATGAAAACGCTCTGGCAACACTGTCACGTTGCGACCATGGCGCAAGGTAAGTACTCGATCATCGAGGATGCCGCGATCGTGACGTCAGGCGAGCACATCGAGTGGATCGGCCCGCAGGCTGAACAACCCGCGTACGACCATACCAACGTCGTCGACCTGGGCGGTGCCTGGGTCACGCCAGGCCTGATCGACTGTCACACGCACACGGTTTTTGGCGGTAACCGCAGCGGCGAATTCGAGCAGCGCTTGCAAGGCGTGAGCTACGCAGAGATCGCGGCGGCCGGTGGCGGCATCGCCAGTACCGTACGCGCCACCCGCGCCGCCAGCGAAGATCAACTCTTCGCCAGTGCAGAGCAGCGTCTCAAGCGCTTGCTCCGCGACGGTGTGACCACGGTGGAAATCAAATCCGGCTACGGCCTGGACCTGGCCAGTGAGCGCAAAATTCTGCGGGTGATCCGTCGGCTGGGTGCAGTGCTCCCGGTCACGGTACGCAGTACGTGCCTGGCCGCCCACGCCTTGCCGCCGGAATACGCCAACCGCGCCGACGACTACATCGACCATATCTGCCACGAGATGCTCCCGGCACTGGCGGCGGAAGGTCTGGTGGACGCGGTGGATGCGTTCTGCGAATACCTGGCGTTCTCGCCCGCGCAGGTTGAGCAGGTGTTTATCACTGCGGCTCAATTGGGCCTGCCGGTGAAACTGCACGCCGAGCAGCTGTCATCCCTGGGCGGCTCCAGCCTCGCGGCGCGCTATCACGCGTTGTCGGCGGATCATCTGGAGTTCATGACCGAAGACGATGCCATCGCCATGGCCGCGTCTGGCACCGTCGCAGTGCTGCTGCCGGGAGCCTTCTACTTTCTTCGGGAAACCCGATTGCCACCCATGGACGCGCTGCGTAAATACGGGGTCAACATCGCGATAGCCACCGACCTGAACCCCGGCACTTCGCCGGCCCTGTCGTTGCGCTTGATGCTGAACATGGCGTGTACGCTGTTCCGCATGACCCCGGAAGAGGCCCTGGCGGGCGTCACCCTCAACGCCGCCAAAGCGCTGGGGCTGGGCGATACCCATGGTTCGCTGGAAGTGGGCAAAATCGCCGACTTCGTGGCGTGGAAGATTGAACGGCCAGCGGACCTGGCTTACTGGCTGGGCGGCGATCTGGACAAGCGGATCGTGCGTCACGGCGCCGAATCACTGGTGTGATACTCAGGAGGTAGGTGTGAATAAGGTTCTGGATTTCAAACGTGGCCGGCTGCCCTTGCTGGTCAGCATGCCCCATGCTGGATTGCGCCTGACCCCGGCGGTCGAAGCGGGCCTGGTGGACGCAGCGCAAAGCCTGCCAGACACCGACTGGCACATCCCGCAGCTGTATGATTTCGCCGGCGAACTCGGCGCCAGCACCCTGGCGGCCGAGTATTCGCGTTTCGTCATCGACCTCAATCGCCCGGCCGATGACAAGCCGTTGTATGCCGGCGCGACCACAGGGCTGTTCCCGGCGACGCTGTTTGACGGCTCGCCGCTGTTCCGCGAAGGCCTGGCACCCAGCGCTGAAGAGCGCGCCCGCTACCTTGCGCTGATTTGGACCCCGTATCACCAAAGGTTGCAGCACGAACTGGCGCGGCTGCGTGACGAATTCGGCTATGCGCTGCTGTTCGATGCGCATTCCATTCGGGGCGAGATTGCGCACCTGTTCGAAGGCCGCCTGCCGGACTTCAACCTCGGTACGTTCAACGGCGCCAGCTGCGACACAACACTGGCCCGCGAGCTGGAAGCGACCTGCGCATCAGCCACCGATTACACCCATGTCCTCAACGGACGCTTCAAGGGCGGCCACATCACCCGCCATTACGGTGACCCTGCCAACAACATCCATGCCGTGCAGCTGGAACTGGTGCAAAACACCTACATGGAAGAGTTCGAACCCTTCAAGTATCGCCCAGACCTGGCCGAGCCCACACAAGAGGTGCTGCAAAACCTGCTGCAAACGCTGATCGACTGGGGACAGAAGCGCTATCCAGGCTGACATCGCGAAAGCATCATGTCAGGCGACCGCTATTTCCTGAGCAACCGCAACCCGTTGAACACCACCAGCAGGCTGACGCCCATGTCGGCAAACACGGCCATCCACATGGTTGCCATGCCGGCGAAGGTGACGATCAGGAACACCGCCTTGATCACCAAAGCGAGAATAATATTCTGCTTGAGAATCGCCGACGTCTGACGTGACAGGCGAATAAAGGCCGGAATCTTGCGCAGATCATCGTCCATCAAGGCGACATCGGCGGTTTCGATTGCAGTGTCAGTCCCCGCCGCCGCCATCGCGAAACCAATCTCGGCGCGAGCCAGGGCTGGCGCATCGTTGATGCCGTCTCCGACCATGCCCACGCGATGACCCCGCGCATAAAGCGCTTCGATGGCCTGCAGTTTGTCTGCTGGCAACAGGTTGCCCTGCGCCTGATCGATACCGACCACATCAGCAATCGCCTTCGCGGTATGCGGATTGTCGCCGGTCAGCATCATGGTTTTGATGCCCAGCGCGTGCAATTCGCGAATCGCCTCACGGCTGCTTTCCTTGACCGTATCGGCAACCGCGAACAGTGCTATCGGGCCGAGGGAATCACACAGCAGCACCACGGATTTCCCCTGGCGCTCCATTGCGTCGAGCTTTAGCTCCAACTCCGGCGAACACAGGCCAAGTTCTTCTACCAACCGGTGATTGCCCAAGTGATAAAGCTGACCACCCACCTCACCGCGCACACCACGACCGGCCAGGGCTTCGAACGCCTGGACCTCATGCAGGGTCAATGACTGCTCAGCCGAGGCTTTGGCAATGGCCTGCGACACAGGGTGATCGGAGCGGCTGGCCAGACTGGCAGCGATGCTCCGCGTGATGTCGCTGATCCCCGGGGCATCGGGGCCTAACGCCAGGTAATCAGTCTGCACGGGCTTGCCGTGGGTAATGGTCCCGGTTTTATCCAGCGCCAGATAGTCGAGCCTGTGCCCGTTTTCCAGGTACACCCCGCCCTTGACCAGAATGCCCTTGCGCGCGGCTGCCGCCAGCCCGCTGACGATGGTCACCGGGGTGGAAATCACCAGCGCACAGGGGCAAGCGACCACCAACAGCACCAGCGCACGGTAGATCCAGTCGAACCAGATAGCGCCCATCAATAGCGGAGGGATCAGCGCCACAGCCAAGGCCAGCAGGAAGACCGCCGGGGTGTAGATTCTAGAGAAGCTGTCGACAAACCGTTGAGTCGGCGCACGCGCACTTTGAGCCGCTTCGACTGCATGAATGATCCGCG
The DNA here is from genome assembly GCF_034314155.1 of Pseudomonas sp. 5C2. Classification (NCBI taxonomy): domain Bacteria; kingdom Pseudomonadati; phylum Pseudomonadota; class Gammaproteobacteria; order Pseudomonadales; family Pseudomonadaceae; genus Pseudomonas; species Pseudomonas sp. 5C2. The sequence continues at coordinate 1,433,900 of NZ_JAVIWH010000003.1, read as the reverse complement.
CCAGCGTTGAGTGATTCGCCGCTGCAGTCACCCGATATTCCAGCGAGCCCGCCTGATTGATGGTGCCCGCGAAGACTTTGTCCCCAGCGGCTTTTTCTACCGGCAGGCTTTCTCCGGTGATCGGTGCCTGGTCGATGGTCGAGTTACCCGAGACCACTTCACCGTCCAGCCCGATTCGCTCGCCCGGCCGCACGCGCAACAGCGCACCCAACTCGACGGTTTTCACCTCTTGCTTGAGCCATGTACCGTCGGCCTGCTGCACGGTGGCCGACTCGGGGGTCAGCTGCATCAAGCCACCGATGGCGTTACGCGCCCGATCCAGAGACTTGGCTTCGATCAACTCAGCCACGGTGAACAGGAACATCACCATGGCCGCTTCCGGCCATTGACCAATCAACAACGCACCGGTCACGGCGATGCTCATCAACGCATTAATGTTCAGGTTGAAGTTTTTCAGGGCAATCCAGCCCCTTTTGTAGGTGCTCAGGCCACCACTCACAATCGCGACCAACGCCACCAGCGCTACCACCCAGTTGGGTGCCAACTGGGCAAAATGGATCACTTCAGACGCCAACGCGGCCACGCCCGACAACGCCAGCGGCCACCACGGTTTTTTCACCGGCGCAGGAGCAGTCGCATCGGCACTGGCACCCTTCTCAACGGGCTCGGCGTGCATGCCCAGCGAGCTGATCGCTTCGCAGATTGGATCGGTAGACGGCAACTCGTGCCAGACGCCCAGCAGGCGATTGATCAAATTGAACTCGAGCTTGTGCACCCCCGCCAGCTTGCCCAGCTTGTTCTGGATCAGCGTCTGCTCGGTAGGACAATCCATTTGCTCGATACGAAAGCTGCTGAACTGCGCCGAGGACGAAGCGGATTCGTTGAACTGGACGACCGCAGGTGTGGCGGCTGACGAACAGCAGGTGTGCGCATGATCAGCCGCCGCATGGGGCTTGGCGTGGTGATGTTCAGAATGGTCGTGTTCGGAATGCGGATGTTCAGAGCGGCTCATCATCGAGTCCTTGAAGGTGCTTGTTGCCAAGTGAACACCCTGTAGCCACTATAGGGTCAAGCGCGTAAACGAGATTAATCCCCATGAAGATTGGCGAGCTGGCAAAACTGACGGATTGCCAGGTAGAAACCATCCGCTATTACGAACGCGAAGGCCTGCTGCCGCCGCCCGCACGCAGCGATGGCAACTATCGGCTCTACACCCAGGCGCATGTCGAACGGCTGACGTTCATCCGCAACTGTCGCAGCCTGGACATGACCCTCGAAGAAATTCGCAGCCTGCTAAGCCTGCGCGACAGCCCGCAAGACCAGTGCGAGAACGTCAATGCGCTGATCGACGAGCACATCCAGCATGTCAACGCCCGGGTGGCGAGCCTGCAAGCGTTGCAGGCACAGCTACTGGAGCTGCGTCAGCGCTGCATCGATGGCACCCTGGAGCATTGCGGGATCTTGCAGCAGCTGGAAGCCAGCGGAGGGGTTGTGGCGGCAGAGAGTGAACACTCTCATGTGGGAAGAAGCCACGGGCATTGATCGCGTTGCATCAAGACACACCGCGTCGAGACATTTGCCAATGCATTCGCTCCCACAAAGATCTCGAAAGTCCTGTGAGAGCGATCAGCCACAACGCATCACACCGCCATCGGTGCCGTCATCGCCGGATGGTGCTCGTACCCTTCCAGCGTAAAATCGCCTGGTTCGATCAGCTCCAGCCACTCAGGCTGATACACACCGGTCTGGGCGAACGCGGGCACACGCTCGGAGATCACCAATTGCGGTGCCGGGAATGGCTCGCGCTTGAGCTGTTCGTTGAGCATGTCCAGATGGTTTTCATAGACGTGGGCATCACCGATGAAATAGGTGAACCAGCGCGGCGTGTAACCGGTCAAGCGACCAATCAACGACAGCAACGCCGCGCCTTCGGTCAGGTTGAACGGCGTGCCCAGTCCGAGATCGTTGGAGCGTATGTACAGCGTCAGGGAGATCTCGCGAGTCTCCTGGTTCGGGTGGAACTGGTAGAGCAGGTGGCACGGCGGCAGCGCCATTTCATCGAGCTGAGCGCAGTTCCAGCCGTGGAACAAAATCCGGCGGCTGCCAGGGTCTTTGATGATGGTGTCGACGCACTGGCGAATCTGGTCGATGGCCTTGTACAACACGACGTAGGCCTGGCCGTCTTCTTCGGACTGAGCGATCTGCTGATAACCCTGACTGATTGCCCGTTCGATGGCCGCAGGATTGCTGCTCTCAATCCTTTTGTAGGCTGGCCATTTACGCCACTGCACACCGTAGATTTCGCCCAGATCGTCTTCGCCCTTGCGGAACGGATTGTCCAGCCACTGCGCGTTTTCGTTGGCGTTCTGGTCCCAGACTTTACAGCCCAGCGCACGGAATTCGGCGGCGTTATTCACCCCGCGCAGGAAGCCGACCATTTCGCCGACAGCCGATTTGAAGGCCATGCGCCGGGTGGTGATCGCCGGGAAACCTTCCTTCAGGTCATAACGCAACATCGCGCCGGGGAAGCTGATGGTCTTCACTCCGGTACGGTTGGCCTGCAAGGTCCCGTTCTTGATCACATGGGCGACTAAATCCAGATATTGCTTCATAAATTACCTGTATCGGTGAACTCGCCGGGCAGTATCCCCGGCGTTTAGTGTTAAACCGCAGCGTTTTTGGCCGAGGGAGCGCGGTGATAAGCCAGCCAGATCAACAACAGACCACCGATGATCATCGGCAGGCTAAGGATCTGCCCCATGGTGACCCAGCCCCAGGCCAGATAGCCCAGTTGCACATCCGGCACGCGAACGAACTCGACGACAAAACGGAAAATCCCGTAAAACAGGGCGAACATCCCCGAAACGGCCATCGTTGGGCGCGGTTTACGCGAGAACAGCCAGAGAATCAGGAACAGCGCCACGCCTTCCAGAGCGAACTGATACAGCTGCGACGGATGACGCGCCAACTGCGCCGGATCGCTGAACGGCGGGAAGACCATCGCCCACGGCACATCGGTCGGTTTGCCCCATAACTCGGCGTTGATGAAGTTGCCAATGCGCCCGGCCCCCAAACCAATCGGCACCATCGGCGCGACAAAATCCATCAACTCGAAGAACGACTTGCCGTTGCGTTTGCCGAACCACCAGGCCGCCAGCATCACGCCGATAAACCCGCCGTGGAATGCCATACCGCCTTTCCAGACTTCGAAAATCAACAGTGGATTGGCGATATACGCGCTCAAATCGTAGAACAGCACGTAACCCAGTCGGCCGCCGACAATCACGCCCATGGCGAGCCAAAAGATCAGATCGGAGAGCTTTTCCTTGGTCCAGGTCGGGTCGAAACGGTTCAGACGGCGTGAAGCGAGTAACCATGCACCGCCAATACCAACCAGGTACATCAAGCCGTACCAATGGATTTTCAGCGGGCCAATGGCCAATGCAACCGGATCAATCTGCGGGTAAGGCAGCATTGCGACTCCTCAAATAAAACGCTCTAGTCACTAGAGCTACTGAACCAGAAAGCTTATACCCACGCACAGCAGCAGCGCGGCGAACATTCGTTTCAACAAGCGTGGCGACAGTGTATGCGCCAGTCGGGCGCCGAAGCGCGCAAAAATCATACTGGTCAAGGCGATACCCAGCAGCGCCGGCAAGTAGATGAACCCCAGGCTGTGCGCAGGCAACCGCGGGTCATGCCAGCCCAGGATCATGAAGCTCAAGGCGCTGGCCACCGCAATCGGGAAGCCACAGGCCGACGAGGTTGCGACTGCCTGCCGCATCGGCACGCTGCGCCAGACCAGAAACGGCACGGTCAGCGAGCCGCCACCGATGCCAAAGATGGCCGAGGCCCAGCCGAGAACAGTGCCCGCGAGTGTCAGACCCACCTTGCCCGGCACGCCGCGACTGGCCTTGGGCTTGAACTCGGCAAATAACTGCAAGGCCACCAACACGGCGAACACGCCAATGATCTTTTGCAGGTGCGGGCCGGCGATGGCTTTTGCCGTCAGCGCGCCAAACCCGGCCCCCACGAGGATACCCACGGTCATCCAGATAAAAATTGCCCAGCGCACCGCGCCGAGACGGTGATGCTCGCGCACCGCGTTGATCGAGGTAAAAATGATGGTTGCCAGCGATGTGCCAACTGCCAGGTGGGTCAATATCGACGGATCGAAGCCTTGCAGGGTGAAACTGTAGACCAACACCGGAACGATGATGATCCCGCCACCCACACCAAACAGCCCCGCCAGCACGCCGGCGCCGGCGCCCAATAGCAAATAGAGCAGGAATTCCATGGGTGTCCCTCAAATCAGTCAGGCATGGTAACGGAAGCACGGCACTCAGCTCTAGCGGTGAGCGATGTGATGTACGCTTGATCCGTAAGGTAGAGTGAAGAAAAAAGGAGTCCCGCATGTGCCTGATTGTCTTCGCCTGGCGCCCTGCTCATCGCCAGCCATTGATCGTCGCCGCCAATCGCGATGAGTTTTATGCGCGCCCGACCGTGCCGCTGGCCCAGTGGCCAGAGGCACCCGACGTATATGCCGGACGTGACCTTGAGGCGGGTGGAACCTGGCTGGGTATCGGCGCTGATGGGCGCTTTGCCGCCTTGACCAATATCCGCAACCCGAATCAGCCGCTGGGGCGTCGCTCTCGAGGCGAGCTGGTGGCGCAATTTCTGTGTGGCGAGCAATCGATGGAGGACTATCTGGCCGAAGTGGTGGGCCGCTCCGATGAGTACGCGGGCTTCAATCTGTTGCTCGGGAATGCCGAAGCGCTGTATTACCTGAGCGCCGTGAATCCGCACCCGCAACGCCTGGAAGAAGGCGTCTATGGCGTGTCGAACGCAAGCCTGGATACGCCGTGGCCGAAACTGCTGAAGGCCAAGGCCGCCCTGGTCGCGCAGCTGGATGACCCGCAGCCGTCGGGGCTTCTGACCTTGCTGCGAGATCCGGCGACAGCGCCGTTCGCTGAATTGCCCGATACCGGCGTGGGCCTGGCCACCGAGAGCTTACTGTCGAGCGTATTCATCGCCAGCCCCAGCTACGGCACCCGCGCCAGCAGCGCGCTGATCGTCAACGCCGACGGCAGCCGCCACTTCGTCGAGCACAGTTTCGGGCCCTATGGCGGGCACTTGGGTGAGGTTGAGTTGCGGGTTTAGGGCGTTGGCGTCACTCCCTTGCAGGCGCTGCCGAAGGCTGCGAATCGGGCCGGGGTCCGACCGAAGACCCCGGCCTTTCGCAGACAAGTCTGCTCCTACGGCATAGCGGCCAGAAGCTGAGACCGTGTGGGCACAATGCTTTTGATAGGTAGGAGCTGACTTGTCTGCGAATAAGCCCGGCACGGGCTTCCGGCAGGTTTGGGTTTGACCCTAAACTGGCGGACGGTATCTACAGTAAGCCGCAGCACCTTGTAAGAGCGTGGGGACACCCTGTGCTTGCCCGCGATGGCTGAGTGTCAGGCGCTAAAGGTCAATGCCCTTTCACCGACGCCGGGTTGATCATCCGCGACAGGCCCAGGTTTTTCAGGGCCAGTTGCAGGGAGCTGTGGATCACTTGCGGGTTGTCGATGGTCATCAACTGCGCCAGCAGTTCCTTGGCTTTGCTCAGGTTGATCTGACGCAACATCCACTTCACTTTCGGCAGGTTGGTGGCGTTCATCGACAGGCTGTCGAAGCCCATCGCCATCAACAGCACGGCCGCCGCCGGGTCGCCAGCCATTTCACCGCAGATGCTGACCGGCTTGCCTTCGGCGTGGGCATCGCGCACTACATTTTGCAGGGCTTGCAGCACGGCCGGGTGCAGGTAGTCATACAGGTCGGCTACACGCGGGTTGTTGCGGTCGACCGCCAACAAATATTGAGTCAAGTCGTTGGAGCCCACTGACAGGAAGTCCACCTGACGCGCCAGTTCGCGCGTCTGGTAAACCGCTGCCGGGATTTCGATCATCACGCCAATCGGCGGCATCGGCACGTCGGTGCCTTCGTCGCGCACTTCACCCCAGGCGCGGTGGATCAGGTGCAGCGCCTCTTCCAGCTCATGGGTGCCCGAAATCATGGGCAGCAGGATCTTCAGGTTGTTCAAGCCTTCGCTGGCCTTGAGCATCGCCCGGGTCTGCACCAGGAAGATTTCCGGGTGATCGAGGGTAACGCGAATCCCGCGCCAGCCGAGGAACGGGTTGTCTTCCTTGATCGGGAAGTACGAGAGCGATTTGTCGCCACCAATGTCCAGGCTGCGCATGGTGACTGGCAGCGGATGAAAGGCCGCCAGTTGTTCGCGATAAATCGCCAGCTGTTCTTTTTCGCTCGGGAAGCGCTGATTGATCATGAACGGCACTTCGGTGCGGTACAGGCCCACCCCTTCGGCGCCACGCTGCTGAGCACGGGCGACATCGGCCAGCAGGCCGGTGTTGACCCACAATGGCATGCGATGCCCGTCCAGGGTCACACACGGCAGCTCACGCAGGGCATCGAGGCCCTGGGACAGTTGCCGTTCTTCTTCAACCACCTCGGCGTACTGCTTGCGCATGATCTCGCTGGGGTTGGTGAAGACTTCGCCGTGGTAGCCGTCGACGATCAACTGAATGCCATCGACCTTGGAGTACGGCAGATCAACCACGCCCATGACCGTGGGGATACCCATGGCCCGAGCCAGAATCGCGACGTGGGAGTTGCCGGAACCGAGTACCGAGATCAAGCCGACCAGCTTGCCTTCCGGCACTTCGCCGAGCATGGCCGGTGACAGCTCTTCGCTGACCAGAATAGTGTTATCGGGGTAGACCAGCGTCTGCTGGCGCGCCTCCTGGAGATAGGCCAACAGGCGGCGGCCCAGGTCTTTGACGTCGGACGCCCGCTCACGCAGGTAAGCGTCGTCCATCAATTCGAAACGTTTGACGTGCTCGCTGACCACTTGGCGCAACGCGCCTTGTGCCCACTGCCCGGTCTTGATCACGTCGGTCACTTCGCTGCCCAGCGAAGCGTCGTCGAGCATCATCAGGTAAACGTCGAACAGTGCGCGCTCTTCGGGGCGCAACTGGGTGGCAAGCTTGGCCGACAGCGAGCGCATGTCGCCGCGCACGCCTTCCAGGGCATTCTGGAACAAGGCCAGTTCGGCTTTGATGTCGCTGACGGTTTTGTCCGGCACGACTTCAAGATCAGCCGGCGGCAACATGACGAAAGCCGTACCCACTGCTGCGCCCGGCGAACCCGGCACACCGACGAATCGGGCTTCCTGAATGCCTTTGCCCTGACGGCCCAGCCCACGGATCGAGCCGGTGGCCTCAGCGTGGGCGATAACACCCGCCAACTGGGCGCTCATGGTCACGAGGAAGGCTTCTTCGCCCTCGTCGAACTGACGCCGCTCCTTTTGCTGGATGACCAATACGCCGACCACACGACGGTGGTGGATGATCGGCGCACCCAGGAAGGACGCGTAGCGCTCTTCGCCCGTCTCGGCAAAGTAGCGATAACGCGGGTGATCAGCAGCGTTTTCGAGGTTCAGCGGTTCTTCGCGGGTGCCCACGAGGCCAACCAGGCCTTCGTTGGGCGCCATGCTGACCTTGCCGATAGAGCGCTTGTTCAGGCCCTCGGTGGCCATCAACACGAAGCGGTTGGATTCAGGGTCGAGCAAATAGACCGAGCAGACTTGGCTGCCCATGGCCTCTTTGACGCGTAACACAATAATCCCCAACGCCGCCTTGAGATCCTTGGCGGAGTTAACTTCCTGGACGATCTTGCGCAGCGTATTGAGCATGGCTCGGGGTCGAACTCCGTCGTCAGTCGCGCGCTAGCAGGCGCGGGGCAAGCTCTTTAAGGGCGCGTCGATACACCTCGCGCTTGAATGTCACCACCTGGCCCAACGGATACCAATAACTGACCCAACGCCAGCCATCAAATTCCGGTTTACCGGTCAAATCCATCCGCACCCGCTGCTCGTTGGAGATCAGGCGCAGGAGAAACCACTTCTGTTTCTGGCCGATGCACAGCGGTTGACTGTGGGTACGGACCAAACGTTGCGGCAAACGATAACGCAACCAGCCCCGGGTGCAGGCGAGAATTTGCACATCATGCCGTTCCAGCCCGACTTCTTCATTCAATTCGCGGTACAAAGCGTCTTCCGGCGTCTCCTGAGGGTTGATTCCACCTTGAGGAAACTGCCAGGCATCTTGGTTGATTCGCCGAGCCCATAAGACCTGGCCAGCATCATTTGTCAGAATAATCCCGACATTAGGGCGAAAACCATCGGGGTCGATCACGGCAACAACCTCGTAAACGCATGTTGCCGCATTGTTCCACAAAGATTATGAAAGCAGCAACGAGGCTGCGCAGCTTATGTGCACTCTTGTGAAAACGCCGTATTCTGGTGGCCTTTTTTCAGCTATTTCAGTGAGTAACTCCATGCGCCTGGCTTTATTCGACCTTGATAACACACTTCTGGGTGGCGACAGCGACCACGCTTGGGGCGATTACCTATGCGAACGCGGCATTCTTGACGCCATCGCCTACAAGGCGCGCAACGACGCGTTTTACCAGGATTACCTGGCGGGCACCCTGAACCTGAACGATTACCTGAACTTCAGCCTGGAAATCCTCGGCCGTACCGAGATGGCTCAGCTGGATCAATGGCACCGCGAGTTCATGCGCGACTGCATTGAGCCGATCATTCTGCCCAAAGCCGAAGCGTTGCTGGCCAAACACCGTGAAGCAGGCGACAAACTGGTGATCATCACCGCCACCAACCGATTTGTTACGGCACCGATAGTGACGCGCCTCGGTGTGGATACCCTGCTTGCCACCGAATGCGAAATCATCGACGGGCGCTACAGCGGCCGCACCATCCATATACCCTGCTTTCGTGAAGGCAAAGTGACGCGCCTGAACCTCTGGCTTGAGGAAACCGGCTTGAACCTGGACGACAGCTATTTCTACAGCGACTCGATGAACGATCTGCCACTGCTGGAGCAAGTCGCCAACCCGGTAGCGGTCGACCCCGACTCACAACTGCGCGCCGAAGCCAAACGTCGCGGCTGGCCGGTGATTACGCTGCGTAAGTGACCCTCATTGCGACCCTTCGCGGTCAGGCCTGCTCCCACACTGTGGGAGCAGGCTTGCCTGCGAATAAGGTCCGAAGGACCTTAACGGGTCATCGGTCAGACCGGCTTGGCGCCCATCAACCCGGCAATCGCGATAAAACACAGACCGCTGAACACGGCGAGCACCACGGTGAGTTTCGGGTTACCTGTTGCGCCCGGTACGCGCAGGCGGTTCAGTCTCACCAGCAGCCACAACCAGCTCAGGCTGCCGAACAGATACAGCACTTCTGCGGTCAACAGCCAAGTCTGACTGAGCGGCCAGCCGCCGTAATGCACCAGCCACCAGCCGCTGACGGGCAAGGTCAGCAGGCATAGGCCCATCAAGGCCCAAACGAGCACCCAAGGCAGTTGCAACGTACGGTTCTGGACCAGTGCGTCGCCCGCAAAACGGCCGCGAATGACCCAGCCCGCAAGTCCCAGGGCACTGAGTACAAACAGCACCGTTGCCACGCTGTGCACGATTTTTAGGGCGGTGAAAGTTTCCATATTCTTTGAATCCCTGTCAGATCATTGTCGTCAGCGTAGCAGCGCGCCCCTCATCCCAGCGTTTTATCCCAGGAAGAGCTTGTACGCCGGGTTATCCGTTTCATCCCAGTATGGATAACCGATCTCGGCCAGTGCCGCAGGGATCAGGTGACGCTCCTCTTCCGGCACCACCAGCCCCGCCATAACGCGGCCATCTGCAGCGCCGTGGTTGCGGTAGTGGAACATCGAGATATTCCACTGGCCGCCGAGCTTGTTCAGGAAGTTGAACAGCGCGCCGGGACGCTCGGGGAATTCGAAGCGGAACACCACTTCATCGCTGACCCTTGGCGCATGGCCACCGACCATGTGCCGAATATGCAGCTTCGCCAGTTCGTTGTGGGTCAGGTCCAGCACCGGGAAGCCCTGTTCGGTCAGGCTGCTGAGCAGCGCGGCGCGCGGGTCGTTTTCCGGGTGGGTCTGCACGCCGACGAAGATGTGCGCTTCGCGATCGGTGTGATAGCGGTAGTTGAATTCGGTGATCTGGCGTTTACCGATGGCTTTGCAGAAGGCTTTGAAGCTGCCCGGCTTCTCGGGAATGGTCACCGCGATGATCGCTTCGCGGCCTTCGCCCAGCTCGGCGCGTTCGGCAACGTGGCGCAGACGGTCGAAGTTGACGTTGGCCCCGGAGTCGATGGCCACTAGGGTCTGACCACTGACGCCGTACCGCTCGACGTACTTCTTGATCCCGGCCACGCCCAATGCACCGGCAGGCTCAGTGATCGAGCGGGTGTCGTCGTAGATGTCCTTGATCGCCGCGCAGATTTCGTCGGTGCTGACGGTGATCACTTCGTCGACGTAATCCTTGCAGATATCAAAGGTGTGCTTGCCAATCTGCGCCACCGCCACACCATCGGCAAACAGACCGACCTGACTCAGCACCACGCGCTCGCCTGCGGCCATGGCCGCTTGCAGGCAGTTGGAATCGTCAGGCTCGACGCCGATCACCTTGATCTCCGGGCGCAGGTATTTCACATACGCCGCGATGCCCGCGATCAAACCGCCACCGCCCACCGGGACAAAAATCGCGTCCAGACGACCCGGATGCTGACGCAGGATCTCCATCGCCACGGTGCCTTGCCCGGCAATGGTGTCCGGGTCGTCATACGGGTGGACGTAGACGTAGCCTTTTTCTTCGACCAGTTTCAGGGAGAACGCCAGCGCCTCGGGGAACGAGTCGCCGTGCAATACCACCTTGCCGCCGCGCGAACGCACGCCTTCGACCTTGATCTCGGGGGTGGTTTTGGGCATGACGATCGTGGCTTTGACCCCCAATACCTTGGCCGCCAACGCCAACCCCTGCGCGTGATTGCCGGCCGACGCGGTGACCACGCCCTTGGCCCGTTCGGCTTCGCTCAGTTGCGTCAGCTTGTTGTACGCGCCGCGAATCTTGAACGAGAACACCGGCTGCAAGTCTTCGCGCTTGAGCAATACCTGATTGCCAAGGCGCTCGGACAGCTGGCGAGCCTGCTGCAAGGGGGTTTCAACGGCCACGTCATAGACGCGCGAGGTGAGGATTTTCTTGACGTACTGTTCAAGCATCGGGAAAGCATCACTGGCGAATGGGGACGAGGTCGCGAAGTTTAACCCAGCACTCAGATACACGCCCACACGAATGACAGGGTTTTACGCCTGCCATGCCGCTATAATGCGCGTCCTTTTGCACACCTTTGGCACCGTGGAGCACGCATGACCCAGGATCAACTCAAACAGGCCGTGGCCCAAGCCGCTGTCGACTTCATCCTTCCAAAACTCAACGACAAGAGCGTTGTGGGTGTGGGTACCGGCTCCACGGCCAACTGTTTCATTGATGCGCTGGCCAAACACAAGGGTGCGTTCGACGGTGCTGTCGCCAGTTCCGAAGCCACTGCAGCGCGCCTCAAGGGCCACGGCATTCCGGTGTATGAACTGAATACCGTCAGTGACTTGGAGTTTTACATCGACGGTGCTGACGAAGCCGATGAGCACCTGCACCTGATCAAAGGCGGCGGCGCTGCGTTGACCCGGGAAAAAATCGTTGCGGCCGTGGCCCAGACCTTCATCTGCATCGCCGATGGCAGCAAGCTGGTGTCCGTGCTGGGTGCTTTCCCGCTGCCCGTCGAAGTGATCCCTATGGCCCGCAGCCATGTGGCCCGTCAGCTAGTGAAACTGGGCGGCGATCCGGTGTATCGCGAAGGCGTGGTGACCGACAACGGCAATATCATCCTCGACGTGTTCAACCTGAACATCACCAACCCGGTGGAGCTGGAAACCCAAATCAACGCCATCGTCGGAGTGGTCACCAACGGGTTGTTCGCTGCGCGTTCGGCTGACTTGCTGTTCTTGGGTACGGCTGAAGGCGTGAAGACACTTAAACGCTGAGACTACATTTGCAGCGGGACGCGTCCCGCTGCGAATGGTTTAGCGCACGCTGCTTTCGAAACGGCTCTTGCCGGTCAGCTCCAGCACGATTTCATCGCCCACATTGAGCGGACCGACACCCGCAGGGGTTCCGGTCATGATCACGTCACCGGCCTGCAAGGAGAAGTTCGACGCCATGTACTGAATCATCGGCACGATAGGGTTGAGCATCGCGCTGCTGTTGCCGTCCTGGCGCACTTCACCGTTGATGGTCAGGCGAATGCCGATATCGGTCAGGTCTTCATAGGCGTCAGCCGAGACGAAGGGCGCCAATACCGCAGCACCGTCAAACGACTTGGCGATCTCCCAAGGCAGGCCCTTTTCCTTGAGCCTGGACTGAACGTCACGCAAGGTCAGGTCGAGGCCAGGCGCAAAACCGGTGATCGCATCCAGCACTTCTTCACGCGACGGGTTACGCGTCAACGGTTTGCCGATCAACACCACGATTTCGGCTTCGTAGTGCACCGAGCCACGGTCGGCCGGAATAGTGAAACCACCGTCCAAAGCCACCACGCAACTGCCGGGCTTGATAAACAACAGCGGTTCGGTCGGCACCGGGTTATCCAGTTCCTTGGCGTGTTCGGCGTAGTTACGGCCGATACAGACGACTTTACCCACCGGGAAGTGGATCCGCGTACCGTCTACATACTGGTGCTGATAGCTCATGGGCGACTCCTGGGTCTCTCTATACGATACGGCCCGTTCAGGCCAACGGATCAAACAGCGAAAATTTTGCCAGGGTTCATGATCCCGTTCGGGTCGAACACCGCTTTAACCGCTTTCATGTACTCGATCTCTACCGGCGAACGACTGTACGTCAGGTAGTCACGCTTGGTCATGCCCACGCCATGCTCGGCAGAGATCGAGCCGTTGTACTTCTGCACGGTCTCGAACACCCACTTGTTGACTGTCGCGCACTTGGCGAAAAACTCATCCTTGCTCAGGTTGTCCGGCTTGAGGATGTTCAAGTGCAGGTTGCCGTCGCCAATGTGGCCGAACCAGACGATTTCGAAATCAGGATAGTGTTCGCCGACGATAGCGTCGATTTCCTTGAGGAACGCTGGCACTTTCGACACCGTCACCGAGATGTCGTTTTTGTACGGAGTCCAGTGTGAGATGGTCTCGGAAATGTACTCGCGCAACTTCCACAGGTTCTGCAACTGCTGGTCGCTCTGGCTCATTACGCCGTCAAGTACCCAGCCCTGTTCAACGCAATGCTCGAAGGTTGCCAGTGCATCGTTGGCCACGTCTTCGGAGATCGCCTCGAATTCCAGCAACGCGTAGAACGGGCAATCGGACTCGAAAGGTGCCGGAACATCGCCGCGCGCCAGCACCTTGGCCAGCGCTTTGTCGGAGAAAAATTCGAAAGCGGTCAGGTCGAGCTTGTTCTGGAACGCATGCAGTACCGGCATGATCGCGTCGAAATCACTGGTACCCAGGACCATGGCGGTCAGGTTTTTCGGCGCACGATCAAGGCGCATGGTGGCTTCGACAACGAAGCCAAGCGTACCCTCGGCGCCGATGAACAGCTGACGCAAGTCATAGCCGGTGGCGTTTTTGATCAAATCTTTATTGAGTTCGAGCAGGTCGCCTTTGCCGGTAACGACTTTGAGGCCCGCCACCCAATTGCGGGTCATACCGTAGCGAATGACCTTGATCCCGCCGGCATTGGTGCCGATATTGCCGCCAATCTGGCTGGAGCCGGCGGAAGCGAAGTCGACCGGGTAATACAGGCCGTTCTCTTCAGCCAAGGTCTGCAGCTGTGCGGTGATAACACCCGGCTGACAGGCCACGGTGCGGTCCGTGGTATTGAATTCCAACACCTGGTTCATGTAGTCGAACGCAACGACCACTTCGCCATTGGCAGCAACGGCCGCAGCGGAGAGCCCGGTCCGTCCCCCGGACGGTACCAGCGCAACCCGACGCTCATTGGCCCAACGGACAATGGCCTGTACCTGTTCGGTGCTTTTGGGAAACACAATGGCCAATGGCGCGGGCGCAAAATGCTTGGTCCAATCCTTGCCGTAAACGTTGAGGGAGTCGGCATCGGTCAGCACCTTGCCAGGCTCAACCAGGGTCTTCAGCTCATCTATCAAAGCAGGATGGGTCATCGAAGGAACTCTCGAACAATTCATGGTCATCCTGAGAACGCTTCACGTCCAGGAATGGGTGTTTCGCGGGGTGCATATGCTAGCATACGCCCCCCGCTAATCGTGCCTATGGCCGATCTGCGACCCCTGCCATTTTCTCCGGGACACAGGTTTACGCAGATGAGCAAGACTTCTCTCGATAAGAGCAAGATCAAGTTCCTTCTTCTCGAAGGCGTCCACCAATCCGCCGTGGACGTCCTCAAGGCGGCCGGGTACACAACTATTGAGTACCTCACCGGCTCTCTGCCGGAAGCCGAGCTGAAGGAAAAGATCGCCGATGCACACTTCATTGGCATCCGTTCCCGCACCCAACTGACTGAAGAAGTATTCGATTGCGCCAAGAAACTGGTCGCGGTCGGCTGTTTCTGCATCGGTACCAATCAGGTCGATCTCAATGCTGCCCGCGAACGCGGCATCGCTGTTTTCAACGCCCCCTACTCCAACACCCGTTCGGTGGCGGAGCTGGTACTGGCTGAAGCGATCCTGTTGCTGCGCGGCATCCCAGAGAAAAACGCTTCCTGCCACCGTGGTGGCTGGATCAAAAGCGCGGCCAACTCCTTCGAAATTCGCGGCAAGAAACTGGGCATCGTCGGCTACGGCTCGATCGGCACTCAGCTTTCGGTGCTGGCTGAAGGCCTGGGCATGCAGGTGTTTTTCTACGACACCCTGACCAAACTGCCGCTGGGCAACTCGACGCAGGTCTCCAGCCTGAACGAACTGTTGGGTCTGGCGGACATCGTCACCCTGCACGTTCCGGAAACCGCTGCGACCCAGTGGATGATCGGCGAAAAAGAAATCCGCTCGATGAAAAAGGGCAGCATCCTGATCAACGCCGCTCGCGGCACCGTGGTCGAACTGGACGCCCTGGCAGACGCCATCAAGGATAAACACTTGATCGGCGCGGCCATCGACGTCTTCCCGGTCGAGCCTCGCTCGAACAACGAAGAGTTCGAAAGCCCATTGCGTGGCCTGGACAACGTGATCCTGACCCCGCACATCGGTGGTTCGACAGCCGAAGCTCAGGCCAATATTGGTCTGGAAGTGGCTGAGAAGCTGGTCAAGTACAGCGACAACGGTACGTCGGTGTCCTCGGTCAACTTCCCAGAAGTGGCGTTGCCGGCTCACCCTGGCAAGCACCGTCTGCTGCACATCCACCAGAACATCCCGGGCGTGATGAGCGAGATTAACAAGGTCTTCGCCGAAAACGGTATCAACATCTCCGGTCAGTTCCTGCAAACCAACGAGAGAGTTGGTTACGTGGTGATCGATGTCGACGCCGAATACTCCGATCTGGCGCAAGAAAAGCTGCAGACCATCAACGGCACTATCCGTAGCCGCGTGCTGTTCTAGGTTTTTCAGATGTCAAAAAGGAGACCTTCGGGTCTCCTTTTTTATCGCGTCGAGTTCAGGTTACTTGACGTTTACCGTGATTTTCTTCGACTCGACCGGCGGGTTCAGCGGGATGTGGCTCTTGTCGCCCACCAGCAATTGCAGGGTGTGCTTGCCTGGCGTCAAGGTCAGTTCGGTTTCGGTCTGACCTTTGCCGAAGTGCTTGATGTTGTCGGTCACTGGCAGGGGTGCATCCATCGCGGGCTGATCTTTCACATCAATCAGCAGGTGATGGTGGCCGGTGTCTGGAATATCGACACCCGCAGGCGCAACGCCCATGCCTTTAAGGCCGAACTGGACCTTGAAGGTCTTGCCGACAGTGGCTCCATCTTTGGGTGAAATAATGTACACCTCGGCCCCCGCAGGTGAGGCGGTACGCGGAACATCGGCAGCGTTAGCTACTAAAGAAGCGCCTAACAAAGAGCCTCCCAATAACAACCCGGCGATAGTCGTTCTTGAAAATAAGGTCTTCATGGTTTCTCCAGGTAATTTTTTACACAAAATCGGACCTACAACAACAACTTCGGTTCATTTAAGTGTCCAAAGCTGCGGCCGACTAAGCTAAACACCATAAAGCATAGCGGTTGTGATTTCTTTTACCTTAGGAGCGTTCATGCATTTTGTGCCAAGCCTGTTATTTCTATCTGTCTTTTTGAGCCCCTTGGCTCATGCCGACTTGATCGACGAAGTGAATGATCGTGGCGAATTACGCATAGCCATGGAGGCAAACTTTGCGCCTTTCAGCTTCATGCAGGACGGCAAACTGACGGGCTTCGAAGTCGAACTCGGCCAGCTGTTGGCCGATGAGCTGGACGTACGCGCTTCGTTTGTCACTACCGACGCGGCCGACCTGCTGCCAGGTGTCGAAGGCGACAAATACGACATCGCCCTGAATCACATTGCGGTCACCCCGGAACTCAAGGCGCGCGTCGATTTCAGCGAGCCCTATAGCTATTCCAACGCGCAACTGATTGTGCGCAGTGAGGAAAAGCGCCCGTTGAGCACTCTGGACGCCCTTAAAGGTCTCTCGCTGGGCGTCGCCCAGAGCAGCCAGTTCGCCGAAGAGGCGCGTACCCGTGAAGGCATCGACCTGCGCAGCTACCCGGATGCACAGCAGCCGTTGAAGGCGCTGGCCAACGACCAGATCGACGCCGCGATCAGTGATCGCCTGCTAGTACCTTCTGCGATTCGTGACAGCCATCTGCCCGTCAAGCCCGGCAATGACGTCGGACCGCCCTTGGTCCTGGCAATCCCGTTTCAGAAGGGTAATCCAGCATTCCAGGGCGTGCTGGACGGGGCATTGCAGCGAATCAAAGCCGATGGCCGGTTGAGCGCGCTGTCTGAAAAATGGTTCGGTATTGATGCGAGCAAGCCGTCCAAACCGTAACCGGGTCAGAACGGATCATCCCCGCGTCGCCGAAACCAGCCCGTCAGGGAAAGGCGTTCGCGGGTCGACGGCAGCACCTCATGGGGAATTTCGCCAGAGAGGAACACCACCAGACAGCCGCCCTTGGGCTGCACGTCATGGTCGACGCCCTCTTTTAGAAACATGCGCAACTGGCCACCGTGCTCGGGCAACCAGCCTTGATTCAGGTAAAGCACCGCAGAGACCGTGCGCCGGTCATCGTCGCGGAAGCGGTCGACATGCTTGAGGTAGAACGCGCCCGGTGGGTAGAGCGAAAAATGGCTCTCATAGTCTTCCAGTCCGAGAAATAATCCGCGATTGAGCGCCTGGCGCAGGCTCTCCATCAAGCCCAGATAACGGTCACAGGCTGCGGACTCACTGGCTTCCAGCCACTGGATATGGTCACCGCGAACCCCCTCTCGCACTTCCTGAGTCGAGCCGCGTCCCACCGCCGCTGGCGACAGTTCGCCCTCAGCCGCACGCTCGCGGCACTCGGCGGCCAACTCGAGGGTCAGCGTTTCCGGCAAGAAAATATTCTGCTGTGACCAACCGTGAGCGGCCAGATCATCGACGATTCGTAGCAGTAGCGGGTGATCAGAGGGTATTTGCATGTCGCGCATAGTATCCATACGTCTTGAAAACCGACAGCACCGCCGAGCGAACGAAGTGTTAACTCGACAAGTCCCCGCCACCGCACTGAGAATAGCGGCCTGCTGACAGGAGTCCTTATGCGCCGTTTGTTTGTTTTGCTGTTGATGTTCTGCACGATGCCCGCGTGGGCAGACGGCCACGACCAGTTGTACACGGTCGCCGGTTGGCCAGAACAACGCGCGCATTTCAATGCTGCCTTGAGCGCGGCTCAACAACGCTATCGCAACAGCTTGCCGCCAGCGGTCTATGACGCATTGGTCAACAACAGCAATCAGCGCTTCGCTCCGCAGGCCATGGATCAGCGCGCCGAGCAACACTTGCGACAAGCCCTGAAAGACCCGGCGCCAGCGCTGCAGTTTTTCCAGTCGCCCCTGGGCCGCAAGATCGTCACCGCCGAACTGACCGCGACCCGCCCCGATCAACTGGCGAAAAACGCTCAAGGCCTGCCACACATTGAAGCCAGCGCAACCCGTCAATTACTGATCGGCCATCTGGCCCAGGACCTGCCCGCCCGTGAGGCGGGAGCCGAGGTCAGCCTTGCCATCGCCGGCGTTGCGGCTGACAGCCTGAGCCAGATGATCCCCGGCCTGCTGGGCGGTGGCCAGGCCCAAGGCATGCTGGATGGTCAGCGCGAACGCTTGATGGCGCAGATCGGCAACGACATGAACAACACCCTGCTCTACGTCTACCGCGACCTTTCAGACCCGGAACTGGAAGAGTTCACCACCTTCGCCGAATCCCCCGCAGGCAAAGCGTATTACAAAGCCGCGCTGGCAGCGATTCGCGCCGGGCTGGCGGTTGGGCAAAGTACATCGAGCCTCGCACCCGCAGGGCAGCCGGGGGGTTAAGCGCGGGTTAAGAACGCGCCTGCCCCATTCGCTCACTCAAAAATGCAAAATAACGCTGACGCAACGCAGGCAGTTCATTAGCCAGGTGATGCCGTGCCCCGCTCAGCATCAATATCTGTGGCTGGGCGAATTTATCCTTGAGCACCTCGAGGTTGTGACCCCAGTCGACGGTCATGTCCGCGTCACCCTGAACGATCAACGGGCTGCGGGTACTGCGTGGCGCGGCCTCGATACGTTTGATCCACTTGGCCAAGGCGCCTACCCAGGCGGTCGGCAGGCGTTGCGGTTGCAGCGGATCCGCCAACAAAAACGGCAGGAACGCAGGGTCGTTGGAGTTTTCGCTGAAACGCCGAGCAATACCTTTGACGAAGGGGTTGAGCAGGTAGTAACTGAGTTTCGACCAACCCCAGGCCCGTGGTCGGATCAACGGCGCCAGCAAGATCGCCTGCCCTTGCGCAGGGCTGTCGATGCCGTGGTTGAGCAGATGGTCGATCACTATCGCCCCGCCCGTACTTTGCCCGCACAGATGCCAGGGTTGCGGCAACTTTAGCCTCATCGCTTCGGCAAACAACGCGTGCAGCACCTCCTGGTACTCGGCGAAGTCATGGATGCTCGCGCGAGCGCCGCTGGACAAGCCATGCCCCGGCAGATCGCAGGCAATCACCGCAAAATGCTGATCCAGCGCCCACTCGATGACATGCCGATACAAACCCATATGGTCGTAGAAACCGTGGATCAAAAATAAGGTCGCGACAGGCTGTTCGGGCAGCCAGACCTGGCTGACTACTTGGTAACCACCGATGTCAAAGCGTCCCAGCCAACTGCGCACCGGAGTCGCGCGCCCGACAAACGTCAGGCCATAGAAGCGCTGATACGCCAGCCCTTGGCTGGACATCGGCTGCGCGGCGAGCAAAGGTTGCAGGCTGGATCGTAAAGAATCAGGGGCAAACGTGGCAGTCATGGGGTATCCAGGCAAAAACGGAGGTCATTTTCATCCGAACATGACAATGATTTGGCTGCGATATTCATCTGTCTCGTCAGGCATGGCAAGCTACGCCTCCCTAAACCGAACTGTCCCGCATGAACTCACGTCATCGCCCTACCCTCCTCGCGTGCCTGCTTGCCCTCATGTGCGCGGCCGGGCTGTGGGCGGCATACGATTGGTTCCAGGGCCGCTACATCCGCCCGTTCAGCGACCAGACGGCGCTGTTCGCCGGTGACGTACTGAGTCTGCCTGCCGAACTGGCCGGGCCGGGGCGAATTCGCCTGGTGCATTTCTGGGACCCGGCCTGCCCGTGCAACGTCGGCAATCAGCAGCACTTGAGCGAACTGGTCGAGCACTACGGCGGCGCACAGGGCGTGGACTTCTACTCGGTGCAGAAACCGGGAACCCACGGCCAATTACCCAGCACCCTGGACGCGATCAAACCGCTGGCCAGCCTGCCCGGTGCGGAGCGCATCACCGCCAGCCCCGCTGTCGCGATCTGGGACCGTGAAGGTCGCCTGGCCTACTTCGGTCCCTACAGCGAAGGCGCCACCTGCAATTCCGGCAACAGCTTTATCGAGCCGATTCTCCAGGCCCTGAGCGCCGGTCGCGCAGTCAATGCCACGCACACCATGGCTGTCGGTTGCTATTGCCCTTGGCGGGTCGGGCTGTGATCCGACATTCCGGACACTGATCAAGCCCCCGACGCCGCTACACAGGCCTAAAGCAACTCTGTAGCCTGCAACCCCCCGGCCTGAATCATTCACGAGAACGCAGATGAAGCGCAGCCTGACCGCCGTCACCCTCGTTATCACCCTCATCACGGGCGGTGGCGCCTGGTATATCCACAGCAAGCAGCCCGTGCGTCAGGGCGAAATGACCCTGGCCCACCTGCAGGCGCCAGTCACCGTACGTTACGACGAGCGCGGCGTGCCGCACATCAGCGCCGAAAACGAGGCGGATCTGTATCGCACCCTGGGTTATGTCCACGCGCAGGACCGGCTGTTTCAGATGGAGATGCTGCGGCGGCTGGCGCGTGGCGAACTGGCCGAGGTGCTGGGCCCCAAGCTGCTGGACACCGACAAACTGTTCCGCAGCCTGCGCATTCGTGAGCATGCCGACACCTACGTCGCCCAACAGGACAAACAAATGCCTGCCTGGAAGGCCCTGGAAGCGTATCTGGACGGTATTAACCAATATCAGGACACCCACGCCAAACCCATCGAGTTCGACCTGCTGGGCATCAAGAAGCGTCCGTTTACCGCCGAAGACACCCTGAGCGTCGGCGGTTACATGGCGTACAGCTTTGCCGCAGCCTTTCGCACCGAACCCTTGCTGACCTATGTGCGCGACCAGTTGGGGGCCGACTACCTGAAAGTCTTTGACCTCGCCTGGCAGCCACAAGGCGCGCTGGGCCAGGCACCCGCGCTCGCCAGTGCCGACTGGAAAGGTTTGAACGACCTGTCTCGCCTGAGCCTGCGCGCGCTGGAAGAGGCCGGCTTGCCGCAATTCGAAGGCAGTAACGCCTGGGCGATCTCCGGCAGCCGCACCCAAAGCGGTAAGCCGCTGCTGGCCGGCGACCCGCATATTCGGTTTGCCGTGCCGTCGGTGTGGTACGAAGCGCAATTGTCGGCGCCGGGATTCGAGCTGTATGGCCATCACCAGGCGCTCAACCCATTCGCGTCGCTGGGGCACAACCGCGACTTCGGCTGGAGCCTGACCATGTTCCAGAACGACGATCTGGACCTGATCGCCGAGAAGACCAACCCGGACAACCCCAATCAGGTCTGGTATCACGGGGCCTGGGTCGACATGATCCAAAGCGAGCAGCAAATCCTGGTCAAGGACGCGCCTGCCGTCACCCTGCACCTGCGCCAATCGCCTCACGGCCCGATCATCAACGATGCGTTGGGTGCGACAGCCGGCACCGCACCGGTCGCGATGTGGTGGTCGTTTCTGGCGTCCGAGAACCCGATTCTGCAAGGCTTCTACGAAGCTAATCGCGCCGACACCCTGAGCAAAATGCGCGCGGCGGCCGAAAAAATTCAATCGCCAGGGCTGAATGTGGTCTGGGCCAACGCCAAAGGCGACATCGGCTGGTGGGCCGCGGCACAACTGCCCATCAGGCCCGAGGGCGTGAACCCCACTTTCATCCTCGACGGCAGCACCGCGCAGGCAGACAAGGCAGGCTTCTACCCCTTCAGCGCCAACCCGCAGGAAGAGAACCCGGCACGCGGCTACATCGTCTCGGCCAACTTCCAGCCCGTGTCGCCGACAGGCATGGAAATTCCCGGTTACTACAACCTCGCAGACCGCGGTCAACAACTGAACAGGCAACTGAGCGACCCGGCCGTGAAGTGGGATCTGGAAAGCAGCAAAAAACTGCAACTGGGCACCCAGACCGACTACGCGCCACGGGTGTTGAAGCCACTGATTCCGGTCTTGCGCAGCGCCGTGGACGACCCCGAAGAACGGGCAATGGTCGAGCGCCTGGCCAACTGGAAAGGCGACTACTCACTGGATTCAGTCGGGGCGACGCTGTTCAA
This sequence comes from Pseudomonas sp. 5C2, assembly GCF_034314155.1. Classification (NCBI taxonomy): domain Bacteria; kingdom Pseudomonadati; phylum Pseudomonadota; class Gammaproteobacteria; order Pseudomonadales; family Pseudomonadaceae; genus Pseudomonas; species Pseudomonas sp. 5C2. Next base: position 1,411,915 of record NZ_JAVIWH010000003.1, on the reverse strand, counting down.
TCAGTTCGTCTCGGACCTGATCCGGGAAGCGATGCACGATGAACTGGGCGATGGCTTTTTCGACACCTTGCTCTCGAGCCGTGTGATCGACGCGGCGCTGCCGCGATTGGTGGCCGATGCCGACTCACCGTGGTGGAACAACCGCAATTCACCCGCCGAAAAGAACCGGGCAGACGTGGTCAAAGCCGCGTGGCACGCCAGCGTCTTGCACCTCAAATCCCTGTATGGCGCTAACCCTGATGAATGGCGCTGGGGCAAGGCGCATACCTTGACCCATGGTCACCCGCTGGGTATGCAGAAACCGTTGGACGGGCTGTTCAACGTCGGCCCGTTTCCCGCGCCGGGCACCCATGAAGTGCCGAACAACCAGTCTGCCCGTATCAGTTCAGCGCCGTGGCCAGTGACCTATGGCCCCTCGACCCGACGCTTGATCGACTTTGCAGACCCGGCCCACAGCCTGGGCATCAACCCGGTTGGGCAAAGTGGCGTGTTGTTCGATGAGCATTATTCGGATCAAGCCAAGACCTACATCGAAGGCGGCTATGTGCAGGAGCATTTCGATGAAGGGGATGTAGCGGCAAATATGCGGGGGACGTTGAAGCTGGTGCCAGCCAGATAGAGTTCGCTGGCGCTGCCGGTCTCTCGGCAAAAGCCAAGTGCCAGACGCCGTTTATAACGACGTCCGGCACAATCAATCACGCGACTTCAGATACCTGCGCCCGACGTGGATCGGGTTGTGACCAGGTCTCGGCAGCAGCTTCGTCGATGGCGAGCTGGATAGCGCGCTTGCGCTGATCTTCAGCCCGACGGCTGAAGAACCAGACCATGAAGGTCGCTATCGAAACGGCCAACAGGATCAAGCTGGCGATGGCGTTGATTTCCGGTTTAACGCCCAGGCGCACGGCGGAGAACACTTCCATCGGTAAGGTCGTCGAGCCAGGGCCCGACACGAAACTGGCGAGGACCAGATCGTCCAGCGACAGGGCGAAAGACATCATCGCGCCCGCAGCCAGTGACGGCGCAATCATCGGGATGGTGATCTGGAAAAACACCTTCCACGGCCGCGCCCCCAGGTCCATGGCCGCTTCTTCAATGGACAGGTCCAACTCACGCAAGCGAGCCGAAACCACCACCGACACGTACGCCGCACAGAACGTTGTGTGAGCGATCCAGATGGTGACGATGCCGCGTTCCTGCGGCCAGCCGATCATCTGCGCCATGGCCACGAACAGCAGCAACAGCGACAGACCGGTGATCACTTCAGGCATCACCAGAGGGGCCGTCGCCAACCCACCGAACAGCGTCCGGCCTTTGAAGTGAGCGATACGCGTCAACACAAACGCAGCCATGGTCCCCAGCGCCACGGCGGCGATCGACGTATAGCACGCGATCTCCAGCGAACGCATGACAGAACCCATCAGTTGGGTGTTATCCAGCAGGCCAACGTACCACTTGATCGACCAGCCACCCCAGACCGTCACCAGCTTGGAGGCGTTGAACGAGTAGATAACCAGGATGACCATGGGGGCGTAGATAAATACCAGGCCCAATATCAGCATCATGTTCGAGAATCTGAAGCGCTTCATGCTTTAGCCTCCAGTTCTTTGGCCTGGCTACGGTTGAAGAGGATGATCGGCACGATCAGGATCGCCAGCATCACCACCGCCAGAGCAGACGCTACCGGCCAGTCACGGTTATTGAAGAACTCTTGCCACAGCACTTTACCAATCATCAACGTCTCGGGACCGCCCAGCAGTTCCGGGATCACGAACTCGCCCACTACCGGAATGAAGACCAGCATGCAGCCGGCGATAATGCCGTTTTTGGACAACGGCACGGTGATTTTCCAGAAGCTGTTGAAGGTGCTCGAACCCAGGTCCGAAGCGGCTTCAAGCAGGCTTTGATCATGTTTCACCAAGTTGGCGTACAGCGGCAGGATCATGAACGGCAGGTAGGAATACACCACGCCGATATAGACCGCCAGGTTGGTATTGAGTATCTGCAAGGGCTCGTTGATGACCCCCAGCCACATCAGGAAGCTGTTGAGCAGGCCGTTGTTGCTAAGGATGCCCATCCACGCGTAAACGCGAATCAGGATCGCGGTCCAGGTTGGCATCATGATCAATAGCAGCAAGACCGTCTGGCTTTCTTTGCGCGCCGTGGCGATGCCGTAGGCCATGGGATAGCCGATCAGCAAGCACAGCAGCGTGCTGAAAAACGCCATCTTCAGCGAGCCCAGGTAAGCAGCGATGTACAGCTCATCATCGCCGAGCATCGCGTAATTGCCGAGGTTGAGAATCAGCTGCAGTTTCTGTTCGATAACGTTGAAAATTTCGGTGTACGGCGGAATCGCAACGTCTGCCTCAGCGAAGCTGATTTTCAGCACGATGATGAACGGCAGCATGAAGAACAGGAACATCCAGAGGAAAGGGACCCCGATGACCAACTGCCGGCCACCGGGAATTATTCGGCTGAGCGTGCGTGTTATTTTTCGCATTTTCATGAGCGTAATACCACGCCGCTGTCGTCTTCCCACCATACGTAGACTTCATCGTCCCAGGTCGGACGTGCACCACGGCGTTCAGCGTTGGCAACGAACGACTGGACCATCTTGCCGCACGGCAACTCGACATAAAACACCGAGTGGCCCCCCAGGTAAGCGATGTCGTGTACTTTGCCGCGCGACCAGTTGTACTCGCAGCTTGGCATCATCGTGGTAACCAAAAGCTTTTCCGGACGAATCGCATAGGTAATGTGCTTGTCTTCAACCGACGTACTAATACCGTGGCCGACGAAGATATTGCGTTCCAGTTCCGGGCTTGCGATCAGCGCGTGACCTTCGGCGTCATCGACGACTTCGCCTTCGAACAGGTTGACGTTGCCGATGAATTCGCAGACCAGCCGGCTGGTCGGGGTTTCATAAATATCAATCGGGCTGCCAATCTGTGCGATCCAGCCCAGGTGCATAATTGCGATGCGCTGGGCCATGGTCATGGCCTCTTCCTGATCGTGGGTCACCATGATGCAGGTCACGCCAACGCGCTCGATGATCTCGACCAATTCCAGCTGCATTTGCGAGCGCAGTTTTTTGTCCAGCGCACCCATGGGTTCGTCGAGCAGCAACAGCTTCGGCTTTTTCGCCAGCGAGCGCGCCAGGGCCACACGCTGGCGCTGACCGCCGGACAACTGATGCGGCTTGCGCTTGGCGTACTGGCTCATCTGCACCAGCTTGAGCATCTCAGCCACGCGGGCATCGATCTCCTGAGCGGAAATCTTGTCCTGCTTTAAACCGAAGGCGATGTTCTGCGCGACGGTCATATGCGGGAACAGCGCGTAGGACTGGAACATCATGTTGATCGGCCGCTCGTAGGGCGGCATATCGGTGATGTCCACGCCATCAAGGTAGATACGCCCCTCGGTCGGCCGCTCAAAGCCTGCGAGCATGCGCAGAAGCGTGGACTTTCCTGAACCAGAGCCGCCGAGCAAGGCAAAAATCTCGCCTTTATTGATTTGCAGGGACACGTCGTCCACGGCAATCGTCTCGTCGAACTTCTTCGTGACCCGGTCGATTTTGACCAGCACCTGTTTAGGTTGCTGACCACCTTCGAGGGCTTTCTTATAGGCGCCGGAGGCAACTGCCATTTGGTGAAACTCCCAACAAAATTTGCAGCCCGACCAGTACAGCCGGGCCTGGATTTTTCTTATTTACCCGACTTGACCTTAGTCCAGCTGCGGGTCATTAAACGTTGCACCTTCGGGGGCAACTCAGCATTGACGTAAAGCTTGTCCAGGACCTCTTGCGGTGGATAAACCGCGGCATCGGTGCGTACTTTCTGATCCATCAACGCGTCAGCCTTTAAGTTCGGGTTGGCATAGCCGACGGTGTCGCTGACCTGAGCAATCACCTCCGGCTTGAGCAGATAGTTAATGAAGGCATGGGCCTCTTTGACGTTGCTCGCATCACGGGGGATCGCCAGCATGTCAAACCACAGGTTGCCGCCTTCCTTGGGGATGACGTAAGCCACCTTCACGCCCTTGCCGGCTTCTGCCGCGCGGGCTCTTGCCTGGAACACATCACCGGAAAATCCGGCGGCCACGCAGATGTCGCCGTTGGCCAGGTCGGTGATGTATTTGGACGAGTTGAAGTACGTCACGTAGGGCCGGATGGCCAGTAACTTCGCTTCCGCTTTTTTGTAATCTTCCGGGTCTTCACTGTTGGGTTTCAGGCCCATGTAATTGAGCATGGCGGGAATCATTTCATCGCCAGAGTCGAGAAACGCTACGCCGCATTTAGAAAGCTTTTTGATGTTCTCGGGCTCGAACAACATTGCCCAGGAGTCGATCTTGTCGACACCCAGTACCGCCTTGATTTTATCGACGTTGTAACCAATACCATTGGTGCCCCATAGATACGGCACGGCGTACTGATTGCCCGGATCATTCTTCTGCAGACGCTTGAGCAGCGCCGGGTCGAGGTTCTGCCAATTGGGCAACTGGGCCTTGTCGAGTTTCTGGAACGCCCCGGCTTTGATCTGCTTGCCCAGGAAGTGGTTGGACGGAACGACCACGTCATAACCGGTATGCCCGGCGAGCAGCTTGCCTTCAAGCGTTTCGTTGGAATCGAATACGTCATACAACGGTTTGATGTGGGTGGCCGCTTCAAAGTCCACCAAGGTGGTCTCGCCGATATAATCAGACCAGTTATAAATATGCACCGTGGAAGCGGCTTGAACACTGACCGCCAAGGTCAAGCTCGCACCGACCAACAATGCGTTGTGAAAATAAGAAATAGACAATGGGGTGGTCCTCTTCTATTGCGGGCCTTTTGCCCGTGTCAGACAGCACGGTACCTGCCGAACAACAAAATCGGCGCGTAACTGACCTTCGATAAACCCATCCAGCCAAAAACACTTCAATAGCATGGGTGCGATCCCCTGCAAGAACCCATGTATTGGCGAAGGCGGCGTATCCATCACACCGCGTTGCGTTCTTCGCCAACACATCAGCCCCTGCAAGTGATCCACGCTGGTCTTACACGAGCATTACTTGCCCGATTTGATCTTGGTCCAGCTGCGCGTCAGAAGTCGCTGTGTTGCGGCATCCAAATCGCTGATGGCGTACAGTTTTGCCTGCACTTCGGTCGACGGATAAACGCCTGGGTCGGTACGGATATCTTCGTTGACCAACGGTGTTGCTGCGGCGTTGCCGTTAGGGAAGTGCACGCTGTTGGTGATTTCAGCCATGATTTCCGGTTTCTGCAGGAAGGTCATGAATTTGTAAGCACCTTCGACGTTCTCGGCATCCTTGGGAATCGCAACCATGTCGTAGAAGCTACCGGCCCCTTCCTTAGGAATGCTATAGCTGACCTTGACCTTGCCACCGGCTTCTTCAGCACGGGCTTTGGCCTGGTAAACGTCACCCGAGTAACCGACCGCCACACAGATGTTGCCGTTGGCCAAGTCACCGATGTACTTGGAAGAGTGGAAATAGGTGATCGATGGGCGGATTTTCAGGAACAAGTCTTCAGCTTCTTTCAGCTGCTTTTTGTCCTTGGTGTCGGTTGGATAACCTAAGTAATGCAGGGCCACCGGAATCATCTCGGTTGGCGAGTCGAGGAAGCTGACGCCACAGCCCTTCAGCTTGGCTGCGTTCTCTGGCTTGAACAGCAAGTCCCAGGAATTGACCGGCGCATCAGCGCCCAAGGCTGCTTTAACTTTTTCGGCGTTGTAACCAATGCCGATCGAACCCCACATGTACGGGAAGGCATGCTTGTTACCTGGGTCGCTGGCTGCGCCCACGGTTTTGAGCAGATTCTCGTTCAGGTTTTTCCAGTTAGGCAGCTTGGAGCGGTCCAGTTCCTGATAAACGCCGGCTTTGATTTGCTTGGCCAGGAAGTTGTTGGACGGCACCACAATGTCGTAACCGGACTTGCCGGCCAACAACTTGGCTTCGAGGGTTTCGTTACTGTCAAAGACGTCGTAAACGACCTTGATGCCCGACTCTTTTTCAAATTTCGCGACGGTATCCGGTGCGATGTAGTCGGACCAGTTATAGACGTGCAGAACTTTGTCATCGGCCTGAGCAGCAGCGGCCACTACGCCCATAAGGGACAAGGCGAGGAGGGTCTTGCCAAATATCTTCATGCGTACAGCTCCGTTGTTTGAACACTAACCGTTGGGTAGCGGCAACTGAATCCGCCATGAGTCTGGCAAGATTCCGGGCGGGCTTTCAAGACCACATGGCCCGCCTTAATACCTGTCCACTGCATACATCAAAAACCAGCCCTGTTTAAAGTGAGTGAAAATCGTTGAACTTGCTACGGTTTCACTCACCTCAATCAAGCACTTTTCCACCTGATCCCAGCACTTAGCCTTGTATGGCACGTAAGGTCAGGTCCAGGCACGTACGAGCCTTGGTCACCAGCTCATCAATCTCAGCAAAACTGATCACCAGCGGCGGCGCAATGATCATGGTGTCGCCCACGGCGCGCATGATCAGGCCGTTATCGAAGCAGAACTGTCGGCAAATCATCCCGACGCCCTTGCCGGTATAACGCTCACGAGTGGATTTATCTTTCACCAGCTCGATTGCACCCAGCAGCCCTACGCCCCGAACTTCACCTACCAATGGGTGATCATTCAGCTCACGTAAACGCTTTTGCAAATAGGGTGCCGTTTCTTCCCGGACGTGCTCGATAATTTTTTCATCGCGCAAAATACGGATGTTTTCCAGGGCCACCGCAGCGGCAACCGGGTGACCGGAGTAAGTGAATCCGTGGTTGAAATCGCCGCCTTCGTTAAGCACGTCGACCACTTCATCGCGCACGATCAAACCACCCATCGGGATGTAACCCGAGGTCAGGCCTTTGGCGATGGTCATCATGTCCGGTCTCAGGCCGTAGAAATCGCTGCCGAACCATTCGCCGGTGCGACCAAACCCGCAGATCACTTCATCAGCGATAAACAGGATGTCGTACTTGGCGAGGATCTCTTTGATCTTCGGCCAGTAGGTGTCGGGTGGAACGATCACACCGCCCGCGCCCTGGATCGGCTCGGCAATAAAGGCGCCCACGTTGTCGACGCCCAACTCGAGAATTTTCTTCTCCAGTTGCTCGGCCGCCCAGACCCCGAATTCATCCGGGCTCATGTCGCCGCCTTCGCCGAACCAATACGGCTGTGCGATGTGGACGATGCCGGGGATCGGCAAGTCACCCTGTTCATGCATGCCAACCATGCCACCCAAGCTGGCGCCAGCAACGGTCGAACCGTGATAGCCGTTGATTCGGCTGATGATTATTTTCTTCTTCGGCTGGCCTTTGATCGACCAGTAGTGACGCACCATGCGCAGCACGGTGTCGTTGCCTTCAGAGCCCGAACCAGTGAAGAACACATGGTTCATGCCTTCCGGCGCAATATCGGAAATGACTTTGGCCAACTCCAGGACCGGCGGGTGAGCGGTCTGGAAGAACAAGTTGTAATACGGCAGCTCGCGCATTTGCTTGCTGGCGGCATCGGCCAGTTCGTCACGGCCGTAACCGATGGCCACGCACCAGAGACCGGCCATGCCGTCGAGAATCTTGTTGCCTTCGCTGTCCCACAGATAAACGCCCTTGGCGCGAGTGATGATGCGCGGGCCTTTTTCTTTCAATTGTTTGAAGTCGCTGAACGGCGCCAGATGGTGATCATTGCTCAAGGCCTGCCAGACGCGCGTTTGTGGATTGTTATTACTCATGCCGCTCTCTCCGTATTCAAAGTGGCGCGGCCGACCATAGCCGCGCCCATCATAATCAGACCGCGAACAGCAGGAACTCACGTTCCCAAGAGCTGATCACGCGCTTGAAATTCTCATGCTCGGCACGCTTGACCGCGACGTAACCGACAATGAATTTCTTACCGAGGTATTTTTCGATTGTCTTGCTGTTTTCCATTCGCTCCAGCGCGTCTTCGATGGTCAACGGCAGACGCAGATTGCGTCGTTCATAACCACGCCCCACGACCGGCGCACTCGGATTGATTGCTTCGACCATCCCGATGTAGCCGCACAGCAGGCTCGCCGCGATGGCCAGATACGGGTTGGCGTCGGCACCCGGCAGGCGGTTTTCCACCCGACGGTTTTGCGGACCCGCATCTGGCACCCGAAGGCCCACGGTCCGGTTCTCTTCACCCCACTCCACGTTCACCGGTGCCGAAGTATCAGGCAGGAAGCGGCGGAACGAATTGACGTTCGGCGCGAACAACGGCAACAGCTCGGGGATGAATTTTTGCAGGCCACCGATGTGGCACAGGAACAACTCACTCATCGAACCGTCTTCGTTGGAGAAGATGTTTTTGCCGGTGGCGATATCGATCACGCTCTGGTGCAAGTGCATGGCGCTGCCTGGTTCGCCGGTCATCGGCTTGGCCATGAAGGTTGCCGCCACGTCGTGCTTCAGCGCGGCTTCACGCATGGTCCGCTTGAACACCAGAATCTGGTCGGCCAGCGACAACGCATCACCGTGACGGAAGTTGATTTCCATCTGCGCCGTGCCGTCTTCGTGGATCAGTGTGTCCAGGTCCAGATTCTGCAGTTCGCACCAGTCGTAAACATCCTCGAACAACGGGTCGAATTCGTTGGCAGCTTCTATAGAGAACGATTGACGACCGGTTTCCGGGCGACCGGAGCGACCAATCGGCGGCTGCAACGGGAAGTCCGGGTCTTCGCAACGCTTGGTCAGGTAAAACTCCATTTCCGGGGCCACAATCGGCTGCCAGCCCTTGTCGGTATAGAGTTTCAGGACTTTCTTCAATACGTTGCGCGGCGACAGCTCGATCGGGTTGCCTTGCTTGTCGTAGGTGTCGTGAATCACCTGAGCCGTCGGTTCGATGGCCCATGGCACCAGGAACACCGCGTTCTGGTCCGGGCGGCAGATCATGTCGATGTCCGCCGGGTCCAGCAGTTCGTAATAGATGTCATCTTCGACATAATCGCCGGTGACCGTTTGCAGCAACACACTCTCGGGCAAGCGCATGCCTTTTTCGGCGATGAACTTATTGGTCGGTGAGATCTTCCCGCGAGTAATCCCAGTGAGGTCGGCAATCATGCATTCGACCTCAGTGATCTTGTGCTCTTTCAACCAATCGGTGAGCTGGTCGAGATTGGTACTCATAAATACCTCAGGAGGTAGACACCTTGGCCCCGAAGGGGTCAGGCACTTTCTGACGCGGCTGCGTCGCGTTGTATTGCCCGCTTTCTACAGGCATCGCCAAATGCCTGGAAAATCGCAAGATAATGCGGATTCGAGGTCACTTGCCACTCGGGGTGCCATTGCACACCTAAAGCAAAACCCGAGCCTGCCGCGACCGAGACCGCCTCGATCAACCCGTCAGGCGCCAGAGCCTCGACGCGCAAGCCCGGCGCCAGACGCTCAACGCCCTGACCATGAATCGAATTGACTTGAATGTCGCTTGGCAGGCCAAGGCCCGCGAGCACGCCGCCCGGCTGGATATGCAGGATATGGCTTGGCCCGTACTGGACTTCGAGCGGCTCGTTATCCTGTTCACGGTGGTCCATGAATGTTCCAACTTCATGAACACGTTGATGCAGGCTGCCACCGAAGGCCACGTTCATCTCCTGAAACCCCCGGCAAATTCCCAACACCGGTACGCCCGCCGCCACAGCAGCACGAATCAGGGGTAGAGTAGTGCGGTCACGATCAGGATCATGAGCGGTGCCCGGCGCGCTGGCTGGACCGTCGTAATAGGAGGGGTCGACATTGGAGGGCGAGCCGGTGAACAGGAGTCCATCGACGCTGGCGAGTATCTGGGCCGTGTTAAATAATTCAGCCAGTGACGGCAATATCAGCGGCAAGCCCTTGGCAGCGATTGCGACTGCGCGGACGTACTTGTCGCCACTGATGTGATAACTGTGCAGACCGATCTGCTTGGTGCAGGCGGTCACGCCGATTAACGGCAGGCGAGACATGGAACCCCCGAGTATTATTGCTGTTATGGGTTGCAATCGAGCTTAGCCTTGTTCATTTTTTTTCACAACACCCCCGTAAAAAATAGAACACAGCCCGCTCAAGCCCGCAGATTCCAAGGCTGTCAAAACGCAATACTTGCCCTAATTTGCGGCAAAAACGGCCTCTGAGCGCTTTTTGAGTGCAAAAAAGAGCTCTATTGACTTCATGATGGCTTTCGGATTGACTGAATCCCACGAAGCTCGATGATTGATATTTTTAACAACAAAGGTGTTGCATCATGTCGGTACCCCCGCGTGCCGTTCAGCTTAACGAAGCGAACGCGTTCCTTAAGGAACATCCTGAGGTTCTGTACGTTGACCTTCTGATTGCAGATATGAATGGTGTGGTGCGTGGTAAGCGCATAGAACGCACCAGCCTCCATAAGGTTTACGAGAAAGGCATTAACTTGCCTGCCTCTTTATTTGCCTTGGATATCAATGGCTCAACGGTGGAAAGCACCGGTCTGGGTCTGGATATCGGTGATGCTGACCGAATCTGTTATCCGATCCCGGGCACCCTGTGCAATGAGCCGTGGCAAAAGCGCCCAACCGCGCAACTGCTGATGACCATGCACGAAATCGAAGGCGAACCCTTCTTTGCCGACCCCCGCGAAGTACTGCGTCAGGTCGTCAGCAAGTTCGACGAAATGGGCCTGACTATCTGCGCCGCATTCGAACTTGAGTTCTACCTGATCGATCAGGAGAACGTGAACGGTCGCCCACAACCTCCGCGCTCGCCGATTTCCGGCAAACGCCCTCACTCGACTCAGGTTTACCTGATCGATGACCTGGACGAATACGTCGACTGCCTCCAGGACGTTCTGGAAGGTGCCAAGGAACAAGGCATCCCGGCTGACGCCATCGTCAAGGAAAGTGCCCCGGCGCAGTTCGAAGTGAACCTGCACCACGTTGCCGACCCGATCAAGGCATGCGACTACGCGGTACTGCTCAAGCGCCTGATCAAGAACATCGCTTACGACCACGAAATGGATTCGACCTTTATGGCCAAACCCTATCCGGGTCAGGCGGGTAACGGTCTTCACGTCCACATCTCGATCCTTGATCGCGATGGTAAAAACATCTTCACCAGTGAGGATCCCGAGCAGAACGCCGCATTACGTCACGCGATCGGCGGTGTGCTCGAGACCCTACCGGCATCAATGGCGTTCTTGTGCCCGAACGTTAACTCCTATCGTCGTTTCGGCGCACAGTTCTACGTGCCGAACTCGCCGTGCTGGGGCCTGGACAACCGGACGGTCGCGTTGCGCGTTCCGACCGACGCTCCCGATGCCGTGCGTATCGAACACCGCGTAGCCGGTGCCGATGCCAACCCGTACTTGCTGCTGGCCTCTGTGCTGGCGGGCGTGCACCACGGCTTGACCAACAAGATCGAGCCAGGCGCCCCCGTAGAAGGCAACTCCTACGAGCAGAACGAACAAAGCCTGCCCAACAACTTGCGTGATGCCCTGCGCGAGCTGGACGACAGTGAAATCATGGCGCGCTATATCGACCCGAAATACATCGATATCTTCGTCGCCTGTAAGGAAAGTGAGCTGGAAGAGTTCGAACACTCTATCTCCGACCTCGAATACAACTGGTACCTGCACACCGTCTAACGCTGTGCAATAAAAAGAACGCCGTCGGCCGCAAGGTTGGCGGCGTTTTTTTGTGGCCGCTGCACTGCAACCCGTACAATGCCCACTGCCCAAAACAGGAAATCACCCATGACGCGACTCGCCGCGCCCCGTAAACCCCGCGCACGCAGCCAGGCCCGGATCGACTCGATTCTCGATGCCGCCCGCACGCTGCTTGCCGCCGAAGGGGTGGCCAGTCTGTCGATCTACAGCGTTGCCGAACGTGCGCAAATACCACCGTCTTCGGTTTATCACTTCTTTGCCGGCGTCCCGGCCCTGCTCGAAGCCTTGACCGCAGACGTCCACGCTGCCTTTCGCGCCTGCCTGCAAGCGCCCATAGAACACGAACAGCTGACGAGCTGGCGCGACCTATCACGACTGGTCGAACAACGGATGTTAAGTATCTACAGCGCCGATGCCGCCGCCCGCCAACTGATCCTCGCACAACACGGCCTGACCGAAGTCACCCAGGCCGACCGGCAGCACGATATCGAGCTCGGCAATCTGATGCACGCGCTGTTCGCCAGGCACTTCCAGCTCCCTGCCCTGCCGGACGATGTCGACGTGTTTGCGTTGGCGATGGAACTCGGCGACCGGGTTTACGCCCGTTCGGTGCAGCTCCACGACCAGATCACCCCGCGCCTGGCCGAAGAAGGCATGCGGGTGTTCGATGCGTATCTTGGATTGTATTTACCGCCGTATCTGCCCAAGAAACACATCGCCCCCCTGTAGGAGCGCGCTTGCCCGCGATAAGACGGGGCAAGGGCGCTTACATGGATTGCGTTTTTCACATAAAAAACCCCGAAGGGCTTTGGCCGTCCGGGGTTGTCTGCAACGCATCGATCACAGCTTGGCGATCGATACCTCAGTGGATTTGACGAAGGCGATCACTTCGCTGCCAACCACCAGCTCCAACTCTTTGACCGAGCGGGTAGTGATCACGGAAGTGACGACACCTGACGCTGTTTGTACGTCGATTTCCGACAACACCGGGCCTTCGAGGATTTCTTTGATGGTGCCTTTGAACTGGTTACGAACGTTGATAGCTTTAATAGTCATGATGTATTTCCTGTAAGAGTTGGGGGTTCAAACGGTATCGGTACGGTTCGGTTATTGGGCCCAACGCAACTGCGTGGGCAACGGTGATACGGGCTCCGGTTCAGGCGGCGAGCCGGGTATCTGCAGCACCCGGTTCAGTACTTGGGTTTCCAGCGCCGCCAGGCGATGAGAGCCACGTACCCTTGGACGAGGCAGGTCTATCATCACGTCGAGGCCGACCTGGCCCTCTTCAATCAGGATCACCCGATCAGCAATCGCCACGGCTTCGCTGACATCATGGGTGACCAGCAACACGGTGAAGCCATGCTGTTGCCAAAGGCGTTCGATCAGTTGCTGCATCTCGATACGGGTCAGTGCATCCAGCGCACCTAGGGGCTCATCGAGCAGCAGCAGTCGCGGTTGGTGAATCAATGCCCGAGCCAGGGCCACGCGCTGCTTTTGCCCGCCGGACAAGGCTGCCGGCCATTCATCGGCGCGCTCCGCCAGGCCCACAGCATCCAATGCGTCCAAAGCGTGTGGGCGCCAGTTGCCCTGTAAGCCAAGACCCACGTTATCGATAACTTTTTTCCAGGGCAGCAACCGCGCTTCCTGAAACATCAAACGGGTATCTTCCAGCGCATCACTGAGCGGTGCTGACCCCGCCAGCAGTTCACCGCCAGTCGGTTTATCAAGACCGGCCAACAAGCGAAGCAGGGTGCTTTTGCCACAACCGCTACGACCAACCACCGCGACGAATTGCCCCGCCGGGATATGCAGATCGATATCGCGAAGCACCTTGCGCTGACCGAAGGTTTTGCGCAGCTTGCGTACCGCCAGCGGAATACCGCGCAGCAGGTGGGGCGGCTGTTGCTGCTTAAGACTGCTCATACCGCACCGCCTTTTACCGTTTGATACGCCGGATGCCAGCGCAGCCAGACACGCTCCAGACTGCGCGCCGCAAGGTCCGCCAGCTTGCCGAGCACCGCGTAAAGAAGAATCGCCAGGACCACCACATCGGTCTGCAGAAACTCCCGGGCATTCATTGCCAGGTAACCGATTCCTGAACTGGCGGAAATGGTTTCAGCCACGATCAGGGTCAACCACATAAAGCCCAGAGCGAAGCGCACCCCCACCAGAATCGAGGGCAATGCGCCCGGTAAAATCACCTGCCGGAACAATGCGAAACCGGACAGGCCATAGCTGCGTGCCATTTCCACCAGCGCCGGATCAACGTTGCGAATCCCGTGATAGGTGTTCAGGTAAATCGGAAACACGGTGCCCAACGCCACCAGAAAAATCTTCGCAGACTCATCAATGCCAAACCACAGGATCACCAACGGAATAAGCGCCAGATGCGGCACGTTGCGAATCATCTGCACCGAGCTGTCGAGCAGGCGTTCACCCCATTTCGACAGGCCTGTGATAAAGCCCAGCGCCAGGCCGAGACCACCGCCAATGGCGAATCCGATCCCGGCACGCCAGCCACTGATTGCCAGGTGCTTCCAGATTTCGCCGCTGCGCACCAGGCTTATGCTCGCTTCGATGACGGCGCTCGGCGCCGGCAGGATGCGAGTCGAAAGCCAGCCCGCGCTGACCGAGAGTTGCCAGACCGCCAACAACAAGACTGGAAGTGCCCAAGGCGCCAGCCTGTGAATGATTTTTTGCGAAGCACTGAGGCTCATGGAGTTGTCTCCTCTAGGGGCCTGTTGATTACTGAGCCGTGGCTACTTTGGCCGGGGGCGTCCAGATCACGTCTTTGATGCTCAGCGGCTTGGGAATCAACTTGAGCTGGTAAAAGGTGTCAGCGATTTTCTGCTGCGCCGCGACCACGTCTGGGCTGATGAACAGTGCCCCGTAACCTTGGCGTTTGACGGCGGTGCGGGTGATGTCCGGCGTCAGGCCGAGCAATGGCGCGACCTGTTGGGTCACTTCATCGGGGTTGGCCTTGGACCACTCGCCGACGGCGCGAACTTCCTCGACCAATGCCTGAATCACTTGCGGATGTTTTTCAGCGTACGGCTTGGTTGCCAGATAAAACTGATGGTTGTCGACGATGCCGGTGCCGTCACGCAGAGTGCGCGCTTGCAGTTGTTGCTCGGCGGCCGCTTGGTAGGGGTCCCAGATAACCCAGGCATCCACACTGCCGCGCTCGAAAGCGGCACGCGCATCGGCCGGCGGCAAGAATACGGTCTGGATATCGCTGTACTTCAGACCAGCATCTTCAAGCGCACGCACCAGCAGGTAATGCACGTTGGAGCCTTTATTCAGTACGACTTTTTTGCCTTTGAGGTCCTTTATCGACGTGATCGGTGAATCTTTGGGGACCAGAATCGCTTCACTGGTCGGGGCCGGCGGCTCATACGCGACATACAGCAGGTCGGCACCGGCCGCTTGAGCGAACACGGGCGGTGTTTCGCCGGTCACGCCAAAATCGATGGAACCCACGTTCAGCCCTTCCAGCAACTGCGGACCACCCGGAAACTCGGTCCATTGCACTTGCACGTTTTGCTCGGCGAGGCGCTTCTCCAGCGTGCCTTTGGCCCTCAACAAAACCAACGTGCCGTACTTCTGATAACCGATGCGCAGGGTTTCTGCCTGAGCTTGAGTAATAGCGCCGAAGGTGACAGCCGCAGCAAACAGAGCGACCAAGCTTCGACGCAAAATGACAGTGCGCATGGCGCTCTCCTTTGCTGTAGCTATGAAGTTGCACCTGCTTGCCCGTTGGCGGGTGAGTAAGGTGGGGTTAGCGATTTCGCTAAGTGAACAGACATTAACAGGTGTTTTTTATATCTATAAATCTTATTTTTTCATTTGTTTATTCTTAAATTGCATATGCAATTTAAGCGCATGAAATTAGCAGGCCTCCAAATCGCAGATGAAAAAAAGGGCCGATTCAACGGCCCTCTTTTCAACAAAAAACAACCTCACCAGACAGCGAGGCTTATCGGTTAGGTTGCGGCGTCAGACGCAAGTAAGGCGTGACGGCCTTATAGCCTTTGGGGAAGCGTTTCTTGATTTCGTCTTCGTCCTTGATCGACGGCACGATGACCACGTCATCCCCGTCCTGCCAATTGGCCGGCGTTGCGACCTTGTAGTTATCGGTCAGTTGCAGCGAGTCGATGACCCGCAGAATTTCATGGAAATTACGCCCGGTGCTGGCTGGGTAGGTGATGGTCAGGCGAATTTTTTTGTTCGGATCGATCACGAATAGCGAACGCACCGTCAGGGTGTCGCTGGCATTGGGGTGGATCAGGTCGTACAGGTCCGACACCTTGTGGTCGGCGTCGGCCAGGATAGGGAAATTAACGATCGTGTTCTGGGTGGTATTGATGTCGTCAATCCACTTGATGTGGGAATCGACCGAATCCACCGACAGCGCAATCGCTTTAACCCCGCGTTTGGCAAATTCATCCTTGAGCTTGGCCGTAAAACCCAGCTCAGTGGTGCACACCGGCGTGAAGTCGGCCGGGTGGGAAAACAATACACCCCAGCTGCTCCCAAGCCACTCATGGAAATGGATTTTCCCCTCACTTGATTCCTGCTCGAAGTCGGGGGCGATATCGCCGAGTCGTAGGCTCATGGTGCGGCTCCTGGTTGACTATGAAGCGCCCTACTTTGCACCGATCCAAAAGAAATAAAAAAGAATGAATTTTAATTTGTTTATTCATTTTGAATCTAAAGAACCTCACTGCCTTCCTCTGCCCCGTTCAACTCAGCAAGGCTCTCACCCAGGACGCCCGGAACAGTTAAATTTTCACGCCTATTTCACCGTTCATTGACGTATGGACCTGCACACTAACCTCCTACTGGTGCTATTGGGCGTCGGGTTCAGAACCTTCACCCGCTGGAACGTATTTTGTTGTTTATCTGATGACGCGTTACAACGCTGAGAATTGCCGTGGGAGCGGTTTAAACATGGAGTACAGACTTTGCTGAGCGGAACCCGACGTTTGTTCCATCCAAGTAACTTCGCAAAAAACAAAACAAAACTGGCCGCGTTAGTCTGTGTAGCCGCTTTGGCAAGCGTGACATTTTTCCTGTTGAAACCCGCTGCGGTTCCTGACCTTGCAAAAGGCAACAACGTCACGATCACCGACTTCAAATCACGCTGGGCTCAAGGTGACATGATCGTCCTCGTGCGCCACGTCGAGCGCTGCGATCACTCCTCTGCGCCTTGCCTGGGCCCCGCAGACGGCATCACCCTGCCGGGCAAAAGTGTCGCCGAAGCCGTAGGGCAACATTTTCAAACGCTTGGTCTGGGGAAGGCCGACATTTACAGCAGCCCTATGACCCGAACGGCACAAACCGCAGCCTTCATGTTCAACTACACGGGCGCGGGTCAGGAGTGGCTGTCCAATTGTCGGCAAAACATGCTCAGCGACTCGCTTCAACACAAAGCGAAGAACCGCAATCTTGTTCTGGTGACCCACAGCGAATGCATGAACGCGCTGGCGAAAACCATGAAGTTTCGTGACTCACCGACGCCCGACTACGGATCGTCGCTGTTCATCACGGTTGATGATCAACAGCAACCCCATTTGCTCGGTTTTATCAACGCGAACGATTGGCCGAAAGTCCTGGCCAATTGAATTCAGCTGATAGCAAATAGTGTTGCACCGTCTGGACCATGAAAACCCAGACAACAAAAAGCCCCGCAAGCGGGGCTTCTTGTACTCAATACACTTACAGGAAAGAGTAGGTGTAGTTGAAGATCAGACGAGTCTGGTTTTGGGAATCAATACCAGTACCGTCGCCACGGTAAGCGCCGTTGCTCAGGGTGGTGCCGAAGCCTTTGAGGTAACCGGTCTGGATCACGTAATCCACACGCATGTCACGTTCCCACTCGGAGTGATCTACACCCGCGAGAGTCTTGTCTTTGATGTTATCGCCACTCAAGTAAGCGATCGAGGCTTTCAGGCCCGGAACGCCAAGCCCTGCGAAGTCATAGGTGTACTTACCGAACGTGGTGTTCTCACCGGCACGAACGAAACCATTGATCATGGAGTCAGTGAACAGGTAGAAGCTCGGGCCGCCGTTGCCTTCGTTTGCACCAGATGCCTTACCATTTGTAGTGACATTACCCTGGTTCAGGTAGACGAAACCGCCGTCGTTGCTGACACGCTGGTGACCCAGCAAGAACGAGTTGCCACCCAGTTGGTAGGTGAACATCGCACTCCAGGTGGTGTTATCAACCTCTCCTGGTTTCTTGGCGTAACCACCGTTGTTGTTGAACGCGTACCCAGCATCACCGGCGCTGCTCTTGCCATCGGAACTGCTGTTGAAATAGCGCACATCGGTTTTGAACGACTGATTGTCGCCGATTGGCAGAACGTGTACCAAGCCGAGGAAGTGCTGTTTGTAGAAGTCTTCCAGATTCGCGTAGTAGTACTGCAAGGTCAGGTCTTTAGTAACCTTCCAGTCAGCACCGGCGAAACGGAACTGGTTGCTGTCCATCGTGGCGCCGTTAACCGACAGGCCAGTGCTGTTGGTGGTTGCACGGCCGGTGGAGTGCTCCAGTTGACCACCGACAAATGTTACGTTGTCGAGGTCTTTGGAGGTGATGATGCCACCGTCGTAGTTCGCCGGCATGGTGCGGCTGTCGTTAGCCGTCAGAATCGGCAGTTGTGGGGCCAAGGCGCCACCCACGTGCAATTCTGTTTTGGAGTAACGGAACTTGACGTTCGCGTCGCCACGAGCAAGGTCATGTACGGCAGAGTTGTCGTGATCGCTTGGCCAGAATGTGTTTGGATCTGGATGGTTACCACGGCCACCATCAAGGTGCAGCCCGTAAATCAGCTGTGCGTCAACACCGACGCCAATGACGCCTTGGGTGAAACCGGAAAGGTAATCGAGTTTCAGAACCTCAGCCGTTTCGCGCTGATCTGCTTTGCCGGAATGGTTGTCATTGTCGAAGAAAAATGTACGGGAACTCAGGTTCAGCTTGCTGTCTTCGATGAAACCAGCAGCACCGGCTTGTTGGGCCAAAACCCCTACTGCGATGGCCAAAGCCAAGGTGGACTTGTTCATTGTTTCGCTCCTCGTGTATCTAATTTTTGTATTTCCACGGGTCTTGAGGCAAAAGCTCAAGCCCGCAGATGCGCGATTAGCGCTAGACCCGACCTGTTGAGTCAATGGTTACTGGTCGCTTCGAGACTAATTGATTAGACCGCGCGTGCGGGTCGCTGCACGGTAATCAAAAATTCCTCAACCTAAAAGGTATTACTTAATATTTTTTAGATCATCGAGTTATAAGTGACAAACTGTTTCTGTTCGTCGAGCCGGAGTGTATCGACCTCATGACTTAATTCCCAAAAATATTTCGGCGCGTTTTTCAGCAGGGAGTCTATTTTCTCCCACCAAATTGCCGACGTTCAGACCGACCGGTCACGTAATCGCCCAGTAATACTAAAGGATAAGGCGTTTTTGCTTCCCTACCCGTCGTCGATACCGGCCACACATATAGTCACACTTTTATGACTGGACGATGACAATTGGCCACTCAGCCATCGCTCCCAGAGCAATTCCCCTCATAAGCTAATACCAATAAGTTATTTACTTAATGTTTCTTAGATCATTTAGTCTCTATTTCAGCCGAACCTCGACCGCCTGATCTGGAGCTTTCAAATGAAACTACACACCCCCTTACGCGTGTTGGCGGCCCTATCCCTGGTTACCACAACTCTTCTCGCGCACGCCGCAGATTTTACCGTCGCGTACCAAACCACCGTCGACCCGGCCAAAGTTGCGCAGGCCGACGGGGCTTATGAAAAGGCCACCCACGCCAAGGTCGACTGGCGCAAATTCGACAACGGTGCCGACGTCATCACCGCCATCGCCTCGGGCGACGTACAGATCGGTTACCTCGGCTCAAGTCCGCTGACCGCTGCGGCTACACGTAAATTACCGATCGAAACATTTTTGATCGCTACCCAGATTGGCGCCTCGGAAGCGCTGGTCGTGCGCAACGGTTCGGGCATCAATTCGCCCCAGGACCTGATCGGCAAAAAAGTCGCTGTACCGTTCGTTTCCACCGGCCACTACAGCCTGCTGGCGGCGTTGAAACACTGGAATATCGACCCGTCCAAAGTGCAGATCCTCAACCTTGCTCCACCTGCGATAGCGGCCGCCTGGAAGCGCGGCGACATTGACGCCACCTACGTTTGGGACCCGGCGCTGGGTGTTGCCAAAGAAACCGGCAAAGTGCTGATCACTTCTGGCGACCTGGCCAAGCTCGGCGCCCCGACGTTCGATGCGTGGATCGTGCGCAAAGACTTCGCCGCCAAGCACCCGGAAATCGTCAGCGCATTCGCCAAGGTCACCCTCGACGCCTACGCCGACTACCGCAAAGACCCGACCGCCTGGCTCGCCAACAGCGGCAATGTCGACAAGCTGGTGAAATTGTCAGGTGCAAAACCTGCTGACATTCCCGTGCTGCTGCAAGGCAATGCGTACCCGCTGGCGGCCGATCAGGTTGTCGCGCTGGGCGCACCGACCATCGACGCGGTGATCAAGACGGCTGCGTTCCTCAAGGAGCAAGGCAAGGTCGATGCAGTACTGGCCGATTATTCCCCCTACGTAAGCGCCAAGTTCATCACTCAATAATCAGTCAGGGGTTCTTGTCATGGCCTTATTACAGCTGGAGCGCATCAGCGCACAGTACCCCGGCGCAGTCGAGCCGGTACTGGCGGATATTTCCCTGAGCCTGGGCCCGCAGCAGTTGCTGGTCGCACTCGGTCCGTCCGGCAGTGGCAAGACTTCGCTGTTGAATTTGATCGCTGGTTTCGTCGAGCCCAGCGCCGGGCGCATTACCCTTGATGGCGTTGCCGTCAAAGGCCCAAGTGCCGAGCGCGGCGTGGTGTTTCAGGACGATGCCCTGCTGCCTTGGCAGGATGTTCTGGCCAACGTTGCCTTCGGTCTGCAACTGGCGGGAGTACCACGCACCCAACGTGAATCCAAAGCGCGGGAAATGCTGGCGCTGGTGGATCTCGCCGGGTTCGAACAGCGGCGTGTCTGGCAGCTGTCCGGCGGGCAAAAACAACGCGTCGGCCTGGCCCGAGCCTTGGCCGCCGACCCGCGAGTATTGCTGATGGATGAACCCTTCGGCGCCCTTGATGCGTTTACCCGCGAGCAGATGCAGGAGTTGCTCCTGCACGTCTGGCAACGCACCGCCAAACCGGTGTTCCTGATCACGCATGACATTGAAGAAGCGGTATTTCTCGCCACCGATTTGATCCTGCTGGCCCCCCATCCGGGGCAGATCGTCGAGCGTCTGCAACTGGACTTCGGTCAGCGTTACGCGGCGGGCGAATCGGCGCGCGCACTCAAATCCGACCCGCGATTTATCGAGACCCGCGAGCACGTCCTGTCCAGGGTCTTTTCTCAACGCAGTATCCCGACATGGGAGCAGCGCGCATGAGCAGCTACGAATTACCGGTCACCGTGAAGGCCAGCAATAGCCCGTCCACCCTCGTACCCCTGCGCCGCAGCCTGAGCACCCGATGGATCAGCGTTCTGACTCTGGTGACCCTGCTGGCCATCTGGTGGGCAGTCACGGCGGCCGAATGGATTGAACCCCTGTTCCTACCGCCACCGGCGGCGGTGCTGGAAAAAGGCTGGCTGCTGGCAACCAAGGGCTATATGGATTCCACGCTCTGGCAGCATCTAGGCGCCAGCCTGCAACGTATCGGCCTGGGTCTGGGTTTCGCTGTGCTGACGGCCATTCCAATCGGCATCGCGATCGGTCATAACCGGATCGCCCGGGGCATCTTCGATCCGCTTATCGAGTTCTACCGGCCCATTCCACCGCTGGCGTACCTGCCATTGATCGTGATTTGGTGCGGCATTGGCGAGCTGTCCAAAGTGCTGCTGATCTACCTTGCGATTTTTGCGCCGATTGCGATCTCCACCGCTACCGGTGTGCGCACCGTAGACCCGGCAAAAATCCGCGCCGCGCAATCGCTGGGTGCAACGCGCTGGCAGCTGATTCGTCATGTGATCCTGCCCAGCGCCCTGCCGGACATCTTGACTGGCGTGCGCATCGGTCTGGGAGTGGGCTGGTCAACGCTGGTTGCTGCTGAACTGATCGCCGCCACCAGTGGCCTGGGCTTTATGGTCCAGTCGGCGGCGCAGTTTTTGGTCACCGACGTCGTGGTGCTGGGCATTCTGGTGATCGCGCTGATCGCTTTCGCCATGGAAATGGGTCTACGCGCCCTGCAACGTAAACTGGTGCCATGGCACGGCCAGACCCACTGACTAGCTCACGGGATCATCACCCCATAGGGGATAAACCGTTTAAGGCAGGAATACTGCGTGATGTCATTCGCGAAGGGCGAGAAATGCATCACTTTGGGAACCTGGCGTGCCTGGGTGCGCACATTATGTGCAGGAATACGGATCAAGAAACCGACCGAAACGTTTCGTACCTTCATTCGAAAATCGCGAAAAGCCCGCTTTTAAAGGCCTGAGCAACGAAAATAAGCATTTCCACTCAAACTGGCACGCCACCTGCAATAGGTTAAGTAACACCAGTTTTGGGGACCTTGGTACAGGCAGGCCGGGGATTCCCCTCTTTTATTCCTCCCGGAGGCTAATCTCCAGTCTCCAGCGCCCGTCCACCTTTGCACCGCGCCAGTCGCCGTGCAATGGACGGGCCGCCATCAGGTTAAGCAACAACCCCTTGTCACTGCGTTGTACCCTCCAGCGAACATCCTTCCCGTTTAGCTTGAACGCTCCGCGCTGCGCCACCCCGTGCACGTTGAACAGCAATGCCACCGCGCCTTCAATCTCCTCGCCATGCACTTGCGGCTCGTGGTTGAACCACACTGCCAGCCCGTTGGGCAGCGCCTCGATTTGTTGCAGCTCCAGCGGGTCGGGAGCGGTCAAACGGCCGATCATCAGACCCACCATGACCCCGACAATTGCCATAGAACCAAGAACTCGCGGCCAGAGCTTCGGTCGCGGGTCCTCTTCAGGAGTAGAATGCAGCCCGTCTTTCAGTTCGGAGCCGTGCATGTTTCACGTCATCCTTTTTCAACCAGAAATTCCGCCGAATACCGGCAACATCATCAGGCTGTGCGCCAATAGTGGCTGCACCCTGCATTTGATCGAGCCGTTGGGCTTCGAACTCGACGACAAGCGCCTGCGCCGGGCCGGACTCGATTATCACGAGTACGCCACTCTGCATCGCCATCCCGACCTGCCCAGCTGCCTGGAAAGCCTCGGGCACCCACGGCTGTTTGCTTTTACCACAAAAGGCTCACGGCCTTTCCACCAGGCGGCCTTCGAAAAAGGCGACGCCTTTCTTTTCGGCCCGGAAAGCCGTGGCCTGCCAGCGGACATACTCGACGCCCTGCCGAGCGATCACCGCCTGCGCCTGCCTATGCGTGAAGGCTGCCGCAGCCTGAACCTGTCCAACACCGTAGCCGTAGCCGTGTATGAAGCCTGGCGTCAGCTGGATTTCGCCTAAGTACGCGCCATAAAAAAGCGCCCCGAGAGGCGCTTTTTTCAATCCCAGCGTGTCGCTTATTGCACAGTCTGGCCTTCACCCGACTCTTGCATACGAGCCAGCTCTTGCGCGTACAACGCGTCGAAGTTGACCGGCGCCAGCATCAGCGCAGGGAACGAACCACGCACGACAAGGCTGTCGATCGTTTCGCGAGCATACGGGAACAGGATGTTCGGGCAGAACGCGCCGAGCGTGTGGCTCATGGCGGCTGCGTCCAGACCCTTGATCAGGAAGATCCCGGCCTGCTGCACTTCAACGATGAAGGCTACTTCGTCGCCGTTATTAACGGTGACCGACAGCGTCAGGACCACTTCATGGAAGTCGCCTTCCAGAGCGTTTTGACGGGTGTTCAGATCCAGGCTGACGCTTGGAGTCCATTCCTTGCGAAAAATCGCCGGGCTTTTTGGGGCTTCGAACGACAAGTCACGAACATAGATGCGCTGCAGGGAAAACTGCGGTGCTTCATCTTCGGTTGCTACACCGCCGTTGGTCGGTTGGTCAGTCATCTTAGATCCTTCTTACTTTTAAGGTCTTGTAGGGTTTCGGATTCAAGCCTGAAGCAGCGCATCCAGCTTACCGGCGCGCTCCAGGGCAAACAGGTCATCGCAACCGCCCACATGCAAGGCGCCAATCCAGATTTGCGGGACTGACGTGCGCCCGGCTTTCTTGGTCATGTCGGCACGAACTTGAGGCTGGCCATCGACTTTGATTTCTTCGAAGGCCACCCCTTTGCTCTGCAGCAACTGCTTGGCGCGCATACAGTAAGGGCACCAGTCGCTTGAATAGACGATGACGTCAGCCATTTTATTTCACCAAAGGAAGATTATCGGCGCGCCAGGAGGAAATGCCACCCGACAGCTTGGCTGCGGTGAAGCCGGACTTGAGCAATTCACGCGCAGTGGCGCCAGCGTGCTGGCCCATGGCATCAACAATGATCAGGGTCTTGGCCTTGTGTTTTTCCAGCTCGGCGATACGAGCGATCACCTTGTCCTGCGGGAAGTTCAGTGCGCCGACGATATGGCCTGCCGCGAAATCCTTGGCGTTACGCACATCGATAACCACGCCCTGATCGCTGTTGACCAGCGACGTCAGCTCACGGGTACTGAGGCTGCGGCCGCCTTTGCTCAGCTCGTATGCAATCAGCAGAGCCAACAGAACGACGAAAGCGCCAGCGAGCAAATAGTGGTTAGTGGCAAATTCAATCAGGTGAGCAACCATCAGTAGGTTCCAGGGCGTTAAAATGTCGGCCAGTATACACAGCACCCAAGGTCGGCCAAAGCCCGTAAAGCAGTGACGCCGTTTGAACTTGTCCTTAAAATGCCGATCTTTTTCAAGTTACTTCACTAGCCACGAGTGGGTTCTTATGACTGCCACACCAAAACCTTTGGTCCTGATCATCCTGGACGGCTTCGGTCACAGCGAGAGTCACGAGGGCAACGCCATCTATGCGGCGAAGATGCCGGTTATGGACCACTTGTACGCCACCCAGCCCCATGGCTTGATTTCAGGCTCCGGGATGGATGTCGGCCTGCCGGACGGCCAGATGGGCAACTCTGAAGTCGGGCACATGAACCTCGGCGCTGGCCGAGTGGTGTATCAGGACTTCACTCGCGTAACCAAAGCGATCCGCGACGGCGAGTTTTTCGAGAACCCGACCCTTTGTGGCGCGGTGGACAAAGCCGTCAGCGCGGGCAAAGCCGTGCACATCCTGGGCCTGCTGTCCGACGGCGGCGTACACAGCCATCAGGACCATCTGGTTGCCATGGCCGAATTGGCGGCCCAGCGCGGCGCTGAAAAAATCTACCTGCACGCCTTCCTCGACGGTCGCGACACGCCACCGCGTAGCGCCACGTCATCGCTGGAGCTACTGGATTCAACCTTCACCCGCCTGGGCAAAGGCCGCATCGCTACGATCATTGGCCGCTACTTCGCCATGGACCGCGACAATCGCTGGGACCGCGTAGCCTCCGCCTACAACCTGATCGTCGACGGCCAATCCGAATTCCAGGCCGCGAACAGCCAGGCTGGGCTTGAAGCCGCATACGAGCGTGGCGAAAACGATGAGTTCGTCAAGGCCACCCGCATTGGCGAGCAGGTCAGGGTCGAAGACGGCGACGCCGTGATTTTCATGAACTTCCGCTCCGACCGCGCCCGTGAACTGACCCGGGTCTTCGTCGAAGATGACTTCAAGGACTTCGAGCGGGCCCGCCAACCGAAACTAGCTGACTTCGTCATGCTGACCCAATACGCAGCGAATATTCCGGCGCCCTCAGCCTTTGCACCCGGCAGCCTGAATAACGTGCTGGGCGAATACCTGGCAAAAAACGGCAAAACCCAGCTACGTATTGCCGAAACCGAGAAATACGCCCACGTCACCTTCTTCTTCTCGGGCGGCCGCGAAGAACCGTTTCCTGGCGAAGAGCGCATCCTGATCCCGTCACCACAGGTTGCCACGTATGACTTGCAGCCAGAAATGAGCGCACCGGAAGTCACCGACAGGATCGTCGAGGCTATCGAAAACCAGCGCTTCGACGTGATCGTGGTCAACTACGCCAACGGCGACATGGTCGGCCATAGCGGGATCATGGCCGCGGCGATCAAGGCCGTGGAATGCCTAGACGTGTGCGTTGGCCGGATCGTGACCGCGCTGGAGAAGGTCGGGGGTGAAGCATTGATTACCGCTGATCACGGCAACGTCGAACAAATGTCGGACGAATCCACAGGTCAAGCGCACACCGCTCATACCACCGAACCCGTGCCGTTCATTTATGTGGGCAAACGCGACTTTAAAGTGCGTGACGGCGGGGTTCTGGCCGATGTCGCGCCGACTCTGTTGCAGTTGATGGGCCTGGAAAAACCGGAAGAGATGACCGGTCATTCGATCCTTGTTCCCCGATAAACAGCACAAAAAGGCTCTAAACCGGCACGTTTAAAAACCATCGCGCCGGTTAATTGTCCGAAACGCCTCAAAGCAGTCGTCTTGAGGCGTTTTTTTTGCGGCTCGCGGCGGGCATACTAGGCTTTGTTCATCCTCTTTCCTTGGTGTCGCCCGCCCCATGCTTCGCGCCCTGATCGTCCTTGCTCTCACGTGTTTGCTCAATCCGGCGTTTGCCGATGAGCGCGCGCAAACCCAACAACAGCTGGATGCTGCACGCAAGGATGTTACCGAGCTGAAAAAGCGCCTCGGTGAATTGCAGCAGGAAAAATCCGGCGTGCAGAAAGATCTGCGCGGTACAGAAACCGAGATGGGCAAGCTGGAAAAGCAGGTGGAGGCCCTGCAAAAAGAACAAAAAAAGACTGAAAGCGAGCTGCAACGGCTCGACCAAGAGAAAAAAAAACTCCAAAGCGCACGCGTTGAACAACAACGATTGATCGCGATCCAGGCCCGGGCTGCTTATCAAAGTGGCCGTGAGGAATACCTCAAACTGCTGCTCAATCAGCAGAACCCGGAAAAATTCGCGCGCACCCTGACCTACTACGATTACTTGAGCCAGGCGCGCCTGGCTCAACTGCACGGTTTCAATGAAACCCTGCGCCAGCTGGCCGGCGTCGAAAAAGACATTGATCTGCAACAGGCACAGTTACTGGTGCAAAGAAGCACGCTCGATAGTCAGCGCGAAGAACTGGACAAAGTTCGCCAGGAACGCCAACAGGCGCTGGCCAAACTCAATCAGGACGTGAAAGCCCGCGATCAGAAACTGCAGACTCGCCAACAAGAACAGGCCGATCTGGCCAATGTCCTGAAAACGATTGAAGAAACCCTGGCCCGACAAGCGCGCGAGGCTGAAGAAGCCCGACAGAAAGCCTTGATCGCTCAGCAGGAAGCAGAAAAACAGCGCAAACATGAAGAGCAGGCCCGCGCCCTGGCGAAAAACAGCAGCAGCAAAAAAAGCGCTGAGGACGATGACGAGGCCCCAGTAAAACGCCCGGTCAAAGCTCCGGGCGTGCTGGTTTCCAGTGCTGGCGTTTCCTATGGCGGACCTTTTGCCGAGGCACGCGGCAAACTTCCATGGCCTGTCGATGGTCGACTGTTGGCGCGCTTCGGCGAAACCCGCGGCGATGACGCTCGTACCAAGTGGGATGGCGTAATGATCAGCGCCGCTGCGGGCAGCCAGGTGCATGCTGTGCATGGTGGCCGTGTGGTGTTCGCCGACTGGTTGCGCGGTGCAGGGCTTCTGGTCATTCTCGATCACGGCAACGGCTTTTTGAGTTTGTACGGCCACAACCAGAGTCTGCTCAAAGACGCTGGCGACATTGTTAAAGCCGGCGAAGCGATTTCCACTGTGGGCAGCAGTGGGGGTCAGGACACTCCGGCGTTGTATTTCGCTATTCGTCAGCAGGGTCGCCCAAGTGATCCAGCGCAATGGTGCCATGCTCAAGGGTAAGCACTACTTTAGGTTTAGGAGTTCGTTAGACATGCTGCATTTGTCCCGCCTCACCTCGCTGGCCCTGGCTATTGCCATCGTTATCGGTGCTCCTCTGGCGCAAGCCGCCGAGGCCGTCAAGCCCGCAGCCGCCGCCACTTCGGCAGGCGCCAAGGCACCGTTGCCGCTCGAAGAGCTGCGCACCTTCGCTGAGGTCATGGATCGGGTCAAAGCCGCCTATGTCGAACCAGTAGACGATAAGACGCTGCTGGAGAACGCCATCAAAGGCATGCTCAGCAACCTTGATCCGCACTCTGCTTATCTCGGCCCGGAAGACTTCCTTGAACTGCAGGAAAGCACCAGCGGCGAATTCGGCGGGTTGGGTATCGAAGTCGGCATCGAAGACGGCTTTATCAAAGTGGTCTCGCCTATCGACGACACGCCCGCCTCCAAGGCTGGCATCGAGGCTGGCGACCTGATCGTCAAGATCAATGGCGCGCCGACCCGTGGTCAGACCATGCAAGAAGCCGTCGACAAGATGCGCGGCAAGATCGGTGAAAAAATCACCCTGACCCTGATTCGCGAAGGCGGCACCCCATTCGACGTGACGCTCGCGCGGGCAACCATCCAGGTCAAGAGCGTCAAGTCGCAGATGCTGGAAAATGGTTATGGCTATCTCCGCATCACTCAGTTCCAAGTCAAGACCGGTGAAGAAGTCGGCAAGGCGCTGGTCAAACTGCGCAAAGACAACGGCAAGAAAATGAGCGGGCTGATCCTTGACTTGCGTAACAACCCCGGCGGCGTGCTGCAAGCCGCCGTTGAAACGGCCGACCAGTTCTTGACCAAGGGCCTTATCGTTTACACCAAGGGTCGTATCGCCAACTCCGAACTGCGCTTCTACGCCGACCCGGCCGACGCCAGTGAAGGCGTACCGCTGGTGGTGTTGATCAACGGGGGCAGTGCTTCAGCCGCTGAAATTGTTGCGGGTGCTTTGCAGGATCAGAAACGCGCCGTACTGATGGGTACCGAAAGCTTCGGTAAAGGTTCGGTGCAAACCGTTCTGCCGCTGGCCAATGACCGCGCGATTAAAATCACCACCGCGCTGTATTACACGCCCAATGGTCGTTCAATTCAGGCTCAGGGTATTTTGCCGGACATCGAAGTGCGTCGTGGCAAATTGACCAGCGAAGTGGATTCCGAGAACTACAAGGAAGCCGATCTGGCGGGGCACTTGGGTAACGGCAATGGCGGCGCGGACAAACCGACCACCAAGGCATCGGCCGGGAAGAAAGCGCGTCCACAAGACGATGACTTCCAGCTGAACCAGGCACTGAGCCTGCTTAAGGGCCTGAGTGTCACTCGCGGCAACTAGTGTCATGCGCTTATGGCTGCTACTGACGCTTTCATGCAGCCTGATCGGCGTTGCCCATGCAACGCCGGTTGAGCCTGAAAAGACAACCGGCCCACCGCGTGTTGCCTACCTCAGCCTGATCATCGATGACCTCGGGCAAAACCCGGCCCGCGACTATCGAGCCCTGACGCTTCCAGGCCCGGTCACGCTGGCCGTGATGCCAGACACACCCCACGCTGCCGATTTTGCTCGCGAGGCCCATCGCGCGGGCAAAACGGTCATCTTGCATATGCCCATGGACCCGGCGACCGGGCCCTTTGCCTGGCATCCCGAACTCCCGCTTGCCGAGCTGGAAAAGCGCCTGAACGCGGCGCTCCTTGCCGTGCCTTACGCGGTGGGGATCAACAACCATATGGGCAGCCGCATGACCGCCGAGCCAGAGGCCATGACGTGGCTGGTGGCTGAACTGCAACGCCGTCATCTGTTTCTGCTCGACAGCCGCACCAGCGCCAGCACCGTGGCCGCCGCCGAGGCACAACGCATCGGTCTGGCCAGTCTTTCGCGGGATATTTTTCTCGATGATGAACGCACGGCAGCAGCCATCACCGCTCAGTTCGAGGCTGCGATCAAGCTGGCGCACAAACAAGGTTCAGTGGTGATGATTGGTCACCCCTACCCGATGACTCTCGACGTCCTGGAACGCGAGCTGCCACGCCTGAAGGCGCAAGGCATCCAATGGATCGATCTACGGCGGATGATCAGCGTACGTGGCAATCAGGCGATGGCCGCGCACGGCAAGAATGGGATCTATCGCTGAGACCGCACCAAGTCCCTCACGATAGCGGCCGTTACAAGTAACGCCCAAGAATCTCGTCAATCCGTCCTTCGGCGCGCATTTGATCCAGCGCTTTCTGCAGCTTGGCGACGATTTCATCGGGGACGTCTTTGTTCAGCGCCAGGAACAACTCGGCGCTGTTGAAGCGCAGCACGGTTTTGAGACCGATAACGCCTTCCTCCCGAGCCAGATAACGACCCGCAGGATCGCCCGTGGCCCACAGGTCGATCTGCCCGTCGACCAGCTTCTTCGCGTTGTCCTGATCGCGCAACACCATGATCGGATTCATGCCCTCAGCGGTTAGCTGCTCGGCAATCGCGTCGCCCTTGTAGGCGCCGATCCGGTACCGCTTCGCTTGCTGCAGTGTCGTCAGCTCAATCGAGCTGTCGGCGCGAGCGAGCATGATCCAGTCGTCCGGGCCGATGGGGCCAACCCACTTGAAGAGCTTTTCACGCTCGGGCAGGCGCGCGGTGACGAACACGCCGTAACCGGGTTTTACCATCGCAAGCTTGTAGATACGGTCCCACGGGAAGCGCAGGGTCATGCTGTAGCCAACCCCCGCGCGCTTGAAGGTTTCGCGCAGGATCTCTGCGGCAATGCCCTTTATCCTGTCTTCGGGAGCGAAGTTCTTGCCATCGACCGCCATGTTGTAAGGCGGAAAATTTTCGGTCAGCAAGACCACTGAATAGGCGGGGGGATCTCCACCAGAAGCGCCTTGAGCCGGGGCGGCCTCACCGTGGGCAAGACCTGTCAGCAGAACACCCGCACTTGCGAGTGCAACGAGAAGACGTTTCAACACGTGCATCACCCCTATCCATGGCAATGCCCAGAGTGCAGTGCGTCGCGACTGATGTCCAGTGGACATCAGCCGGCGGGCTTAGCGGACCACAATGCCACGCTTGGCCATATAGGCCTTGGCTTCTGGAATAGTGTATTCACCGAAGTGAAAGATGCTCGCCGCCAACACCGCGCTGGCGTGCCCGTCCAATACACCAGCTGCCAAGTGCTCCAGATTGCCGACACCGCCAGACGCGATCACTGGAATACCCAGCGCGTCGCTGATCGCCCGCGTCACACCCAGGTCGAAACCGTTTTTCATACCGTCCTGATCCATGCTGGTCAGCAGGATCTCGCCGGCACCAAGGTCTTCCATCTTCTTCGCCCACAGCACGGCATCCAGGCCCGTCGGCTTGCGCCCGCCGTGAGTGAAGATTTCCCAGCGCGGCGTTTCGCCCGGCAAAGAGACTTTTTTGGCGTCGATGGCAACCACGATGCACTGCGAACCGAAGTGTGCGGCCGCTTCACCGACGAAATCCGGGTTGAACACCGCAGCGGTGTTGATCGAGACCTTGTCCGCACCGGCATTCAGCAGGTTACGAATGTCCTGCACGGTGCGCACGCCGCCGCCGACGGTCAGCGGGATGAACACCTGACTGGCCATGCGTTCGACGGTGTGTAGCGTGGTATCACGCCCGTCGACACTGGCGGTGATATCGAGAAAAGTGATTTCGTCCGCGCCCTGCTCATCGTAAAGACGGGCAATTTCCACCGGGTCACCGGCGTCGCGGATGTTTTCGAACTTGACGCCTTTGACCACTCGACCGTTGTCGACATCTAGGCAAGGGATGATGCGTTTCGCCAGCGCCATGAGTTGCTCCTTAGCCTTGGTAGCTGTCGCAGAAGGCTTGCGCCTCTGCCACGTCGAGTGTGCCTTCGTAGATCGCCCGCCCGGTGATCGCACCGATAATGCCCGGGGCTCTGGCGTTGAGCAGAGTCTTGATATCGCCCAGATTATGGATACCGCCCGAAGCGATCACCGGAATCCGCGTCGCCGCAGCCAGCGCCGCCGTGAAGGTTACGTTGCAGCCCTGCATCATGCCGTCTTTGGCGATGTCGGTATAAACAATGGCAGCCACGCCGTCCGCTTCAAAGCGCTTGGCCAGATCGATCACCTGAATGGTGCTGATTTCAGCCCAGCCGTCGGTGGCGACGAAGCCGTCTTTGGCATCCAGACCGACGATGACTTTGCCGGGGAATGCGCGGCAGGCTTCAGCGACGAACTCAGGCTCTTTGACTGCCTTGGTGCCGATGATCACGTAGCTGACGCCAGCCTTGATGTAATGCTCGATGGTTTCCAGCGAGCGAATACCGCCGCCAATCTGGATCGGCAAACGCGGGTAGCGCTTAGCGATTGCAGTGACCACCTCGCCATTGACTGGCTGGCCTTCGAACGCACCGTTCAGATCGACCAGATGCAAACGACGGCAGCCACCTTCCACCCACTTGGCAGCCATGCTCACCGGGTCATCGGAGAACACGGTGGAGTCCTCCATGCGGCCTTGGCGCAGACGCACACAGGCACCGTCTTTAAGATCGATAGCGGGGATAATCAGCATCTGGAAAACCTTCAAATTCAGTAGTTCAGCATCGCTCGGAAATCAGCTTTTCTCGAGCGCCCACACGTCGCTTTCGATGCTCTCGAACCTCTCTTTGAGGTGCGTCTGCACATCGAAAATCGCCCTGTTGTAATAATGCGGAGCAATTTCGCGGGTAAACAGTTCGAGGATTTCACCGGCCTCGAACGAACCAAGATCCAGCTCGAAGCGCTCCTCCATGAAGCGCTTGATCTTGTGATTCGCCTCACGCTCCTGTTCGGGCGTGAGGGTCAAGATCGGCGGCTTGGTCTTCTTGCTCATTACCAGCGACCATCCCATGCGGCGAAGTTCTGCAACAGTTGCAGGCCATGGGTATGGCTCTTCTCCGGATGGAACTGCACGGCAAAGCGCGAACCGTCCGCCAGCGCGGCAGCGAAGTCGACGCCGTAGTGCCCGCGCCCAACGACTTGCCGCTGGTTGGCGGCATCGATGTAGTAGCTGTGCACGAAATAAAAACGCGCAAGGTCCGGGATGTCATGCCACAGCGGATGATTCACCGACTGAGACACTTCGTTCCAGCCCATATGCGGCACTTTCAGGTGCTCGCCGTCTTCATGCAGATCCTTGCCGAAGAAACGCACCTGACCTGGAAACAGACCGATGCAATCAACGCCGCCGTTCTCTTCGCTGCGATCAAGCAAGGCTTGCATGCCGACGCAGATGCCGAGGAATGGCCGATCCTGACTGACTTCACGCACCAGCTCATCGAAGCCCAGGCGACGAATTTCCGCCATGCAATCGCGGATCGCGCCGACGCCGGGGAATACCACCCGGTCGGCTTCGCGAATCACCGTGGCATCGCTGGTAATCAGTACCCGGCCGGCGCCGACGTGTTCCAGTGCCTTGGCAACCGAGTGCAGGTTACCCATGCCGTAATCGATAACCGCGACCGTCTGCATCAGAGCACGCCCTTGGTCGAAGGCATTTGCCCGGCCATACGGTCATCAAGCTCTATCGCCATGCGCAGGGCACGACCAAAGGCTTTGAACACGGTCTCGATCTGGTGGTGGGTGTTGTGCCCACGCAGATTGTCGATGTGCAGAGTGACGTTGGCGTGATTGACGAAGCCCTGGAAGAATTCCTGGAACAAGTCCACATCGAAGCCACCCACGGTAGCGCGGGTATACGGCACATGCATTTGCAAGCCAGGGCGGCCGGAGAAGTCGATGACCACGCGCGACAGTGCTTCATCGAGCGGCACGTAAGCGTGGCCGTAACGACGAATGCCTTTTTTGTCGCCAATCGCCTTGCTAAAGGCCTGACCCAAGGTGATACCGACGTCTTCCACTGTGTGGTGGTCGTCAATAGCGAGGTCGCCTTTGCATTCGATATCCAGGTCGATCAGCCCGTGTCGGGCGATCTGGTCGAGCATGTGCTCAAGGAAGGGAACACCGATATCGAATCGGGCCTTTCCGGTGCCATCCAGGTTGATCGAGGCTTTGATCTGGGTTTCCAGAGTGTCGCGCTCGACGGACGCCTTACGTTCGGCCATCACCAACTCCGCAAAATCATTGGGCGAAAAAGGCGAGCATTATAGGCCCAGAACCGGCTGGCATGAAGCAAACAGAAGCAGGGAAAGGAATATCACGGGTGCAACCGGTCGGATGCACCCGATTGGAGCGTGTTCAGCCCAGAGAAATGAGTACGTACAGGCGCCGTCGAAGGGTGCTTAAGCAAATCCCCACTGAACAATGGGAATCGTCCTACCCACCCTGTCAGCCATGGAATCTATATATCTATGATTTGCTGCTGGACACTTGCCGAGTCCTTCAGATATGGAAACCGGCCGATGTCCAACACCCCAACGTTCACGCTCAGCATCAAAGGAGCTAAAGACAACGAGTTACTTGTTCTAGCCTTTTCCGGCGAAGAGGCCATCAGCGAGTGCTTCGACATCACCGTCGATGTGGTCACCGACCGACCGCCGCGCGAGCTGGAAAGCCTGCTGCACAAAGAAGCCTATCTGGCTTTTGGCGATCGGGGCCTGCACGGCCATATCTACTCCATCCGGAAAGGCAAAGTGGGCACCCGGCTGAGCCACTACCAACTGGTAATGGTGCCGTTTCTGCGCTATTTGCAGCACGCCAGTAATCGGCGGATTTTCCAGAACCTGACCACTGAAGCCATCCTCCGCGACGTGCTCAAGGGGCATGGTTTGCTGAACGGTTTGCACGTGCTGTTCAACATCGGCCCGGAAAAACCGGTCCCGCACGAATATTGCGTTCAGTACGATGAATCTGACCTGCATTTCGTCAGCCGTTTGTGCGAGGCCGAAGTCTACTTCTATTACTTCAAGCACTCCCCGGAAGGGCACCAACTGATCTTCGCCGATCAGGAAACCGAGTTCTATCACGCGGGCAATCCCACCGTGGTGATGCCGTTTCGGCCGATCAACGGCATGGCGGCAGAGCATCCGGTGATCCAGGCGTTCGGCGTAGGCCTGAGCACCCACGCCAGCCGTGTCACCCACCGCGATTACGACTTCCAAAACGCACACCTCTCGCTGGAAGCGGACCGGGACTCCAAGGTATTTCCGAACCTTGAGACGTACATCTACCCCGGAGAGTTTGATACCGCGCACCAAGGGCGGGTGCGAACGCGCCGGGCGCTGGAGAGGCTTCGCGGCGATGCTGAGCTCGCTCAAGGTCAGAGCGACCAGCCTTTGCTGCGCAGTGGCACGCCGTTAAAGGTAGAAGAACACCCGGAGCCGGGTTGGAACATGGTCTGGCTACCGACTTGGGTGTTTCATGACGGTCGCCAGCCTGCTGTATTAGAGGAATACGCAGTCAGTGACGAGCCGGTGGAGTCCGGTCGAATCGCTCAGGGTTATCGCAATGAGTTCATCGCTATCCGCGAGACCGTGCAATTTCGGCCTGCCCTCAAACATCCAGTCCCGAAGATTCAAGGCATGCAAACCGCCGTGGTGACCGGCCCTGCCGAAGAAGAAATCCACTGCGATCAATACGGGCGGGTAAAAGTCCGTTTTCACTGGGACCGCAGTGAAGAAAACGAAAGCACCAGCTGCTGGGTGCGGGTGGCCTCCAGCTGGGCCGGCGCCGGATACGGCGCGGTCACCATCCCGCGCGTGGGCATGGAAGTGTTGGTCGCCTTTGAAGAAGGGCACGCCTGCAAGCCGATTGTGGTCGGATGCCTGAGCAACAACACCCATCAAGTGCCTTACAACCTGCCGGACAACAAGACCAAAACCGTGTTGCGCAGTAAAAGCACCGGAAAAACGTCTGGTTTCAATGAGCTGAGCCTGGAAGACAAGAGCGGGGCAGAACTGATCTACCTCCGCGCCCAGCGTGACATGGAGCAGTTGATCCAGAACGACAGCCGCATCGAAATCGGCAACGAACGTCTGGAAACCATCCAAGGCAACAGCACCACCGTGCTCAAGGCCGAGGAAAACGTCACCGTCACCGGCGCCCGCAAAGTGCAGTTGTTGGCCGACGATCACCTCGACGTCGCTGGCAGCAGTCACACCCGCGTCGGTGGCGACTTGTTGATGGCCGCCGGGCAAGAAGTGCACATCAGCGGTGACAATATCGTCATCAGCGGTGGCCTCAGCTTGACGCTGTCGATCAACGGTCAGCACATCGTCATCAATCCGGCGGGGATTTTCAGCAGCACACCGATCCAGGTCGGCGGCGCACCGGTACCGGGGACGCCGGCCATGCCGCTGGCACCCGGCGAGGTGCCTGTGTGGGTGCGCGATGTTCTACCGGGCGATCAGAAACATAACCTGGTCGTTGAGCATCGATCACGCTGCGTGCTCTGTGAGGAGGCCGTGAAAGCATGAATACGCTCACTGCACTTCCTCAGGACCTGCCTTGGGATCAGGGGCAGGCCGTGCTGCTGCTCGATGGCGCAGCGGTACCCGACTTACCCCTCAGGCTCACGGCGTGTGCGCCCGGCATCCTAAAAATCCCGCTGTACAAGGAAACGCGTTTCAACGCCCTCCGCGATATTTCCCCCTTGTTGGTGGCCATCGGGCCGCCCGACGATCCGGCGTTTCAGTTCTACCTCGAACATGCCGCGCAAGAGTGGGGCTCGTTGCTGTTCACCCGCGAACCGCTTAATCAACTAACGAAACATCTGCGCAAACTGCTGACGGTACACGTCAGTGAGGGGCCCGAGGTGATGTTACGTCTGGCTGATCCAGCGGTGGCGCACGCTTTGATCAGTACGCAAACCCGCGACGAGCGATTGTTCGGGCCGATTCATACCTGGGTCATCCCTGACAGTGTCACGGGCGGTTGGCATCGGCACACACGTGCGTTGACAACGCCTGCCGACCTGCCAAAGCGTTATGAGTTGAGCACCGAACAGAATGCTGCGCTGGATGCCGTCGACCTGCGTCGAGCCACACTGAAACTCGATGCGCACCTGCTGGCGTATTTTCCCGACGACCGCGTCAGGCCATTGCCGGAGCGCTGGCCTGCGCTCGACCGACAGGTCCGCACCGCCTACGCGCAGGGTTTTACTAGCCAGTCCGACTTGACGTATTACGCCAACATTTTCGCGTGGCTGGGTTCGTCGCCTCTGGAGCAACACCCACAGATTGCGCGGCTGCTGAGCACCCCGTCGGCTCAGACACCCAGTGCTCGCATCGCCGCAGCCGCCCAACTGGCAAGCGCCTGGGCCTCGGCCTCGGCCCACTCGGCAGACAAGGACCGCCCATGACCCAAAATCGCCGCAAAGACCCCAACCTCGCTGCCGCCGCCGAATCCAAAGGCGATGTCCTCGGCTACGGCATGTGCCCCCTGCGCCAGCCCAAGGTGCAGTTACTTCCGTTGCGTTACGGTCTGGTCGAGCGCGCTGATCCGTCGACCGAATTGGCGCTGCCTTATGCGCTGAAAAGCCGGCCGCTGGGCGTGCGCCTGTTGCGTGACGGCTGGCTGTACATCATCGACAGCGCGACCCGTGAGCTGCACGAATACCGCGTTCTCGAAGGCGTCATCAGCGCGTTGCTCTGGCAAGGTGCCGAGGTCAGCAACGACCAGCGTGAACCGCAAAGTGCGGAACCGGCCTTGGTATTTGCCAGGAGCAGCACCCTGCATGTCAGTTTTGCCGACGTGCAATGGACCGCCGCCCAATGCAACCGGATGCTGAATAGCGCCGACGAGCGCGCGCACTTCATGCAAGCTGTCGGGCTCGCCAACGTCAATTGCGAAACCGGTGGCAAGGACCTGCTCACCTTACAACAGACCGAGCGCTGGCTGGCTGAATTGGCCGAAGATGATGCGCTGCTGCCCGACACCGACCTGCCAGCGAAGGAGCGCATGCCTTATCTGTGGGAGACCCCCAAACGCTTTCGCGAGGCGCATGTCGGCGAACTGCTAACGCGCGTGCTGCCGCTTTACCAACACGACACGCTGTGCCTGGTGGTGCATGACGACATCGGCGTATTGACCGACCTGGCCAACTATCAAGACGCGGTGGTCGGCTGGATCGAGGGGTGGGCCGAGGGTGGCGCGCAGGAGAACGCCAACGAGCGCGATTACTTGCTGGCCTGTTACATCGAATCCCTGACCCTGCTCAATGAAAGCAACCTGACGGGACTGGCCAATGCCAGCGATGATCCGGCGATCAAGGCCATGCTTCAGGACCTGGATGACCTGCCGTCACCACAGCGCAACCATGCCGGGCGCGCATTACTCGATCATTTGAATAACAGCGGTCAGGCCGTTTCCAGTCAAAAAACCGATCCCCCCGAGGCCTTGCTGGAGGAGCGTCAGGAAGCGCTTGATCAGTTTCGCAAGGAGCAAGGCTTTTTCGGCAGCCTCGCCTTGGGGTCGATAAAGGTCGTGATCCTTCAGGATGTTGACTGGCGCTATCACACTCGCCAGTTCATGCGGCCAGCGCCGGACGACTTTGTCGAGCGCCACCTCAAGGCGCTGGTCCAGTTGGGCAAAGAGCAGAACCAACGCATCAAGGACGTGCTCGCGGGTGCAAAAATCGGGCAGCGCGGCGTCAATGAACTGATCGACCGTGCCGCCATGGATCACGTGCTGGCTGAGCACAGGGCAAATCTGGCGCGCTGGAATCCCTTGCTCGACCTCATCAGCGAAGACCGGGTGGCGTTGGTCGCTGCCGGCCGCTTCCATCGTGCCGCCTGGTATTTCGATGCACAACAGGCCGCGCAGCAACTGGCGGCGTTCAGCGCCGAATACGCCTGCCTGAAAGACATCTGCCGCAGCGACACGTCCAGCCAAGCGATGCTCGAGTGGCTGGAGAAGAATCCGCAGTTCAGCCTGCCGCTCCTGCATACCTTGCCGTTGAGCGAACAAAGCCAACTGACCACCCAGTACGCCACGCTGGTCAACGTCGGTTATGCGTTGCTCAACAATCTGCCGCACTGGATCAGCGAGTGGCAACGGATCACTCAGGGCAGACTCCCGGCCCTCGATCAATTGCCCGACAACGTTCGCGTGGTCGCAGAAGGCGCGCGCGATACCTTGGCGCCAGCCCTGAGTCGCGGAATGGAACGGATACAAAGCGCATTCATCCAGGGCATTCAACGCGAACAGATGCCAGACCTGGACCAACTGTTCCGCAACCTGCCCAAAGCCCTGCCGGGGCGAATTCTCGAAGCCGCAAAACGCGAAGGCGCGACCTTCACCTTCGCCACCCCGGCCGAACAAACCGCCTTGCAGAACGACCTCAAAGAAGTGCTTGAGCAGCGTCGAGCGCTCAAGCGGGTGACCCATGAGCGCAACCAGATCATCCGTCGCTGGGACCACAAAGAGCCCGAAGCGAAAAAATTGCAGGCCGAAATCTACCAAATTCGCGGGACACTGGACACGATAGAGGCGCGCCTGGCCAAAGCCATCAGCCCCATCCCCGAGCTGCCCCATGAATCCGTCAGACTCTACGGCGCCGCGCAGGGCAAGGCGGGCGTGACCTTGCTGTTCCCGCCTGCGCAACAGCAGGAGTTGGGACATTTGATGGGGAACGTGCGCCAGGGGATACAGACTGCGCCGAAGCTGAATGTGCTGGGCGATGGGGTGGGGGTGCTGCTGTTTGTGGCGCAGATGGTGAATTTGGTGGTGTTGACCAAGGAAACCAAGGTGTTGGCTTGGGACAACGAAGGGTTTCGTTCGCTCGTTGTTGCCGGCACTGCTACGGCCACTTCTGGGTTTACGGCGGTTCGTGGGATTTTAGACACTGCGTTGACAGCCAGAGCCACCCAACTTGCCAGCGTGTTTCAACAACATGCTTTGAATAATGTGCATGTGCAGTTGGGCAAGATGCATGTCGGGTTGGGGCTGCTCGGTTCAGTCGCTGGGATTTTTGCAACCGGCGCCAGCCTCAATGCACACCATAGCAATTGGCAACAGGCTGTACGTAGTGGCAACCGTACACTTCAAAACAGCGCAACGTTGGCCATGGTGGGCGCAGGAGGGCAACTTGCGAGTCATTCTTATGACCTAGGTAATGTATTGCATTCGGCCTATAAAGTTATATTGGCGCCCAATCGCGCCGCGCGCATCGCCGCTTGGGCCGCCGCCGGAGTACGGATGTCGACAGTGTTCTTTCGCGTCAATCTGGCGGGCGCGTTCTTCACTGTCATTGAACTGGGTGGCACCTGGCTCTACAACCGCCACAACACCTCGCCTCATGATCAATGGCTGGAAAGCACCCCGTGGAGCCTGGATGGCGACAAGCGCCAATTCCTGAGCCTCGTTGAATATCAACGAAAACTGACGTGGCTGTTGCAGGTGCCACAGGTACAGGTGGGTCCTAAACTCCACAACGACCGCTGGCAAGACATGCTGCGCCAAGCGCCGCGCCGCGCGGCGCGATCCATCTAACACTGCCCGGCCTCAGTCTCGCCAACTTGCGAACACCTCTGTCGGATACGCCCTCTCATCGCCTGAGCCTCGCTGCGTATCGGATCATCACCGCCCAATGGGACCGCGGATTCGACAGCGATCAATGGGCCATCGTCAGTGAGCGGGTGATTGCCAGTTTGCGGGTGGTGCAGTCCGCGCCATTGATACTTAGGCTGGATTACCCGGATGAATGGGAGAGGCCCTCGACCGTGGCCAAGACCGCACTGATCCTCGCTGTTGCCGTGCACACCTACGACAGCGAGGGTGAGGCCCAGACGCATCTCTACCACCTGCGGCTGGACCCAAATGGCGAAGGCACTTTCCCGGTGGCGCCCTTTGAGCCCCGATACGCTACGGCAGAGCTGTTGACGGTCGACCCGCTGACACTGGAGGGCGCTGATGAGTAAGGCCCCTGAAATTACCCTGCCCGAACCGCAGCTTCAGCAACCCAGGCAGGCGGGTGATATGGAGCCGTTTCCCAGCGGTCGTATTACCTACTTGGCCCCGTTGCCTTTACCTACACAGCTGCCGCCACAATGTCCCTATGTGGGGGAGCTTAACGATGTGTATTTGGACTTCGGATTGGGGTGGCCGGGGGCTTTCTCATGGCAGGCCAACTTAGGCCTCCCATTTAATTTTTTTGTCTTGGCCAGTTTTGTGTTGCCGCTCATCGGTGGATTGATAGTTATGTCGATGGGCGCTGAGTTGCCCGAGGTTTGGGACGTGATCGTTGGGACGCACCGCGCTGGCTGGGGAATGACTGTGGGAATCAGCTTTTTTGCACTCGCCATGGCTTTCCTAATCTGGTTCTACGTCCACAACAAATACGAGGAAATCATCCCAACCCGTTTCAACCGTCAACGCCGTGAAGTGTGCTTCATGCCCGAGGATGCTGAAGTGCCGGTTTTCGTTCCGTGGGAATCCCTCTCGGCCTGGGTCATAGAAGCTCAAGGCGTCAATCAATACGGTGTGCAGCGTCAGTACGGGATGGGTTTGGGCTTTTTCTATAATGATCGGGTGGTCAGCGTCGAGTTTTCCTGCGCCGCACTGCCCATCGCCATCAGCCACTGGGAGGCCATCCGCGCCTACATGGAATACGAAGTCCACACCCTGAAAGAGATCACCGACCCTCTAGACCTGCAAGGCCCCGATGACCCGCCCCACGAAGGCCTGCACACCTTCCGCAACGCCCGCGCTCGCCTGCATCAGGAGATTCGCGACAAGCAGCGCGGCTGGGTCTATGGCTTCTTCTGGTACCTGTT
Organism: Pseudomonas sp. 5C2; assembly: GCF_034314155.1. Classification (NCBI taxonomy): domain Bacteria; kingdom Pseudomonadati; phylum Pseudomonadota; class Gammaproteobacteria; order Pseudomonadales; family Pseudomonadaceae; genus Pseudomonas; species Pseudomonas sp. 5C2. The sequence continues at coordinate 1,370,655 of NZ_JAVIWH010000003.1, read as the reverse complement.
TCACGTCATGACCTTCTGGACCTTGCCGTTTTACCTGACTGAGTGGGAGGTTGGCCGGGTCAAACGCATGGCTCGTCAAGCGCTGCCAGAGGCGATGCGCGACTGGTCGGAACCGCTGCCCAAAGAACAATGGGCCAAGCCCAGCCCCGAGTTGCTGCGGATGAGCGCTCAGGTCCGGGCGCTGCACACACGTCATCCACAACGCCCGATCACCGATATTTTCGCCGAGGTTTATCGCGCCGAGAAGTCGGGGAAGCGCAGCGCATGATGGGCAGTCATACCGACCCGCTAAAGCTGGAGGGCGCTGATGAGTAAGTCGCCTGAAGTTGAACGGGGTGGCACCTCGCGCTACAACCGCCACAACACCTCGCATCGCCTGAGCATCGCTGCGTATCGGATCATCACCGCCCAGTGGGACCGCGGCTTCGACAGCGACCAATGGGCCATCGTCAGTGAGCGGGTGATCGCCAGCCTGCGGGTGGTGCAGTCCGCGCCATTGATACTTCGGCTGGATTACCCGGATGAATGGGAGAGACCCTCGACCGTGGCCAAGGCCGCACTGATCCTGGCTGTCGCCGTGCAAACCTACGACAACGAGGGTGAGGCCCAGACGCATCTCTACCACCTGCGGCTGGACCCTAATGGCGAAGGTGTTTTCCCGGTGGCACCCTTTGAGCCCCGATACGGTAAGGCGGAGCTGTTGACGGTTGATCCGCTGACACTGGAGGGCGCTGATGAGTAAGGCGCCTGAAATCACCCTGCCCGAACCCCAGCTTCATCTTCAGCAACCCAAGCAGGCAGGTGATGTGGAGCCGTTTCCCAGCGGTCGCATCACCTACTTGGCCCCATTGCCTTTACCTACACAGCTGCCGCCGCAATGTCCCTATGTGGGGGAGCTTAACGACGTTTATTTGGATTTCGGATTGGGTTCACCACAGGCTTTTTCATGGCAGGTCACCTTGGGTGGCCCATTTAATGGTTTTGTCATGATCAGTTTTCTGTTGCCGCTGATTTTGGGGTTGATAGGTCTTTCGGTCGGCTATAGCTCATCCGAGGCTTTGGAAGTTATCGCTGGAACGCACCGAGCTGGCTGGGGGTTAAGTGTGGGAGTTAGTTTGTATGCTCTTGCTATGGCGCTCCTCATCTGGTTCTACATGCACAACAAATACGAGGAAGTCATCCCAACCCGTTTCAACCGTCAACGCCGTGAAGTCTGTTTCGTCCCCAACGACGAAAGCGAACCCGTGATCGTGCCTTGGGAATCGGTCACCGCCTGGGTGATTCAAGCCCAGGGCGCCAATCAATACGGCGTCCAACGTCAATACGGCATGGGCGTGGGTTTTTACCATGAGGCCAGCGGCGAGCGTTTTACCTTGGAGTTCGTCTGCCCCGCACTGCCCATCGCCATCAGCAACTGGGAGGCCATCCGCGCGTACATGGAGTACGAAGTCCACACCCTGAAAGAGATCACCGACCCGCTCGATCTACAAGGTCCCGACGATCCACCCCACGAAGGCCTGCACACCTTCCGCAACGCCCGCGCTCGCCTGCATCAGGAGATTCGCGACAAGCAGCGCGGCTGGGTCTATGGCTTTTTCTGGTACCTGTTTCACGTCATGACCTTCTGGACCTTGCCGTTTTACCTGACTGAGTGGGAGGTTGGCCGGGTCAAACGCATGGCTCGTCAAGCGCTGCCAGAGGCGATGCGCGACTGGTCGGAACCGCTGCCCAAAGAACAATGGGCCAAGCCCAGCCCCGAGTTGCTGCGGATGAGCGCTCAGGTCCGGGCGCTGCACACACGTCATCCACAACGCCCGATCACCGATATTTTCGCCGAGGTTTATCGCGCCGAGAAGTCGGGGAGGCGTAGCGCGTAATTATGGTTACTCTGAAACCAACGCCTGCATCATACCCCAGACGTTCATGTGGCACTTAAATCAACACCCGTGCCACACAAACGCGCGTTTACAGTCGGCTGTCAGTGAAACAACACGGCCGTTTTTTGCAGGGTGACCCACACGCCCCAAGTCAGCGGGATGCCTACCGCCAACCAGGCCGCGACGACCAGAGGCATGCTGGCAGGCGAAGCTTTCCACTCCAGCACGGTGGTGTGATCCGCACCGGCATCGTGACCGTAGGATTGCTCCACAGCCAACGCTTCGTCAGTCATGAAATGCTTATCGGCCACCGGACGAATCAGCAGGTTGCAGATAAAGCCCAGCACCAGTAGGCCCGCAAGGATGTACAGGGTGATGTCGTAGGCGTCAGCGCGCGCAACGCCGATGCTCAACTGATACTCACGCAAGTAGGTGACCAACACCGGACCCAATACGCCCGCTGCGGCCCAGGCGGTCAGCAGACGACCATGAATCGCGCCGACCATTTGCGTGCCAAACAGATCCGCCAGATAAGCCGGAACAGTCGCAAAACCACCACCGTACATCGACAGAACCACGCAGAACGCTGCCACAAACAGTGCAATGCTGCCCAAGTGACTCAACGAAGGCACTGACGCGTAGAGCAAAAAGCCCAGAAAAAAGAACACGAAGTACGTGGCTTTACGGCCGATGTAATCGGAAAAAGTCGCCCAGAAGAAACGTCCACCGATGTTGAACAAGCTCAGCAAACCGGTAAAACCCGCAGCGATGGCAGCAATCTGCCCCAGTTGAACGGCGTCCAGTTGGCCATACGCCAAACCGTTGCCGAGCAATTTACCGGCGAACACTTCCTGCAGCAGTGGCGAGGCCATGCCGAGGATGCCGATGCCCGCCGACACGTTCAGGCACAGCACCAGCCACACCAGAGCGAACTGCGGAGTTTTCCACGCCACGCTAACGTGCACATGGCGGTGAGTAATCATCGCGTTGCTGGCTTTCTTTGCCGGAGCAGTCCAACCCTCAGGCTTCCAGCCGGTCGGTGGAACGCGGTAACCCAGGGCACCGCCGATCATGAAGACAAAATAGATCGCCGCCATCACCAGGAAACTCTGCCACACACCCGCACCAGCGGGCGAAGCAAAATGGCCCATCAAGGCTGCAGCCAACGGTGCGCCAACCATTGCCCCGCCACCGAAACCCATGATTGCCATGCCGGTCGCCATGCCGCGCTTGTCCGGGAACCACTTGATCAGCGTCGAGACTGGCGAGATATAGCCCAACCCCAGGCCGATACCGCCGATCACACCGGAGCCCAGCCACATCAGCCAGATCTGGTGGGTATAAATACCCAGCGCGGAAATCACCAGCCCGCCGCACCAGCACAACGCCGAAACGACGCCCGCCTTACGCGGACCGGAATGCTCCAGCCAGCCGCCCCAAATGGCTGCGGAACAGCCCAGGAAGATGAAAAACAGGGTAAAAATCCAGCTCAGCATCGAAATCGGCCAGTCGCAATCCGATGCAAACACCTGGGCCAGGAAGCTCATGTTCGGCGCGCAAGCAACCGGCGCGGTCATGCCAATGGCTTTGGACAGCGGCAACCAGAACACCGAAAAACCATACGCCATGCCGATGCACAGATGGATGGCCAATGCTGCTGGGGGTACCAGCCAACGGTTGAAACCGGGCTTGGCGATGATGCGTTCTTTGGACAAGAACGCGGGCTGCGCGACAATGCCGCTCAGCGTAGCGTGTGTGTTCATTATTATTTCCCCGGATTGGATGTAGCTCGCAAGGCAATTACGTGTTTCACCCACAACCTTCCATGCACGCAGGCAACGCTTGTCTTATCGGCAGAGATCCCCCAGACGTGACAAAAAGACGCAGGAGGACTGACGATGGCCCAGAGGGTACCATCACGGCCTCTACGGAAGGCTATATGCCAGCACCTTTATTCGCGCTGTCTGGCCCTAATGCCACTACGCTCTACACCACTCACGCTTGATCGAGGAAACGTAATGCCCATCGTCATTGAGTCCGTACATTCAGCCTCCTATCAGGATCAGGAAGATCTGCAGAAGATTTACCGCGATGCACCGGAGTGGCTGCTTGCACCGTTTGGCGATAGTCAGGCGTTGATCACCGCAGGCCTGAGCAACGGCAGCTTGCTGGCTGCTCGGTTCAATGACCGCCTGTTGGGTGCCGCTCGCGTGCAACGCCAGGGCAACGTCTGGCACCTGTCGCAGCTGTGCGTACGCAAGCTCACCCGGCGCCGGGGGGTGGCCGAACGCTTGCTGGTCGAGGCGCAAAGAATGGCTCATGAGGCGGGTTGTGAACTACGCCTGCTGGCGCCAGTCGGACAACTGGAGGCTCAGGCGCTGGCGGCTAAACTCGACTTGCAACTGGACGCGCAACAGGCCCTGAACCAAGGGTAAGTCACACCCGGAGGCATCGGCAGCCCGGTTACTGTTTGTGGAGGCTATACTCGCGGGCTAAATTTTGAATGATTCAATTACAAGGACTCGCCCATGAAAGCGTTCGGCAAAATCCTGGGTCTGGTTATTCTCGGGCTGTTGCTGATCATCGTGGCTCTGGGCTTTGCTCTGAGCCATCTGTTTGATCCCAACGACTATAAAGACGAGATTCGCCAGCTGGCACGCGACAAGGCCCACCTAGAGCTGACACTCAACGGCGACATCGGCTGGAGCCTGTTCCCCTGGCTTGGGTTGGAGTTGCATGACGCCAGCGTGGCGACCCTGACCGCCCCCACCAAACCCTTTGCCGACCTGCAGATGCTCGGGCTCTCCGTGCGCGTCCTGCCGCTATTGCGCCGCGAAGTGCAGATGAGCGATGTCCGCGTCGAAGGCCTCAACCTGACGCTGAACCGCGACGAAAATGGCCATGGCAACTGGGAGGACATTGGGCGTCCGGCACAGCCCGCAACGCCGCCCCCGGTTGAACCAGGCGCAGCCGGTCAGACTGCACAAGGCACGGCAACAACGCCGGAAAAAACCTCGCAACCGATCAAACTGGACATCGACAGCCTGACCGTCAACAACGCGCGCATCGACTTCAACGATGCCAAGAATGGTCGGCAATTCAGTGCCGAAAGCATTCAACTGAGTACCGGCGCAGTGCATGAAGGGACCAACATCCCGGTCAAACTCACCGCCTTCTTCAGCACTAACCAGCCGGTGATCCGCGCCAAGACCGAACTGGCCGGGCAACTGCGCTTCGATCGTGTGCTCAAACGCTACCAATTCGAAGACATGCGCCTGTCCGGCGAAGCATCGGGCGAACCGCTGGACGGGAAAACCCTGACCTTTGCTGCACAAGGGCAACTGCTGGTGGACCTGGCAGCCAACGTCGCGGAGTGGAACGGCTTGAAGCTCTCAGCCAACCAACTGCGCGCCTTGGGCGAACTGCACGTTCGCGACCTGGACAAGACACCACAGCTCAGTGGCGGCCTGTCCATCGCGCAGTTCAACCTGCACGATTTCCTCGAAGGTATCGGTCAACCGGTACCCGAGATGGCCGCAGGCAGCCTGAACAAGTTCGAAATGGTCAGCCGCCTCACCGGTAACCCGACCAGCATGGCCTTCGAAGACCTCAACCTGAAGGTCGACGACAGCACCTTCACCGGACGCCTTGCCGTCGACGACTTCGCCAAACAGGCGCTACGCGTCCAGCTCAAGGGTGACACCTTCGACGCTGATCGCTATCGCCCGGGCAAGTCCGAAGCCGCCAAAAGCGCTGGCGCAGCACGTAAATCCGAAGTTGAGAGCACCCAAAGCCAGGCCTTTGCAGCGAGTGGCGGCACAACCCCGCTGCCGAACGCGCCGACGCAAGGCGCATGGAGCAACACCCAGCTACTGCCGCTGGAGCGCATGCGCACACTCGATGTCCAGGCTGATCTCAACTTCGGCACGCTGACCCTCAACAAGCTGCCGATCCAGAATGCCGTACTCAAAACCCAGGCCCAGGCCGGGCAGATCACCCTCGAAAGCCTGCGTGGCGATCTCTACAACGGCAATTTCGAAGTCAAAGGCAACCTTGACGTGCGCCCGGACATTCCGCTGATGCGCGTGCAAACCCACATCGCCAAAGTGCCGGTCGAACGCTTCATCCAGAGCAAGGACCAAACGCCGCCGGTCAAAGGCCTGCTGACCTTGAGCAGCGACCTGACCAGCAAAGGCAACAGCGAAAAAGTCCTGATCGACGGACTCAACGGCACCGCCAGCTTCATGCTCAACGACGGCGTGCTGGTCAACGCCAACCTGGAACAACAGCTTTGCCAGGGCATTGCCAAGCTCAACCGCAAAACCCTCGACAGCGAACCGCGCGGCAAGGACACCCCGTTCCAGCAGCTCAACGGCAATCTGGTCTTTCATAACGGTGTCGCCAGTAACCCGGACCTCAAAGTGGGCATTCCGGGGCTCACGGTCAAAGGCGATGGTGACGTAGACCTGCGCGTTCTGGGCATGGATTACCGCATCGCCATCATCATCGAAGGCGACAAGAGCGACATGCCCGACCCAGCGTGTCAGATCAACGAACGCTACGCCGGTATCGAATGGCCCGTGCGCTGCCGTGGTCCTTTGGAACTGGGCGCCAAAGCCTGCCGCCTGGACAACGAAAAACTGGGCCAAGTCGCGGCGAAACTGGCCGGCGACAAGCTCCAGCAGAAAATCGAAGACAAGCTCGGCGATAAAGTCAGCCCACAACTCAAAGACGCCCTCAAAGGTCTGTTCAATCGATGAAACCCGAGCAGTTTTCAGCGGCCGTACTGGAATGGTATGACGATCACGGTCGGCATGACTTGCCTTGGCAACAGGGCATCACGCCGTACCGGGTATGGGTTTCGGAGATCATGCTGCAGCAGACGCAAGTCAGCACCGTGCTCAATTACTTTGACCGGTTCATGGATGCGCTGCCGACGGTCCAGGCCCTGGCCGATGCACCGGAGGACGAAGTACTCCACCTGTGGACCGGGCTGGGCTACTACACCCGCGCACGCAACTTGCAGAAGACTGCAAAAATCGTCGTGGCATACCACGGCAGCGAGTTTCCCCGCAATGTCGAACAGCTCACAGAACTGCCGGGGATCGGTCTTTCTACCGCCGGTGCAATCGCCAGCCTGAGCATGGACCTGCGTGCGCCGATCCTCGACGGCAACGTCAAACGCGTTCTGGCGCGCTACACCGCCCAGGAGGGCTACCCCGGCGAGCCGAAGGTCGCCAAACAGCTATGGGCCACGGCTGAGTGTTTTACCCCGCAGTCACGGGTCAATCACTACACCCAGGCGATGATGGACCTGGGCGCGACCCTGTGCACCCGGAGCAAACCGAGCTGCCTGCTCTGCCCCCTGGAAAAAGGCTGTGAAGCGCACCTGCTCGGGCTGGAGACTCGCTACCCGATCCCCAAGCCGCGTAAAACCATCCCACAGAAGCGCACGCTGATGCCGATGCTCGCCAACCGCGACGGCGCCATTCTGCTTTACCGGCGCCCGTCCACGGGGCTCTGGGGCGGCTTGTGGAGCCTGCCGGAGCTGGATCACTTCAGCGATCTGGAGCATCTGGCGAATCAACATGCCCTGGAACTGGGCAACCACCACGAACTGCCAGGCCTGATCCACACCTTCAGCCACTTCCAACTGAGCATCGAGCCGTGGCTGATACAGGTCGAAGAGTCCAGCCACCACGTGGCCGAGGCCGACTGGCTCTGGTATAACCTCGCCACCCCACCGCGCCTGGGCCTTGCTGCCCCGGTGAAGAAGCTGTTGAAACGCGCAGCCGACGTATTGAACGCAGGAGAGTTGTCATGACCCGCACCGTGATGTGCCGCAAGTACAAAGAAGAACTGCCAGGCCTTGAGCGCCCTCCGTACCCAGGTGCCAAAGGCGAAGATATCTTCAACCACGTCTCACTAAAAGCCTGGGGCGACTGGCAGAAACACCAGACGCTACTGATCAACGAACGTCGCCTGAACATGATGAACATCGACGACCGCAAATTCATCCAGGGCGAGATGGACAAGTACCTGTCCGGCGAAGAATACGCCCAGGCCGAAGGCTACGTTCCCCCAGAGAAATAAGCGTTTCCAGCAGGTAAGGGTCGTAAGCGACGGTAATAACTGAAATTTTTTTAACAACACGCTTGACGACCCCCTGAAAAACAAGTCTAATGCGCCCCGTTGCCCAGATAGCTCAGTCGGTAGAGCAGGGGATTGAAAATCCCCGTGTCGGCGGTTCGATTCCGTCTCTGGGCACCACCTTTCGTTTTCAGGTGGTTCCAACAACACCTGAAAGCAAACGAGAAGCCCGCTTAGTGCGGGCTTTTTGTTGTCCAGCGTTCCCAAGGGTTCTCTTGTAAGCCCGGACGATTGTGAGTAGATTCGTGAGTAGATTCAGTTCGGTCTAGAAATCTACTCACACCCTGCGGCGAAACGCCCGCCCGGTGCGGCCCGCAGGAGGCTGCTTTGTCACTCTCAGACACCACCATCCGCACCGCCAAGCCAAAAGAGAAGCTGTATCGTCTCAGTGATGCCAACGGGCTTTGCCTGGAAGTCACGCAGACTGGCTCCAAACTGTGGCGGTACCGCTATCGCTTCAACGGCAGCGCAAAGATGCTGGCGCTTGGCTCATACCCCGCAATCACGCTGGCAAAGGCTCGTCAGTTACGCGACGACGCGCGCCAGTTGATCGTCGATGGCGTCGACCCTGGCCAACACAAGAAAGCCGCCAAGCAAGCACAGGCTGTCGAAGGCGTTACCTTCGAGTCGCTGGCGCGAGAATGGTTTGCCTATAACTCCCCTCGCTGGGCAGAGAGCACCACCTACAAGGCCAAGCTGTACCTTGAAAACGATTTGATACCCGGCATCGGCGCCCGCCCGGTGAAAGCGATCACCCGCCCCGATCTGGTGGAACTGGTGCGCAAGGTCGAAGCAAGGGGCACGTTGAATGCCGCCGGCAAGATCCGCCAGTGGCTACACCAGATATTCCGGTACGGGTTGGCCAAGGGCGTCGTGGACGCCAACCCGGCCACCGACCTGAGCGTAGTAGCGGCGCAGGCCAAAGCCGCCCGCCACCATCCGCACGTCAGCTTTGCCGAATTGCCCGAGCTGCTTGGTAAGTCTGACGCCGCCAAAATTCATATCCTGACTCGCCATGCCATCAAACTTCTGGTGCTGACCGCCGTTCGCCCTGGTGAGCTTCGCCAAGCGCCGTGGTCGGAGTTCGATTTAGATGCCGCGCTCTGGACGATTCCTGCCGCCCGCATGAAAGCCCGTCGCCCCCATGTTGTGCCACTCCCCCGCCAGGCCGTCACTATCTTGCGCCAGCTCCATGAGGTGACCGGGCATTACTCACTGGTATTTGCTGGCGCCAATCCTGAAAGGCCGATGAGCGAGAACACTGTAAACAAGGCTCTGCGCCAGATGGGGTACGAGGGTCGGCAGACCGGGCACGGGTTCCGCCACCTGCTAAGCACCGAGTTGAACGGGCGCGGGTATAATAAGGATTGGATCGAGCGCCAGCTCGCCCACGGCGACACTGACGAGATTCGCGGCACCTACAACCACGCAGCCTACGTGGCGCAGCGCAGTGAAATGATGCAGGCGTGGGCTGATTCAATCGATGCGGTGTGCGCTGGCGCCAACGTTGTGAGCATTAAACGCGCTTGAAAGCATTGAATTTAGATAAATCTTTCCCAATGAGTCTCAAGGGTTCCTTTTTCAAGTGCGGGACGGTTACCATATCGACCACGGCTGGATATTCGTACAGCTGACAATATATGAGCTAGCCAGATGGCGGGAGTCGGTCGAGACGAACAGTTAGAACCTTTCGGGCGTATCAGGCTCGATCGGATCTATGGCGACTGGGCTTCAGGCCATCATTTAAATCCTCGCCTGCTCGCTTCCGAGCTCGCCGCTACACTCGCGACATGCGCTCTACCAAATCAGCCCATTCAGACTATGCATGCATCGGTCTTTTCTAAGGGTCGATCGGACAGAACCATTCCAGTTACTTTTGACGCGCTCGCCGCTTACTTCGACTCTGCTAGTACCGGGCAGCAAGCCTTAACAATCGCAACAAGTTCAGGGCCCGTACCAGCCGCTAGCGTTCTGATATGGCGGAAGTGGATTGAGCGTCTTGTCGATGAGGCTACCGAGCGCGCCGAATATGCAGCAGGTATCGCCCAGCCGGCCAACGACAGCGGAACCCTTGCACTTGTGATCAACGGCTCTGCAGCTGCGAGTCACGAACTGCCGCTCCCGCGCCTGTCAGGCAGCGCACCCGCCATCCTTAAGGCGCACCAGGCTCAGTTACGCCGCGAAGGCGAGAAGAGCGCCAGCGAGCAGCTTGATGAAGCGCAGGCCGGGCGGGAAAAGGCAGAGCAAGAGCTGGTAAAGCTTTCGGCTCAGCTCGAAATCACAGCAGCCCAAAATCAACACCTAATGGACGAGCTTGAACTCCAGCGCCGCGAGCTTAGCGAGGAACGTCGAGCCAGGCTCGAAGCGGAAGACGAAAATATCCGCATGGAGGAACAGTTCGAGCAGGTAATGGGGCTTGCAGAGTTCATGAACCAAGACAATCAGCTTTCGCCACCCGATGGGCGCTTAATTGTTGAATGCTGGTGCGATGTTACACAGAACGGCGCAACCGCCCCGGGCATTGGCTGGAGTACGATTGTCACTAGGTGGTTCAAGGCAAGAGGAGTGACTCTCCCTGCTATAAAAGTGAAGTTATTCGTCATTGCACTTGCAGGATCTGATCGTAAAAAGGGTGGAGCTATAGCGAGATCAGGTAATAAGGGGTAACAGGTTAGAAGTCACGCCCTTACTGGCCTGCAGAGATTTTCGTTGTCGGAAATTAAGCCACCGGTGACACGTTAACTCCCACCTGTTACCTATTCCGATTCCGTCTCAACCGCCAGCATTTCCATCGTCGATTACCCAAACCGCCCTAGGAGGCGCAGACGATGGCAAACACAGCCCACCCTATCCGCAAACAAACCGAACAATCCTCAGCCCAGCCTGGGCGGACACTTCGCTTCATCAAGTTGGCCGAAGTCCGCAGCCTGACCACTATTTCCACATCCGAGATTTACCGCCGCATTGCAGCAGGGCGCTTCCCCAAGCAGGTAATGCTCGGGCCGAAGTCCGCCGTCTGGATCGAGGCCGAGGTTATTGCCTGGTGCGACTCGCTTGTCGCCCTGCGAGCGGAGGCGGCCTAAATGACAGACAAAAAAATGGCCGACCAACAGGCCAGCCACGAAAACACTCACGTCGATAATACCAGCGGAACGGCGCAGCGCGCTCGCCTTTTGGAGCGCCTGCAAAAAGGATCGATCGACACTTTCACCGCGATTCGCGAACTAAACATTGTTAGGCCTGGCGCTCGCATCAATGAACTGCGCCAGCTCGGCCATAAGATCCTGACGCACCGCCTCGCCCTTACCGACGATCAAGGCCGCACGCACCGCCGCATGGCTCTGTACTACCTCAGTACCAACCCGCCAGTCGGGGTGACTGCATGAGCGCTATCGTCCTGATCCAATCCAAAGGCGAGCCCCGCGTGGATAGTCGTGTGCTGGCCGAGCAGTTGGGTACGCAGCACAAAAGCAGCATTGAGCTGATCGATAAATACGCCGACAAGATCCGTCGGTTTGGCCATCTTCCGTTTCAAACCGAAGTTGGTAAACGTGCGCAGGGGGGCGGCAAAGCTGAACGCTTCGCCCTACTGAACGAGGATCAAGCGTTCTTCCTACTGGCGCTGTCTCGCAACACTGATCGCGTCGTGGAGCTGAAGTCGAGTCTGATAATGGCATTCCGTGAAGCCCGTTACGGGCACGCCTGCCAGACGCTGGAGGCTCGCAAGAAGGAGGCGAGCCAGAGCGGTAGTCGGCTGGCTCATTGGCGCTATGACAAGCCAGGCATGCATCAGCACGTCGCCCACTTGAGGGAGCAACTGAAACTGCCCCTGGCACTGGAAGAGGCGCGCCCATGAACACCACTCAATCATTCCCGAGTGTTGCCAAGTTCGCACATCGGCGGTATGGTGCGCCCGTTGCTGCAAAATCAGCGACCGGGTTTGGCGACCCGATGAATTCAAGGCGCACAGGCGCCCCAATCACGATTACAGGCGCTTTTTTTGTGCCTGCACATCCTGTTTATGGTGGCTGTGCGTGGGAGACCTTCGGGTCTGCCGGGTTCCTTGATTCCCGGTTCGCCAACCTGCGCACAGCTGCCACCCGAAATCGTTTGGCGACGATCAGTGGCAGCTCCTCAAATCTAGGAGCCGTAACTATGCAGTTCTCCCGCACTCAAAATCCGTCCGCAGCATCCGGCAAAGCCTCCGCGCACCGCGCTATGGCAATCGCCGCACTTCATGCCGACTCATCCCTGTCTGTTCGCTTGCGTCGCTGGAATCACCATATGACCATCGCTCGCAGCCTGGAAACTGTCGGGGGTGCCGCATGACCTACCCTATCCAATCCGTCGCATCGCCCGTCGATAGCACCCTCGACGACCTGCGCGGCGCGCAAGAGATCCTTATGCTGCTTGCCATGGCTCTTGCAGTCATTGCGGCGCCGACCACACAGCCGCTTGTGTCGAAAGTTCTGGCCACGTTCGCTCAGCACACAGCTATGGCCTGGGCCGAACTGCTCGAAGGCGTGATTGAGTCGAATGGGGGTGATCTGTGATTAAGCCGCTGATTACTACCGAGGAAGGATTCTCAGAGATTGGCGGTCAAAAAATCTTCAGCGTTACCCCCGGTATCAATGCTGAGTTCGCGCTAAACAAAGCGTCCGACCTCCTGTCTTGCGTCGCTGACAGCATCGAGCTTGCCGGTATGGGGACGCCGCTCAAGGGCAATCAAGCCTGGATGGCCTATCACACCATAGAGAGCGCTAAGGCGATCATTGACGCGCTGTGGGCCACATTGCAGTTCGATAGCCCTGACCCCGTAGAGGCTTAACCCACCATGAATAACCAAACCTGCAACACAGTGGGTGCGCTACCGGCTTGCCCGAAGAAAGTCACCGAGCTGTTTTACCTCTGCCATCCGAAGGCGGCCAAGGCGCTTCTAGGGCCGTTCTTGAGCCAGGCCGACGCAGAGTGTGGGCGTGTCGTGATGCGCAGTGCTGACGCCGTAGTGACGGCCGGCCTCATCGATTCGCTGGACGACCTGACTTACTGGCACGCCGTGAATAACGGGCAGGTAGTCCGGGCCTTTGCTGGCGCTGATCGCCAAGGGGTGCGCCATGAGTAACGTCACCCCAATGAAGCGCAAGGGACGTGGCGAGCCGCCCCGTGAAACCGCGCATATCGACAGCGCCAGCTATGCGCTGCTGGTGGAAACCCTGATCGGCTTCCTGGAACTGCGCATCGCGGAGGGTGACGCAGGCCGTCACTGCGATGAACTGGAGCGCCTGACCCAGCAACTGGAGCAGTTCGCCCAACGGTTCACATCGCCGAAGGGGGTCGCATGACAGACGTGACGATCCTATTCCGTGACGCGCTCCAGTCTGTCTATGGCCCGTTTGATTGGCTCCCCGAGCCGGACGGCAACATCCACCGGTTTCGCGTGCCAGACGACAAGCCCGGCACCCTCAACGGCTGGTATGTCCTGTATCTGGACGGCATCGCCTCGGCCGCGTTCGGCAGTTGGAAGACTGGTGGCGCCTCCACCTGGTGTAGCCGTGAGCCGGTCGACGCCCGTGAAGCCGAGCAGGTGCGCCAACGCATTGAGCAGGCCCGGCGCCAGCGTGAAGCCGAACGCCAACTGCGCCAGAAGAACGCCGCCGAATGGGCTAATCGTTGGTGGAGTAACGCCCGCCGCGCCGACCCTGATCATTCGTACTTGGCTGCCAAGGAAGTTCGTGGCCACGGTCTGCGCCAGCGCGGTGATGAGCTGCTGGTGCCGCTCTACGCCAACGGCCAACTGGTCAACCTGCAACGGATTGGGCCGGACGGCGGTAAGCGCTTCCTCGCTGGCGGCAAGGTCAGCGCCAGCTATTCAACGTTCGGCAACATCACCCCTGATCGCCCGCTTTGCGTCTGCGAGGGCTGGGCCACTGGCGCAACGCTTCATCAGGACGGCGGATACACCGTCGCCGCAGCCATGAACGCCGGAAACCTCAAACCGGTGGCGCTGGCGCTTCGTGCCCGGTACCCGAATCAAGAAATCATCATCGCCGGTGACGACGACAGGCGTACCGACGGCAACCCCGGACGCGCTGCCGCCAATGCCGCCGCCGCAATCGCTGGCTGTCTGGTGACTTTCCCCGAATGGCCCGCCGGTGCGCCCGACACGCTGACCGACTTCAATGATTTGGCCGTATGGAGCAAAGCCCATGGCATCGCCTGAAAACAACGTCATCAACCTGCGCCCCGAAGCACCCATGGTTAAGCCTGAGCGCCCTTGCTGGGCCGTGTATGAGCGCGGGGTGACAAACGAGAAAGGCCGCAAGCTGCGCCCCGGCGTGTACCGGCATGGCTTCAAGCGAGTGGCTGGCCAAGATGACAGCGACGACGATAACGATGGCGTCGAACGCCCCATCACTGACGAGTGGATCGCTACTCCCGTGACCGTAGCGGCCCGGACGACCAATAGCGACGACGGCAGCGAGGGCCGTTTCCTGCGCCTGGTGACGGAGAACGGCATCAAGGAATGGATCATCCCCATGGAGGTGTTCGGCGGCAGCGGTGAGGACGCCAGGCGCCAACTGTTCGGGATGGGCGTGATTATCGCGCTCAAGAAACGTGGCGCGTTCATGGAGTACCTCCTAGATCAGCGCCCCGACCAAGTATTCGCAACCACTTGCCGCCCCGGCTGGCATGAGTCGGGCGCGTTCGTGTTGCCTGGCCGCACCATCGGCAGTGACAAGGTGCGTTATCAGGCCAGCGGCAAGGGACAGAACCTATTCAGCGTCCGCGGCGATCTGGAGAGCTGGAAAACCGAAGTTGCGGCCAAGTGTGAGGGCAACCCGGTACTAACGCTGGCGATTGGCTGCGCACTGGCTGGCCCGCTGCTGAGTCTAGTGGGCGTATTGGGTGGCGGCGTCCACCTGGTGGGCGATAGCTCCAGCGGTAAGTCACTGGCGCAACTGATCGGGTCATCCGTGTGGGGTGATCCCGGAATCTTTGCCGCGTCGTGGGACATGACCAAGGGCGGCTTGGAGATCGAGGCGTCTGGGCGCAATGACACCCTATTGCCCCTGGACGAAATCAAACGCGCCGACCCCAAGCGCGTACAGGAAATGGCGTACTCGCTCGCCAACGGCCAGGGCAAAGGCACCATGACCCGCGAGCGTGAAGGTCGGGCCAAGCTGAGTTGGCGCCTGCTGACGCTCTCCAGCGGCGAACGCTCCCTGTCTGAACACGCGGCCATCGGCGGTAATGCGGCCCACGCTGGTGCTGAACTGCGCATGGTGGACGTGAATGCCGGTACTCGCACCCACCGTGCCTTCGATGAATTGCATGGCCTGGAGGGCGCCGACTTTCACCGTTTTCTGACCGTCGCTGTCGCCGCACACCACGGGCACATTGGATCGGCATTCGTGGAAAAGTTGCTCGCCAGCAATGACCGGCCCGGCCTGCTGAAAGACTTCGCCGGTATACGCGCCAGTTTCGTCGAGGACAACGCTCAAGCCGGACGGGTGGCGGACAGGTTCGCCGTCATTGCGCTGGCGGGGGAAATGGCTATCGCCTATGGCCTGTTGCCCTGGACGCCTGGTAACGCCCTTGCTGACTGCCAGTTGTTGTATGGCGAATGGCTGAGCCGTGTAGGCGGCGGCAACGCCGAAGACCGGCAGATCCTCGCCGGAATCCTGGACTTCATCGATAAGCACGGCAGCAGCCGATTCTCGAACGTAGACGACCAAACCATCGACGCTAAGGTGTTCAACCGCGCCGGGTACTGGGAGACCGTGGGCCAGAAACGCCTGTACCTGTTCAACAAGTCGGCGCTGATCGAGGCGGCTCATGGGTTCGGCCTTACCCGCGTCATCAAAGCGCTTGAGGTGGGCGGCGCACTCACCAAGCACGACACCGACCGCGATAGCCGCAAGACCAAGAAGTACCGCATTCCGGCCGGCGGTTCTGCCCGCTTGTACGTGATCGATCCAGAGGTCATGGACGGCGAAGGTGGCAGCGTATGACCCCTATTACCACCAAGAACCAATACCCGAGTTCACAGGAACCTATTTTTGTGGGGAACAGGGGGAACGGGGGAACGGCCTTTAAAACCGTGGCCTGTAGCCGTTCCCCCTTATTAGATGTATGGGGAACAGGGGGAACACAAACATGTTTTTCAATATAAGAGCGTCAGATTTTCTGAACATTCGGTTATCAGCGTTCCCCACAAAAAAACATGGGGAACAGAAACCCCCTCTGGAGGCCCCGGAAATACTGGACGTTCCCCTTGTTCCCCCGTTCCCCCGTTTTTTTTCTAGTCACACATATGGGCAATGGCGCAATTCGATGGCGGTGACGTCATGAGCCTGCTTTCCAGCCTGCTCGATCACATGCCGCCGACCATCGCTGGCGCCGATAAACCGACCATGGCGAATCGCTCCCCGGATCGTCCGCGCCTGGTGTTGGTCAATCGCGCAGAGCGCCCCGTCCAATTACCGGCAAGCACTTACACCAATGCCGCCATGGCAACGCCTGAGTGGCGCCATACCCGCGACCAATACATCAACCACCTTATGGCGTGTCGTTCCTGCTGCGCGCCCACCGGCCGCCACTGCGCTGCTGGCGCTGACCTGCGCGCCACTTATGACCGCACACCTATGGAGTCGCACCAATGACGCTGAACCTCATCCTTGCCCTGTGCAAGATCGGATTGAAGCCAATCACCAGTGCCACCACGAAACTCATCACCAACCGGCGCATTTGTCGGGCCATGGCTCATCAACTCGACTCAATCCACAGCGAACGCCGTGCCATGCGCCGTGAAGCGGGCAAATTGAAAGCGTTTATGCCATTCACCCGGCAAGCCATTGCAGATCTGGAGCAGCGAGCGCAGGCACACCGAGAGGATGAGCGCAGTGGGGCGCGCTTTGTACTGGCTGGGTTTGGACAATCACTGATGTTCGACCGCGAAGGGTTGGCCGATGCGCTGGGCTTCGACCGTATGTGCGACCTGATGAGCGTCAACCCGGTTCATCGCCAGCAAGCGCACAAGGACGGTGACACCAGTCTTCGCGGAGTGGCCTACCTATCCCAACTGGAGGACAGCGCCACCGGGTACGGCGACGAATGGGGTGCCGGTGGCCCGCTGTATCGCGCCTGTCATGCCGCAATGATCCATTTCATCAAGGAATGCCCTGAGCACCTGCTGCCCGATCCGTTCGCGCCTGGTGAGCTGTTCGGGCCGAAATTACCGCCCGACCTGCGCATCGTCGGCAAATAAACCCTTCCCGTGTCGCGACACGTTTTCTGCAAACGCAAAACGTGTCGCGCACCACCAGAGCAATACCGCCGGGCATCCGCCCAACACATGAGAGGTAAAACACATTGAATAAGACACGATCCACGAACGCGAATGGCTTCCGGCTATTTCACCCAAGGTTGTTCGGGGCATGTACGCCGCTCCGTCACGCCCACATCAAAAAAGGTAACTAACCATGTCGATTGAAGCGTATTCAGTCGCGGTCAAGCTCTCGCTGATCAACCATGTCAGCTCTGGCCTGCTAATGATCTCCAAGAACCTGCATACCACTGGTATGGATGCCGACTTGCTGAATAGCAAGTTGATGTCGATCGGCAAGCAAGCAGCCATTGGCGGCGCCATGTTCGGCGGCGGCCTTGGGATTGCAGCTATGTTCAAGGGCCCACTCGACAGCGCAATCACATACCAAAAAGAGATGTCCAAGCTCCGGCAACAGGGGCTTGGACAATTACAGATCTCTGAGGCTATGAAGTTTTCCGAGGCAAACAAGATCATCGGCACATCGCTGATAGATCGAACCAAGATGTTCACAGACGCCCAGGGCGCGTTCCGGGAGTCTGGCAAGAGTGGTTTCGAGGCGCTGGCCGCTGCGAAAGTCATATCCCCCGTACTTGCGCAGTACCAAGTGGCGACCGGAATGCTCGCTGATGGCAAGCAGGGAATGGCTCATGAGCAGTTTATGCAGATGAGCAAAACAATGGAGCTTATGGGGGGGCTCAACGACGCAAACAAGGCAGCCCAGATCGCTGATGGCATTTTCAAGACCGTTCAATCGAGCGGCAAGATGGTTAGCGAGCGCGATCTGCGACTGTTCATGTCCCATGGTGGCGTCGCTGTGGCCGGGCTTACCCAAAAAACGATCTTCGCTGGCCTGGAACCAATCATTGGCGAGCTTCACGGTTCAATGGTCGCCACCGGACTTCAGACCGCCTTCAGCCGAACACACGGCATGATGGCCTTGACCCCCAGCATCACGACCAATGAGATGCTGCGCCTTGGGGTCTGGGATGCGAACAAGGTGGCGAGAACGAAGGGCGGCGGCGCCCGGTTCCTGCATGGCAGCCCCATGAATGCAGGGCTTGCGCACCTACAGGACACCAATACGGTCGAGTTTGCTCAGGCGATGATGGGCATCTACGCAAAAAAACACATCACGTCGCTGACTGACATGGGCCGAGAGAACAACATCCTGTTCGGACGAACCGGCGGTGCGATCTACACCCGAATCATGCAGCAAATGCCGGTTCTGCTTCACTCGCTCGATGCTTATGACAAGGCTCAGGGCATCAGCCAGACCATCGAGGCAAACAAGGGCTCTCCGATGATGAAGACCCTTGAACTGTCGAAGGCGATGGACGATTTAAGCCTGTCTATCGGCCAGAACGTGATGCCGGTGTTTCTCCCCATGCTCACCAAGCTGACTGAGCTATCTCAAGAGCTTGGGAGGCATCCGGCCCTGATCAAGGGCTTCACATACTCACTGATTGGACTGTCGACCGTCCTTGTCACCGGCGGCCTGGTCAACATGATCGCGGCCTCATCGAAAGGGTTTGGCCTGCTATTCACCGTATTGAGTGGAGGGGGTGGGATCACGGGAGCGGTACTTACCGGGGTGTCGATCATCGGTAAAGTGCTGATGATCGGGCTGCGCGCAATCCCGGTGATCGGATGGGTCATGTTGGCCGTTGCCGCCGGGATTTATCTCTATCGAAACTGGGACATGATCTGGACGAAGACCAAGGCGATCTGGGGGAAAGTCAGCCCCTACATAATCGGCGCCTTTCAGTGGATCGGTGATGCCGCCACCTCGATATGGACTGGCATCAAATCCGGGATGAAATCCTTTGTCGGGTTCTTCCTCGATCAGTGGCAGTGGCTTTTCAACACGGTGGTTACAGGTATCAACTCGATGCTACCGGCCGGAATGGCGTTCAAGAAGGCAACGTTTGCAGACAGCTGGAGCAAGTCGGACAAGCAATGGCTGGCAGGATCTCCGCTTGTGACGCCATACCCGGCGCACATTCCAATTACGCCGCTGCTAATGGTTCCGCCAAGCACCTCGAATGGACAGCCATTGCCAGGAGCCATGGTTGCACCAGTTCCGCCAAGGCAGGCCCAGACCATTCAGGTCAGCACCAGAATCGACCTGAGCGGTAAAAAGATCGCAGAGGCCGTAACGGAGCACCAGGCCAAGGAATTGAGTCGCCCCAACACCGGAACCAACGGGTTCGACCCGTCCCGCAGCATGCTTATGCCTGGCACGCCGAGCGCCGTTTATCCAAGGGGCTAAAAAATAGGCTCTCCGGTTGCCAGGGTGCATGCCTTGGCAGTCGGCGCGCCGCTCGATGCCTTTGTTAATTACAGAATCTCCGGCCCATGGCATTTACCCTTGGAAAGCCATAGTGCCGTTCTTGTTGTCGGCGTGTATTTGCCATTCCTGTACGAAAACCCGGCAGAGCCGAGCGCCGTGCATTCTTTTGAGTCGGTTTCAAAGCTGTAATCCATGTCGCCATCCTTGGTGTCCGGATCTCCTTCAGCATCCGCTTTAGAAAATTTCATCACAGCCACAGAATTTATCTTGATTCCATTGAGTCTTGCCCGGTCGGTAAGACTTCCGACAATTGTCGGGATTTTATTTGTGATTTTTTCAATATCTTTTTGGTTTTCGTAATACTCGCTTTCAAGAGCCTGTGAGAAGCAGGAGTACGCAACCAGCAACGCAATAACAATTAGCTTCTTGCTCATATCACTCGCCAAAAATCACAGAAAAAATAACGTATAGAACGGCGATCAGCGCAGGCACTGCAAACACCATGGTTACGCTGCAGACCGTGAACAGCAGTAGGCCATTTTGAAAGCCAAGCCTTGCGGGCTTAGGAGGCGCAGCGGTTCGCCTGGAACGTGGCGCGCCTGGGGCAGGCGTAATCGAAACCTCTTCGATCTCTTCGTCACGCCACTGAAAAGTACGGCCACGTCTTGCCATGTAAGGCACCTCGAAAGCATGAACCCTCTGTACGTCACCCAGCATAGCTGCCACGAAGAGTAACCACCCGCGTAACCACCAAAAGTAACCACCCCAGCCTGGTTACCGCCCATCAAAGGGGGGCTCCGTTATGGGGTCTCCCCTAAACCACACAACCTTGACAATTGTTAACAGACTGGCGGGCCACGCCTCGGCCTGGACACTAACATTTACTAACAGGCTGGCGAGTTGACCAAAGTCCGACAGCTCGCCCTAAACTGCTATTCCCGTAGCATTTCAATGTCAAGTTTTGACAAGTTTTCGCGCTGAAAAAAGGTTAAGTTTTGTTAAGTCGCTGGCGCCGACCAAATCGTCCGGTATCCAGTCTGGTATCCACGGTTTTAGGGCATTGTGAGCCGGATACCAGGGCCAGTGACCAGCCGAGTGACCACCATCAGTGACCACCTTTATCTGGTCACAAAACCATCAAATCCCGTTTGGGGAAACACGACCCCATGAATGAGTCGCGTCAAGTGCCGATTGGCATGTTTTCGCGCAGTGTTTCGCGCAGCAATTTCACGCATCCTGGAGTGCGCGAAACACTCCCCCCGGACAGGTACGCACGGCATTGGTACGCAGGCCGGTACGCACTCCTGGTACGCATTGCGGAGCGCGCACCGGCAGCAAGTTCGCACCCGAGGTTCGCACCACTGGTTCGCAGTGCTGGCGCGAACCAACGAGGTTGCCCGGTGTGAGGTTGCCACGCTGGTTGCCACCGAAAGCCGACCCTTTGCGCGGCCTATAAAGCGCTGGTTTCCACGGTATCGCAGTGTTTTTCACTGGCCGAATGCTGGTTTGCGAAATAACCCCATGAATGAGGCGAAATGACGCGAAAACGATGTTGAATGAGCGTTGCGAAAACCGAACCCCATGAATGAAACCTGTTCTGCGAAATCTACCCCATGAATGAGGTCGGTCAACCCCGTTTTGCGAAACACCCCATGAAAGAGCATCGAATGGCGCGTTTGTGAAATTAACCCCATGAATGAGGTAAAAGCTCGCCAAATCGAGGCCGAACGACGTGTTGTGAAACAACCCCATGAATGAGGCCGAAACACGCTTCAACGAGGTCGAATGAGCGATTTGTGAAAACATCCCATGAATGACCCGCGCCAGCCGTTCCAATGTCAACATTTGTCAACATCACGCCAGGCCGAACACTCGATCCGACATTAGGTTTTATAAGGTTTTGAGCTTCGTCAAATGTTAGGTTTTGTTGGGTTCCGGCGTGTTGGAATCGACACACTGTGTGGAAATTGACACGGCGTTATCCAGACTGGCATCCGAAAGAGGTTCCTCAGTTTTGAGGGCGATCCAGATAGCGCGCCGGAGCAGGCTCAGCTTAATTGTGACCCAGACTCGCTGTTAGCAAAGATCAACGATCCACAGGTTTGCTGTGCACAAACTCAATGCCTTTGTTATATTCCGGCGATAGCGAAAGGCCATGCCTATAACCTGCCAAAGCGGAAATGGCCTCCCCCCGATATTCGACGATCAAAGAAACGGAGTTTCACTCATGGCGCATGTCCACTTTCAAAAAAACAATGTTACTCGAGAGGTCAAGGCTGGCTTCTCGTGGACTGTATTCTTCTTCGGGGCTTTTCCATTTGCATTTCGCGGTCAGTGGGGATGGTTTTTCCTCACCGCACTGATATGCATGGCCACTCTAGGATTCGGCGGAGTAGTGGTTGCATTCTTCGCGAATAAGGTCACCGGGAGATGGTTGGCAGAGAATGGATGGACTGTCACCGCCGGCATCCCTCCTGCAAGCTGGGGATTCCAACCTGCATTACTCAGCACATCAGCAGCGTAAGATCAGGCGGGCAACCACCGAGCCATCCCCTATTACGAAGAAGCCCGGCCCCATCGCCGGGCTTCTTCGTTTTCGACCTTACCGCCTGGTTCTCGTCCTGACAACATGCCTGGACAGGAGCCGTTTAATTGTTATCCCGAGCCACCTTTGACCCTGGCTGGTAACATTTGATCCACGCCATGTGTGTAACGCACAGAGCATCACCGTACCCGTCTAGCAGCCACCACTCCGAGGGCCGACCGTGTCCGTTATCGACTGCGACTACCTGCCCCAACCGAAGCAGATACCCTTTCCGCCCGAGCTGGCATTGCTGATTGTGAGGAAGGCCGCCGCTATGGCCGACGCTTTCGAGAGTCAGGCACTCGACCAGCTCACCAAGGATGCCAGGCGTGCGCTCTCGCAGGGTTCGGAGCCGCGACAGATCATCAGGGAAATGCGGCTGTAGATAGCGGCAAACTTTCCGACATCTAGTGCGCGACACGTTTTCGTTATGGCGGATTGTGTCGCGGACAAACTACCCAAGATGCGGGTAGTTCTGCGATTTCAAATCGGGAAACCCCAGATCGCCACATAAGACCGCACCGGGTAGCGACACCTGCCATACCGAAATGGGAGGTCAGGTGAGCACTTCGCTGGTCATGGAATGGCAGTCGAACGGCTATCATAGCAATGCCTAAAGGGTGTGCCCTCGCGCTGCAGGGGCTTGTCGCTTGCGTCGCTCCTCAAGCAGTCCTATAAGGTCAAAGGCAATGTGCTTTAATACACGCATGGGGAAGGGGTGTGCTAACCTCGCGCGCTGGTGAAGGTAGGCCGTGTGCATGCCACTGACGAGGCTGCTTACCTCTGCTGCCGTTATTCCAGCACACATGATCGGAACATTTCCTGAGGTTTCATGGCAGCCATGATCAAGCCGTTTGACGAAGAGCACGGGCATGCGATCAGCAATGTACTCATTGTTTTCGAGTTCTCTGCGCCTCTGTCACCTCACGTTTTCACTGATCTTCGGGCCGGTGGAAAACTGCACGAGAGCCTGAAGGCTGATCTGCCTCGCGTAGTTGAGCAGCAGCAGATGACGTTCAATTTCAACGTCGGCGCGGATCATCAAATGTTCGCTCCTCCGATTTCACAGCCTGGCATGATAGGCGGTATATCTTTTGATCGAATAAAGCCTAACGGTGAGGCCGCAATGTCGGTCAACGTTCAAGCGAACGCTCTCCTGATCATCTGTGGCGAATACGAGCGATGGGCCAAGGTTTCGGAGGAGGTAGGGAAGTATCTAGACATCCTCAATCCGCTGCTATCTCCTATCTCAGTATCCTCACTACTTCTTCAATATACCGACATATTCAAAGTTAGTTATGAGGCTGGTCAACCCTGCCCATTAACTGATCTATTTAGCTCGCAGAGCAAGTATCTACCACCAAGTTTCGCCAACATAAGTGATTCGTTTCACTCGCATCATGGATTTTTTACGACTCCAGATTTCACTCTCAATGGAAAGCTTCTAACAAACATCAATGTGAACGTTACAGAAGCCGCATCGGTATTCGACGTTAACATCGTAACAATGCACAAATACATGCTTTCCGACATGCTTCCACTAATAGCGCAAGACTCGGAAATCAATAAAATAATTAAACCTGTCTTCCAATACTTACACGATCAAAGCAAGTTGGTTTTCGGGGATTTACTTACCGACGCTGCTAAGCGCCTGATTAAATTCGACTCTAAGAACCCCGCATAAGGAGGTCTTTATGAGCGCCACCACGGAAAGACGCACTTCGATAGCAGAGCTTCAGCCAGCATTTGTTGCTCGCAGAAGTGAAGCCTCGACATTTGAGCGGACGAGCTTCACATTTGGGGCTCATCGATCTTTACCGCCGACACATAACCAGAGTCGGGAATTTGGTATGTACCGGCTGATCGACAAGCTGCATTCATACCGTAGCCTCTATAAAGACTGGGATGGCTATGGCGGCGAACCTGCAACTTACGCTTCGTGGAGTAATGCGCTTGAGTTCGTGAGCCGCTTGGCGATTCGTTTTAGCGCTCCAGTGCCGATGCTAGCAGGAGACGGTGAGATCTCGCTTTTCTGGAAAAAAGATGGACGTTATCTGGAAATATCGTTTCCAGGTGACAACACATATCACTTCATCTTTCAATATAGCCAAGAGCAATTTGCGAGTGACGATATATCACTCGAAGGAAATTACTTGGATGACACTTTGATTGCGTATATGGGCCGGATCTAAAAGCTTATGTCATGTAAGGTGCTCTTCGCGAGTTTGTCCACAAGTATTGGTGTTGCAGAAAGAGCGACTCTAATAGACCAGTCGCACCCTGAAGCTTGCTGTGAAACAGAAAGCGTTAGTGAGTTTTCGCCTGGGCCAGTGTCGAGCGATGAGTACCTGCATCGTTACGTATTTTCCCCATTGCACTTGCATGACGGAGGCGTGTTACCGGCTCTCTTCAGCGACGCCAAGGACAAGGGGCTTTCCTGCGAGCGAGGCCATTCAGATGCCCCGCATCCAGATATTCACGGTCGTGGGGAGGTCCAGGTTCAGGCGTTCAACGACCGCCGACAATCATCACAGCCAGAACGCACTTATGTTGGGACTGTTACTGCGCAGGTCGAAACAGTACGCAAGATTGTCATAGCGGGGGCGCGCGCGTTTGCTGTGTATGACACCGCATTGCCTGACAACCCCGCGCATGTTGATGTATTTGAGATAGCTAATCGAACCAAGGCTCAGAAAAAGCTTGCGAGACTTGCCTTGGCGCAATCGTTCACAAACGTGCCAGTCAGCCCGTAGCGCCATCCATTCTAAAATTCAGCCCGCTCAGCGAATGAATCGCTCTGCGAAATTAACCCTACGAATGAGTGGAGCCAATACCTGACCCCGAGCGAGGCCAGAGACGCCCTCAAAATTGGGGATATCTAATCAACGGACTGCTACGATGATCGTTTCCCCGAAACAGGGTGGTTGGAATGCCTCAGTGTGGCGTTATTACCACGCCGACCTCGAGCATTCTCCTTGTCATGGCGCTGAGCTGCTTGGCCAGCCGGTCAGCACGGCTCAACTCCTTGTCAGCCTTCCGCAAAGCCATATCCAATGCCTGATCGACCTCAGCTAACTTGTCGGCTCGCTTTTCTAGCGTGATCTCCCGATCCTCGAGCGCCCGCTGAGCCCGCCTGAGTTCGACCGCCTGCCGATCTAGGGCTGTCTGCAGCGCATGTAGTGCCTCGGTCGCTGTGTGCTGAAGCTTGTTCTGAATGGCTGAGGTCTTCGCCCCCAGCAGCAGCGCCTTGTAGCTCGGCGTCTGTATGCCGACGGCTGCAGCGGCTAAGTCTGATCTCTCAATGACAGGCTCAACAGCGGCGAGCGCCTGGTAATACTGCCCGACCTTCTGATGGGTGGCTTTCGATCCCTCGATGCCGCGAGACAGCACGAAAGGCTTCCCGCACCAATGATGGAAATCGGTCTGCATCTTGCGCAGCTTGGCGGCACCTCCGAGGAAGTCACGCGCCGACAGTCTCCCGTCCTTGGTCAGCGGCACAACATATGCGACAAGGTGGGGCGTGGTCTCATCCAGGTGAATCTCGGCACAGACAATGTTCGCGCCACCGTGTCGAGCCTTCAGCCAAGCTATCGCTCGATCAAAGTAGCCGCCGGTGTCGGGCATCGTCCCACCATGCCTGGCGAATGCCTCGGGGCTTGCGGTGATCAGATATTCAATGCAGAGCACCGCACCCTTACGCCTGCGCTCCGGCAGCCTGGCCAAGACCGCGCTGGCAAGATCGGTCGCACCCGTTGCGCCACCGACGTGCACATTGGCCGCACCATTGGAGTTCGGCGTGGGTACCTCTCGAAATGTGTGTCGTCCTGATCCCAAGATCTCGGCAACCGACTTCAGCTTTTTTGTTCTTAGTATCGCGTAAGGCATGACAGCCCCCCCGTGCTGAGTGTGTTCATCCTCAGCGTGCCGGTGGAGCAAAGCGGAGCGCAAGCCACCCCAAGCCTTAGCCTTGTGTACTCACTACACAAACTGCGTTTGTCGCTCGCTTCCTACGGAAGAAAAAACAGAGCCGGAGCACGCGACCCTTACTACGAAACTTCCGTAGTACCGCCGGATCAACAACCCAGATATAACCCCTTCGGTTCGGCCTGATCGTCTGGCGGGCCAGATACCAAGGATTGACCGACAACTGGCCCGGTGGAGGATAAAGTGCGGTATTTGACGATTAGGAAGTTTTCCAGCGAGTCTGGATATTCTGAGGCGGCGATCAGATCAAAGATCCGCGACGGAGTTTGGCGTCTCGGACAGGTCTGGCGGAGAGCTCCTGATGGTCGGGTGCTGATCGACGTCTTGGGGTATGAAGCGTGGGTGGAGTTAGGGCCATCGCCAGCCGCTCATCCACTGCGCGTGTTTAAGTCGGGATCGAGCCCTGCTCCACTGGTGGGCAAAGGGTCAAAATCCGGAAGCGTGCCGCCCCTTGTCTGAAATCATCTGTCCGGCGGATTAGATCCGGGGAATCACCAGTAAGCGACACTCAGACAAGGCGGAAAACGGGGCAGCATTCTTAAAAGTGAGTAGATTTGTGAGTAGATTAAATAGTCATCACTCACACAGGCCATACAAAAAAATGCCTACAGCCAAAAGTTCGATTCCGTCTCTGGCACCATAAATACCGAAAAACCCCTGCATCGAAAGATTCAGGGGTTTTTTATTGGGCGCCATTTATCGTTCGCTCGCACAGCGGCCGACGCCCCCCTTGGCTATTCGAAAGGTATGCGCTTCAATGGCGCCCCAACGCCCCCCTGCCTGCAAAAGGACTCAAGCCCATGGCCTCGTCAGACAAACAGCAGAAACGCGCCAAACGGGCGAAGACCAAGGCCAGGCAGAACCGCGTGAGCAAACCCGCGCAGAGCGTCGTCCACCCGGTTCTCGCGTCACCCCTGATCAACCAGCCTTTCGATGACGTCGACATTGACCTGAGCACGTTCGACTTCAAGGACATCCTTGAAAACGGCTTCGATCCGGCCGACTTCGACGACCTGTTCCAGACCATGAAAGCCGCCGAAGCGATTAGCCAACTGGCAATGTGCGTGGTCTTTCTTCAATACCCGGTGCTGGAACTGGTCATTGCCGAAGAGGAAGAAGAGGACGCCACCGACTTCTTGATGAGCCTGCTCATCGCGTACCGGGCGATGTTCTACGACGAAGACGAAGACGCTGCCGTTGTATGGATGGAAGGCCCTGTGTTCCAGGCCGACTACAACGAGGCATCACGGATTCTGCAGGAAAAAAACAAAACCCTGTCTCGCCGAGACTGATCCACCGGACAGGCTCCAGGAGTCTGCCGTCCCCCACCTTTGCATCGTCTTTTTTTGAGGTTAGTAACATGCGTACAACACTTTCTGCCCTTACCCTCGCCCTAGGACTTCTGGCCGCCCAAAGCGCCATGGCCGGGGGCGATCTCAACGCCGCACTTGGCGGGGGCATCGGCGGCGCACTGGGTAACGTCGTCGGCCAGAAAATGGGCGGCAGCACCGGTGCAGCACTGGGTGCCGGTGTCGGCGGCGCAGCAGGAGGCGCGATCTCTGCACCCAAAGGTCACAAGACCTCCGCAGCACTCGGTGGCGGCCTCGGATCAGCAGGCGGCTCGCTGATCGGCGGCAAACTGGGCGGTACTACCGGCTCAACCGTTGGCGCAGGCCTGGGCGGCGCAGCAGGTGGCGCCATTGCCAATGACATGGCCAGTGGCAGCAAACACAAGCGCAAACATGACTGATTCGTTTGCAGCCTGACGCTTTTTTGCCGGGCTTTGGTTTTGCGGTTTCACCCGGGGAATGCAGGCATGGCCTCCCTGAATGAGATCGTGACTAAGAAAGGAGCAGCGCTACTGGCTGCCGAAGGCGACCTGCTCGAACCGTTCAAATAAAGCCCGCTCCAAACAAAACGGCCGCGATCATCACTGATCGCGGCCGTTTTGTTTTTAAGAGTCATGCAGGGCAAGCTCGCCCGCCGAGCCGATCTTCCCTGCCCGCTGACTCTGCCCACGACGCCCCAAGACCTGTCGTTTTTACACATAATTTCCGCAGAAATTTAACTTAGCTTAATCGTTGATTTAATATAATGTTTATCAGGCCCTAATCAGGGACTCAGTGAATACAAGCTTTTCGCTGAAATTTTTATAGATAATCTATTTGGCGATTAGAGATATTCCGCTCATGCCTGAATTTCTTCACCATGACCTTAAGCTATTGAATCCCTCCTTTGACTCAGGCTTGGTGGACGTCCTGAGCGAGCTTGAGCACCTTCGCCGATTAAAACTTGAAGGGGACACGCCCGCCCCGGTCTTTTTCCAGCTCAAATCCATATTCCACACGCTTGAGAGCCTGGGATCTGCGCGCATCGAAGGGAACCACACCACCCTTGCTGACTACATCGACAGCAAGGTAGAAGGCAGGGTGGAAGACACCGATCAATTGCGCGAGGTGGCCAACATTGAAAAGGCCATGGATTACATAGAAAAAATCATGGAGCCCGGCACCCCGCTTACCGAGCATGTTATCCGCGAGCTGCATGCCATGACGGTGCAGGAACTCCACCGCGAAGGTGACAAGACGCCAGGGGCTTATCGACAAGGCACGGTACGCATATCCCAGTCAGAGCACTTGCCGCCTGACTTCGTACTTGTGCAAGGGTACATGCAAGAGCTGGTCGACTTCATAAACAAGGACGACTCGCCAAAATACGACCTGATGAAAGTGGCGTTGGCTCATCATAGGTTCGGATGGATACACCCATTCGGTAATGGGAATGGTCGGGTGGTGAGACTACTCACCTACGCAATGCTGATGAAGTATGGTTTCAATGTGAGCACTGGAGGGCGGGTTCTCAACCCCACAGCCGTTTTCTGTAACGATCGAGAGCGCTACTACACAATGCTCGCGACAGCAGATACAGGCACAGAAGAAGGGCTCGAAGCCTGGTGCACCTATGTCCTGGAAGGCGTTCGCGACGAACTGACCAAGGTTGATAGACTCACACAGTATGCATACCTGACGAAGTCGATCCTCAATCCTGCCATTGCTTTCGCCCGTGAAAGACGCTGGATCACCGAGACAGAAGAGTCTGTGCTGTCCGTGGCGATAGAGGCGAAGGTCGTTAAATCCGCAGATTTATCGGGTGTGTTACCCAAGCTTAAAAGCGCTCAGCGAACCTACCTGATAAAGAAACTCGTCGACCAAGGCATGCTACTTCCTATCAGCGAAGGTGCAAGGCAGTACACGATTGGTTTTTCCAATAATTATTTGATACGCGGCGTTATCAAAGCACTTAGAGATCAGGGCTTCATACCCGAGCCATTGGAGAAGCCCTGAAAGCGCTCGTCGCTGCTTGAGCTTACCCCCCCAACAAAAACGGCCGCGATCATCACTGATCGCGGCCGTTTTGTTTTATCGAGCCCTATAACAGCCCTGCCCCATTAACTCAGTACCGGCTTGCCCTGCCGTACCGCGATGTTGCGGCGTCGTGCCACCAGCAATCCTGCTGCGATGACCAACGCGCTCAACACGCCGGTGGCGAGGATTTCGACGCGGTGTTCTTCCTGGAACAGCATGATGGTCAGCACGCCGACGATGAAGACGATGACGGCCCATGTCAGCCCTGGGAACAGCCACATGCGGAAGGCAATGGTCTCGCCATTAGCGGTGCGTTTGTGGCGCAGGCGCAACTGGGAGATGGCGATGACCAGGTACACCAGCAGCGCAATGGCGCCGGAGCTGGCGAGCAGGAAGTCGAAAACCGCCGCCGGAGCGACGTAGTTGGCGAATACCGCCAGGAAGGCCGCTGAGGTGGACAGCATGACCGCCCAGTAAGGCGTGCCGCTGCGGTTAGTGCGTCTTGCAACAGCAGGCGCATCGCCGCGCTTGCCGAGGGAGAAGAGCATCCGCGAGGCGGTGTACAGCGCCGAATTCAAGCAACTGGTTACGGCGACCAATACCACCAGATCGACGATCAGTTTGGCGTTAGGAATGCCCATCATGTCGAGCACGGTCTGATAAGAACCCAGCGCGGTCAGACGGCTGTCATTCCACGGCACCAGCGCGACGACAAGGAAAATCGACACCAGATAGAACAGGCAAATCCGCCAGATCACCGAGTTGGTGGCCTTGGTGATCTGCTCACCCGGGTTCTTCGATTCAGCGGCAGCGATCGTAACGATCTCGGTGCCCATGAACGAAAACATGGTGGTCAACATGGCCGCCAGTACAGCGCCCATCCCGTTGGGCATGAAGCCGTGCGTGTCGACCAGATGACTGACGCCGCTGACCTGACTGCCCGGCAACAGACCGAAAATCGCCAGAACGCCCAAAATGACGAAACCGATAATGGCCAACACCTTGATCAGGGCAAACCAGAATTCGAACTCGCCGTAATGCTTCACGCTGAACAGGTTGGTGGCCGTGAGGAGCAAGGTGATAACCAGCGTGAACGCCCAAATTGCCATGCCGGGAAACCAGGCATGCAGGATTGTCGCGGCGGCGTTGGCTTCGAGAGGGATAACAAGCACCCAGAACCACCAGTACAGCCAACCAATGGTGAAACCGGCCCAATGGCCGATAGCACGGTCCGCGTAGGTGGAGAACGAACCGGTGTCAGGTGAGGCCACCGCCATCTCGGCCAGCATGCGCATGACCAGAACCACCAGCGTGCCCGCCGCCAAGTAGGCCAAAAGCACAGCCGGGCCCGCCTCGGCGATGGCGTGCCCGGAGCCGACGAACAAGCCAGCGCCAATCACACCGGCGATAGAAAGCATGGTGATGTGTCGCGATTTGAGCCCCTGATCGAGGTCGTTGGATTTTTGCGCACTGCTCATTAAAACTACCTTTGCAAAGAAGCGAGATTCAGTTCGTCGTACACGTCGCGCACCCCGTAAAAAGAAAGCAACGACGCTGTTCCTTATTTTTTACGCAAGATTTACGCCAAAATGTGTCTATAACGACGTCGTCCACGGATATACGCGCTTGCGCCTCGTTCCATAAGCGTTTGATAGGAATGGCCTTTTGCCATTTTCCAGAGTTTGTTACTGAACGCCTCACCCACTTAACGATGGCGTGCATGACAAATACACACAGGGCGCATTTGTCGCCCCGATGTGGTGCGCTCGCAAAATGACCGAGAGGATTGCCTCCGAGGCAATAAACCTTCCAACACCCTCTCGAAACTGGCACCATCGCGGCCCTTTTTTGCCCAGCCGTCGCGTGACCAACGCACCTTCCGAGGTGCGGTTTGTATCCGCGCGACAGTCTGCGTTAGCAATGCGACAACCCTTCGATAGCCGGAAGCTTGCTTCCAAACGCTATGCTAGCTTGGCGCTCGCCAAGGAAGGCAGCCAATAGCAGGAGCACACAGAACACAATGAGGACCGCACATGGCTGAGGCCACGCCCGCGCTGGAAATCCGTAACTTGCACAAACGCTACGGTTCGCTTGAAGTACTCAAAGGTATTTCGCTGACCGCCCGCGATGGCGATGTGATCTCGATCCTTGGCTCTTCCGGTTCCGGTAAATCCACCCTGCTGCGCTGCATCAATCTGCTGGAAAACCCGCATCAAGGGCAGATTCTGGTGGCCGGTGAAGAACTGAAACTCAAGGCCGCCAAGAATGGCGATCTGATCGCCGCCGACAACAAGCAGATCAATCGCATGCGCAGCGAGATCGGCTTCGTGTTCCAGAACTTCAATCTGTGGCCGCACATGACCGTACTCGACAACATCATCGAGGCGCCGCGTCGCGTACTGGGGCAAAGCAAGGCTGAAGCCATTGAAGTCGCTGAAGCCCTGCTGGCCAAAGTCGGCATCGGCGACAAGCGTCATGTGTACCCGGCCCAACTGTCTGGCGGTCAACAACAGCGCGCGGCCATCGCCCGCACCCTGGCGATGCAGCCTAAAGTAATCCTGTTCGATGAACCGACCTCCGCCCTCGATCCGGAAATGGTTCAGGAAGTGCTCAACGTCATTAGAGCCCTCGCCGAAGAAGGCCGGACCATGCTGCTCGTAACCCACGAAATGAGCTTTGCCCGCCAAGTGTCCAGCGAAGTAGTGTTCCTGCATCAGGGCCTCGTCGAAGAACAAGGATCGCCGCAACAGGTGTTTGAAAACCCCTTGTCGGCGCGTTGTAAACAATTCATGTCCAGCAACCGCTAACGGAGCAACACGCATGCAGACCTACAAAAAATTTCTCCTGGCCGCTGCCGTCACTCTGACATTCGCGACCAGCGCCTTTGCCGCAGAAAAACTGAAAATGGGCATCGAAGCCGCCTACCCGCCGTTCAATAACAAAGACGCCAGCGGCCAGGTCGTGGGCTTCGACGTCGACATCGGCAACGCCCTTTGCGCCAAGATGAAAGTCGAATGCGAAATCGTCACGTCCGACTGGGACGGCATCATCCCGGCCTTGAACGCGAATAAATTCAATTTCCTGATCTCGTCGATGTCGATCACCGAGGAACGCAAACAGGCCGTCGACTTCACTGACCCGTACTATTCCAACAAGCTGCAGTTCGTTGCGCCCAAGACCACTGATTTGACCATCGACAAGGCCACCCTCAAGGAAACCTTGAAAGGCAAAATCATTGGTGCCCAGCGTGCGACGCTGGCAGGTAGCTGGCTCGAAGACAACCTGGGTGACACCGTCACCATCAAGCTCTATGACACTCAGGAAAACGCCTACCTCGACCTGACCTCCGGGCGTGTCGATGCACTGCTGGCAGACAAATTCGTCAACTACGAATGGCTCAAAAGCGACGCGGGCAAAAACTTTGAATTCAAAGGCGAGCCAGTGTTCGGCAACGACAAAATCGGCATCGCCGTGCGCAAAGGCGATCCACTGCGTGAGGAGCTGAACAAAGCGCTAAAAGAAATCATCGCCGACGGCACCTACAAAAAAATCAACGACAAGTATTTCCCGTTCAGTATTCTCTGACCTGCCCGACGGGCACCGCCGCTTCTTGTTTCAGTGACAGCGTCGCGGTGCCGGTCCCTAGCAAAGCCTGCCTATGAACATTGATATCTACGGATTCGGCCCGGCCCTTGCGGCTGGCGCGCTGATGACCGTCAAACTTGCCCTGTCGGCGTTATGCCTGGGGCTGGTGCTCGGTCTGCTCGGCGCCTTGGCAAAAACATCACCCTACAAGTCGCTGCAATGGCTTGGCGGTACCTACTCGACGCTGGTGCGCGGCATCCCGGAATTACTCTGGGTCCTGCTGATCTACTTCGGCACGGTCAACCTTATGCGCAGCCTCGGCGAAGCGCTCGGCAAACCCGACCTTGAGCTAAACGCCTTCGCGGCCGGGGTGATCGCGCTTGGATTGTGCTTTGGTGCGTATGCGACCGAAGTGTTCCGAGGGGCCATCCTCGCCATCCCTAAAGGTCATCGCGAAGCCGGTATGGCGCTGGGCATGTCCACATCGCGGATCTTCATCAAGCTGATCATGCCGCAGATGTGGCGCATCGCCCTGCCCGGCCTGGGCAACCTGTTCATGATCCTGATGAAGGACACCGCACTGGTGTCAGTGATCGGCCTTGAAGAAATCATGCGCCACTCGCAGATCGCCGTGAGCTTCACCAAACAGGCGTTCACCTTCTATATGGTCGCAGCCTTCATGTACCTGGGCCTGACCGTCCTGGCGATGATCGGCATGTACCTGCTGGAAAGACGCGCCGCACGCGGTTTCTTGAGGAGTTCGTCATGAACTGGGAAGTCATCATCAAATGGCTGCCAAGGCTGGCTCAGGGCGCAACCCTGACCCTGGAGCTGGTCGCCATCGCAGTGGTCGCCGGGCTGATTCTGGCGATACCACTGGGCATCGCGCGCTCGTCACGGCACTTGTCCGTACGCGCCTTGCCGTACGCATACATTTTCTTCTTCCGTGGTACACCGCTGCTGGTGCAGCTGTTTCTGGTCTATTACGGACTGGCGCAATTCGACTCGGTGCGGGCGAGCGCACTATGGCCGTATCTACGCGACCCGTTCTGGTGTGCGACCGTCACCATGACCCTGCACACGGCAGCCTACATCGCCGAAATCCTGCGTGGTGCGATCCAGGCCATCCCGCCGGGCGAAATCGAAGCGGCGCGGGCGCTGGGCATGTCCAAGTGGAAAGCCTTGTTCTACATCATCCTGCCGCGCGCCTCGCGTATCGGGCTGCCGGCCTACAGCAACGAAGTGATTCTGATGCTCAAAGCCAGCGCACTGGCCAGCACCGTCACCCTGCTGGAACTGACCGGCATGGCGCGCACCATCATCGCCAGGACCTACCTGCCGGTCGAAATATTCTTCGCCGCCGGGATGTTCTACCTGCTGATGGCTTACGTCCTGGTACGCGGCTTCAAGCTACTGGAACGCGTACTGCGCGTGGACGCCTGCCAAGGGCGGTGAGACAAACGCGCGGGTGAATGGAGCAGCCTGAATACTCCACTCATCCGCGCCCAGTCTGTGGATAAGTCTGTTAATAACAATTCGAAGAAGGCACGAAAACCGCAGCCTGCTGGCCAAGTTCATGACTGATCATTTTTCACTCAAGCCTAAACCGCCCAAAAAACAGTAAGTTGCAGCAGTTGAGAACGGCCGCACAAAATCAGCCACTGGCGCGCCACCCCTAACTCCGATTGTGCATAAGCATTCCAGCAAAAGTGAATATGGCCCGCAAAGCCATTGTTTTACCGGCAGTACATAGGGGTGCAGAACGTGCACAGAACCTGACCAACACAAGGAAAAAACCCCAACTGTCGAGGGTGGATCAGGGAAGCAGCGGGACAGAAGCAGTGAAAAAGCTCATCGCTGAAAGTTTTTGCAATCGAATCAGTCAGCTAGGGGTTTACAACCCAAAAAATCTGGATATACTTTGCGCCCATCACGCCGGTATAGCTCAGTTGGTAGAGCAACTGACTTGTAATCAGTAGGTCCCGAGTTCGACTCTTGGTGCCGGCACCATACGAAACAACGACTTAGGCTCACCGCAAGGTGGGCCTTTTTTGTTTGCATCGCTTTTTGTCACCGGATTTGTCACCATCTCACCGCGCTGGATCAGCCAAGCTGAAATTAGGGTATTCGTAGAGGTAGTAGCCCGCGCGAAGGCCATTCAGCATTAGCACACTCATCTCAATAGGAGGTCGAAGGAACGGCACCAGTCGCTCCCCTTTAGCACCTTTAGCACCTTTAGCACAACGGAATACGGCTTGCGCGCTCCGAATATTTCACGTAGTGTCGCTTAGCCTCCATTCAGGTATTAAATAGGGTTGTTCAAACTGCGACCCGAATCAAAAAAGCTACAAGCAACGACTCTCTGCGACTCTGGGAGACGTTATGTTCAAAGGAATATGGTGAAATATGAATGGAGGCTTCTTTCTAAACTTCGTAGCGTTAAATCCTAATACTACTCCGGTTGAACTCGCAGCACTTCTGGGCACCAGCTATGGAAAGATTAAAAGCATCTACTATAGCGGCCAAATGCAGCGCCACTACCTCGCGTTTGATATTCCGAAAAAAAATGGTGGAAAGCGCAGGATTTTAGCACCCTCAGACAAGCTTAAAACTCTTCAAGCTCGTATAGCCGGGCTTTTGAAAAAGATGTACAAGCCACGCGAGCCAGTTAAAGCCTTTCTAGAAGGGACATCAATTGTTGACAACGCACGGCCACACTGCCGCAAAAAATACGTATTTAATATTGATCTAGAGAACTTCTTCGGTACGATCACCTTTGCACGAATTCGCGGCATGCTGATTGCTAAGCCATACTCGCTTTCACCAGAAACTGCCACCGTTATAGCACACCTAACTACAGTAAACGGAATTTTGCCCCAAGGCGCGCCAAGCTCACCGATTCTCTCCAATATGCTATGCGGTAGCTTGGATCGGGATCTTTATTCATTAGCTAAGCGCCACCGAGCTGTTTATACAAGGTATGCTGACGATATAACTTTTTCGTTTTATTGCCCCATTGAATTTCTACCCACCAACATAGTTGAGTGGTCAGACTCAAATGGCATTGCTAATCATTATCATAGCAACGTAGGGCACGATCTCAAGGCGACGATAAACAATCAGGGTTTTACTATAAATACCAGCAAGGTCAGACTGCAGGGCCCTCACGAACGCCGAACAGTAACAGGACTGGTTACTAATCAAAAGCCTAATGTACCTCGCCCCTACATTAGGAAGATAGCAGCCTTGATTCACTCTATTGAGAAATACGGTGATCAAGCCGCCAACGCCATATACAAGGAAAAAAACCCCAATTCCTCAGGCGTGCTTGAATCTCATCTTCAAGGACACTTACTGTACATAAAACAAGTCGTTAGTGAGAGTTCCATAGTTTATAGGCGACTCGCACAACGATTCAATATGCTACCTATTAGCTCCAAAGTGCCAAATACTCCTCAAGCTACCAGTGAAGACTCCGACAACTTTAAAGTAGGAGAATTCATAAAGAACAAGTGCTGGATTACAGAAATCGCGGAAAATCGCGAAGGCCAGCTCGTACAGATTCAAGGTAGTGCGTTTATGATCCAGGGTGGGTTACTAATAACCTGTGCGCATAATTTTAGTGGTGAGATCGAACTGAAGGATTCACAGAGCGATAAAATCACCAAAAAGATCGTATATTTTGACGAGTGCACTGTTTTCAGAGCCGGTGAAGGAGAGCCCATATACGAAGCCAAAGTAGTCATCCTTGACAAGCTTCTTGATATAGCCGTGCTAAAAATTACAGACGCACCGCATGCCTTTCCTGCGTTTGCACTAGAGGAATCCAAAGAGCCAAACCTCGGCGGCCGCGTAGCCGTGCTAGGCTTCCCAAACCATAAAGCCGGCCCCCATGTTGGCATTCTAAAATGTAAAATTACAAACAAATACCCATTGCACGGTGTGTTGCATAGCGAAGTAGATAAAACTTTATATGCCGGTAACAGTGGCGGCCCTGTGATCAATTCCAGCTACCACGTTGTGGGTGTGGCAGCAAAAGGCGCTGAGGGGAATCCGAACGGCAAGAATTCGTTCATTAGGGTTTCAGAGTTGATAAAGTATTTAAAGAAAAGCGGAGTCATTTTATAGAGAAAGCGGAAACACTATTTCCTACCCTCAATCTCTTCATACTTGCTTCATCGGGCCTGCTTTGACCGAGCCAGCGAGCTGCGAAAAAATGCCTCTCAAGCCGAGCGCGAAAGCGCGACAGCCTTGCCTTTGGAGTGAGCTCACACATGAACTTGAGGTTCTGCTCGTCGGTCGCCATGCTCGCTGCTGACATAAGCAGGCCAGGGCTTGAGGGCTCGACTGCAGGGCTCGCGCAGCGACCGCGAAGCGGCTTGGCCTTGCTGGCGAGACCGCCCCTGGCAAGCTGAGTCGGCAGCGGGCATGGTGACTGACGACACTCCGAGCCTCGGCGAACGGGCTTTTGATTTTCTTCTTGTCAGCTCTACTCAAAGCCCTCTGACAGCTCGCAGACTGAGATTTGCCCCATTTTGTTTTGCTGGCCAGTGGCTACGCACACCACAGTAATCTCCAACTGCTGGAGATACTCCTTGACGATAGCGGGGCTTGCATACTCATCAAGTTCATCTTTATTTTTGTTTTTGATTTGCAAGCGCGCATTTTTGCAGTCCAAACAGCAGGCCTTAACTGCGTCGGGGTGCTGCATCAACTGATATCTCTGTATTATTTTTTCGCGCTTTTGAATTTGAAATTGTTGTGTCATTTTTGTCGTCCCCAGTTCTTATTATTATTTTTGATTGCATCGCAAAGCCAAAACCTTTTGCTACAAGTTCCTGGCTTATGTTCATAATCATTTCGTCTTCATTATTGAGCCTGCGTTGCTTCGCCTTTTCTGCCTCATCTCGCGCCTGATGAGTGGTTTTCTGAGCCGCTTGATGAGCCGAAAGTTCTGCCTCTAATTTTCCGGCTAACTTAACGCCTTGTTTCGCTTCCGAAAGCCTTAAGTTATGCAACTTGCGGGAGAACTCGTCAGAGACTCTATCACCCGTTTGTAATGGCCCGGCGCCGCTGTCGGGGTCTAGTGACTCAGCACCAAGAACATTATCCCTAAACTGTTGAATACTGAGATCACTAACAGGGCTCGCGATAGGATATGAGACGTCGTTGGTGGAATCTGGTGAATACGTTGCGCAACTTTCAACAACGTTTCGTTCGCTTGCTGAAAGTCCTTCATCAGTGAGGCTGTCCCGGCCAGATCCATACCTTTCAACACTTGATGCAGTTCGCGAATAGACCGAACTGTCTCTAACTTCTGATCGGAATCGTGAAAGGAATTCGCTATCTCTGTCTTTGTCATAAGATAAACCTTCTTGTAGGAGTGACGCACAACTGTATTTGCTGCCCAGCTTTGAGCCGCTGAAATAAACTCCATTCAAACCGAATTTAAAACCATTGAGACTTCCAGTACGGGCGATATTTACGCGCACGTCCACGCCAGCAACTTGCAAAGATTCAACAAATTGAGTCGCCGTGATGGGCCGGGTAAGGGCTTGCTTAACAAGCTTTTGTAGCTGTATACGCTCAGGCTCTTTGTCTAAGCGAACAGACTTCTGGATCTCATTCTTTGAAAGTTTTGAAAGCGTAGCCAGCTTGACCCTGCCATCAGAATCACGGGTAACAGCCTTCGTAACAGTCAGTCCAAATTCTCTTTCAAGGGTACTGATCAGGCTTGTGCTGCGAAAACCTTCATTTTTGCCAAGATACAATTTGCCGTCGTAGCCAATCCGCGACGCGATGATATGTATGTGCTGACCTTCTTTATCGTCATGCAGAAAATAGACTCTAGGATGGTGTTCAGAGAATCCCATGTTTCGCATGTATGTATCCCCGATAGTACTCCAGGTACTCCTCGCCAAAGTATCGCCCTTTGGTAATCGCAGTGAGTTATGCCAGACGGGCTTGTGAACATCTGGCCGAATTTCTTTAGTGGCATTAAGCTCGCGAATTATTGAGCGGGGAGATGTGCCTGAGATATTTCCGCCGATGACAATGCCTTCGTGGTTACGGGGCGCCCCCTTCTCGCCGAACTGGGCGTATCTAATTGCCCCGGCAAACCCCGTGCCTCTAGTGATTCTATTCATGCCTTTCATGGTCGTATTATCTCCTCCGCGATGCGCATACGAGGGCAATCCGGAACTCCGCGAGAATCGTTGAAAGCTCGGCTATGTCTAGTTCCATACCTGTGTTGAGATAACGAGCGATCTGATTCAGATTTGCAGCAGCAGGCGCAAGCCTTACCCAAGCATCTAAATTAAGGTCCGGCACTGACGGCGGTGGTGCCGTAGCAAAAAACTTTTGCCTCACAAGCGATGATGGCCTCATGCGGGCGCGCTTAGCCTCGCCAAGCAACTGCAAATATTCGTTTCCATTGAAGAATACATTAAGGCGCTTGGTGCGCTTTTCTTTATCTTTGGTGCGGTTATTAGTCATGTCGTCGGTTCCGGCCGTAAATGGCTCTTATTGTTTTTCTTCACGAGCAAAGCGCGGTGAGGCAAGGCGAGTAAGAGCGAAGCGAATTGCGAGAATTAGGTGCAACCTGATTAGCCCTTGCTCCCAAAAAGCCAGTGAGTATATTATTTACATATCAGGAACGAGAGCGCAATCGGCACTCGCCCCATTACTGGTTATATTCCCGAGGTGTTTATGCAAGAAGTCAGTTTTGGTTTAGTCGCAAAGTTTTATTCAGCAGATGAAACACTTATACCCAATGCGAGCTATCGTGGGGATGTTAATCAAGATCTGACACGCCACAGCATAGACTGCCTTCAAATGTACTTTGATGGCTACTTGAAACCATCTGCCAAACAACCGCACCCGCGCGAGCCCGAAGATTCCTCTATTGCGCAGATAATGGCGATGTGATATCAAGCATTTTTCAGTGCTTGGGTGAGAGGGAAATCATGGGCAACGTGAGCAAACACACAGTTCGAATTGAAAACTATGTACACAAGGGGGCCGGTACTGACAGGTTCTCTCTGGCAAAACGGGTTCGTTGCACAACCGCAGATGGTGAAACAATATATTTTAAAGAATTGGTTGTGCCGGGATACCTGCATAGCGCAATGACAAACAAGAAAATGAACACGCTTTATGTCGTCGATATCAATAATGGCAAAGCACATTGCCTCGTGGCCTACGAAAATGGCGATGTGGCGAAGTTCGATCCTGATGAAATCGATGATGTAGCCAAGGGCTTTCGCAACAGTGGTTTGTTTTTTTTCTTCGGCGGCACTCTTGCAAGCGTGCTGGCTTTGATCGCTTACGGGCTGGGCTTGATCATGTTTCCGATCGCTATGTATATGGCATGGAAGTACTTCGTCAAAATCCCGAGTATGCTAAAGCGAGATGATGTTATAGCAGGACTGAAGACAGCCGGATTCCGTTTTTCCGGATCAGAGCCACCTGTATCTGCCACTCCAGCACAGAAAAGAGCTGAGTGGCCTGTGGATGTCTAGTAGGCGCTTTAGGCGCGTGACCGGCTGGACGACCTGAGGCCATTCAGCTGTGCGCTTGTCGGGGGGGTAAAATCAGACATCATGGTATGTGTCACGCTACAGCGCCCCGCTAAGGGCCCTATTAGCGCATTGCCGGCTTGCTCGCAACCCGACTATAAATAGGGCCCTGAAAACGCCGCAATCAGCACCCCAGGGCCTCTCTGCTCGGGGCTTGAGTAATCCGCATGCCCTTCCCGAAAATTGCCACTTCGTATTACATTGCAGGGGGCCTGCCAAGGGCTCCAACGTCTCTAATGCTTTTCTTGATATCCTCGCAAAGCCCAGAGATCTGCACTGGCTCGCCGTCCCTGCGGTGCTTTATCCACCTGTTTACGGCCACCTCCTCCCCATATTTATTCTTGGTGACCTCAGTGATTAAATCCAAGTCATCAGCGCCGCCTTGCAGAAAATCTACTCTCGCTTGGAGTTGCCTTGCATTTCGATCCAGCTCGCCCTTCGCTACATGAAGTTCATCGGCAAGCCGCTTGATGTGTAAAGGGGCGGTGTCGACACGAGATATGGCCTTGAGGGCGCGTTGCTTGCCCATTGAGCATTTAACCCCGAAAAAGGCGTACTGCCTTGCCCCCATGGCCCGGATGGCGCACTTGTACCTTATTGCGTTGCTATCTGTTACTTCGGGTTCGCCCAGAGCAAAAGCGATATATTTAAAAATGTAAGATGACGGTTTAGCAGTGGTATCATCCGTCTTCTCGATTAACCTAACGACATTTCTTTTTTGAGACTGGAAATATGTTCCCCTGTCCTTGTACAGGCGAGCAAGTGAGTTTTCCAGTGTACCAATGATGCGCTCCGTCCTATCAAAAAACATTAATATGTGCCAGTGAGGGCAGCCATCATCGTGCAACTCCACTACTCTAAATCCAAAATACTTACCGCTTTTTCGTCCAACACCCAGATTGTCTAAAGCGTCCAGCACGGACTTCCAGTCCTTATGTATGGACTGATTTGCTTCCTTCGCAGTGGAACCGTTATAGGTGCTGCGCCCATGCTTGGGGTTTGAGTGAAACTCCG
Source organism: Pseudomonas sp. 5C2 (assembly GCF_034314155.1). Classification (NCBI taxonomy): domain Bacteria; kingdom Pseudomonadati; phylum Pseudomonadota; class Gammaproteobacteria; order Pseudomonadales; family Pseudomonadaceae; genus Pseudomonas; species Pseudomonas sp. 5C2. Next base: position 1,328,901 of record NZ_JAVIWH010000003.1, on the reverse strand, counting down.
GCGCGGCTGTTAACGTTATAAATGCACATCCAAACCCTTGGGTTTCGGCGATTTTCTCAAGGGCTTTTATATCTAGGAACAATTCATTTAGCCTGCTCTTTTTCGATAATTCTGAGATATCATAAAGAGAAAAAACACTAGCTGAACCATCCGCATGGTTTTTGATCTTGTATTGGGATTTCAAGCTCTTATCTGAATATTCCTTTCTTTTTTTAAACTCAACGACTGCTTTATTAGAGCAGCAAACAGCTTTCGGCGTCTTTCCGCCCAGCTCTCCGGCTAACTGCGCTTGATGTTCTTGGAGCTCGTCCGTCATGGCGATTACCTTGCGCCTCCACCATTTAGCATCCTGGAGCCGCAGGGATAAGGATTGGGTTGTTGAGGTCTTATAGTGATTTAACTTTATTCCGAGCTCTAGCGGGCGTTGGAGAATCCGCTTAATCACTCCCGGCGTGCAGCCAGGTAAAACGCTTTTGTAAGCGGCGGCAAGCTGATTCGCTAAGTATCTTAGTTCAAGGGTTTCAAGCGAGGTCAGCTGGTTTGGCGCCGGAAGAGGGGTTGCGTAGCAGTGCTCATAAGGCGATGTAGCGCCTGAGTATGTAAAGTTATACATTTTAGATTCTTCTTCTTATTATTATTATTCCGCACCGCCATAAATGGCGGCAGGTGTTCAAAAAAAACTAAATCATCATCTAACTAGTGTGGCTAGCCTAGTGATTTGGCGAACGATTCTAGTTCAAACAAATCCTGGTCGCTCCACCCTTGAATCTTTCGAAGACTGCAAATAAGACCAAAAACTTCAATATTAATCCAGTCTAGGCCTGTTACATTAAACAATGAAACTTTAAGTCTTCCTCGGTAATAACTAATATATGCCTCCCTTAGCCAAGCATTATCCCGTACACCTTGCTTAACAATCTTCAGCGCCCTGGTGAAGTCGTTGGCATCCAAAATCTCTTCAACCACACGCCTGATTGACAGTCGCTCGTGGTAAACTTTGGTAACTAGATCTGCATGGGTAATGTTATCTTTGCTATCTCCGAGATCAATGCTCATACCACAACCTCCCGCAAAAATCTTTCCACGTCTTCACTTTTCCATCGGCTTAGTCTTCCAATTTTCTTGGGCGGAGGAAAAACTCCGTCTTTAACCATCTGATAAATCCACGAACGGGAAATTCTAAGTTCAAGAACTAAATCACCAACTGAATAAAGCATTTTAAAACCCCTACGTCTATGACCATCCAGGCTTGTCCTGGTGAATCCATTCCGCCTTACTATGTCGATTACTGTCAACAAACTTTTAATTGTTATTTTGGCAATTTAGGCAAAGACTAGTAATTACGGACACCAACTGACTTCACCCAACAAATGTTGGATAACACTGGCCTGAGTTTGCTGTGGTTGTCCGACATTGGCCGAGCAAATCGGTAACTGCGGAAGGCGAAAGCGTAACGGACTATACGGGCCTGATACACCTAAAAGAGAGGGGTTTAGATGCAGTTTTCACAACTACGGCGGTTTCATAGGATACGATAATTGCGCGTTTAAACCGCTCAAGCACCTGGAAGCAAAAATGCTTATCAAAGTATTCAGAGCGATTAAATACTTAAAAATTCACCACATACAACTGGCCATTTTACGGGCAAAGGAAAAATCAATTAGCAAGTTTTCCGCCAAAAGCTTAAGACCGCCCGAATCGGCGGTTAAAGTTTCTTCATACATAAATTAAATTTTCTCCATCGTCCAACACCCAAAGTTATACCCCTTCATGCTTGTTAGCTTGATGTTCATTTCGTGACTTCACATTCAAAATTTTGCCAAGCTTTTTTTCGAAAACCGCTAGTGCCTTGGCCTTATCAGCAACAAATAGCTCAGGGTCGTTTAAGTAGTGCCGCATTACCATGCCTGTTAATCCATGGGACTGCAGAATATTGCTCTCCTCCATTGGGATGTTCATGTTTTTCATAAGTTGCGCACACGTCCTGCGCAAGTCTTTTGGGGTAAAGTGAGGGATCTGTTCTCCGTCCAATTTACCATTACTTGATTCAAGCCAAGCTTTGGTCGCGTGCGAAAAACTGGTTACCAGGTAAGGTGTTCTACCATCCTCTGAGAACGGATAATCAAACCCATCCGATACAACCCTCAACCGCTCTACGATAGCTAGTGACGAACGAGTTAATGGCAGTATGTGTTTCTTATGGCGCCTAATTTCTGCATCGCCAGAGGGTCTCCCTTTTAAGTCTACTACTGTTACCACCCCCCTAGTTAAGTCGTAAGACGCCCAGGGCTCGCGCGCCAACTGTAGTATGCGCTGACCTCCAAGTTGGATATTTAACTTAAAGAGCAACCCCATACGCTCGCTGACCCCTTTTGTGCGGTCTACCGTTTTGTAAAAGTGCCTCAGCTCAGCCTCATTTAGCGACCGCGTACCAGGCGTTTCGTGGTAGTTCTTGGGTATTAGCGAAACTGGATTACTCGTTAGTTCAAATGACTTGCCGTTATCACCACCGCTGTTTGTATAGGTATAGCGGTGCTTTAGCCCCAAATTGTAGGCAGTATGCAAATATCCGCGCACCTTGCCTGCCATACCCTTTGAACCACGGTCATATATTTTTCGCAGGATGGTTACTATATGCTCGGGCGTTACGTCGCGCGCCTTTTGGACGGCGATTTCCGGGTTGTCTTTTTTGATGTCCTTTTCTAAGACCCTTTGGATTTCATCACTCATCGACCGCTGCTTGCCGCCGCGATCAATGTAGTTTTGAATCAGGTCTGAAAGGGTGCCATGTGCATCGTTGATCGCTTTTTGCCGGTTGATTTCGGCCAACTCCGCTTTCCTGCGCTCGGCCTCTAGGGCCTTGTTGACGCCCTCGTTTTCCAGATGCGCTTTTACATCCGACACAGTTGCGGCAAGTGCGTAGAGCCGTTCCGCTTCGCGCATTACCTCCCTGAGAGTCGCAATTTCTTCATTTTTGTTTTTTGAGTCGACCCGTCCGACCTTACCAATCTTTAGCAGTTGATCCTTGTTGCCCACTCTCTGCCGGAAATAGGCAGTTGCTGCCTTTTTTCCACCCTTAAAAAGTAATGCGCCCGCCCCTTTACCGCTCAGGTGCAAGGTCAAGGTATCTCCGGGCGCGAGGGCGCCCAGCTCAAAAACAGTCACCGCATGTCGCATTTTGTCACCGCCTTTGTCACCGGTTTTTACTGGCTGTGACGATACTCGCCTGGATGCACCCGGACAAACTTATATGTAAATCATAATAAATACAGGTATTTAAGGTAGTAACAAGACAAGTCTGGACACCGCTGGATCATAAAGCAACTGACTTGTAATCAGTAGGTCCCGAGTTCGACTCTTGGTGCCGGCACCACATTAGGCTCCATTGCATTCCACCGAATGCTCTGGAAGCCCCGAAAACCCGCCCTTTGGCGGGTTTTTTCGTTCCAGGACCCTCTGTCGGGTTCCAACAAAATCCCCCTTCCCCGAGGGTATGTTAGGGGTACTGCGATTTCCCGGTCAGGAGCGCGTACCCCTATGCCACGACTTGCGATCCCCCTCAGCGACCTACAATGCCGCACCGCCAAAACCCGCGAACGCGCCTACAAACTGTTCGACGGCGGAGGCATGTACCTTTTCGTCAAACCCAATGGCGTGAAGACCTGGCGCTTGAAGTACACCAAGCCCAACGGCAAGGAAGGTACGCTCATCATTGGCAATTACCCCATCGTTACCCTTTCCATCGCACGACGTAAGCGAGACGAAGCCAAGGCGTTGCTGCTAGACAACCTCGATCCAATGGAAGAAAAGAAAAAGGCCAAGATCGTAGCCCAACGGGCGGCACTGCTTTTCGAAACCGTTGCTCTGGAGTGGCACGCTGATATGTCCCGCCGCTGGACCGAAGGCCACGCAAAAACCGTAATGAGCCGACTGCGCACCCACGTCTTCCCGCTTATTGGCCAACGGCCCATCGCCGAACTCGATACCCACGACCTGCTAGAGATCACCCAGCGCATCAAGGAACGCGGCACCATGGATGTGGCGTTAAGGGTACAAAACTACTTATCCACCATCATGCGCGGGGCCAAAAGAGCCCGGCAGATCACCATGAATCCTGCACTGGATCTGGCAGGCTCGATTCACGCGCCACGCACTGTCCATCGCCCGGCGCTCTCTCTCAACCGCCTACCTGAACTGCTGCACCGTATCGACAACTACAACGGCCGCGAGCTGACGCGCCTCGCCGTCCTGTTGACGCTGCACGTATTCGTCCGCTCCAGCGAACTGCGCTTCGCGCGATGGAGTGAGTTCGACCTCCAACGCGCCATGTGGGAAATCCCCGACACGCGCGCACCGATTGAAGGGGTACGCAACTCCACACGTGGGACCAAGATGAACGGCGACATTCAAATGGTTCCGTTATCGCCGCAGGTCATCGAAATACTGGAGCGCCTGCGCAGCCTCAGTCGCTTCTCAGAGTTAGTGCTGCCGGGCGACCACAAGTACTGGAAGCCCATGTCCGAGAACACGGTGAACACCATGCTCCGCAACTCCGGCTATGACACCAGCAAGGACGTGTGCGGCCACGGCTTCAGGACCATGGCCTGTAGCGCCCTGCTGGAGTCCGGGTTATGGACCGACGCAGCCATTGAAAGACAAATGAGTCACAAGGAACGCAACCGCGTGCGCGCCGCGTATATCCACAAGGCCGAATTCCTCGAACAGCGCAGGCTGATCATGGCGTGGTGGAGCAACTACATCGACGCCAACCGCCATGGGCATGTGACGCCCCACGAATTCGCTCACCCAGTCGGCGACAACATCACGGCCCTACAAAATAGCCGTGGCGCATCCAAACGCGGGTAAGCCTGTGAGATCACCGTTGTCCGCCCTTCCACGCGGGTCCATCCAAACAGGGCTGCAAAGCCGCCCTGCTTGGATGGACCTCACTTAAAAAATCTAAAGCCCACGCAACTGTCTGTGGAAAACCACAGATTTCCACCGGTGGATAATTTCATCCACAGCCGCAGAATTCCCGAGAACTCGAGCCTTGACCCGAATTATCCACAGGCGTAGAAAAGATCGGGCAAAGCGCTGTCGTTGACAGCAACCCCAGGTAGCCAGAACCTTTAAGGCTACGCCACACCGTGGTGGTTCTCCCAAAGTGCGATTAGCGTCCGGCGGCTCGCACGGTCACAGCGATGTGATGGATGCCTACTTTTACCAGCGTGCCCACTGCGGCAACTCATTCCCTTTCATAGCTGCCCTGCAGCAACCTATCCGCTTGGCCATTTCCTTGCGCCAACCTGCGCCCGTCTCTTTCTTCCGGAAAGAGACGGGCGCTCCTACCGCTGCTGCAGCCCAACTCGTACAAGGCATTGCGGCATTTCCCCTCGTGACAATCGGCGTGACAAACACCGAAGTCACCAGCAACAGCGACGCAGATGATGGTGCCGCAGCCCAGGGAATGGACTGCACCTGACTGACAGTCAGGCATGCCCCGGTCATCGCATCACTGCTTTTACCTGACTCAGGATCTCGCGGCGTTGGATTCGTCAGCCGATGCAGCCACCACCCGCCCACTTCCTCGGAAGTGTTCAGGAGGCCAGATCATGAGATGCCCAAGCTCCCGGTCGTAAAGAGCCGCCAGTCCCGCGTTAGTGGACAACCCTCACAGGTCGCAGGGGCCTTGATCCCTGATAACACTCAACATTCGTGGCGGGATGACGTGGGGAAGGTTTTACAAGTGTGGCTTCGAGAGGAGTTTGGTCATGGGATTGGTCGGTAGACGGGATGGGCGTAATTTTGGCTATGGTCGGCAATTGAGTTACGCCGGACCGCAGGCGTTGCGGGACATGTTTGGCGGCGGGCATTATGGGACCGTCAAAGCGCACAGTGATCGTTGGCAGGCATTCGTGCGCTGGTGTCGCTCAGACGACGGACCAGGACTCAACGATGCGCGGCAGATAGATCGCCAGATCTTGTCGGATTACGCGGCGCATCTGCATCACTTGGTCGAGCGCGGCGACCTCGCGATCGCCACCGCACAAAATCGATTGTCCAGCGTCAACCGGACCATGGCAGCGCTTCGCGGTGATCAGTACGTGAAAGTGCCGAGTCCGAGCAAGGCGCTGGAAATGCAGCGCACCACCATCCGCATGACAGTTCCACAAGGCCAGGATCGCGAACACGTGATGCGCATCGTCGATGCGCTCCGCGAACAGCATCCCCGTGCCGCCGCCATCGTGCAGTTGGCACGCGCCACCGGCATGCGTTTGCGCGAGGCGATCTTGGCCGACCTGCCACGTCTCCAGCGCGAAGCAAAACGTTACGGCAAGATCAACATCCAGGACGGCACCAAAGGTGGCCGAAGCGGTGCAACAGCGCCTCGCTGGATCAGCGTGGATGAACATATTCGCGAAGCGCTCAGGTACGCCGAGCAGGTCTCCCCAACCAATAGCCGCAACTTGCTTGGTCCTAACGAAAGCTACCTCGATTTCCAAAAGCGAATCGTCCGCCCTGCACGGGACATCCTCCATATGCACAATCTCAAAGGCCTCCATGAATTGCGGGCAGCCTATGCTTGTGAACGATATGAGCAAATCACTCATCGCCAAGCGCCAATCAACGGAGGCAAGTTCTACCAGATTGACCGACACCTCGATCAGAAGGTGCGCGCACAAATCAGCTATGAGTTGGGACACGGTCGAATTGACGTCGTATCCGCCTACATCGGAGGTCGATCATGACCAAGCCATTTGATATGGAGCTGTTTTTGGCCGGGGTGCTGACTGGGGCAAAAACCACACGCGAACGCCACATTCGCCAAGCCAAGGCGATTCAAACAGCCATTTCCGATCGCTGGCACCGAGACAGTCCATGGACATGGCAAAAAAAGCATCTTTTGTGGTTACTGAATGTTGAATTGTCCGGCCAAGCTCCGTGGACGCGCTATTACTACAAGCGCACTGTCCAATTGATAGCTGAGAGGCTGAAAAAAAGCTGGTTCTAGCCTTCCCCTTCCCAATGTGGAAAAAGCGATCGTATACTGGCACCGTAGGCTGGCAACTGGCTTGCATTAAGCCACTACTGATAGCCTCATCCAAACATTCAAGACGACGTGCACCCGTTTTGATATAAGTGGCTAATTGCAATGGAACTGCCATGTTTTCACTTAATATAAAAACACCAAAAAAAATCCGAGACGTCGACGGGAAAACCGAAGAAGAAGTATGTCATCAGTTACAGGCTTGCGACACAAGCGTCGTTCTATACTTTGTACATAATTCATATAAATCATTACTCGTTACTACTGAAAACGGTATTTGCCAAGAGATTATAGTCGGCGACTTCAGCAAAGCATTACCACATCTCAAAACACTAGCGAAAACTGGTCAGTTATTTATCTCAAGAGTCGAGCTTGAAGAGCTATCTCAAGACACAGAAACTTCTTTACTACCGACCAAAACATACGTAAAAGCGAAATGTAAAGATATAGAAGCTTGGAGCAAGGAATATCTTAAATCTTTCTCAAATGCTCGAGGAAAACCTCTGTCTGAAAGAGGAGTTATGCGCGTGTGGGATGATGCAGCTGGCTGCTGCATGTATCAAGGATGCGGGCACTTTGTTGGGGAGACAAGCCTGACAACGCTCAGTGCTAGACATGGTTATCTAGCACATATCATCGGCTCCGCACCTGATGGTCCACGCGGATCATTAGCTAATTCATATCAGAACTCAGATGATCCTGAGAATGTCATGCTGATGTGCGATGAGCATCACAGATTAATCGATAGAATAGATCCCGACGCCCCCCGGTGTCAGGCTAGTTGTCGCCTGAGCTGATTTATCAAAACGATAGATCGGGGGCGCCAAAGAGAGCTGTAATGTCGAGCTATTCACCTGAGCGTAAAGCGGCCCTTATCAACAAATTGCTGCCGCCTCAAAACATGTCCGTGGCCGAGTTGTCGCGTCAAGAAGGCATCTCTCAAGCCACCCTGTATGCTTGGCGAACCAAGCTCAAAGCAGGAGGCGCAGTGGTGCCCGGAGATAAAAGCAGTGCCGATAACTGGTCGGCTGAAGCCAAGTTCGCAGCGGTGTTGCACACGGCCACGTTGAGCGAGATCGAGCTTAGCGAATACTGTCGCAGCAAGGGTTTGTACCCCGAGCAAATCGGCGCTTGGCGACAGGCCTGCATCAGTGGCCAGCTAACAGCCCAGGCACAGCGCCAGGCCGAGCGAGAACAGGCGCGCGCCGACAAAAAACGCATCGCCGAGTTGGAGCGTGAACTGCGGCGCAAGGACAAGGCGCTCGCAGAAACCGCCGCGATTCTGGTGCTGCGAAAAAAGATGAATGCCTTCTGGGGAAACGACAGCGAGGACGTCTGACCTCGCTGCCAGAACGGCAACAACTCGTTGAACGTTTTAACCAAGCCGTTGCTTCTGGTGCACGCAAAACTATTGCCAGCGCGGAGATCGGGCTGTCGCTGCGCAGCCTGCAACGCTGGGCGCTGACGCCTGTGATGCAGGCCGACGTGCGCACCACCACGTCACGTCCGCGACCACTTAATGCCCTGAGTGAACAGGAGCGTTGCGCTATTTTAGAGGTCTGCAACAGTCCGCCATTCGTCAGCCTGCCGCCCAGCCAGATCGTCCCGATACTGGCCGATCAAGGTCGTTATCTGGCCTCAGAGGCAACCTTTTACCGCGTCCTGAAGGAAGCTGATCAGCAGCACCGACGTGGCCGCAGCCATGCACCGCACAAGCATGCTGCGCCGACAACTCACAGCGCAACCACAGCCAATAAGGTCTGGTCTTGGGACATCACCTACTTGCCATCGCCAGTGCGTGGGAAGTACTACTATCTGTATTTGATCGAGGACATCTACAGCCGAAAGGCCGTGGGCTGGGAAGTTTACGAGCAAGAAAGTGGCGAGCTGGCGGCCGAACTGATGCAGCGCACCGTGCTCACCGAACGCTGCGCCGGACGGCCCCTAGTGCTGCACTCGGACAACGGTGCACCGATGAAATCGGTGACGTTGCTGAGCAAACTGTACGAACTCGGCATCACCCCGTCACGCGGACGACCACGGGTGAGTAACGATAATCCCTACTCAGAATCGCTGTTTAGAACCCTGAAATATTGCCCGCAATGGCCTCCTGGTGGTTTTGCAGATTTGGACGCGGCACGCAGCTGGGTGCGCGATTTTATCCGCTGGTACAACCACCAACACCGCCACAGCCGCATCCGCTTCGTGACCCCGGCGCAGCGTCATCGAGGAGATGATCAAGAGATCTTGGCCAAGCGTCATGCCCTGTATCAGCAAGCTCGTAATCAACATCCACATCGCTGGTCAGGTGCGACACGCAATTGGCAGCCCATCGGCGCGGTCACACTCAATCCGGAAAGGGAGTTACCGACACTGAAAATAGCCGCATAAAACACAGCTGACGCGACAACTACCTTGCAAAACGCCGCTGCCGCGCTGCTATTGGAATAAAAGAAACCCAAAAATTCTTTAACGGCAAAAATTTTAGCGTTGCAAGGTTAATCGTTCTAAGGGCTCCCAACTGTGATTATGGGTACTATCTACCGGCAGAGGGGAAACTCAAGGTAATGCGCCCAATCATCTGCGAAAAAACGGACCCCGATTGGTTGTTTGGAAGATATGAAGACTTAAACATTGTTAATTACACCAATTCAAAAATAGCGCTAATTGGCGCAGGCTCACTCGGCAGCCATATTTTACACATTCTAACTCACTCAGGAGTCGGGGAAATCCATCTTATCGACTCTGACATTTTCAAGCCTGCCAATATAGGCAGGCACACTCTTGGCATAAAGAGCCTAGGGAAATCCAAGGCTTCTCAACTATCATCTGTAAAAGGCGCGGACACTCCAAACTGCAAATTAGTCCCAGAGCATTGCTCGGCCCAAAAATGGCTCAAGCAAACAGACATCTCAAAATTTAACCTGATTATCGACGCTACTGGCGAACGTACTGTTCGAGAGCTAATTGCCACTAAGAGGTCAACCCAACATGTGACTTTAGTAACAGCATGGATGGAACCATTTATTACTGCAGCTCACGTGGTCATATTTTATGATCAGACGAAGTGGAACATCAATGGGTTGAATCTGTGGAATGAGGCTCATGCTTTCGAGGGCTGGCCAAAGGACTATTTATTATCAGAGCCAGGCTGTAGCAGTCGCTTCGCACCGTATACTTTAGATCAGTTGTCGCTTGCCGCAGGCATTACTGCAGAAGAATGCCTTTCTGCATTGTCAAACAAACCAACAGACCAAGTTAAAATAAAAAGCTGGGTTAGAGGACATGCATACACCAGCATTCAAAAATATATAGCGGAGCGCAGAAACTGGGCAATTTTACCAAACAATATCGATGGCGCCATAATTACGAGGCAGATTTGAAAACAAAGGATAGATACTTCCAGTTTCCAGACACAACAGCTTTGCTAGTAATAAAATCCAATGTACTAGAGCATCTGTACAAACACGCACAAATTAAATCATCTGACTACGAATCCGGTGGTCAAATTTTCTCTAGAAACATTTCTGATAGCATAGTTGTAGTTAACGAAATTACGGGGCCTTATAGCTCTGACCAACGGGATAGAACCCATTGGAAACCCAATAAAAAACAGTTAGTTAGGGATCGACAAACCATGTTTTCAAATGGTTTGCATGTCGTAGGGTTATGGCACACTCATCCTGAAGCGAAACCTCATCCTTCATTTACGGACAGGGAGACGTGCGAATCTCATCTCAAGCTACTAGATAAAGCATATACTGGTTTTTTGATGCTCACACTTGGAAATGGCGGAACCCCCTTAAACCTGTCGGTTTTTTTATCAAAAAGATCTCACAATGCTTGGCAGCAGCTCGTAGAAAAACTAGAGCCATGAAATATTTGGTCATAGGCCTTCCACATTAGATAAAATTATCTACTTTTTTAAATTTCAATCCGCAGGCACCACAATACGCGCCAACCGATGAATGACTAACACTAAAATTCTATCCAACCTCATCAGTGCAGGCCATTGATATATGCCTTACTCAAGGACCGAAATAACTTTTCGCGCGCTACTTTTATTTCTGATTTCTCCAAACTAATTTGACACTCATCAAGGCCGGGCTTTCCTACGTATATCCCGCGCCTAAACTTCACAACCAATTCCCCGTAGCCCCTCATAAGATCATAAATCTCAGGCTCGCTTATCAACAAAATTTTTGATTCAGCATCCGTGAAATACTTAAATGACTGAAAAAGTTCGTCTTTAGTTTCATCAAGTTCTCGAACTCTTTTTTGAGGCCACTCAGTCCCGGATAGATCGTAGCGTGTAGCCTCAACGACTAAAGCCCAATACTTAAGATAAACATGATTTACCTGCTCAACTTGCGACGCCGCTTTTTCCAAAAGCTCTTGGCGCTTTGAATTCAACCGACTTAAGCTTTCTCCTCTTTCTTTTTGCCTTGTATGCCAAAATGTAACAACACCACTTATCACTGCTCCAAGTCCGATTTTTACCGCAGTATCTAATACATCGACCATTGTAGTCATGGGTCCTCCAATACGTTAATCATACTTACAGTCAATGTACCCAAAACCGACCGTTGCACCACAACATCAAACCGAGAGAGCAGTCAAAATAGAGTGGTAAAACTTGATCAGGTGGTAGCGTACGATATTAGTTTAAGACAATAGGATAATTTTAGAGATAGAAATCCGTCTTGCGGTTTAAAAAAGTCTATTTATCAGCAGGTTACAATATTTTTCGACTCCTGGTGCCGCACCATACAAGGTTCCAGAGAAGGCTTTCAAAATCTCTGAACCCCCCGAAAACCCGCCTTCTGGCGGGTTTTTTCGTTTTGGCGTTCTGTCAGCCTACGTCAATCCGCCAAACGCTTCATCTCGGCCACTGTGCGGGTCAGTTCGTCAGCGAGTGGGCTTGGCAGGCAAGTCTGGAAGGCGCTTGCCAGTTGATCGTAGTACCACAGGGTGCCGTCCTTCCCAGTATTGAAACGAGAGAACATCTTGGGGCCATGGGTATTGAGATCGCTCACGATTGCGCGAGCGTTGTGCAGTTTGTCGCAGCCGGAGACTAACAAGACCTCTGCTGGCGCATCGGGCAGATGATCCAAATAGCGCTGCTTGCGGGTATGCCAATCACCCTTCTCGCCATTTTCGTCCGGTACACCATCGGTGCAGCCGAGCACGATGCGGGTGACTCGTTCGCCGAACTGCGTTCTGATCTGTGCTTCGGCATGCGCGCCGGCATCTTCCACCGCATCGTGGAGTAAGCCGGCAATGGTCTGGTCTTCATCCCCTCCGTGCTCCATTACCAGGCAGGCGACCCCCATGAGGTGGGACAAATAGGGAATACCGGTGGCCTTGCGGGTTTGATCGGCGTGAAGCGTTGTCGCCAGGGCGATGGCGTCTGCGATTCGGAATGAAGGTTGGAAATTCGGATTCATTGCGACCCTCCAAAATGTAGTTTTTACACATTTAAAGACTGCGGTAATCAATAGTCAGGCCTGATCCTCTGGCCTGATTTCGCCAGCCAGTGGCCCGGGTGTACAGCACGTCGGTATCAGTTCGCGGGCACGGTGATCACTGGCGCCTGCGGCGGTACGCCGGTTTCGGCCAGGGAGAACAGCACGAGAATGAACAGGAATTCCGATTTGGACTTCATGTCGCGGTCGTCGATCCAGAACCAATAGCCACGATAGCGAACGGCGGAATACGCATCGGCGGGTCGCTCCACGCTCGAGTGGATACGTACCAGCGGGTCGTCCCACGGGCTTGGGTTATCAGGTGCGGCCGCTGCCGGGTTTGCGCGTCCTTCCTTCAGGTGCTGGGGAGGCACCTCGATGGTCGCGGCAAGCTCTAGGAATATTTCCGACATGGAGCGCGTGAGCAGGGCGACCTCCGTATCGCTCCTCGACACCATACCGAAGGTCAATGTCAGTTCACTTGTGTCGGGACGCAGATGAAGGGTTTCGCGCACAAAGTGGCTGTCCTTCAGGACGCTTTCAGGAACGCCCTGATTGATGATAACCAGAACGGCGTCACTGTCAGCGCCCGGATTAATTCGCATGCCCAGCGATTCCGACCGCTGTATCCGTCTTAGCGTCTCAAGCACCTGATAGAAACGTGGATCCGCAGCCCGGGCACGGGTGGGCGATGTGGATCGGTTATAGACGCCGTTAATGGCGCGGGTAGTCAATTGCAGCACGCGATCCACGGGATAGCCCGCCTGGACAAGGGAGAACACGGAAGCCGGTGATAGCGGGTGCAGCAGATAGCGTGAGAATTTCTCCCCGGAGAGTGGTGTGTAGCTGATCGTCGGTCGGTCCGTGTAACGGCCGTATGCGCCGATGGCTTGGCTATCTCCATCGTTAGGCCATCCCGAAAACCAGCTCGCGCCCAGGCTGACCTGACTCTCCATCGCGGTGGAGCTGATCATTGACGTGACATCCAGGTACACCGGTACGTCCCCGTAGCGCAACTTGACGACATTGAGCAGCGTCTGCTCTTTCCAGGTCGTGGAAAGAACACCGCCGTAGTCTGTACGATCGCGCTGAATCGAGGTTGGCCCCATTGTTCCGCACCCACCTAAGTAGCAGGCTGCGGTGAGCAATGCTACACAGCGGATCGGCGTCATCAATCTTCCTCTATCAGCGCTTTGATCCGTCCGGACTTCTCTGCAGCCACCAGCGCCGCATGGTCTTTTGCGTTTTGGTCCGCATAGGTCAGGGCAAATTCGCCGATGGCCTGGTCGAAAGTGTCCGACTTGCCCAGGTAGCCACTGATCAGCGCCGCATCCCCGGATTTGGCGTGAGCACGGGCCAGGGTAAGACCGCACAGCTCGGCATACATCTTCATTTGTGCGAACGATGCGCCTTCTACAGGCGCGGACATTTTCATGTCCCGTAACTGGCGCACAAAGAAATCCCGTCCTCTTTGGCCTTGCGTCCAGCCCAAAAAAATATCGCTGGAGGACTGCATCAGCCGCTGCCCCGTGACAACGCGCTGCCCGTGATTGTCATAAATGCTCTTGCCCGCATAAGGCTCGAGTACGGAGGGACAAGCTTCCTTGAATTGCAGGAGCAGAGGATGGTTTTCTGCGGAAAAAAACAGACCGACAAAACAACGGGTACCCACGCTACCGATGCCGACGGCTTTGAGAGCGATGTCTTCCAGACGGTAACGATCGAAGAGCACGCGGCGCTCGTGCGGCAGGGATAATCGATAATCCTGCAATGCCTTATAAACGCGCTGCTCAAAGTCTTTTTCATAAATGTGAAAAAGTATGGGCGGTTGATCGATCAGACGCCGCCGCCCCCCGACCTCGCCACTGATTGTGGGATAAAGGTAATCACCTACACGCATCTTTGCTTTTTCAATCAATTGCTCCCGCGCCTTTTTGACTTTGGCATTGGGGGCCATATCAACAATCGTTTGGGCATCCAGACGGTCGTACCAAACCTCCAGCGGACTCATCTTCGAACATTCGCGCAGACGCTCGCGATAAGCACGCACACATTCGACGGCGCTCGCCTCGGCCTCCTTGTCGGTGAGGCCGTTATCGCGCGCAGCCACGGTAAAACTGATCGCCAGACGCTTGATATCCCATTCCCACGGTGCGGGCGTCGTTTCGTCGAAATCGTTAATGTCGAAAATCAGATTGCGCTCGGGGGTCGCAAACAATCCGAAGTTCAATAGGTGGCAATCCCCGCAGGCCTGTACCTGAATACCTGTGTTCGGGGTGGTGGCCAAGTCATATGCCATCAACCCCGAAGAGCCGCGCAGAAAAGTAAACGGGCTGCGCAACATACGCCCATAGCGGACAGGTACCAGACTGGCTAGCCGATACCGGTTGGACTCTTCCAGGACATCGATAGGGTCACGGTGTTTGCGCGGTGGTTTCCATACGGCGTGACTCGAATGTGGCATGCCCTCAAGCAAGCTCTCGCCTGCATGCACGCGTTCTTTGCGCGAGCGAAAGACCGGCTCGAAAATCCCGAATGCCTCTGCTTTTGTTTTACTTTTGATAGTTTTTTTCTTGTCGGCAGACATGTCCACTCCTTTGCTCAACGAAATCCAACTCGCTTGGGCGCCAGAACTAGTCAAACCACGGCCAGCCATTAGGCTTAGTGTTTACTGGGTGAGGTTATTTATTTTCCGGCGCGTCTAAATAACTGGCGCGAGCAGTTCTCTCTGCCGTTTTTCCGGCGAAATCATGGGAAAAAAACGAATAATCGTCACAAAGACAAGCGTAGCAGCTGCAATCCAGGGTGCTGGCAGCTGCATGGAGTCGACAAGCACGGAAGGAATGGCTCGGCACGGGCACAATTCCTCTGGAGAGCTTACGGGTAATCCTCTCCGCCGTTGGGGATTCGGCATCGGCAGATACGATTGAACGTCATCCGGCTCCCCTTCCAGGGACCGTATCTTTCGATGGCCAATTTGCCATAGCAGGAACACGACGGCTCAAACCGGCAGGCCCCTCTCAACCTTTGAGGGGCCATGGCTTGATACAGGCGTATGAGCGCCAGTAACAGCCGAATCATCACCGAGGCTTGCGGAAGGTAATGACGTAGTAGGTGCTGAAATCGGCTTTTTTTCCAAAAAGTGCTTCAAAGCAACCGGGCTTGATCTGAACGCCGACGCTGTCTACGCGGTAGAACTCCCAACCCTGCTCTGCGTATTGATTGGCGATCGACTCCAAATACACGGCGGCTTCAGTGCCTGAGTTCTTGACCTTTACTTCGATGTTGGGTGGAACCTGAACCATCTTGTATTGATACATCTGCCGTCCTTAGTCGCTGAGTGGCCTCATGCCACGCTCCGAGTCTACGGTAAGGCATGACCTTAATCGCAGCGCTGAAGCACTTTGCGATCCGTCCTACTTAAATTTCAGATCTCTGCACCCTTGATGCCTTTCCGCCACACACAACAAAAAGCCCCCTCATCAGGAGGGGGCTTGGGTCACGTCTCTGCTTGAAGCGTGAGGCTTAGCCGTTTGAGCAGCCGTTACCCATCACGCTGTATTGGAGGGTGTGACGCTGACCTTGATGGTCTTCGTAAGTCATTTGCACCGGAACAACACCACATGTGTCAGGGACTGAGTCCATGCTAATCACTTTAGCGACATCAAGTTCTGTGGCGTATGTGTACTGTTCAACGGCTGGGTTGTTGACGGCTTGCACTTCGCCAGCTGCTGCGATTGAGGAGAAGCCGACCAACGCAAGTACGATTAAACTTTTCATTTTATTTACAGGCCTTTAAATCAATCACAACTGACTGACTTCATTTGCCAACGTGGCGGAAGAAGTTGTTAAACCGTTTAGAGTTAGGTCTAACACGAAGTACCATGCCCTGTTTGTTTCGGTTACCAGGGAATGGGGTTAGTTTACAAGGGTGGGTATTTAGTTAAACCCAAAAGAACCATAATATTCTTTACCGAAACGGTAACAATCCCTGAGGCGGTGTTTTCCCAGGCGTTGCGCCGATCAGTCCGTGCCTTGGCCTGCGGGCTGCGGATGACCAGCAGCCGTTACCGAGGACGTACGCCTTATCGAGCACACAACAAAAAGCCCCCTCATAAGAGGGGGCTTGGGTCACATGTCGATCTGAAGCGTGAGGCTTAGCCGTTTGAGCAGCCGTTACCCATCACGCTGTATTCGAGGGTGTGACGCTGACCTTTGTGGTCTTCGTAAGTCATGTGCATCGGAACGACACCGCAGGTGTCCGGCACTGAATCCATGTGAATAACTTTAGCAATATCTAGATTCATAGAGTACGTGTACTGTTCAACAGCTGCGCTATTAACAGCTTGCACTTCGTCAGCCGCGGCGATTGTAGAGAAGCCGACCAACGCAAGTACGATTAAACTTTTCATGTTATTTACAGGCCTTTAAATCAATCACAACCGACTGACTTCACTTGCCGAGGAGGCGGAAGAAGTTGCTAGACCCTTTTAAAGTTAGGTCTAACACGAAGTACCATGCTCTGCTGAGTTCGTTTGCTAGGGCATGTGTGTAGTTTACAAGGATGGTTATATAGTTATACCCAAAAGAAGCATAATGTTCTTTACCGAAACGGTAACAATCCCTGGCGCGACGTCTTGGAGGCCGGCAAACCGGCCTCTGACCCCTGTCTTAAGGCAGCAAAACCACCTTATCCCCACTCCCCTTGTTAACCTCCTCGTACCGCGCCAGCCCCTCACTCAATGGCGACTCAAACAACCCGGTCGGCAAAGGCAATAATCCTTCATCAAAAAACCGCCCAAATTGATCCAGCATCCCGGCACACGCCTCTGTCCCGTAGAGCAATGAGTTGATGCCCACAACAGACCCACCTTTGCGATACAGCGCCAACGCGGGCAGATGCACGTGCCCATCCGCAGGCGCGGCGATGATGGCGATGCGGCCGAAGGGGGCCAGGGCAGTGACGGCGGCAGGAAGCCAGAAGCCAGTGGTGTCGAAGATGACGTCGGCGCCGCCGGTGAAAACTGCGTTGACGCTGGCGGCGAGGTCTTCGGGTGTGTCGAGCTGGATGGCGTTGAAGCCTCGGTCGTTGAGCGCTTTAACGTGCTCGGGGCGACGCACTGCGCCGAGCACGTGGGCACCACGGATTTTTGCCAGAGCCAGGGCGGCACTGCCGACTGCACCGTTGGCGCCGATCACCAACAGGCGCGTGTCAGCAGTCACCAGGCTCCGCTCCAGTGCATCCCACGCAGTGGTGAACGGGACGCCAAGGCTGGCAGCCTGGGCAAAGCTCAAGGCTTTGGGCTTGAGGGCGACGCCTTTGGCGGGCAGGGTCAAATACTCGGCATGCGAACCGTCGCGGATGAAGCCCGGTTCTTTACCCGTGCCCCAGACTTCCTGTCCGATCAGTGCCTGCGGACCTTCCACGACGATACCGGAGAAGTCCCGACCGGGGATGCGCGGCAGGGTGGTGTAGGGAAAGCGCCCGAGTACATTTTTCACGTCGCTGGGGTTGAGGCCGGCGGCTTTCACCTGGATCAGTACTTCGTCTTGAGCGGGGGTGGGTTTGGGCACGTCAATGTAGTGCAGGGCCGCGAGGTCGCCGGTTTTGGAAAATTGCAGGGCATTCATAAGGAACTCCATCTCTGGACGTCGCGTTGCGCTGTGCGGCTGAGCGACCGTGTTTTAGGTGTCCCGAGTGTAGGAGGAGGCGCAGGAAGCTGTCGGTCAACTGCTTCTGCTTTACTGCCAAACAACGTCAGACAATCACGCGGGCCGTCGTCAGGCCGCACGCTCGCCGACCGGGTACTGCGAAGGGCTCATGCCCAGTTCACGACGGAACATATCGCTGAAGCTGCTGGGCGAATAACCGAGATCGCGCGCGATGGTGCTGATCGGTACCCCCTGAATCAGCTCGGCGACCGCCGTTGCCAATTGCACCTGTCGCCGCCACTCAGCGAAGCCCATGCCCAGTGCAGCTTGAAACAGACGCGCCAGGGTACGCACGCTGGCGCCAGCATTTTCCGCGTGTTGCTCGAAGGACACATCCAGCGAGGGCGACGCCATCACCGCCTGGCACAGGTTGATCAGGCGCCGGTCGGAGCTATCGGGCAAGGGGATTTTCAGCACGGTGCGCTTGGCTCGCCTCAACTCCAGCAACGCAAGGTCTACGACCGCGTCGTAATAGTCCTGCCGCTGTTGATCCTGAGCCTGCTCCACCAGATTGAGGATCAGCTCACGCAGCAGCCGTCCGACTTCGATGACCTGCACTGTGCTTTCCAGCGTCGCGGCAATCGCCGGGCGCAGGTAGATGTTGCGCATTTCCAGGTCCGACACCACCCGAATCCCATGCACCACGCCCGGCGGTAACCACACCGCACGTTGCGGCGGCACGACCAGCGCTTCGTGCGGGGTTTCAAGCCACATGACGCCGGACATGGCGTACAGCACCTGCCCCCAGACATGCTCGTGCGGCTCGATATACAGGCCACGCGGATACGTCCGCGCCAGGGGCTGCACGGGGACGGCGGTGTCACTGAGGTCGGGCGGAGCAGCGAGGGCCATTACGGTGACCGGGAGCGAGAAGATAGGCGCATGGTAACGAGCGTCATGGGTTGTCGCCATCAGTCCATGAGCCTGCCTCTATAGACGAAGGCGGTTGCGGCCTTGTATTTAATGTACCCCGCACACAAAAACGCCCCGATCGACCCGAGGCGTTTTTTATCAGCGCGTCACACGTTCAAGCATCAGAAAATGTTGATCGGGTAGTCGACGAAGATACGGGGTTCGTTACCTTCATCATTGTAGAAACTGGCGTTGTCCGAGACGCGCAAGAAGGAGTTGCGCAGGCGCACGGAGAGGTTTTTCGCCGGGCCAGTCTGTACGACGTATTGCAACTGGCTGAAGATTTCGCGTTCTTCGCCATTGCCGCGGCCGGAGCCGTCGTCGATGTGGTTGCCACGTACGTAGGCGACTTTATAGGTCAGGCCTGGCATCACGAGCGTGCCCAGGTTGACCCCGTAACCCAGTTGCCAGGAACGTTCGTCTTTGGCGTTGAAGTCAGACCAGTAGGAGTTGGCGAGGTAGATGGTGTTACCGCCATCACCCGTACCGCCCGCGTTGCGATAACCGCCGTATTTGTAGCCGGTATCGCCGGTGCTGCGCTGGTGAGCGAGGGTGAAGGAGTGGATACCGAGGGCGTAGGTCGCCGCCAGGCTCCAGATTTTGTTGTCTCGTGCATCGTTGACAGCGAAATCTTTGTCCAGCGTGGTCTTGTACCCGTTGAAGTCGAATGTCAGCGACTCGTCCTTCTGGAGTGCAAACACGTAGTTAAGGTTGAGGTATTGCTTCTTCAGTACTTCTTCGTCGTTGGAGGCATAGAACGCTGCGCTGAAACTGTCTGTGAATTTGTAGCTACCTCCGTAGACGTCGATTTTCTTCAGATCACCGCTGTCACGGCCTTCAACGCTTTTACGCGACTCGGCGGTGAACCGGCCCAGATTCAGCTCAAGGCCTTCGATTTCCTTGGACGTGATCAGGGTGCCGGTGAAACTTTCAGGCAGCAGACGCACGTTGTCGTAGCTCAACACTGGCAGCGACGGCATTTGCTCGCCGTACTTGATCACGGTATTGGAGAAACGTACTTTGACGGCACCGCCGCCTTTGGCCAGATCGTCAGCCGCTTCGCCGCTGCTGTCCTGCTTGAAAAAGTCGATACCCGCACGGCCGCTTTTGCCTTTACCGCCGTCCAGACGCACCGCGTACATCGCAAATGCATCGACGCCAAAGCCAACGGTGCCCTGGGTGAAGCCCGATGCGAAATCAGCGGTGACGGACTGACCCCATTCGGCCCTGTCCTGAACGCCGTTCTTGTAATCACGGCTGATGTAAGCGTTGCGCAAGAGCAGGTTGAGGCTGCTGTCCTCGACAAAACCTTTGGAATCCGCTTGTCCATCGGCCATTGCCTGAGTGGCGCACATGACGATCACGGCGATCACGCCAATACGTACATTCAACATCTTGTTTTCCTTAATGCGAGTTGATCACGCGCTGTGGCCTTGGCCGGACAGGGGTTGCGGCCTTTGAGTCTGGTCAATCGGACCGACTCAGAAGGCCCGCACGAAATCATCGCAGTGGACTACTGATGCTACGTACATGGCGGGTAGCCACAGGCGGGCGCGAATCCTAGCCGTGGGTTACCGGGGTGTCAATTTTGAAAACTCAGCGGTCCAGAATCAGCATCAATGCGTCTAGCTCTGCGTCGCTGATCAATCCAACCGGGTAGCGAGCCTGCAACAACTGTCGTGAGTCTGGCTCCGGCGCCTGGGATCTTCTGGTTGTCCTTAACCAGTCCGCCATCAACTGGCGTGATTCGCTACTTGCAGACAAACTACGAGCAAAGGGCTGCTCAATACCTGCGTTCATGGGGGACAACCTCTTGAGTCTTGAGCGGCTAAATGTACCTGTGCTTTATGACAGCCCCGAGAAGGACAGTATGGGTCAGCGATTTGACGCCAATAAAAAGCCCATCAATTGATGGGCTTTAATAGCAAGAACAAGACCAACTCAGCCTTTGTGGGGGGCCGGTTGCTGCTGGGTCAGGCAGTGGATATTCCCGCCACCAAGCAACAGTTCGCGGCCTGGCACCATGACAACCTCATGTTCCGGGAACAGACGCTGCAAAATCTCACGCGCCGTTTCGTCGAGAGGGTCGTCAAAGCCAGGCGCAATAAGGCCTCCATTGACTATCAGGAAGTTAACGTAAGAGCCAGCCAGCCGCACCGTCGGGTTGCGCTCCTGACTGCCGTGCACCTGATCGACGCCTGCACACTCTTCTTCGGTGGCAAACAGCGGACCGGGAATGGGCATTTTATGCACAATAAACGGGCGACCCTTGGCGTCGTGCGCGTGTTCCAGGACGCGCATCGCCGCCTGGCAACGTGGATAGTTGGGGTCTTTTGGATCATCGGTCCACGCCAGTAACACTTCACCGGGGCGCACGTAGCAACAAAAGTTATCCACATGGCCGTCGGTTTCGTCGTTGTACAGGCCGTCCGGCAGCCAAATGATCTTCTCTACCGCCAGATGATCACGCAGCACCGCTTCGATCTCTTCGCGAGACAGATGCGCATTACGGTTGCGATTGAGCAGGCATTCTTCGGTGGTAATCAGTGTGCCTTCGCCGTCGACGTGAATCGAGCCGCCCTCAAGCACAAAGCCTTCGGTCACATAGCGTGGGCAACGTTCAATCTCCAGCACCTTGCTGGCCACCTGCTCGTCGAAGTTCCACGGCGCGTACAGACCGCCGTCGAAACCACCCCACGCGTTGAAGCCCCAGTCGACGCCGCGCACTTGGCCCTTGTCATTAATGACGAAGGTTGGCCCGGTATCGCGTATCCAGGCATCGTTGTTGCTGATCTCCACGACGCGAATGTTCGGCACATCGAGGCGCGCACGAGCGTTGTCGTATTGCGCGGCAGAAACACCCACGGTCACCGGCTCGAAACGCGCGATGGCTTTGGCCAACACGACATGGGCGCTCTGTACCGGCTTGCCGCCCAGGCGCCAGTTGTCCGGCCGCTCGGGCCAGATCATCCAAGTCTGGGTCTGCTGCGCCCATTCGGCAGGCATATAGAAGCCATCGGCGCGTGGTGTGCTTTTCAGCGTGGTCATGGCGATCAGGACTCCAGGAAACCGTCGAGCGTTTTGATCGCGCCGTACAAGTTAGGACGACGATCACGGAAAGTGCCCCACGCGCTACGCGTGTGCTCAAGCTCGTCGAGGTCGAAGCTGTGAACCAGTACGCCTTCTTCGGTTTCGTTGAGCTCTGCGACTTTTTCGCCGAACTGGTTAGCAATAAACGACGAGCCGTAGAACGTGATGTCGTAGCCGTCCTGCTCTTCGTTACCGATACGGTTGCTGGCGATCAGCGGCATCAGGTTGGCGCCGGCATGGCCTTGTTGCACGCGCTGCCAGTGGTCGCGGGAGCTGATGGTCTTGTCATGCGGCTCGCTGCCGATGGCCGTTGGGTAGAACAGGATTTCCGCACCCAGCAACGCCATGCTGCGGGCGCATTCCGGGAACCACTGATCCCAACAGATACCCACGCCGATTTTCGCGTAACGGGTTTGCCAGACTTTGAAGCCGGTGTCGCCCGGGTTGAAGTAGTACTTCTCATGATAGCCAGGGCCATCCGGGATGTGGCTTTTACGATAAATCCCGAGGTTGGTGCCGTCAGCGTCGATGATCACGATGCTGTTGAAGCGTGCACGTCCCGCCAGTTCGAAAAAGCTGATCGGCAGCACGACTTTCAGTTCTTTAGCGACTTTCTGGAAGTGCTTGATGGCGACGTTTTCTTCCATGGGCGTGGCCAACTGCAGATAGTCCGGGTTCGGCTTCTGGCAGAAATACGGGGTCTCGAACAATTCCTGAATCAGGATGATCTGCGCGCCTTTGGCAGCGGCTTCGCGCACCAGCTTTTCAGCGGTTTCGATGTTCGCTTCAAGATCCCAGGAACAGGCCATCTGGGTGGCGGCGACAGTAACGATACGGCTCATGGAAATCTCCTCCTGGGCAAATGCGGTGGGGCCCTCACCTTAGCAGAGGACCCGTGACAATCTTGGCAACTTTATAGCCGATAAAAATCGGCTTTGGAAGGATGATTAGACGGAAAGCAAAAATAATCAGGCCTCTAGGTCGATAACAATCGATTATCAGGCCTGCTTTACTTGCCTCACACTTCGCGAATGAATTCGAGTCAGCCGAGTTCGCCCAGCACCTTCGACACCGTATCCACAAAGAAATCCACACTCTGCCGGGTGGTGCACATCGGCGGCTTGATCTTGAGGATGTTCAAGTAGTCACCGGTGGGCTGCATGAAGATCCCTAACTCACGCAGTCGATCACACAGGTAGGCGGTTTCCTCAGTGGCAGGCTCCAGAGTTTCACGGTCGCGGATCAACTCCACGCCCAGATAGAAGCCGGAGCCATGCACCGCACCGACCAATGGATGTTTATCGATCAAGGCTTCCAGGCGGGCCTTGAAATGACCGCCTACCACTCGGGCGTTTTCCCACAGCTGTTCCTTGTCCATCACATCCAGTACGGCCAGGCCGACGCGGCAACTGACCGGACTACCGCCCGCAGATGAGAAGAAATAACCCTCGGCCTCCAGCGCTTCGGCAATTTCCCGACGGGTGATGACCGCACCCAATGGCTGGCCGTTGCCCATGCCCTTGGCCATGGTGATGATGTCCGGCACCACGCCCTGCTCTTCGAAGCCCCAGAAGTAATGGCCCAAACGGCCGTAACCCACTTGAACTTCGTCAGCGATGCACACCCCGCCCTGGGCGCGGACCTTGGCATATACCTGCTGCAGATAGCCTGGTGGCAACGAGATTCCGCCCGCGTTGCCGTACACCGGCTCACAGATGAAACCGGCGACCTGACGTTCCTGGCTGGCCAGCTCCGCCAGCGTGTGTTCGACGCTGCGTACGTAATCCGGCGCGCTGTCGCTGCCACGGAACTCACCGCGATAGGTATTCGGCGCTGTCACCGGGTGCACCCAATCAGGCCGGGTGCTCAAGGCTTGCGGATTGTCGGCAATCGAGGTGGAGATGGCATCGGTCGCCACTGACCAGCCGTGATACGCCTCCAGCACGCTGAGCATGTCGCGCCCGCCGCTGTAAGCCCAGGCAAGACGAATCGCCAGGTCATTGGCTTCGGTGCCGCTGTTGACCAGAAACACCCGGTCCATGGAGTCCGGCGCCAGCTCCAGCAATCGTTCGGAGAATTCGGCGATGGCCGCGTAATGAAAGCGCGAGTTGGTGTTGAGCAACGACCACTGGCGTGCGGATTCTTCGGCCATGCGCGGGTGCCCATGCCCCAATACCGCGACGTTGTTGAGCATGTCCAGATAAGACCGACCCTGCATATCAATCAGGTGATTGCGCCAGCCCCGCTCGATCTGCGGCGGGTCCTGATAATAGTGCTTCTGCGACCGGGCGAAGCTGGCATCGCGACGCGCCAGCAGCTTCGCTGAGTCTTCAATCGGCGGCGCATCGCAATCGAATCCCAGTAGCGCGGCGGGCGAAGGGCATACCACTTGCCAGGCTGGCGCCCACGAAGGAGTACTGAACAACGGCGGACTGATATCGGTCACGCGACACAGCTGGACGATCAAAGAGCCGCTGCTCTGACCAATCTCCTGACCTGCACGCACGGCACACCCTGAGTCCAGCGAAGAGGTCACGCCCCACACGCGCAGATTCATCTGCTCGCCGATCAGCCACAGCGCAGCATCAGCGGTCAGACGCAACGTGCCGCCGAATGGCGCATGCAGCTCAGTGCCTGAAGGCACATGCAGTTCGACATGCAAAGCGCAGGTGTCAGGCTCTTTAGCGCTGTCGGGGACCGTGCGCGACAAGCGGTATTCACCATATCGGGTCGAGGCCAGTCCGCTTTTGATGCCCGCTTCGAACAACAGCTGTTCATCGATACCGCGCTTCTCCCAATTGCCGGCGGCGAAGTGCGTACTGAGCACACCCAGGTCGACAGGGGTGAATTCGCGACCACTCAGGCTGGGCAGCAGGGGCAAGAACGATTCAGCGCGGGTCTCTGGCTGAGCCAGCCCGACGCTGGCCAGAATCGCCGCCTCCATCAATTCGAGAGGCACCGAAGTGGCCACATCGAAGATACCCCACTCGCTCTGCAAATTGGCCTGGATGTAAGTGTTGTGCGGTTCGATGCTGGCCTGCTGCTCGCTGCTGAGCACCAGAATCGCGGCCCGCGCGACGATCAATGGCCACAGCGCCTGCAACTCTTCGGGTTGCAACGGGTTGATGGCCTGATACGCCTGAATCGCCGGCAGGATGTACAGCGGATTGCCATCGGCATGGTGCAACAGCGCCGCGCACGTCACTGACAGGTCGGCAACTCGCCAGGTAGTGACCAAGTCCCCGAAATCAATCAAGCCCTGCAACTGCCATTGGCGCTGCTGATCGCGTACCCAGACCACGTTATATTCGGTGATATCCAGGTGAATCGCCTGCACCGGCAGCTTCGCCACCAGCGGTCGTAAGCGGTGCGCCGCCTGCTCGGCGGCGTGTGCGAGCAAGGCGCGCTCTTCAGCGTTATTGATGACCGGTAATAGATGCCTGATCAACGCATCGGCATGCCGCGGGTCCCACTGCAGCGTTCGCTCCAGCCCCGCGTGCTGAAAACTCGCCAGCGCCAGGTCGACCTGAGCGCACAGTTCACCCAATCCCACCACCACGTCGCGGCTCAGGTGGGGCAAATGGGCTAACGACTGACCGTCGATGAACTCAAGCAACCGCGCCTGCACCGTCCGACCGCCGATCTCCAGCGAAAGCAATTCCTCACCGTTGCTGGCCGCCATCACCCGAGGCACACGCAACCCCGGCTCCGCCCCTAAATGCCCCAACGCCGCGTGCTGTGCCTGAAGCTCGCGCAACGAATAATCACCGTGGCAAATCTTCAAGACATAGCGCCCCTGAGCGCTGTCGAGCAAATAGTTACGATCCTGCTGGCTACCCAACTCCTTGAGCGTGCCGCTCAACCCGTAATGCTGCTCAAGCAATAGCAACGCCTGCTCGGCGCTGACTTCCGGGCACGGCAGACTGGAACGATGAATCAACGTGGCGAGCGACATGACGACCTCAACGGTTCTTGTTAGCGGCCTATATCGCCAGTTGGCTGGGCGATGCGCAAGGGGTGTGTTCAGGAAAAACCACAATAAGGAAGAAATGAACGGCTTCTATGAACGGCAGAGAGGACGCAGTGGGCGCATGCTCATTGGGGATCAATACGGTATCTACAGGATCGCGGGCGCGCGGACGACCTTCTGCGTTTTTTTTCGCCGCACTTAACGCACGGGAAAACTCAAAAAATTTAGGTGTTTATGGTCACCAACTTCAGTCGCGACAGTTTTATGGCGCGCAACCTGCTCCTCATGTGTTTTTTTCATGGCTTTGTAGCGTTTTCTCGATCAATCGCTCTTGCACCTGCCCTCTCCTGCCGACAAGCTATGTCTCATCCGCTTAACGTCCATCCAAGGAAGAAGGCAAACTCATGCGAATCCTCGTTACAGGCGGTGCCGGCTTTATCGGTTCGGCGCTGATCCGTCACCTGATCCAGAACACCGATCACGAAGTCCTCAATTACGACAAACTGACCTACGCCGGCAATCTGGAGTCGCTGCAAAGCATTGCGACCAACACCCGCTATGAGTTTGTGCAGGCCGATATCGTTGATCAGGCCGCTGTCAGCGCTGTGCTGGCACGCTTCGAGCCCCACGCGATTATGCATTTGGCTGCTGAGTCCCACGTTGACCGTTCTATTGATGGTCCGGCGGAATTCATTCAGACCAACATCGTCGGCACCTACAGCCTGCTTGAGGCCACACGCGCCTACTGGAGCAAGCTGCCTGAAGCCGAACGTGCGGCGTTCCGCTTCCACCATATTTCTACAGACGAGGTGTACGGCGACCTGCACGGCGTCGATGACCTGTTCACCGAAACCACGCCTTACGCGCCAAGCTCGCCGTATTCGGCCAGCAAAGCGGCGTCCGATCACCTGGTTCGGGCCTGGCACCGCACCTATGGCCTGCCGGTTGTCGTCACTAACTGCTCCAATAACTACGGGCCGTTCCACTTCCCGGAGAAGCTCATCCCGCTGGTGATCCTCAACGCCTTGGCGGGTAAACCGCTACCGGTGTATGGCAATGGCCTGCAAGTACGCGACTGGCTGTATGTCGAAGATCACGCCCGGGCGCTGCTTAAAGTGGTAACCGAGGGTGTTGTCGGCGAGACGTACAACATCGGCGGGCACAATGAGCAAAAGAATATCGATGTGGTGCGCGGCATCTGCGCGCTACTTGAAGAACTGGCGCCTGAGCATCCGCCGGGTGTAGCGAATTTCGCTGATCTGATCACCTACGTAACCGATCGCCCAGGCCACGATATGCGCTATGCCATCGACGCCAGCAAGATCGAGCGCGAGCTGGGCTGGACCCCTGAAGAAACATTCGAATCGGGTCTGCGCAAAACCGTGCAGTGGTATTTGGATAACCTAGACTGGTGCCGTAGGGTCCAGGACGGCAGCTACCAAGGCGAACGACTGGGATTCACTGACCTTAAGGATTTGATCGCATGATGAAAGGCATCGTTCTGGCTGGCGGTTCGGGCACGCGTCTGCACCCCATCACCCTTGGTGTTTCCAAACAATTGCTGCCGGTCTATGACAAACCGATGATCTATTACCCGATCTCGGTCCTGATGCTGGCCGGCATCCGTGAAATCCTGGTTATTTCCACCCCGCAGGACTTGCCGCAATATCGCAACCTGCTGGGTGATGGCAGCCAGTTTGGCGTGCATTTTCACTACAAGGAACAGCCCACTCCGGACGGCCTGGCCCAGGCGTTTCTGATCGGCGAAGAATTCATCGGCGATGACCCGGTGTGCCTGATTCTGGGCGACAACATTTTCCACGGACAGCATTTCAGCGAGCAGTTGCAAAGTGCCGCCGAGCACCCCAAAGGCGCGACGGTCTTCGGTTATTGGGTCAAGGATCCAGAGCGTTTTGGCGTGATTGATTTCGATGAGAGTGGCCGTGCGCTGTCCATCGAAGAAAAGCCGAAAAAGCCGAAATCCAGCTACGCCGTGACCGGTCTGTATTTCTACGACAATGACGTTATCGAGATCGCCAAAGCGGTGAAGCCTTCGCCCCGTGGCGAGCTGGAGATTACCGACGTCAACAACGCCTATCTGGAACGCGGCGATCTGCGGGTCGAGCGCTTCGGTCGGGGTTTTGCCTGGCTTGATACCGGCACCCACGACAGTCTGCTGGAAGCGTCGCAGTACGTTCAGACCATTGAGCATCGTCAGGGCCTGAAAGTGGCTTGCCTGGAAGAGATCGCGTTCCAAAACGGCTGGATCGACCGCGAGCACCTGCTCAACCGCGCAGATGCATTTGGCAAGACCGGCTATGGCCAATACCTGTTCAAGCTTGCCGGGGAATATCAATAATGAAGGTGGTGCCGACTGAACTGCCTGGGGTCCTGATCCTGGAACCCAAAGTATTTGGCGACGAGCGCGGGTTTTTCTATGAAAGCTTCAATGCGCGCGACTTTAAACAAGACACTGGCATAGAAGCGGACTTCGTTCAGGACAACCACTCACGCTCGCAAAAGGGCGTGTTGCGGGGCCTGCATTACCAACTGGAACACACCCAAGGCAAATTGGTTCGGGTCACGGCGGGAGAAGTGCTGGATGTCGCGGTGGATATTCGCCGCAGCTCACCGACCTTCGGTCGCTGGGCCAGCATCCGGCTTTCTGCCGAAAACAATCGTCAGTTGTGGATTCCGCAAGGCTTTGCTCACGGGTTCCTGGTGCTCAGCGACTACGCCGAATTCCTCTACAAGACCACCGACTACTATCAGCCTCGTGCCGAGCGCTGCATTCGCTGGAATGACCCGGACCTGGCAATTGACTGGCAGCTCACCGACATCCCGAAACTGTCGGAGAAGGATCAAAACGGCAGAAGCCTGAATGAGGCTGAGCTGTTCTCATGACCCAGTCCTCCACTCCACCACTGAAGATATTGATCAGTGGACAGCATGGTCAGGTGTCACGCGAGTTGCAGAAAAGCCTGGCTGATCTCGGCGAACTGCACGTGCTGGGGCGCGATCAACTGGACCTTGGCCAGCCCGAGGCCATTCGTGACCACGTGCGCGCACTACGTCCAGACCTGATCATTAATGCGGCAGCGCACACCGCAGTCGATCAGGCTGAAAACGAACCCGAGCTGGCCTTCGCGATCAATGCCACGGCACCGGGTATTTTCGCTGAAGAAGCTGATCGGCTGGGCATCCCCCTGATTCACTACTCCACCGATTACGTGTTCGACGGCAAAAAAGACTCGGCCTATACCGAGCAGGATCTGCCGAACCCGCTGGGTGTGTATGGTCGTAGCAAACTGGCGGGCGAACAGGCGATTGCGGCGGTGGGGGGCAAACACCTGATCCTGCGCACCAGCTGGGTTTACTCCCTGCACGGGCGTAACTTCCTGCTGACCATGCAACGCCTGCTGCAAGAGCGGGCAGAATTGCGCATCGTCTCGGACCAGATCGGCGCACCCACCTGGGCCGGCACCATCGCCCACAGCACGCGCTTGCTGATCGAACACTGGCGCGACGGACAGGCTGGCGCCTGGGGTACGTATCACCTGACCGCCAGCGGCGAGACGTCGTGGTTCGGTTTTGCTCAGGCCATTGGTGAGCAACTGATCAAACAAGGCAAGCCCTGCGCGACGCTGGAAGCGATTCCGTCCAGCGCCTACCCGACTCCCGCCGAACGCCCGCTGAACTCACGCCTCGATTGCAGTCTTCTGCAGCGTGAATGGCAGGTGCAGCAGCCTGATTGGCATCACGCGTTGCTGGAGTGCTTAGCCGGTCAGCAGTAGGCATAATGGGTCGATCAGCTTCTGCCCGGAGGGCGTAGGCACTGACGTGTCTGAGAGCGGCGTCACGCGGAGTACCTGGGACACCGCTTTCGCAGACACGTCAGTGCCTACAAATAATCCGTGTCAGGCGAACATCATCTGGCGCATTTCTATGATCACGACGTCCACCGTTGCCCGACGCCCCCGCTGGCGCAGCCTTGCGTTGCTGGCGCTTTGTCTTGCGCCGCTGTTGTGGCCACTGCAGCATCTGGCCGAGCGTTATTACGGCAACGAGCTGGTCAGCCAGAACCGCCAGACGCTTGATCTCTACGTCGCCAACCTGCTCGGCACCCTGCATCGCTATGAAGTATTGCCACAAATTCTCGGCGATCTTCCAGCCCTGCGCGCGGTGTTGGCGAATCCCCAGCAAAAGGTCACTCTGGAAGACGCCAACCGGTTACTCAAGGATATTTGCGAACAGACCGGGGCAGAGGTGATGTACCTGATGGACCCCAGCGGCAATACGCTGGCAGCGTCCAACTGGGACCAGCGCGACAGTTTCGTGGGGCGCAACTTCGCCTTTCGCCCTTACTTCAGTGAAGCCATGGCCGGCGGCCTGGGGCGCTTTTTCGGCTTGGGCACGACTTCGGCCAAACGCGGTTACTTCTTT
Organism: Pseudomonas sp. 5C2; assembly: GCF_034314155.1. Taxonomy (NCBI): domain Bacteria; kingdom Pseudomonadati; phylum Pseudomonadota; class Gammaproteobacteria; order Pseudomonadales; family Pseudomonadaceae; genus Pseudomonas; species Pseudomonas sp. 5C2. Next base: position 1,298,261 of record NZ_JAVIWH010000003.1, on the reverse strand, counting down.
GCCGGTGCCGTGCACGATGGCGACAAGGTGATTGGGGTGCTGGTGGTCAAGGTCGATCTGGACCGCACCGAGACCTTGTGGGGCATAACCCCGGAGCAATTGCTGCTGACCGATCACAATGGCGTGGTGATCCTGACCTCAAACCCGGAATGGCGCTTTCGCGCAACCCGTCCGCTGAGCCAGGAAGAACAGCAAGCGATCAACGCCATCCAGCCCTATCCGACCCGGAACCCAAAACCGTTGCACCTCGACGAAAAGGCCTGGTTGACGCAAACCCAGCAGATCGACGAGACCGGCTGGGCCGTGAGTATCCTTGCCCCACGTGGGCTGATCGACCGACCGGTGCGTACCGCCGTCGCTGTCGGCGGCGCGACCCTGTTGGTGCTGATGCTGCTGCTGGGCCTGATGATGCAACGCCGGCGCCATTATCTGGACCGCATTGCCTTCGAAGCCAAGGCCCGTCGCGAGCTGGAAATGCGCGTAATCGAACGTACCGCCGACCTGGAAGGCCTGAACAGTCGACTCAAGCAAGAAGTACTGGAGCGCGAGCAGGCGCAGCAGGAACTCGTCCGCGCACAAGACGAACTGGTGCAGGCCGGTAAACTCTCGGCACTGGGGACCATGTCTGCCAGCATTAGCCATGAACTCAATCAACCGCTGGCGGCGATCCGCAGCTATGCGGAAAACGCCGAAGTGCTGCTCGATCACGAACGCACCGAGGACGCTCGCGGCAATCTCAAGCTGATCAGCGAACTCACCGGACGCATGGCCTCGATCATTGCCCATCTGCGCGCGTTTGCCCGACGCGATCGGCATGCGCCGGAAAGTGTCGCCCTGCAACCGGCGCTCGACGATGCCTTGGCGCTGCTGTCCAAACGCCGCCGGGCAATGGAAGTTGAACTGATCCGCGACATGCCGGACGCGACACTCTGGGTCCAGGCCGGTGAAACCCGCTTGCGTCAGGTACTCGGTAACTTGTTGGCCAATGCCCTTGATGCGCTCACTGAAAAAGGTCCGCCACGCAAACTCTGGCTGAGTGCCGAACAGACTCCCGAAGGCGTCAATCTGTATATCCGCGATAACGGCCCGGGTTTTTCCAAAGAAGCTCTGGCCCGTGCCCGCGAGCCGTTCTTCACCACCAAGACCCGCACCCAGGGTTTGGGCCTCGGCCTGGCGATTTGCGATACGCTGATGCGCGCGCTGGGCGGAGAGTTACTGCTCGCCAATCATCCCGACGGCGGCGCCCTGCTGACCCTGCACCTGCAGGCCGGGGCGGCCGGGGTCAATCTTCAACCGCCAGAGGATCTATCTGCATGAGTACGGACCACGCCATCGACAGCCGGATTCAGGTGGTGCTGATCGACGACGACCCGCATCTGCGAGGCGCCCTCAGCCAGACCCTGGACCTTGCCGGCTTGCACGTTCTGGCGTTGGCCGACGCCAAGGGCCTGGCGAGTCGCATTGAGCGCGACTGGCCTGGCGTGGTGGTGAGTGATATCCGCATGCCTGGCATCGACGGGCTCGAACTGCTCGCACAACTGCATACTCAGGACCCGGAACTGCCCGTGCTGCTGATGACCGGTCATGGCGACGTGCCGTTGGCGGTGCAAGCCATGCGCGCCGGCGCCTATGATTTCCTGGAGAAGCCGTTCTCCAGCGACGCCATGCTCGACAGCGTGCGCCGCGCGCTTGATCTGCGCAGCCTGGTGCTGGACAACCGCAGCCTGCGCCTGGCCTTGAGTGATCGGACCCAATTGAGTACGCGCCTGGTCGGTCAGTCCGCGCCAATGTTGCGTCTACGTGAACAGATCGGTGCCTTGGCCGCGACCAAGGCCGACGTGCTGATACTCGGTGAAACCGGCACTGGCAAAGAAGTGGTTGCCCGCGCCTTGCACGACCTGTCCAACCGCCGGGCCGGGCCTTTTGTCGCGATCAACGCGGGGGCACTCGCCGAGTCCGTCGTCGAAAGCGAGCTGTTCGGGCATGAGCCGGGCGCGTTCACTGGCGCGCAAAAACGCCGGATCGGCAAGTTCGAATTCGCCAACGGCGGTACGCTGTTTCTCGACGAAATCGAGAGCATGAGCCTGGAGGTGCAGGTCAAATTGCTGCGCTTGCTGCAAGAGCGCGTGGTCGAGCGCTTGGGTGGCAATCAGCAGATTCCACTGGATATCAGGGTGATCGCCGCGACCAAGGAAGACCTGCGTCAGTCTGCCGATCAAGGACGCTTCCGCGCTGACTTGTATTACCGGTTGAACGTCGCACCGCTGAAAATTCCACCGCTGCGCGAGCGTGGCGAAGACGCGTTGATGCTGTTCCAGCACTTTGCCGACTCAGCCAGCACCCGCCACGGATTGCCCAAACACGAACTGCAACCGGGCCAACGCGCCTTGCTGTTGCGGCACACCTGGCCGGGCAATGTGCGCGAACTGCAGAACGTCGCAGAGCGCTTTGCCCTTGGCCTGGAACTGGCCCTCGAAGGCAATGAAGTCCCCAGCATGCCAACCACCGGAGGCGGGCTCAGCGAGCAGGTTGAAAGCTTCGAACGATCCTTGATCGCCGCAGAGCTGACCCGGCCTCACAGTTCCGTGCGCAGCCTCGCCGAAGCCTTGGGGCTGCCACGCAAAACCCTGCACGACAAGTTGCGCAAACACGGCCTGAGCTTTGGTGACAGCAGCGGCAGCGCTGCCGATGAACTCGATTGATAAATAGGAGCCCGCATGAATAACGACAGCCACCATTTGCAGAAGGTGCTGCATCACGACATTCCCCTGACCCGCGAGATGGGCCTCAAGGTGCTCAGCTGGCAAGGGCGACAGCTGCGTCTGCAGTTACCCCTGGCCCCCAACACCAATCACAAAAACACCATGTTCGGCGGTAGCCTGTACAGCGCGGCCGTGCTGGCGGGTTGGGGCTGGCTGCATTTGCGCCTGCGCGAAGAGGGGATCGAAGACGGGCATATTGTGATTCAGGAAGGGCAGATCAGCTATCCGCTACCGGTCACCGCCGATGCCATCGCCACGTGCGAGGCGCCAGAGGATGCCGCCTGGGAAAAATTTCTAAGCACGTACCGCCGTTATGGACGCGCCCGCTTGACCTTGCCGACGCACATTTTCAATCAGGGCAGTGACAACGCGGCAGTACGTTTCAGCGGGCAGTTTGTGTTGCATCGTTAAGCCCTATAGCTCGGATTTAGCCAGCGCCAACAGCTTGCTGCGCCACGGCGCGTTCGCCGGCAACGCGAGAAACGAGGTGTTGAGCAGCGACTCGCGCGACGGGTAGCTGAACGTCTCGCCTGCCAGATCGAGCACTTCGCCGCCTGCGCCTTCGAGTACCCCTTGAGCCGCAGCGGTGTCCCACTGCGAGGTCGGCGCCAGACGCGGATAACAATCGGCGGCACCTTCGGCAAGCAGGCAGAACTTCAATGAGCTGCCGACGCTGGTCAGTTGCAAATCACCCAGGCTCTCGGACAACCCCTCCAACAAGCGCTCCTGTTCCGGGCTGGTGTGACGACGGCTGGCGACCACGGTAAACGCTTCGCCGGGTGCTGGCGCCGTTCGCACGCGGATCGGCGCAGCATGCGCCTCATCATCACTGCGCCACGCGCCCAACCCCGCACCGCCGAAGTAGCAGCGATTATTGGTGGGCATCGAGACCACGCCAAACACCACGCGCCCCTGTTCGATCAGGGCGATGTTGACGGTAAATTCTTCGCTGCCGGAAATGAATTCCTTGGTGCCGTCCAGCGGATCGACCAGCCACCAGCGCTCCCAAGTGGAGCGCTCACTGAGGGGAATGTCGGCATCTTCTTCAGACAGCACATGAATATCAGGCGCCAGCGCCTGCAAACCCGCGACCAATAGATGATGCGCCGCTATATCCGCGGCGGTGACGGGCGACGCATCGGTCTTGGTGACGACGGACACATTTGCGCGCCAATACGGCAGGATCACTTCGCCTGCACGTCTGGCCAGCTCAATCACGGGCGCCAACAACTGATGCGGCAGATGAGCGAACGCTTGGGTCATGGCTCGAATACTCCACGCTGGGTCAATAAGTCGCGGACCAGATACAGCGCCGCCAAGGCACGGCCCTCGCTGAACTGTGGGTGTTGAATCAGGCTGGACAGTTCACGCAGATTGACCTTGTCGACGCGCATCGGCTCTGGCTCGTCGCCCGGCAGGCTCTCTTCATACAAATCAGTGGCCAACACCACCTGAATCTTCTGGCTCATGTAACCGGGCGACAGGGACAGCTCGGTCAAATGCTCAAGCTGATGAGCGCCAAACCCGGCTTCCTCCTTAAGCTCACGATTGGCAGCGGCCAGGATGTCTTCGCCCGGTTCGATCAGGCCCTTGGGCAAAGACAACTCGTACTCGTCGGTCCCCCCGCAGTACTCCTCGATCAATACCGCGTGGTCGGCATCGAGCATCGCGACGATCATCACTGCGCCATAACCAACGCCTCTACTCACCAGACGCTCGTACGTGCGCTCGACGCCGTTGGCAAAACGTAACTGCAACGCTTCGACACGGAACAGATGGCTACTGGCGACGATTTCGCGGGCGAGGATGGTGGGTTTCTGTCGCATGGCAAGCTCCTTGGCGTGGACGGAGTACTATACCGTGGCTTTCCCGATTGTCTGTGTCGGATATGCTGACGTGGCTCATTCACCGCCCGAGAGACCTGAATGCCTTCTTTACCCTGGCGCGACATTGATACCGTTCTGCTCGATATGGACGGCACCCTGCTCGACTTGCATTACGACAACCATTTCTGGATGGAGCACCTGCCACAGCGCTACGCCGAACTGCACGGGGTCAGCCGGGCCATGGCCGAACTGGAAATGGCCCCGCTGTTCGAAAAGAATGCCGGCACGCTCAACTGGTACTGCCTGGACTTCTGGAGCGCCGAGCTGAAGCTACCGCTGCGCGAGCTGAAACTGGAAACTGCGCACCTGATCTCCCTGCGTCCGGATGCCGAAACGTTTTTGATGGCAATCAAGCAGGCCGGCAAACGCGTGATCATGATCACCAACGCCCACCGCGACTCGCTGTCATTAAAGATGGAGCGGGTGCAACTGGCGCCCTACTTCGAACGCATGATCAGCTCCCACGACTACGGGTTCGCCAAAGAGAACGCGCAGTTCTGGGATGCGTTGCACGCCGACATCGCCTTCGAGCCAGGTCGCAGCCTGTTCATCGATGACACCCTGCCGATCCTGCGCAGCGCCCGAACATTCGGAATCGCCCATCTGCTGGCCGTCAGCGAACCCGACAGCCGCAAGGGCCCGAAGAACACCGAAGAGTTTGCCGCAGTAGCGGATTATCGGACGTTGATTGCGGGGCTTTAGCTGCGCGGACACTGTAGGAGCGGGCTTGCCCACGATGGCGTTTTACCTGACACACCGCATCAACCTGATCGCAGGCAAGCCAGCTACAGGACGAACTGCCTGCATAACGCCCCGGAGCGAAGATGGACATCAAACAGCTTAAATTCCTCATCGCCCTCGACGAGACCCGGCACTTCGGCCAAGCGGCGGCGCGCTGCCACATTACCCAGCCGACCCTGTCGATGCGCCTGCGCAGCCTGGAAGAAGAGCTGGAGTTGCCGCTGGTCAATCGTGGTCAGCGCTTCGAAAGTTTTACCGCGCCGGGTGAACGGGTATTGGCCTGGGCGCGGACGGTACTCGCCGCCTATGACGGCTTGTACGCCGAAGCGGCAGCGTGCCGGGGGCATCTGGTCGGTACGTTGCGCCTGGGCGTGGTGCCGCTGTCGAGTTTCGATCCACTGCCACTGATGCAACGCCTGCATCAGTTGCACCCCAACCTGCGCTTCGAACTGTCGGCGCTCAGCTCCGAGCAGATTCTGGAGCAGTTGGCGAGCAATCAGCTGGATCTGGGCGTGTCGTATCTGGACCGGCTCGACGGTGAGCGCTTTGATTCTCTGGCACTGGCAAAAACACGCATGGGCCTGCTTTACGATCACCGTCACTTCAGCTTCGGTGAAGATCCACTCAGCTGGGAAAGCCTGATCGAGCTGCCCCTCGGCCTACTGACCAGCGGCATGCACTTTCGTCAATCCATCGACCACAATTTCCACAGTCGGGGCCTGAACCCCCTGCCCTTGTTGCAAACCGACGCGGTCCATCAGTTGCTGCAAGCGGTGCATGGCGGTTTCTGTTGCGCGATCATGCCACTTGATGGCGGTCTGGAGACCCTGACCGAGCACCTGCGCCTGCACCCTATCGCGGAGGCCAAAACCCTGGCCCGGCTGGGTTTGATCATGCGTCGTAGCGCGCCGCGCTCTGCCCTGGCCGAAGCATGCTTCGCGGCCTACCAGAAAATCATCGAAGCATCTTGATCGACGTCATCTATCAAGGCATCAGCACTAGCGATTAGACGTTATCCGACGACAGGCCTAGGCTAAAGGCAAATAACCTGCCGGTACGATCCCATGCCCGCCAAGCGCACGGTCAGCACGGCGCCCGCGTCCGCCGCAAGCCACGCCTACAGCTACTCAAACCTTGAACGCGAAGCCTCGGGGAGCACGGCGCTGGCCGAAGAGGTGGCGCTGGCCATTGCCTACAATGGCATCAGCCAAGCGGTGATGCTGGTCAGCCCGACCGATCTCGAAGACTTCATCGTCGGCTTCAGCCTGGGCAGCGGCATCATTGCCTCTCCCGACGAAATCTACGACCTGAAGCTCAGCGGCTCGGGTTCTGCGCAGCACGCGCAGGTGGAGATCGCCAGCCGCGCCTTCTGGAACCTCAAACAGCAGCGTCGCCAACTGGCCGGGACCAGTGGCTGTGGCCTGTGCGGTGTGGAAGCGGTCGAGCAAGCGTTACCCGAACTCGATGTATTGCCGGGCGCGCCATTGCCGCCTGCGATCTGGCTGGAAGGGCTGCGCCAACGCATCAGCGCATTCCAGCCACTGGGCCAGCATTGCGGCGCGGTACATGCCGCGCTGTTCATGGACAGCACGGGAGAGCTGCTGCTGGGCCGCGAAGACATCGGCCGGCATAACGCCCTCGACAAACTGATCGGTGCGTTGATCCGCCAGAACATTCCATTGACTGGCGGGATTGCCATCGTCACCAGCCGTTGCAGCCTGGAACTGATCCAGAAAGTACTGCGCGCCCGCATTCAGACGCTGGTCAGCCTGTCCTCGCCCACCGGCCTGGCCCTGCAATGGGCACGCCGACACAACCTCAATTTAATCCACCTGCCGCAACACAGTGCGCCGCGGGTCTATAGCCCTGCGATGGAGAATCAAGCGTGAGCATTCGTCACCAAGCCGACAAAACCCCGACGCCCCGCTACAAACCGTACAGAGGCGCGGCGGGCGGCTGGGGCGCACTGGTCAGTGTGACGCAGGCTTGGCTGAGCAGTGATAACGCACTGAAGAACCTGCGCATGATGCTCAAGACTAACCAGAACGGCGGCTTCGACTGCCCAGGCTGCGCGTGGGGCGATTCGCCGGAAAGCGGCATCGTGAAGTTCTGCGAGAACGGCGCCAAGGCGGTCAACTGGGAAGCCACCAAGCGCCGTGTCGATGCCTCGTTCTTCGCCCGCTACAGCGTCAGCGCCCTGCGTGAGCAAAGCGACTACTGGCTCGAGTACCAGGGTCGCCTGACCGAGCCGATGAGCTACAACGCTGAAACCGATCGTTACACGCCAATCAGTTGGGACGACGCGTTCGCCCTGATTGGCAAGCATCTGCGTAAGCTGCCAAGCCCGAACATGGCCGAGTTCTATACCTCGGGCCGGGCCAGCAATGAAGCCGCCTACCTGTATCAGCTGTTCGTACGCGCCTACGGCACCAACAATTTCCCCGACTGCTCGAACATGTGCCACGAGGCCAGCGGTGTCGCCCTGGCGCAAAGCGTTGGCGTCGGTAAAGGCACGGTAACCTTCGATGACTTCGAACACGCCGATGCGATTTTCGTTCTCGGCCAAAACCCCGGCACCAACCACCCGCGCATGCTCGAACCGCTGCGTGAAGCCGTCAAACGCGGCGCGCAAGTGGTGTGCGTCAACCCGCTCAAAGAACGCGGCCTGGAACGCTTCCAGCATCCGCAGCACCCGCTGGAAATGCTCACCAACGGCTCGGAGCCGACCAACACTGCGTACTTCCGCCCGGCATTGGGTGGCGACATGGCGCTGTTGCGCGGCATGGCCAAGTACCTGTTGCAATGGGAACGCGAGGCTCAGGCCAACAACGCACCGTCGGTATTCGATCACGCCTTCCTAAACGAACACACCGACGGCGTGCTTGATTACCTGGCGACCGTCGATGACACCTCGTGGGAAGAGATCATTGAGCAGTCCGGCTTGCCCCTTGCCGATATCGAGCACGCGGCGAAGATGTACTGCAAAGGTCAGAAAGTCATCATGTGCTGGGCGATGGGCATCACTCAGCATCGCCATTCGGTGCCGACCATTCAGGAAATTGCCAACCTGATGCTCCTGCGCGGCAACATCGGCAAGCCCGGCGCAGGCCTGTGCCCAGTGCGTGGTCACAGTAACGTGCAGGGCGACCGGACCATGGGCATCAATGAGCGCCCACCTGCGTTATTCCTTGATGCGCTGGAAAAACGCTTCCAGTTCAAAGCCCCACGCGCATCGGGTCATAACGTGGTGGAAGCTATCCACTCAATGCTCGCGGGCAAATCAAGGGTCTTTATCGGCCTGGGTGGCAACTTCGCCCAAGCCACACCAGACAGCACACGCACCGTTGAAGCCTTGAACAACTGCGACCTGACGGTGCAGATCAGCACCAAGCTCAACCGCAGCCACCTGACTCACGGCGCACACGCACTGATCCTGCCATGCTTCGGCCGGACCGATATTGATATCCAGTCCGAAGGCCCACAAGCGGTGACGGTGGAAGACTCGTTCAGCATGGTTCATGCGTCCAATGGCCAACTGCAGCCCCTGTCCAGACAGATGCGTTCGGAGCCGGCAATCATCGCCGGTATCGCTGCCGCGACCCTGGGCACGCAACCCGTGGACTGGTTGTGGCTGACTGCGGATTACAGCCGTATTCGCGACCTGATTGCTGACACCATCCCCGGTTTCAAGGACTTCAATGAGCGCCTGAAAAATCCGGGGGGCTTCTATCTCGGCAATGCAGCCAGTAAACGCCGCTGGAACACACCCACCGCCCGAGCCAACTTCAAGGCCAACGTCCTGCCGCTGGACCTGGTGCATGAGAACGTACGCTCTACCGGCCAGACTCCCGACCTGATCATGCAGTCCATGCGCTCGCACGATCAGTACAACACCACTATTTATGGGCTGGACGACCGTTATCGCGGGGTCAAAGGTCAGCGGGATGTGTTGTTCGTCAACGAAGCAGACATTATCCGCCTGGGCTTCAAGCCGGGGCAGAAAGCGGACCTGGTGTCGATCTGGGACGATGGTCGCGAGCGCCGCGTAAAAGGCTTCACCCTGCTGGCATTCGATATTCCCGCCGGACAAGCAGCCGCTTATTACCCGGAAGTGAACCCGTTAGTGCCACTCGAAAGCGTGGGTGACGGCAGCCATACACCAACGTCAAAGTTCATCGCTATCCGCCTGGAAACAGCAAGTGACGACGGACGGATTATGTAAACTGACAAGGAACAATGGCATACAGCGACTAACGGCATGTATGCCAAGTAAGCTCAGAGTGCTATTTACAACTAAAGTTCCCGTTAAAAAACAGCATGTTAGTGTTTTCTTATAATACGTGTTACTCGTCGGATTTAGATTGTAGCAATACTGACATGGCCTCAGGATCGCGCCGTCATCCCTATGAGGTTCCATACATGAAGTATTCCTCGATTCTGTTGTTGTCTCTCTCCCTGGCCAGTGGTTTTGCCTCAGCTGGCGGCACCGCTGAAGCCGGCGTGGGCGGTGCATTGGGTGGGGTACTCGGTTCCGTTGTCGGCCAACAATTGGGCGGCAGCACAGGTTCAGCGATTGGCGCTGGTCTAGGCGGTGCGGCAGGTGGCGCAGTGGGCGCAGACCGTCGCAACCGTGGTGAAGCCGCTATTGGTGGCGGCTTGGGCGCAGCGGGCGGCAACGTGCTTGGCCGCAGCGTCGGCGGCACTACCGGCAGCCTGATCGGCGCAGCAGCCGGTGGCGGTGCAGGTGGCGCCCTGGGTAACTACATGGGCAACGAAAGCCGCGACGATGGTCGTGGAGACCGCCGCTACCGTGGTCGCGATGATCGTCGTGATTACCGCGGCGACCATCGCGGTCGTGGTCATGCCTATGGTCATCGCAAACATTGGGATGATCATGATCGCCGCTGAGTGATCGCACGTGTCGCTATATCTGCCGCTGGCTGCACTCCCCACGCAGCCAGCGCTGCTTTAAAGTCCGCTAAACCAACCTTCTGATCAACACCGGTCGCCTGCCCGCTGGGGAGCCGTGTCTGTCATATACCGTCTAATTAGCGCTCGAGTGGACCAACCCAGTCAAACTTGACGCACCACTCTTACAGCGTTTCTGACATTTTCCAGACAAACAAAAACGCCCCCGACCTTGCGGTCGGGGGCGTTTTTTTAACAGCTAACTAATGAATCAGTTGCCGTTTTTCTTGGCAGAGCGGGTGCGCTCGCTTTCACCAAGGATTTTCTTACGCAGGCGGATCGACTTCGGCGTTACTTCGCAGAGTTCGTCTTCTTGAACGAATTCCAGCGCTTGTTCCAAAGTGAAACGGATAGGCGGAACCAAAGCGATGGTTTCGTCTTTACCGGAAGCACGCATGTTGTCGAGCTTCTTGCCTTTGGTTGGGTTAACGCCCAGGTCGTTGTCACGGCTGTTGATGCCGACGATTTGACCTTCGTACACGTCTTCACCGTGACCCAGGAACAGCTTGCCACGCGCCTGCAGAGTTTCCAGCGAGTAGGTCAGAGCCTTACCGGTAGCAACCGAAACCAGTACGCCGTTCTGACGACCGGACATGTCGCCGGACTTCATGACGTCGTAACGGTCGAAGATGCTGGTCAGGATGCCGGCACCGGATGTCAGGGTCAGGAATTCGTTACGGAAACCGATCAAGCCACGTGCCGGGATGTTGTACTCAAGGCGAACGCGCCCTTTGCCATCCGGAACCATGTTGGTCAGGTCGCCTTTACGGATACCGATTTGCTCCATGATCGCGCCTTGCGCAATTTCCGGCAGGTCGATGGTGACGTTTTCGTACGGTTCGTGCTTAACGCCGTCAACCATACGGATGATCACTTCTGGACGACCAACGCCCATTTCGAAGCCTTCGCGACGCATGGTTTCGATCAGTACCGAGAGGTGCAGCTCACCACGGCCGGACACTTTGAACTTGTCAGCCGAGTCGCCTTCTTCAACGCGCAGTGCAACGTTGAACAGCAATTCTTTGTCCAGACGTTCCTTGATGTTACGGCTGGTGACGAACTTGCCTTCTTTACCGCAGAAAGGCGAGTCGTTTACCTGGAAAGTCATGGAAACGGTTGGTTCGTCAACGGTCAGCGGCTTCATCGCTTCGACGTTCAGTGGGTCGCACAGAGTGTCGGAGATGAACAGCTGGTCGAAGCCGCTGATGCAAACGATATCGCCGGCAGCTGCTTCGTCAACGTCGATACGGTGCAGACCGTGGTGACCCATCAGCTTGAGGATACGACCGTTACGGCGCTTGCCGTCGATGTCGATAGCTACAACCTGAGTGTTCGGCTTGACGCGACCACGAGCGATACGGCCAACACCGATGACGCCCAGGAAGCTGTTGTAGTCCAGAGCGGAGATTTGCATCTGGAACGGACCGTCACGGTCGACTTTTGGAGCCGGCACGTGGTCGACGATGGCCTGGTACAGCGGGGTCATGTCTTCGGCCATATCGGTGTGCGACAGACCGGCAATACCGTTCAGTGCAGACGCGTAAACAACGTGGAAGTCCAGTTGTTCTTCAGTAGCACCCAGGTTGTCGAACAGGTCGAAGATCTGATCCAGAACCCAGTCTGGACGAGCGCCCGGACGGTCGACCTTGTTGATCACAACGATCGGACGCAGGCCGGCTTCGAAAGCCTTCTTGGTCACGAAACGGGTTTGCGGCATAGGGCCGTCTTGAGCGTCAACCAGCAGCAGAACGGAGTCAACCATCGACATTACGCGTTCAACTTCGCCGCCGAAGTCGGCGTGGCCCGGGGTATCCACGATGTTGATGTGGTAGCCGTTCCAGTTGATAGCGGTGTTCTTGGCAAGAATGGTAATACCGCGTTCTTTCTCCTGGTCGTTGGAGTCCATCACGCGCTCGTCGTTGAGCTCGTTGCGCTCCAGGGTGCCGGATTGACGCAAGAGTTTGTCTACCAGGGTGGTTTTACCATGGTCAACGTGAGCAATGATGGCGATGTTACGTAGATTTTCGATCACTTGTGTATCTCGATCAGAGGATTCGGTCAGCTGCCTATTGTAGGCAGCTATTAACAGTAGAGTCGGCGAAAGCCATGACGGCTTGACGACTGGCGTCGGGGGGCCGGTGACGCAAGCCACAGGCAAACAGCCCCGGGCACTTAGCTCGGTCGATAAACGCGCACATTGGCATGCCCCTCACTGAGCAAATGGTGGGCATGCAGGCGACTCATCACGCCTTTGTCGCAATACAACAGGTACTGGCGAGTCTCATCCAGTTCCTTGAAGCGGCTGTTCAATGCATAGAACGGCAGCGTCTGTATTTCAATGCCAGGCAACTCCAGCGGTTCGTCATGCTGAGCATCCGGATGACGGATGTCGACGATGACCTGACCGGCCAGTGCTTCACTGACTTCCTCGATTTCAATGTCCTGGCCCAATTCGTCGATAACGCGATCGATCGGCACCAACCTGGCTTGCTCAAGCGCACGCTCGAGCACCGCCATATCAAACTGCTGTTCTTCATACTCCACGCGGTTGCGCTTGGCGTGGGTCTTGGGGTTGACCGAAATCACCCCACAATACTCGGGCATGTGCTTGGCGAAATCGGCAGTGCCTATATCGTAAGCCTGATCGATGATGTCTTGCTTGTGGCTGGCGATCAGTGGACGCAAAACCAGCTTTTCCGTGACCGAATCGATCAGCGACAGATTGGGCAGGGTCTGGCTGGAGACCTGAGAGATCGCCTCGCCTGTTACCAGCACATCAATCTCGAGCCGATCAGCGATACGGGTCGCTGCGCGCAACATCATACGCTTCAACACCACGCCCATATGACTGTTATCGACTTTACCGAGAATTTCTCCCAGTACTTCTTCAAACGGGACGCTGACAAATAGCACGCGTTGCGAGCTACCGTACTTCTTCCACAAGAAATGGGCGACTTCCATCACCCCTAATTCGTGGGCGCGACCACCGAGATTGAAGAAGCAGAAGTGGCTCATCAGCCCACGGCGCATGATCTGGTAGGCCGCGACCGTGGAATCGAAACCGCCGGACATCAGCACCAGTGTCTGCTCGAGCGCACCCAGCGGATAACCGCCGATGCTGTTGTGCTGACCGTGAATCACAAACAACCGTTGGTCGCGAATTTCCATGCGCACTTCGATTTCGGGTGCTTTCAGGGAAATTCCGGCAGCGCCGCACTGCTGGCGAAGCTGGCTACCGACGTATTTCTCGACATCCATGGAGCTGAAACTGTGTTTGCCGGCACGCTTGCAGCGCACTGAAAACATTTTGCCGGCCAACGATGCGCCGACGTGTTCTTTACACTTGGCGACGATGTCGTCCATATCGCCTAGCGGGTATTCATTGACCTGCAAAAAATGTGCGATGCCCGGCATGCAACTCAGGCGCTCAATCATCTCCTGCAAGGCTTTCGGCTCGCTAACCCTGGTTTCGACCTCAAGATTGTCCCACACGCCTCCCACCACCAATGCCGGGTCCAGATCACGGAGCACGGTACGGATGTTTTTGGCCAACTGGCGGATGAAACGCTTACGCACCGGCCGGCTTTTGATAGTGATTTCGGGGAAGACTTTTACGATTAGTTTCATGTAAAAAACGCGCGAGGTGCCAGCCGAAAAATAGGGGGCAGGATTATAGCGGAAATTGCTCAAGGTTTAACCAGTTATCGTACAGCCAATATTGCACGCACCAAAAAAGACCGCTCTCTCATCAATCCGCATCATATCAGTGCATCAAATTTTCGATTTATCAGCTTTAATGCCCGCAATGCCTGCGTTTGGCGCGAAAAACCCAAGTCGGGGCACTGGCATGCAATTTGCTCCCTTGTGAGGCAGGTTGCCTTGGCAGAGTATTCGCGCCGGCATCACCCAATTCTAAGGGCCAAACCACTAAAGTGGCCCGAAGCCACCCGGAGGACACCATGTCGAAGTCGGTTCAACTCATCAAAGATCATGACGTTAAATGGATTGATCTGCGCTTCACTGATACCAAAGGCACTCAGCACCACGTGACCATGCCGGCTCGCGATGCGCTGGATGAAGATTTCTTTGAAATCGGCAAAATGTTCGACGGTTCCTCCATTGCGGGCTGGAAAGGCATCGAAGCGTCCGACATGATCCTTATGCCTGACGACAGCACTGCCGTGCTCGACCCGTTCACCGAAGAGCCAACCATCATCCTGGTTTGCGACATCATCGAACCTTCGACCATGCAAGGCTATGACCGCGACCCACGCGCCATTGCCCGTCGCGCTGAGGAATACCTGAAGTCCACGGGTATCGGCGACACTGTTTTCGTTGGCCCGGAACCAGAATTCTTCATCTTCGACGAAGTGAAGTTCAAGTCCGACATCTCCGGTTCCATGTTCAAGATCTTCTCCGAACAAGGCTCCTGGATGTCCGACCAGGACGTGGAAGGCGGCAACCGTGGCCACCGTCCAGGTATCAAAGGCGGCTACTTCCCGGTTCCACCGTTCGACCACGACCACGAAATCCGTACCTCCATGTGTAATGCCATGGAAGAAATGGGCCTGGTCATCGAAGTTCACCACCACGAAGTGGCGACTGCCGGTCAGAACGAAATCGGCGTGAAATTCAACACCCTGGTTGCCAAGGCTGATGAAGTTCAGACCCTGAAATACTGCGTACACAACGTAGCCGATGCCTACGGCCGTACCGCTACCTTCATGCCTAAGCCTCTGTATGGCGACAACGGTTCAGGTATGCACGTACACATGTCCATCTCCAAAGATGGCAAGAACACCTTCGCAGGCGAAGGCTATGCCGGCCTGTCCGATACCGCCCTGTTCTTCATCGGCGGCATCATCAAGCACGGTAAAGCACTGAACGGCTTCACCAACCCGTCGACCAACTCCTACAAGCGTCTGGTCCCAGGTTTCGAAGCACCGGTAATGCTCGCCTACTCGGCTCGCAACCGTTCCGCGTCGATCCGTATTCCTTACGTGTCCAGCCCTAAAGCTCGCCGTATCGAAGCTCGCTTCCCGGATCCAGCAGCTAACCCGTACCTGGGCTTCGCTGCACTGTTGATGGCTGGCCTGGACGGCATCCAGAACAAAATCCACCCAGGCGACGCTGCTGACAAAAACCTGTACGACCTGCCGCCTGAAGAGGCGAAAGAGATCCCACAAGTTTGCGGCAGCTTGAAAGAAGCCCTGGAAGAGCTGGACAAAGGTCGTGCGTTCCTGACCAAAGGCGGCGTATTCAGCGATGACTTCATCGACGCTTACATCGCTCTGAAAAGCGAAGAAGAAATCAAAGTACGCACCTTCGTACACCCACTGGAATACGAGCTGTACTACAGCTGCTAATCCAGTTACGTCAGCCGCATCGACGTAATAGAGGCCTCCTTCGGGGGGCCTTTTTTATGCCTGATATTTTTTAACAATTGGTTTCTGGCTTTGAGCACAACCTGTGGCGTTAACTCTCTGGCTTTATCAGGTCGCCGAATCAGCCAGAGGTCTACCCATGTCGAATTCACATCGACTGCCGCATTTGTCTCTTCTATGTGCGGCCATAGTCAGCATAAGCGCCTGCGCCAATACGCCCACACCCTCTCAACCACCCGACTCGCTGGCGCCCTTGATCCAGACCGTCAGTGAACGCTTGAGCATCGCCGATCAGGTCGCACTCACCAAATGGGACAGCGGAAAACCGATCCAGGACAGCCTGCGCGAACAACAGGTCATCGCCAACGCGGCAAAGCTGGCCCCGGCCTACAAGCTCAATCCCGAAGAAGTCAGTCAATTCCTGGCGGCGCAAATCGAGGCGAACAAGCTGGTGCAGTACACGCTACTGGCCAATTGGCACGCGGCAGGCAAGGCGCCGAATACAGCGAGACCGGACCTGGTCAATCAAGTCCGCCCACAGCTCGACCGACTGCAAATTCGATTGCTGCAAAACTTCGCAGCCTTCACGCCCTACCGGCACGATCCACAATGCCCGACCTGGCTGAACCAGCAACGACAGCTTCAGGCAAACGACGCCATCCATGACATCGCACTGGGACGTGCAGTCGGGGAGCTTTGTATCATCACCCAGCAGCCCCGCTGACAAGATTGCTAACAGCTAGCCCCTCAGGTCTGGAGAACTCGCTTTAGCATGAAAATACGACGCTGAGCCTCCATTACATGACTTCGTATTTCCGACATTTTCTGCAATTCTTGAAGGCTGGTTTGTGCCCCTGATCATGACGTTTACTCGGCTGCGCTCAGGGCGTTTCGCCCTGGCAGACCGAGGAAGTTGAATATGATCAAACAAGCCCTGCTCTCCCTAAGCCTCTTGACTCTCATCGGTACGGCCAACGCCCAGATGAAGCCAGCCATTGATTCAAAGATCCTTTTGCAGAGCTCATCGTCCTGGGACGGCACGCCCTATGTTGCATACCCACAAGGACAGCCAGAACTGACTGTTCGAAAAGTAACCATGGCACCCGGCAGCAGCTTCGATTGGCATTCCCACCCAATGCCGGCGGCCGGTTATGTAGTCTCGGGCGAGTTGATCGTTCAGGCACGGGATAGCGATAAAACCGTAACATTGACAGCCGGACAGGTTTTACCTGAAATGAATAACATTGTTCACCGCGGCCTCAGTGGCAATAGCCCCACCGAACTCATTGTGTTCTATGCTGGCACCACCGGTATGCCGATATCGGTAGAGCCTACCAACTAAAACCCGCGCTATTGCCATTGGACGATTCCATGCATCGAAGCCTTATATTTCTGCTGCTGTCGATCGCCTTGCCCGCCGCGGCGCAGATTTATAAATACACCGACGCCAATGGCAATCCCGCCTACAGCAATCAACCACCCAACGGCACACCAAGCGAAACCGTGCAGTTGCCGCCACTGAACAGTGTCGATACCAAGAAGCCTGCCGCTCAGCAAAACAACGCGGCCTCCAGCGCCAATCAGGGTCAGTCATCCGACGCCTATGGCGTGCTGACGCTGAGTGACCTGCCGACCGATGAAGCGCTGCGCGCCAACAACGGAACATTCACGATTGGCGTCCAGCTGCAACCACGCCTGCAACCCGGGCATCTCTTGCAACTGGTGCTCGACGGTAACGCTTACGGACAACCCAGCAACGTCCCGAGGCTCCAGGTAGTGAACCTTGACCGGGGGGAGCACAGCCTCGCGGTCCGCGTGATAAACGACCAACAGATCATCCAGCAAAGCCCGACCGTCACGATCAGCGTGCAGCGCGTCCATCTCGGTAAACCTTAAGATGCCTTCCCGATCAAACCCCGTGCGCAGCCTGTTGCTGCTATGCCTGATTTTGTTCGCATTACCAGCGGTTGCCGACGTCTATACCTACGTCGATCCGCAAGGCAACCGGGTGTTCACTGACCAGGCGCACCCTGGCAACGCGCATCGCGTCGAGATCCCGCCCAGCAATATGAGCTCCCAGCCACGCAAGCACGTCGTGCAGAAGGCCCACGCCCCCACAAAACCCGCGCCCATATTCCGCTACCAACTCCTGCGGATCCTGGTGCCCGAACCGGATGCAACGGTGCGCAGCATGACGGGGGAACTGATCGTCAGCGTCAGCAATGACCCGGCCCTGCAGAACGGTCACACGTATCGCTTGCTGGTCGACGGCCAACCCTACGGGCAAGCAGGTCGCAGTCCGGTGTTCCCACTGATCAACATTGATCGCGGGACACACCAGCTGGCCGTCGAGATTATGGATGAAACGGATCGCATCGTAGAGCGAACACCCAACCAGCCCTTCCATATGTTGCGCATCACCCTGGCGCAAAAACGTCTGGCGCAGCCGTGCAAGGAAGCGGATTACGGTGTACGCCCCGAATGCGCCCTTGCCGATAAGCCTGCGGAGAAAAAAAGCAGCCTCCTGCCTTTCTTCTGACCACTCAACAGCGTCAGGCACTATATTGGTGCGATAGCTTGCAGCGTGATCGACGAAGCCACCCATTTTGGTTCGAAAATCCTGGCGGAGAGTAGCCTCTAACGACCCAATGTCCGAAAAAAGCCCGATTTTGCGGGTTTGGCGCTTCTTTTCGGAGCCTTGGTTTGGTTTTTGCAGATTCGTACTATCAGTACCGTATCAGCGGCTAAACCCATGCTGGCGAAGACCAACCAGCGCCTGCGATCCGGGCCCGCCTGGGGTTGCAATGTGCCAAAAGAGGTCAACGACAAGTAATGACTATCAGTGACGCGCTGCACCGGCTTTTACTCGACAACCTGACCACTGCCACCATTTTACTCAACTCGAACCTGCGTCTTGAGTACATGAATCCAGCAGCGGAAATGCTGCTGGCCATCAGCGGCCAACGCAGCCATGGACAATTCATCAGCGAGCTGTTCACCGAATCGGCTGAAGCACTGAGCTCGCTGCGTCAGGCTGTCGAACAGGCTCACCCGTTCACTAAGCGCGAAGCGATGCTCACCGCGTTGACCGGGCAGACCTTGACCGTCGACTACGCCGTCACCCCGATCCTCAGCGGAGGCGAAACCCTGCTCCTGCTGGAGGTCCACCCACGTGATCGCTTGCTGCGGATTACCAAGGAAGAGGCTCAGCTGTCCAAGCAGGAAACCACCAAAATGCTGGTGCGCGGCCTGGCCCACGAAATCAAGAACCCGCTCGGCGGGATTCGCGGTGCCGCCCAACTGCTGGCCCGGGAGCTGCCTGAAGAGAGCCTCAAGGATTACACCAACGTCATCATCGAAGAGGCCGACCGCCTGCGTAATCTGGTCGACCGCATGCTGGGTTCCAACAAGCTGCCTTCGCTGGCAATGACCAACGTGCACGAAGTGCTCGAGCGCGTGTGCAGCCTGGTCGACGCCGAAAGCCAAGGCTGCATCACCTTGGTGCGCGATTACGACCCGAGCATTCCAGACGTGTTGATCGACCGCGAGCAAATGATCCAGGCCGTCCTCAATATCGTGCGCAACGCCATGCAGGCCATCAGCAGTCAGAACGAGTTGCGCCTGGGCCGGATCAGCATGCGCACCCGCGCCTTGCGCCAGTTCACCATCGGCCACGTCCGCCACCGTCTGGTGTGCAAGATTGAAATCATCGACAACGGTCCGGGCGTTCCGGCCGAGCTTCAGGAAACCATTTTTTACCCCATGGTCAGCGGCCGCCCGGATGGCACCGGGCTCGGCCTCGCGATTACCCAGAACATCATCAGTCAGCATCAGGGACTGATCGAGTGTGACAGCCATCCTGGCCACACCACCTTCTCGATCTTCCTGCCGCTAGAACAAGGAGCCGCGTCGACATGAGCCGTAGTGAAACTGTATGGATCGTCGATGACGACCGTTCTATCCGCTGGGTGTTGGAAAAAGCCCTGCAACAAGAAGGCATGACCACCCAAAGCTTCGACAGCGCCGACGGGGTGATGAGTCGCCTGGCCCGCCAGCAGCCTGATGTGATCATTTCCGACATTCGCATGCCGGGCGCCAGTGGCCTGGAGTTGTTGGCCCGGATCCGCGAACTGCATCCGCGCTTGCCGGTCATCATCATGACCGCGCATTCAGATCTCGACAGCGCAGTGGCGTCATATCAAGGCGGTGCGTTCGAATACCTGCCCAAGCCGTTTGACGTCGATGAGGCCGTGTCTCTGGTCAAACGCGCCAATCAGCATGCCCAGGAACAACACGGCATGCAGGTCGTGCCGGCCCTGACCCGCACCCCGGAAATCATCGGCGAAGCCCCGGCGATGCAGGAAGTGTTTCGCGCCATCGGGCGCCTGAGCCATTCCAACATCACCGTGCTGATCAACGGCGAGTCCGGCACCGGTAAAGAACTGGTCGCCCATGCGTTGCACCGCCACAGCCCGCGCGCCGCGTCGCCGTTCATTGCGTTGAACATGGCAGCGATTCCTAAGGACTTGATGGAGTCCGAGCTGTTCGGCCACGAAAAAGGCGCCTTTACCGGCGCGGCCAACCTGCGTCGCGGCCGTTTCGAACAAGCGGACGGCGGCACGCTGTTCCTTGATGAAATCGGCGATATGCCGGCAGATACCCAGACGCGCTTGCTGCGGGTACTGGCTGATGGCGAGTTCTACCGTGTCGGTGGGCATACCCCGGTCAAGGTCGACGTACGCATCATCGCCGCGACTCACCAGAATCTGGAAACCCTGGTGCAAGCGGGTAAATTCCGTGAGGACTTGTTCCACCGCCTCAACGTGATCCGCATCCACATTCCACGGATGTCCGACCGTCGCGAAGACATTCCGACCCTAGCCAAGCACTTCCTCGCCCGTGCCGCGCAAGAGTTGTCGGTCGAACCGAAACTGCTCAAAGCCGAAACCGAGGAATACCTCAAGCACCTGCCATGGCCGGGCAACGTCCGTCAGCTGGAAAACACCTGCCGCTGGATCACCGTCATGGCCTCAGGTCGCGAGGTGCACATCAGCGACCTGCCACCAGAACTGCTTAGCCTGCCGCATGACGCCGCACCGGTTACCAACTGGGAACATGCGCTGCGCCAATGGGCCGATCAGGCGCTGGCACGCGGGCAGTCCAGTCTGCTCGACAGTGCGGTTCCGACGTTCGAGCGGATCATGATCGAAACCGCCCTCAAGCACACCGCTGGCCGCCGCCGCGATGCCGCCGTGTTGCTGGGCTGGGGCCGCAATACCTTGACGCGCAAGATCAAGGAATTGGGGATGAAAATCGACGGCGACGAAGATGAAGGCGACGACGCCTAAGATCTTTTTGCGCCTTGGTTGATTCCAGATCGCTCACGGGAAGACCTGTCTGCACAGGGAAATGCGATTGTTTGCCCCTACGCAGACTATTCGGCTGCCATGACCTGTCATTTCTGACAGGGTTTACAGATCTGTCTTTCACTGGTTAGCTCCAAAAATGACCTCGATCCTGAGGTCATCAAGGAGATAGCCGTCATGGAAAAACCGACTTTTGCATTTACCCCCGAAGAGCAGGCACTCAATGCCCGCCTTCTCGCAGCGCTCCCCCGTGGTTCCTCAATCAAAAAACGCGACCGAATCGTCGACTATGAAGTCGTCGAAATGGCTGCGTTGTTCCGCGAGGGCAATCCGAATAAGTTGACCGCAGAACAAGTGCTCCTCGCCTACCTGAATAGAATCAGCCAATTCAACGGCACCTTCGAAACCTATGATGAAAACGGCGGCTACAACGCCTTCGTGCGCATCGATCTGATAGAGGCCCAGGAACAAGCCAGACTGGCCGATGAATGGCTAAGCAATCCCAACGACGAACGCGGCCCGGCACCACCACTGTGTGGTATTGCGATGGGAGTGAAAGATTCAATCGGCATACAAGACCGAAAGAGTACAAACGGCACTGCGACATTCAGCAGCAATATTGCGCTTCAGGATGCTACCTGTGTGACCAAGCTTCGGGCACAAGGTGCGGTGTTGGTCGGGCACAATACGTGTTCGGCTTACTCGGGCGATACAACGGGGACTTTTGCTGGAAATGCCTGGGACCCGGCGCGAGCACCCGGCGGATCCAGCCAAGGCTCAGGGGTCGCGCCAGTGGCCCGCCTTTGCGCGGCGTCGCTGGGCGAGGAAACCGGCGGCTCGATGATCATCCCCGCAGCGTGCAACGGAGCCAGCGCGATCAAACCATCTCTTGGGCTGGTATCCGTAGCCGGTCTGATGCCCGCAAGTAACGGCCTTGATGTGATAGGTCCGATGTGCCGGTCGGTTCGCGATGCCTCACTGATTTTGTCACTCATCTCGGGGATCGATCAGCTCAACGATCCCCATACCCTGTCGGCACCGATCCCGCCAAACCTGCTGCCAACGACCGCCAGAGAGGGCCTTTTGCCTCTGCGCGGGCTGACCATTGGGGTGCCTCAAACGGACTGGATGAACTCCATCTCCGTTCCTCCCGCCGACACCTACGACCCCGACTACAAGCTAGCGTTCGATCGCTTTAAGGGGCAACTACGGGACCTGGGTGCCACTGTCGTTGAATTCCCAGGCCTGGATCTACAGATTCCCGACAATGCACCTTTCACCCACTCTCACGAGTTAGGGTTACTGCCGGACCTAGAACCCATCACGCCATTCAAAGCAGTTTTCTGGAGTAACGGACTCGACTGTCGACACTGGCAGTCGGTTGCGGAATTTGCGCAGGACCTGCCAGCCGAGTACCGGACCGAGTTACTTGGGCATTACCACCCCGCGACCAATACCTCTGCGAGCTACATCACCTCTGCCATGAGAACGGAAGCTGAGGAACGGCGCCGACGAGAGCAAGCGCTTCTCCAACAGGCGCTTGATGATTACGCCGTGGACTTTATGCTGGTCATGCCATTGGGTGCTCACATCGGCAGGCGCTTTGATGGCAGCGAAAGGCTGCCGAACCAACGTTCACACTACGACGTGCCTAACTTACAAGGTTGGCCCATGCTGACATTTCCCATAGGATATGGGCGGACCGGTCTACCCGCGCAATTGCCGATCACTGCAGCATTCTGGGGAACACGCTTCAACGAAGCGATGATCATTCAAGCTGCCATAGATTTTCAGGATCGATTTCCGGAATACCATAATGCGGTGCCGCCAGACCCCACATTCGGCCCTGACACGAAACGGCCGCCGCACATTCCGCGCGTGCAGCCTGTGACACCAGAAACCTCGACCGATCCGATTATCATGCAGAGGGGGCGCTCATGAGCCTGATCAGCAGCACGCCATTCTTTACCGTTAAATGGACGCCACCGATCAATCCAGGGCAATTACCCGCAAATCCGAGAAGTGAGGTGCCAAGGTTCATGGCCGTGGCGTGGCGAGCGAAACTCGGGCCGGTGTATTACCCGTTTGAGCGTGAGAGACCAGAGATTGCGTTATAGCGGCCTGTCTGACAAAGCGCATCAAACCCTTCGCAGGCAAGCCAGCTCCCACAGATTTGGTGTACTAAAGGACCCATGTGGGAGCGAATTCATTCGCTTGTATGGTAGGACTTGAAGGGGTGGTGGGACGAACAGTTCGCTTCTGACTGATGAGACAGTACAGACCGTGGGAGACCTCGCCCCACCCCTTCCACCAAAGCGCCGATAAAGAATGCATCGTGTAAGAGCGAAGATAGAAACAAGCCAACACCTCTTGGTGAAACCCCAACAAGTCCTGAAACCTTATCGTGGAGCGCCGTCCTTGGCAAACCTGGTCGTAAAGTCTCCCACAGTTAAAAATATGCGTCAGGCACAGACTCCTATAGTAGCGCTGTCAATTACTGATCAGTCGACGGTTTTTCCCAAAGATTGATCCCGCCTTCAACTGCGAAGCGGTCGATTTCGGCCAGCTCTTCGCTGCTGAACGACAGGTTTTTCAAGGCCCCGACGTTTTCGATGATTTGCTCTGGGTGACTGGCGCCGATCAACGCCGAGGTCACGCGTGGATCACGCAGGGTCCAGGCCAGCGCCATTTGCGCCAGGCTCTGGCCACGACGCTGGGCGATTTCATTGAGGGCACGCACGTGAGCGATGTTGCTCTCGGACAGGTGCGACGCCTGCAATGACCCACCGCCCGGGCGATTGACCCGCGAATCCTTCGGCACGCCATTCAGGTATTTGTCGGTCAACAAACCTTGCGCCAGTGCCGTAAAGGCGATCACTCCTGCGCCGAGTTCTTCGGTGGCGTCCAACAGGTCTTTTTCGACCCAGCGGTTGAGCAGGTTGTAAGCCGGTTGATGAATCAGCAGCGGCACTTTCCATTCGTTGAGCAACGCCGCCATTTCGCGGGTTTTCGACCCGGAATAAGACGAGATGCCGATGTACAGGGCCTTGCCTTGCTGCACGGCGGTGGCCAGGGCGCTGGCGGTTTCTTCCAGCGGGGTCAGCGGGTCGAAACGGTGCGAATAAAAGATATCGACGTAATCGAGGCCCATGCGCTGCAAGCTCTGATCGAGGCTGGCCAGCACGTATTTGCGCGAGCCGCCGCCCTGACCATAAGGCCCCGGCCACATGTCCCAACCGGCTTTGCTGGAGATGATCAGCTCATCTCGGTAATGCTTGAAGTCTTCGCGCAACAGACGACCGAAGTTGATCTCGGCGCTGCCATAGGGCGGGCCATAGTTGTTGGCCAAATCGAAGTGGTTGATGCCCAGATCGAAGGCGGTACGCAGCAGTGAACGCTGAGTGTCCATCGGCGTGCTGTCGCCGAAGTTGTGCCACAGCCCAAGGGACAAGGCCGGTAAAACCAGGCCGCTACGGCCGACGCGGCGGTACGGAATGGATTCATAACGGTTTTCGGCAGCGATATAAGTCATCGAATCCTCTCTCGTTAAAGGTGCATGGGTGCGACCCCTGAACGTAGCTCGCAGTTCCTGCTTTTTTTAATACACCGATTGCTGCAACGGGGTCAGGCGAGCTGGCCGAGCATACCCGTAAGCGCCCCACCCCAATAGTCCGACTAATAAAGACGCCCCCGTACTGCACTGTATTGTTGAGATTTATTGAACAGTAAAGGCAATTTACGGCCATTTATCGCCCTGAATAAACATGTGAATCTACAACCACATTCAGTCAGGAGGTGCAGCATGATCCCTACTACCCAGAATCAGGCCACTCACACCCGTGCGCGCAAAGTCGCTATCGTTACCGGCGCATCACGCGGCATTGGCGCTGAAATCGCCAAGCGTCTGGCTGCCGACGGTTTCGCCATCGCCGTCAACTACGCCAACAGTGCTGCCGAAGCCGACACCTTGGTCGCCCGGATCGTCGCCAACGGCGGCCAGGCTGTTGCCATCAAGGCTGACGTATCGAACGCGGCCGACGTGCGCACTCTGTTCGACGTGACCGAACAGCAACTGGGCCGTGTCGACGTGCTGATCAATAACGCAGGCGTGATGAATCCCTCCCCCTTGGCCGACACCAGCGACGAGTTGTTCGAACAGACCTTCGGGATCAACACGCGTGGCACCTTCAACACCCTGCGGGAAGCCGCTACGCGGATGAATGACGACGGTCGTATCGTCAATTTCTCCAGCACCGCCCTGGCACTGAACCTGCCGGGTTACGCGATCTACAACGCCACCAAGGCGGCCGTCGAATCCTTCACCCATGTGTTTGCCAAAGAACTGCGCGGCCGCAACATCACCGTCAACGCCGTCGCGCCTGGGCCCGTTGCGACTGAGTTGTTCCTGCACGGTAAAAGCGAAGAGCAGATCCAGCAGTTCGCCAAGATGCCACCGTTGCAACGCCTGGGTCAGCCAGAAGACATCGCCAACGTCGTCTCCTTCCTCGTCGGCCCGGATGCCGGCTGGGTCAACGGGCAGATTTTGCGCGCCAACGGCGGGCTGGCCTGAAGCCCGATCATCGGGTCATTCAGGCGCTTTTTTTTTGCCTCAGCGCACCAAATGCAGGAACTGCAAGTGCCGCTCGTATTGGTCAAGGATGTCGTTGATCACCTGCTCCCTGGTGTAGCCGACCAGATCGTAATCCTGACTGCCTTCACTCAAGTGAACTTCGGCGCGGTAGTAACGCCGATTGTTCATGCCTTTCGAACCCATGCCGGCGCGAGCAAAGGTCGGCGTGAAATAACCGCGCATCATCACGTGATAGATGAACGGACGCTCGTCGCCGTGGCCGACTTCCAGGCTGACGCTGTCGTTGCTCGGATCGGGCTGGGTCACCACCTTCAGGCCCTTCTCGACGAACACCGCCGTGACCTCTTCGATGGCCGGACGCACCGTCTGCTCAAGGAAACGATAGACCTCGTCGCGTGACGGGAAGTGCACAGCCTGGGTCAAGCGCTGTCGCCACCCGCCACGCCCAAGGCGCGAGCCGGACACCGGCGCCAGCGAATGCAGCTGGGCGATTTGCCGCTGCGACTCCAGATAGAAAGCCTTGTGCAGCCCCCACATCATCAGCAACAGAATCAGCGAGAACGGCAACGACGTCAGCACCACCGCCGATTTCAGCGAATCGATACTGCCGGCAAACAACAACCCGCTGGTGATCAGGGCAGTCGCTACGCCCCAGAACACCCGCAGCCATTTCGGTCCATCCTCGTCTGCACTCCCGCCACGCGCGGACAGGGTCGACAGCACCACGGTGCCAGAATCCGCCGAGGTGACAAAGAACACAAAGCTGATGAACACCGTCACGGCAATGACAGTTTTGCTCCACGGGTAGTTTTCCAGCAGCAGGTAGAGGGTCATCGAAGGGTCGTCGATGGCTGACTGCCCGAGCGCGACCATGCCGTGATTGAGTACCTGGTCAATGGCGCTGTTACCAAAAATCGACATCCAGGCCAAGGTGAAACCCAGCGGAATCAAGAGCACGCCGCAGACGAACTCACGGATGGTGCGGCCACGGGAAATACGCGCAATAAACAGCCCGACAAAGGGCGACCACGCGATCCACCATGCCCAATAAAACACGGTCCAGCTGCCCAGCCAGTCGCCGGTTTTATCGTAGGCGTAAACATCGAAACTCTTGGTGGGCAGCGCGCCCAGGTAATCACCGATGTTCTGCACCAGCGTGTTCAGTAGATGCTGGGTGGGACCGGCGAACAACACGAACAGCAGCAGCGCGCAGGCCAACAACATGTTGATGTCGGACATGACGCGCACGCCCTTGTCCACGCCCGCGATGGCCACCAGAATCGCCGCCCCCATCATCAGGGTGATCAACCCCACCTGAATCCATTGGGTATGTGGCATACCGAACAGATAGTCGAGGCCTGAATTAAGGTGCAGTACGCCAAAGCCCATGTCAGCGCCCAGCCCGAACACCGTGGCGATGATGCCGAAACCATCCACCGCATAGCCAATAGGACCGTTGATGCGCTTGCCGATCAGCGGGTACAACGCCGAGCGCAAGGCCAGCGGCAGGTTATGCCGATAGGCGAAATACGCCAACGCCATGCCGACAAACGCGAACACACCCCAACCATGCAAACCCCAATGCAGAAACAGCAGCTGCATGGCCTGTCGCGCCGACTCGGTGGTACCGCCCTCGCCCTGTGGCGGTTGCAGCATGTGGGTGAGCGGCTCGGAAACGCAGAAAAAGAACAGGGTGATGCTGATCCCGGCAGCGAACAACATGCCGGCCCAGGACAAATAACTGAACTCGGGTTCGTCGTGGTCGGCACCGAGCTTGATCTTGCCGTAGCCAGACAAGGCGGTGACCACCACGAAGACCAGATACAGGGTCATCGCCAGCATGTAATACCAGCCGACCGTGTTGGCCGCCCAGTTTTGCGCCGCCAGTAACCACTCGCCGGAGCGTTGCGGAAAGACAATCACCAGCAGCCCGAACAGCAAAATGAAACCCGCCGCAAAATAAAAAACCGGCGGATTCATCCGAACTTGGCTGCTGACCTGCGGGGTAGGCGCACTCATAGGGACTGCGCCTCATGGAAGAGGGAAGTAACCGGGAAAAACGAACTCAAGGGGTAAGCCTCCTGTTGTGAGCGGGCAGCGAACCACCGAATTTAACTTGAACGAACGGTCAAGTTAAACATAAATGGCCCCGCGAGGACTAATCGCAGGCGGGTTGTCGCTCGCTTGGTATGGAGGTGTGACGCATGGAGAGCACTAATCGTTCCCACAGAAAAGCAATCTCTGTGGGAACGAATTCATTCATGAGAATGAGGTGTCAGGCGACTCAGCGCCCTACTTCTGACACCCATCATCCTGCTGCAACAGGTTAGCCTGGGTCAGGTTGCAGCCAGCCGGTACGCTGCGGGTCAGCCAGACGTTGCCGCCAATAGTCGAACCTTCGCCGATGGTGATGCGCCCAAGAATGGTCGCACCGGCATAGATCACCACGTCGTCTTCGACTATCGGATGACGGGCGTGGCCTTTTTGCAATTGACCGTCTTCGTCCGCCGGGAAGCGTTTCGCGCCCAGAGTCACAGCCTGATAGATGCGCACACGTTCGCCGATGATCGCGGTTTCACCGATGACCACACCTGTCCCGTGATCGATAAAGAAGCTCTGGCCAATCTGCGCGCCGGGGTGGATGTCGATGCCGGTGGCCGAGTGTGCAATCTCCGAACTGATCCGTGCCAGCAACGGCAGGCCGGCGCGGTACAGGTGGTGCGCCAAGCGGTGATGAATGACCGCCAGAATGCCCGGATAGCACAGCAACACTTCGTCGACGCTGCGCGCAGCCGGGTCGCCGTGGTAGGCCGCCAGCACGTCGGTGTCCAGCAAACGGCGAATCACCGGCAAGGCGCTGGCGAAATCCTGAATCAGCTGCACCGCGTGCGTGTCGGCAGCGGCGACGTTCTTGCCATGTTGACGCGCCACATAGCGCAGTTCCAGGCGAGCCTGCGCCAACAACGCATTGAGGGACACGTCGAGGGTATGGCCGACGTAGAAGTCCTCGCTCTCTTCGCGCAAGTCCACCGGCCCCAGGCGCATCGGGAACAACGCCCCACACAGTGCTTCGAGAATGTCGCGCATGGCCGCTCGTGAGGGCAGCTCACGACCGCCATGCTCAACACTCACACGCCCATTACGCGTGCGCCAGTCATCACGCGCCGCACGCAATTGGTTGACGATTTGCTGCAACTGCCAGTTATCGGTACGGCTGTCGGCCGATGCCTCTGGAATATCGCTCACGCTCACCACTCCTTCTGCATTCAAGGTAAAAGAGCCACGTTCACGGTCGCACGATAACGGCCGCTGATGCTCCCACTCTACGGCAAACTTTTGCGACGAAAAATTAACAATTTCCGTAGGGCCTTTGCCGAACACCGTCCATTCCTGCAAATGTTGCACAGGGCTCAGTCGGTTGCCTATAGTCCATCGACTCACTTCCCGGCCAATTGACCACCATGATCAAACAACAGCTCGCTCGTTTTAACCGCCTGAAATTGCTCGGCGCCCCCACTCCACTGGAAAAACTGGAGCGTCTGTCTGCCTGGACCGGCCGGGATATTTATGTCAAACGCGATGACACCACCACACTGGCACTGGGCGGCAACAAGGTGCGCAAGCTCGAATACCTGGCTGCCGACGCGTTGGCCCAAGGTGCCGACACGTTGATTACCGCCGGAGGAATCCAGTCCAACCACGTGCGCCAGACGGCCGCGCTGGCTGCACGTCTGGGCCTGGGTTGCGTCGCGCTGCTGGAAAACCCCATCGCCAGCACCGACACCAGCTACTTGAGCAATGGCAACCGCCTGTTACTGGACCTGTTCGACGCCAAGGTCGAGCTGGTCGAGAACCTGGATAACGCCGATGAGCAACTGCATGCCCTCGCCGCCCGTCTGCGGGCTGGCGGCAAAAAGCCTTATTCGGTGCCGATTGGTGGCTCCAACGCGTTGGGCGCGCTGGGGTATGTGCGCGCAGGGCTGGAGTTGGCCGAACAAATCGAGCAGACCGGGCTGACATTTGCCGCCGTGGTCCTCGCGTCTGGCAGTGCGGGCACGCAAAGCGGCCTGGCCTTGGGACTCAGCGAAGCGTTGCCCCGGTTGCCTGTGGTGGGCGTTACCGTGTCACGTAGCGAAGAAGCCCAGCGGCCGAAAGTCGAAGGACTGGCACAGAGAACTGCAGAGTTACTGGGCATCAATCTGCCGAGCAGCTTCAAGATCGACCTGTGGGATGAATATTTCGCACCCGGCTACGGCGCACCCAACGCGGGCACCCTGGCCACAATCAAGCTGGTCGCCAGCCAGGAAGGCCTGTTGCTCGATCCTGTGTACACCGGCAAAGCCATGTCTGGGCTGCTCGACGGCATCGGTCGCCAGCGCTTCAATGAGGGTCCGATCATCTTCCTGCACACGGGCGGCGCGCCGGCCTTGTTCGCTTATCCCGGCGCCTTTTCGGGCTGATTTTCCAGCCAGCCTCCATATTCCAATTAGAAATATATAAATTATTTTTAATTATTTTAATTCATATGCAGCAGCCCCTATAGTCACACGGCGTGCAGGATTAGCCACGCCCTGTGAAGGCTCACTAAGGGAATAAAGTCGCCTGAAATAACTGGATTAAGTTTCAAGGCCGCAGTAGCGTTCATTGGGTCTGATTCTTGCCTGTCGCTCAAAACACCATAAGGGGCTCGTCATGAACATTGCTGCCATCCGCCGGACATTTCTTCTTTCCACATTGAGCCTTGTGCTCGGCTCCAGCCTGATCGGGCAAGCCGTCGCCGGGGACCAGCTGCAAAAAATCAAGGACAGCGGCACGATCAATGTCGGCCTTGAAGGCACGTATCCGCCGTTCAGCTTCGTGGACGAGAAAGGCGACCTCAACGGCTTTGAAGTCGAGTTCTCCCAAGCCCTGGCCAAAGAGCTGGGGGTGAAAGCCAAACTGCAACCGACCAAATGGGATGGCATCCTCGCGGCGCTGGAATCCAAACGCCTTGATGTGGTGATCAATCAGGTGACCATCTCCGAAGAGCGCAAGAAGAAGTACGACTTTTCCGAGCCCTACACAATCTCCGGGATTCAAGCGCTGACCCAGAAGAAGGACGCAGGCAAGTTCCCGACACCTGACTCCCTTGCAGACAAAAAAGTCGGCGTCGGCCTGGGCACCAACTATGAACAATGGCTCAAGGAAAACGTGCCTAAAGCCATCGTCAAAACCTATGACGATGACCCTACCAAATTCCAGGACCTGATCGCCGGCCGCACTGACGCGATCCTCGTTGACCGTCTGGCCGCATTCGAAATGGTCAAAAAAACCAATGACAAGCTAGCCGTGTCCGGCGCGCCGTTTTCCCGCCAGGAATCCGGTATCGCGATACGCAAAGGCGAGCCCGAGTTGGTCGCCGCCATCAACAAAGCCATCGACAAACTGCGTGCCGACGGGACCCTCGCCAAGTTGTCGCAGAAGTACTTTGGCTCTGACGTGACCCAATGATTGAAGAGAGTCTGAAGCTAGCGCTGGACTCCGCGCCCTTTCTGCTCAAGGGCGCATATTTCACGGTCATCCTCAGTCTGGGCGGGATGTTCTTCGGCTTGCTGCTGGGCTTCGGCCTGGCATTGATGCGTTTATCGCACCTCAAGCTGCTGAGCGGAATTGCACGGGTGTATGTGTCGTTCTTTCGCGGCACACCCTTGCTCGTCCAGTTGTTCATGATCTATTACGGCCTGCCACAACTGGGGATAGAACTGGACCCGCTGCCCGCAGCGCTGATCGGTTTTTCCCTGAACATGGGCGCTTATGCCTGCGAAATTCTGCGTTCAGCCATTGGCGCAGTGGATCGCGGACAATGGGAAGCTGCGGCCAGCATCGGCATGACCCGTGCGCAAACCATGCGCCGGGCGATTCTTCCGCAAGCCGCGAGAACCGCTTTGCCGCCGCTGGGCAACAGCTTCATTTCACTGGTCAAGGACACCGCGTTGGCGGCAACCATTCAGGTGCCCGAGCTGTTCCGTCAGGCACAGTTGATCACTGCGCGGACCTTCGAAATTTTCACCATGTACCTTGCCGCCGCACTGATCTACTGGATCCTTGCCAGCCTGCTCGCGCACCTGCAGCACCGCCTGGAAGCGAGGGTCAACCGACATGATCAGGAGTCTTGAAGCATGATCGTGGTTGAAAAACTGACCAAGAAATTCAAAGGGCAGACGGTACTCAACGGCATCGATTTGACCGTCGAAGCTGGCGAGGTTGTGGCCATCATCGGACCCAGCGGTTCCGGTAAAACCACCCTGTTGCGTTGCCTCAATTTTCTCGAAGAACCCACCAGCGGCAAGATCATCGTCGGTGACATCGAGATCGATGGCAGTCGCCCGCTGAGTCAGCAGCAAGGCTTGATTCGACAACTGCGCCAGCACGTGGGTTTCGTCTTTCAGAACTTCAACCTGTTCCCCCATCGCACCGCGCTGGAAAACGTGATGGAAGGCCCGCTGGTGGTAAAAAAAATGCCCCGCCCGCAAGCCGAGGCGCTGGCGCGTAAGCTGCTGGCCAAGGTCGGCCTGGCCGGCAAGGAAGACGCGTACCCACGGCGACTGTCCGGCGGCCAGCAACAGCGGGTAGCGATTGCTCGCGCCTTGGCCATGGAGCCCGAGGTCATTCTGTTCGATGAGCCCACCTCAGCGCTGGACCCGGAGTTGGTGGGTGAAGTATTGACGACCATCCGCGCCCTGGCGGAAGAGAAACGCACCATGGTCATCGTGACTCACGAGATGAGTTTTGCCCGGGATGTCGCCAACCGGGTGATCTTTATCGACAAGGGCGTGATCGTTGAACAAGGCGACGCCAAGGCGCTGTTTGCCAACCCTAAGGAAGAGCGGACTCGCCAGTTTCTGGAACGAAGCAGGCACTGATCAACCCTGCAGATAACAAAAAACAGCGCTCACCCGGCGCTGTTTTTTTTCGCGCCTGACATTTCTTGGGGTTGCTGAGTAGGACGCAGTACTGAGACCCAAGTAACCCACAAGCCGTACAAATGTAGGAACTGTCTGATTCCATCCGAAGCTCGCGTTTCACGCTCGCACTGCCTTGACACTCGTTCCCATCCTCTCTTAGCTGGCTATCACGATTCATTGATATCCATTCATAGAGGTATCCGCGGCGCCGCGTGTTAGCCGCTGATCACGAGGAGTATTCAACATGGCTTGTGCGACCCAAACGTCCCATCAGATCAAACTGCATGCCCCTTATTTGCCCCAAGCAAACAAGCACGGTATTGGCGTGAGTGCCGCCGCGCATCTGCGGGTCACTATCAAGCCTTATGCGGCCATGGACGAGGGCGACCTGATCGAACTGTTCTGGGGTGGCCGTTACGTTGCATCAAAGCTGCTGACGACCGCAGATATCGGCGAGACCCTGGCACTGCGTGTCCCGGAAAGTTTTTTACAGAGCGGCAAGGTCAAAATCTGGTACCAGATCCAAAAGATCGGCAGTACGCCGTCGCTCTCCGCGAGCATAGATGTATGGGTAAAACTCGATTGCCCTGGTGGTCACCCCAACCCGTTGAGCCCAGAAGAAAACCAGAGCCTCGCGCCCTTGGCTGTACCCGACGCCCTGCTGCGCCACGGGCTCACCGCAAAACAGCGGAGAAGGGGTGTTGAGCTGACCATTGAGGCGTACCAAAACATGGCCGCCAAAGATGAAATCACCCTGCGCTGGGGGGATGTGCGCATGGATCTGCCAGCCATCGATGCCAGCGATGTGGGCAAGCCCATTACATTGAATATTCCGCCGGCATTGATTCTGGAAGGAGGCGAAGACCATCAGCTGGAAGTGACTTACTGCATTATCGACCGGGTGGGCAACACGTCACGCTGGGCACCACCACGCGCACTTAACGTCAGTGGCGTCGCTGATTAATACACCACGGAGCTTTAAATCACGATCTGCAACTCTCCCGTCTATGCTTATTCCAAAAAGTAAGTTTATTTAATTTTTATACACGCTTAGGGTATATATACCGGACCACCGGACCACCGGACCACCGTCAGTTTGTTTTCGCCGCAGAGACGCGGCTTATGTCGATGTGAGGTTTGGAATGGTCACTTTCACAATCACCCCCGTGCAGATCGCCAGGGCATTGCGTACCGCCACGGAGCGGCGCTGATGTCGGATCTCGTGGCTACACTCCTCCAGAGCGATCTGGACATCGCCCCGCTGCTATTGCCAGCGAAGGTCCTGAGTAACGACGCCCAAGCCATCGCCGCTGCCCATGAATTGGCGCAGCTCGCGCGCTTGCAGGCGGCACAGCGTGATCGTCAGCGCAAACTGCCGTGGGCCCAAATCGAACACTTCACCCGCAGCGGGTTGGGGAGCATTTCCATCCCCCGTGAATACGGTGGCCCGCAGGTTTCATTCGTTACCCTGGCGGAGGTGTTCAAGATCATTTCCGCTGCTGACCCTGCGCTGGGGCAGATCCCGCAGAATCAGGTGGGCATCCTCAATTCGTTGTTGGGCAGCGCCAACGAAACACAAAAAAAACAGGTGTTTCAAAGCGTGCTGAACGGCTGGCGCATCGGCAATGCCGGGCCTGAACGCGGCACCAAAAACACCCTGGATATCAAAGCTAGAATCACCGCCAAGGGCGACGGGTTTGTCCTCAACGGCCAGAAGTTCTATTCCACCGGGGCGCTGTTCGCGCATTGGGTGGCAGTCAAAGCACTGAACGATGACGGTCGACAAGTGCTGGTATTCGTCCCGCGTGGCACACCGGGTTTGCGCATTGTCGATGACTGGTCCGGCTTTGGCCAACGCACCACCGCCAGCGGTACGGTGCTGCTCAATAACGTGCCGGTGGAAGCCGAGCACATCATCGAGAACTGGCGCCTGGCGCATACGCCGAACATTCAGGGCGCCGTGTCGCAATTGATCCAGGCGGCCATCGATGTCGGGATCGCTCGCGAAGCCATCGACGACAGCATTCGTTTTGTCCGCGAGCGCTCGCGCCCATGGATCGATGCCAACGTCGAACGGGCCAGCGACGATCTGTACGTGATCGCCGACATCGGCAAACTGAAACTCGAACTGCACGCCGCCGAAGCATTACTGCGCAAAGCGGGTCAGGTGCTGGATGAGGTCAACGCCGCGCCCGTGGACGTAGCCTCTGCCGCTCGCGCCTCGATTGCCGTTGCAGAAGCCAAGGTCCTGACCACTGAAATCTCCCTGCTCGCCAGCGAAAAGCTGTTCGAGCTGGCAGGCAGTCGCGCCACCCTGGCCGAGTTCAACCTCGACCGCCATTGGCGCAACGCTCGCGTTCACACGCTCCACGACCCGGTGCGCTGGAAATACCACGCCGTCGGCGCTTACCACCTGAACGGCACAGTGCCGGCCCGGCATTCCTGGATCTGACCAGAGCACTGGAGAACGTATGAGCCTTATATCTCACCTGCCGCAAACGGCGGCAGTGATCGACAGCGACGCCCAAGCCTTGAACATGGCCGCCGATCTGGCTGAACATTTTAAGCGCGACAGCGCCCTGCGTGACCGTGAACGCCGCTTGCCACACGAAGAACTGGAACTGTTTTCCCGCTCCGGTCTGTGGGGCATCAGCGTGCCAAAAGCTTTCGGCGGTGCGGGCGTTTCCATCGTCACCCTGGCCAAGGTCACACAACTGATCGCCGAGGCTGACTCGTCCCTCGGACAGATTCCTCAGAACCATTTCTATGCCCTTGAGGTGCTGCGCGTGAACGGCAGCGCTCAACAGCAAAAACGCCTGTACGCGGAAGTACTAGCCGGGCAACGCTTCGGTAACGCACTGGCCGAGTTGGGCACCAGAACCGCTCACGACCGCACTACGCGCCTGACCCAGGACGGTGATGGCTATCGCATCAACGGCCGCAAGTTTTACGCGACCGGCGCCTTGTATGCGCAGCGCATACCGACCTCGGTGGTGGACGAACAAGGTGTGCAACAACTGGCCTTCGTCCCGCGTGACGCTGCGGGCCTGACGGTGATCGATGACTGGAGCGGCTTCGGCCAGCGCACCACCGGCAGCGGCTCTGTGGTGTTCGATAACGTGTTTGTCAGCGCCGATGACGTGGTGCCGTTTCAAACTGCCTTCGAACGCCCAACTACCGTAGGCCCGCTGGCACAGATTCTTCATGCGGCCATCGACACCGGCATCGCCCGCGCGGCCTATGAGGACGCCTTGCACTTCGTCCGCACTCGCACCCGGCCATGGATTGATTCCGGTATCGAAAAAGCCGTGGACGATCCATTGACCCTGCACAGCTTCGGCAAGCTTGGCGTTCGCCTGCACGCGGCCGAAGCGCTGCTGGAACGCGCCGGTGAGTTTCTTGATCGCGCCCAAGCCGACAGCACCGCTGAAAACGTCGCCGCCGCGTCCATTGCGGTGGCCGAAGCACGCGCCATCAGTACCGAAATCTCTCTCGCAGCGGGCAGCACCTTATTCGAGCTGGCTGGCAGTCAGGCGACGCTGGCCGAGCATGGCCTGGACCGTCACTGGCGCAACGCCCGCGTGCACACCCTGCACGACCCGGTGCGCTGGAAATATCACGCCATCGGCAATTACTACCTCAATGATACAAACCCGCCACTGCGGGGGACCCTCTGATGACGAAGAAAAAAATCCTCCTCAATGCGTTCAACATGAACTGCATTGGCCATATCAACCATGGCCTGTGGACGCATCCCAGGGACAACTCCACCGAGTACAAGACTCTCGAATACTGGACTGAGCTGGCGCAACTGCTGGAGCGCGGCCTGTTCGATGGCTTGTTCATCGCCGATATCACCGGCGTGTACGACGTGTATCAGAACTCGGTGGATGTAACGCTCAAAGAGTCGATCCAGTTGCCGGTCAACGACCCGCTGATGCTGCTGTCGGCCATGGCTGCGGTCACGAAAAATCTGGGGTTCGGCCTGACCGCCAACCTCACGTATGAAGCGCCGTATCTGTTTGCCCGACGCATGTCGACCCTCGACCACCTGAGCCGTGGCCGCGTGGGCTGGAACATTGTTACCGGTTATCTGGACAGCGCAGCCAAGGCCATTGGCCTGAGCGAACAGGTCGAACACGACCGTCGTTATGATCAGGCCGATGAATACCTGGAGGTGCTGTACAAACTCTGGGAAGGCAGCTGGGAAGATGACGCGGTGATCAATGATCGCCAGCAACGGATCTATGCCCAACCCGAAAAAGTGCACAAGGTTCGGCACAAAGGCGAGTTCTACCAGGTCGAGGGTTATCACCTCTGCGAACCGTCACCGCAGCGCACCCCGGTGTTGTTTCAGGCAGGCACTTCTGATCGCGGTTTGCAGTTCGCCGGGCGCCATGCCGAGTGCGTTTTTATCAGCGGACAAAACAAGGTCGCGACCCGCGAGCAAGTGGACAAGGTTCGCGCCAGCGCCAAAGCCGCCGGGCGTAACCCCGAGGACATCAAGGTGTTCATGGGCTTGAATGTGATCGTCGGCGCCACCGAGGAACTGGCCCGCGCCAAGCATCGGGAGTATCTGGAATACGCCAGCGCCGAAGCAGGCGTTGCGCATTTTGCGGCCTCTACCGGGATCGACTTCGCGGAATACACACTGGACGAGCCGATCCAGTACGTGAAAAGCAACGCGATCCAGTCGGCGACCAAGAACCTGAAAAACAATGATTGGACCCGCCGCAAACTGCTCGATCAACACGCGCTGGGCGGGCGCTACTTCACCCTGGTCGGCTCGCCGGAACAGGTCGCTGACGAGCTGGAATCCTGGATCGCCGAAACCGGCCTCGACGGTTTCAACCTGACCCGCACCGTGACCCCGGAAAGCTATGCGGATTTCATCGATCTGGTGATTCCGGAACTGCAACGCCGTGGTTCTTACAAAACCGCTTATGACAGCGGCACCCTGCGCGAGAAGTTGTTTCGCGAGGGCCCACGTTTACCTGCGTCGCATGCGGGGACGGGGTATCGACATGCGGGGAAATAACAATGCAACTGTTGCGCACGGTCAGACAACATCAACTCCAGCCCTTATTACGCCCAGGATTTCAGCCATGACCAAAACAATAATCACCCTGGCCCTCGCGCTCTTCACTCTCAACGCCCACGCCGACGATAAACCGCTCAAAGTCGGCACTACCGCCGCCTTTGCCATCCCGCTGGAAGCGGCCGTTGCAGAAGCCGGCAAGCAAGGCCTGAAGGTAGAGCTGGTGGAGTTCAGCGACTGGATCGCCCCGAACGTCAGCCTCGCGGCAGGCGATATCGACGTGAATTACTTCCAGCACGTCCCGTTCCTGGAAAATGCCAATGCCGCAGCGGGCTTCCATCTGGTGCCTTACGCGTCCGGGATCATCAACAACGTCGGGCTGTATTCGAAG
Source organism: Pseudomonas sp. 5C2 (assembly GCF_034314155.1). Lineage (NCBI taxonomy): Bacteria > Pseudomonadati > Pseudomonadota > Gammaproteobacteria > Pseudomonadales > Pseudomonadaceae > Pseudomonas > Pseudomonas sp. 5C2. The sequence continues at coordinate 1,260,190 of NZ_JAVIWH010000003.1, read as the reverse complement.
AAGTACAAAAGCCTCGATGAGCTGCCGACTGGCGCCACCGTGGCCATCGCCAACGACCCGATCAACAGCGGACGCGGCCTGCAACTGCTGGCCAAAGCCGGGCTGATCACCCTCAAACCTGGCGTCGGCTACAAGGCCACCGAAGAAGACATCGTTGCCAACCCGAAAAAAATCAAACTGATTCAGGTCGAGGCTGTGCAACTGGTGCGCGCCTACGATGACGCTGATCTGGTGCAGGGCTACCCGGCCTACATTCGCCTGTCGAAAACCTTCGATGCCGGTTCCGCGTTGCTGTTCGACGGTCTAGATCATAAGGAATACGTGATCCAGTTCGTGATCAAGCCCGAGAACAAAAATGACCCGCGTCTGGCCAAGTTCGTCGACATATACCAGCACTCGCCCGTTGTTCGCGCCGCCCTGGATAAAGCCCATGGCAAACTCTATCAAGCCGGCTGGGAAGGCTGAACATGAACGCGACTGCCCAACGCCCGTTACCGCATGAATCGCCCAACGCCGAGCAGCCCTCGGAATTGCACCCTGACTTGAATCGGGCCCATGTGCGTTTTATCAACCTGGGCAAAACCTATGACAGCCAGCACGGGCCGGTGGATGCACTGCAGAACATCAACCTGGCGATTCAACGCGGTGAGGTGTTCGGCATCATCGGCCGCAGCGGCGCGGGCAAGTCGTCATTGATTCGGACCATCAACCGCCTGGAGCGCCCGAGCAGCGGTCGGGTGCTGATCGATCAGGTGGACATCAGCGAGTTCGACGAAGACCATCTGGTGCAGCTGCGTCGGCGTATCGGGATGATCTTTCAGCACTTCAACCTGATGTCGGCCAAGACCGTGTGGCAGAACGTCGAACTGCCGCTCAAAGTCGCCGGCGTGCCACGTGAACAGCGCCAGCGCAAAGTCGCCGAACTGCTGGAACTGGTCGGTTTGCAAGACAAGCACAAGGCCTACCCGGCACAACTGTCGGGCGGACAAAAACAGCGCGTGGGGATTGCCCGCGCCCTGGTCCATGATCCGGCGATTCTGCTGTGCGATGAAGCCACCTCGGCGCTGGACCCGGAGACCACGCAATCGATTCTCGGTCTGCTACGCGAGATCAATAAACGGCTGGGCCTGACCATCATTTTGATCACCCATGAAATGGCGGTCATCCGCGATATCTGCGACCGGGTGGTGGTGCTTGAACACGGTCAAATCGTCGAGCACGGCCCTGTGTGGCAGGTGTTCGGCAACCCTCGGCACGACGTCAGCAAAACCTTGCTGGCGCCGCTGCAACACGGGCTCCCCGAGGATGTGCAAGCGCGCTTGAACCCCGAGCCACAGCACCCCACGGCTGCGGTGGTACTGGACGTGCATTTCACTGGCGTTGGCGGCGAAGAGCCGGACCTGGCCGCGCTGTTCAATTCCCTTGGCGGGCGGATCAGCCTGTTGCAGGGTGGGGTTGAGCGCATTCAGGGCCGCGCACTGGGACATCTGGTGATCGAGGTCGCCCACTCGCCACATGACTTGGACGAGTTACTCAATCGCGCCCGCACACTGGCGCAACGCGCGGAGGTATTGGGTTATGTGGTTTGATCGACTGCTTCAAGGTGTCATCGATACGTTTTTAATGGTCGGTGTATCGTCATTGATTGCCCTGCTGCTGGGCATTCCGCTGGCAGTGATTCTGGTCACCAGCGCCAAAGGCGGAATCTACGAAGCGCCCACTCTGAATCGCGTGCTGGGCGCCTTCGTAAATCTGTTCCGCTCGATTCCGTTCCTGATCCTGATGGTCGCGCTGATTCCGTTCACCCGGCTGATCGTCGGCACCACCTACGGCGTCTGGGCGGCCGTGGTGCCGCTGACCATCGCAGCGACGCCGTTTTTTGCGCGCATCGCTGAAGTCAGCCTGCGAGAGGTCGACCATGGCCTGATCGAAGCCGCGCAAGCCATGGGCTGCCGCCGATGGCACATCATCTGGCATGTGCTGCTGCCCGAAGCGTTGCCGGGTATCGTCGGCGGCTTCACCATTACACTGGTGACGATGATCAACTCGTCGGCCATGGCCGGGGCTATCGGCGCAGGTGGATTGGGTGACATCGCCTACCGCTACGGTTATCAGCGCTTCGACAGCCAGGTGATGCTCACTGTGATTGCCTTGTTAGTGGTGCTGGTCGCAGTGATTCAGTTTGGCGGTGATCGGCTGGCTCAGGTGCTGAACAAGCGTTGAGTGATTGAACAACGGCTGGGCGGGGGTATATTCATCACTTACCCACGCCCAGACAGACCCGCAATGAAACTCGCCCCGCAGGACCTCGCCAAAATCACCGCCACCACCGTCGGCCACTACAACGAAGTGGCTGACGACTTCCGCGAAGGCACCCGTGACCACGACGTCAGCCAGAACATAGCCGCGCTGCTGCGACATATCGAAGGCGAGGCGCCGTGGCATATTCTGGATTTTGGCTGCGGACCGGGACGCGATCTGAAGACCTTCAGCGCCATGGGTCATAGTGCGGTGGGTCTGGACGGCGCCGAGCGTTTCGCCGACATGGCCCGTGCCGAGACCGGCTGTGAGGTCTTGCAGCAGAACTTTCTCGAACTCGATCTACCGGCCGAGCGCTTCGACGGGATCTTCGCCAACGCAGTGTTGTTCCACGTCCCCCGCCAGGAACTGCCACGGGTCCTGCGCGAACTGCACGCAACGCTGAAGCCGGGCGGCGTGCTGTTCAGCTCCAATCCAAGGGGCGAAAATCAGGAAGGCTGGAACGGCAGCCGTTATGGCTCCTATCACGACCTGGAAGCCTGGCGCGAACTGCTCAATGACGCGGGCTTCACCGAGCTTGAACACTATTACCGCCCCGAAGGACTGCCCCGCGAGAAACAGCCGTGGCTGGCGAGTGTGTGGCGCAAGGCTTGAAGGACTTCCCACAGAAAGTTGGTCGGTAACACCATCTTTGGAGGAGCGGCGTTTTGCAAGGTAGTTGTCGCGTCAGCTGTGTTTTATGCGGCTATTTTCAGTGTCGGTAACTCCCTTTCCGGATTGAGTGTGACCGCGCCGATGGGCTGCCAATTGCGTGTCGCACCTGACCAGCGATGTGGATGTTGATTACGAGCTTGCTGATACAGGGCATGACGCTTGGCCAAGATCTCTTGATCATCTCCTCGATGACGCTGCGCCGGGGTCACGAAGCGGATGCGGCTGTGGCGGTGTTGGTGGTTGTACCAGCGGATAAAATCGCGCACCCAGCTGCGTGCCGCGTCCAAATCTGCAAAACCACCAGGAGGCCATTGCGGGCAATATTTCAGGGTTCTAAACAGCGATTCTGAGTAGGGATTATCGTTACTCACCCGTGGTCGTCCGCGTGACGGGGTGATGCCGAGTTCGTACAGTTTGCTCAGCAACGTCACCGATTTCATCGGTGCACCGTTGTCCGAGTGCAGCACTAGGGGCCGTCCGGCGCAGCGTTCGGTGAGCACGGTGCGCTGCATCAGTTCGGCCGCCAGCTCGCCACTTTCTTGCTCGTAAACTTCCCAGCCCACGGCCTTTCGGCTGTAGATGTCCTCGATCAAATACAGATAGTAGTACTTCCCACGCACTGGCGATGGCAAGTAGGTGATGTCCCAAGACCAGACCTTATTGGCTGTGGTTGCGCTGTGAGTTGTCGGCGCAGCATGCTTGTGCGGTGCATGGCTGCGGCCACGTCGGTGCTGCTGATCAGCTTCCTTCAGGACGCGGTAAAAGGTTGCCTCTGAGGCCAGATAACGACCTTGATCGGCCAGTATCGGGACGATCTGGCTGGGCGGCAGGCTGACGAATGGCGGACTGTTGCAGACCTCTAAAATAGCGCAACGCTCCTGTTCACTCAGGGCATTAAGTGGTCGCGGACGTGACGTGGTGGTGCGCACGTCGGCCTGCATCACAGGCGTCAGCGCCCAGCGTTGCAGGCTGCGCAGCGACAGCCCGATCTCCGCGCTGGCAATAGTTTTGCGTGCACCAGAAGCAACGGCTTGGTTAAAACGTTCAACGAGTTGTTGCCGTTCTGGCAGCGAGGTCAGACGTCCTCGCTGTCGTTTCCCCAGAAGGCATTCATCTTTTTTCGCAGCACCAGAATCGCGGCGGTTTCTGCGAGCGCCTTGTCCTTGCGCCGCAGTTCACGCTCCAACTCGGCGATGCGTTTTTTGTCGGCGCGCGCCTGTTCTCGCTCGGCCTGGCGCTGTGCCTGGGCTGTTAGCTGGCCACTGATGCAGGCCTGTCGCCAAGCGCCGATTTGCTCGGGGTACAAACCCTTGCTGCGACAGTATTCGCTAAGCTCGATCTCGCTCAACGTGGCCGTGTGCAACACCGCTGCGAACTTGGCTTCAGCCGACCAGTTATCGGCACTGCTTTTATCTCCGGGCACCACTGCGCCTCCTGCTTTGAGCTTGGTTCGCCAAGCATACAGGGTGGCTTGAGAGATGCCTTCTTGACGCGACAACTCGGCCACGGACATGTTTTGAGGCGGCAGCAATTTGTTGATAAGGGCCGCTTTACGCTCAGGTGAATAGCTCGACATTACAGCTCTCTTTGGCGCCCCCGATCTATCGTTTTGATAAATCAGCTCAGGCGACAACTAGCCTGACACCGGGGGGAGCCAACGTGTGGTAACCAACCGATATTTAGTGTGAGTGGGTTATCGCTAATTACTCTAGAAACCTGTTACTTCTGACAGTATTTGATAAAAACAAAAAACTCTATATTTTGTTCTCGCCGTTGCTAGACGGCGGAATAATCGCACTCTGCCATTAAACAAGGACGTAATCGATGCCCATTTCAACCAGTACCGTTCCTCGCAATCACGTGCTCAACGGCGATTTCGCAAAAAAATTTGCCGATTGGACAACTCAGGATATAGCACTTATCAAGTGGGCCCCTCCGCTGAATGGCCACGCGGCTATAAAGTTGCGCCCAGGCGTTCAGATCGAACAGATAATGGAGAATTCCCCACAGAAAACATTCACCTTGAAATTCAATGTGCGTGCTTCCGACCTTAAAGGTCCTGACGAAATCGGACTTTATGGCTTATTACTTTCCGGGAGAATAGAAAACGAGTTTTATTTAATGCCATTACCAGGGATTGCGCGCAGTGAATGGACAAGCCTGGAGTACGAATTTACTCCGCCGGTTGGCTTGCTGCCGGGTTTCCAACTCGTCGCTTCCTCGGCGTCCCCCCCAAAGCGAGAAATTTACAATCATAAAGCGGGCGAACCTGTTTTCCGCTACACAGCGATCGAATTCGATAGTTTTGAAGTTAACTATTGACCGGTGAAAACGTTATATCCACATAAATAGTATTGCCAAAAAGATAGCGCCTACAGAGTGTTTCAGATCCTGCAGGTGCTAACTTATGGGCGAAACATTCAACGTGGCCCTGTGGGGTCACCTTTTCCCTCTTTAGTCTGCCCCCGTTGTTCTTTACTCGGCGACAGATAATTGGAATGCCCCGGATCGGCGTCATGCCTGAATCCTGCAGGAGACAACGTGTTGGAGAGCGTTTCTTCGAAGATGCCCTGACTGACGGTGGCAGCAAATTGTTCAGCCTTCAAACTTCCCGTCAACGTGATATTCCGTCACCTGCCCGTCCGCCTCAAACGCTGTAATAGACTGTCCGGCAAAGCGCTTGCCGACGACCTCCCGCACCTGGCGATCAAAGTTGGCCACCAATCGCGTGCCATCGGTAAACGTGGTCTGCTGAACTTGCCGATCGGGCGTCAGCCAGCGGAATTCCGTCAAAGACTGAGTCCCCAAACGTTGGTGCAAAGGTTGGAAAAAAGCGTTCTGGCGCTCAATCAGCGGCAACCGATGCTTCAGCGTGTCAGCACTCAGGTGGTAAAGCGGCGGCACGTTGTAGAGCAGTTGTGTCAACTCGTTCTCCGCTCTCACGTTACTCAGCTTGACGTTGTCGAACAGCCAGTGATGAGTGGTGATCACCGAGCCATGGAACACCGCCTGATACAGGGGGAGCCTCGTAGCGGGATCGAAATGGACGGTTCGATAGGGTTCTTTGATCGGAACCTGCTTGAAGAATACGCTCGGCTGTTCTGGTGGGTACCAGTCACCCAGATAGTACGGTGACTGTTTGTTTTTGCTGAGGTCCGGATCGCCCCAACCAATAACCGGCGTCTGCATACCATGAGCGAACAGGATGCCTTGGGCGGTGACAGCATTTCCGTCTTCAGAGCCTGCGACCAGCTTCAAGGTTTCAGCGATCCAGCGTGAGGCATCAATATTGCCAGCGGCATTTTGCGCTTGGGTCATGCTGGCGTCAGGACGATAGCTGTCGAACAACATGCTGGTTGCGTAGGCATCGAGGAACCAACTGTTGAACCCGGCTTTAGCCTGAATCGCCTTTATTCGAGCCTCAAGTAAAGGCCGCACGCAGCGCGGGTCGGTGTAATGTCCTGACTGCTGGAACCCACTCTTGAACTCGCCGCGCTTCAATAATATGGCGCAATCGCGATAGGCGTCGTTTCCCAGATGCGCGGTAGTCCAGTCCGGGTTTTCCGTCGACGACAATGCCGTTTGATAAGAGTCGTATGGGGCCATCAGATAGCCAGCCTGTACGCCGGCGCGTATCGCCTCGGGATGCCACAGGCCGCCTTCCCAACCTTCGGCCACTCCCAGCCACAAACGCGTCAGCTTGGCGGCCTGGAGTTGCTTGATCGTCGTCTCGGACATGATGCTGCCCCACCGCTCAGGCTGCGGTGTCAGCGCCGTGACGAAAGCCTTCGCGAACTCCTCGCGCAGTTCGCCGTAGCGATTGGCCAACGCCTGCATATCCGGTCTGGCCGCCCCCTGCCAACTTTCTCGCGCGTTGGTGTTCAGGGCTTGATTAAGGCCGCTCAACAGGGTGGCCTGTTGGTAACGGCTAAGCGGGGGCTGGGCGATTTCCAGCATCTGCGTGGCTGCAGCATCAAGATAACCGCGCAACGCTGTAGCCAATGTTCCTTTGCCGCGCAGTAGTTCAAGCAAGCGCGGCCAACTGCGTACATCATCCGGCCCGAGTAAATCATTGCCCCATAAATAGATGTGACTGGCTCCCAGCAACTTCGCGGCTTCTGGGGTCTTCCGCAGTTTGTCGCTGAAGGTTTCATAGCGTCCAGCTTGAATCAGCCCCTGTCGATAGCGTTTGGCGCCAGCCAGCGGGTCGGCTTCGCCCAAATATAGGCTAAAGGTCAGCGGCGTCAACGGGGCCAGCGAGGTGAATTCATGACTGGCCGCAATCGCCAACCCCAGGCCTTCGGCGCTCAATGTCAGGCGGTTATTGTAGGGATTCGTCATCAGCCAGTTCAGGGTGAAACCGCCATGATCGATACCCCACAGCGGCAAGCTGAGGTCCTGAGTGGTATTGAATTCGCCCTGATCCAGCAGGAACCGCTGCCACACTGGATCACCTGCCGGGACGTAACGCCCTTCAGCAAGCGGCCATATCAAGCCCTTCCCCATCGCATGACCGGGTTGCCGGAGAAAAACCAGCTCACCGGGGTCTCGGGCTTGAATAGTCAGAGAGAGTTCACGCTGATCCAGCGTTGCGCTGAGCTGCCAGGCACCGTCATCCCACAGCCAGTTGATGCGCTCCGCATGCTTATCCAGAGCGCTGACCCGATGCGCAACCACTCCGGCGGAGGCTTGCACTGCTGCACCCCGGGCAGGAATGGCACGAATCGCCAGTGTTGCCGGGTCTATCTCTATTCGCCAATAGTCGTTTTCCAACCAGGTATCGGCGGCGGCCCATGGCGCCATTAACAGGGCGCAGATCAGCAGCCCTGAATACAAACATCGGTTCATGTAAAACATGCTGCCCCCGCGCGCCCGAAAATCGGCAACTGACTCGAAGTAGCAGAAATTAGTGGAAAACAAAAAAACTGTCTGTAGTACCGATCCTAAAAGATCGCAGCCACCATCTATGAGTAGAAATCAGCTTCCCGGCGCGCCATGTGCTTCTTCGAAGAAGAAGTCTTTCCAGCTATCAGCCTTGTTTTTCAGCACGCCCAGTTCGTGCAATTTGCTGGCGTAGATAAAGGTGCGCTGAGGGGTGATGGTGAAGTCGATTTCCGGGTCAGCGACGATTTTCTCGACGAAGGCCAATGGCAATTTCGATTGCTCCACACGAATGTAGGTCTGAGCAGCGGCAGGCTTGTCGGCCTTGATGATGTGCTCGGCTTCAGCCAGGGCGTCATAGAACGCTTTGTAGGTCTTGGGGTTTTCGTCGTGAAATTTTTCAGTGGTGTAGAGCACGTTGAACGTGGCCTGACCGCCGAGCACGTCATAGGAGCTGAGCACCTTATGCACCTTCGGGTTTTCCAGCTCCTGATACTGGAACGGCGGGCTGGAAAAGTGTGAACTGATTTCAGACCCGCCGGCGATCAACGCCGAGGTAGCATCCGGGTGCGGCAGGCTGACGGAGATCGTATCGAAGCGTTTGAAGTCGGCATCGCCAAACTGTTTGGCCGTTTCGATCTGCAACGTGCGTGACTGGAAGCCGACACCTGCGGCAGGCACGGCGATACGGTCCTTGTCAGTGAAGTCTTTCAAGCTCTTCACGTCCGGGTTGTTGCTAAGCAGGTAGTTAGGCATCGAACCCAGCGAAGCGATGGCCTTGACGTTCTGTTTGCCCTTGGTGCGATCCCAGAGGGTCAACATCGGAGGAACCCCGGCCGAGACCACATCCAGCGCACCGGCCAGCAATGCTTCGTTCATGGCCGTAGATCCCGAGATGCTGTTCCAGTCGACCTTGATGTCCAGGCCCTGCTGTTTACCGTGTTTCTCGATCAATTGCTGATCGCGCACCACGTCGAGAATCAGGTAACCGATACCGAATTGTTGGGCGATGCTGATCTTGCCTTCTGCTTGCACGCCGCTGCTCAGGAGTGCCCCGAATAAACCGAATGCCGTCGCAAGTGCTGTCAGCGCCGGACGCTTGAAAGAAGTGGCCATGTGATCCTCGCAATGCAGATAAGAAGGTTACGCGTGTTGTCAGCGCTGCATGCCCCAGCGTTTTACGGTCAGGCGTTCGATGTTGTTGAACAGCAGGTTTTCCACCAGCAAGCCGATCAAAATAACGGCGGCCAACCCGGCGAATACTTTGTCGGTATACAGCTCGTTGCGATTCTGAAAGATGTACCAACCCAACCCGCCTTTACCCGACGACGCACCAAACACCAGCTCTGCGGCGATCAACGTGCGCCAGGCGAAGGCCCAGCCAATTTTCAGCCCGGCCAGAATCGATGGCAGCGCGGCAGGGATCAGAATGAACCAGACGAAGCGCAGCCCCTTGAGGCCATAGTTACGCCCGGCCATGCGCTGGGTTTCCGAGACACCGAGAAAGCCCGCATACGTATTCAGTGCCAGCGCCCACAGCACCGAATGCACCAGCACGAAAATCAGGCTGTTCTCGCCTAGGCCAAACCACAGCAGCGACAACGGCAGCAAGGCAATCGCAGGCAACGGGTTGAGCATCGCGGTCAGCGTGCTGAGCAGGTCGCGGCCCAATTGCGTTGATACCGCCAGCGTCGTCAAGCCGAACGCAAGGATGATCCCGATCAGGTAGCCCTTGACCAGCACGGTCAGGGAAATCCAGACCTTGTTCAGCAACTCACCGGTGATGATGCCGTCGTAGAAAGCAGCGGCGGTCTGCAAAAAACTCGGCAGCAGCAGGTCATTGTTTTGCACACGCGCAGCCAGTTCCCAGATCACCGCCAGGGCGATCAGGATCACGCTTTTGCGCACCCAGCTCAGTTGCCAGATACGTTGCGTCAGCGGGATATCACGCGCCAGTGCCGCCTGAGTAAAAGGCGTCAGCGTGATTTCGTATTCCTCTCGGATGCTCATGCTCGAATTCTCTTGGTGGATCATGTCCAGGTAGGAGCTGACTTGTCTGCGAATCGGCTGCGCAGCAGTCGCAAAATGGCTGGATTCATCCCCGTATGAAGGTCCTCCGGGGCGGACGCGACCCCAGCCTTTCGCAGACAAGTCAGCTCCTACAGGGGTTAGCGTTTTTCTGGGAGACGGGGTCATGGTCAGTACGCTATGCGCACATCCTGGAAGCTCAGTTCGCGGTCCACCGGTTCGGTCCCACCCTCATCGAACAACAGGCGATGAATGCGTTGCGCGGTGTTTTGAAAACCGGCACCGCCGAGGCTGTTCAGGTCGTATTGATGGCTGTTGATTTCAGCCCGAACGCGGCCTGGATGGGGCGAAAGCAGCAAAATTCGGTTACCGACCACCAGCGCTTCTTCGATGGAGTGGGTGACGAACAACAAGGTGAAACGCACCTCGTCCCACAGCGCCAGGAGTTCTTCCTGCATCTTGCGTCGGGTCAGTGCATCGAGGGCGGCAAAGGGTTCGTCCATCAACAGGATTTTTGGCTGCATGGCCAAGGCGCGAGCAATCGCCACCCGCGCTTTCATACCGCCGGACAAGGTGTGCGGGTAGGCGTCGGCAAACGCGCTCAAGCCGACTTTGTCCAGGTAGTAACGCGCACGCTCTTCGGCCTCGCGACGCTTGAGAGTGCGAGACGCCACCAACGGGAAAATCACGTTCTGGATCACGGTTTTCCAGGGAGGCAACTGATCGAACTCCTGGAACACCACTATCCGGTCCGGGCCAGGTTCTTTGATTTGCACGCCCGCCAGACGGATCTGCCCTTCACTGGGCTGAATGAAGCCGGCCACAGCTTTGAGCAAGGTGGATTTGCCGCAGCCCGAGGGCCCCAGCAGCACGAAGCGATCCGCAGGGTCGATTTCAAAACTCACTTGATGAGTCGCCCGCACCACCCGCTCGGGGGTGCGGTACTCCAGGCTCACGCCCTGGACGTGCAACAAGGGCTCAGCCGTCTGCTGATTGACCTTGTGTGCGATAAAACTATCGCTGGCCGTGTGGTCCTGCAAAACAGCGTTCATGAAACAACTCCCTCGATCAGAACGGCGCATCACCTTGAATCGTGGTACGGAACAGCTTGCGGCGCAGTTCAGTGGGGCAACCCGCAGCCAAATGGATCAGCGAGCGGTTGTCCCAGAACACCAGATCATGGGGCTGCCATTGGTGCCGATAGACATGCTCTGGACGCACGCTGTGGGCATAGAGTTGATCCAGCAACTGGCGACTTTCGTCTTCCGGCAGGCCGACGATGCGCGTGGTGAATCCTTCGCTGACGAACAACGCCTTGCGCCCGGTTTCTGGATGGGTGCGCACAATCGGGTGAGTCACTTCAGCCACTTGTGCAAGCTGCTCCGACGTCAGCGCCGGGCGCCAGTTGGCGGCATTTTTGCCGTCGCTGTAGCGCGAGGTGTAGGAATGCACCGCCGAGAGGCCTTCGACCGCCTCACGCAGGGCGTGCGGCAACGTATCCCAGGCAACGTGCAGATTGGCGAACAACGTGTCACCACCTTCGTCAGGCAGCTCCTGGGCGTGCAGCATCGAACCGAGGCTCGGCAGTTCCTTGTAGGACAGGTCCGAGTGCCAATACTTGCCGGCATCGCCCAAGCCAATCGGCTGACCGTCCTCGACGATGTTCGAAACGATAAGAATTTCCGGATGGTTTTTTAGCAGGAACTGCTTGAGTACATGGATTTGCAGGATGCCGAAACGCCGACTGAAATCAATCTGCTGCTGCGGGGTGATGTGTTGATCGCGAAACACCACGACGTGGTAGTCCAGGTGCGCCTGATGGACACGGGCGAAGTCCGCATCGCTGAGAGGCCGGGACAGATCCAGGCCGATGATTTCCGCACCCACTTTTTCGGCGAACGAGCGTATGTCGAATGCTTGATCGGCTATGTATACAGATGAGGACGCTTGGGAGGCTGCTGGCATGAGAACTCCGACTCCGGGTGTGCTGGGTAACAAGAGTCAGAACTTTATAGGTATAAGAAACTTAATTTAAATACCGTTGGGGAATATAGATATCACTGAACACACTAGCGATCCGCCGGGCAGGTCAGTTCCAAACGCAAAAACGCCGACGCTAATGAAAGCCGCCGGCGTAAAAAACGTTAACGCTTGAATTCAGATCAGAACGCCGGCAGTACCGCGCCGTCGTACTTCTTGGCAATGAATGCTTTGACTTCAGGGCTGGTCAGCGCCTTGGCCAGTTTCTGGATTGCATCGCTGTGGGCGTTGTCTGGACGCGCCACCAGGAAGTTCACGTAAGGCGAATCAGCGCCTTCGAGAATCAGTGCATCCTTCTTCGGGTTGAGCTTGGCTTCCAACGCATAGTTGGTGTTGATCATGTCCAGATCAACCTGATTGTAAGCGCGCGCCAACATGGCCGACTCCAGCTCCTTGAACTTCAGGTTCTTGGGGTTGGTCTTGACGTCCTTTACCGTTGCCAGTGCGTCAGTCGGGTCGTTCAGGGTGATCAGACCGGCTTTCTCCAACAGCAGCAGTGCACGGCCAGCGTTGCTGCCTTCGTTTGGAATGGCAACAGTTGCGCCGTCCGGCAGGTCAGCCAGGGATTTGTACTTGGACGAGTAGCCACCGAACGGTTCGACGTGAACGCCGACGACGGTAACCAGATCAGCCTTCTTGCCTTTGTTGAAGCCATCCAGGTACGGCTTGGTCTGGAAGTAGTTGGCATCGAGCTTCTTCTGGAAAACCTGCAGGTTCGGCTGCACGTAGTCGTTGAAGACTTTGATTTCCAGGTCCACGTCTTCTTTTGCCAGCTCAGGCTTGATCAACTCAAGAATCTCGGCGTGCGGAACAGGCGTAGCGCCGACGACCAGTTTTTCACCGGCGTGGGCCAGGCCAATCGAAAGCGCAGCAGCGAGGGCGGTCAACAACAACGTCTTTTTCATGCGGTGTCCTTAGTGAAAGTCGCGGTCGTCACAAACGACGGCTTATCAGTGAGTTGCCGCTGATCATCGGTTGAACCTTATGACTCAGCGGCGTGAAATGGACATTACCGATATTTCTTATTCCATGACAATACTTTTTACGCCAATGGTTATGCTTTTTTGTGCTGACTAGCATTAAGCGCCACTCTCTCCGCGAAACACAGCGTCTAACGTGGGGTTTGCGACACGCGTTGGCTCAGGCGCTCCAGCAATCGCTGCAATTCCGACAGTTGCCCGGGATGCGCGAAAGCGAGCAAGTGCTCCGCTTGCTGCTCGATCTGCGCCAGAGGATTCGCGCTGTCGGGCAGATTAAGGTGTTCGGGCAAAATTTCATCGCCACTGCTGACCAACAGCGCGAAATGAATAACGTTCTCCAGCTCGCGAGTATTGCCCGGCCAACTGTGCCGCTCCAATACCTGTTGCGCAGTTTCACTGATCAGTGGCACCGGCAAGCCCAAACGCTGGCTGTAAATGCCGAGAAAATATTCGGCCAAAGACATGATGTCACCCACTCGCTCGCGTAACGCAGGCAGGTCCAGTCGACCTTCGCTGAGGTAGTGATAAAGCCGCTCGTTAAATTTACCGACGGCCACCGCCTGCGCCAGATCGATGCTGGTGGCGGCCACCAGACGCACGTCCACCGGGCTGGGTTGCTGGGCGCCAACGCGGGTCACTTCATGGTTCTCCAGCGCCGCCAACAGCTTGATCTGTATCGGCAGCGGCAAATCGCCGATTTCATCCAGGTACAAGGTCCCGCCATTGGCCGAACCGAACCATCCCGCACGACTGCTGGCGGAGCTGCTGTGAGCGCCGGCGGCATAGCCGAACAGCTCGGCATCGGCGTACGTCGGGCTGATCGCTCCGCAGTTCACTGACACGAATAAGCCCCCACGGTCGCTGGCGCGATGGATATGCCGGGCCAGCAGTTCCTTGCCGCTGCCGGTTTCGCCACGGATCAGCACCGGTAACGAGCGCGGTGCCAGTTGCTCCAGCTCTTCGCGCAACTGACGCGAGCGCGGGTCGACGAACACCAGCGCTTTGGCGCGAATGCTCAGCGGGCTTTTTTCCGCATCGGGGAAGGTCAATAACGGCTGACCAAAGGTTTCGTGAAGGCTCATGGCAAACTCCCGCCTGAGCCCTTGCGACGACTCACGCGTTAAAAATAGACAATAGGGCCCGAGGGTCCGGCGTGAAAATTATTGAGGGCGATGAGTAAAGCGCGGCGTCTGCCGCGCCGATTGAATTCAAGCGCGACGCCGAGCGTGGTGTTCCATTCGGTTTTGCAGGCGGTACAGATAGGCGAAGCCCTGCTCCCAGCGCTGATGGCCGGACTTCACATTGATGTGCCCCGCCCCCCTGAGAATGCCTGTTTCTGCACCCCAGTTATGAGCCAGCTCTAGCGCGCGCTGAGTACTGACCGCCGTGTCGTTATCCGAGCTGACCACTTGGGTCGGAAACGGCAGCAGGTGCCCAGGAATCGGTGCGAAATTACGTAACGCAGGCGAGCAGTTCGGCCGTTCAACGTCAGCCGGCGCCACGAGCAAGGCTCCGCGCACCTGACGCAGCGACTGCAAAGGCGCGAGTTCGGCCCAATGGGCAACGGTGATGCACCCCAGGCTATGAGCGATCAGGATCACCGGCGTGCTGTCAGCGGCAATCGCGCGCTGCAATTCACCGACCCAATCCTCGCGCCGCGGTTTGAGCCAGTCGGCCTGCTCCACGCGCGCGCTGTTGGGCAAACTGTTCTGCCAATGCGTTTGCCAATGGTCGTCAGGCGACCCTTGCCAGCCTGGCACGATCAGATAGCGGATCGACTCATTACGCATGGGGTGCGCCTCCTGCCTGTTTGCGTTCATGGGCAAAGTATAAGGACGCGGCATATATTCGTTAAGGAATAATAAGCTATTTATTAAGACCTTAAAAGAATATAAGAATTATAGATTCGGCAGGCAAAAAAAAGGACCGCCCCCTGCCTAAGGAGCGGCCCATAAAAAACTTACAATTCGAGCTTATCCAAACGCTGTGACAGAAACGTTACCGGGCAGAAAGCTGCCTATAGTGCATGTTGGAGTCAGCCAACAGAGCTCAATCAGCCTTCCAGCACCTCCAACTGATAGCCCACAACACCCACGGTATGAATCAGTTTCGGCAAGTAGCGCTCATCGATTTTAGAGCGCAGGCGATGGATGGCGATTTCGACCTTGTCCATGTCATTGTTGAACACCTGCGAAGCGATCAGCGCGCGTGAAATGACATCACCCTGACGGCTGACCAGCAACTGCAGCAGTTCGAACTCCTGATCGCTCAACGAGATCCGTTGCCCGCCACGACTAACGCGCTGGAGTGGTACGTCGATTTCCAGATCGGCAATAGAGTAGCTGTCGGCAGTACCGGTTGGCCCACGCCGCAGCAAGGTCCGAACCCGGACCAACAGTTCCTCAAGGGTAAAGGGCTTGAGCAGGTAATCATCGGCACCCAGTTCCAGCCCGCGCAGCCGGTCTTCCATGGTATCGCGGGCGGTCAGGAACAACACGGGCGTATTGCCGCGCTGACGGACCAGTTGCAGCAGTTGCCAGCCATTCAGGCCAGGCAACATGGCATCGAGAATGATCAGGTCGTAGGCATTCTCTTCGACGAAATGGCGGCCGGACAGGCCGTTATCCGCGACGTCGACCCTAAACCCCGACTCGCCAAGCCCCTTGGCCAACTGATTGGCGGTACTGAGATCGTTTTCCACTAACAGCAAACGCATGGTGCACCTCATTTATCGTGCGTCTAGGCTAGGCTGATTGCGAGGCCGCCGCACGCAGTTTATCCAGGTCAAGAATCCTGATTTCGCCATAACTGATGTCCAGGACACCCTGAGCCTGAAAATCGTTGAGGATTTTGTTGATGGTCTGGCGAGACATCGACAGCATTTGCGCCAACGGCTCCTGAGGCAGCTCGATCACCTCTCGCGAGCGATTGATCTCGCCATACCCTTCGGCGATCAACAGTAAGCGACAGGCCACGCGCGCGGCGGCAGGCAACAAGCTTTGCTGCTCGAGATGAACGAACGTCAGGCGTAGTTTCTGACTCATCAACAAGGCGAAATGGCGCCAATACTGAGGCTCTTTTTCCAGCAGAGTCACCAGCGCCGACTGCGGGACCTGCAACAGAATGCTGTGGGCTTCGGAAAATGCGTCATGGGTGCGCGGCAGGCCATCGAACAACGACACCTCGCCAAACCAGTAAGGCAGCTCGATCCGCGACAGCAACGTCTGCTTGCCTTGCTCGCTGACCGAGCCAATACGAATCGCGCCTTCGAGCACCGCATACAACCCACACGGCGGATCGCCGCGCCGGAACAACGGCTTACCTGGCGTCAGGCGTCGCGTTTTCGCGGCATTGAGCAAGCTATCCTGTAAACCAGCCGGCAGATTGCTGAACCAGTAGCCGGTCAGCAGTCGGGTCCGCCATACAGCTCCGCTCATATGAACTCCTTAATTGCAGACTTTGTCGGGTAACAGACAAAGCCCTTTCAAATCCCGAGGCATGATCATCGTTCCACAGGAGGAATAACAATGAAAAACCTCGTTGATCATCTCAGTCAATACGCCGCCTACCATCGCGACACACGCAACATCGTCAGCCACTTTATCGGCATTCCGCTGATTGTCATTGCGGTGGCCGTGCTCCTTTCGCGCCCCGGCGCAGTGATGAGCGGCGTATGGCTTTCGCCCGCAACCCTGCTGGCGCTGGCGTCTACAGGGTTCTATTTGCGCCTGGACATGCGGTTAGGTGTGGTGATGGGCGCCCTGCTCGGCCTATCCCTTTGGACAGGACACACGCTCGCCGTGCAGTCGACGCTGGTCTGGCTGAGCAGCGGCGTCGGTTTGTTTGTCGTCGGTTGGGCGATTCAATTTGTCGGCCATTTTTACGAAGGGCGTAAACCGGCGTTCGTTGACGATGTGTCGGGGCTGATCGTCGGGCCACTGTTCGTGGTGGCCGAAGTGGCATTTTTGCTGGGGCTGCGACAGTCACTCAAGCACGCCATGGAAGAGCGTGTCGGACCTACCGGTATTCGCGGGAAGAAAGCGCTGGTTTGATCAACGCCATTAGCTCCACACAGCCTGCACAGGCGAATGGTTTGACGCGGCGTGCCGAACACGCCGCGTCAAAAAGATCAGCTACCCGCCAGTTTCTGCCAGACCTTCGGCTTGAAGAACAAGGTGTCGCCACGCGTCAGACCGATCAGGCTGTCGTGGTCTTTCACCACTTCGGCTTCGATCAGTTCGCTTTGACCTTCGACCTTCAAGGTCACACGAGTGGTGGCGCCCAGCGGCCGGATATCACGCACTTCGGCCGCGTGGTGGTCTTCCAGTTCATGCCGCGACAACGACACCTCATGCGGGCGGAACAGCACGTGGTTATCGTCGCCCAGGTGCAGACGGTTGGAGTCACCCAGGAAGTGGTAAACGAAGTCGCTGGCCGGGTTTTCATACACCTCGCCCGGTGAACCGATCTGCTCGATCACGCCCTTGTCCATCACCACGATGCGGTCTGCCACTTCCATGGCTTCTTCCTGGTCGTGGGTCACGAAGACCGAGGTCAGGTTGATGTCTTCGTGCAGGCGCGCCAGCCAGCGGCGCAGCTCTTTACGGACCTTGGCATCCAGCGCGCCGAACGGTTCATCAAGCAGCAGCACTTTAGGCTCGACCGCCAACGCACGGGCCAGCGCGATACGCTGACGCTGACCGCCGGACAACTGTTCCGGATAACGGTCCGACAACCAATCGAGCTGCACCATGTTCAGCAGTTCATGAACCTTGACCGCAATCTGACTTTCGGTCGGACGCTGGTTCTTCGGTTTCATGCGCAAACCGAACGCGACGTTGTCGAACACCGTCATGTGGCGAAACAGTGCGTAGTGCTGGAACACGAACCCGACATTGCGATCACGCACATCGTGCCCGGAGACGTCTTCTCCGTGGAAAACGATGCTGCCCTCATCAGGGGTTTCCAGGCCGGCAATAATACGCAGCAAGGTGGTTTTGCCACAGCCTGACGGGCCCAGCAGGGCCACCAGCTCACCGCTTTGAATGTCCAGATTGATGGAGTTCAGGGCCTGGAAGGCGTTGAAACGCTTGCTGACGTTACGGACTTCGATCGACATGAATTATTCCTCCGCCGCACTTTGGCGCAGACGGGTAATGCGCGACTCGCTCCACTGCTTGAGCAGCAGGATGAACAGCGCCAGGATCAGCAACAGGCTCGCCACGGCAAACGCTGCAACGTGGTTGTATTCGTTATAAAGGATCTCAACGTGCAACGGCAGGGTGTTGGTGACGCCGCGAATGTGCCCGGAAACCACCGAGACCGCGCCGAACTCACCCATGGCCCGCGCGGTACACAGCACCACGCCGTAGATCAAACCCCACTTGATGTTCGGGACCGTGACGTGCCAGAACATCTGCCAGCCGTTGGCCCCCAACAGCCGCGCCGCCTCTTCTTCCTGCGTGCCTTGCTCCTGCATCAACGGGATCAGCTCGCGAGCAACAAACGGCACGGTCACGAAAATAGTCGCCAGCACGATACCCGGCAAGGCAAACACGATCTGGATGTCGTGATCCTGTAGCCAAGGCCCGAACAAGCCTTGAGCGCCGAACATCAGGACGTAGACCAGACCGGCGATTACCGGTGACACCGAAAACGGCAAGTCGATCAGGGTCACCAGCATACTTTTGCCACGGAACGAATACTTGCTCACGCACCAGGCAGCGCTGACGCCGAACACGACATTGAGCGGTACCGAAATCAGCACGGCGATCACGGTGAGTTTGAGCGCCGACAATGCGTCCGGCTCGAAGATCGCGGTGAAGAACGCACCCAGTCCGTTTTTCAGGCCTTGAGAGACCACAATGAACAACGGCAGCCCCAGAAACAGGATAAAAACCAGCCAGCCAAGACCGATCAGAATCCTTCGAGACACTGCGCTGCCACGACGGGCAGCGTTGGCGGAGGCGGCAGCAGAAACAGTTGAGTAAGACATACGCGCCTCCTTAGGATGGGGTTTCGATGCGACGCTGCAACAAGTTGATCAGCAGCAGCAGGACGAAAGAAACCATCAGCATCATCACGCCAATGGCAGTGGCGCCGGTGTAATCGTATTGATCGAGCTTGACCATGATCAGCAGCGGCAGGATCTCGGTTTTCATCGGCATGTTGCCGGCAATGAAAATCACCGATCCGTACTCGCCGACGCCACGCGCAAAGGCCAGGGCGAACCCGGTCAGCCATGCGGGAAGCAGGGCCGGCACCAGAATATAGCGGAACACCTGCAACGGCCTCGCGCCCAGGCAGGCGGCGGCCTCTTCGACTTCACGCGGGATATCGGCCAACACCGGCTGCACCGTGCGCACCACAAACGGCAGCGTGACAAAGGTCAGGGCGAGGGTGATGCCAAGCGGGGTGTAAGCAATCTTGAAGCCCAGGTCGGCGGCGAACTGCCCTACCAGGCCTGTCGGCGTATACAGCGCCGTCAGGGCGATACCGGCAACAGCAGTCGGCAGCGCGAACGGCAGGTCGATCATCGCATCGATGATCTTGCGCCCGGGGAAGGTGTAACGCACCAGCACCCAGGCCAGCAGTGTGCCAATCACGCCATTGATGATGGCGGCATAAAATGCGGTGC
This sequence comes from Pseudomonas sp. 5C2, assembly GCF_034314155.1. Taxonomy (NCBI): domain Bacteria; kingdom Pseudomonadati; phylum Pseudomonadota; class Gammaproteobacteria; order Pseudomonadales; family Pseudomonadaceae; genus Pseudomonas; species Pseudomonas sp. 5C2. Next base: position 1,240,651 of record NZ_JAVIWH010000003.1, on the reverse strand, counting down.
CAAAACTCAGCTTCAAGGCGGCAACCACACGCGGGGCAGTGACGATGGCCCAGAATTGATCCCACGTCAGCTGGGCAGCATGGATGAACATGGCAGCCAGCGGGATCAACACAATCAAGCTGAGGTACACCAAGGTGTAGCCCAGCGTCAGCCCGAAGCCGGGTATGACGGGGGAAATACGACGCGACATAAAAGTCCTTGGTTAACGCACGAAGCCCGGAAATGAATCCGGGCTAAAGGCCAAACTAGGCGATACGCTTTTCAACGTAGCGCTGCACAGGCTATTGCGCCTGGTAAATCTGGTCGAACACGCCGCCATCATTGAAGAATTTCGGTTGCGCAGTTTTCCAGCCACCGAAGTCTTTGTCGATAGTCACCAGGTCCAGTTTAGGGAATTGCCTGGCATATTTGGCCGCCACTTCTGCGTTACGTGGGCGGTAGAAGTTTTTTGCGGCAATTTCCTGACCGGCCGGGCTGTACAGATGCTCCAGGTAAGCAGTGGCAATTTCACGGGTGCCTTTCTTGTCGACGTTCTTGTCGACAATCGATACCGGCGGCTCGGCCAGAATCGACAGCGAAGGTACGACGATGTCGAACTTGTCAGCGCCACCGTCTTCTTTCAGTGCCAGGAACGCTTCGTTTTCCCATGCCAGCAACACGTCACCCTGACCACTATTGACGAAGGTAATGGTTGAACCGCGAGCGCCCGTGTCGAGAACCGGCACATGCTTGAACAAGGCCTGCACGTATTCCCGCGCCTTGGCTTCGCTACCACCGGCCTTCAGACCATAAGCCCACGCGGCAAGGAAGTTCCAGCGTGCGCCGCCAGAGGTTTTCGGGTTAGGGGTGATGACCGACACGTCATTCTTGATCAAGTCGCCCCAGTCTTTGATGCCTTTAGGGTTGCCCTTGCGTACCAGGAACACGATGGTTGAAGTGTATGGCGTGCTGGCATCCGGCAGGCGGGTTTGCCAGTTCTCGGGCAAGGTTTTGCCGATTTTCGCAATTTCGTCGATGTCGCCAGCCAGGGCCAAAGTCACCACATCCGCGCGCAGACCGTCGATCACCGCACGCCCCTGCTTGCCTGAACCACCATGGGATTGCTGAATTTTCACAGTATCGTCAGCGTGGGTCTTCTTCCAGAAACTGATGAACTCAGCGTTGTAATCCTGGTACAGCTCGCGCGTCGGGTCGTAGGACACATTCAGCAGCTCAATGTCCTTGGCAACGGCGGAACCTGCAAAAACAGCGCTGGCGAGCGCGGCCAAGGCAAAGCGACGAATAGACATGGTGAAGCTCCTGGACAATTCTTTGATTGTTGGCTTTTGCTTGATGGGTCGAACTCATCTCCCTGTGGGAGCTGGCGGACGCCTGGATCCGCAGGTCAACTGGTCTTGTTGCTCGGGGTCTGTAGGCGGAATTTTTCTTTGCGTTCGATCTGAACCACTTGCGCGTTATGCACAGTGATTTCCACTGCGCCGAAGCGCAGGTCGCGCAACGCACTCTGAATTTCGCGCAGGATGCTTGCTTCGTCCTGGCCGTCAACACTGCGTAGAGATGCGCTCATGATTCTTCTCCTTGATAAGAGGTGCCTGCAGTAGCGATTCGCGGGCAACTGCTTGTGGCGTGGAGGTAATCTTAGAGAGGCGCAGTTATTCTTAAAAAGACTATTTAAGAATGCAGATATAACCAAAAAGAATTTAGAGATATTTCCTGGCAAGGAAACGTATTGCGCGTTTCCAGCAACGTGACATTCGGGTGCTCAGGACAACGTCACCACATGGTGTAAATCCAGCTTTTCAGCCGGCTGTGGACGGCCAAACCAGTAGCCCTGGCCCTGCTCGCAATGGTTTTCCAGCAGGAAACTCGCCTGATCGGGACGCTCGATGCCTTCGGCCAGCACCTGCATTCCCAACGTTTGCGCAAGCGCGATGATCACTCGAACGATGGCGACATCATCCTCGTCATGGGGCAAACCGGCGATAAAGCCCTGATCGATTTTCAGTTTCTGCACCGGCATGCGTTTGAGCCGCAGCAACGATGAATAGCCCGTGCCAAAGTCATCAATGGCCAGTCGCAGGCCCAACTCGCGCAGGCGATGCAGTTGCTCGATGGCCATGTCCGGATCTTCCATCACCGCACTTTCAGTGACCTCCAGTTCCAGAAAACGCGAATCAAGCCCCGTGTCGCGAAGAGCCTGCGCGACGTGCTGATACATATCGCTGCGACCAAACATCCGACTAGAAACATTCACCGCGACAAATTCAAGGCCGACCCCGGCTTTGCGCCAATCACTCATCTGCTGGCAGGCGTGCTTGAGCACCCAAATGTCGATATCGGCGATCAAGCCACTTTGTTCGGCAACCGGAATAAAGTCGCCCGGGGACACCAGCCCCCGTTCAGGATGCTGCCAGCGGACCAGCGCTTCGACCCCGGACATACGGCCGCTGGAAAGGTCATGTATCGGCTGATAAAACACCCGCAACTCCTCGTGCGCTATGGCGCGACGGAGCTCACTGGCCAATTCGACCCGCTGCTGCGCATGCGCGGTCAGCTCTTCGGTATACAAGGCATACCCTTCGCGGCCTTCGCTTTTAGCCTTGAATAACGCCGAATCCGCGTTGCGCAGCAGTTGCTCGGCATTCAGGGCATCACTGGGGAACAGGCTGATGCCCACGCTTGCGCTGATAAACAGCTGATGGCCCTCGAACACGAACGGTTTCTTCAAACCCTCGATGACTCTTTGAGCCAGTTCTGCGGCCTGTGCCACCTGCTGGCAGTTTTCTGCCAACACGGCGAACTCATCCCCCCCGAGCCGAGCCAGGGTGATGCCGTTGCCGAGCAATGTATTCAGGCGCTCAGCCACAATTTTGAGCACCTGATCGCCAACGTTATGCCCAAGACTGTCGTTGATGTTCTTGAAGTGATCCAGATCGATCAGCAATAACGCACAGCCACGCTTGTTGGCCTGGGCATGCTCCAGAGCTTGCTCGGTACGGTCGGTAAACAATAGACGATTAGGCAGACTGGTCAGCGGATCGAAGTGCGCCAGGTGCACCAGTTCGCGCTGCGAACGCTTGATGGCGGAGATGTCCGAAAATACCGCCACATAATGGCTGATTTCACTGTTCTCATCCTTGATGACGCGGATGCTTTGCCATTGCGGAAAAATCTCGCCGTTTTTACGACGGTTCCAGATCTCACCGCTCCATTGACCGCTGGCGTTCAACGCCTGAAACATGGTCTGGTAAAATTCAGGTCCGTGGCGGCCAGACTTGAATTTTTTCGGGTTAAGTCCGAGCACTTCGTTTGCCTGGTAACCGGTAATTTCCATGAAGGCCCGGTTCACATGCACGATCAAACCCTGCTTGTCAGTGACCACGACGCCTTCGCACGTGCAATCGAACACCGCCTCCGCTTGGCTCAAGCGCTCCTGGTCCTGCTTTTTCAGCCCGGCTCGGGCAGCGGCGGCCATGCAGCCGAGGAGCCGGGTGCGGGCGAAAAAAATCAGCACGGCGCTGAAAATCAGCCATGCATAGGCATTTACCAACTGCCATTGGTCGAAACTAGCCTGATCCTGGATCAGATGCCGAAGCGAGGCATTGCTGATCTCAAGCCACAAAGCCGACACCAGCGCGTAGAGCAGGGCCGTCCGCAGCGCATTGCGAGAAGAAAGTGACATAAAATTAAAAAAAACCTTACGAAAGGCGCGGATTATAGAGTAGAAACATCCGGCGACTCTTATCTAAAAGTGCGACTGGTTTTATCAGCTGAGTCAGTGATAATGCCTGCTGCTGCTTTTATATTCATCGAGCATTTTTGAGGGCAACACATTTTATGTGGAACAACGGTCTTCTTGATTTATCAGTTTGGCAACTGGTGGTAGCCATCCTGTTGATGACCCATGTGACCATTGTCGGCGTCACGGTTTATCTACATCGCTACTCCGCCCATCGTTCGTTGGAACTCAACGCTGGGCTCAAACACTTTTTCCGTTTCTGGCTGTGGTTGAGCACTGCCCAGAACACCCGTGAGTGGACCGCCATTCACCGCAAGCATCACGCCAAATGCGAAACCGTCGATGATCCACACAGTCCTGTGATCAAAGGGCTGTCTACTGTACTGCGCAAAGGCGCCGAATTGTATCGCGCTGAAGCGGAAAATCCGGACACACTTCGCATCTACGGCAAAAATTGTCCGAACGACTGGATCGAACGCCACTTGTACACTCGTTTCCCTCTCCTCGGGATCTCGATAATGGCGGTGATCGACCTCGCGTTGTTCGGCGTGATCGGCATCACCGTCTGGGCGATACAGATGATGTGGATTCCCTTCTGGGCCGCAGGCGTCGTCAATGGTCTTGGTCATGCCGTGGGCTACCGTAATTTCGAATGCCGTGACGCGGCGACCAATCTGGTGCCATGGGGCATCCTGATCGGCGGCGAAGAGCTGCATAACAACCATCACACCTACCCGAACTCGGCCAAGTTGTCGGTCAAGAAGTGGGAGTTCGACATGGGCTGGGCCTGGATCAAGGTTTTCAGCTTCTTCCGTCTGGCTAAGGTTCAACGCGTTGCGCCTATCGCCCACCGGGTTGAAGGCAAGGGCCATGTTGACATGGATACCGCCATGGCAATCCTCAACAATCGCTTTCAGATCATGGCTCAGTACCGCAAATTGGTGATCGCGCCGCTGGTGAAACAAGAACTGACCAAGGCCGATGTGTCGGTACGCCATCAGTTCCATCGCGCCAAGCGCCTGCTCTCTCGAGAAACCAGCCTGCTTGATGACAAGCACCATCTGCACATCCATACCATGCTTGAACACAGCCAAGCACTGAAAGTGATCTACGAGAAGCGCTTGGCATTGCAACATATCTGGCTAAAAACCAGCACCAACGGTCACGACATGCTCGCCGCGATCAAAGAGTGGGTTCATGAAGCCGAAGCCAGTGGTATCCAGTCACTGCGTGATTTCGCCAGCCAACTGAAAACCTACTCGCTACGGCCTGTCGCCGTCTGACACCGTTGATCGGCGCGCCCCGCCCGGGAGCGCGCCTGCTGGAACTTCATGTCCTACTTTCTATCTGAATGAATAGCTCACTATTTCGGTGGGCTCACTTGTGGCTGTGCGCCGCACATCTTCTAGAGATGCAGTGCTCATGGACAGACAGACACCCATTAACCAGCCCTCTCCCACCGACCTGCCGCCTTCCGCGGAAACCCTCCTGGCGCTGATGCACGCCCAAGCAGAAGTCGCACGCCTGAGCGAACGAGAACAGCTTTTCAGTTCGCTGCTGGTCAGCGTCAACGCGGTGTTATGGGCGTTCGACTGGGAAACCCAGCAAATGATTTACGTCAGCCCGGCCTATGAGCAGATTTTCGGGCGCTCGGCCGGCCTGTTGCTCGCCGACTACAACGAGTGGCGCGACAGCATTTACCCCGACGACCTGGACTATGCCGAACGCAGCCTGACCCAGGTGCTGGACAAGGGCGCCATCGAAGACCGCGAATACCGGATCATCCGTTCAGACGGGCAGGTTCGCTGGCTGAGCGACAAATGCTTTATCAGTCGCCAGGAACTCGGACAGCGTCTGATTGTGGTGGGTATCGCCGAAGACATCACCGAAAAGAAGCAGCTTGAAGGCGAACTTCAACGTCTCGCCACCACTGATGTGCTGACCCAGAGCAGTAACCGTCGGCACTTTTTCGAATGCGCTCAGCATGAGTTCGAACAGGCTCGCTTGCAGGGCTTGCCCTTGGCGTTTTTGCTCCTGGACATCGATGATTTCAAGTTGGTCAACGATACATACGGCCATCAGGAAGGCGATCAGGTGTTGCAACGCATCGCCGAGAGTGGACGTTCAGCTCTGCGTCGAGGCGATGTGTTCGGACGTATCGGCGGGGAAGAGTTTGCCGCCGTGCTCCCTGGGTGCGCACCGGACATGGCCAAGCAAATCGCCGAACGGCTGCAGCGGGAAATCCAGCGCCTGAGCTTCCAGTGCAACAACCAGGCATTCGGCATCACCGTAAGCCAGGGCCTGACCAACCTCCGCGACGATGACCTTGGCCTGGAAGTTCTCTACGCTCGGGCCGATGCCGCGATGTACCAAGCCAAACGTCAGGGCAAGAATCAGATTGTCTTGGTCTGAAGGTTTTCTGTCCCTGATGCAGCCTTTTCGCGATTTTTTCGCGAAAAATGGCCTATTGGCCAACGAAGATTTACGTCTTGCGCAACCGCCCCAGCTCTGATGCCCCGATCTTCAAGAGACGGGCCGGTTTGCTGTTGGCCAGTGCATCAACGCCCTCTTCCGGGCCGAGCAGCGCCAGTTGCGCCGCCACGTTCATAGCCAGGGCCTCGCGCGAGTACACGCCTCCGCCGAAGTGATAGACCGCCGCGATCAACTCACGCAGTTCCAGTGGCAAGCGCCAGCGCGTGCGCAGAGCCGAACCGAACCCCGCACCGAATTGCGCCAACGACTCGCTGACCGCCTTCTCATCCAGCTCACCACCGGCCAGCATCCAGTCCTGCAAGCAACGCAACACCGTCAAATCACCCAGACTGTGCAGCAATCCGGCACAGAAACAACGCTCTTGGTCCAGATCCAGCAAACGCGCAAGCGAGCGCGCGTATTCAGCCGCGCGGCTCGACTGCTCCCAAAAACGCTGGGCGTGGGTGATCAGCCCTTTGTCCGTCAGCCTCGCCCCGCGCTTCATAGCCAGGCCAAGGAGCAGATTAACACTCTGCGTCGGGCCCAGCGCCTGCAGCGCCTGCGGCAAGGTCTGCACGCCTTTGCCCAAGTGCTGCGCCGCACTGTTGGCCGCAGCGATCAATACTGCCGTGATATGCGGGTCAGCTCGCAGTTCCTGCTCCAGCAGCCGCAAATCCGCGCCGGTCGCACCCTGACTGCTCCTCAGCGCCTGATGCACATCCACCCGCAAGGGCGCGCCATCTGCGGTTTCCCGGCGACTTTCAAGGAACTGCGACAGACTCAAACCAGGTGCCAATGCCGGAATTTCGACAGCGACCGGCTCACTCGACTGAAGCAGCAAATCTTCCAGGCGTTGGCGCAGACCGTCCATATTCAAAGGCTTGGTCAAGTAAGCGGTGGGCGCCAGCGGCAATGCCTCGCGCACGCTGGCGCTGTCATTGCGGCTACTCAGCAGGATAAAAGGCAACGTCGGCTGACGACGCTGTTGACGCACCCCGCGCAGCAGGTTCAAGCCATCGGAGCCCGGCAGTTCCCAACCGGCAATCACCAGATCGGGGTGGTGATGACTCAACCAGTCTTGCGCCTCCAGCCCTTCGGAGCACACTTTCAGATCAGCATCACCGCGCACGCTCAGGACTAATTCGGTCAGCATGTCGCGCACCCAAGGGTCAGCCTCAGCGATCAAAACACGGGGTGCAGTGGGCGGTTCAAGAACAGTCATTCCGGGCTCTCCGACAGCGATACCCGCACTCTATCCAAACAAACCGTGGGGATATAGGCGCTAAGCGCAAATGCTTGTCCTAAAACAAGAAAAACCCGCCGAAGCGGGTTTTTTTGCTTACTTACTCACACTTATGCGAGTTCAGCGAAGCACTCTTCCATGATCGCCAGGCCTTTGTCCAGCAACTCGTCAGGAGCAGTCAGAGGCACCAGAACGCGCAACACGTTGCCGTAAGTACCGCACGACAGCAGGATCAGACCCTTGTCGCGCGCTTTGGCTACAACCTGAGCCACAGCAGCCGCGTTAGGCTTGTGCGGATCACCGCCTTCAAACAGCTCGACAGCGATCATCGCGCCCAAGGCACGAACGTCACCGATTACTGGGTACTTGGCTTGAATCGCGCGCAGGCCCGTCACCAGGCGCTCGCCAACCGCTTTGCAACGCTCCAGCAGGTGCTCTTCTTCAAACACGTCCAATACGGCCAGTGCAGCAGCGCATGCAATCGGACTACCTGCATAAGTGCCACCCAGGCCGCCTGGAGCGATGGCATCCATGTACTCAGCTTTGCCGCAAACGCCAGCCAACGGGAAACCGCCAGCAATCGACTTGGCGAAGGTGGTCAGGTCGGCAGATACGCCCATCTGTTCCATCGCGAAAAACGTACCGGTACGACCAGCGCCAGTTTGAACTTCGTCCGCGATCAGCAGAATGCCGTGCTTGTCGCACAGGGCACGCAGGCGAATCATGAACTCTTTCGGCGCAACGTAGAAACCACCTTCGCCCTGAACAGGTTCGATGATGATTGCGGCGATATCACGTGGCTCGGCGTCATTTTTGAAGATGCGCTCGATGCTGGCAATGGAGTCGTCAACCGTCACGTCGTGCAGTGCACATGGGTACAGCGCGCGGAAGATGCCGCCCGGCATCAGGCCCATGCCGGCCGAGTAAGGCACGACTTTACCGGTCAGACCCAGGGTCATCATGGTCCGGCCGTGGTAAGCGCCAGTGAACGCGATGATACCGGCACGGCCAGTGGCGGCGCGGGCAATTTTCACAGCGTTTTCTACCGCTTCGGAACCGGTGGTGACCAGCAGGGTTTTCTTCTCGAAATCACCTGGCACCTTGGCGTTGATCTTTTCGCACAGCTCAACGTACGGTTCGTAGGCCAACACCTGGAAACAGGTGTGGGTCAGCTTGGTCAGTTGTTCTTGCACGGCCGCGATAACTTTCGGGTGCAGGTGACCGGTGTTGAGTACCGCGATACCGCCCGCGAAGTCGATGAACTCACGACCTTCAACGTCGGTAACAGTAGCGTTTTTCGCGGAAGCCGCGAAGATCGGGTGGATCTGGCCCACGCCGCGCGGAACAGCGGCATTGCGGCGTTTCATCAAGGATTCGTTGGTCTGGCTCATAATGTCCTCATTCACCGCTCATCGGGCGGCGTAGTTCAAGGATTAAGCAGTCGGGTGGCAGTTGCAGCAGCATACGATGATCGACTGCTGCAACGTTCCAACTACAGGTGGAATTACGTGTCGCTACTGTGCTGACAGAATTAGATGCCCAGGCACAGGTACTTGATTTCCAGATAATCTTCGATGCCGTACTTCGAGCCTTCACGGCCCAGACCCGACGCCTTGATCCCGCCAAACGGCGCGACTTCGTTGGAGATCAGGCCTGTGTTAACGCCAACCATGCCGTATTCCAGTGCCTCGGAAACACGGAATACGCGGCTAAGGTCGCGGGCGTAGAAGTACGACGCCAGACCGAATTCGGTGTCATTAGCCATCGCGATCACTTCGTCTTCATCTTTGAAGCGGAACAGCGGAGCCAGCGGACCGAAGGTTTCTTCCTTGGAGACAGCCGCATCTTTAGACACGTTGACCAGAATGGTCGGCTCGAAGAAGTTACCTTCCATGCTGTTGCCGCCAGCCAGTACGGTCGCGCCTTTGCTGATGGCGTCAGCGATATGTTCCTTGACCTTGGCCACGGCTTTTCCGTCGATCAACGGGCCGGTAGTGGTGCCGACTTCCAGGCCATTACCGATCTTGAGCTTGGACACCGCGACTTTCAGCTTCTCGGCGAACGCGTCATAGACTGCGTCCTGCACGTACAAGCGGTTGGCGCAAACGCAAGTCTGACCGTTGTTACGGTACTTGGAGATGATCGCACCTTCGACCGCCTTATCCAGATCGGCGTCGTCGAACACGATGAAGGGCGCGTTGCCGCCCAATTCCAGGGACACTTTCTTGATGTCCTTGGCGCATTCAGCCATCAGTTGGCGACCGACTTCAGTCGAGCCTGTGAAGGACAATTTACGCACGATAGGGTTACTGGTCAGTTCGCCGCCGATGTCGCCAGCACTGCCGGTGACAACACTGAACACACCATTCGGGATACCCGCGCGGTGCGCCAGCTCAGCCAACGCCAGAGCCGAGAACGGAGTCTGCGAAGCCGGTTTCAGAACCATGGTGCAGCCAGCAGCCAACGCCGGGCCCGCTTTACGGGTAATCATCGCTGCAGGGAAGTTCCACGGCGTAATCGCCGCCGTCACGCCGATTGGCTGCTTGATCACAATCAAACGCTTGTCTGGCTGGTGACCAGGAATCACATCACCGTAGATGCGCTTGGCTTCTTCAGCGAACCACTCGAGAAACGAAGCGGCGTAAACGATTTCGCCCTTGGCTTCAGCCAGCGGCTTGCCCTGTTCCAGGGTCATCAGGCGAGCGAGGTCGTCCTGGTTTTCAATAATCAGTTCAAACCAACGACGCAGCTTGTTCCCACGGTCCTTGGCGGTCAACGCACGCCAGGCCGGCAGCGCCTTGTTAGCAGCTTCGATCGCGCGACGGGTTTCAACAGCACCCATCTTCGGAACAGTCCCGAGGATCTCATTGGTAGCCGGGTTGTTCACCTTGATCGTCTGACCATTGTCCGCATCCAGCCAAACGCCATCGATAAAGGCTTGCTGACGGAACAATTGGGTGTCTTTAAGCTGCATGTCGGTCTCCTAAACAGCACCGCGCACGCGCGGAGCGAATTTTTTTGTTTGTTCAAAGGCGCCTATAAAAGGCTGCCGTCAGGAAATCATTCACCGTACTCAAGCACAAATAGCGCACTGATCGTAGAACGTGCGGTTCAGCACCCAGCCAAAAGCGTTTGAAATCTCAAACGAATCCTAGGGTCTGCGGGGGTAAAGGACAATAGTCTGTTCGAAAAAAAGAACGAAAACGGAGTTTAGCCGATTAGTTTCAGATCAACGTCACGTTCACACCCTGTTACGTGCGAAATCAACAACAGCACTCACCAGCATGGACGCCCGCCAGCCAGATGAGTATCATGGCGCCCGCATTGCACCAGTAGCTCAGCTGGATAGAGTACTGCCCTCCGAAGGCAGTGGTCGTGGGTTCGAATCCCGCCTGGTGCACCAAATAGCTGTTTCTGGCTGTCTCAGACAGTCTACGAAACACCCCAAGAAGCCCGCCCTGTGCGGGCTTTCTTGTTTCTGGCTATCCCTCCCTACCCCTATAACTTCACGCCGTGTATGCCCCCTCGTATGCTTTGCATTCCTTGAACTGGAGACATACACGCAGTGATGCGCACTGAAATCAAGCGCCATTCCCTAACTTGACTACCGCCTTTGCTCAACACATTCTTCGGGGACACCTACAACTCCTGAAGGAACGCGCGAGCATGAAACTGGAAACCATGGCTATCCACGCAGGCTATAGCCCCGACCCGACAACTAAAGCAGTAGCGGTGCCGATCTACCAAACCGCGTCCTACGCGTTCGACGATACCCAGCATGGTGCCGACCTGTTCGACCTGAAAGTCGCAGGCAATATTTACTCGCGCATCATGAACCCTACCAATGACGTGCTTGAAAAGCGCGTTGCAGCCATGGAAGGCGGTGTCGGTGCGTTGGCGGTTGCGTCAGGCATGGCCGCGATTACCTATGCGATCCAGACCGTGGCCGAAGTGGGTGACAATATCGTCTCGGTGGCCAAGCTTTATGGCGGGACTTACAACCTGCTGGCGCATACCCTGCCGCGCTTTGGTATCCAGACGCGTTTCGCTGCCCATGACGACATCGCGGCGCTTGAGGCGCTGATCGACGACAAGACCAAGGCGGTTTTCTGCGAATCCATTGGCAACCCGGCCGGCAATATTATTGACCTTCAGGCACTAGCCGACGCTGCCCACCGGCATGGTGTGCCGCTGATCGTCGATAACACCGTTGCCACGCCAATTCTTTGCCGCCCCTTCGAGCACGGTGCCGACATCATTGTGCACTCGCTGACCAAGTACATCGGCGGACACGGGACCAGCATCGGCGGCATCGTCGTCGACTCCGGCAAATTCCCATGGGCTGACAACAAAGAACGTTTCCCCCTGCTTAACACGCCCGACCCGTCCTACCATGGCGTGACCTACACCGAAGCCTTCGGCCCAGCCGCCTTCATCGGCCGCTGCCGGGTAGTGCCACTGCGCAATACGGGGGCGGCGCTGTCGCCATTCAACGCCTTCCTGATCCTGCAAGGCCTGGAAACGCTTGGGCTGCGCATGGAGCGCCACACAGAAAATGCGCTCAAAGTCGCGCACTATCTCAAGGCTCATGAAAACGTCGCGTGGGTGAAATACGCCGGGTTACCCGACCATCCAGAGCATGCACTTGCTTTGCGTTATACCGCTGGTAAACCCGCATCGATCCTGTCGTTCGGTATCAAGGGCGGACAGGAGGCCGGGGCACGCTTTATCGATGCCTTGAAACTGGTGGTGCGCCTGGTCAACATCGGCGATGCCAAATCACTGGCCTGCCATCCTGCGTCCACCACTCATCGCCAGTTGAACGACGAAGAGCTGGAAAAGGCCGGCGTGCCAAGGGATATGGTCCGACTCTCCATCGGCATCGAACATTGCGATGACATCCTCAGCGACCTCGCCCAAGCTCTGGAGGCTGCGGTTCCCCGGTAACTTTTTGAAGCTGAGGACTGGCGCCTGGCGTCAGTCCCGGAGCTCAAAAAAAAATCCCATCAAAGCGACTTGAGCGATTCAAGGCCTGAAGGGATTCCTTTCACATCGGACGACGCATCAATCACGTTTGCAGGTTTTGATGCCCAGCAGTGAATAGGCTGGGCAAAAGCGGAAGATGCCGGTCGCCAGTGGTACTACGCCAATCCAGCCCCACACGCCAATGACCCCGAATACGGTCAGCCCGATGAGAATAACGCCCAGTGCGATGCGCAGGACGCGGTCGATGGTTCCAACGTTTGCGTTCATGGTGATCTCCCGATCAATGTGCGCGCCGGGCTTCCAGCGCGGTGAATAACAGCATGCCGACCAGCATGGCCAACACGAAAACAAAAGCTTGCCAGTGGGCCGTCAGCAGAAGGACCACTGCCGGTCCCGGGCATATCCCGGCGATGCCCCAACCGATACCGAACAGCAGGCTGCCACCGATCAAGCGCGCATCCAGCTCGCGTTTGACGGGCAGTTGCATCGGCGCACCCAGCAACGATTTCGATTGTTTGCCGGCCCAGTTGAACGGCACGCTCGCCACGGCGATGGCGCCGACCATCACAAGCGCCAGCGACGGATCCCAAGCGCCTGCCAGATCGAGAAATCCCAGCACTTTGCCCGGGTTGGCCATACCGGCGAGCAAGAGGCCGATACCAAATAGCAGGCCAGCAATGAAGGCTGTCAGTTTGCGCATGATTAGCTCCCGAGAAGATGACGCAGGACAAAGACGGTGATGAATCCCGCGAACATGAAGGTGATGGTGGCCGCGATAGAGCGCGGGGAACGCCGGGAAATTCCACACACCCCGTGCCCACTGGTGCAGCCCGAACCGTAGCGGGTGCCGACGCCCACCAGCAAACCGGCCACTGCCAGGCCAAACCAACCGCTTTTGAACGCTATTAGCGGCAAGGCAGCAAACAGTCCCCACACCAGTGGCGCAATCAATAGGCCGAGCAGGAAAAGTGCCTTTTCGCTACGGCCTTCGCTGTCGGGCTGTAGAAGGCTGCCGAGCAGACCGCTGATCCCGGACACCCGTCCATTGGCCAGAACAAACAGGCTGGCGGCCAGCCCGATCAGCGCGCCTCCGGCCAACGAAGTCCAGGGTGTGAAATTTAACCAGTCGATCATCGTTGCGTCCCTCCGGTGCAGCAGGTTGTGTTCGTTCATTTTTCCGCCTGAGCCCATATTCAAATCGCGTTAAGCGGAATTTTCAGATAGCGGACGCCGTTGTCTTCGGGCTCCGGCAGAAGACCGCCGCGCATATTGATCTGCACCGATGGCAAGATGAGGACGGGCATTTCCAGGGTAGCGTCGCGTGCTTCGCGCATCTTGACGAAGGCGTCTTCATCGATGCCGTCGTGTATGTGGATATTGCTGGCGCGTTGTTCCGCGACGGTTGTCAGGTACTTGAGTTCGCGGCCATTGGGCAAGTAGTCGTGGCACATGAACAGATGGGTCTGTGGAGGCAGACTCAGGATCTTTTTTATCGAGCGATACATCGTTCGCGCATCGGCACCAGGAAAATCACACCGCGCAGTGCCGTAGTCCGGCATGAACAGGGTGTCACCTACGAAAGCGATGGTTTCGCCCTCGACTTCGACAACATAGGTCATGCACGCAGGTGTATGCCCCGGCGTGTGCATCGCCCTGGCCCGCAGCGAGCCAATGCTGAAGTGCGCGCAATCATCGAGCAGTACATCGAACTGACTTCCATCACGGGCAAAATCGCTGCCGGCATTGAAGAGCTTGCCGAACACGTCCTGCACAACGGTTATCAGGCTACCAATGGCGATTTTTCCGCCGAGCGTTTTCTTCAGGTAGGCCGCAGCGGAAATATGATCGGCGTGCACATGGGTTTCCAGTATCCACTCTACCGATGCGCCCAACTCACGAACCCGCGCGATCAATTGGTCGGCCGAATCGGTATGGGTACGTCCTGACTTGGGGTCGTAATCCAGCACGCTGTCGATCAGCGCACATTGCTTCGTCGCACGGTCCAGCACCAGATAACTGACCGTCCACGTATGGCTGTCGAAGAACGCTTCTACCTGCAGTTGGTCACCGATGATCACAGCTGCTCTCCTGATAGTTGGGTGACACGCGACTGGCGACCTGTATTCATCTTAATCAGCATGCCAATCTTCTATTATCTGAACAAACTTACAACCAACTGTTTTTATTGAGTTTTCATACGCCAACCCAAGGACAGCACGAGTGGGTGTCGTATCTCGAACACGAAAAACAGTCGACCATCATTCTGGATACCGACTACAACATCATAGCTGCCAACGTGGCTTATCAGCGTTAGTTCGGTACCCAATACTGTCGTGTATCACACCCGTTCTCGGTTCCCTACGATCAGGCCGACGAGCATTGCCCGGTGCGGACAGCTCATGCGTCTCGCGGCCTGGGTGTGACGTTCCGTCACTCCCGTTGCAGTTGAAAATATTGATCCAGATCAATATTAGCCACCGTCGCCGTCAGGACAATTCCGCCATCCCTGCGAGTACCCGTCATGCCAGGCCCCTTCGATTTTCTAAAAAAACCATTAATGAAGGAAATTGGCCTGATATTGCTTATCAAGCTCGTCTTGTTGTTGGGGATCCGAAGCATCTGGTTCAGCGCTCCGGTTGAGGTCATGGATGACGGCGTCAAAGTAGGCCAACACATGCTTGGCCCCCCTCCCGCACTTCCTGAGAAGAACCCCCAATGATCTCGGAATCAGTCGTCGACTTATCTCGACTGCAATTCGCTATGACGGCGCTGTATCACTTTCTGTTCGTCCCTCTGACCCTGGGCTTGACCTTCCTCCTGGCCATCATGGAGTCGGTTTATGTGATGACCGGCAAGCAGGTCTACAAGGACATGACCCGGTTCTGGGGCAAGCTGTTCGGCATCAACTTCGCCTTGGGTGTCACCACCGGCCTGACCATGGAGTTCCAGTTCGGGACTAACTGGGCGTACTACAGCCATTACGTCGGCGACATTTTCGGCGCCCCGTTGGCGATTGAAGGCTTGATGGCGTTCTTTCTGGAATCGACCTTCATCGGCCTGTTCTTTTTTGGCTGGGATCGTCTGACCAAAGTCCAGCATCTGGGGGTTACCTGGCTGGTGGCCATCGGTTCGAACATGTCGGCATTGTGGATCTTGATCGCCAACGGCTGGATGCAAAACCCGGTCGGCGCAGAGTTCAACTTCACCACTATGCGGATGGAACTGACCAGTTTCAGCGCCTTGCTGTTCAACCCCGTGGCACAGGTCAAGTTCGTCCACACCGTTGCGTCCGGTTACGTGACCGGCGCGATTTTTGTCTTGGCTATTTCAAGCTGGTACCTGCTCAAGGGCCGCGATATAGGGTTCGCGCGGCGCTCCTTTGCCATTGCATCGGCTTTCGGCATGGCGTCGATTTTTTCGGTGATCATTCTGGGCGACGAGTCCGGGTATGAAATCGGCGATGTTCAAAAAACCAAGCTCGCGGCAATCGAGGCCGAGTGGGATACCGAGTCCGCACCTGCAGCCTTTACCCTGTTCGGGCTGCCGAATCAGGCCGAGCAACGTACCGACTACGCGGTAAAAATCCCTTATGTCATGGGGATTATTGCCACGCGCTCGCTGGACACGAAGGTGACAGGCATCAAGGACCTGGTTGCCCAGCATCAGGTACGGATTCGCAATGGCATGGTTGCTTATGATCTGCTTCAGCAACTGCGCGCCGGGGATAAAAGCGAACAGACGGTCTCTGCCTTCAATGCGGTGAAAAAGGACCTGGGCTACGGTCTGCTGCTCAAGAAATACACGAACAAGGTGGTCGATGCCAGCGACCAACAAGTCAAGCAGGCCGCGCTGGACTCTATCCCGGGCGTGGCTTCGATTTTCTGGACCTTTCGCCTGATGGTGCTCAGCGGTTTCCTGATGCTGGCCCTGTTCGTCTGTGCGTTCTGGGCGTCTACCCGCAAGAACGAAATGAGCAAACCCTGGCTGCTCAGGTGGGCCCTGTTCAGCCTGCCACTGCCGTGGGTTGCCACGCAGACCGGCTGGTTTGTCGCGGAGCACGGTCGTCAGCCTTGGTCCGTCGGTGAAATACTCCCGACCCATCTGTCTGCTTCAAGCGTGTCGACCGGTGATGTCTGGGGTTCTCTGCTGGCGCTGATCGCGTTCTATAGCGTGCTGTTGGTGATCGAGATGTACCTGATGATCAAGTTCGCCCGACTCGGGCCGAGCAGTCTGCACACCGGTCGTTATCACCTGGAACGCGAGGCAACACCCGCCAACGCCACACAGCCGACCTTGGTCTGAGGAGCAAATGATGTTCGACTATGAAAGCCTCAAACTGATTTGGTGGGTACTGGTTGGCGTCTTGCTGATCGGCTTCGCCTTGACTGATGGTTTCGACCTCGGAGCCGCCGCGCTGATGCCCTTCGTCGGCCGCAACGATAACGAACGACGCGTGGTGATCAACACCATCGCGCCGCATTGGGATGGCAACCAGGTTTGGCTGATTACCGCCGGCGGGGCGTTGTTCGCCGCCTGGCCATTGGTGTATGCCGCCGCGTTTTCGGGCTTCTACTGGGCCCTGCTGCTGGTACTGTTCGCCTTATTCGTTCGCCCCGTAGGCTTCGATTATCGGAGCAAACTGAGCAACACCCGCTGGCGGCAAAGCTGGGACTGGGGCCTGTTCGTTGGCGGCGTGGTGCCTTCGCTGGTATTCGGTGTGGCGTTCGGCAACCTGCTCCTGGGCGTGCCCTTCCAGTTTGACGATACCCTGCGCTCCAGCTACCACGGCAGCTTCTGGCAACTGCTCAGCCCATTCGGGCTGCTCGCTGGCGTCGTCAGCTTGAGCATGCTCTGCCTGCACGGCGGCACATGGTTGATGATGCGTACAGAGGGTGACATCGCCCGGCGTTCTCGCAGCGCTGCTCAACTGTTCGCGGCGGTTTATCTGCTCACCTTCATCGGTGCCGGAGTCTGGCTCTTGCTGGGCGGCATTGAAGGTCAAACCATCACCTCAGCCTTCGATCCCGGCATAGCCTTGAATCCGCTGAGCAAAACCGTGGCCGCGAGTAATCCGGGCTGGATGGTGAACTACGGGAAATACCCACTAACCATCATTGCGCCGGTCTTGGGGATAGTCGGCGCGCTGCTGGCCCTGCTCTCGGCCAGCGGAGGTCACAGTCGCTGCGCGTTCCTGGGCAGCAGCCTGGCCATCGTTGGCACCCTCTGCACAGCCGGTTTCGCCCTGTTCCCGTTTGTCATGCCGTCGAGTATCGACCCTGCCTCCAGCCTGACCGTGTGGGATGCTGTTTCCAGCCGCATGACACTCAATATCATGCTGGTTGCGGCAGCGATTTTCGTGCCACTGATCCTCTGCTATACCCTTTGGTGCTACGCCAAAATGTGGGGCAAAGTGACCACCAAACACATCGACGCCAACACTCACAGCCTTTACTGAGGAGCACACACTATGTGGTATTTCGCCTGGATCCTCGGTGTCTTATTGGCCTGTAGCTTCGGCATCATCAACGTCATGTGGCTCGAGGCCACCGACACGCTGGACAAGGAGCCAGCGGGTGACCTCTGAAGCAACACCGCGGTTGCGACGCGCCAGCAGCAGGGTCTTGTCCCTGCTGCTGGCCGTTCCGTTGAGCCTGATTCTACTGATCCACCCCATCACCATCCTCAACGCCCAAGGGCACTACAACCACAACCTGCTGATGCTGGTCATGTGGGGCGTGGCTGCGGGGTACGTGCACGGCGTGGGCTTCGACCCGCATGCACGCGTGTGGCAAGTGGTGTTTCATCCGCTGGTAGCCTGGGGTCTGATGACCTTGGGCTATGCAGTGATGTGGGTGCATTAGGGCATGTCTGAAGCCCGTACCGGGCTTATTCGCAGACAAGTCAGCTCCCACAGATGATGTTCTATTTCAGAGGGTTATTGGTAGGCGCAAGAAGACGTAATCCAACACTGAAAACTCACCCCCCAAGCACCCGCGCATAAACCTGCCGATCAATATTCGCCCCACTCAAAATCACCGCCACTTTGGCACCTTGTTGGCGCTCACGCTCTTTGATCAGCGCCGCCAGGCCCGCAGCTCCGGCGCCTTCGGCGGTGTTGTGGGTGTCTTCGTGGAAGATCCGGATCGCGCTGGCGATTTCGTCGTCATTAACCCGGACGATTCGCGCTGCGCCTCGGCGGATGATGTCGAATGCTTGCGGCAATGGCAGGCGACAGGCCATGCCGTCGGCGAAGGTGTTGGCGGTTTCGGTGGTGATGATTCGGCCTTGTTCGACGCTCTGCGCAAAGGCGTCGGCGTGTTCGGATACGACACCGACGATTTCGGTTTTCAGGCCCAGTAAGTTGCGAGTCTGGATCAGGCCGCATATGCCGGAACCCATACCGATGGGGACGTAGACCGTCTGCAGACCCTGCACCGCCTCCAGCAATTCCAGCGCGTAGGTCGCGACACCTAAAATAAGGTCAGGATGAAACGCCGGGACACTCTCGTAGCCCTGCATTTCGGCTTGGCGCGCGGCTTCTATCCGCGCCTCGTCGAAGTCTTGCCCGTACTCGATAAGTTGCGCGCCCATGGCCCGCATCGCGGCATTTTTTTCCTGCGAATTGCCGAGGGGCACAACGATGATAATCGGCAGCCCTGCGTTGCGTGCGGCCGTTGCAAGGCTCTGCCCATGATTGCCTCGGGTGGCAGTCACCAGCCCGGTAACGTCAGGTTTGCGCTTGAGCAATCCCTGTACGTACAGCAGGCCACCACGAATTTTGAAGGCGCCGGTCGGTGCGTGGTTTTCGTGTTTGACCCAGACCTCACAACCCAGACGCTCGGCCAAGCGCGGCCATGCGTATTGGGGGGTAGGCGGAACCAGTGGGCGAATGGTTTGCGCGGCGTGGCGTAACGAGGCGAGGTCAAACATCAGGTCACCGGGTTGTGGGTGGGTTTGACCTGATCTTAGGGCCGGGGCATTGTATGGGTTAAACCTTATATTGCATGAGCAACAATAAATGTGGACGCCGACGCTCAACGACAGTGCGCAGCCGAAGTACCTGGCCTTGGTTGAAGCGATCACGCGCGCGATAGAAAGCGGCGAGTTAAAAGTCGGCGAGCGGCTGCCACCGCAACGACGTCTCGCCTGGAACCTGGGCCTGAACCCAAGTACGACGATGCAGGCCTATCGTGAGGCCGCGCGGCGGCATTTGGTTTCGGGTGAAGTGGGGCGCGGCACTTACGTATTGGCCGGGAGCAAAGAGGCGACGTTGTTCCGGCTCAAGCAACCAAGCGAACGCCCTGCCCTGATTGATCTTTGCACCAATGTGCCGGTGACCGATGAGGACAGTCAGGACGAAGTCTTGGCGCTCTCTACGCTGATCAATAACGGACAAGCACAGCGCCTGCAACGCTACCTCACGGCTGACGACCTGGCAGTTGGCCGGGCTCAGGGTGCCGCCTGGCTGCACGCCCGGGGCCTGAACGTGCCCACAGAAAACATCATGCTGTGCAACGGCGCCCAGCAGGGGTTGTTCACGGCGTTGCTGTCGCTGTGTCAGCCCGGCGAGCCGGTCATCGTGGAAGCCTTCACTGCGCCAGGGATCAAAGCGGCCTGCCGCCAATTGCGCTTGCCCATGCATGGCGTTGCGCTTGATCGATGCGGCATCCTCCCTGACGAACTCGACCGGATGGCGCGGGCCACCGGGGCAAAAATCGTCGTGCTGACGCCCACGCTACAGAACCCGACGTCAACGATCATGTCGCCCCAGCGGCAATTCGAGATCGCGGAAGTCGCAAGACAGCATGACCTGCTGATTATCGAAGATGATGTCTATGGCGCGCTGACCTCCTCACCTCCACTGACGCGACTGTTGGGCAAGCATGGCCTGTTGGTGACAAGTCTGTCGAAAACGGTCGCGCCCGGTTTACGGGTTGGCTGGATCACGGCCGAACCGTCCGTGCTTGAACGTATCGACCCCCACGCGCAGGCCACGCACTGGGGCGTTTCACCGCTCTGCCTGAGTATCGCCTGCCAATGGATCAACGATGGAACCGCACAACGTCGTCTGGCGTGGCAGACCGAAGAAACCACCCAGCGCTGGCGCTTGGCAAAAAAGACACTCGGCGCGGCGTTGTATCAGGCACAAAGCCCGTCTCCTCACATTTGGGTCACCAGCTCACTGCCCTCCATGAAGCTGGCCGAGGCCTGCCGTGCAGCACAGGTCGACGTGGTGCCTGCTGAGGTTTTCGCAGTCAAGGAACACGATACCCATGCCGTACGCATCAGCCTGTGTGCAGCCAGCAATCGAGCACAATTGAAGATCGCATTGGAGCGGGTGGCGCAGATTGTTGGGACCAACGGTACGTTGCAAATTGAGCAAGACGGATCTACTTTTAATAGATAAATCCGTCTTGTTTTTACTCCTGTACCGCAATCACTGCGAAGGAGATTTACCGATGGTTACTCACTACAGGCTCGCCGGGCACATCGCCTGCGGCCGCCACGGCGACAACATCATCTCCACCACTGAGCTTGGACGTGTGAAGTGTCGCAACTGCCGTAACACCGATGCCTTCAAAGAGGCGAGGAAAACCGTGCGAAACGCAGCACGCAGAGCTGCGAGGAAAGCGAGGACTGCTCATGCATCGAGCGACTGGCGTGCCTCTTGGCAACAGCGGCTCACGGATATGCCCGGACCGCAGCGACTCCCTCGAGGGTTTCATGGTCAGCCCTTCGTCTAACCCTATGGAATGGCATACATCGGAGCGCTGATCTCGTCGGCATCGCTGACAGTAAACATGCAGAAAAAGGGCGAGTTTATTTTCGATAAATAAACTCGCCCCTCTTTGCTGACTCGGTGACTTACTGATCCGTTGTGCTCAGCCCGCCAAGTCTGCTCGTCACCATGCTGAAGAACTGCTGCACGGTCATTTTCTGGCCGTTGAAGTCAACGATGTCGTTGGCATAGTGAAGGTCCGAGACAACGTTCTCGCCCTCGACCTTGGCCAACTGGGTCATCACCGCCATGCCGCTGACCATGTCGCTCGCGCCCTGCGCCTGTTCAGCGATCGCTTTGGGGTCGGTCAGACCGTTGAGGCTCGCTTGCAGACTGGCGACATCCTTGATCATGGGTTGAGACAGCAGCAATTTGGCGTTCAGTTCGCCGATCATTTTTCTGCCCACTTCTGCAGGCGGTTGATCGAGCGGCCCGGGATTTTTCAGGTCCACCGCAAGGCTGAAGTGGCTTTCGCCGTTGGCGGTCTTGAGCGATATTTTTTCCAGTTCGATGTGCGGCTTGGCGTTCAGCAGCTTCGCCAGGTCGGCATTCATTTTTGCCTGATCGGCATCGCTCAGCTTCAACTTGAACGGTATACCGGCCTGCGCGGCAGCCTGTTGTTGAGGCTGGACTTTCTCCTGGAAGAAATGGAGCAGTGCTTGTGTAGACGCTACGTCGAAGTTGCCGAACTTCCACAGCATCTGCGAGGCGCCAATGTCCTTGCCGTTGTAGTTGATCATGCCGATGTCGTAGGTCACTTGAGCCGACAGGTTACTGTCTGCCTCTTGCATCAAGCTGGTGTTCACAAAGTCTTTGAACAGCACCGGAGGCTTGTCCCCGATCTGGAACAACGCGCTGGCCACTTTGAGGTTGCTATGCCCAAGATAGAAACCCGAGGCGCCTTTGGTGCCACCGGTGTCGAAGGTCACGCCGTGGAGTTCAACACTCACAGGGCCCTGTTCCGAGGCTACGTTGAGTTGCAGGTTGTCCATATTCCCGGTGATCTTGAGCTTCTCTGCATCGGCACTGGCCGCCACAGCGAGGTCGAGGCCGGAGAACTTGAACATGCCGTCTTTGTCATTGATATCCAATGGCAGCAATTGCAGGGTGCCTTCGGTAGCGCGGTCGTAGCCGATGCTCGCACTGCCTTTGAGCGGCGCGGCACCATTAGTCATGGCAAACCACTTTTCGGAAAAAGCGTTTTTCTCGATTTCATAATTGCTGGAAGCCATGACCGGCAGCAGCTTCAACGACCTCAGTCGCGAAAAAGGCAACGGGCCGTGCTCAATGTTATCCACGAACAACAGCTCGATCTTTTCGTTGTTTTTGCCCAGGCTTTTGCTTTGAACATTCACACGATAGTGCGCCGTGCTGGTGAACAGATGGCGCTCGAGCGACACCAGCTCGACGCTCATGCTGTCGTCGGTTCCGCTAAAAGACGACTTGAACTGTCGGTTGGCGTTGTCGATCGAATCGCGCAAAACACCATCCAGTTGAGTCCCGGTGTACCACGCCCCAGCGGTGCCCAGTGCCGCCACCGCAATGACGACGCCTACTGCAACGTTTGCTGATTTGCTCATCTTCCGCCCCACTTCGCTGTCCATAATCGACCGAGATTATCATCCGCCGCTAGCCACGGTCTTCCCTCAGACGGTAGGCTGATGTTCGAATTTGAAAACGGGATCAAACGAGATGAGTGAGCAACGCACCGTTTTTGGCCCGATCAAGGCCGTTATTTTCGATATGGATGGCTTGTTGTTGGATACCGAGGGTATCTACACCGAAGTCACTCATATTATTGCCAGTCGTTACGGTCGGACGTTTGACTGGACGATCAAGCAGAACACCATCGGCCGTGGGGCGCGGGATTTCGCCGGTTACGTGATCGGCGCGCTGGAGTTGCCGCTGTCCATCGATGAGTTTCTGACCACTCGCGAACCCATGCTGGATGAGCGCTTCCCACGTTCACCCGCAATGCCAGGCGCCGAGGCATTGGTCCGGCATTTGGCCGCGCACAATATCCCCATCGCCGTGGGCACCAGCTCGTCGATCCACTACTTCAAGGCCAAAACCACCCTGCATCGGGCATGGTTCGAGCTGTTCGACACCGTGGTAACGGCTGACGACTCGGAAGTGGGCGCCGCCAAACCCGCACCGGATATCTTCCTGGTCGCCGCCCGCCGCCTGGGCGTTGCCCCAAAGGACTGCCTGGTGTTCGAAGACTCGCCCTTCGGCGTGACGGCCGCCAAGGCTGCGGGCATGTCCGCCGTGGCCGTGCCGGACGCCCATATGCCAATCGAGCAATACGTTCACGCCGATCTGCGCCTTGAGTCGCTGTTGGATTTCCCGCTTGAAGCATGGGGGTTGCCGGCGTTCTGATGCGCAGCCCCTTGCGTCTGCGAGCGTCTGCGGCCACCCCTCGAACGTGTTTCTGGCAGGCATCGATTGCGGGGCAACTTCGTTGCCCCGGCTTCAATGAAAGTGGTCGCCGACTGTTTTATTGACATCGAAATGCTACTACTATCCCCCGACATTTTGTAACACCCGTCAAAGCACGCACTCTCGGATGCGACGCCAGCCTGATTAACCGTCGGATCGCCCACTCTGGCATGGTGGCGTTCGTTGTGTAATGACACGGGATAGCAACGCGTTTTGCGTGATATGGCACACCGACAAGTCTGTCAGGTGCCAAGGACAAAAAAGGAATCAGCAAGGGATGTTGAACTCAAGGAATGTGCGCCCGACAGCACTGGCTATGGCCATTGCTCTCGGTGTAACCGGTTGCGCCAGCGTCGATAACCAATTGGGCGGAATGGATAAGACCTCAGCATGCGTGGCTGGCGGCATGTTGGGTGCCGTGCTGGGCGCGGGTGTGGCGGTTGCCCTGGGCAAGAACGCCGCGGGCGGTGCGATTGCCGGTGCCGCTGTCGGATGCGGTGCAACGTTGGCGTATCAGGCACGCGTCAAGCGTCTGCAGGCGATTGCCACCGAGGAAGGCATGAGCATGCAGATCAAGGAGCTTGCAACGGCCCAGGCTCCCACTCCAGGTAAAAGCGCCCCCCAATTGCAACCCGTGGGCATAGAGGCGCAGGTGCAGGACAGTGCAATGTTTGCCACCGGCTCTGCCGTGCTGACCGCCAATGGGGAACGTCAGTTGCGCAAGATGGCTGCGGTACTTGCGGAAGGCCAGAGCGGAACACAAACGGCGCCGAAGAAAATCCTGGTAGTGGGCCATACCGACTCCACCGGCAACGCCGAGCTCAACCAGCGACTCTCGGAACAACGTGCCCGCGCCGTGAGCACAATCCTCGCCCAGGCCGGTTTGCAGCCCGCAGACATCTATTACCAGGGTGCCGGTGCCTCGCGACCTGTGGCGGCCAACATCACGACCGAAGGTCGGGCGCAAAACCGTCGAGTGGAATTGACCCAGGTCGATAACCAGCAACTGTTGGTTGCCCGCGTACGCGCCGAGCGCAACAACCCCAAATACCTGGAACACGGCACCCGGACCAGCCCGGCGGCAACAGCTGCCAGTGCACCGGTCAAAACACCGACCCTGAGCAAAGCCGACAAAGCCGAGTCCTCGCCCGCGACAGCCCAACCTGCGCCTTCCACAGGCATTCCGGTTCAGGGCAAAGGTGGTATCGATTTTGGCGGCCATCAGGTCGTCAGTATGGAGTCGGCACTGGCGCGCGGTATCGAGCCCAAGAAATCGGTATTCAGCGTTATCTCTCCGGCCTACGCCTCGGCTCCGGTAGGTTCCTGCGTCGCCGATATGCCACGTATGGCGGGCGAAGTAAAAAACCTGGCCACTGATCGAGCGCTGGTGGATATCGCCACCACTGACTACCTGCCTGGGATGAACGGTCGCCCTTGGGGCCAGGCCATCAACGGGCATGTCGCCTTGGTCGGGCCAGTCGCCATTCTCAAAGAAGATGCGACGGTGGCAGTACAGCCGTTCATGCAATTCATCCCTGACTACAAGACTTCAAAAAAGCAGTCGGAAAAGATTCAGTCGATTGCCAATACCTTCGACGGTGAAACCAAGGTGCTGTACCGGGTTTTCGCAGTCGATGCATCGAAGTCGCCGGTGTCCTGCATGGACATCGTGTTCGACAAAAGAACAGGCGCCGCGACAGCCGGGGAACTGTTCTATCCAAAACAAGGCGAGGCTTTCGTCGCTGAATTCGAGCCGGTTCGTCGCTAACCAGATGAAATAGGGAAATAACATGCTGCAGACAATTCAGGCGTTCTTCATCGCCTACTGGTACATCGTTGTGCCTCTCCTGGCGACGCTCTTTCTCATGATTCCGGTGGTCATCTACTGGAACAAAGTGCGTTACGGCTTAATGCTGGCCCGGCACAACGTCCCGCTGTTCGGGAAGATCAAACATTGGGTCAATCATCCGGGCGAACAGAACCCGAAAACCCACTTCCTCGACGCCGAAACCCAGCTGTGCAGCGCCTACTACCACTACTACGAGGGCCATGTAAAAAATGGTCAGTTCTTTCAGAAGTGCGAAGACTATCTGATGAAAGTCAGCGAGGATCACCGCATCGAAAAAAGCATGTGGCTGTGGATGCTGGTGATCATGCTGATGGTGATCGAAGCCTCTGCGTTCGGTTACGCGTTGTCGCCATACGCCATGACACTCGCCACGCCCAACACCGCGCTGGCGGGTGCGTTTGGTATTGGTCTGGTCATTTCGATCATCGCCTTGCTGCTGTCTGAGCTGACCGGTCGCCAGTTGTACCTGAACCACATGGTCGGCCAGATCATGGCCTACGCCACCATGCGCAAGAAAGGTGAGGAAGGCGACTTCATCAAAAAAGACCGGCTTAATATCGACAAGACCTACGATGATAATGACCGCCCGGCGTACCAGCAGATGCTCAACCGCATCAAGGTCAACTACAGCAAGCAAACGCCAGCCAAGTCCTTCGGCATCACTGTCGCCTATGGCGTTTTCATCCTGATTCTGGCGGTTGCAGCCTTCTGGGTGCGGGCTGAAACTCTGCAGGCCCAAGAGGCCGAGTTGATCGCCAACCCTCCGGCCATCAGTGCTTCGGCCGATGACTTCCCGTCCTCGAATGACTTCCCGATCACCGACGACATGAAGTCGCTGGGCAACGATTCGAAAACCAAAAGCGCTCAGGACCAGATTGATTCGATGCACCGCGCGTCGATGATCACTTTCGGCGTGCTCAGCGCACTGTTCGTGTTCATTCAGTTCACCAGCACTTACCTGGCGTACTCCCGAGGTTTTGTTGGCAGCAAATCGAAAGAGGCCTGGGAGCAGACCGTCGGTTTTGCCAACGCCGATGAATATGTGGCCTATCACCGCCGCCTCGCAAGCTCCATTGCGGTTGACGCACAACAGGCACTGAGCACGCTGCAAGCGCTGCTGTCGGCCCAGTTCCATATCTCTGGCACTGATCACAGCGAGAAGGAATCGAACAAACACGCGCGGACCTTTGAGCGCTTCATCGAAAACAAAAGGTCCGAAAATCTGTCGGCCATCCCTGACCCCATCGCGGCCGAAACACGGCAAGCCGCTGTGGTGACCTCCGCGGTCGATGTCACGCCAGAACCCATTGCACACGTCTCCACCAAGACGGCCGGTTTCGACCCGCACGCCTGGGGCAAGCTGACCGGCTATGAGGAGGAAGACCTAGCCTATGTCGCGGGCAAAAAAGGCGTGGACGAAACGCTGATCCGCCGTGCTTACAAACTCCAGATGCTGGACGAGCAGGAAAGCTGATGATGATCAAAACACTGATCGCTGTGCTGGCCTTTGTCCCGCTAATAGCATGGGGCGCTGAGCGCAACGACGTGCCCAGCTGCTATGAGCAAAGCAAGTTGACCGAGTTCAAGGCGCCCTCTTCGGGGCGCTTGTTGACGGTTATCATCGACCAGACCACGCCGCTGACCAAGGAGCTGCAGCAAACCGCCTGGAGCCACATCAAGCGGTTCATTCAGCCTGGGGACAAGCTGCGGCTTTACAGCTTCAGCGCCTACCTGGAAGGGCACTACACCCGACTGCAATTCTCCGGAACCCTGGAAAATCCGTTGCAAGACAGTGTCATTGGCGATGTGCCGATGATGCCTGCGCGCAAACTGGGCAACTGTCTGAAAGCTCAACCGCAGGTGCTCTGGCAGAACTTCGGCAAGGCATTCGCAGCGACCATGGGCACCTCCAGCACGGACATTCCGCGCAGTGAGATCCTGTTCAGCTTGCGGGAAATTTCCGCCGATTTGCGCAACGCCAAAGACGCCAACGAACAGGTCATTTTCTTGATGTCCGACATGCTCGAATACAGCGACTTCGGCAGTTTCTATGCGGCTAATCGGATACGCGATATCAACCCCGCAGCCGAGCTGGCCAAGGTCGAAAAGCAGAATTTGTTTGCCGACTTCGCGGGAGCCCGCGTCTATGTTCACGGTGCTGCGTTCGTCCCTCAAGACAACAAGAACGGCTACCGCTCCGGCAAACTGATCCAGAACTTGCAAAGCTTCTGGACGGGTTACTTCGAACGCTCGCATGCCGAACTCAAAGGCTTCGGTACACCCGAGCTGACTGCGGTCGTGGAATAGTTACAACAGGCTGCAACGGCTAATGATGAATGGCCGTTGCGCCGACCTTGTTGCACTTTCCTGCCCCGATTTCGGTCAAAAAATAGAACGCTGCGAGCATCGAAAAAACCACACCCCTCGCACTACTCCTTCGCATCGCCCGGAAAAAAATCGCTAATCCTATGATCAGTATGATTTTTCCGGACTATCAATATCAGCGATGACCACGTCGGTACAAACCGTGTGAGCTAACACCTTATGCAGGTTCTTTCAGCCCGGCTTTTGCCGGGCTTAATTTTGGGCGATGGAAAAGCGCAGCGTTCAAACGCGCCGACAGAGCGCCTGTCAGGCGACGTCGAACGCATCCCACTCATGGCGTCGAGATCTTACCCTGCGCCCAGCCGTCTTCACGCGTAGCCAACGCGCTGGCAATGGATTTTATTTCCGTCGATTCCAACGTCACTGGCAGCGGATCAAGGCCGGCACTGGCGAAGATTTGCCCATAGGCGTTGCGCAAGTCAGCGTAGGACAAGTCACGGCGCAAATCGGCTTGCAGAGTATTGAGTTCACCCTGAATCAAATCGAGTTCGCCAATGCTGTTGGCCTTATAGCGATTGCGCAGTTGGCCGACAATCTGCCCGTCGAGTTTCGACAATTGCTGGCTGGTCTTGAACTGACGCAGGGCCTCTTGGTAATTGGCGTTGGCAACATACAACTGCGCCAGAATCGCAATCGACATGGCCTGCCGACGAGCTGAAGCCACGGATTCCCCTGCCTTGGCAACGTTGATGGCGGCGGGCGCCGAAATCACGTTGAACAGGTTCCAGGTCACCTTGACGCCGTAATCAGCCCAGCTCTGGTTGACCAGAAAGGAGTTGCTGTCGTAATGCCCGCCAGCAGAGAACTCAAGCCCCGGCAACATGCGCAGCATGGCTTTACGGGTTTCTGCAGCGCTGATGCGCGTCTGATAATCCTGTTCGCGCAGTTCAGGACGGCTGGCCAAGGCCTCGTCCTCCAAACGAGAAAGGCCCACTTTCAGCACGGGGACCTCGTAATCACTTTGCGCTGCCAGCTTCAGATCGGAACCCAATGGCAGATTGATCAGGGTTGCGAGCTCGGTTTTGGCCAAGGATAAAGCGCGGCGCTGGTCTTCCAGTTGCCGGGTCGCTTCGATCAGGGCGCGCTGATAACTCAGGGCCTGAACCGGGTCACCCACGCGCTGGTCGCTCATGGCCTCGCTGTTGGTCTGGGCCTTTTCGACGCGCGCCATCAGACTGTCGATTTGCGTGAGCAACCGTTCAGCAGCCAGAGCACGCCAGTAAGCAGAGCGCACGTCCTGGACGATAGTGTTAACCACCTTGCGCCGACGCTCCTGCACGATCAGGCGCTGATCGCCCTGTTGCTTGGCACTGATGTAGCTGACACCAAAATCGAGCACGTTCCAGACCATGGTCAAGTCGGCAACCCGGCGGTCGCGGTCCTGGGAGGTCGAGGGTTCCAACGACTGGGTTCCGGTCTGGATACTTTGGCTGCTGGAGGCTCCGACGTTATTACGCCCGGCGTAACCGGCACTCATCGCCATGCGTGGCAGCATGTCAAAGCTGGCCAGATCGACCTGACGCTGAGCCATGGCCTCTTCCATGACTTTAAGGCGGGCTTCGAGGTTATATTTCACCGCGCGAGCCATCGCCTCATGCAAGGTCAGCGGACCATTGAGCGGCTCCTGATCCTTGTACATATCGACCAGATCACTCTTGGCGCGCTGCTCGCTTTCACTTCGATCGATCGGCTTACTGGTGACCGCACAACCACTCACAATCAACGCCAGCAAGCTGACGCTGAACAACTTCTGAGCCTTATTCATCCCTAACCCCTAGTACGGCAAACAGCTTCTTTATAGTCAGGCCTGCGCTTCACTCGCGCCGATCTGCACAAGCGCCAACGTCAATTCGCGAATCTGGCGTTGCTCGTTTTCTTTGAGTTGATGCAATTGCTGGCTCAGTGTCGGCGCGCCAAAAATTCCGCGCACCCCTTCGCCTGCATTTTTGCTACTGCTGTTCCATTGCTTACCGTCGAACACGTTCAGCGGCGAAACATCAGGCACCGAGTCCCGACCAAATACCCCGGAAATCGTGCTAGTACCGAACACTCCACCGTCGCCCCCGCCAGCACCATGAAAGCCACTGGTTACGCTGCCCGTGCTGTCGCTGCTACCGAAAACCTGGGCAATATAACTTGGCGCCAGCGCCTGATTATTGATGAAGATGTTGCCTAGGGCCGGTACATCGCTGCCCAGGGTCGGCGACTGAAACAGCGAGTTGAAGGCCAACGGTGAGCCGAGATTGCCGGGCGGCGCAGCGAACACGTTCGGTTGCAGCGCCACGTTGGACACGCCCGGAAGCGCAGCTGGCGTAATACTGGTGCGGAATTCCGGGTCACCGGTCATGGAAATACTGTTGATGCCAAAGCTATTGGAGTTTGTACTGCCGGTGCCAGCATTGCCTGCCAGGTCCGTCACGCCGAGGGTGTTCAGGCTGACCAGATTGCTGGCGACGTTGATATTGGCCGTCGGCGTCAGGGTGGCAGTCCAGGTCTGGCCGCCATCGTGGCTGGACAAGTTCGACAGCGTGCCATTAGTGGCGCTCAGGTCGGACAGATCGAAACCACTCACGGCCTCGCTGAAGGTGATGGTCACCTGCGACGTCTGTCCTGCGGTCAACGCCGAACTGGCGACCACAACACTGGCGGTAGGCCGCTGGGTGTCGACGGCGTAGTTGTTCGAGTCGGTACTGCCCACTCCGGCGTTGCCTGCCAGGTCACTGACGCCGCTATTGTTCAGGGTGATCCGGTTACTGGCGCCGGTGATGTTACCGGTCGGGGTGAACGCTGCGGTCCAAGTCATGCCACCATCGCGGCTGCTGACGTTGCTCAGGGAACCGTTAGCTACCGTGAGATCACTGTTGTCGAACCCGCTGACCGCCTCGCTGAAGGTGATGGTCACCAGCGAGGTTTCGCCGATGTTCAGGGCGTTGTCCGCCACCACGATGGTTGCGGTCGGGCGCACCGTATCGATGGTGAAGTTGTTCGAGTCGGTCACGCCGACCCCACTGTTGCCCGAAGCGTTGGTCACACCCCGATTGTCCAGGCTGATCAGGTTGGTACTGTCCGTCACGTCAACCGTTGGTATGAAGGTCGCGGTCCAGGTAATGCCGCCGTCGCTGCTGCTGACGTTGCTCAAGGAGCCATTGGCAATGGTCAGATCGGCGTTGGTGAAACCGCTCACCGCTTCGCTGAAGGTGATGGTCACCCCTGAGGTTTCGCCGGCCTTGAGGGCGTTATCTGCCACCACGATGGTCGCGGTCGGAACCTGGGTTTCCACCATATAGTTGGCGGAGTCGGTGGTGCCCACACCCGCATTGCCAGCCAAGTCTGAGACGCCAGTGTTATTCAGGGTGATGACGTTGGTGGTATCAGTCAGGCCCGTGGTCGGGGTGAACGTAGCGGTCCAGGTGATGCCGCCGTCGCTGCTGTTCACCGCACTTAAAGTGCCGTTGGCGATGGTCAGATCACTGTTGTCGAAGCCGCTCACCGCCTCGCTGAAGGTGATGGTTGCCAGCGAGGCTTCCCCTGCTCTCAGGAGCGTATCGCTCAACACAATAGTCGCTGTCGGGCGTTGGCTGTCGACGGCGTAATTGTTGGAGTCGGTGGTGCCGCTGCCCATATTGCCGGACAGATCCTGAACGCCGGCATTGCCCAGCCGGACGATGTTGCTGGTGTCGGTGATGCCGGCTAACGGCGTCAATGTGGCGGTCCAGGTAATGCCGCCATCGCTGCTGGTGACATTGCTCAGGGTGGCGTTATCGATGGTCAGGTCGCTGTTATCGAACCCGCTCACCGCCTCACTGAAGGTGATAGTGACCTGCGTGGTCTGGCCGACGCCCAAGGCCGGGTCGGTCACCACGATGGTCGCGGTTGGACGCGCCGTATCGATGGCAAAGTTGTTGGAGTCGGTGGTGCCACTGCCGGTATTGCCCGAGGCGTTCTGCACACCGCTGTTGTCCAGGCTGATCAGGTTGCTGCTGTCGGTGATGGCGTTGGTTGGCGTGAACGTCGCCGTCCAGGTGATACCGCCGTCGCTGCTGGTCACGGCGGTCAATGTGCCGTTGCTGATCGTCAGGTCGGCATTGCTAAAACCGCTCACCGCTTCGCTGAAGGTGATGGTCACCAGCGAGGTTTCGCCGATGTTCAGGGCGTTGTCCGCCACCACGATGGTTGCGGTCGGGCGCACCGTATCGATGGTGAAGTTGCCCGAATTGGTGATGCCGGTGCCGGCGTTATTGGCCAGGTCCGTATAGCCCGCGTTGTTCAGGCTGATCAGGTTGGTGGTGTCGTGAACGTTGCTGGTCGGGGTGAAAGTCCCGGTCCAGGTGATGCCGCCGTCGCTGCTGCTCACCGCGCCCAGGGTGCCGTTGGTAATCGACAGATCGGCATTGCTGAACCCGGTCACCGCCTCGTTGAAGGTAATGGTCACCAGCGAGGTGTCGCCGATTTTCAGAGACGGGTTCGCCATCACGATGGTCGCCGAGGGCAACACGGTGTCGATGCTGAAGTTCGCCGAGTTAGAGGTGCCTGCGCCAGCGTTGCCAGCGATGTCAGCGATACCGGTATTGGTCAGGGTGATGGCGTTGGTCGCGCTGCTGGTATTGGTGCCCGGAGTGAAAGTCGCGGTCCAGGTGATACCGCCATCGCCGGTGCTCAAGCCACTCAGGCTACCGTGACTCACACTCAGGTCGGCCAGGGTGAAGCCGGTCACCGCTTCGCTGAAGGTGATGGTCACCAACGAGGTTTCGCCGGCCGTGAGCGCAGGATCGGCGACAACAATGGTCGCGGTCGGACGCTGGGTATCGATGGCGTAGTTGTTGGAGTTGGTGCTGCCGGTCCCGGCGTTGCCGCTGGTGTCGCTATAGCCGGTATTGTCCAGGGTGATGACGTTGCTGGCGTTTGTGATGCTCGCCGTCGGGGTGAAGTTCGCGGTCCAGGTGATGCCACCGTCGCTGCTGCTCACCGCGCTCAAGGTGCCGTTGGCGATCGTCAGGTCGGCGTTGCTGAAACCGACCACGGCTTCCGAGAAGGTAATGGTCACCAGCGAGGTCTGGCCAATGATCAGGGAGTGGTTCGCAACCACCACAGTCGCGGTCGGACGCACGCCGTCGATGACCACGTTGTTCGACGTAGTAGTGCCGCTGCCGGCGTTGCCCGCCGTATCCTGGACCCCAGTGTTGTCCAGGGTGATGTGGTTGCTCGCGCTGACGATACTCGCTGTCGGGGTGAAGGTCGCGGTCCAGGTGATGCCGCCGTCGCTGCTGCTCACCGCGCTCAGAGTGCCATTGGAGACTGTCAGGTCGGCGTTGGTGAAACCGGTCACGACTTCGCTGAAGGTGATGGTCACCAACGACGTTTGGCCGATACCCAGGTTGGTGTTGGCGAACAAGACGGTCGCGTTCGGCCGCTGGGTGTCGACGGCGTAGGTATTGGAGTAGGTGGTGCTGGCGTTGGTATTACCAGCAGCATCGACCACGCTGCTGCTGCTCAGGGTAATCACGTTGATTGTATTGCTCACCCCGCTGTTTGGGGTGAACGTCGCGGTCCAGGTGATGTTATCGCTCGTTGTCAGCCCGCTGAGCACACCATTGACAACCGTCAGGTCGGCTGCGGTGAACCCGCTGACCGCTTCGCTGAAAGTGATGGTCACCGGTGAAGTTTCGCCGATGCTCAGCGCCGTGTCGGCCACCACAATGGTCGCGGTCGGCCGCACGGTATCGATGGCGTAGTTGTTGGAAACAGCCAGCCCGACACCGGCATTTCCCGCCGTATCGGTATAGCCGGTGTTGTCCAGGGTCATCGTGTTGCTGGCAGTGGTAATGCCATTGGTCGGAGTGAGGGTCGCGGTCCAGGTCTTGCTGTCGCTGGTAGTCAGGGCGCTCAGGGTGCCGTTGGTGACGCTCATGTCGGTGCTGGTGAAACCGCTAACCGCTTCGCTGAAGGAAATGGTCACCGTGGACGTTCCACCCACGTTCAGCGCAGGGTTCGAGACAACGACAGTCGCCATCGGCCGCACGGTGTCGATGGCGTAGTTATTGGATGTGATGATGCCAGCCCCTGCATACCCTCCGACCAGCACGCCTGTGTTATCGAGCGTAACAACGTTGGTGCTGTCCGTGATTGCTGCCGTCGGGGTCAGGGTCGCGATCCAGGTCTTGCCTCCGTCGTTGGAACTGATCGCGCTAAGCGTGCCGTTAGCAATGGTCAGGTCAGCGTTGGTGAAGTCGGTCACCGCCTCCCTGAAGGTGATGGTCACCTGTGACGTTTCGCCCACTTTCAAGGTATTGCTGGCGACCACTATGTTGGCGGACAAATAGTTAGGGTCGAGCGTGCCACCGTCATTGAATATCCCGTTGACGGAGGCCTGGTTAGCGCCGCTACCATAAGAGTAGGAAGTTCCGGCAATACCGCTCGCGCCTGCGTTACTGCTGATGGCCGCAACGTTAGCGGCGGTAATCAGTAATGTGCCTTTGTTCCATATCGCGCCGACGCC
This sequence comes from Pseudomonas sp. 5C2, assembly GCF_034314155.1. NCBI lineage: Bacteria > Pseudomonadati > Pseudomonadota > Gammaproteobacteria > Pseudomonadales > Pseudomonadaceae > Pseudomonas > Pseudomonas sp. 5C2. The sequence continues at coordinate 1,206,263 of NZ_JAVIWH010000003.1, read as the reverse complement.
CTCACCGCCATCACCGCCGATGGCACCCGAATTATAACCGCCGCCTCCGCCTCCTCCACCAGCCCCCAGGTTGTTGGAGATGACCGAGGTACCGACAATTTTCAAGATGCCGGTACGGGCATTATAGATACCACCCGTTGCGTTCCCACCATTACCACCTTTAACATTATAGCCGGCGCCACCGCCGCCGCCGCCAATAGACAGGCTGCCGTTACTCGCCGTGCCACCTGCCGAGCCGCCCCCGAAACCAAAGGGACTGTTCGCTCCTGAACCTCCCACGCTAGAACCACCAGCGCCGCCGATACTACTTGAATACCAGGAAGGGGCACCACCTCGGCCTCCGAGGTTGCTGGTCCCTGACACGCCCGCGTAGCTACGGTTGCCGTAGGAGCCACTGCCACCGTTACCGCCTTTCCCGCCCCCGATACCGCCACCACCGCCACCGCCACCGACAGCAGTCCAATAGTAGTTGCCGCCCCCCGCCCCCGCCCCCGCCCGATGCTGCGTTTCCGGTCACCGTGACGTTATGCAGGGTCAGATCACCTGCGTTTGAAATCCCGCCGCCCATTGATGCCGTAGCGGCAATGCCTACGCCAGCGTTCGAGCCATTACCGGCCACCAGCCCTTTAGTGACAATCAGGCCATCCAGGGTCACCGTCGCGCCTGTAGTCACCTCAATGACACGACTTTTGTATTGACCATCCAGCGTTACGTCGGCAACGCCATCGTTGTTCAGGTCGCCATCGATGGTGATGTTTTTGCTGATGAGTAGTTCCGCACTGAGCTGAATGGTGCGCCCGGTGTCGAAGGTGATGATGTCTCCATCCACCGCATGACTCAGCGCATAACGCAATGAGAGTGGGTCGAGGACGTCGTCCGACGAGTCCTTCACCGTCAAGGTTTGAAGCCCCCACTGATAATCAGCCATGGCCTGTTGCGACAGCACGTTATGGCTCTCGATCACCCCAGTGGCAATTTCCAGCGTCCAATCGCCACCCACACCCGTGCGGTTGGTGGACGCGGCAATGTCACGCCCGGTCAATTGCGCCAGCGAGTCGACGAAGGCCATGCCGCTTGCGCCCTCGGCGGTGTTGCAGGCGTAGATCGAAATATCGCCGCCAGTGTTCATGTCCTTGCCAATCTCGGCCAACACGGCGCTGCGTGCGGCCAGGTTATCGGCGGAAATGTAGCTATTGCCCAACCACAGGTCGCCCGCGTTGCCGTGTGCCAGAATCTCCACCGAGCTCACGCCATGATGCTGGTCCAGGTAATCGGCGATTTGCTGCAAGCCATCTTTGGTAGCGTCGAGCTGGACCACCTGGGTACCGGCCGAGACACCTTTAAGCAGGCTTTCGGAATCCTTGACCCGCGAGTCGACGAACACCACGGTCTGCCCTGGGACAGCAGGCGGTGTCGGTGTCGGCGTTGCGGCCGTATCGGTCTGGGGATGGCTATCGTTGCTGGCAGCATGATCAGTCGCCGCCGCTGGCTTGGCGGCGTCCGTGGTGGCATGGCTGTCGGCGTGAGCGGTGTCCGCAACTGTCGCGGCGACCGCACCGTCGAACAGCATTCGCGGCTCAAGCGACATGATCAATGGCGCAGCCAAAGCTTTCGCCCGTGGCGCTACCTGTCTTGCACTCGACGACTTAGCTTTATTCCACCACATGAGGCTCACCTGCGCTCGAAACTCAGACTCTCAAACGAATGACCGCTATCAGTTGATAGCGGTTTCAGTTTTTTATACGGATGACGTTGGCGGCACTGGACCGACCATCGTTCCAAAAGGACAACTCTGCGTACTTCTCGAAAATATCTGGCGGCAGGATCGTGCGCCGCTGTGTCATCTCGACCTTGCGTCTTACTTTGTGCAGGCCACTCATGCCGAGACCTTGATCGAACTCCGGCGCGTCATAGACCAGGTTCTCGAAGTCATGCTCGAACCAGGGCTCGCCGATAAAGTCGTAGACCAGGCGCATGACCAACTCGGGTGCCTGACTCAGCAGCTCGTAGTCGACGATCAACAACGAGTCAGCTTGCTCACCGTAATAGGCTTCTTTAAGCGCTGACCAGGCGAACCCCACCAGGCGGTTGCGTTGGGCCAGGGTTTCGACGCGGCTCTCAACGGTATTGCGCTCGTTCGCGTCGGAAAACAACTTGGTGTTCTCGAACGGATTTGCGCGGTACAACCGCTCAATGCTGTCCATCACCCAGGCAACGTTACGCACACAGGCAATGGTCTTGGCCTGGGGGAACAGTTCCTTGAGGGCAGGTAAACGTGCACACCATTGGCGATTGGTGTCGAAGATAACGGGCTTGTCGGCTTTGTCGGCGTAGTAGGAATCGAACAACCCACGCAGCAGGCGCTGGCGCATGCCGGTGTCGATAACCGCACCGAACTCACTGCCCGCACTGCATTGTTCGAGCACGCCAGAAAACAACGAACCCAGCGGGCTGGTCATGCCGGCGTGGAATTTTGGGTTTTGCAGAAGGATAGCGGAGAGCAGGGTAGACCCGGAACGCGGCAAGCCTGAAATAAAATGAAAACTTGCCAATCCCTTCACCCACTGCGGAAGTCCATTTGTAGGACAAGATTACCGGATCGTGGAATATACGCCTAGTATTGTTTTGATATCACCTGGCACTTTTTCGGGATGAACCCCCCCGTAAATACAGGCCTCTTCGGCAGTTTTCTGGCGACGAAAAAACACTTGAGCCGTCCCTCGGTAACGGCCTGAAAAAATAACGTTTTATAACAGTATGCCGATGAGCACTTGCCAGCCCAGTGCGCTCGTTATTCTTAGAAACCGCTTTCCCGCACGCCCAACGCCGCCAATCGACGCCAGGCATTGCCCAGCAGCGACTCACTGCGCCCCTGCAACACCACCAAACCACGCAGGGGCTGATTTGGGGTAGGCGTGGGTTGCAGAATGCTCAAGCGTGCGCCGTATTGCGCTTGCACAGGTTCGGCGCGGCGGCTTTCATCGCGGCGAACGGCAATTGGCCCATGGTGATCGGAGGCCAGGGCTTCCAGATCCAGATAGTTCACGCCGTTGGCGTCCACCTCCAGGAGCGCCACAGGGATAGCCTGGCGCATCGGGTCATCAGGAATAAAACGTCCCTCCGCGCCCGACGCAACACGCCACAATGCTTCCTCAGCCAGATAGCCTCGCAGCCGGACACCGTCCTCCACCACGCGCGCCAATGGCAGCTTGGTCGATACCCAACGCCCGACGCTCAGTTCTGGTAACAGATCACGCACCTGTCCGGCCTGCGGCGCACGCACCAGCAGACGCTCACGCTGCGCCACCAGTCCACGGTATTGAGCCACCGCTTCAGCCAGCCGCTGCTCCAAGATGCCCACATCGGCCACCGTTTCACTACGTCCGGCCTGACGCCGTAATTGCAGCTGCAGAATATCTATCTCCCGACGCACGATGGTCTGGCGCGAGTCCAGATCCGGCGACTCCAGCTCGATCAAAACCGCCCCTGCCTCGATGCGCTGCCCGTCCTGCACGTTCACTCGTTTGACCCGCGCCGCGATAGGCGTGTGCAGCGCACTGACACGTCCGGCTTCAAGCATCGCCGGCAACTCGACACTGCTGCGCCATGGCAATACCAGTACGGCAATAACTGCCAGCAAACCCAGCAAACTGAACAGGGCGCGAGCGTTATGGGCGTATTCGCGACTTTTCCACCAGATGCGCATTTCTTTCCAAATCGGCAGGAAGATGAACCACACCAACTCGACCATCATCAGGAAGATGCCGAGCAGCTTGAAGAACAGGTGATAGACCGCCAGCGCAATGCCAAAGAACAACGCTGCGCGCCACAGCCAGGAGAAATACCCCCACAACAACAGTCGACGTTGCATGGCGGGAGACCACGGCTCCGGTGCCGGTTGCTGATAACCGAACAGGACCTCACGCAAGCGCCAGCGGCACAGAGCGAAGGCGCGACCTTGCAGGTTGTCCACCTGCCACAAATCACTGAGCAGAAAATAACCATCAAAGCGCATGAATGGGTTGAGGTTCACCGCCAGCGTGGTCAGCCAGGTCGCACTGGCCAGCATGAACGCAGCGGTACGCGCCGGGCCGTCGGGCAGCAGTGACCAGACCAGCAAGGCGATGCAGGCCAAGACCAACTCAGCCAGCACGCCACCCGCGCCAATGAGCAGCCGTGAACGGCGATCATTGACCCGCCAGGCATCGCTGACATCGGTATAAAACAACGGCAGCATAACCATGAATGCCACGCCCATGCTTTGTACCCGGCAACCGGCACGCTTGGCCATGAATGCATGACCGAATTCGTGACACAGTTTGGCGAAAAATAACGCGATGCCGAACGCCATCGCGCCGCCGAGACTGAACAAATGCGGAAACGTCGACAGAAAACGGTCCCAATCACGCGCCACCAGAAACACGCCAGTTCCCAGAGTGAGGGGTAAGCCATAGCGCAGCAGACGCGAGCCATAACGTTCGAGCCACGGCCAGACGCGATTGAGGAAAGCATCGGGGCGCCACAGCGGGATTCGGAAAAACAGGTATTGATGCAGCAGCATCTGCCAAACGCCCTGACGCTGGGCGGCCGCCTTGCGCATATAACTGTCGCGCTGCTCCTGATCCAGTGCGGCAATCAGGTCATGGGCGCGCAGAAAGCTCAGCAGCTCGTCAAGCTCATGCCCGACCAATGGAAGACCAGGTTCCTGATTGGCAGCAGCCAAAACTTTGCTGGCATCACCCAGCGACCAATGGCGCAGCAAGCGAATTGCCGCCGCACCGAGCTTGAAGTAACGCCCACGCACCGGGTCAGCCAGGGTCCAGCGTGGCGAACCGTCCAGCGCCGGGGCAGCCGCCGACAGCTGCAAATCCGCTCGCAGCGCGGGCACGTTCATTTAAAGGCCTACGCTCTGACGCAACGCTGCCAGAGGACGACGCAGCAGATAGAGCCCCACTGGCGCGCGCTCACCGAAGAGTTTGGCGGTGCCACGCAAACCAATTCGCGGCGGCGCTTCGCTGAAGCTCGCGTCCAGCCGGTAGGCCAATTGCCCCGCAGCGGTAGGTTGTGCCTCGTAAGCCGCACGTTCCAGAGTTGCCTCATAGCGGTGCAAAGGATCGCTGTCGAGAAAGAGTGCCACCTTTGCACCAGGCTCAAGCTCAATGGCATCGCCAACCGCCAGTTCGATACGCAGCTCCGCTTGGGTCGGGTCGGCAATATCCAGGAGGCGCTCGCCCGTCTGCACCGGTTTTCCGGTCCAGCGCTCTGCGTCAGCAAATACCGCGATGCCGTCACGTTCGGCCCGCACTTCACTGCGTTTGAGCAACTCACGCGCGTAATCACGCTCGGCGCGCTTTTGTTCGGCGCGCGCCGCCAGCAGGTCGATGCGCGAGCTGGATTCGGCATCAGCGAAGGCCCGCTGTGCGTTGGCCTTGAGCTCCGCTTCGGCCACACCCAAGGTCCGCTCAGCAACATCTGCCTGCGCTTTGAGCGTGGTACTTTCGAAGCGCAGCAACAGGTCGCCAGTTTTTACCGGCTGGTTGGGTTTGACCAAGAACTCGGCGATCACTCCGTCCAGCGGTGCCGCCACCACGCGGCCACCCAATGGCACCACTTCGGCGGGTGCGAGCACCGATTGACGCACAGGTATCAACAGACACAGCAACAACACCCCGACCAACGCCAGCTGCTTTTTCCCGGACCAATGCAAACGCCACGGCTTGCGCGGTTGCAACGCCAGCCAGGCGTGACTGTAGGTGTCGCCCAACCGCGCCAGAAGCATTTGCTCAGGCTGTGTCCAGGCTTGTTCGCGGGCCAACCACAACCCACCAAATACCAGGCCTTTGCGATCAAGCAAGGGGAGCCAGAACACTTGGGTCGCCGACAGCGCCTGCACCTCCGCCTGGTCCTGCCCACCCAGCTGTTCGATGGCGACAGAACCCGGCTGGTTTAACTGATTTTTTTTGAACAGGTCTGCCACAGCGTGCTCGACGAAGGCGACAAAGGGCGCATTGGGTTCAACCATGCTGACGCCCGTCACTGCGCGCACCTTGCCAGCGATCAACAGCGCTGCGTGACGAAAACTGAACAGGGCCTGACCGTCATTGACCAGGCTGTAGGCCAGTTGATCGATATCTTTGGCGGCGCGGGTCTGACGCTCCAGATCGAGAAATTGCGCGAAAACCCGTTCGGCTATGCCTGGCGCCGCAGCGTTCACTTGGCGGACGCCAGATGCGCGGTACCACTCATGCCCGCCAGCAGGCCCTTGACGTCAGTCAGCGAGGCGACCAGCAACAGCGTTTGGCTACCCTCATCGATGCGCGCACCCAATCGCTTGACCGTTGCGGTCAGTGGCTGACCAGTTTCATCGGGGGTAAAGCTGAAGGTTTGCCCAGGCTTGAGTCGTGACATCCAGCGCGACGGCACCAACAGGTGAATTTCCAGGGTGCGGTTGTCGACAATTTCCATCAGCGGCGCGCCAGCCGAAACGCTTTCATAGCGCTGCGCCTTGCGTAGCACTACTTGACCATCATATGGCGCGACCACGCTACAGCGCTTGACCTGAACCTGATAGACCTGCGCTTGAGCCTGCACTTCAGCCAGTTTGGCTTCGGCTCGCGCCACTTCGAAACGGCCAACGGAGTTGAGCGAGGCCAGTTGTTTGTTGTGCGCCAACTCTTCACTGGCGCCGCGAATGCCTGCCTGGGCGGCATTGAGCTGGGCCTGATAAGCGGCACAGTCGAAGCGCGCCAGGGTATCGCCCTTGTTGAAGGCCTCGCCTTCGCTGAACGGCATGTCGACGATTCGCCCGGACAATTCGCTGGCAAGCACCGCCTGATCACGAGCCCGCAAGACGCCACGGGCTTCGCCGGTGGTCACGGTCTGCGCGCTGGGGGGAGCACTGTCCAACAATGGATCATTCGATTGGGAAGTGTCTGCCTGTGCCAAGCCAGCAAGACAGGCAAATCCGTAAGCCCAACAACGCAAGTGGCGCATAGCCTTTACTCCCGACTAAAGGCGGCAGTCTACGGTAGCGGTGCTGGCCGTCAAGGGTGTCGAATGGCCCAGAGCCATTCATAAATACCCTGCATTTGTAATGGACCGCGACGTGGCGAGGTTCTATGTTTGGAAACATTCTGTTTTTCCCTTCCACTCATTGAAAAGGATATCGAGCATGACTTATCGCATTCTTGGCCAATCCGGCCTGCGGGTTTCTACGTTGACTCTCGGCTCCATGATGTTCGGCGAGCAGACCAGTACTGAAGAGTCCCTGCGCATCATCGACAAGGCCTGGGATCAGGGCGTCAATTTCATCGATACGGCGGATGTTTATGGCGGTGGGCGCTCCGAGGAAATAATCGGGGAGGCCATCGCATCACGGCGCAATGACTGGGTAGTAGCGACCAAGGTGGGCTATGGTCCCGCCAAGGGTGCGCCCAACTCCAGCGGGCTGAGCCGCAAACATATTTTCAATGGCATCGAGGCCAGCCTGAACCGGCTGGGCACCGATTACGTGGACATTTATTACCTGCACCGCGAAGACCACGATACGCCGCTGGAGGTGACGGTGTCGGCCATCGGCGACCTGCTGCGCCAAGGCAAGATTCGCTATTGGGGCCTATCCAACTATCGCGGCTGGCGCATCGCAGAAGTCGTGAATATCGCCCAGCGCATGGGGGTGGACAAGCCCGTGATCAGTCAGCCGCTGTACAACATCACCAACCGAATGGCCGAGATTGAGCAAATCACCGCTGCGGCTTTTCATGGTTTGGGCGTGGTGCCTTACAGCCCTCTGGCGCGCGGTGTGCTCAGCGGCAAATACGCTCCAGACGTCACCCCCGACAGCAGCACCCGCGCAGGGCGCCAGGACAAACGCATCCTGGAAACCGAATGGCGGGTCGAGTCTCTGCGTATCGCGCAGAAAATTCAGGAGTACACCCAGGCCAAAGGCGTCGGCATCGTCGAGTTCGCCATCGCCTGGGTACTGAACAACCAGGCCGTCACTTCCGCGATTGTCGGGCCGCGTACCGAGCAACAGTGGGATGGCTACATCAAAGCCATGGACGTGAAAATCACTGCCGAAGACGAAGCATTCATTGATTCGCTGGTAACACCGGGGCACTCGTCTACACCGGGTTACAACGATATCGCGCATTTTGTTTCGGGCCGGGTGGTGCGTTGATGGGTTGATGTTTTTTCGGTGACTGACGCACGGCTACCGCTCGTGCATCGCTTCAGCGCGTGCTTTAAGCACGGGTTTTAGCAGGTAGCTGAGGATGCTTTTCTTGCCAGTGATGATGTCGACCGAAGCAATCATGCCGGGGATGATGAGCAACGGGTGCTCATCGGTCCCCAAGTGGCTGCGATCAGTGCGCAGTTTGATGACATAGAAGGTGTTCTTCTTCTCTTCATCCTGGATAGTGTCTGCGCCGATCTGTTCAAGCTTGCCTTTCATCCCACCATAGATGGTGTAGTCGTAGGCCGTGAATTTGATCATTGCCTCTTGACCCGGGTGCAGGAAGGCGATGTCTTGCGGGCGAATGCGCGCCTCAATCAGCAGGGTGTCGTCGAGCGGAACGATCTCGGCCAGATCGCTGCCTGGCTGGATGACGCCGCCCACGGTATTGACCAACATTTGCTTGACGATGCCACGAACCGGCGAGGTCACCATGGTGCGATTGACCCGGTCTTCCAGGCCTTTAGCCGTGGACTGGGCCTTGCTCAGGTCAGTGCGGGCCTCGTTCAGCTGGGTCAACGCTTCGCTACGGAACCTGCCACGGGTCTCGTCGATTTTGCGCTGCACCTCATTGATCGCCGCCTGTGCCCGAGGAATGGCCAGCGTGGTGCCATCGAGCTGACCACGGGTTTCCACTTCCGAACGCTTGAGGCGCAAGACTTCAACAGGCGAAACAGCGCCCTGTTTGACCAACGGTTCGGACATGCCGATCTCTTGGCGTAACAGGCTCAGGCTGTTGCGGTACTGCTCCTGCTTGGAACTGAACTCGCGCAACTCTTGCTGGCGCTGGATCAGTTGCTGCTGCAAACCGCCTATCTCGTCAGCCAGTTGCTGGCGACGGCTCAGGTACAGCGACTCTTCGTTGGCCGCCTGATTAGGTACTGCCTTGCGCGCCGCAGGGGTGATGTTCAACGGCCGGTCGTCCACTACCGCACTCAAGCGCTCTACGCGCAGCTCCATCGACACCCGATCAGCCTCGGTCTCGCCTACGTTAGAGGCAAAACGCGTGTCGTCCAGACGCACCAACGGCGCGCCGGCTTCGACGATCTGGCCTTCGTGAACATAGATTTGAGCAACGATACCGCCCTCAAGGTTCTGGATTTTCTGGATCTTGGAGGATGGAATCGCCTTGCCTTCACCCTTGGTCACTTCATCAATGATCGCAAAGTGTGCCCATAAAAGAAGAAAGACGAAAAACGCGATGATCCCCCAAATGGTCAGCCGGACGATGCGCGGGGCATCGTCGATCAGGGCCTTTTCGACCTCTGGCATCGGTTGCCCGTCGAGGGAGTCAGACCCCTTGAAGTAACCAAAAATTGCGTCTTTGAAGCGGCCTGGACCGGACTTAAGCAACACTGATCTGCCCCTTCTTCAACGCTTCCATGACGGCGGCTTTAGGACCGTCGGCGAGAATCTGCCCGCGGTCGATTACCAGCAGGCGATCAACCAGGCTGAGCAGTGAGGCGCGGTGTGTGACAAGGATCACGGTCTTGTTCTCGATGACGGCTTGCAGGCGCTGCTTCAAGCGCTCCTCGCCGGTGTTGTCCATGGCGCTGGTCGGTTCGTCCAGCAATAGAATCGGCGGGCTGAGTAGCAATGCGCGAGCCAGCGCAACGTTCTGCCGCTGGCCACCGGAAAGGTTCTGGCCGCGCTCGCCGACTTGAAGTTCATAGCCTTGCGGGTGCAACCGGGCGAACTCATGCACACCGGCCAGCTCTGCTGCTTGCAGCACCATTTCGTCGTCAACGTAGCGAGCGCCCGATACCAGATTGTCGCGCAAGGTACCTGCCAACAACTGAATGTCCTGCGCCACATAACCAATGTTGTGGCGCAGCTCACTCACGTCAATCTGGCGAATGTCGACGCCGTCTACCATCAAGGCGCCAGAATCAGGCTGGTACAACCCGACCAACAATTTCGCCAGGGAGCTTTTGCCCGAGCCGCTACGGCCAATGATGCCGATTTTTTCGCCGGGGCGAACCACCAGATTGATGCCCTGCAAGGCAAGCGTCTGCTGGTTGGGATACGTAAAGTTCAGGTTGCGAAACTCCATGGCCCCCTGCAAGACCTGACGGCTGAACGGGCGCTCGTCGAAATTGCGCTCTTGCGGCAGCTCCATCATCTGATCCACGGAAACCATGGTGACCTTGGCCTGTTGGTAGCGGGTCAACAAGCCCGACAGCTGCGCCAAAGGCCCCAAGGCACGGCCACTGAGCATGTAGCAAGCCACCAGTCCGCCCATGCTGAGGTTGCCGGCAATAATCTCGTAAACACCGAAAATGATCATCGCCACGCCAGCGAGTTGCTGGATCAGCAAGGTGATGTTCATGGCCAGACCAGACAGAACCTTGACCCGCAGCTCAAGGCGGCTGAGGGTGCCGATAGTTTGCTCCCACTGATACTGGCGCTCACTTTCGGCGTTGTTGACCTTCACCGCATCCAGACCGGCGAGGGTCTCGATCAGGCTCGACTGGCGTTCGGCACCCAGCGCCATGGTGCGTTCCAGGGTTGCCGTTAACGGCTTCTGCAAAAAGTGACCGATACCCAACGCCAACGGAAACGCGACGATGGGAATCCACACAAGGTTTCCGCCCAGCAGAGCGATCACCAGCAGAATGATGAGGGTGAACGGCAGGTCGATCAGGCTGGTCAGGGTCAGCGAGGTCAGAAAGTCACGCATGCCCTGAAACTCGTGGATGTTCTGGGCAAAGCTGCCCACACGAGCAGGGCGAAACTTCATGGACATGCCGACAATGCGCTCGAACAGCGTTGCCGAAATGATCAGGTCAGTCTTCTTGCCTGCCAGGTCCAGGCACAGGCTGCGCAGCCCCTTAAGCAACAAGTCGAAAAGGTAAGCGCCGCAGATACCGGCGGCCAGCACCCATAAGGTCGTGGTTGCCTGATTGGGCACGACGCGGTCGTAGACGTTCATCACGAACAACGGCGCGGCCAACGCAATCAAGTTGATTACCAGGCTGGCGGCAATCGCGTCGGCGTACAGCCAGCGCGAGCGTTTGAGTGTGTCGCGAAACCAGGAGCGCGCCCGAGGAATGAGCGAGCCCTTGGTCACGTCGAATTTATGCTGCGGTTGGGCAAAGAACACCCGACCGCTGTAATCCTCAGTCAGCACATCACGGCCGACGTGTACCTCGCCACCGTCGCTTTCGCTCAGCAGCAGACGCGCAGTATCACCCTCCCAACCCAACAAAACCGCGCAACGCGCGTCCTTGAGCAACAACATGGCGGGTAAGGCAATGGAAGGAATCTGCTCAAGACGACGCTGCAGCAGACGCCCCTGCAAACCGGCTCGCGCCGCCGCACGGGGCAGCAAGTCGGCACTCAACCGCTGCGACGGCAACGGCAGGCCGGTGGTCAACATCGCCCGGCTGGCTGGCTTGTGATGTAGAGAGCAAAGTGTCAGCAGGCCGTCCAGCAACGGGTCATCATGCTGGCTGCGAGGATCATGGCTGAGTTGAACTGCACTTAATTCCGAATCCACGCTGACACTCTCTTTTAAGCAATTGAATGACCTGACTCAGTCAAGAATCAGTTCATGCCTGGCAGGTTTACCGACGGTTTCATATCGTTTTGCACAACTGACGCCATCGGCGCTACGACACCCTGACTTTTAAGCAACTGACCCATGTCGGCCTTGATGCGGTACTGAGTGTAAAGCTGCTGGTTCTTGATTTGCACAAGACGCTGCTGAGCGGTGAACAATTCGTTCTCGCTGTCGAGCAAGTCAAGCAGGGTGCGCTCTCCCAAACTGAACTGCTGCTGGTAGGCAACACGCACACTGTTGCTGCGGTCAACGTATTGCTGGGCAATCGGCAATTGCGCGTTGGCGTTGTTGTAGGCGTTCCAGGCCAGGCCGACTTCTTCATTCAACTGGCGCAGTGCGTTGTTGCGGATGTCCAGCGCCTGATTGGCCTGGTAGGACTTGGATTCAAGGTCCGCTTTGTTGCTGCCACCCGAATACAGGTTAAACCGCATGCGCACCATCGCTTCCCAGCTATTGTTATGGCCTTGTTCGCCGCCAATATTATTGTCGGCAGTGCGGCCAAGCTCCGCATCGAAACGTGGGTAGAAATTCGACTTCGCGGCCTGATATTGCTTCTCGGCGGCGGCAATGTCTGACTCAGCAGAGCGCAGAACAGGACTGTTCTCGATCATCTGCTGGCGCGCTTCGTTCAAATTTGCCGGCATCAAGGCGATAAAGCCTTGTGGCGGGCTCAGTTGATCGGGCATTTCGCCGACGGCGCTGAGGTAGTTGGTCTGAGCATCAGCCAAGTTGGCCTGCTCGGTCAGTAAGTTGTTTCGTGCCTGAGCCAGTCGCGCTTCGGCCTGGTCCATGTCAGCCATTCTCCCGACCCCACGCGTTGTACGCAACCTGATCTGATCGAAGATCCGTTCGTGGCTTTTCAAGTTATCTTCAGCCAAACGCACCATCTCGCGGCGGGTCAGAACGTCCAGATAAACTTGTGCAACGGTCAGCGCTGTACGCTCAGACGTATTCAACAACGCATAGGCACGAGAGTTGACGGTGGCTTGCTGACGACCTACTTCACTGCTGGTGGCAAAGCCATCAAACAGCATCTGTTGCATACGTACGCTGGACTCCCCTCGGTTCATGGTGTCCCAGCCGTTAGTGTTAACACGTGAGCTCGGAGAGTCAGAACCTTCCCGCCCGTAACCGGCCAATACATCTACACGCGGCAAATAGCCACCCTTTGCAGCCCGTAAATTGTAGTCAGCAGCAAGGCGGCTATTAACTCCAGCCTGGACTTCTGGATGAACGTCCAAGGCCTTCTGCATGGCCTCTGGCAGACTTTGTGCCTGGACGAAACTGGCGGTCAGAGCGAAAGGAAGAGCCTTAAAGAAGTACGCACGCATGTAAATTATATCCCGAGGACTTTCTGGTTTCAAAACACAGCAAAAACCGACCGCTGCATCGGAAAAATGGCAATCAAATGGACCGTTGTCGGAATGTTCTGAATAGGAACTGGATCACACAACAGAAAGCCGCGTTGCCATTTAAATATCAATGTGACATTACGAAGCGGATTGTTTAGGATGGCGCCGAATAGGTCAATAGTTTGGCAGAAAGTTAATTTTTGCAACAGTGAGCGCTAGTAAATTGACGCCAAATATACACTAAACGTTATTGAACATAGTTAAACATAGTTGAACACTTCAGTGCTGTGTGTTGCGACGCGACATATAAAACATACGCTGATAATTTGACGCCAAATATGCGTCGAACATAGTTGGACAGTTCAGTATTGCAGGTTACAACGCAACGTAAAAACACACGCTAATAACTTGACGTCAAACATACACCAAACGCTATTGAATATAATTGAACACTTAAGTACTCCACGTTACGAAGCGGCATATAAAAAAGCCGGTCGGCATAATGGATACCCACTGACGGTAAAACCGGAGAGTCCCCCAAATGAGCAGTGTTGTTGCCATCGTCAAAAGCATTGTTGGCCAAGTAATCGCAGTTTCCCCTGAAGGGATTCGTCGTGTGCTCATCGAAGGGGATCGGCTGTTTGCCGGGGAGCAAGCACTGACGGGGCCTGAAGGTGCCGTGACGCTTGAACTCGCGGACGGCCGCAGCATTGATCTGGGCCGTGACACGCAGTGGAGTGCCGATGCACCGGACTCAGCCACCAACCTGGCGGAAGCTACCGCGCAAGCCGCGCCTTCGGTTGCAGAGTTGCAGCAGGCCATCGCCGCCGGTGCTGACCCGACGCAAGACTTTGAAGCGGCTGCCGCTGGCCCGACCCCGGCAGGCGCTGGTGGTGGTGCTGCCGGTGGCGGCCATAGTTTTGTCGTGCTGGATGCCACGGCGGGTGTGGTCAACCCTACAATCGGTTTTCCCACTGCAGGCATTGGCTTTTCTACCCTGTCGACCACCCAAAACGCTGGCGCCGTGGATACCAGCGCACCTCTGCGCGCCTCGACCTTGACCGTGACCGCCACCCCGACCTTGACCGAAGCTGGCGGTACGTTGGTATACACCGCGACCGTAACCCAGGCGCCACTGACCGACCTGACCATTACCTTGTCCAATGGCCAGACCATCGTGATCGCTGGCGGCCAGACCACGGGCAGTAGCTCCCTCCAGATCCAGGACCACAACACGCCTTACATAGATCCAAGCCAGATATCGACCACAGTGACCGGCACCACCGGCGGGGGGGGCCTGGTACTGACCATCGACCCGACGCCCGCAGTAACGCAGATCACCGACACCATCGACAAAACCGCCGTCACCTTGACGGCGTCCGACACCGTGGCCGAAGGCGGCAGCATCAGCTACACCGTCTCGGTGGCCAATGCGCCGAAATCCGATCTGGTCCTGACCTTGTCCAACGGTGATAACGTCACCATCAAGGCTAACGCCACGTCAGCCACCTTTACGGTGGCCGCGCCGGCAGACGACGTCTACAAGGATGCCGGTCCGACCACCCTGAGCGTGACCGGGGTGTCCAACGGTAAAGACGGTCAGCTGGAAGGTCTCGATCTGAGCAAGGCTTCGGCAACCACGGCTGTTACCGACACCATTAACAAAACGGCGGTCACCTTGACCGCTGATAGTTCGGTGGCCGAAGGCGGCACGATTCACTACACCGTTTCGGTGGCCAATGCACCGAAGTCCGACCTGGTCCTGACCCTGTCCAATGGTGATAACGTCACCATCAAGGCCAACGCCACATCAGCCAGTTTCACCGCTGCCGCGCCGGCAGACGACGTCTACAAGGATGCCGGTCCGACCACCCTGAGCGTGACCGGGGTGTCCAACGGTAAAGACGGTCAGCTGGAAGGTCTCGATCTGAGCAAGGCTTCGGCAACCACGGCTGTTACCGACACCATTAACAAAACGGCGGTCACCTTGACCGCTGATAGTTCGGTGGCCGAAGGCGGCACGATTCACTACACCGTTTCGGTGGCCAATGCACCGAAGTCCGACCTGGTCCTGACCCTGTCCAATGGTGATAACGTCACCATCAAGGCCAACGCCACATCAGCCAGTTTCACCGCTGCCGCGCCGGCAGACGACGTCTACAAGGATGCCGGTCCGACCACCCTGAGCGTGACCGGGGTGTCCAACGGTAAAGACGGTCAGCTGGAAGGTCTCGATCTGAGCAAGGCTTCGGCAACCACGGCTGTTACCGACACCATTAACAAAACGGCGGTCACCTTGACCGCTGATAGTTCGGTGGCCGAAGGCGGCACGATTCACTACACCGTTTCGGTCGCCAATGCACCGAAGACCGACCTGGTCCTGACCTTGTCCAACGGTGATAACGTCACCATCAAGGCCAACGCCACGTCAGCCAGTTTCACCGCTGCCGCGCCAGCAGACGACGTCTATAAAGATGCTGGCCCAACCACCCTGAGCGTGACCGGGGTGTCCAACGGCAAAGACGGCCAACTGGAAGGCCTCGACCTGAGCAAGGCCTCGGCAACCACGGCTGTTACCGACACTATTAACACCACCGCCGTCACCTTGACCGCGTCCGACACCGTGGCCGAAGGCGGCACGATTCACTACACCGTCTCAGTGGCCAATGCACCGAAGACTGACCTGGTTCTGACCCTGTCCAATGGTGATAACGTCACCATCAAGGCCAACGCCACATCAGCTACCTTTACGGCTGCCGCACCGGCAGACGACGTCTATAAAGATGCTGGCCCAACCACCCTGAGCGTGACCGGGGTGTCCAACGGTAAAGACGGTCAGCTGGAAGGTCTCGATCTGAGCAAGGCTTCGGCAACCACGGCTGTTACCGACACCATTAACAAAACGGCGGTCACCTTGACCGCTGATAGTTCGGTGGCCGAAGGCGGCACGATTCACTACACCGTCTCGGTGGCCAATGCACCGAAGTCCGACCTGGTCCTGACCCTGTCCAATGGTGATAACGTCACCATCAAGGCCAACGCCACATCAGCCAGTTTCACCGCTGCCGCGCCGGCAGACGACGTCTACAAGGATGCCGGTCCGACCACCCTGAGCGTGACCGGGGTGTCCAACGGTAAAGACGGTCAGCTGGAAGGTCTCGATCTGAGCAAGGCTTCGGCAACCACGGCTGTTACCGACACCATTAACAAAACGGCGGTCACCTTGACCGCTGATAGTTCGGTGGCCGAAGGCGGCACGATCCACTACACCGTCTCGGTCGCCAATGCACCGAAGACTGACCTGGTTCTGACCCTGTCCAACGGTGATAACGTCACCATCAAGGCCAACGCCACATCAGCTACCTTTACGGCTGCCGCGCCGGCAGACGACGTCTACAAGGATGCCGGTCCGACCACCCTGAGCGTGACCGGGGTGTCCAACGGTAAAGACGGTCAGCTGGAAGGTCTCGATCTGAGCAAGGCTTCGGCAACGGTCAACGTCACTGACACCATTAACACCACGGCGGTTACCTTGACCGCTGATAGTTCGGTGGCCGAAGGCGGCACGATTCACTACACCGTTTCGGTCGCCAATGCACCGAAGACCGACCTGGTCCTGACCTTGTCCAATGGTGATAACGTCACCATCAAGGCCAACGCCACGTCAGCCAGTTTCACCGCTGCCGCGCCAGCAGACGACGTCTACAAGGATGCCGGTCCGACCACCCTGAGCGTGACCGGGGTTGCCGATGGTAAAGACGGTCAGCTGGAAGGCCTCGACCTGAGCAAGGCTTCGGCAACCACGGCTGTTACCGACACCATCGACACCACCACTGTCAATTTCACCGCTGGGTCAACACAAGTGACAGAAGGCGCTACTGCCCACTACACGCTGACATTGAGCAACACGCCAACAGCAGATGTAACGGTCAAGCTTAGCTACACCGGCACCGCGACCAATGGCAGTGACTTCAGTGGCGTAACCACGGTGATCATCAAAGCCAACCAGACAACAGCGCTGCTCGACATCAAAGCCCTCACCGATGGGCTTGTAGAGGGCACCGAGAAGTTCACAGTCAAAATCGACTCGGCCACGGGTGGCAACTTCGAAAGCTTGGTGCCTGGCGCCAACAACAGCGTTACTACGAGCATCGTGGACGCGGATGCTCCGGTTTCAGCTGGCGGGAAGGCCACTGGCACCGAAGATCAGACGTTGACTCTGACGTGGGATAACTTCGGCGTTGCAAACCCGGTCAACGCAACAGCCGTTCCGAGCATCATCATTACCACGCTTCCGGGCAGCGGTACGTTGCTGCTCAACGGTGTTGCCGTCATTGCAAATCAGGTCATCAGCAAAGACGACATTGTCCAAAACAAGCTGACCTTTGTGCCGCTCAGCAATGAGTCGGGTATAGACAGCTTTGGCGGAACCGGTGTCGGTAACAAGCAAGCCGACTACGCGCAGATTCAGTTCAAACCGACCCTTGAGGGTGTAACGGGTACCGTGGCAACCCTGAAAGTCGATATCACTCCCGTTGCCGATCAGCCGAGCCTGGCGCTTGGCAGTGCAGTGATCAGCTCAACCGGACTGGTAAAGGACGTATGGGTTAATACCCTGACCGGTATGTCTGGTAGCGGCAGCGGCGCAACGGAGTCGATGATCAAGTTGGGCTTCAATACCACCATTACTCCCACCACACACACCGATACATCGATCACAAAGTCGACGGGAGATGTTGCAGTAGGTACCGCCACTAAAATTTCCGGACTTGTCTACCTGGAAGCTGGCAAGGTTTACAGCTTCGGCGGTACGGCCGATGACAGCTTGCTGATCACCATCGGCGGTAAGACGGTAGCCAACGCGGCGTGGGGCATCAACTCTGGGGCTATTTCCTCCAGCCAATACACGCCAACGGCAACCGGCTTCTACACGCTGGATATTTACCACTACAACCAGGACAACGTTGGAAACTACACCATCAATCTGACGGTAAACGGCGTGACCTCGGAGCTGAACAGCGCCAATGCATTGCTTTACCGTAACGTGAGCGATCTGACCAATGCAGGCCTGACCGTTTCCAGCCTGAACGAGGTGAATGGCGTCATCGGCGAGGGTTACTACGCAGGCTACGAACTCAACCACGGCGTAGGAAATACTGCGATCAAACTCAGTTCTGTCAGCGCGACGTATACCGATAACGACGGCTCAGAAACTCACATCACCACGATGTCCGGCGCACCTGCTGGCTCGGTATTGAGTGATGCGAATGGCCATAGCGTTATGGTGACCGATGCAACCACCAAGGTCGATGTCAGCAGCCTGGACCTGAGCAGCCTAAGCATCAAAACGCCGGATTACTACAGCGGTAAATTCACGTTGACCGTTACCGCGACCGCTACGGAAACTGCCAACCTGGACACCAAGACCGACGTCGTGAATATCTCCGTTACTGTGGATAAGGGGGATTACAAAAGCACCACCGGCCATGCAGGGACCGACACAATCAATGGTACGGTTGCCAACGATGTCATCGTCGGTGATATCAGCGGCACCAAAATCGTTGCTGGGCAGAACTACAACATTGCCATCATGCTCGACAGCTCGGGCAGCATGAGCAGCACAGCTATCACGAACGCGAAGACTGCTCTGACCTCCCTGTTCAATGACTTGCAAAGCAAGGTCGGCGGCAGCAACGGGGTCGTCAAGATATTCCTGGCCGATTTTGACAGCACCGTCCACAACTACGTCTCGGTGAACCTTGCAGACCCGGGTGCTCACAAGCAGCTGCAAACGGTGATCGACTCCATTAGCAGTGGCGGTGCTACTAACTATGAGGACGTGTTCAAGCTGACCACCCAGTGGTTCGCCAGCGATATGACGAAAAGTAACGCCAATGCTCAAAACCTTACCTTCTTCATCACCGATGGGCAGCCTACCTATCACCTTGTGACTGGCGACGCCGCTAACACTTTCTTGGTGCACAACAATAGCAACAACAACTCTGTCAGCCTTGCCGACACAATGACGAGCTTTCACACCGGTACTGCAATCATGGCGGACGTCGGTGGCGTGAGTCGTACGCTGATCAGCGCCACAGGCGAAGTTTTCAGCTGGTCGAAAAGCGGCAACACGTGGACTCAGGACACCATTGGTGTGCTGCACAGCACTGATAGCACGGGTCATCTGATATACGAAGCTGTCGCGGGGGCTGGCGACTCGACCGATTACGCAACCAACACCGATTCGATGGCCAGCTATGCGGCATTAGCCAAGGTTTCAGTGGTCGAAGCCATTGGTATAACCAACGGTATCACTAGCGCCCTAAACAGTTATGACTCCGACAACACGGCGCATACCTCGATTGATGCAGCAGACCTTTCCGCCAAGATTGCTGCAACTACCTCAGCTATCGCGCCAGGTAATGACGTTATTAATGGCGGCGATGGCAATGACATCCTGTTCGGCGACATGATCACCTTCGGCACTGCGCAAGGTACTGCCGCGCTCAAAGCATTTGCCGAGAGCAAAGGCGCTGTCATCGCGGATGATCAAGCTCTGCATCAGTACATTACCGGGCACCTGAACGATGTCACCGCACTGGCAAATAGCTCGAACACTACAGGTTTGGCAGATGGCAGCGACACTCTACTCGGCGGTGCCGGTAACGATATCTTGTTCGGCCAGGGCGGCAACGACACCCTGACCGGCGGCAAGGGTAACGACATATTGATTGGTGGCGCTGGCGCAGATACCTTTGTCTGGCTCAAGGGTGATACCAATACCGGTACCGGCGTCGACGTGATCAAGGATTTCAGTACTGCACAAGGCGACAAACTTGACCTGCGCGATCTGCTGCAGGGAGAGACTGATGCGACCCTGACGAACTTCCTGAAAATCACCAACGACGGTACCAATACAACGTTGGACATCAGTAGCGCTGGCAAGCTGAACGCTACTGGCGGCGTCGCCAACGCCGACGTGCATATCAAGGTTGAAGGGGTGACTTGGAACAACGATATGATCAAGTCTCTGGTGGCCGGTACCGACACAACCATCAAGTATGACCACAGCTGATTAAGCCCGCCCGCGATGATGTAGAGTCTGAACTAACATCATCGCGGGCAGCGCCCTTCTGTTGTTTCGGGCGGGACTTACATTTCGAGGTTTTACCCATGTTCTACGTGCAACGTGATCAACAGGGGGAGCTGGTCCGCGTGGAGGGCGTTCCTTACGTGGAAGCGACTGAAACACTTCCTCCAGACAACCACGAGATTCAAGCCTGGTATGCGAACGATGTGATCGAGAACAGCCTCAAGCAGCTCAAGCAGAGCGACTTTGAGATGATTCGGGTGCTTGACGACCTGATTCAGGTACTGATCAGCAAGGGCGTGATCCGGGTGACCGATCTGCCGCCTGCGGCGCAGGCCAAGTTGATGGACCGTACCCAGGCACGGGAAACGCTGGGCGGGTTGAACCATTTGATCAATGATGACGAGACGGGTTTGATCTGATTCTGTTTATGGCTTGAGGGCCTATCGCCGACGCGCGATCAGGCCCGATTGGTCATCCTTACTTCCAGGGCGCCGGATCACCAAACAGCTGACCTTGCACACCTTCGATACCCATCTCGCAAATAATCTGCAGCTCAGCGTCGGTTTCCACACGCTCGGCAATCAACGGCAAATCGATGCTGTGCGCTGCGCGTTGGATGGCTTCGATAAACAGGCGTTTATGGCTTTCCTTATCGATGGTCCGAATGTAACTGCCATCGATTTTCAAGTACGCCAACCCCAAGTGCGCCAGGTTGCCGATCATGCTGAAACGGCCGCCGAAGTGTTGCACTGCCAAGGTGAACCCCAGTTCTCGCAGGCGTCGGGTCAATTGCTCTAGGACACGCTGTTCCGGCAGTTGCTCTTCACCGATTTCCAGGGTCAATCGAGGCCCGAGTCGTGCTTGCTGTTTCAGGGTCTCGAAGACTTTATTCAAGGCTTTTGGATCGGCAAGCGTGGCCGCAGAGAGGTTCAAGGCCAGCGCTTGATCATGCTGGGCCATCTGTTGCAGGACCAACTCAAGCATCAGTTGGTCCAGCCGCGTCGACCAGCCGAATCGTTCGAGCCAAGGCAGGAAACGCCCCGCAGCAATGGTCTGTCCCTGCTCATCAAGCAAGCGGGAAAGCACCTTGTAATGCAATACGTGTTGAGGATTACGACTGTCCACTACCGGCTGAAAGAACAGCTGGAAGCGACGCTGGGTCAGTGCCTGGTCCAGCAGGTTGTTCCAGGCGTGGTGATCGTCGCCCAAGCTGATGGCGGCGCTGTGCTCAATACAGCTCCAGCTACGCTCGCCCTCGCTTTCAGCCTGAGACAACGCCTGGTCGGCAAGGCCGAGCAAGGTTTGCGGCGAGTCGCCGGGGCTGTAGGGTGCCAGGCCGATGTACGCTACAGGCGTCACATCCGACGCCCCAGTGGCTTGCAGGCTGAGCAGCGCGCTTTCCAGATTTTGAGCAAGTTGCAGCGCTTCGGCGCGCAGCATTTTTGGCGCCAGCACGGCAAATTCGCCGCCACGGCTGCGGGTGATGAGGTTATTGGTTTCCGGATAATGCGCGCATTGCCGAACCAATTGCTCGCCCACCGCGCGCAGCAGTTCATCTGTGCGCTTGCCGCCCAGACGCTGGTTCAACCCGACCAAATCCTTGACCCGCAGCAACAGCAGATAGCCCGAACTGGCCTCTTCCAGGTTGCTGACCCTGGCGTTGAGCTGCATGTCGAAATAACGACGGTTGGCCAGGCCGGTAAGGCTGTCCTGATATGACTCGACCCGCAGCTTTTCACTGCGTTCAGTGTTTTCCTGAAACAGGGCTTTGAGCTTCTCGACCATCTGGTTCATAGCCTGGACCACGCGCCGCAGCTCCGGGGTACGCGGCAGTTCGGGCAGGCTGAGGAATTCGCGGCGGCCGATAGCGTGGGATTGCGCCACCATATAATCAAGAGGCCGCAACTGCCGACGCAGCAGCAAAGCACCCAGAACTGCGCTGACCAGACCGCAGATCAGCAACCAGGCGAGGCTGCCTAGCGCGCTTTGCCAGAGCTTGGCCAATGCGAACATCGGATGGCTGACCACTTCGACCCGTGCAGCCTGCTGCCAGCCACGGCTGACAATCGCATCGCCACCAGCAGCTTCCAGGCCGATCAGTTTAACGAACCAGACCGGTACGGTGCTGCTATCGGGGACGCCAGAACGCTCGACAATGATCTTGTCGGTGGCCAGATCGATGACGCGGATGCTCGAATAATAGCCACTGTCGAAGATTGAATTGACCATCAGCTCGACCATCGTCGGGTCATCGATATTGGACGTCAACGACAGCGCGAGAGAGGTCGCCGCATCTTGTGCATGGGAGCGCAATTGATTGACGTATTGCGTGCGCGAACTTTCCAGGCTGACTATGAAGCTGCCGCTAAAGGCGACAACCAGGAACACACAAATAGCGATCAACAACTGTTTGAACAGAGACATCGGAACTCCTAAAACTCGGGCTCAGCCGGGAAGCCTTCGGCTTGCATTTTTCTCAACACATCCTGCCAGCGTGACAATCGTTTTGTGTCGCTCACTCTCTTATTGCCTTTGGCGCCAGGCAACCACAACCCTTCACCATTGAATGCATACACCGGCAACAGGTCCGTTCGTTGGCTGGCGGGTTTGATTGCATCAATCAGGCTGTCGAGCACCAAGGGTTCAGCATTCGGGCTTGAGTAGTAGGTCAGCACCATGTGCGCACGATTCAGGCGCAAGGCTTTGACGTAAGTGATCAAAAGTTTTTCGCTCGGAACGCCCAGCCGCCTGAGGCTAAAATATTTAGCGATAGCGTAATCCTCGCAATCGCCAGCCCCCTTCCATAGTGATTCGATGGGCGTCGCCCAATAGTCGATTTCATGCCAGTTATCTATGTCTTCTACATAACGAATTTGGCGGTTGAAGAACTGATTGACTACTTCCAGCTTTTCCCTTTCGCTGATTTGTTTCTCGGTCGACAACAGGTGCTGCCAGGCATCAATCCGCTGACGGCCCTCGCCCAACGGACCATACAAAGCCTCGGCCCGACGGCTGATCAAGGAAAAATCCCAATCGGCATGCAGGCCGCCCACCAACACACTGGCCAAGAGCAACGCAAAAGAGAGCCATCGCCCTAGTCGATGACAAGGCTCTCGCCGATAAAATGCAAAACGTGCCGCCAATTGAAGTTAATCCGTGCGGTCATCCGAGAACCGGTCGATGGTGCGGGTTCAATCAGGAAAAAACAATGGCATCGTGCGATCACTTACAGCGGAGAATCGGCTCATCCTGCAGCACTGAGAAGATGATGCGCACGCTTGCTCTGCAACCCTGGCGACATTAAATCCATTTCTGTCCTAAACTGCGGAAAGCCAAGCGCAACGGGTATTTCAGGGCGTTCAGATTACTTTCTTTCAAAGGTCTACACGTTTTCTGGCTGTCTTTATTGTGGGCTGGATCCAAAAAAACAATTCAAATCTATAGAAGCGCGCGCATGTCAAAAACCGACAACGAAAGCTTTTTGAGCGGCGTCCTGGGACGTGAACAACTGCCTTCCCACTTGGCCAGAGCCGTCATCGAAGAAAAACTGCGCAATGCCATCCTCGACGGACGCTTACCCAGTGGTACGGCGTTGCGTCAGCAAGAACTGGCAACCCTGTTTGGCGTCAGTCGTATGCCGGTGCGCGAAGCGTTACGCCAACTGGAAGCTCAATCCCTGCTAAGGGTCGAGACACATAAAGGTGCAGTGGTTGCGCCACTGATTGCGGAGGATGCGGCCGATGCCTACGCCCTGCGCATCCTGTTGGAGTCGGAGGCGTTGCGCCTATCGATTCCTCATTTGGACGAAAGCGATATAGCAACAGCCCATCACTGTATTGAAAGGCTGGAAAGCGAAACCGATTACGCCGAAATCGGTATGCTAAACCGCATGTTCCATATGGCGCTTTACACCAAAGCGCCCAATAAAAGATTGCTGCGCCTGGTTGAAGACGGGCTCAATGAAGAAGAGCGCTTCCTGCGCTTCAATCTCTCGGAAATGGGCCTGGGTAAGCTCTCGCAGGATGATCACTGGGCGCTGCTCAATGCCGCCCGCGACAAAGCCATTGATAAAGCCGTGGCGATGCTCGAACACCACCTTAACCGGGGTGTTGAAGCCGTCACCCGATACTTGGGCAGTCGTTCACCCACCGCGCCACGCAGTGCCAAGGCACGTCGAGCGATTGCAGGCAGATCAGACCCGCTGAAGGATCCGCTACAACCGTTGTGAAACAAGCTTGATTAAGGTCCCCGACACCGGATCTCCTCCACGTATTCCGGGCGACCTTTTTCGCAACGCCCTCCCCTCTAGCGCCTCGCGCTGACCTGCTTCTACAAGCGCGACCGGCTTGCGGTCGCGTTCGTCTTCTCTTCATTGCCGCGTCTATCGCAGACTTTGCTTCGGCATCAGAGTAGAAACCTTCAAAACCCCTAGCGCTGTCCAAGGAGTTTGTCGAACGGGCAAGGACCCACTGGAAGGAATTCCAGCGCTGCCTAAAAAAACGAAAATATAACTTCTCCACTATTGAGTGACCCTGAGTGAGGCATTCACTCGTTAGTAAATATTCTGACTTTAATAGGCCGGAAGGGTTACTTGCTGCCAACTAAAACCTAGCCCATGGTTTTTAGCTGGCACGGTATTACTTAAAAAAGACGCCACCACAAATAATATAAAAATAACTTGCCTGACACTTTTGAAGTACTTTAACTTTTCCTTCGCCGCCACTGACCATTCAATCGTGCTCCGCCTGAAGCCCTGCCGGGCCTGACCCTGCAGCCCAATGGACACAACCACCGACGGCAGATAACTGCTTATTCACGCATTCAACTTCGAGGCTTCTATTCGTCTAAATTAAAGAGCCACACCCCGTGCGCCGACAATGTTCACCCACTGAGTTAACCCACTGACCGTTGATTGAAAGTCCCCACTAAGGTGCTCCCCATGAACAACTTCGAACTTAGGCTTGATCGTAAAAAAGCAGCACTCAGCAATCACCCCATATTTTCTGAAATCGATTCAATTCAGGTGCTGCGACGTTTCATGGAAACCCATGTATTTGCCGTATGGGACTTTATGTCCCTGACCAAGCGCTTACAGCAAGAATTGACCTGCACCCAGCTTCCGTGGCTCCCCCCCAGGGACCCCAAGGCTGCGCGCCTGATCAATGAAATCGTATTGGGTGAGGAGTCGGACGCCAAATTGAGCCACGGTCATTACAGCCATTTCGAGCTGTACCTGGATGCCATGCGCGAAGTCGGCGCCAATACGCTGCCCATCGAGCGCTTCGTCGCACTGCAAAAAGAAGGCGTTAGCTATGAAACCGCGCTGCAGAATGTCGGTGCTGGACAGGCTGCTTATTGTTTCGTCAAACACACTCTCGACACCGCGCTGCATGCACCCGCTCATCGTGTGGCAGCAGCATTTCTGCACGGACGGGAAAGCGTCATCCCGCTGATGTTCCAGCGCATCCTCGACGATTGGGGCATCACCGTTGAGCAAGCGCCCACCTTTCGCTATTACCTGCAACGCCACATTGAGGTCGACTCCGAAGATCACGGCCCTGCAGCTCAAGAGCTTCTGGCACGACTGGTCAATGGCGACGAACAGCGTCAGCGCGACGTTTATGAAGCTGCCATTGCAGCCATCGAAAGCCGGATGACCCTCTGGGACAAACTGCGCCTGAGCATGCGGGCTGAACAGATGGAGTCCCACGTATGATTGCCGATGACTATCAGTCCTTCGCCGATGCCTGGGAGGGTCGTGCGACGATTCGCACGCGCCCGCGCCGGATCATCGAAAACGATGAAAAGCTCATCTATCCACTCAGCCGCCAGCCCTTGGTCCTCAGTGAAACGTTCACCCGTGAGTGCGCACACTTGCGCGATTTCGCCCTGACGCAAAGCCTCTACAAATTCATCAATGACGTGGTGATTTTCGAGACAGAAATCGTCGACAAAACGGCGCGTGGGATCGCCAAAAACCACTTTGCGATTCGCTTCCCCTTTGCCTGTCGTTACGACGCCATGACCATCGTCGTTGATGAGGATTACCACGCCCTGGTCGCGATGGATTTCATGCAACAGACCATCGCCCTGACTGGCATCGAGCCCATCGAGCTACCCCGAGAAATCGAGCTGAGCCGGGCGATACCCGCCGCCCTGACCTTGGCCCCCGAGCATCTGCGCAGTGCGGTTGAACTGATTTGCGTGGCCATCGCCGAGAACACGGTGACTAACGATGTCGCCGCGTTCGCCAAGGACGAGTCGGTCAAACAATCGATCAAGGGGATGATGGCCGACCACCTGCTTGATGAGGGACGGCACTCCGGGTTTTGGGCGCGGCTGGTGCGTATCTACTGGCATACCGCGCCCGAGTCGGACCGCGAAAGCATCGCGCGGATCATGCCGGTATTCATCCGCCAGTACCTGACCCACGAGATCCAGAAGGGTTTCGACTTCACGCTAATCGATCACCTGGCGGTCGCCGAGTCAGTCAAACAAGCGCTCAAGGACGAAGCCTTGGCCGTGACCTTCCCGATCAATCGTCATCACCCGCTGGTGGGCAACATCGTGCGCTTTTTCAACAGCAGCTCGGTGCTCGAGTGCCCCTGTGTACAGCGTGCGCTGGCTGACTATCTGCCCGGCTCTATCAGCCAAGGATCACTGCAATGAAACGTCTTGAGATTGTGCTGATTGGCCAGAGCCTGGCCTTGAACACACTGATTGCGGAGCTGGAGGAGCATGGTCATCAGTTGCATCGTTTGACAGATCCCCGGGCGCTGGACCTGTGCCTCTGTACCGACGCGTGCATGCTGATCGAGGATGGCAGCCTGACATTGACCGCACAGCAGGAGAAAGCCTTTGGCGCGCGCCCCCGTTTGGGTTTGCGCGTCGGGCTCGGTCCCGTTACGGATCATGGCCTGCCACAACTGGAGTTGCTCTGTTGGTTCGGTACTGCCTCCGGGCAACGCCTGATATCGCGTCAATTACTGGTCGCCGACACCTCGGGCAATGGTCGAGTATTACGCGACTCCGCGATTGCGACGCTGGTGGAGACCGTCGCGCTGCACGTCAGCCGTCTATCTCGCGATGCCGAGTATTTTCTTCAAGCACCCACTGTCGAGCCCCCTCACGCGGCGCAGCAAAAAGGGCTGGGCATACTCGAACAACTGGCGTTCGAACACCGATTCAACCGCACCGTTCAGCCACATCTGCTAGCGCTCGCCGAGATACCGATGATTGTGCGCCTGGATCAGAGTCTGTTGCGGTTTGCCGAGCGGACTGCGCTGAACATCGGCGGCAAGCAGATCAGCTATGAGGCTCTGCATGCGCACAGCCTGGCGATCCAGAAACGGTTGCTGAGCGTGCTGGCAGAACAGGGGACCGGGCCGGATGATGGCCCGCCGGTGATCGGTATCTGCATGCCGAAATCAGTCGCCCTGTTTGCCGCGATCCTCGCCATTCTTGGTTGCGGTGCTGTGTATTTGCCGCTGGACCCGAGCCAGCCAATCCAGCGTCAGCAGTACATTCTGGAAAACGCCGGTGCCGTGCTGCTACTCCATGACGGACAACATCCGCTCGGTGAGCAATGGCCAGGGCTAGACATCAGCCATGTGGGCGCGGATGAGCGCGACCCCATGCGCTCACTGATGCGCCAGCGTCCCACCCGTGAGGCGCCGTGCATGACGCTCTACACATCGGGCACCACGGGTCACCCTAAAGGTGTATTGCTCAGCCAGCGCAACCTCAGCCATTTCACGGCCTGGTACGCCGAGCAGGTGAGCCTGTCCGAGCACAGCCGCGTGCTTCATTTCTCGACGCTTAGCTTCGACTCTTCAGTGATCGACATCTTCCCGACATTGCTCAGCGGCGCGGAACTGGTGGTGCCCAGTGAAGAACAGCGCCGCGATCCTGTGCTGCTGGTTGAGCTGCTTGGTCAACACATCAGCCACGCGTTTCTGCCACCCGCACTGTTGAGCATCCTGCCGCTCGAACGGCCACTGGGGCTTGACCATCTGATGACCGGTGGCGATGTCTGCGAGCCGTACGTCATCGAGCGGCTGGCCGGGCAATGCCGTTTCTACAACCTTTATGGCCCGACCGAGGCGACGGTGCTGGTCACCTGTGGTATGTTCCACGCGGACAGCAGCAATCGCAATCTGGGTCTGCCCATTGCCAATAGCCAGGTGCTGATCCTCGACGAGCAATTTCAACCCGTGCCCGAGCAGACGCCCGGCGAGCTGTATATCGCCGGACCGGGCGTATGCCTGGGTTACTTGAACAACCCGACACAGACTGCAGAACGTTACCTGAACCTGCAATTGCCTGGAGGCCGAAGCCTACGGGTCTACCGCACGGGCGATATCGGCAAATGGACCGACAGCGGCATCGAGATCTGTGGCCGACGCGATAACCAAGTGAAAATTCGCGGCTTTCGCGTCGAGCCCGAGGAAATAGAACATTGCCTGCGTGGCAGCCAGTTGTATCGGCAGGTGGCGGTGGTCGTCGATGCGCAACGGCGGATTATGGCGTTTGTTGCCCAGCCACTGCAGGACCAACCCAGCGTAGCTCGTCAGGCGCTGAGGGCTCATGCCGAGCGAATGTTGCCCGATTATATGCGCCCCGCCACGTACACCGAGTTGGTGAGTATGCCCTTCGCCAGCAATGGCAAGGTCGATCGTAAGGCGTTGCTGGAGCTGCCGGTCTCCTTCCTCGACGTGCAGTTGCGACGCCTGCCGGAAACAGCTGTAGAGCAGCAGCTACTCACTCTCTGGGCAGAGTTACTTGAGATGCCGTCTGCCGATATCTCCACGGAGGAAAGCTTCTTCAATCTCGGTGGCCACTCAATCCTGCTCTCACAGATGCTATTGGGGATTCGTGAACAGTTCGGGCGAGGCATCCCGATCAACCGCTTCATCGAAGCCCCGACACTGCGCACGCTTGCGGCACTGATCGATAACGACGGAGCACAATCGTCCGCGTGCACCGTCAGCGCGCAAGCACTGCTTGATGCCAATCCTCAGCTGGACATGGCGGTATTGCCTATCAACCAGTTGGGAGATGTGCATAAGGTGGTTGTCACTGGCGCCAATGGCTTTCTGGGCGTGCATATTGTTCAAGCCCTTCTTGATTGGGGTGCCAGTGAGATTGTTTGTCTGGTTCGTGAAGGTGGCGGACAAAGTGCACAAGCGCGCTTCGCTCAATCACTGCGAGAAAACCGTCTCGAGCATCTGGACCTGAGCAGGGTGACGGTTTACCCCGCAGACATCACTCAACCGCAACTGGGCCTCAGCGCCGAAGTGTACGAATACATCGACCGTGAGTTCGGCGTACTGGTGCACAACGCAGCCAATGTTAACCATGTTCAGGATTACGAAACGCTGATCAAGGATAACGTCGAACCCATTTTCGAATGCCTGCGTCTGTGTGAAGGTCGTAGCAAGAAAATCTTTAATTTCGTTTCTACGCTATCGGCCTGCAGCACCATTGATGCCGCCGGCAACGTGCTGGAGCAACCGGCCGCCGCATCCCCACCGATCTATATCAAGAATGGTTACAACCTCTCCAAGTGGGTTGCCGAGCGCATCCTGCAACGCGCCAGTGATCAGGGCGTATGGGTAAACATCTACCGACCCGGCAACATCGCGTTCAACAGTGTCACCGGCGTCTGCCAACCCCACAAGAACCGATTGATGCTGATGCTCAAGGGCTCTATGCAATTGGGCCAGGTGCCCGAGTTCGCCATGAACTTTGATCTGATGCCCGTCGACTTCCTCGCCCGTTTCATTGGCTTTCATGCCAGCCGTTATCAAGCCAGTCATGCGGTATTCAACCTGCACAACCCCGAACTGCTGAGCTGGACTGACTACGTGGCTGCGTTCCGTGAGGCGGGGCGGGAGTTCGAGATGGTCAGCACTGCACACTGGCAAAAACAACTCAGCCGAGTCGACAACCAGAACGCGCTATTCGGGGTGCTGGGGTTCTATCTCGATGGCTTTGAAGAAGACATCGGCGATATCTCAATGATCCAGCACGACAACGCCCGAGCCGGTGTGCGGCGTATGGGCGAGTGCTATCCGCTAAAAACAGAGGCACTGCTGCACAAAGGTTGCGAGTACCTGAAAGAAATCGACTTTATCTAAACCAACCCGCTGGAGAACATCATGAATACCCTCAACACATTGGAAAATCTGCAACCGGACACCCTGATCAGAAACCCTGAAAGTTGCCGTGTGGTCTCTGCGGTAGAAGTAGCAAGTCATGCGCGAAGCGTGTGGGGTATCGTCGGTAATTTCGCTGGTTTTCCGGCGTTCATTCCGGCGCTGGACGCCTGCGAGATGACCGGAAGTGGCGTGCGTTCGATACGCAAAAAGCTGTTCAAGGATGGCAACGTAGTGGTCGAACAGCTTAACTCTCGCGACGATGACGCGCGTTATATGACCTGGTCGCTGATATACACCACCCTGCCTATCGGCAATCTATGGGCATCCATGACCGTAGCAGAGCAAGGTGATGATCAGTGCCGCGCGACGTGGACAATCGTCGGTGAGCCGTCTTCAGACTGGCCGGACTCATTGCCAGCGTTTCAAGCATTCCTGCAGGCTTTTGCCGACGATGCGATGAACAACGTGCGCACTATGTTCGCCTGACATCTACGCTTTAGTAAGCCGCAAAAACAAAACCCCTGTCTGCATCAGCAGACAGGGGTTTTGGAATTCAATCTTGACGATGACCTACTCTCACATGGGGAAACCCCACACTACCATCGGCGATGCATCGTTTCACTGCTGAGTTCGGGATGGGATCAGGTGGTTCCAATGCTCTATGGTCGTCAAGAAATTCTGATGCCGATCCGTTACAGGGGTAACGTGCCAGCTAATTTCGGTAACTCTCACTAAAAGAAAACCCCTGTTTGCGTAAGCAAACAGGGGTTTCGGAATTTAATCTTGACGATGACCTACTCTCACATGGGGAAACCCCACACTACCATCGGCGATGCATCGTTTCACTGCTGAGTTCGGGATGGGATCAGGTGGTTCCA
Source organism: Pseudomonas sp. 5C2 (assembly GCF_034314155.1). NCBI lineage: Bacteria > Pseudomonadati > Pseudomonadota > Gammaproteobacteria > Pseudomonadales > Pseudomonadaceae > Pseudomonas > Pseudomonas sp. 5C2. The sequence goes on along the minus strand of NZ_JAVIWH010000003.1, from coordinate 1,174,985 downwards.
ATGCTCTATGGTCGTCAAGAAATTCGGCTGCCGGATCGTCGTGCTTGCGCGCAACGGGCCAACTAATGGGGATGTGATAGATCTGTGGGTTGTTGCCAATTTTCGGTTTGTGTCGTCTTCACACACCGCAATCTGCTCTTTCGACGCAAATTGCTTGGGTGTTATATGGTCAAGCCTCACGGGCAATTAGTATTGGTTAGCTCAACGCCTCACAGCGCTTACACACCCAACCTATCAACGTCGTAGTCTTCGACGGCCCTTCAGGGGACTCAAGGTCCCAGTGAGATCTCATCTTGAGGCTAGTTTCCCGCTTAGATGCTTTCAGCGGTTATCTATTCCGAACGTAGCTACCCGGCAATGCCACTGGCGTGACAACCGGAACACCAGAGGTTCGTCCACTCCGGTCCTCTCGTACTAGGAGCAGCCCCTCTCAAATCTCAAACGTCCACGGCAGATAGGGACCGAACTGTCTCACGACGTTCTAAACCCAGCTCGCGTACCACTTTAAATGGCGAACAGCCATACCCTTGGGACCGGCTTCAGCCCCAGGATGTGATGAGCCGACATCGAGGTGCCAAACACCGCCGTCGATATGAACTCTTGGGCGGTATCAGCCTGTTATCCCCGGAGTACCTTTTATCCGTTGAGCGATGGCCCTTCCATACAGAACCACCGGATCACTAAGACCTACTTTCGTACCTGCTCGACGTGTCTGTCTCGCAGTCAAGCGCGCTTTTGCCTTTATACTCTACGACCGATTTCCGACCGGTCTGAGCGCACCTTCGTACTCCTCCGTTACTCTTTAGGAGGAGACCGCCCCAGTCAAACTACCCACCATACACTGTCCTCGATCCGGATAACGGACCTGAGTTAGAACCTCAAAGTTGCCAGGGTGGTATTTCAAGGTTGGCTCCACGCAGACTGGCGTCCACGCTTCAAAGCCTCCCACCTATCCTACACAAGCAAATTCAAAGTCCAGTGCAAAGCTATAGTAAAGGTTCACGGGGTCTTTCCGTCTAGCCGCGGATACACTGCATCTTCACAGCGATTTCAATTTCACTGAGTCTCGGGTGGAGACAGCGCCGCCATCGTTACGCCATTCGTGCAGGTCGGAACTTACCCGACAAGGAATTTCGCTACCTTAGGACCGTTATAGTTACGGCCGCCGTTTACCGGGGCTTCGATCAAGAGCTTCGCGTTAGCTAACCCCATCAATTAACCTTCCGGCACCGGGCAGGCGTCACACCCTATACGTCCACTTTCGTGTTTGCAGAGTGCTGTGTTTTTAATAAACAGTCGCAGCGGCCTGGTATCTTCGACCGGCATGGGCTTACGCAGTAAATGCTTCACCCTCACCGGCGCACCTTCTCCCGAAGTTACGGTGCCATTTTGCCTAGTTCCTTCACCCGAGTTCTCTCAAGCGCCTTGGTATTCTCTACCCAACCACCTGTGTCGGTTTGGGGTACGGTTCCTGGTTACCTGAAGCTTAGAAGCTTTTCTTGGAAGCATGGCATCAACCACTTCGTGTGCCTAAGCACACTCGTCATCAGCTCTCGGCCTTAAGATCCCGGATTTACCTAAGATCTCAGCCTACCACCTTAAACTTGGACAACCAACGCCAAGCTGGCCTAGCCTTCTCCGTCCCTCCATCGCAATAACCAGAAGTACAGGAATATTAACCTGTTTTCCATCGACTACGCTTTTCAGCCTCGCCTTAGGGACCGACTAACCCTGCGTCGATTAACGTTGCGCAGGAAACCTTGGTCTTTCGGCGTGGGTGTTTTTCACACCCATTATCGTTACTCATGTCAGCATTCGCACTTCTGATACCTCCAGCAAGCTTCTCAACTCACCTTCACAGGCTTACAGAACGCTCCTCTACCGCATCACCTAAGTGATACCCGTAGCTTCGGTGTATGGTTTGAGCCCCGTTACATCTTCCGCGCAGGCCGACTCGACTAGTGAGCTATTACGCTTTCTTTAAAGGGTGGCTGCTTCTAAGCCAACCTCCTAGCTGTCTAAGCCTTCCCACATCGTTTCCCACTTAACCATAACTTTGGGACCTTAGCTGACGGTCTGGGTTGTTTCCCTTTTCACGACGGACGTTAGCACCCGCCGTGTGTCTCCCATGCTCGGCACTTGTAGGTATTCGGAGTTTGCATCGGGTTGGTAAATCGGGATGATCCCCTAGCCGAAACAGTGCTCTACCCCCTACAGTGATACATGAGGCGCTACCTAAATAGCTTTCGAGGAGAACCAGCTATCTCCGAGCTTGATTAGCCTTTCACTCCGATCCACAGGTCATCCGCTAACTTTTCAACGGTAGTCGGTTCGGTCCTCCAGTTAGTGTTACCCAACCTTCAACCTGCCCATGGATAGATCGCCCGGTTTCGGGTCTATTCCCAGCGACTAGACGCCCTATTAAGACTCGCTTTCGCTACGCCTCCCCTATTCGGTTAAGCTCGCCACTGAAAATAAGTCGCTGACCCATTATACAAAAGGTACGCAGTCACCCAACAAAGTGGGCTCCCACTGCTTGTACGCATACGGTTTCAGGATCTATTTCACTCCCCTCTCCGGGGTTCTTTTCGCCTTTCCCTCACGGTACTAGTTCACTATCGGTCAGTCAGTAGTATTTAGCCTTGGAGGATGGTCCCCCCATATTCAGACAAAGTTTCTCGTGCTCCGTCCTACTCGATTTCACTGCAAAGAGATTTTCGCGTACAGGGCTATCACCCACTATGGCCGTCCTTTCCAGAACGTTCCGCTAATCTCAATACAGCTTAAGGGCTGGTCCCCGTTCGCTCGCCACTACTAAGGGAATCTCGGTTGATTTCTTTTCCTCAGGGTACTTAGATGTTTCAGTTCCCCTGGTTCGCTCCATACACCTATGTATTCAGTGTAAGGTAACGGTCTTATGACCGCTGGGTTCCCCCATTCAGACATCTCCGGATCAAAGTCTGTTTGCCGACTCCCCGAAGCTTTTCGCAGGCTACCACGTCTTTCATCGCCTCTGACTGCCAAGGCATCCACCGTATGCGCTTCTTCACTTGACCATATAACCCCAAGCAATCTGGTTATACTATGAAGACGACATTCGCCGAAAATTCGCAATTTAACTCACAAATTTTACCTTAGCCCGTAACACCACCAGTGAAAGTGCTGCCCGGTCTAACTTTCTATCACATACCCAAATTTTTAAAGAACGATCTAATCAAAGACTAGAAATCAACATTCACCATCCAATCGATGGAATGCTCATTTCTAAACTCTACAATACAGAAGCAGTAAGTGGTGGAGCCAAACGGGATCGAACCGTTGACCTCCTGCGTGCAAGGCAGGCGCTCTCCCAGCTGAGCTATGGCCCCGTATCTCTACAGGCGTTTCCCACACAAAATTGGTGGGTCTGGGCAGATTCGAACTGCCGACCTCACCCTTATCAGGGGTGCGCTCTAACCAACTGAGCTACAGACCCAATTTCGGGCTGCTTCTAAATCGTCTTTTTCAATGAATCAAGCAATTCGTGTGGGAACTTATGAAGAAGCTGATGTCTTCGATTAAGGAGGTGATCCAGCCGCAGGTTCCCCTACGGCTACCTTGTTACGACTTCACCCCAGTCATGAATCACACCGTGGTAACCGTCCTCCCGAAGGTTAGACTAGCTACTTCTGGTGCAACCCACTCCCATGGTGTGACGGGCGGTGTGTACAAGGCCCGGGAACGTATTCACCGCGACATTCTGATTCGCGATTACTAGCGATTCCGACTTCACGCAGTCGAGTTGCAGACTGCGATCCGGACTACGATCGGTTTTCTGGGATTAGCTCCACCTCGCGGCTTGGCGACCCTCTGTACCGACCATTGTAGCACGTGTGTAGCCCAGGCCGTAAGGGCCATGATGACTTGACGTCATCCCCACCTTCCTCCGGTTTGTCACCGGCAGTCTCCTTAGAGTGCCCGCCATTACGCGCTGGTAACTAAGGACAAGGGTTGCGCTCGTTACGGGACTTAACCCAACATCTCACGACACGAGCTGACGACAGCCATGCAGCACCTGTCTCAATGCTCCCGAAGGCACTCCGCTATCTCTAGCAGATTCATTGGATGTCAAGGCCTGGTAAGGTTCTTCGCGTTGCTTCGAATTAAACCACATGCTCCACCGCTTGTGCGGGCCCCCGTCAATTCATTTGAGTTTTAACCTTGCGGCCGTACTCCCCAGGCGGTCAACTTAATGCGTTAGCTGCGCCACTAAGAGCTCAAGGCTCCCAACGGCTAGTTGACATCGTTTACGGCGTGGACTACCAGGGTATCTAATCCTGTTTGCTCCCCACGCTTTCGCACCTCAGTGTCAGTATCAGTCCAGGTGGTCGCCTTCGCCACTGGTGTTCCTTCCTATATCTACGCATTTCACCGCTACACAGGAAATTCCACCACCCTCTACCATACTCTAGCTCGACAGTTTTGAATGCAGTTCCCAGGTTGAGCCCGGGGATTTCACATCCAACTTAACGAACCACCTACGCGCGCTTTACGCCCAGTAATTCCGATTAACGCTTGCACCCTCTGTATTACCGCGGCTGCTGGCACAGAGTTAGCCGGTGCTTATTCTGTCGGTAACGTCAAAACACTAACGTATTAGGTTAATGCCCTTCCTCCCAACTTAAAGTGCTTTACAATCCGAAGACCTTCTTCACACACGCGGCATGGCTGGATCAGGCTTTCGCCCATTGTCCAATATTCCCCACTGCTGCCTCCCGTAGGAGTCTGGACCGTGTCTCAGTTCCAGTGTGACTGATCATCCTCTCAGACCAGTTACGGATCGTAGCCTTGGTGAGCCATTACCTCACCAACTAGCTAATCCGACCTAGGCTCATCTGATAGCGCAAGGCCCGAAGGTCCCCTGCTTTCTCCCGTAGGACGTATGCGGTATTAGCGTCCGTTTCCGAACGTTATCCCCCACTACCAGGCAGATTCCTAGGTATTACTCACCCGTCCGCCGCTCGCCACCAGGTACAAGTACCCGTGCTGCCGCTCGACTTGCATGTGTTAGGCCTGCCGCCAGCGTTCAATCTGAGCCATGATCAAACTCTTCAGTTCAAACATCTTTGGGTTTTGACAAAACCCTAAACTTAGCTCAGCAATCGTTGGTTACATCTTTGATTTCTCGCGGAGTAACTTGTGATGCTGATAATCAGTTGACTTCAGTCTTACAACACAAGCACCCACACGAATTGCTTGATTCAATTGTTAAAGAGCGGGTGGTTGAGATCTTTCGTCTCAGCCGAGGCGCGCATTCTACAGCAGCCCCTGTTGCTGTCAAGCGGTTATTTTAACAAGTTTCAAAGTTTCCTTTGCAACTTCAACCACTTGCGCTTCGATCAACTTCACGTCTCTCGTTAGCGGGAGGCGAATTCTACAGCGTTACACGCTGCTGTCAACACCTCTTTTCTACCGCTTTCGATCCAGAAGATCAAAACCCCTTCCTCGCCGCTTACTCTGGATAACTCTTTGATTTACAAGGAGTTTTCCGTTTCATCTGCTCCGGAAGAGGTGCGAATTATAGAGAGATTAGCTGGGGCGTCAACACCTAATTTCATAAACCTGTCACATTGGTAAAACATGCCAGTAAACGCTAATGGATAGCCTTAAATCAGCCCTCTATATATAGCTATATGGCTACAGCACACCTGCCTGGCGCAGAACATCTACAGCGTCGGCATCCAGACCCAGGACACGCTCTAATACCTCCAACGTATGTTCACCCAATAGCGGCGGGGCAAGACGATACTCAACCGGCGTCTCAGACAACCGGATAGGGCTGGCGACCTGAGGCACACTTCCGGCCAGCGCGTGCGGCATAGTAATAGCCAGCCCGCGCGCCTGAACCTGTGGATCAGCAAACACCTGTGCCAGGTCGTTAATCGGCCCACACGGCACGCCGGCACGCTCGAGCGCAGTCACCCATTCAGCGGTGGTCTTGAAAACCGTCGCCTGGCGGATGAGAGGGATCAGTTCGGCCCTATGGGCAACGCGCAGGTTATTAGTCAGGAAGCGCGGATCTTCAGCCCACTGCGGTTGCCCGGCAACCTCGGCGAACTTTCTGAACTGACCGTCATTACCCACCGTAAGGATGAAGTTGCCATCAGCAGTGGGAAAATCCTGGTACGGCACGATATTGGGATGAGCGTTGCCCAACCTGCGTGGCGCCACCCCGGTCGTCAGGTAGTTCATCGCCTGATTGGCCAGACAAGCCACTTGCACATCAAGCAAAGCCATATCGATATGCTGACCAACACCGCCCTGATCCCGGTGAGCGAGAGCCGCCAGAATCGCAACCGTCGAATAGAGCCCGGTAAGAATGTCCGTCAGCGCCACACCGACCTTGACCGGCCCGGCGCCCTCATCACCCTCCGGACGCCCCGTAAGGCTCATCAAACCACCAAGGCCTTGAATCATGAAATCGTAGCCGGCCCGCTTGGCATAAGGACCGCTTTGGCCAAACCCGGTGATCGAGCAATAGATAAGCTTGGGATTGATGGCTTTTAGCGCCTCATAGTCCAAGCCATATGCCGCCAACCCACCGACCTTGAAGTTCTCGATGACGATGTCGGACTTGGCAGCCAGCTCCCGCACCAACTTCTGACCCTCAGGCCGGGTGAAGTCTATGGTGACTGACTGCTTGTTCCTGTTGGCCGACAGGTAATACGCCGCTTCACTGGTGTTCTCGCCCTCGGCGTCCTTAAGGAACGGAGGGCCCCAGGCGCGAGTGTCATCGCCATTGCCTGGGCGTTCGACCTTGATCACCTCGGCACCGAGGTCAGCAAGAATCTGTCCGGCCCAAGGTCCAGCAAGAACCCGCGACAAGTCGAGGACCCGTAGATGTGAAAGCGCGCCCATCGGCTGACTCCTTTTCCTTTATAGATAGAAAGCTGAAAGCCGCTACTTAATAGAAGGCTTGAATGCCAGTCTGTGCACGACCCAGGATCAGCGCATGGACGTCATGGGTACCTTCATAGGTATTCACGACTTCCAGGTTGACCAAATGACGGGCAACACCGAACTCGTCGGAGATGCCATTGCCGCCCAACATGTCCCGCGCCATCCGTGCAATGTCCAGAGACTTGCCGCATGAGTTGCGCTTCATCATCGAGGTGATTTCGACCGCAGCAGTGCCTTCGTCTTTCATCCGACCCAAGCGCAAGCATCCCTGCAAGGCCAAGGTGATTTCAGTCTGCATGTCAGCCAGCTTCTTCTGGATGAGCTGAGTCGCCGCCAACGGGCGCCCGAACTGATGACGATCCAGGGTGTATTGACGTGCGGTGTGCCAGCAGAACTCGGCAGCCCCCAACGCGCCCCACGAAATCCCGTAACGTGCCGAGTTAAGACAGGTGAAAGGACCTTTCAAGCCACGGACGTCCGGGAAGATGTTTTCTTCGGGCACGAACACGTTGTCCATCACGATCTCGCCAGTGATCGAGGCACGCAGACCCACCTTGCCGTGGATAGCCGGCGCAGTCAGGCCCGCCCAGCCTTTTTCCAGAACGAAACCGCGAATGTCGCCCGCATCGTCTTTACCCCAGACAACGAATACATCCGCAATCGGGCTGTTAGTGATCCACATTTTGCTGCCAGACAGGCGATAGCCGCCGTCAACCTTCTTGGCACGGGTAATCATCGCGCCCGGATCGGAGCCGTGGTTAGGCTCGGTAAGACCGAAACAACCAATCCATTCGCCGGTGGCCAGTTTGGGCAGGTATTTCTGTTTCTGTGCTTCGGTACCGAATTCGTTGATTGGCACCATCACCAGAGAGGACTGAACACTCATCATGGAGCGATAGCCGGAGTCGACGCGCTCAACTTCGCGAGCGATCAAGCCGTAGCACACGTAATTCAGACCGCTGCCGCCGTATTGCTCAGGGATGGTCGCGCCCAACAGACCGATTTCACCCATTTCGCGAAAAATGGCAGGATCAGTATGCTCATGGCGAAAGGCTTCAAGAACACGCGGTGCCAGCTTGTCACGGGCAAACTGTTCAGCGCTGTCACGCACCATGCGCTCTTCTTCAGTGAGCTGTTGATCCAGCAACAGCGGGTCGATCCAGTTGAAGCTTGCTTTGCCGCCCATGAGCGAGTCCTCGTGAAGATTGGTCAAAAGTCGTGGGACTGATCCTAGGCTGGCTTAAGGAATACGGCAAACGAGGATTTTGCATGCTGTTGTGCTAATTTCTCACTCCGTGACGATCAAAAAAGGCTTTTTCCGGTGATCGACTAGTGAGGTAGAGGTACATGCGCAGAAAGATCCCCAGCACAACCGCACTCATCAGCTTCGAGGCGGCAGCCCGACACGAGAGCTTTACCAAGGCGGCGCAAGAGCTTTCCCTCACTCAAGGCGCCATTTGCCGACAGATCGCCGGCTTGGAAGAGTTCCTTAATGTCGAACTCTTCCGACGCTCACGCCGCGGCGTGAAACTGACCGAAGCCGGGCTTTCTTATAGTCGTCGCGTGGCAACCCAACTGGATGCGGTCGAGCGTGACACGCTATCGGTCATGGGTCAGCAGGGCGCTAACGTGATTGAGCTGGCGGTTGTGCCGACCTTTGGCACTCAGTGGTTGCTGCCGCGACTCAAGGATTTCCAGCAATGCCATCCCGACGTAACGGTCAATCTCACCAACCGCACGCGGCCATTTCTGTTTGCCGACACCGACTTTGACGCAGCGATCTATTTTGGTGACGCGGACTGGTCCGGTACCGAGTCACATCGGCTGATGGGGGAAAACCCGATGCCGGTGTGCAGCCCCAATCTTTTGGGCAATTTCGACACGCTGAGCGCACAGGCAATTGCTGAATTACCTTTGCTGCAACAAACCACACGCCCCTATGCCTGGCGCCAGTGGTTCGGCTCTCTGAACCTGAATATTCCCCGCGACATGACAGGGCCGCGTTACGAGCTATTCTCCATGCTTGCCCAAGCCGCCATGCACGAGATGGGGATTGCCTTGATTCCGCCCTTCCTGATCCAGCGCGAACTGGCCGAGAAGCGCTTGGTCATTGCCAACACCCACGCGCTATCGAGTATCAAGGCCTATTACCTGATGATTCCGGAGCGAAAGGTGGAATCAGCGTCTTTACGCGCATTTCGCGACTGGCTCGTGGGACAGGCTCATAGCTATGCGCTAATCACCGAGCGGCCCGCAGCCATTAACTGACCTTGTAGTCAGCTGCTAGAGACGCCTACAGATGTACGAATATGTCGCTTTTACATCAACTGTACGGATGGCATCGGTAATGGCTCAAAAAGCCTGAAACCGCGGACTGCAGCTTGAGTTAAAGCACCGTAGGGTTATTCACACTGCGAATCCTGAATTTCATTAAACCTCATTAAAAGTCCCTGCGGGCCCGGTAATCATGAGCGTTAGCCCTGGCCTTGCGACATTGAGTCACAGGGTGACTTGTAGTTAATATTCAGTCACAGTTCAGAACTTGTTGAAGGGATCAAACTTCGCCTGCAAAATGCCGCCCCCGCCTTTCACGGCGGGATCGCGCTGATCTGACGCCCCGGCAGCACCATCCGTAGTGCGCTGGCCTATTTAAAATAGATAACAAGATAAAAAGATTACGCAGGAGATATAACGTGCACATTGGTATTCCTCTCGAAACCCATGCGGGTGAAACGCGGGTTGCCGCAACCCCGGAAACCATTAAGAAGCTGATCGGCCAAGGCCATCGGGTCACTGTGCAAAGCGGCGCAGGCGTCACTGCCAGTGTTCCGGACAGTGCCTATGAAGCGGCGGGCGCCACCATTGGTAGCGCCACGGATGCCTTCGGTGCCGAGCTGATTCTCAAAGTTGTCGCACCCAGCGACAGCGAGCTGACCCACATCAAGAGCGGCACGATCGTCGTGGGCATGCTCAATCCGTTCAACAACGAAACGATTGGCAAGATGGCAGAGTGCGGCATTACCGCCTTCGCCCTTGAAGCCGCGCCGCGTACCTCGCGCGCGCAAAGCCTCGACGTGCTGTCCTCGCAAGCCAACATCGCCGGCTATAAAGCCGTGCTGGTGGCCGCGCATCACTATCCGCGCTTCATGCCGATGCTGATGACTGCTGCAGGTACCGTGAAGGCCGCCCGCGTGCTGATCCTTGGTGCCGGTGTAGCGGGGCTGCAGGCGATTGCCACCGCCAAGCGTCTGGGCGCGGTGATCGAAGCATCCGACGTGCGTCCTGCGGTGAAGGAACAAATCGAATCCCTCGGCGCCAAGTTCGTCGACGTGCCTTACGAGACTGACGAAGAGCGTGAATGCGCGGTCGGCGTCGGCGGTTACGCCCGGCCGATGCCGGCCAGCTGGATGCAACGCCAGGCCGTCGCGGTCCACGAGCGCGCCAAACTGGCCGACATCGTGATCACCACCGCGTTGATTCCGGGTCGCAAGGCGCCTGTGCTGCTCAGCGCCGAGACCGTCGCGCAGATGAAACCAGGCTCGGTCGTCATTGATCTTGCGGCGGCTCAGGGCGGCAACTGCCCACTGACCGTGGCCGATCAAGTAGTCAGCGCACACGGCGTGACCATCGTCGGCTATACCAACCTGCCTGCGATGGTCGCGGCTGATGCCTCTGCGCTCTACGCACGCAACCTGCTGGACTTCATGAAGCTGCTGTTCACCCCTGAAGGGCAGCTGCAGATCAATCTCGAAGACGACATCGTCGCCGCGTGCCTGATGTGCCGCGACGGCCAAGTCATCCGCAAGAACGGCTAAGGATAAAAATAATGGAAGAGCTGATCTCCCCTGGCATCTACAACCTGATCATCTTCGTGCTGGCGATTTATGTCGGTTATCACGTGGTCTGGAACGTAACGCCTGCACTGCACACGCCACTGATGGCCGTGACTAACGCCATCTCGGCCATTGTCATCGTCGGCGCCATGTTGGCCGCCGCGCTGACCGTAACGCCGCTGGGCAAGACCATGGGCACCCTGGCGGTGACGCTGGCTGCCGTGAATGTGTTCGGTGGCTTCCTGGTCACCCGACGCATGCTGGAAATGTTCAAGAAAAAAGCACCCAAAGCCAAGGTTGAGGTGCAGAAGCCATGAGCATGAATCTGGTCACTACGCTGTACCTGATCGCCTCGATCTGCTTCATTCAGGCGCTCAAGGGCTTGTCTCACCCCACCACATCGCGACGCGGCAACCTGTTCGGCATGCTCGGCATGGCGCTGGCAGTGATCACCACCGTTGGCCTGGTCTACAAACTCGGCTCCGAGATGGCCGCCCCCGGCATTGGCTACATCATCTTTGGCCTGTTGGTCGGCGGCACGGCCGGTTCGATCATGGCCAAGCGCGTTGAAATGACCAAGATGCCGGAACTGGTCGCCTTCATGCACAGCATGATCGGCCTGGCAGCTGTGTTCATCGCCATCGCAGCCGTCGTCGAGCCGCAATCGCTGGGCATCGTTCGGCACCTGGGTGACGCCATTCCAGCGGGCAACCGTCTGGAACTGTTCCTCGGGGCCGCCATTGGCGCCATCACCTTCTCCGGTTCGGTGATCGCTTTCGGCAAGCTCTCGGGCAAGTACAAATTCCGCCTGTTCCAGGGCGCACCCGTACAGTTTGCCGGCCAGCATAAACTTAACCTGGCCATTGGCCTGGCGACACTGACGTTTGGCGTCATCTTTATAGTGAGCGGCAATCTGAATGCGTTCGCCCTGATGCTGGCGTTGGCGTTCGTTCTCGGCGTGCTGCTGATCATCCCTATCGGCGGCGCAGACATGCCGGTCGTGGTGTCGATGCTAAACAGCTATTCGGGCTGGGCAGCGGCAGGGATCGGTTTCTCGCTGAACAACTCGATGCTGATCATCGCCGGTTCGCTGGTGGGCTCTTCGGGTGCAATCCTCTCGTACATCATGTGCAAGGCGATGAACCGCTCGTTCTTCAACGTCATCGGCGGCGGCTTCGGCGGTCATGCGGACGCGGCGGGCCCAGCGGGTGACAAAGAAGCGCGGCCGGTCAAATCCGGTTCGGCAGATGACGCCACCTTCCTCCTGAGCAACGCCGACACGGTGATCATCGTTCCAGGCTATGGCTTGGCAGTGGCTCGGGCGCAACACGCACTAAAGGAGCTCACAGAGAAGCTCACCCATCGTGGCATCACGGTGAAGTACGCCATTCATCCGGTTGCAGGGCGGATGCCGGGGCACATGAACGTACTGCTGGCCGAGGCAGAAGTGCCTTACGACCAGGTGTTCGAGATGGAGGACATCAACTCCGAGTTCGGCCAAGCTGACGTGGTTCTGGTGCTGGGCGCCAACGACGTGGTCAACCCGGCAGCGAAGAATGACCCTAAATCGCCAATTGCCGGGATGCCGATCCTTGAGGCTTACAAAGCCAAGACCGTGATCGTCAACAAGCGCTCTATGGCCAGCGGCTATGCAGGCCTGGACAACGAACTGTTCTACCTGGACAAAACCATGATGGTGTTCGGCGATGCCAAGAAAGTGATTGAGGACATGGTCAAAGCCATCGAATAACGCTTCGATACTGGCACGCTGCAAGTGCACGCTTCAAAACAATCCCTGGCACCGAAATCGCCGGGGATTTTTACATCTGTCACAACGGTGTTTTACATCACGCACTATAATTAGAGCACGTGAATGCGACCATGGTAGCGGGACGAAAAATGCTCAACTCACTAGACTGCAGGTCTTGCTTCCACCGCCCGAGATGAAAATCCATGTACCGTGACCGTATCCGCTTGCCTTCTCTGCTCAACAAGGTGATGAGCGCGGCAGATGCCGCAGCCCTGATCCAGGACGGCATGACCGTCGGTATGAGCGGCTTTACCCGTGCAGGCGAAGCCAAGGCTGTGCCTCAGGCACTGGCCGAGCGCGCCAAAGTGTCTCCGCTGAAAATCAGCCTGATGACCGGCGCCAGCCTCGGCAATGACCTCGATAAACAATTGACCGAAGCCGGTGTGCTGTCCCGTCGCATGCCGTTTCAGGTCGACAGCACCCTGCGCAAAGCAATCAACGATGGCTCGGTGATGTTTATCGATCAGCATCTGTCCGACACCGTTGAGCAGTTACGTAACCGCCAGATCAAAGCCGTTGACCTGGCTGTGATCGAATGCGTGGCCATCACCGAAGAAGGGCATCTGATCCTGAGTACTTCGGTGGGCAACTCAGCCAGCTTCGCCATTCTGGCCAAAGAAGTGATCGTCGAGATCAACCTTGCTCAGCCACTTGAGCTGGAAGGCCTGCACGACATCTACATCCCAAGCTACCGTCCAACCCGCCTGCCGATCCCGGTACTGAAGCCTGACAGCCGCATCGGCAGCCACGCCGTGCAGATCGACCCGGCGAAGATCATCGGCATTGTGATCAGCAATCAACCTGACTCGCACTCGACAGTCCTGCCACCTGACGAAGAAACACAGGCTATCGCCAGCCACTTGGTGGAGTTTTTCAAAAGCGAAGTGCGCGCAGATCGGTTGACCAACAGCCTGATGCCACTTCAGGCAGGCATTGGCACCATCGCCAACGCAGTGATGCACGGTCTGCTGGACTCACCGTTCCATGACATGACCATGTACTCCGAAGTGCTTCAGGATTCGACATTTGACTTGTTCGACTCCGGCAAACTGATCTTTGCATCTGGCAGCTCCATCACCTTGTCTGCCGCCAAGCACGACGAAGTGTTCAACAAGCTGGAGCACTACAAGCCACAGCTGGTGCTGCGTCCACAGGAGATCTCAAACCATCCTGAGGTCATTCGCCGCCTGGGGATTATCGGCATCAACACCGCACTGGAATTCGACCTGTACGGCAACGTCAACTCCACCCACGTCTGCGGCACGCGGATGATGAATGGCATTGGCGGTTCGGGAGATTTTGCCCGTAACGCGCACTTGGCGATTTTTGTCACCAAGTCTATTGCCAAGGGCGGTGCGATCTCCAGCGTTGTGCCGATGGTCAGCCATGTCGATCACACTGAACATGACGTGGATATCCTGGTGACCGAGCAAGGCCTGGCTGACTTGCGCGGCCTGGCACCACGGGAGCGCGCACGGGTGATTATCGACAACTGTGTGCACCCGGATTATCGCGAAGCACTCAACGCCTACTTCGCGGCAGCCTGCAAAATAGGTGGTCACACTCCACACGTACTGCGCGAAGCACTCAGCTGGCACATCAATCTGGAAGAAACAGGGCGCATGCAGCCTCTCTGATTTTGGAGTGGGTAGCTGACAACGATTTTTTCGTGCTGTCAGCTACCCCAATGTTTCCCTTAAATCAGAAAACTGTACTGCTGTACCGGTCATTTCCAGGCTTTCAAATCGAAAAAACCCCCTGATTAGCACGAAAATGCGCCATTAAAGTGCGGACCAGTACAGTTACCCCAAATACGAACAAAACAGTCCCTATAAACAGTTAACTGGACCAGCACAATTGAAGTGAACTGTGTCTGGAGGGACTGGCCAAGAGGGAGGAAGATTGGCACCAGTCAAGCCACTATCTAAACCCGCCACAAGCGGAAGGAAGTCATCATGGAACGTACACTCAGTTCCGACCTGTTCTACGAAAATACCGCTTCAACCGCTAAAGCTGCATGGCCTCTTCGCGCTTTCGCCAACCTGATGCTTTGGCAGCGTCGCATCTCCAGCCGCCACCAACTGGCTCGTCTGGACGCACGTTTGCTGGCTGACGCCGGGATTAGCGAATCGCAACGTTACGAAGAGTTGAGCAAGCCGTTCTGGCGCTAAGCTAGCGCTCGCTGGTCTCAGACCATAGGTCTCCCTCCAGCAACCCGAATTGCTCCATACAAGACCCGTCGCAGGTAACTGCCGACGGGTTTTGTCATTTCAGAGATCCGGAATCAGGCTGAGAAACGAACGACCAGACAGTCTACAAGTACAGTTTGCAAATCACTTCAATCCACCGCTACAGTTGTTTTCTGCTTACTTCTCAACCACATAACACCCCCACAGAAGCGCCGATTGTCGCTAACTATGCACTGGAGCTGACGCAGGATGGTGCGTACAGCGCCGCTGCGATAGGCTTGGGCGTGCTTAGCTCACCTCTTTCAGTCATTGGAGTTCATCATGTCCCGCCTACGCCTACTTAGCGCTGTAGTCCTGCTGGCTGTCGCTACCGGCGCCAGCGCTTCGAGTTTTGTCGTCACCACCGATGCTGTAGTCCGCGCGCTCGATGCCTCCAGCAATGCAACGTCCAAAGTCTCGTCGTCGCTCAAGGATGACAAAATCGTTCTTGCGGCACGTGACGACGCGGCCAGTTTTGTCGCCAGCCAAGGTGACATCCGTGGTGTACACCTGGAAGGCGCCCTGGCGCATATCCGCCAACAGGCTCCTCAGCTCAGCGCCACCGATACTCAGCTGGCGCAAGCGATTCTGGCCCTCTAACGAGCGTCGTTCGAGGCTAATCGGCTAGCCCGCAACTGTCGGGCTGGCTCTGCTCCGGGCATTACGCTAGCCTTCGCCGCTCGAATTATTGGCTATTTCGACCCATGCGTTTTCTGTTGCTTCTGTTCGTTGCCCTGACTTGGAGTCTCCAGGCCCAGGCGTTTGACCTGACCACACAAAATCTGGTCGCCAGCGGATTTGTCACCAGCAAAGTGACCTCCGCCCCCTTCGACAATAAACTGATACTTGCCGCCCAGGATGATGCTGCAGCGTTTATAGCCAGTGATGGCCAACTGCGAGGAGCACAGCTTGAATCGGCGTTGGCTTTTTTACGTGAAGAGCACCGTCAGACCCAGCCAGAATTTCGTGCCAGTGATCTTGAACTGGCGCAGGCAATCCTCGTCCAATAATCATGTTGTATCTTTTGTATTCCGGAGACATTTCATGCGTACCCCGCTCATTGCTACCGCCCTCGGCCTCTTGTTGTTGGCCGGTGTAGCTCAAGCTCAAACTGTGAAGGCAACCAGTAACATTGTCGTCCGCGCCTTCGGCCGCAGTATTGATTTCACCTCTGACACCACCACCTCGACCCGCGACTCAAAAGTCGTGATCCAGGCCAAAGATGATGCTGCCAGCTACGTTGCCAGCAAAGGCGATATTCGCGGAGTGCAGCTTGAGGCCGCGTTCGACACCTTGCGTGCTCGCCTGCCTGAAGCCCGAGACGCCAGTGACCAAACGCTGGCCGAAGCCATTCTTGCTCTGTGAGGCGCCTCACAGGTTGGCTGCTGGCCTCAATGCTGTTGCTGGTCGGCAACAGCGCCGCAGCCGCATTGAGTCTGTCGCTCAACGCTGACAGACTCACTCCGGCGCAGCAACAAGCCAGCCAGACACTGCTCGATGAAGCCCTGCAGGCCTTGCCGCCGCGCTTTATCGAGCAACTGGACCGCCGTATCGACGTTCGTTGGTCTGCAGACCTGCCGAGCAACGCATACGGACAAGCGTCAGGTCCCTATCAGCTCGACTTGAACAGCAATCTGCTGGCCGGTCTGACCGATGGCTCAGCGGCCACCCAGAAAACCAATCGCCCCCACGGCACCGTGCGCCGGGAAATGCTCGCCACTGTGCTGCATGAACTTACCCATATCTATGATCGCGCCACGCTATGGCCGGGTGCCGAGCGTTCGCTGATCCTCAATTGCCAGCGTCAGGCCAATAGCCTGGGCAAGATTGGTTTGCCCGACCGCTGCCGTGGTCAAACGGCCCGGCGCTTCACCCTCAGCGACGATCCGAGGCTGCTCGACCTCGCCGGCTGGCAGCAATACGTCGGCCGCAGGGGCGAGCGTGAGGAACACAACCGCCAGGTCGCCCGTAGTCCGGACATCTACGAAATCAGCAACCCGCGTGAGTTCGTCGCGGTCAACATGGAGTATTTCCTCCTCGATCCGGACTACCCCTGCCGTCGTCCCGCGCTGTACGCGTACTACAAAGAAAATTTCGACTGGGCCCCCTCAGCCAGGAGTGAGTGCCGGACGTCCTTCCCGTTCCTTAACGCCGGCAGCGACTTTGGCCGTCAACCTCTGGGCACAATCGACCCCGAGCGTGTGTACGCCGTCGACTACCTGCTGGCCGAGGCCAACCAGAACTGGGTCAGCCGCTGGGGTCATAGCATGTTGCGGCTGGTGATCTGCAAACCTGGACGCCCTCGTGGCCCGGATTGCCGTCTGGACCTGGATCAACACCTGGTGTTGTCTTACCGCGCCTTCGTCGGCGACGTGCAGCTTTCCAGTTGGGACGGTCTGACCGGCGTGTACCCGTCGCGCTTGTTCGTCCTGCCGCTGGGCCAGGTGATCGACGAATACACCAAGACCGAACTGCGCAGCCTGGCCTCGGTGCCGATGAATTTGTCCCGGCCGCAAATCAACGACCTGGTCGAGCACGCGGCCGAGATGCACTGGAGTTACGACGGCAACTACTACTTCATATCGAACAACTGCGCTGTGGAAACCCTGAAACTGCTGCGCAGTGGCACCGATGACCCACGCCTCAAAGGTCTGGACAGCATTATCCCCAATGGGCTGCTGGAAGTGCTCAATGCACGTGGATTGGCTGACACCAGCGTACTGAAAGACCCGCGAGAGGCATTGCGCCTAGGGTATCGTTTCGATTCCTATCGCGACCGCTATCAGGCGATGTTCGACGTGCTCAAAAAACAGTTGCCGATCAAACAGACCACGGTAGAAGACTGGTTGGGGGTGCCCTCCAAGGAGCGGCGTGAGTGGTTTGCCAGTGCCGATTTGCGCACCAGCGCAGCGATGCTGTTGCTGGAGCAAGCCAGCTTGCGTCGAGAACTGTTACTGGCCCAGGAGGAGGTCAAGCAACGCTACCTCAGTGCCAGGGAGCAGAAGGATGGCGGCGTCTCCAAGGCGACCGGCACCTTGCGGGAAATTCTCGCCAGCAGCGGCTTCCTCAGTCGCCCGGCAGAATTGCTCGACAGCGGCGGCTACGGCTTGCCCCAAGCCAGCGAATGGCAGCGCCTGGAAGACGAAAGCAGCCAGCGTCAGAAGCAATTGCAGCGTTTGACCGGTGATCTGGACAAAGAAGTCCGCGCATTGCTTGAACCCGAACGCGCCGCAGAAATCGCCGCCAACGAAGACAACCTCAAACAGATCAGCGACCACCTGCGCACGTTGCACAAGGCCGCAGGTGGGCTGGAACTGCCTTAGTCCTGCAACATAGGCGTTAAACCTACAACGACTCCTCACGCTCTTCGGGCAAATGCTCATCCAGATGCAACCACGGCAATCGATTGGCGGTCCAGATATGCCGAGCTGCCGGGGCCTGCTCCGGGTGATCCAGCGTGGCGACCGTGACGTCCATGCTGTCCGGCGTTTTGCGGGTGAACAACGCCAACTGTGCGCCGCAGTTGGCGCAGAAATAACGCACACAGGTCGGACCAGAGTCGTAAGACGCCGGGCTGCCCACCAGCCACTCGAACGACGTGAGCGGCACCGTAATCCAGGTCGTCACCAGCCCACCTGAAACCCGTCGGCAAATAGAACAGTGACAGTGGGCGATGTCCTGCAGCGGGGCGTTGAACTGATAACGCAGACTGCCGCAATGGCACCCACCGGTGTGAGACTGACTCATCAAGCGTGCTCCTTCTCAGATCACATGAAATTGAAACCCTTGTGGCACGCCACGGTTGCGTCTTCAACGAAACGGCAACGCGTCAGATGTTTGTTCGACGAAAGCTGGCTGAAAGCTTACCCCTTTAGGATCGCACCACCACCGGCAAAAGACCGGTCAGCCAGGGCATGTGTTTTCAACGTCACCCGGCCCAGTAAACAACAATAAGCGTTAACAACCATGGTGATTCTCATGCCCTCTACTACCCCTCTCTTCGCACCATTCCCCCTTGTACTCCACGCGCCGCCCACCCAGCGCTGATTCGCTCGGTTCGCCTTCCTCACGTCGCGCTACATCTGGAGTATCTCTATGTTGACCTTCCTCGGCTTCGCCATGGTCGTCACGTTCATGTACCTGATCATGAGCAAACGCCTGTCAGCACTGATTGCGCTGATCCTTGTACCTATCGCATTTGCCTTGTTCGGTGGTTTCGCTACCGGCATCGGCCCGATGATGCTCGAAGGCATCACCAAGCTAGCGCCAACCGGCGTGATGTTGATGTTTGCCATCCTGTATTTCGCCTTGATGATCGACTCGGGCCTGTTCGACCCGGCAGTGCGCCTGATCCTCAGACTGGTCAAGGGCGATCCGGTCAAAGTCTCGGTGGGCACCGCCGTGCTGGCGCTGGTGGTGTCCCTCGACGGTGATGGCGCGACGACATACATGATCTGCGTGGCCGCCATGCTGCCGCTGTACGCCCGCGTGGGCATGAGCCCGCGCATCATGGCGGGCTTGATCATTCTGGCTGGCGGCGTGATGAACATGACCCCGTGGGGCGGCCCAACCGCGCGTGCTGCCAGTGCGCTGCATGTTGACCCTTCGGATATCTTCGTACCAATGATCCCGGCCATGCTGGCAGGTGTGGTGGCGATCCTGCTGATTGCTTATGCCTACGGTAAACGCGAGCGCGCTCGCCTGGGTGAACTGCACCTGTCGGACGATGACGTCGACCACAGCGAAATCAGCGTTTCGCAGTTCCCGGAAGCGCGCCGGCCCAAGTTGATCTGGTTCAACGGCGCCCTGACCCTGGCCCTGATGGCGGCCCTGATCGCCGGCCTGCTACCCCTGCCTGTGTTGTTCATGGTCGCGTTCAGTATTGCCATGATCGTCAACTACCCCTGCCTGCAAGCGCAGAAAGACCGCATCGCCGCACACGCGGGTAGCGTTCTAGCGGTGGTTGGGCTGATTTTTGCGGCAGGCATCTTCACCGGTATTCTGTCGGGCACCGGCATGGTCAACGCCATGTCCAAAAGCCTGTTGGCCGTCATCCCCGATGCCCTCGGCCCTTATCTGGCCGTCATCACCGCGCTGGTCAGCATGCCGTTCACATTTTTCATGTCAAACGATGCTTTTTATTACGGGGTGTTACCGATTCTCGCTGAGGCAGCCAGCCATTACGGCATTAGCCCAGTGGAAATGGCCCGTGCGTCTATCGTTGGCCAACCCGTGCATTTGCTCAGCCCGCTGGTGCCTTCAACCTACTTGTTAGTGGCACTGGCCGGCATCGAATTCGGTGACCATCAGCGCTTTACCTTGAAGTGGGCAGTGCTGGTCTGCCTGTGCATAATGTTTGCCGCCTTACTGATGGGGATTTTCCCGCTCTTCAGCAGTCTATAACGCACTCGATTCATCCCGTTGTTACCCCTCACCACCGGGGTTGGCCCGTGAGGCGGGGTAACATAGGGGTATTAACCGCATAAAGGAATACCTATGGAATGGCTGACCAACCCGGAAATCTGGGTTGCCTTTTTCACGCTGACTGCCCTGGAGATCGTCCTGGGCATCGACAACATCATCATGATCTCGATTCTGGTCAGCCGCATGCCCAAAGCCATGCAGCCGCGCACCCGAATTTTCGGCCTGGCGCTGGCCATGATCACGCGTATCCTGCTGTTACTGTCGATTGCCTGGGTCATGCGCCTTACCGCAGATCTGTTCGAGGTCTTCGGCAAGGGTTTTTCCGGCCGTGACCTGATCCTGTTCTTCGGTGGCCTGTTCCTGCTGTGGAAAAGCTCCCAAGAGATCTACCACGGCCTGGAAGGTGAAGACGAAGTCGTCGACGTGCCCAAAGGCAAGGGCGGCCAGTTCTTCTACACCATCATCCAGATCGCGATCATCGACATCGTGTTCTCCCTGGACTCGGTGATCACTGCGGTCGGCATGGTCTCTCACGTGCCCGTCATGATTGCTGCCATCGTCGTCGCCGTGCTGGTGATGATGGCGTGCGCAGGCGCCATCAGTAACTTCATAGACAAGCACCCATCACTGAAGATGCTGGCGCTGTCCTTCCTGACGGTGGTCGGTACCGTGCTGATTGCCGAATCGTTCGGCGTGCATGTACCTAAAGGCTACGTGTATTTCGCCATGGCGTTCTCGCTGGCGGTAGAAGCCATCAACATCAAGATGCGCACCGAAATGGCGAAAAAGAAGAAACAAAGCGAGCCGGTCAAACTGCGCAAGGACATCCCTGGTCAGTAACTGCACCGCTTGAAAACAAACGGGGCATTGAGTGCCCCGTTTTTTTATGAACTTTCAATCTACTGATTTATGACGGTTTTGTTTCAAAGCGTGTATTGCCTATGCGATGCTGGCGCCAAGGCCATAAGCCGACTAAAGCTTAGGTGAGCGCTAAAACGCTTCGGTTACATCGCTTCGTTCGCTACACGCTGCACTTTTAATCCTCACCCGGCTTGGGTGACCTCAGGGGGCCTTTGTATGCTAACCCTGCTCAATTTGCTTTCTGCCGTTGCCTTGCTGATCTGGGGCACGCACATCGTCCGTACCGGCATCCTCCGCGTATACGGCTCCCAATTGCGTCGCGTACTTAGCCAGAACATGTCCAGGCGCCCGTTGGCTTTCGTCGCCGGGATCCTCGTCACTGCGCTGGTGCAAAGCAGTAACGCCACGGCGATGCTTGTCACTTCCTTCGTCGGCCAAGGGCTAATGGCCTTAACCCCGGCACTGGCAATCATGCTCGGTGCGGACGTCGGCACCGCGCTGATGGCGCGGGTGCTGACGCTCGATTTGTCCTGGTTGTCGCCACTGCTGATTTTCCTCGGCGTGATCTTTTTTCTGTCGCGCAAGCAAACCCGAGCCGGGCAACTCGGGCGGGTGGGTATCGGCCTTGGCCTGATCATTCTGGCCCTGCAACTGATCGTCACGGCTGCGTCGCCCATTACCCAGGCAGCGGGCGTGAAGGTACTGTTCGCCTCATTGACCGGAGACCTCCTGCTCGACGCCCTCATCGGGGCAATGTTCGCGCTGATTTCCTACTCCAGCCTTGCTGCCGTGCTGTTAACTGCGACCCTGGCTGGCGCGGAAATCATCAGCCTGCCAGTCGCGATCGGTTTGGTGATCGGGGCAAATATCGGCAGCGGCCTGCTGGCATTCCTGAGTACCAGCATGCAAAACGTCGCCGGGCGCCAGGTTGCGCTTGGCAGCTTGCTGTACAAGCTGATCGGCCTGCTGCTGATCATTCCCATACTGGACCCGCTGGTGAAGTGGATGGATACGCTGAACTTCAGCGCCCAGAGCCTGGTGATCAGCTTCCACCTGACCTACAACACCCTGCGCTGCCTGCTGATGTTACCCAGCGTCAGCCCCATGGCCCGGGTG
The DNA here is from genome assembly GCF_034314155.1 of Pseudomonas sp. 5C2. Taxonomy (NCBI): domain Bacteria; kingdom Pseudomonadati; phylum Pseudomonadota; class Gammaproteobacteria; order Pseudomonadales; family Pseudomonadaceae; genus Pseudomonas; species Pseudomonas sp. 5C2. The sequence continues at coordinate 1,152,774 of NZ_JAVIWH010000003.1, read as the reverse complement.
TGCACGTGGCTATTGCCTGAACGCCCCGACACCAACGGCGTGGCAAAACCCCGGCATCTGGACGCCACGGCGTTGGCAACGCCAAGCCTGGCGCTGACCAATGCCGTGCGCGAGACCCTACGCCTGGGCGATCTGGTCGAAAGCATGCTCGACGCCATGCACGGGGTGCTGCGCGGTACGCAAACGGCGGTCACCCTGGAAATGCGGCGCCTCAACGACGATGCCGAAGCGCTGTACAACGCGATCAAACTCTATCTGGCGCAGATGCCTCGGGAAGACCTGGGCGAGCAGGACAGCCGACGCTGGGCAGAAATTATCGAGCTGGCGATCAACCTCAAGCTGGCCAGCGATCTGATCGAACGCATGCTGCGCAAGGTCCAGCAACAGAAGACCTCGCAACGCCGCTCGTTCTCCGAGGTAGGCCTGGAAGAACTGACGGGGCTGCACAGTCAATTGCTGTTGAACTTGCGCCTTGGCCTGTCAGTCTTCGTCAGCGCCGACCCCGAAAGCGCCCGCCAATTATTGCGTGAGAAGCGCCGCTTCCGCGCTCAGGAGCGACGTCTGGCACATGCCCACGTCAGTCGCTTACAACGCAAAGTGGTGCAAAGTATCGAAACCAGCTCGCTGCACCTGGAGATGATTGGCGACATGAAACGGCTCAACTCGCTGTTCTGCAGCAGCGCCTATGCCGTCCTAGAAACCGCGGAAACGGGTGCACTGTCCAGCGAACCCTTGCCCGACCAACCAATGTGAACGACCTCGGCTCATTGAAGTCTGTTAAACATATCGGCCCGCAAGGAAGCTCGTTTTATGCGTTGTCTGCTGTTTGTTTGCCTGCTTCTGACTGCCAGCCCGTCAATAGCCTTCGACCGTTATCAAGTCGAAGGCTACGACCTGCCCAATGGCCTGCAATTACTGCTCAAGCCGGGCAATGAAAAAGGCCATGTCGCTATTCGACTGGTCGTCGGTATTGGCTTCGATGACTTCAATTGCGCCAACAAGGAATTACCGCACCTGCTTGAGCATCTTTTGTTCAGCGGTATTGATGATCAAGGGGAAGGGGGGCTTGAGGAGCGCATGCAGGCGCTGGGCGGTGAGTGGAACGCTTTCACCAGCAGTGCCGACACGACCTTTGTGATCGAAGCGCCCGCGAGAAACCAGCGTAAGGTTCTTGATTTGTTGATGGCCGTATTGACCCGCAGTCGCATCGATGAAAATGCCCTGAACACCGCCAAACGTATCGTCGAGCGCGAGGACGGCGGCCATTACTCGCACCTGCAACGCTGGCTCGATCATCAAGACCTCGGTCACAACGCCAGTAAACAACTGGCGGTCGAGTTGGGCCTCAAATGTGCCGAACGACCCGATGTCGAGTCGCTGACCCTCAAGCAGGTCGAGAAAATACGCAACAGTTGGTATGCCGCGAACAACATGACGCTGATTATCGTCGGCGATCTGGACCGGCTCCTGCCGGCCTATCTGGTGCGCACCTACGGCCAACTCATCGCAGCCGAACCGAGCGAACACATCCCGCTCGCGCACATCAGCCATACCGCAGAAACCGAACGCAGCCTGATAAAAGGCTGGGTGGGTGAGGGCGCGCGTCTGCACTGGTTTTTCCCTGAGCCGCAGCTTGAACAGCAGCACGATGAGACCTGGGAGCTGGTCAAAAGCTATCTGGATTGGGCGCTCTACCGCCAGTTGCGGCTCGAGCACAGCCTTTCTTACGGACCCTGGAGCGAACGGGAAGTCTTCGGCGACACCGGTTTTCTCAGCCTGAACGCAGACCTTGGCCGTGATGATGTCGATCAGGCAGAACGCGTAATGCGTGAATTGAGCGAGCACCTGCAAAAAGACGGGCTCGACCCCGCGACCTTCTCCCGCCTGCAACAGGCTGCCATCGACAAACAGGCGTGGGCTGCCCAGGGCAATAGCGCGCTGGCCGATTACTATTGGGGATCGTCGAACGACTACGAGGATGGGCACCTGACAGACCCAGCAAAGCAGATCAGGGCCGTCAGTCTCGATACCGCCAACCGGGCGATGCGTCAATTGCTCGCGCAGCCGGGCTATGTCCGCGTGGAAAAACCGTTGCTGGGTTACAACGGATTGTATGAGGTGGTGGCGGGGACCCTTGTGTTGTTTACCCTGATGCTGTTGTTGTGGCGATACCGGGCGGTCCGCGCTCGCGAATGAATTCGCTGACGGGGATTGAGCCTGGAGTTTTCACACAGCCTGCACGGGGATGACCGCTAACCGAACAGCATTGGTATCCTGTCGAGGATTTTTCCTACATACACAGTGAACTGCCGAATGCCTGACTGGAACCATTACGTAACGCGAATACTGGATTTGATGAAGCGCTATCCAGGGTTGATTGCGCTCTTCGGTTTTGCTTCAGGTATCAGCAGCTTCATTTTGGTAGATCGTCAAGAAGCTCTGGCCACCTGGATTGCGGTCATCATGCTGGTCAGCTGGCTGTGGCTGATGTTCGAGAACAGCGTGATGCAGCTGTTCACTAAAATCTTCAAACGCGAAATTCCGCCGCCGCTGTTGCGCTATGGCACTCAGATGATCCACCAGGAAAGTCTGTTTTTCGTATTGCCGTTTTTCTTCATTACCACCACCTGGAACAGCGGCCAGCTGGTGTTCACCAGTCTACTGGGCGCGGCGGCACTGATTTCGATCACTGACCCGCTGTATTACAAATGGCTGGCGCCCAAGCGCTGGTTGTTTCTTGCGCTGCACACGCTGACCTTATTCGCCGCGCTGCTCACCGCGTTACCGATCATTCTGCACCTGACCACCGCCGAGAGTTACAAGCTGTCATTGGGTATCGCCATGCTGCTGTCATTTCCCAGCCTGGTGTCGAGCTTCCCGATCAACCATTGGCGGCGCGGCGTGTTATTACTGGCAGTGACGCTGGTTATCGGCGGCGCTGGCTGGTTTCTGCGTTCGTGGGTACCACCGGCGACCTTGTGGTTGACTGAAGTCGCGGTCAGCACTGATTTTGATAACCAGAACCGGACGCCGGGTGAAAGCCTGAAAGAGGTCAGCGCCCGCCAGGTACGCAACAGTGGGTTGTATGCCTACACCGCAATCAATGCACCGCGCGGGCTGGATGAACGGATTTACCATGTCTGGCGACAAAACGGTAAAGAGGTCGATCGAATCGCCCTGGATATCCACGGTGGGCGCAAGGAAGGCTATCGTGCCTGGACCCGCAAACAGAATTTCCCGGCCGACCCCACCGGGCGCTGGCAGGTGAGGGTGCTGACTGAAGATGGTCAGATGATCGGTGTGCTGCGGTTTCTCGTCACAGACACCGACCAGGCACCTGTCACGCACTCGGCTGGCGACCCTCTGGGTATAAAACCCTCAGCCGATGATCCAGCGCAATCCAATCCAGGGCAAACCTACTAAGCTCGGAGCTTATGACCACACCCTCTCTGGCCGGCAGTGCGCCGTCTTCGGCTGGCATCGCCCTCGTTGACACGTCGAGCAGCCCCCCGAGCCTGCGAATCTCGGGCGACTGGACGCTGGCACATTACCGCGACCTCAAGCAGCAGACGAGCGCGCTGTTCGGGCAGTACGACGCCACGACCCCCGTCGACCTGACTCTGCTGAGCGCCCTCGATACCGCAGGCGCTTCGTTGTTGGTGGAGTTGCTGGGCGCAGACCGGCTGGGACAACTGGCCGTGGACGCCCCGGAACTGCCAACCGCCAGCCGCGCCTTGCTGCAAACCATTCAGTCCTCGATGCATGATTTTTGTATACCTGCCAAAGAGCCGGAAGAGGCGGTGGGCATTCAGTTACTCATGCGCATCGGCAAGGCGGTGGATGCGGTTTGGCTGGACACCCTGCAACTGCTTGGTTTTGTTGGCCTGATTCTAGAGACACTGGTGCTGAATTCATTTCGCCCAAAACGCTGGCGGATGACCTCGGTGATCTCGCACATCGAGCAGACCGGCCTTGATGCCGCGCCTATCGTGGCGCTGCTGACCTTCCTGGTCGGCGCCGTGGTGGCGTTCCTTGGCGCGACGGTACTGCAAAAATTCGGTGCCAGCATCTTTACCGTGGATCTGGTGGCGTTCTCTTTCCTGCGTGAGTTCGGCGTGTTGTTGACTGCGATCCTGATGGCCGGGCGAACGGCCAGTGCCTTCACCGCGCAAATCGGTTCGATGAAGGCCAACGAGGAAATAGACGCTATCCGTACCCTCGGTCTGAGCCCTGTCGAGCTGCTGGTGGTCCCTCGCGTATTGGCACTATTGGTTTCGCTGCCGATCCTGACCTTTCTCGCGATGCTCTCCGGGATTATCGGCGGTGCCGTGGTGTGTGCAGTGTCGCTGGATATATCGCCAGCGATGTTCCTCTCGCTACTGCAATCGGACATTAGCGTTCGGCACTTCCTGGTGGGTATGGTCAAGGCGCCATTCTTTGCCTTCCTGATCGCCTCCATTGGGTGCCTGGAAGGCTTCAAGGTCAGTGGCAGTGCCGAATCAGTCGGGGCTCACACCACATCCAGCGTGGTGCAGTCGATCTTTGTGGTCATCGTGCTGGATGCCGTGGCCGCGCTGTTCTTCATGGAGATGGGCTGGTGACCCCAATGACAAACCCTGTTGCAAGCCCGACCCCAAGTACGCCGCACGAAGTGGTGATTGAGGTGCGCGGCCTGTGCAACCGATTCGGTAGCCAGATCGTGCATGAGAATCTCGACCTGGACTTGCGGCGGGGCGAAATTCTGGCCGTGGTCGGAGGCTCGGGCAGTGGCAAGTCCGTATTGCTGCGCAGCATTGTCGGACTGCGGCGGCCGAACGAAGGCACGATTCGGGTATTTGGCCAAGACCTGCGACACCTGTCAGACAAACACCGCTCCCTGGTCGAGCGACGCTCCGGTGTACTGTTCCAGAAAGGCGCGTTGTTTTCTTCATTGACGGTGACCGAGAACGTCGCGCTGCCGCTGATCGAGAACGCAGGTCTGAGCCGCAATGACGCGGAACACTTGGCGAGCGTGAAACTGGCGCTGGCCGGACTGCCGTTGTCGGCCGCACACAAATACCCGGCGACGTTGTCTGGCGGCATGATCAAACGCGCCGCGCTGGCCAGGGCTCTGGCCCTGGACCCGGACATTTTGTTTCTCGACGAGCCGACTGCGGGTCTCGATCCGATTGGCGCCGCCTCGTTCGATCAATTGATCCTGACCCTGCGTGACGCGCTGGGCCTGAGCGTATTTCTAGTCACACACGATCTGGACACCCTCTACACCATCACTGATCGGGTCGCGGTGCTGGCGCAAAAGCGTGTATTAGTGGTCGATCAGATCGATAAAGTCGCCGCCACGAACGATGCCTGGATTCATGAATACTTCCATGGCCCGCGCGGCCGAGCGGCCTTTTCAGCCGCCACACAGTAGAACGAGGTCTAACGATGGAAACCCGTGCCCATCATGTGCTGATTGGCTTATTCACCGTGATAGTGGTCGCCGCAGCGCTGCTGTTCAGCCTGTGGCTGGCAAAATCCAGTGTCGACACCGAGTTCAAAGAGTATGAGGTTGTGTTCAACGAGGCCGTGACGGGCCTGTCGAACGGCAGTGGCGTGCAATACAGCGGAATCAAGGTCGGCGACGTGGCGCAGTTGCGCCTGGACCCCGAGGATCCGCGGCGAGTGCTGGCGCGGATCCGTATCGCGGGCGAAACCCCGATCAAGGAAGACACTCAAGCCAAACTGGCCCTGACCGGGATTACGGGCACCTCGATCATCCAGCTCAGTGGCGGCACGCCAGAAAGCCATGTATTGCGGGGCGTCGACGGTAAACTTCCTGTTATTTTCGCCAAGCCCTCGCCCATCGCCCGACTGCTGAACGACACCGGCGACCTGATGAGCGGCGTTAATGAATTGCTGCACAACGCCAACCAGATGTTCTCGCCCGACAACGCGAAAAGCCTCAGCCTGACCCTCCAGCATCTGGAACAAACCACCGGCGTCATCGCCGAGCAGCGCGACGATATACGCCAGGCCCTCAACCAACTGGCGCAGGTCGGTAAGCAAGCGAGTGCAACGCTGGAGCAAACCGCCTTGTTGATGCGCAACGCTAACGGCTTGCTCAACAATGACGGCAAACAGATGTTCAACAGCGCCGAACAGGCGATGAAATCCATCGAGCAAAGCAGCCTGACCATCAGCAACCTGCTCAAAAATAACCATGATTCGCTCGACAGCGGCATGCAAGGACTCAGCGAACTAGGCCCGGCCGTGCGCGAATTGCGCGACACGCTGACCTCGTTCCGGTTAATTTCCCGCCGCCTGGAAGCCAATCCGAGCGGTTACCTTCTGGGCCGCGACAAGAACAAGGAGTTCGAGCCATGAGGCTTGCCCATCACTCACTCGGTCGTTTCGCCGTTGCCGGAGCATTGTTGCTGTCGAGCGCGTGCTCGATCCTGCCACAAGCTGAACCGTCCGATGTCTACCGATTGACCACGTCGCAATCAGCACCGCAAGCCGCCCACGGAGCACCGCTTGCCTGGTCGCTACGGGTGGCCCGGCCCAGAGCTAGCGAGGCGCTGGACAGCCCGCGAATCGCCGTCGTGCCTCAGGGGGATCTGATCAGTAATTACAAGGGCGCGCGCTGGAGCGATCCGGCCCCGGTGGCACTGCGTAACCGACTGCTTGACGCCTTTACGCGCGATGGCCGCGTGCAGTCGCTCAGCACCGATGACAGTAACCTGCAGGCGGATTTTGAGCTGAGCGGCGAGCTACAGGCGTTCCAGAGCGAATACCATGGACAGGTCATCGACGTGGTCGTCCGTCTCGATGCGCGACTGGTCAGTGAGGACAAACGTATCGTCGCCAGCCGCCGTTTCGACGTACACCAACCCGTCACTGACAAACAGGTACCTTCGGTGGTGGCGGGTTTCAGTCAGGCCAGCGATACGCTAGCGGCGCAACTGGTGCAATGGACCCTTGAGCAGGGTCAAAAGCATTACGCCATGGCGCCGAAGAACCAGTAGCAAACGAGGATGGCCGCAACGACCCCGGCCAGTTCCGCCAGCAGTGCGCAACCCACCGCATGCCGCGCACGCTGGATACCGACAGACCCGAAGTAGACCGCCAGCACGTAGAAGGTGGTTTCAGTGCTGCCCTGAATCGTCGCGGCCACCAGCGCCGGAAAGCTGTCGACGCCCTGAGTCTGCATGGTCTCGATCAGCATCGCCCGTGCGGCGCTGCCAGAGAACGGTTTGACCATTGCAGTGGGCAGGGCATCGACGAAGCGGGAGTCTATCCCCGCCCATTGCACCAGATGCCGAATGCCATCAAGGCCGAAATCCAGCGCACCTGACGCACGCAATACACCGACCGCGCAGAGCATCGCTACCAAATAGGGCAGTAGGTTCTTGGCGACATCGAAGCCTTCTTTCGCGCCCTCGACAAAGGCCTCGTACACCTTCACTTTCTTGAACGCGGCAATGAGCAGAAACACCATGATCAGGCCAAACAACGTCAAATTACCGAGGATCGACGACAGGCTTGCCAACGCGGTAGCCGACAGCCCGGCGAGCAGCGTCATGAAACCGCCCAGCAGCAGTGCACCGGGAATCAAATACGCCAGGACCACCGGGTCCCACAACCGCAAGCGTTGCATGAACGCTACCGACAGCAATCCGACCAGGCTGGAGGCGCTGGTCGCCAGCAAAATCGGCAAGAACACCAGCGTCGGATCCACCGCGCCTTGCTGAGCCCGGTACATAAAGATCGTCACCGGCATCAGGGTCAGGGACGAAGCGTTGAGCACAAGAAACAGAATCTGCGCGTTACTGGCCGTGGTCTTGCTGGGGTTCAGCTCTTGCAGCGCACGCATGGCCTTGAGACCAATAGGTGTGGCGGCGTTGTCCAGACCCAAGCCATTGGCAGCGAAGTTGAGGGTGATCAGCCCCAGCGCCGGATGACCAGGCGGGACGTCAGGCATCAGATGGCGGAACAACGGGCCCAGTACCTTGGCCAGCCAATCGACGATTCCGGCCTTCTCCGCAATGCGCAGAAACCCTAACCAGAGGGTGAGGGTGCCGAACAGCAGGATCATCACATCGACCGACAACTTGGCCATGGCGAAAATGCTTTCCACCATCGCTGCAAAGATCCCGGCATTCCCGCCAATCAGCCACTGCGCCAGCGCCGAGACCGCCGCCACCACAAAAAAGCCAAGCCATAGGCCATTGAGCATCAGTAAGTCCCTCAGAAGATGCGGCGATGATAGCGGCGACAGGGGTTAACAACAAATGGGGCTGGCCGTATTGCGGCAGGAACGTCAAAAAGACAAAACCCCGGAAATCCGGGGTTTGTCAGTGCGGCGCGTCAGTGATCAGTCAATGACGGTTTCACCCGCTGGCAGCGGCTCTTTGCTGCGCCAGTGCGGAAGGGAGTTCCAGTAGCGCTCGCCCTTGGCATCGTCATACATGCCTTCCCAGCGCGAGATCACCAACACCGCCAAGGCATTGCCGATCACGTTCAGCGCCGTACGGGCCATGTCCATGATCCGGTCGACACCGGCGATAAAGGCCAGACCTTCCAACGGAATACCCGCGCTACCCAACGTTGCCAGCAACACCACGAAGGACACGCCCGGCACGCCCGCGATCCCTTTGGACGTGACCATCAGGGTCAAGACCAGCATCAATTGCTGCCCTATCGACAGGTCAATGCCATAAAGCTGAGCAATGAAGATCGCCGCAATGCTCTGATACAGGGTCGAGCCATCAAGGTTGAACGAGTAGCCGGTCGGCACCACGAAGCTGCAAATAGCCTTGGGTGCGCCGTAGGCTTCCATCTTCTCGATCACACGCGGCAGCACGGTCTCGGAGCTGGCGGTGGAGTAGGCGAGGACCAGCTCATCTTTAAAGATGCGCATCAGCTTGATCACCGAGAACCCGAACAGGCGGCCAATCAGACCCAGCACCATGAAGGCAAAAAAAGCGATGGCGAAGTAAACCAGGATCACCAGCTTGGCCAGCGGCAGCAGGGACGCAAAACCGAAGTTAGCGACCGTGACCGCGATCAAGGCAAACACACCTATCGGGGCGTAGCTCATGATCATATGGGTAACTTTGAACATGCTTTCCGAGACGCCCTGAAACATCTTTACCAGCGGCTCACGCAGGTCTGATTGCAGGCTGGACAAGCCGAGGCCGAACAATACCGAGAAGAAGATGATCGGCAGCATGTCACCGCGAGCGATGGCGGCGAAGATGTTCGACGGGATCAGGTTGAGGATGGTCTCTATGAACGCATGCTCGTGCCGCACCTCGGAGGCCGTCTGCTGGTACTTGGAGATATCGACGGTGCCCAAGGTACTCATGTCGATGCCTGTGCCCGGATGGAACACATTGGCCAACACCAGGCCTACCAGAATGGCGATGGTAGTGACGACTTCGAAATAGAGAATGGTTTTGAGGCCGATGCGTCCCAGTTTTTTAGCATCACCCACACCCGCGATACCAACGATCAGTGAAGACACCACAATCGGGATCACGATCATCTTGATCAGGCGGATGAATATGTCACCCGCTGGTTGCAGAACGTTGCTGATCCACCAGGCTTTTTCAGCACTGAAATGGTTGAGCAGTGCCCCGATTGCAATCCCCAGAACCAGACCGATGAGGATCTGCCAGGCGAGGCTCAGCTTTGCCTTCTTCATGTCATTACCCTTATATCAAGTGGCGTGGACATCCCCCATCAAGGCATTTGACTTGGCTTTTTTTGAAGGCCGCATCGAGGACAAAGATGGCTTGAGGGCTGTCCAGTAGAAGGTTTCCGCAGTTGGGCGTCCCAGCTCTTTAGCAGGCGAAAAAGGGCGCAACTATTCCGAGGACAAGACGCGACGTCTAATGCCGTAAACGCCTACCTCATGCCGAATCGGCATGAGGTACGTCAAATGAAACCCAGGTTTCAGATAGAACAAGGTCATTTACGCGGCGGGAATAAATACCGTTTTTCGGCGCCAGACTGGCTAAAGCGTCGCCTGTAGCGAAAAGAGATTTAAAAATCCAACCCGGGGCATGAGCGAATAAAAAGGTAATTCGGTATTAAAGCGGGGGAGTTTTCTGCTGGAAATTTTTAGATCGATGGTCGAAAAATAAAGCGCTCGGCAAGTCCGCGAAATTCATTTCTGAATGAAAATCACGGACTTGCATCACAGCGCTCTCCTGATTAGACCCTGATTGTGTCGCGGCATACAGGCGTGAAAAAGCGCGTCAACCTCGACCGCGACGACCGAAGAAGAACGAAGCGACAAAAAGCACCAGGAACACGATAAAGAGAATCTTCGCGATACCCGTAGCGGTGCCAGCGATACCACCGAAGCCCAATACGGCAGCGACGATAGCAATGATCAAGAACGTGATTGCCCAACTCAACATGGTGATTCTCCTTACGTTGCGTTTTTTCTTGCGTATATTTCAGGCTTCCAGGACAACATGCCTAGAACACCCAGCTTTGTGGATGAGGTCGTTCACTGACAGAGGCTTCCCCCTCGACCGGTTGCAAGCTCAGGGCAACGTCTTTCGGGGCTGCGGCGCTCACGTTGGTGTAGGTGCTGCCGGTCATGAAAGGCTGTTTGATCTGATGCACATTCCGGTGACTGTCCCAACGCTCAAATTGTTGTCCGACAATCAAAGTGACGAGCAGCGCCAGGCTGACAAACAAACCCTGCTGAATAGGCAGAGGCGAAATACGCAGTTGAGCGATACGCGGGCTGTTCATCCTGAAACTCCTCCACCTGAGTGGCTGTTCGATCTTGTTGGGCGAGCGTACTGCTCAGCCTTTGTTACGTAACCTTCTGCAGCCTGCATGCCAGCTTCTTTATCTATAAAAAACCTTACTTATCAAGTATTTAAATAAATAACAGCCGCATACTTGCAAGCATCCTGCACGACGGCCCCATGGGCATCGTGCGTTCTGCACGATGGGACTAACCCGCCGTCCGGGTGATGACTTTCAACGCGTCGGCATCAACACCGCGTACGCCACGAATATTCCGCGCGATTTCGACCGCCAGTTGTTTTTCGGCGTAATTGGCGACCACACCGCTAAGGCTGACCATGCCATCCTTGGTATCGACTTTGATGTTCAATCCATCAAGGTTACGGCTGTAGATCAAACTGGATTTAACCTTGCTGGTAATCCAGAGATCGCTGATCACTTCGCCGGCGTTAGTTGCGCCAGGCTGGACCTTGGGCACCGAGGGGTCACTGGCACTCAGGCTGATCAGGTTATTAACCTCTGTCACCCCATCGGTGTTGCTCGCCAGCCTGCCAGCCAGCTCCTTGGCTTCGGCGCTTTGGGCCTGGCCTTTAAGCGTGACCACCCCGTCTTTGCTATCCACTTGAATACTCAGCGCCTGGGTCACGCTGTTCCACAGCAGTTTTGATTTCACCGTCGCGGTGAGTGTTGCATCTTCAAAACGCTGAGCGATTTTGGCTTTAGTGCCTGGCTCAGCAGCGACATTTGGGTCTACCTCCAGCTGGTTATCGACCTTGTCTATGCCTTTGGTGTCGAGCGCTATCTGTTCAGCCAACTCACGATCAACGTCATTTTCAACCTTGCCCTTGAGCACCGCAGTCCCTTTCTCGACCGTGACGTCGATCTTGAAAGGGCTCAAATGGCGGTTAAGAGCGAACGCGGTCCAGATCGAACCTTCCTGCCGCGCCTGGGTCAGCTGAGGAGCCAGATCTTCCTGAGCGGCCTGCGCAAACATAGGGGTCAACCCCAGTACTGCGGTCGTAGCGGTGGCCAGGGCAATCTTCTTCAGCGGGTGCATAACGATTCTCCATCAATGTCTGCGCAGGTTGTTTGTGACGATAGTCGCGGGAGTGTCGCAAGCCTCGTGCCAGCACGTTTGAGACGCTAAAACGCATATAAATCAGGCCGATGACGACATCACTAACAGATAGCTACCATGCAGACCGCCGAATCAAGCAGAATTAACCATGCAACTTGCCCGATTTTTCCGGGACTAACTAAGAACAGTCTTAAAGGAGCGTAGGAATATGGACACAGCCACTGAGCATCAAGGCCGTATTCTTTTAGTGGATGACGAGTCCGCGATCCTTCGCACCTTTCGCTATTGCCTTGAAGATGAAGGCTATACCGTCGCCACCGCCAACAGCGCGGCCCAGGCAGAGGCGTTGCTTCAGCGCCAGGTATTCGACCTGTGCTTTCTGGACCTGCGCCTGGGTGAAGACAATGGCTTGGACGTGCTGGCGCAAATGCGCATCCAGGCGCCGTGGATGCGCGTGGTGATCGTCACCGCCCACTCAGCCGTCGATACCGCCGTCGATGCGATTCAGGCGGGCGCGGCCGACTACCTGGTAAAACCTTGCAGCCCGGATCAACTGCGACTGGCCACCGCCAAGCAACTTGAAATCCGTCAACTGTCCGCGCGGCTCGAAGCGCTGGAAGGTGAAGTGCGCAAGCCCAAGGACGGCCTGGACTCTCACAGCCCGTCGATGATGGCCGTATTGGAAACCGCGCGTCAGGTCGCGAATACGGATGCGAACATCCTGATTCTCGGCGAGTCCGGCACTGGTAAAGGCGAGCTGGCGCGTGCGATTCACGCATGGAGCAAACGGGCGAAGAAGTCCTGCATCACGATCAACTGCCCCTCGCTGACCGCCGAACTGATGGAAAGCGAGCTGTTCGGCCATAGCCGTGGTGCATTTACCGGCGCCAGCGAAAGCACATTGGGCCGGGTCAACCAGGCCGATGGCGGCACCCTGTTCCTCGACGAGATCGGCGATTTCCCGCTGACGCTGCAACCTAAACTACTGCGTTTCATCCAGGACAAAGAGTACGAGCGCGTTGGCGACCCGGTCACGCGTCGAGCCGATGTGCGAATTCTGGCGGCAACCAACCTCAACCTTGAAGACATGGTGCGCGATGGCCGTTTTCGCGAAGACCTGTTGTATCGCTTAAACGTCATTACCCTGAATCTGCCGCCGCTGCGTGAACGTAGCGAAGATATTCTGGCCCTCGCCGACCGGTTTCTTGCCCGCTTCGTCAAGGAGTACGCCCGTCCCGGACGCGGTTTCAGCGAAGAGGCGCGGGCAGCCCTGCTCAATTATCGTTGGCCCGGCAACATTCGGGAACTGCGTAACGTGGTCGAACGGGCCAGCATCATTTGCCCTCAAGAACGCGTGGAGGTGAGTCATTTGGGGATGGCCGAGCAGCCGACCAATAACGCACCACGGATCGGCGCTGCGCTGAGCCTGGACGAATTGGAGAAAGCCCACATCGGCGCCGTTCTGGCGACCAGCGACACGCTTGACCAAGCCGCTAAAACCCTGGGTATCGATGCCTCGACGCTGTACCGCAAACGCAAGCAGTACACGCTATGAATCTCAATTCATGAAGTTCACGATGAAGTTGCGTACCCGGTTGTTCCTGAGCATTTCGGCGTTGATCACGGTCGCGCTGCTGGGACTGCTGCTCGGGCTCGTCAGCGTGATGCAGATGGCAAAAGCCCAGGAGTCGCTGGTCCAGCAAAACTTCATCACCCTCGACTTGGGCCTGAAGTTGCGCAAGAACCTCGGCGATCAATTGGTCATGATGCTCAAAGGACAGTCCGATAGAGCCGCCGTCTTGCAGGCTCGCCAGCAGTTTCAAGCGCTGTTGGCCCAAGGCATCGAAAACGAAGCGCAAAGCAATCTGCAAAACGGTTTTACTCAGGCCCGCATCGATTATCAGCGGTTTATTCAGGATTTCGAGCAATCGCAACGTCAACCCGCCGAGGTCCGCGATAATGTGGCGCTGACTAACAGTTTCGATGTCCTGCGCAACGGGTTGATCGACGCCCATAGGCAAGCACTGGAAAACATCAATCAAACCCAGAGTACGGCCCGAGAAAGGGCTCTCTGGATTGCCGCCCTGCTGGGATTGGTGGGCATTGCCGTCTTGTGTATCGGTTTTATTACCGCCCACGGTATTGCTCAGCGTTTCGGCGCACCTATCGAGGCACTGGCCAAGGCCGCCGACAATATCGGCCAAGGCAATTTCGAGGTCACGCTGCCGATTTCTTCGGCGGCGGAAATGAACCTGCTGACTCGACGTTTCGGGATCATGGCCGAAGCCTTGCGCCAGCATCAGGCGACGAATATCGATGAGCTGCTCGCGGGTCAGCAGCGCCTGCAAGCAGTGCTTGACAGCATCGATGACGGGTTGCTCATGATTGACCGGCAAGGCCGTCTGGAGCACCTTAATCCAGTAGCCCAACGCCAACTGGGCTGGGACGAAAACCGACTCGGTCAAGGGTTGGGCGAGGCCTTGCAGCGCCCTGAGCTGGACGAACAGCTGTACCTGACGCTGCGCGGCGGAAGTCTGGATCGTGTCCCCGACGACCTGGCCATTGAGGTCGATGGCGAGTCACGGCTGCTGACCTACAGTTTGACGCCCGTCAGCCATACCAAGGGCCATATCCTTGGCGCGGTGATGGTGCTGCGCGACGTGACCGAACAACGTGCATTCGAGCGGGTACGCAGCGAGTTCGTACTGCGCGCTTCCCATGAATTGCGCACCCCCGTGACCGGCATGCACATGGCGTTCGGCCTGCTTCAAGAGCGCGTGCACTTTGCCGCGGACTCGCGTGAAGCCGACCTGCTTAATACGGTCAATGAAGAAATGCAGCGTTTGATGCAGTTAATCAACGATCTACTGAATTTCTCGCGTTACCAGAATGGTCTGCAAAAACTCAGCCTCGCCCCCTGCGCCCTTGATGATCTGCTCGAGCTGGCGCGCCAGCGTTTCGCCGAACAAGCCGATGAGCAGAATATCGCGTTGCTGGTCGAGATTCAGGAGCCGCTCCCACGCGTGAACGCCGACAAGACGCAGCTTGAGCGCGTACTGGATAACCTGTTGGATAACGCGCTACGCCATACCCCGCAGAACGGGCTGATTCGCCTGCAGGCACGGCGCCACGGCGAGCGTGTCATCGTCAGCATCGAGGACAACGGTGAAGGCATCGCTTATGGGCAGCAAGGGCGGATTTTCGAACCCTTCGTTCAGGTCGGGCGCAAGAAAGGCGGGGCAGGGCTAGGTCTCGCACTGTGCAAGGAAATCGTGCAATTGCACGGTGGCCGGATGGGCGTCTATTCGCGACCGGGGCAGGGCACTCAGTTCTACATGGCATTGCCGATCTAGGCGTGAGGTCTCAGGCCTCATCATCGTTGCGGCGGGAGAGTGTTCGCCGCCCGCCGGTAACCAGTTCGGAAAATTTGGCTGCGCTCAATGGCCGCGCAAACAGCCAGCCCTGGCCATAGCTCACGCCTTCACTGCTGAGCAGCACGGCCTGCGCTTCTGACTCTATCCCTTCGGCGATCACGCGCAACTGCAGGGCGTGAGCCATGCGAATGATGTGCGGCGCGACACCGCTGCTCGCCGCATCGTGCCCTAGCGCGTCGATGAATGCCTTGTCGATTTTCAGGCAATCCACAGGCAGGGTTTGCAGGTACGCAAGGCTGCAATAACCGGTGCCAAAATCGTCGATCAATACCTGATGGCCGACGTCGCGCAGTGCTTGCAGGTGATCGCGTGCCACCACGACATCAATCAACCCGCGCTCGGTCACCTCGAACGCAATCTGACGCGCGGCCACCCGATGCAGCGTCAGCAATCTGGCCGCTACCCGACCAATGCGTGGGGCCATGACATCACATGCGGCCAGGTTCACCGAGATGTACAAATGCGGATTCGCGCGCAATAACTGGCCTAACTGTTCCAGTAATTGTTGAAGAACAAAGTCGGTGATTTGCCGAATCTGCCCGGTGTTCTCCGCCAGTGGAATGAACAGATCCGGGCTGGTCAAACTGCCATCCGGCCGACGCCAGCGCACCAAAGCCTCGGCACCGACGCAGCGGCGACTGTTGAGATCGAATATTGGCTGATAAAGCACCTGCAATTCGCCCCGACGCAACGCGCCATGAAGCTCGCCGCCCAACGACTGGCGCTGACGCACCAATTGCAACACCAATCCACCGATGCACAGCGCAATCAGGAGACTGGCCGGGATCAGCAACCACCAGGCACCCCTCGTTTGCGGCTGTAGCCCTGTGCGCGAAGTGATGAGTACAAGCTGGTATTCCGGGCTCTGCGTGGGCATCCGGTAAATAAGCTGAGTGGGGGTGGTGACCAAGGTTTGCAGGGTGTCGGCCGACCAGTCCGGTGTCGGTGGCCATGCCTGCGCAGGCCCCAACACCGGTATGGCCCTGGCGCCTTTATCAAGCACCACCAACAGACTGCCATCGACGGGCAGATCAACCACATCGGTGAGGTGCCCCCGAGAGGTCAACACCCGGAAATCGCCTCGTCCCAGCATCAACGCAGCCAGATTGTCATCGGGCTGGGCAGACGTATTGAGCCAATAGTCATAGGTAGGCCCGCGAATATCCGGAGCGCGCGGGGAATCGACCAGGTTTTGCCCCCCCCGACTCGAACACGGCTGCGACCCACCGACAAACGAGGCGTCATACACGAACCGATAGCTGACGCTGACCTGACGCAGCAGTTCCAGCATTTGCGGGCTACAGCTGCGCAAAGGCTGGGCCTCCAGCTGATCGAGACCTTCGCGCAATTGGCCGAACATTTGCTCCAGACGCACCAAAAAGCGCTCGCCCTGAGCATTCATCTGTTCTCTTTCATCCTGCCTGGCTTGATGCATGACCAAGCCAAAGCTGCCGACTAACAACAAGACAGCACTGATCAATGCCGCCAGTAAGGCCAGCAGCCAGGGACGAAAGATCAGAGTGCGTGCAGCAGCCATCGACATCAATGTCTATCCAAATGAATATCACTGAGGTATAGCAACAACTCAGAAAATAACCTGCCCTATCAGACGGGCCGGCTGTTTTTAGCGTTAATGATTGAGCACTTGCAGGATAGCTGCACTCTGCACATCCGGCTGACCATCGAATCGCTCCGGCCGATAGTGCATCTGGAACGCCGCTAACACGTGACGTGTAGCTACATCCAGCTCGCCCGTTTGGGGAGTCACATAACCCAGCTGCGCCAACTGCTGCTGAAACCAGGTAACGCTCGGCAGGTTGTCCATCATCGACGCCTGGCGCTGAGCCACCCTCTGTGCATCCGGCCAGATACCCAGCCCTTCATCCGCAAGACGCTTCCATGGAAACAATGGGCCCGGATCGAGCTTGCGCAGAGGAGCGATGTCGCTGTGTCCAATGATGTGTCGAGGATCGATGTTATTGCGTTTGACGATGTCTTTGAGCAATACGATCAACGCCTGGACCTGGCCCTCTGTATAGGGGTACCAAAGCCTGCCAGTGGGCGTATCGCGGAAACCCGGGTTGACTATTTCGATTCCGATGGAGCTGGAGTTGAGCCAGGTTCGGCCCTGCCACTCGCTTTCGCCGGCATGCCAGGCGCGAAGGTTTTCATCGACCAGTTTGTAGACCGTGGGGCGCGACTGATCGCCGATCAGGTAATGGCTGCTGACCTCGCCATGGGTCAATAGCGCCAAGGAACGCTCCAACGACGCATTGGTGTAGTGCACGATGACGAACTGGACCCGACTGTCATGGTTGGCGGAGGGGTGACTGGTGTCGAGCTTCGGACCACTGCTGGTGCACGCGGTCAGGAAGATGAACAAAACCAAAGCGGTGAGCAATTTCATGGAAGGTCGGAACACGCATAGGCAAGTAATGCAATAGCATAACGTAATGCTGACAAAACGCTTTAGTAAAGCAGCGTTACGCAATATTTAGTCATTACTCGACACGGGGCCTGTCAGCCGCATTCGATGCGGTTTCTGCCTTCATCCTTGGCGCGGTATAACGCTTCGTCCGCTCTCTTCAACACAAACTCGCTACGCTCACCCACCCCAAAAGCAGTGATCCCCACAGAAATGGTGACCGTTACCGGCTCGCCCTTGAAGTGAAACGGGCAGGCCTCGATGGCCCTGCGCAGCTTGTCCATCAACGCCACACCATCAGGCATGGGGGTATGCGGGATCAATAGAACAAACTCTTCACCGCCAAAACGGGCGATAAAGTCGCCGGGCCGCAGACGTTTGCGCAGTTCTGTGGCGATGATCTTCAGCACCTTGTCGCCCGCCAGGTGGCCGTAGTTGTCATTGATCCTTTTGAAGTAATCGAGATCAATCATCCCCAGCAGCAGCTCATTGCCATTTTTTTGCCGAAGACCGACCTCCTGCTCCAGCCGTTCACTCCAGGCGGCACGATTGGGCAGGCCCGTCAGCGGATCGACCAAGGCTTTCTGCCGCTGCTCCTCAAGGTGCACGCGAAAGCCCTGAGCCTCTTGTTCCATGGTTGCGACCCGGTTCGCCAGGCCTTGCAGCCGTGCAGCGACTTCCTGCTCCCGCTCGTCATGCTGCTGCTGATGCTGATCCATCGTGCCCAGCAGGCCCTCCAGACGATTCTCTAGGACCTGCTTGAGGCTGTTCAGGTCGGCTGCGTCCTGCACGCTGCTTTGCAGGCCATCGACCTGTTCACGCAGCTCACTTTGCATGTCGCGGGCAACAGAGCAGCTGTCGGCCTGGCCCTCACTGGCGGCCTGCAAGCTGCTCTGAAATGACTCAAGCCGCTCGTTGAGTTGCTTGAGGTACACCTCGAACTCATGCTGTCCGCTGTCCGTGATCGCCAACATCAGCACGACCAGGTCATCTAGAAGCGGCAACAATTCGTACCAGTTCAGGCCCTTGGCCAAACGTTCTCGCATCGACTGTGCTTGAGGCTGGTGACGCTCCGGCAAGGTCAGGTCGTCAAGCAGGCCCAGCAGTGTTTCTTCAATATGTGTCGCCACAGAGCTGTAAGTTGGCTCTGGAGTAGCCGGGAGGTCGTAGGTGACGTCTTGCTCGACATTCTCTTGATCGAGCTGCGGCACGCTCTCAGCCACCGGCTCAGCGGCCAGCGCGCCGCTATCGACGGCGTCTGGAAGGCGCTCAGGCAGCGCGACTGGCAATTGCTCAATCAGCTCCGGTGCGACAAACACCTCTTCGACAACGAGCGCAACCTCTGCGGCAACTGGCGCCTCGGTTGGCGCACGGGCATCAAGGACTGCAGGCGCCGCGACCGTTGGCGTCGAGCTGACAGCCGCAGGCACTGGCACCGTTATCGCGGCAGGCTCAGGCGCCTCTTCTACCGGGTCATCAACACGCTGACCGGTTGCAGGAGCGGCAGGCACGGGTGAGGCGACCTGCACCACTTGAGCGTGCTCAGGGACCTTTGTGCTTTCAATCCGCGTTTCGGCAGGCAGCATCACCGACTCGACAGACGCCAATACCGAGCCCATCGCAGCCTCGGGCATCGGCTCCGTGCCGGTATTGGCAGCCTCGCGACCACCAAACAACCGCTGCAGGAGTCCCGGCCGTGAGTTTGTCTCTTCAGAGTTTTCCAGCAGGGTCAACGCTTTGCCCTGCAACGCGCTCAATTCGGCGAGCAACAGTGGCAGTTCACGCGCCTGAGAAACGCGCTCATCCAACTGCTTGGCAAAACTCTTGAGCGGGCGACTCACCTCTCGAGGCAAGGGCAGACTCTGCAACTGGGCAACTAATGAGTTCAAGGCCGTGCCCATCTGCCCGACTCTGGTTTCGCGGCGCTGCTCCGAATCGAGCACGGCTTTTTCCAGCCGGGGGAGAAGCGCGGCGAGGGCGGCATCCATGTCATCCTTGCGAACGACCTCACGCATTTCTTTCATGCAGTGATCAACGGCGCGATCACTGCCTTCAGCGGCCAGGCTGCTGCGCACCAGGCCACGCCGCAGCAGATCGAGTCGCGCATTCCAGCGATTTTCAAGCTTTTCCTGTTGTTCGAGACTTTTCAGGTACTTTTCTTTCCAGCGTTCTGCTTCTTCGCTCATCCAAGGGTTCCACGAAGAGGCGTGCTGGCCACAGGCAGCGAATCACCCGTTAACGATGCAGGCAGGCGGATCTCCACGGCAACGGGCAAATGGTCGGAGATGGGTTGAGCCAGGACCTGCACTCGCTCCAGCGTCAGGCTGGGGCTGAGCAAAATATGATCAAGACAGCGCTGAGGGCGCCAACTGGGGAACGTCGCTTCGATCTGCGGCGCCAACAGGCCCAAGTCCCGAAGCGGTGAGTTTTCCAGCAAGTCGGTGGCATGAGTGTTCATGTCGCCCATCAACACCTGGTGGCGATAATCACCAATCAACTCGCGAATGTAAGCCAGTTGCCGGGTGCGAACGCGTGCGCCCAGTGCCAGGTGCATCATCACCACGATCAATGCTTCCGGACCTTCGCCAAAACGGACCAGGATGGCCCCGCGCCCGGCAGGACCTGGCAACGGGTGATCTTCTATCGCCCACGGCCGCAAACGGCTGAGCACACCGTTGCTGTGCTGGCCAAAACGCCCGAGGTTACGATTGAGTTGCTGATACCAGTACGGGAAGGCCCCGAGCTGGGCAAGGTGTTCGACTTGATTGATATAACCTGATCGCAGGCTGCCACCATCGGCCTCCTGCAGCGCGACCAGATCGAAGTCGCCGAGCAGATCACCGATCTTTTGCAGGTTGCCTGCTCGCCCGGTATGCGGCAGCAGATGCTGCCACCCGCGCGTCAGGTAGTGCCGGTACCGCTCGGTGCTGATACCGACCTGAATGTTGAAGCTGAGCAAGCGCAACCGACCATCGGCCGGCAAGCCGCTTGTTTCCAGGTGGTCTTCGTTGACATGCGCATCGTGCCTGCCAACAACGCGTTCTGTTCCCCAGCGTCGCATGGCTAACGCCTCTTATTTGCCAGCAACAGCAGCGCGCTCTTTGGCGATCAACTGGTCGGCGACTTGCAATGTTTGCTCAGGACCGCCAGCAGAACCCAGGTCAAAGCGGTATTTGCCGTTGACGATCAGGGTTGGAACGCCAGTAATTTCATACTTCTTGGCCAGTTCTTTTGCTGCTGCGATTTGGCCCTTGATCGCGAAGGAGTTGAATGTGGCCAGGAACTTGTCCTTGTCAACGCCTTGAGTCGCGACGAATTCAGCCATTTCGTCTGGAGTGGTCAGTTTTTTGTGTTCTTTCTGGATGGCATTGAACACGGCAGAGTGAACCTTGTTTTCAACGCCCATGGACTGCAGGGTCAAAAACAATTGGCCGTGAGCGTCCCACGGGCCGCCGAACATGGCGGGGAGACGCACGAAGTGCACATCGGCAGGCAGTTTTTCTGCCCATGGGTTGATGGTCGGCTCGAAGGCATAGCAGTGTGGACAGCCGTACCAGAACATTTCAACTACTTCGATCTTGCCAGGCTCGGAAACAGGAACAGCGCTGCTCAGCTCGACATACTGTTTACCGGCTTCGATAGGCTCGGCAGCCTGAGCGGTCATCCCGAACAGGCTGGCGGTAACGAGAGCGGCGCTGAGAATCAAATTACGCATGCTTTACTCCTGGGCAAATAAAGTCGCCTTGGCGCGACCAGTGTTGGACCGGGCGGACAGGCTTGAGTTCGCTAGTGTAACGCTGGCAGCCACGAAAAAGGGCAGCCGTAGCCACCCTTTTTGACCCTGCGTCCATGCAGGAGAGCCTCAAATCATTGCGAAAAGTGTAAGCCGTTCGCAGACTGATCAGGCAGCGATCAATGCAGACCTTGAATGTAGGCCGACAGCGCTGCGATGTCCTTGTTGCTCAGCTTCGAAGCAATGGTACGCATTACCATGGTATCGCCGTCGTTGGTGCGATCACCTTCACGGAACGAGGTCAGCTGTTTTGCCACGTAAGTAGCGTGCTGACCACCCAGGTGCGGGAAGCCGGCAGCCACGTTACCTGCACCATTGGGTGAGTGGCAACCGAGGCAGGCAGGCATGCCCTGTTCCAGTTTACCGCCACGGAACAACGCTTCGCCTGCAGCAACCAACTTCGGATCAGCAGCACCTACGCTGCCTTTCTGGCTGGAGAAGTAAGCTGAAATATCAGCCAGGTCCTGGTCTTGCAGGTTGGTCAGCAGACCGGTCATTTCCAGGACCGTACGCTTACCATCCTTGATGTCATGCATTTGCTTGAGCAGATAGCGCTGCCCCTGACCTGCCAATTTCGGAAAGTTAGGCGCCATACTATTGCCGTCCGGGCCATGACAAGCGCCACACACAGCCGCTTTTGCCTGACCGGCAGCAGCGTCGCCAACAACACCGGTAACAGCACCGGCGGCCTGGGCCATACCAGAGATGCCCAAGGTCAACAGCAGACTCACGATTAATTTGTTCATCAGCTAATCCAACTACGGCTAAGGGTGAAAGAGTTATGTATCGGGGTTACTCGCTCATCCACTGGATGATTGCGCGGTAATCCTCGCTACTGCAGTCCATGCACAATCCACGCGGCGGCATTGCCTTGAAACCCTGGGTAACGTGTTGCACCAGCGTATCCATACCCTGCAACAGTCTAGGCGCCCAAACTGCCCGGTCGCCAGGTTTCGGCGCCATTGGCAGTTGACCGGCATGACAAGCCACGCAAGCACGGTTGTACATAGCTTCCGGATCCTGTGTAGCCTGAGCGCTGAAAAACGGCATCAAGACACCGGCAGCTAGCAGCCATTTCTTCATAAAACGACCTTTTCAGGGTTGGGAACGTGCTGCGTTCTAATGCGCAATTCAAACCACTCGTTCCCGTGAACTTCATCCTACGGTGGGACAAAGCGCACACAAAATCTGCGGCATTATATACTGGCGCTACTGAAACGGAAACGACACTGCTTGCCGCGCTCTTGCCGGCACCGCCCTCATCGGAAATCCCATGCAACTCAAGAACCCCATCCTCGGCCTGTGCCAACAGGCAACTTTCATGCTCAGCGCGGCCAAAGTCGATCAATGTCCCGACGACGAAGGCTTTGAAGTGGCCTTCGCAGGACGTTCCAACGCCGGTAAGTCGAGCGCACTGAACACCCTGACTCACGCCAGCCTGGCCCGTACATCGAAGACTCCAGGGCGTACACAGCTGCTGAACTTCTTTAGTCTCGACGATCATCGTCGCCTGGTGGACTTGCCCGGTTACGGCTACGCCAAGGTGCCAATCCCGCTTAAATTGCACTGGCAGCGTCACCTGGAAGCCTATTTAGGCAGCCGCGAAAGCCTCAAAGGTTTGATTCTGATGATGGATATCCGTCATCCAATGACCGATTTCGACCTGCTGATGCTCGATTGGTCCGTCGCCAGCCACATGCCTATGCATATTCTGCTGACCAAAGCCGACAAGCTGACGTACGGCGCAGCGAAAAATGCCCTGCTCAAAGTGCAGGCCGAAATTCATAAAGGCTGGGGCAATGCAGTGAGCATCCAGTTATTTTCAGCCCCCAAGCGCATGGGCCTGGAAGACGCCTACACTGTATTGGCGGGATGGATGGAGCTGGCGGACAAGGGTGCCGAGCCGTCTGCAACGTAAAATCGCAGGCAAAAAAAACCCCGGACTTCTTATGGGGAGGGGGAAGTTCGGGGTTTAAGATCCAGACCATTAGGGCGTGGTCCAGATATCTGCCAACACTTAACACAACATTAGGAGCTTGAAGGGCTTCACACCCATTCCCAATCTCTGACTGGGAATTCTCCGATTTAGTTCCTGAGCATCTAGATGCGGTTCGCTATAGCGGTGCTTCATTTCAGGAATAAGCTGAGAAACCGGGGCGAAACACCTGCTGGACTGCGACTTTAAGTCGCAGTCCAGGCACGTTTATTCAGCACAATCAGTGTGCTTCGTCCCAGTTGTTGCCAACACCTACTTCGACGAGTAGCGGCACATCGAGTTTAGCTGCCCCACTCATGTAGTGCCGAATCTCCTCACGCACCTGCTCAACGAGGTCTTCGCGCACTTCCAGCACCAATTCATCGTGGACCTGAAGAATAACCCTGGCATCCAGACCGGAGTCAGTCAGCCATCCATCGACCGCAATCATGGCTTTCTTGATAATGTCGGCTGCAGTGCCCTGCATAGGCGCATTGATCGCAGTACGCTCCGCACCTTTGCGCAAGGCCTGGTTCTTGGCATTGATATCCGGCAGATAGAGCCGACGGCCGAAAAGAGTTTCTACAAAGCCCTGCTCGGCCGCTTGCGCGCGCGTGCGCTCCATGTAATCCAGCACACCGGGATAGCGCGCAAAATAGCGGTCGATATACGCCTGCGACTGTTTGCGGTCGACACCGATCTGTTTCGCCAGACCAAACGCACTCATGCCGTAGATCAAACCGAAATTGATCGCCTTGGCCTTGCGACGCATGTCGGTGGTGACGTCCTCCAACTCGACGCCAAACACTTCGGCAGCCGTCGCACGGTGCACATCCAGGTTGTTGCGGAAGGCATGCAGCAACCCTTCGTCCTTGGCCAGGTGCGCCATGATTCGCAGCTCGATCTGCGAATAGTCGGCGGCCAGCAGCTTGTAGCCCTTGGGCGCAACGAAAGCCTGACGAATCCGGCGCCCTTCGGCCGAACGGATCGGGATGTTCTGCAGGTTAGGATCACTGGACGACAAGCGCCCGGTCGCCGCAACCGCTTGATGGTAGGACGTATGAACGCGCCCGGTGCGTGGGTTGATCTGCTCCGGCAAACGGTCGGTGTAGGTACTCTTCAGTTTGCTCATGGAGCGGTACTGCATCAGCACTTTAGGCAGCGGGTAATCCAGCTCAGCCAACTCGGCCAACACCGCTTCTGCGGTAGACGCCTGGCCTTTGGCCGTTTTGCTGAGGACCGGAAGACCGAGCTTTTCGTACAAAATGACCCCGAGCTGCTTGGGTGAGCCGAGGTTGAACTCCTCGCCGGCGATAGCAAACGCCTCTCGCTCCAGGGCGATCATTTTCTCGCCCAGTTCGACGCTCTGAATACCCAACAATTTGGCATCGACCAACGCACCCTGACGCTCTATTCGCGCCAACACCGGTACCAATGGCATTTCGATGTCGGTGAGTACCGGCATCAGGCTTGGTGTAAGGGCGAGCTTTTCCATCAGGGCTTCATGCAACCGCAGGGTTACATCCGCGTCTTCGGCGGCAAAGTGCGCGGCTTGCTCCAGCGCGATCTGATCGAAAGTCAGTTGTTTCACGCCCTTGCCGGCAATGTCTTGCAGGCTGGTGGTCGTGTGGCCCAGGTATTTGAGGGCCAGGCTGTCCATGTCGTGCCGGGTCGCAGTGGAGTCGAGCACATAGGATTCGAGCATGGTGTCGAACGCCAGGCCCCGCACGGTGATACCTTGGCGCTGATCACCGCCAATGGCGCAGTTGGCGAGGATGTTGATATCGAACTTGGCGTGCTGACCGACCTTGACCTTCCCGGGGTCCTCAAGCAGCGGCTGAAGCGCCCTGAGCACGGTGTCTCGATCCAGTTGCTGGGGCACGCCCATGTATGAGTGGGTCAGCGGGATATAAGCCGCTTCGTTGGTCTTGACCGCAAACGACATGCCGACCAACTGCGCCTTTTGTGCGTCCGGACCGTTGCTCTTGGTGACGAAGGCAAACAGCTTGGCGTCGCTCAACTTCTTCAACCAGGCCTCGAACTGATCCTGTTCAAGAATGGTTTCGTAGCGCGCTTCGGTGACCACCGGCTCCTGTGCAACGACGATTTCCTCACCGGCGCGCTTGGCTTCGCGCTGCAATTCGTCAATCCAGCTTTTGAACTCCAGTTCGGTGTACAGCTCGACCAGCTTCTCGCGATCCGGTTCGCCGCAGTGCAGGGCGTCCAGCTCGACGTCCAATGGCACGTCGATTTTGATCGTCGCCAGCTCGTAGGACAGGAACGCCATGTCCTTGTGCTCTTCAAGCTTGGCCGACAGGGTTTTCGCGCCACGAATCGGCAGTGCGGCAACCTTGTCCAGGTTTGCGTACAGCTCGACAAGACCACCGCCGATACCGACCAACAGGCCGACCGCGGTTTTTTCGCCAACACCGGGCACGCCCGGAATGTTGTCGACTTTGTCCCCCATCAGCGCCAGATAATCGATGATGTGTTCAGGACCGACACCAAACTTCTCTTTCACGCCAGCCACATCCAGCACGCTACCGGTCATCGTATTGACCAAGGTAATGTGCCCATCGACCAGTTGCGCCATGTCCTTGTCGCCGGTAGAGATAATCACCGGGCGGTTGGCGGCCGCGCTGCTGCGGGCCAGCGTACCGATCACGTCATCGGCCTCGACGCCTTCGACGCAGAGCAGCGGGTAGCCCAGACCTTTGACGCAGGCGTGAAGCAAATCGACCTGCACCCGCAGATCGTCGGGCATGCTTGGGCGATTAGCCTTGTATTCGGCAAACAACGCATCGCGGAACGTGCCGCCTTTTGCGTCGAAAACCACGGCAAACGGGCTTTCAGGATACTGCCGACGCAGGCTTTTGAGCATGTTCAGCACACCCTTGACCGCCCCCGTAGGCAATCCCCTAGACGTAGCGAGTGGCGGTAGCGCGTGAAAGGCACGGTAAAGATAGGAAGAACCGTCCACCAGGACGAGGGGTGCTTGGTTCATGAGCAAGATCAACCTTTTCAGCGGGGTCGGCGCTAGAATGCGAGGACCAATGACGACAAAAGGACAAGGTTATCATGCGCACAACAAATCGCCTGTTGCTGGCCAGCCTGTTGGCACTTTGCCCGCTGGTTGCAGTTGCTGCTGACACTGGGGCTCCTTCTGCGGATCCAGACGTTACCATCCGCACCGAAGGCGACAAAACCATTCAGGAATACCGCCAGAACGGGTTTCTTTACGCAATCAAGATCACACCCAAAGGCGGTAAACCGTACTTTCTAGTACGCTCCGATGGCACTCAGGCCAACTTCATTCGTTCGGACCAACCGGACATGCTGATTCCCGAATGGAAAATCTTCGAGTGGTAGTGCCTAACATTCACTTTGTTTACTGGCAGTCTTGACCATGTCCGTATTTACCCCCCTGGCTCGACCTGAGCTGGAAACGTTTCTCGCCCCTTATGGGCTTGGCCGTCTACATGATTTTCAGGGCATTGCTGCCGGCAGCGAGAACAGCAATTTCTTCGTCAGCCTGGAGCAGGGCGAGTTCGTCCTGACCCTGGTTGAGCGCGGGCCAGTCAAGGATCTACCGTTTTTCATCAAGCTGCTCGACGTACTGCACGACGCCAATCTGCCGGTGCCTTACGCCCTACGCACCACCGACGGCCACGCATTACGCGAGCTGGCGGGCAAGCCGGCACTGCTGCAGCCAAGGCTCCCGGGCAAACACGTTAGCGAACCGAACACCCAGCATTGCGTACAGATCGGCGAATTGCTGGGGCATTTGCATCTGGCCACGCATGAGCATGTGCTGGAGCGCAAGACTGATCGGGGGCTGGACTGGATGCAGGCCGAAGGCGCGACGTTGATGCCGCACCTGGACACGACGCAAAGCGCACTGCTGCAGGCGGCACTTGAAGAGTTCGAACGGCTCGCGCCGAGAATCATGGCCTTGCCACGCGCCAACCTGCACGCCGACCTGTTTCGCGACAACGCCTTGTTCGAAGGCACGCACTTGACCGGGCTGATCGATTTCTACAACGCCTGCTCCGGGCCAATGCTTTACGACCTGGCCATTGCCCTCAATGACTGGTGCTCTGAAGAAGACGGTCAGATCGACGGTGCGCGCGCCCGTGCCTTGCTCGGTGCCTACGCCGGTTTGCGTCCGTTCACCGCCGGCGAAGCCGAACTGTGGCCGACCATGCTGCGCGTAGCCTGCGTGCGTTTCTGGCTGTCACGCCTGATCGCGGCGGAATCCTTTGCCGGGCAGGACGTACTGATCCATGACCCTATGGAGTTTCAGCAACGTTTGGCCCAGCGCCAGCACGTGCATACGCCGCTGCCGTTCGCCCTGTAGTCAGCGGCGTACGCTTCACGAATGAGTTCGCTCTCAATCTGTGGGAGCGAACTCACTCGCCTGAAAAGCAATGACTCAGACACCGCCCCATCAAAGCGACTCCAGACACCCTGCCAAATCATTACCCAGCTTTTCCACCATCTGCTCATAACCCTGAGCGGTGGCAGGGGTGTAGCCGCCCAATCCATCGAGTTCCGCCAGTTTGACCGGCAGCCCCGCAGTCAGGGTTTCGGCCAGACGCGGACGCATCGGCGGCTCGCTGAACACGCAGGTCTTGCCCACTTCGCTCAACCGCGCGCGCATGGCGGCAACATGCTGCGCGCCGGGCTGCACTTCAGCGGCGACGCTGAACACCCCCGTATGCTTGAGACCGTAGGCATCCTCGAAGTAATCGAATGCTTCATGAAACACGAAGAACGGTTTTCCTGCGACGTCCGCAACCCGCGCCTTTACCCGCGCATCCATGGCGTCGAGGCGTTCATCGAACACCTTCACATTGCTTTTATAGCGCGCCGCGTTGGTGGGGTCGGCCGCACTTAAATCAGTGGCCATACGCGCAGCGATCACCCGCGCATTGACCGATGACAGCCATAAGTGGGCATCCAGACTGCCGGGGCGATGGTCGTGGTCATGCTCGGCGGGATCGGCAGCCTCATGGGACTGGCTGTCCGCCGCGAAGTGACGCAGGCGCAACTCCGGCAACGATTGCACCGTCACCACCGGCAGCGTTCGGCTTTGCAACACACGAGGCAGGAAGCTTTCCAGGTCTGGACCGATCCAATAAAACAAATCGACTTCACGCACGCGCCGTACGTCGGACGGGCGCAAGGCGTAGTTATGCGGCGACGCACCGGGCGGCAAGAGCACCTCTGGCGAGCCCACGCCGTCCTGCACCGCAGCGGCAATCAGCTGCAACGGCTTAATGCTGGTCAGCACCCGAACCTCGGCGTGAGCGGGGCTGATCACCAGCAAACTGGCACTTAAAGCAATAAAAATGGCAAAAAGACGGAACACGATGACCACTCAAGGAGGCAGGAACAGGTAACATAATAACGTCTCTCACAAAAGTCGTCGCCGCCCATGCTCAACACACCGCTGGCCAGTCGCCCCCATGATCACTCACATTGCGTGCACACCGCGCTCTCCGAGGCTGATGCGCTGTGCGCGAGCCAAGGTCTGCGCCTGACCGCTCTGCGTCGCCGCGTGCTGGAACTGGTCTGGCAGAGTCATAAACCGTTGGGCGCCTATGACATTCTCGCGGTCCTCAGTGAAGAAGACGGCCGCCGCGCCGCGCCGCCCACCGTGTACCGCGCGCTGGATTTCCTTCTGGAAAACGGCCTCGTCCACCGCATCGCATCGCTCAACGCCTTTACCGGCTGCAATCACCCGACGCACGCGCACCAGGGCCAGTTTCTGATCTGCCGGGAGTGCCATGCCGCTATCGAGCTGCAACACCCCGCCATCAGCAAGGCAATCATCGCCGCTGCGGCGGAGGTGGGTTTCACCGTAGAAGGGCAAACGGTCGAAATTGTTGGCCTGTGTTCGGGCTGCAAGGCGGCCTGATGAGCACTGCATTGATCCGTCTCGATCAGGTCACCGTTACGTTTGCCGGGCAAAACGTGCTGGAAAACATTCAGCTCAGCGTAAAACCGGGCGAAATCGTGACCCTGATCGGGCCTAACGGCGCAGGCAAGACCACGTTGGTGCGGGCGGTTCTGGGCCTGCTCAAACCGAACTCGGGCAGCGTCTGGCGCAAACCGAAGTTGCGTGTCGGCTACATGCCGCAAAAGCTGTATGTGGACCCCACATTACCCCTGTCGGTGCTGCGCTTTCTGCGACTGGTCCCCGGCGTTGACCGGCCACGAGCGCTGGCGGCGTTGATCGAAGTAGGTGCCGAGAAAGTCATCGACAGCCCGCTGCAAGGGATATCCGGCGGCGAGATGCAGCGCGTGCTGCTGGCCCGGGCATTATTGCGTGAACCCGAGTTGCTGGTCCTTGATGAGCCCGTGCAAGGTGTCGACGTGGCTGGCCAGACTGAGCTGTACAGCTTGATCACCCGCCTGCGCGACCGCTACGGCTGCGGCGTGCTGATGGTGTCCCATGACCTGCACCTGGTAATGAGCACCACCGACCAAGTAGTTTGCCTGAACCGGCATGTGTGCTGCTCGGGCCACCCGGAGCAAGTCAGCAACGATCCGGCGTTTGTCGAATTGTTCGGCAAAAACGCGCAAAGCCTGGCGATCTATCACCACCACCACGATCACGCCCATGACTTACACGGCGCAGTGGTCGAAGAGGCTGCATCAGCGCCCGGCACGCCCCCTACTCATGTCCACGGAGACAACTGCAAGCATGGCTGACTTTTTACTCTATGCCTTGCTCGCAGGTCTGGCGCTGGCAATAGTCGCAGGCCCTTTGGGTTCGTTCGTGGTCTGGCGGCGCATGGCTTATTTCGGCGACACCCTGTCCCATGCGGCTTTGCTCGGCGTGGCATTGGGCTTTGTGCTGGATATCAGCCCGGCGCTGGCGGTTACCGTCGGTTGCCTGCTGCTGGCGATCCTGTTGGTGACGCTGCAACAGCGCCAGGCGCTGGCATCGGACACGCTGCTCGGGATTCTCGCGCCCAGTACGTTGTCACTGGGGCTGGTAGTCCTCAGCTTCATGCACAACGTTCGTGTTGACCTGATGGGTTATCTGTTTGGTGACCTGCTGGCGATCAGCCCCACCGATCTGGCCTGGATTATGGGCGGCAGCGCGGCGGTACTGACGTTGATCGTCGCCCTGTGGCGACCATTGCTGGCCATTACGGTGCATGAAGAACTGGCGACCGTCGAAGGCTTACCCGTCGCGGCCTTGCGCATGACATTGATGTTGCTGATCGCGATTGTGATTGCGGTGGCCATGAAAATCGTTGGTGTCCTGCTGATCACCTCGCTGCTGATCATTCCTGCCGCCGCCGCGCAACGCCACTCACGTTCCCCCGAGCAAATGGCTTTGGGCGCAAGCGCGCTTGGCGTGGTTGCAGTCTGTGGCGGGCTGGCCTTATCGTGGTTCAAAGACACCCCGGCTGGACCGTCTATAGTGGTATGCGCCGCCGCGTTGTTCTTGTTGAGTTTTGTCCTCCCCCGGCGAGCGGTGTAGACTTGCTCGTTTTTTGCGCAATTAGAGAATCGCAGGAATGAAGCTGTTCGCCTCCCGTTATCTGCTCCTTGCCGCATTTTCCATCCTGTTGGGCGCCTGCCAAAGTGCGCCGACAGTCGAAACGCCCGCGCCTGCCGCCGCGCCCACGGGCTTTGAGCAGCTTGAGCAAAGTATCGCCAGCAGCGAACTGGCCACCGCTGAAGACCAGTTGCAGGCTCTGCAAACGCAGATGCCAGACGACCCGCGCATCGAGCAGTACCAACACCAGTTGGCAGAGGCGTACTTGAAGCGCAGTCAAATCGTCCTGCAAAAGGGCGATGTGAACGCTGCGGCCACCGCATTGAGCCGCGCCCGAGCACTCATGCCCAAGGCCCCGGCGCTCACTAGCGGCGTGAATGGTGCAATTACCCAGGCACGCAAAGCCGAACTGGAAAAAGCCGAAGCCGAGCTGAAAGCTGCGGAAGCCAAACGTATCGCGAAGGTAATCGACCCCACCGTCGAAAGCACCACCATCGCACTTAAAATCGGCGATATGACGCAGTTACGTCGCCAGTTTGACGCGATTGCCGCAGATGTCACAGCTTTCGATTGCCAGGTGATCCTGCAAGTGCCACGCACTGATGATTACCCGTGGTTGGCAACCTTGTTGACCAAACGGGTCATCAAAATCAATCCTGACTTTGAATTACAGCTGGAGCGGCAGATCGATCGCAGCCAACCTGCGCATATCGTTCTCAAACCCGCGAAGCTGTAGCATCCTCCACAGACTTATGTGCGACGAAAATCAACTGTAGGAGCGTGCTTGCCCGCGATGGACCGCGAAGCGGTCCCAAAAACGCTGACGGTTTATGCGATTTTGCAAGCGCGCTCCTGGAGTTACAGTCGACCGTGTGTCATCACGCCGGAACAGTCTTGGTTTTAGGCTCACGCGCCCACACCCGATGCTGGGCCATCGCCGCGAAAAACGCCTTGAACGCCTTGCTGTCATTACCGCCAACCAGCAAGCCTTCATCAGCTGACAGATGCAGCACGTCCAGCAATTGTTTGGCTTCCCCATTCAACGCAATAGCCTTGAGGTGCTTGTAGGCCTCGAGCACGAAATGCAATGCCACGCCATTGGCGCTCAGTGCTTTCACCGACTCGGCCCCGCCCGCCACAAACACCGCGTCGAAAGCGATCGACGGCATGCCTTCCATAGAAGCGTCCACCGCGAGGTGCTTGCCATCCGCCGTGGTGACTGGCGCCGAGGTAGGGCCTAGCAGCCTGGCGTGCGCACCTTCGACTTCCAGGGCCTTCTTCAGCGCAGCGATGGCAGCACCATCGACGCCGTTGGCTGCAAGGATGGCCACTTTGCGCGAAACAATAGTGCCAGACAGCAAGTTGACCTGGCTCAGCGCAGGGGATTGAGTCACCGCCGCCGCCTTTCCGGGCACGGTACCGGCAGTCGGCGCAGGCAAACCGAGGTTTTGCGCCACGCGCGCGGCCAGCTCTAGGTCGATATTGGCCAGAATCTCATTCACCTGACGCTCACGAATCCAAGTGCGCTCCACCTTGCCCAACTCAAAGCTGTAGGCCGCGATGATGTGTTCTTTCTCATGGTCACTCATGCTTTGGAAGAACAGGGTCGCTTGTGAAAAATGGTCGGCGAACGATTCACTACGACGACGAACCTTGTGCGCTTCGAGGCGCTCTGGATAGGTCTCGAAACCGCCATCCTGAGCCCCGGGCGGCGTCTCTTTCGGCCAGCCACCATCAATGGAGTTAGGCTCGTAAGAGGCGCGCCCCTTGTCGAGGGTAGTGCGATGTTGCGCGTCACGTTGCCCGTTGTGGTTGGGTGCGACAGGACGGTTGATCGGAATCTCGTGGAAGTTCGGTCCCCCCAGACGGCTGATCTGCGTGTCGGTGTAGGAAAACAGTCGACCTTGCAGCAGCGGATCATTGGAAAAGTCGATGCCCGGTACGATATGCCCAGGGCAGAACGCAACCTGCTCGGTCTCGGCGAAGAAGTTGTCCGGATTGCGGTTAAGCACCATTTTGCCCAACGGCGTCACCGGCACTAACTCCTCGGGGATGATCTTGGTTGGGTCGAGCAGGTCGAAATCGAATGTATGCTCATCCTCTTCCGCGACAATCTGCACACCGAATTCCCACTCGGGGTAATCGCCGGTTTCAATCGACTCCCACAAATCGCGACGATGAAAGTCGGTGTCCTTGCCTGCGAGTTTCTGCGCCTCATCCCAGAGCAGCGAACACACGCCAAACTTGGGCTTCCAGTGAAACTTGACGAAGCTCGATTTACCGTCGGCGTTGATCAAGCGAAAGGTGTGAATGCCAAACCCCTGCATGGTCCGCAGGCTTTTCGGGATGGCCCGGTCGGACATCGTCCATAGCACCATATGCGCCGATTCCGGCACCAGCGAAACGAAATCCCAGAACGTATCGTGAGCGGAACCGCCCGTGGGTATTTCATTATGAGGCTCGGGCTTTACCGCGTGAACGAAGTCCGGGAACTTGATCGCGTCCTGAATGAAGAACACCGGCATGTTGTTGCCGACCAGATCGAAGTTGCCTTCATCGGTGTAAAACTTCACCGCAAATCCGCGTACGTCACGCACGGTATCGCCCGAGCCACGCGGCCCTTGGACGGTGGAAAAGCGCACGAACACCGGGGTCTTTTTCCCCGGGTCCTGGAGGAAACCGGCCTTGGTCAGGGCTGCATGGTTTTCATAGGTCTGGAAGTAACCGTGCGCCGCAGTGCCCCGCGCATGAACGATGCGCTCGGGAATGCGTTCATGGTCAAAGTGGGTGATTTTTTCACGCATGATGAAATCTTCAAGCAAGGACGGACCGCGATCACCGACCTTGAGCGTGTTCTGGTTATTGGAAATTTTTACGCCCTGATTGGTGCGTAGCGCCTGCTCGGTGGCATCGGAACGGAACTGCTCCAGGCTGTCCAGCTTGGCGTTGGTATTGCCACGGTCCAGGGTGTCAGTGCCTGCCAGCTGGCTGTGGCTGACATTGGAACTGGCGCGGGTCGTGGCAGTGGTTATGGTCTTCTTGGTAGCCATCAGACTAAAACTCCTCGGTTGCGGGTGGCCCTGGCGCGGGTTGAATCGCGGGGCCTGATCGGCAAAACCTCTCCTGGTACGGCACTCAGGAAAATCGAGACGCTTAATTACTGACTGAGGCTTAAAACAGCCGTTCCGTGTTTTTCATGACCTTTGGTCTAACCAACAGGCAAACCACTCCGATCTGCCGCCACCGACCCCGTTATTGCCGTTTCGCAGGTTTGCCATCAAATAAATGCTAAGAACCTCTGGCCGGACAGGCTAAAATGCGCGCCCGGCTTATCCAGCCGGTGTCCGCTGGTAGTAAGAACGCCTGAGCATCCGGCCACTTCCACCACCCTTTCTTACCGCGCCCCCACAAGGTTCGCTACGTGATCGAGTTTCATAACGTCCATAAAACCTATCGGGTCGCAGATCGTGAAATTCCCGCCCTGCACCCCACCAGCCTGCGTGTCGAAGACGGTCAGGTCTTCGGTCTGATTGGTCATTCTGGCGCGGGCAAAAGCACGTTGCTGCGCCTGATCAATCGCCTGGAAACCCCGAGTGGTGGGCAGATCATCGTCGACGGTGAAGATGTCACCGCGTTCGATGCCAACGCTCTGCGAGGCTTCCGGCAACAGGTCGGGATGATATTCCAGCACTTCAATCTGCTGGCCTCCAAGACCGTTGCCGATAACGTTGCCATGCCGCTGACCCTGGCCGGTGATATGTCACGCAGCCAGATCGATCAGCGCGTGGCCGAACTGCTTGAACGCGTCGGCCTGTCCGATCAGGCGAAGAAATACCCGACCCAGTTGTCTGGCGGCCAAAAGCAGCGGGTGGGTATTGCCCGTGCGCTGGCGACCAAACCGAAAATCCTGCTGTGCGATGAAGCCACCAGCGCCCTTGACCCGCAAACCACGGCATCAGTCCTGCAATTGCTGGCCGAGATCAATCGCGAGCTTAATCTGACCATTGTCCTGATCACCCACGAGATGGACGTGATCCGCCGCGTCTGCGACCACGTTGCCGTCATGGATGCCGGGAGGATCGTCGAGCAGGGCAGCGTGACGGATGTGTTCCTGCATCCCAAGCACCCGACCACCAAGCGTTTCGTGCAAGAAGACGAGCAAATCGACGAAGGTGAACTGCGCGATGATTTCGCCCATGTGCAGGGCCGCATCGTGCGCCTGACGTTCCAGGGTGATGCCACCTACGCACCGCTACTGGGCACTGTCGCCCGGGAGACCGGGGTCGATTACAGTATCCTCGCCGGGCGCATCGACCGAATCAAAGACACCCCCTATGGGCAACTGACCCTAGCCATTACCGGTGGCGACATGGAAGCAGCCTTCGCCCGCTTCACCGCCGCAGATGTTCACATGGAGGTGCTGCGTTGATGGATGCCCTGACCCACCTGTTTTCCAACGTCGACTGGTACGAAATCTGGATCGCCACGGGCGACACCCTGGTGATGCTCGGCGTGTCCCTAGCCTTTACTGTGCTCCTTGGGCTGCCGCTGGGCGTGTTGATGTTCCTGACCTCGCCGCGCCAGTTACTGGAGAACGACCGTCTGTATTCCGGCGTGGCATTGATCGTCAACCTGCTGCGGGCGTTGCCGTTCATCATTTTGCTGATCGTGATGATGCCACTGACCGAAATCATCACCGGCACATCGCTCGGGGTCCTCGGCACCTTGCCGCCACTGGTGGCGGGCGCCACGCCCTTCTTCGCTCGCCTGGTCGAGACCGCATTGAGGGAAGTGGATCGCGGCATCATCGAAGCGACCCAGGCCATGGGTGCCACCACTCGGCAAATCATCATCAAGGCACTGTTGCCAGAAGCGCGGCCCGGCATTCTGGCGGCCATAACCGTCACGGCTATCGCACTGGTGTCGTTCACCGCGATGGCCGGTGCAGTCGGTGCCGGAGGTCTGGGCGACCTGGCTATTCGCTATGGTTATCAACGCTTCCAGAACGATGTGATGTTTGTCACGGTCGTATTGTTATTGGTGCTGGTACAGATCCTGCAAACCATCGGCGACAAGCTGGTGACGCACTTCACCCACCGATAACAGCAATCGCTAAACACAATGGCGGGTCGCCGATCCGCCAAGGCCCGACCGGCCAGAGCCGCCCCGTCAGCAGGCGGCCGTTTCAACGGAGTTAGTGCATGAAAAAGCTACTCGCCGCATTGGCTGCAGTTGTTGCTCTGGGCGCGCACGCCGATGAAACTTTGACCGTCGGCGCCTCGGCTGTGCCCCATGCGGAGGTTCTTGAGTTCATCAAGCCGATGCTGGCCAAGGAAGGGATCGACCTGCAAATCAAGGTATTCAGCGACTACATCCAGCCCAATGCGCTGCTCGCGGATAAAAGCCTCGACGCGAACTTCTTCCAGCATCAGCCGGCCCTGAATGAGTTCAACAAAAGCAACGGCACCGACCTGATTGCCGTGACCAAGGTTCACGTCGAGCCCATGGGCGCTTACTCGAACGGCCTACTAAAAAAGATCGACGACCTGCCCGATGGCGCCAACATCGCCTTACCCAACGAACCCGCCAACGAAGGTCGAGCCTTGCTGTTGCTGACCAAAGCCGGGCTGATCACGCTTAAAGATCCGGGCAACATCTTGTCAAAGCCTCAAGACATCGCCGAGAACCCGAAAAACCTGAAATTCCGCGAGCTGGAAGCGGCCACATTGCCGCGCGTGGTTACCCAGGTTGACCTGACGCTGCTCAACACCAACTACGCGATGAGCGTCAAACTGGACCCTGCCAAAGACGCGTTGCTCATCGAAGGCAGCGACTCGCCTTACGTGAACATCCTCGTAGCACGTCCGGAAAACAGAGACTCGATTGCCATGCAAAAACTGGTCGTCGCCTTGCACAGCCCGGAACTGAAGCAATTCATGCTGGAAAAATATCAGGGTGCAATCGTTCCGGCATTCTGATCAAACACCCTCACGCGCCATTAGCCTAGACTCAGGACACTTTCACTCCCTGAACGAGGATGCTTGTCATGGCGCTGCCCCCCTTCCACTTGGCGGTACCGGTCTATGACCTGGCGGCTGCCCGGCATTTCTACGGCGATGTATTCGGTTGCAGCGAAGGCCGCAGCAGCGAGCATTGGGTCGACTTCAATTTCTTCGGCCACCAGTTGGTGATTCACCACCAAGCAAAAAGCACGTCGCAGGAGCAAGCCCTGAGCAATCCGGTGGACGGCCATGATGTGCCCGTGCCGCATTTCGGCGTGGTGCTGGAATGGGATCAATGGGAAGCGCTGGCCGATCGACTCCAATCCCGGGAAACCGCGTTCGTTATCGAGCCATACATTCGCTTCAAGGGCCAGGTGGGCGAGCAGGCGACCATGTTCCTGCTCGACCCGTGTGGCAATGCGCTGGAGTTCAAAGCCTTCAAAGACATTGGCCAGTTGTTTGCCAAGTGATGTCGCCTTCATTCGCGAAACGGCCATCAGCGTCCGGTTACTCCCGGACCAACAACCCCGGCAATTGCGCGATCATTTTCTGGTTATTCAGCGGCGACCGGATAAACCCGCGCTGGGTGCCGTCCGGACCAAGCAGGGCGAGGTTGCCGCTGTGGTCGACGGTGTAGTTGGGCTTACTGGTGTCGGCAGGGATGAATGGAATGCTCACGGCGTTGGCGAGTTTCTGGATGTCGTCGACGGGCGCGGTCACGCCCTGGAACTCGGGGTCGAAGTAGCCCAGGTATTGCTTGAGCTGCTGCGGTGTATCGCGATTGGGGTCGACGCTGACCAATAC
The DNA here is from genome assembly GCF_034314155.1 of Pseudomonas sp. 5C2. Lineage (NCBI taxonomy): Bacteria > Pseudomonadati > Pseudomonadota > Gammaproteobacteria > Pseudomonadales > Pseudomonadaceae > Pseudomonas > Pseudomonas sp. 5C2. Next base: position 1,114,995 of record NZ_JAVIWH010000003.1, on the reverse strand, counting down.
GATTTGCAGCTTGCCCACAACGTCCTTGGGTAATTCGCTTTTGATCTGGCGCAGCTGGGCGAGCGTGGTTGGGCAGATATCCGGGCAAAAAGTATAGCCGAAAAACAGCATCGTCCATTTACCCTTCAACTCATTCATGACGACCGGCTTGCCATCCTGATTGGTCATCTTCACGTCAGGCAGACTGCGGCTGGTAGGTAGCAGGATGATGCCTGCATCAATCAGCGCCGTCGGATCGCCCTGTCCTCTGCCAGACAGCACCTTGTTGACGGTAAGGCCCAGGACCAACGCCACCAGGGCGACCAGAATAAAAACGGTTTTCTGAACTCGAGTCATAGATTCAACAATAAGTAGTGGTCGACAAGCAGCGCGATAAACAGCAGGAACAAGTAGTAAATAGAGTACTTGAAGGTGTTGATCGCCGCGTGCGGCTTACTGCCACGGTACAGCACCCAGGCCCATTGCAGAAAGCGCGCACCCAGCCCCAGGGCACACAGCAGGTACAGCATGCCGCTCATGTGAATCACGTAGGGCATGAGGCTGACCGCGAGCAGGACGAAGGTGTACAGCAGAATATGCACCTTGGTGTAATGCTCGCCGTGGGTGACGGGCAGCATCGGGATGTCTGCCTTGGCGTATTCCTCTTTGCGATGGATCGCCAGCGCCCAGAAGTGCGGCGGGGTCCAGGCGAAGATGATCAGCACCAGCAGCAGCGGTTCGGCGCTGACATGCCCGGTGATGGCAACCCAACCCAGCAGCGGCGGCGCGGCCCCGGCCAGGCCGCCGATCACAATATTCTGCGGTGTGGCGCGCTTCAAAAAGCCGGTGTAAATCACTGCATAGCCGAGCAACGAGGCCAGCGTCAGCCACGCCGTGAGCGGGTTGGTGAACGCCAACAGCAAGGCTTGCCCGGCCACCGCCAGCAGCAAGGCAAAGGTCATGGCCGACGCAGGTGACACGCGTCCTTCAGCGATTGGTCGCTTGTGGGTGCGTGCCATCACGGCATCAATGCGTCGATCCACCACGTGATTGACCACCGCCGCGCCGCCCGCGCAAAAAGCGATCCCCATGTTGCCAAACACCAGTACCGTCCAAGGCACTCCAGCGCGTGTGGCGAGGAACATGCCGACCAGTGAGGTGATCAGCATCAGCACCAACACTTTGGGCTTGGTCAGTTCGAGGTAGTCACGCCAAATGGCCTGGCTGTGTCGCTCGCTGATTAGAGTAGCCATGGCGTCTCTCCTTCTCGTTATTATTCTGTGCCAGGTTATTTGCCGGGTTGAAGCTGCCCGTGAGCCGATCCTTGCACTTCAAAGCGGTGTCGGCGTTTCGTCTTGGTCGCCCAACCAAGGGCTGAGCGTGTGCGGTAATTCACCAGGGTCAGGGTCAACATCAAGGCCGCACCACCAGCGTTATGGGCCACGGCAATCGGCAGCGGCAGATGAAAAATCACGTTGCTGATACCCAATCCCACCTGAGCCGCCAGGGCCAGCAAAACCAGAGAAGCCATGCCTTTGAGCCCGGCTCGCTGCAGTTGCCAGGCCAGCGCCAGCAGTACCAAGGTCACCACGACTGCGCCGACGCGATGCGTCAGGTGGATCGCGGTGCGGGCATCACTGTCCAGTTGCCCCCCCAGATAGTTCGGGCCTATGTGCTGCGTGAGGTGAAAGCCATTGGCGAAGTCTGCTTTGGGCCACCATTCGCCATGACAGGTGGGCAAGTCGATACAGGCCACTGCGGCATAGTTGGAGCTGACCCAGCCGCCGAGGGCGATTTGCCCAATCACCAGCACCAACCCCAACGCCGCCAGAAGGCGTAATCGAGAAGGTAGCTGCGGCAAGGGTGCAAAGGCCCCGGACAAACGCAGCGTCAGCAAAAACAGCAGGCTCAAGGTCGCGACGCCGCCGAGTAAATGCGCCGTAACCACCTGCGGCCATAGCTTGAGGGTCACCGTCCACATGCCAAACGCGGCCTGAGCGATGACCACGCAGAGCATCAGCAGCGGCAATTTCAGCGGCTGCCCACCGTTATGGCGACGACGCACGGCCTGGGCCGCCAGCGCCATGATCATCAGCGCCAGCGTGCCCGCGAAGTAACGGTGGACCATCTCGTTCCAGCCCTTGCGGGCTTCTACCGGTGCCTCGGGAAAGTGCAATTCGGCATGCGCCAGTTGCGTCTCGCCGTTGGGCACACTGATAAAACCGTAACAGCCAGGCCAGTCCGGACATCCCAACCCTGCGTGGGTCAGCCGGGTGTAGGCACCGAGCAACACCACAACCAGCGCAAGCAGCGTGGCAAACAAAGCGAGGCGAAATCCAGGTCTGGCCATGACGATGCCCTATCCGATGTTCGACAGTTTCAACAGTTGGCGTAGATCGTTGAGCAGGTCCTTGCCGTCGACCTTGGCGTCGTAACGCAGCACCAGGTTGCCGTGGGGATCGACGATCCAGAGGTGTGGCGCTTCAACGCCGGGTGCAAGGGTGTTGTACCGCGATAGATCCAGCGGATAGCGCTGCAACTGCGGGTATTCGCGCGTCAGCTTCGCCGAGTAATTGGCCTCCAGCGGTTGTGCGGTAGCCAGCGCATGGCTGGCGCGAGTCGCATCACGGCCAAGACCGATCTGGACCTGCCGCGCCAGATAGACCAGCTGTTGGCAATCTGCCGCACAGCCCTGCGGCGCACTGACCAGCAGTTGCCAACGGGGCTCGTCGGCCGGCACCCCGAGGTCGGCGCGACCTTGCCCGTTACCGATCAGCTCGCCGTGGTAGCTGCGGCCGTCCGGCACCCAGAACTGCAACTTGTACATGCCGGTCGCCAGAAGGATCGGGCCGAGGGCCACCAGCAACACCAGAATCAGTTGCAAACGTCCCTTGCGGCGACCCTGCGGCGCGCGTGTTTCAGACATGTTGAGTGGATTCATGGCCGCTCCCATGGTTTTTCTCCTTGGCGTTGTGTAATCCGAGGTACAGATAAAGGCCGAACAGCGCCGCCGCCATGGCGAACCACTGAACGGCGTAACCGAGGTGTTTTTCCGGGCCCATCGCCACCACCGGCCAATCGAGTTGATACGCGGCAACGCCCGGCTCAAGCCGCAATTCATCGGCATACCCCTGGCGTCCCAGTTCGGGCCAGAGCGTTGTCGGATCCACCGCCGTGACCAACCGCGGCCATGGGGCACCCACAGGGTCGGGCGCTAATTGGAAGGTGGCGCCAGACGGCACATACACCCAGGCGTTGAGGTTCAAGACTTGGCTGGGGGTGTTGAATACCGGCGGCGTGCGACGTTCCGGCCAAGGCAGCCAGCCACGATTGACCAGCAGCCACAACCCGCTGGCCTGATCGTGAAACGGTTGGATCAACTCGACACCGGGCCTGCCGCCACGGGTGCTGTTGTCCAGGAGCAGGGTGTGTTCGGCGTCGAACTGGCCGCGCAACTGCACGCGAAGATAGGCGGGGTCGACTGTTTGTTCGAGGTGGGTGCCCGGCATCGGTTCAGCCGCGCGGCGCTCGGCGTAATGGGTCAGCAATACGCGTTTTTCCTCGCCTCGATCAAGCTGCCAGAAGCCGAGAAAAATCAGCAGCGGCAGTAACAGAAACACCACCACTGTCGGTGCCCGGCCAGGTTGGAAGCGCTTCATGACATGCCCCCATTGTGGGTAGCTATACTGCAATACATCGCCTATACCTCCCCCAACGTCATGGAGTTTCATCATGCTCAAAGCGGCGATTGTTCTACTGCTTATTGCCACGATGATCAGTCTATTCAGCGGCCTGTTCTTTCTAGTCAAAGACGACAGCGGTTCCACCCGAGTGGTAAGGGCCCTGACCGTGCGTGTCAGCCTGACCGCCATCACCGTCATCCTGATTGCGTGGGGCTTCTACAGTGGTCAATTGGTCTCTCACGTCAGCTGGTAAGCCTTGCCTCTACAAGACGTAGACAAAGACAAACAGGCCGATCCACACCACGTCGACAAAGTGCCAATACCAACTCGCCGCCTCGAAGCCGAATTGATGCTCGGCATCAAAGTGCCCGCGCATCACCCGCATCAACATCACAAACAGAATGATCGTGCCGATGGTGACGTGGGCCCCGTGAAACCCGGTGAGCATGAAGAAGGTTGCGCCATAAATGCCTGAGCCGAGGGTCAGCCCCAGCTCGTGATAGGCCTCGATGTATTCGGTAGCCTGCAACGCCAGAAAACCCAGCCCCAACAAGACCGTCAGTGCCAGCCAGATTTTCAGGGCGCCGCGATGGCCTTTTTTCAACGCATGGTGAGCGATGGTGACCGTGACACTGGAGCTGACCAGCAAAAGGGTGTTGATCAGCGGCAAATGCCACGGATTGATGATCTCTTTAGGACCCGGGAAAAGTTTTGGATCAGGGGTATTCATCAGCGGCCAGGCGTACTGGAAATTAGGCCAGAGCATGTGTGAGATGCCCTTGGAGCCCTCACCGCCCAGCCAGGGACCCGACAGGTTGCGCACGTAAAACAGGGCACCAAAGAAGGCGATAAAGAACATCACTTCAGAAAAAATGAACCAGCTCATACCCCAGCGGAACGAGCGATCCATCTGCGCACTGTACAGACCGCTGCGGCCTTCCTTGATCACGGCACCGAACCAGCCAAACAGCATGTAGGCCAGTAGCAGGCCGCCGACGAAAAAGATCAGTGGCCCGTGGGAATCAGGCCGTCCTGCCTTCATGTCGTTGAACCAAGTGCCCAGGCCGAACATCGTGACGAACATGCCAACCGTGGCGATGATCGGCCATTTGCTTTGCGCGGGAACGTAGTAATGCTCGTAAATTGCCATCTTATTGTTCTCCTTATCGGGCGCCCTGGATGAATCCAGGTCCTAACCGCCATTGCTTGCCACTTTTGCAGCCGGTGGTTGGCGAGCGGTGATATCGAACAGCGTGTAAGCGAGCGTCAGTTCTTTCTGGCTCTTGGGCAGGTCGCGATCAACGATGAATCGCACCGGCATTTCAATGCGTTCCCCCGGCTGCAGCACTTGCTGGGTGAAGCAAAAGCATTCGGTCTTGTGGAAGTAAACCGCGACGTCGCCCGGCGAAATGCTGGGGACAGCCTGCGCCGTCATCGGCTTGTTGGTCGGGTTATGGGCCACGAACAGCATCTCGTTGACCGCACCGGGATGCACAATCAGTTCCTCCGCCTTGGGGTAGAAGTCCCAAACCATGTCGACGTTGTTGCTCGAGACAAACTGCACCCGCACCTGACGATTCAGATCAACGACCTGCGACCCTTCATATTTATCGCCGGTCTTGCCGTTGATACCGAGCGTTTTGCACATCACGTCGTACAGCGGCACCAAAGCAAAACCGAAGGCGAACATCACGACCACCAGCAATAACAGGCGGATCACCAGGCGTTTGATCGAGCGCGCTTCGCTCATGTCATTTCACTTCCGGAGGTGTCGTGAAGGTGTGATAGGGCGCAGGCGAAGGAATACTCCACTCCAGGCCCTCAGCGCCGTCCCACGGTTTGGCCGGTGCTGGCGGACCACCACGAATGGTTTTGATCACGATGAACAGGAAGAAAAGCTGCGTCGCGCCAAAGGTGAAGGCACCGATGGACGACACCATGTTGAAGTTGGCGAACTGCAGGTTGTAATCCGGAATCCGGCGCGGCATGCCCGCCAAACCAAGGAAGTGCATCGGGAAGAAGGCCATGTTCATGCCCACGAACGACAACCAGAAATGCAGCTTGCCGAGGGTTTCGTCATACATGTGCCCGGTCCATTTCGGCAGCCAGTAATAGGCCGACGCGAAGATCCCGAAGATCGCACCCGGCACCAGTACATAGTGGAAATGCGCGACCACGAAGTAGGTGTCCTGATACTGGAAGTCCGCCGGGGCTATCGCCAGCATGAGCCCGGAAAAACCGCCAATGGTAAATAGGATCACGAACGCCACCGCGAACAGCATCGGTGTCTCGAAGGTCAGCGACCCCTGCCACATGGTACTGACCCAGTTGAACACCTTGACCCCGGTGGGCACGGCGATCAGCAGGGTGGCATACATGAAGAACAACTCGCCCACCAGCGGGATACCGACCACGAACATGTGGTGGGCCCAGACGATGAACGACAGGAAGGCGATACTCGCCGTGGCATACACCATCGACGTGTAGCCAAACAGCGGTTTGCGCGAGAAGGTCGGGATGATCGAGCTGACCGCGCCGAATGCCGGCAGGATCATGATGTACACCTCAGGGTGCCCGAAGAACCAGAACACGTGCTGGAACAACACCGGGTCACCGCCGCCCGCCGCACTGAAGAAGCTGGTGCCGAAGTGGATGTCCATCAACATCATGGTCACGCAACCTGCCAGCACCGGCATCACCGCAATCAACAGGAAGGCCGTGATCAGCCAGGTCCAGACGAACAGCGGCATTTTCATCAAGGTCATGCCGGGCGCACGCAGGTTGAGAATGGTCGCGATCACGTTGATCGCGCCCATGATCGAGCTGATGCCCATCAAGTGGATGGCGAAGATGAAGAAGGTCACGCTTTCCGGCGCGTAGGTGGTCGACAGCGGGGCGTAGAAGGTCCAGCCGAAGTTCGGCCCGCCACCCGGCATGAACAGCGTCGACACCAGCAACAGGAACGCAGCCGGGAGCAACCAGAAACTGAAGTTGTTCATCCTCGGCAGGGCCATGTCCGGTGCGCCGATCATCAACGGGACCATCCAGTTGGCGAGGCCGACGAACGCGGGCATCACTGCACCGAACACCATCACCAGCCCGTGCATGGTGGTCATCTGGTTGAAGAAGGCCGGCTCGACGATTTGCAGACCCGGCTGGAACAGCTCGGCACGAATCACCATGGCGAAAGAGCCGCCCAGTAAAAACATGCAGAAGCTGAACCACAGGTACAGCGTGCCAATGTCTTTGTGGTTAGTCGTCAGCACCCAACGCATCAGGCCTTTTGCGGGGCCGTGAGCGTGGTCATCATGGCCGGCGTGGCCATGGTCATCGATCACTGCACTCATGTCCTGTCTCCTGCAAAACGGGGAGCTAAGCACGCCAGGGCGAAACGAGAGGAATAGGCAATTGAAGGGATCATTTGCTGTCCGCCTGTTTCAGAGCCAGCACGTCTTTGGGGGTGACCATGTCGCCTTTGCTGTTACCCCATGCATTACGCTCGTAGGTCACCACCGCCGCGATATCGACCTCGGAAAGCTGTTTGCCGAACGCCGCCATGGCCGTGCCTGGCCGACCATGGAAGACCGTGCTCAAGTGGTCTGCCTTAGGCCCGGTGGCCACCTTCGAGCCTTTCAGCGCCGGGAACATCGGTGGCAAACCCTGACCCTCGGCCTGGTGACACGCCACGCAGGTGGTGTGGTAGACCTTGTCGCCGCGGGCGACCAGCTCATCCAGTGTCCAGTCTTTGCTGGTCAGTTCTTTTAGTTTGACCGTCTCGGCTTTGCGTCCCGCCAGCCAGGTATCAAAATCGGCCTGGGACTTGGCCTCGACCACAATGGGCATGAAACCGTGGTCCTTGCCGCACAGTTCAGAGCACTGACCGCGATAGATGCCAGGCGTATCGACGCGGGTCCAGGCTTCGTTGACGAACCCCGGAATGGCATCGCGTTTAACCGCAAAGGCCGGCACCCACCAGGAGTGGATAACATCGGCTGCGGTCACCAAAAAGCGTATTTTCACACCCACCGGGACCACCAACGGTTCGTCGACTTCCAGCAGGTAATTTTCGCCCTTGGCTTCTTTGTTATGAATCTGAGCCGCCGGGGTCGCCAGGTTGCTGAAGAACTCGACGTCTTGCCCCAGGTATTTGTAATGCCATTTCCACTGATAACCGGTGATCTGAATATCAAGCGCCGACTCACTGGTGTCGTACATCTTGATCAGGGTTCTGGTCGCCGGAATGGCCATTACGATAAGGATCAGGAGGGGCACAATCGTCCAGAGAATTTCGACGGTCGTGCTCTCATGAAACTTGGCTGCCACCTGACCGGTGGAGCGACGGTGGACGATCATCGACCAGAACATGGCGCCAAATACCACAACGCCGATCACCACACAGATCCAGAAGATGGTCATGTGCAGGTCGAATACTTCGTGACTGACTACAGTCGCTCCCGGCGCCATATTCGTGGTCCAGGCGGCTTGTGCCTGGCTGAATACCGACCACAACAGGAGGCCCATCCAGACATGTGGATGTCGCATCATTGCGGGTTCCCCTTATCGTTCTTGTTATCCCGCCGGCTTTCACCTGCGGCCAAGGGAGCGACGGCCAAGAATGGGGACTTGGCGGTCGGGGCCAGGGCTGCAAATGCAGTCGGGCGTCACCAGCTAATCTTCCTTCAGCCCCGAGTATAGACAGCGACTCAGACCTCGCAATGCGATGTGGCGAAACTAGTTAGCTGGCTAAATTGTCGATTCGGGGCTATATCGGGCGCGAAATGTGTAACGCAATTGGACACGCCTTAGATCTCATTCACATAAATGTGAATTTGTTATGACAAATGCGTCTTATAAAATTTTATAAGCACGCTACCGTATAACTTCGTTTTCTTTTCAATCCTGCTTCACTGCTTTCAGGAGCCTTCATGAACACCGCCGCTTTGCGCGAGCAGATTCAACGTGCACATCAACACGAGGCCGAAACCGGCCAATTGTCACGTCAGCTGGAAACTCAATTGCCACACCTTCACCCTGCCATTCACCTGCCTGAACTGGACGCAAAGGGTGTTCTGACACGTTTTGTTGCAGCTTATATCGAGTTGGTTCCGGACTTGCTCGACGCCGCCCACGAGGTCGCGCTCGAAGCCGGTATCGAGGATCAAATCAAACCCGTATTGAAGATCGCCGAACACTTTTTTCTTCAGCCGCCGACAATCATGGACGGCCACGAGGGTCTGGACAGCCTGCTGGATGAAGCCTATCTGGCCCATCGTCTGGTCGAAGAAGTGAATGACCTCTACATCAAGCACTTCGGCCAACCGCTGATTCCATCGAATACCACCGTGGCCAGCGTGATTGCCCACCAGTTGATTGGCGAAGCGTTCGCCAATCAACTGGACGAAGCGGTCCATCATGCCGTAGACGAAATGCTCGACGATGAAAGCTTCGCGCTCGATTCCGTCGAAGCCTATCGCGACCGCCTGATCAGCCCGGACACCGAAGCCGCATGGAAGCGCTGGCCGTGTCTGTCGCGCCAGCTGGGCGTCGGGCTTGATCTAGAGCAAACCCGCGCCGTCTGACACCACGGCTTGCAGCGCACCGCCACACCGCGCACGACTCAGGCCGAACCAAGGCCTGCCGTTGTGCGCAATCTCCCCTCCAGTCGACGCTTAAGGCCACGAGGCTCGATGATCAACCGCGAGCCTGTGGCCGCATTGGCGCGTCCCCACTCTTCAAGCAGCTCAAGACACGAGTGGTCGATATAACTCAGGTTATTGAGCGGCACATGCACCGTGCTGCCGTGCGGAACGGTCCCCAGAATCCGGGTCAACATCGGGACTTTGAGAAAGGTCGCAGCGCCCATCAATCGCAACTCCATTTCCCCCTTGGCTTCGAGATCAACCAGACTGACCTTCAAACGCGATGCTTTCCAGGCCAGTTTGGCCAAGGTCATACCGAAACCGATCAACACTCCGGTCAACAGATCCGTAAAGATGATCGCCATTGCAGTTGCGGCGTAGGTGAACATCGGCATCCGGCCATAGCGACCCAGCCCGCGAAAGGCCTTGAGGTCGACCAGTTTCAACCCGGTATAGACCAGAACGCCCGCCAGGCTGGCGACCGGAATGCTTTGCAGCACACTGGACAGCAGCAACACGAAGGCCAATAACCAGACGCCGTGAAAAACCGCTGACAGCCGTGTACGAGCACCGGCCTGGACGTTGGCCGAGCTGCGCACAATGACCCCGGTCATCGGCAGGGCACCGAGCAAACCGCAGAGCATGTTGCCCACTCCTTGGGCGGTCAGTTCCCGGTCGAAATCCGAACGCGGGCCATTGTGCATGCGATCCACCGCAGCGGCGGACAACAACGTCTCGGCACTGGCGATAAATGCCACCGCGAAGGCCGCGATCAAAATACCCGGATCCGCCAGACTCAGCAGGTCGGCGGGGCGCAACCAGTCAATGGCCTCAGCAAGATTGGCCGGCACCTCGACGCGCTTGATTTGCAGGGCGAACGCCAGGCTGACAACGGTGGCAAGACCGACACCCAGCAACGCCCCTGGTACAAAGCGCAACGCCGTTGGTCGCCATTTGTCCCACAGCCACATCACCACAATCGTACCCAGCCCAAGCATCCCGGCCTGTAAGCCGGTGCCCGGTCCGATAGCCTGGATCAGGGTCGCGGGGAACCCGATCAGGTTATCCAGCCCGGACGGTTTGGGTCCGCCATCAAACATCACATGCACTTGAGACAGGACGATCAGCACGCCAATCCCGGCGAGCATGCCGTAGACCACCGCAGGCGCGGTGACCCGAAACCAGCAGCCAAGCTTGAAGCGCCCCGCCAAAACCTGCAGCAGGCCCGCCAGAAGCAGGATCGGCCCCAACATCGCCATCCCGTGTTCGCGCACCACTTCAAAGACCAGGACCGCCAAACCGGCGGCCGGACCGCTGACCTGCAACGGCGAGCCGGCCAGCCAACCCACCACCAGACCACCGATAATGCCCGTGATCAGCCCTTTGGCAGGCGGCATGCCCGAGGCAATGGCAATACCCATGCACAAGGGCAGGGCGACGAGGAACACCACGACGGAAGCCAATAGCTCCCGAGGCAAAACGGATTTCAGTTCTGCAGTACCCATGACGACTCTCCGGGATTCTTCAGACGTAACAAGGCCCGCCAGCGCATAGAAAGCACTGCCGTTAAAGGCCCAAGAAGGATTTTATGAAAGTCAGCTGTGAATCAGACGCGAGCGTCTAAAACCGCGCTCTGGGTGTTGCCACCGGTATCGGATGGGTGCCGTCGAGCGGCAGAAACCGGTCTTGCGAGGCATCGTAAGCCAGGATTTCGCTGGTCTCGATGCTGTAGACCCAACCGTGGATGAACAAGTGACCACTGGCCATCTTCGACGCTACCGAAGGGTGCGTGCGCAAATGCTGCAACTGGGCGATGACGTTTTCCTGGGTCAACACGTGCATGCTTTCCTGTTCATTGGCGCAATGACAGTTGTCTTCGACCACCGTCTTGGCGACTTCGGCATGCCGCAGCCATGCCTTGACCGTGGGCATTTTCTCCAGAGTTTGAGGGTTGAGGACGGCGCGCATGGCGCCGCAATCGGAATGCCCGCAAATGATGATGTGCTGCACGCCCAAGGCGATGACCGCGTATTCAATGGCGGTGGAAACGCCGCCATTCATCTGACCGTAAGGCGGCACGACATTCCCGACGTTACGGGTAACGAACAGGTCGCCGGGGGCGCTTTGGGTGATCAGCTCGGGAACGATGCGTGAATCGGCGCAGGCGATGAACATGGCCCGAGGACGCTGAGCCGTGGCGAGCTTCTTAAAGAGTTCTTCCTGCTGCGGGAAGATCTCATGACGAAAATGCAAAAAACCGTCAACGATATGCTGAAGCGCTGCCTCGGCATTTTCCGTCTCTGGCGAGGCGCTGGCCGACGCAGCCGGAGGCTGTTTATCCATGTCACTCATGTCTGGTTCTCTCTGACGGATTGATGTGGATTTTCCTGCTGCTCCTGGAGCGCGACTGATCAGTCACTCCAGGGTCGACAGTAGCCGTCCAAGCTTAATTGAAACTTAATAAAACGCCCTAGGCCGAGGTTCCCGGGGCCAATGGGGACTGCCTCACTACAACAACGACATCTGCCCCCCTGGCGGACAAAACGCGTCGCAATCCAGATCAAAGCCTTCGCGCCGGTTCAGGCCCAACCGCTTGATCGCCACACTGTAACGCCGGGCCAGCAAATCGGCGAATGGTCCTTCACCGCGCATCCGTACGCCAAAACGACTGTCATACACCTCGCCGCCGCGACTCTGCCGAATCAGGCTCATGACATGCGCTGCCCGCTGTGGATAGTGCGCCTGAAGCCACTCCTCGAACAACGGGGCGACCTCCAGCGGTAAACGCAGCATCACGTAGCTTGCGCTCAATGCCCCGGCCGCCTTGGCTTCAGCCAGCAAGCTTTCCAGCTCACTGTCGTTGATCATCGGGATCATGGGCGCGCACAACACGCCAACGGGAATGCCCGCCTCACGCATCACCCGAATCGCCCTCAGCCGCGCCTTGGGCGCCGCCGCACGAGGCTCAAGGATACGTTTGAGCTCATCATCAAGGGTCGTCAGGCTGATAAATACCGACACCAGCCGCTGCTTTGCCAACTCGGCGAGCAGATCAAGGTCACGCAGAATCAACGACCCCTTGGTGATGATCGTCACCGGATGACGATAGCGCAACAACACGTCCAGGGTCGCGCGGGTGATTTTGTATTCACGCTCAATCGGCTGATAAGGATCGGTATTGGACCCCAACGTGATCGGCGCGCATCGGTAGCCCGGCTTGGACAGTTGCTGCTCCAACACCGCAGCAGCGTTGGTCTTGGCGATCAGCTTGGTCTCGAAATCCAGCCCAGGCGACATGTCCCAATAGGCGTGGCTGGGCCGCGCATAACAATAAATGCAACCGTGCTCACAGCCGCGATAAGGATTGATGGAGCGGTCGAAAGGAATGTCCGGCGAGGTGTTGCGCGTAATAATGGTTTTCGCCGTCTCGCTACGCACCTCGGTGCCTTGGGTCCGCGGTACTTCCTGATACCAGCCGTCATCCTCCGCGACCGAACGGTTGGGCGCGAAGCGATTGTGTGGATTACTCGCGGTTCCGCGTCCGCGCGGGGGCAGAGCAGTGGGCATTAGGGTTCTCCGGATACTGTCTATGCATACAGTATCCGCGATCAACCCTTTTGCCTAGCGTCACCGGGCGAGCGGTCCCTCACACATTAATCAACCGGCCTTGCGGATGCTTGCGACATCCCCAGCCTTCACCGTTCCCGCCTGATTCCCCCAACTGCTGCGGATGAAGTTGACCACATCAGCCACTTCCTGATCCGACAGACGCCAGGCGTAGGCGGGCATGGTGAAGGTCGACGGCGCGGTATGGGTCGCCGCCAGCGTGCCGCCTTTGAGGACGATGTGAATCAACGAGGTCGCGTCTTCGGACTGCAACACCGGGTTGCCTGCCAGTGCCGGGAACACGCGGGTATAGCCGTGGCCATCGGTGCGGTGGCAGGCGGCGCAGTTATCGATGTAGACCGCAGCGCCGGCTTTGCTGTCATCGCCTTTCCACAGCGCTTTGGCGACCTGCTCATCGTATTGATGGGGCTGATCGTCAAGGTTGTTGGCAGGCAGGGTTTTCAGGTAACGGGCGATGGCGGTCAAATCTTCATCGCTCATGTATTGCATGCTGTGCACGATCACGTCGGTCATACCACCGAACACTGCGCTGCGGTCGCTGCGGCCGGTTTTGAGGAACTGAACCAGCTGCGCCTCGGACCAGCTCCCCAGGCCATCTTTATGATCGCCACGCAGGCTTTTGGCGATCCAGCCTTCAAGCGGTGCGCTGCCGGACAGGAATACGCTGCCTTCATTCGCGCTCAAGGCTTTTTCCTGCATGCTGATGGCCCGCGGTGTGTGGCACGCGCCGCAATGGCCAAGGCCTTCAACCAGGTACGCGCCACGACTGACCACTGCATCTTGCGCGACTGGTGCCCGATAGGCCTCGACCTTCGGCGCGAACATCCAGCGCCAGCCCGTCAACGGCCAGCGCATGCTCAATGGCCAGGGGATGTCGACGGCCTTGTTGTCCTGAACGACGGGCTCTACACCTTTCATGAAGTACGCGTACAACGCCTGCATGTCGGCTTCGGTCACTCGCGCATACGATGGATAGGGCATGGCGGGGTACAAGGTGCTGCCGCTTTTGGCGACACCCTGACGCACAGCGTTGTCAAAGTCCTCGAAGCTGTAGGCGGCTATGCCGGTCTTGTCCGGGGTGATGTTGGTCGAGTAAATCGTGCCAATGGGCGTTTCCATAGGCAGCCCACCGGCGAATGGCTTGCCATCCTTCGCGGTGTGGCAGGCCACGCAGTCACCGGCACGCGCCAGGTATTCGCCCTGTTTGATTAACCCCGAGTCCGGGTTATCAACAGCGAAAGCAGGGGCACCAAAACACAGGGCCAAGGTCGCGATAAGCAGATTTTTCATGATCATCGCTCCTTATGCCTGAACCAGCGGGCCTGGGTTTTTCAGGTACTGCTCGCGAATTGCCTTGGCCGACCAGTAGGTCAGCGCAGCCACCAGACCTGTCGGGTTATAACCAAGACCTTGTGGGAAAGCTGACGCCCCTGGGACGAAAACGTTATGCACGTCCCAGCTCTGCAGGTAGCGATTGATCACACTGGTTTTCGGGTCGGTGCCCATGATCGCGCCGCCGTTCAGGTGGGTGGTCTGGTAGGCAGCTGTGTTGAAGTGCTCGCCCACTTTTTTGCCCAACACGGCGATGGCTTTGGGGTTCATGGCTTCGGCAATTTTGCTCAGTTTCGAGACCATGAACTGGTTCATCTTGATGTCGTTTTCCTGCCAGTCGAAGGTCATGCGCAATAAAGGCTGGCCGTAGGCATCGTGGTAGGTCGGATCGAGATCCAGGTAGTTACCCCGGTAGGACTGATGCGCACCGTGAGCGTCCATCGACACCTGATGCGAATAAAAATCGGCGGTGGTGCGCTTCCAGGCGCTGCCCCAGGCCGGCGTACCCGGAGGGTTGGACGTACCGGCGATTGGCCGGCTGCCCGCCTGGTTGACCCACATCGGTGAGCCCCCGACGAAACCGTGCGGCCCGTGATCGAAGTTGTCCGCGTTGAAGTCATCAATCGCAACGCCCGCGCCACCCGCACCGATGAAGTTGTTGGTGTACACGTCTTTGTCGAAGAACGCCTTGATGGTTGCCATGTTCTGGTAGGCGAAGTTTTTGCCGACCACGCCTTCTCCGGTTTTCGGGTCGTAAGGCTTACCAATCCCGGAAAGCAGGAGCATGCGTACGTTATTAAACTGGAACGCACCGAGGATCACCAGATCGGCCGGCTGCTCGATTTCCCGGCCCTGCGCATCGACGTAAGTCACGCCGGTGGCCTTGGTTTTGCTGCTGTCGAGGTTGATTCGCAGTACATGGGAATTGGGCCGTAGCTCGAACGTCGGGGTCTGTTTGAGCGCCGGCAGGATGTTCACGTTGGGTGAGGCTTTGGAATACATGTAGCACACGTACCCGCTGCAAAATCCGCAGAAATTGCACGGCCCCATCTGCGCGCCATAAGGGTTGGTGTAAGGCCCTGAGGTATTGGCCGAGGGCAGGTCATACGGCTTGTAGCCCGCGACGCCGGCAGCTGTATGAAACAGCTGCGCGGAGTAGGTTCTTTTCTGCGGCACCAGGGGGAAATGATCGGAGCGATCGGGCGCATATGGATTGCCACCTTTGCCCTGGCCGACATTCTCGCCCTTAACCGTCCACGCCTGACCGGAGGTGCCGAAGACTTTCTCGGCGAAGTCGAAGTGCGGCTCCAGCTCTTCATAGCTGACGCCGAAATCCTGAATGGTCATGTCCTTGGGGATAAAGCTTTTGCCATAGCGCTCTTCGTAATGACTGCGCATGCGAAGCTCGATTGGGTCGACCCGAAAATGCACGCCGGACCAATGCAAACCCGCGCCGCCCAAACCATTGCCGGGCAGAAACGCACCGAGTTGGCGGTTAGGCAGGGCCACGTCATTGACGCTGTGACGGATGGTCACGGTTTCCTTGGAGATGTCCTGAAACAGCTTTTTGCGCACGCTGTAGGTCAGTTCGTCGATTACCTGAGGATAGTTACCGTCCGGGTAGGTGTCTTGCATCGGTCCGCGTTCAAGGGCGAGCACATTGAGCCCGGCCTCGGTGAGTTCCTTGGCCATGATTGCGCCGGTCCAACCAAAGCCGATGATCACTGCATCGACCTTCTTCATGATGGTTGCCATGCTCAAGCCCTCTCGCCGCGAATAGACACTGCCGGGAACGGGTAGGGCTCGTTGCGTTCGACCCAATCCATGAAATCGGCGCGAGCGCCTGGGAAACCGACCATGGTCCAGCCAACCAGGCCCTTATTGCCACCGTGGATCGGGTCGCAGAAAAAACCCTCCTTGGTGTTTTGCAGCAACAGATTGAAAAACAGACTCGGCGGCACGCTGTCGAACGTCGCCTTGCCTGCTTCCAGCTGCTTGAGTGCCTCGTCCTGCGCAGACGGGCTCAACTCGGCGAAGACCTTGCCGTATTGCTGTTTGCACCAGATGTCGCAGTCAGCGATGCCCAGACGGTAGATGTCCTTGGGCACCAGCTTGCTCTGCCAACCCATTTCCTTCGGCGCGTCGGCCACGAAAGGCCCTTGCATGAACCACAGTGCACCGCTGGCATACGGCGTGTTCATCTGCCGATCAATGTATTCCGGCGCACCGGCTTCCAGGGCGCCAGGACCTTGTTCGTCATCCGGAATCAGGCGCGCGACCGCCGCGTTGATGAAGGCCCATTCTTCAGCCGTGAAATAATTCGGCTCGTACACCCCATGACTGGCAGGGGCTTCGGGTGGCGGTGTGGCGGTGGTCACGACCGGTGGTTGGGCCAACACGACGCTACTGCCCAGACCGAAACCAGCACTGGCAACCGTCACCACGGGGATCAACGTCAGGGTTTTGCGCAGAAACTCACGCCGCGGATTGTCTTGCTCAGACATGGGAGACCTCATCTTGCGATCACGGTTAAGGAGCCGCTCTTGGACGGCCCGTCTTTTCGGGGCTGTTGGGTCGCACAGACAAGGTGTCACGACTTTGATTACAGAACACGCCGGCAAGCTTTAGTTACAAATGGTAGCAGGCTAACAATAAGAAAAATCGTTTCAGCATCAAAAATCAGATCATTCCGACAAATGAAATCGGTATCAGATTCGAAATAACCGTTCGTTTAGGCGAAAAAAGACCATTCCCGTCTCTGGCGAGCGGTTATGTTTTGGAGGGGATATCGGGGAAATACCTGCAGGAGGCCCCGCCCCGTCGTCGATAGCGCGGCGTCGACGATGGGATGGCATCTCCTGCAGGGGGAAACCAGCGATCTAGCTTGGATCAACCGGCTTTTTCAGCTTGGGATTAGGGAAAAACTGCACGCCCTGCACCTTTGGATCGGCCGCTTTTACCACTGGTTTGTTGACCCGCGTGCCGAGTTCTTTGGGCACGGACAGCCCCTGCTCGTTGAGGGTGTCGGAGTAACCGCAGCCCACACATTCGCGATGAGGGACGTCGTTCTCGCTCCACATCATCAACTTGTCAGGCTCGCTGCACGCCGGGCAGACAGCCCCGGCAATAAAGCGTCTTTTGGTGATCGTTACCGGTGCCTCAGTCATAGTGCCGCTCCCTCACTCAAGCCTGAATGGCGCAAGAGTGCGTCAATCGTCGGCTCACGTCCGCGGAAGTCGACGAACAGCACCATCGGCTCCTGTGAGCCGCCGCGCGCCAGAATCGCTTCGCGGAACGCGCGACCGGTGTCGGAGTTGAACACCCCTTCTTCCTCGAACTTCGAGAACGCATCGGCCGACAACACTTCAGCCCACTTATAGCTGTAGTAACCCGCCGCGTAACCGCCGGCAAAGATGTGCGCGAAGCTGTTGGGGAAGCGGTTATAGGCCGGCGGACGCATCACCGACACTTCATCGCGAATGCCCTCAAGCACTTGCAGCACACTGCGATCGTCGCCATGGGTGGCGTGCAGTTCGAAGTCGAACAGCGAGAATTCCAGCTGGCGAACCATCATCAGTCCGGACTGAAAGTTCTTCGCGGCGAGCATTTTTTCCAGCAAGTCCTGCGGCAGCGCATCGCCGGTTTCGTAATGCGCTGAAATCAGCGCCAGGCCTTCAGGCTCCCAGCACCAGTTCTCCATGAACTGGCTCGGCAACTCGACCGCGTCCCACGCCACGCCGTTGATACCCGACACGCCCGCGTGTTCGACGCGGGTCAGCAGGTGATGCAGGCCATGACCGAATTCGTGGAACAGGGTGGTCACTTCATCGTGGGTCAGCAGCGCAGGCTTGCCGCTTACCGCAGGGGTGAAGTTGCACACCAGGTTCGCCACCGGATTTTGCAGCAGACCTTTAGCCGTACGACGACGATCCCGTGCGCCGTCCATCCAGGCGCCGCCACGTTTGTTGGCGCGAGCATAGAGGTCGAAGAAGAAGCGTCCGACGTGTTGGCCGTTTTCTGTGATTTCGAACAGACGAACATCCGGGTGCCAGGTGTCAAAACCTGTTTGCTCGGCGATTTCAATGCCATACAGGCGCTGCACGATAGCAAACAGGCCGGTCAGCACTTTATCGATGGGGAAGTAAGCGCGCAGGGTTTCCTGGGAGACGCTGTAGCGTTGCTCACGGAGCTTTTCCCCGTAGAAACCGCTGTCCCAGCTTTGCAGGTCGGCGCAGCCTTGCTCGGCGGCATAGGCCTTGAGCTGTTGCAGGTCTTGAACGGCGAACGGCTTGCTGCGTTTGGCCAGATCGCGCAGGAAACTCAACACGTGATCGCTGGTCTCAGCCATTTTGGTCGCCAGGCTCAACTCGGAGAAGCTGGCAAAACCGAGCAGCTGGGCCAATTCACGGCGCAGGTCGAGGATGTCTTCCATGACCGGACCGTTGTCATTCTGACCGGCATTCGGGCCCTGATCGGAAGCTCGGGTGCAGTAGGCCGCGTAAATTTCTTCACGCAGGGCGCGGTCTTCGGCGTAAGTCATTACCGCGTAGTAGCTCGGGAATTCCAGGCTGATCAACCAGCCGTCGAGGTCCTTGGCCTTGGCTGCGGCGGCCATCTGCGCTTTGGCCGAGTCCGTCAGGCCGGCGAGGGCGGCTTCGTCGGTAACGTGCTTGGTCCACGCCTGCGTCGCATCGAGCAGTTGGTTGGAGAAGCGGCTGCCCAGCTCAGACAATTTGCTCTGCACCTCGGCATAACGCTGTTGCTGTGCAGGCGGCAAGTCGATACCCGACAGGCGGAAATCACGCAGCGAGTGTTCGAGAATGGTTTTCTGCGCCACGTCGAAGCCGGCGGCTTCCGGGCTGTTGGCCAATGCCTCGAAAGCCTGGAACAGTTCGCGGTTCTGGCCCATCTCGGTAGAGTAGGCACTCAACGCTGGCAGGCAAGACTCATAGGCCTCGCGCAATTCGGCGCTGTTGCACACGGCATTCAGGTGGCTGACCGGGCTCCAGGCCGCGCCCAGGCGGTCATTGAGCTCGTCCATGGCCAGGATCAGACCGGCCCAGGTCGGCTGTTTGCCCTGAGTCACAAGGATCTCGGCAATCGCGCTACGGTTGTCGGCAAGGATCTGGTCAATCGCCGGTTTGACGTGCTCAGCGCGGATCGCCGAGAAGGGTGGCAAGTCATACGACTGTAAAAGAGGGTTGTTCGCGCTCACGGTTTAGCACCTTGGCTGGAAGAATCACTGGCACATCTTAATTACAATCGACGCTGACCGCAGCACTCAGACCCATCTATAAGTCTCAGAGAAGGAACCTATCGTGGCTATTCGCAAATATCAGCACCACATTCCAGTGCTCGCCGAGCGCGCATTTGTCGACTATTCGGCGGTGGTGATCGGCGATGTAGAGATTGGCGCCGACAGTTCGATCTGGCCGTTGACCGTGATTCGCGGCGACATGCACCACATCCGCATCGGCGCGCGCACCAGTGTCCAGGACGGCTGCGTGCTGCACATTACCCATGCGGGCCCGTTCAACCCGGACGGCTTTCCCCTGCTGATTGGCGATGAAGTGACCATCGCCCATAAAGTCATGCTGCATGGCTGCACGGTCGGTAATCGCATCTTGATCGGCATGGGCAGCATCGTCATGGACGGTGCGGTGGTCGAGGACGAGGTGATCATCGGCGCTGGCAGCCTGGTACCGCCGGGCAAGCGATTGGAGAGCGGCTTTCTGTACGTTGGCAGCCCGGTGAAACAGGTGCGGGCGCTGACAGACAAAGAGCGCGCATTCTTCAGCTACAGCGCCAGCAACTACGTGAAGCTCAAGGATCAACACCTGGCCGAAGGTTACGATCAGCCGCTGTGAGCTGATCCCCTGTAGGAGCTGACTTGTCTGCGAATAAGCCCGGCACGGGCTTCCGACGGGTTTGGGTTTGACCCTGCCGCCATGATCGGGATCAAGGGGCAGCCGGTGGGCCGCGTTGAATGGTCTTCGCAGCTCCTACAGTCATGTGTCTGATCCCGCCAGCCTCCGCAACGCCGCCTTGCGCTGTTCCATCGGCAGCGCTCCCAGCTTTTCCACTGCGCCGTAGAACGCGGGCCAGTCACCGTTGACCTGCTTGAACAGCGCGGCAAATGCCGGCACCCACTGGTCGTAGAGTCCAAAGGGCAGCAGTTTGGCGTTGTTCATCGGCGCATTGATCCAGGGATCGAAGCGTTTATCGCCTGCCCACTGCGTATCGCGCATCTGCCGATAATCACGGCGCAACCGCTCGAACTCCGCCGCTTTGCGCTCACGCATCATCTCGGCCGCGAGTGGCTGATCGTACAGTGCCTTCAAGCGTTCCCGAGTATCCAGAACCAACTGAATAAACTGATCATTCTGTTTCGAGGCCGCCAGGCTTTGCGGGGCCAACCCTCGTGCCGCCCGCCATTGGCGGGCGCCTTCCTGCTCGACGAAGTTGGCATAGGACTCGTTGAACTCAGTGTCGTCCTTCACATAAAAACGCTGATGCGCCAGCTCGTGAAAAATCAACGCGGCCATGCGCTCATCACCCCGACTGAGCATCGAGCTAAGAATGGGATCGTCGAACCAGCCCAGCGTGGAATATGTTTCTACCCCACTGACGTAGACATCCATGCCTGCCTGACGCTGCAACGCGGCCTCGCCTCTGGCTGCGCCCTGGCTGTAATAACCGCGATACGCGACGCACCCGGCGACTGGAAAGCAATGGGTGACCGGGTCCAGCGAGAACGCCCCTGTCGCGAACACATTCCACACCACATAAGGTCGGCCGATATCGACATACAGGCGGTAGCTGGGGTTATCCGGCAGGTGCAGTTGATGGCTGGCGAAAGCCCGAGCCTGCTGCGATTTGATCAGATGCTCGCGCAATGCCGGGGCGCTATTGGGGTCGGCGATGACCTCGGCCACCGGTTCACGGGCATGCAGCAAGCGCCATTGACCGCTGGCCAGTTGGCTGTAGTAATCGATGCTGGAGCAGCCGCCAAGCAAGAACAACGTCAGTAGCGCAAAACCACGGCTGAGAAACAGCCTGTCGTGTCGAATCATGCTCCGGCCTTAATCTCTTATTGAATAAGCGTTATGCCGGACAGTCCGCCCCTGACGCAACTATCATTAACACGTGTTCGATCACGGAGCCTGCCATGCGCCAGCCATTATTGATATCTGCCCTGATTGCCCTCGCCGGGTGCGCCAGCCCTATGCCGCCTGCTGACCCGCAGCAGGCGTGGGTCGAGATGTTCACCTACACCGGGAACCTGGTGATGGCCGACAAGCTCGACGGTAAGCGACTGGACGACGGGCGTTACTTTCAGGTGCCGCCCGGCAGCCACGAGTTGCAGATGCGGTATGACTACGAGATCTACGGCGGCGGGTTTGGCGGAATGTTCGAGAGCTCGCAACGGACGTGTTACATCGTCCTGCGTTATGACCACTTCGCCCCAGGGCAACGTTATCGTCTCGAAGGACGCTCGGCTGGCATCACCATCAGCGGCCGTTTGTATGACGCCCAGCGCCAGATGGTCGCCGAAGACCGCGAGGTCACCTGTCTGTGATCACTTGTCGTTCTTTTGGTAGATGATTTTTTTGCTGCCGCCCTCGCATGTGCCGACGACCATGTTCTGGTCATGCACTTCGTCATTGCTGACGATTTCCAGGGTGTAGGAACTCACATTATTGGCCTGGATTCGGGACTCGATCTCGGCCTTGAGTTCTTCGCAGGGTTTGACTGCCGCCAACACGCTGGTGGCCGATACGGTACAGATAACAGCTAAAACGAAACGTTTCATACTCGACTCCTTCGATACGGCGCACAGAGTACTGCGCTAACGCTGCAACGATCCATTCGACTTTCATTACGTCGGCCACGTGTGACGTCAATAGCGGCTGAATACGGAGGGCAGAGCGAGTGAACAGCCCGCACAGGCTGAGCTGTGCGGGCCTAGTCGTGGCAACGAGGTCGATTAGCTGACCAGCGTTGCGTCCAGGGTGATTTTCGCGTTCAGCACTTTGGACACCGGGCAGCCTTCTTTGGCTTTCCTGGTCAGTTCGTCGAACTGCTGCTGCGTGGCGCCCGGGATCTTCGCTTTAAGGATCAGGTGCACGGCAGTGATGGAAAAACCTTCAGCCAATTGCTCCAGGGTCACTTGGGCTTCAGTATCGATGCTGTCGGCTTTCAGATTGGCTTCGCCGAGAATCATCGACAGCGCCATAGAGAAACAGCCCGCATGAGCCGCGCCAATCAGCTCCTCCGGATTGGTGCCCTTGCCGCCTTCGAAGCGCGCCTTGAAGCCGTAGGGTGCTTTGTTAAGGACATTGGTTTCGGTGGAGAGGCTACCAATACCGCTCTTCAGATCGCCTTCCCAATGTGCCGATGCTTTCTTGATAATGCTCATGGTCTCTCCTCATGACAGTGTGCGAGGGGGTTCGCACAGGGACTAAGGTTCTGAGGATGGCCGTCTCGATAAAGTTCAACTGCCGGTAAAACCTAGTAATTCAGTAGGACTTTTCCGGCCCAGCCATTGAATCTCAGATATCTGCCCACATTCTTTATAAATCAGGGTAGGTTTTGGTCATCCTCAGGCGTCATAGGCCAAGCCTGCACAACGCACTCCAGAGGCTATTTAGCGGCTTATGAAACGTTTAGCGGATATCAAAATCTCAACCCTCGATCTGGTGCCCGTGCGCCAGGATGCCGGCCCGGCGCAGTCTCTGCGTAATTCGCTGGATTTGGCGCAGCATGTTGAAAAACTCGGTTACAACCGTTTCTGGGTCGCTGAGCACCACAACATGGACGGCATCGCCAGCTCCGCGACAGCGGTGTTGCTCGGCTATCTGGCCGGTGGCACCTCGACGATTCGGGTCGGGGCGGGCGGGGTCATGCTGCCCAACCATGCACCGCTGATAATCGCAGAACAGTTCGGCACCCTCGCCAGCCTGTACCCGGGGCGGATCGACCTGGGCCTGGGCCGCGCACCAGGCTCCGATCAAATGACCGCTCGCGCCCTGCGTCGTGAGCGATCCGGCAGCGCCGACGATTTTCCTGAAGACGTCACCGAGCTTCTGCGCTATCTCGGACCGCGCACACCTGATCAAAAAGTGATCGCTGTGCCGGGTTCGGGCACTAACGTTCCGGTCTGGTTGCTGGGTTCCAGCTTGTTCAGCGCGCAACTGGCAGGGGAGCGCGGTCTGCCGTATGCCTTTGCCTCACACTTTGCGCCGCGTTACATGCACGAAGCCATTCGCGTCTACCGCAATCATTTCAAGCCCTCGGCCTATTTGGAAAAACCGTACGTCATGCTCGGCGTGCCATTGGTGGCTGCCGATACCGACGAACATGCGGATTACCTGGCAACCTCGGTCTATCAGCGGATTCTGGCGTTGATGCGCGGCCAAAGCCTGATGCAGCGTCCACCGGTCGACACCATGGACGCCCTATGGCTACCCCATGAGCGCGAAGCGGTCGCGAGTTTCCTCGGCCTGGCGATGGTCGGCGGCCCGCAGAAAATCCGCGCCAAACTGGATGTGCTGCTGGAACAGACCCAAGCCGATGAGTTGATCTTCACCTGCGACCTGTATGAACACACGGATCGACTGCGCTCGTATGAGATTCTGGCGCAAACCGTGCTGGGCTGAGGCTCACCCAAAAAAAGAGTGGCGAAAACCCCGTCACTGGACATAAAAAACCGACGCCATGTGCGTCGGTTTTTTATGAAACAGCGATAAGTCAGCCGCGTTTGTACACGATTTCCTTGGTACCGCGTTCACAGGTACCGACTACTTTCCCGTCGGCCGCACTGCCTTTGGCGACGACTTCCAACGTGTAGGTCGAGGCGCCCTTTGCCTTGATCTTCGCGTCGATTTCCGACTTCAAATCATCACAGGACTTGCCAGCTGCCATCGCAGTTCCCGCAATGCTTAACAAACCAACTGCCAGTAGAATTTTCTTCATTGGTCACACTCCCTCGTTAAATTAACCAGGTTGAAAAACAACCCAAGTCCTTGACCGCGCCAACCGTTTCTAGACAGCGGGTTCTCTTGTGTGTAGCGGAAATTATGGCAATCGGCCAGTGCGAAAGTTCAGCGCAGTCAGCTATTCTCAATCCGGAAGCCGACGTTCAGGGTGACCTGATAGTGTGCAACCTTGCCCTCTCTGATGTGCCCTCGGGTTTCCAGCACTTCGAACCACTCCATGTGCTTGATGCTCTTATTGGCTTCAGCGATTGCATTATTGATGGCGTCTTCAATCGTTGTGGACGATGAGCCGACTAACTCGACTTTCTTGTAGGTATGGTGATCAGTCATGACGGTTCTCCTGAAGGTGTCGATAAGAGCGTAGCAGTGAAATTGCACATTACTCCCTGAGCGAAAATCATCTGAAACGTTAATACGCACCGCACTTTCCTCAAACCCCGCAGTCGGAAAGAACACACGCCTCTCATCAATGCAGGAGATCCACCATGGCCAACACTTCTTTACGTAAAGCCTCGTTGCAAAGCATGGAAGCCGAGATCGAAAGCCTTCTCAAGTCCCTTGAGAGCCTTAAGTCCGACGCATCGGAAGAGTCGCACAAAACCCTGAAAGCCTTGAAAGCCAACGCCGAAAGCGCACTGAGCCATTCACGCCACCTGCTCAGTGATGTGTATGAAGACGTCAAGGAAAAGACCCGCGAAACCGGTGTCGCTACCCGTGATTACGCTCAAGAACACCCGTGGACCACCGCAGGTGTGGCCGTAGGCGCTGTCGGTCTACTGGCAGCTTACCTATTGTGCAAACGCACTCACTGATCAGCCGCTGGCAGCACGCTCAAGCTCAGTCTTGAGCCACTGCGCCAACTGCTGAGCACGCCCGTCTGCGGCGCGTTTAGGTACCCATAACGCCAGCTGCGCCGGGGTTTCACTGAAACCCCAAGGCGCAGCCAGGCGTCCGGCGCGCAAATCATCGGCGACCAGGGGTTCCGGGGCAATGGCGATGCCCAGCCCGGCGACGGCTGCCTCCAGCAAATAATACAAATGCTCGAAACCCTGCCCGTAATGCAAGGCAGCAGGCTCGATGCCGTTTTGTTGTGCCCAAAGAGGCCAGGCTTGCGGACGCGACGTCGTTTGCAGCAATGCCTCACTCAGCAGCGCTTGAGCTGGTGCCTGGCGCAGGTGCTCGAAACGCGCAAACCGTGGGCTGAGGACCGGGCCAATACGCTCGCTGGCCAGTTCATAGACCTGCATGTCCGCAGGCCATGGTGGCTCGGCGAAGATCAGCAACGCGTCCAGACCCGGTCGACGCGGGTCTAGATCGCCTTCGCCCGCCGACAAGTGCAGACGAAGATCCGGCAGTTCGGCATTCAGTCGGCCCAGGCGCGGGATAAACCAGCGTGCCAGCAGGCTGCCCGAACAGCCGAGAACGAAAGGCGCATCAGCCTTATCGTGGGTCAGCTCCGCACACACGGTACGCAACCGCTCAAACGCCTCGGCACTGGCATCACGCAAACGAATGCCGGCATCTGTGAGTTTAAGGCCGCGCCCATCCTTGACGAACAAGGCCAGCCCCAGATGCTCTTCAAGCACTTTAAGCTGGCGACTGACCGCCCCGTGGGTGACGTGCAGCTGCTCGGCAGCCTGACTGACGCTGTTCAAGCGCGCCGCCGCTTCGAAAGCGCGCAGGGCGTTGAGGGGAGGGAGATCGCGGCTCATGGTATCTGTGAGTTTTCCTGACAGGTTGCGTTGATCTTATCGGTTTTCATTGATGCTCGTGCTGGTTAAAGTGAGCTCATTGCCTGATTGGCTAATCCTTTTCTTCAAACCACCTGGAGGTCCCATGACCCAGACTAACTTCAGCAGCGGCCCTGATGCCAATGGCCTGTTTGGCTCATTCGGCGGCCGCTACGTGGCTGAAACCTTGATGCCACTGGTACTCGACCTGAACCGCGAGTACGAAGCCGCCAAGATTGATCCTGAATTCATCGAGCAACTGGCCTATTTCCAGCGCGACTACATCGGCCGTCCAAACCCGCTGTATTTCGCGGAACGCCTGACCGAGTATTGCGGCGGCGCGAAAATCTACTTCAAGCGCGAAGAGCTGAACCACACCGGCGCGCACAAGATCAACAACTGTATTGGTCAGGTGTTGCTGGCCAAGCGCATGGGCAAGAAACGCCTGATCGCTGAAACCGGTGCTGGCATGCATGGCGTGGCTACCGCCACCGTCGCTGCCCGCTTCGGTCTGCCGTGCGTGATCTATATGGGCGCCACCGACATCGAGCGTCAACAGGCCAACGTGTTCCGCATGAGGCTGTTGGGCGCGGAAATCGTCCCGGTCACCTCCGGCACCGGCACCCTGAAAGACGCCATGAACGAAGCCCTTCGCGACTGGGTGACCAATGTCGACGACACCTTCTACATGATCGGTACCGTGGCTGGTCCACACCCGTACCCGGCGATGGTGCGCGACTTTCAGTCGATCATCGGCAAAGAAACCAAAGTACAACTGCAAGAAAAAGAGGGCCGCCTGCCAGACAGCCTTATCGCATGTGTCGGTGGCGGTTCCAACGCCATGGGCCTGTTCCACTCGTTCCTCAATGATGCCAGCGTCAAACTCATCGGCGTCGAAGCCGGTGGTCACGGGGTTCATACCGGCAAGCACGCCGCCAGCCTGAACGGCGGTGTTCCCGGCGTATTGCACGGCAATCGCACCTATCTGCTCCAGGATGCCGACGGCCAGATCACCGACGCGCACTCGATTTCAGCTGGCCTGGATTACCCTGGCATTGGCCCTGAGCACGCTTACCTGCATGAAGTGAAGCGCGTTGAGTACGTCAGCATCACGGATGACGAAGCCCTCGAAGCCTTCCACCACTGCTGCCTCCTGGAGGGCATCATCCCCGCTCTGGAGACCGCGCACGCCTTGGCCGAAGCCATGAAACGTGCAAGCAACCTGCGCGATGACCACTTGATGGTGGTCTGCCTCTCGGGCCGTGGCGATAAAGACATGCAAACCGTGATGGACCATATGGCCGCCGATGCCAAGACTCAGGAGAAACTGGTATGAGCCGCCTGGAACAACGCTTTGCCGAGCTGAAAACCGAAGGCCGTGCGGCACTGGTGACCTTCGTCACCGCCGGCGACCCTGGCTACGATGCATCGCTGGCCATTCTTAAAGGCCTGCCAGCAGCGGGTGCCGATGTGATTGAGTTGGGCATGCCGTTCACCGATCCAATGGCCGACGGCGTGGCGATCCAGCTGGCGACCCTGCGCGCACTGGACGCTGGGCAGACACTGGCGAAAACCCTGAAAATGGTTGGCGAATTCCGCGTCAATGACCAGACCACCCCGATCGTGCTGATGGGTTACTACAACCCGATCCACCGCTTTGGCGTCGAAGCGTTCGTCGCTCAAGCCAAAGAAGTCGGGGTCGACGGTTTGATCATCGTCGACCTGCCACCAGAGCATGACACCGAACTGGCAACCCCGGCCCAGGCCGCAGGCATCGATTTCATTCGCCTGACCACACCGACCACCGATGACGCGCGCCTGCCACGCGTGCTGGAACGCAGCTCCGGCTTCGTTTACTACGTGTCGGTCGCGGGTGTCACCGGGGCCGGTTCCGCGACCTCGGATCAAGTTAAAACCGCCATCGAACGTCTGCGTCGCCACACCGATCTGCCAATCAGCGTCGGTTTCGGTATCCGTACTCCAGAGCAGGCGGCCGCGATTGCCAGACTGGCTGACGGCGTTGTAGTGGGTTCGGCACTGGTGGACAAGATCGCCACCGCCGCGTCACCGAAGCAGGCAATCGACGACGTGTTGAGCCTGTGCTCGGCCTTGGCCGAAGGCGTGCGCAAGGCCCGTGTCAAGTAAGAGTAAAGATTGGGTGAGCGAGGAATTTAAACCTCGGCAGACACACCAAGTAACAAGCGAAAGGGGTTTAGAGCCGATGGCTTAAACCCCTTTTTGCTGACCGAATTTCGAGGAACGAGAAATGAAACTGCCAACCCGTTTGATTGCAGGCCTGGGTATCTTGATGATCAGTGCCAGCCCGTTGTTGCATGCTGATGAACGCGATCAGCGTGGCGGCCAGGATGGCGGCCGTCAGGGCGAAAATCACCAAGGCAATGGCAACCAGGAAAATCGCGGCCACGATGAGCGCAATGATCGTCGTGACGATCATGGCCCACGTCGCCCGCCAGAAAATTTTGACGAGGCGCGACGGTCCTTTCATGATCACCGCGAATTCATCGGTCGTGGCCAACCTCTGCCTCCAGGCTTCCGTATTGAGCGCGGCCGTCCACTGCCCTACGGCTACGGCGAGCGCCTGGACCCGCGCGCGATTGAGCAATTGCCGCGTTACGACGGTTACGAATGGCGTCGAGTGGGCCCCGACATAGTGTTGATCGCGCTGACCACCGGGGTGATCTACACCATCCTTGAGGGCGTGCTGAACTGATTGATTCTCTGCAGGAGCCAACCCGACTGCGCGTCCCGGTTTCTCCTGCAGATTCGTCACGCTGACTAACCCTCTTACCGCTTGAACATCGAAACGTCCAGATCCCGAACCGCCCCCATCCAGATCGCATGCTCCGTGTGGTCCGCCAGGTCATCGCCCGTCAGCGGGTGCAGCAACACCACCAACCCCTTGCGATTAAGCGCCAGCCAGAGCACCACATCCGCCAACTGGGCGTGATCAAACGCCAGCTGGCAGCTCCAGTTCGGGTGCGGACCTACCGGTTTTTCATGCATCCGCCCCATCTTTACCCCAAAACGCCGCGCAACCTCTTCGCACAATGCACGGGCCTGATCGATGGTCTGCTCGTCGAAATAAACGTGGGCGTGGTAGCCCTCAACACCGTGCATTGCTCAATCTCCAAATAACCGCTGCGCGGACGCGAACTGCTGCGGGATAAAAAGGGTCAGAACCTTAGAGAGACGTTATCCACAGACAAGGATTACTCGCTATGAAAAATGCCGAAACTCCGGTTCTGAAACTGGTTTTGTACGGTGCCATCAGCAGTTTTGGCAGCGCCTTGATGGCAGAATTCCTGCGGCGCCAGCATGAAGTCATCGCCATTCTCGATGATTTGAACGCCTTGGCGCCGCGTCCGGGATTGCGCACCAAAGTCGGCAACCTGTTCGACGCCGAGCGCGTCAGTCAAAGCGTGGCTGGCTGCTCGGCGGTCATTTGCCTGCTGGACGCCCACGTATTGCCCGTGGGCAGCGGTGAAACGCGACCCGCGATAACGCCGGGGCCAGTAGATCAAATCAGCGCCACCCAGAACTTGATCCAAGGCATGCAACGCATGGGTATCAAGCGACTGGTGCTGGCGGGCAACTTCGCCGTGCTTGACGAGGCGCCTGAAACTGACGAGCAACAGCGAAACGCGGCGGAAACCATCGTCGAGTTATTGCGCGACAGTGACCTGGACTGGACGTTGGTCAACGCTCCCCAAGGCGTACTCGGGCTGAGCATCGAGCACTTTAGCCAGATCAGCGACACCCTTGAACCGGGCCTGGCCGAACCCCTGGAGCGGCTGGCTCGAGTGGCCGCAGGCATCGCGGATGAATTGCTCTTGAACCTGCATGTGCGAGAGCACGTGAATTTTGTGTGCTAAATGAAATGTGTAGACGACTGCCGGATCACACCGCAATCGAGGGCAACGGCCTGCCCGCCAGCAAGTCCCCACTCTGCGCCTGCTCGGTCGCCAGCCAGTCGACGAATTGCTGCACCAGTTGCACTCGCCGTTTTCGCTGGGGCAGTACGACGTAATAACCGTGGGCCGAGATGGCGGTGGCGGCGATGGGGCGACAGAGCAGCCCTTGCTCCAGCAGCGCATCGACCAGATGCCGCCAACCGATGGCCACGCCCTGACCGGCAATTGCAGCCTGGATCAGCAGGGTGTAATTGTCGAAGCGCAATTGGCCGGGGGCAGGTGCCTGCTGAATATTCAGCGCACGAAACACGCCGCTCCAGTCGAACCAATTGCTGCTGCCTTCGCCCCGCAAGTGCAGCAGTGGAAGCTCCAGCAGCGCATCAGTGGGCAAGGGCAGGGAACGCCCGGCCAGCAATTGCGGGCTGCACACCGGGAACACTTCTTCGCTGAACAACCAACGGCTTTCACCCTGCTTGAAACGCCCATCGCCGAACAGCACCGCGACGTCGACATCGGCGCGCAACATGTTGTAACTACGCTCACTGGTGACCAAGCTGACGTCCACATCCGGATTGGCCTGGTGAAACCGATGCAGACGCGGCATCAACCAATAGGCGGCAAACGCAAAGTCCGTGGCGACCTGCAGCACCTCATGTTGGCGCTGGGCGGTGACGGCATTTAGCCCGCCCTCGATGGACTGCAACCCGGCTTGCACATAACCGAACAGCACCTCGCCCGCCTCTGTCAGCTCGATGCCCCGATAGATGCGGTCGAACAACCGTGTAGCAAGCTGTTCTTCCAGGCGTTTTATTTGCTGGCTGACGGCAGGCTGCGTGGTGCCCAGCTCAACAGCCGCCGCGGTAAAGCTGCGCTGTCTCGCGGCGGCCTCAAAAGCACGCAGCAGATCCAGTGAAAGATCACCAAGAGCTTCATACATAAGCTGAGCTTATCCTAGGTATTGTTTTGCATGGGCTTTACCACTAAACCTGTGGGTCGCATCCTCAAGCGCAGCACTCTCGCATAAATATCCACTATGGAATGCCGCGAATACATGAAGCGCAAGAACATTCTTTTCATCATGGCCGATCAAATGGCCGCGCCGATGTTGCCGTTTTACGCCTCATCTCCTATCAAAATGCCCAATCTGAGCCACCTCGCCGCCGAAGGCGTGGTATTCGATGCTGCCTATTGCAACAGTCCGCTGTGCGCGCCCTCGCGTTTCACCCTGGTCAGCGGCCAACTGCCGAGCAAGATCGGCGCCTATGACAACGCCGCTGATTTCCCGGCCGATGTACCGACCTATGCCCATTACCTGCGTCGCCTCGGCTATAAGACCGCGCTGTCCGGCAAGATGCACTTTTGCGGGCCGGACCAGTTACACGGCTATGAAGAACGCCTGACCAGCGACATTTACCCGGCTGACTATGGCTGGTCAGTGAACTGGGACGAGCCGGATGTGCGGCCAAGCTGGTATCACAACATGTCGTCGGTGCTGCAAGCCGGTCCCTGCGTGCGCACCAATCAGCTGGATTTCGACGAAGAGGTGGTGTTCAAGGCCCAGCAATATTTGTTCGATCACATCCGCGAAGAGGGTGATCAGCCGTTCTGCCTGACCGTGTCCATGACCCACCCTCACGACCCGTACACCATCCCGAAAACCTTCTGGGACATGTACCGCGACGAAGACATCCCGCTGCCGCGACCGCATGCCGATCAAGCCGGGCAAGACCCGCACTCGCAACGTCTGCTCAAGGTCTACGACCTGTGGGACAAGCCGATGCCTGTGGATAAGATTCGCGATGCGCGCCGCGCCTATTTCGGGGCGTGCAGTTACATCGATAGCAATGTCGGCAAGCTCCTGCAAACCCTCGAAGACACCGGTCTGGCCGACGACACCATTATCGTGTTCTCGGGCGACCACGGCGACATGCTGGGCGAGCGCGGCCTCTGGTACAAAATGCACTGGTTCGAGATGTCAGCCCGCGTACCACTGCTGGTCTACGCGCCGGGGCAGTTCACGGCGGGTCGGGTCAGCGCTGCGGTGTCCACCGCCGACTTACTGCCAACCTTCGTTGCGCTGGCCGAGGGCGAACTGGAAGCCGGCCTGCCGTTAGACGGTCGCTCACTGGTCCCCCATTTGCGGGGTGAGCCGGGGCATGACGAAGTGTTTGGCGAATACATGGCCGAAGGCACGATCGGTCCGTTGATGATGATTCGACGTGGCGCCTATAAATTCATCTATTCGGAACAGGACCCTTGCCTGCTGTTTGATGTGAACAATGATCCGCAAGAACGCGAAGAGCTGAGCCAGTCACCGGCGCATCAGCAACTGTTCGCTGATTTTCTGGCCGAAGCACGGGCCAAGTGGGACATACCGGCGATCCACCAACAAGTGCTCGCCAGTCAACGTCGGCGGCGCTTTGTCGCGCAGTCGTTGGCCATCGGCAAGCTGAAGAGCTGGGATCACCAGCCGCTGGTAGACGCCAGTCAGCAATACATGCGTAACCACATCGACCTTGATGACTTGGAACGCAAAGCACGTTATCCACAACCCTAACCCTGCCAAGACTAAAAAAACCAAAGGGGCACACTCATGATGAAGTTATCCACAACACTTGCGGTCGGTTTCATGGCATTGGGCAGCGTTTCCGCTTATGCCGAGCAGAGTTGCAGCACGGTAAAAATGGCGGATCCGGGCTGGAGCGATATCGCCGCGACCAACGCCATCGCCAGCGTCTTGCTGGACGGCATGGGTTACAAGGCCAAGGTCGACACGCTCGCGGTACCGATTGCATACGGTGGGCTCAAGGATGGCCAGGTGGATGTCTTCCTCGGCAACTGGATGCCTGCGCAACAAGGCTTTTACGACAAGTTCGTGGCCAATGGCGATGTCACACAGTTGGCCAAGAACCTGGACGGCACCGAATTCACCCTCGCCGTGCCGGACTATGTCTGGGACGCGGGTGTGCATAACTTTGCCGACCTGAACAAGTTTGCCGACAAGTTCGGCAAGAAGCTGTATGGCATCGGCTCCGGCGCACCGGCCAACCTGTCGCTGCAATCGATCATCAAAAAGAACGAATTCGACCTGGGCCAGTGGAAACTGGTTGAGTCCAGTGAGCAGGCGATGTTGGCTGAAGTCAGTCGCAACGTGAAGAAACAAAGCTTCGTGGTGTTCCTCGGCTGGACCCCGCACCCGATGAACGTGCAGCTGAAAATGCACTACCTCAAAGGTGGCGAGGCTTATTTCGGTGACACCGGCAGCGTTTATACCCTGACCCGCAAGGGCTACAGCCAGGCCTGTCCGAACGTAGGCAAGTTGCTGACCAACCTGAGCTTCACCCAGGAAATGGAGAACAGCATCATGGCCGAGGTGGTTAACAAGAAAATCACCAACACTGAAGCGGCCAAGGCCTGGATCAAAGCCAACCCGGCAGTCCTGGATAAATGGCTCGACGGGGTGAAAACCCTCGACGAGAAGGATGCACTGACGGCGGTAAAAGCCACGCTTTAAAGCCCTTTGGGCTTATCGCGGGCAAGCGCGCTTCTACAGTAGATCGCATTTCCCTGTAGAAGCGCGCAGCGGTCACCTTCACTTGCGCCCACATCGCTAAAACCTCACCCTTACGCCTCTGCAAAATTACCGAGAGTTTCATGGGTTGGCTCAATCGCCACAAATTTTTGCCGTTCCTCGAATGGCTGCCCCGGCAGACCCGCGCCAGCGTCGGTCGTGATGCCGTGGTGGGGCTGAGCGGAGCGATTCTAGCGCTGCCGCAATCCATCGCTTACGCCCTGATCGCCGGCTTGCCGCCTGAATACGGTCTGTACGCGGCCATCGTTCCGGTGCTGATCGCCTGCCTGTGGGGCTCGTCGTGGCACTTGATCTGCGGACCCACTGCGGCGATCTCTATCGTGCTGTACGCCAGCATCAGTCCCATGGCGGCTCCGGGCAGCCAGGACTACATCACCCTGATCCTGTTGCTAACCTTTCTCGCCGGGATCTTTCAATGGCTGCTGGGGCTGCTGCGCTTTGGCGCTGTGGTGAACTTCGTTTCACATTCGGTGGTGCTGGGCTTTACCTTGGGCGCCGCCGTGGTGATTGCGTTGGGGCAACTGCCTAATTTGTTCGGCCTGGAACTCAGCGGCCAGACTACCGCGCTTCGAAGCCTGATGACGCTGCTTGAGCATCGGGGCGAGATCGACCACCCCTCGTTGATGCTAGGCGCCATAACCCTGGGCCTGGGCGCGTTTCTGAAATACCTGGTGCCCCGTTGGCCGACGCTGCTGATCACCCTGGTGGCCGGGAGTGTGTTGGTCTGGCTGTGGCCCGCGATGTTCGGCCACGTTAAGTTGGTCAGCGCCTTCGTTGGGCATTTGCCGCCGTTCAGTGCATTACCGCTGGACCTGGAGCTGGCTCTGAAACTCCTGCCCAGTGCCGTGGCAGTAGGCATGCTCGGGCTGGTCACCAGCTTGTCGATTGCCCGCTCGCTGTCCGCACGCTCGCAACAATTGCTCAACGCCAATCAAGAACTTCGCGCCCAAGGCCTGTCCAACATGGTGGGCGCCTTGTTCTCGGGCTATCTGTCCTCCGGCTCCTTTACTCGATCAGGCCTGAGTTACGAAGGCGGCGCTCGCTCGCCATTGGCCGGGGTATTTTCGGCGCTGTGGGTGGCGTTGTTCGCGGTGGCCGGGGCGTCGTTGATCGCACACATCCCGATCCCGAGCATGGCAGCATCGATCCTGTTGATCTGCTGGGGATTGGTCGACCATCGCGGCATTCGCTCGCTGTTCCGCGTCAGTCATCCAGAGTTCCTGGTGATGGCACTGACCTGCCTGGCGACCCTGTTGCTGGAGCTGCAAACGGCGATTTACGCGGGCGTGCTGGCGTCGCTGTTCTTCTACCTCAAGCGCACCTCACAACCACGGGTCCAGCAGTGGCGCGATGGCGACGACGATATCCTGCGGGTCGGCGGCTCGATCTTTTTCGGCGCCAGCCATTACCTGCAAGTCATTCTGCAACGCAGTAAGGGGCCGCGCGTGGTGATCGATGCGCAACACATCAACTTCATCGATTATTCAGGCGTTGAAATGCTCCATCAGGAAGCCCGCCGCCTGCGTGCCCATGGCCGCAGCCTGACCCTCAGGCGCGCCCGGCCCCAAGTGATCGAGGAACTGCGCAAGCTCGAAGGACCAGAGAAATGCCCGATTCTGTTCGAGGATTAACGGTGACCGGGCGGGCGCCCAGGCATCAGGCGCTGGCCAACTGCCGTCGTAACTCAGCCAGCACAGGCCCCGTATCCGGGCGAACGCCGCGCCATAGATAGAACGCCTCCGCAGCCTGCTCGGCGAGCATGCCCAGACCGTCCAGCACGTGGGCCGCGCCGTGCTCGGTGGCCCAGCGGCAGAATGGCGTCGGCTCTTTGCCGTACATCATGTCGTAGCAGACGGTGTGACCCGGCAGAATAAGGCTTGGCGAAATCGGCGGCAGCTCACCCGCGAGGCTGGCGGAAGTGGCATTGATGATCAGGTCTACCGGCTCTGCCAGCCAACTGAAACCAGCGGCGGACACCGGCCCCAGGTCGGCGAATTGATGGGCCAGCAACTCGGCTTTTTCCACGGTGCGATTGGCGATCACCACCGCCAGCGGTTTTTCAGCCAGCAGCGGCTCCAGCGCACCCCGTACCGCACCACCCGCGCCGAGCAGAAGGATGCGTTTGCCCTGCAAGCTGACGCCGGCATTTACCTTCAAATCCCGCACCAACCCCGCGCCATCGGTGTTATCGCCGAGCAGTCGACCATCGGCCCCCTTACGCAACGTGTTCACGGCACCCGCACGCTGTGCGCGCTCGGTCAGGCTGTCGGCCAAGCGAAAGGCCTGCTCCTTGAACGGCACGGTGACGTTGGCGCCCTGGCCGTGCTCAAAGAACGCCTGAGCGCAGCCGATGAAATCGTCCAGCGGCGCCAGCAAGGTGCTGTAATCGAGCTGCTGACCGGTCTGCTCGGCGAACAGACGATGGATCAACGGCGATTTGCTGTGACCAATGGGGTTACCGAAAACGACGTAGCGGTCCATGGGGATTCCTGAATTTTGACCCGGTATCAGGCCTGCGCCAACCAATCGCGATCCTGCAAGAAATACTCGGTCAGACGGGCTTCTTCGGTGCCGGGCTCGGCTTTCCAGTCATAGCCCCAGCGCACGTGCGGCGGCAGTGACATCAGGATCGACTCGGTACGCCCACCTGATTGCAGGCCGAACAGTGTGCCACGGTCATAGACCAGATTGAACTCGACGTAACGGCCGCGACGAAACTCCTGAAACTCCCGCTGTTGCGCGGTATACGCCGTGGCCTTGCGGCGCTGGACGATCGGCAGATAGGCCTCGATGTACGCATCGCCAATCGCGCGCAGGAAGGCGAAGCTGGTGTCGAAATCCCACTCGTTCAGGTCATCGAAAAACAAGCCGCCAATACCGCGTGGTTCGTTGCGATGTTTGATGTGGAAGTAGGTGTCGCACCATGCCTTGTAACGCGGATAGACATCGGCCCCAAACCGCGCACAGGCCTGCTCGGCGACACGGTGCCAATGCACACAGTCTTCTTCTACCCCGTAATACGGCGTCAGGTCGAAACCGCCGCCGAACCACCAGACCGGCTCTTCGCCTTCTTTTTCGGCGATGAAAAAACGCACGTTGGCGTGTGAAGTCGGTACATGCGGGTTGTGCGGGTGGATCACCAGCGACACGCCCAACGCCTCAAAACCTCGCCCGGCCAGCTCGGGCCGATGGGCGCTGGCTGACGGTGGCAGGCCGGTGCCGAATACGTGGGAGAAGTTAACCCCGCCTTTTTCGATCACTCCGCCATTCTCGATGACTCGGGTACGCCCACCGCCGCCAGCCGGGCGAGTCCAGGCATCTTCGACGAAGCGGGCGCTGCCATCTTCGGCTTCCAATGCGTTGCAAATCCGGTCTTGCAGGTCAAGCAGGTAGGCTTTAACGGCCTCGGTGCGGGTAGTCATCGGGTCACCTTGAAACATCACTGAGCCACCGGGGTTACGGGGGGTGGCAAATTGGCGCGTAGCATACCACCGGCGTTATGGCCGCCGCAGTTGACGAAGATCAAGGGAGAGCGTTCGATGGCCCTTTTCGTAGTAGTCTTTTTCCGTATTTTTTGTTTCCACTCATCACCGGAGATGAACAGATGGCAAAGCGTATCCAATTCAGCACCGTGGGTGGCCCTGAAGTCCTTGAGTATGTGGACTTCGAACCTGCCGAACCGGGCCCACAGCAGGTCTGCGTGCGCAACAAGGCGATTGGCCTCAATTTCATCGACACCTATTTCCGCAGCGGGCTGTATCCGGCGCCATCCATGCCGTCAGGCCTGGGGACCGAAGGGGCGGGTGTGGTTGAAGCGGTCGGCAGCGAAGTCAGCCAGTTCAAGGTCGGCGACCGCGTGGCATACGGCGTTGGTCCACTGGGTGCATACAGTGACATCCACGTGATTCCCGCCGCGAATCTGGTGAAGTTGCCGGAGTCAATCAGCTTCGAAGACGCTGCAGCGGTGATGCTTAAAGGCCTGACCGTGCAATATCTGCTGCGTCAGACGTATGCGGTGAAGAGTGGTGAAACGGTGCTGTTCCATGCCGCTGCTGGCGGCGTCGGTTCGCTGGCTTGCCAATGGGCCAAGGCCCTGGGTGTGAAGCTGATCGGGACTGTCAGTTCGCCGGAAAAAGCCGCTCATGCCAAGGCACTCGGTGCATGGGCGACCATCGATTACAGCAAAGAAGACGTGGTCAAACGGGTTCTGGAATTAACCGACGGCAAGAAATGCCCGGTGGTATACGACGGTGTGGGGCAAGACACGTGGCTGACGTCGCTCGATTGCGTGGCGCCGCGCGGTTTGTTGGTCAGCTTCGGCAACGCATCAGGGCCCGTGGCCGGGGTTAACCTGGGAATTCTCGCGCAGAAAGGCTCGCTGTACGTCACTCGCCCAACACTGGCTACTTACGCCAACCCCGAAAACCTGCAACGCATGGCCGACGAGCTGTTCGCGATGCTTACCAGCGGCAAGGTCAAGGTGGGTGACGTCCAGCGCTACGCCTTGAAAGACGCAGCCAAGGCGCAAACCGAGCTCAGCGCCCGGCGCACCACAGGCTCAACGATTCTGATTCCATAAGCCCAAAACCCTAGCCTGGACGAACAACCTCGCCGGTCACCAGGTCACGGATCAGACTGGGGTGCTTGCGCCCACCCAGCAGGCCGCCGAGCACCCAGTCGATGTCCCCACGGAAATACTGCTCAACCCGAATACGCGTCCGGGCAGCCGGACGCCCGAGCGGGTTGGCGGATGTCGAGATCAGCGGTCCGACCAGCGAACACAGTTCACGCACCTGCGGGTGATCGCTGACGCGCAATGCCACCGTGTCGTGAATACCAGTGATCCATTCGGGCAGCAGGTTCTGATGCGGCACCAGCCAGGTATTGGGGCCTGGCCAAGTGCTGGCCATA
This sequence comes from Pseudomonas sp. 5C2, assembly GCF_034314155.1. Taxonomy (NCBI): domain Bacteria; kingdom Pseudomonadati; phylum Pseudomonadota; class Gammaproteobacteria; order Pseudomonadales; family Pseudomonadaceae; genus Pseudomonas; species Pseudomonas sp. 5C2. Next base: position 1,076,572 of record NZ_JAVIWH010000003.1, on the reverse strand, counting down.
CGATCGATCCAGACTTCAGGAAAGTCCTCCATGAGAAAGTCGAACTGGCGGATGTTGTCGGCCACCAGAATCAGGCCTTTGTCCACAGGACGGGATTTGATTGCCAGCAACCGATACACCGCCTCTTCATTCCAGGGATCACAGCCCAGCCCCCATACCGCCTCGGTTGGGTAGGCAATCACCGCACCGGCTCGAATCTCTCGTGCGGCTTGCTGCACACGCCAACTGCTGACCATTGTTCTCTCTCCGGGTAAACGCTACGGGCAGTTTAACCTCAGCGCGCACGGCCAAACCATCGTCCTGCCTCACTGCTGATGCGCCCATCCAGTTCCAGCTCGGTCAACGCTGCTAATACTTTTGGCAACGGCCAGCCGCTCGACAGTGCCAACCCTTCGCTGGTGTGTGGCGCAGCATGCAACAAATCAAGCAGGGGATGTCTGGCAGCGGTTGTTGCCGGCAAGGGCGCGATAGAGGCGGCCGCAGGGCTGGCAATGTTCTGCCAACCGCGCAGGGTTTCAAGAATGTGTTCGACGGTTTCGACCAGCACCGCACCGTCACGAATCAGTTGATGACACCCGCGGGCACCGGGGTGATGAATCGAGCCTGGAATCGCGTACACCTCGCGGCCCTGTTCCGCTGCCAGCCGTGCGGTGATCAACGAACCGCTGGCGACGCTGGCCTCGACCACCAACACACCCAGCGACAATCCACTGATGATTCGATTGCGGCGTGGGAAGTTGCTCGCCTGCGGCCCGGCGTCCAGAGGGAACTCGGAAACCACGGCACTGCCTTGGGCACTCATGGTCGCTGCCAACTGACGATGGCGCTGTGGATAAAAATTTTCGATGCCCGTGCCCAAGACGCCAATTGTCTGCCCACCAACGTCCAAAGCACCTTGATGCGCGGCACCATCGATACCCAGCGCGAGGCCGCTGGTGATGACAAAACCGGCGCCCGCCAGGCTTCGGGCGAAGGCTGTGGCCGTATCCAGTCCAGGCTTGGAAGCGCGTCGACTGCCGACCATTCCCAACTGCGGACGCTCAAGAATGCTCGGGTCACCGGCCACAAACAGCAACGGCGGTGCATCGGCAATTTCAGCCAGCAGTGCAGGGTAGGTGGGGTCGTCCCACATCAGTAAATGCTGACCGGGACGCTCAAGCCAAGCCAAAGCAGCACTGGCGCCATCGCGGACTTGTGGGCTGCGCCGGGCTTCGGCGCTGGCGCTTGGCAAGCCCAAGGCACGCCAGGCGCTGGCAGGAGCGCTGAGTGCGGCCGACGCCGAACCAAAGGCATTGATTAGCTTATGAAAGCGTTTTGGCCCCACCTCAGGCAGACGATGCACACGTAAGCGCGCTTCAAGTTCGGCAGGTGAGGACGCAGCAGTATCGAACAGCGGCATAGATCTTCCTTGATCTGTAGCGCCCCGTTAACAGCCGGACAACCTGTGGATAACTCTGTTAGTAACTATTTGATAAGTTCATGTCCGGTGGACAGACATGACCCTATTTCGACACATAGCTTTACGGGTTCCGCACCTTGTCCATGACCGCTAAAGAACGCGTGGCATTCAGTACCAAACCATAGCTGAGCTTTTCATAAGTGCGAAAAACCATCACCAATCCCGCGCGCTCATCCGGGACCTTCACTTGCTCACCCGTCACCCGATCACGAACGACTTCGCCGGTCTTGTAAATAGCCAGCACATTGCCTTCGGCCAGCCCATCGCTCTTACCCCGATCCAGCGTCACCACATCGAGTTCACCGATCTGGGTCACTCCGCGCGGCACATCGATGATCAGGCCGTTAACTTCGGTCTGAGGTGAGCTGGGCATGAAAGTCGAGTTGATTGGCCGCTCTTCGCTGATGAATAGCCGGTCGCCGAGACGCACTTCCTGGGTCGAACGCTGCAACACCAGGGTCGCGACATCGCCTTCGTGGGCAACGATTTCACCGCTGCCGATGTCATCGGCGTTAATCCCGAGAAACTGCCCGGTCAACGGGTCCGTGTAGGTTTTGCCCTGACGGAAGAGGTTATAGGCGGTGTGCTCAGGGTCTAATTTGCCCCGCGCGTAGATCCGGTCACCCATGCCGCTGAGCACGCGTTCGGCGTTACCGGCGACGATGTACGGGGCTTTCTGGAAATCGGCGGGGTCATCGATGATGCGGTTGTTGAGCAGAAAACTATTGATCGCGGCCAGCGGAATGCTTGGGATCGCTTCGGCCATCGGCGTGGTACGAATCCGGGGCGACAGCTTGATGGTGCCACGTGAAGCACCACGGTTGAGTACCATCCGCGGCTGGCCATCGACATACACCAGGGACAATAAGTCGCCCGGGTAGATCAGGTCAGGGTTGGCGATCTGCGGATTGGCCTTCCAGATCTCCTTCCACTTCCATGGCTCGCGCAAAAATTTGCCGGAAATGTCCCAAAGCGTGTCACCTTGGACGACGGTGTAATTCTGTGGATGTCCTTCCCTGAGCTGCACTTGCGCCTGACAAAGGCCGGTAGAGGCCAACAGCAGCAGGGCGAGTAGTGATTTCCTCATGCGGTGAATCCCTTTATCATATGGCTTCGCGTGAAACACTAAGAGCCCCAGAGGCTCAGGTTTTGCAAGGTTGCCAGCTCTAACCGGCGAAACCCGGCAGCCGATTTTGGACTTTACCCTACAAGTGCAGCTCTAACGTATATGGCTATTTTAAACATCCTCGAATTTCCCGATTCGCGCCTGCGCACCATCGCCAAACCTGTGGCAGTGGTAGACGACGGCATTCGCCAGTTGGTCGACGACATGTTTGAAACCATGTACGAAGCGCCAGGCATTGGTTTGGCTGCAACTCAGGTCAACGTGCACAAGCGTGTCGTGGTCATGGACCTTAGCGAAGATCGTAGCGATCCACGGGTGTTCATCAACCCCGAGTTCGACATCCTGACCGACGAGGTGGAGCAGTATCAAGAAGGCTGCCTCTCAGTACCAGGCTTCTATGAAAACGTCGACCGCCCACAGAAAGTCAAAATCAGGGCTCTAGGCCGGGACGGTCAGCCCTATGAGCTGATCGCAGAGGGTTTGCTGGCGGTGTGTGTCCAGCATGAATGCGATCACCTGAACGGCAAATTATTTGTCGATTACCTGTCCACCCTCAAGCGCGACAGGATCAAGAAGAAGCTGGAAAAGCTGCACAAGCAGAACGCCTGACCCGACTCAAATCCTTCAACCTGTAGGCGCTGACTTGTCTGCGAACCAGGCAACATGGTCCACATCAGGCACACCGGGTTGCGGCCTTCGCGGGCAAGCCCGCTCCTACACGTCTGTGTATTTCCTTTATCGAGAAGCCCATGACTGAGCCACTGCGCATCGTCTTCGCCGGCACCCCGGAATTTGCCGCCGAACACCTCAAGGCTTTGCTCGCCAGCCCCCATCAAGTGATTGCGGTCTACACCCAGCCTGATCGCCCGGCTGGCCGTGGGCAAAAGCTGATGCCGAGCCCGGTCAAACAGCTGGCTGAGCAGCACGGTATCGCCGTATTGCAACCGCCAACCCTGCGTGATGCTGACGCTCAAGCTGAGCTGGCCGCGCTCAAGCCCGACTTGCTGGTGGTGGTCGCCTATGGCCTGATCCTGCCGCAAGTGGTGCTCGATATTCCCCGCCTGGGCTGCATCAACAGCCACGCTTCGCTGCTGCCACGCTGGCGTGGTGCCGCACCGATTCAGCGTGCGATAGAAGCCGGCGATGCCGAGAGCGGCGTAACGGTAATGCGTATGGAAGCAGGCCTGGACACCGGGCCAATGCTGCTCAAAGTCACGACCCCGATCACTGCCGAGGACACCGGTGGCAGCCTGCATGACCGGCTCGCCGAGCTCGGCCCGCCCGCAGTGATTCAAGCCATCGCCGGGCTGGCCGATGGCACGTTGCAGGGTGAAGTCCAAGACGACACCCTAGCGACCTACGCTCACAAGCTGAACAAAGACGAAGCGCGCGTCGACTGGAGCCGTCCGGCTATTGAGCTGGAGCGTCTGGTGCGGGCGTTCAATCCTTGGCCGATCTGCCACAGCACACTCAATGGCGAAGCCCTGAAAGTGCTGGCAGCCAGTCTCGACGACGGGCAGGGCGCACCGGGTGAAATCCTCGGCGCCAGCAAGGACGGCTTGATTGTCGCCTGCGGCCAACAGGCCTTGCGCCTGACGCGCCTGCAATTGCCGGGGGGCAAAGCGCTGAACTTCGCGGACCTGTTCAACAGCCGTCGTGAGAAATTCGCTGTTGGCACGGTGCTGGGTGTCATTGCGCCCGAGCAGACGGTGCACGGCCAATGAACCCGCGTCTCGCTGCCGCCAAAGCATTGGCCGCCGTCCTCAATGGCAAAGCCTCGCTGAACAGTTCGCTGCCCACCCAGCTGGATAAAGTCGAGGTCCGTGATCGCGGTTTGACTCAAGACCTGGCCTTCGGTACTGCTCGCTGGCAGCCACGACTGTCCGCACTGGCGGCAAAACTCCTGCAAAAGCCCTTCAAAAGCGTCGATGCCGATGTCGAGGCATTGTTGTTGGTCGGCCTCTATCAGTTGCTCTACACGCGCATCCCGGCCCACGCCGCCATCGGTGAAACAGTCGGGTGCGCCGACAAGCTGAAAAAGCCTTGGGCCAAGGCGTTGCTGAATGCCGTACTGCGTCGCGCCCAACGGGAAAGCGAAGCACTTCTGGCCGAGCTGGAACATGACCCCGTGGTCCGCACTGCGCACCCACGCTGGCTACAAAAAGCGTTGAAGGCGTATTGGCCAGAGCAGTGGGAAGCGATCTGCGCGGCCAACAATGCCCATCCGCCGATGATCCTGCGGGTCAATCGCCGTCACCACAGCCGCGATACGTACCTGCAGATGCTGCAAAACGTCGGGATCGAAGCCCACGCCTGCGTCTTCAGCCAGGACGGTATTGTGCTGAACGAACCGTGCGATGTGCGCACCCTGCCTGGCTTCGCCGAAGGCTGGATCAGCGTGCAGGACGAAGCCGCGCAATTGGCTGCCGACCTGCTGCAATTGGTCCCCGGCCAACGCGTACTCGACGCGTGCTGCGCCCCTGGCGGCAAAACCTGCCATCTGCTGGAAGTACAGCCATTGCTTGCAGGTGTGGTCGCGGTGGATCTGGAGGCCAAACGCCTGGTCCGCGTCCGGGAAAACCTTGATCGCCTGGGCCTGAACGCCGAGCTGATCGCTGCCGATGCCCGTGACACAGGCCAATGGTGGGACCGTAAACCGTTCCAACGCATCCTGCTCGATGCGCCGTGTTCGGCGACGGGCGTGATCCGTCGCCACCCGGATATCAAGCTCACGCGTCAGGCTGACGACATTCCCGCGCTCGCCACGCTCCAGGGCGAATTGCTCGACGCGCTTTGGCCGACGCTGGAAGTCGGCGGCATCCTGCTGTACGCCACCTGCTCGACGCTGCCGATGGAAAACACCGAAGTAATCGAGGCGTTCCTGGCTCGCACACCCGGCGCGCGCGAACTGGACATCGCCGGTCAGCTCGGGCAACAGCCGCCCGGCCTGAAACAACCGCACGGTCGCCAGCTGCTTGCCCAGGAAGGCGGCCACGATGGCTTCTACTATGCCAAGCTGATCAAGATCGCGGCTGTGTAATGCCGGATCCTGTAGGAGCTGGCTTGCCTGCGATAAGGTCGGCACGACCTTCCTCCGGTGGTGAATCCAATATTTTCCCGACTGCTACGCATACGCAGCCGATCACGGCGGGGGCGCGTAGCTGCAAGCGCGCTCCTGCATCGGGTTTGCCGTGCTAACTCGTTTCAAGGAGTGAACGATGAAAATCATCATCCTCGGCGCAGGACAGGTCGGCGGTACGCTGGCTGAACATTTGGCCGGTGAAGCGAATGACATCACCGTGGTCGACACCGACGCCGATCGCTTGCGTGATCTGGGCGATCGCCTTGATATCCGTACCGTTCAGGGCCGCGGTTCGTTCCCCACGGTGCTGCGTCAGGCCGGCGCGGATGATGCCGATATGTTGGTGGCGGTGACCAACAGCGACGAGACCAACATGCTCGCCTGTCAGGTTGCTTACACCCTGTTCAAGACCCCGACCAAAATCGCCCGCGTGCGCGAAGCGGCCTACCTGACCCGTGCCGGTCTGTTCAATAACGACGCGATCCCCGTGGACGTGCTGATCAGTCCGGAACAGGTGGTGACCAACTACATCAAGCGCCTGATCGAATACCCCGGCGCGCTGCAAGTGATCGATTTTGCTGGCGGCAAGGCCCAGTTGGTGGCGGTCAAGGCGTACTACGGCGGGCCGCTGGTCGGCCAACAGCTGCGTCAGTTGCGCGAACACATGCCTAACGTCGACACCCGGGTCGCCGCGATTTTCCGCCGTGACCGGCCGATAGCCCCCCAAGGCGATACCGTCATTGAAGTGGATGACGAGGTGTTTTTCATCGCGGCCAAAGCGAACATCCGCGCCGTCATGAGCGAGATGCGCCGCCTGGATGAAAGCTACAAACGCATCGTCATCGCGGGCGGCGGGCATATCGGTGAACGGCTGGCCGAAGCCATCGAAAGTCGCTATCAGGTCAAGATCATCGAGATGAACCCGGCCCGCTGTCGTCACCTTTCGGAAACCCTGGATAACACCGTGGTCCTGCTGGGCAGCGCGTCGGACCGGGATTTACTGCTGGAAGAAAACATCGCCGAAGTCGATCTGTTCCTGGCGCTGACCAACGATGACGAGGCCAATATCATGTCCTCGCTGTTGGCCAAACGCCTCGGCGCACGCAAAGTGATGACCATCATCAACAACCCGGCGTATGTGGATCTGGTACAGGGCGGCGAGATCGATATCGCGATCAGCCCGCAACTGGCGACTATCGGCACCTTGCTGACTCACGTTCGCCGTGGCGACATTGTCAGCGTGCATTCATTGCGTCGTGGTGCAGCCGAAGCCATTGAAGCCGTCGCCCATGGTGATGCCAGGTCGAGCAAGGTCATCGGTCGCGCCATCCGTGACATCACACTGCCGCCAGGCACTACCATCGGCGCAATCATTCGCGCTGAAGAAGTGCTGATCGCCCACGACATCACGGTGATCAAGTCCGGCGACCACGTGATTCTGTTCCTTGTGGATAAAAAATATATCCGCGACGTAGAGCGGCTGTTTCAGGTCGGCTTGAGCTTTTTTTAATCAGCGGCACCGATCAATTGGAAAGGCCGGTACGGGACAATCCCATGATCGAATCACTGGAAAGTGGTTGCCAAGACTGTGGATAACTTCAATTGCAGCAGTTATCCACAGCTGGCAGCCTTCAATACCAGCGCTTTTCGCCCGGTGGACGCTTTTTGAAACGCTTCATCGTCCACATGTACTGGCTGGGGTAAGCCCGCACGTACTTCTCGACAACCTGACTCATGGCCGCCGCGGACGTTTGCGTGTCAGTGCTGTACATCGCCTCGGGGGCCGCTTCGAGGATCACCTTGTAACCGGAACCATCGGCCAGACGGATCGCATGCAGAAAAACGCCCACTGCTTTACCTCCGGCCAACATGTTGGGCACAAACTTGCTGGTCAACGCCTGGGTCGCGCAGAAGGGCACGAACACACCTGCAGACTCAGCGGGCTCGGGATCTGCCGGAATACCCACTGAACCGCCTTTGCGCACTTCCTTGATAACGCTGAGGATGCCTTCTTTGGTCGAGGCCGCCACGCGATTGCCCAGTTGCACACGCTGTTTGCGCAGCAGATCGTCCACCGCCTTGAGTTTCGGCGGCCGGTAAAAAATGATCGGTTTGCACTGGCTGCAATAGAAGTGGTTAAGCACTTCCCAGTTGCCCAAGTGGCTGGTGATGCCAACCACGCCCTTGCCTGAGGCCAGCGCGGCTTCCAGCACTTCAAGCCCTTCGACTTCACGCACCAGATCGATTGATTTCTGAGCGGGCCAGATCCAGGCGCAGGCGCTTTCGGTGAACGTCTTGCCGATGTCCATGAGACTGCGGCCAACCAGACTCTCACGTTCGCCAGCGTCCAGCTCAGGGAAACACTTGGACAGGTTGATACGCGCTATTTCGCGCGAACGGTTGGGCAGTTTCCACATCAACCAGCCGATGGACGTACCGACCCACTGCACCACTCGCCATGGCAACAGGGCAAATAGCCGCAAAAGCCCGACCAAAAGGGCGCCTTTGAACTTATCCACAGATCACTCCCGAATTCGCAAGGCCGCTATTGTAACCATCAGCGGCTCAAGACGGCGTATCGATCACACTCAAGGGTGTGATCCATGACCATGCCTGCGGCCTGCATGAAGGCGTAGCAAATCGTGGGTCCGACAAACGTGAAGCCAGCTTTTTTCAGGGCTTTGCTCATCGCTTCAGCTTCAGGAGTGACGGCCGGAACCTGGCTGCGACCCTCGAAGTGATTGATTTTTGGCTGCCCGTCCACAAACGACCAAAGCCATTCCACCGGGTCTTCCAGGGCTTGCCAGGCCTGCGCGTTACGCCGGGCGGCATTGAGTTTGAGGCGGTTGCGAATGATGCCGGGGTCGAGCATCAGCGCTTCGATTTCAGCGTCGCTCATCTGCGCCACGCGCTGCACATCGAAGCCGAACAAGACTTCACGATAGCGTGCGCGTTTCTTTAAAATCGTGATCCAGGAAAGACCGGCCTGGAACCCTTCGAGCAATAGCAACTCGAAGAGTTTCTGCGCATCGCGCAACGGCACGCCCCACTCTTGATCGTGATAAGCGATGTATAGCGGATCTTCGTTGCACCAAAAGCAGCGTGGCATAAGGCTCCAAGGGTGGAGGTGCGGCCGAATCGGGTATACTCCCGCTCTTTAAATCGCAGCCCCAGCACAGGTGAATTTCGTGAGCCAGCCTACGCCAGCCGTGCGTACCTTCCAAGACTTGATCCTCGCCCTTCAACAATACTGGGCCGAGCAAGGTTGTGTGGTGCTTCAGCCCTACGATATGGAAGTCGGCGCCGGCACATTCCATACCGCTACGTTTCTGCGCGCCATCGGCCCGGAAACCTGGAACGCCGCTTATGTGCAGCCCAGCCGACGCCCGACTGATGGCCGCTACGGCGAAAACCCGAACCGCTTGCAGCATTACTACCAATTCCAGGTGGTATTGAAGCCTAACCCGGACAACTTCCAGGAGCTGTACCTCGGCTCCCTGAAGCACGTTGGCCTTGATCCACTCGTGCATGACATTCGTTTCGTCGAAGACAACTGGGAATCGCCAACGCTTGGCGCCTGGGGTCTGGGATGGGAAGTCTGGCTCAATGGCATGGAAGTCACCCAGTTCACCTACTTCCAGCAAGCAGGCGGCATTGAGTGCTACCCGGTGACCGGTGAAATCACCTACGGTCTGGAACGCCTGGCCATGTACCTGCAAGGTGTGGATTCGGTCTATGACCTGGTCTGGACCGACGGCCCGTTCGGCAAAGTGACCTACGGCGATGTGTTCCACCAGAACGAGGTCGAGCAATCGACTTACAACTTCGAACACGCCAACGTTGAGAAACTGTTTGAACTGTTTGATTTCTATGAGAGCGAAGCCAGTCGCCTGATTGAGCTCCAGCTGCCATTACCAAGCTACGAAATGGTCCTCAAGGCCTCGCACACCTTCAACCTGCTGGATGCACGTCGGGCGATTTCGGTCACCGCGCGTCAGCAGTACATCCTGCGGGTACGGACGTTGGCCCGTTCGGTAGCGCAGAGCTATCTGCAAGCCCGAGCCAAGCTGGGCTTCCCGATGGCACCCCCCGATTTACGTGATGAAGTGTTGGCTAAGCTGGAGGCTGCACAATGAGTGCTCGAGATTTCCTGGTTGAATTGGGCACCGAAGAACTGCCACCCAAAGCCCTTGGCGCTCTGGGTGACGCGTTCCTCGCGGGCATCGAAAAAGGCTTGCAGGCCGCTGGCCTCAGCTACAGCGCCAAACAGGTCTACGCTGCGCCGCGTCGTCTGGCCGTACTGATTACCCAACTCGCTACGCAACAAGCGGATCGCAGCGTCAACCTCGACGGTCCACCACGCCAGGCCGCCTTCGATGCTGAAGGCAATCCGACTCAAGCCGCACTGGGCTTCGCCAAGAAGTGCGGCGTAGAACTGAGCGAGATCGATCGGAGCGGGCCGAAGTTGCGGTTCAGTCAGAACATCGTCGGCAAGCCGACGACGAGTCTGCTACCAACCATCGTTGAAGACTCTCTGAACGACCTACCGATCCCCAAGCGCATGCGCTGGGGTGCGCGCAAAGAAGAGTTCGTGCGTCCAACCCAATGGCTGGTCATGCTGTTTGGCGATCAAGTGGTCGATTGCACCATCCTTGCTCAGACCGCAGGCCGTGACTCCCGTGGTCACCGTTTCCATCACCCGGAAAGCGTGCGCATCACTTCGCCTGCCAACTACCTGCAAGACTTGCGTGGCGCCCACGTATTGGCTGACTTCGCCGAGCGTCGTGAGCTGATCAGCAAGCGCGTCGCCGAACTGGCAACACTGCAGGAAGGCACCGCGATTGTGCCGCCAAGCCTGCTCGATGAAGTCACCGCGCTGGTCGAATGGCCTGTGCCGCTGGTGTGCTCGTTCGAAGAACGCTTCCTCGACGTGCCGCAAGAAGCACTGATCATTACCATGCAGGACAACCAGAAGTATTTCTGCCTGCTGGATGCCGACGGTAAGTTGCTGCCACGCTTCATCACCGTGGCCAACATTGAGAGCAAAGACCCGGCGCAAATCATTTCCGGCAACGAAAAAGTGGTTCGCCCACGGTTGACCGACGCCGAATTCTTCTTCAAGCAAGACAAGAAGCAGAAGCTGGAAACCTTCAATCTGCGCCTACAAAACGTAGTGTTCCAGGCCCAGTTAGGCAGTGTTTTCGATAAAGCCGAGCGCGTATCGAAACTGGCTGCCTTCATCGCCCCCCGCATTGGTGGCGATGCCAAGCGCGCAGCACGTGCAGGTTTGCTGTCCAAGTGCGATCTGGCGACCGAGATGGTCGGCGAATTCCCTGAAATGCAGGGTGTTGCCGGTTATTACTACGCCTTGGCCGACGGCGAGCCTGAAGACGTCGCACTGGCACTGAACGAGCAATACATGCCTCGTGGTGCTGGCGCCGAACTGCCAACCACTCTGACCGGTGCAGCCGTCGCCATGGCCGACAAGCTCGACACGCTGGTCGGCATCTTCGGTATCGGCATGTTGCCCACCGGCAGCAAAGACCCGTATGCACTGCGCCGCGCTGCGTTGGGCGTGCTGCGGATCCTGATCGACAAGAAGCTGGACCTCGATCTGGTGCAGACCGTGACCTTCGCCGTGACTCAGTTCGGTGCGAAGATCAAACCTGCCGGCCTGGCCGAACAAGTGCTGGAGTTCATCTTCGACCGCCTGCGTGCGCGTTACGAAGATGAAGGTGTCGAAGTCGCTACGTATCTGTCGGTACGGGCTCTGCAACCGGCTTCAGCCCTTGATTTCGATCAGCGGGTTCAAGCGGTGCAAGCCTTCCGCAAGCTGCCTGAAGCTTCCGCGTTGGCGGCGGTGAACAAGCGTGTGTCGAACCTGTTGAGCAAGGCGCAAGGCAATATCGCCAGCACCGTCGAACCTAAATACTTCGATAACGCGCACGAGTTTTCGTTGTACTCGGCGATTCAGCAAGCGGACCAAGCGGTGCAACCGATGGCCGCAGCGCGTCAGTACAGTGAAGCACTGGCTCGTTTGGCTGCGTTGCGCGAGCCAGTCGATGCGTTCTTCGAAGCCGTGATGGTCAATGCTGAAGATGCCAGCGTACGCGCCAATCGTTATGCCTTGCTGGCTCGCTTACGCGGCCTGTTCCTGGGCGTTGCCGACATTTCGCTGCTGGGATGATGTTGAAGGGGCAAGGCTTGAAGCTGCTGATTCTGGACCGGGACGGGGTAATCAATCATGACTCCGACGCTTACATCAAGTCGGTGGAGGAGTGGATTCCCCTTCCGGGCTCGATCGAGGCTATTGCACGCCTGAGCAAGGCCGGCTGGACGGTGGCCGTCGCCACTAACCAGTCCGGCGTTGCCCGCGGGTTTTACGATGTCGCCTCACTCGAAGCCATGCACGCGCGCTTGCGCCATCTGGTGGCAGAGCAGGGTGGTGAAGTCGGCCTGATCGTTTTTTGTCCACACGGTCCGGATGAAGGCTGCGATTGCCGCAAACCAAAACCGGGCATGCTCAAAGCGATTGCCCATCATTACGCGGTAGATCTGGCGGGCATCTGGTTTGTTGGCGATAGTAAGGGTGACTTGGAGGCGGCGCTGGCCGTCGACTCTCAACCAGTTTTGGTAAAGACCGGTAAAGGTCTCAAAACAATGGGGAACCCTTTGCCCCCAGGCACTCTGGTTTTTGACGATCTGGCGGCGGTTGCCGCAGAACTTATCCACACTTGTAAATAGACGGGCATCGCCCGCAACGGTAAAAGCTCCTATGTCGATCATGCAGGCAATCAGAACCTTCTTCTTTTACCTGCTGTTGTGCACCACTTCTCTTCTGTGGTGCACACTGAGTTTCTTTGTCGCCCCGTTTTTGCCTTTCCGCGCCCGCTACCGTTTTATCAACGTGTACTGGTGCCGCTGTGCGTTGTGGCTGACGCGGGTGTTTTTGAACATTCATGTCGAAGTAAAAGGTCAGGAAAATATCCCGCTACAGCCCTGTGTGATTCTGTCCAATCACCAGAGCACCTGGGAAACCTTCTTCCTCTCGGCGCACTTCGAACCTCTGAGCCAGGTGCTCAAGCGTGAGCTGTTGTACGTCCCGTTCTTCGGTTGGGCGATGGCGATGCTACGGCCGATTGCGATCAATCGTGACAATCCAAAAGCGGCACTCAAGCATGTCGCCAAAAGAGGCCATGAACTGCTCAAGGATGGCGTATGGGTGTTGATCTTTCCGGAAGGTACTCGCGTTCCTTTTGGGCAGATTGGCAAGTTCTCCCGAGGTGGCACAGCGCTGGCCGTGAATGCAAACCTGCCGGTGCTGCCCATTGCACACAACGCAGGCAAGTACTGGCCAAAAGAAGGTTGGGCGAAAAAGCCGGGCACCATTGAGTTAGTTATTGGCGAACCTATGTATGCCGAGGGCACGGGCCCACGCGCCATCGCAGCGCTTAATGACCGGGTCGCGGCCTGGAATGAAGCAACGCAACTCGCTATGGGGTCAGTGGTTGCACCAGCACCGAGCGAAGAGAATGCGGTTGTTTAGGATCTGTGGATAACCTGTGCACCATTTTTGCAATCCTTTAAAAAAATCGCGCCAACTTATTAATTTATATACTTATTTCTTAAGCTGATTAATGAGCAAAAAAAGTGCATAAGTTTTCAGGATTGTGACGAAGCCGGCCCATGAGGCCGGCTTTTTTATGACCGATTACATCGTATTTCACTCAGGCCATGCCTGTTGAGAATGAGGTAATGATTGATCAAAAAACATCTATTATTCTCTTACAAGTAGTCAAATACTTGACTTTATTTTGTTTTTCCACTGCCTTAGTCAGTGATTTGACAATGCCATTGCTTAGTGTATGGTTTCTTTGAGTTCCGCCAATAATGTCATGAAGTAACCGTGTTTTACCTTGGGTTGCAGGGGAGGAATATGAGTGCGTTAGGTGATCTGCCGTGGGCTTGTCTGACTTTTTATCCGGGGCTTTCAACCCATTCATTTTTTGATCGTTATAACCCACTGAGTGATTATTCTTACGGTGCCCCGGTACAGGAAATGAACACATCTCAGTGCTTCATTCTCGACATTAAAAGGTTATTGCACAGGGCAGCCCAGGAGTAAGTCGTGCGACTGATGCGTACCTGTGGGGTTCTTTGGAAGCGGCTGAAGGAGCACCCGTTGTCGCGAATCGGGCCGGGCCTCATTACCGGTGTGGCGGACGACGACCCAAGTGGTATTGCTACGTACTCCCAGGCTGGCGCGCAATTTGGCCTTGATATGCTGTGGACGATGCCCGTGGCCTATCCTTTGATGGCCGCCATTCAATCGATGTGTGCGAACATCGGCCGAGTTACAGGGAAAGGACTCGCTGCCAATATCAAGGATGCGTTCCCGCCAATCGTACTTCCGTGCGTTTTGTGTCTACTGCTCGTGGCCAACACCCTGAATATTGCCGCAGATGTCGCTGCCATGGGCGAGGTTGCGGAACTGGTTTCTGGCGTCAACCGGCACCTCATGACTGCTTTTTTTGTGTCCGTGACGATCCTGCTGCAGCTGTTCGTTCCTTATCACCGTTACGTCTTCATCTTGAAGTGGCTGACGGTCTCGCTATTGGCCTACGCCGCCGTATTGTTTACGGTTCATGTTCCCTGGGGGCAGGTCGCAACACACACGTTCTGGCCCCAAATCACCCTGGACTCGAGCACTGCTGCCATGGTCGTCGGGGTTTTCGGCACGACCATCAGTCCATACCTTTTTTTCTGGCAGGCCTCAGAAGAAGTTGAGGACATGGAAGCACACTCAAGCAGCATGCCACTCCTGCGCGATGCGCCCTCCGCCGCACCGGAACTCCGACGCATCCAATGGGATACCTGGAGCGGCATGCTCTACTCCAATCTCACCGCCTACTTCATCATTCTTGCGACCGCCGTTACGCTCCACGTGTCTGGCGTTACCGACATCAACACGGCAGCGCAGGCAGCAAGTGCTCTGCGACCGCTCGCCGGTGACTTTGCCTACATGCTCTTCGCGCTTGGCATTCTCGGTGTCGGCATGATCGGCGTGCCTGTGTTGGCGGGCTCTGGAGCCTATGCTCTTTCCGAAGCCATGGGCTGGAGGAAGGGCCTCGAACGAAAAGTGAATGATGCGCGTGGGTTCTACGCCATCATCTCCATCAGCGTACTTGCCGGACTCGGCATCCAGTATTCGCCAATAAGTCCAATGAAGGCGTTGTTCTGGAGCGCTGTCATCAACGGTCTGGTCGCCGTGCCCCTGATGGTTGTCATTCTCCTCCTGGTTTCGAAGAAATCTGTAATGGGTGCTTTTACAGCAAGCCGACCTCTGCTCATCCTCGGCTGGATAGCAACGGCAGTCATGGGAGCGGCAGCCGTTGGAATGTTCATCCCCGGTTAAATTTTCGTTATAAAAAAGCCAACGCTAAGCGTTGTGCTGGTGTGACGGGCGATTTTTGCCCAGCTTGCGCTGAGTGTGTTTTGAACGCAGTGGAGTCGAATAGTGTCATGAACGAAATGTGTGCTTTCTCGAAATTTGTCAACGTGGCCATTACTGATCCTGGCTTTTGAATCGCCCTTAGTTTCGTAGACGCTTTCAAGCGGCTGCTTCATGCCGAGGTTGTGTGAAAACACTTTCGAGCAATCGCAGCGTCCTAAAACGGAGCGATTTTCTTGCTTATTCGCACAATGATCGGAAATCCGGTTAAACGAAAGCCCCTGAATCTCTCATTCAGGGGCTTTTATTTGGTACTTACTGCGCCAGATGCAGCAACAGGAAATCAATGAACGCCCTCGATTTGTGGGGCAAATGCGGGCTGTTGGGAAACACCACGTTGACGGATTGCGAGGGCAACGAATAATCGGGCAACAGGCGAATCAACCGCTCGCTGACAATGTCGTCCTTGACCACCCACGCGGGTAGCACCGAGACGCCCAGCGACGACAACGTCATGGAGCGGATAGCCGTGGAAGAATTGGATTCAAACTGATTGATCCCGTTGATCTCGACAGTCCCCAAGTGCGGATGGCGCAACGTCCACTGGGTCGGTGCCTGCAGGTTGCTGTTGGCGATCCACGGCACCGAATTCAGGTCCTGAGGAGTTTGCACCGGGTGACGCGCAAGAAACGTCTCGGTCGCCACTAGGACAATTTCATAATCCGCCAGTTTACGGCTCTTGAAAGCCGAGTCCGCCAAACTGCCTAAACGGATAACGAGGTCTAACTTTTCCGCCACCAGATCATTGAGTGACGCGTTAAAGTTATAACAGAGTTTTATTTCCGGATAGCGCTCTATAAATTGCGGTATCAACGAAAGAATATAAGCCTCGCCGTATTCACTGGTGGAACTGAAGCGCAACTTGCCGGACACCCGATTATGCCCTTTTAATACATTATCGAAGGCGTTATCGATGTCCGCGACAATACCTTTGAATGCTTCATAAAAGTCCTGACCGATTTCGGTGAGGGATAGATTTCGGGTATTTCTAATCAACAACGTCGCTGACAGCACGTCCTCCAGCGCCTTGACATGCAGGCTGGCCATGGCTTTGCTGATGCTCAGGTAATTGGCAGCCTTGGTGTAAGAACCAAAATCGACCACGGCCAGGAATGTCTGGACCCGATTAAGATGAGTGTGCATAGCAATAGGGCTCACTGTTAAATCCCGTCAAACATTGTTTCAAGGATAGTCGTATCGACAGTTCAAGTCGACCGCCCCTATGCTTTGCGGCAAAGGGGAAACAACATGACCTATCGCTACAAAGTTGCACTAATATTCCTGATCGGCTTTTTTATAGACTGCATTAACATCTTTATGTCGGCGGTCGCATTACCGAGTATATCGGCGGCGCTGCACGTAAGTACTTCAGACGTTGCCTGGGTGGCTAACGCTTATATTCTGGGGCTGACACTGATCATCCCGGTCAGCACCTGGCTGGCCGGTCGTTTTGGCAATCGGGAAATCCTCACCGCCTCGATGATCGTGTTCACAGCCTCCGTGTGGATGTGTGGGCTGGCCAACAGTTTCAACGAGCTGGTGATCTGGCGCTTCGTCCAGGGGATTGGCGGCGGCCTGTTGATTCCTGTCGGCCAGGCGTTGACGTTCAACCTGTTCAAGGGTGAGCAGCGCGCGAAAATATCCACGTTGGTCATGGCCGTTGCCCTGATAGCGCCAGCCATTTCACCGACGATCGGCGGCGTCATCGTCGACAGCAGCTCCTGGCGCTGGGTGTTCTACAGCAACATTCCGTTCTCGCTGATCGCGGCGTTGCTGTCCTGGTTCTGGATCAACGAAGCGCGACCGACGAGTTTGCCTAGACCGGACATCAAGGGCTTGCTGCTGGTTAGCGCTGCACTCGGCAGCCTGCTGATGGGTATGTCGTTGTATGGCGGCGACTCTCCGGCACTGGTGGCTGCCTTCTTCGTCATGGCCGGCGTTACGTTCGTCGTGCTGTACGGGCTGCACTACCGCACCTGCAAAAATCCGATCATTGAACTGAGCCTGCTCAAAAGCAAAAAACTCAGCACCTCCATCTTTATCTATTACGCGATTCCCGGTGTGTTCACGGGGGTCAACTTGATGAGCATCTTCTTCCTGCAAAATACCCTGCACTTCAGCGCCCGACTGACAGGGATGTTCATGATCCTGTACGCCATCGGCGCATTCATCGCGATGCTAATCTGTGGCCGGGTCTATAACCGGATGGGCGCCAAGCGGCTGTTTGCCCTCGGCATGCTGTTGCACAGCGCCGGCATCGCCACCTTGTTACTGGTGAACGATCCCTCAGACCTTTTGGTGATTGTCATCGCCTACAGCTTGATGGGGGTCGGCGGCGGCATCGGTGCCAACACCGCACAAACCACGTCATTGATGGACTTTGAGGGCGGCGACACCCACAAGGCCAGTGTCATCTGGAACATCAACCGACAGATGTCATTCAGCATCGGCGCCGCCCTCTTCCTGATGGTTTTCAACCTGCTCTTGAAGCATTTCGATACCACCCAGGCCTACCACGCGACTTTCGCCATCGCCGCACTGGTGGGCCTGTTTCCACTCTTTCAACTGAGTCAGTTGAACACTCAAAAGGACTGTCATGCACAACAAAATAGTTGAACAGGCACACCACAGCATTCATCACGTGCACGAGTTGATCCACACCCTGTTCACCGACGCAAACGGTAACGGGCAGGCCGCGCTCGAGCCGCTGATGTCGGCATTCGCCGAGCACTTCACCATGGTCACCACCTCGGCTGCCATCGTCAGCCGGGCGACGATCGAACAGATGTTCAGGGGTGCAGTCGGCGCCAAGCCAGGCCTGGAGATCGTCATCAGCGATCTGCAGACGGTCTGGCAGGAAGGCCACAGCGTGGCGATCCGCTACAAGGAAACCCATCGCCTCGACCAGCGCGAAAGCTCAAGGGTTTCGGTGGCGATCATTGGCCTGCATCACCGCAACGCCCAATGGATCTACCTGCATGAAACGCCGCTAAGCCAGGAAAGCTGATTCTCGTATGAACTACACAATCACTGATTGCCGAATGCTCTCAGCCTCTATCAAAGAAATCACCGTCAGCCCGATAGCACCGGGGTGCGCGGCGCTGGAAGCGGGCGCGCATTTCAAAACCTGACATCATTGAATCGAAGCGCCCACCTGCACTATTTCGCCAGGAGCGACGATGACGCGGCCTATGCCTTGCCAATGCAGGCACTGCTGCAGGAACGCTTGCACTTGCCCTTCTCCAGTCAGCCCGAGGGCCGTCGCTCTGTCAGCCAGGTGCTGGCCGATCTGGCACCACACTGTTGCGGCTGACCGTGAATTGATCTAGTAACAGCTGTCCTGCCGGCTGAAAACAGCCCCAAGTGTTCAGCTGCTCCCACTCAGCTTTCGAGCAAGAGCACATGGGTCATAAAATGTGGAATCAGCAGCCCGCCCTAGATTAAATTGCAATCGGCAGGGTGAGTCAGTTGTCAATCAGCGCCGACAGTCGAGTTAACGAATAACGTTTTGGATAGGGATTCCTCTCTGTCTTTTCTTATAAAAATCATCGACGTTATAAAGCTGAATCGCTTATCCAAAATCTATCAAACGCGCAGATACAAAAAAGCCAACGCTGAATAAGCGTTGGCTTTTTTGTGTAGCGTGATTCAACTATTTGTGAGAATTCTCATTTATTTTGAGAACCTACAGCCCCTTAGAAATCGAGGTTTGACACCGCCAGGGCATTTCGTTCGATGAAGTCACGACGTGGTTCTACCGCGTCGCCCATCAGGGTGTTGAAGATCTGGTCAGCACCAATGGCATCTTCAATCGTGACCTTGAGCATCCGACGCACGCTTGGGTCCATGGTGGTTTCCCAAAGTTGATCCGGGTTCATTTCACCCAGACCTTTATAGCGCTGGATGGTATGGCGTTTGGTGCTTTCCGCCATCAACCAGGCAAGGGCTTCCTTGAACTCATTGACCGGCTTCTTGCGTTCGCCGCGTTGTACGTAAGCGCCTTCTTCAAGCAAGGTGCTTATTTGCGCGCCCAGAGCCGTCACGGTTTTATAATCGTTACTGCCGAAGAAGTCGCGGTTGAAGGTCACGTAATTGGACAACCCGTGAGAGATCAATTCAACCTCTGGCAGCCAGACGTTACGTTCACGATCTTCACGCAGGCTGGCTTTGTAGACCAGACCTGACTTCTCACCGACGCGCAAACGCGCATCAAACAGCGCCAACCATGCCTGCATGCCCGCGTGGTCAGAAAGCTGCTCAAGCGAAATTGGCGGCAGGTAAACGAAATGCTCGGTCAGTTCCTGAGGATACAAACGCGACAAGCGCTTGAGCGTCTTCATGACCATACGGAAATCGTTGACCAGACGCTCCAGCGCCTCACCCGAGATCCCTGGAGCCGATTCATTGAGGTGCAGGCTGGCATCTTCCAGAGCCGACTGGGTCATGTACTCTTCCATGGCCTCGTCGTCTTTGATGTATTGCTCTTGCTTGCCTTTCTTCACTTTGTACAACGGCGGTTGAGCGATGTAGATGTAGCCACGCTCGATCAACTCAGGCAGTTGACGGAAGAAAAAGGTCAACAGCAACGTACGGATGTGCGAACCGTCGACGTCAGCATCGGTCATGATGATGATGTTGTGATAGCGCAGCTTGGCGATGTTGTACTCATCGCGGCCAATACCGCAGCCCAGCGCTGTGATCAAGGTGCCCACTTCTTGCGAAGAGATCATCTTGTCAAAACGCGCTTTCTCTACGTTGAGGATCTTGCCTTTAAGCGGCAGGATCGCCTGAGTCTTACGGTTGCGTCCCTGCTTGGCGGAGCCACCAGCAGAGTCACCTTCCACAAGATACAGTTCGGAAAGGGCAGGGTCTTTTTCCTGGCAGTCAGCGAGCTTGCCTGGCAGACCGGCGATATCCAGCGCACCTTTACGACGAGTCATCTCACGGGCTTTACGAGCCGCTTCACGGGCGCGCGCAGCATCAATCATTTTGCCGACAACCGCTCTTGCTTCGCCCGGGTTTTCCAGGAGGAAGTCGGAGAAGTGTTTACCCATTTCCTGTTCGACCGCAGTTTTCACTTCGGACGAAACCAACTTGTCTTTGGTTTGCGAGCTAAACTTTGGATCTGGCACTTTGACCGAAATAATTGCGGTCAAACCTTCACGTGCATCGTCACCGGTGGTGGCAACTTTATGCTTCTTCGCCAGACCTTCCTGTTCGATGTAAGTGTTCAGATTCCGCGTCAGAGCCGAGCGAAAACCTACCAGGTGAGTACCGCCGTCACGCTGAGGAATATTGTTGGTAAAGCACAACAGATTCTCGTTGAAGCTATCGTTCCACTGCAAAGCAATCTCGACAGCAATGCCATCGTCGCGCTGGATGTTGAAGTGGAATACCTGGTTCACTGGAGTCTTGTTAGTGTTCAGATACTCAACGAACGCGCGCAAACCGCCCTCGTATTTGAACAGCTCTTCTTTGCCGCTGCGCTCGTCTTTGAGGACGATGCCCACGCCAGAGTTGAGGAATGAGAGTTCTCGAATACGCTTGGCCAGGATATCCCAGCTGAAGTGAATATTCTTGAAGGTCAGGTCGGATGGCTTGAAGTGAATCTCGGTACCGGTTGAATCACTTTCGCCAACGATACGCATGGGTTCCTGTGGAACACCATGGATATAAGTCTGTTCCCAAACCTTGCCGCTACGACGTACGGTCAGCAGCAACAATTCGGAAAGGGCGTTTACCACTGAAACGCCTACACCGTGCAGGCCGCCAGATACTTTGTAAGAGTTATCATCGAACTTACCGCCAGCATGCAGCACGGTCATGATGACCTCAGCTGCCGAAATGCCTTCTTCTTTGTGCACGTCTACCGGAATACCGCGACCGTTGTCGCGGACGGTGATCGATTCATCAGGGTGGATAACGATGCTGATTTCGTCGCAATGGCCAGCCAAAGCTTCGTCGATCGAGTTATCGACCACCTCGAACACCATGTGGTGTAGACCGCTGCCATCGTCGGTGTCACCGATATACATACCGGGACGCTTGCGTACGGCATCTAGCCCTTTCAGCACTTTAATGCTGGAGGAGTCGTACGTTTGATTTTCGCTCATGCCTTCACTCCCGGTGGTCGTGGGTCTGGGTGATACGGCCTTGTTCCACGTGGAACAAAGCGACTGGCGTTTCCGTCTGCCAGCCTTCCCTCAATAATTCATGGTCTACACAGGTGATAAACACTTGGCAGCGTAAGTCTTCTAACAAGCGACAAAGCGCGCGGCGATGATGCTCGTCCAGTTCAGACGGCAAATCGTCCACCAGATAAATACATTGGCCGCGCCGTGCCTGGCTGACCAAATGGCCTTGAGCAATGCGCAGAGCGCAGACCACTAACTTCTGCTGGCCACGAGATAAAATTTCAGCGGCATTATGAGCGCCCAATCTAAGGCGCAAATCAGCTCGTTGCGGTCCGGCCTGGGTATGCCCCATTTGCTGGTCGCGGTGTAGGGAAGACGCGAGCACTGTACTCAGCTCTTTCTCCTTGTCCCAACCGCGGTAATAGCTCAGGGTTAAACCTTCAAGTTCAACCAACTCGCTCAAGGTTTTTTCAAAAACTGGCTTTAGAGCCTTGATGTAGGCTCGACGATATTCATCGATGTCAGCGCTGGCCAGGCATAACTCCCGGTCCCAAGCCGCTTGTGAAGCGACGTCAAGTGTACCATGCCGCAGCCATGAGTTCCGCTGCCGCAGGGCCTTCTGCAAGCGTTGCCACGTCGACATAAAGCGAGGTTCCACGTGGAACACTCCCCAATCGAGGAACTGACGTCGGATCTTGGGAGCACCTTCAAGGAGTCGAAAGCTGTCGGGGTTAATCAGTTGCAGAGGTAACGCTTCAGCTAGCTGTGCTGCACTTCGCGCATTCTGCCCGTCGATACGGATCTGAAACTCCCCCTGGCGATCCCGCGACACACCCAGACTGCTGTGCCCACCTTGAGCGAGTTCAACCTGACCAAAAACCGTGCAGGCGGGTTGCTCGTACTGAATCACGGGCAGCAATCGTGCGCTGCGAAATGAGCGAGCAAGACCGAGCAAATAAATGGCTTCCAGTACACTGGTTTTGCCACTGCCATTCGCGCCGTGAAGGATATTTATGCGGGGGGAAGGGGAGAGCGTCACCGGGTGCAAATTGCGCACCCCGGTGACAGAGACGCGGCTGAGGGACATCTAGGCTCTGCTGGACATTGGGAGTTACAGACGCATCGGCATAACGACGTAAGCGGAATCATCGTTATCCGATTCCTGCACCAGCGCGCTGCTGTTGGAGTCAGACAAAATCAGACGCACTTGCTCAGTTGTCATCACGCCCAACACGTCGAGCAGATAACTCACGTTGAAACCAATTTCCAGTGGGCCGCCGTTGTAATCGACGCCGACTTCTTCTTCTGCCTCTTCCTGCTCAGGGTTGTTCGCCTGAATCTTCAATTGACCATTGGCCAACTGCAAACGGATACCACGATACTTTTCGTTGGACAGAATCGCCGTGCGGCTGAACGCTTCACGCAATGCCTGACGATCACCCAATACCAACTTATCGCCACCTTTAGGCAGAACGCGTTCGTAATCAGGGAACTTGCCATCGACCAGTTTCGAGGTGAAGGTGAACTCGCCTGTGGTAGCACGGATATGATGCTGGCCCAGGACGATGCTCACAATCCCATCCTGCTCAGTCAGCAGTCGCGCCAGTTCAAGGATGCCCTTACGCGGCACGATCACTTGATGACGATCAACTTGCTCGATCTCGGCCGTCATGGAGCACATTGCCAGACGGTGACCATCAGTTGCGACGGCACGTAGCACGCCAGCGTGCACTTCGAGCAACATACCGTTGAGGTAATAACGAACGTCCTGCTGCGCCATGGCGAAGCTGGTGCGCTCGATCAAACGGCGCAACTTGCTCTGCACCAGATTGAACGTCAGCGACCCAGGACCTTCTTCCACTGTTGGGAAGTCATTGGCAGGCAATGTGGACAAAGTAAAACGGCTGCGTCCCGCTTTTACCACCAATTTCTGCTCATCGACTTTGATATCGATCAACGCATCATTGGGCAGACTTTTGCAAATATCCATGAGTTTGCGCGCAGGAACAGT
Source organism: Pseudomonas sp. 5C2 (assembly GCF_034314155.1). NCBI lineage: Bacteria > Pseudomonadati > Pseudomonadota > Gammaproteobacteria > Pseudomonadales > Pseudomonadaceae > Pseudomonas > Pseudomonas sp. 5C2. The sequence continues at coordinate 1,053,249 of NZ_JAVIWH010000003.1, read as the reverse complement.
GATCTCGCCTGGCTCGGCGGGCTCTTCCAACTGAACACGGCCTACCAGCTCGACTTCCAAGTCGGTACCCGTCAGCGATAACTGCTGGCCTTCTACAACCAATAGCACGTTGGATAACACTGGCAAGGTCTGTCGGCGTTCAACGACGCCGGCGACCAGTTGCAGAGGTTTCAACAAGGCTTCGCGTTGAATGGTGAAGTGCATGGTCTAGTCCCTTGCCTTAATAAGCTGCGCTGGTGTCATCAGGTCGTGAGTGTCCGCAGCAGGTTCTTGTAGTCCTCGCGAATATCCGCGTCGGATTCCTTAAGCTCGTTGATTTTTCGGCATGCATGCAAAACGGTCGTATGGTCGCGTCCGCCAAACACATCGCCAATCTCAGGCAAGCTGTGGTTGGTCAATTCTTTGGACAACGCCATCGCGACTTGTCGAGGACGTGCAACCGAACGTGAGCGTCGTTTGGAAAGCAGGTCAGAAATTTTGATCTTGTAGTACTCAGCCACGGTGCGCTGAATGTTATCCACACTGACCAATTTGTCTTGCAACGCCAACAAATCTTTCAGCGATTCACGAATCAATTCGATCGTGATATCGCGTCCCATAAAGTGCGAGTGAGCGATCACCCGCTTCAGGGCACCTTCGAGCTCTCGTACGTTGGAACGAATACGTTGCGCAATGAAAAAGGCAGCGTCATGGGGCAGTTCAACTTTCGCCTGATCCGCTTTTTTCATCAAGATTGCCACGCGGGTCTCAAGCTCCGGTGGCTCAACGGCCACCGTCAACCCCCAGCCAAACCGAGATTTCAACCGTTCTTCAAGGCCTTCAATTTCTTTCGGGTAACGGTCGCTGGTCAAGATGACCTGCTGACCACCTTCAAGCAAGGCGTTGAACGTATGGAAAAACTCTTCCTGGGAACGCTCTTTGCGGGCGAAAAATTGAATGTCATCGATCAGCAACGCATCAACTGAACGATAAAAACGCTTGAACTCGTTGATGGCATTGAGCTGCAGCGCTTTCACCATGTCAGCCACAAAGCGCTCCGAATGCAGGTACACAACCTTGGCATTCGGGTTCTTCTTTAATAGATGGTTACCCACAGCATGCATCAAGTGGGTTTTACCCAGACCCACCCCACCATAAAGGAACAATGGGTTGTAACCATGCTTAGGGTTATCCGCAACCTGCCAGGCCGCCGCGCGGGCCAGCTGGTTGGATTTACCCTCGACGAAATTCTCGAAGGTAAAGGTCCGGTTCAAGTAGCTGGTGTGCTTGAGTGCGCCCTCGACCTGAACGGTACGCTGCTCGGCACGCGCCGGCGCCAGCTGAGAGCTAGCGCCAGCCATGGGGTCAAAGCTCGCACGCGAAGGCTCATCGCTGACCGCAATCGTTTGGCTAGGCGCTGGCGAAGAGGTCTGCTGAACCGGCAACGCGGCAACCTGATTGACCGTAACAGCATGGGACGCCGCAGCAGCCAATGGTGCATTGGGAGCTGCACGCGGAGCAGAGCTGCGTTTGCTGCCTATTAATAAGGAAAGCGCAGGCGCGAGTCCTTGCCCATGCTCACCGAGCAGTTCAAGCAAGCGCCCCAGGTATTTTTCGTTGACCCAATCGAGAACGAAACGGTTCGGTGCATAGACACGCAACTCGTCGCCTTCGGCTTCGACCTGTAGCGGACGGATCCAAGTGTTGAATTGCTGGGCAGGCAGCTCATCGCGCAAAAGCTCCACGCACTGCTGCCAAAGTTCCACTGACACGGATATCCCCTAAGTTGAAAGCCGGTGAGGCAAAAACAGCCGCCATTGTAACGATCAGCGCCCGACTTATCCACATGTAGGTTGCTCTGAGATCACGATGAATCAAGGCCTTATCCAGAAATTACGCGACCAACGGCGTGCGCATAAGCTCTGTGGATAAGCGTGCTTCAGCCCATTGCATAAGTCAGGTCTGAACTCTGTGGATAACCTGCCTGTGGATAAGAGGCCATTCCATGCACAGCTTATCCGACAGTGCAGCACAGGTAGAGCACCGTTTCTCAACCGTATTATCATCCTCTGTACACATTGATTTTAAAGGGCTAGAGGCGGTTATCCACAGAAGATGCCTTCCCTAGCTTTTATAAGCATTACAAAAGAGCTTTAAATACTTTCTTTCTTTATTTCTATATTTGATCACAGGGTAGGTCCTGGTTTCTCAGACAAAAACGGCACGCCTGAGAAAAAGGCTGTTGAGAAGTAAATGAAGGAAACGCTGGTTGGAAATTGACCTAGAGGCTTGCTTTCTCTAGAATCCCCGGTCTCTTAAAACGGGGGCCATTCCGGCCCGTTGTGGACGAACCAGGTAACACGCCATGAAACGTACTTTCCAACCCAGCACCATCAAGCGCGCTCGCACTCACGGTTTCCGTGCTCGCATGGCCACCAAAAACGGTCGTGCAGTCCTGTCGCGTCGTCGCGCCAAGGGCCGTAAGCGTTTGGCAGTTTGATAACTCGGCACAGGTGGTGAGTCGAGACTTCAGTCGGGAAAAGCGTCTTCTGACACCCCGACACTTCAAGGCAGTCTTTGACTCCCCCACCGGCAAGGTTCCGGGGAAAAATCTCTTGCTCCTTGCGCGCAACAACGACTTGGATCACCCCCGTTTGGGGTTAGTGATCGGTAAGAAGAGCGTAAAGCTCTCCGTTGAGCGCAATCGCTTGAAACGCCTAATGCGCGAGTCCTTTCGCCTGCACCAAGATGATTTGGTCGGCTGGGATATCGTAATCGTCGCGCGCAAAGGTTTGGGTGAGATAGAAAACCCCGAATTGATTCAGCATTTCGGCAAACTCTGGAAACGTTTGGCACGCAGCCGACCAGCTCCAGAAGTTAAAACCGAAACTGTAGGGGTAGACAGTCCAGATGCGTAAACTGGCACTCGTTCCGATCCAGTTCTATCGCTATGCCATTAGCCCGCTAATGGCCAGCCACTGTCGTTTCTACCCCAGTTGTTCCTGCTACGCGTATGAAGCCATCGAAAATCATGGCCTTCTACGCGGTGGCTGGCTGGCCTTTCGTCGTTTAGGTCGCTGTCATCCGTGGAATGCCGGTGGTTTTGACCCGGTTCCACCCGTTCCTACCTCCCGTTCCTCTTCGATGGCCGAGTAATCATGGATATAAAACGCACGATCCTGATCGTCGCCCTGGCAATCGTGACTTATGCCGGGGTCCTGAAATGGAACCAGGACTATGGTCAGGCTGCCCTGCCGACTCAGAGTGTTGCTGCCAGTACCACCGCTTCGGGTATACCGGATACGGCGACTGGTTCGAATGCTTCTGCAAGTGCCGATGTTCCGAGCGCCAACACTGACGCCGCTGCTCCGACTGAAACACAAGTCGCCATCAGTAAAGATCTCATCCAGGTAAAAACGGATGTGCTCAATCTGGAGATCGACCCGGTAGGTGGTGATGTCGCACAGTTGCGGTTGCCCCTTTATCCACGACGCCAAGACCATCCGGAGATTGCGTTCCAGCTGTTCGATAACGGCGGCGAGCGGACTTATCTGGCACAAAGCGGGCTGACAGGTACCAACGGTCCGGATGCTCGTGCATCAGGTCGGCCTGTTTACACCAGCGTACAAAAGACTTATCAACTGGCCGATGGTCAGAATGAACTGGTCGTTGACCTGAAGTTCACAGATGCCGGCGTCAATTACATCAAGCGCTTTACCTTCAAGCGCGGCCTGTACGATCTGGGTGTCACCTACCTGATCGACAACCAGAGCGGTCAGCCATGGGCTGGTAATCTGTTTGCACAACTCAAGCGTGACTCGAGTGGCGATCCGTCTTCGACCACCGCGACCGGTACGGCGACTTATTTGGGCGCCGCATTGGGTACACCTGCTGAACCCTACAAAAAAGTGTCGATGAAAGACATCGACAAAGCCGCGCTAAAAGAAACCGTTCAAGGTGGCTGGGTAGCCTGGTTGCAGCACTACTTCGTGACTGCCTGGATTCCGAACAAGAACGACAGCAATGTCATGCAGACGCGTAAAGACAGCCAAGGCAACTACATCATCGGCTTCACTGGCCCTGTTTTGACCGTTGCTAGCGGTGCAACCGCTCAAACCAGTGCCACTCTGTACGCGGGTCCAAAAAGCCAAGCGGTGCTCAAAGAGTTATCCCCAGGTCTGGAACTGACTGTCGATTACGGCATTCTCTGGTTCATTGCCCAACCGATCTTCTGGCTGCTGCAACATATCCACAGCCTGGTCAGTAACTGGGGTTTCTCAATTATCCTGCTGACCATGCTGATCAAAGGGATTTTCTTCCCTCTGTCGGCAGCCAGCTACAAATCCATGGCCCGCATGCGTGCCGTCGCACCGAAACTCGCGGCGTTGAAAGAACAGCATGGCGATGACCGGCAGAAAATGTCGCAAGCTATGATGGAGCTGTACAAGAAAGAGAAGATCAACCCGTTGGGTGGTTGCTTGCCGATTCTTGTGCAAATGCCGGTCTTCCTCTCGCTGTACTGGGTTCTCCTGGAAAGCGTGGAAATGCGTCAGGCTCCATTCATGCTTTGGATCACTGACCTTTCGATCAAGGATCCATTCTTCATCCTGCCTATCGTCATGGGCGCGACGATGTTTATCCAGCAGCGTCTGAACCCGACTCCGCCGGACCCGATGCAAGCAAAAGTAATGAAGCTGATGCCAATCATCTTCACCTTCTTCTTCCTCTGGTTCCCTGCAGGTCTGGTGCTGTACTGGGTAGTCAACAACTGCCTGTCGATCTCGCAGCAGTGGTACATCACACGTAAGATCGAAGCCGCTACCAAGAAAGCGGAAGCTTGATCTAACCTGTTAGTAAGTCATGCAAAGCGCCCCCTCGTGGGGCGTTTTGCTATCCGCTATTTGCCTAGAGAGCCTGGCCATGAACGTCCCTCGTGAAACCATAGCTGCGATTGCAACCGCCCAAGGCCGAGGTGGTGTGGGCATCGTGCGCATATCGGGCCCATTGGCAAGCAGTGCAGCGCAAGCAATCATCGGTCGTGAGCCAACACCGCGTTATGCCCATTACGGCCCGTTCAGCGATGAGACGGGGCAGGTGATCGATGAAGGCATTGCTCTGTATTTTCCTGGTCCGAACTCATTCACTGGCGAAGACGTGCTCGAACTTCAGGGACACGGCGGTCCCATCGTGCTGGATATGTTGCTGCAGCGCTGCCTGCAATTGGGCAGCCGGCTAGCTCGACCTGGGGAATTCAGCGAACGCGCGTTTCTCAATGACAAGCTCGATCTGGCGCAGGCTGAAGCGATAGCAGACTTGATCGAAGCCAGTTCCGCTCAAGCGGCACGTAATGCGCTGCGTTCTTTGCAAGGCGCCTTTTCCCGGCGTGTGGATAACTTGACGGAAAAACTGATCAATCTGCGGATCTATGTCGAGGCTGCTATCGACTTCCCCGAAGAGGAAATCGACTTTCTTGCCGATGGCCATGTGTTGAGCATGCTCGATTCGGTGCGCGAAGAGTTATCCACAGTCTTGCGTGAGGCCGGGCAAGGTGCGCTGCTGCGTGACGGCATGACGGTCGTTATTGCGGGCAGACCCAACGCTGGCAAATCGAGCTTGTTGAACGCGTTGGCCGGCAGAGAAGCAGCCATTGTTACCGAGATAGCGGGAACTACCCGGGATATCTTGCGCGAACATATCCACATCGATGGCATGCCGTTGCATGTGGTCGATACAGCCGGGTTGCGTGATACCGACGACAAGGTCGAGAAAATTGGCGTGGAACGGGCGTTAAAGGCGATTGGTGAGGCTGATAGGGTCTTGCTGGTCGTGGATGCGACTGCACCTGAAGCGAATGACCCGTTTGCCTTATGGCCTGAGTTTCTTGAACAGCGGCCAGATCCGGCGAAGGTCACGCTGATTCGTAACAAAGCTGACTTGAGCGGTGATCCCGTCATCCTGGAGCGCAACATCGATGGCCACGTGACGATCAGCCTGAGCGCAATGGCCGCTGGTGAAGGTCTGGAACTGCTGCGCAACCATTTAAAAGAGTGCATGGGCTACGAGCAAACCTCTGAAAGCAGCTTCAGCGCTCGCAGGCGACATCTGGAAGCATTACGTCATGCCAGCACGTCGCTTGAGCACGGCCGTGCTCAATTGACCCTTGCCGGTGCCGGTGAGCTCCTCGCTGAAGATTTGCGTCAGGCACAACAGGCCCTGGGCGAGATTACTGGCGCTTTCAGCTCAGACGACCTGCTGGGGCGAATTTTTTCCAGTTTCTGTATCGGTAAATAACACTCCCTGCTTCACAGGAATGCGCTTGCCCGCGATAGCTGTGTACTGACACCACGCATCAAAGGATCGCTGGCAAGCCCGTTCCAACAACCAACCCCGCCGCTCATTTATCCAACTGAACAGAAATACTCTGGCCTCGGTTGCCTACCTGTACCTTTTTTTTAACAAGCAGCCTGCTTTTTTGTGGATTAAGCTCTGTGAATAACTGCCCCTCAGCTCGGTTGATAAGTAGGCCTAAAAACAGAGGATAAAGCGCCCTGTGGACAAGTACCTGTTTAATCCACAGGCTTAAACCACTTATCCAAGGGCCTCACAGGCACATGACCACAGACTTTTGAATCGCTGTACATATTGAATATAAAGGCCTGTAAGATTTTATCCACAGAAATGTAGCTCAGTAGAAATAAACATAAAAACAAAGATTTATAAATTTCTTTCTTTTTAATTTCTATATCTGCCAGTCATCCACAGCTGGTTAAATTTTGTGCACGAAGGTTCCTTCGTGGGGGGGAAGTCCCTATACTTGCCGACTGCCCTGATTTCCCATTCCTATTTCTCAAGAGCAGGCACGAGGTGCGTGGTGCAATTCCCTTCCCGTTTTGAAGTGATCGTCATCGGCGGCGGTCATGCCGGTACCGAGGCCGCACTGGCGTCGGCACGCATGGGTGCCAAAACCCTGCTGCTCACGCACAACGTGGAAACCCTCGGCCAGATGAGCTGCAACCCCGCAATTGGCGGCATCGGCAAAAGCCACTTGGTCAAGGAAATCGATGCCCTTGGCGGCGCCATGGCGATTGCCACCGACAAAGGCGGCATCCAGTTCCGTGTGTTGAACAGCCGTAAAGGTCCAGCCGTTCGCGCTACTCGCGCTCAAGCCGACCGCGTGCTGTACAAGGCGGCTGTTCGCGAAATCCTCGAGAATCAGCCCAACCTGTGGATATTTCAGCAAGCCTGCGATGACCTGATCGTTGAACAAGATCAAGTTCACGGTGTAGTGACACAGATGGGTCTGCGTTTCCTGGCCGACTCGGTTGTTTTGACGACAGGGACCTTTCTCGGTGGACTTATCCACATCGGGATGCAGAACTATTCCGGTGGGCGTGCGGGCGATCCGCCATCAATTGCCTTGGCTCAACGGTTACGTGAGTTACCGTTACGGGTAGGTCGCTTGAAAACCGGTACGCCGCCACGCATCGATGGCCGTTCGGTGGATTTCTCGGTGATGACCGAGCAACCAGGCGATACGCCTATTCCCGTCATGTCGTTCATGGGGTCCAAAGAGCAGCATCCTGCGCAAGTCAGCTGCTGGATCACCCATACCAACGCCCGGACGCATGAAATCATCGCGGCCAACCTTGATCGCTCGCCCATGTATTCCGGGGTGATCGAGGGTATTGGTCCACGTTATTGCCCATCGATTGAAGATAAGATTCACCGCTTTGCCGACAAGGAAAGTCATCAGGTCTTCATCGAACCCGAAGGACTGACCACCCACGAGCTCTATCCGAACGGCATCTCCACTTCACTGCCTTTCGATGTTCAGTTGCAGATCGTGCGGTCTATTCGCGGGATGGAAAACGCCCATATCGTTCGTCCTGGCTACGCCATCGAATACGATTATTTCGATCCTCGTGATTTGAAATACAGTCTGGAAACGAAAGTAATTGGCGGCCTGTTTTTCGCAGGGCAGATCAACGGTACGACAGGCTACGAAGAAGCCGCTGCCCAAGGTTTGCTTGCGGGTGCCAATGCCGCACTCCGCGCCCAAGGCAAAGACAGCTGGTGCCCGCGGCGCGACGAGGCGTACATCGGTGTACTGGTCGACGACCTGATTACCTTGGGAACGCAAGAACCCTATCGGATGTTCACGTCTCGAGCCGAATACCGGTTGATCCTGCGTGAAGACAACGCTGACTTGCGCCTGACCGAGAAAGGCCGTGAGCTGGGACTGGTCGACGATGCGCGTTGGGCGGCTTTCTGCACCAAACGTGAAAGCATCGAGCTGGAAGAACAGCGCCTGAAAAGCACGTGGGTACGTCCCGGCACTGAGCAGGGAGATGCTATCTCCGCGCATTTCGGCACGCCGCTGACCCACGAATACAATTTGCTCAACCTGCTGACACGTCCGGAAATCGATTACGCCAGTCTGGTAGCGATTACCGGTGATGGGTGTAGCGATCCACAGGTCGCCGAGCAGGTTGAAATCAAGACCAAATACGCCGGTTATATCGACCGTCAGCAGGACGAAATCGCCCGGCTGCGCGCCAGCGAAGACACCAAATTGCCAGAAGACATCGACTACGTTGGTATTTCCGGCCTGTCGAAGGAAATCCAGAGCAAGCTGGGGATAACTCGTCCGGAGACCCTCGGGCAGGCCTCGCGGATTCCTGGCGTCACCCCGGCGGCGATCTCGCTGTTGATGATCCATTTGAAAAAACGCGGCGCGGGCCGTCAGTTGGAGCAAAGCGCTTGAGTTCTATGGTCACCCCGCAACATGCCGAAGAGTTATCCCGAGGTGCCCAGCAACTCGGTGTCGACTTGAGCGACAGCCAACACAGCCAGTTACTGGCTTATCTGGCGCTGTTGATCAAGTGGAACAAGGCTTACAACCTCACGGCTGTACGCGACCCGGATGAAATGGTCTCGCGGCATTTGCTCGACAGCCTCAGCGTAGTGCCCTTCATCGCCGGCGATCGCTGGCTTGATGTAGGCAGCGGTGGCGGAATGCCCGGTATTCCGTTGGCGATCCTATTTCCTGAAATGAAAGTCACAGTGCTCGACAGCAACGGCAAAAAAACCCGTTTTTTGACTCAAGTGAAACTCGAGCTGAAGCTGGATAACCTGGAAGTTATCCACAGCCGTGTGGAAGCGTTCAAACCTGAGCTACCCTTCACCGGAATCGTTTCCCGAGCGTTCAGCAGTCTGGAAGACTTTACTGAGTGGACCCGGCACCTGGGCGACACGGATACGCGATGGTTGGCGATGAAAGGGCTGCATCCCGCCGATGAGCTGGTAGCATTGCCGACAGATTTTCACCTCGATAGCGCACAAGCCTTGACCGTTCCAGGTTGCCAGGGCCAACGTCATCTGCTGATACTGCGCCGCACGGCATGATTGGGAACACAAGCAAGAATGGCTAAGGTATTCGCGATAGCGAACCAAAAAGGTGGTGTGGGTAAAACCACCACCTGTATCAACCTCGCAGCGTCACTGGTCGCGACCAAGCGCCGTGTGTTGTTGATCGATCTCGACCCGCAGGGCAACGCCACGATGGGCAGCGGTGTGGATAAACACGCGCTTGAGTATTCGGTTTATGACCTACTGATCGGCGAATGCGATCTGGCCCAGGCCATGCAGTTCTCCGAACACGGCGGGTATCAGTTGCTGCCAGCCAACCGTGATCTGACGGCGGCCGAAGTGGTTCTGCTGGACATGCAGTTGAAGGAAAGTCGTCTGCGCAACGCTCTGGCGCCTATTCGCGAGAATTACGATTACATCCTCATCGACTGTCCTCCGTCGTTGTCGATGCTTACCTTGAACGCTCTGGTTGCCGCTGACGGGGTCATTATCCCCATGCAGTGTGAGTACTTTGCGCTCGAAGGGCTGAGCGACCTTGTGGATAACATCAAGCGCATCGCCGAGCTGCTCAACCCGCAGCTAAAGATCGAAGGCTTGCTGCGCACCATGTACGACCCGCGACTGAGTTTGATCAACGATGTTTCCGATCAGCTCAAAGAGCATTTCGGGGAACAGCTCTACGACACGGTCATCCCACGTAATATCCGTCTGGCTGAAGCACCGAGTTTTGGCATGCCGGCGCTGACGTATGACAAAACATCGCGTGGCGCCTTGGCCTACCTTGCCTTGGCTGGTGAGATGGTTCGCCGTCAACGTCGCAACTCGCGCACCGCTCAGGCAAATTAAGGAATCCGCATGGCCGTTAAGAAACGAGGTCTCGGACGTGGGCTGGACGCGCTCCTAAGCAGTCCGACCGTCAGTGCGCTGGAAGAACAGGCTGTTCAGGCCGATCAACGTGAACTGCAGCATTTGCCACTGGACCTGATCCAGCGCGGTAAATACCAGCCACGCCGCGACATGGACCCCCAGGCGCTTGAAGAGCTTGCTCTGTCGATCAAAGCCCAAGGCGTCATGCAGCCAATCGTGGTGCGTCCGATTGCCGACAAGCGCTTTGAAATCATTGCAGGTGAACGTCGCTGGCGTGCCGCCCAGCAGGCAGGGCTGGAAACTATTCCAGCCATGGTCCGCGATGTGCCCGATGAAACGGCTATCGCCATGGCATTGATCGAGAACATTCAGCGCGAAGACCTCAATCCTGTCGAGGAGGCGGTCGCTTTACAGCGTCTCCAGCAGGAATTCCAACTAACTCAGCAGCAAGTCGCGGATGCGGTGGGTAAGTCGCGCGTTACTGTGGCCAACCTGCTGCGTTTGATTTCTTTGCCTGAAGTCATCAAAACCATGCTGTCCCACGGCGACCTGGAAATGGGCCATGCGCGTGCATTGCTCGGTTTGCCCGAAGAACAGCAGGTTGAAGGGGCGCGACATGTTGTCGCACGCGGCCTTACTGTGCGCCAGACTGAAGCATTGGTTCGCCAGTGGTTGAGTGGCAAACCAGCCTCTGCCGGGTCCTCTGAACCGGTCAAATCCGACCCCGATATTAGTCGCCTGGAACAGCGCCTGGCCGAGCGCCTAGGCTCTGCGGTGCAGATTCGCCACGGTCAGAAGGGAAAAGGACAGTTAGTGATTCGCTATAATTCACTGGATGAGTTGCAGGGTGTCCTTGCTCACATTCGCTGAAACAATTGCTTTGTAGCATGTAGTCGGAAATCACTACCTAACAGTTGAATAGGGGGTAAAGCGCCCCTATACTCTGCGCGCATTTTGTCGGCACAAATGATGCCAAGTTATTGATTTTGGCGGCCGGCATTCGAGGAGCAGTTGTGATGGAAAGCCGCACGCAAAACCGCCTGCCGTTCCATCGCTTGGCGGTTTTTCCGGTACTGCTGGCTCAATGTGTAGTCCTGCTGCTGGCAGCTTTGGCGCTGTGGCAGTGGCACGGAGTCGTAGCTGGGTACTCAGGCCTTTGCGGAGGTTTGATAGCTTGGCTGCCCAATTTGTATTTTGCTCATAAGGCGTTCCGGTTTTCCGGTGCTAGAGCAGCGCAAGCCATAGTCCGGTCTTTTTATGCCGGCGAGGCTGGCAAACTGATTTTGACGGCAGCGTTTTTTGCGCTGACCTTTGTAGGTGTGAAGCCACTGGCGCCGCTGGCTGTATTCGGCGTGTTCATGTTGACCCAGTCGGTCAGCTGGTTTGCTCCCCTGCTTATGAGAACAAGACTTTCGAGACCTTAGGGCGTTTGAGGCAACCATGGCAGCAGAAACCGCTTCGGGCTATATCCAGCACCACTTGCAGAACCTGACCTTTGGTCAATTGCCAACCGGCGGTTGGGGCTTTGCCCACTCCGCAGCTCAAGCCAAAGAAATGGGCTTCTGGGCTTTCCACGTCGATACCCTCGGCTGGTCGGTAGCATTGGGTTTGATCTTCGTATTGATTTTCCGCATGGCGGCTAAAAAGGCGACCTCTGGTCAGCCGGGCGCCCTGCAGAACTTCGTCGAGGTCCTGGTGGAATTCGTTGATGGCAGCGTAAAAGACAGTTTCCACGGTCGTAGCCCTGTCATTGCGCCATTGGCACTGACCATTTTCGTCTGGGTGTTCATGATGAACGCCGTCGACCTTGTACCGGTCGACTGGATTCCGAAACTGGCTGTCCTGATCACTGGCGACTCGCACATTCCGTTCCGTGCGGTATCGACGACAGATCCTAACGCGACCCTGGGCATGGCCTTGTCGGTGTTCGCGCTGATCATTTTTTACAGCATCAAGATCAAGGGCATCGGCGGTTTCGTCGGCGAAATGACCCTGCACCCATTCGGCAGCAAGAACATTTTTGTTCAGGCGTTGTTGATTCCGGTGAACTTCCTGCTTGAATTCGTGACGCTGATTGCCAAACCGATTTCGTTGGCACTGCGACTGTTCGGCAACATGTACGCTGGCGAGCTGGTCTTCATCCTGATCGCGGTTATGTTCGGCAGCGGTCTGCTCTGGCTCAGTGGCCTGGGTGTTGTGCTGCAATGGGCGTGGGCAGTTTTCCACATCCTGATCATCACCCTGCAAGCGTTCATCTTCATGATGCTGACCATCGTCTACCTTTCGATGGCTCACGAAGAGAACCATTAAGACTCGCCTGGCGCGTGTCTGATGACCCTCTTGCGTTGGTGAGAGGGTGCCCGGAAGGGCTGCTGTAAAAACGATTTTGCTTTACCGCTTTAATCTAAAAACCTAACCAATACGACGTAAAAGTCGGGAGGAAAGATGGAAACTGTAGTTGGTCTAACCGCTATCGCTGTTGCACTGTTGATCGGCCTGGGCGCACTGGGTACCGCAATTGGTTTCGGCCTGTTGGGCGGTAAATTCCTGGAAGGCGCAGCTCGCCAACCAGAGATGGTCCCAATGCTTCAAGTTAAAATGTTCATCGTCGCTGGTCTGCTCGACGCCGTGACCATGATCGGTGTTGGTATCGCTCTGTTCTTCACCTTTGCGAACCCCTTCGTTGGTCAACTGGCTCACTAATTACTCGGTTTTTCGAGTTGAGCAAGTGTGATGGACAACGAACGAGCGAGGTGTTGGCGTGAACATTAATGCAACCCTGATTGGCCAGTCCGTTGCGTTCTTCATTTTTGTACTGTTCTGCATGAAGTTCGTATGGCCTCCGGTCATCGCGGCTTTGCACGAACGTCAGAAGAAGATCGCGGATGGATTGGACGCTGCTAGCCGAGCAACTCGTGACCTGGAGTTGGCCCAAGATAAAGTGGGTCAGCAACTGCGCGATGCTAAAGCTCAGGCAGCTGAAATCATTGAGCAAGCAAAGAAACGCGGTAATCAGATTATCGATGAAGCCCGTGAACAGGCTGTTGTCGAAGCTGACCGTGTGAAGGCTCAGGCTCGGACCGAGATCGAGCAGGAACTGAACGGCGTCAAAGACGCGCTACGCGCCCAATTGGGCAGCCTGGCAGTCAACGGTGCCGAGAAGATCCTGGGTGCCACAATCGATCAAAACGCGCACGCGGAGCTGGTTAATAAACTGGCTGCTGAAATTTAAGCGAGGGCGATCATGGCAGAACTGACCACGTTGGCCCGACCTTACGCTAAGGCAGCCTTTGAGCACGCCCAGGCCCACCAGCAACTGGCCAATTGGTCAGCCATGCTCGGCTTGGCTGCAGCTGTGTCGCAAAACGACACAATGCAGCGCGTACTCAAGGCCCCGCGACTGACGAGCGCAGATAAGGCCACCACTTTTATCGAAGTGTGTGGCGACAAGTTTGATGTAAAAGTACAGAACTTCATTCATATCGTTGCCGAAAACGACCGTCTCCCGCTATTGCCGGAGATCGCCGCACTGTTCGACCTGTACAAGGCTGAGCAGGAAAAATCGGTTGATGTGGACGTCACCAGTGCTTTTGCATTGAACGAAGAACAGCAAGACAAACTCGCCAAGGTTCTCAGTGCACGGCTCGGCCGGGAAGTGCGCCTGCACGCTGCGGAGGATGCCACCCTTATAGGTGGTGTCATCATCCGCGCCGGCGACCTGGTTATCGATGGCTCAGTTCGTGGCAAACTCGCGCAACTGGCCGAAGCATTGAAATCTTGAGTTTGAAGGGGCAGCAGAGCAATGCAGCAACTCAATCCTTCCGAAATAAGTGAAATTATCAAGGGTCGCATCGACAAGCTCGATGTAACCTCCCAAGCCCGTAACGAAGGCACTGTCGTCAGCGTATCTGACGGCATCGTGCGGATTCACGGTCTGGCCGACGTCATGTACGGCGAGATGATCGAGTTTCCGGGCGGCGTCTTCGGTATGGCGCTTAACCTTGAGCAAGACTCTGTAGGTGCTGTGGTATTGGGCGCTTACACGACTCTGGCTGAAGGCATGAGCGCCAAGTGCACAGGCCGCATCCTCGAAGTTCCGGTTGGTCCGGAACTGCTGGGTCGCGTAGTCGACGCACTGGGTAACCCAGTTGACGGCAAAGGCCCTCTGAACAACGTCCTCACCGACGCTGTCGAGAAGGTTGCTCCGGGTGTGATCTGGCGTAAGTCGGTAGATCAGCCTGTGCAGACTGGCTACAAGGCTGTAGATGCCATGATCCCTGTCGGCCGTGGCCAGCGCGAGCTGATCATCGGCGACCGTCAGATCGGTAAAACCGCTCTGGCGATCGATGCGATCATCAATCAGAAAAACAGCGGCATCTTCTGCGTCTACGTGGCAATTGGTCAGAAACAATCGACCATCGCCAACGTGGTTCGCAAACTCGAAGAGAACGGCGCGTTGGCTAACACCATCGTCGTTGCTGCCAGTGCTTCCGAATCTGCTGCGTTGCAGTTCCTTGCTCCGTACTCCGGCTGCACCATGGGCGAATACTTCCGTGACCGCGGTGAAGACGCGCTGATCGTTTATGACGATCTGTCCAAGCAAGCAGTGGCTTACCGCCAGATTTCCCTGCTGCTTCGTCGTCCACCAGGCCGTGAAGCTTACCCAGGTGACGTGTTCTATCTCCACTCCCGTCTGTTGGAACGCGCATCGCGTGTTTCCGTAGAATACGTAGAGAAGTTCACTAACGGTGCAGTAACCGGCAAAACCGGTTCCTTGACCGCACTGCCGATCATCGAAACCCAGGCTGGCGACGTTTCCGCGTTCGTTCCGACCAACGTGATTTCGATCACCGACGGTCAGATCTTCCTGGAATCGGCCATGTTCAACTCCGGGATTCGTCCTGCTGTGAACGCCGGTGTTTCGGTATCCCGTGTGGGTGGTGCCGCTCAGACCAAGATCATCAAGAAGCTTTCCGGTGGTATCCGTACCGCTCTGGCTCAGTACCGTGAATTGGCGGCATTCGCCCAGTTCGCTTCTGACCTGGACGAAGCCACTCGCAAGCAGCTTGAGCATGGTCAGCGCGTTACCGAGCTGATGAAGCAAAAGCAATACGCGCCGATGTCTATCGCTGATATGTCGTTGTCCCTGTATGCCGCTGAACGTGGCTTCCTGGTGGACATCGAGATTCCAAAAATCGGCAGCTTCGAGCAGGCTCTGATTGCTTACTTCAACCGCGATCTCGCCGATTTGATGGCGAAGATCAACGTGAAGGGTGACTTCAATGACGAAATCGACGCTGGCCTCAAAGCCGGTATCGAGAAGTTCAAGGCCACCCAAACCTGGTAAGCCGCAGCGGGGGCCGAGAGGCTCCCGCTTGCTAACCTGATAGGTGTTACATGGCAGGCGCAAAAGAGATTCGCAGTAAGATTGCGAGCATCAAAAGCACGCAAAAGATCACCAGCGCCATGGAAAAAGTGGCGGTCAGCAAAATGCGCAAGGCTCAAATGCGTATGTCCGCTAGCCGTCCTTACGCGGAGCGCATCCGCCAGGTAATCGGACATCTGGCCAACGCCAACCCGGAATACCGCCACCCGTTCATGATCGATCGCGAAGTAAAGCGTGTTGGTTATGTCGTTGTGAGCAGTGACCGTGGTCTGTGTGGCGGCTTGAATACCAACCTGTTCAAGGCTTTGGTCAAGGACATGGCGGTAAACCGTGAAAACGGCGTAGAGATCGATCTGTGTGTGGTCGGCAGCAAAGGTGCGGCATTCTTCCGCAACTTCGGCGGTAACGTCGTCGCTGCGATCAGCCACTTGGGCGAAGAGCCGTCGATCAATGACTTGATCGGCAGCGTCAAGGTGATGCTGGATGCCTATCTGGATGGCCGTATTGATCGCCTGTCCGTGGTATCCAACAAGTTCATCAACACCATGACGCAACAGCCAACGGTGGAGCAGTTGATTCCGCTGGTGGCAACCCCGGATCAAGGACTCAAGCACCACTGGGACTATCTCTACGAACCCGACGCCAAAGAGCTGCTTGACGGCCTGATGGTGCGCTACGTGGAGTCGCAGGTGTACCAGGCGGTGGTCGAGAACAGCGCAGCTGAACAAGCCGCGCGGATGATCGCAATGAAGAACGCCACTGATAACGCCGGTGATTTGATCAGCGATTTGCAACTGGTCTACAACAAGGCGCGTCAGGCTGCGATCACCCAAGAGATCTCGGAAATCGTCGGCGGCGCTGCCGCGGTTTAACGGTTCAAATATTCAGAGGATCCAGCTAATGAGTAGCGGACGTATCGTTCAAATCATCGGCGCCGTGATCGACGTGGAATTCCCACGCGAAAACGTACCGAGCATCTACAACGCGCTGTTGGTACAAAGCGCGGCCGGGACCACCCTTGAAGTTCAGCAGCAGCTGGGCGACGGCGTGGTCCGCACCATTGCGATGGGTTCCACCGAAGGCTTGAAGCGCGGTCTGGAAGTCAAAGACACTGGCGCAGCCATCTCCGTACCTGTCGGTAAAGCGACCTTGGGCCGGATCATGGACGTTCTGGGCAACCCGATCGACGAAGCTGGCCCGATCGACACCGAAGAGCGCTGGGGCATTCACCGTCCTGCGCCAACCTTCGCGGAACAGGCAGGCGGCAACGACCTGCTGGAAACCGGCATCAAGGTTATCGACCTGATCTGCCCGTTCGCCAAAGGCGGTAAAGTCGGTTTGTTCGGTGGTGCCGGTGTAGGCAAAACCGTAAACATGATGGAACTGATCCGTAACATCGCCATGGAACACAGCGGTTATTCCGTGTTCGCTGGTGTGGGCGAGCGTACCCGTGAGGGTAACGACTTTTACCACGAGATGAAGGACTCCAGCGTTCTCGACAAAGTGGCGCTGGTATACGGTCAGATGAACGAGCCGCCGGGTAACCGTCTGCGCGTAGCACTGACCGGCCTGACCATGGCCGAGAAGTTCCGTGACGAAGGTAACGACGTTCTGTTGTTCGTCGACAATATCTATCGTTACACCCTGGCCGGTACTGAAGTATCCGCACTGCTGGGCCGTATGCCTTCCGCAGTAGGTTACCAGCCGACTCTGGCTGAAGAGATGGGCACGCTGCAAGAGCGCATCACTTCCACCAAAAACGGTTCGATCACCTCGATCCAAGCGGTATACGTACCTGCGGATGACTTGACTGACCCGTCGCCTGCGACCACCTTCGCCCACTTGGACGCCACCGTCGTACTGTCCCGTGACATCGCCTCTCTGGGTATCTACCCAGCGGTCGATCCACTGGACTCGACTTCGCGCCAGCTGGACCCGAACGTTATCGGCCAGGATCACTACGACACCGCTCGTGGCGTTCAGTACGTGTTGCAGCGTTACAAAGAACTGAAGGACATCATTGCGATCCTGGGTATGGACGAGCTGTCGGAAGTTGACAAGCAGTTGGTAAACCGTGCTCGTAAGATCCAGCGCTTCTTGTCGCAGCCGTTCTTCGTGGCTGAAGTCTTCACCGGTGCATCGGGTAAATACGTTTCCCTGAAAGACACCATTGCTGGCTTCAAAGGCATCCTCAACGGTGACTACGACCACCTGCCAGAACAAGCGTTCTACATGGTAGGCGGCATCGAAGAAGCGATCGAGAAAGCCAAAAAACTGTAATCCCGGCGCCCGGCAACGGGCGCTAATCAGGTTGAGGCAAGCAAATGGCTATGACAGTCCATTGCGATATCGTTAGCGCGGAAGGAGAAATTTTCTCCGGTCTGGTCGAGATGGTGATTGCGCACGGCAACCTGGGTGATATTGGTATCGCTCCAGGCCACGCGCCGCTGATCACTGATCTGAAGCCAGGTCCGATCCGCTTGATCAAACAGGGCGGGGAAGCTGAGGTGTACTACATCTCAGGCGGTTTCCTCGAGGTTCAGCCGAACATGGTCAAGGTACTTGCCGACACCGTGCAACGTGCTGCCGACCTGGACGAAGCCTCCGCTCAGCTGGCTGTTAAGGCTGCTGAGAAGGCGCTGCATGAAAGAGGCGCAGATTTCGATTATGGCTCTGCGGCCGCACGTCTGGCCGAGGCTGCAGCTCAGCTGCGCACGATTCAGCAAATTCGCAAAAAGTTTGGCGGTTAATCCCGTCTGCTTTCTGCGCGATTGAGAAAAAGGGTAGCCTCGGCTACCCTTTTTCTTTTTTTGAAAATCACCCCCGGTCACAGTCGCTGACCCCCAGGATTGGTAGCCAGTCATGTCACTCGATATCGTTATTCTCGCCGCAGGCCAGGGCACTCGCATGCGTTCCGCGCTGCCCAAGGTTCTTCATCCGGTGGCCGGGGATTCCATGCTCGGCCATGTTATCCACAGCGCCCGTCAACTTAATCCACAGAGCATCCATGTGGTGATCGGTCACGGCGCCGATATCGTTCGTGAACGTTTGGCCGCAGATGACTTGAACTTTATTTTGCAGGATAAGCAGCTGGGCACCGGCCACGCCGTTGCTCAGGCGCTGCCTGAGTTGACTGCCGAGAACGTGCTGATCCTTTATGGCGACGTACCGTTGATCGAAGTAGAAACCTTGCAACGCCTGCTGAAAAAGGTCAGCGCCGAGCAGTTGGGCTTGCTGACGGTCAATCTTGCCGATCCCACTGGCTATGGTCGCATCGTGCGTGATGAACAACAGCGAGTCAGTGCGATCATCGAGCATAAGGATGCGACCGAGGCGCAGAAAGCCATCACTGAAGGCAATACCGGTATTCTCGCGGTGCCTGGCAAGCGACTGGCAGACTGGCTGGGTCGCCTGTCGAATAACAATGCGCAGGGCGAGTATTACCTGACCGACGTCATTGCCATGGCCGTGAACGATGGCCTGGTGGTTGCCACTGAGCAGCCTCTGGATGCCATGGAAGTCCAGGGTGCTAATGATCGCAAGCAACTGGCCGAGCTGGAGCGTCATTACCAGCAACGGGAGGCTCGGCGGCTCATGTCTCTGGGGGTGACCTTGCGCGATCCCGCACGTTTCGACGTGCGAGGCGACGTCAGCGTGGGTCGCGACGTTCTGATTGATATCAATGTGATCCTCGAAGGGCGTGTCGTCATCGAAGACGATGTGGTCATTGGCCCGAATTGTGTGATCAAAAACAGCACCCTGCGCAAAGGCTCGATCATCAAAGCCAACAGCCATATCGATGGGGCAGTCTTGGGGGAGGGCAGCGATGTCGGTCCGTTTGCTCGTCTTCGCCCAGGCAGCGTGCTGGATGCGCGCGCGCATGTGGGTAACTTTGTCGAGCTGAAGAACGCGCATTTGGGTGAAGCCGCGAAGGTCGGGCATTTGACTTACCTTGGCGATGCCGAAGTCGGGGCGCGAACCAACATCGGCGCTGGCACCATTACCTGCAACTACGACGGCGCGAACAAACACAGGACCGTGTTGGGGGAGGACGTATTCATCGGTTCCAATAACTCCTTGGTTGCACCTGTGGATATCTCATCCGGCGCCACCACGGCGGCGGGCTCCACCATCACTCAAGACGTTGCTGAAAAACAGTTGGCAATCGGCCGTGCACGTCAGCGCAATATTGATGGGTGGAAGCGACCGGTAAAAATCAAATAACCCTGTAGGAGCTGGCTTGTTTGCTAAGGCCGCAACTCGGTGTGCCTGAAGGACCACCTTGCCTGGTTCGCAGATAAGCCAGCGCTTACAGTTATCCACAGGTGAAATGTTATCCACTGTATTTTTCAGCTTGACGGAAATACGCTAATAGGTTTTTATTGCTTTCGTTTTCTTTCGAATCGAAACTTAAGCTGTCATGTCGAAACGTAATACCCCCCAGCGTCGTCACAATATTCTGGCCTTGCTCAACGAGCAGGGCGAAGTCAGTGTCGACGAATTGGCGAAACGCTTCGAGATCTCGGAGGTGACGATTCGAAAGGATCTTGGCGCGCTTGAAAACAATGGTTTGCTGTTGCGTCGTTATGGCGGTGCCGTCACCATGCCGCAGGAGCTGATAGGCGATAGTTGCCAGCCCGTGTCGAAGTACAAGCAAGCCATCGCTCGCGCTGCGGCATCATGCATTAGCGAGCATGCGCGCATCATCGTCGACAGTGGCAGTACCGCCGCAGCGTTGATTCCTGAGTTGGGCCGACAACCTGGCCTGGTGGTGATGACTAACTCGCTGCACGTTGCGATAGCCCTGAGCGAACTTGAACATGAACCGGTGTTACTCATGACGGGTGGCACATGGGATCCTCATTCCGAATCCTTCCAGGGACAGGTCGCTGAGCAGGTGTTGCGCTCATACGATTTTGATCAGTTGTTCATTGGTGCCGATGGTATTGATTTGAGCCGCGGGACTACGACGTTCAACGAGCTGTTGGGTTTGAGCAGAGTCATGGCGGAGGTCGCGCGCGAAGTCGTCGTGATGGTCGAAGCCGATAAAATAGGTCGCAAAATTCCTAACCTGGAGCTGCCCTGGAGCAGCATCCATACCCTTATTACCGATGATCGTTTACCCACCGAGGTACGCGAACAGATTCAAGCCCGGGGCATAACCTTGATTTGCGCCGCCGTTTGCTAGGAGAGAACCATGTGTGGAATCGTCGGCGCCGTTGCTGAGCGCAATATTACTGCCATTTTGCTCGAAGGCCTGAAACGCCTTGAGTACCGTGGCTACGACAGCGCAGGCGTCGCTATTTTCAGCAATGCCGGGAAGCTGGAACGTTGCCGTCGTTCGGGCAAGGTTGTTGAGTTGGAGCAAGCCCTTGCTGGCGAGCCGTTGGTTGGCCGTTTGGGTATCGCTCACACCCGCTGGGCAACCCATGGCGCCCCGTGCGAGCGTAATGCCCACCCGCATTTCTCCGCTGATGAGGTGGCGGTCGTGCACAACGGCATTATCGAGAACCACGAAGAGCTGCGCGAGCGCTTGAAAGGGCTGGGTTACGTCTTCACGTCGGACACCGACACCGAAGTCATCGTCCACCTCCTGCACCACAAGCTCAAAGACTGTGGCGACCTGACCGTCGCGCTGAAAGCCGCTGTCAAGGAATTGCACGGTGCTTACGGTCTGGCCGTGATCAGTGCCAAACAGCCTGACCGCTTACTCGCCGCCCGCAGTGGTAGCCCGTTGGTGATTGGTCTGGGTCTGGGCGAGAACTTCCTGGCATCCGATCAGCTTGCTTTACGGCAGGTGACTGACCGTTTCATGTACCTGGAGGAAGGCGATATCGCCGAAATCCATCGTGACAGCGTGCAGATCTGGACCCTGGATGGTCTGCCAGTCGAGCGTGAAGTCGTGCAATATCGTGAAGACGCCGAAGCCGCGGATAAGGGCAAGTTCCGTCACTTCATGCTCAAGGAAATCCACGAACAACCTAAAGTCGTGCAGCGCACCCTGGAAGGCCGACTCGGTCAACAGCAAGTGTTGGTGCAGGCGTTCGGTCCGCAAGCTGCTGAATTGTTCGCCAAAGTACGTAATGTGCAAATCGTCGCCTGCGGCACCAGCTACCACGCCGGTATGGTGGCGCGTTATTGGTTAGAAGGTTTGGCTGGTATCCCGTGCCAGGTCGAAGTGGCCAGCGAATTCCGCTACCGCAAAGTAGTGGTGCAGCCTGACACGCTGTTCGTGTCGATCTCGCAGTCGGGCGAAACCGCGGACACCCTCGCGGCCTTGCGTAACGCGAAAGAACTGGGCTTCCTTGGCAGCCTCGCCATTTGCAACGTGAGCATCAGCTCACTGGTGCGTGAGTCCGACTTGACCCTGCTGACCCAGGCCGGTCCGGAAATCGGCGTTGCCTCCACCAAAGCCTTCACCACGCAATTGGTTGCCCTGCTGCTGCTGACCCTGGCGCTTGGACAGGTCAAAGGTACTCTTGAGGACGGCGTTGAAGCTGAACTGGTTGAAGAGCTGCGCCGCCTGCCGACCCGTCTGGGTGAAGCGTTGGCCATGGACAGCACCGTCGAAAAAGTCGCAGAGCTGTTTGCTGAGAAGCACCACACCTTGTTCCTTGGCCGTGGCGCGCAGTTCCCGGTGGCCATGGAAGGTGCGCTCAAGCTCAAAGAGATCTCTTACATTCACGCGGAAGCTTATCCTGCCGGCGAACTCAAACACGGCCCGTTGGCACTGGTCGACAGCGACATGCCGGTCGTGACCGTCGCACCCAACAACGAGTTGCTGGAAAAACTCAAATCCAACCTGCAAGAAGTCCGTGCACGCGGCGGTGAATTGATCGTCTTCGCTGATGAGCACGCCGGTATGAGCAATGGCGTAGGCACCCACGTCATCGCCATGCCGCATATCGTCGACACCCTGGCGCCGATTCTCTACACCATCCCGCTGCAACTACTGTCCTACTACGTGGCCGTACTCAAAGGCACAGACGTCGACCAGCCGCGCAACCTCGCTAAATCAGTGACTGTGGAATAAGTTATCCACAGGTGGATAAACCGTGGTTATAGACAATAAAAACTGTCGCTGAGTAAAAAACTGTCGCACTAGGAGGAATGACGCGCGGGCGTCCCTCCTGGCGCTCACAGCAACCTCTTAGTTTGCAATTGAAAGACTGTCGCAGAACGCTGATCTTGTTCTGATCAGCGCTCATCTTCCGGATGTTGCTCCCTTGGGGGCAGTACGCCTTCCCCGCACATCTTTGCCAAGATTTGGCCCCAATAGCCCGAATTTTCATTCGGGCGCGGGCGGCTGGACTGAGCGCGAGCACTCATCTCATACCCAAACGTGCACGATGCCACCGGCACAAAGAAAAGTACCAGACGAAAGTGCATCGTAATATCGATCAGTTTAATAGCATCACGTTGTATTCGTGATAAAAGTTATTGTTACGGCTAGAACAAACAGTGCCTGAATATAATATTAAATGCTATGTAGGCCATTTAATAATCTCTAGTTTCCGACTTATATGAAGGAAACTTCCTACAAACTTTTGCGAGCTTAAATGTGCGAAGTTTGAGGTAGGAAACCGGCCACTATTCTCTCAGACGTTTCTGTAAGGCGCGGTGGCGTTTTCCTACATACGCAGAGACTGTCTCCTCTTAAGATCGCCGCCATTGTCCGAGGTAGCTGATTATGGTGTGCGATAAAAGGATTGTGCTCTGCACGCCCGCATGGAGTTGGTTTAGCGCACCTGCATTAGGTACTCATGCATTGATGTGCGTTCCGTATTGTGCAGACAGTGCGTGCCTCGGATGACTTACTCGCTTGAGTTGTCTGCCCGTTACCTGGATCTTGCCAGGACCCCCATCTCCAAGGAGCACTTCGCCGGGGATGATATTCGTTTTTCCAACGAATACGAGGCGGTGGAAAGTGAGCTGGGCAAGGCCCATTCGCTGCATGAGAACAGCCGAATCGACTGGCAAAAAATCCTTGATGACAGCGAGTTGATCTTGCGTGATCACTCCAAAGACCTGCGTGTGGCGGTTTGGCTGGCGTGGGCACTGTACCAAAAAAATTCGTTTGCAGGCTTATTGGCGGGGTTCGGCCTGCTTCATCACCTTTGCAAAGACCACTGGGAGTGCTTGCACCCGCTCAAATCGCGTACCCGCGTAGCCGCCTTCAATTGGTTGTTGCCGCGTCTTGAGCAGGTGTTGGCAGAGAGCGTGCCGATTAAAGAGCAATTGTCCCTGTTCAGGCGTCTGGTTGAACACCTTGAGGGCCTGGATGCCCTGCTGACGCTGCAGTTGGGCAATGACGCCCCGTTGTTATTGCCGATCCGGCGACGACTGGCAGCCATGGTGCAGCGCGCAGCGAATAACCAGCCTGAGCCAGGGGCGATGGGCGCGGCGCTCGCCCAGGTGAAACAGGCGGCCACTCAACTCTTCACCCCGGGTTCGCCCATCGATAATGAAAAGGACGCGCAAAAAGCCCTGCGCGTGCAGCAGGAAAATGCACGGCCTTTGTGCGCCTGGTGGCTACGCCAGAAAGCCACCGACCTTCGTGCCTTACGCCTCAATCGGACCCTGTTGTGGCTGACGATTGAGGCGCTCCCGGAGCGTAACGCCGAACACATCACCGTCTTGCGCGGGCTGCCGGCGGACAGGCTGAAAAGCTATCAGGAGCGCCTGGATCAAGGGCAGTACGCCGATTTACTGGTCGATCTGGAGGCCAGCCTTGCTGTTTCTCCGTTCTGGTTCGACGGCCAACGCATGGTGTGGGAGTGCCTGCAGCGGCTCAATGCCGATTTGGCCATGCGCGAGGTCGAGGTTCAGCTTTCGCTATTGCTGCAGCGTTTGCCGGGAATAGTCGACCTGCGCTTTCACGACGGTGTGCCGTTCGCGGATGACGCTACACGTAGCTGGATCAGCGCCCATGTGTTGGTTCATCTGCAAGTGGTCGATGCGCCCGGCGCGCTGCAAAGCGATAACACTCAAGCCGTCTGGGAAGACGCCTTGCAAGACGTATTGCCCGTTTTGCGCCGGGATGGTCTCAAGGCTGCCGTGCAGATTCTCAAGCAGGGCTTGCAGAGCGCTCAAGGTGGAAGGGTACGTTTTTTCTGGCAATTGAGCCTCGCTCGACTGTGTTACCAGGCCAAGAAGTACGAACTGGCCAAGACCCAGCTTGAGACTCTCGATCAGCAATTACGGGATGCCGGCCTTGATGCCTGGGAGCCCGACCTTGCGCTGCAAGTGCTGCACCTCCTGTATAGCTGCTGCGAACTGTTGCCGCAAAACCAAGTGGTGCGAGAGCGCAAGGAAGATGTTTACCACCGGTTGTGCCACCTCGATCTTGAAGTAGTACTTCCCTAGGCCCTCGGGTCATAACCGCAAGGAGAAACGCCATGGCCAAAGAAGGCTCGGTTGCCCCTAAAGAACGCATCAACGTCACCTTTAAACCCGCGCTTGGCAATGCTCAAGAAGAAATCGAGCTGCCGCTGAAGCTGCTGGTACTGGGTGATTTCACCCAGCAAGCGGATGAACGCAAAGTCGAGGATCGCAAGCCGATCAGCATCGACAAAAACAACTTTGACGACGTGCTGGCCAACCAAAAACTGCGCCTGACGCTGAGCGTACCCAATCGTCTTCAGGATGAGGGCTGCACCGATGAGCTGGCGATCAACCTCAAGGTCGGCTCGATGAAAGATTTCGGCCCGGCCAACCTGATCGAGCAGATTCCAGAGTTGAAAAAACTGATGGAGCTGCGGGATGCGCTTGTGGCCCTCAAAGGTCCGCTGGGTAATGCGCCAGCTTTCCGAAAGGCTATCGAAGGTGTACTCGCCGACGATGAAGCGCGTGCCCGTGTTCTGGGTGAACTGAGCATGAATGCCGCCGCTACGCCGGACGCTTGAGACCTCATCAGCAAAGGAAGCCATCTCTATGAGCACTAAAGCTGCACAGCAAAAAAGTACTGAACTACTCGAAGGCGGCATCCTCGACCGCATCATTGCCGAGACTAGACTCAGCCCCAACGATGATGCCTACTCAATCGCCAAGCGCGGTGTCTCGGCCTTCATCGAAGAGTTGCTCAAGCCGCAGAACAACGGCGAGCCTGTAAAGAAAGCCATGGTTGACCGCATGATCGCCGAGATCGATGCCAAGCTCAGCTGCCAGATGGACGAGATTCTGCACCACTCGGAATTCCAGGCGCTGGAAGCTTCATGGCGTGGTCTGCAGTTGTTGGTTGAGCGCACCAACTTCCGTGAAAACATCAAGATCCAGGTGCTTAACGTTTCCAAGCAAGATCTGTTGGACGATTTTGAAGACTCGCCGGAAGTTATGCAGTCGGGCCTTTACAAGCATGTTTATACCGCTGAATACGGTCAGTTCGGTGGCGAGCCCGTAGGCGCAATCATCGCCAACTACTTCTTCTCGCCAAGTTCGCCCGACGTCAAAACCATGCAGTATGTTTCCAGCATTGCGTGTATGGCACACGCGCCGTTTATTGCGGCTGCGGGCCCGAAGTTTTTCGGTCTGGAAAGTTTTACCGGCTTACCTGATCTGAAAGACCTGAAAGATCACTTCGGAGGTCCGCAATTCGCCAAATGGCAAAGTTTCCGGCAACAGGAAGATGCGCGTTATGTTGGCCTGACTGTGCCGCGCTTCCTGCTGCGTAATCCTTACGACCCTGAAGAAAATCCGGTGAAGACCTTTGTCTAAAAAGAAAATGTCGCCACCAGTCACGAACACTATTTGTGGGGCAACACGGCCTACACGTTCGCGACCAAGTTGACCGACAGCTTCGCCAAGTTCCGCTGGTGCCCGAACATCATCGGCCCACAGAGCGGAGGGGCGGTTGAAGATTTACCGCTGCATCACTTCCACAGCATGGGCGAAATCGAAACCAAAATTCCAACCGAAGTATTGGTCTCTGACCGTCGTGAATACGAGTTGGCGGAAGAAGGTTTTATTTCCCTGACCATGCGCAAGGGCAGTGACAACGCTGCGTTCTTCTCGGCCAGTTCGGTGCAGAAACCGAAGTTTTTTGGCAACAGTGAAGAAGACAAAACTGCCGAGCTGAATTACAAACTGGGCACCCAGCTGCCTTATATGTTCATCATCAATCGTCTGGCGCACTACCTCAAAGTGCTGCAACGCGAACAACTGGGCTCCTGGAAGGAACGTACCGACCTTGAGCAAGAGTTGAACAAATGGATTCGCCAGTACGTCGCAGACCAAGAAAACCCTAGTTCTGAAGTCCGTGGCCGCCGTCCGCTGCGCTCCGCAAAAATCGTCGTCAGCGACGTTGAAGGCGAGCCTGGCTGGTATCGCGTCAGCTTGAACGTGCGCCCGCACTTTAAATACATGGGGGCGGATTTCACCTTGTCGCTGGTTGGCAAGTTGGACAAAGAGTAAGCGGAGCAACGTCATGACGGCATACGGCAGCCTTTTCGAGCGCCTTGGCGGCGACACGCGTAAGCGAAGTGAATCAAGTCGCGAGGATTGCGCCATGGACTCGGTGGCTGCCCACTTGGCAAAAATGCTCAGTACTCGTGCAGGCAGCGTACAGACGCTTTCCGACTACGGGCTGCCGGACCTGAACAATATGAGCTTGAGCCTGCATGAGTCCTTGAGTCAGGCCGGCTCGGCCATAGAGGGTTTCGTGAGCGCGTATGAGCCGCGTCTGGCCGATGTGAAAGTCCATTCTCTTCCGAACGAGAACGACCCCTTAAGACTGGCATTCACCATCGAGGGTTTGCTCGAAGTAAATGGCATCAAGCGCCTGGTGAGTTTTGCCGCGCGCCTGAACAGCAACGGACAGGTCACGGTTAAGTAGCAAGCCTCCCTTGTTATCAGCGAAAGCGTGTGTTCCACGTGGAACATTTTTTATCTGAAGCGGCACTGTCGCACCCGAAAAAATCAACCACGCAGTGTGCGTGCAGGAAGGTTATCGCCCGTGTCGTTTAATCAGTACTACCAAAGCGAACTGAACGCACTGCGTCAGTTGGGCGGTGCTTTCGCTGAACGTAACCCTGCGTTGGCGCCTTTTCTTGGGCAGAGCGGGTGTGATCCCGATGTGGAACGTCTACTTGAGGGTTTTGCGTTTCTTACGGGGCGTCTGCGACAGAAACTCGATGATGAGCTGCCCGAGCTGACCCATTCGTTGATGTACCTGTTGTGGCCGAACTACATGCGCCCGTTGCCGGCGTTCAGCATGTTGCAGTTCGACCCCTTGAAGCAGGCGGGTCCGGCACTTTTGGCTGAACGCAATATGCATGTTGAAAGTCAGTCTCTTGATGGTGTGGTGTGTGGTTTCAGCACGTGTTATGCCACCGAGGTATCGGCCCTGCAATTGGGTGCTTTGAATTATTCGGAAAATGGCGACGGCGCCCTGCTGACGCTGCGGCTGGATATGACGTGTGACGGGCATCTTGGCGAGCTCGATCTAAGCCGTCTTCGTCTGCACTTTGCCGGTGACCGCTACATCAGCCAGACGCTTCATCTCAGCCTGCTGCGTCATCTGGACAGCATTGAGGTGATTCCGTTGGACGCTAAACATGAGCACATGAAAGGTGTGGATCTAGGCAACACGTTGTCATTCCTATTGCCAAGTGAAAACGTCCAGCCCGTCGGGTTTGCCGAAGATGAGGCATTGATTCCTTACCCGCTGAACACCTTTCGCGGTTACCGCTATTTGCAGGAATATTTTGCGTTCCAGGACAAGTTTCTGTTCGTTGACCTGTCCGGGCTGGGTGTTCTCGGACGTATCCCTGAAGACACGCTCAAGCGCGCGCGGAGTGTCTTGCTGCGTTTCACCATCAATAAAAACGGCATGCAGCGCCAGCGCCCGACGCTGAATAACGTGAAGCTGTATTGCACGCCCATCGCCAATCTGTTCAAGCACCATGCGTCGCCGATCAGGTTTGATGGCAGGGAGGACGAGTACCTGTTGCTACCCGATGAAAAGAATCGGGGGAACTACGGTGTGTTTTCCGTTGATAGCGTGAGCGCCAGTCAAAAGGGTGAAGCTGATGCGAAGGTGTTCGTGCCGTTCGAGTCCTTCGAGCACGACCCCAGTTTCGACGCGTTACAGGCCCGCCCGCATTACAGCGTTCGGCAGCGTCAATCATTGCTGCACGAGGGGTTGGACACGTTCCTGCGTTTTGGCCTTCATGACCCTGACAGTACTGACACGGTGTCCATCGAACTGACCTGCACCAATCAGAATTTGCCACGTCAGCTCAAGAAAGGGGATATCTGCGTGGCGGCATCAGGTGCGCGTGAGTCCCTGACTTTTCGCAATATCCTCAGCCCGACGTCGAGTTATCCACCCCCCCTGAATAGCGACTTCTTGTGGAAGTTGATCAGCAACATGTCGCTGAACTACGTGTCCCTTGTCAACGTCAACGCGCTCAAGGTGATTCTCGAAACCTACGACCTGCCGCGCTATTACGACCAACAGGCTCGTAATGCCAGCAAAACCCGTCTTAACGCCCTGAAGTCCATCAGCCATCAACCCGTTGACCGTCTACATCGCGGCTTGCCTCTGCGCGGTTTGCGCACGGAACTGATCATCGACCCTCAGGGCTACGTCGGCGAAGGCGATTTGTTCCTCTTCGCTTCGGTGCTCAACGAGTTCTTCGCGCTCTATGCCAGCCTCAATTCGTACCACGAACTACACGTGAAAAGCACACAGGGTGAGGAGTACCAATGGACACCACGAATGGGTCTGCAGCCCCTGCTTTAAGCGGGTTGAGCAAGGCCATACGCGAGTATTCGATCTTCCAGGCGGTGCCGCAGATCATGGCGCGGTTGCGTCAATCCAACGCCCCGATGAATGACGAGCAGCTGTATGACCTGCTGGAATTTCAGGCCAACCCAAGCTTTGGCTTTCCTGGCAGCGATATAGACCGCGTGCAGTTTTTTGAAGAGCACGGGGTGATGCGGGCGCGCCTGCGTCTTAACTTGATCAGCCTGATGGGGGCGGGCTCGCCGCTGCCCGCCTTCTATGGCGAGCAAGCTCTAGGGGACCGCGAAGAGGGCAATTCGACGCGCGATTTCCTCGACCTTTTTCATCATCGCTTGCAACGTTTGCTGCTACCGATCTGGCGCAAATATCGCTATCAAGCGCGTTTCGAAAGCAAAGCGCAGGACCCGTTTTCGGCACAGCTTTTCGCCTTGATCGGGCTGGGTGGTGAGGCTATTCGCGAAGCCAGGGAGCTGAACTGGAAACGGTTGCTGCCTTACCTGGGCCTGCTCAGCCTGCGTGCTCATTCGGCAGCGCTGATCGAGGCCGTGCTGCGGTACTACTTCAAGCACGCCGAACTGGTTATTGAACAGTGCATCGAGCGCACGGTGCAGATTCTCGAAGAGCAGCGTAATCGTCTGGGAACCGCCAATAGCCGGCTGGGCGAGGACCTTGTGCTGGGCGAGCGAGTGCGCGATTGCGGCGGCAAGTTTCGCGTGCACATCCGCGAACTGAGTTGGCAGAGCTTTCACGACTTTCTCCCCATTGGCACGGGCTATCAGCCGTTATGCGCGCTGGTGCGTTTCACCCTGCGAGACCCGCTTGATTACGACATTCGACTGGTACTGCGTCATGAAGAAATTCGTGAGCTGCGCCTCGACCCGCAGAACGACTGTCGTCTTGGCTGGACCAGCTGGCTCGGACGCGAACGCGCCGACGGCATCGTCACCCTCGGCAGCAAAATCCATTAAGGACGCCTGATTTTGATCAACGTAGACCTGCAACAACTAATTCAGGCGCTCGACGCCGAAACCCGCCGCGACCTGGAAGGTTCTGCCGAGCGTTGTGTGGCTCGTGGCGGTAGCAAAATCCTGGTCGAAGACCTGCTGCTCGCGCTACTTGAGCGACCGCAGGGGTTGTTGGCGCGAGCACTGTTGGATGCACAGGTCGATGCCGGTGAGCTGGCTGCTGCATTGCAACCGCGAGTCGAGCACAGCGCTTCGCGCAATCCGGTGTTTGCGCCCGAGTTGGTGCAATGGCTGCAAGACGCCTTACTGGTTGCCAATCTGGAACTGGGCCAGAGCCAGGTGGCCCAGTCCGCGTTGATTCTGGCGCTGCTGCGTAACCCGATGCGTTACGCCGGCAGTCGTTATCAGGCACTGCTGGCCACGTTGGACGGTGATCGCCTGAGGGACTTTGCGTTGTCAGAAAAAGCCGAGCCGGACGCTGCCGGTAAACCCGCTGTAACAGGTGAGTCGCTGCTCGCACGTTTTACTCACAACCTGACTCAACAAGCCCGCGACGGGAAGCTAGATCCGGTGCTGTGTCGCGATGGGGCTATCCGCCAGATGATCGACATCCTGGCCCGTCGGCGGAAAAACAATCCCATTGTGGTGGGTGAAGCGGGGGTCGGCAAAACCGCCATCGTTGAGGGGCTGGCCTTGCGCATTGCGCGGGGCGAAGTGCCGCAGGCGCTCAAGGGCGTCGAATTGCTGTCGCTGGACATGGGCTTGCTGCAAGCCGGTGCCAGCGTCAAAGGTGAGTTCGAACGGCGCTTGAAAGGCGTGATCGATGAAGTAAAAGCATCACCCAAACCGATCACCCTGTTTATTGATGAGGCCCACACCTTGATCGGTGCGGGAGGCCAGGCGGGAGGTTCGGACGCCGCCAACCTGCTCAAGCCGGCGCTGGCCCGGGGAGAGTTACGCACCATCGCTGCGACCACCTGGGCCGAGTATAAAAAATATTTTGAAAAAGACCCGGCATTGGCGCGGCGTTTCCAGCCAGTGCAGCTGCATGAGCCTACGGTCAGTGAGGCGATCACTATTCTGCGTGGCCTGGCACCGATTTATGAAAAGAGCCACGGCATCTATCTGCGTGACGATGCGGTCGTGGCAGCGGCCGAATTGTCGGCGCGGTATCTCTCGGGTCGACTGCTGCCGGACAAGGCTGTTGATGTGCTCGACACCGCGTGTGCCAGGGTGCGCATCAGCCTCGCCGCCGCGCCGGAATGTCTGGAGCGGGTGCGCAGCGAGTTGGCCGAAGGAGGGCGCCAACGTATTGCGTTGCGTCGGGATGCCGAGGCAGGACTGCTGATCGATCAAGACGCATTGAGCGTATTGGAAGAGCGTCTTGAAGAAGCCGAGCGCGAACAACAAACACTGGAAAAAAGTTGGGGTGAACAACGGCAGCTCGCGGAACGCCTACTTGAGCTACGTCAGCAAGTGGCCCAGGCGCGCTCCGTTGAAAACGATGAAGTCGGTGCAACCACTGAGGATGCAGCAGCCGGGCTGCTGGCCCTTGAAGCCGAATTGCAGGCAACCCATCGCACGCTGATTGAGGCGCAAGCGCTGGAACGACTGGTGAGTTTTGAGGTGTGCCCGCGACAGGTTGCCGAAGTGATCAGCGCCTGGACGGGCGTGCCTCTGGCGCAAATGGCGCGCGAACACAATGCCAGGGTTGCCAGCTTCGCCATCGATTTGCGCGCGCGTATTCGGGGGCAAGAGCAGGCGGTGCATGCACTGGATCGTTCGATGCGCGCTACCGCGGCCGGGCTGAATAAACCGGATGCGCCGGTCGGGGTCTTTCTGTTGGTCGGTCCTAGCGGCGTGGGTAAAACCGAAACCGCGCTGGTGCTGGCGGACTTACTGTACGGCGGCGAGCGTTTTCTCACCACCATCAACATGTCCGAATTTCAGGAAAAGCACACCGTTTCCCGGTTGATCGGTGCGCCACCTGGCTATGTCGGTTATGGCGAAGGCGGCATGCTCACCGAAGCGGTTCGGCAGAAGCCGTACTCGGTGGTGCTGCTCGACGAGGTCGAAAAAGCCGATCCCGACGTCCTGAATCTCTTCTACCAAATCTTCGACAAGGGCATCGCCAATGACGGCGAGGGGCGCGAAATCGACTTTCGCAATACGCTGATCCTGATGACCTCGAACCTGGCCAGCGAGCGTATCAATGCGCTCTGCAGCAACGGTAATCGTCCCACTGCCGAAGCGCTGGAAGAAGCCATCCGCCCGGTGCTCAGCCAGCACTTCAAACCGGCACTGCTGGCGCGAATGCGAGTGGTGCCTTACTACCCGGTCAGTGGCCCGGTATTGCGCGAACTGATCGAGATCAAACTGCAACGTCTGGCCGAGCGTCTGACGCGACGCCGATTGGATTTCAGCCATTGCCAGGCGCTGGTCGATCATCTTGCCGAGCGCTGCACCCAGAGCGATAGCGGCGCGCGCCTGATCGACTACTTGCTCGATTCCCACGTGCTGCCACTGATTGCCGACCGGCTGCTCGACGCCATGGCTGCTGGAGAAACGCTCAAGCGGGTGCACGCCACTCTCGATGAGCAAGGCGCTGTCGTGTGCGAGTTTGCGTGAGGTGGACGTGATGTTCACACATGTGCCGCAACCCTTGCGTTTCGCTCAGGCGCTGTTGGCGCAGTTTACCCATCTGTCCCGGGCTGACGATGGGGCGACGTTGCTTGGCGATTTCGTGCGTGCGTCCGCCGAGCTCAGCGCGTGTGAACTCAGCCAGTTGTATCTGCTGGATGCCACGCATACCCGCCTCATTCTGAATGCCGAATATTGGCAGGGACTTTTACAGCCAAGAGCCGCCACGAGCCTGCCTGCGGATTACGATGGCGAGCAGTTGCTGCAATACGCGTTGTGCCAGAACAAAGTGGTCAGCCTGTGTGAGTTGAATGCCAGCCTGCACGAGACCGATTTTCTGCCACCAGGCGCAAAGCCCTGGAAATCGCTGCTGTGCGTACCCCTGCTCGATTAACACAAGGCCGTCAGCGGATTGCTGGTCTGCGCGAGCCGTGATCATCGCGAACTCGCGGGATTCGCCGATTCGCTGGGTCAACTGGGTGCGTTCGCCCTAGGGCAGATGCGCCTGCTGCAGCCATCGCGCCGATCACCCGGCGCGCCGCCTTCTTCGGTCGACGTGGTGCCGGTCGCCAGTGGCTACGGACTGATCGGTAAAAGTCCTGCCATGCGCCAGACCTGCAAGCTGATCGGCAAGGTGCTGAATAACCCTTATACCGTGCTGCTCATGGGCGAAACCGGTACCGGCAAGGAGGTCGTGGCGCGCGCCATTCATGACAGCGGGTCGCGGAGCTCCAAGGCATTCATTGTGCAGAATTGCGCGGCGTTTCCTGAGAGCTTGCTGGAAAGCGAGCTGTTCGGTTACCGCAAAGGTGCCTTCACCGGCGCTGACCGTGACCGCATGGGCCTGTTCGATGCCGCTGATGGCGGGACCCTGTTGCTCGATGAGATTGGCGACATGCCCCTGTCGCTGCAAGCCAAGCTTTTACGTGTGCTGCAAGAAGGCGAGATCCGCCCGTTGGGTTCCAACGACACGCACAAAATCGACGTGCGCATCATCGCCGCGACTCATTGCGATCTTATTGCACGGGTGGCCGATGGTCGCTTTCGCGAAGACCTGTATTACCGCCTGGCGCAATTTCCCATTGAGCTGCCAGCGCTTCGGGACCGTGGCGGTGATGCGCTGGATCTCGCGCGGCATTTCGCCCGTCAGGCCTGCACCTTTCTCAAGCTCGATCAGTTGGACTGGTCCGATGCCGCGCTCGACCACCTGTGTGGCTACGCCTTCCCCGGCAATGTCCGTGAACTGAAGGGGCTCGTCGAGCGCGCCATCCTGTTGTGCGAAGGCGACGAGTTACTGCCCGAGCACTTTGCCCTGCGGCGTGCGCTGGAGCCTGCTGACAGTGGGCTGAACCTGCGCGCACGCCTGAGCCAGATCGAACGCGGCTTGTTGCTCGATTGCCTGCGCAAGACCGATGGCAATCAAACCATCGCCGCCCGCCAACTGGGACTGCCACGACGCACCCTGCTGTATCGCATGGCTCGTTTGAATATTCGCGCTTGCGATGTGGGGAGTTGAGCCGCGCATGTCGATCCCGTTTTCACACCCATCCCGTTCCCTTGCAGCTCTGCCTGCACTCACTCATGGAGACCCTCTGATGTCTGTTCGTCACTGGCCGGCTGTCTTGCTGGCGCTGCTCGTTTCAAGTGCCCTTGGCGGCTGTAGCGGCAACTACAAATTCAACGACGACACCTATCGTCCCCTGGGTGACCCGCATGTGGTCAATCGCGGCAAGTGACCGCAAGGAGAGCAGCACAATGGAACTGGTTCTGGAAATACTAAACAGCGAACAGTCGGACCCTTCGCAGGTGAACCGCAAAGTGTTCACGGTGGCGGGCGGTTCGATTGGCCGCAGAGGGCACTCCGGCTGGGTGATTATCGACTCCACTAGCCAAGTGTCTCGCCAACATGCGCTGGTCAGCTATTGCGGCAGCCATTTTTGCCTGACCGACCTCAGCACCAACGGTACCTGGGACAACACCAGTGGCGAGCGGATGAAGCACGGGGATGAACAGCGCATCGTCGACGGTGGTGAGTACCATTTGGGCCGGTTCAAAATCCGGGCGCAGGTGCTGCGCGATTTGGTCGAGCCGGCCGCCGAGGTCAGCCTTCCGACACCACTGTCGGGCAGCGGGATGACCATTCCCGAGGATGCCTATTTCGGGGAGATGCCAATGGCTTCTGTGGATCAACCAGTCGCCTCGAACATGCCCGTGCTAGAACCGCAGCAGTGCGCGGACTACGCGCCCATCGAGAGGGAGCACGTGCGGACCCCGACGTTGGTGGCGCCGGCTGCTGAGCCCATTCCCGAGCCGCCACCGGCACCACCACCAGCACGTCAGGGCGAAGCGTTCTGGCAACAATTTGCCCAGGCGCTAGGCATCGACATCGATGATCTGGACCCGGAGGGCAGAGAAGCCTTGGCGGTCAACACTGCGCGACTGTTCAAGCAGTGTGTGGGCGGCTTGCAGCAGAGTTTGCGCACCCGCAGCGAGCTGAAAAACGAACTGCGCCTGGCACTGACCACTGGGCAGTACACCCACAAAAATCCGCTCAAGCATGCCGTGAATGCCAGCGAAGCCGTGAACAGTTTGCTGCTCGCCAGCAAGCCGCAGTTAAGCGCGGAACAGGCGATCAGTCGGACGTTTCATGACCTGCAAGCGCACCAGGTGGCTTTGCTCAGCGCCAGCCGCGCGGCCCTGCGCAGCACCCTGGAGCATTTCGCGCCGCAGCACCTGACCCTGCGTTTCGAGCGTGATGGACACAACCCGCTGTTTGCCACAGCCGGCAGCCAGTGGCGCGCATATGGCCGTTATCACCAGGCATTGAGCCAGGACGATGACTGGAGCGAACGCCTGTTGGCGCGCGACTTTGCCCAAGCCTACGAAGAACAGGTCCGGCTGGTCGACAGTCTTCACACCGATTACCAAGGATGATGCGCATGTCCAGTTTGAATATGTCCCGTTTCAAAACTCTGGCCGCCATGGCGACCCTGTTGCTCCTGGCGGGGTGCTCGACGCTGTCGCCGTATTCCAAACTGACCAAGCTGGATTTAAAGCTGACGGCCAGTGACCAACTCAACCCCGACCTCCACGGTCGACCCTCGCCGATTGTGCTGCGCTTGCTGGAGTTGAAGAACCCGGTGGCGTTCGAGAATGGCGATTTTTTCAGCTTGTATGAACGGCCCAAGGAATCGCTGGCGCCCGATTGGGTGGCCGGTGAAGAGCTGGAGTTACGGCCGGGCGAAAGCATCGACCTCAAGCTCAGCGTCGACAGTGGCAGCCGCTATGTCGGCGTGCTGGCGGCCTACCGTGACCTGCCAGAAACCAAATGGCGCTATGTGATCCAGCTGTCGCCGACCGAGCGGACCTACGCCGAGCTGCGCCTGGATCAGGCCGGTATCCACAACGCGCTTAATCCACTCGCCACGGCAGGAGACTGACCATGAACGCCCATAAAGTGATTTGGCGCGAAGGCATGCTTCTGCGCCCACAGCACTTCCAGCACAACGACCGTTATTACGACCACCAGATGAAAACCCGCACCCAGTTGCTGGGGCGTTACATGTGGGGGTTTCTTGAGCTGGAGATCGAGGTAGAACCTTTAAAAATCGGCAAGCTGGTACTCAGTCGCGCAAGCGGCATTCTCCCCGACGGAAGCTTGTTTAACCTGGAGGGTCTTATCGAGCCGCTGATGGTGCAAGTGCCGCACAACATCGGCAAAACCGCGGTCTACCTCGGGCTGCCGCTGATGACAGGCAACTACATCGAAGCCCGAGAGGAGACAGATAAAGACGTGCTGGCGCGCTACACCATCTACGACATGTCGATTGCCAATTCAAATGCCGGGGAGGGCATTGAAAGTCAGGTGCACTGCGGCCGACCGAATTTTTGTTTGCTGCTGGGCGAGCAACAAAGCGATCAGGTTTTTGTAACGCTGAAGGTGGGAGAGATCACTGATTGCACGGAGGATGGCGGGGTCACGATGAATGACAGTTACTCGCCGACGGTCATTCATTCCAAGGCTTCGAAGTATTTGCTGAGACGTTTGGACGAAGTGATCCGGTTGGTGGACACCCGTTGTGCGGCCTTGGCCGAGCGCCTGAGCTCCAACGGCAAGATGGGTGGCTCTGAGGTGGGTGATTTTATGCTCATGCAGATGATGAATCGCACGCAGTTGATCCTGCTTCATTACAAAGATCTGCAACACGTCCACCCCGAGGAGTTGTACCGCACGCTACTGACGGTGGTGGGTGAGTTATCGACTTTCGCCAGCGCCAACAGGCGCGTACCCGTGACGCTCAACTATAGACACAGCGATCTGAGCCTGAGCTTTGAAGCGCTGTTGAATGTTTTCCGCCAATTGATGGCGATGGTGCTTGAAGAACATGCGACGCCGCTGCCGATCACAGCTCGCGATTACGGTGTCCAGGTCGCGATAATCGCCGACCATCAACATTTCGACAGCTCGACCTTCGTGCTGGTAGCCGGCGCCCATTGCACGGCTGAAGAACTGCGCAATCGCCTGCCTGCCCAGCTCAAGATCGGCACGGTTGAAACCATCCGCAATCTGGTCAATCTACACCTGCCGGGCTTCAAGCTCAGACCGCTGCCCGTCGCCCCCCGGGAACTCGCGTTTCATGCCGACAAGGCCTATTTCATTCTTGATCTGGACACCGAGGAATCGGCGCAACTGAAGAAGTCCGGTGGTTTTGCGTTCCATGTGTCTAGCGAAATCGCTGCCCTTGAACTCGATTTTTGGGCGATCAAGAAATGAGTGATCTAACGACAGATAAACAACTCGGCGCGGATGACTTAACTGTTTTCAACGGTGCATCTGGCCCCGGCCCTGGCATAGAGCCTCTGACGGGTGCGACAGCTTCGACCCAGACCCAGGATCTGGAAGCCCAAAAAAACCAATCCGCCCAAAGCCATTCGCTCCACACCTACAGCGCAAGTATTAACCCGCTGGTCGCCGCAGCCGCTCATGTGCTGTCGGCCGTTGCGGGGCTCAAAAAACTGGACAAGAAGGCCAGCCTCGAAACCCTACACAGCACGTTGTTGGCTGACCTAAAGGGGTATCAAGCACATGCTGCAAAGCTCGGCGCCGAGCGTCATCTGCTGAATGACGCGTCCTATGTGCTCTGTACCTTTGTCGATGAGGCGGTGCTGCAAACCAAGGCAGGCGAGGGCAGTACATGGTCCAAGACGACCCTGCTGAACGAGTTTCACCAGAAAACCTCTGGGGGTGAAGCGTTCTTCGAGATATTGACCCGTTACAGCGTCAACCCGGTCAAGCACTTGCACCTGCTTGAACTGATGTACCTATGTATGGCGTTGGGGTTCAGGGGTAAATACGGCGTCGATGGCCAGGAAAAGACCGAATTGGAAGACATCCGCGATGGCCTCTACCGAACCATTCGCCACCTGCGCGGCGACGTTCCGCGTGAGCTGTCGCCCCATTGGCATGGCCTCCAGGACAAGCGCCGAAACCTGGTGCGCATCGTCCCGTGGTGGTTGGTCGTCCTGTTCACCCTGATGTGTCTGGCGGTCATGTATTCCGGGTTCGCCTGGGTACTGAGCGAACAGCGCGAGACTGTTCTTGAACCTTACCGTCAGCTTGATGCTGCAACGACTCAAACGCCGTTGCAGGGCAGGGAAGCACGATGAAAATATTCTTTAAAAAGCTGGCGACCTTCCTCGGAAAGACGTGGGTCTGGACGCTGTTGCTGGTCCTGTTGGCCGCGCTTGCAGTGTGGTTTCTGGGGCCGCTGCTGGCCGTTGACGATTACAAGTTCTGGGAAGACGCGAGCGCTCGTTTGCTGAGCATCAGCGCGCTGTTTCTGGCATGGGGTCTGTTCGTCGTTTTTGAAAGCTGGCGGAGCACACAGCGTAAACAGGAAGCCGAAGGAAGCGAGGCTGGCAACGCCCGTCTGAAGCTTGAGCAGGACATCGCGAATAAAGATAAGCGGCTGCGCAAACTGTTCAAAAAAGCGCTTCGAACCCTGAAAACCGCCAGCCTGTATCGCGGACGCAGCGAGCGCTGGCGCAACGATTTGCCGTGGTATTTGTTGATCGGCCCGGAGAAGAGCGGCAAGAGCAGCCTGCTGAAACACTCGGGTCTGGAGTTTCCACTTAACGAAGTCGACACCAAGGCAGAGCCGAGCCCAACGTTTTACGAATGGTACTTCGGTGAACAGGGTGTGTTGATTGATACCGGTGGATCCGCTCTGGATTCGAAGGACGATGCTGACCAACACACCTGGAAAACCCTCCTCAATCTACTGCGCATGCGTCGCCGAAACCGACCACTCAATGGGGTCATCATTACGGTTCCAGCCGAGCTGTTGGGTCGCAAAAAAAGCGATGGGCCGGATGAACTAAAGCGTCTCTCAACGACATTGCGCAGCCGCCTGAAGGATATTCGTCAGCAACTACGCGTTGATCTGCCGGTGTACCTGGTGCTCAGCAAAGCGGATGAGATTGCGGGCTTCGAGGTGTTTTTCGATCAGCTCACAAAACAGGAGAGCGATCAGGTGTTGGGTGCGAGCTTTGCCGATGATCAGAACGGCAATGATCTCAAGGTGTTGCGCCAGGAATTTGAAGCACTGCTGCAACGCCTCAATAGCCAGGTGATCACGCGCATGCATCAGGAGCGTGTGCCTGAGAGAAGTGCCGTTATTCTCGATTTCCCGCATAAATTGGGCGCGATTGGCCCAGGCCTGTGCGAGTTCGTGAAGGACACATTGGGCGGCAATCGCTACCAAAGTGCCAGCCGACTTCGTGGCTTCTATCTGACCAGCGCCACTCAGTCAGGCGTCCCGCTCAAGGGCGCAGGAAAAAGCGACGCGGCATTTCCGCTATTCACCGGCTCGGCCCGCTTCATCAATCACCTGCTAAGCCGAGTGATCTTCCCCGAAGCCGAACTCGCGGGCCTCAACAAGCGCGAGCGCCGCCGTATCCACTGGGGTCAGCGTGCGTTGTACGTGACGGCATTTTCTGCGCTGGGAGTATGCGGTCTGCTCTGGGCCCTTGGCTTTTCTGCCAACCACAGCCGTCTTGAACAACTGCGAGAGTTCGCGCAAAACCTGACTAAACAGCACGCCGAGTTGGGGCCTCAAGATGACGCCATGGCGGCGCTTCAGCTGTTGGACACGGGCTACGCTGCAAGTCGCGTATTCCCTGCGCTCAGTGATGTGCAGTTGCATGAACGCAACGGGCTTTATCAGGGCGAGCCGAGTTACCCGGTGCTCGACGATGCCTACCAGCGTGAATTGAAAGAACAGCTGTTGCCACGCGTCGCCCGCACCCTTGAAGCGCAAGTACGCGCCAACATGAACGACCGCGAACGGCTGTTGGGCAGCCTGCGCGCCTACCTGATGCTCAACCTCACCGAGCGCCGTGATTCGACTTGGCTCAAGGAATGGGTTGCAGCCGATTGGTCGCTGCGCTACATCGGCAACGCCCCGGTGCAGAACGGCTTGAACGAGCATTTCAGTCGCCTGCTCACACACGGATTTGTCTATCCACTTAACGACGGTTTGGTGGCCCAGGCACGTCAGGTCCTGCGGGCCGAATCGCAATCCGCTGTGGTGTATCGCGCCCTGCGTGAACAAGCCCACAGCTTGCCGGAATACCGCCTCAGCCAGCACCTCGGCCCACAAGGCGCGTTGTTCAGCGGCACCGATTACCTGATTCCTGGCTTCTATACCCAACGCGGTTATCAGCAATTTTTCACCACCCAGGGTGCGAGTCTGGTGAACGAAATCCTGCGGGATAACTGGGTACTGGGTGAAAGCACCGGCATCAGCGGCATGGACTTGCGGCGCTTGATGGTCGAACTGGAGCAGCTGTATTTCCGTGACTACGCCAACCATTGGGGCGAAGCCATCGGCCAAATGGGTTTGCAGCCATTCAGCAGCGCGGGCGAGGGTGCTAGTCAACTTGCTGGCCTGACTGCCGCCAATTCACCGCTGCTGCAACTGTTGGTGGAAGTACGCGACAACACCCGTTTCCCGGACCTCAGCGAAAGCACCGAGCAACTGGCCGAAGCGGTCGGCGATGCGGGCGGCAAATTGGGCGCCATAGGCAAAGTCGCCGCTGCGGCAGCCGGTAAGGCGCAAGGCACACTCGCCAAAAGTCTGCCGGACACTGCAAAGAAATCCATGCAGCGCCGTTTCGAACCGTTGCATCAACTGCTGGACGCCAACAACGGTCCGGCAGCAGAGCTGATGCCAACCCTGCAAGCGCTCAACGATCTGCAATTGCAGGTCGCGAGCCTGGCGCGTTCCAGTCAGCCGGAACAGGCGGCTTACGAAATGGCGAAGCTGCGCATGAGCGGCCAGCGTGATGCGCTGAATAGCCTGCGCGGTGCAACCAGCCGTTTGCCACGCCCCATCAGTGGCTGGCTGGACGTGTTGGCCGAAGACACCTGGATGCTGGTGCTCGACGACACCTATCAGTACCTGAATCAGCGTTATCAGACGGAACTGCACGCGTTCTACAGCAAGGCGCTGCATCAGCGTTATCCGTTCAATGCCCACAGCACCAGCGACGTCGCCATCAGCGATTTCCGCGAGTTCTTCAAGGCCCAAGGCGTTGCGGATCGATTCTTCGATACCTACATGCGGCCCTTCGTCAGTGGCAGCGCGGGCAACTACCGTCTGCGCAGCATCGACGGCCGCAGCTTGCCGATGTCTCGTCTGTACCTGGCGCAAATGGGCCACGTGCAGGTCATCCGTCAAAGCTTCTTTGCGCAGAACTCGAACGAGCCACAGGTGCAATTCAAGCTTGAGCCCTACACCCTGGACCCAACCGTGAGCCGTGCCGAATTCCGTTTCGGCAATCAGCAGATGGACTACCTCCACGGCCCTATCGTGCCGATGTCGTTCAGTTGGCCAACCGACGCCGAAGACGGGCGCACGAGTCTGGTGCTGGAAAAAATGGTCGGTCGCCCGGTGGGCATCGAGAAAAATACCGGCCCGTGGTCGTTGTTCCGCCTGTTCGATCTGATGCAAACCGAATACCTGAAAGGCCGCGATGTGATGGTGCTCAAGGCCGATGTGGGTGGCCTGCGCGCCAACTACCTGTTGCTCAGTCAGCGCTCGCCGAACCCGTTCGACGTCGAAGGCTTACGCAGCTTCCGTCTGCCGGCGCAGCTCTGATGGGGCCGGCCAACCCTTGGCGCAGTGTGGCGCGTACCGACACCGGCAAGGTGCGGGCGCGCAACGAGGACGCGTTTCTTGACTGTCCGCAGCACGGATTGTGGGCGGTCGCCGATGGCATGGGCGGTTATCAGTGTGGCGATGTCGCCAGCCAGATGATTATCACCCACCTCGCCGAACTGCCCGAGGAGGGCCGCTTCGACGAGCGTGTGATTGCCGTGCGCAAGTGTCTGCACTGGCTCAATCGACGAATGAGTCAGGAGTTGACCATCACCCCGGATCGCCGCGACAGCATCATGGGCAGTACGGTGGTGGCACTGTTGATCGACGGCACACGCGGCGCCTGTGTCTGGGCGGGTGACAGCCGTTGCTACCTGCTGCGCGAGGGTCGTCTGCATCAATTGACCCGCGATCACTCGCTGCTGGAGCAACTGATCGACGAGCAAAAAATGACGCCCGAACAAGCCAGCCAATCCCCCAACGCCCGCGCACTGACCCGCGCCATAGGTGCCACCGACCAGCTGAAGCTGGAAGTGCTGGAGTTGGAGGTGTGTTCGGGCGATGTGTTTTTGCTGTGCAGTGACGGGTTTTATCAGGGCCTCGACAACGAAATGGTGCGCGAAGCCATGAGTCTTGAATCGCTGCACACGCTGTTCGACGAAGTACGGTGTGGCAGCGCTCGGGACAACCTGACCGCCGTGGTGATCAGCCAATGACCGAGCCCCTGCCACCGCTGCCCGACGTGCTGGCTGGCCGTTATCGCATTGAGCGTTTGCTGGGTGCCGGTGGCATGGGCACGGTCTATCGGGCGCGGGATTTATTGCATGAGCAGTTCGGTGAAACTGGCGCCGAGATAGCCGTGAAAATCCTCGGCGAAGCGTTCGCAGAAACGCCGGATGCCAACGCGTTGCTGTACAGCGAGTTCGCGTTGACCCGACACCTGCGCCACCCCGGCGTGATGCAGATGTTTGATTTCGACGTGGACTCGGCCTGTGGGCGGGCCTTTATCACCATGGAGCTGATGCAAGGTCTGCCGCTGGACCGCTTGCTGTGCGAACGGCCACTCGGCGTACCCTGGATCGAACTGCGCGATATCGCCATCGAATTGCTGGACGCCCTGGCGCATGCCCATGGCCGAGGCGTGCTGCACGGTGACTTGAAGCCCAGCAACGTGATGCTCACCGAAGACGGCGTGCGCCTGTTCGACTTTGGCCTCGGGCAGGCCATGGACGGCGTCCTTCCAGGGCTGCCGACCCTGAGCCGAGAGCGCATCAAGGCCTGGACACCCAACTACGCGGCCCCCGAGTTACTCGAAGGCGGCCCCTTGTCGATGAGCACCGATGTTTACGCTGTCGCCTGTGTGCTGTTCGAACTGGCGGGCGGCAAACATCCTTTCCAGCGACTGACGGGCGTCGAAGCCCGCAAGAAAAAACTGGACCGAAAACTGAAAAAGCCCAAACACCTGCCCAAAACCTGCTGGCCGGCCCTGCGAACCGCGCTGGCGCTGAACCCGAAAAAACGCACGATAGATGCCGCTGCATTATGCGATTCTTTTCGAGCCGCACCCCCCGCCAAATCCTGGCGCTGGTTCTAACCCCGGCAAGCCTGCTCTTATCAAGCAAGCAATAACCGTTTGAAATAGAACATTACTTGTAGATACCGTCTTGCCCCTCACCGCGCAAGCGCAAATTGTGAGTTAAACCCAAACCTGCCGGAAGCCCGTACCGGGCTTATTCGCAGACAAGTCAGCTCCTACGGACGAGAGCGTTCCATTATGGGAGCAGGCTTGCAACTACGCGTCCCGCTGCGAAGCGGTCATCAACTTACCCCGCTACCCAATGCTCCCTTCACCTGATCCAACAACCCCATCTTCGATTCATCGGGCAACGTGTCGAGCAGGTCCTTAACCTTCGCCAAAGCCTTCGCCGTTTCCGTGGCCTTGAGCAGTTTTTGCAACTCAGGCGTGGTCGCGGTTTCTGCGCTGAGGGGCGGCGGTGTGGGCAAGGCTTTCACCATTTTCAGCATATCGCCAGGGTCTTTGCTGAACGCCCGAATGTTGTCGAGATTGTCCAGCATCGGCAGGGCGATGCCCGTGACAGAATCAAACGCGCTGACTTGCGGAAAGCCCACCTTGCCGCGAAACACGGGGATGCCCAGCGATGGAATCAGCAGACCCACCAGATAACGCGGGTCGTGGCGCTTGATGCTCAAACCGACACTGGCCACCGCAATACC
Organism: Pseudomonas sp. 5C2; assembly: GCF_034314155.1. Taxonomy (NCBI): domain Bacteria; kingdom Pseudomonadati; phylum Pseudomonadota; class Gammaproteobacteria; order Pseudomonadales; family Pseudomonadaceae; genus Pseudomonas; species Pseudomonas sp. 5C2. The sequence continues at coordinate 1,008,903 of NZ_JAVIWH010000003.1, read as the reverse complement.
GACCCCAATCACTTGCCCGGCCCTCGCCACCGGCGACAGGGACTTGTTGGATTCGTTGTCGAAAAAGATGCAGCGGTAGCGGAAGTAATCACTGAACACTTCGCGCTCGCCCAAGGCCGTTGAGTTCATGAACCAGGCGCGTGAATCATGGACCTGCTCGTCGAAAAAGTCGGTGAGCGTGCGAGCGGTGTCGGTCAGGGGCTCGGCGGTTTTTAAGTCATAGAGCGCCAGGTAAGCCTGGTTACCAAAGGTGCGCAGGTCACGGTATTCCTGGGCTTCATCCTGCTCGTTGGTCAGGTATATCAACCCCCCGAACAGCAGATGAGGAACGGTCGCCCAACTGATGGCGTCACCGGCCAACGCCAGCGACCAGTTGCTCGGGTCATAGTCACGACCGAATTCGATCATGGCCCTGTCCATCTGGCGCTGATCGAGCGTGGGTTCAAAGGCTTTATGGGTATTAAAGTCGATGGGTTGTGCCGCGCCGACGCGTTGTTCATAACCCTGTTTGAGCGCCCGATATTCCTGATGCGTTGCCAGCGTGCTGCCTGACAATTCCTTGAGCGGTTGGCCCTCATGGCTGGCCTTGTTCTCGGCCAGCTGTCGCTCATGCAGCGCTTTAAGGGCATCCCATTCCTCCTGGGTCATGTCCTTGCCGTTGACATGCTGGTAGGCGGAGGTTGTCCTGAAGTGATAGCTGCCATACCGATTGATCCGCCACCCCGTCAGCAGCGCCTGTTCACCGGCCAAGGCGTCTTCCAGCGGGCCGGTTTTGTGGTGGGCGAGCCAGGTGTTGAAGCGGAGGGTGAGGGTTTCGGAGATGGCGAAGGCTTTGAATGTTTTAGCGTCCATTTCCAGCCAAGGCCATTTCGCTTTTTGCTCGTCGCTGAGTGCAATCGATGGCGCCTGCAACGGAGCGCCGACTGCGTAGGCTTCAGCGTACATATGCTGCAACGGAAGTTGCGACATTACGTCCTGAGGACCGCCCAGCGACTTGCCCTGATCGCCCGGCGAATACCCACCACCGACATCGGAGTGCATGCCGGGGTACAGGTATTCGACCGTGTTGGCGCGGTAGGTCGAAGGGCAACTCGGGTCATCGGGGTCGTTCTTGCGCCGAATCGAGTCCACCGGGAAACAGGTGCGTTGCTCATGGGCGGCGACCAGATGCACGCAGCGCTCCAAAAACTTCTCCGAGTCCGACAGGCGCATGGAGTCATCGGCCCACCCCATATGGCCCTCGGCGAACGGCATCGCGTAGGCCATGCCGGTGGAGGCCACGGTGTCGAACAGGCCCAGGAAGGCAATGCAGATCGGTAGGCCAGCAAACAGGTAACAGGTTTCACCCTCGACCTCGACTTGGGTCAAACTTTCCAGCCAGGTGGCAAAGGCCCGGGCTTCGGCGGCGCCCCGGGAAAAGCCATACACGTACAGGCGCAGGCCGATGATCCGCGGCTGGGTCTTGCGCACATGCACAAAGTCGACCTTTTTTTGCAGCGCCAGCAACGGCGCGTGCAAGGCCTCTCGCCGACGGCTGTCACCGCTCTTGAGCAACGTCGCGCCGAGCATCTCTTCAGTGAACGAGGTGCCCATTTTCTGCACCAACTCATAGGCGTCTGAAGGTTTGAGACGTGGTTCACCGCAAGCCCGACCCACCGCATCCAGCAGGCGCGTGATACCCCAATTGATCCGGTTCTCACCGCCGACCGCGCCGATCAGCCCCAGGTCTCGTGGTTCGAACTCGCCGATCTCCTTGAACTCGGTGCCGACCCCTTGCATGTAATAGGCGTAAAACCCGTTTGTGTTCGCCCGGCTCTGCTCTGTGCCTGAGTCGGCACCGACGCTGGCGTGGTAAAGCCGCGCCACGTTGCTGGTGCTCGGGGGTTGACCGAGTTTGTCTGAAGGTTCGTGGTTGTTGGTGCCGTCGAAACACAGGGAGATGTTCAGCACATTCATGCACGGCGGGCCGGTATACGTTTCACCCGCCGCCTCGGCGGCGCGTTCAGCCGCATAGCCGGCCAGAAGCTCGGGCCGAAATTGTGTGCGGTAGTTAAGCCCCACATCCTCGGACGTGCGCGGCAGCAGCCCCTCTTTGGGGAACGGCGGGGTCGGCGTTAAAGGCGCCGGGGCCGGGCGTTGAGAGCCTGAATTCAAAGTGTTGGACATACCGAGGGCTCTTCCATTCTGGACGGGTAGTTGAAGGGATAACCGGCGTTGCCGGGCGTAACGGCGACAGCCGAAACGGCAACTTGGTTGCAGGGCAAGAAATGAACATCGATGACGCCGAGTTCTTCATACGGCGCCACCTCCACGACGGCGCGATGGCGGGTGTTTTTAGACTCGTGTTCCTGCATTCGCTTGTTCCAAGCGTCGCTGAACGGGCGCTCAGGCCATTTGCCATAGGCGTGCGGCGTCGGATCCTTCTCCCACTCCACCACCACGGTCAGCCCGGGATGCCACTTGCGCGGCAGGCTCACGCAGCAGTTCTGCTTGCCGCCCCCGCCGTAAGGGCCGATGTTCGGGCCGCCGTTACCGTTGACCATGAAGTAATTGATCGCCGCCGAGGTATGGCTGTAGCCCTCGATAGGCGCGCCAAGTCGGTCGGGCAATGATTGGCTGCACGCTTGCAGCGCAAGGCAGGCGAGCGCAGTCGCCGCCCAAAGCGCTGGCCTTCGGCGTGGGGTGCCAGGGTTTAGGGTGCGGGACATACGGCAGGGACTTCCATTTTGAGGGGGTAGTTGTAGGGATGATTGGGGCGACCGTGGTAGCTAGGACTGGCGGCGACCTTGACTTGATCGCAAGGCAGAAAATGCACATTGACCAGCCCGAGTTGCTCATACGGCGCCACCTCCACGACGGCGCGATGGCGGGTGTTGTTGAGCTTCTCTTTCTTCATTCGGACGTGCCATGCATCAGAAAACATGGGTTCAGGCCATTTGCCGTAGGCGTGCGGCGTCGGATCCTTCTCCCACTCCACCACCACGGTCAGGCCGGGATGCCACTTGCGCGGCAGGCGCACGCAGCAGTTCTGCTTGCCGCCCCCGCCGTAAGGGCCGATGTTCGGCCCGCCGTTGCCGTTGACCATGAAGTAGTTGATCGCCGCCGAGGTATGGCTGTAGCCCTCGATAGGCGCGCCAAGTCGGTCGGGCAATGATTGGCTGCACGCTTGAAGCGCAAGGCAGGTCAGCGCAGCCGCCACCCAAAGTGCTGACCTTCGGCGTGAGGCGCCAGGGTTTAGGGTGCGGGACATACGGCAGGGACTTCCATTTTCATTGGGTAGTTGTAGGGGTGATTTGGGCGACCGTGGTAGCTAGGACTGGCGGCCACCTTGACTTGATCGCAAGGCAGAAAGTGCACATTGACCAACCCGAGTTGCTCATACGGCGCCACCTCCACGACGGCGCGATGGCGGGTGTATTTGGTTTCGTGTTCGTCCATTCGCTTGAACCATGCGTCGGAGAATCGAGGTTCGGTCCAATACCTCGAGGCACCAACATTCGGATCCTTCTCCCACTCCACCACCACGGTCAGGCCGGGATGCCACTTGCGCGGCAGGCGCACGCAGCAGTTCTGCTTGCCGCCCCCGCCGTAAGGGCCGATGTTCGGCCCGCCGTTGCCGTTGACCATGAAGTAGTTGATCGCCGCCGAGGTATGGCTGTAGCCCTCGATAGGCGCACCCAGTCGGTCGGGCAGTGATTGGCTGCACGCTTGCAGCGCAAGGCAGGTCAGCAGGCAAAGCGCGAACGGGCGCCTCATGCCAAGCCACCGTTCTGCGGCAGGTCTTCGGGCAGGTGTCGGGCCAGCCACTCGATCATAAATGCCCGGTGTTCCTCGCCTTTAAGGCGGCGGTCACTGGCGGCGAGGTGCCCCAAATACAGCAGGGAGACCAGTTGTTCCTTGCCGACCCGGTAGTTCCGTTTGCACAGACCGTGGGTTTCTTCCCATTGCTCGGCAGCACTCCAGGTGCACACGGACTCGACCTGAAACGCGTCCATCATCAAGGGCGTACGGGGGCGGGTAAATTCGTGAAAGGGGAGGTTGTAGCCACCGATGATCTGCGCTTTGCGATCGCGGTCGGTCCAGTGTCAACTGATGACGGGGGCATGGAAATCGCGAGCCGCGTCTTCGATAAACACGCCACTGATGTGCTTGAACAACCGGTTGTCGTAGTAACGCAGGATGCCGCTCTTGGCGCCTTTGTCCCAATGCGCCTGGGTGTAATAACGCAGGTGCTCACTCAACACGTCGAACGGCCAGGGGCTTAACAGCGACAGCACGCGGGACTCGCGTTCGAACGCCCTGACAAACGCGCCCAGCCAGTTCATTTGGGCCGTATGTGCCCAGAACACGCGAACATGCACAGGGCCTTGTGCGGCCAGTGCGTGTTCAGGCGTGCCCTCAAGCAACGGGGTGTGCAAGGGCGGCGGGTCGAGTTCGGCCAGCCGTTGCAGCAAGGGGTAATCCAGCAACGTGGCGTTGATGATCATGTCGAGGTGGTCGAGGCTTGCTGCGTCGGCGTGTTGTTTCAGGTCGCGCAGACACGCGGGGATTTCAAAGTCCATGGTGGGGTCCCGAAGTTGGTAGGTAAAAGAACTGGAGCATTAGCGGGTCGCAAAGCCCTCGAGTTTTTTTTGAGCCGCCTGGAAGCACTTTTCACACACCGCTGGCTCCGGCAGCACCTCAACGGGCTCCGGTTCGTGCTCCCAGGAAAATTCCGGCAACGACGGCGACAGCGCCATCAATCGGCCGGCGGCTTCTTGTGCGCTTTCGCCGGGCAGTTGTGGCCGTTGAATCGCGGGCGGGGTGCCGGGGATGGGGGCACCGCCGACGGTGATCAGGCTGCTGCTGAAAATCCCGGCCGGGGTGAACACCAGGTGCTGGCCTGCGCCCTTGAGCGTGAGAAAACCCTGGGCATCGATGGCCACGTTGATACCCGATTGCAGGTGCAGATCCTGCCCGGCGCGGATGACGGCGGCTTGCCCGACCTGGGTGTAGCTGCTGCCCGCGATGTTCAGCGAGTCGTCGGCGTTGAGCTGGGTTTTGCGCAGGCCATGGGTGGTGTGGTGTTCTTCGGCGTGGTATTCGCTGTAGGCGTTGGCTTTGATGGTGGTGTGCTGTTCGTTATCCACCTCAAGGGTGTGGTCGTTGCGGGCGAGGGTCAGGAAGTCGCGTTGGGCGTGCAGGTAGATGCGTTCTTTGCCCTTGCGATCCTCAATGTGAACTTCATTTCCACCCCCTCCGCCGGGATAGGAAAGTGATTTGAATACGCTGCGGGTTTTATTGGCGGGCAGCGGGTAAGGCACGGTGTTGGCCTTGTTGAACAGGTAACCGGTGAGCATCGGCGAGTCGGGATCGCCTTCGTCATAGCCGATCACCACTTCCATGCCGACCCGTGGAATGACGCTGCTGCCGTAGCCACTGCCCGCCCAGCCAGTGACCACGCGCACCCAGCAGCTGCTGAGTTCGTCGGTTGAGCCGGACCGGTCCCACCGGAAACGAACTTTGACCCGGCCGTATTCGTCGCAGTAAATCTCTTCATCCTTGGGGCCGCAGACCGTGGCGGTCTGGCTGACCAGTACCACGGGCTTGGGGTGATCCAGTGGCGGTCGATAAATCACGTGCTCAGGGGTGGCGGTGAAGGTGTTCTGGTAGCCCTGGACAAAACCGTCCTTCGCTTCGGGGGCCGTGCTGTTAAGGGCTTCCATCACTTGCGGAGCCCGGCCACGGTGAGTGAGGTGATTGAGCAGCCAGTGAGTGTTCCAGTCCTTGCGCGGATGGTCCTCAAGGGCAAACAAGTGGCCGCTGAGCAGCATCGGCTGGTCGCTTGCCCCGCGCGCCACGCACGCGTTCAATTGGAGTCTTTCCAGCGATTTACGCGCAACCTGCCGCCCGTGGTCTGCGGTTTTGAAATACGCGGGGTAGGTGAAGTTTTCCAACTCCTGAAAGTGATCCCACGCCTCGCGATCATCGCCTCTGGAGGCTGATTCCAGAGGACGGCTCGATGTTTCAAAGTCGTAGTGACGGCGGGTGACCCGCGAGGTTCTGCCTTTGATCCCCACGCTGAACGACTTAACGGCCACGGTCTCCGCGTTCATGCCGTTGTCGGGTACATAAACCGTGGACTCAGGCAGACGATTGAACCGGTCCTGGTGGTCAGCGAAGACCAGGATGTGGCTGTTTTGACTGTGTTCGAAGCGAAAACTGAGGCCTTCTTCCTCGCACAAGCGTTGTACGAAATACAAGTCGCTCTCTTTGTACTGGGTGCAATAGTTCCGGGGCTCATAGTGTCGGGCATCCAGCTCGAAGCGATAGCGATAGCGATCCGAGAGGATGCCGTGCTCTTCCAGCACCTGGGCGATGATTTGTTTCACTGTCTTTTTTTGAAAGATGCGCTGGTTGGTCCGGTGCTCAAGGTAAAACAGCTGTGGCACCAGTTTCAGGTGGTAATGGGTGGCTTTCCAGTGGGTTTGGCCTTGAACGAACTCGTGGATCAGGCCATGAAAGCCATAACCCTTTTTACCGCCGAGGGAGAGGAACGCGGACTTATGCAGATAGTCATTCAGGTCCAGCGCCGGGCGGTCACTGACCAGTTCAATATCGAAACAAAATGGCTGGTTTAACCCTTCCTGCCCCGTGAATTGAAGAACCTGCAGGTTGTAATCCCGCTTTAGCCTGGCAATGGTCAGGCTAAAGTCTGGCTGATTAGCTAATGTCGGCATTCCGCTGTCCTGGCTTTTGTAAGGAGAGTTGTCCAAGGCATGTTCGGTGAAAGGTTTTTTATCGTCTGTAGGCCAAATCCTTGCCGTGTTGCAGGAAAGGTCTGAAATGTTGACCCATAAAAAAACCGCTGTTCGTGAGAACGGCGGTTTTGGGGTGGCGGGGGGGATATTTGAATGGAATAGAAACAATAAAGTTGGCGCTGGCATTCGATAGCGATGCAGTGGAATCCGTTAGACACAACGCTCTAACTCGCCTCCCTTCAGCCCTTCCTGGCCGAAACCGGTTGATTCCTGACCAGCGCTGACTCGACCAAAGCCTGTGCTGTTTCCAGCAAGTGGACGGCGGCCAGGGCCAGTTTGCGAAGGGTGTTTCTGGAGGACGGCAGGGGTTAATAACGCCATGCCCTCCAGCTTCAATGGATTTTTCCGTACCCAAAAAAATGCCCGCACAGACGTTTCGGTCTGCCGGGCATTTTTGGCGGAGCTGGATTAACTCAAATCGAACGGCTGAGCGCTCAGCGCTTGGACACCACGCTTGGCGTGCCCAATCGGATGATTTTCGGAAAGTCGCTCAGGGTCACTGACGCACTGCACCCGGAGGCATTGCAGGCCCAAGGCTCGCCGCTGTCATGCAGGCCTTTGCCGGGTTCTGCGGTGTCGATGAGTTGAACGTTGCCTTTGAGTTGGGTGCTGCTGAGCACGTTTTTCTGCCGTGATCGGCTGGCTGTCCAGGCGACGACGACGCGCTCCGGGCCTTTGTGGAAGTTGAGCAGGTAGACGTCGTCGGCCTGGACGCTGGCGTCGGCGTCGTAGGTGTATTCGCGCAGTATCGGGCTGATGGCCTTGAGGACGCTGTAAGCGGGTTTTGGCTGGAGGTCCGGTCGCAGCAGGCCGAAGTTATGTTCTTGTTCGCCTTTGTCCTGGCCGTCGTTGAGCAGGTCATACCACCACATCCCTTTGATATTGGGGATGGTCCGCGCCAGGAAATAGCTGCGCGCAAGGTAGGACGATTGTTTGGCTTCACTGATCCCGCAGTTGCCTTGGTGGCTGGGCCAGCTCATTTCGGTCAGGTAAATCGGGACCGCTTTTTTGGCACGGTCACGCACCTGGGCTTCGTAGCCCCGCATCCAGTTGGCCCAGCTTTCAGGGGTGTTGCGCGCCATGCTCATGCAATGCACGTAAGGGTGCAGGGACAGACCGTCCACCTCGTTCAGCGTCCCGGCATCGATCAAGCGATCAACGAAGCCGTCGAGCATGCCTTTGGATGTCACGGCGCCGGCGAGTACTTTTGCATGTGGATTGTTTTTGTGAACCCATGGGACGACGCTTTTGGCCAGCGCGGCATAGTCGGCGCTCAACGCCGGGTCTTTCGTGCCTTCCATGTCCCACTCGTTCCAGACTTCGTAAAAATCGACTCTGCTCCCAAACCGGCGGCTCACGAAATCGATGTAGTTATGGTAGGCGGCTTTGACGTTGGGCGTGCGCGGCTTGGCACCGTCGTAGGGAACGGCGCCGTAACCAAAAATCAGCATGGTGCTCAACTGCAGGTTTCTGGCGCCGTTAAGGTACGTTTCCCACGACGGAAGAATACGCAGCTGATTGCGCGCAGGTTCGGCGGTCGACCAGAAGGCATCGTCGCGCACGGACGTGATGCCAGCGTCTGCAGCGGATTGCAGGGCGCGTTTCTGTAGGGTTTGGGATTCCATCAAGTGGGTGCCAACCCCCACGATGAAGACGTCTTCGGCGCGGGTTGTGTTGGTGAGCAGCAGGCCCATAAGGCATACGAAAATACTGAGGCGAAGGTTTGTTTTCATTGGGCTTCTCAACGCTGGTCGGGCAGGGCTGACGACAGGGTGTCGAGGGGGGGCGTGAGCGCCAGTGCGGGGCTGGCGTGGTCTTGGGGGCTGAGTGTGCGGTTGAGTGTGTGACCGATTGCCAGCCCCAGAAACAGGTTGGACATGGTGACCTCGAACATGTCCGTGGTCCAACTGATCACACAGATGCAAAAGGTGACGGCCAATAGCGCGCGGTCCATACGGGTTGTCGAGTAATCACGCAGCAGGAACAGTAGCGGCAGTTGCAGCATGTACAGCAACACCCCCGCGAAGCCGAAAATAGCCCACAGGTAAACGGCGGTGTTGTCCGATGTGCCGAGCATATCGGCATGGGGCACAGGGGACACAAACCCACGCCCAGCCAGCTCCAGCCCTCATTGGCGATCAGGATGATCAGATGTGGCCAGGTATTGACCAGGCGATCATAAAACGAGGCCAGGCCTCCGCCACTGTTGCTGCTGGCCGCATTGGGGTCAAAGTCATGTAGCACCCCCATGGCGGGCAAAATCACGCCCATCGACACGGCGATCACGAAAATCCATGCGCTGGTCCAGCGGTAGCGAATGAGGGCCAGCAGCCCCAGGGTGCATAGAAAGGCCACGGTTGGGGTTTTGCTGGTGGTCAGGAGAATGCTGAAAAACGCTACGACACACACCGTGGCGAACAACATCCGGGAGCGGATGAACATCAGCAGATAAAGACTGAAGATCGCAATCGTGATCGACAATACGTTGGACACACGAGCAAACCCGGCGAGTCGATCGACGTCGTCTGCAGTCCACGCACGGTTGGCACTCAGCTCAATCGATCCGAGTTGGTAGGTGTAACCCTTCCAGGGCACCGTGGTGTATTTATCCAGAAGAACCCCGACCACCGAGGCGACCAGGCACAGGGCGACACACTTGCCTAACAGGCTTCTTTGATTGATCAGGTGCTCGCTGCAGACTATCGCGAACAGGAACGGGCTGATGGCGAACAGGCTGAAACCTACATTGTTCAGGCTGGCGCCGTGGAGGAGGGCCAGTTGACTGGATAACAGCAGTAACAACAACCCGATCCAGAATAGGCGCGAGGTTTTGAAGGTCAGTAGCTCCAGCGCGAAGAGCACGGCACACCCCATTTTAGGCAGGTACAGCAGCGTCGAAATCCCCGCCATATCGAAGTAATAGCGTAGGGCGCCGGAGAAGGTTTCGACCACGATCAGGCTGATGGCCACCCAGATGACCAATGTCGATTTATTGAATGAAAGAATCGAAGGCTTTTCAGTTGAGGCGGAAGGGGAGTTCGACATCATGTTTTGCTGCCCTCTGAAGCGCGTAGATAAAGGATGTTTGTTCGCCATCGCGCACGGCAAAGCTACCGCCTATAGAACAGCCACTAATGGGGGTTCAATCGAGGACGGAGGGCGTGATGTGAGAGGCAATTAGCGGTATATCAACGTCACTTGCGAACGCTGTCAAATCAATTCGTCAATCTTTTAACGGAAGACCTTTGCCTGTGATTTCTTGTAATCCCAAGTTATTGAAATATATAGGTGATGAAAAATTGACGTGGTTTTTTAGTGCATCAACAAGCCAGAACCAGGGGAGCGGCGTTTTGCAAGGTAGTTGTCGCGTCAGCTGTGTTTTATGCGGCTATTTTCAGTGTCGGTAACTCCCTTTCCGGATTGAGTGTGACCGCGCCGATGGGCTGCCAATTGCGTGTCGCACCTGACCAGCGATGTGGATGTTGATTACGAGCTTGCTGATACAGGGCATGACGCTTGGCCAAGATCTCTTGATCATCTCCTCGATGACGCTGCGCCGGGGTCACGAAGCGGATGCGGCTGTGGCGGTGTTGGTGGTTGTACCAGCGGATAAAATCGCGCACCCAGCTGCGTGCCGCGTCCAAATCTGCAAAACCACCAGGAGGCCATTGCGGGCAATATTTCAGGGTTCTAAACAGCGATTCTGAGTAGGGATTATCGTTACTCACCCGTGGTCGTCCGCGTGACGGGGTGATGCCGAGTTCGTACAGTTTGCTCAGCAACGTCACCGATTTCATCGGTGCACCGTTGTCCGAGTGCAGCACTAGGGGCCGTCCGGCGCAGCGTTCGGTGAGCACGGTGCGCTGCATCAGTTCGGCCGCCAGCTCGCCACTTTCTTGCTCGTAAACTTCCCAGCCCACGGCCTTTCGGCTGTAGATGTCCTCGATCAAATACAGATAGTAGTACTTCCCACGCACTGGCGATGGCAAGTAGGTGATGTCCCAAGACCAGACCTTATTGGCTGTGGTTGCGCTGTGAGTTGTCGGCGCAGCATGCTTGTGCGGTGCATGGCTGCGGCCACGTCGGTGCTGCTGATCAGCTTCCTTCAGGACGCGGTAAAAGGTTGCCTCTGAGGCCAGATAACGACCTTGATCGGCCAGTATCGGGACGATCTGGCTGGGCGGCAGGCTGACGAATGGCGGACTGTTGCAGACCTCTAAAATAGCGCAACGCTCCTGTTCACTCAGGGCATTAAGTGGTCGCGGACGTGACGTGGTGGTGCGCACGTCGGCCTGCATCACAGGCGTCAGCGCCCAGCGTTGCAGGCTGCGCAGCGACAGCCCGATCTCCGCGCTGGCAATAGTTTTGCGTGCACCAGAAGCAACGGCTTGGTTAAAACGTTCAACGAGTTGTTGCCGTTCTGGCAGCGAGGTCAGACGTCCTCGCTGTCGTTTCCCCAGAAGGCATTCATCTTTTTTCGCAGCACCAGAATCGCGGCGGTTTCTGCGAGCGCCTTGTCCTTGCGCCGCAGTTCACGCTCCAACTCGGCGATGCGTTTTTTGTCGGCGCGCGCCTGTTCTCGCTCGGCCTGGCGCTGTGCCTGGGCTGTTAGCTGGCCACTGATGCAGGCCTGTCGCCAAGCGCCGATTTGCTCGGGGTACAAACCCTTGCTGCGACAGTATTCGCTAAGCTCGATCTCGCTCAACGTGGCCGTGTGCAACACCGCTGCGAACTTGGCTTCAGCCGACCAGTTATCGGCACTGCTTTTATCTCCGGGCACCACTGCGCCTCCTGCTTTGAGCTTGGTTCGCCAAGCATACAGGGTGGCTTGAGAGATGCCTTCTTGACGCGACAACTCGGCCACGGACATGTTTTGAGGCGGCAGCAATTTGTTGATAAGGGCCGCTTTACGCTCAGGTGAATAGCTCGACATTACAGCTCTCTTTGGCGCCCCCGATCTATCGTTTTGATAAATCAGCTCAGGCGACAACTAGCCTGACACCGGGGGGGAGCTCTATGGCTCTAAAACTTTACATACCTGTAAAGAAGGCTGACGCTTTTGCACGCGCCAGCCTTAAACCCCGCCCTTGGTTACTTAGTTATAGCGGCGTTTGTCGGCTGCGGGAGGGAAATACTGATAAAGCCAGGTTTCACTCAGTGTCCGGTCATGGGTGCGAATGAACAGACGCAGTTCGACCGGCGCGACCGAGTCGCTGTTGGGGTACCAGTCGAACGTTATGCGGTAGCCTTTGATGTCCGGGATCAGCAATACATTGAAGTCTTTCACTTCGCCGCTGGATACCGTGATCACTGGTTCGATACCTGTGCCTTCGGCCAGTCTTTCCAGACCTCCGCCGGTGAAGTCGACGGCAAAGCGACGGGCCCAGACTTCCGGGTAATGCTCGCCTGGAGCCCAACCTTCGATGAAGCCGCCCATGCCTGAGCGGGTAGCGTGCACGCGGGCCAACGGGGTGCCAACGGGTGGCAGGGCGCTCCAGTAGAGTTTGTAGCCGAAGTTGAGCGAAGTTCCTGCGGTGACGGGGGCTTTCGGTGTCCAGAAGGCCACAATGTTGTCCAGCGTCTCGCCGGTGGTGGGGATTTCCAGCAGGTCGATAGAGCCTTCGCCCCACGCGGTAGTCGGCTCGACCCACAGGCTCGGCCGGCGGCTGTACCAGTCCACCGTGTCCTGATAGCTGGAGAATTCGTGATCGGTCTGTACCAGGCCGAAGCCTTTGGGGTCTTTGTCGGCAAAGGCGTTGAATTGCAGGGTGGCCGGGTTGTTCAGCGGGCGGCAGATCCACTCGCCGTTGCCACGCCACATAGCCAGACGGTCGGAGTCGTGGATCTCGGGATGAATGGTGTCGCACATTCGCCGTTCATGGGTGCCGCAGCTGAACATGCTGGTCATCGCCGCGATCCCCAACTGCTCGATGGCTTGCCGCGCATTGATGTGCGCGTCGATGGCCATGACCACCTGACTGGCCTGGCAATCGATGTCGAAGCGATAGGCGCCTGTCGCGCTGGGGGAGTCCAGCAGGGCGTAGACGACGAAGCGGGTATGGTCCTTGGTCGGTGTTTCAAACCAGAACTTGGTGAAGTTGGGGAATTCTTCCTTGCGCTTGGCATAGGTGTCGATGGCCAGGCCGCGAGCGGAGAGGCCGTACTGCCCGGAGCTGTCGACGGCACGAAAGTAGCTGGCGCCGAGGAATGACAAAACGTCGTGAGTCGCAATTTCCGGTGCCTTGAACAACTTGAAGCCGGCAAACCCCAGATCGCCCTTGAGCTGGGCCTTATCCACGCCGCTGCTTTCGTAGTTGAACAGCTGCGGGCGGAAGTGCACCTCGCGCGCCTCCTTGGTTTGAGGGTCGACGCTGTACATGCGCACGGGCTGTTTGAAGCCCATGCCCACATGGAAAAACTGCACATCCAGTTGACCCTTGATGTCGTTCCACAGTGAGTGCGCGGGATCGTACTGGATGGCGTTGAATTGCTGTGGGGTCATCTTCGCCAAGGTCGGCGGCAATTGTTGGCTGGTATCGACGAAGGGGTTGCCGGCCAGTTGCTTGGCATGAGCTTGCAGGGCCTCGAAATCGAAATGCTCGATCTCGCCGTCGGCCGTGGCTGCCATAGCGCGTGCGGCAAACAGCCCGGCAGCGGGCAAGCCGGTATAGGCCGCCAGGGCCAACGATGCTTTCAGAAGATTCCTGCGATTCATAAAGGTGACGCCTCTCAGGTGATGCTGTGCCGCCCTGCACATACGCGTGGGAAATGCGCCCGATCAAGCCCTCGGTCGCATGGAACTGCCCATTACTAGATAACAAAGTGGGCCGCTGGTTCGCGAAATGGGTGAAAAAATCGATATCGGTTTATCAGGAGGCGATATTAATGGATGAATATTTCTTGAGAAAGTCGGTTTCGAGGTGCCAAGGGCATAGCCGTTGCCCCTCAATTATTTGCTCAAGGGAATGGCAGCGTCATCGTTACTCATGGGCTAACTTCTGGATAACGGAGGACGCGTAGACGGCCTGCGGAAAACCATTCTGATCACGTTAAGCAATTGAATGATGACCGAAATATGATTAGGGCGACGCGTGAAGGTCAAGCCAGCGTGTCCGCAAAAGGTGCAATCGGTCGACAAAAATCCCGAGATTTCTGTTATATCGTAACGTTCATGGAGCATTGCCCGGCAACACGCTGCCAGGGTCGATGCAAAGGGCGGTTTTTGATGGGCAGTTTGTCTTCACTATTGAACAAGGTCTGGAGTGTCGATGCGGGTTGATCTGGATGTTGAAAGTGTGGGCCTTGATGGCTTGCCGCGCTTTCAAAGAGCCGAGTTTCACGCCCGACGTTTGTTGCGGCTGGCTTATGGCCTGGCAGGCTTGGGGTTGTTGGCCTTTATCCTGGCGTTGTTTGTCATGCTTTTTTCATCCACTTCATTGTGGTCGGCAGTGCTGGTCAACAACGCTGCAGCCCTGTGGTTGGTGGTCGCGGGTTTGCAGTCGGCTTACTGGTGTGCCCGTTGGCGCGCGCAGACCCTGGTCGCGGAGCGGGGCGCGGGCGTCGTCGGGCAACCCCCTGAAGAGGAAGAATCGGCTCCGGCACAAGCACCCGGCTGGTACGAGCGCTTGCTCGGCCGGATTAGCGGCAGTGGCTCGTCGCTGCTGACCCAGGTTGGTTTGCCAACGTTGTGGCTTGGCGGCTGGGCGCTGTTGGTGATGTTTGCGGTAAATAGGGTCTGGAACTTGAACCTTGTCGGTTCGAGCCTTGGGCCGACGGGCAACGTGGCGGGGGGGATCAGCCTCCTGCTGGCTTTCGGGCTGCTGGTGCTGGAGCGTCAGTTGAGCCATGAGCTCACGGCTGAATGGCCTGAAGCCGAGTCATTGGCACAACTGACGCGGGTGGCGATTGCCTGCCTGCTGCTCAGTGCGCTGTGCCTGTTCTTCTCGACGCCCGACCGCATCTGGCCGGCGCGGCTTGCCGTGCTGATGGGTCTATTACCCGGTCTGGTGGCGCTGGAGTTGCTGCTGCGTGCATTGACGTCCTTGTTCAGCCCGCGCAACGAACGTATCGAGCCGCGCCTGTTGGCCCAGAGTTTTATGGCTGGCCTGCTGCGCTGGCCGCCGCAGCCGTTGCTGGCTTTGCGGAATGAACTGCACAATCGATTCGGCATCGATCTGCGTCAAATTTGGGCGTTTACCTACATGCGCCGCGCCTTTTTGCCGGTTATGGGAGTGGTGGTGGCGCTCGGCTGGACGCTGACCGGTGTGCATGAAATTCCCATACAGGGGCGCGGCATCTACGAGCGTTTTGGCAAGCCGGTGGAGGTGTTCGGCCCTGGGTTGCATGCGGGCTTGCCATGGCCATTCGGTCGGGTGCTGGCGGTGGAAAACGGCGTGGTGCATGAGCTGGCAACCAGCGTCACCGAGGGCAACGCTGCCGAACAGGTTCGTGAGCCTGCCGAAGGCCCGGCTCCGCTGAGCGCCAATCGCTTGTGGGATGCGAGCCATATCAATGAAAATTCTCAGGTGATCGCCAGCAGCACGGGTGACCCGTCCGGCACTGGGTCCTCTGCGCAGAAGCAGAGCTTCCAGATCGTCAACATGGACGTGCGATTCGTTTATCGCATTGGCCTGACGGATCAGGCGGCGATGGCGGCGACCTATAACAGTGCCGACGTGCCGACGCTGATTCGCAGCACGGCGAGCCGGGTGTTGGTGCATGATTTTGCCTCGCGTACCCTCGATCAGTTACTCGGCGAGCAGCGCGCTACGCTGTCTGCCGATATTGGTAATGCGGTGCAAGCGGATCTGAGGACGCTGGACAGCGGCGTGGAAATTCTCGCGACCGTGGTCGAGTCGATTCATCCGCCAGCCGGTGCGGCCAATGCCTACCATGGCGTGCAAGCCGCACAAATCAGTGCTCAGGCGTTGATTTCCCGAGAGCGCGGTGCCGCCAGCGAGCAGTCCAATCTGGCGCAACTCAATGCCAGCGTGGCGCAAGACCAGGCCACCGCCGGTGCGCGCGAGGTGCTGGCCACGGCGCAGGGGGCGGACTTGCGCTTTAGCGCTGAACGCCAGGCGTATGCCCACGCCGGTCAGGCATTTTTGCTGGAGCAATACCTGACCCAGCTGAGCCAGGGTTTGGCCCACGCCAAGTTGCTGGTTCTCGATCATCGACTGGGCGGCGACACTGCGCCGACCATTGATTTACGCACGTTCACGCTACCGGCAGACCCAACGGCGCCGCGTAAAGCCGTTCATTAAGGAGTCATCCCTTGAGTCTGTTTCACTCCCATGATCACCACGGCCATCAAGACCATCAGAATCACGCTGGCCACGACCATGGCCACGCGGGACATCACCACGGTCATCATCATGGCGATGCCTCTGCGGCAGCCGGGTTTCCGTGGCGTCGAACCGCATTGGCAGCGCTGCTCATCGCGTTTGCCGTGGCCGCCGCGAGCCTGGTGCAAGTACGCTCGGGCGAAGCCACCGTTATCACGCGCTTCGGTAACCCCTCCCGCGTGTTGCTCGAGCCGGGTCTGAGCTGGCGCTGGCCGGCACCGTTCGAGGCGACCATTCCGGTGGATCTTCGCCTGCGCACCACCTCCAGTGGTTTGCAGGATGTCGGTACCCGCGATGGCCTGCGTATCATCGTTCAGGCCTATGTGGCCTGGCAGGTTCAGGGCGACCCGGACAACGTGCAGCGCTTCATGCGCGCGGTGCAGAACCAGCCGGACGAAGCCGCACGGCAGATCCGCACGTTTGTCGGCTCGGCGCTGGAAACCACGGCCAGCAGCTTCGATCTGGCCAGCCTGGTCAATACCGACGCCAGCCAGGTACGGATCGCCGACTTTGAAAACCAGTTGCGCCAACAGATCGATCAGCAATTGCTCACTACTTACGGCGTCCGCGTCTTGCAGGTGGGTATCGAGCGTCTGACCCTGCCGTCCGTGACCCTGAATGCGACGGTAGACCGGATGCGCGCCGAGCGGGAAACCATTGCCACCGAGCGTACGGCCGTGGGCAAGCGTGAAGCGGCGCAGATCCGTGCGGCCGCCGAGCGTGATGCGCGCATCGTCGAAGCAGACGCTACGGTCAAAGCTGCTGACATCGAAGCGCAATCGCGCGTCGAAGCGGCGCAAATCTACGGCCGTGCCTACGCGGGTTCGCCGCAGCTATACAACCTGCTGCGCTCGCTGGACACCTTGGGCACGGTAGTGACGCCGGGCACCAAGCTGATCCTGCGCACCGACGCGGCGCCGTTCCGCGTGCTGGTCGACGGCCCGCCGACGCTGGATGGTAAAAGCGGATCGCAACCATGAGTGACGTTACGCCTCAACGCCCCCCCGTCAACAGCCCCTGGCTGCAGGCGAGCCGTCTGGCGTTTCTCGGTTTGTATGCCGTCACGGTGTTGGCCGCGCTAGGCTGGGCGCTGTCGAATGTGCGCCAGATCGATCCGCAGAATCGCGCCGTGGTCATGCGTTTCGGGGCGCTGGAACGCATCCAGAACGCCGGACTGCTCACGGCATGGCCGCAACCTTTCGAGCAGGTGGTGTTGTTGCCCTCTGCGGACCGGGTGATCGAGCGCCGGGTCGAAACGCTACTGCGATCCAGGCTGGCCCTTGATGCTGATCGGGTCGCCAGTTTCGCCACACCGATGAGCGATGCGCTGTCTGGCTCCGGCTTTTTGTTGACCGGTGATGCTGGCGTCGTACAACTCGATGTGACGGCGTACTACAAAGTGACGGACCCGTATGCCTTCGTGTTGCAGGGCGAGCATGTTCTGCCTGCATTGGATCGACTGGTGAATCGCAGTGCTGTGGCGCTGACCGCTGCCCGCGATCTGGACACGATTCTGGTGGCCCGGCCAGAGATGGTCAGCCCCGACAGCAAGGCCGCTGAACGCCGTGAGCGTTTGCGTGGCGATCTGGTTCATGGCATCAACCAGCGCTTGGCCGATCTGGCCGCGACCGGCGTCGGGCTGGGTATCGAAGTCGCTCGGGTCGATGTGCAGTCAAGTCTGCCCACGACAGCGGTCGCGGCTTTTAACGCCGTTCTTACGGCCAGTCAGAAAGCGGATCAGGCGGTGGCCAACGCACGTACCGACGCAGAAAAGCTCACCCAGACCGCGACGCAACAGTCTGACCGCACCTTGCAAGTGGCCCATGCCCAGGCCACCGAACGCCTGGCCAAAGCACAGACCGACACGGCAACGGTCACCAGTCTGACGCAGTCGATTCATGACAAAAGCGACCCGGGCCTGCTGTTACGTATTTATCGTGAGCGTCTGCCAAAAATTCTCGGCCAGGCAGGCTCGGTGACCACCGTCGACCCCCATGACGATTCCCGCCTGATCATTCAGGGAGCAGAACAATGAGTGCCCACGCAGCCACTGAGTCCGCGGTCAGCATGCTGACCGGTTCTGAACAACGCAGTGCGGCCCGACAATTGACCCTGGCGATGCTTGCCCTGGGTTTGCTCGGTCTGGGCCTGGTCTGGCGTTTTGTTGCGCCCGAACAGACCGGTGTCAGTCAGGTACTGCTGGGCGTGGCGTCGTTGCTGGTCGCGGTGCCGGTGGTCAGTGCCGGTTGGCACAGCCTGCGTTACCCAAGTCTGCACGGCATCACCGACCAGTTGATCGCGCTGGCGATGCTAGGTGCCTGGGCCACCGGCGATCTGATGACCGCCGCCTTGTTGCCGATCATCATGATCTTCGGCCATGTGCTGGAAGAGCGCAGCGTCATCGGTTCGCAGGAAGCCATTCAATCCCTGGGCCTGCTGACCCGCAGCCAGGCGCGGTTGATTGACGCCGGTGGCACGGTTCGAGAAGTGGATAACTCAACCTTGGTCGCCGGCGATCAGGTTGAGGTGCGGGCGGGTGATCGGGTCCCGGCCGATGGCGTGGTGCGCTCCGGGCAAGCCAGTCTTGATACAGCACCGATCACCGGCGAGTCGGTGCCCCTGGAGGCCAAGGTCGGCATGGACGTGTTCGGCGGCGCGATCAACCTTGATGGCCTGTTGCGGATCGAGGTTACGCGTATTGGCAATGAATCAACGTTAGGAAAAGTGATCGCGCTGATGCAAAGCGCCGAGCGCTCCAAGCCACCGATTACTCGTCTGCTGGAGCGCTATGCCGGCAGTTACATGGTCTTGGTGTTGATGATCGCGGCCGTGACCTGGTTCATTACCAACGACGCGCAAGCGATGCTGGCGGTGCTGGTCGCCGCGTGCCCTTGCGCGCTGGTGCTATCAGCCCCTGCGACGGCGATTGCCGGGATCGCGGTGGCAGCTCGGCATGGAATTTTGATTCGTAGCTCGGCCTTTCTCGAAGAGTTGGCGGACCTGACCTCTCTTGTGGTGGATAAGACGGGCACGCTGACCTATGGCAGCTTGCGCTTGCAGTCCGTCGAAGCGGCATCGACTCCGCAGAACTACGTGTTGCCATTGGCTGCCAGCCTCGGCTCGGCCAGCAGTCACCCGGTCAGCCGCGCGTTGGCTGGGTTGGTGGACAAAGATCAGTTGTTGGCGCTGACCGACATTCGTGAACGTCAGGGCTTGGGCGTGGTGGCGCGAACCGAGCATGGCGAAGCCGCATTGGGCCGCCCTGAGCTGTTCGATGCGTTGGGCATTAGCACGTCACCGGTACCGACGCATGATGGCCCGATTGCCGGGCTCGCGGTCGACGGTGTTTTCCTCGCCTGGTTGTTGCTGGCCGACAGTCTCAAGCCGGAAGCCCGCCAGGCGCTCGCCGAGTTGCGTGAGCTGGGGCTGGGTCGACAACTGTTGTTGACCGGCGACCGTCAAAGTGTGGCCGACAGCCTGGCCTGCGAAGTGGGTATCAGTGATATCGAGGCCCAGGCGTTGCCTGAAGACAAACTCAATCGGGTCATGGGTGAAATCAGGAGCGGCTTTCGGCCCATGGTGGTGGGCGATGGCATCAACGATTCGCTGGCGCTCAAAGCCGGCGTGGTAGGGGTTGCGATGGGCGCGGGCGGCGCGGACATCGCGCTGGCTTCGGCTGACATCGTGTTGATCGGCAGTGACCTGCGTCGCTTGGGCACCTGCGTGCGCTTGAGCCGCCAATGCCGGCAGACATTGCACGTCAACGTCATCATCGGTCTGGGCTGGACGCTGGCCATCGTGGCCCTTGCCGCTTTCGGTTTGCTGGGTGCGGAAGGGGCGATGATTGCCGCCGTGCTGCATAATCTCAGCACCCTGTTAGTCCTTGGCAATGCAGGTCGTTTGCTGCGTTTTCAGGAGCCGTTGTTGAAACTGGAAATCAAGCCACAGGCCTGAATATCTGACCCTTTAGCCGAGAGTGCCGAGCCAGACCTCTCGGTTAAGTATAAAAATCAACTTGAGCTTTGAAGAACTCTGTTACAGATTAGGGGTCATTCTTACAGTGGGTAATCCATTGAAGGCTGGAGTTTGGCTCGCAACATCGGGTTAAAGGCGGTTGACCCAACGCTTCATGGCATCGTCAGAAGCTATAAAGCCAATAGCTGTGCAGCCCCATCGCTTGGGCTGCTGATGGACTACTCTTTTCCTGCGCTTCTGGATAAGGGGGTTACTACATGCTCGCGCAACTTCCATCAGCCCTGCAAAATTTGCACCTGCCACTGCGGCTGAAACTGTGGGACGGCCATGAGCTTGATCTTGGTCCGGCGCCCAGCGTCACCATTGTGGTGAAAGATCCGCAACTGGTGTCGCAATTCACTCATCCCAGCCTGGACTTGCTCGGTGGCGCCTTCGTTGAGGGCCGACTGGAGTTGCTAGGGTCAATCCGCGAAGTTATCCGGGTTTGCGATGAGTTGAGTCAAGCGCTGCTGGATGAGGATGACAGCGACCAGCCCGCGCGCTCAGAGCACGATAAAGCCACCGATGCGGCATCGATTTCTTACCATTACGACCTGTCCAACGCGTTTTACCAGCTCTGGCTTGACCGCGAGATGGTCTACTCTTGCGCCTATTTCAAGACCGGCGCAGAGACCCTCGAACAAGCGCAGCAGGACAAATTTCATCACCTGTGCCGCAAGTTGCGTTTGCAGCCGGGTGAATACCTGCTGGATGTCGGGTGCGGTTGGGGCGGGCTGTCGCGGTTTGCTGCGCGCGAGTACGGGGTAAAGGTATTTGGCATCACACTGAGTCGCGAGCAATTGGCCTTGGCCCGTGAGCGGGTCGAAGCGGAAGGCTTGCAGGACCAGGTTGAGCTGCAATTGCTGGACTACCGCGATCTGCCTCAGGACGGTCGCTTCGATAAAATCGTCAGCGTGGGCATGTTCGAACATGTCGGTCACGCCAATCTGGAGCTGTATGCCAAGCGCTTGTTTGGTGCGGTCCGCGAAGGCGGCTTGGTCATGAACCATGGCATCACCGCCAAGCACACCGATGGCCGTCCAGTGGGACGTGGCGCGGGCAATTTTATCGAGCGTTATGTCTTTCCGAATGGCGAGTTGCCGCACGTGTCGATGATCAGCGCTTACCTCAGTGAAGCGGGTCTGGAGATCATCGACGTCGAAAGCCTGCGCCTGCATTACGCTCGGACACTTGAACACTGGAGCGAGCGTCTGGAAAGCCGGCTGGAGGAGGCTGCGACCATGGTTCCAGAGCAAATCTTACGCATCTGGCGTTTGTACCTGGCCGGCTGTGCGTATGCGTTTGCCAAGGGCTGGATCAATCTGCATCAGATTCTGGCCGTCAAACCGTATGCCGACGGCAGCCTTGATTTGCCCATGACGCGGGCTGATATCTACCGTTGATCGCGTGATTCAGGGACAGTCGCTACGGGGTTTCGTGACCCCGGAACGACATCAGCGCTTAGAGAATGGGCGAGATCAGGCGCGCAATGCGCATGCCGAGCTGCTGCAGACGATGCGTTTGCTTTCTCTCCTCCAGGGCGATTTCATGGGCGAGGGCGAAGTCGT
Source organism: Pseudomonas sp. 5C2 (assembly GCF_034314155.1). NCBI lineage: Bacteria > Pseudomonadati > Pseudomonadota > Gammaproteobacteria > Pseudomonadales > Pseudomonadaceae > Pseudomonas > Pseudomonas sp. 5C2. Next base: position 987,177 of record NZ_JAVIWH010000003.1, on the reverse strand, counting down.
CATTGAGCATCTTCTCCACTTCGCTGGCGAAGTCACTGTCGACCGTCAACAGCATCAGTTCGAAATTCAGCCTGAACGAACGGTTATCCAGGTTTGCACTGCCGATGGCGGTGATCTCGCTGTCCACCAGCACCACCTTCTGATGCAAGAAGCCCGGCTCATAGCGAAAGATGCGTACCCCTGCGCGCACGGCCTCGAACGCGAACAGGCTGGAGGCGGCGTAGACCACGTAATGGTCTGGACGCGACGGCAACAAAATTCGCACATCGACACCGCGCATTACCGCCAGGCGCAACGCGGCAAACACGGCTTCATCGGGAATGAAATAGGGGCTGGTGATCCACACCCGTTCCATGGCGGAATGGATGGCTTCGACGAAAAACAGTGAGCAGGTTTCCTGAGCGTCCGCCGGGCCTGTGGCCAGTACTTGGCAGAGCACGCCATTTTCGGGATAGGTGTCGGGCAGGATCAAGGGTGGTAACTGCCGAGTGGCCCAAAACCAGTCTTCGGCGAACGATTCCTGCAAGCAGGCGACCACGGGACCGATTACCTGCACATGGGTGTCGCGCCAAGGGGCTAGCGGTGGTTGTTTGCCCAGGTATTCATCGCCCACATTGTGCCCGCCAACAAAGCCACGCAGACCATCCACCACCACGATTTTGCGGTGGTTGCGGAAGTTCACCTGAAAGCGATTAAGCCAGCCGCTACGGGTGGCGAAGGCCTTGATCTGCACCCCGCCGTCGCGCAGGGTGGTGCTGTAGGAATTGGGTAACGCGTGGCTACCGATCCCGTCGTAGAGGACATGGACGGCCACACCTTCGGCGGCCTTTTCCAGAAGCAACGCTTGCAGGCGTCGACCCAGATCGTCGTCATGAATGATAAAAAACTGAATCAGAATCGCTTGTCTGGCGTGGCGAATAGCCTCGAAGATCGCGGCGAACGTGGCTTCACCATTGATCAGCAGCTTTACCTCGTTGTTCGCCAGGCACGGCATACGTCCGAGCTTGGGCATGGCCCGTAGTGAGGCATAAGCGCTACTGCGCCGGGCGGTGACGGCTTCTTCGATCCAGGGCCGCCAATTCAGATCGCCGATGGCCGCGTGCATCTCCCGGTTAGCTTGGCGACGGGCTTTGATGTAAGCATCAAATGAGCTACGGCCGAAGACCAGATAAGGAATGAGGGCTACGTAGGGGATGAATAACAGCGGCATGGCCCAGGCTATCGAGCCTTGGGCGGTGCGTACGGTAAGCAGTGCATGGATGGCAGCAATCAGGCCTAGCAGATGAGTGAAAGCGATCAAGTAGCCGAAGAAGTGCGGGCTGTGGTAATCCATGTGCAACCTTGCTTTAAACTTTTTAGGTCTCTAACAGACCACAGCCCGTCGGGATTGTCGCTATTTTATTCGGCATGCAACTGGTAGGCGCTTGCGTCGTCTAACGCTCATCGTCAGGCTGGAGCTAATCCGGTCATTTTCATATTCAGGAATTTTTCAGATGAACAAACGCGTTTTGGCTTTGCTGTTTTGTCTGGCTGCACCGATCGCTCAAGCGCAGATGTTGCAGCCAGGGTTGTGGGAACTGACGTCGAGCAATATGCAGGTAGACGGCCAGCCGTTGCCTGACCTGCAGCTGATGCTTGCCCAGTTGAACAACCTGCCGCCCGAGCAGCGAGCGATGATGGAACAGATGATGCAAAAGCAGGGCGTGACGCTGGGCGGGAAGGGCGTGCGAGTCTGCCTGACTCAGGACCAGGTCAAGACTGACAATATCCCGCTGACAGACCCCAAATCTGGTTGCAACCAACAGATCACCGACCGCAATGGCAAGACGTGGAAGTTCCGCTTCAGCTGCCCCAAAGCGCAAGGTACAGGGGTAGCCCAGTTCGCCAGTGATCGCGAGTTCAGCACTAAAGTCGTGGGTACCTTCAACGCCACAGGCGCTCAGCAAAACGGCAGCATGGACACCCGTGCCGTTTGGCTGGGTCAGCAGTGCGGGACGGTTAAACCGCGGACTTGATTCCTCGCTGCCAGCGGCTCCGGGCGACAGCATCGTGTGCATGCAGGCTTTCGGCGTGAATGACTTTCAGGTTGAAACCCTTGATGTCCGGGACCTGACTCAGTGCCAGATGGAGCCGTCGCGCAGCATCTTCACAGAACATCAAATTCTGCCCGTTGGCCAAGGCAAACGCTTGCTCATCGGCGCGTTTGACCGCCGTTTGCACCGCAGTGCCAAGGGCGGTCTCGACGTGATCAATAAGTTGGATTAGCGGAAGTTCGTTCACGTGCACGTCCAGCTGAACATCAAGCTGGGCGCTGCTGCGCTGACTGTGTGGGGTGGCAACAATGCCCTGGCTCGTACCGAGCCATGTCAGTACATCCGCATGCTCCAGCGGCCGATTGGCGAAGTCAGAGATGAATTGCGCCTGAATCAGCTGCCTGGCAAGGGCGGCAGAGCATGGGCAGGTCGAGGAATAGCTGACGTCGAATGTTAGTTCCACGTGGAACACTCCATGCTCCAGCCGAGCAAAAATCCCTACCGGATAAGACTTCCAACCGGCCAACGGGCTGATCAATGCCGGGCGTTTCAGCAGCAAATGGCTGTGAATGCGCACAGAGGCACTGGCAGACAGACCGTGGTGCGAGTCGAGAAATTGCTGAAGAACCCGGTGCAGTAATGCGGGTGTGAGGTCTTCTTCATCGAGCATCTCCAGCGCCAGGTACAACCGTGACATATGGATGCCTCGCACTTCCCCATCGTCGAGGCTCACGCCTGCATCCGCTGTGGCGTTCACTCGCTGGCCATTAAACACAATTGGCAGGGCGATGCCGCACATGCCGACCCAATCCAGTGGTAAGGCTTGGCGTGATGCTTGGGAGGCGATATCCGGCAGAGTCAGCGCGTTCATTGAAGGTCCGTCGTCAGGGTTGAAATGTCATGTTATATTATAACTACAAAGTCGACGATGCCTTTTTTGAGCGCGTACGCTACCTGATGAGGAACACCTGATGCCTGACCGTCTACCCGTTACTGTGTTGTCCGGATTTCTCGGGGCTGGCAAAAGCACGTTGCTCAATTACGTGCTGCGCAACCGCGAAAGCATGCGCGTGGCCGTGATCGTTAATGACATGAGCGAAATAAACATCGATGGCAGCGAGGTTCAGCGCGATGTGAGCCTGAACCGTGCCGAAGAAAAACTGATCGAAATGAGCAATGGCTGCATCTGCTGCACCTTGCGCGAGGACTTGCTCGAAGAGGTCAGTCGTTTGGCGCGGGACGGCCGTTTTGACTATTTATTGATCGAATCCACCGGGATTTCCGAGCCGTTGCCCGTGGCTGAAACGTTCACCTTCCGTGATGAGCAAGGCAAAAGCCTGGCCGACATGGCGCGCCTGGACACCATGGTCACCGTGGTCGACGGCATCAATTTTCTGATCGACTACCAGGCCGCCGAGAGCCTGGCGACTCGTGGTGAGACCCTGGGCGAGGATGACGAACGTTCGATCACCGATTTACTGATCGAGCAGGTCGAATTTGCCGATGTCATTCTGATCAGCAAAATCGACCTGATCAGTTCCAGCGAACGTCTGGAGCTGATCGCGATACTTGAGCGGCTCAATCCCCAGGCGGAAATCATTCCTATGGTGATGGGGCAAATTCCGCTGAAAAAAGTGCTGAACACGGGTCGTTTCGACTTCGAGCGCGCCTCGCAGGCGCCGGGTTGGCTCAAGGAGTTACGCGGCGAACATACGCCCGAAACCGAGGAGTACGGCATTGCCTCGACGGCTTACCGTGCCCGTCGACCCTTTCATCCACAGCGCTTTTTCGACTTCATCAACCGTGAGTGGATCAACGGCAAATTGCTGCGCTCCAAAGGCTTTTTCTGGCTGGCGAGCAAGCATCAGGACGCGGGCAGTTGGTCCCAGGCGGGCGGCTTGATGCGTTACGGTTTTGCCGGTCGCTGGTGGCGCTTCGTGCCCAAACAGGAATGGCCGCAGGACCCGGAAAGCACCGCTGCGATCATGGAAAACTGGACCGCCGAGACTGGTGATTGCCGTCAGGAACTGGTGTTTATCGGGCAGCACATCAACTTCGCGCGGCTCACCGATGAGTTGGACAGCTGCCTGCTGACCGATGCGGAAATGACCAGCGGCGTAGACAGTTGGGCGCTGTTGGCGGATCCGTTCGGACCATGGCACGACGAGGCGGCACCTTAAGGGGCAAGCCACTGGCCCTGGCTCTGCCCCTCACAAAACGGCTTAAGGTAGTGCGCATCGCTGGCGACGCCGTAATAGTGAATGTTCTGGTGATAGGGCATATTGGCGACTTGAGCATTGCTGCACACGCCGAAAGCGCCGGCGGGGCATTGATCGACGTATTCCACTTCGGTTTTCTGCCCGGCCAGTTGTGGTTGGCAAAAACCGTCGTGAAACAGCTTCGCCGGGATGTTGCGATTTTCCTGGCAGACTTTGACGTCGAGTCGTTCGGCGTGGCTGTGTACGACGCATGCCTCGGCCCATGCCTCGCTCGATGTTATCAACAACAGTGTTGCCAGCCAGATCGCGCGCATTGATTGTCCCTGTAACCATCACTCTGAAGAATTGGCCCCATGCTGCAGAACATCCCCACCCATGTCATCGCCGGTCCGTTGGGCGCGGGCAAGACCAGTCTGATCAAGCAATTGTTGGCGCAAAAGCCTGCCAACGAGCGCTGGGCGATCTTGATCAATGAGTTCGGCCAGATCGGCCTGGATGCTGCGCTGTTGACCACGGCTGACGATGGTATCGCACTTGGCGAAGTGGCCGGTGGCTGCTTGTGCTGCGTCAATGGCGCGCCGTTTCAAGTTGGGCTGGGGCGCCTGTTGCGTAAGGCGCGGCCGGATCGACTGCTGATCGAGCCCTCCGGGTTGGGCCACCCGGCGCAACTGATGGAGCAGCTGCGTGAGCCGCCTTGGGAAGGGGTCCTGGCTGTTCAGCCGTGTGTGCTGGTGCTTGATGCGACCGCGATGGTGGCCGGTCAGCCTTTGCCTGACAGTCAGCAAGCAGCCTTGGGCGATGCCGGTTTGTTGGTGATGAACAAGTCCGCACTGCTCGACGTTGTCGCCCGCGAGGCGCTGGCCCGGCGCTTGCCGGACCGTCCGTTGTACTGGACCGAACAAGCGGCTTTGCCGTTATCCGAGTTGCCGGGCATTGGTGCGCAAGCCTCTGCGGCTGTGGATAACTTTGTTGCTCCCAAGGGTTTGGCGCAATTGCCTGCGATCTGGACCGACCCGCGTCAGCCGATCTGCTTGAGCCAAGGCCAGGCGGAAGGCTGGAGTATTGGTTGGCGCTGGCATCCGAGCCAGCAATTCGAGCTGATGCGCGTGCAGCAGTGGCTCAATAGCCTGGATTGGCGACGGGCCAAGCTGGTTATCCACAGCAACGCGGGTTGGTTGTCCGGTAATGCGCTGGATGGTGCGGCCATTCATTGGCAAAACAGTGAATGGCGCCGCGATTCACGGCTGGAACTGATATTCACCGCGCCTCAGGACGAGGCCGCGTTGCAAGCGGGACTGGCTGTCTGCTTGCTCTAAAGCGAGTTATCCACAACGGGGAACCGTTATACCGACGGGCTCATTGTTTCCGCTTATTGTGTTCCTGACGCCATTGACTCATCTCGATCACATTGGCGCTGGGTGGCGGAGTTTTGATTTCGAACGGGTAGGGCGCCAGCTCAATGAGTGCGGTGTGTGCGCCGAACATGGTGATGGTGCCGGGGTGGCGTTGCTCGCCGGTGACGGTGAATTCGAAGTTATACACACGGGCCAGGCGCTTTCTGCCGTTGGCATCGCGGGCGAACGTTATACGCCGTAGAGCGACATTGCCGTCCAGCAGCTCGACGTCGAGTTTGGCACAGTGTTGCTTGACTCGCGCCAGTGCTCGCTCGCGCAAACCATGGGAATGCCACAGCCAGGCGCCGCCCGTGGCCAGCAGCATCAGCACAAAAAGGTTGCCCAAGGTCAGCATGAAAAAGTGCTCCAACAAAGAACGTCCAGCTTAACTGGGTCTGACGATTTACAGTCATACCGTGCAGCTTAAATTTCATCCCTGTTGCTTTCTTTGCTTGCGGTCCGCTCGATGCGTGCGCGTCGAGCGGACCCGGTGGGCGCTTAAGGCGCTTCGTCCTTGATGTCCTGATAGCGTTTTTCTAGCTCCTGACGAATTTGCCGCCGTTGCTTGGCCTGGAGGAAGCGACGTTTGTCTTCACTGTTGGCCGGTTCCAGTGGAGGTACGGCAGCGGGTTTGCGCTCGTCGTCTATCGCCACCATGGTGAAAAAGCAGCTGTTAGTGTGGCGCACCGAACGTTCGCGGATGTTCTCGGTGACGACTTTGATCCCCACTTCCATCGAGGTATTGCCGGTGTAGTTGACTGACGCAAGGAAGGTCACCAACTCGCCAACGTGGATCGGTTCACGAAAGATCACCTGGTCCACTGACAGGGTTACCACATAACGCCCGGCATAACGGCTGGCGCAGGCATAAGCGACCTCATCGAGGTACTTGAGCAGGGTGCCGCCATGCACGTTGCCAGAGAAGTTGGCCATGTCCGGGGTCATCAATACAGTCATCGACAGCTGGGTGTTTCCGGGTTCCATAGCGTGCTCACAGGGTGGGTGTGTCAGAAGTGCACCTATGCTGGTGCTCGCGTTCTTGTAGATCAGTTATCCGGACGCTGGCGGACCCGCCGCCGTCACGCCGAAGCGCCCATCTGTTTCCATATATTGCACCGACTTTCTCCGTAGAGGTGCGGTGTTAACCTGCAAAAAGCCTTGGTCGCGGGTACTTCCTACATTGGAGTCGGGTTTTTCAGCGCATAAAAAAGGAGTTTCACGCCATGCATGCCATCAGTTTTATCCAGGACCTGGCGGTAATCATGCTGGTCGCCGGCGTCGTAACGGTCCTTTTTCATCGTCTGAAACAGCCCGTGGTCCTGGGCTATATCGTTGCCGGTTTCATTATCGGCCCGCACACACCGCCGTTCGGCCTGATCCACGACGAGGATACAATCAAGACCTTGGCCGAGCTGGGTGTTATTTTCCTGATGTTCTGTCTGGGCCTGGAATTCAGCCTGCGCAAGCTGTTCAAGGTCGGTGCCACGGCCTTTATCGCGGCTTTTCTGGAAATCGTGCTGATGATCTGGATCGGCTACGAAATCGGGCGTTTCTTCAACTGGAACGCCATGGACTCGCTGTTTCTCGGGGCGATTCTGGCGATTTCTTCAACCACCATCATCGTCAAAGCGTTGAACGACCTGAAGATGAAAAATCAGCGTTTTGCCCAGCTGATTTTTGGGATCCTGATCGTCGAAGACATTCTCGGTATTGGTATTATTGCCTTGCTGTCCGGCATCGCGGTCAGCGGCTCCGTGAGTTCCGGCGAGGTATTTTCCACCGTCGGCAAGCTGTCGCTGTTTATGGTTGTAGCGCTGGTGATCGGTATTCTTCTGGTCCCGCGCCTGTTGGCGTATGTGGCTAGATTTGAAAGCAATGAAATGCTTTTGGTGACGGTACTCGGTCTGTGTTTCGGATTTTGCCTACTGGTGGCCAAGCTTGAATACAGCATGGTGCTGGGCGCTTTTCTGATTGGTGCGATCATGGCGGAATCGCGGCAGTTGCTGAAAATAGAGCAGCTGATTGAACCTGTTCGCGACATGTTCAGTGCAATTTTCTTCGTTGCCATCGGTTTGATGATCGACCCGAAAATCCTTCTCGATTACGCCTGGCCGATTGCCGTGATCAGTGTCGCTGTGGTGCTGGGCAAGATGCTGTCGTGTGGCCTGGGTGCCTTTATCGCCGGGAATGATGGGCGCACGTCCTTGCGGGTTGGCATGGGTTTGTCGCAAATCGGCGAGTTCTCTTTCATCATCGCCGCCCTCGGCATGACGTTGCAGGTCACCAGCGATTTTCTCTATCCGGTGGCAGTGGCGGTATCGGTGATCACCACCTTGCTGACGCCTTACCTGATCCGCTCGGCGGACCCTTTATCGATGAAGCTCGCGGCAATGATGCCTAAGCGTATCGCGCGGGTCTTCGGGCTGTATGGGGAATGGCTGCGCAGTATCCAGCCACAGGGGCAGGGCGCGTTGCTGGCGTCGATGATCCGCAGGATTTTGTTGCAGGTCGGGGTCAATCTGGCGCTGGTGGTGGCGATTTTCTTCTGTGGCGGTTACTTCGCCGAGGGCATTGGCGGTTATTTGAGCGACTGGCCCCGCGATGACAGCCAACACAAGGCGTTGATCTGGGGTGTTTCGTTGCTGGTGTCGCTGCCGTTTTTGATCGCGGCCTACCGCAAGCTCAAGGCGCTTTCGATGTTGTTGGCCGAGATGAGCGTTAAGCCCGCCATGGCCGGACGCCACACCGAACGCGTGCGTCGGGTGATCGCAGAAGTGATCCCTTTGCTGTCGATGTTGGTGATTTTCCTGCTGCTGGCTGCGCTGTCGGCGAGCATCCTGCCGACTAACGAATTACTGCTGGTGATTGGGGTGGTGGCCACTATCGTTGCCGCGGTGTTGTGGCGCTGGTGCATCCGTGTACATACGCGGATGCAGATCGCTTTGCTGGAAACCTTGGGTAACCATCAGGAGCCGCCCGAGCATTGAGGCGACTCCTTTCAGCGCCGCAGTGTGCGGCGCTGAGTTGCACGTCTCAGCTTTCCAGCCAGACATCCCGGGCCCAGTGCCAGACTGACTCCCAGCTTTCTTCGGTCACCAGTTCTTCTTCCGCGGACCACAGCACGACAGTGCCGTCTTCTTCGACGCAGTAATAGTCATCGCCGTTCTGACAGATCGGGATCAACTCGCGAGGCACGCCCAGATCCCACGCCGTTGCGGCAACCTCGGGCAGGTAGGTATGGGACTGCGGGTCCATGACGGTCACAGGTTCCAGGCTGCCATACACCACGTCGCTGACAGTCAGCAAAAACTCTTTGAAGACGAAGGGAATGTTGATGAACAGCTGTTCTTCGATCTCGACCAGATCATCATCTTCGGGCAACTCAAGGGGTACGGGTACCCGCTCGTTTTTTTCACGCAGTTCTTCAATAACTTCTTCCACGGCCTGGATCCTCTAACTTGATGGCGCGGGTTATACAGTAGCGTAAGGTTTTCTCAAAACAACGGTTGCCCAAAAAAAAACAAAACCCCGGTTATCCGGGGTTTTGCTTATCGGTGCAATTCGCTTGCGAGCACTGCCGAGCGTCAGCCGTTCTGGCGGATACCGGCGACCAGCCAAGGCTGGTTGTCACCCTGCGGACGTTCCATGTTCCAGCTTTCGCTGAACACTTCACCTTGGTCGAAGCGCGAAGTTTTGGACACGCCGGAGAAGGTCAAGGTCGCCACGGTTTTATCCGAGCGATCATCCAGGCCATCAAGCTGCACGGTCAGGTTGTCGATGAAGGTCGATTGGAAGCCATCACCCAGGTCTGCACGTTCCTTCTTGAGGAACTGGAGCATTTGTGGGGTGACGAATTCGGCAATCTTGTCCATTTCGTTGGCATCCCAGTGCTGTTGCAGCGACTGGAAGTGGCTGCGAGCGGCTTCGAGGAAGCGTTGTTCATTGAACCAGGCCGGTGCATTGATCACCGGAGCTGCAACCGGGGCTGCAGACGAGCCGCCGAAAACCGATGGCTGAGCCGGTTGCTCGAGGGTTTCACGCTGGAACGGCGCATGACCGGCAGGGGACATGTGCTCTTGTTGCTTGCGTCGACGCGCGGCGATGAACCGGAAGATCACGAAGCCGATGACTGCGATGATCAGGATGTCGAAGAACTGCATGCCCTGGAAGCCGCCGCCCATGAACATCGAGGCGAGCAGGCCGCCTGCCGCGAGGCCAGCCAACGGGCCGAGCCAGCGAGAAGCACCGCCAGCAGCAGCGGCAGCAGGGCGACCAGCGGCGTTAGGCGCAGCCGACGGAGAGGCCGGCGCAGCTTGACGGGATTGATGGCTGGGCGCCGAGCCGAAGCTCTTGCCGCCACCGAAGCGCGCTGCGTTGGCTTCGAGGCTCATTGTGAGCCCGATGCACAGCGCCAGAGCGATGCTTAGAAAACGTTGCATAAAGGAATTCCCATTTATGGATTGCACGCGCGCCATGTTGCACAGGAGAAATGACAATGGCTAGCGCCTAAATGTTTCTGGCTTTTGCTTGGGCCTATAACAGGCTCACAAAGAGTGGCCTGTAGGGCATATCTCTGCAGCCTCAGATATTGAGGCTGATCCTACATGTTCAGTGGCTCAGATCGCTTCCAGCTTGGCGTAGCCCATCATCAGCCATTTGCTGCCTTCTGAGAAGTTAACTTGCACCCGTGCCTGAGCGCCGGCACCTTCGAAATTGAGGATCACTCCTTCGCCAAACACCGAATGCTGAACCCGCTGTCCGAGGCTGAACTCGGTTTCCGGGATGCCGGTGCCATTGAACAGGCTGCTTGTGCCCATGTTCTGCGTGCCGCCGAACGGACGGCTGACGCTGTTGGACAGGCGCACCTCTTGAATCAGGGGTGGCGGAATCTCCCGGACGAAGCGCGAGATCTTATTGCGCGTCTCGCTGCCATATAAGCGACGGGTTTCAGCATACGTCATCACCAGTTTCTGCATGGCGCGGGTAATGCCGACATACGCCAGTCGCCGTTCTTCTTCAAGACGCCCGGGCTCTTCTAGGCTCATCTTGTGGGGGAACAGGCCTTCTTCCATGCCCACCAGGAACACGTGGGGGAATTCCAGGCCCTTGGCGCTGTGCAGCGTCATCAATTGCACGCTGTCTTCATGTTCATCGGCCTGAGTATCGCCCGACTCCAGCGACGCATGGCCAAGGAACCCGGCCAGCGGTGACAGCTCGGCGTCTTCTTCGGCATTCTCGAAGTTGCGCGCGGCGCTGACCAATTCCTCAAGGTTTTCTACCCGAGCCTGGCCTTTTTCGCCTTTCTCTTCCTTGTGGTAGGTGATCAACCCGGACTGCTCGATCACGGTTTGGGTCATCAGATGCAGGGGCATCTCCATGACTTTCGCGGTCAGATTCTCGATCAGCTCGACAAATCCACCCAGCGCTCCGGCTGCGCGGCCAGTCAGGCCTTTATTGGCGATCAGCTGGCGCATCGCTTCCCACATCGACACGTCGGCGTGACGGGCATGTTCGCGAATGGCTTCGACCGTTTTTTCGCCGATGCCGCGTGCCGGGACGTTGATCACCCGTTCCAGCGCGGCGTCGTTGCCGCGACCGTCGAGCAAGCGTAGGTAGGCCATGGCGTTCTTGATCTCGGCGCGCTCGAAGAAGCGCTGACCACCATAGATCCGGTAAGGAATCCGCTCGCGCAATAACGCTTCTTCAAGCACCCGCGATTGAGCGTTGGAGCGGTAGAGGATCGCGATGTCGCTGCGCATCAGGCCGGTCTTTAATGCGCTTTCGATGGTTTGGACCACGTAGCGCGCTTCGTCGTGTTCGTTGAACGCGGCGAACAGATTGATCGGTTCGCCATCACCGCCATCGGTCCACAGCTCTTTACCCAGGCGCCCGCTGTTGTTGACGATCAGGGCGTTGGCGGCCTTGAGAATGCTGGCGGTGGAGCGGTAGTTCTGCTCCAGACGGATGGTTTCGGCGTCAGGGAAGTCAGACGAGTACTGATGAATGTTCTCGATTTTGGCGCCGCGCCAGCCGTAAATCGATTGATCGTCATCGCCGACCACCATCAAGCTGTCGCCGCCCTGGGCCAGTAACCGTAGCCAGGCGTATTGCACGGCGTTGGTGTCCTGGAACTCGTCGACCAGTACATGCCGGAAGCGGCGCTGGTAGTACGCCAGCAGGCCGGGATTGTCGCGCCACAGGTCCAGGGCGCGCAGTAGCAGCTCGGAGAAGTCGATGACCCCTGCGCGCTGGCAGGCGGCCTCGTAGGCTTCGTAGATCGATTTCATGGTGGCCAGGAACAGATCGCCGCTGGCCTGAATATGCTTGGGCCGCAGGCCTTCGTCTTTCTGTCCGTTGATGAACCACTGCGCCTGACGTACCGGCCAGCGCTGCTCGTCCAGCCCCAGTTCGCGGATCACTCGTTTGACCAAGCGTTGCTGGTCATCACTGTCGAGGATCTGGAAGCTCTGGTTCAGTCCGGCTTCCTGCCAGTGCGCCCGCAGCAAGCGGTGCGCCAGGCCGTGGAAGGTACCGACCCACATGCCAGCCGGGTTGATCCCCATCAACTGTTCAATGCGGTGACGCATCTCGGCCGCAGCCTTGTTGGTGAAGGTTACCGAGAGGATCGAGTGTGGCGAGGCATGCTCGACCTGGATCAACCAGGCGATGCGATGCACCAGCACACGGGTTTTGCCGGAGCCAGCACCGGCGAGTACCAACTGACGACCCACGGAGGCAGCTACGGCCTGACGTTGGGCATCGTTGAGGGAGTTCAGCAGAAGGGAGAGATCATCGCGCATCGACGCATTCTAGGGTGCTGGGCTATGTCGGGCAAACCAAGCTTTGCTTAAGCCGATAAATGCCCTGTCGATGACGACCGGTAAGTCAGGGCTGCACGCATGGCAGGCCGTGCCCGGGAGGTTTGAAAACAGCCCTGTGGAGCGGCCTCTTTGCGGTTTTTATGAGTCAAGGGAGTTTGGTCTGTCGAGCGGCTTGTGTATGCTCCGTCGACGTTTGGGCTCCACCATTATAAGAACACTGCCTATGACCTCCAGTCTCAGCTCCTCGGGTGCCTCAACCGCATCAGGTCGAGTTATCCGCGAGCAATTTGCCACTCAGCTTGCGGTGGAACGCACACGTTTGCTTTACCAGGGTTCGCTGTTGCCCACCCTGTTCATGTTACTCAACGGTCTGGTCTGCGCCTGGTTGCTCTGGAGCCCGCAGCGCTATCTGCTGGTCGGCGTTTGGCTGGGGTGGCTGACGACGCTGGTGGGTTTACGCGTCATCCAGGTCGCGGCGTTTAACGCCGCGCCATTGTTGCGCCAGGCGCAGCCGATCTGGCGTGGGATGTTTTTGCTGGGTGCAGGCGTCAGCGGCCTGACCCTCGCCAGCGCGGCAATCGCCTTGGTCCCGGTGGATAGCTTTCAGCAGCAAGCCTGGGTGTTTGGCTTGATCGGTGCCGCGACGCTGTCGGCCAGTATTGCTTACGCGGTGAGTATCCCGGCGTTTCTGACCTTTACCTTGTCGTGCCTGTTGCCCCCGATCACCTTTCTTTTTTTGCATGGCGATGAGCAGCATGGCTGGGGCTGGCTTGGCCTGATATTACTGGTGGCGCTGATTGTCGTGGCCCTGCAGGTTAATCGCTTGATCCGTCAGGGGTTGGTTCAGCGCTTTCAGAATCAGGCGCTGATTGAGCATCTGCAGCAGGCACAGGCCCACGATGAGCAGCTCAACCATGAGTTGGCGCGGGAAATCGAACAGCGACGCAAGGCCGAGCGGGAATTGCGCGAGGCCCAGGTCGGGCTCAAAGCCCGAGTCGTCCAGCGCAGCCTTGAGCTGGATGAGGCCAATCAGGCGCTGAGCAAGAGTGAGGAGAGGCTGGCGCTGGCGCTTGAGGCCAGTGAGCTGGGCCTGTGGGACTGGAACTTGCAAACCGATGAAGTCCACCACACGCAGATCAAAGCATTGTTCGGTCTGGAACCGGAACACGTGACCGCCATGCTCAGCCACCTTAAGCCACGCATACATCGCGAAGACTTGCCGTTGATGCAACTCGCGATGATTGACCATCTGAAGGGGCATACGGACGACTATAAAGTTGCCTATCGCTTCCGGCATGGTGACGGGCGCTGGGTTTGGATCGAGGACCGTGGCCGCGCCTTGGAGCGCAGCAGCGATGGCCGGGTGATTCGCATGCTCGGTACCCGCCGCGACATCAGCGCCAGTAAACAGCTGGAAGAACAGCGCCGTTTGGCCGCCACGGTCTTCGAAGCCGCAAGCGAAGGCATTGTCATTCTTGATCCGAAATACACCCTGCTGGCGGTCAATCGGGCGTTCAGCCGAGTGACCGGCTACCCGCAGGAAGACATGAAGGGCTGCAAGGTCACTGAGCTGGCGTGCAGCCGCGATGCCCGGCGCCATTTTCAAGCGATCCATGAATCGCTGGAGCAAACCGATAGCTGGCAGGGCGAACTGGTTGAGACTCGCAAAAATGGCGAGCTGTATCCGCAATGGCTCCAATTGAACGTAGTGCGCGATGTGCGGGGTAATGTAAGCCACATTGTCGGCTTCTTCGCCGACCTGTCGGCAAGGCGCGAATTCGAAGAACGTATGCGCTATTTGAAGCACTACGATGAGTTGACCGGCCTGGCCAACCGCTCGTTGTTCAAGGAGCGCTTGCGTGAAGCCAGCCAGCGCGTGCGACAGGGCGGTAGAAGCCTGGCGTTGCTGCACATCAATCTGGATCGCTTCAAGCTGCTCAATGACAGCCTGGGCCACGAAGTCGCCGATCAACTGTTGAGGCAAGTGGCGCGGCGTCTTACCAGCGCATTGCCCGAGGCCGACACCATCGCGCGGTTATCCGGTGATGAGTTTGCGGTGTTATTCGATGCCTACGGCAACCTGTCCAGCCTGGCACGGGTCACCAGCCGCCTGCTGGCCAAATTACGGCAGCCTCTTTCGGTGGCCGGGCATGAGTTGGTGGTCAGCGCGTCAGTGGGCATCAGCCTGTTGCCAGACTCGGCCCGAGAGATCTCGGCGCTGGTCAGTCAGTCGAACATGGCCATGCAGCATGCCAAACATCTGGGCGGCAATAATTTTCAGTTCTATACCGAGAACCTGCAAGCCAGCACGCTGGAGCGTCTGCAACTGGAAAATCAGCTGCGCAAGGCGCTCGACGAGAATCAGCTGCAGGTGTTCTACCAGCCCAAGCTGTGTCTGGCGACCGGCCGTTTGAACGCGGCTGAGGCGCTGGTGCGCTGGCTGCACCCGACGATGGGCATGGTGCCGCCAGGGGACTTTATCGGGCTGGCGGAAGAGACCGCGCTGATCGGGCCGATTGGTGAATTCGTGTTACGTCAGGCCTGTTGGCAGGCGTGTGAATGGCAGCGCCAGGGGCTGGAGCCGATCAGGGTGTCAGTCAACCTTTCGGTCCATCAATTGCGTCAGGGCAAGTTGGTCAGTCTGGTCCGCCAAGTGCTTGAGGAAACCGGCTTGGCACCGCGCTACCTTGAGCTGGAATTGACTGAGAGTCAGCTGCTCGACGGCGTGGAGCACATCATCGCAACGTTCCATCAGCTGCATGAGTTGGGCGTGAAACTGGCCATCGACGACTTCGGCACTGGCTATTCGTCGTTGAGTTACCTGAAACGCTTCCCCGTGGATTACGTGAAAATCGACCAGGCGTTCATTCGTGGCTTGGGCGAAGGCACCGAAGACGCAGCCATCACCCGCGCTATCATCGCCATGGCCCATAGCCTGGAATTGAAAGTCGTCGCCGAAGGTGTGGAAAACGAGGCACAACTGAACTTCCTCAAAGCTCACGAGTGCGACGAAGTGCAGGGCTACCTTATCAGCCGTCCGGTGGATGCAGAGGCTGCGACGCGGTTGTTGCGCGAGCATGGGCAGCAGACGTGGTCCCCTCCGGGCTGACGTGTCTGCGAAGGCCGCAACTCGGTGTGCCTGACGGACTGCTTTGCCTGATTCGCAGGCATGCCCGCGCTGGCATGATGAGGGCGGCGGAAAGGTTGCAGATCGTCAAACCGAGCTCGTTTAGCTGGGCGGGCCGCAGGGCATGTAGTATAACTACAAGCATGCTACATCCCGCCCAAGCCTTACTAGCCGAGTCCAGCCCTTTGAACCTGTTGCACCACATCGCCCAGTCACGCCATCTGCTGCGTAAGTCGGAACTCAAGGTTGCCGACCACGTGCTGCTTGACCCTGCGGCTGTAATGCACAGCTCCATGGCTGACCTCGCGCACAACGTGGGTATCAGCGAGCCCACCATCGTCCGCTTTTGCCGTGCCATTGGCTGTACCGGCTTTCAGGATTTGAAGCTCAAACTGGCGCAAAGCCTGGCCGCTGGTGCCAGCTTTGGTCAGTTCGCGATCCACGAAGATGATTCGGTTGCCGATTACAGCCTGAAAATCTTCGACACCACCCTGCACACGTTGATGGAGGTTCGTGAGCATCTCGATCCCCACGCGTTGCAGTTGGCGGTGACGGCGATGGCGTCGGCCCAGCGCGTAGAGTTCTACGGTTTTGGCGCATCCGGCGCGGTGGCGGCGGATGCGCAGCACAAGTTCTTCCGCTTGCTGCTGACGGCTGCGGCGTACTCCGACCCGCACATGCAGGCCATGTCGGCGGTGACACTCAAGCCCACCGACGTGGCGATCTGCATCTCCCAATCCGGACGCTCCAAAGACCTGCTGATCACTGCAAATCTGGTCCGTGAAAGTGGTGCCACGCTGGTGACCTTGTGTCCGAGCCAGACGCCATTGGCAGAGTTGGCGAGCATCAATCTGGCGATTGATGTTCACGAAGATACCGAAATCTATACGCCGCTGACCTCGCGTATTGCCCACCTGGTGGTGATCGATGTGCTGGCGATGGGCGTCGCCATGGCGCGTGGCCCGAGTCTGGTCAACCATCTTAAAAGCGTTAAACGCAGTCTGCGCAGCCTTCGCTTGTCGCCCAAGTCAGTCAAGGCGCTCGACGACTGATTGCTGGGCGTCTCGCCTTCGCAACAGCGCAAAGCTTCATCGTCCTGTCATCTTATCGCCGTGCAACCGTCATTGACGGCGATCATGCTCAAGCTCCCGCAAACGCAATGGGAGACAGGATATGCCTCGGCACTACGATGACTCGCAGCAGCAGCGCGCCACCAGCGCTACCTCCGCTAATACGTCCAAAAATACCCGGCGACAGCAGGAAGATCAGCGACGCATGGAATTCCGTCGTGCGATCGAAAGCTACTCTGAGCAGCGCAAACTGGCGCAGAAGCTTTCCGACTATTTCGAGGTGGGTGATATTGGCGAGTTTGGCTCACTTAATGTGTGGCAGACGGCCTCGGAAGGCTCCCGTCGAAACGCTCAGCAAGCTGGCTGATCTGCGCGCGTTCGGTGCGGATGAATGCAAGAAAGGCATGCGCGACCGGCGACAGCCGTTTGGCCTTGGCTTGCACCACGCACCAGCTGCGGTACAGCGGCAATTCGGCCACCGGAAGCTCGCGCAGCGTCCCGGTGGCCAGCTCTAGGTTCAGAGCATGGCGAGTCAACAACGCCACGCCAAGACCGGCCACCACGCATTCGCGTTGAGCTTCAGCCGAAGAAACCTCAAGGGTTTGGGTGAAGTGCACGCGCTTCTCCTTGAAATACTCCTCGCAGGCTCTGCGCGTGCCTGAACCGGCTTCGCGGATCAGCAAGGGGTAGGGTTCAAGGTCCTTCAGGGTCAATTGCTCGACCTGACACAGCGGATGATCCGACGGCGCCACCGCGACGATCGGGTTGTTGAGGAAGGGCATGAACTCCAGGCCCATGTCCTGCGGCACCATCGACATAATCGCCAGATCATCACGGTTATCCGACAGGCGCTTGATCACCTGCGCGCGATTGACCACCGTCAGGTTCAGCATCACTTCGGGGTGCTGGCGCTTAAACGCGGCAAACAGATGCGGCACGAAGTATTTGGCGCTGGATTCGATGGCCAGTTTGAGTTGCCCTTGCAGCGAGCCCTGCATGTCCGACAGCTGCATATCCAGGTTTTCCAGACGCCCAAAAATGTCTCTGCTGGCGGCTTGTAGCGCTTCGGCGGCCTCCGTCATGTACAGTTTTTTGCCGACATACTCGAACAGCGGCTGGCCAATCAGCTCTTCCAACTGACGAATTTGTAGGCTGACGGCCGGTTGTGTGAGGGCCATTTCATCGGCGGCGCGGCTATAAGACTTCAGATCACAGACTTCGTTGAACGTCCGCAATTGACGCAATGTCATACGCATCAATGACTTACGCATAGCTGACCCCCTCTGAAGATGGTTGAAAAACCAACTATAAGGTTTTACTTATGCATATCCCAACTTTTATTGATTTTTGTTAATCCTTCTTCAGGCATAGGGTAGCTATCACAATGTGGCCGCACGTAACACGCGGTTACACGCCGACCGGCCCAGCCGGTTCGTCTGTTCTAACGGTCGAGGAAACGCCAGTGATAACAAAAATCCTGATCGCCAACCGCGGTGAAATTGCTGTCCGGATCGTGCGCGCCTGCGCCGAGATGGGCATTCGCTCGGTTGCGGTCTATTCCGACGCCGACCGTCATGCCTTGCATGTCAAACGGGCTGACGAAGCGCACAGCATTGGTGCTGAACCACTCGCCGGTTATTTGAACCCACGCAAGCTGGTTAATCTCGCGGTAGAAACCGGTTGTGATGCTTTGCATCCCGGTTATGGTTTCCTTTCGGAAAACGCCGAACTGGCGGACATCTGCGCCGAACGTGGAATCAAATTCATCGGGCCGTCGGCAGAAGTCATCCGTCGCATGGGTGATAAGACCGAAGCACGCCGCAGCATGATCAAGGCCGGTGTACCGGTGACACCTGGCACTGAAGGCAACGTCGCCGATATCGCTGAAGCGCTGGTCGAAGGCGAGCGCATTGGTTACCCGGTGATGCTCAAAGCCACGTCTGGCGGCGGTGGTCGGGGTATCCGCCGCTGCAACAGCCGTGAAGAACTGGAGCAGGCGTTCCCTCGGGTGATCTCGGAAGCGACCAAGGCGTTTGGTTCTGCGGAAGTGTTTCTCGAAAAATGCATCGTCAATCCCAAGCACATCGAAGCGCAGATCCTCGGTGACAGCTTTGGCAACGTCGTGCATCTGTTCGAACGCGATTGCTCGATCCAGCGCCGTAACCAGAAGCTGATCGAAATCGCCCCCAGCCCGCAACTGACCCCGGAACAGCGCGCCTACATCGGCGACCTGTCGGTGCGCGCGGCCAAGGCTGTGGGTTATGAGAACGCTGGCACCGTGGAGTTCCTGCTCGCCGAGGGCGAGGTGTACTTCATGGAGATGAACACTCGGGTGCAGGTGGAACACACCATCACCGAAGAAATCACCGGTATCGATATCGTCCGTGAGCAGATCCGCATCGCCTCCGGCCTGCCGCTCTCGGTCAAGCAGGAAGACATTATTCACCGTGGCTTCGCCCTGCAATTCCGGATCAATGCCGAAGACCCGAAAAACAATTTCCTGCCGAGTTTCGGCAAGATCACCCGTTATTACGCGCCCGGCGGTCCTGGCGTGCGTACCGACACGGCGATCTACACCGGCTACACCATCCCGCCGTATTACGACTCGATGTGCCTGAAGCTGATCGTCTGGGCGCTGACGTGGGAAGAGGCCATGGACCGTGGCTTGCGCGCCCTGGACGACATGCGTCTGCAAGGGGTCAAGACTACCGCCGCGTACTACCAGGAAATCCTGCGTAACCCGGAATTCCGTAGCGGTCAGTTCAATACCAGCTTTGTTGAAAGCCATCCCGAACTGACCAACTACTCGATCAAGCGCAAACCCGAAGAGCTGGCTTTGGCCATCGCCGCCGCCATTGCCGCCCACGCAGGCCTGTGAGGAATACAACAATGAGCAAAAAAATCTTTGTAACCGACACCATCCTGCGTGATGCCCACCAGTCGCTGCTCGCAACCCGCATGCGTACTGAAGACATGCTGCCAATCTGCGACAAGCTCGACAAAGTCGGCTACTGGTCGCTGGAAGTCTGGGGCGGCGCCACGTTCGACGCCTGCGTTCGCTTTTTGAAGGAAGACCCGTGGGAGCGTCTGCGTCAGCTTCGCGCGGCGTTGCCCAACACCCGTCTGCAAATGCTCCTGCGCGGCCAGAACCTGCTGGGCTACCGTCACTACAGCGATGATGTGGTGCGTGCGTTCGTCGCCAAGGCGGCGGTCAATGGTATCGACGTGTTCCGCATTTTTGATGCGATGAACGACGTGCGCAACCTGCGTGTCTCCATCGAAGCGGTCAAGGCGGCGGGCAAGCACGCCCAAGGCACTATCGCTTACACCACCAGCCCGGTTCACACGATTGACGCTTTCGTGGCTCAGGCCAGACAAATGGAAGCCATGGGCTGCGACTCGGTCGCGATCAAGGACATGGCAGGCCTGCTGACACCGTATGCCACGGG
This sequence comes from Pseudomonas sp. 5C2, assembly GCF_034314155.1. Taxonomy (NCBI): domain Bacteria; kingdom Pseudomonadati; phylum Pseudomonadota; class Gammaproteobacteria; order Pseudomonadales; family Pseudomonadaceae; genus Pseudomonas; species Pseudomonas sp. 5C2. The sequence continues at coordinate 967,064 of NZ_JAVIWH010000003.1, read as the reverse complement.
CGAGCTGGTCAAGGCGCTGAAGACGGAGCTGTCGCTGCCGGTGTTCATCCACTCCCACGACACCGCTGGCTTGGCCGCGATGTGTCAGCTCAAGGCGATTGAAAACGGCGCCGATCACATCGACACCGCGATCTCCAGCTTCGCGTGGGGCACTAGCCATCCGGGTACCGAGTCGATGGTTGCTGCGCTCAAGGGCAGCGAATTCGACACCGGTTTGAGCCTGGAGCTGTTGCAGGAAATCGGCTTGTACTTCTACGCCGTGCGTAAGAAATATCACCAGTTCGAAAGCGAATTCACCTCGGTCGACACGCGTGTGCAGGTCAATCAGGTGCCAGGCGGGATGATTTCCAACCTCGCCAACCAGCTCAAAGAGCAGGGCGCGCTGAACCGCATGGGCGAAGTACTCGCCGAAATCCCTCGTGTGCGTAAAGACCTCGGCTATCCGCCGCTGGTGACCCCGACGTCGCAGATCGTCGGCACTCAGGCGTTTTTCAACGTGCTGGCTGGCGAGCGCTACAAAACCATCACCAACGAAGTGAAGCTCTACCTGCAAGGCGGCTACGGCAAGGCGCCAGGTCTGGTGGATGAAGCGCTGCGTCGTCAGGCCATCGGTAACGAAGAGCTGATCGATGTGCGTCCAGCTGACTTGCTCAAGCCGGAGATGGCCAGGCTGCGTCTGGAAATCGGCGCGGTGGCCAAGTCTGAAGAAGACGTGCTGACGTACGCCATGTTCCCGGACATTGGACGCAAATTCCTCGAAGAGCGCGAAGCAGGCACCCTGACCCCTGAAGTGTTGCTGCCGATCCCTGACGCGGGTGGCGTGAGCAGGGCGGGCGGCGAGGGTGTACCGACCGAGTTCGTGATCGATGTGCACGGCGAAAGCTACCGCGTCGACATCACTGGCGTCGGCGTCAAAGCCGAGGGCAAGCGTCATTTCTACCTGACCATCGACGGCATGCCGGAAGAAGTGGTGTTCGAGCCCCTCAACGAATTCGTCGGTGGCGGTATCGGCAAGCGCGCGCAGGCCAGCTCGCCGGGCCATGTCAGCACCACCATGCCGGGCAATATCGTGGATGTCCTGGTCAAGGAAGGCGACATCGTCAAAGCCGGCCAGGCTGTACTGATCAGCGAAGCGATGAAAATGGAGACCGAGGTACAAGCCTCCATCGCCGGCAAGGTCTTCGCGATCCACGTGGCCAAAGGCGACCGGGTCAACCCGGGCGAAATCCTGGTTGAGATCCTGGTCGAAATCGAGGGCTGATTCGATACGCGTTTAACGGTTTACTCTGGGGGGAGCACATGTGGCTCCCCTTTTTTTTCGGCTTTTTTTACTGACCGGGTTGGTTTCACTTGCCCGCAATGAGCTTTCACCGTTCCCGGAAGCTCTCCAGCGTTCTCACTTGCTGCCCATCCCGGAAGTTATCCACCGCCAGCCAGCTTTCAAACGCTGCCTGGAGTGCCAGCCATTCGTTATCGGTGATCGAGTACCAGGTGGTGTCGCGGTTCCGGTCTTTGATGACCATGTGCTGACGGAACGTGCCTTCAAAGGTGAAGCCGAAGCGCTCAGCGGCTCGTTTGGAGCGCTGATTATCGTCGTTACATTTCCACTCCAGGCGCCGATTGCCCAGAGCAAACGCGGCCTTGGCCAACAAGTAAATTGTCTCGGTACCCTTGGGCGTGCGCTGCATGGCGGCGCCAAACGTGACATGACCGATTTCGATCCGGCCATGGGCGGGGACGATGGACATCAGGCTCAGGCAGCCGTCGACAATGCCTGTCTGCTGATTGACCACGCTGTAGAACCACGGATCAGTGTCGGCGGCGTGGCGACTCAGCCATGCATCGAATTCGCTTCGCTCAAAAAACGGCCCATAGGGCAAATAGTCCCACAGCGCCGGGTCCGAGGTTGGGCCTTGGAGTGCAGTCCATAGATCGTCGCCGTGGCGCACAGGGTCGAGTTTTTCCAGGCGGATGAAGCGGCCATGCAGCGTGCTTTTGTCCGGGAGCGTCCCGGGTTGCCAGTGCAGTTCAGTGGTGGGCATGAGCAGGTTCCAGTCCTAGAGTGCTTTGCGAAATTGGATGAAGCCAGGACGTTCGGCGATGCGTTCATACAGCTGAATCGCCCTGGCATTGGTTTCGTGGGTCAACCAATGAACCTTGTCACAACCGGCTTCACGCGCCGTGGTGTAGACGAATTCGATCAACTGTCGTCCGACGCCGGTGCCGCGCTGCTCCGGCACTACGATCAAGTCCTGCAGGTAACAGGCATTTTTGATGCTCCAGTTGGAGCGATGGTAGATGAAGTGGACCATGCCGACGGCTTTGCCATCGTTCCAGGCCAGCGCGGCATGGGTCGGCTCGCTGGGGTCGAGAATGCGCTGCCAGGTGCTTTCAGTGACGCTGTCGGCGAGTTCAGTGTTGTAAAACTTCAGGTACGCCTTCCACAGCGGTAGCCATGCAGTGTGATCGTTCGGGGTGACAGAGCGGATCTGAATAGCGGTCACAGGTTTCTCCTTAGCGCATCAATCGGGCGATTTCGTTGTCATTGGGCGCGGAGCTCGCGGCAAGGCCATCACGCACGCCGGCAATATCGGGAGCGTTGCGGTTCTGGGTGAGCTTGCGTTTGCCTTCCAGTCGGCTGATAGGCACTGCAAAACCGACGATAGCGCCGAGCATCTTGTCGATGTAGTCGGCAGGTGCGTCCTCCAGCGTCCAGGGTTTGGCGCGACCTGCTTCATGCTTCTCTGTCAGCGCGCGAACCAGATCGCGCAGGCGATGGGCGTCATGAAACACCTCGGCAGGCCCGTAAGCGTGGACCGCGAGGTAATTCCAGGTCGGGACCGCTTGGCCGTGTTCAGCCTTGCTCGGGTAAAACGACGGACTGACGTAAGCGTCCGGGCCAGGGAAAATCAGCAAGGCCTCGGTGCCGCTCTCCATCTCCTGCCATTGCGGGTTGGCTTTGGCCAAGTGCCCATGCAGGGTTCCATAAGGCCCTTGCTCAGGGCTGAGCAACAGCGGGATGTGGTTGGCCAGGAGACCGCGTGCGCCATGGGTCACGAGAATGCCCAAGCGCGTGCCTTCGATTTGCTGATGAAGGGTTGAAAGGTCGTCTTCGTTGAATGCGCGAGGTATGTACATAAAGCTTTTCCTTGGCTGATGGCTAAATCCTAGGCAGGCTATTGGTTGGTTGTAAGAGCCATTCCACGTCAATTTAGTAGGGCCAATGTCATGTCCGCCAGCGCGCTGTCTTTTCCGTTCAACCCTGCGGGTATCGAACTTGATCGTCGTCGCGGGCTAAGCCGGCAGCTGTATCAACTCTTGCGCCAGCGGATTCTCGACGGTGGTCTGAGCAGTGGCACGCGTCTGCCGGCTACTCGCGACCTGGCGACGTCGCTGTCCATTTCGCGCAACAGCGTGATGCGCGCCTATGACCAGCTCTACGCCGAGGGTTTCATCGAAGGCCGTATCGGGGATGGCACTTACGTTGCGCAATTACCGACAAAGCCGAGTGCAACGAAGCGCACATCAAATTACTTATCCACAAAACCATCCACAGGGTTATTAACAGGCTTACCCACAGGTTTATCCACAAACACACCCGAAATGCCTGGTTTTTTACCCAATAAAGTTATCCATAGCCCAGCGCTCAACCTTCTGCAGCAGCATCATTTACCCCAGCCAAAGGGCGATGCGCCGCGAGCCTTTCGGGTCGGTGTGCCAGCGTTTGACCTGTTCCCGTTCGGTGTTTGGGGCAAGTTACACGCGGCTTTCTGGCGAAAGCCGGATCTTGGGACGCTGGGGTACGGCGAGCCGTCCGGGGATTGGCGCCTGCGTGAATTGATTTCAGCGTATTTGCGCAGTTCGCGTGGTCTGCACTGCAGCGCTGAGCAAATAGTGATCACCAGTGGCGCACAGCAAGCGATCAGCCTTTGTGCACAGCTGCTGTTGGCGCCGGGTGATGCGGTCGCGGTGGAGAATCCCGGCTACCGCGCGGCCGGTCATGCGTTTGCCATCGCCGGTGCGCGCTTGCACGGTATCGCAGTGGATAACGAGGGCATGCAGTGCACTTCGCTGTCGCAAGGTGATTACACACTGGCCTACGTCACCCCGTCGCACCAATACCCCACGGGCGTGACGATGAGCCTGGCACGGCGCCTGGAGTTGTTGGCCTGGGCCGAGCGCACCCAAGGCTGGATCGTCGAGGACGATTACGACGGCGAGTACCGTTATAGCGGTGCGCCCCTGGCGCCCTTGGCGGCACTGGATCGGCACGGGCGTGTTTTGTATGTCGGCACCTTTGGCAAGATCGCCTTTCCGGCGTTGCGCTTGGGGTATCTGGTGCTGCCGTTGGGATTGGTGAGTGCGTTCGGTCAACGGCGGGCGTTGGACATGCGGCACTCCGAAGTCAGTACGCAGGCTGTAATGGCTGAATTCATTGCTGCCGGGCATTTCCAGCGACACATCCGGCGCATGCGCCGTGCGGCTCTGAGTCGTCGCGATGCGCTGTTGGCAGGCTGGCCTGAAGACGTGCCTGGGTGCGGGGCGATGCCCAAAGTGGTGGCGGGGCTGCATGTCGCCGTGCCCGTGGACAGCCTGGCGCGCGAGCGTGAACTGGTGGCCAAGGCTGCAGGTGTAGGCGTCGAAATCAACCCGCTGAGCGACTATTGGTTGCCAGACTCAAGCGCGCCCGTGGATAACCGGGCAGGCTTGGTATTGGGGTTTGCGGCGGTGCCTGAACCCGGTATTCACGAGGCGCTGGCCAAGTTGCGGCACGCCTGGAAGGCGTAAGTTCGACAAGCCTTACGTGCTTCCTGTATGCGAATGGTGTGATGCGGTATGTCAGCCATACCGCATCACGAGCAAGCCCGCTCCAGCATCAGGTCCCCGACTTGATCTTGGTCCAGGCGCGTGTACGCGCCCGCTCCGCATCGTGCGTCAGGGGTTGCAGGGTGTAGAGGGTTTTCATCGCCGCTTCGGTCGGGTAAAGATTCGGGTTGTTGCGAATCGCCGGATCGACCAGCTCAGTGGCGTCCTTGTTCGGGTTCGGGTAGCCGACAAAATCACTGATCGGCGCGATCACCTTCGGTTGCAGCAGGTAGTTGATGAAGGTGTAGGCGTCTTCAGGGTCTTTGGCGCCTTTAGGGATGGCGAGCATGTCGAACCAGATCGGGGCACCTTCTTTAGGCAGGCGCATGTCGACGACCACGCCGTTCTTGGCTTCTTTGGCGCGGTTGGCCGCTTGCGAGAAGCTGCCCGAGTACCCGACGGCCACGCAGATGTCGCCATTTGCGATATCCGCCATGTACTTCGATGAATGGAAGTAGGTGATATACGGACGGATCTTCAGCATCAGTGCTTCGGCTTTGGCGTAGTCGGCCGGCTTGGTGCTGTTTGGCGGCAAGCCCAAGTGCTGCAAGGCCAGCGGCATGATTTCAGACGGTGAGTCGAGCAGGGCCACGCCACACTGTTTGAGTTTGCTGATGTTCTCTTCCTTGAAGATCAGGTCCCAGCTGTCGACCGGTGCATTGTCACCCAGCGCGGCCTTGACCTTGTCCGGGTTGAAGCCGATCAGGATGGTGCCGTACATGTAGGGCACCGCGAATTTATTGCCCGGGTCGTTGGCTTCCAGGAGTTTCATCAGCTTGGGGTCGAGGTGCGGCCAGTTCGGCAATTTGCTGCGGTCCAGCGGCTGGAATACCCCGGCCTCGATCTGCTTGGCCAGGAACACGTTGGACGGTACGACCACGTCATACCCGGAGTTGCCGGTCAGCAGCTTGGCTTCCAGCGCCTCGTTGGTGTCGAAAATGTCGTAAATCAGTTTGGTCTTGGTGTCTTTCTGGAAGTCCACCAGCGTCTGCGGGGTGATGTAGTCGAACCAGTTGTAAACGCGCAGCGTGCGTTGCTCTTCGGCCTGGACCGCGCCGCAGAGCAGGGAAGCACACAGGGCGGGTGCAATAAGACGTTTGAGTCTGTTCATTGTTATCTTCCTGATAAGTCGGTGGGGTCAGGCGCTTTCGAAACCTTCCAGCACATTCACGGCATTGATGCCGATTTCTTCGACGGCATAACCGCCCTCCATCACGAACAGCGTCGGCAAGCCGAGACGGGCGATGCGCTCACCCATGCGCAGGTAGTCCGGGCTGTCGAGCTTGAACGTCGAGATGGGATCGTCCTTGAACGTGTCGACACCGAGGGAAATCACCAGCACGTCCGGGGCGTAGGCCTCGATTTGCTTGCAGGCCTGTTCCAGCGCAGCGCTCCAGTGGTCCCAGTCGCTGCCAGCGGCCAGCGGGTAGTTGAAGTTGAAACCTTCGCCCGGCCCCTCGCCATGCTCGTCGGCGTAACCGAGGAAGAAGGGAAACTCGGCTTCAGGATGGCCGTGGATCGAGGTAAAGAGCACATCGTTGCGTGAGTAGAAGATCGATTGAGTGCCGTTGCCGTGATGGTAATCGACATCGAGAATCGCCACTTTCTGCCGGCCCTGATCGAGAAATGCCTGAGCGGCGATGGCGGCGTTATTCAGGTAGCAGTAACCGCCCATCAAATCGCCAGCGGCGTGATGGCCGGGTGGTCGGCACAATGCGAACGCGCTACGAGCGCCATTTTCGACGGCGGCCTGAGCGGTCAGAGCGACTTGCGCTGCGCTATAGGCGGCTTGCCAGGTGCCCGCGGTAATCGGTGCGCCGGCATCGAAGCTGTAATAACCCAACTGACCCAACAGGTTGGCAGGAATTACTTCGCGCAAGGTTCGCGCAGGCCAGGTGAAGGGCAGCAAGTCGCCTTCATGGTTCAACTCGGCCCAGCGTTGCCATGCGCCCTGGAAAAACGTCAGGTACGCCTCACTGTGAATGCGCTTCAGCGGTTCAAGACCAGCGTCACGCGGCGTCTCGACCGGACCAAGGTGGCGTGCCTGTACGCGTTGCAGGATGTGATCGGCGCGCGAGGGCATTTCAAAGCAGGGCATCAGTTGCCCGTCTATCAGTTCGCAGCGACCGTGGTGCAAGTGATGATCATCCGAGTAGATCGTCAGCATCTTCTTATTCTCCCCTAGGGCTGTGGCTGTGCCTCATTCTTGCGGTGCGCGGCGGATCAGTGAACGACGGCAACGGCCAAAAGGGGATAAATATGGCCAATAACACTGACCGGATATCGCCTCTTATTGAGGCGTCACGCCCTAAACCGAGGCGAGGGTGCAAACAGCATCAGAATCGGAAGTGGCTGGGCGCGACGCCGCTCCAGCGCAGGAAGGCGTGACGAAAGCTCGCGGTCTCGCTGAAGCCCAGTTCCTCGGCAATGCGGTGGATGGGTAACCGGGCCTCATGCAGCAAGTGCTTGGCTCGCTCGAAGCGTAGCTCGTCGAGCAATTGTTGGTAGCTGCTACCCAGTGCCTGCAAGTGCCGGCGCAACGTGCGCTCCGAGCAGTTCATCTGTTGCGCCAGACCGCCGAGGCCGGGTGCGCAGCTAAGTTGGGCGGCGAGCAATTGGCGGATGCGTTCGAGCCAGGCCTGGCGACCTGTGAACTCGATATTTTGCCGGCGACAGCGTGCGTGCATGTCGCGATGGGTGATCGGGTCTGCCAGCGGCAACGGCTGTTCAAGCCAGCGTTTGTCGAAGGCGAAGGCGTGATCATACAAGGGGGCGTTGAACTGCAACGGGCAGGCAAAGCTTTCGTGATAGCTGGCGGTGTAATCAGGGGCGTCGTGGGCGAAACGTGCGCTGAGTAATGGCAGGGGCTTGCCGAGCAAGTCATCGCAAATGACTTTCAGCGAGGCCAGGCACAGCTCGGCGTTAAAAACCGCCAGCGATTCACTGTCGCGGTAATCGCTGGCGCTTAGCCAGACGCGGTCGCCATCGTCATGCAGGCGCAGTTCGAACAGTGTTCCCAAGAGCGCCGGATACATCAGCGCCAGGCGCAAGGCGTCACCTAAGGTGGCACTCGTGAGCAGGGCGTAACCGAGGACACCATAGGATGACACGTGCATGCGCCGTCCCAACTCCAGGCCGATTTCCTTGCGCAGTGCAACGGCATTGGCGCAGACCTGCATTTCCTGGTGGGTGGCGATACGAATATCGGGCCTGCCCAAGTCCGCAGCAGTGATCCCGCTGCCTGCCAGCAGCGCATCGCCGGACAAACCTTCAGCCTCGAAGGTGCTGAGTACCAGCGACACGGCATTGAGGGTGGTGAGATGGGAATGCAGCATGAGCGAATTCCGGCGGTGGGTAACAACCGGGAGTGGAGCAAGTTGTATGCCGCGCCCTAATGGGCGCGCGCTTGCCCGCGAAGGCGGCCTGACGGTTATCGCAACTCCCCACACACATCCAGCTCAACCAGGCGTCGTACTTCATCTTGCGCAAGCCCTGCGCCCAACAACGCATGGAGTTTGCCGAACGCGGCTTCGCGGGTCATGCCGCCGCCGGACAGTACGCCAACCCCGCGCAGACGACTGCCGGCTTCGTAGATGTCCAGTTCGACGCCGCCTTCATGACACTGAGTGATGGCAACCACGCAGATGCCGCGTTGCCGGGCGCGTTGCAGGCTGGCGAGGAATGCCGGGTTGTCGCTCGGGCCCGTGCCGCTGCCGAAGCATTCCAGGACCAGCGCCTGAATCCCGCTGTCGAGTAAACCATCCAGATGTTGCGCACTGATGCCGGGAAACAAGGGCAGCACGGCGACGTTGGCGATGCTTTTCGGCTGACGGTAATCCAGTGCAGCGGGCACAGACTGCGCCGACTTACCCTCCCGCGAGCGCTGCAACGCGGCGAACGGATGACGACCAAAGCTGCGAATTTTTGCGCAGCGGGTCGGTGCCAGTAGCTCGCCATGGAAGTACAGCTGCACGCCCGGCGCCAAGCCTTGGCCCAGGGCAAGCAGGGCGCCGTTGAGGTTTTCCCAGGCATCACTGTTCTCGACGCCAGCGGGCAGCATCGAACCGGTGAACAGCACGGGTGCGCTCAGCCCGAGCAACTGAAAGCTCATCGCCGCCGCGCTGTAGGCCAGGGTGTCAGTGCCGTGCAGGATCAATACCGCGTCGCAGCCATCGACATCCACGGCCTCGATCACCGCTTCACGCAGACGCTGCCAGTAGGTGGGGGTCATGTTGGCGCTGTCGATCAACGGCAGTAGTTCGCGAAACCGCCAGTTCGGTACCTTCAGTTCTGGTTGGGCAGCCAGTTGCTCGGCCATCCGCGCCTCGAATCCCGAAGCCGGAGCCAGCCCGTTGGCGCTGGCCTGCATGCCGATGGTGCCGCCGGTGTAGAGCACCATGACCTGCTGAGCGGGTGGCGGGGTTTCGCGATTCATGGCACTTCTCCTTTGGGTGATCGGCCAAGGCTATGGCGTGTCTAGTGAAAAGTAAAAACAAGCTGGCAAAAAAAAGGGCCTGAAGAGTGATCTTCGGGCCCTCAAAAGGGAGAGAGGTGTCTAGTCTCTCAGCCTGGTGAGCGTGTTGCTGCCTGGGGCTGAAGGTCAGGCCTTCAATGGCACCAAGCGTGGCGCAATCATGTTTTCCGGGCGCAGGATGTCGGCGAGCATGGCGTCGTCGAGCAAGCCTTCTTCGCGCACCAGTTCCAGTACGCCACGGCCGCTTTCCAGAGCGATGCGGGCGATACGGGTGGCGTTTTCATAACCGATGTATGGGTTCAGGGCGGTGACCAGGCCGATCGAGTGCTCGACCAGTTCGCGGCAGCGTGCTTCGTTGGCGGTGATGCCGACGATGCAATGCTCGCGCAGCATATCCATGGCGCGTTGCAGCAGGCGGATCGAGTCGAAAATCTTGTAAGCGATCAGCGGCTCCATCACGTTCAGCTGCAATTGACCCCCTTCTGCGGCGATGGTCAGTGCCAGGTCGTTGCCGATGATCTGGAAAGCCACTTGGTTGACCGCTTCCGGGATAACCGGGTTGACCTTGCCGGGCATGATCGAGCTGCCTGGCTGACGTGCTGGCAGGTTGATTTCATTGATGCCGGTACGTGGGCCGCTGGACAGCAGGCGCAGGTCGTTGCAGATTTTCGACAGCTTGACCGCAGTACGCTTGAGCATCCCGGAGAACAGGACGAAGGCGCCCATGTCGGACGTGGCTTCGATCAGGTCGGCGGCAGGTACCAGCGGTTGACCGCTGATGAGCGCCAGACGCGATACGGCCAGGTGCTGGTAGCGGGGGTCGGCGTTGATGCCGGTGCCGATGGCGGTGCCGCCCAGGTTCACTTCGGTCAGCAGTTCCGGAGCGAGGCTGCGCAGACGATTGAGGTCTTCGCTCAAGGTGGTGGCGAAGGCCCGGAACTCTTGACCGAGGGTCATCGGCACGGCGTCCTGCAACTGGGTACGGCCCATTTTCAGAACGTGGTTGAATTCCTGGCCCTTGGCGGCGAATGCCTGAATCAGGCTGTCGAGGCTGGCGAGCAGGGCGTCGTGACCGAGCAGCAGGCCCAGACGGATTGCCGTCGGGTAAGCGTCGTTGGTCGACTGCGCCATGTTCACGTCATTGTTCGGGTGCAGGTATTGGTACTCGCCCTTGCTGTGGCCCATGGCCTCCAGCGCGATGTTGGCGATGACTTCGTTGGCATTCATGTTGGTTGAAGTGCCAGCGCCGCCTTGAATCATGTCCACCACGAACTGCTCGTGGAAATCGCCGCGAACCAAACGGGCGCAGGCTTCGCTGATGGCAGCGTGCTTGGCTTCGCTGAGGTGACCGAGTTCGCGGTTAGCGTCAGCGGCGGCTTGCTTGACCATGGCCAGGGCCACGACCAGCTTCGGGTAATGCGAAATCGGAACGCCGGAGAGACGGAAGTTGTTCACCGCCCGCAGGGTCTGGATGCCGTAGTACGCTTCAGCGGGTACTTCAAGGACGCCAAGCAGGTCTTTTTCGATGCGCAATGATGCAGCGGAGGACATGATAGAGATAGTCTCAAGAAAGGCACGGATAATGCCGGAACGCCGCTGATGCTAGGCTTGTGGGCAATTTTGGGCTAATGCTGTTAAGCGCTGGCCTATGCACAAACGGCATAATGTCGATGTGACGTTACGATTGTGACGAGCGTATGAACAAGATGTAGTTGCTTTTTTGCAGGTGCGGGGCGGGTCGTTGCAAGTCCGTCCCTGCCGTGATTGGAGGACGTGATGAACCTGGAAAGTAAATGGCTGGAGGACTTCAGTGCCCTGGCCGCCACCCGCAGTTTTTCCCAGGCGGCTGAGCGTCGCTTCGTGACGCAACCTGCTTTCAGCCGCCGGATTCGCAGCCTTGAGTCGGCACTGGGCCTGACGTTGGTCAATCGCTCGCGCACGCCCATCGAGCTGACAGCTGCCGGACAACTGTTTCTGGTAACCGCGCGCACCGTCGTCGAGCAGCTTGGCGAGGTGCTGCGTCATCTGCATCACCTGGAGGGCGGGCAGGGCGAAGTCATGCAAGTCGCGGCGGCGCACTCTTTGGCCTTGGGTTTTTTCCCGCGCTGGATTGCCCAGCTGCGTAACGAAGGGCTGAACATTGCCACCCGGCTGGTGGCGACCAACGTTGGCGATGCGGTACATGCGTTGCGTGAGGGCGGTTGCGATCTGATGCTGGCGTTCTACGACCCGGATGCGGCGCTGCAGATGGACGCTGAAATTTTCCCCTCGCTGCACCTTGGGCATACGGAGATGTTGCCCATCTGCGCGGCAGACGCCAACGGCCAACCGTTATTCGACCTTGAAGGCGATGCCAGTGTGCCGTTGCTCGCCTACAGCGCCGGAGCATTTCTGGGGCGCTCGGTGAACCTGCTGCTGCGTCAGCGCAGCTTGCGCTTCACTACGGTCTACGAAACAGCCATGGCGGACAGCCTGAAAAGCATGGCGCTCGAAGGCCTGGGCATCGCCTGGGTACCGCAGCTCAGCGTGCGTGCTGAACTGGCGCGGGGTGAGTTGGTGGTGTGTGGTGGCCCACAATGGCATGTGCCGCTGGAAATTCGTTTGTACCGTTGTGCGTTGGTGCGCAAGGCCAACGTGCGGTTGTTGTGGCGCAAGCTGGAAGGCGGTGCGGCACAGGGTGCGTCTTGAGTGCTTAAGGCGATTCGCTCAAATAAGCGGCGATGGCTTCTTTGTTTTTGTCGCTGTAGTGGTAACAGTTCGCTCTTACGTTGATGCGGGTCGGGAATATATTGGTTTCACACCACCAACTGCCTTTGAATAAAACTTCTGAGTGCTCATGCGTCCCGCCGAGCAGATGACCTATTTCATGCGCGGCGGCAGAGTAACTGCCCAGCGATGCAATGCCTGCGTAACTCTTGTCTCTGGCGACACCCAAAGTCATCCCGTTTATTTTTTCGTGTGTTAACAGCAAATACTTGGTTCTGCTGTTCATGGGCAGATTGTTTTTGTCGATGTAGTCATTCACTTCTCGTTGCCAGCCGTCCAGTATTTTTGTCAGGTTTTCACCTTGATACGGGTATTGGGTTATGGGCGCGACGTTCTGTATGAAGTCTATGTACACCCTGCGCCGGGTGAAGCTTTCAAGGTCCTTGCGCAGCCACGAGAAGTAGTCTTTAGCGATATTTTCGCGTTCAGCTTGTGGGATATCGTCGTGCAGAAATACATAGAAGTAGAGCGGAGTTTTCGTGAATTTCTCATCAGCGGAAGCCGGTGGAATGATGATCGTAAGCAGGGTGCTTAGTGTTAAAGCGAGTGTTCTTAAATGAATGAGCATGGGCGATCTCGATGGCGATAGTTTTCGTTGATTAATGTCCGTACTGGATGACGGGGTCTGCCCGGAACTGTGTTTTCTTCAGACATGAAAGCAGCTAAGCCGAAACGGTTGCGATTTGTTAGTTGCTGTTGGCGTCACCTAAAGTAGTAAGTTGCGTACAGAAGATGTAGGACCTTTTGCCATGAAGGATTTCGGTCGCGGGTGCCGTGTGCAGACCTCGCCAGGGCCCTGCGGACAGATGGTCACCAAGGGGGCTGTCTTCCCTGTGCTTTACGGTATACTGCGCGGCCTTTGGCCGGTTCGACCGGCCATAATTCGTACAGCAAGCCACGCCGGTTCTCCCGCGTGGCTTGTTTGTTTTTTGACGCGCCTGCGGGCGTCCAATAGAAGAGGCACGACGATGAGCGCACTGGTTGGCGTGATCATGGGCTCCAAGTCCGATTGGTCCACCCTTAGCCACACCGCCGATATGCTGGAAAAGCTAGGCATCCCTTACGAAGTCAAAGTGGTGTCAGCCCACCGGACGCCGGATTTGCTGTTCCAGTACGCCGAACAGGCTGAAGCCCGTGGCATTGAAGTGATCATTGCCGGTGCTGGCGGTGCGGCTCATTTGCCAGGCATGTGTGCGGCCAAGACTCATCTGCCCGTGCTGGGCGTGCCCGTACAGTCGTCGATGTTGTCGGGCGTTGATTCCCTGCTCTCTATCGTGCAGATGCCTGCCGGGATTCCTGTGGCGACCTTGGCTATCGGCAAAGCGGGCGCAATCAACGCCGCATTGTTGTCGGCCAGTATCCTCGGCGCCAAGCACCCGCAATTCCATGCAGTGCTGAAGAAATTCCGCGCTGAGCAGACAGACAGCGTCCTGGACAATCCAGACCCACGCGACGCCTGAGGTTTTTCCATGAAGATCGGTGTAATCGGTGGCGGCCAGTTGGGTCGCATGTTGGCTCTGGCAGGGACCCCGCTAGGCATGAGTTTCGCTTTTCTCGACCCGGCGCCGGATGCCTGTGCCGCTGCGTTGGGCGAACATCTGCGTGCCGATTACGGCGATCAGGATCATCTGCGCCAGTTGGCCGATGAAGTCGATCTGGTGACCTTCGAATTCGAAAGTGTGCCAGCAGAAACCGTGGCGTTCCTGTCGCAGTTCGTGCCGGTTTATCCAAGTGCCGAAGCGCTGCGGATTGCCCGTGATCGCTGGTTCGAAAAGAGCATGTTCAAGGACCTCTGCATTCCAACGCCTACCTTCGCTGATATCCAGTCGCAAGCCGATCTGGACGCCGCAGTGGCCAGCATTGGTCTGCCTGCCGTGCTGAAAACCCGCACCCTCGGTTATGACGGCAAGGGCCAGAAAGTACTGCGTACAGCGGCTGATGTGGTCGGCACGTTTGCTGAGTTGGGCAGTGTTGCCTGTTTGCTGGAAGGTTTCGTGCCCTTCACGGGTGAAGTGTCGCTGATTGCCGTGCGCGGCCGCGATGGCGAAACGCGCTTTTATCCGCTGGTGCACAACACCCACGAAAATGGGGTTTTGCGTCTGTCGATTGCCAGCACCGCGCATCCGCTGCAAGCGCTGGCTGAGGATTACGCCGGTCGCGTACTCAAGCAACTCGATTACGTCGGCGTGCTGGGGTTCGAGTTCTTTGAAGTCGATGGCGGTTTGAAGGCCAACGAGATTGCACCCCGTGTGCATAACTCGGGGCATTGGACCACCGAAGGCGCCGAGTGCAGCCAGTTCGAAAACCACCTGCGGGCGGTGGCGGGTTTGCCGTTGGGCTCCACTGCCAAGGTCGGCGAAAGCGCCATGCTCAACTTCATCGGTGAAGTGCCGGCTGTGGACAAGGTCGTCGCCATCGATGACTGCCATCTGCATCACTACGGCAAGGCGTTCAAGGTTGGGCGCAAAGTGGGTCACGCCACCTTGCGCTGTGCTGATCGCGCCACCCTTGATCGGCAGATCAAAAAAGTCGAAGCGCTGATCAAGCTGTAATAGCTGCAATAGACGTATGTGGAACCAATCCTGCCAGCGGTTCTCTGATGACAGGACGCTAATGCCGTCATCAGGCCTTGGTTCGTCCAATTAATACAGAGGAAAAGGCATGGGTATTATCGGAACCATTTTTATCGGTTTGATCGTGGGCTTGCTGGCTCGCTTCCTCAAGCCAGGCGATGACAGCATGGGTTGGATCATGACCATTGTGCTGGGTATCGGGGGCTCGCTGGCTGCGACCTACGGGGGTCAGGCGCTGGGCATTTATCAGGCAGGCCAGGGCGCGGGATTCCTCGGCGCATTGGTGGGTGCGGTGGTGCTGCTGGTGCTTTACGGCATGATCAAAAAAGACTGACAGTTATTCATCGGCTCTCTGCGTTATTGCTGCGCAGAGAGCTAGTGAGACCACATACATTGCCGAGCTCTCCCATGCGCCGTCTCCTCCTTATAGCGCTGCTGTTGGCTTCCGGGCTGGCCCGCGCCGAGCTGCCAGAAACCGATTGGCTCGAGCTGATGCCCAAGTCGGATCAGAAAGCCCTCGAGGCCATGCCTGAAATCGATCACAACTCCCCGGAAGCGCAGGGGACGTTCGATAGCAAAGGCGGTTTGAAGCAGAGCAAAGGCTTGCCTGCCGTGATGTACTCGGCCAAGACCGTACCCGCCATGAATGGCAAAAATATCCGTCTTGGTGGTTATCCCGTGCCGCTGGAAACAGACGCGAAAGGCCGCAGTACCCTGTTCTTCCTCGTGCCATATCCGGGCGCATGCATCCATGTGCCGCCGCCGCCACCCAATCAACTGGTGCTGGTGCGTTATCCAAAAGGCCTGAAGCTGGACGATATCTACACGCCGCTGTGGGTGATCGGCACGCTGAAGGTCGAGGCGGTCAGCAATAACATGGCCGATGCGGCCTACGCGCTGGATGCTTCGAAGGTCCGCGTCGTGGTCGAAGCGGACCTGTAGCGGTTACGCTTCCGGCAACGCCGCCAGCGGCTCGGCCCAGATGCTGACACTTAGGGTGTGCATGGCATCTGGCGCCAACGTGACGACATCGGACAGGACGTTGGCGGTCTCGACACAAACCATGTGCTGCCAGCCGTCTTCGGCCATGTCGCTTAAGGTCCTGGTCTTGTCGACCCACGGATTCCACAGCACCGCTGACTTCGAGCCGCTGGTCATGATCTGAATCCGTCGCTGCCAGCCCGGATCGACGATGCTCAGATGGTGCGGTGTGTCCAGGTAAACGCGGTCCGTCTCGGCCGTGAAATGCAGGTCGCCGTCCTGCCGATGCTCGTCTTCCCAGTTTTTCAATGTGTCCAGGTAACGCGAGCCGTCCAGGCCTTCGACGTGGACCTGTCGTGCATCGCTGACCGCGAAATAACTGTGCAATGCCTGGCTGAAGGTAACGTCTTCGGTGCCAGCGTTGTAGCTGAGCAGGCTGACATGCAACTGCTCGTCCAGACGAATGCTCAGTTTGAGGGCGACGTTATGCGGCCAACCAGGCAAATGACCTTCAGCCTGCGGCAATACGAATTCGGCGAGTAACGCGTCGCCATCATTGCCAATGCCCAGCAATTCCCAGTCTAGTACCCGGACTTCGCCGTGGGCGTTGGCCGGTTCGCTGCTGTTGCGCATCGCCTGTACGCTGGCAGGGTTGCGCTCCAGATTGCCAAACCAGGGCCAGCAAATCGGAATACCGGCGCGGATCGGCTTGCCTTGTTTGAAGACAGCTTTGTCGTTTAGCCAGATCAGTGGCGGCTCGCCGTCCACTTGGTAGCTGAGGATGTGCGCGCCTTGCTGGGCGACGAGTAACTCGGCCTGACCGTGGCGGATGCGCCAGCAGTTGAGCTCACCGAGTTTGACGGATTCGACATGGGGCGTTGGCATGCGGGGGTGCTCACTCAAGTACAGTGATAAAAGTAGACCGTGCGACAGTCAACGAGTTTACCCCAGCAGACCGATACCCAGGCTTATCGCCGTGCCGGTACCGAGCGAGTGCGGCCGCTACCATCGATAGCGACGAACACAAACACCGCTTCGGTGACTTTGCGCCATTCGCTGGACAGTGGGTCATCGCTCCATACTTCGACCATCATCTGGATCGAGCTGCGGCCGATGTCCAGGGCCTGGGTATAGAAGGACAATTGCGCGCCGACTGCGACCGGGATCAGGAATGCCATGCGATCAATGGCTACGGTCGCAACGCGGCCGCCAGCGACTTTACTGGCCATGGCAGTTCCCGCCAAGTCCATTTGCGAGACCAGCCAGCCGCCGAAAATATCGCCGAAACCATTGGTTTCGCGGGGCAAAGCAGTAATTTGCAATGCAAGGTCGCCCTGCGGTATCGGATCTTCTTGTTCGAGTTCAATCATGCCTAGGGTGCCTCGACCCATGACTCTTTAATGTTTTGGTGCGGTTAACAGGCCTCAGTGAAAACGATGTTCATGAACAAATTGCGTTCATCCGCTTTCAGCGATGCCTTAAGGGGAAACTCTGCGAAAGCGGCTGGATTGGGCTCAGCGGCGATTTCGCACAGCAACCCGGAGTACGCTGGATTGTCTCTTACGGTCTGCGAGTATATCGATCGATGGACCATGCGACGACCACTCGGTTCTCATTTTGACTGCGTAAAGCGCCTGACTGTGTGCTTTTTAGAGAATTTGCTATCGTGCCGGACCCGATCGACTCTGTACTTTTCGCTATAAGGGCAATTTTGATGCCCATGTCAGCGTTTTCCTTAGTGAGGAAGTGTGCAAGCCGTCAAGCCTCAGCCAGCGTTGCTGATGCTCAGCAATCCCAAGAGAAGCCCTTGCCATGTCCACTGTGTCCTCAAGTACCGTGCAGCCCTCGCGCCCGCTGACCCGCAGCGACTATAAGACCTTGTCGCTTTCTGCCTTGGGCGGAGCGTTGGAGTTTTACGACTTCATCATTTTCGTGTTTTTTGCCACTGTGGTCGGCAAGTTGTTTTTCCCTGCGGATATGCCTGAGTGGCTGCGACTGATGCAGACCTTCGGTATTTTTGCTGCCGGTTACCTGGCGCGACCGCTGGGTGGCATCGTTATGGCGCACTTCGGCGACCTTTTGGGGCGCAAGAAAATGTTCACCCTGAGCATTTTCATGATGGCCGTACCGACCCTGATCATGGGCTTGTTGCCGACGTACGCGCAGATTGGCCTGTGGGCGCCGATTCTGCTGCTGTTGATGCGGGTTATTCAGGGTGCGGCGATTGGCGGTGAGGTGCCTGGCGCCTGGGTATTTGTGTCCGAGCATGTGCCGCCGCGCAGCATTGGCTACGCGTGCGGCACCCTGACCGCCGGCCTGACCTCGGGCATTTTGCTGGGTTCGCTGGTCGCCACCCTGATCAATAGCCTCTACAGCGCTGAGGAGATGCTCGATTACGCATGGCGGATTCCGTTTTTGCTTGGGGGCGTATTTGGTCTGCTGTCTGTTTACCTGCGCCGCTGGCTGCATGAAACGCCGGTTTTCGCCGAGCTGCAGCTGCGCAAGGCGCTGGCCGAAGAGGTGCCGCTCAAGGCCGTGTTGCGCGACCATCGCGGGGCGATCCTGTTATCGATGCTATTGACCTGGCTGTTGTCGGCTGGCGTTATCGTCGTGATCCTGATGACCCCAACGGTATTGCAAACGGTTTACGGCTTCTCCCCCGCGACGGCGCTGAAGGCCAATAGTCTGGCGATTGTCTGCCTGAGCCTGGGCTGTGTCGGCGCGGGTTCTCTGGCAGATCGCTTTGGCGCTGGCTGGGTGTTTATCCTCGGTTGCCTGGCGTTGCTTGTCAGTTCATGGACGTTCTATCACAGCCTTTTGGCGCACCCCGACTGGCTGTTTCCGTTGTACGCCGTCACCGGGTTGTTTGTCGGCGTCATCGGTGCGGTGCCGTTCGTCATGGTCCAGGCCTTTCCGGCAGCCGTGCGGTTCTCGGGACTGTCGTTCTCGTACAACCTGGCGTACGCGTTATTTGGCGGTCTGACGCCGATGGTGGTGACCCTCATGCTCAAGACCAGTCCAATGGGGCCGGCCTGGTACGTGGCAGCCCTCTGCGTCATGGGCATGCTGATTGGCATCCATTTGTTGCGCAAGCAACGCTGAGTGTTGAATCGCCTTGCCTGCTGGGCGAATGCCGCCGCCCCCTCCTGAACTGAACGGCTATCATTGAAAGTCGATGATGGCCTTTCATCTAATTGTCACATTGCTTTCATAGAGTGTTCACACGGCCCTTAGATACTTGGCGTCGATCCAATACCTATCCAATTTTGCTAGGAGCAAGGCATGAGACTTAAGCGATTGATGGCGGCTCTGACTTTCGTCGCCGCAGGCGTTGCCACCGCCACTGCGGTTGCTGCTGTTGACCCAGCTATTCCAGGCTATACCAAGACCACCGGTGTCTCGGGTAACCTGTCCAGTGTCGGCTCCGATACCCTGGCAAACTTGATGACCTTGTGGGCTGAGGCTTACAAAAAAGAATACCCAAGCGTGAACATTCAGATTCAAGCAGCCGGTTCGGCCACCGCACCACCTGCGTTGACTGAGGGCACCTCGAACCTGGGCCCGATGAGCCGCAAAATGAAAGACACCGAATTGGCGGCTTTCGAGCAGAAGTACGGCTACAAGCCAACTGCAATCCCGGTCGCGGTCGATGCCTTGGCTATTTTTGTACATAAAGACAACCCGATTCAGCACCTGACCATGGAACAAGTGGACGCGATCTTCTCCGCGACCCGTCTGTGTGGCGCCAAAGCCGAAGCCAAAACCTGGGGTGATGTTGGCGTGACCGGCGACCTGGCTGGCAAACCGATCCAACTGTTCGGTCGTAACTCGGTATCCGGCACTTACGGCTACTTCAAAGAAGAAGCCCTGTGCAAAGGCGACTTCCGCGCTAACGTTAACGAACAGCCAGGTTCTGCTTCGGTTGTAAGCTCGATCAGCAGCTCGTTGAACGGCATCGGTTACTCAGGTATCGGCTACAAAACGTCCAGCGTGAAGACGGTTGCCCTGTCCAAGAAAGGCAGCACTGAATTCATCGAAGACAGCGAAGAAAACGCACTGAACGGCAAATACCCACTGTCGCGCTTCCTGTTCATCTACGTGAACAAAGCGCCGAACAAGCCTCTGGCACCGCTGGAAGCCGAGTTCGTGAAAATGGTCCTGTCTAAACAGGGTCAAGAAGTCGTGATCAAAGACGGTTACATCCCGTTGCCAGCCAAGGTTGCTGCAAAAGCACTGGCTGACCTGGGCTTGCAGGAAGGCGCTGCTAAGTAAGGGTTGACGCGGGGCACGCACTTTTTGCCCCGATCTCAATACCTGAGCGGGACCTGATTCAACGGGGTCCCGCTACTAATTTCGTAGTCCGCTGCCAGTACTTTTGGGCTGCGGATTTTTTGCGTCACCGCACTGTCATGTTTTTGTAATAAAGGACCGCTAGGGTGAGCGCATGAATGATCTGGCCAATTCCACCATGACTCAAAATTCCCCTCCCGAGCGAATTGACTTCAATACGCCCGAGCTCAAGCGAAAACGCCGTATACGCGCGTTTAAAGACCGTCTGACCCAGTGGTATGTACTGGTCGGTGGCCTGGCAGTGCTGGCCGCTATTACGCTGATTTTCTTCTATCTTGCTTACGTGGTCGCGCCCTTGTTCCAAGGTGCGAAACTGACCACCGAGAAGGCGCTCAATCCGGCCTGGATGCAGGATGCGGGCAAGCCACTGATAATTGCCATCGAAGAGCAGAACAAGGTTGGCCTGCGAGTATCCGACAAGGGTGAAGCGCTGTTCTTCCGCATCGACGACGGGACCGAGCTCAAGCATGTCGCCTTGCCGATTCCGACGGGCACGACTGTGACGGCTATCGGTAAAGATCAGCCAGGCAGCCCGTTGATGGTGCTGGGTCTGTCCAACGGTCAGGCACTGGTGTTCAAACACAACTACCTGATCACCTACCCGGGCAACGTCAAGACCATCAGTCCGACCATCACGTATCCATTTGGCGAAGCGGCGCTGAGCCTGGACGAACAAGGCCGGCCCTTGGAGCACGTCAGCCTCAACGCCAGCGACAAAGTCCTGATGGTAGCGGGTTCCACCGGCTCGCAATTGCATGTGCTCTCCTTGTCCCAGGAAGAAAACATGATGACCGGGGAGACCACCAGCGAGTTGACCCGCATCGAACTGCCGCACATGACCGAAGTGGTCAAGGCAATCTTTATCGATCCGCGCCAGCAGTGGCTGTACGTGATCAACGGTCGCGCTCAGGCCGACGTCTTCAGCTTGCGTGATCGCAGCCTCAACGGCCGCTACAAACTGCTGGAAGACGGTAACGCTGAAGTCTCCGCCAGTACGCAATTGGTCGGCGGTGTGTCGCTGATTATCGGCAGCACCACGGGCGGTCTGGCTCAGTGGTTCATGGCCCGCGATACCGACGGCGAGTTGCGCCTGGAGCACATCCGTGACTTCCAGATGGGCACCACGCCGATCGTACAAATCACCGGCGAAGAGCGCCGTAAAGGCTTCGTCGCCCTCGACGCTTCCGGCAAGCTCGGGGTGTTCCATAGCACCGCGCATCGCACGCTGTTGGTCGATCAGGTGGCTCAGGGCCCAGGTGTCATGGGACTGTCGCCACGTGCTGACGAGGTCATCGTCGAAGAGGGCGGCAAGTTGCTGCCAATGAACCTGCGCAACCCGCACCCGGAAGTTTCGTGGAGCGCGCTGTGGAGCAAGGTCTGGTACGAAAACTACGACGGACCGAAGTACGTCTGGCAGTCCACTGCGTCGAGCACTGACTTCGAGCCCAAGCTGAGCCTCGCGCCATTGACCTACGGCACCTTGAAAGCGGCGTTCTACGCGATGCTGCTGGCGGCGCCCCTGGCGATTGCCGCTGCGATCTACACCGCTTACTTCATGGCCCCGGGCATGCGCCGCAAGGTCAAGCCGGTGATCGAACTGATGGAAGCGATGCCGACAGTGATTCTCGGCTTTTTCGCTGGCCTGTTTCTGGCGCCGTATCTGGAAGGGCATTTGCCGGGGATCTTCAGCCTGTTGCTGCTGACACCGATTGGTATTCTGTTGGCGGGCTTTATCTGGAGCCGCTTGCCTGAGTCATTCCGGCTGCGAGTGCCGGATGGTTGGGAAGCCGCGATCCTGATACCTGTGGTGTTGCTGGTGGGCTGGTTGTCGTTGGGCATGAGCCCGTATATGGAAACCTGGTTCTTCGGCGGCGACATGCGCATGTGGATCACCAACGACCTGGGCATTACCTATGATCAGCGCAACGCACTGGTGGTCGGGCTGGCCATGGGTTTCGCAGTGATTCCGAACATCTACTCCATCGCTGAAGACGCCGTATTCAGCGTGCCGCGCGGTCTGACTCTGGGCTCGCTGGCCCTGGGTGCGACGCCATGGCAGACCATGACGCGGGTGGTGATCCTCACCGCCAGCCCTGGCATTTTCTCGGCCTTGATGATCGGCATGGGCCGCGCTGTCGGCGAGACCATGATCGTGCTGATGGCCACCGGTAATACACCGATCATGGACATGAACCTGTTCGAAGGCATGCGTACTCTGGCGGCGAACGTCGCGGTTGAGATGCCAGAGTCCGAAGTCGGCGGCAGCCATTATCGAGTGCTGTTCCTGGCAGCGCTGGTGCTGCTGATGTTCACCTTCGTGATGAACACCTTAGCGGAGCTGATTCGTCAGCGTCTGCGCAAGAAATATTCGTCTCTCTAAGGAAGGTAGAAGTCTGTGAAACAGAACTCCCTCAAGAGTTGGTTCAAGAGCGGTGCCCCTGGCGTCTGGATGAGCGCGGGCGCTGTGTCCATCGCGGTGATCATGACTCTGGGCTTGCTGACAGTGATCGCCGTCCGTGGCTTGGGTCACTTCTGGCCGGCTGATGTGGTGCGCGCGCAGTACAACGTGCCCAATCAGACTAACCATGTATTGATCGGTGAAGTGGTACAGGCCGAGGAAGTACCTCGCGCTCGCCTCAAGGGTGCGGGCTTGCCGGTACCCGATGTGGGTCCGGAGTTCATGACTCGCGAGCTGTTCAAGGTCGGCAACCGTGATACCAACCCAAGCGATTTCACCTGGGTTGTCGGCGAATGGCTGACGGAACAGAGCAAACCTGCCGAGCTGATGACCCTGGAGCGACGTGAGTGGGGTAACTACTACGGCTACCTGGTCAACCTCAAGGAAGACGGCAAAGTCATCGCCGAAGGTGAAGCAGCCTGGCCGATTCTTCAAGAGCGAATCAAGCGCGTCGAAACCCTGGCCAGTGAGCTTGGCAGGCTCGAGAAAAAAGACATTGGTGCCATCAACCATGGCATCGAGCGTCTGCGTCTGCACAAACGCAAACTGGAACTCGACGGCAAGCTCGATGCTGCCGCTCAAGCGGACATGGACAGCGAGCGCGCCGAACTGGACGCTCGTTACCAGGCGATTGAAGGGCGACTGGGCTCGTTGCATGAGGCATTCAATCGCGACAGCCTGACAGCCCGCGATGCCAACGGCACCGAAGTGGTGATCAGCGTTGGCAAAGTGGTTCACGCTTACCAACCGAATGCCATGGGCACTTTTACCAAGCTTGGTTTCTACTTCAAGAAATTGTGGGAGTTCCTCAGCGAAGACCCGCGTGAAGCCAACACCGAAGGCGGGATCTTCCCGGCGATTTTCGGCACTGTGATGATGACCTTGATCATGGCCATGATCGTCACTCCGTTCGGCGTTCTGGCTGCGGTGTACCTGCGAGAGTACGCACGGCAAGGCCCGGTCACCCGGTTGATCCGTATCGCGGTGAATAACCTGGCCGGGGTGCCGGCGATTGTGTACGGGGTATTCGGTCTGGGTTTCTTTGTTTACGTGCTCGGCGGTTCGGTGGATCGGCTGTTCTTCCCTGAAGCCTTGCCAGCGCCGACCTTCGGCACGCCAGGCTTGCTCTGGGCGTCTCTGACCCTCGCACTGCTGGCCGTTCCCGTGGTGATCGTTGCCACCGAAGAAGGCTTGGCGCGTATTCCGCGTACCGTTCGCGAGGGCTCGCTGGCACTCGGCGCAACCAAGGCTGAAACCCTATGGAAGATCGTGCTGCCCATGGCCAGCCCGGCGATGATGACCGGGATGATTCTGGCGGTCGCCCGTGCTGCCGGTGAAGTGGCGCCGTTGATGCTGGTGGGTGTAGTGAAACTGGCGCCGTCGCTGCCGGTGGACGGCAACTACCCGTACCTGCACCTTGACCAGAAGATCATGCACTTGGGCTTCCATATTTATGACGTCGGCTTCCAGAGCCCGAACGTCGAAGCCGCGCGGCCGCTGGTGTACGCCACGGCGCTGCTGCTGGTACTGGTGATCGCCTTGCTCAACCTGTCTGCGGTGGCCATTCGTAACCACCTGCGCGAGAAGTACAAAGCGCTGGATAGCTGATTTGAAGAGCGCCGCCCACTCATGCGAGGAGGGCGGTTCGATGAAACGAATTGTTAGCGTATGGAGTAACCCTATGCAGCACGAAACCCATACCCATGGCATCAACATGTCCGCCCTGGGACGCGATAAGCAAGGCCTGAATCTGGCGAATGAAACCGTTGCGCTCGAAGTGCCGGGTCTGAGCCTGTTCTACGGCGACAAGCAGGCGTTGTTCGACGTCAGCATGAACATCCCGAAACAACGCGTGACCGCCTTTATCGGCCCGTCCGGCTGCGGCAAGTCAACCTTGTTGCGCACGTTCAACCGGATGAACGACCTGGTTGATGGCTGCCGTGTGGAAGGCGCCATCAACCTGTACGGCCACGACATCTATCGCAAGGGCGAAGACGTGGCTGAACTGCGTCGCCGCGTCGGCATGGTGTTCCAGAAGCCCAACCCGTTCCCGAAAACCATCTATGAAAACGTGGTGTACGGGCTACGTATTCAGGGCATCAACAAAAAACGTGTGCTCGATGAAGCGGTCGAGTGGGCGCTCAAGGGTGCGGCACTGTGGGAGGAGGTCAAAGACCGCCTGCACGAGTCGGCACTGGGACTGTCCGGTGGTCAGCAGCAACGTTTGGTGATCGCACGTACCATCGCTGTGGAGCCGGAAGTCCTGCTGCTTGATGAGCCGTGCTCGGCACTTGATCCGATCTCGACGCTGAAAGTCGAAGAGCTGATCTACGAGCTGAAAGCCAAGTACACCATTGTCATTGTGACCCACAACATGCAACAGGCGGCGCGGGTCTCCGACTACACCGCCTTTATGTACATGGGCAAACTGGTCGAGTTCGGTGATACCGACACGCTGTTCACCAACCCGGCGAAAAAACAGACAGAAGACTACATCACCGGTCGTTACGGCTAGGGCCTGGCTCGTTGGCCCTGAAGTACTGCTGCGGTCTCGTAGTTAACTGGACGTTCCAAGGACAATAAGCATGATCGATAAAGACAGCCTTACTCATCACATCTCCCAGCAGTTCAACGCCGAACTGGAGGAAGTGCGCAGCCATCTGCTGGCAATGGGTGGCTTGGTCGAGAAACAGGTCAA
Organism: Pseudomonas sp. 5C2; assembly: GCF_034314155.1. Classification (NCBI taxonomy): domain Bacteria; kingdom Pseudomonadati; phylum Pseudomonadota; class Gammaproteobacteria; order Pseudomonadales; family Pseudomonadaceae; genus Pseudomonas; species Pseudomonas sp. 5C2. The sequence continues at coordinate 941,898 of NZ_JAVIWH010000003.1, read as the reverse complement.
CGATGCGGTGACCTCGTTGATCGAAGCCGACTCGGGCCTGGCCCAGCAGGTTCGTGACATCGACGACCAGATCAACCAGATGGAACGCAACATTGATGAAGAATGTCTGCGTATTCTTGCGCGTCGTCAGCCAGCGGCCTCCGACCTACGTTTGATCATCAGCATTTCCAAGTCTGTGATCGATCTGGAGCGCATCGGTGATGAGTCCACCAAAATTGCCAAGCGCGCCATTCAGCTGTGTGAAGAAGGCGAATCGCCGCGTGGTTACGTTGAAGTGCGGCATATCGGCGATCAGGTGCGCAACATGGTCCGTGATGCACTTGATGCGTTCGCTCGCTTCGATGCCGATCTGGCGCTGTCCGTGGCCCAGTACGACAAGACCATCGACCGCGAATACAAAACCGCGCTGCGCGAGCTGGTCACGTACATGATGGAAGACCCGCGTTCTATCTCGCGGGTGTTGAGCGTGATTTGGGTGCTGCGTTCGCTGGAACGTATCGGCGACCATGCCCGTAATATTTCGGAGCTGGTCATCTATCTGGTGCGCGGTACCGACGTCCGCCATATGGGCCTCAAGCGCATGAGGGAAGAAGTGCAGGGCGTCATTGACGATAGCGCTAATGTTCTGGTCAAACCTGACGATAAATAAGACTGCCTGCAAAAAAACGCCCGGCTCATTGTCGGGCGTTTTCGTTACGGGCTTTGAGTTCAAGCCGCCCGCGAACGAAAAGTCCTGGCGTCGTTAATCGGTTTAGCAATTGGCCATCAACCAGCGCTATGCTTGTCGGGATTTTAAAGGAAAGATCAATGAGTAAAGTCAGTGTACTGGTGGTGGATGACGCGCCATTTATTCGCGATCTGGTGAAAAAAGGTTTACGTAACTACTTTCCCGGCATTCACATCGAAGACGCCGTCAACGGTCGCAAGGCTCAGGTCTTGCTGGAGCGTCAGGCGTTCGATCTGGTGTTATGCGACTGGGAAATGCCGGAGATGTCCGGTCTGGAACTGCTGACCTGGTGCCGTGGGCAGGACAACCTCAAGGCCTTGCCGTTCATCATGGTCACCAGCCGTGGTGACAAGGAAAACGTGGTCCAGGCGATCCAGGCCGGTGTCACCGACTTTATTGGCAAGCCGTTCACCAATGAGCAGCTGCTGACCAAGGTCAAGAAGGCGCTGGCCAGAGTCGGCAAGCTCGACACCCTGTTGGCCAGCGCGCCAACCAAGATGAACTCGGCGTTCGGTAACGATTCCCTCAGCGCCCTGACCGGTGGCAAGGCGGAAGTGGTCAGGCCGGCCGCTGCGCCAGCTACCGGGCCGAAAGCGGCGCCGTTGATCAACTCGTCTGCCCGGGCCTCTGCGCCTGCTGCTGCGCCAGCCCTTGGCGGCCGCGGTCAAGGCCAATTGCGGTTGCCCAGTGGTAACCAGCAATGCGTGATCAAGGCGCTGAGCCTCAAGGAAGCGCTGCTGGTGGTGCGTCGCGGTGACGTCCTGCCACAGGTGCTCGACAGCGCCGTACTCGACCTTGAACAAGGCGAGAACGCCGAAGTCGCCCGTCTCAACGGCTACCTACACGCCATCGTCGCCTACGAACCCAAACCCGACAGCGATTGGCTGCAACTGACCTTCCGCTTTGTCGACCAGGACGCACAGAAACTCGACTACGTCTCCCGCCTGATCGCCCGCGGCACGGCGCAAAAGCACTTCGTACCGGGGGGTTGATCCCTGAGCGTCAGCACCTTCGCAGGCTTGCCTGCGAAGGTGCTGACGCGGTTTGTCTGATTTCCCTGCCTCTTTGCTACTGATTGATACCGCCACCCCCAAATGGCGGCAAATCGCTGCTACGCTCTCCCTGCCTCCCACTACCCAGATATCAATCACGATGCTCGAGCGCTGCTTACTCCTGTGTGCTCTGTTGCTGACCGCGCAATCGTCGGTGGCGGTGACCATCTATAAATTCACCGATGCCAATGGCGTGGTCTCGTTTACCGACAGGCCAACGGCGGGTGCTACGGTGGTGGTGCCTCGCGAGCGGATCGTCGAGCACCTTGAAAAACAGGTGCATCTGAACATCAAAAAGGACAAGGGCGTGCACAGCCTGTTTGTGCGCAACGATTCGTATGCGCCTGTCGAGGTGGAGTTGCAGGTCACGGCGCTGAAGAATGTGCTGGGCACCACGGGGCAGCCGATCCACCGTGTCATTCCCGCCCGCAGCGCTGTGCGTCTGGCCGTGCTCAGTCCCCGGCAGGCGGGCAAGGCGCTGAGTTACACGCCCAAGCTGCGCTACTCGCTGGGCGACCCTGGGCGTCAGCCTCAGGGTTACAGTTACCCGCTGCCTTGGCAGGGCGGGCCTTTTCGCTTGAGCCAGGGTCCCAATGGCGCCTTCAGCCACTTTGGTATTAAAAGCCGTTACGCGATGGACATTGCCATGCCCGAAGGCACGCCAATCATTGCCGCTCGGGCGGGGACGGTGGTTAAAACCGAGAATGGTCAATCGGGCCACGGTGCGGACCCTTCAGGTAATTTTGTCCGGATACTGCACGACGACGGCACCATGGGTGTCTATTTACACCTGATGCGTGGCTCGGTGAGCGTCAAGGAAGGTCAGCGCGTCGTTGTCGGCAGCGCGCTGGCGCGTTCTGGCAATACCGGTAACAGCAGCGGGCCCCATCTGCATTTCGTGGTGCAGCGTAACGGTGGGCTGGGGCTGGAGTCGATTCCCTATCGGTTCGCGGAGCGCGTCGACAGCCTGCCGAATTTTGCGGTAGGCGGGAACTGAGGCGGTCCGGAACACCCCTATCACGAATGAACTCGTTCCCACACAGACCGCACAGTAGATTGCGTCATCACGTGGGAACGAATGGGCCTTTCCAGGTCAATCGAGCTTGAGCACCTTGGCCAGGACGATTTTCGGCCCTTTCATCTTCTTGATGATGATGCGCAGGCCTTCGACTTCCAGCACTTCCTCTTCTTCGGGCACCCGCTTCAGGGTCTCGTAGATCAATCCGGCGAGTGTCTCCGCGTCGATGTGGTCCAGATCGATACCCAGCAGGCGCTCGATCTTGAACAGCGGCGTATCGCCCCGCACCAGCAGCTTGCCGGGTTGGTAGGCAAGAATGCCGCGTTCGGCCTTGCGGTGTTCGTCTTGGATATCGCCGACCAATACTTCCAGCACGTCTTCCATGGTCAGGTAACCGATGACTTTGCCGTCGGCCTCCTCAACCAGTGCGAAGTGCGCGCCACCCTTGCGGAACTGCTCCAGCAGGCGTGACAGGGGCATGTGTTTGGATACGCGCTCCAATGGCCGGGTCAGCTCGGAGAGGTTGAACGACGCGGGGATATGGTCCAGCGCGGCCAGTTCCAGCAACAAGTCCTTGATGTGCAGCAGGCCGACGAATTCGCCACGCTCTGCATCGTAGACCGGGTAGCGGCTGAATTTGTGACGGCGGAACAGGGCCAGGATTTCCTTGAGCGGTGCATTGCAGTCGAGGGTCACCAGGTCTTCGCGGGAATTGGCCCAATCGACCACCTCCAGTTCGCCCATTTCGACGGCGGAGGCCAGCACGCGCATGCCTTGATCGCTCGGGTCCTGGCCTCGGCTCGAATGCAGAATCAGCTTCAGTTCTTCACGGCTGTATTGATGATCGTGATGCGGGCCGGGTTCGCCTTGGCCAGCGATGCGCAGGATGCCGTTGGCGCTGGCGTTGAGCAGGTAAATCGCCGGGTACATGGTCCAATAGAACATATACAGCGGCACGGCCGTCCATAACGACAACAGCTCGGGTTTGCGGATCGCCCAGGATTTGGGGGCCAGCTCGCCGACGACGATGTGCAGGTAAGAGATGATGAAAAACGCACTGAAGAACGATATGCCCTTGATCAATTCCGGCGACTGTACGCCGACCATGTCCAGCAGCGGTGCCAACAAGTGGGCAAACGCAGGCTCACCGACCCAGCCAAGGCCGAGGGAGGCGAGGGTGATACCCAACTGGCAAGCTGAAAGATAGGCGTCCAGCTGACTGTGGACCGTGCGCAGGATATGACCGCGCCAGCCGTTTTTAACGGCGATGGATTCGACCTTGGTCGAGCGCAGCTTGACCATGGCGAACTCGGCGGCAACGAAAAAGCCGTTGAGCAGAACCAGGACCATTGCAAAAAGAATCATGCCGAAATCGGCAAAAAGTGAGGCCAGGTTATAACTAGGGGAAGGGTCCATGGTGGAGTTTTAAAGGTTCCGTATTATCGAGGGGGTTGCCGCAGCCAAAGTGGCGAGCATAAGAGCGCAATGTAGCGGCTACCGGCCAGCTTGCCTAGGGTTTGCTCAGAGCTTGATCTCTTGGGCAGGGGCAAAATGGCAGGTAAAACTGCTGCCTTTGCCCAGCACGCTGCTGATATCCAGTGTGCCTCGATGGCGTAACAGCACGTGCTTGACGATGGCCAGGCCAAGCCCTGTGCCACCGGTATTGGAGGCTCGGCTGGAGTCGACGCGGTAGAACCGTTCGGTCAGGCGCGGCAGATGCTTGGCCTCGATGCCGGGGCCTGAATCCTGTACGCGCAAGTGTGCGCCTTGCTCGTCGCCCCACCAGCGGATGTGGATTGCGCCTTCGGCCGGGGTGTATTTCACCGCATTGAACACCAGATTGGAAAACGCACTGCGCAGTTCGGGCTCGCTGCCCTTGAGTCCGAGTGTGCTGTCGATTTCCAGAGTGATGCGCTGGTTGCGCTGCCCGGACAACGCCTGGGCGTCATTTTTGATGGTCTGCAACAGCGTTGGTACGAGGACCGGTTGGTTGCCCGATGGATAGTCGGTGGCTTCTAGTTTGGCCAGCAACAGCAAGTCATTGAGTAGGGTTTGCATACGCGCGCCCTGCTGTTGCATCTGCTGCAGAGCACGAGTCCAGCGCGGGTTTATCTCTTCAACGTTATCGAGCAAGGTTTCCAGATAGCCACAGATCACCGTCAGTGGCGTGCGTAGCTCATGAGATACGTTGGCGACGAAGTCTTTGCGCATCTGCTCAAGCTGATGAAGGCGGGTCACATCGCGGACCAGCATCAGGTGTTCGTTATTGCCATAGCGGGTGATGAGCAGCTGCACGCGCACGCGATCATTGATCGGCGAGGGGATCTCCAGCGGCTCAAGGTAATTGTTCTGCTCGAAGTATTCTTTGAAGCGTGGATGACGCACCAGGTTGGTGACAGGCTGACCGCTGTCTTGCGGGGTTTTCAGGCCGAGCAAGGTTTCCGCCGCGCGGTTCCACCATTCCAGGTTGCCGTCGCTGTCGAGCATGATCACTGCGTCTTTGAGGGCCGCAGTGGACTCCTGAACGCGGTCGATCACTGCTTGCAATCGGCCACGAACGCGTTGGTCACGGCGTTGCAGCTGATAAATGCTGTCGAACACGTCACCCCACAAGCCATAACCGTCAGGCGGCGGCTCGTCGGGTTTATGCTGGCGTAGCCACTGGTGCAGGCGCAGTAATTGTTTGAGTGTCCATGTCAGGTAAACCGCCAGCCCAATCGCCAGGCTCCAGCCGTAATAACCGCTGACCAAACCGATCACCAAGCAGGCGGTCACCAATAGCAGCATGTGACGGATCAGGGTGCCATGCCAGTTTTGGTTCAATTCAAACGCATCCTTGTCGAGTGGGCGGTCAATCAGGCCTGTCAGCAGCCGACGCGCTAAGACGCGCGGGATCAGCTCTTGGTGGAAAAACGGTAGCCCGTGCCGCGAACAGTTTGAACCAGATTCTCGTAGGCGTCGCCGAGGGCTTTTCGCAGACGCCGGATATGTACGTCTACGGTGCGCTCTTCGACATACACATTGCCGCCCCACACCTGATCGAGCAATTGGCCACGGGTGTAGGCGCGTTCCTGGTGGGTCATGAAAAATTGCAGCAAACGGTATTCGGTCGGGCCCATTTCTGCGGGCTTGCCGTCGATGGTGACGCGGTGACTGATCGGATCGAGTAACAGGCCGCCCACTTCAATTGGTGCTTCGACATCGCTCGGCCCGGCGCGGCGTAACACCGCCTTGAGGCGTGCGACAAGTTCGCGGGGTGAGAACGGCTTGGTGATGTAGTCGTCGGCACCGACTTCCAGGCCCTGGATCTTGTTGTCCTCTTCACCTTTGGCGGTGAGCATGATGATCGGGATGTCGCCGGTCAGCTCATCTCGCTTGAGTCTGCGGGCCAATTCGATGCCCGAGGTGCCAGGCAGCATCCAGTCGAGCAAAATCAGGTCCGGTTTGCGGTCAACGATGATGGCATGGGCTTGCTGGGAGTTTTCGGCTTCCATGCAATCGTAGCCGGCCATTTCCAACGCAACGGCGATCATTTCGCGAATAGGCGCTTCGTCGTCAACTATCAGAATGCTCCTGCCAGCCATGCTCTGTCCTCTTGTCATTTAACTGTCTTGAGTCGCATTAGATAACGGAATTATTGCAGTCGTGTGACAGCTTGGGAGTGGCCAGTATGCCTGCGTATTTTGAGTCTAAGCTTAGAGTTCGCTCTTAAAACAAAAGAGGATGTATCTAAAATGGCTAAAATCTCGAAAACCTTGCTTGGCTTGCTTACCGCGGCGGTACTGGCTTCGTCCGGGATGGCGTTCGCTGCCGACCCTGCCATGGTCAAGAACGGAATGATGGTCGATCAGAAGGGAATGACGCTGTATACCTTCGACAAGGACGCTAACGGTAAATCAATGTGCAATGGCTCGTGCGCTGAAAGCTGGCCACCCCTGATGGCGCCTGCCGACGGCAAAGCGGCTGGCGAGTGGACAACGATCAAGCGCGATGATGGCACGATGCAATGGGCCTATGACGGCAAACCGCTCTACACCTTCAAAATGGACAAAAAGGCGGGAGACATGATGGGCGACGGCAAAATGGACATGTGGCACGCCGCCAAGCATTAAGCGCCTGGCAGTTGCGTTAGCCGTCTGCTTGAACGCTGACGGTTAACGCAGTGCATAGTCGGCGACGATGCCGACAAAAATGGCCAACCCCGCCCAATGATTATGCAGAAACGCTTTGAAACAGCGTTGCGGCTCACGATTGCGTGTGTACCAGAACTCCCAGACAAAGCACCCAGCGGCCACCAGCAGACCTGCGTGGAAGCACGTGCCCAGCTCAAAGCGTGACCCGGCCAGCAGCAGACAGCCCAGCGCCAGGCCCTGCAAACTGAGAATGATCACGCGGTCGGCATCGCCGAACAGCACCGCTGTGGATTTGACCCCGATTCTCAGGTCGTCTTCGCGGTCGGTCATCGCGTAGTAGGTGTCGTAGCCCACAGTCCACAGCAGATTAGCGATGTACAGCAACCAGGCCGCTGCCGGCAGGTCGCCGGTCTCGGCGGTGAACGCCATCGGCATGCCCCACGAAAACGCTGCGCCCAGCACCACCTGCGGGTAGTAGGTGTAGCGTTTCATGAAGGGGTAGCACGCCGCCAGTGCCAAGCCGCCGAACGACAGCCAGACGGTCAGCGAGTTGGTGAGCAACACCAGGAGAAAACTCAAGCCCACCAGTACCGCGAACAACACCAGCGCTTCACGCGAGCGGACCTTGCCGCTGACCAGCGGGCGCTGCTCGGTGCGTTTTACGTGGCCGTCGACTTTACGGTCGGCGAAGTCATTGATCACGCAACCGGCGGCACGCATCAGAATCACGCCGATCACGAAAATCAGCAGATTGCTCAAAGACGGCACGCCCTTGGCCGCGATCCACAGCGCCCACAGGGTCGGCCACAGCAGCAGGTAAATGCCGATGGGCTTGTCGATGCGGGTCAGCTGGATAAAGTTCCAGGCCCGTGGATTCAGGCGGTTCAGCGATTTAAGCAGGCTCAGGTACATCAATGATGCTCCGTAACAACGGGCCCGGCGACTTCAGTCGCGTGCCACAGATTCGGCAGAAAGACCTCAGCCACCAACAAGCTCAAGGCGCCACGGCTGAAACATGAGCGTCGACCCCACAAGCCTTCGACAGCATCATCAGCGGGCAGCCACGCGCCGGGGTAGTGGCACACCTCGAGGGCGCCGCGCTCGAACGCCGCGTCGCAAAACAGCAACTCGCCCAGTGACCGCGTGCCCAGCTCATCCATGTTCAATCCGCCTTCCAGCAGGGCGCTTTGTGCCGCGACGCTACGGGCAAAGACCCACTTTTGGGCATTGCCGCGCAAATACACCTCGCGCACCCAGCCAAGGCTTTGAGCGGGCAAGTCCAGTGCTGCACATTCGTCCGCACGCAAGGTTTGCCAGCCCTCGAACAGGGGGGTCACGCTGAAACTATTGGCAGAAAGGCGAGTTAGGCGGCGGGTCAGCGAGTCCTGATTGAATAGCCAATCGAGGGTCACAGAATCGGGTAACTCCATCAGCTGATTTTGCTGGAGCCAGTCAGGGGCAACAAGAAGAAGGCGTTGGTGGGACACGGTGGGTAATTATTGGCAACAGTCGAAGTGGCGAGCTTAGCATGTTTGATTGCTGGGCCTGACCCCTGAGGACCGCCCTGTTGCGTCGATCGCGCTTGCATCTGAGCGCACCGATCAGTACAAAACGCCCTGAGCCTGGCGGCAATCGAGTTACCCATCGACCGCTTGGGCCAGGACAGCCTGAGAACCGAGAGTATTTACCGATGAAGAAGTGGCAGTGCATTGTGTGTGGCTTGATCTATAACGAGGCCGACGGCTGGCCGGACGATGGCATCGCGCCGGGAACCCGCTGGGAAGATGTGCCCGCGGACTGGCTATGTCCGGACTGTGGTGTGGGCAAAATGGATTTTGAAATGATCGAAATCGGCTGATCTGCCGTTCGACCTTTTACACCTCAATCAGGAGAACCGAATGAACGCACCTGTCGTGATCGTGGGCACTGGCCTGGCGGGCTACAATCTCGCCCGGGAATTTCGCAAGCTCGATGGCGAAACGCCGCTGCTGCTGATTACTGCGGATGACGGGCGTTCCTACTCAAAACCAATGCTCTCCACCGGTTTTGGGAAGAACAAGGAAGCCGATGGCTTGAGCATGGCCGAACCCGGCGCCATGGCTGAGCAATTGAAAGCAGAAGTGCGCACCCATACGCGTATCAGCGGCATCGATCCGGGACACAAGCGCCTGTGGATCGGCGAAGAGGTCGTGTACTACCGCGACCTGATCCTCGCCTGGGGCGCTGAAACCGTGCGTGTTCCTGTAGAAGGTGATGCCAGTGACGCGATATTCCCGATCAACGATCTTGAGGATTACGCGCGGTTTCGCGCTGCGGCCGCAGGTAAACATCGGGTATTGCTGCTGGGCGCCGGTTTGATTGGCTGTGAGTTTGCCAACGACCTGATCCTCGGTGGTTATGAAGTGGACCTGGTCGCACCTTGCGAGCAAGTCATGCCCACCTTGCTTCACCCGGTAGCCGCTGCTGCGGTGCAAGCGGGGTTGGAAGGGCTTGGGGCTCGCTTCCATCTAGGGCCGGTGATGACGCGCCTGCTACGCACCGAGCATGGGCTTGAGGCCCATCTTTCCGATGGAGAAGTGCTTTCGTGTGACGTGGTTGTGTCGGCCATTGGGTTGCGTCCACGTGTCGATCTGGCTGCTGCGGCAGGTTTGCAGACCGGTCGCGGGATTGTGGTTGATCGTCATTTGCAGACATCCCATGCCAATATTTTCGCCCTGGGCGACTGCGCGGAAGTTGATGGCTTGAATCTGCTCTACGTCATGCCGTTGATGAGCTGCGCGCGCGCACTGGCGCAAACCCTTGCCGGCAACCCGACCGCTGTCAGTTATGGCCCTATGCCGATCACCGTCAAAACGCCGGTGTGTCCGTTGGTGGTTTCGCCAGTACCGCGCGGCATGGAAGGGGTGTGGACCGTTGAAGGGCAGGGTGCCGATATCAAAGCCCTGTGTCGGGACGCCAACGGTAACCTGCTGGGTTACGCCCTGACCGGCACCGCTGTTATGGAAAAAATGGCACTGAACAAAGGCTTGCCGCCCCTCTTGGCGTAAATACAGGTCGTTCTGTCGGATAAGCCCCATTTTTGTTTCTACAAACGTCGCGCACAGGCTGGCGCGGGCCCCGATGGCATGCCATCCTCATTCTCGTCTGCCGCATAGTAGAGCTGTTGCGGCGCCTTGGTCGCTGTTCGGGAAGAACAGCACGGACATAACAACAAAAAAACGTCAAAGAGGCTTTATATGCGTAAACCAGAACTCGCAGCCGCCATTGCTGAAAAAGCGGATCTCACCAAAGAACAAGCCAACAAGGTACTCAACGCGGTGCTTGAAGAGATCACTGGCGCACTGCATCGTAAAGACAGCGTCACCCTGGTGGGATTCGGCACCTTCTTGCAGCGTCACCGCGGTGCCCGCACCGGCAAAAACCCGCAAACTGGTGAGCCAGTCAAAATCAAGGCGAGTAACACCGTAGCCTTCAAACCTGGCAAATTTTTGAAAGACAGCGTTAACCCTTAATCTGCTTGAGGTTTCAGCGGGAAGCGAACAGCAGCAAAAATGGGCATTCCAATCAGGTTGGATGCCCTTTTTTTGGCTTTGAAAAATGTGTGGTGCGCAGACGTTTAATTGTCGAACAATCCGACTTCTGTAGCGATCCTCGCCGATCAAGTAACATTTCACTACTGTTGTCGGGGCGGCAAACCGCTACACTGCACCGCTGGCCGCTTTTGACCTGAGCGGCGCCCCTGTTGAGGCTGTGTGCATGAAATTTCGTTTTCTCCTGTGGATGCTCGGCCGAATGATGGCCAAAGCCAGCCGCAACAATCCCGCTTTTCAGAATCAATTGGCCGGTAAGGAATTGACCTTCCAGCTGCAGACATTCGACGGCACGGTCGCGCGCCATTTCGTCGTGAGCGGCCAGCGTCTCACCAGCCGTCCAGGCGTGGTCGCCGAGCCAGCGTTCTCGATTTCGTTCAAGGATGCTGGGTTCGGTTTCGCCACGATGCGGGCTAAAAACAAGCAATTGGCATTTATGCAGGGGATTCAGGACAAGGACATCCAGATCACGGGTAATCCGGGCCTGGTGATCTGGTTTCAGGGCTTGACCAAGTTCCTCAAGCCGAAGAAGAAAGCCGTCTGAAATCACCTGTAGGAGGTGCTGCCCGCGCGCTGTCGCGCAGCAAATGGGGTCTCTCCTACAGGGTGTGACTGTTTAATCAAGCGAATTGCGACGCCAGTTCGCGCAGCAGCACTTCGGCGTCCAGTACCTTTTTCACGGACTCTTCGGCTTTTTCGCGTGGCAGGCCCAGGCGTTCGAACAGTTCATCCGGGATGTCCTCTTCCGGCCCTGAACCGATGCCGTTTTTACGCAGCAAGCGTACCGACAGGCACACCAGATTCGCGTACTCGCAATGAGCGCCAGCGTAGGACGGATCGTGCTGGAAGCGCAGCGCCGTGGCCAGCTCTTCAGGCATATCCCAGTAGCGCATCAACCAGGCACCGATCTGTTCGCGGCTGATGCCGAGCAGATGTTGCTCGACGTAGCTGTGGCACAGGTGCGGGTTGACCTCCAGATGGCGGCAGATCAGCGAGAAGTGCGGCGGGAAGACGTGGGCCAGCAGCAGGTAACCGAAGTTGTGCAGCAAACCGGCGAGGTACGTCAGACCGGCTTCCGGGCGTTGCGCGCGAGGCATGGCGCGGGTCAGGCCTTCGATCACGGCCGCAGTGTAGATCGACTGCTGCCAGTAAGGCGTGGTGTGTTGCGGATGGTCCTTGGGCAGGCTCAGGGTTTTGCCCAGTGCGAGGCCCAAGGCCAGGTTGATCACCAGGTCGAAGCCAAGCACGCGGACGATGGCATCTTCCACCGAGCGGATTTTGCCGGGCGATGCGTAGTAAGGCGAAGCAGCCCAGCTGACCACTTGTGCCGCCAACGCGGGGTCGGTCTCGACTACGCCGGTGATGTCGTCAATCGTGGCGTTGGGATCGACCCGCAACTTGATGATTTTTTGCGCGGTCTCGGCCAGCGGTGGAATTTCCAGCGTCTCTTCCAGGCGTTGCTGAATGCGACGGGCGGTGAAGGCATGCATCGCCTTGATGATTTCCTCGCGGTCATCGTCTGGCCGGTCAAGGTTGGGCCGGATCAAGCTCAGTGGTTCGCCGAAAGTTGCCGCGCTGGCTTTGCTCATCATACCTTTGAAGGCCTCGCTGGAAATTTCCAGCAACAGGCCCGGCTCGCCGGAATTGATCAGTAGCGTCGGCTCTTGTAGCAAGCGCTCTTCATACAGGCACGGTGAGCCGTTCAGCGCAGGTAAGCCAGGCAGCATGCTCTGGTTGTGTTTACCGAGCATGTGATCAAGACGTTCCTGGGGAATGGCGGTCAGCGTGCGTCCGGTCAACTCGGCGAGGCGGTTGAGGTCCAGTAAATGACTCTGCGGGAACAGAACCAGCAGCGTGCCAATGGCGTCGCCGAGGAGGATGGGCTGGACTCTCTGCGAGGCAGGAAGGCTCGTGTCATCCATGACTTCCCGGTAGCTGACGGCTAATTTGCCGAACAGCGCCCGAATGACAGACGGAGCGGGCGGGGTTGCATCGGCGAAGGCAACTTCTGTCATGACGTGTATCCAGATTGTTACAGTTTAGGGAGTATAACCAGCTTAGTTATCCGGCGTCGTTATCGACGCACTCTCTTCATACCTGTCCATATTGCTGGCCATGGCGTAACCAGCGCTCCAACAGTGGGCTTACATGTTGGGGCCAGCGTTCGAGCAAGGCTTGTGCAGCGTCTCGAACGGCCGGCAACAGGTCTGCGTCACGCATCAGGTCGGCGACCTTGAATTGCAGCAGGCCAGTCTGTCGGGTGCCGAGCATTTCGCCAGGACCGCGCAGTTCTAAATCTTTTTCAGCGATGACGAAACCATCATTGGTCTCGCGCATGATGCCCAGTCGTTGCCGCCCAATCTGCGACAGGGGGGGATGATAGAGCAATACACAATGACTCGCGGCGCTGCCCCGACCGACGCGCCCGCGTAACTGGTGCAGTTGCGCCAGGCCCAGGCGTTCGGGATTTTCGATAATCATCAGGCTGGCATTGGGCACGTCGACGCCGACTTCGATGACGGTGGTTGCCACCAACAGTTGCAGGGCGCCTTGTTTGAACTCGGCCATGACGGCCGCTTTTTCCGCAGGTTTCATGCGCCCATGGATCAAGCCCACGCGCAATTCGCCCAAGGCGCTGGTCAGCTCTTCGAATGAGGTTTCGGCGGCTTGGCAGGTGAGCTCTTCGGATTCTTCGATCAGGGTGCAGACCCAATAGGCCTGACGCCCTTCGGCGCAGGCCGCGCGAACGCGTTCGACGACTTCAACCCGGCGACTGTCGACCACCAATACGGTATTGACCGGTGTGCGTCCTGGCGGCAGCTCGTCGAGGATCGAGGTGTCGAGGTCGGCATAGGCACTCATGGCCAGGGTGCGCGGGATGGGCGTCGCGGTCATGATCAGCTGATGCGGACACATCAGGCCACCGACGCCCTTTTTGCGCAGGGCCAGGCGCTGTTGCACGCCGAAGCGGTGTTGTTCATCGATGATCACCAGCGCCAGATTCTTGAACTGCACTTCATCCTGGAACAGCGCATGGGTGCCCACGACCATGGGCGTGCCGCTGGCAATCTGCTCCAGCGAGGCGGCCCGGGCTTTGCCCTTGAGCTTGCCTGCCAGCCACGCGACATCAATACCCAGGGGTTCGAGCCAGCGTTTGAAGTTGACGTAATGCTGTTCAGCCAGAATTTCGGTCGGCGCCATCAGCGCCACCTGATAACCCGCCTCCAGTGCCTGCAAGGCCGCCAGAGCAGCGACCACGGTTTTGCCCGCGCCGACGTCGCCCTGAATCAGGCGCAGCATGGGTTCTGGCTGACTCAGGTCATAAGCGACTTCGTTGCCGACCCGTTGCTGCGCGCCAGTGGGCGCAAAACCAAGGTTGGCGAGGAACTGTGGTGGCAGCTTTGTGGCTTTGGGCAATGCCGGGGCGCGCTGCGAGCGCAAGCTTTCACGCAGGCGTTGTTGCGACAGTTGATGGGTCAGTAACTCTTCGAATGCCAGGCGGTGCTGGGCCCAGTGATGGCCGAGGGCAAGCTCTTCCAGGTCGGCGTTCGCGGGTGGATGGTGCAAATAACGAATGGCTTCATCCAGCGGCGCCAGTTGATAGTCGCGCGCCAGCTCTTCAGGCAGCCAGTCGGGCAGGCTTTTGGGGCCCAGCAGCGCCAGGCTTTGCTGGCACAGCTGGCGCAAACGCTGCTGGGTCAGGCCTTCGGTGGTTGGATAAATGGGCGTGAGGGTTTGTTCAACCGGGATGTGCTCATCGTCGGTCAGTGCGCGGTATTCCGGGTGATAAATTTCCAGCCCGGACGCGCCGGGCCTGGCTTCACCGTAGCAGCGCAGGTGGGTACCGCGTTTCATGCCCTCTTTTTGCGCATTGCTGAAGTGATAAAAGCGCAGGCTGAGCGTGCCTGTACCGTCGCCCAGGCGCACCAGCAGGCTGCGGCGCTTGCCCATGACCACATCGGCGCCGCTGACCACCCCTTCTATCACCGCGTCCTGGCCCGGACGCAATGCGCCGATGGGCACGACACGGGTCCGGTCCTGATAGCGCAGGGGCAGGTGGAACAGGACGTCCTGAAGATTCTCGAGGCCTACTTTGGCCAGTTTCTCGGCCATGGCCGCGCCGACGCCTTTAAGCGCCGTGACGGAGACGTGGGACAACTCGCTCATGTTGCGACTTAGCTCGCTTCTACTTTAGGCCGGGTCACCGAGCACAGGCGCACGGAGTCGGCGAGAATCTCGATCGCCTTGGGCCGAGGGAAGCTCGCGCGCCATGCGATCGCCACGGTGCGGAACGGCGCGGGCGGGGTCAGCGGACGCACTTCGATGATGCCAGGTGCATAGTGATGGCTGTCGACGGCTGACATCGGCAGGATTGAGATGCCCAGTCCTGAGGCAACCATGTGCCGAATGGTTTCCAGCGAACTGGATTCGACGGTGGTGTGCTTGACGCCTTCGCTGCCTTTGGCCAGTGTCGGGCACGCTTCGAGCACCTGATCACGGAAACAGTGACCTTCGCCGAGCAGCAACAGGCTCTTGTCGTTCAGCGCAGCGGCATCGATGGACTCTTTCTGGGTCCATGGGTGGTCCGCAGGCATCAGTACGTAGAACGGCTCGTCGTACAGCGGCAGGGTCAGTACATCGGCTTCATTGAATGGCAGCGCAATGATAATCGCGTCCAACTCACCGTTGCGCAGTTTGTCGCGCAGGATATGGGTGAAGTTTTCTTCGATGTACAACGGCATTTGCGGGGCGACCCGGTGCAGTTGCGGGATCAGGTGCGGGAACAGGTACGGGCCAACGGTGTAGATCGCGCCGACTTTGAGCGGTGCGGTCAGCTGGTTCTTGCCAGCCTGAGCCAGTTCGCGGATGCCTTGAGCCTGTTCGAGCACTTTTTGAGCTTGAGCGACAATCCCTTCGCCGACCGGGGTCAGGCGAACGGCACTCTTGCTGCGCTCGAAAATCAGCACGCCAAGTTCATCTTCCAGCTTTTTCACGCCCACCGAGAGGGTCGGCTGGCTGACGTGGCAGCGCTCGGCGGCGTGTCCGAAATGTTGTTCCTGGGCGAGCGTAACGATGTAGCGCAATTCTGTAAGGGTCATAGCGTGCGTCCATGAGGTAGCGACCCCAGCATAGCGGCTGCAATCGATAGACGCACGTTATCAGCTGTACTCCAGTCAATCAAAATTACGATTTCAGCGTTTATCCAGGGAATAAACGAAAGGGGCGAGTATTTCCATTGCGCCATTAGTCAGTGCTTCAGCGGGCGGCTTGGGCAACGGTTGCGCACGTCGGATCATTTCAAGAGTGGCTCGATCCAACGCGGTGCTGCCGGAGTTGCCCGCCAGCGAGAAGGACAGGACCCTGCCGTCGGCATCGACGACAAAGCGCAGACTGACCGTCCCCTGGGTGCCGCGACGGCGCGCATCTTCGGGGTAGCGTTTGTACTTGGCCAGATGCTGCTGCAAATCGGATTGCCAGTTGCGCTTCGCATGACTGTCCGACGGTGTGCTGGATGGCTGCGGCGCCGCGGCGGCTTTTTCAGGCTTGGCGTCGGTCGGCGGCGTATCCACTGGTTTCTCCTCGGCCGGCTTTTCTTGCGGCGGCTCCGGTTTCTTCTGCGGTTTGGGCGGCTGTGGTTTGGCTTTTGGCTTGATAACCGGCTTTGGAATGGCAATTTCCGGCTTTGGCGCTTCAGTGAGTTTCGGCAACGGCAGGGTTTCCACCGGCGTCGGTGGTTGCGGCGGCTGCACGACCTTGGGCGGCGGTGGCGCGGGTGCTGGCAACGGCGCCAGTTCGACCATCATCGCAGCAGGAGGCAGTTCGATTGCCTGGGGTGCCGACCAGCGCATCGCGACGATAATCGCGATGGCGTGCACGGCGAGCACCAACAACAAACTACCGCTATAGCGCGTCAGTTTTTGGCGCAGAGTCGTCATTTCTTGCCAACCGTCTCGAGGCCCACGAGGCCGACTTTCAGGTAACCGGCACCGCGCAAGGCGTTCATCACCTCCATCAGGTCGCCGTAGTCCACGCCCTTGTCGGCCTGGAAGAAAATCGTCGTGTCCTTCTTGCCCCTGGTCTTGGCATCGAGCACTTGGCCAAGCTGTTCACGACTGATTTTTTCTTCGCCGAGGAATAGGCTCTGATCAGTCTTGACGCTGAGAAACAGCGGTTTCTCGGGCCGAGCAACAGGCTTGGCGGTGGAGGCGGGGAGGTCGACTTTGATATCGACCGTCGCCAACGGGGCGGCCACCATGAAAATGATCAGCAGCACCAACATGACGTCGATAAACGGCGTGACGTTGATTTCGTGGTTCTCGACGAGATCGTCGCCACTGTTTTCGTTCAGATGCAGGCCCATGGTTTACCCCACTTTAACCACGTGAGGCTGCTGGCTACGCTCGGCCGGCAGGTGATCGAGGTCACGACTGACCAGCAGCAGAACGTGTGCCGAGGCATCGGAAACCTGGGCTTTGTAACCCGCGATGGAGCGGGCGAAAACGTTGTAGATCACCACGGCCGGAATCGCGGCAACCAGCCCAAGCGCGGTAGCCAGCAAGGCTTCGGCAATACCGGGGGCCACCACGGCAAGGTTGGTGGTCTGGGTTTTGGCGATGCCGATGAAGCTGTTCATGATGCCCCATACGGTGCCAAAGAGGCCAACGAAGGGCGCGGTGGAACCGATGGTCGCGAGCACGCCGGTGCCGTTGCTCATGTTGCGGCCACAGGCTGCAACCAGACGTTCCAGGCGGAAGCTGACCCGCTCCTTGATGCCTTCGCGCTCGCGGCTGTTGGCCGACAGGCGCATTTCTTCGAGGGCGTCATGCACTAACAGGTGGCCCAGCGTCCCTTCTTTACTGGCGCTGTCGCTGGCTTCCTTGAGGGTACGGGCCTTTTTCAGGTTGACGATTTCGCCGCGCAGGCGCCGCTTGGCGCCCAACAACTCAACGCCTTTGGCGATCCAGATTGTCCAGGTGATGATCGAGGCGATGGCGAGACCAATCAGGACGACTTTCACGATGATGTCGGCATGCTGGTACATGCCCCAAGGCGACAGGTCGTTGGCCATACCGAGGCTGTTGTCATCGACAACGGCTGCGTCTTCACGTTGCTCTACAACCGGGGCGGCGGCAGGGTCGACAATGCCATTGGCGGGTGCGGCAGCGACAGCCTGGACGGCGGGCGAAGCAGCAGCGACCGGTTCATTGGCAAACGCGCTGGGAGCCAGCATCAGGCTGAGCATCAACGCAGCAATACCGCGCCATGCGCGCGGCAGGCTGGCAAGCTTGGTGGGCGAAGCGAGGGATTGGATACGTGTCATGCTGGCCTGACCTGAGAGGAAAAAGGGGGCTTCGTTCTGCCACTTCGCGCTAGGCATATGACCGGAAGGGCAGAGCAAACGGGTCCCGATTATTGCAAATAATTCTTGTTAACAACAAGTGGTGCGGTATCTTTCCCTATAACCCGTAGGTTTCTGATTAAATTCAAACGTCATTTTCGGCTGTTTACCGCGCCGTTGTCGCACGTTTTTTATTGTGGAGCTCCGACATGTCTGCCCCGTCTGTTTTGATTGCTGGTTGTGGTGATGTTGGAGGCCGTCTCGCCAGCCAACTGCTTGCTCAGGGCTGGACCGTGTCTGGTTTGCGCCGGTCTGTTGCGCGCTTGCCTGCCGGGGTAACAGGCATCGCAGGTGACCTGTTCGATGCTGACTGCCCAAGCGCCTGGCCAACCTCGCCGATTGATTACCTGGTCTACAGCGCTGCTGCGACCGATCATGACGAGGCCGGTTACCGGGCAGCGTATGTGGATGGCCTGCGCAATGTATTGAGCTGGCTCAAGCAAGACGGGCAGAAGCCCAGGCGTCTGGTGTTCGTGTCCAGCAGTAGTGTGTATGGGCAACAGCAGGGAGAGTGGGTCGATGAGTCATCGGCTACCCAGGCGACGGGGTATTCCAGTCGCCTGATGCTTGAGGCCGAGCACTTGGCATTGCACAGCGGCATCCCCGCCAGCGTGGTGCGCCTGACGGGCATCTATGGGCCGGGCCGCGAGTGGTTGCTGACGCAAGTTCGTCAAGGTTATCGCGTCGTGGCCGAGCCGCCGTTATATGGCAATCGCATTCATGTCGACGATGCCGCAGGGCTATTGGCGTACCTGCTACAGGCGGATGCCCGTGGCGTTGCGCTGGATGAGTGCTATATCGGTGTCGATGATGCGCCCGCGCCCTTGGCTGAGGTGGTTGCGTGGCTGCGTGAGTATCTGGGGGTTACCGAGTGGTCGGCTGAGGCCAGCGTGCGCCGCGCCGGCAGCAAGCGCTGCAGCAATGCCCGGGCCCGGGCCTTGGGCTGGGTGCCGCGTTATGCAAGTTATCGCGAGGGCTACGCTGCGGTGCTTGAAGGGCAGAAATAGGGGTCTGAACCCTGCATCGCCGACAGGCCTGTATCGCCAATAAATTCGCTCCCACGGGGGGTGTGGGAGCGAAGGGCAGACCGTGCGGCTTCAGTTCCGCTCGAGCAACCAGTGACGTGCACCAGGACGCAGGTCCGGCATTTCGTCGGCCTTGGCCTGATTGACGGCCTGGAGTATTTCCATCTGCTTGTCTTTGCGGACAAAGATCCAGGCATTGCCTTTTTGGGCTTTTTCCAGCCAGAGGCTGTCGTGTTCGCCGCTCATGGCTGCGCAATCACCGGCCAGGCATAGGGCGTAACGATCATTGCCCGGCAAGCCAATAATGCTGCCGTCAGGCTGGAACTGAACGACGCCGCCAGCGCCTTCGCCGTCGACAATTTTCCATTGACCGCCCATATAGGCGCTATACAAGGCTTTCTCGAAACTGCTGCCCGGCGGTGCGTCGGCAGGCGCGGGATTTTCAGGCTGCACGAAGCGTTGTTCCGGGCTCGAGTCGCTGACGCCTTGAACCAGTTCGTCGCCTTTGAGGCTCAGGTCTTCGAAGAAGTTACCGTAGAAATCGACGTGCCATTTGCCATCGGCGGCACTGACGATTTTGCCTTCACTCAGCTCGAAGCCATTAGAGAAGGCGGCCTGCCTGGCTTTTGTGTCGACGTGCCATTCCAGGTTAGGCCCGTTGGCAAGCAGCGCCTGGCGCAGATTTCCACCTTTGGAGGCGGCATCGATAGCGGTCTGGTTGATCCAGATGCCGTCAGGGTTACGGTCGGCGTGGCTGGCACAGCCGCTCAATAGCGTGGCGAGCAGCGAGAGGGCAAGCGCAAAGCGCATAGCGGAGTCCTTCCTTTGCAGGGTGGGCGGAACGGCCAGCGCTCCGTCGGGGGAGGTTATTCAATAACGAGGATGGCGTCCATTTCGACCTGCGAGCCTTTTGGCAGCGCAGCAACACCAATGGCGGCGCGGGCCGGGTAAGGCTGGTCGAAGTATTTGCCCATGATCTCGTTGACCTTGGCGAAGTGGCTCAGGTCAGTCAGGAAGATGTTCAGTTTGACGATGTCCTTGAACGAACCTCCGGCTGCTTCAGCCACGGCTTTCAGGTTCTCGAACACCTGAACGGTCTGGGCTTCGAAGCCTTCGACCAGTTCCATGGTTTTCGGGTCCAGCGGGATCTGCCCGGACATGTAGACGGTATTGCCAGCTTTGATCGCCTGAGAGTAAGTGCCGATGGCTGCAGGTGCTTTGTCGCTGGTGATAACGGTCTTGGTCATGAAGAACTCCTGATGAAGTGGTTGGCTACGCGCGCATGCGGGTGATGCGAATGACCCCTGTCAGGGCGCGCAGTTTTCTGATCACGCGGGCCAGGTGCACGCGGTCGTGCACGCTGACTACCAGTTGGACCACGCTGATGCGACCATCGCGCTCGTCCATGCTGATTTTTTCGATATTGCCGTCCGCGGCATTCACGCTGCTGGCCAGCAGGGCGATAAGGCCGCGCTGATGTTCCAGCTCGACGCGCAGTTCGACGTTGAATTCGCCTGTCACATCCTTGGCCCAGGACAGCTGGATGCATTTTTCCGGGTTGTGGCGGATTTCACTGATGTTGCGGCAGTTGTCCAGGTGCACAACCATGCCCTTGCCTGCGGACAGATGGCCGACAATCGGGTCGCCCGGGATCGGCGTGCAGCACTTGGCGTAGCTGAGGACCAACCCTTCGGTGCCGCGAATCGCCAATGGACCTTCGGAGCTTGGCAGTTGCTCGGCTTCGCTGGTCAGCAAGCGGCGGGCGACGACATAGGCCATGCGGTTGCCCAGGCCAATGTCTTCGAGCAGGTCTTCGATAACCTCCACGCGGTACTCGGTAAGGATCATTTGCACGCGGTCGGCGGGAATCTTCTCCAGGGTGCTATTGAAGCCGTTGAGCACCTTGTTCAGCAGGCGTTCGCCCAGGCTGATGGATTCAGAGCGGCGTTGCAGCTTGAGGGCGTGGCGAATATGCGTGCGAGCTTTACCGGTGACCACGAAATTCAGCCACGCCGGGTTCGGACGCGCACCTGGCGCGCTGACGATTTCAACCGTCGAGCCACTTTGCAGCGGCTCGGAGAGCGGTGCCAGGCGACGATTGATCCGACAGGCTATGCAGCTGTTGCCGACATCGGTGTGGACTGCGTAAGCGAAATCGACCGCCGTGGAGCCTTTGGGCAGCTCCATGATCCGGCCTTTGGGCGTGAACACGTAGACCTCGTCCGGGAACAGGTCGATCTTCACGCTTTCGATGAATTCCAGCGAGTTGCCGGCACGCTGCTGCATTTCCAGCACGCCTTTGACCCACTGACGAGCGCGGGCATGCGTGCCTTGTTGCTGCTCGTCGCCATTGGATTTGTACAGCCAATGCGCCGCGATCCCGTTGTTCGCCATCTCTTCCATTTCACGGGTGCGGATCTGGATTTCGATAGGCACGCCATGCATACCGAACAGCGTCGTATGCAGGGACTGGTAGCCGTTGGCCTTGGGAATCGCTATGTAATCCTTGAAGCGCCCGGGCAGCGGTTTGTACAAATTATGCACAGCACCCAGCACGCGGTAGCAGGTGTCGACTTTGTCGACGATGATGCGGAACGCGTAAACGTCCATGATTTCGTTGAAGGCCCGGCGTTTGCCGCGCATCTTCTTGTAGATGCCGTACAGGTGTTTCTGCCGACCGCTGACTTCGCCTTCGATACCGTCCACGGCCAGGCAATGGCTCAGGGACTCCTCGATCTTGTTGACCAGCTCTTTGCGATTGCCCCGTGCCCGTTTGACCGCTTGGCCAATACGTGAGGAGCGCATTGGGTACATGGCCTTGAACCCGAGGTCTTCGAACTCAATGCGAATGCTGTGCATGCCCAGGCGATTGGCGATGGGCGCATAGATTTCCAGGGTTTCCTTGGCGATCCGCCGGCGCTTTTCTCCGGACAGGACTTCCAGCGTGCGCATGTTGTGCAGCCGGTCAGCCAGCTTGACCAGGATCACGCGGATATCGCGCGCCATGGCCATGGCCATTTTCTGGAAGTTTTCAGCTTGCGCCTCGGCCTTGGTCTCGAAGTTCATCTGAGTCAGCTTGCTGACCCCATCGACCAATTCGGCTACGGTTTCGCCGAACTGCGCACAGAGCGCTTCCTTGGCAATTCCGGTGTCTTCAATCACGTCATGCAGCATGGCCGCCATCAGGCTTTGATGGTCCATGTGCATGTCGGCAAGGATATTCGCGACCGCTAGAGGGTGCGTGACGTAGGCTTCACCGCTACGACGGCGTTGGCCATCGTGGGCTTGTTCGGCATAGAAATACGCTCGGCGGACCAGATTGACCTGGTCTTTACCGAGGTAGGCCGACAGACGATCGGCGAGGGCGTCTATGCTCGGCAAGGTGTTACCCCCTGCCGATGGCTTTTGCCCTGTGCCGTACTACGTCGACCAGGCATAGACTTAGACGGCCTCGTTGGACTCGTCCTCGAAGTTACCGAACAACGGCTCATCTTCAACGATTTCAGCTTCTGCAATGACTGCGTAATTCATCAGGCCCGCTGCGATTTCACGCAGAGCCATAACGGTAGGCTTGTCATTTTCCCAAGGCAGTTTCGGTTCTTTACCGCCGGTCGCCAATTGACGGGCACGCTTGGTAGAGAGCATGACCAGCTCAAAGCGATTAACGACGTGGTCTAGGCAGTCTTCAACGGTCACGCGGGCCATGGGTATTCCTCGTAGCAAATGCAGTATGCGCGGTGCCCGGATGGGCGAGCGGACTGAACAGTTTAAAAAAACACCAGCGTTTAGGGAAGCGCTGATTTTTCAGGGGCACCCCAATACGTTGCTTACGCACGTTTAAAATGCCCGAAAGCGGTATTTCAAGCCAGCAGTTGACGAAGCAAATCGCTGAAACGCTGCTGTTGTGGTTTCTGCTTTAACTGGTTGGCGCGGAAGATCGCTTTAAGGTCTTCCAGGGCGGTGGCGAAGTCATCGTTGATCACAATGAAATCGTATTCCACATAATGGCTCATCTCGCTGACGGCTTCACGCATGCGTCCTTCGATGATCTCGTCGCTGTCCTGGCCGCGGTTGGTCAGGCGTTGACGCAACGCTTGCTGGGTCGGTGGCAGGATGAAAATCGAGCGTGCGTCCGGCAGCAATTTGCGGACTTGTTCAGCCCCTTGCCAGTCGATTTCCAGAATCAGGTCATGGCCTTCATCAAGCGTTTGCTGCAGGCGGCTCTGCGAGGTGCCGTACATATTGCCGAAGACTTCGGCCTGTTCGAGAAAATCGCCGTGCTCGATCATCCGCACGAACTCGGCGCGGTCGACAAAGTGATAGTTCACCCCGTCGACTTCGCCCGGACGTATGGCGCGCGTGGTGTGCGAGACCGAGACACGGATCTGCGGCTGGGCGTCGATCAGGGCCTTTACCAAGCTGGTTTTGCCCGCGCCAGAAGGTGCAGAAACGATATAAAGGGTGCCGGTACTGTGGGTCATGTTGGGGTAGCCTTACTCAATATTCTGCACTTGTTCACGCATCTGCTCGATCAACACCTTGAGGTTGACCGCCGCTTGAGTGCTGCGCGGGTCGAAGGCTTTGGAGCCCAATGTATTGGCTTCGCGGTTGAGTTCCTGCATCAGGAAGTCCAGGCGCCGACCTGCTTGTCCGCCCGTCTTGAGGACGCGACGCACCTCGGTAACGTGGGTGCTGAGACGGTCCAGTTCTTCGGCGACGTCACTTTTCTGTGCGAGCAGGACCATTTCCTGTTCCAGGCGCTGAGGATCAAGCTCGGCCTTCATGTCGGCAAAGCGATCCATTACCTTTTGGCGCTGGGTCGCAAGCATCTGAGGCACCAGCGTACGCAGGGTTGCGACTTCTTCGTTTATCGAGACTAGCCGTTCGTCTAGAAGTTTGGCCAGGTCGGCACCTTCACGGCCGCGACCGGCTTTCAGTTCGCTCAACGCCTCGCTGAACAGGGCCAGTGCATCGTTATTGAGCGCCTGCGGATCGCTGGCATCGGCCACCAATACGCCGGGCCAGGCAAGTACTTCCAGCGGATTCAGAGGGGCCGGTTGCTTGATCAGGCTGGCTACGGTCTCTGCTGCGGCGACCAATTGTGCGGCGCGCTCGAGATCAACCTGCAGCGGTTTGCCAGCGGTTTCTTCGGTGAAGCGCAACGTGCATTCCACCTTGCCGCGCGACAAGCCCTGACGCAGAGCTTCGCGGACCGCGCCTTCCAGGTCGCGAAAGGACTCCGGCAGGCGCAGGTGCGGCTCAAGATAACGATGATTGACCGAGCGCAGTTCCCAGCTCAGCGTGCCTTGGGTGCCGGCCCGTTCTACTCGGGCGAAGGCCGTCATGCTGTGCACCATGGGAAATACCTCGTGGGTTCAGTCGGTGAGAAGACTGTCGTGGGCGCAGGACTGCCCGAATAAATGTCACAAATAGCCGACAGGCTTCGAAGGCGCAGGATTGTAGCGCAGTGCGGTGCATGCTCCCAAACTGGCGACGCCATAAGGCGTTACCGAGCGTCGCTCTTGTGCAGGCTGCAATGCTGTTGGCAGCTCCGAATCGGCCCGGCAACTTTATTAGAGGTGCCCAGCTCGGGTTGTGACCTCTATAATGCCCGGCAGTTTTCCGTCTCAGTACAGGTATTCCCAAATGAAACGTCCAAGTGGCCGCGCTGCCGATCAGCTCCGCTCGATCCGCATCACCCGCAACTACACCAAACACGCCGAGGGTTCTGTACTGGTCGAGTTTGGTGACACCAAAGTGATTTGCACGGTCAGCGTCGAGAGCGGCGTGCCGCGCTTCCTTAAAGGTCAGGGCCAAGGCTGGTTGACGGCTGAGTACGGCATGCTGCCGCGCGCCACTGGTGATCGTAACCAGCGTGAAGCGAGCCGTGGCAAGCAAGGCGGGCGTACCCTGGAGATTCAACGTTTGATCGGTCGTTCCCTGCGATCAGCGTTGGACATGTCCAAGCTGGGCGAAGTGACGCTGTATGTCGATTGCGATGTGATCCAGGCCGATGGCGGTACGCGTACCGCGTCCATTACCGGTGCCATGGTTGCGTTGGTCGATGCCTTGAAAGTCATCAAGAAGCGCGGCGGCCTCAAAGGTGGCGATCCACTCAAGCAGATGATTGCTGCGGTGTCGGTGGGTATGTATCAGGGTGAGCCAGTACTTGACCTCGACTACCTGGAAGACTCCGCTGCCGAGACCGATCTCAACGTGGTGATGACCAGTGCTGGCGGCTTTATCGAAGTCCAGGGCACCGCTGAAGGCGCGCCGTTCCAGCCAGAAGAGCTGAACGCGATGCTGGCATTGGCGAACATCGGCATGGCCGAGCTGTTCGAACTGCAGCGAGCTGCGCTGGCCGACTGATCGGCACGGGTATAGATTCAGCCATCACACCTGCTAAGGATAAGCATCATGAGTGACAGCCAGCTTCCGCTACCGACCCCCAGTGCCGAGGTTCGTCAATGGGCGATGCTCTGTCACTTTGCGGCGTTTTTCGGCCTGATCTTCCCTTTCGGCAATCTGCTGGGGCCATTGATTCTCTGGCAGATCAAGAAAGAGACCGATCCTTTCATTGATGCCCAAGGCAAGGAAGCTCTGAATTTTCAGATCACCGTGGCGATTGCCGCAATGATCTGCTTCCTGTTGATGGTCGTGATTATCGGCTTCCCGCTGTTGGTACTGGTCGGCGTCGGCGCGCTGGTGTTGACCATTATCGGCGGGGTCAAGGCCAACGACGGGATTGCCTATCGGTATCCGTTTACCTGGCGCTTGATCAAGTAACGCAAAACCAGCGGCCGCAAAAAAGCCGACACGAAGTCGGCTTTTTTGTGGGCGGCTGGACGTCAGATGGTCAACGTCCAGTCGTAATCCACAATCAATGGAGCGTGCTGCGAGAAGCGTGGCTGACGTGGCAGGCGAGCGCTGCGTACGAAGCGGCGCAGACCCGGGGTCAGCAGTTGATAGTCGAAGCGCCAACCGAGGTTGAGCATTTCGGCTTGTTCGTTATCCGGCCACCAGCTGTACTGATCGCCTTCACGGCTGACTTCACGCAGGGCGTCGACATAGCCCATGGTGCCGACAATCTCGTCCATCCATGCGCGTTCTGGCGCAAGAAAGCCTGGAGATTGCTGGCTGTCACGCCAGTTTTTGATATCTAGCTTCTGTTGCGCGACATACAGCGAGCCGCAATAGATGTATTCACGACGCTTGCGTCGTTGCTTATCCAGGTAGCGCGCGAAATCGTCCATAAGCTTGAACTTCTGGTTCAAGTCTTCGTCGCCGTTCATTCCCGAAGGAAGCAGCAAGGTCGCAATACTGACCTTGTCGAAATCCGCTTGCAGATAGCGCCCGTAACGGTCGGCTGTTTCGAAGCCAAGTCCGCTGATAACAGCCTTTGGTTGCAACCGCGAGTAGAGCGCCACACCGCCTTGGGCAGGGACTTCAGCATCGCAGGCATAAAGGAAGTAGCCATCCAGTTGGAAGGCTGGGTCGTCCAGTTCAAAGGCAGAGGCGCGGGTGTCCTGTAGGCAGATGACGTCAGCATTCTGGGCTTGTAGCCAACTGAGCAAACCACGCTCGACTGCAGCCTGAATGCCATTTACGTTCACACTGATGATCCGCATAAATGGCCCCAAAAATCACGTGCGTGTATGATACCCGAGCTCTACCTAATTAGCTAAATCCGTGGTATTTGGGGCTTTTTTCATGCAGGCATATCAGCGCGACTTCATTCGTTTTGCCATCGATCGCGGTGTTTTGCGCTTCGGTGAGTTCACTTTGAAGTCTGGACGGACCAGTCCATATTTCTTCAATGCCGGCCTGTTCAACAGCGGTTCTGCCCTGGCTCAGCTCGGTCGTTTCTACGCCCAGGCGGTGGTTGAGAGCGGCATTTCTTTCGATGTTCTGTTCGGCCCGGCCTACAAGGGCATTCCCCTGGCGGCCACGACGGCCGTGGCCTTGGCTGAACATCATCAGCTGGATCTGCCATGGTGCTTCAATCGCAAGGAAGCCAAGGCTCACGGCGAAGGCGGAAGCCTGGTCGGCGCGCCATTGCAAGGCAACGTGTTGATCATCGACGATGTGATCACTGCCGGTACGGCCATTCGTGAGGTCATGCAGATCATCAAGGACCAGGGCGCGACAGCGGCCGGTGTGTTGATCGCGCTGAATCGTCAGGAACGCGGCAATGGTGAGCTGTCGGCGATTCAGGAGGTCGAACGTGACTTCGGTATCCCGGTGATCAGCATCGTGTCCTTGAATCAGGTGCTGCAATTTTTGGCCGATGACCCACAACTCAAGCAATATTTGCCTGCGGTCGAGGCTTATCGGACGCAGTACGGAATTTGAGGATGCTGCATTTATGCTCAAGCTGAACACCGCGGGGCTGCTATTGGCGTTGAATGTGATGGCTGTACAGGCTGCTGATAAAACGCCTGTGTTGCTCTATCGCTACGTCGACAACAAGGGTGGGATCGTTCTCGACCGTCAAGGCGTGCCGCCGGAGTATGTCGGCAAAGGTTACCAGGTGCTCAATGAGCGAGGCCGAGTGATACAGGTCGTGCCGCCAGCCCCCACGGCAGAGGAAATCCAGCGTCAGCAGACCGACAAGGCCAAGGCCGACGCCAATGCTCAACTGCTGCATTTGTACAGCAGCGTGAGCGATGTCGACAGTGCCAAGACCCGCAAGCTCGCCGAGCTGGATGCCTTGATTGCCGTGGCACAGGGCAATCTGCAAGGCTTGATCTCTCAGCAGAGCACTCTTCAGGGGCAGGCTGCGGCCCAGGAACGTGCCGGTCGTGCCGTACCGCAGCCGTTACTCGATCAGATGAACAGCCTGCGTGACGACCAGCAAAGCCTCAAGGCTGAAGTCGAGCGTTATCAGGGTTCGCGCAAACAGGCTGAGGCCGATTTTGCGGTTGATCGAGTGCGGGTTCAGCAGTTACAGCATTGATAGGCTCTGAAAAAAAAGGCCCCGTCCGGTGTGAACCGGACGGGGCCTTTCAGTTGTGCGTGACGTATCGATCAATCAATGCCGCTTGCGATTGGTGATCTGGGTGCCGACGCCGCTGTCGGTGAAGATCTCCAGCAGCACGGCATTGGGCACGCGCCCGTCGATGATGTGCGAGCTGTTGACTCCGCCCTGAACCGCTTCCAGTGCGCACCGGATCTTGGGCAGCATGCCGCCGTAGATGGTGCCGTCGGCGATCAGGCCATCGACTTGTTCGGTGGTCAGTCCGGTCAGGACTTCGCCTTGTTTATTCATCAAGCCGGCGATGTTGGTCAGCAAAATCAGTTTTTCGGCCTTGAGGGCCTCGGCGACTTTGCCTGCAACCAGGTCGGCGTTGATGTTGTACGACTCACCGTTAGGGCCAACGCCGATGGGCGCGATCACCGGAATAAAGTCGCCTTTGACCAGCATGTTCAGCAGGTCGGTGTTAACCCCGACCACTTCACCGACCTGGCCGATATCAATGATTTCCGGCTTGGTCATGTCTGGCGTCTGCCGGGTGACCGTGAGCTTTCGCGCGCGAATCAGTTCAGCGTCTTTGCCGGTCAAGCCAATGGCGCTGCCGCCGTGGCGGTTGATCAGGTTGACGATGTCCTTGTTGACCTGGCCGCCCAGGACCATTTCCACCACGTCCATGGTTTGTGCGTCAGTGACGCGCATGCCGTCGATGAAGTGGCTTTCGATGGACAGGCGCTTGAGCAGGTCGCCGATTTGCGGGCCCCCGCCGTGAACCACTACCGGGTTGATACCGACGGCTTTCATCAGCACGATATCGCGCGCAAAGCCGGTTTTCAGCTCCTCGCTCTCCATAGCGTTGCCGCCGTATTTGATCACCAGCGTCTTGCCGACAAATCGGCGAATGTAAGGCAGCGCTTCGGACAAAACTTTGGCTACATTAGCAGCGGCATCGTGTTCGAGGGTCATTCAGGGCTCCAGTGAAAACAAGGGTTCATTCAAAACGGTAATTTGAGGTCGGGCGCAACGTTCTTGAGCTGGGCGTGGAACACGTCCTTGATGCGCTGCAATTCGGCTTCAGTATCGGCCTCGAAGCGTAATACCAAGACCGGCGTGGTGTTGGATGCACGCACCAGACCCCAGCCTTTGGGGTAGTCCACTCGCACACCATCAATGCTGGTCAACTGTGCGTCGCCCCATTGGGCATCGCGTTGCAGCGCTTCAATGATGCTGAACTTGGTCACGTCCGTCACATCGATATTGATTTCCGGTGTGGAAATATCATTCGGGAAGGTCGCGAAGACTTCTTCAGCGGTGCCTTTCTCCTGGCTGAGGATTTCCAGCAGGCGTGCCGCGCTGTAGATGCCGTCGTCGAAACCGAACCAGCGTTCCTTGAAGAAGATGTGCCCGCTCATTTCGCCTGCCAGCAGCGCACCGCTTTCGCGCATCTTCTTTTTGATCAGCGAGTGACCGGTCTTCCACATCACCGGACGACCGCCGTATTCGCGGATCAACGGGGTCAGGCGGCGGGTGCATTTGACGTCGAAAATGATATCGGCACCGGGATTGCGTGACACTACATCTTTGGCGAACAGCATCAACAAGCGATCCGGGAACACGATGTTGCCGGTGTTGGTGACGACGCCTACGCGGTCACCGTCACCGTCGAAGGCCAGGCCCAGGTCGGCACCGGTTTCCTTGACCTTGGCGATCAGGTCAACGAGGTTTTCCGGTTTGCCTGGATCAGGGTGGTGGTTCGGGAAGTTGCCGTCGACGTCGCAGAACAGCGGGATGATTTCGCAGTTCAGGGCTTCAAGCAGTTGCGGAGCGATGACGCCCGCCGCGCCGTTTCCACAGTCGACCACGACCTTCATGCGTCGGGCGAGGACAACGTCTTCGGTGATTTGCTTGAAGTAGCGATCAAGAATGTCGACTTTCTCGATGCTGCCTTTGCCGGTGGTCAGATCGTTGGTTTTCAGGCGCGTGTGCAAAGCCTGGATCTGTTCATTGGCCAGGGTGTCGCCAGCAATGACGATCTTGAAGCCGTTGTAGTCTCGCGGGTTGTGGCTGCCGGTCAGCATCACACCGGTTTTACCGGCAAGCACGTTGGCGGCGTAATAGAGCGCAGGGGTCGGTACCAGGCCGACATCGCTGACGTGGCAGCCGCTGTCGTGCAGGCCCTGAATCAGTTGCTGTACCAGTTCCGGGCCGGACAGGCGGCCATCGCGGCCTACGGAGACGTTAGGTTCATTCTTGGCCAGACTCTCGGAGCCGATGGCGCGACCAATCCAGTAAGCCGTTTCTGCGAAGAGGGTGTCACCGACGACGCCACGAATATCGTAGGCGCGGAAGATGGTGTCAGGAAATTTAGGTGCCACCAATGCTGTACTGCTCATAACTGGGGGGTGCTCCAATCTCAGGAAGTCCTGGTTTTCGTCGAGGAAGTCGATATCGAGAATGTCGGTATCTTGAAACAGCGGATCGACCCACTCAGTACGCGGGGCATTGGGCTGAGTCGACGCTGGGGCACTGCTTGTCGCTAAGTCGTTATTGAAGCGGTTCTTGTCTTGGACCGTGGTCGATGGCGCATTACGCACCGAAAATCTGGCCAGGCTCTGGGCCAACCCATTCAGGGCTGGCAGGCTTAATCCGAAAGCTTTGACGGCTTTTCCGCCTGAGAGTTCTTGAAGCAGTTGGTCCAGCTGTCGGGCGTCTGCCGAAATGCGCCGCTGCAAGGCGCTGTCGTTGAGGTACAGCCCAAGCACAACACCGGCCAGCGCAACCAGCGCCGCCAGCGCCAGAAACAGCCAGGGCACTGATGAATCGAGCGCCGGGCCCGGCGTGAAGTCGAGTTTCCAGTTGGGTTGGCCGGTGTCGAACGCCTGTGACGAACCTGCTGCAGGCTGACCGCGTTGCAGCAGAACTTGCCCGGGACTGGCGCCGAACTCTTGGGTTACCTGGACCTGACCAATATCAGTGAGCAAAACCGGCAGCGCGCTCAGCACCCGTTGCAGGTCGAACGCCAGCAACAGCGTGCCGGTGATCGGTGCGCCCGGGCTCGCCCGCAGCGGCGCAACGCTATAGACCAGCCAGCGCTCGCCGACTTTGCGCGCTTCGGGGGAGGGCGTCTGGCCGAGTGCGGCTTTGTTGAGCATGTCCAGGGTGGAAAAATTCACCGGCACGGGAGCTTGTGCATCCACGTCGGTCCGGCCGAGAGGGTTGAGCCGTGCGCCCACCACGCTGTCGTGATAGCGCAGCTGATTTTCAGCCTGGCTGATCGAGGTCGGGTCTTTGCTTTGCAGTGCTTGAGCAAGTGCGCCGTCGAGCGCGGCGGTTTGCGTCTCGGCGTTCAGTTGTTTGAGTGCCAGGCCCAAGGCGCTGGCCTGGCTAGAACCCCAAGCCTGGCTGAGCCGGGTTTGCTGGTGCGGCTGGCTGAATAACGCCAGCCACAACAACACGCTGGCCGTGAGTAGCCCTGCGACAGCCGAAACAAGGCCGGGCGAAAGAATGGGCTGACGGGCAGCCGATGACGGACTGTCGGGGGGTTGCGAGTGGTTGCTTGCTGTGGCGGTGCGCTTAAAGCCTTTCACATCACCTCTCCCCGGTATTCATCCTGAATCGCAAAGGGTCTTTCCTGAGCCGTTTGGTGCCCGTTAGGGCCCAAACGGCCGGGTCAGGGTTCAAGTGGCCATTTTAGACGGTGTTTCAGTGGCTGCCTGAGTGACCAAAACCGCCAGCACCACGCTGGCTTTCGTCGAACTCTTCGACCAACTCGAAGTGCGCTTGTACGACCGGCACCAGCACCAGTTGAGCAAGGCGTTCGCCGATTGAGATTTTGAAGGCGGTCTGGCCGCGATTCCAACAGGACACCATCAACTCGCCCTGGTAATCGGAGTCGATCAAACCGACCAGATTGCCCAACACGATGCCGTGTTTATGGCCAAGGCCCGAACGCGGCAGAATCAACGCGGCGAGGCCGGGATCGCCAATGTAAATCGACAGCCCTGTGGGGATCAGCAGGGTCTGGCCCGGTTCGATGATCGTGTCTTCTTGCAGCATCGCGCGCAGGTCGAGACCGGCGGAGCCCTCGGTGGCGTAGGCCGGAAGAGGGAAGTCGCTACCAATGCGGGGGTCGAGGATCTTGGCTTGTAAAGCATGCATGCGTGATTAAACCTGGTTCAGACGGTCGGCGATAAAAGTGATCAGCTG
The DNA here is from genome assembly GCF_034314155.1 of Pseudomonas sp. 5C2. Taxonomy (NCBI): domain Bacteria; kingdom Pseudomonadati; phylum Pseudomonadota; class Gammaproteobacteria; order Pseudomonadales; family Pseudomonadaceae; genus Pseudomonas; species Pseudomonas sp. 5C2. The sequence continues at coordinate 909,777 of NZ_JAVIWH010000003.1, read as the reverse complement.
GCGGGCAATTTTGCCTTTGCTGGTCTGGGCAAAAAAAGTTTCGTGCAGTGCCCGGTCAATCACGCTGCACGCATTCTCTTCGCTATTGAAACCGATGCTGGGGTTAGCCACATCGTTGGCGACGATCAGGTCCAGGTTCTTGTCCTTGAGCTTGCGTGCAGCATAGTCGAGCAGATGTTCGGTTTCGGCAGCGAAGCCGACACTGAATGGACGGTCCGGGCGGCCAGCAATGGTGGCAAGAATGTCCGGGTTGCGGACCATCTGCAACAGCAGGCCGTCACCGTTGCTGGGGTCTTTCTTGAGCTTGTGCGGTGCGACCACTTCGGGACGGTAATCGGCCACCGCTGCGGAGGCGATAAACAGATCGCAGGGGATCGCGGCTTCGCAGGCGGCGAGCATGTCGCGCGCACTGACCACGTCGATCCGGGTGACGCGGTCCGGGGTTGGCAGATTGACCGGGCCGGTGATCAAGGTCACCCGTGCGCCAGCTTCAACCGCCGCTTCGGCCAAGGCAAACCCCATTTTCCCCGAGCTGTGGTTGGTGATGTAGCGTACCGGGTCGATGTTTTCCTGGGTCGGGCCGGCGGTGATCAGGACGTGCCTGCCGGTCAGCGACTCGCGCCGGAAACAATCGGCGGCACGTTGCACCAGTTCGTCCGCTTCGAGCATGCGGCCAAAGCCGACATCACCGCAGGCCTGGCTGCCCGATGCAGGACCGAACATGCGCATGCCGCGCTCTTCGAGCAGGTGGGTGTTGGCCTGCGTCGCTGGATCGCGCCACATCGCCTGGTTCATGGCTGGCGCAATCGCTACAGAGGCGTCAGTGGCCAGCACGACGGTGGTCAATAGGTCATTGGCGATGCCTTGGGCCAGGCGCGCGATCAGGTCGGCGGTGGCCGGGGCGATCAGCACCAGGTCGGCCCACTTGGCCAGCTCGATATGGCCCATGGCGGCTTCTGCTGCCGGGTCGAGCAAATCCATGTGCACCGGATTACCGGACAAGGCTTGCATGGTCAGAGGCGTGATGAACTCACTGCCGCCGCGGGTCATGACAACACGCACTTCTGCGCCCTGATCGCGTAACCGACGGACCAGCTCGGCGCTCTTGTAGGCGGCGATGCCGCCGCCGACGCCGAGAACAATGCGTTTTCGATACAGCCGCTGCATAGGCGTGCCTTTTAGTCGAGTGAACGCGACGGCGATGACGCCTCCCCAGGCCAGATCGCCGCGCAAAAAAGATGGGCTAAGATAGCACAGCGACCGCACGGGAACAGCGGTCCCCACACACATGGAGGTGCTATGAGTATTCGTGATTGGCCTGCGGCCGAGCGTCCGCGGGAGAAGCTTCTTGAGCAGGGGGCGGCGAGCCTTTCCGATGCCGAACTGTTGGCGATTTTTTTGCGCACGGGTGTTACCGGAAAAAGCGCCGTGGACCTTGCGCGACATTTGCTGAAGCAATTCGGCAGCCTCAGATCGTTGCTGGAGGCTGACCTGCAAACCTTCTGTCTGGAGTTGGGGCTGGGCCCCGCAAAGTTCGCGCAGTTGCAGGCGGTGATGGAGATGTCTCGTCGGCATATGGCCGAACGTTTGAAGCGCGATTCAAGCCTGGAGAACCCGCAAGGGGTGCGCGATTACCTCAAGGCGCAGCTCAGGCACGAGCCGCACGAGGTTTTCGCCTGCCTGTTTCTGGACACCAAGCATCGGGTGTTGGCGTTCGAGGCGTTGTTTCGAGGGTCGATCAGCTGCGCCGAGGTCCATCCCCGGCAAGTGGTCAAGCGCGCCCTGGCGCACAATGCGGCGGCGTTGATCCTGTGCCACAACCATCCGTCCGGCGTGCCCGACCCCAGCGAGGATGACTGCAAGCTGACCCACCTGCTCAAGGACGCTCTGGACATGATCGACGTGAAGGTGCTCGATCACTTCATCATCGGTGATGGCGACCCGTTGTCGATGGTGGAAGCCGGCTTGATGTGAGAAGCACAGGCCGCGCACGGTGGGTGCGCGGCCTGTTGGTCGTACGAAAAGTGTACAGCGCGCTATTTTCGTTCTGTATCTACTTCAATGTGACGTGGGAAAAGTCCTGGCGACCGAATGGACTCACCTGATAACCCTGTACGTCTTTGCGCGTCAGTGCGGCAGCGGTGGGGTGTGCCAGCGGCAGCCACAAGGCCTGTTGCTGGATTTGCGTCTGAGCCTTGAGGTACAAGGCGCTGCGCTCGGCTTGATCGCTGGTGGCTTTGCCTGCGCTGATCAGTTTGTCCAGGCCCTGGTCGCAATAACGGGCGAAGTTGGTTCCTGAGGTCACGGCGGCGCAGGAGAACTGCGGTGTCAGGAAGTTATCCGGATCGCCGTTATCGCCTGCCCAGCCCATGAACAGCAGGTCATGCTCGCCAGCCTTGGCGCGACGAATCAACTCGCCCCACTCGATGATCTTGATCTCGGCTTTGATCCCGACTGCAGCCAGGTCTGCCTGCAACAATTGCGCGCCGAGACTTGGGTTAGGGTTGAGCAAACTGCCGGATGGGCGAGTCCAGATCGTGGTTTTGAAGCCCTCCTTGATACCGGCTTTGGCCAGCAACTCACGGGCTTTGGCCTGATTATGCTGATAGCCGGGAAGGTCTTTGGCGTAGCTCCAGGTGTTGGGCGGATAAACCCCGGTCGCGTTTTCAGCGGTGTTTTCGAATACCGCTTTGAGGTAGCTGTTTTTATCGAAAGCGAGGTTGATCGCCTGGCGAACTTCAGGCTTGTCCAGCGGCGGGTGCTGGCTGTTGATCGCGACAAAAGCGGTCATGAACGCTGCGGTTTTTTCGATTTTCAGCTGTGGGTCTTTGCTGGCAGCCTGAATATCCAGAGGTTTGGGTGAAAGGGCGATCTGGCACTCGTTCTGGCGGATTTTCTGCAGTCGCACGTTGGCGTCCGGCGTGATCGCATACACCAGCGCGTCAACGGCAGGCTTGCCGCTGAAGTAGTCCGGGTTGGCGACATAACGCACCACAGCGTCCTTTTGGAAGCGCTTGAAGACGAATGGGCCGGTACCGATGGGTTGGCTGTTGAGCTTTTCCGGGGTGCCCGCCTTCAGTAGCTGCGCGGTGTATTCGGCGGAATAGATCGACGCAAAGCCCATGCTCAGCGTTGCCAGGAAGGTCGAATCCGGGTGGTTGAGGGTAAAGCGGACGGTGAGAGCGTCAGGTGCTTCTATATTCTTGATCAGTGTGGGTAACTGCATCGATTGTGCATGCGGAAAGCCGCTTTGGGCGACCTTATGCCACGGGTTGGCCGGGTCGAGCATGCGCTGGAAGCTGAATTGCACGTCTTCTGCGGTCAGGTCACGGGTCGGATTGAAGTAATCGGTGTGGTGAAACTTCACCCCGGCGCGTAGTTTGAAGTCGTAGGTCAGGCCATCCGCCGAGACACTCCAGCTTTCCGCCAGACTGGGCAGCAGTTTGCCGCTCTGCGCATCGAACTCCACCAAACGGTTCATGAGCACGTCGGCGGAGGCGTTGGTCGTCGTCAGCGAGTTGTACTGCACGACATCAAACCCTTCGGGGCTGGCTTCGGTGCAGACGCTGAGGGTGGTCGCAGCCTGAGCCGGCAATGTGCTGAAAAAGGGCGTGAGCAGGAGCGAAAGGGCTGCGAAACGCGTAAAACGCATGGCGATATTCCTGTCAGAGAGGGCCCCATCTGCGGGCGCAGTCTGGTGAGAGACTTACCCTAGACTATGCATCGGCGCAGGACAATCCGTCTGGTGCGACGAGCGGTATATTTCTTGCCGCGCCCGCACGGGTTGAGCCTGAAGGCAAAACACGGTCTGCCAAAACAAGGTAATGTGCATGCGCTGTTGTTGCACCTCGGTGTTTCTGGTATAAAGCAGCGCTCTTTTCTAGGGGCCCGGTTCCTTCGTTTGTAGGTGTGGCCGGTAAGACCCCTAAAGAAACGCGGCGCCTGGCGCCAAATGACTGAGAGATTAAGCGGCCAACCCATGCCGGGTTGGGCATGTGGTTTTAGAGGGCTGAGGCATGTCGAGAGTATGTCAAGTTACCGGTAAGGGTCCGGTAACCGGGAATAACATTTCCCACGCAAACAACAAAACCCGTCGTCGTTTCCTGCCGAACCTGCAGCATCACCGCTTCTGGGTCGAGTCCGAGAATCGTTTTGTGCGTCTGCGCGTATCTGCCAAAGGCATGCGTATCATCGACAAGCGTGGCATTGATGTCATTCTTCTCGAAATTCGCGCCAATGGCGCTAAGGTCTAAGGGAGATAGTCATGCGTGAATTGATCCGTTTGGTGTCGAGCGCTAACACAGGCCATTTCTACACCACCGATAAGAACAAACGCACCACTCCGGACAAAATCGAAATTAAAAAATTCGATCCGGTTGCTCGTAAGCACGTGATCTACAAAGAAGCCAAAATCAAGTAATTGATTTCGCTTCTTACAAAAAAACCCGCCTGAGAAGGCGGGTTTTTTTGTGCCTGAATTTCAGTGAAGGCAGCTGTTGCTCAGGCCTTTTGTTCGAACACCACATACACCTTGCGACAGGCTTCCAGCACTTCCCAGGTGCCATTGAAGCCCGCAGGAATCACAAAGCGATCACCGGCACGCAGGGTTTTGGCGTTGCCATCCTCGTCGCGTAGCACCGATACGCCCTGCACGATTTCGCAATACTCATGTTCGGTGTAATTCACCGTCCATTGACCGATTGCACCTTCCCAAACGCCGGCGCTGAGTTGGCCGCAGGGGCTGTTGTAATGGTTGTAGACGGTTTGCTCCGGGTTGCCCTTGAGGATTTTTTCTGGCGCGGGCACGTAGCGTTCTGGCGTGGTGTTGGCCTGGCTGAAGTCGACAATATTTTCGATGTTCATCGTGATTCGCTCCCCGCTAACGCGTTTCATGTTGAATAAAATGAACAACAAAACGCCGTTTGGCCTGAAGTGTCAAATATATTGGAAATTTCCCAGTCACTTGGTTTAGGGTGGGGTTTGCCCTTGGCTGATGCCATCCGTATTCAAAAAACAACAGGAGGACACTCGTATGACCACCCTGACTCGTGCTGACTGGGAACAGCGTGCCAAAGATCTGAAGATCGAAGGCCGTGCTTACATCAACGGTGAATACACCGCTGCGGTTTCTGGCGCCACCTTCGAATGCATCAGCCCTGTCGATGGCCGCGTCCTGGCACAGGTTGCCAGTTGCGAGGCTGCCGATGCCCAGCGTGCTGTCGACAGTGCCCGCGCTACGTTCAACTCTGGCGTGTGGTCACGTCTGGCCCCTGTCAAACGCAAGGCGGCGATGATCCGTTTTGCCGGTCTGTTGAAACAGAACGCTGAAGAATTGGCCCTGCTCGAAACCCTCGACATGGGCAAGCCGATCAGCGACTCGTTGAGCATTGATGTCCCTGGAGCCGCCCAGGCGCTGAGCTGGAGCGGTGAAGCGATCGACAAAATTTACGACGAAGTGGCCGCCACGCCCCATGACCAACTGGGTCTGGTGACGCGCGAACCCATCGGTGTTGTGGCGGCCATCGTGCCGTGGAACTTCCCGCTGATGATGGCCTGCTGGAAACTCGGTCCAGCGCTGTCCACTGGCAACTCGGTCATCCTCAAACCGTCGGAAAAATCTCCGTTGACCGCTATTCGCATCGCTCAACTGGCGGTTGAAGCCGGTATCCCGGCGGGCGTGCTCAACGTTCTGCCTGGCTATGGTCATACCGTCGGCAGGGCGCTGGCCTTGCACATGGATGTCGATACGCTGGTCTTCACCGGCTCGACCAGAACCGCCAAGCAATTGCTGATCTATTCCGGCGAGTCGAACATGAAGCGCATCTGGCTGGAAGCCGGTGGCAAGAGCCCGAATATCGTATTTGCCGACGCACCGGATCTGCAAGCCGCCGCCGAATCGGCTGCTGGCGCTATCGCCTTCAACCAGGGCGAAGTGTGCACTGCGGGTTCGCGTCTGCTGGTCGAACGGTCGATCAAGGACACGTTCCTGCCGCTGGTGATCGAAGCACTCAAGGCCTGGAAGCCAGGTAATCCGCTGGACCCGCAAACCAATGTGGGGGCGGTGGTCGACACCCAGCAGCTGAACACGGTGTTGTCTTACATCGAGTCGGGTCATGCCGATGGCGCCACGTTGGTCGCAGGCGGCAAGCGCACGCTGCAGGAAACGGGCGGCACTTATGTTGAGCCGACGATTTTTGACGGCGTCAGCAATGCGATGAAAATCGCTCAGGAAGAAATTTTCGGCCCAGTGCTGTCGGTGATTGCCTTCGATACCGTGGAAGAAGCTATCCAGATCGCCAACGACACGCCTTATGGCCTGGCGGCGGCTGTGTGGACCGCTAACCTGTCCAAGGCTCATCTGACGGCCAAGGCGCTGCGTGCCGGTAGCGTGTGGATCAACCAGTACGATGGCGGCGACATGACCGCACCGTTTGGCGGGTTCAAGCAGTCGGGCAACGGCCGCGATAAATCGCTGCATGCGTTCGACAAGTACACCGAGCTGAAGGCGACCTGGATCAAGTTGTAATCCGGCTAGGTCGCGAATGAATTCGCTCCTTCAGGGTTTTGATCCACTGTAGGCGCGAATAAACTCGCGCAAGCGGTGTGCAAGACAGCCGAAAAGCAGCCGGGCTCTCCACATCAGGAAGCCCGGCTGTTTTGTTTTGATCGTCGGTACACGTTATCCACAGGAGCGTGGGCAATGCGTTGGGGTACTTATTTCGCTGTTCTGGCCTCGGTCTTGAGTGTCGGATTGGCCTTGGGCGTGAGCATGCCGTTGGTGTCCTTGCGCCTGGAAAGCTGGGGCTACGGTTCTTTTGCCATCGGAGTGATGGCGGCGATGCCGGCGATTGGCGTGCTGGTCGGGGCGAGTTTCGCCAGCCGCCTGGCCGCGCGCTTCGGGACGCCACTGTTGATGCGTCTGTGCTTGTGGGCCGGGGCGTTGTCCATCGGTTTGCTGGCCTTGTTGCCCAACTATTGGGTCTGGGTAGGGTTGCGTCTGTTGATCGGGGTCATCCTGACCATCGTGTTCATTCTTGGCGAAAGCTGGATCAATCAACTGGTGGTCGAGCGTTGGCGCGGCCGGTTGGTGGCGCTGTATGGCAGCAGCTATGCCCTGAGCCAACTGGCCGGCCCCCTGCTGCTGGGCATTATCGGCGCCGAAGCGGATTACGGTTTTTGGGTTGGCGTCGTGCTGCTGCTCTGTTCGCCGCTGTTGCTGCTGGGGCGTACCGGCGCGCCCAGCGCTGAAGCCTGCAACGTGACCTTCAGCGATCTGTTTGGCTTTTGCCGAGGACTGCCAGCGATTGCTTGGGCGGTGGCACTGTTCGCGGCGTTCGAGGCAATGATTCTGACCTTGCTGCCGATCTACTGCCTGCGCCAGGGCTTTACCCCGGAAGTCGCATTATTCATGGTCAGCACGGTGGTGGTCGGTGATGCGCTCCTGCAATTGCCGATTGGTGCGCTGGCTGACAGGGTTTCTCGACGCACGCTGTTTTCGGGCTGTGCGCTGTTACTCATGCTGTCGAGTCTGGCGATTCCGCTGCTGCTTGATACCGTGCTGATCTGGCCAGTGTGGGTGTTGTTCGGTGCCAGCGCCGGTGGGTTGTTCACCTTGTCGTTGATTCTGATCGGCGAGCGTTATCGCGATGATTCACTGGTTCGTGCCAACGCACACATCGCTCAGCTGTGGGGGATCGGCTGCTTGCTCGGGCCACTGGCGGCAGGCGCGGGCAGCCAATGGGTCAGTGGGCATGCCCTGCCATTGCTCATGGCCGCGGGTTCCTTCGGTCTGGTGATTTTGTCCCTGCGCCGTGGTGCGTTCGGGGCGCAGCCGGTCGTGGCTTAGAGCCCTTTTTTCCCTAGCCCCGCATGGCGGGGCAAACGTCAGTGGGTGGCCGGTTCCGTCTCGGCCAGCAGGCGGGTGATGGTCGAGCCTACTTTGCGCACGGCGTCCTCGATCTGCGCCGTCGGTTTGGCGGCGTAGTTCATCCGCAGGCAATTGCGGTACTTGCCGGACGCCGAGAAAATGCTGCCCACGGCGATCTGTACGCCTTGGTCGAGCAACGCGCGATTCAGGCGCAAGGTGTCGAAATCCTCAACCAGCTCAACCCACAGCATAAAACCGCCTTGGGGCCGACTGACACGGGTGCCTGCCGGAAAGTAGCGCATAACCCAATCGGTCATCTGGTCGCGACCGCGCTGATACTGCCCGCGCATCCGCCGCAAATGCGGTTCGTAGTGCCCAGATTCTAGAAATTCGGCAATCGCCAGTTGCGGTTGAGTGGCGGTCGAGCCGGTGCTGATGTATTTCATGTGCAGCACCCGCTCCAGATAGCGCCCCGGCGCGACCCAACCAATGCGCAGTCCTGGCGCCAGGGTTTTCGAGAACGAGCTGCACAGGAGGACGCGACCGTCTTCGTCGAAGGATTTGATCGTTCGCGGTCGGGGATAGTTGTAGGCCAGATCGCCATACACATCGTCTTCGATGATCGCCACATCAAAGCGTTGAGCGAGGCTCAGCAGGGCCCGCTTGCGCGCCTCGGGCATGATGTAGCCCAGCGGGTTGTTGCAGTTGGGGGTCAGTTGAATGGCTTTGATCGGCCACTGTTCCAGCGCCAGTTCCAGCGCATCGAGGCTGATGCCGGTAATGGGGTCGGTGGGGATTTCCAGGGCCTTCATGCCCAGGCCCTTGAGGGTCTGCATGGCGCCGTGAAAGCTTGGCGAGTCCACCGCCACGATGTCGCCCGGCTCGCAAACGGCGCGGATGCTGGTGGACAACGCTTCATGGCAGCCGGTGGTGATCACCAGATCGTTGGCCGAGAGCTGACACCCAGAATCCAGCAGCAGGCGCGCGACCTGATCGCGCAGGCTTTGGGTGCCGTAGATGTTGTCGTAATACAGCCCTGGCATGTCCTGGCGCCGACTGATCTTGGCCAGCGCGCGCAGCAGGGGTTTCAGGGTCGGGCTGCTGACGTCTGGCATGCCGCGCCCGAGCTGGATCACATTGGCATTGGGCACACTGCGGATCAGCTCGAGGACTTGTTCCCATTGGGAAATTTCGACGGGCCGTTGCGCCGGTCGTCCCACCACCGGCAGGGCGGGGATCGTACGTCCGGACGGGACGAAATAACCTGATTTAGGTTTCGGCGATGCCAGCCCGTTGTCTTCCAGCAAGCGATACGCCTGTTGCACGGTACTCAGGCTGACGCCGTGCTCCAGGCTCAGTGCGCGGACCGAGGGCAGCCGGTCTCCAGGGCGATAAAAACCGTTTTCAATGCGAGTGCCGAGCAGGGCGGCAAGATTGACGTAGAGCGTCATGGCGTACTCTCGATGGCGATCGATTCAGTTGACCAGTACAGATTCCGTCAAAATACAGGATTCAGCCTCGCGATGGGGTTGTCTGTATGGAAGTAATAAGGTTTTTTTGAATCTGTAATGGATTTGCCCGGCCCGTCATCATGAAATCACACGAACGCGTGATGGAGGGATCAGGAAATGAACGGGTTGAGCGATGTACGGCTGATGCTGCATAGCCAGGAGCTGCATGAGGGGCGAGCGCCTTGCGTGCAGACGGGCTGCCCACCGGGGCTAAGCCGGTGGGGCGTGTTCCGCCATCGCTGGGTGACCCGCAAAGCGCTGCTTGATCTGGATGCCAATCAGTTGCGCGACGTTGGCATCAGCCTGGAGCAGGCCCGAGCCGAGGGCCTGAAGCCGTTCTGGAGAGGTTGAACCAAGCCTGGCGGTCAGCGCAGCGCTTTCAGCCGATGCCAGAGCATGCCCAGCGCCAGCAGCGGGGAGCGCAGGTGTTTGCCGCCAGGGAAGGTCATGTGCGGCACCTTGGCAAACAACTCGAAGCCGCTGCTGTGTTGCCCGCTGATGGCTTCTGCCAACAGCTTGCCGGCCAGGTGCGTGGCATTCACCCCGTGCCCGGAATAGGCTTGGGCGTAAAACACGTTGGGCTGGTCCTTGAGCCTGCCGATCTGCGGCAGGCGGTTGGCACCGATGCCGATCATGCCGCCCCATTGATAGTCGATCCTGGTCCCGGCCAGTTGTGGAAAGACCTCCAGCATTTTCGGCTGCATGTAGGCCGCGATGTCCTGCGGGTCGCGCCCCGAGTAATGACACGCACCGCCGAACAACAGACGTCGGTCTGCGGAAAGCCGGTAATAATCCACCGTCACCCGTTGGTCGCAGACGGCCATGTTCTGTGGCAGCAACTCATGGGCCTGCGCCTCGCTGAGCGACTCGGTGGCGATGATGTAGCTGCCAGCGGGCAGCACTTTGCCGCTGAGTTCCGGGTTCAGATCATTCAGGTAGGCATTGCAGCCCAGCACCAGCGTATTGGCGCGCACCGAACCTTGAGTGGTGTGCACGCGCGCGCGCGGGCCGTACTCGATTCGCGTCACCGCTGAGTGCTCGAAAATCTGTACGCCCAGCGAGCGAGCGGCGGCGGCTTCGCCCAATGCCAGGTTCAGCGGGTGCAGATGGCCCGAGCCCATGTCGATCATGCCGCCGACGTAGCGGTCCGAGCCGACCACACTGTGCATCTCGTTCGCGTGCAGCAGGCGCAGTTCATGGCGATAGCCCAAGCTGCGCAATTCGTCTGCATCTTCGGCTAAGCCGTCGAGATCGCGCGGCTTGTTGGCGAGGTCGCAGTAGCCCCATGTCAGGTCGCAGTCGATCTGGTAGCGGGCGACGCGCTGGCGCACGATTTCCACCGCCTCCAGGCCCATGAGTTTCATCTGGCGCACGCCGTCGCTGCCAATCACGTTGTTGAACTGATCGAGGCCATGGCCGACGCCGCGAATAAGTTGCCCGCCATTGCGCCCGCTGGCACCCCAGCCGATTTTCCGCGCTTCCAGCAACGCCACGCTCAAGCCACGTTCTGCCAGTTCGATGGCCGTGTTCAGCCCGGAAAAGCCACCGCCGACTACGCACACATCGACGCTCAACTCGCCTGCCAGCGGCGGATGATCCGGTTGCGGATGGCTGCTGGCGGCGTAATAGGAAGCGGCATGCTGGTCGTTGGCGAGCGGTTGCTGAACGCGAGCGTTCATGAGGTTTATCCTGGTTTTTGTGTTTTGAAAATGTCATGCAGCATAGACGTGAGCTGCGCCGCCCAGCAAGGTTCGGTCGGGCGGCGCTGTCACCCGGGGCTCAAGTGAGGCAAAATTACGCCCTAGTCTTTCTTTCGGTAAACGCCTCGATGAGCTGCAACAGCCAGAAAATCCGCTTTCTTCGGCAGCAGATCCCGTCTTTCGAGTGCGTGCCCGGCTGCCACGACTGCTGCGGTCCGGTCACCACCTCATCTGAAGAGATGGCGCGCTTGCCGCGCAAAACCGCCGCAGAGCAAGAGGCGGCGATGGATGAGCTGAACTGTGTGCACCTGGGGCCAAATGGCTGCACGGTGTATGAAGAGCGTCCGCTGATCTGCCGGTTGTTCGGCACCACTCCGACCCTGCCATGCCCCAATGGCCGTCGGCCGGTCGAGATGATCCATCCCAAGGCGGAAAAGCAGATCCACGAATACATCGCGACTACGCGACAGGTGTTGGTGTAGAGGTCACTCCGGAATCGGCAAATTCAAACTCTCTTTCACTTCTTCCATGACGATGTAGCTCTTGGATTCGCGCACATGCGGCAGTTTGAGCAGGATATCGCCGAGTAGTTTGCGGTACGAAGCCATCTCTGAAATCCGCGCTTTCACCAGGTAATCGAAGTCACCGGACACTAGGTGGCACTCCAGCACGTGCGGCAGTTTGAGCACGGCGCGGCGGAACTCTTCGAAGGTGTCGCCGGACTTGTAGTCCAGGCTGATCTCGACGAACACCAGCAGGCTGGCCTTGAGGCTTTGCGGATTGAGTCGGGCGTTGTAGCCCATGATGATCCCTTCGCGCTCAAGCCTGCGGACCCTCTCAGTACAGGGCGTAGTCGACAATCCCACCCTTTCTCCCAGCTCGGTAAATGAGATCCGCCCGTCCGCCTGAAGGATGCGCAGGATGTTGCGGTCAATCTTGTCCAACTCACGTTTTGACTGGTGCTGGGTGCGCATGGGTAAACCCCCTCTACTAAAGCCATTTTTGCCGAGAATTCTCGCCAAATATAGGTGTTTATATAGTGAAAAGCACTGGTCATTGCTTTTTATACTGCGCATATCTTGGCTCTGTACAACAAACGTCAGCGGATATCCGCGATTGAGGGATTTAACATGCGAGTTCTGGTCCTTGGCAGTGGCGTGATCGGTACGGCCAGCGCCTATTATCTGGCCCGAGCTGGATTCGAGGTGACCGTGGTCGACCGTCAACCTGCGGCCGCGATGGAAACCAGTTTCGCCAACGCCGGCCAGGTTTCGCCAGGCTATGCATCGCCATGGGCCGCGCCTGGCGTGCCGCTCAAGGCGATCAAATGGTTGTTGCAGCGTCATGCCCCGTTGGCGATCAAAGCCACCGCAGACATTGATCAGTACCTGTGGATGGCGCAAATGCTGCGTAACTGCACGGCCAGCCGGTATGCGGTGAACAAAGAGCGCATGGTGCGTTTGTCCGAGTACAGCCGCGATTGCCTCGATGAGTTGCGTGCCGAAACCGGTATCGCGTACGAAGGCCGCAGCTTGGGCACCACTCAATTGTTCCGTACTCAGGAACAATTGGATAATGCCGCCAAGGACATCGCTGTTCTGCAGCAGTCTGGCGTGCCTTACGAACTGCTTGATCGCGCGGGCATCGCCCGGGTCGAGCCGGCGTTGGCCAACGTGACTAATATTTTGGCCGGTGCGTTGCGTCTGCCGAACGACCAGACGGGCGATTGCCAGTTGTTCACCACCCGCCTGGCGGAAATGGCGGTCAAGTTGGGCGTCGAGTTCCGTTTCGGTCAGTCCATCGAGCGCCTCGACTACGCAGGTGATCGCATCAATGGCGTGTGGATCGACGGCAAGCTGGAAACCGCTGATCGCTACGTGCTGGCGCTGGGTAGCTATTCACCGCAGTTGCTCAAGCCGTTGGGCATTCGCGCACCGATCTACCCACTCAAGGGTTACTCCCTGACTGTGCCAATCACCAATCCGGCCATGGCCCCGACGTCGACTATTCTCGACGAGACCTACAAGGTCGCCATTACCCGTTTCGACAACCGCATTCGTGTGGGCGGTATGGCCGAGATCGCCGGGTTCGACTTATCGCTCAATCCACGTCGGCGCGAAACACTGGAGATGATCGTCGGCGACCTTTATCCTCAGGGCGGTGATTTGACGGAGGCCACTTTCTGGACCGGCCTGCGCCCAACCACACCGGACGGCACCCCGATTGTCGGCGCCACGCCATTCCGCAACCTGTTCCTGAATACCGGTCACGGCACACTTGGCTGGACCATGGCGTGCGGTTCAGGCCGTTTGCTGGCCGACTTGATGGCCTTTAAAACACCACAGATCAGTGCCGAAGGCCTTGATATTTCTCGCTACGGTAAAACCCAGGAGATCGTAAAACATGGCAATCCTGCGCCAGCTCACCAATGATCGTATGAGTCAGCTCGTTGTCCACAACAGCACCGTGTACCTGTCCGGGCAAGTGGGTGATGACATGGCTGCCGGGATCGAGCAGCAAACCCGGGAGACGCTGGCCAACATCGAGCGTCTGCTGGACTTGGCCGGTACCGACAAGACCCGGATTCTGTCGGTGACCATCTACCTGAAAGACATCGACGCGGATTTCGCCGGCATGAACAGCGTCTGGGATAAATGGCTGCCAAAAGGCGTTGCTCCAGCCCGGGCAACGGTCGAGTCGAAGCTGTGCGAACCGGAAATCCTGGTTGAGCTGTCGGTCGTTGCGGCATTGCCTTAATCTGCAAGAACCTTCGCCTGATGCCTGTTAATGGGTGTCGGGCTTTTTTATTCTCATAACGCCTAGAAGCCCGCCGCCATGCGTCCTGCCCGCGCCTTGATCGATCTCCAAGCCCTGCGTCACAACTACCAATTGGCCCGTGAAACCGCTGGCGCCAAAGCGCTTGCGGTCGTCAAGGCCGATGCCTACGGTCATGGGGCGGTGCGGTGCGCGCAAGCTCTGGAAGCCGAGGCCGACGGGTTCGCCGTGGCCTGCATCGAAGAAGCGCTGGAACTCCGTGAGGCGGGGATTGGCGGGCCGATTTTGCTGCTTGAAGGTTTTTTCGAGGCGAGCGAGCTGGCACTGATCGTCGAGCATGACCTCTGGTTCGTGGTGCATTCGCTTTGGCAACTCGACGCCATCGAGCAAGCGAGCATCAGCAAGCCGCTGAACGTCTGGCTCAAGCTGGACTCGGGCATGCACCGTGTCGGCTTGCACCCCGCCGATTACCACGCGGCTTACAAGCGCCTGTTGAGCAGCGGAAAAGTGGCAAAAATCGTCTTGATGAGCCATTTTGCCCGCGCTGATGAATTGGATTGCTCGCGGAGTGACGAGCAGGTGGCGGTCTTCAACGCGGCCCGTCAGGGATTGTCCGCAGAGGTCAGTTTGCGCAACTCTCCTGCGGTCATGGGCTGGCCGAAGGTCCCTAGTGACTGGGTCCGCCCCGGCATCATGCTATACGGCGCCACGCCTTTTGATCAGCCACAGAGCGTGGCTGAGCGCTTGCAGCCGGTGATGACACTGGAGTCGAAAGTAATTTGCGTGCGCGAGTTGCCGGCGGGCGAACCGATTGGGTATGGCGGTGGTTTCATCACGGATCGCTCGATGCGTGTCGGAGTGGTGGCCATGGGGTACGCCGATGGTTATCCCCGTCAGGCACCGACCGGCACTCCGGTCTCGATTGACGGCCAGCCGAGCCGGTTGCTGGGTCGGGTGTCGATGGACATGCTGTGCGTGGACTTGACCGATTTGCCACGCGCCGGGCTGGGTAGCCAGGTCGAGTTATGGGGCAAAAACGTGCTGGCCAGCGATGTTGCCGCGCACGCCGGTACAATCCCTTACCAGATATTTTGTAACCTGCGCCGCGTGCCAAGGCTCTATTCCGGAGTCTGACAGACGGCTGTCGGCAGCTGTCGGCAGAATTGCAGCCTCCATGAATAAGCCGCTAGTCCTTTTGCGAACACGTTACGGGTCGAAGTGTTGTAAATACTGAACGCTGTTGCCATCATACCGTTCATAACGACCATAACTGATCAATAGGAGGACTCCCGCATTGGACGTCGGTGAACGACTGCAATCCATTCGAAAGCTTAAAGGTCTCTCCCAGCGTGAACTCGCCAAGCGAGCGGGCGTGACCAACAGCACCATTTCCATGATCGAGAAAAACAGCGTCAGCCCCTCGATCAGTTCCCTGAGAAAGGTGCTCGGCGGTATTCCGATGTCCATGGTTGAGTTCTTTTCGGAAGAGTTGGAGCAAGAAAATCTGACTCAAGTGGTTTATAAAGCCAGTGAGTTGATCGACATTTCGGACGGCGCCGTCACCATGAAGCTGGTCGGTAAGGCCCATCCAGGCCGGGCGATCACATTTCTCAATGAGATCTATCCTCCGGGTTCCGATACCGGGGATGCAATGCTCGTTCATGAAGGCGAAGAAACCGGAACCCTGCTCGAAGGTCGGCTGGAACTGGTGGTTGGCGTTGAGACGTTCATCCTCGAAGCCGGCGACAGTTACTACTTTGAGAGTACCAAGCCACACCGTTTTCGTAATCCGTTCGATGTGCCTGCGCGGCTGATCAGCGCGGCAACACCCGCGAATTTTTGATTGAATGCTTCATTTACAGGCGCCGCGTCTCAGAAATGAGAGCACAAGGTGCCTATTTGCAGGGCCTGACAGCTGGTAAATACCCCTGCGACTATAGGGTTGTTTCAGAGTGGCGGGCTAACCGGTATACTTCCGCCCGCCCGCAAAACCGTGGCCGCGGGCGTGACTAGCCACCATGAGGGTGTACGCGTGAACCTAATTAATAAAATGCTGGCAGTTCAAGCTGCCGTATTGGTCTTTTGGGCTGTCGGTGCTCAGGCCACGACAAGTGACGATCTGGCCAAGCGGCTTGATCCAGTGGGTCAAGTATGTGTGCAGGGTAAAGAGTGCGCCGGTATGGACGTCGCAGCTTCGGCTGGCGGCGCGGGTGGTGCCAAGTCCGCTGATGAGATCATCGCAGGCCATTGCAATGCATGTCACGGCACCGGTTTGCTGGGTTCGCCGAAAATCGGTGACGCGGCTGACTGGGGCAACCGTGCCAAAACGCAGGGCGGTCTTGAAGGCATTCTTGCTAAAGCCATCACCGGGATCAACTCGATGCCGCCAAAAGGCACTTGCGCAGATTGCTCTGATGCAGAGCTGAAAAGCGCGATTCAGAAAATGTCCGGTCTGAAGTAATTCAGCCTGTGACAAAAACAGCCGACTTCGTGTCGGCTTTTTTGTGGGCGAATGATTCGAAGTCCTGTCCTTTGCAGCAAACACCCGGCAAGCTCGGTCCAACCTGAAATCAAGGATGTGCCAGGAGGGTGAGATGACGCAGTCGTGTTCCATTGAACAAGCAGTCGATCAAGTACTGGCGCAGTTGCCTGCGCACATTCACATGGGCCTGCAGCTGGGGCTGGGCAAGCCCAACCGCTTCGTTAACGCGTTGTATGCGCGGGTCAAAGGCCTGCCGCAACGACAGCTGACGATCTACACCGCCCTCTGTCTCGGGCGCCCGCCGCTGGGTGAGGGTTTGCAGGCGCGTTTTCTTGAGCCCTTCGTCGCACGGGTGTTCGGTGATTACCCCGAACTGGATTTCCTTGAGGACCTGCGCCGCGACAGCCTGCCGCCGAATATTCGTGTCGAGCAGTTCTTTATGCAGCCCGGCAGCCTGCTCAACAGCCACGCGGCGCAGCAGGATTATGTCAGCAGTAATTACAGTCATGCTGCGCGTGACATCAACGCCAATGGCCTTAATCTGGTGGCGCAGTTGATCGCTCATGATCCGCAACGTCCGGGTCGCGTGAGCCTGAGTTGCAACTCGGACATCACTCTTGATTTGCTGCCGATGATCGCCAAACGCCGTGCGGCCGGTGAAACAATCCTGTTGCTCGGCCAGATCCATGCAGACTTGCCATACATGCTCGGCGACTCGGAGCTCAGTACTGACGTCTTTGATCTGATGCTCGAGGAGGAAGAACACAGCACCCTGTTCTCTACCCCGAACATGCCGGTCGGGTTTCAGGACCATTTCATTGGCTTGCACGCCAGCACCCTGGTGCGCGACGGCGGCACCTTGCAAATCGGCATTGGCTCGATGGGCGATGCGCTGACAGCGGCGCTTTTGGCGCGGCAAGCGGATAACGCCACTTACCGCGCGCTGCTCGCGGATCTGGACGCGACCACGTCATGGCAGGCGTTGATCGAGCGCGAAGGCGGGGTGCAGCCGTTTGCTCAGGGGCTGTACGGTTGCAGCGAAATGTTCGTGAACGGTTTATTGGTGCTGGTGGACGCCGGCATCGTGCGGCGTAAGGTTTACTCCGACGCGGCCCTGCAACGGCAGGCCAACGATGGCACGCTCGACGAGTCGGCCCATGCCGAAGGCGTCGTGGTCCACGCGGGTTTTTTCCTGGGGCCTCGCAGTTTTTATCAACGCTTGCGCGAGTTTTCACTGGCTCAGCGTGAGCGCTTCAACATGACCGCCATCAGCTACATCAACGAGCTGTACGGCAATGAAGAGCTCAAGCGCTTGCAACGGCGCGACGCACGATTCCTCAACAGCGCGTTTAAAGTGACGCTGTTGGGCGCCGCTGTGGCCGATCAACTGGAAGACGGCCGAGTGTTGAGCGGGGTGGGTGGCCAATACAATTTTGTCGCTCAGGCGCATGCACTGGAAGGGGCTCGCTCACTGTTGATGCTGCGTAGCTGGCGCGAGTCGGGCGGGGAGGTCAGTTCCAATATCGTTTGGGAGTACGGTCACGTCACGATTCCGAGGCACCTGCGGGACATTATTGTCACCGAATACGGGATTGCCGATCTGCGTGGCAAAACCGACGCCAAGGTGATCGAGGCGCTGCTGAATATCAGTGACTCACGCTTCCAGGAAGGCTTGATCGAGCAGGCGCAAAAGATCGGCAAATTGCCCCGCGACTTCCGCCTCGATCCGCGCTTTAGCGAAAACACCCCCGAACGTTTGCAGGCGTTGCAAGCGCGTTATGTGCAGTTGTTCCCGGAGTATCCGCTGGGTTGTGATTTCAGCGCGGAAGAGCGGGACCTGCTGCGAGCCTTGAACTGGCTGAAAAGCAAACTCAAGCTCACCGAGATTCTGCAATTGGGCAAAGCCACCCTCGACGCACCGGAGCCGACAGCCTTCCCGGCGCAGCTTGAACGCATGCGGCTTTTGCAGCCGCAGGGGCTGCTTGAAGAGCTGTATCAGCGGTTGGTGCTGGCCGGGTTGCAGGCGACTGCTCCCAGCGCCTGAAGCACCGCCTTCGCCATCAATCAATCGAGAAAAGTCACCACCCCACCCTCCAGCGATTTCACCCGGGCGAGGGATTCGACGCGATAGCCCTGAGCGTCGAGTTCGGCACGCCCGCCCTGGAATGATTTCTCGATCACAATGCCCAGCCCTGCAACACTGGCACCGGCTTGTTTAATGATCGAAATCAGCGCCTGCGAGGCCCTGCCGTTGGCCAAAAAATCATCAATGATCAGGACGCGGTCGCTGCTGGTCAGGTGCCGAGGCGAAATGGCGACGGTGCTTTCGACTTGCTTGGTGAACGAATACACGGTCGCCGACAGCAGGTTTTCGGTCAGGGTCAGCGATTGGTGTTTGCGCGCAAAGATCACCGGCACGCCCAGTTTCAGGCCGGTCATGATCGCGGGGGCAATGCCCGAGGCCTCGATGGTGACGATCTTGGTGATGCCCGAGTCTGCGAACAGCGTGGCGAATTCGTTGCCAATCAGCTGCATCAAGGCCGGGTCGATCTGGTGATTAAGAAACGCGTCGACCTTTAACACCTGGTCGGAAAGGACGATGCCCTCTTCGCGAATTTTCTTGTGCAGTGCTTCCACGGTGATTCCTCGGGCAGCGCACATGTGCGCAATAAATAATCAATTCAGCGTTTGAGCATGGCCCGAATATCGGCCAGTGCCGTGTTACCGCGAACGGCTTTCACTTCTACCGGTGTGTCGTCGTTGCCTTCCCAGGCGAGGTCGTCCGGCGGCAGTTCATCGAGAAAGCGGCTGGGTGCGCAATCGATGATCTCGCCATATTGCTTGCGCTTGGCGGCAAAGGTGAAGGCCAGTGTTTCCCGCGCGCGGGTAATCCCGACATACGCCAGGCGGCGCTCTTCCTCGATCGTGTCGGCTTCGATACTGGAGCGGTGCGGGAGGATTTCTTCCTCCATTCCCATGATGAACACATAGGGGAATTCCAGGCCTTTGGAGGCATGCAGGGTCATCATTTGCACGCCTTCGGCGCCGTCTTCTTCTTCCTGCTGACGCTCGAGCATGTCGCGCAAGACCAGCTTGCCGATGGCTTCTTCGATGGTCATTTTGCCGTCGTCGTCTTTCTCCAGTGTGTTCTTCAGCGCTTCGATCAAGAACCAGACGTTCGCCATCCGGTAGTCGGCGGCTTTTTCACTGGAGCTGTTCTGTCGCAGCCAGTTTTCGTAGTCGATGTCCATGACCATGCTGCGTAGCGCGGCGATGGGGTCGTTTTGCGAGCATTGCTGGCGCACGCCATCCATCCAGCGTTTGAAGCGTTGCAGGCGGTCGGTGTAACGGCTGTCCAGATGCTCGCCCAGGCCGATTTCATCGGTGGCGGCGTACATCGATATCTTGCGCTCGGTGGAGTAATTGCCGAGCTTTTCCAGGGTGGTCGAGCCTATTTCACGACGCGGCACGTTGATCACGCGCAAGAAGGCGTTGTCGTCGTCCGGGTTCACCAGCAGGCGGAAGTAGGCCATCAGGTCTTTCACTTCCTGACGGCCGAAGAAGCTATTGCCACCCGACAGGCGGTAGGGGATCTGGTGGTGTTGCAGCTTCAGCTCGATCAGCTTGGCCTGATAGTTACCGCGATAGAGAATCGCGAAGTCACTGTAGGGCCGGTCGGTGCGCAAGTGCAGGGTGAGGAGTTCCACCGCGACGCGTTCGGCTTCGGCGTCTTCGTTGCGGCAGCGGATGACACGGACTTCATCGCCGTGACCCATATCACTCCACAGCTGCTTTTCGAAGGCGTGGGGGTTGTTCGAGATCAGCACGTTGGCGCAGCGCAGGATACGGCTGGTGGAGCGATAGTTCTGCTCGAGCATCACCACTTTGAGCGACGGATAGTCATCCTTGAGCAGCATCAGGTTTTCCGGGCGCGCACCACGCCAGGCATAGATCGACTGGTCATCGTCGCCCACCACGGTGAACTGATTGCGCATACCGATCAGCAACTTTACCAGCAGGTATTGACTGGCGTTGGTGTCCTGATATTCATCCACCAACAGGTAGCGAACCTTGTTTTGCCACTTCTCCAGGATGTCGGCATGTTCCTGGAACAGCTTCACGGGCATCAGGATCAAATCGTCGAAATCCACCGCGTTGTAGGCTTTGAGCGTGCGCTGGTAGTGGGTATAGACAATGGCGGCGGTCTGTTCCTTGGGGTTGCGCGCGTTTTCCAGGGCCTCGGGCGGCAGGATCAGGTCGTTTTTCCACGAGCCGATCATGTTTTTGATTTCGTCGACGCCGTCATCGCCCGAATATTCTTTTTGCATGATGTCGGTCATCAGGGCTTTCACGTCGGTCTCGTCGAAAATCGAGAACCCTGGTTTATAGCCCAGCCGTGCATGTTCCTTGCGGATGATGTTCAGGCCCAGGTTGTGGAAGGTCGACACCGTCAAGCCACGCCCCTCGCCACCCTTGAGCAGGGTGCCTACGCGCTCTTTCATTTCCCGCGCGGCCTTGTTGGTAAAGGTCATGGCGACGATATGTTGCGCGCGAAAGCCGCAGTTCTGGATCAGGTGCGCGATCTTGCGGGTGATCACGCTGGTCTTGCCGGAGCCAGCACCGGCGAGCACCAAAAGAGGGCCGCCGACGTAGTTCACGGCTTCTTGTTGCCGAGGATTGAGTCGGGACATGACAGAAAAAGGGTCGCTTGCGAAATGGGTGGGCATTTTAACAGGCTCACGCATTTGTGCGGTCATCGTCCGACACTGTGACGTAGCACGCGATCTAAATTTGCCGGTTTTGTTACTTTCCCGCAGGATGCGCAGTGGATTACGCCATATGTCTGAAGTAGAGCGGAACCACCAACGATTTTTTTTGCGAGTAGGGAGCTAGTTTGTCTACGCCTGTCGAACCCTTGCGTTTGTTGCTCCTGGCCCAAAAGCCGGAATGGCTGGCGTTATTGCGTGAGTGTCTGGCTCCTCTGGGAGACGCGGCCGCGCTGGTCTGTGCGCCGAGTTGGGGCGATGTCGGCAGCCTGTTCGACGACGCGCGAAATGCCGTGCTGCTGACGACGCCTGAGCTCCAGCCAGCGCCCGGGCGCTGTAAGTTGCCGGTGGTGATGCTGCTTGAGCACGAACCGCTCGAACCGCCGATTGGCGTCAGCGATTGGCTGGTGCTCGCCACGTTGAGCATTGATGCGCTACGCCGTTGCCTGCGCCATGTGCGCGAGCGCGGCGTGCTGGAAAACACTCTGCAACGTCTGGCCGAGCAAGACCCGCTAACCGGCATCGCCAACCGCCAGGGCTTCCAGACCTTATTGGCGACACGCTTGGCTGAAAACGAAGGCCGTGGACTGGCGCTCGGGCACCTGGATCTCGACAACTTCCGTCACGCCAACGACGCGCTGGGCCATCAGGCTGGCGACCGATTGATCTTGCAAGTGGTCTCGCGGCTCAAGAGCCAGTTGGAAGCAGGCGATCAACTGGCGCGGCTGGGCAGTGACGAGTTCGCGTTGTTGATCGACATCCGCCGTGCGCCGCAGCGTGCCGAATGGATGGCCGAACGCATTACCGAAGCCTTGGCCGAGCCCTATTGGGTCGATGGTGAAAGCTTGCTGATAGGCTGCAGCCTGGGGATTTCCTATGCCCGGGCCGGTGCCGGTGCCGATCCGTTGATGTGGCACGCTCATATCGCGATGCAGCAGGCCAAGGGCACTCAGGGCTGCACCTTTCATGTTTTTAACGAACGCATCAACCGCAATGCCCGTAGCCTGGCCGATCTGGAAAGCGAACTGCGCCGGGCCTTGCGTCGCGATGAGCTGGAACTGCATTACCAGCCACGCCTGTCATTGAGCGACGGGCGTATCGTTGGCCTCGAAGCCCTGGTGCGCTGGCGCCACGCCGAGCGTGGGTTGCTGCCACCCAGCGAGTTTGTACCCTTGGCCGAGCAAAGCGGTTTGATCGTGCCTTTGGGTTACTGGGTCATTTCCCGCGCCCTGCGCGACATGCAGGCGCTGCGTGAACTCGGGCTGCCGGCACTGCACATGGCGGTCAACCTGTCGTTCCGCCAGTTTCAGGACAGTCAGTTGCTGTCGACCCTGAGCCGCTTGATCGCCGAGCGGGGCGTCGATGCCCGTTGGCTGGAATTCGAACTGACCGAAACCGCCGTCATGCGCCGCAGCGATCTGGTCAAACAGACGATGGATGCGTTGGGTCGGCTAGGTGTGCGTTTTTCGCTGGACGATTTTGGCACCGGCTTCTCGTCGTTCGTGCACCTCAACAGCCTGCCGATTGCCTTGCTCAAGGTCGACAAAAGCTTTGTCGGCGGCATGGAGTTGCGCGAAGAAAATCGCAAGCTGGTGCATGCCATGATCAACCTGGCGCACAACCTCAGCCTGGAAGTGGTCGCCGAAGGTGTGGAAACCCCGGAACAACTGGCGCTGTTGCGTGGTTTTGGTTGCGATCAAATTCAGGGTTACCTGATCAGCAAGCCGTTGCCATTCACGGAGTTGATTGAGTACCTGACGTATGGACAGCGCCATAACCTGGGGCAGGCGCACGTTCAGTAGACATACCTGATTCGGCCCTCAACTCATGACCGACGCAAGCACTGGCGCCTGACGCAGCAAGCGTGACGTCTTCCTTTCGAATGCCACTGTCAGTGCCAGCGCTGCACAGGCCAGCCCCAGAGCCAACCCCCACCAGACCCCCATCGCTCCGCCCTGTGCATAAAAACCGAAAGCCCAGGCCGCAGGCGCGCCGACCAGCCAATAACAGGCGAGGCCGATGACAAACGTGGTCCTGGCGTCCTTGAACCCCCTGATGGCGCCCATGGCCAGCGTCTGCGTGCCGTCGAACAGTTCGAACCACGCGGCGATCGCCAACAGTTTCACGGCTAGATCGATCACGTCGCGGTAGGCCGGATTGTCGAGGTCGAGAAACAGGCTGACGACTTGATACGGTGCCAGCCAGAACAGCAGCGCGAAACCGAGCATGATCAACGCCCCGAAGGCAATGCCGACGCGTCCGGCCAGTCGCGCCTGGAGCAGATTGCCCGCGCCGTAGTGTTGGCCGATGCGCATGGTCATCGCGTAGGAAATCCCCACGGGCACCATGAACGCCATCGACACCGACTGTAGGGCGATCTGGTGTGCGGCCATCTGCGTACTGCCCATCGCGCCCATGCAGAACGCTGCGAAGGTGAACAGGCCAACCTCGACCGCGTAGGTACCGCCAATCGGCAAGCCGAGGCGCCACAGCTCTTGCAAATAAGTCAGCGAGGGGCGCATCAGGCCCTGGCGAATGGGATAGGGCGCATAGGCTGGGTGTTGGCGGATATGCAGGGCCAGGAGCAGCGCCATGCCATTGGCAACCACCGCCGTGACCAGACCGATGCCCATCAGGCCCAGATGCGGCAGGCCAAACAGGCCATGAATGAGTGCATAGTTAAGCCCGAAGTTCACCGCCACGCCGCCCAGACTGATCACCATCACAGGGCCGGCCCGCCCCAACGCGCTGGTGAAGCCCCGCAAGGCCATAAAGGACAGAAAGCCGGGCAGGGCCAAGGGCAGGGTGATCAGGAATTGCCCGGCCATGTGCACGTTCGCCTCATTCTGGCCAAGCTTGAGCAAAACGGGCTCAAGGTTCCACAGCACCAAGGCCGCGATTAGTGCCATGCCCCACGCCAGCCAGAGTCCCGCCTGAGTCAGCCGCGTGGCGCCTACGTTGTCACCTGCACCGTGACGGATCGAAACCAGGGTGCCGACGGCAGCGATAACGCCTACGCAGAAGAACGAAATCAGGTTGTAGCTGGCCGCGCCCAGCCCGCCACCGGCCAAGGCATCGGGTCCCAGGCGACCCATCATTACGGTGTCAGTGAACACCATGAGCATATGCGCCATTTGCGAGGCGATCAGCGGTCCGGCCAAGCGCAGGATGGTCCTTAGCTCTTTGATCCAGGGTGCTTGGATGGCGACGGATTGCATAGGCGTGGCGCTCGGCTTACAGGGCTTTGTGAGCAACTGATTCTCGGCATTTCTCACGGCGGGCACAAAGGGATAAATCCGATGATTGGCATGAGTAAAACTCATCTGAATCGAGCGTAGTCGTTGGGGGTAAAGTAGCGCAACTATTGCGTAGGAATGTTGTGTATGTCCCGTAGTCTTCCTCCCCTTTATGCGCTACGTGCATTTGAAGCCGCTGCCCGACACAGCTCGTTCACCCGCGCTGCCGAGGAGCTGTCGATCACCCAAAGTGCCGTCAGCCGCCACATCCGCACGCTTGAAGATCACTTTGCCTGTCGTTTATTTCAGCGCAATGGCCGCAACCTGCAATTGACCGAGGCGGCGCGCCTGCTACTGCCGGGAGTGCGTGAAGGTTTTTCGGCGTTGGAGCGTGCGTGCAGCATCTTGCGTGCAGAGGAAGGCATTTTGCGCATGAAGGCACCCTCGACCCTGACCATGCGCTGGTTGCTGGCGCGCCTGAGCCGGTTTCGCCATCTTCAGGTTGGTAATGAAGTGCAATTGACCAGCGCCTGGATGGATGTCGACAGTGTGGATTTCACTCAGGAGCCGTTTGACTGCGCGGTGTTGCTCAGCCGTGGGCATTTTCCGCCGGATTGGGAAGCCACCTACCTGTTCCCTGAGCTGCTGATCCCTGTGGGTGCATCGACGTTGCTCCAGGACCCGCCCTGGGATGTCGCGCGGTTGGCCAGTGCCGAACTGTTGCACCCGACCCCCGACCGTCGCGATTGGCGCAACTGGCTACAGCGGATGGGCCTGTCGGAGCAGATCTCGCTCAAGGGCGGCCAGGTGTTCGACACTCTGGAGCTTGGCATGATCGCGGCTGCGCGGGGCTATGGCGTGTCCATGGGGGACTTGTTGATGGTCGCCGAGGACGTCGCGCAAGGGCGTTTAAGCTTGCCTTGGCGCACCGCCGTGGCCAGCGGCGAAAACTATTATCTGGTGTGGCCAAAGACCCGGCCAGGCGGCGAACGTCTGCGCAGGCTCAGCGAGTTTCTTCAAGGCGAGGTGTGCGCAATGGATTTGCCAAAGGTTGAGATACTGACGTGAAAACAGCTCTGGCACAGGCTTTTGAGCGGTTATTCGTCAGTATCCCCGAGTGCAGAGCTCAAGTATTGTTCACGTCGGCCGAATCCGTATAAGTCGGACTTTTAAAAAAGGTTCAACGGACCCCCATTTTTGAATTTTGCTGAGCAAGGCATCGAAATCAAAACGATGCCGCTGTTCGGCCAGGAGCTTCCATGTCTGAACCCCGTGCTCGTATCGCCTCGCAGTTGGGTCTCGCCCTGGCGGTAATTCTGGCCGTGGTCATCAGCAGCAGTACCGTATTCGCGTTGCGCTCGCTGGACGCCGCGAATCTCGCGATTCGTGAAGAACACATGGCCAGCGAAGCACGTTTGCTGGCCGATCAACTGAATACGTTTCACAGCACTCTGCGTGAAAGCACCCAGCGCTTGAGTGGGTTGTTCGAGAAACGGTTTAGCGGTGGCCTGAGCCTGCAGGCAGACAACCCCGTGACGGTTGCGGGCGTGCAGGCACCAAGCCTGTTGTTGGGGGACCACGTCCTGAATAACGACTTCACCGAGGTCGACAACTTCAAGCAAATGACGGCCGGTGTGGCGACGATTTTCGTGCGTAGCGGCGATGATTTTATTCGTGTGAGTACGTCGCTGAGCAAGCAAGATGGCTCGCGGGCCATCGGCACCTTGCTGGATCGCAAGAGCCCCGCCTATGACCGCCTGATGGCAGGTCAGGAGTACGTCGGCCGGGCGCTGTTGTTCGAGCATTACTACATGACTCAGTACAGCCCGGTGCGTGACAGCAGTGGCAAAATCATTGCCGCCTTGTTCGTCGGCTTTGACTACACCGGCGCGCAAAATACCCAATTCGAGAACCTGAAGAATTTCCGCATCGGCACGACGGGTTCTCTGGCCCTGCTGGATGAGCAGAATCACTGGCTGGTGGCGCCTGCCGGGGTCAAGGCGCTGGATCAGGCAACGCAAACGTTGGCCGACTTCGTCAAGCGCCCAGGCACAGGTCATTTCTGGAATGACGGCACGCAAGATTTCTATACCGTCGCCGTGGTCTTTGCGGGCGGCCCGTGGGCAGTGTTTGCGAGCATGCCAAAAACCGAAATCAGCGCCGTGACTTGGAGCGTCGGCACACAACTGGCAATCGGCAGCTTGCTGGCCATGCTGATCGCGGTCGGCGCGGCGATCTGGCTGTTACGCCGCAAGTTGCAACCACTGTCGGATCTGGTTCGTCAGGCTGAAGCCCTGGGCGCGGGCGACCTGAGCGCGCGTCTGAATGTTTCCAGTCACGATGAAATCGGTCAATTGGCGCGCAGCTTCAATCAGATGGGTGAAGCCTTGTCGAACATGGTCGCGCACATCCGCAGCGCGGCACAGGAAGTCAGTGGCCGCGCTCAGACGCTGTCCGGCTTGTCAGGGGGGGCCTACGAAGGCATGGAGCAGCAGTCCGGGGAGATCACCAGCATGGCTGGCGCCGTGGAAGAGTTCAGCGCCACCTCATTGAACATCGCCGACAACATGGGCAGCACCGAGCGCCTGGCGCAGGAGAACGCTCAGCAGACCCGCATTGGCCGCACCTCAATGGATGAAGCTTCGGCATCTCTTGAGCAGATCGCGTCCTCGCTCAAAGGCACGGCCACGGTGATTGACACCTTGGGCCAGCGCTCTCAGGAAATCGGCGGGATCGTCGGCGTCATTACCTCGATTGCCGAGCAGACCAACCTGCTGGCTCTCAACGCCGCGATTGAAGCTGCCCGTGCCGGCGAACAAGGCCGTGGTTTCGCGGTGGTAGCGGATGAGGTGCGTAATCTGGCTTTGCGCACCCGTCAGGCGACCGACCAGATTTCAGGCATGATCGTGAGCATTCAGCAAGAAACCGGAAACGCGATCAGCACCATGGAACAGGGCAACGCGCTCATGCAGGAAGGCCTTTCACTCAACGCAAAAGTCGCAGCCGCCCTGACCCAGATCGACGAAAAAAGCCGCTCCGCAGGCGAACAATTCGCTGCCATCACCACCGCCACCCAAGAACAAAGCAGCACCGCTACCTTGCTTAGCAGCAACCTGCAGAGCATCGCCATGGCCAACAGCGAGCAGCGCGAAGTCGTCTCCCACCTGGCTATCACCGCGAAAGAACTGGACGAACTGGCAGCGGATTTGCGCAAAGAGGTCAATCGGTTTCGGTGATACAAGGTTTGCGTTCACCGAAAACCTCTTTTAGATACGCTGCTGCCGATCAAGCTTTTGTGAAGTGTTTCTCGCTAAAAAGCTTGGCCGCGTAATCGACTGTGCACTGGTCGTGAAAAGGGTTGGCCTCACGAGCCCCGGAGGGCTGTGCCGGCCTTTTCGCGGCTCTTATTCTGCGTGTGACCCCATCAATTACTCGACGGCCGATACTGCAACGCCTCGGCCAGATGGCTGCGCCCAATCGCATCGACCTGTTCCAGATCAGCCAGCGTTCTTGCCACTTTCAACAAGCGGTGTGCGGCCCTGAGTGACAGGGTCAAACGCTCGCAGGCGGTTTCCAGCCAGTTTTCGTCGGCGCTGGACAGCGAGCAGTGTTTGCGCAGGCCCGGTAGGTCGAGAAAGGCGTTGGCGCAGCCTTGGCGCCGTTGTTGCCGCTCGCGGGCCTGGGCCACGAGGGCGGCGGCGCTGGCGGTGTCGTCGCCGGTTTGCGGGGTGGGGTTGAGTGCCGTGGCTTCGCGGGCTACGGTCAGGTGCAGGTCGATGCGATCCAGCAGCGGGCCGGAAAGCTTGTTGCGGTAGCGCTGAATCTGCTCGGTGGAACAACGACAGCGACCGCTGGGCTCGCCCAGATAGCCGCAAGGGCAGGGGTTCATCGCGGCCACCAACTGAAAGCGCGCCGGGAAGCGTACCCGGTCGCGGGCTCTGGCAATGACGATGTGCCCGGACTCCAGTGGCTCACGCAGCACCTCCAGCACTTTGCGATCAAACTCGGGCAGCTCATCGAGAAACAGCACGCCATGGTGGGCAAGGGTGATTTCGCCGGGTTGCGGACGACTGCCGCCACCCACCAGCGCGGCACCTGAGGCGGAATGGTGGGGCTGCCGAAAGGGCCGCTGTGGCCAACTGGTCAGAGGACTCTGGCTGGCGACCGACTGAATTGCGGCGACCTCCAGAGCTTCATGTTCATCCAGTGGCGGCAACAGGCCTGGCAGACGGCTGGCGAGGAGAGTCTTACCGGTGCCGGGAGGCCCACTGAAAAGCAGATTGTGCGCGCCCGCCGCCGCCACCAGCAATGCGCGTTTGGCGGCGGTCTGGCCTTGCACCTCGCTCAAGTCTGGATAGGGTTTGCTCAGGTGCAGCAGGCCGCTGGATTCGTAGGGGACAATCGGGGCCCGGCCATTGAAGTGTGCCACCAGCTCCAGCAGATGATTGACTGCAATCACCCGCAACCCGGACGCCAGACACGCCTCTTCGGCATTGGCCGCGGGCACGATCAACGTATGGCCCTCGGCACGAGCAGCCAGTGCGGCAGGCAAGACGCCCTGTATCGGCCTTATAGCGCCCGAGAGCGCCAATTCACCCAGGCATTCGACATCCTGTAACGCGTGAGCAGGCAGTTGCCCACTGGCGGCGAGCAAACCCAGGGCAATCGCCAGATCGAAACGCCCACCGTCTTTGGGCAGGTCGGCTGGCGCGAGGTTGAGGGTAATTCTGCGGGCAGGGTATTCGAGGCCGGAATTGAGGATGGCACTGCGGACCCGATCCTTGCTTTCCCTGACTGCGCCTTCAGGCAAGCCCACCAGCGTCAGCGCGGGAAGCCCGTTGGCCAGATGGCACTCGACAGTGACGGCTGGCGCTTCCACACCCACCTGAGCGCGACTGAGCACGATGGCGAGAGACATGATCATTCCTTGATGTCTGAAGAACCGCATCCTGCGGGAATTCGGGGGGAAGCTGGGGCGAGGAATCGATACAGGGTGTGAATGGATAGCCCTGTATGGGAGCAATCGGGACGCGTAGTTTTTTTCGCGAATGAATTCGCTCCCACCGGGATTGGACGGTGAGCGTCCAGAAGTCGCGCGGTTGTTACTCTGCCGGTGGCGTCAGTTTCGCTTCCATCTCGGTCACTTTGGCTTCCAGCGCTTCAAGGCGGGCACGGGTGCGGGCGAGGACGGTCATCTGGCTGTCGAACTCTTCGCGGCTCACTAAATCAAGCTTGCTGAAGCCGCTTTGCAGCAGGGCTTTGAACTGGGTTTCGAATTCGTTGCGCGGGACAGGCGTTTCGCCGTTGAACAAGCGAGAGGCGTGGCCACTCAGGGCGTCGAGGAAGGCTTTGGGCGCGAGCATGGTCAGAGTTCCGGAAACAGATGGGCGGCAGTATATCACGCAGCATCTATAGTCAATTCAGATCGCCCCTTCTGCACGCTTTTCGCGCATGGGGACGGGCGCATGCGCACTGTTGTTGTGCGTCCTGATCACCGCAATCGGTGGCTGGGAAAGTGATTGTTGGCCAAGGCCCTGTATTCAATGAGAATTCACGAGATGGCAAGCTTTCTGCTTAGTGGCATATGACCCATGCACTGATGCAGTCGCTGTGACGATTGCAGTGCGGCAGGCGAAGCGGGGAAGTGTTTCGTCAGAAGCGGTTTTCTGGGGTTGATCGGGGCTGTTAAGGCGACCGACACGTTACAAAGCCAGGCACTGCGCTTAGACTTGAGTCGGGTTTGTTTTCCTGGGGCAAGTCCACCAATTCGGGAGAAAGTTTCATGAAGCTAGTCACTGCCATCATCAAGCCGTTTAAATTGGATGACGTGCGCGAGTCACTGTCGGAGATCGGCGTGCAGGGCATCACCGTCACTGAAGTCAAAGGCTTCGGTCGGCAAAAGGGTCACACCGAGCTGTATCGCGGGGCGGAATACGTAGTCGACTTCCTGCCCAAGGTGAAAATCGATGTTGCGATCGATGACAAGGATCTTGATCGAGTGATCGAGGCAATAACCAAGGCTGCCAACACCGGCAAAATCGGTGACGGCAAGATCTTCGTGGTCAATCTGGAACAGGCCATTCGCATCCGTACCGGCGAAACCGATACCGACGCAATCTAAGCCGCCAACCCCAACGCCCCAGGAGTAAAACAATATGACTCTGCGTCAATTCGCAGGGCTAGGAGCCCTGTTGTCCCTTGTAATCCCTGGTCTGGCCATGGCGGCAGACCCAGTGGCTGCGCCTGTCCTCAATTCCGGCGACACTTCCTGGATGATGACCTCGACGGCGTTGGTGCTGTTCATGACCATTCCCGGCCTGGCGCTGTTCTACGGCGGTATGGTTCGGTCGAAAAACATTCTTTCTGTAATGATGCAGTGCTTCGCGATTACCGGTCTGATCAGTATTCTGTGGGTCATCTACGGCTACAGCATTGCATTCGATACGACGGGGATGGAGGTGGGCGTCGTCAACTTCAATTCCATCTTCGGCAGCCTGGGCAAGGCATTCCTCGCTGGCGTGACGCCATCGAGCATCACTGGCCCGGCAGCGCTGTTCCCTGAAGCGGTGTTCGTCATCTACCAGATGACCTTCGCCATCATCACCCCGGCGTTGATCGTCGGAGCATTCGCTGAACGGATGAAATTCTCCGCCATGCTGGTCTTCATGGGTATCTGGTTCACGCTGGTCTATGCGCCAATCGCGCACATGGTCTGGAGTGGTCCGGGCGCACTGTTGGGTGATTGGGGCGTTCTCGACTTCGCTGGCGGCACCGTGGTTCACATCAACGCCGGTGTAGCGGGCCTGGTTGCCTGCCTGGTACTGGGCAAGCGTAAAGGCTTTCCGACCACCCCAATGGCTCCGCACAATCTGGGTTACACCCTGATCGGCGCGGCAATGCTTTGGGTAGGCTGGTTCGGCTTCAACGCCGGCTCCGCTGCTGCGGCCAACGGCACTGCCGGTATGGCAATGCTCGTGACCCAGATTGCGACCGCTGCTGCCGCACTGGGCTGGATGTTCGCTGAATGGCTGACCCACGGTAAGCCAAGTGCTCTGGGCATCGCTTCGGGTGTAGTTGCCGGTCTGGTTGCCATTACCCCTGCCGCCGGTACTGTTGGGCCAATGGGCTCCCTGGTGATCGGCCTGGCTGCTGGCGTGGTCTGCTTTTTCTGCGCTACAACCCTGAAACGCAAGCTGGGCTATGACGACTCCCTGGACGCTTTCGGTGTGCACGGTATCGGCGGTATCCTCGGCGCGATCCTGACCGGTGTATTCGCTGCACCTTCGATGGGTGGCTTCAATGCGGCAACCACCGACATTGCGGCACAGGTCTGGATCCAGTGCAAAGGCGTAGGCTTCACGATCATCTACACCGCGATTGTGACCTACGTCATTCTCAAGGTCCTGGACATGGTCATGGGTCTGCGTGTGACTGACGAGGAAGAAGCTGTCGGCCTCGACCTTGCGCTGCACAACGAACGTGGCTACAACCTGTAAGTCGACACACAAAAATTGCCCGGGCGACCGGGCATTTTTTTGTCTGAAGTTTGTCGATACACACAGGATAGAGAGGGTTATTTGCTTTTGGGCGGCGGCTTACACAAAAGGTGGTCTATTACGCGCTTTGTTTTTTCTTCCAGCGCGTTAGAATGCGCGCCGAAGCGTGGAGAACTGTATGTGGCAACAGACGCTGATTACTCTGCGAGCAAAGCCTCGCGGGTTTCATCTGGTAACCGACGAGATACTGGCAGGCCTGCCTGAGCTGCGCGCTTGTCGGATCGGTCTATTGCATCTGTGGCTACAGCATACCTCGGCCTCGTTGACCATCAACGAGAATGCCGACTCGGCTGTGCGTCGTGACTTCGAGCGTTTTTTCAATCGTCTGGTGCCCCAGAGTATGGACGTATATGAACATGACGACGAAGGCCCTGATGACCTGCCGGCGCACTTCAAGGCCAGTTTGCTTGGCTGCCAGTTGAGTTTGCCGGTCACGGCGGGGCGATTGGCGCTGGGCACCTGGCAAGGTGTTTATCTGAGTGAGCATCGTGACGTTAGCGGTGCTCGCAGAGTCCTCGCCACCTTGTACGGTGATGAGGCATGACCACTGATTTTCAGCGGTCGTTGATTTTTTTCCGGCAGCCTTCGACAGTGGGCGTAGCTGGGCTATAACTAATCTGCTTTCGCAAGTCATGAGGTAGAACATGAGCGACGATGACAACGATGAAATGGTAGACGATCTGGAAGGTGAAGAGGACGGTGAGGAGCTTGCTGCTGCTGCCGAAGACGATGGCGCCGACGCTGATGACAGCATCGAAGCCTCGGTCACTCCCACCAAGGGTAAAGCCAAGGCCGCTGTCTCGGTGGATGAACTGCCGAGCGTAGAAGCCAAGAACAAAGAGCGCGACGCTCTGGCCCGTGCGATGGAAGAGTTCCTCTCCAAAGGCGGCAAGGTTGTCGAGGTGGAGCCCAACGTCGTTGCCGATCCGCCGAAGAAGCCTGACAACAAGTACGGTAGCCGACCTATCTAAACGGTCGTTTATCGAACAAAAAAAAGCCCGCTGTCGCCGCGGGCTTTTTCTTGTCTGAAAATTGCTCTCAGCCCCAACTCGCCAACAATTCCGGCAATTGCATCAGGCTTTGAATCTCGGCGTCAGGCTGCCTGTCGGCTTCCCAAGCTTTGCCTGTGGGATTGAACCAGATGGCGCGAAACCCAACCTGCTGCGCCCCTGCGATATCGTCGCCGGGGTGGTCGCCGATGTGCACGGCTGCGCTGGCATCGACCTTGCCGCGCTTCAGCGCTTCAAGGAACGGGGCCGGGTCGGGTTTGCCGATGCCCAGCTCTTCGGCACACAGGGCGAACTCGAAATAATCAGCCAACCCCAGGCGGCGGATGTCGGCATTGCCGTTAGTCACAACCCCCAGGGTGTAGGTTTTGGCGAGAATTTCCAGCGTCGGCTGAGCCTCGGGGAATATCTCGATTTGATGCCGTGCGTGCAGGAAGACTTCGAAGCTTTTGTCGGCCAATTCCTGCGCGTGGGCATGTGCGTAGCCAGCATCCTCCAGCGCATGAAACAGCACGCGTCGACGCAGCGCGCTGATTCGGTGCTTGAGCGTGGGGTCGGCCTCGACCAGTCGTGCGCGTATGGCCCACAGATGCTCCACCGGCACCGGGCCGAGATTCGGCGCGTGTTCGGCCAGCCAGTCACGCAGCACGGCTTCGGCGCTGACAATCACCGGCGCGGTGTCCCACAGGGTGTCATCGAGGTCGAAGGTAATCAGTTTAATCATGATCGGTGCCCTTGCTGCGTTTGGCCCTGGGATGGGCGCTGTCGTAAACCGTGGCCAGATGCTGGAAGTCCAGATGCGTATAGATCTGCGTGGTGGTGATGTCGGCGTGGCCGAGCAGTTCCTGCACCGCGCGTAGATCCTGTGAAGACTCGAGCAAGTGGCTGGCAAACGAATGGCGAAGCATGTGTGGATGCAGATTTTGCCCCAGTTCGCGTTCGCCCGCCGCTTTCACGCGTAGCTGAATTGCCCGGGGACCCAGGCGACGCCCTTGCTGGCCGATGAATACCGCATCGTCCTCCGGATTGGCCAGTGCGCGCAACGGCAACCATATTTCCAGGGCTTCACGAGCCTTCTTGCCCACTGGCAAAACGCGGGTCTTGCTGCCTTTGCCGAGTACTTGAATCAATCCGTCACTCAAATCGAGTTGTTCGAGATTGAGCCCGGTCAGTTCCGACAGGCGCAGGCCCGACGAGTAGAACAGTTCCAGGATCGCTTGATCGCGACGAGCCAGAAAGTCGTCCTCGACCGCGCCGTCGAGCAATTGCAGGGCGCGATCGGCATCAAGGGTCTTCGGCAGGCGGCGCTCGCCCTTGGGTGGCGACAAACCGTTGGCTGGATCGTGATCGCACAGGCCTTCGCGGTTCAAGTAACGGTATAGGCCGCGAACCGCTGACAACAGGCGCGCCAGGCTGCGCGAAGACTGGCCTTGCTGATGCAGACGGGCGATCAGGCTGCGCAGGTGCTGAATATCCAGCGCCGACCAACTGCTTAGCTGCTGTTTTTCGCAAAACGCGAGGACTTTGCCCAGGTCACGGCGGTAGGCTTCCAAGGTATGGGAGGACACTTGGCGCTCACTGCGCAGGTGCGTGCAGTAAGCGTCAAGTTGACTTTCCATGGTCAGCGAACCGAGCGTAGTGACTGGGTGAAGCGCGGCAACACCCGGCCCAATACTTCTGCGATATAGCTGAGAAACAGCGTGCCGACGGAGCTTTTGTAGTACTGCGGATCGCGGCTGCCGATGGCCAGAACGCCATGCAGGCCTTGATGAATCAGGGCAACGACGGCGGTTGAGCCGATTTGTTCGCCTTGTTCGCGGCCGAACAAAAAGGTCAGCTCGTGCTCGCGCAGTGCGCCGCAGACAGTCTTGTCGCCCGAGATCAGGCCACCGATGGCTTTCTGCGCGTCGGCACTGCTGACCCAGCGGCCTACGGGCATGGGGTTGTCGCTGAACAGAATGAGGCTGACGAAGGGCACCTGAAACTCTTCGCGGAGGCTGTCTTCCACGGCGATGACCACTTCTTCCAGGCTACTGGCGTCCATCAACGCGAGGATCAGGCGACGGGTCTTGTCGAACAGTCGATCATTGTCGCGCGCCACGTCCATCAGTTGCGAAAGGCGGTGGCGCATCTCGATATTGCGGTCGCGTAACAGTTTGAGCTGGCGCTCGACCAGCGATACGGTATCGCCGCGCTGGTGCGGGATGCGCAAGGCTGGCAGGAGCTCTTCGTGTTCAACAAAGAACTCCGGGTGATGACGCAAGTAAGCGGCGATAGCCTCCGCCTCAAGGGCTGGCGCTGCGTTGTCGGCAGGTGCTTCGCTGGGCTTTTCGGCTGAAATCTGAGGCTGATCGGTCATCGGATTTGCTCACTCATAGACGAACCTGTCCTTCGTAAACCCGCACTGCAGGACCCGTCATCATCACGGGATGGCCTGGGCCTTCCCACTCAATGGACAAGCGCCCGCCAGGCAGGTCGATCAACAGGGGCGAATCCATCCAGCCCTGACTGATGGCAGCCACCGCCGCCGCGCAAGCGCCGGTACCGCAGGCCTGGGTTTCCCCTGCACCACGCTCCCAGACGCGCAGTTGCGCGCGTTGGCGATCAACCACATGCAAGAAGCCGACATTGACCCGGGCCGGGAAGCGCGGGTGATGCTCCAGCTTCGGCCCAAGCTCATGCACGGGCGCATTATTGATGTCTTCGACACGCAAAACTGCGTGTGGATTGCCCATCGATACTGCGGCAAGCTCAATGATTTGGCCATCGACTTCGACGGGATAGCTCGGCGCCTGTTCGTCGGCCTGAAACGGAATCTCTTCTGGAATCAGGCGTGGAGGGCCCATGTTGACGCTGATCTGGCCGTCGCTGCGTATGTCCAGTTCGATGATGCCGCTTTTGGTTTCCACGCGAATCTGGCGCTTGGTGGTCAGGCGTTTGTCCAGCACGAAGCGGGCAAAGCAGCGCGCGCCGTTGCCGCACTGCTCGACCTCGGAGCCGTCGGAATTGAAAATCCGGTAACGGAAATCGACCTCCGGGTTGCTCGGCGCTTCGACCAGCAGCAGTTGGTCGAAGCCGATCCCGGTGTGGCGATCACCCCATTGTTTGGCGTGCTTGGGCAAAATGTGCGCGTGCTGGCTGACCAGGTCCAGAACCATGAAGTCGTTGCCCAAACCATGCATCTTGGTAAAACGCAGCAGCATGGGGTTACTCCGGCAGCAGGCTTTCGCCAGCAAACAGCTCTGCCACAGTCTCGCGGCGGCGCACTTCGAACGCTTCGGCGCCATCGACCAATACTTCGGCGGCGCGGCCGCGGGTGTTGTAGTTGGAACTCATGACGAAACCATAAGCCCCAGCCGAATGCACCGCCAGCAAATCACCCTCGGCCAGCACCAGTTGGCGCTCCTTGGCCAGGAAGTCACCGGTTTCGCAGATCGGTCCGACGATGTCGTAAGTGCGTGGCTGGCCGTCGCGTGGGCGAACGGCGCTCACGTCCATCCAGGCCTGATACAACGCTGGACGAATCAGGTCGTTCATCGCCGCATCGACGATGGCGAAATCTTTGTGTTCGGTGTGCTTGAGGTATTCAACCTGGGTCAGGAGCACGCCGGCATTGGCTACGATGAAGCGACCGGGCTCGAACACCAGTGCCAGGTCGCGACCGTCAAGACGCTCACGCACAGCCTTGATGTAGTCGCTGGCCAGCGGGGGTTCTTCGTCGCGATAACGCACGCCCAAACCGCCGCCAAGATCCAGATGGCGCAAGTGAATGCCGCAATCGCCAAGGCGATCGACCAGCGCCAGCAAGCGATCCAGTGCATCAAGGAACGGCGGCAGGCTGGTCAGTTGCGAGCCGATATGGCAATCGACGCCGACTATATCCAGGTTCGGCAGTTGCGCGGCTCGGATGTACACGTCTTCGGCGTCGGCGATGGCGATGCCGAACTTGTTTTCTTTGAGCCCGGTGGAGATGTACGGGTGGGTGCCCGCATCGACATCCGGGTTGACGCGCAGGGAGATCGGCGCGCGTACGCCCAGCTCTGCGGCCACCACTTGCAGGCGCTCCAGCTCGTCGGTGGATTCGACGTTGAAGCAGTGCACGCCGACTTCCAGGGCGCGACGCATGTCTTCGCGAGTCTTGCCGACGCCGGAGAACACGATTTTTCCGGGTTCGCCGCCAGCGGCCAGCACGCGTTCCAGCTCACCCCGGGACACGATGTCGAAACCAGCGCCTAAACGCGCCAGGACATTGAGTACAGCCAGGTTGGAGTTGGCTTTTACCGCAAAGCACACAAGGTGCGGCATACCGTCCAGTGCATCGGCATAGGCACGGTATTGCGCTTCGATGTGCGCGCGGGAGTAGACGTAGGTCGGCGTGCCGAAACGCTCGGCAATGGCAGACAACGCTACAGCCTCCGCGAACAGTTCACCGTCGCGGTAGTTGAAGGCGTCCATGGGTGTTCCCTAGTAAGTAGAGTGCTTATGCGATTGCGATTGCGATGATTTTGCTTGGTCTTCAGGGGATTTGCTGTCGTCGGGCAGGTACAGCGGCCCTTTCTGACCACAGGCAGAGACGAGGCAAGCGACCGCGAGGAGCGCAGCAAGGGAAGAGATCAGGCGCTTCATGGCGAAATCCTTTGTAAAAGCATTAATTGCGCACGAGTATACCGGCCACCCAGCGCCTTGCCTATGCGGCCGCCTACCCGTCCGGCGGGGCTCCGGGCAAGGCCCTGATGATTTGTCCCGGCGCGATGATGCATTATCGACATTGCCGCCTGCTGTTGGGCGGGTATGCTTTGCATTTGTCCGAATGCGACCGTATCTTGCGGCGCTGCGTCACCGGTAGACACTTTTTTGAGGTTCCCGTAATGAGTTTGACTGAAGCCCGCTTTCACGATTTGGTCGATGCCACCCAGCAAGCGCTGGAGGATATTTTCGATGAGAGCGATCTGGATCTGGACCTGGAAAACTCGGCCGGCGTGCTGAGCGTGAAGTTTGAAAATGGGACCCAGCTTATTTTCAGCCGCCAGGAACCGTTGCGTCAGCTATGGCTGGCCGCGCGTTCCGGTGGTTTCCATTTCGACTACGACGAAGAGGAGAAGCGTTGGGTGTGCGACTCCAGTGATGAGTTGCTCAGCGAAATGCTCGCACGCATCACTCTGGATCAGGCCGGCGTCGAACTTGAGTTCGACGAGATCTGACAGTGGCCGACAGCACCGCTTCAGCGCCGGTCAAACCGGCGAAACCCTTGTTCAGCAATGTCAGCCCGGCAGTGCCGTCGCCCTGCATCAGCGTGTGCCGGCTCGATGAGCAAAAGGTTTGCCTGGGTTGCTGGCGTCCAGTCGAAGCTATTCGCGAATGGCGCTCGGCTGATGATCACCGGCGCCGGCAGATTTGCGCGGAGGCCGAGCAGCGCAGGCTAGGCCTCACTCGAACGTGAGTGGCTGTCCGCTAAACCTCGCCGGCTTGTGTATTTATTAGGCTGTGATAGTGTCCGGGCATGCCTCATTTGCTTGAGGCCCGTCAAAACCCCGCCCGAATCGGCGGGGTTTTGCTTTTATCAGGCAGAATAAAAGGAGCCTGTCAGGATCATGAGCACCGCACCTTCAATCATCCTCACCCGACTCGACGTGCAACGTCTTGAGCGTCTCCTCGACAGCCTGGATGAGGGCACGCCGGGCATTGAAGCGCTTCAAGCCGAGTTGGATCGCGCCGAACAAGTGGTCGGTCACGAAGAAGTGCCTGCCGGTGTCGTGACCATGAACTCACGTGTGCATTGCCGCGAAGAAAGCAGTGGCAAGGATTACCACCTGACACTGGTCTACCCGCAAGATGCAGGCGCCGAAGGCACGGTGTCGGTGCTGGCGCCGGTCGGCTGTGCACTGCTGGGCTTGCAGGTTGGTCAACACATCGACTGGCCCGCGCCCGGCGGCAAGACGCTGAAGCTGACGTTGCTGGAAGTGGAATATCAGCCGGAAGCGGCGGGTGAGTACAACCAGTAAGGCCCCTGATCGCGGGCAAGCGCGCGTCTACACGTAGAGTGCCTGCCCTGCGGTCGCAGCTCAGGCTGCATCCATTGCGCTATTCAGCGCTCTTTCCAGATCCGCTTTGTAGCGTAGAAACAGAATGCTTTGCCCGCATACATCGCCCAGTAAACCGGACAGATCAAGGTCGGTGATGTAGCAGCGATAGCGCTCGGTTTCGCTGCGTTGTTCGAGAATCTGTTGGGCGACCACGGCGAATAACTGCTCACCATATTCCAGTTCGGAAAACTCTCGGTGGTTGCAGTACAAGGTGACATTCACCTGTCCTGGCGCCGCTTCGTCAATGATTGCCTGCACGTCATAGAACGGCTTTTCGAGTGGGATGGCGGGCGTCACGCGGGGCTCTACTCGCCGGGCGCGGCCTGCGCCGGTGGGCAGCACCTGGTAGTACAGGGTTTCCAGCGAGGACGGCTTCAGCGGATTGTCCAGCGGCAGCAGGGCGCCACGTCGATACACCAGCGACTGGAAGAAGCGTTGCAGCGGCACCAGCAGGCTTGATTCATCGTGGTACGGCAAACGCTTATGCCATAACGCGTTGTGCTCATCGAGCACATAGAGGTCTGCGTGGGGTTCGTTGATCCGGTAAAACACCTGAATGCATTCCGGCTGGCCATGGGGCAGGATCAGCGTCAGGTCATGCTCATCCAGTGCGTTCGTGTCCAGGTGCAACGGGCTGTAGCTCGGTAACTCCTCGCTCAAGTAATCAAGCAGCGCTGGCAAGCTGGGCAATGCCACGTGATTGACGTGTCCGGGCACCATTTCCAATACGTGGTAGTGCTGCTGAACCTGGATCAGGTAACGGTGATTGAGGCGTCGGGTGAGCAGCAATTGGGCGGTGTGGACCAACTCTTCGACCCGCTGGGCAATGGCAGTCGCGCGGTTATGGCAGAAGCAGCGCACGCGCACATGCGGTTGCTCCGGGCCTTCGGGCAGGTTGCTGAGGAATTCGCTCAGGCAGTCGAGTAGCGCATGGGGCCCGTCGTAACGGCTGACCAGTATTTCATTCCAGCTGTTGAGGGTGATCTGGTCGAGGGTCAGCACCAGATTTTCCCGAACGCCGGCATAGCTCAGCGAGTCGGTGCGTTCGGTGGTCATCAGGATATTCAGGTCCCGGTGATGTTTGAGCGGATCGATGCCGACGTTGATCAGTAACAGCACTTCGCTGGGCACGCTGGGGCGCAACAGCGATTCTTCGCTGACACTGGCGAGGGGCATTTCTATGGCCTGCTGCAGGCTGCCGATCAGGTTGAATAACTCAAATTCGGTCAAATCACTGCTGCCTGGGTGCAGCGCCAGGCGCGTGGTGGTGTCGATCACGTTGTTGCGATGGCACCAGACCAGCAGTTCAAGCAGTTCCCGGCTGCGCTTGATCGGTGAAAAATGCTCCCATTCCTGCGCGCCAAGGCTGCCGTTAAACAAGCCCCACTGGGTTTTTCCCGGCTCGCGGCGATTGGGCGAATGCACCAGTGTCAGTGTGTCTTCGGCCAGGTCCGGGGCGATGCCCGGATTGATGAACTCGACCTTGCCGGCCTTGCGCTCGAAGGCGGCATACAAACGACGGCCGAGCACGTTCAGGTCGCGCTTGTTGATCACGCTGACCGCCCGTTGCGTGCGGGCAAACTGAGTGAGAAACCGGTAGCTGTAATTGAGCTCGTTGACCAGCGCGCGGCGTTCAGTGGTGACCTGTCGGACTTTCCACTGGCTGCGACTGTCGAGCAGCGCCAGGTGGCGTTCGTCCCAGCCCCATTCCTTGGCCAGTCGCTCCAGCAGCACGTGCTGCCAACGGGAGGTACGCTGGCGTGCGGAGCCGGTGAGCTTTTTGTTGACCTTCAAATACAGGCTGCGCCGCACCAGTTCCAGACGCTCCGGTTCGTTCCGGGCGTTGAGGTACTCTTCTATGCGTCGGTACACAACCATGTACGGGTCCAGCTCGTCGAGGTCGAGCTTGTTGGCGAAGACCGCCTGTTTGAAGCGCAAACTCAGACACTGCCCGTGCGGATGTTCGCTGGCATAGACCTCGATCAGCAACAGTTTGAGCACCGACTTGTAAGGCGACTCAATGCCTTTAAACAGCTGCCACAGGCCTGCGCCAATGAACTCCCCAGGTGGAATGTGCGCCATATGACCGAGGTCGAGCATCTCTTCGGCCCGGATGAAGCGCTTGGACAGCAGCGTGTGGACGTACTCGCTGTACCGCTGTTCGTCGTAGACCGGCACCAGCCACCATAAGGGTGTGCGGCCTGCCAGCCAGATCGCGGTGCGATAGAACTCGTCCAACAGCAGATAGTGCTGGGTGGTGCCGCAATCTTCCGAGCTGAGTTGGGCGTCGCGCTCACCGAGGGTGAAGCGTTTTGGATCGATCAGAAAGAAGTGTGCTTCAGCGCCCTGGGTCGCTGCCCACGCTTCCAGTGCCTGGCATTTTTTGCGCAGTTCGGTGAGCGCGTCCTCGCCCAGCTCGGAGTCGTGACAGACCCAGACATCCATGTCGCTTTGCTCGGCCTGGGCCAACGTGCCAAGGCTGCCCATCAGGAACAGGCCGTGGATCGGCTGCGGCGGATTGCCGTGGCGCGGCTTGTAGGAGAACGATCGGGTCAGTCGTTGGGCTTCGGCCAGTGCCAGGGTATCAGGTTCATAGCTCGTCACCCCGGCAGGCGTGCTGCCGGAAACGTAACCGGGTAGCAGCGGGTGATTGACGTGAAAGAACAGCGGCAGCAGCGTCAACACGGCCTGTTGCCGGGTTGACAGACCTTCCATTGCACGGCCGAGCCGCCCATCGTTGAGGGTTAGAAAGCGGGCGCGCAACTGGTTGAGGACCTTGCGGTCGATCCCCTCATCCAGGTCGGGACGAATTTCATACGTACGCGTCATCGCAAATAACCGGCGGGCGAGGCTCGAAAGGAGGGCTCAGGGCGATGAGCAGTTTACAGCCTGTGATCAGGTACTTTTAAGCTGATTATTTATTTTGACGTCAAAATTTGAACGAGTGCACTTCGGGGAAAATGAAGAGCATGAGGAAGGGCTCGCGAATTGGTTATGAGGGAGAACCAAACCTCCCGCGAGCCAGGCAGCGTTTCAGGCCGTTTCGGTTACATTCAGGATGGTCAACAGCGATTGGGTATGCTCGGCAGCTTCGAGCCCTAGACTGGTCAGATAACCGCCATCGGGTTGGGTGATCAGCCCTTTTTCGAAGAGTCGCTGTACTGCTGCAATCGCGGCGGGAGCGGCTACGTGATGGACTTTCAGGCCCTCAAGGGTATTGCCCAGATTGAACAGTGCGAGGATTTCCAGTTCTGCAACCAAATCAGGGGTATACGACATAGGCACTCCAGACATTTCCAGTAATACGCGGCAGCAGGTCTGTGGAGTGTCTCGAGTCAAGGCACAGGAACGAGCTGTTCTGCGCTTATTGAGCTCTTGAGGACCCATAAAGCCGGCTTGGCGTGACAGCCCCGGAGGTTATGCGGCAGCGGGGCCTTTGCAGTGTAGTCAGGCTGTAGCTTTTTTGCCTATGTATCTCTGGCCGGTCGTCATTTGGCTTCGGGCGGCAGCTCTGGCAGGGCGCGAAGTGCCTGTTCGTACCACTCAGTATTGAAAGGACGGTCCTCTTCAAGCAACGCATCAATTTCAACCGCCAGCACGTGGGCCATAAGCTGGAGGATTTCTGCACGCTCGTAACCCACCAGGGTGAGTTTGTTGAACGTGGCTTTGGCAGCGGGTGGATTGTCGCTTTCGATCTGGTTTTCGATGGCCTGAGTCAGGGTCGATTCAGCGAATTCTTCGTCATCGTCGTTGTTGTCAATTTGATCGGTCATAAATGTTCCTGAAAAAAGAAGGCTGTGTAGGAGCGCGCTTGCAACTCCGCGCTCCTGCAGGCTTTTATTTTAGCGGGTTGCCAGCAGCGCCTTGCCACGCACCACGGCCGCTTTGACCTGGGCGGGAGCCGTGCCGCCGATGTGGTTGCGGGCGTTGACCGAGCCTTCGAGGGTCAGCACCGCGAACACGTCCTGATCGATCTGGTCGCTGAACCGGCGCAGTTCTTCCAGGCTCATCTCGGCCAGGTCCTTGCCGCTTTCCACGCCGTATTTCACCGCATGCCCAACGATTTCGTGGCAATCACGGAACGGCAGGCCGCGACGGACCAGGTAGTCCGCAAGGTCGGTAGCGGTGGAGAAGCCACGCAAAGCCGCTTCACGCATGATCGCGTGCTTGGGTTTGATCGCCGGGATCATGTCGGCAAACGCACGCAGTGAGTCGCGCAGGGTGTCGGCGGCGTCGAACAAGGGTTCCTTGTCTTCCTGGTTGTCCTTGTTGTAGGCCAGTGGCTGGCCCTTCATCAAAGTCAGCAGGCCCATCAATGCACCAAAGACCCGGCCGCTTTTGCCGCGCACCAGTTCAGGCACATCGGGGTTTTTCTTTTGCGGCATGATCGAGCTGCCGGTGCAGAAGCGATCAGGCAGATCAATGAATTGGAACTGCGCGCTGGTCCACAGCACCAACTCTTCCGAGAAGCGCGACAGGTGCATCATCGCCACGCTGGCCGCAGCGCAGAACTCGATGGCGAAGTCACGATCGGAGACGCTGTCCAGCGAGTTGCCGCCGACAGCATCGAAGCCCAGCAGCGTGCAGGTCAGTTCGCGATCAATCGGGTAGGTGGTGCCGGCCAGCGCCGCGCTGCCCAATGGCAAGCGATTGAGGCGCTTGCGGCAGTCGACCAGACGCTCGTAGTCACGGCTGAGCATTTCGAACCAGGCCAGCATATGGTGGCCGAAGGTCACCGGCTGTGCGGTTTGCAGGTGGGTGAAGCCGGGCATGATGGTCTCGGCTTCACGCTCGGCTTGCCC
The DNA here is from genome assembly GCF_034314155.1 of Pseudomonas sp. 5C2. Lineage (NCBI taxonomy): Bacteria > Pseudomonadati > Pseudomonadota > Gammaproteobacteria > Pseudomonadales > Pseudomonadaceae > Pseudomonas > Pseudomonas sp. 5C2. The sequence continues at coordinate 865,992 of NZ_JAVIWH010000003.1, read as the reverse complement.
CAGAAGACCTTCTTGCAGGCGGGTGATTTCGGCCAGGATCACATCGATTTCGTCGCGCAACCACAGGCGGATATCGGTCGCGACCTGGTCGTTACGGCTACGTCCGGTGTGCAGTTTTTTGCCGGTGATACCGATGCGGTCGGTCAGACGCGCTTCGATGTTCATGTGCACATCTTCCAGGTCGATACGCCAGTCAAAATTGCCGGCTTCGATCTCGGACTGAATGGTTTTCAGGCCGTCGATGATGGTGTCGCGCTCGGCGTCGGTCAACACGCCGACGTGGGCCAACATGGTCGCGTGGGCGATGGAGCCCAGGATGTCGTGGCGATAGAGGCGTTGATCGAAGGTGACGGAGGCGGTGAAGCGGGCGACGAACGCGTCGACGGGTTCACTGAAGCGGCCGCCCCAGGACTGATTGGTCTTGTCGGTGCTCATGGGTTCGCTCGTTAGTCTGCAGGCTGCTGTTTAAAAAAATATGGCGTGGCCGATTTTGAAATGGGCGCAGCGATAATAACAGGGTTGCTGTTATTTTATCCTTGACCGGCTTGCCGCTGGGTCCCGTGACGCAGAGACTGGTCCAATGCGAAATAACCGTTTGAACCCGGGTGCAGCGCCAGCGCCCGGCAAAGAGTTCTTCTTGCCCGAACTGTGCCTGCCTCAGGCATTATTGGTGCTTGTGGTGCTGGCCGAACTATTAGTGATGGTGCTGGTGTTGGTCGAGCCCATGTACCCGATGTTCGATTGGGTGCGACTGGCGTTGATTTCGCTGTTTGTACAATGGATCGTGCTGCTCTCGGCAGCCTTGCTGTGCGGGCTTCGGCCTTGGCTGGCGCGCCTGCGTGCGGGTGTCGCAGGTCTTTTGTGTTGCGTGCTGGTGGTTGGCTTGACCCTGCTGTGCACGGCGGTGACCGACTATTGTGAGCTGGATGGATCGGCTTCAGTTGGCGCAATGGTCGAGCGTTATCTACGGTATTCGTTGATTGCCTTGATTATGTCTGCGTTGATGCTGCGTTACTTTTATCTGCAGAGTCAGTGGCGCAAACAGCAACAGGCCGAATTGGGGGCCAGGATCGAATCGCTTCAGGCGCGCATTCGTCCGCACTTTCTGTTCAATACGCTCAACAGTATTGCTAGTCTGGTGGCCAGCGATCCGGTCAAGGCCGAGCAAGCGGTGCTGGATCTTTCCGACCTGTTTCGTGCCAATCTTGCCAAGCCGGGGAGTTTGGTGACATGGCATGATGAGCTGGAGTTGGCGAAACGTTATTTATCAATTGAGCAATATCGTCTTGGCGAACGTCTACAGTTGGAGTGGGCAGTGAGTGCAATTCCAGACGACTTGCCGATTCCACAGCTAACCTTACAACCACTGCTTGAAAACGCCTTGATCTACGGGATTGCTCCTCGGGTCGAAGGCGGCGTAGTAAGGGTTGAAGCAACCTATAAAAAGGGAGAGTTCATATTGTGTGTCAGCAATCCCTATGACGAAGTCGCCAAAAGGCAGACTTCTAACGGTACTCATCAGGCGCTGGTAAACATTGGTGCACGCATTGCGGCACTTTTTGGTCCCCGCGCCAGTCTGAGCGTGGAGCGCCGTGACGGTCGTCACTTCACCTGTCTACGCTATCCTTGTGCGAGACTTACGCAGGAAGCCAAAGCAATATGAATGTCCTGATCGTTGATGACGAACCCCTGGCCCGCGAGCGACTAAGCCGCCTGGTCAGCGAACTCGAGGGCTATCGGGTCCTCGAACCCAGCGCCACCAATGGTGAAGAAGCCTTGGCGTTGATCGACAGTCTCAAGCCTGATGTCGTGTTACTCGATATCCGTATGCCCGGCCTGGATGGTCTGCAAGTCGCCGCTCGATTGTGCGAGCGCGAGACGCCGCCCGCGGTGGTGTTTTGCACCGCCCATGACGAGTTTGCCCTGGATGCCTTTAAGGTTAGCGCCGTGGGTTATCTGGTCAAACCGGTGCGTGCCGAGTATTTGCTCGAAGCTTTGAAAAAAGCCGAACGACCCAATCGGGTGCAGCTGGCGGCATTGACCCGGCCAGCAGCCGAAAGCGGCACTGGCCCGCGGAGCCATATCAGTGCGCGAACCCGCAAAGGCATTGAACTGATTCCGCTCAACCAAGTGATTTATTTCATCGCGGATCATAAGTACGTGACCCTGCGCCATGAAGGCGGCGAGGTGCTGCTGGACGAGCCACTCAAGGCGTTGGAGGATGAGTTCGGTGATCGTTTCGTGCGTATCCACCGTAATGCACTGGTCGCCCGTGATCGCATCGAGCGCTTGCAACGTACGCCTTTGGGCCATTTCCAGCTGTTTCTCAAGGGCCTCAATGGTGATGCGTTGATCGTCAGCCGTCGGCATGTGGCCGGAGTGCGCAAGATGATGCAACAGTTGTAAAACGGCGCGGGCAAGCCCTTGCAGGAGTGCGCTTGCCGGCCGTAGCGGTTTGTTGAGTGCCTAAATGTTGATCCTGCAGATGCCATCTCGGGCAAGCGCGCTCCTACTGAGGTAATGGCTGAGCTGTTATTATCCGTCAAATCTATCAAGTACGGATTTACCCATGTCCTCTCGCGAAATCCGCATTGCTACCCGCAAAAGTGCGTTGGCCCTGTGGCAGGCCGAATACGTTAAAGCCCGTCTGGAGCAGTTTCATCCAGGGCTGGTCGTGACGCTGGTGCCCATGGTCAGTCGTGGCGACAAACTGCTCGACTCGCCGTTGTCCAAAATTGGCGGCAAGGGTTTGTTCGTCAAAGAGCTGGAAACGGCCCTGCTTGAGCATGAAGCCGACATCGCGGTGCACTCGATGAAAGACGTGCCCATGGACTTCCCCCCAAGCCTTGGCTTGTTCTGCATCTGCGAGCGTGAAGACCCACGCGACGCTTTTGTGTCCAACACGTTCTCCAGCCTGGATCAGTTGCCTGCGGGCAGCATCGTCGGCACGTCGAGCCTGCGTCGCCAGGCCCAATTACTGTCGCGTCGACCTGATCTGGAAATCCGTTTCTTGCGGGGTAACGTCAATACCCGACTGGCGAAACTGGATGCCGGCGAGTACGACGCGATCATCCTTGCCGCCGCCGGTTTGATTCGTCTTGGTTTCGAAAACCGCATCACCTCGGCAATCAGCGTCGACGACAGCTTGCCCGCTGGTGGCCAGGGTGCGGTTGGCATCGAATGCCGTAGCGCGGACACTGAAATTCATGCCTTGCTCGCACCGCTGCATCATGCCGACACGGCTGTGCGGGTTACCGCCGAGCGCGCCTTGAACAAACACCTGAATGGCGGTTGCCAGGTTCCTATTGCCTGTTACGCCATACTTGAAGGCGAGCAGGTCTGGTTGCGTGGTTTGGTGGGCGACCCTGCGGGAGGTCTGCTGCTCAACGCTGAAGCCCGAGGCCCGCAATCCGAGGCTCAGGCACTGGGTGTGCAGGTCGCTGAAGCGTTGCTGGCCCAGGGCGCGCAAGCCATTCTGCAAGCGGTGTATGGCGAGGCAGGCGAAGAGTGACCGGTTGGCGCCTGCTGTTGACCCGTCCTGCGCAGGAATCGGCAGCGCTGGCGACAGTGCTGGCCGAGGCCGGCATTTATAGCAGTAGCCTGCCGTTGCTGGACATCGAGCCGCTGGCGATTACGCCGGCGCAGCGCTCGATCATTTTCGATCTGGACCTTTACCGCGTGGTGATCGTGGTCAGCAAGCCGGCCGCACGTCTGGGTTTGGCGTTGATCGACGAGCTCTGGCCGCAACCGCCGATACAGCAATGGTTCAGCGTTGGCGCGGCGACCGCGCAGATTCTTGAAGACTATGGCCTGGACGTCACTTATCCCGCGCGCGCCGACGACAGCGAAGCCTTGCTTGCGCTGCCGCAGTTGCAGCAAGCGCTGGCGCTGCCGGGAGCGCGCGTATTGATTCTGCGTGGGGAAGGTGGCCGGGAGTTGCTGGCCGAGCGGTTACGCGATCTAGGTGCTAGTGTCGACTATCTGCCGTTGTACCGACGTAATCTGCCGCATTATGCAGTTTCGGAGTTGCCACGACGCATCGCAGCGGAACGCTTGAACGGCCTGGTGGTCAGCAGTGGGCAGGGGTTTGAACACCTGCGTGAATTGGCGGGCGATGCCTGGCCTGATGTGGCCCGGTTACCGCTGTTCGTACCGAGCCCCCGGGTTGCCGAGTTGGCTCATGCCGCCGGGGCCCGGACAGTTGTTGATTGTCGTGGCGCTAATGCCGCGGCTTTGCTGGCGGCGTTACGGGAACACCCCGGGCCCGCCCTCTAGACGTAGCAAAGGCGAACTCTTTCAGAATAGAGTCGTCATTGATGTGACTGCGCCCTAATGCAAAGGATGGATACGTGAGCGAAACAGTCTTGCCTAAAGAGAATCTTGAACCGCGGCTTGAAGCGCCTGCGCCAATGTCGACCGAGCCTTCAAAGCGCCGTGGCAATAGCTTGGTGATTTTAGCGTTACTGCTGGGGGCTGCGGGTGTTGCTGCTGGTGGGTGGGGTGTCTGGCAGGTGCGCATTCTGCTGGCGGGCCATCAGCAACAGTCGGGGCAATTGCAGGATATTGGCGCGCAGACTCAGACGCTCAAAGAGAACGAGCTCCAGTTGGCGATGCGTCTTGCACAGTTGCCTGCAGCGGATGAACTGGAAAATCGTCGGCGGCTGGTCGCCCAGCTTCAGGGCGATCAGCAGCGCCTGAGCCAGCGCCTGGAAACCGTGCTGGGTGCCAGCCGAAAAGACTGGCGACTGGCCGAGGCCGAGCATCTGGTACGTCTGGCGAGTTTGCGCTTGTCGGCGCTGCAAGACATCAACAGTGCTCAGGCGCTGGTGCAGGGTGCGGATGAAATCCTTCGCGAACAGGATGACCCGGGTTCCTTTGCCGCACGCGAGCAGTTGGCTAAAAGCCTGGCTGCGTTGCGCAGCGTGGAGCAACCTGATCGCACCGGCCTGTTTCTGCAATTGGCGGCCTTGCGTGATCAGGCCGCACAGCTCAATGCGTTGGCGCCCGAATATGAAGACAAGGGCGGGTCGTTGCTGGGATTGACCTCCGACAGTGACACCTCCAGTCGTTGGGTGCAGTGGTGGGATAAAATCTCGCACTACATTCGTATTGACTTCAATGCGGACAAGAACATCCGTCCACTGTTGGCCGGACAGAGCCTGACACAGGTTCGACTGGCTTTGACCCTGGCGCTGGAGCAAGCTCAGTGGGCAGCCCTCAATGGCGAGCCGCAGGTGTATACCCAGGCCCTGACTGAAGCGCGCAGTGTGCTGCTCGGTAATTTCAATCAGGACAACCCGCAAAGCAAGTTCCTGGACGAGCGCATTCAAGCCCTGATTACTCAGCCGGTATCGGTGATGACACCCGATCTAGCGCAAAGCCTGAGCGCCGTGCAGGCTTACCTTGAGCGTCGTCATGCGTCTGTCGAGCAGCCTGCCGCACCTGCCAAGCAGGAGGCCCGTCCATGAAGCGTGCCTACCTGATCCTGTTCGGGGTGATTGTTGTCGCGGCGTTGATTGGCGTCGCTATCTCCGAGCACTCAGGCTACGTGTTGATCGCGTACCAAAACTTCCGTTACGAATCGAGCCTGTGGGCAACGCTGGCGCTGCTGGTGGTGATCTGGCTGGTGGTTTTCCTGCTGCGGGCTTTGTTCAATCTGCTGACAGCATCGGGTGGGGTGGTCAATCCGTGGTCGCGGTATAACCGCAGCCGTCGTGTGCAACTGGCGATCGAGCAAGGTCAGATGGACCTCGCCGAGGGCCGTTGGGCCAGTGCCCAGCGCCACCTCCAGCGTGCCGCCGAAGCTGAGCGTCAGCCGCTGTTGTATTACCTGGGCGCTGCACGCGCGGCAAATGAACTGGGCCGTTACGAGGACTGTGACAACCTGCTTGAGAGAGCGCTGGAGCGCCAGCCGCAAGCCGAGCTGGCGATTGCGTTGAGTCATGCGCAGTTGCAGCAGGATCGTAGTGACATCGAGGGTGCACTGGTGACCTTGCAAGCGATGCATGACCGCCATCCGCATAACGCCCAGGTGTTGCGCCAGTTACAGCGTTTGTATCAGCAGCGAGGGGATTGGTCGGCACTGATTCGACTGATGCCCGAGCTGCGCAAGGACAAAGTGCTGCCGCCGTCTGAGCTGGCGGAGCTTGAGCGCCGTGCCTGGGGTGAGAATCTCTCCCTTGCAGCGCAACGCGGGGAGGAAGGCGAAGCGGGTCTGCAGTCGCTCAACAAAGCCTGGCAACAGCTCACGTCGGCACAACGTCAGGAGCCGCCGCTGGTCTTGGCCTATGCCGAGCAATTACGTCAGCTGGGCGCCGATGCCGAGGCGGAAGAGGTGCTGCGTACAGCACTCAAACGCGACTACAACAGTCATCTGGCCCGTCTTTACGGATTGTTGCGGGGCCGCGATCCCGCGCGACAACTGCAAACAGCTGAAGGTTGGCTCAAAAGTCACCCTAATGATCCAAGCCTGTTATTGACGCTGGGTCGTCTGTGCCTGCAAAGCAGTCTGTGGGGCAAGGCGCGGGACTATCTGGAAAGCAGTCTCGGCCAGCAGCGTAACCCAGAGGCTTGCGCCGAACTGGCTCGCTTGTTGGCGCAACTGGGGGAGACCGAGCGCAGTAATCAGCTGTTTCAAGAAGGTTTGGGCATGCTTGACGAGCGTTTGCTGGCACGTCCGCTTCCGGCAGTGGGTCGGGCCTAGGCTGGTTGGGTGTGTCCGCCCCATTTTGTAGGAGGCGTCCTGCCGCCCAGTAGGGCGCAGGAATGATCTTGCAGAGAGCGGTATTTATTCCGTTCAACTGCGTCGGCACATGCCTACATCATTGCAGAAGTATCGCTATGCCCTCGCCTTGAAAGGGTTATGCGCTTTCCTCTACCGTAATGGCCCTCGCACTCTGTTACGGATTAGCCATGCACCTGGCCCGCTCGCGTTCTCTGTTCCTCTTGGCATTTATTGTCAGTGTGTTTGTCACTTGCGTAGCGTTATATCTGGAGTATGGCGTAGGGCTTCGGCCCTGCTCGCTGTGTATCCTGCAGCGCGCCTTTTTGATCACTTTCGGTGTCGTCTGCCTGGTCGCGGTTGTACATTCGCCTGATAAGGCCGGTTGGCGGATGTACTCGTTTATCGCCTTGCTCTGCGCCCTTTCGGGGGCGGTGGCGGCGGGGAGCCAGGTCTTACTGCAAAGCCCGCTTCGGGGCGACGTGGCGGCCTGCCTGCAAGCGCAGAACGCTTCGCAGGAGGCGATGCCCCTGTTCCTTGCGCAGGCATTTGAATGCGCCGCCGGCTGTACTGAAATCCATTGGTCGCTGCTGGGTATGAGCGTTGCCGAATGGAGCCTTTTGGCGTTCGCCGGCATGATTTTTTTTGCGGCTTACCCGTTGTTTCAGCGCGTCGGCGTCGGCGCGAACGATGCACAGGAAGCCTGAAATACGGGTAAATATTAAACGCTTGTATGAACTTTATCTCCTGCGTACCTTGATGGGGTTGGCGTGCGGGCATAATCTTGGCCGCACGCGTCATTGGAAATATGCTGCCTACCTGGCTTTATCAGACCCGTCTCTGTCATCGAGATTTATTAGAACGTCTGGAGGCGGGTACAGAGCAGCATGACCCTGAAGGGAAGAGAGATCATCATGTTGGAAAGTTGTCAGAATGCTCAGGAGCGTTGGGGCGGGGTCAATCTGCTGATCGATCGCTGGTTGCAGGAGCGTCACGAGCTGGTTCGAGCCTACGGTGCTCTCGGCGGGACGCCCGAGGCGTTGGCGGATGACCGCGTATCATTGCAGAAATTCTGCGAAATTCTGGTCGATTACGTTTCAGCGGGGCATTTCGAGGTCTACGAACAGCTGACCAATGAGGCCAAGGCCTTCGGCGATGAGCGTGGCCTTGAGTTAGCCGAAAAGATTTATCCGCGCCTGGATGTCATCACTGAAGTGGCGTTGGCGTTCAATGATCGCTGCGACAAAGGCGATTGTACCGATGGCGAAGTCGTTGCCGTTGAGCTCAAGAAGCTGGGCGGTCTACTGCATGAACGCTTCGAACTCGAAGACTGCCTGATCGAAGTGCTGCATACATCCCATGAAATAAAAGACGTGGCCCAAGCCTGAAGTCTCGACATTACCGGGCGCGCGCCCTGCGCCCCGGTTTCTGATACCCCGCTCTTACGGAGCGACACCCAATAGCTCAATATCGAACACCAGCGGCGTGTAAGGATCAATCAGATCCCCGGCGCCCTCTGCGCCATAGGCTTGCGCGGAAGGAATGACCAGCCGCCATTTCGCACCTACCGGCATGCCTTGCAATGCGCTGGTCCAGCCAGCAATCACGCTATCAAGGCGGAACCATTGCGGTTGGCTGTTTTGATCGAAGATGGTCCCATCCGGCAACCGACCTACATAGCGCACTTGCACTCGGTCCGAAGTCGTCGGTTTTGGACCGTTGCCAGGTGTCAGCTCTGTCAGCAGAATCCCGTCCTCCAAGACACGAACGCCCGGCTTGGCTTTTTCGCTGTCCAGGAAGCGTTGCTCGGAACTCATCGCAATTTCGCTTTGCGGCTCTGGTGGCGGACTGTCTTCTGCCTGCGCCATGGAGGCATCATGGTCTCTGAGTATCTGTTCAATGCGTTCATCTTTAAGCGCGAGCGGCTTGCCTTCATAGGCCCGCTGCAGTCCTTCGATCAGTGCCGGAAGCTGCAGGTTCGGAACCTCCTGGCGCAGGCGCTCGCCAAGGCTCGCGCCCAGACTGTAGGCCAGGTCATGGTCATTGGCAGGGGTGGCAGTTTCAGCAGCGTGAGCGAGTGGTAGCAAGAGAAACAGAGACATTAATACGTAACGCGACATGGTGCTCTCCAGCCTGGGAAGAGGGCAATTATGCCAGTGCAATCGCTAAGGTGTTGCTCGGTATGAAAGGAATTTCATGAGGTTGTCACACGCTCCTCTACCAACTTTCATCCCGTCGTGAACCGCACGGCCATTGTTACTGTCAACATGGCCTAGCGGCGGTGCAGGCAGAGGTCTAGTATGAGCCGCAATCAAGCCAGCCAGGAGGTCAGTCATGTCGGCCCAAAAGAAGCCAGTAAACACCCCATTGCATTTGCTCCAACAGCTCTCGAGCAGCCTGCTCGAACATCTTGAAACTGCTTGTTCCCAAGCGATGGCTGATGCTGAAAAATTGCTCGCCAAATTGGAAAAGCAACGCGGTAAAGCTCAAGAAAAACTGCACAAATCCCGTATCAAACTGCAGGATGCCGCTACCGCCGGTAAAGCCAAGGCGCAAGCCAAAGCCAAGCAGGGTGTGTCTGAACTTGAAGAGCTGCTCGATGCGCTGAAATCTCGTCAGTCCGAAACCCGCACTTACATTCTGCAGCTCAAGCGCGATGCTCAAGAGAGCCTGAAGCTGGCTCAGGGCATTGGTCGTGTCAAAGAGGCCGTGGGTAAAACCTTGAGCCTGCGTGATGCAAAACCGGTAGCCGTAAAAGCCTCTGCACCTGCAGCCGCCAAAGCTCCGGCTAAAACAGCCGCCGCGAAGGCTCCTGTAAAAGCGGCAGCAAAAGCTCCGGTCAAGGCGCCTGCCAAACCCGCTGTTAAAGCGCCCGTCGTAGCCGCCAAGCCAGCCGTAAAAGCTGCCGCCAAACCTGCCGCGAAAAAAACGGTTGCTGCAACCGCTGCTAAACCTGCTGCCAAGCCGGTCGTCAAACCTGCGGTCAAGGCACCTGTTAAAGCGGTCGCCGCCAAGCCGGCAGCCAAACCTGCTCTGGCTAAAGCGCCAGCTGCCAAGGCTCCCGCCAAAGTGGTTGCCAAGCCTGCTGCAGTGAAACCAGCCGCCAAGCCTGTTGCAAAACCTGCAACGCCGTCAGCGTCGACCACGCCGACTGCCGTTGCCCCTGCAGCAGCGCCAGCTACTGGCAACGTCACACCTGTCAGCGCTTCCTAAGGCTGGTTCGCCTCGACGCGCAGCACGTGCAGCGCGTCGAGGTTCTGGGGGGCAGCGTCGCCAGCAAGACCTTCCAGCCACGCCATCAGATCTTTCGTTGTCCCTGCTGACCAGTCCTGCGTCAGTGCTTCAAGCCGCGAAAGCAATTCGCGCTCGGCCTCCAGTTCCAGCCCCTTTACCTGCTCGCGCAACTTCCCCCACTCGACGTCATTGACCGCCGCTGCTCGCCAACGGATGCGTAATGCCCTGAGTGGTTGCACCACTTCATCGTGCCAGGGCGTGGCCAATTGTCTGATTTCCCGCAAACGGTCGGCGGTGCAAGCCACTCCACGTTGCCCCAGCCAGGCACCACACAGCAGGGTGCAGACGTTGGCCCCGCTGGCTTGCAGGCGCAGGCATGCCTGTTCCACACCCGGGCGGGTATAAAGAATGAGGGTGAAACTCCACAGATCAGAAGGCATAGTCATCTACTTGTTTCGGACGAAGCTGGTAGACTCCGCCGCCATTATGATTCGACTTCAAAACCTGACTTTACAGCGTGGCCCGCAACGTCTGCTAGAAGACGCTGAGCTGACCCTGCACCCCGGCCATAAAGCCGGCCTGATCGGCGCCAATGGCGCCGGCAAATCGAGCCTGTTCGCTTTGCTGCGGGGTGAACTGACCCCGGACGGCGGCGATTGCCTTGTGCCTGCCGATTGGCGCATTGCTCACATGCGCCAGGAGGTCGACACGCTCGATCGCCTGGCCGTGGACTATGTTCTGGACGGCGACTTGCGCCTGCGCCAGGTACAGAGCGATCTGGCAGCCGCCGAAGCCGCGCATGATGGCGCCGCCCAAGCGCGCTTGCATGCCGAGCTGGACAGTGCCGACGGCTACACTGCCGATGCACGAGCGCGAAAGTTGCTTGCCGGGCTGGGCTTTACCAATGAACAGACAGAACGTCAGGTCGGAGATTTCTCCGGTGGCTGGCGGATGCGTCTGAACCTGGCGCAGGCGCTGATGTGCCCGTCGGACCTGTTGCTGCTCGATGAGCCGACCAACCACTTGGACCTCGACGCCATTCTTTGGCTCGAAGACTGGCTTAAGGGCTATACCGGCACCCTGTTGCTGATCTCCCACGACAGGGATTTCCTTGATGCGGTGGTGGATCACATCGCTCACGTCGAGCAGAAAAAAATCATTCTTTACCGCGGGGGCTACAGCGCCTTCGAGCGGGCCCGTGCCGAGCGTCTGGCCCAGCAGCAGCAAGCCTACGACAAGCAACAAGTGCAGCGCGCGCACATGGAGAAATTCATTGCACGCTTCAAGGCTCAGGCGACCAAGGCCCGTCAGGCTCAAAGTCGGATCAAAGCCCTTGAGCGCATGGAAGAGTTGTCCGCGGCGCACGTCGATTCGCCGTTCGACTTTACCTTCCGTGAGTCCGATAAAATTTCCAGCCCGCTGCTCGATCTTTCGGATGCGCGTTTGGGCTACGGCGAAAGGGCCGTACTGGAAAAGGTCAAATTGCAGCTTACGCCGGGTGCGCGAATCGGTTTGCTCGGTCCTAACGGGGCGGGTAAATCGACGCTGATCAAAAACCTCGCGGGCGAGCTTGAGCCGTTGAGCGGGCGATTGGTGCGTGGCGAAAACCTGATCGTTGGCTACTTCGCTCAACATCAGCTGGACTCCCTCGACTCCAAAGCCAGCCCGCTGTTACACCTGCAACGTATTGCGCCGACCGAGCGCGAGCAAACCTTGCGCGACTTCCTCGGTGGTTTCGACTTCCGCGGTCCGCGTCTGGACGAGCCGGTACTGAATTTCTCCGGCGGCGAAAAAGCGCGTCTGGCGTTGGCCTTGATCGCTTGGGGCAAGCCAAACCTGTTGCTGCTCGACGAACCGACCAACCACTTGGATCTGGAAATGCGCCTGGCTTTGACCATGGCCCTCCAGGAATTCAGTGGCGCGGTATTGGTGGTTTCCCACGACCGGCATTTGCTCAAAAGCACCACCGACGATTTTTTGTTGGTGGCCGATGGGCTGGTGCAGACCTTCGATGGCGACCTGGAAGATTACGCGCGCTGGCTGGTGGACTACCGTCTGCGCAATGCACCGGTTAGCAACACGCCGGTCAATGCCGATAAAACCGACAAGAAAGCCCAGCGCCAACAGGCTGCCGCTTTGCGTCAACAGCTGGCACCGCACAAGCGTGAGGCTGACAAGCTTGAGCGCGACCTCGGCACGTTGCATGAAAAGCTGACCAAGGTCGAAGCCGCATTGGCCGACAGTGCGAATTACGAGGCGGCGAACAAAGACAAGCTGCGGGACCTGTTGGCCGATCAAGCCAAGCTGAAGGTGCGTGAAGCCGAGCTTGAAGAAGCCTGGATGGAAGCCCTCGAGCTGCTTGAAGGCATGCAGGCCGAGCTGGAAGCCTTGTCCTGATCAATGCGCGTGCATGTTTTGCATTGGCACGCAGGCCTTAAAAATAAATAGTCATTTTTCGGCGCAAACATTAGCTTAGAAGGCATTCCGGTCTTGCCTGAGGTGTGTGATGTTGCTTGAAACGTGGCTGGCATTTTTTGCCGCCTGCTGGGTTATCAGCCTGTCTCCAGGGGCTGGCGCTATCGCCTCCATGTCGTGCGGGTTGCAATACGGTTTCTGGCGCGGTTACTGGAACGTGCTGGGCCTGCAATTGGCGCTGGTGTTGCAGATTGCGATTGTTGCGGCGGGTGTGGGTGCAGTCCTTGCAGCGTCCGCACTGGCCTTCAGCCTGATCAAATGGTTTGGCGTACTCTATCTGGTCTATCTGGCCATCAAACAATGGCGCGCGCTGCCCAGCGACATGGCCGATGACGCCGCCGTACGCCCGATTGGTCGGCCCTTGAGCCTGGTCATGCGCGGCTTTCTGGTGAATATCAGCAACCCCAAGGCCCTGGTGTTCATGCTGGCGATCCTGCCGCAATTCATCGACCCGCATCAGCCGCTCCTCGCCCAATACCTGATCATCTGCGCCACTATGGTTGCGGTCGACCTGACGGTGATGGCCGGTTATACCGGGCTGGCTTCGCGAGTGTTGCGCCTGCTGCGCACGCCTAAGCAGCAGCGCCGGATGAACCGGACCTTTGCTGGATTGTTCGTCGGTGCAGCGGCATTTCTGGCCACGATCCATCGCGGTACCGCTTGATTCAAATCGTCGATGCCCGACTTGCCGTCATCGAGAATGAATTCGCTCCTGCAGAGATTGCGCGTTGGGCGCGCGCAGTCTCGTTCGCGAACAGACCATCGCACCCACAGACATGCTCAGGAGGCTGTGCGGCGCGGTGTCGCACCGTCCATCCCAAACGCAGCTGCATGCGAACGAGAAATATTGATACAATGTAATACAACGCATTCTTATTTGGGATTCCTTGATGTCTTTCCCCTCCCGTTTTTGGGCTTGGCTGATGCTGCCCGTGTTTGTCCTGTGCAGCTTCGAGTTGCTGGCTAACCCTGTTGATGGCGCCGCTCAGGCGTTACACATGCTGGGTTATATAGGTGCGGACTATCCCGCGACCGTTGCTGATGGAAAGGTCATCGATGAATCTGAATACCGCGAACAGTTGGAATTTCTGACCGTCTTGCAGGGTTTGATTGTCACGTTGCCTGCCCGTGCGGAGCGCACGGAGCTGGAGCAGGGCGTTGGCAGCTTGCGCGAGGCCGTGAGCGAGCATCAAGAGGGCGCGGCTGTAGCGCGCCAGGCTCGACTACTGGCGGCGAAGCTGGCGGTGACGTACGAAGTCAGCCAAGCCCCGGCAATCACCCCCGATCCTGCCCGCGGTGCGCCGTTATACGCCCAGCATTGTTCGGTGTGCCATGGTGACGCCGGGGCGGGTGATGGTCCGGCCGGGATTGGTTTGACGCCGCCGCCCGCCAATCTGCGTAACAAGGCCCGACTCGACCACTTAAGTCTGTATGACGTTTACAACACGCTGGGCCTGGGTGTGCAAGGCACGGACATGCCCGCGTTCGCCGACCAACTGGACGACCGTCAGCGTTGGGACGTGGCGACCTATATCGCCAGTTTCACGGCTGATCCCGCTGCGGCCAAAGGCACGGTATTCAATTTGGCCGATCTGGCCCGGCAAACGCCGGCAGAAGTGAGTGCGGCTCAAGGTGTTGAGGTTGCCGCGACCTTCCGTGCCCAGCGCGCCCAGCCACCGCAAGCACAACGTGGCCCTGGGCAACTGCTCGAATACACCCGCATGACGCTGGACAGGAGCCTGGCGGCGTACCGTGCAGGCGATCACGAGCAAGCGTATGACCTGTCGGTCGCGGCCTATCTGGAAGGGTTTGAGCTGGTTGAAAGCTCGCTGGACAACGTCGACCCCAACGTTCGCAAGGCCACTGAAAAATCCCTGATGGCTTACCGTCAGTCGTTGCAGGATGGCCTGCCGGTAGCGCAGGCAGCGCAGAAGCTGGAAGCGGCTAAAGCCCTGCTCAAACAATCGGCGGATCTGCTCGGCAGCGATGGCCTGAGTCTGTCGCTGAGCTATATCTCGGGTCTGCTGATTCTGCTGCGCGAAGGTCTGGAAGCGATTCTGGTGCTGGCGGCGATTCTGGCGTTCCTGCGCAACACTGGCCAGGAGTCGGCGGTACGCAGCGTCAACATGGGTTGGGGGCTGGCCCTGCTCGCGGGTCTCGCGACGTGGGCGGTGGCCGCGTATGTGATTGATGTCAGCGGCGCTCAGCGTGAATTGCTTGAAGGTGCCACGGCATTGTTTGCCAGCGTCATGGTGTTGTGGCTCGGGGTATGGATGCATGACCGCCGTCATGCCGCCGCCTGGCAGGATTACATCAAGAGCAGCCTGGTGGGCGGTGGTGGCCGTTTTGGCTTCGCAATCCTTGCCTTCTTCTCGGTCTATCGCGAGTTGTTCGAGGTCATCCTGTTCTACGAAACCCTGTGGCTGCAGGCCGGTCCAGCGGGTCATAACGCCGTGCTGGCTGGCGGCGCGACGGCGCTGGTGTTGTTGGTCGGTCTGGCTTGGGTGATTTTGCGCGGTTCGGCCAAGCTGCCACTGGCGCTGTTTTTCAGCATCAACGCAGGGCTGCTGTGCGGGTTGTCGGTGGTGTTTGCCGGGCATGGTGTCAAGGCGTTGCAAGAGGCTGGAGTCTTCGGCACGCGTCCGGTGCCGTTCTTCGAGTTCGATTGGCTGGGTATTCATGCCGACGCGTACTCGCTGTCAGCACAGGCAGTTGCCTTGTTAGCGATTGCCGTGTTGTATGGCCGTAGCCGTTTGGCTGAGAAACGCCGCATTCTGGCGGTCTAGGAAAACTGTATGCGCGTCTGGATCGATGCCGACGCTTGCCCCCGGGCAGCTAAAGACCAAGTCATCAAGTTCGCTTTGAAGCGTCATTTCGAGGTATTGCTGGTGGCTGGGCAAAGCCAGGTCAAACCGACGTACGCGTGCGTCAAATTGATCGTGGTGCCCAGCGGGCCAGACGCGGCGGATGATTACCTGGTCGAGCATGCCGTGCCGGGCGAACTGGTGATTTGCAGCGATGTGCCGTTGGCGGATCGGCTGATCAAAAAAAGCGTTGCGGCACTCGACCCTCGGGGCCGCGAGTTCGACCCGCAGAACATGGGGGATCGTCTGGCGGTGCGAAACCTGTTCACTGACCTGCGTGATCAGGGCCAGATGAGCGGTGGCCCAGCGCCCCATGGCGACCGTGAAAAACAAGCGTTCGCCAATGCGCTGGACAGGATTCTGACGCGGCTGGCGCGGGAATACCCTTAAGTCAGGATTGGGCGATGTTCACCGTTAATCGTCGTTTTCCTGCGTCAACTCAATCACCCGATCCACCAGTTTGTTGATCCCGGCCGCCGATTCGCTGATCGACTGGGCGGTCATGTAGGCCGGGGTGCTGACCAGTTTGCGTGCGGTGTCCTCGACAATCTCGTCGACTGCGCACTCTTTGTGGATGCCGCCCATTTTGCAGATGGCCTTGGCGGTGTCCGGGTCGTTGCCGATGGTGCAGGTTACGCCCGGCCCATAGATTTTCGCGGCCAACGCGGGGGAAATGCAGATCAACCCTATGGGTTTCCCTGATTCGGCAAAGGCTTCGGCCAGCGTCAGAAGCTCAGGCTGCAGGCTGCAATGGACGCCTTCGAAGGCGAAATTGGACAGGTTTTTCGCCACGCCAAATCCACCCGGCATGATCAGCGCATCAAAATCCTCTGCATTGGCCTCGCGAATATCCTTGATCGCGCCACGGGCAATACGTGCAGACTCGATCAGGACGTTGCGCGACTCGGACATTTTTTCGCCGGTCAGATGGTTGATCACATCGTGTTGCGCAATATCAGGGGCAAAACATTGAACCTCGACGCCGCGTTGGTCCAGGCGCAGCAGGGTGAGGACGCTCTCATGGATCTCCGCTCCGTCCTGGACGCCGCAGCCGGAAAGAATCACTGCCACTCTCTTTTGCATCGCGTTTTTGCTCCTGTTCATGGCGCTGAATCGGCTGATTCGCACGCTGGCCGTTTCTTTAAAGGCTGTGACAAGAATGTCGTTAAATGTCCACTAATTTGTCATTCGCTGCCATAGGGTTTTGGCCAATCCGGGCCTAATCTTTGGCAAGAGGCCTCCTGAGTGGCAACCCCATGAATTTGATTCTGTATGCCGTGCCGTTCTTCTTTGTGCTGATTGCCGTGGAGCTGTTGGCTGATCGTTGGCGCAAGGTTAATACGTATCGCTTGTCCGATTCGATCAACAGCCTGAGCACGGGCGTGCTGTCGACTACCAGCGGCTTGCTGACCAAGGGCGTCGGCGTGCTGACCTACGCGTTTGCCCTTGAGCATCTGTCGCTGCAGCAGCTTTCGCCCGACAGCCCATGGGTGTGGGTGTTTGCGTTCGTGCTCTATGACTTCTGTTACTACTGGCTGCACCGCATGGGGCACGAGCGCAACGTATTGTGGGCGGCGCATTCAGTCCATCACCAGAGTGAGGAGTACAACCTCTCCACGGCTCTGCGTCAGACCAGTACCGGCTTTCTGCTCAGTTGGATTTTCTACCTGCCGATGGCAGTGCTGGGCGTGCCCTTGCTGGTGTTCGTCAGCGTCGCGGCGCTCAATTTGTTGTATCAGTTCTGGGTGCACACCCGCCACATTCCCAAGCTGGGCTGGTTCGAATGGGTGTTCGTGACCCCGTCCAATCATCGTGTTCACCATGCGCAGAACCCTGTTTACATGGATCGCAACTACGGCGGAGTGTTCATTGTCTGGGACAGATTATTGGGTTCTTTCCAGGAAGAGCTGGACAGTGATCCAACGATTTTCGGTGTCACCACGCCACTGGCGAGCTGGAATCCATTATGGGCAAACGTGCAGTTTTACGCCCAACTTGCCGCC
The DNA here is from genome assembly GCF_034314155.1 of Pseudomonas sp. 5C2. Taxonomy (NCBI): domain Bacteria; kingdom Pseudomonadati; phylum Pseudomonadota; class Gammaproteobacteria; order Pseudomonadales; family Pseudomonadaceae; genus Pseudomonas; species Pseudomonas sp. 5C2. The sequence goes on along the minus strand of NZ_JAVIWH010000003.1, from coordinate 848,695 downwards.
GACGCACGGCGTACCGAGAGCCTGTGGGATGCGCTGCGGATCTGGTTTATGCGCACCGGCTGGCGCCCGGCGGATGTCGCGACCAAGTACCCGCTGGGCAAGGCAGACCTGAGCCAGTTTCGCAAATTCGAGGTGCCGTTAAGCCGTTCGCAGCAGGTCTACATCGCCGCGCAGTTCGCTATCCATGCTGCGTTGGGCAGCTACCTGATGGGGGTGGGCGACAGCTTGGCCCCGCCGGCACTGGTGCTCGGCTGGGTCTGGGTCACGCTTGGTTTGTTTGTGCTCGGCGTGGCGCTGGAGAACCGGCCTGGGGCGATCAAGCTGGAGTGCGCCCGTCTGGTGCTGAACGTGCCGTTAATGGGGCTTGCGCAGGCGCTGGGGCTTTGGGCCGTGAGTCCGCTGGGCTGGGTGACCTTGCTGACTTACGTGCTGCTGAGCGCAATGGGGCTGTATTGCGCTCGCGGACATTTCATTCGTTTGGCTGACTCTTGACGTCAACGGTGACGACTTTGGCGGACGTCATTTCCAGCTCTTTGGCAATGCGTGCGGCTTTGATTCGTCTACGTAGCCACAGAACGCCGCCAAGCAATAGCAGGGCGCCCAGCACCCAAAGCTCATATTTTTTGACGTTACCCAGCAGACCTTCGAGTAGTGCGCCAAAGTGATAAGCGGCCGCACCCAGTGCCGCGGCCCAGACACCGGCACCCAGGCCATTGAGCAGCAGGTAGCGCCCAGGCGGATAACCGGACAGGCCAATCGCCACCGGCATCACGGTACGCAGCCCATAGACGAAGCGAAAACTCAGCACCCAGATATCCGGGTGTTTGCGAATTTGCTCCAGGGCCTTGTCACCCAATAACTGCCAGCGCGGTTTGCGTGCCAGCAACTTGCGGCCGTGCTTACGCCCCAGGAAATACCAAAGCTGATCACCGGCGTAGCTTCCAAGGAAGGCCACGACCACGACCATGTTGATATCCATGTAACCTCGGAACGCAAGAAAGCCGGCGAGGACAAGGATCGTCTCACCTTCAAAAAAGGTTCCAAGGAAAAGGGCAAAGTAGCCAAAGTCCTGCAAAAATTGTTGGAGCATTGTCTGGGTGCTGGTGAAATGAACGCGCAGCCTAACGCTTAGAAGACATTCAGGAAAGTGTGGATATGTGTCTCGACGTGAAGAATTCCTACGGAGACAATGGTTGCGTCCTACCGTCGCACGTTGCGCATAGATGTCATACATTGGTCATAATGGTGGCTTATAACTGTCACGCTTGCCCGCCTGCGCGGGCTATGGAGTCTTGCCGTGAGCTTTACCCCCGCCAACCGCTTGTTTCCTCTTACCCGTTTGCGCCGTAATCGTCGTGATGATTTCTCCCGTCGCCTGGTCCGTGAAAACGTATTGACCGTCGACGACCTGATCCTTCCGGTTTTTGTTCTCGATGGTGAAAACCGTCGTGAAACGATTTCGTCGATGCCGGGCGTTGAGCGTCTGAGCATCGACTTGTTGTTGCAGGAAGCTGAGCAGTGGGTGGCGCTGGGCATTCCGGCGTTGGCGTTGTTTCCGGTGACCGCACCCGAGAAAAAATCCCTTGATGGTGCTGAAGCCTGGAACCCTGAGGGGATTGCTCAGCGAGCCACTCGCGCGCTGCGTGATCGTTTCCCTGAGTTGGGTGTGATTACCGACGTTGCCCTCGATCCGTTTACCACGCACGGTCAAGATGGCATTCTCGACGCAGATGGCTATGTGCAGAACGACATCACCGTCGATGCGCTGGTTAAACAAGCGCTGTCCCATGCGGCTGCCGGCGCGCAAGTAGTTGCGCCTTCTGACATGATGGACGGTCGCATTCAGGCGATCCGCGAAGCCCTTGAGCTTGCCGATCACGTGAATGTGCGGATCATGGCGTACTCGGCGAAATATGCCAGCGCCTACTACGGGCCGTTCCGCGATGCGGTAGGGTCGGCGCTGAACCTGGGTAAAGCCAACAAGGCGTCCTATCAAATGGACCCGGCCAACAGCAACGAGGCGCTGCACGAAGTCGCGGCCGACTTGTCTGAAGGGGCTGATATGGTGATGGTCAAGCCGGGTATGCCGTACCTGGACATCCTGTACCGGGTCAAAGACGAATTCAAGGTACCGACCTTCGTCTATCAGGTCAGCGGTGAGTACGCGATGCACATGGCCGCGATCCAGAATGGCTGGTTGAGTGAGGGTGTGATTCTTGAGTCCCTTACCGCTTTTAAACGTGCAGGTGCTGACGGCATTCTTACTTATTTCGCCGTTCGTGCTGCTCAACTGTTAAAAGGGCAATAGTCCCTATCAGGAACACCCATGAATACCGAAGGACTCACCGAAGCAGCTGTTCAGATCGCCGTCCAGGAGGCTCAGCCGGTGGTTGAGCCAAGCATCGAAGTGCTGCCCGTCCCTGAAGTGCTACCCGTACCGGTGGCACAGGCCATCGTCATCCCGAACCTGGACGACAGCAGCCTGTACATCCATCGCGAGCTGTCGCAATTGCAGTTCAATATTCGGGTACTGGAACAGGCGCTGGACGAGTCTTATCCATTACTGGAGCGGCTGAAGTTTCTGTTGATCTTCTCCAGTAACCTTGATGAGTTCTTCGAAATTCGTGTTGCCGGCCTGAAGAAGCAGATCACTTTCGCTCGAGAACAGGCGGGCGCAGACGGTTTGCAGCCCCATCAGGCGCTGGCACGGATCAGCGAGCTGGTGCATGGTCATGTTGATCGCCAATACGCGATCCTCAACGACATTTTGCTGCCCGAGCTGGAAAAACATCAGGTTCGCTTCATTCGTCGTCGTTACTGGACGGCGAAGCTCAAGGCTTGGGTTCGTCGCTATTTCCGTGACGAAATTGCGCCGATCATCACCCCGATCGGGCTCGACCCAACGCACCCGTTTCCGTTGCTGGTGAACAAGAGCCTGAACTTTATCGTCGAGCTGGAAGGCGTTGACGCCTTCGGTCGCGACTCAGGGCTGGCGATCATCCCGGCACCGCGTCTGTTGCCGCGAATCATCAAGGTTCCGGAAGAGATCGGTGGGACAGGGGACAATTATGTATTCCTGTCATCGATGATCCACGCTCACGCCGATGACCTGTTCCAGGGCATGAAGGTCAAGGGCTGCTACCAGTTCCGTTTGACCCGAAACGCCGACCTGGCGGTCGATACCGAGGACGTCGAAGACTTGGCCCGTGCTCTGCGTGGCGAACTTTTTTCGCGTCGTTATGGCGATGCAGTGCGCCTGGAAGTCGCTGATACATGCCCGAAACACCTGTCCGACTACTTGCTCAAACAGTTCAACCTGAGCGACACCGAACTGTATCGCGTCAACGGTCCGGTCAACCTCACGCGTCTGTTCAGTATCACCAGCCTGGACAGCCATCCTGAGCTTCAGTACACGCCGTTCACTCCAGCGATCCCCAAGCTGTTGCAGAACAGCGAGAACATTTTCAACGTGATCAGCAAGCAGGACATTCTGCTGCTGCACCCGTTCGAGTCCTTCACCCCCGTGGTGGACCTGCTGCGTCAGGCAGCGAAAGACCCGCATGTGTTGGCGGTCCGGCAGACCCTGTACCGCAGCGGCGCCAACTCGGAAATCGTCGATGCGCTGGTCGATGCTGCGCGTAACGGCAAAGAAGTTACGGTCGTGATCGAGTTGCGTGCGCGTTTCGATGAAGAATCCAACCTGCAACTGGCCAGCCGTCTGCAAGCGGCCGGTGCGGTGGTGATTTATGGTGTGGTCGGCTTCAAAACGCACGCCAAGATGATGCTGATCCTGCGCCGTGAAGCCGGTGAAATCGTCCGTTATGCGCACTTGGGGACGGGTAACTACCACGCCGGCAATGCTCGCCTGTATACCGACTACAGCCTGCTGACCTCCGATGACGCCTTGTGCGAGGACGTCGGCAAGTTGTTCAGTCAGTTGATCGGCATGGGTAAAACGTTGCGCATGAAGAAGCTGCTGCATGCGCCGTTCACCCTGAAAAAAGGCATGCTCGACATGATTGCCCGCGAGACGCAGTTCGCGCTCGATGGCAAGCCGGCGCACATCATCGCCAAGTTCAACTCATTGACTGATCCGAAGATCATTCGCGCGTTGTACAAGGCCAGTCAGTCTGGCGTGCGTATCGATTTGGTGGTGCGGGGCATGTGCTGCCTGCGTCCTGGAATTGCCGGCGTTTCGCACAACATCTATGTGCGCTCGATCATCGGTCGCTTCCTGGAGCACACGCGGGTCTTCTACTTCCTCAATGGCGGTGAAGAGCAGATGTACCTGTCCAGCGCTGACTGGATGGAGCGCAACCTCGACAAGCGGGTCGAGACTTGCTTCCCGGTGGAAGGCAAAAAGTTGATCCTGCGGGTCAAGAGGGAGCTGGAAAGTTACCTGACCGACAACACCCATGCCTGGATCCTGCACTCGGACGGTCGTTACGTCCGCAGCACGCCAACCGGCAACCAGAACCCACGCAGCGCCCAGGCCACTCTGCTTGAGCGCCTGAGCAACCCGGTCCTCAGCGTACGCTGAAGACGATACCGACTCGGGTCAACCACTCCGCTTCTTGCGCGAAGTCGGCCTGAGTCAGTTGGTTGTTTTCCAGCCAGTTGTCCGGGAACAGCGCGTCCAGGTTCTGACCGTTCGCGTGCAAGGTCACTTGCGGCATCTCTTGGGTGCCACGAATGTGATGGAACAGGATCGCAAAGCGCAGCAACACGCACAGGCGAATCAGCTTGATGCCTTCATCGCCGAACTCGGCGAACTTGTCCTTGGGAATATTGCGGCGGTGGCCACGCACCAGCAGGGCCAGCATGAGCTGATCTTCGCGGGAGAAACCGGCCAGGTCAGAGTGTTCGATCAGGTACGCGCCGTGCTTGTGGTAGTGATAGTGGGCGATGTCCAGCCCCACTTCATGCACCTTGGCGGCCCAGCTCAACAGCTCGCTGTACAGATCGTCTTCCAGGTCCCAGGCCGCAGCGACCTGCTCAAGGGCGTGCAGGGCTTTGTGCTCGACACGGGCGGCCTGTTCAAGGTCAACGTGGTAACGCTCCATCAGCGAGCTGAGGGTGCGTTCACGGACGTCTTCATGATGGTAGCGGCCCATCAGGTCGTAGAGCACACCTTCACGTAGGGCGCCTTCGCAGTGATCCATGCGGCTGAGTTCCAGCGCATCGAAAATCGCCTCGAGAATCGCCAGACCTGCCGGGAAAATCGCCCGGCGGTCAGGCTTGATGCCTTCAAAGTCGATTTTCTCGACATCGCCGAGTTTGAACATCTTGCGTTTGAGCCAGGACAGCCCTTCGGCGTTGACTTCACCCGTGCCATGTCCGCCGGCTTTGAGTGCCAGGCCAATGGCGCGGATGGTCCCAGACGAACCGATGGCTTCATCCCAGCTCAGGCGATGCAGCGCGTGTTCGATGCTCATGATTTCCAGACGCGCCGCCGTATAGGCCTGTGCATAACGGGCCGGGGTGATCTTGCCGTCACGGAAATAGCGTTGGGTGTAGCTGACGCAGCCCATCTGCAGGCTTTCGCGCAGCAGCGGTTCGAAGCGCTGGCCGATGATGAATTCGGTACTGCCGCCACCAATGTCGGCCACCAGGCGTTTGCCAGGCGTATCGGCCAGCGTATGGGACACGCCAAGGTAAATCAGGCGGGCTTCTTCGCGGCCGGAGATCACTTCCACGGGATGACCAAGAATCTCTTCGGCGCGGCGGATGAACTCGATGCGGTTGCGTGCTTCACGCAGGGCATTGGTGCCCACGATCCGCACCGAGCCAGGCTCCATGCCGTTGATCAGTTGGGCAAAGCGCTTGAGGCAATCGAGCCCGCGCTGCATGGATTCTTCAGTGAGCAGGCGCTCTTCAGTGATCCCGGCCGCCAGCTGAACCTTCTCGCCCAGCCGCTCCAGTATCCGGATTTCGCCAAGATTGGCTTTGGCCACGACCATATGAAAGCTGTTTGAGCCCAGGTCGATGGCGGCTATCAAAGAAAGATTCTTGGGTGGGGACTGCAGCATGATCAATGGTCTCGGTCGATAACCCGGCCATCGTGCCACGATCCACCTCTGGCGCCAACGCGAAGCGTCGCGTCAAGCCACCCGAGTCAGGCCATTCGCGAATAAATTCGCTTCTCTCCGCTCAGTTGCGTGCGGAAGGCCAAGGATTGGAGCCCGATTGAGGTGAGATGCTCATCGCCATAACCAGGCTCATGCATCGTCATAGCGAGACTCAATCACCCCTGACTTCCTGAATGCGGCCAGTCCCGCTATGATGAGCGACGTTTTTAGCCTACGACCTCGGAGACTTTCCATGAGTAGCGACCTTATCAAACACGTCAGCGATGCCAGCTTCGACGCCGATGTCCTCCAGGCTGCCGGTCCTGTACTTGTTGATTACTGGGCGGAGTGGTGTGGCCCTTGCAAGATGATTGCCCCTGTTTTGGACGAGATCGCCGAGACTTACAAGGGTAAGTTGACCATCGCCAAGCTGAACATCGACGAAAATCAGGAAACGCCAGCCAAGCATGGCGTGCGCGGTATCCCGACACTGATGCTGTTCAAGAACGGCAACGTAGAGGCCACCAAGGTGGGCGCGCTGTCGAAGTCGCAGTTGATGGCGTTTCTCGACGCAAATATCTGAAACACCAAAAGCCCCGCAGATTGCGGGGCTTTTTCATTGTGCGGGACTAGACGCCCTGAAAGTCAGGTGTTACATTCGGCCCCGCAATGGTTTCTCCGTTGTCCCCTGCTAGCCGTCGCCGACGCTCTCCTTTCGAATTAGTACGCGATCCTGTCGCTTTCTCTGCGGCGCGGCCTCATTAAGCCAAAAGCTTAATTTCCCCTCCCATACATGATTACGTCATTCCTATATGAACCTGACTGAACTCAAGCAAAAGCCGATTACCGATCTGCTCGAAATGGCCGAACAGATGGGCATAGAAAATATGGCCCGTTCGCGCAAGCAGGATGTGATTTTCTCCCTGCTGAAAAAGCACGCCAAAAGCGGCGAGGAAATTTCCGGTGATGGTGTGTTGGAGATTCTCCAGGACGGCTTCGGATTTCTCCGCTCTGCAGACGCTTCCTATCTTGCCGGTCCAGACGATATCTACGTCTCTCCCAGCCAGATCCGCCGTTTCAACCTGCGCACTGGCGACACCATCGTCGGCAAAATCCGTCCACCTAAAGAGGGCGAGCGTTATTTCGCGCTGCTCAAGGTCGACACGATCAACTACGACCGTCCGGAAAACGCGAAGAACAAGATTCTTTTCGAAAACCTGACGCCGTTGTTCCCGACAGTTCGCATGAAGATGGAAATCGGTAACGGTTCCACTGAAGACCTGACTGGCCGGGTGATCGATCTTTGCGCCCCGATCGGTAAAGGTCAGCGCGGTTTGATCGTTGCGCCGCCAAAGGCTGGCAAGACCATCATGCTGCAGAACATCGCGGCGAACATCACACGTAACAATCCGGAAGTGCATCTGATCGTACTGCTGATCGATGAGCGTCCGGAAGAAGTGACCGAAATGCAGCGCACTGTGCGCGGCGAAGTGGTTGCCTCGACATTCGACGAGCCGCCAACCCGGCACGTCCAGGTCGCCGAAATGGTGATCGAGAAGGCCAAGCGTCTGGTCGAGCACAAAAAGGATGTGGTCATCCTGCTGGACTCCATCACCCGTCTGGCTCGCGCCTACAACACCGTGATTCCAAGCTCCGGCAAAGTGCTCACCGGTGGTGTCGATGCTCACGCCCTGGAGAAACCGAAACGTTTTTTCGGTGCTGCACGGAACATCGAAGAAGGCGGCTCGCTGACCATCATCGCCACCGCGCTGGTTGAAACCGGCTCGAAGATGGATGAAGTGATTTACGAAGAATTCAAAGGCACGGGCAACATGGAACTGCCTCTGGATCGCAAAATCGCTGAAAAGCGTGTGTTCCCGGCGATCAACATCAACCGTTCCGGTACCCGCCGCGAAGAGTTGCTGACCGCTGATGACGAGCTGCAACGGATGTGGATTCTGCGCAAATTGCTGCACCCGATGGACGAAGTCGCTGCTATCGAGTTCCTGATCGATAAGCTGAAGCAGACCAAGACCAACGACGAGTTCTTCCTGTCGATGAAGCGTAAATAACAGGTCGGACCGTGTGAAAAGAATGGTGTCCCTCGGGGCACCATTTTTTTTAGCTGAAAATCCCCGTTAAGCGCAGCTATTGCGCGTTGATGAGCTGCCGCCGACCTTCAGAGCAGGTAGGATGTGCGTCTATTTGATGAATGGCCTGGTTAATGAAATTCAAGGATCTGCGGGATTTCGTGCAGCAGCTTGAGCAGCGCGGAGAGTTGAAACGCATTCAGGTGCCTGTCTCGCCGGTGCTTGAGATGACTGAAATTTGCGACCGGACCCTGCGCAACAAAGGTCCGGCTCTGCTCTTCGAAAAGCCCATCGGTTACGACATTCCGGTGCTTGGCAACCTGTTCGGCACGCCTCAGCGCGTGGCGATGGGCATGGGCGCCGAAGCCGTCAGCGAGCTGCGTGAAATCGGCAAGCTGTTGGCGTTCCTCAAGGAACCCGAGCCGCCTAAAGGCCTGAAAGACGCCTGGTCGAAGCTGCCGATCTTCCGAAAAATCATTGCCATGGCGCCTAAAGTCGTCAAAGACGCACCGTGCCAGGAAGTGGTCATCGAAGGCGATGATGTCGATCTCGGGATGCTGCCGGTACAAACCTGCTGGCCGGGCGATGTCGGTCCGCTGATTACGTGGGGACTGACAGTCACCAAGGGTCCGAACAAGGACCGGCAAAATCTCGGTATCTATCGTCAGCAAGTCATTGGCCGTAACAAAGTCATCATGCGCTGGCTCAGCCACCGTGGTGGTGCACTGGACTTCAAGGAGTGGTGCGATAAACACCCTGGCCAGCCGTTCCCGGTGGCGGTGGCGCTGGGTGCAGACCCCGCGACTATTCTCGGTGCCGTCACGCCGGTGCCTGACAGCCTGTCTGAATACGCCTTTGCCGGTTTGCTGCGGGGTAATCGCACCGAGCTGATCAAGTGCCGTGGCAACGACCTGCAAGTGCCTGCCAGTGCGGAAATCGTCCTGGAAGGCGTGATCCATCCCGGCGAAATGGCTGCCGAAGGCCCTTACGGCGACCATACCGGTTACTACAACGAAGTCGACAGCTTCCCGGTGTTCACCGTCCAGCGCATTACCCACCGGATAAAACCGATCTATCACAGCACCTACACCGGGCGGCCACCTGATGAACCGGCGATTCTCGGTGTGGCGTTGAACGAAGTCTTCGTGCCGATTCTGCAAAAGCAGTTCCCGGAGATCACGGACTTTTACTTGCCGCCTGAAGGTTGCTCGTACCGCATGGCCATCGTGACCATGAAGAAACAGTATCCCGGCCACGCCAAGCGCGTAATGCTGGGGGTTTGGTCGTTCCTGCGACAGTTCATGTACACCAAATTCGTTATCGTCACGGATGACGACATCAATGCCCGTGACTGGAACGACGTGGTCTGGGCTATCACCACGCGGATGGACCCCAAGCGTGACACTGTGATGATCGATAACACACCCATCGACTATCTGGACTTCGCGTCGCCGGTGTCCGGATTGGGGTCGAAGATGGGCCTGGACGCAACTCACAAATGGCCGGGAGAGACCACGCGCGAGTGGGGTCGGGTTATCGTCAAGGATGAGGCGGTGACACGCCGGATCGACGATATCTGGAACGAGTTAGGAATAGATTGATGCGCGTAACCTTGCAGCCGTCTGGTGCGGTACTGGAGATGTTGCCCGGCGAAGGGATACTCGACGCCGCGACACGTCTTGGCTATGAATGCCCACAAAGCTGCCGGAATGGTAACTGCCATATTTGTGCCGCGTTGTTGGTGGAAGGCCGCGTATTGCAGGCAGGGGTGACGCTGAATCATGGCGAGATCTACACCTGTCTGGCCGAGCCCCTGGAAGACTGCATCGTGATGTGGGACGGGGTGCTGGCGCGCGGAGAACTGCCGGTGCGCAAACTGGCCTGCCAGGTGAGTGAGTGCGTCGAAGTCGGTGGCGATGTGTGGCGGGTCGGCTTGAGAGCTCCCGCTGGCAAGCCGCCGCGCTATCACGCCGGGCAGTACTTGATGATCGAGCGCGAAAATGGCGAGAAATCAGCCTTTTCCATGGCCTCGGCCCCCCATTGCGGGCGCGATCTGGAGTTGCATGTGCTGGTGCGCGAAGCCAGCGCACAGAGCCTGATCGAACAATTACAGCGTAATCGCATCGTGCACATCGAAATGCCCTACGGCGATACCCATCTCGCTGAATTGCCCGAGGGGCCACTGGTGCTGATTGCCGCGGGTACGGGTATGGCGCAGATGCACAGCCTGATCGAGCATTGCCGTGCCAAGGGTTTCAAACACCCGGTGCACCTGTACTGGGGCGTGCGGCGGCCTGAAGACTTCTATGAGCTGTCCCATTGGGACGAGTGGAAGCAATTGCCTAACCTGCACCTGCATAAAGTGGTCAGTGATTTGTGCGGCTGGGAAGGTCGTTGCGGCATGCTCCATGAAGCCGTGTGCGAAGACATCAGCGATTTGTCGTCGGTGTATGTTTACGGCAGTGGCTCCCCGGCGATGATCTACGCCACCCTCGACGCCTTGGTATCAGCGGGCATGGATGCGCATCAGATGCGTGCCGATGTCTTTGCTTACGCCCCAAGGGCGTAGCAAGTCTGTGCGTAGGCTTTAGAAGCGTACGCCGACGTTGATCATGGTCGCCGAGGTCCCCAGCAGAACCAGTTCGGTGGTGACGGGGCCGAAGTGAACACCCACCGACGGGATGATCGCTGGCGCGATGCCAAAGCGATTCAGAGGGATCTTGTCGCGGTATTCGCCACGATATCCATAAAGCAGCCCGCCCGAGATCTTCACATAGACCGGATAATTGGCGCTCTCATAGCGCTTGCCGATATAGGCGTAGGCCGACTGTTGGTCGAACGAGTTGCGAAAGCTTGCCGCGCCATAGACCAGACCTGAGGCCTCGTTGCGCTCCAGACCAATCAGATGTTGATGGTCATTGTGATCGGAGTCGGAGGAAAAGTGACGGGTGTAGACGCTGGCCTGAACAAGCCAGAAGCCGTCTTTTTTATCTTGCGACTCTTCAGCAGCCTGCGTGCAGGTCGCCGAAATGAACAAAAGCGCGGCCAAGACCGTGCTTTTTCCTGATGTACTCATTATTGCTAACTCTCTCAGCCGGTATTGCCATGAAGCGGCTTTATACGCGGGTCGTATAGGTTGAAAGGGTAAATTGTCCATGATTTGAATAGGAAGTTCCTGTTTTTTCCTCAATGGGAGTAGCTGACAGGTCTTTTTATCTGCTCATTTGAGTGGGTTCAGGCTGGCGGGCCTGGGCGGTGGATTATTTATTGCATAATATTTTCAGACGTGTGGGCGCTGCAACGTGACGGGCAAGCCTCCGACAAAGTCTGATATTTAAGCGTCTGATGGCGAAGTTGTTGTCGATGCGTTTCCCCGCCCGATGCCAGCGGGGATGTTCTGCGGCGCAAAGGTCGGGTACAACTGGCAGTAGCAGGGCCAGGGGGGAAGGAAATGGGGAATGAATTCAATAGTTTGATGACGGCTGCTCATGCCGGTCTGGAACTCGGTTACCCACCAGTGATTGATCTGGGGCCGCAATTGACCCTCGAACAACTGATGAACTCAATGCAGAACACCATGAAGCTGCATCAGGGTGGCCCTGTCTGGTTGTTCGCCTACGGCTCCTTGATCTGGCGCCCCGAATGCTCCGCCGTGGAGCGGCAGCGCGGTAGGGTGCACGGTTATCATCGTGGTTTGTACCTGTGGTCCCACGAACATCGTGGCACGCCCGAACTTCCCGGCCTGGTGTTTGGCCTGGATCGCGGCGGCTCATGTAGCGGGTTTGCCTACCGCCTGCCCGAAGACTGTCTGCAAGAGTCTTTATTGGCGCTCTGGCAGCGCGAGATGCCTTATCCCTCCTACCGACCCCATTGGCTCAGCTGCCGCCTCGAAGATGGCACTCGGGTCCGCGCATTGGGTTTCGTGCTTGAGCGTCACCTGCCCAGCTACGCCGGCAACCTGCCCGACGCGGTCCTGAGCCAAGTGCTGGCCACGGCCTGCGGCCGCTCCGGCACGACCCGCGACTACGTCGAACAAACCGTCAGCGCCCTGCGCAGCCACGCCATGCCGGATTTGAACCTAGAGGCGCGGCTGAAACGGTGTCAGTCCGCGTCTTGTGTTTGACGCCGCACAGACAAGTCGGCTGTTATGGATTGGGCATTAACGAACCCGCACCACCACCTTCCCAACGGCTTTCCGCTGTCCCAGCGCATTAATCGCATCCGCCGCTTTTTCTAGCGGATAGACCTGAGACACCAGTGGTTTCAACTTTCCTTCCGCATACCAGTTAAACAACTGCTGGAAGTTGGCGGCATTGTCCTGAGGCTGTCTTTGCGCAAATGACCCCCAGAACACCCCAACCACCGAAGCCCCCTTTAACAATGCCAAATTAACCGGTAATTCTGGAATCCGTCCACTGGCAAACCCGACTACCAGCAACCGACCGTTCCAGGCGATGGCGCGGATGGCCTGGTCGAACAGGTCGCCGCCGACCGGGTCATAGATGACGTCGGCACCCAGGCCGTTGGTGAGGCGTTTGATTTCGTCTTTGAGGTTGGTTTCGCTGTAGTTGATCAGTTCATCGGCGCCAGCGGCTTTGGCGACGGCGAGTTTGTCGGCGCTGCTGGCGGCGGCAATGACTCTGGCGCCCATGGCTTTGCCGATTTCGACGGCGGCCAGGCCGACGCCGCCTGAGGCGCCGAGCACCAGCAGGGTTTCGCCGGGTTGGAGGTTGGCGCGTTGTTTCAGCGCGTGCATCGAGGTGCCGTAGGTCATGCTGAACGCGGCTGCGGTGGTGAAGTCCATCGTTTCAGGCATCGGCAGCACGTTGTAGGCGGGCACTGCGACGTGTTCGGCGAAGCTGCCCCAGCCGGTCAGGGCCATGACCCGGTCGCCGACTTTAAGATGGCTGACTTTTTCACCGACCGCTGAAATCACGCCTGCCGATTCGCCGCCCGGTGAGAAGGGGAAGGGCGGCTTGAACTGGTATTTGCCCTCGATGATCAGCGTGTCCGGAAAATTTACCCCGGCAGCATGCACGTCCATGACGATTTCGTTTTTCTTCGCTTCAGGGTTGGGGACTTCTTCCAGTACCAGCGTTTCGGCGGGACCGAAGGCTTTGCACAGCACGGCTTTCATCGGGCTATTCCTTTTGGAGTTATAGCCGATAAGTGTAGATAGGTGGGTTTATGGGTCAATCAGCATGCCCCGGCCTGATAAGCAGGCATAAGCTGGCTCAAGCTGAAGTAAGCTACACAGCAAATCGGATAAGGAGTGAACTGTGAAAGCGTGGATGATCATGTTGTTGGCGTTGTCACTGCCCCTGGCGGCATCGGCTCAAGAAAGCAAGGAAGGTAAAGAGGGCGATGCGACGAAAGTGGCTTATGTCACGCTGACGCCTGCGTTTGTCGGCAACTACGCCCTGGATGGCGGGCCGAAGCTGCGGGTCTATAAGGCCGATATCGCGCTGCGGGTTACTGGCGGGGATGCCGAGAAGGCGGTGAAGCGCAACGAGCCGCTGATTCGTAATCAGCTGGTCGCGTTGTTCTCCCAGCAAACCGCTGAGACCATGAACAACGTCGAGGCCAAGGAGAAGCTGCGTCAGGAAGCGCTCAAACAGACCCAGCAGATCATGAATGATGAAGAAGGTAAGCCGATTGTCGAAGACTTGCTCTTCAACAATCTGATCGTTCAGTAATCGGGCCTGTTTCTGGCCTCTATGAGGCCAGGCTTTTGCGGAAGCGCATCAGCGCAACCACGAAGAACAGCAAGCCGATGGCGATCAGCGCCAACAGGTCGGGCCAGACCACTGCAAGCCCGGCGTCGCGGAACAGAATCGCGGCGCTGAGGCTGACGAAATGGGTGGAAGGCGAGGCCTGCATGACCCATTGCAGCCACTGCGGCATGCTGTCCAGCGGGGTGCTGCCGCCTGAAAGCAGGAGCATGGGGATGATCACCGGAATCGCCAGCAACCCGAACTGCGGTGTCGAGCGGGCGAGGGTAGCGAGGAATATCCCCAGTGCGGTACTGGCGAACAGATAAAACGCCGTGACCATCAGGAACAGGCTCATGGACCCGGCCAGCGGCACGCCCAGCGCGGCCTTGACGATCACTTCCAGTGAAAGCCAGGTACACACCACCACAACCAGCGCGTTGCTGCCGATTTTCGCCAGCATGATTTCCAGCGCGGTCAACGGCAAGACCAGCAAGTGGTCGAGGGTGCCGTGCTCGCGTTCGCGCAGCAGCGCGGTGCCGGTCAGGACGATCGCCAGAATGGTGATGTTGTTGACGATCTGAATCACCGCTAGAAACCAGCCGCCCTCCAGGTTCGAGTTGAACAGCGCCCGCGTGGTCATAGTCGCGGGTACGTTGCGGGCGGCGGCGTCCTGACCGCTGTACTCGAGCAGCACCCGTTGGAAGATCCGTGCAATGTAACCGGCACCCATGAACGCCTGGCTCATGGCGGTGGCATCGACGTTGACCTGCACGGTGGGCTGACGACCGGCCAGGAGATCGGCCTGAAAGTTGGCCGGTACGTTGATGACGAAGGTGTACTGACCGCCGTCCATGGTCTGATCCAGCCGGTTGTAGGCCAACGGCATCGGAACCTGGAATTCTGGGGGCAGCAGCGCCTCGCTGAGTTGTCGGGACACATGGCTGTGGTCTTCATCGACTATTGCCACGCTGGCATTGTGGACGCCGATCACGGAGCCGGCGGCCGGCATGTAAATCGCCACGGTGAAGGCGTACAGCAGGAACAGCAGCAATACGCTGTCGTGCCCGAGGCTGGTGAGTTCCTTGAGGCCCAGACGCCAGATGTGTGCAAGTTTGTTCATCAGGCCTCCTGCTTTTTCAACATGGCCAGGCTCAGCCCGGTGAAGGCAATAAAGAACCCGAACAGCGCCAGGCACTGCGGCCAGAGTTCACGCAGGTCCAGCGCTTTGGTGAAGGTGCCTACGGCGATGTCGAGGAAGTACCCTGCGGGGAACAACATGCCCGAGACCGCTGCGACGCCGTCCAGGGATGAGCGCGGCACGATCAGCCCGGAAAACTGAATGGTCGGCAGGCTAGTCAGAATCATGGTGCCGAGGATCGCGGCAATTTGCGTGCGGGTGAAGGCCGAGATGAGCAGGCCGAGGCTGGTGGTCGCCAGCACGTACAGCAATCCGCCGAATGCCAGGGTCAGGCCACTGCCCTTGAACGGTACGCCAAACAGCCACAGGTTCATCGCCACCAGCAGGGCCAGGTTGATCAGGCTGACCACCAGATAGGGCACCTGTTTGCCCAGCAGGAACTCCAGGCGGGTCAGAGGTGTGGCGTAGAAGTTGGTGATCGAGCCCAGTTCCTTTTCGCGGACGATGCCCAACGCCGTGAGCATTGCCGGGATAAACGCCAGGATCAGCGCCATGACACCGGGCCCGATAGCGTTCACGCTGACCACATCCTGGTTGTAGCGAAAGCGCGTTTCCAGCTTCGCGGCGGCATCGGGGCCTTGAGGTCGACTGCTCAGCGCCGCCATTTGCACCATGTTGTCCTGATGCACCTGCTCCACATAGTTGCGGCTGGTTTCGGCGCGAAACGGCATGCCGCCATCGAGCCATGCGGCGACGGCGGGTTGCCGCCCTGCATACAGGTCACGGCCAAAGCCGGGCGGGATTTCCAGTGCCAGTTTTATCTCCGAGCGTTGCAGGCGTTTGTGCAGCTGGACCGAATCGGTGATGGGCGTACGTTCGTCGAAATACCGGGAGCTGCGGAATGCTTCCAGGTAGGCGCGACTTTGCGGTGTCTGGTCCTGGTCGTACACCGCGAAGGCTAGGTTCTCGACATCCAGGGAAATGCCGTAGCCGAAGATCACCATCATGAACATCGCGCCCAGTAGCGCAAACCCAAGGCGAACCTTGTCGCGCAGCAACTCTTTGCCTTCACGGCTGGCCACGGCGATCAGACGTGCGAAGGTGAAACCTCGTTTCGTCGCCTTGGGTGCCGTGGGTTCAACACCCTGGATGGTTTCACTGTTGGACGGAGCTTTTTCGATATTGCCCTGAGCTTGCTCCAGGCAGGTGACAAATGCAGCTTCCAGCGTTTCGCCACCGAACTGCTTCTGTAGCGCGGCGGGCGTGTCGCAGGCCAGCACCTTACCGGCGTGCATCAACGAGATACGGTCGCAGCGCTGGGCTTCATTCATGAAGTGAGTGGAAAGAAAGATCGTCACCCCTTGCTCGCGGGACAGTTCGATCAGCAAGCGCCAGAAGTCATCCCGAGCGGCCGGGTCGACGCCCGAGGTAGGCTCATCGAGGATCAACACCTGCGGGCGGTGCAGCACTGCAACGGCCAATGACAGACGCTGACGCAAGCCCAGAGGCAAGTCGCCGGACTGCTGCGTGGCAACGTCGCCAAGGTCGAAGCGCTGGATCAGCTCGGCGATCCGTTCGCGGCTTTGGTCTTTGGGTAAATCGAACAGTCGCGCATGCAGCTCCAGATTCTGCTGCACGCTGAGTTCGCCATACAGCGAGAAGCTCTGCGACATGAAACCGACCTGCTTGCGTGTCTCCAGATCCTTGGCGTCCACGGCCTTGCCCAGCAGCGTGGCGCTGCCTTCGCTGGCCGGGATCAAGCCGGTGAGGACCTTCATGGTCGTGGTTTTGCCGCAACCGTTGGAACCGAGGAAGCCGAAAATCTCACCTCGGCCGATGGCAAAGCTGACCTTGTCCACTGCGGTAAAGTCGCCGAAACGCAATGTCAGCTCGTGGGCCTCAATGGCGATTTCGCTGTTGTCGCCCACGCGCGGTGTAATCACCAGCGGCTCGCTGTTGCGGCGCTTGTCGCTCTGGAAGTGAGTGAACGCCTCGTCGAGTTTGCCGCTTGGCGTGGCGCCTGCCAGCTCGCTGCTCAAACCCTGGGCGATCAACTTGCCGCGATCCAGCATCAGACACTGCTCGAACTGCTCGGCCTCTTCCATGTAGGCGGTAGCCACCAGCAGGGTCAGTTGCGGCCGTTGGCTGCGTACCTGCTCGACCAGCTCCCAGAAATGCCGACGTGACAACGGGTCAACGCCGGTGGTGGGTTCGTCGAGGATCAGCAGGTCGGGTTCATGGATCAGCGCGCAACACAGCCCCAGCTTCTGTTTCATGCCGCCGGACAGCTTGCCTGCCGGGCGGTCAGCGAAACTCGTCAGGTCCGTCGCGGCCAGCAGGTTGAGCATGCGTTGATCGCTCTCGGCCCGGGACAGGCCGAACAGCGTGGCAAAGAAATGAATGTTTTCCCGGATGGACAGCTCGGGGTACAGGTTATTGCCCAAACCTTGAGGCATGAACGCAATGCGCGGATAGAGGCTGCTGCGATGGCTGCGTTTCTCGATTGAGCCGCCGAGCACCTGCAAATCGCCTTGCTGAAGCTTTTTCACTCCGGCAATCAGCGCCAACAGGCTGGACTTGCCCGCACCATCGGGGCCGATCAGCCCGCATCGGGTGCCGCTGGGCAGGCTAAAGCTGATGTCGCTCAGGGCTTGCCGTTTGCCATAACGGTGGCTGACACCCTTGGCTTGCAGCGCCATATCGCTCATTGCAGGTTAGCCGGCCAGTCCACTGTGGCGGTGCGTACGTAACCTGCACCTGGCATGCCCGACTTGGCTTGAGGGATGGCGCTGACGTCGGTCAGGCGCAACTTGACCCGAAACACCAGTTTTTGTCGCTCATCCCTGGTTTCAACTTCTTTGGGGGTAAATTGCGACTTGTCCGCGACAAAACTGATACGGGCTGGCAAGGGTTGGAGGGGCAGTGCGTCGAGCAGGATGCGTGCATCGTCGCCGACGGTCAGCTTGCCGGTGACCGAGGTCGGCAGGTACAGATTCATGTATCGATCATTGGGGTCGATCAGCAGCAACACCCGTCCGCCTGCGGCCAATACTTCACCCGGCTCGGCCAGGCGCAGCTGGATAATGCCGTCCAGAGGGGCGCGCAAACTGCTGTCGTCAATCTCGCTGGTCAGCTGTGCAACCTGTGCCTGAGCGGCACCGATGGCTGCGCCCACCGCGCCGACTTGCGCACGGGCAGAGACGACTGCTGCGTTGGAGGTGTCGAGCTTTGCTTGCAACTGGTCAATCTGCTGGCGGCTGGCGTACCCGCGCTCAAACATGGTTTGGGCGCGCTTGAGTTCCTGGTTGGCCAGCAGTTGTTCGCTTTGGCGAAATTGCACATTGGCCTGGGCGGCAGCGTAGTTTTCCCGCGCACGCAGTACTTCGGCTTCGGCCTGGGCACGTTGTGCTTCCAGGGTGCGGGTGTCCATGCGCGCCAAGAGTTGGCCCTTGATCACCTTGTCGCCTTCATCCACACGGACTTCGGCCAGACGCCCCGGAATCTTGCTGGCGATCTGTACTTCGGTGGCCTCCAGCCGACCATTGCCCATGTATAGCCCTTCGGGCAGGCGATCACGGGTAGATTTCCAGTAACCAAAGCCACCGGCAGCGACCAATAACACGATCAGGGCGATAGCAAAAAGACTGGAACGACGGCGATTCGTTGGCATGGGTGCATCCTGCTCTTAGTACATCCAATTCTGACAGACCCCGGGTTTACTCCCTTGATGTCAGTCAAACAGTCGGCGAAGCGTACGCCGTTTGGGAGTGTGCTGCATGTGGCGTGGTCGTGACTGCCGGGTTCTGCTTGATCAGCGTAACGCCAGGATCGCTTCCCACTCATCAGGCGTCACCGGCATGACCGAGAGCCGGGTACCTTTTTGCACCAGCGGCATCTGTTCCAGCACGCTCTGCTGCTTTAAATAACCTATTTTAATGACTTTCGGAAACGCTTCGACGAAGCCAACATTCACCGCGCTCCAGCGATTGTTGGCGGCGCTGGATTTGGCGTCGAAATAAGCGCCGCCCTGGTCCAGCGCAGTGGGGTCAGGGTAGGCAGCGTCGACAATGCGTCCGATGCCGACGATACCCGGCTCCGCACAGCTGGAATGATAGAAAAAGAACGTGTCACCTGGCGCCATGGCCCGCAGGAAGTTCCGTGCCTGGTAATTCCTCACCCCGTCCCAGCGGGTTTCGCCAAGACGCTGGAGGTCGTTGATCGACAGTTCTTCCGGCTCGGACTTCATCAGCCAGTGTGCCATGGGTTGCGCTCCTGAATCGGGTAATGGTCAAGTTGTTGAACGATTTCATGACTAACCGACGGTCGGTTGACGCCAGCATTTGCGTGTCAGTTCGCGTTGTCGGAGAATGCCCGGGATTTTAAGCATCGCGCTGCTGCACGGCCTATAAAAACCGTAGCGGACATCGTATTGATTTGCCTAAGGGGGGGCAGTCGATGAAACGCAAACCGGATGTATTGTGGGTATTGGCTTTCTTGTTCGGTTTGGGTGTGGTGACTACGGGTTACGCGCAAAGCCTGTGGGCAAACAACGCTGATGCTCCGGTTGAAATCGTACAACAGCAGAAAAAACCATTGCAGCGACACTGATTGCTCCCATGCCTGGCGTGGGGCGGATCAGCCATTCAATACCAGCGCTTATCCGTCACGGTGCCTTGTAGTGGCACATCCCAACTGGCTTGCGCCAATCGCTCCACCTTCTGGCATTCATGTGCGAGCCCAAGCAACACGGGTTTCTGCCAAGCCTTTCTGCGCGCCTGATAGGCCAGGCTGCGGTCGTAAAAACCGCCGCCCATGCCCAGCCGACCGCCTACGTCATCAAAGCCAACCAGTGGCAAGAAAATCAAATCCAGGGCCCAGATCGTGCGCTGCTTTGCCGCATTGATGTGGGGTTCCGGGATGCGGAAGCGATTGGGCCTGAATTTTTCGCCGTGGCGCACTTGCTGGAAAACCATCTTGGTTCGCGGCCAGGCGCTGAGCACGGGCAGATAGGTTTTCTTGCCGCGTCGTTGAGCCGCACGCAATATCAGGCGCGGATCGATTTCACCGTCATTGGGGAGATACAGGGCGATGTGTCTGGCGCGGCGAAACAGAGGATGTTGCGCCAACTGCCGGTATAAGCCGAGAGCGGCCTGGCGTTGCTGGCTTGGGTTCAAGGCGCGACGGGCCTTGCGCAACTGAGTGCGCAGTTGCTGGCGTGAAAGAGGCGCGGGATTGGTCATCTGCGCTGATCCAGAAGCGAGTACGGCACGGCGGCGTACGCGTGATGACCATTGCCAGTCAGCGAGACGGGCAATGGACAGAAATAAAAGACTCCCCGACGAACCGCTGTCGGTGTAGCCCTTGAACCCGAAAGTTCAAGGTGGAGATTGCAGGAGGACTTAAGGCTTTCCGTCAAGCGGACATGCACACCGTCCCCAACGTGCAACCCCCGTGGTTGTGCGTATCGGCTCAGGGACATGACCGACTGGCAAGCACTCCAGGGAGCGGTCGCAAGTATACCCGAAACGTTACGCAAGAATCACTTTTGGCTGGGTTCCGGATCGGTGGCCAGCACTAGATCAACCCTTTCCAGCAGATCGCGTACTTGCTCGCGGGTCGAGCCACTGGCTTGAACGTCAGGCACTGCCTGCTTGTGCAGCAAGTCATGAGTGATGTTCAGTGCCGCCATCACGGCGATGCGGTCGGCCCCGATGACTTTGCCGCTGCTGCGGATTTCGCGCATTTTGCCGTCCAGATAACGCGCCGCGCTGACCAGATTGGTGCGCTCTTCCTGAGGGCAGATGATCGAGTATTCTTTGTCGAGGATCTGAACGGTAACGCTGTTATTTGAACTCATGAGTCTTGCTCCAGGGCTTTGAGGCGCGAAATCATCGATTCAACCTTGTGACGGGCGATTTCGTTTTTCTCAATGAGGTGAGCGCGTTCCTCGCGCCAGGTTTTTTCCTGAGCTACTAAGAGTCCATTTTGGCTTTTAAGTTGCTCGACACGCTTAATCAGCAACTCCAGTCGAGCCATCAGCGCTTGCAAATCGGTGTCTTCCATTGTGTCCCACTGAATACTTTCTGATGAATGGCGCAGCAGCTGGCGTTTTGACACGCTAAAAACAGCGGCTTCGACAGTCTTGGCGAGTCTGCGGGTGCAATCGCTGGAAATAAATGACCGCACGCCCTAGGATACAAGACCTCCATTCTAGACATTGCGCCGCTTGGCGCCTAGTTACCCATGCCTATTCAGAATTCCCCGTACAAAGCTTTTGCCACCCTGCTCAACAGCAGCGGTCATTCCGTCTCTCCGGCCGAGTTGCACGGCTTTCTTCTGGGCCGCAGTTGTGCCGGTGCCGGCTTCGATGTCGACGGCTGGATGGTCGATGCGACCGAAGTACTGGGCGCCGCGCCTGAAGATAACGTACGTCAGGCGTTGATCGGATTACAGGAAATGGTCAAGGGTGAACTCACCAGCGACGACATGACGGTTGTGCTCTTGCTCCCCAGCGATGACGCGCCGCTTGGCGAACGCGCCATCGCGCTGGGCGAATGGTGCCAGGGCTTCCTCGCGGGTTTCGGGCTGACTGCTCGCGACAATGAGATCAGCACCGAAGCCATGGAAGTGTTGCAGGATTTGGCCGCTGTCGCTCAAGTGCAGGACGCGCTGGAAGACTCCGAAGACGGCGAGACCGACTACATGGAAGTGATGGAGTACTTGCGCGTCGCCCCCCTGTTACTGTTCACCGAATGCAACAAGCCCGCCGTGCCTGAGCCGAAACCTTCTTTGCATTGATTACTCATCATTGGCGCTCCCGGCGTTGAGCCTGTGATCCAGGCGCATCGCCGGCGGCGCCCAAAAGGGGACCTCACCTGCCTTATGATCCATATCCCGAAGTCGGAATACGCCCGTCGACGTAAAGCCCTGATGGCGCAGATGGTGCCCAACAGTATCGCCATTTTGCCAGCCTCTGCGGTGGCTATCCGCAATCGCGACGTCGAGCATGTCTACCGTCAGGACAGCGACTTCCAGTACCTCAGCGGCTTCCCCGAACCGGAAGCCGTGATTGTGCTGATCCCTGGCCGTGAGTACGGCGAGTACGTGCTGTTCTGCCGTGAACGCAACCCTACGCGCGAGCTGTGGGACGGTCTGCGTGCCGGGCAGGAAGGCGCAATGCGTGACTTTGGGGCCGACGACGCGTTCCCGATCAATGATATCGACGACATCCTGCCGGGCCTGATCGAAGGGCGTGACCGGGTGTATTCGGCTATGGGCAGCAACCCTGAATTCGATCGTCATTTGATGGACTGGATCAATGTGATTCGCTCCAAAGCGCATCTGGGTGCGCAGCCGCCGAACGAATTTGTTGCGCTGGATCATTTGCTGCACGACATGCGTCTGTATAAATCAGCGGCAGAAGTCAAAGTCATGCGCTGCGCCGCCGAGATCTCAGCGCGAGCCCATGTGCGCGCGATGCAGGCCAGCCGTGCCGGCTTGCATGAATTCAGTCTGGAAGCCGAGCTGGATTACGAGTTCCGCAAGGGCGGGGCGAAGATGCCGGCCTATGGTTCCATCGTGGCCTCGGGCCGCAATGCCTGCATCCTGCACTATCAGGGAAACGACGCATTGCTCAAGGATGGGGATCTGGTGCTGATCGACGCGGCCTGTGAGATCGACTGCTACGCCAGCGACATCACGCGGACGTTCCCGGTCAGCGGTAAATTTTCGCCTGAGCAGAAAGCGATCTACGAGTTGGTGCTCAAAGCGCAGGACGCCGCATTTGCCGCCATCGGCCCAGACAAGCACTGGAACCAAGCGCATGAAGCCACGGTGCAGGTCATTACGGCCGGGTTGGTCGAGCTCGGGCTGCTGGTGGGCGACGTTGGCGATTTGATCGTCAACGAGGCCTATAAAGCGTTTTACATGCACCGCGCCGGTCATTGGCTGGGCATGGACGTGCACGATGTCGGCGAATATAAAGTCGGCGGCGAATGGCGTGTGCTGGAAGTTGGCATGACGCTGACCGTGGAGCCGGGGATTTATATCGCCCCGGATAATCAGACCGTCGCGAAGAAATGGCGTGGGATTGGTGTACGGATCGAGGATGACGTTGTGGTGACTAAACACGGTTGTGAAATTCTTTCTGGTGGCGTGCCAAAAACCGTCGCCGAGATTGAGGCCTTGATGGCCGCTGCACGTGTCGAGGCAGCATGAGCCGGGTCAATCTTGCCATTGTGGGCGGCGGCCTGGTGGGTGCCAGTCTGGCGCTGGCCCTTCAGGCGGGCGCCAAGGCACGCGGCTGGAAGATCGTTCTGATCGAACCCTTTGCACCGGGTGATGCGTATCAGCCGAGCTACGACGCACGTTCGTCAGCGCTGTCGTTTGGCGCCCGGCGAATCTACGAGCGCCTGGGCGTGTGGCAGCAGATCAGCCGCCGTGCCGAACCGATCCTGCAGATCCAGGTGTCCGACCGTGGGCGTTTCGGCGCAGCACGTTTGTCGGCGATCGAAGAGGGCGTTCCGGCGCTGGGCTACGTCGTGGAGAACGCCTGGCTGGGCCAATGCCTGTGGCAAGGCCTGGACAAAGACGTGATCAGTTGGCGTTGCCCGGCCGAGGTCAAGCGCATGCAGCCGTTGACGGATGGTTATCGGCTGACCCTGGATGATGAAACCGAGCTGGAGTGCGACCTGGCGATTCTTGCCGACGGCGGCCGCTCGAGCCTGCGCGAGCAATTAGGCATTGGCGTCCGGCAGCGGCCTTATAACCAGAGCGCGCTGATCGCCAACATCACCCCGAGCGAAGCCCATTGCGGTCAGGCTTTCGAACGTTTCACCGAAGAAGGCCCGATGGCGCTGCTGCCGTTGCCGGAAAACCGCTGTGCGCTGGTCTGGACCCGTGCGGGGATGGATGCGCAGCGCTTGGCCAGTCTGGATGATCGTAGTTTTCTCAGCGAGCTGCAGGGCGTGTTCGGTTATCGCCTGGGCGCTTTGCGTCAGGTCGGGGCGCGGCATATTTATCCGCTGACGCTGGTCGAGGCCGAAGAGCAAGTGCGGCCGCATCTGGCGGTACTGGGCAACGCCGCCCACAGCCTGCACCCGATTGCCGGTCAGGGTTTCAACCTGTCGTTGCGCGATGCCGATGCGCTGGCGGAGGCGCTGCTGGCGAGCCAAAGCATGCCTGGCGATTTCGCCACGTTGCAGGCCTATCGCGAGCGTCAGCGACTGGATCAGCAATTGACCGTGGGCTTCTCCGATCAGGTCACGCGACTGTTCGGCAGCTCCCAGCCCTTGGTCGGTGCCGGACGCAATCTGGGCCTGCTGGGACTGGATCTGTTACCGCCGGCCAAACGCTGGTTTGCCCGTCAGGCCATGGGGTTGGGAACTCGATCCGATGTGTGACGCGCGGATTCTTAAAACACGGCTTAGGCCACAAGCGAGAACGATTTAAAGCATGGAAACGCGCGCAGATCTGCTGATTGTCGGGGCTGGAATGGTCGGTAGCGCACTTGCGCTGGCGTTAAAGGACAGTGGCCTGGAAATTCTGGTGCTCGATGGCGGTCCGCTGAGCGTCAAGCCCTTCGATCCGCAGTCAGCGTTCGAGCCGCGGGTCAGTGCCTTGTCCGCAGCGAGCCAGCGCATTCTTGATCGTTTGAACGTGTGGGACGGCATCGCCGCACGCCGCGCCAGCCCGTATCGCGAGATGCAGGTGTGGGACGGCAGCGGCACCGGGCAGGTTCATTTCTCGGCGGCCAGCGTGCACGCCGACGTGCTGGGGCATATCGTCGAGAACCGCGTGGTTCAAGATGCTCTGCTTGAGCGCTTGCATGACAGTGACATCGGGCTGCTGGCCAACGCGTGTCTCGAACAGATGCGCCGTTCCGGGGACGATTGGCTGCTGACGCTGGCCGACGGTCGTGTGTTGCGTGCGCCGCTGGTGATCGCCGCTGATGGCGCTAACTCGGCGGTACGCCGCCTCACGGGGTGCGCGACCCGGGAGTGGGACTACCTGCACCACGCCATTGTCACCAGCGTGCGCACCGCTGATTCGCATCAGCACACCGCTTGGCAGCGCTTTACCGATGAGGGGCCGCTGGCGTTCCTGCCGTTGGAACGTGAAGGCGAGCATTGGTGCTCGATTGTCTGGTCGGTGACCCCGACCGAAGCGCAGCGCTTGATGGCGCTGGGCGATGATGAGTTCTGCCGCGACCTGGAAAAAGCCTTCGAAGGCCGTCTCGGCACCGTGCTCAGTGCTGACCCGCGGGTGTGCGTGCCATTGCGTCAACGGCACGCCAAGCGCTACGTGGCCGAAGGCCTGGCATTGATTGGCGATGCGGCGCACACCATTCACCCGCTGGCCGGGCAGGGCGTCAATCTGGGCTTTCTGGATGCCGCAGTGTTGGCCGAAGTGTTGCTGCATGCCGCCAGCCGAGGCGAACGCTTAGCCGATGTTCGCGTACTCAGCCGTTTTGAGCGCCGCCGCATGCCACACAACCTGGCATTGATGGCGGCAATGGAAGGCTTGGAACGCCTGTTCCAGGCCGATCCACTGCCCTTGCGCTGGTTGCGCAACACCGGCCTGAAGTGGGTCGATAGCCTGCCGGAAGCCAAAGCGATGTTCGTGCGTCAGGCGTTGGGATTGTCCGGTGACCTGCCTGAACTGGCCCGGTTGTAGGGGGCGGCGTAACATCCGGTAACGGCTCCGCTGTCAGTTTGGTTGAGAAGGCAAATGGGATTCACTACCATTTCGACTCAATTTTCTGACACGAGACCACTCCCATGCAGGTAAGCAAGCGTATTCTGACTGCCTTGGCACTGACAGTGCTCGGCAGCGCCGCCCAGGCCGCCGATGAGGTAGTGGTGTACTCATCGCGTATCGATGAGCTGATCAAACCGGTATTCGACGCTTACACCGCTGAAACCGGGGTCAAGATAAAGTTCATCACGGACAAGGAAGCGCCGCTGATGCAACGGATCAAGGCCGAGGGCAAGAACGCCACGGCGGACCTGCTGCTCACGGTCGACGCCGGTAACCTGTGGCAAGCCGAGCAAATGGGCATTCTCCAGCCGTTTACCTCACCCGTGATCGACGCCAACATTCCTAAACAATACCGCTCGTCCACCCACAGCTGGACCGGTCTGAGCCTGCGCGCGCGGACCATCGCCTACTCCACCGACCAGGTAAAACCGGCTGACTTGTCCACCTACGAAGCGCTGGCGGACAAAAATTGGGAAGGGCGCCTGTGCCTGCGTACGGCGAAGAAGGTCTACAACCAATCGCTGACGGCGACCCTGATCGAAACCCACGGTGCCGAGCAGTCCGAAAATATCCTCAAGGGTTGGGTCAATAACCTGTCGACCGACGTGTTCTCCGATGACATCGCTGTGCTGGAAGCGATCAACGCCGGGCAGTGTGATGTCGGCATCGTCAACACTTACTACTACGGTCGTCTGCACAAGCAGAACCCGAAACTGGCGGTGAAGTTGTTCTGGCCCAATCAGTCGGATCGTGGCGTTCACGTCAATCTTTCGGGCGTCGGCTTGACCCAGCACGCACCGCATCCTGAAGCGGCCAAGGCATTGGTCGAGTGGATGACCAAGCCGCAAGCGCAGAAAATCTTTGCGGACATCAATCAGGAGTTCCCTGCTAACCCAGCCGTTGCGCCATCGGCAGAAGTCGCCAGCTGGGGCGCCTTCAAGGCGGATACTATCCCCGTCGAAGTGGCAGGCAAGCGTCAGGCTGAAGCTATCCGCATGATGGATCGCGCTGGCTGGAATTGAGTTAGCCAGGCATACCCTGCCGCCTGGATCGCGGGCGAACGCGCGCCTACAGGTCGCAATCTGCTGTAGGCGCGCTTGCCCGCGATGGCACTTTTCATATTTCCCCTCTTTTGAGAACCCTCCGTGGCCCATTCCGCACAACGCCGTTGGTACCCGCTGGTCTTTGCCATCGCGGCGTTGGTGCTGTTGCCGGTGAGTGTGTTGCTGCTGTCCTGGCAAACCATCGATCAGCAAATCTGGGGGCATTTGTGGGAAACCCAGATGCCGCGCCTGTTGGGCAACACTTTGCAGCTCATCGTGGGCGTCGGTATCGGGGTGACCGTGCTCGGTGTCAGCCTCGCGTGGCTGACCAGCTTGTGCGAGTTTCCCGGCCGTCGCTGGCTGGATTGGGCATTGATGTTGCCGTTTGCGATTCCGGCCTATGTGCTGGCGTTCGTCTTCGTCGGCCTGCTGGATTTCGCCGGGCCGGTGCAAACCCTGCTGCGCGACGTGTTTGGCAGCGGCCTGCGCCTGCCGCGCGTGCGATCCACCGGCGGGGTGATCATCGTCCTGGTGTTGGTGTTCTACCCGTATGTGTATCTGCTGGCGCGCACGGCGTTCCTTGCGCAGGGCAAGGGCTTGATGGAAGCGGCGCGAGTGCTCGGCCAATCGCCCTGGCAGGCGTTCTGGCGAGTGGCGTTGCCCATGGCGAGGCGCGCGATAGGCGCAGGTGTGGCGTTGGCGCTGATGGAGACGCTGGCGGACTTCGGTGCCGTGGCCGTGTTCAACTTTGACACCTTCACCACCGCCATCTACAAAACCTGGTACGGCTTCTTCAGTCTCTCCAGCGCGGCGCAGTTGGCGAGCCTGTTGCTGCTGGCAGTGATGGTCGTGCTGTATGGCGAGCGCCGTGCCCGTGGTGCAAGCCGCCCGAGTAACGAGCGCCCCAGGGTCAAGGCGCTGTACCACCTGCGCGGTTTGAAAGCGCTGGCCGCCAGTGCCTGGTGCGGCTTGGTGTTTGTCTGCGCGTTTGTGATTCCGCTGCTGCAATTGATCGTGTGGGTCTGGCAGCGCGGCCGCTTCGATCTGGATGAGCGCTACACTGGGCTAATCCTGCACACCCTGTATTTGGGCAGCATGGCAGCACTGATCACTGTCAGTGTGGCGCTGATCCTGGCCTTCGCCCGCCGTTTGGCGCCGACCCGGGCGATCCGCTCTGGCGTGAGCCTGGCGAATCTGGGTTATGCGCTGCCGGGTTCGGTGTTGGCCGTGTCGATCATGCTGGCGTTCAGCTATCTGGATCGCGAGTTGGTCATCCCGCTGTCGACTTTGCTCGGCGGGGCTGGCAAGCCGTTGCTGCTGGGGAGTCTGGCGGCATTACTGCTGGCCTATCTGGTGCGGTTCATTGCGGTGGCCTATGGGCCGCTGGAAAATAGCCTGGCGCGCATCCGGCCTTCGCTTCCAGAAGCCGCGCGCAGTCTGGGGGTCAGCGGCCCACGGTTGTTCTTCAAGGTTTACCTGCCATTACTGGTGCCCGGCGCCTTGAGCGCTGCGCTGCTGGTCTTCGTCGATGTGCTGAAAGAGATGCCGGCAACCTTGCTGATGCGTCCATTTGGGTGGGATACCCTGGCGGTACGAATCTTCGAGATGACCAGTGAAGGCGAGTGGGCGAGAGCCGCGTTACCCGCGCTGACCCTGATTCTGGTGGGGTTGCTACCGGTCATCGGTTTGATCCGGCGTTCGGCCCGTCAGATCGGCTAGGTGCGGGCCCATCACCATGCGGATACAATGCGCCGCAATCGGTGCGGTCTGTCAGACTCGTCGGGTCGTTGAAACCTGCTGGAAGCCTCTGTTTTAGAGGCTTTGCCCGGTGTCGCGCCTCTCCGCACCTTCGCCACGCCCGGAAGGAGAAACCCATGGGACAGCGTACGCCCCTCTTTGACCTGCACGTCGCACTTGGCGCCAAGATGGTCGATTTTGGTGGTTGGGATATGCCGTTGCATTACGGCTCACAAGTCGAGGAGCACCATCAAGTGCGCCGCGACTGTGGGGTTTTCGATGTTTCTCATATGACCGTCATCGACATCGCTGGCAGTCAGGCCAAGGCCTGGCTCCAGTATTTACTGGCGAATGACGTCGGTCGCCTGCTTGAGCCTGGCCGAGCGCTGTACAGCGCAATGCTCAACACCGAGGGTGGTGTGATCGACGACATGCTCGTCTATCTCACCGACAGCGGTTATCGTCTGGTGGTAAATGCGGCGACTGGCGCCAAGGACCTTGCCTGGATGCACGCGCATCTGGCGGGCTTCGAGGTCCAACTGGTCGAGCGTAGCGACCTCGCGATGTTAGCGATTCAAGGCCCCCACGCGCGACACAAAATCGCCGAACTGGTGACCAGCGCACGCGGTGCATTGATCCAGCATCTGCAGCCCTTCGAAGGGCGCAGCGAAGGCGACTGGTTCATCGCCCGTACCGGTTACACCGGTGAAGACGGCCTGGAAATCATTCTGCCCGCGGCTCAAGCCCCAGGGTTTTTCAACGATCTGGTCGGCGCGGGTATTTCGCCTATCGGCCTGGGCGCACGCGATACGTTGCGCCTTGAGGCCGGGATGAACCTTTATGGCCAGGATATAGACGAGCAGGTATCGCCGTTGGCGGCCAACATGGCCTGGACCATCGCCTGGGAGCCTGCCGAGCGTGATTTCATCGGGCGCACCGCGGTTGAAAAAGAGCGGGCTGCGGGCGTGAAGCTCAAGCTGGTCGGGCTGGTGCTGGAGGAACGCGGGGTATTGCGCGCCCATCAGGTCGTCCGAATCGCAGAAGTTGGCGAAGGAGAGATCACCAGTGGTAGTTTCTCGCCTACGCTAAGCAAATCGATTGCCTTGGCGCGTGTGCCAATGGCGACCGCTGACCGGGCCGAGGTGGAAATCCGCGGCAAGTGGTATCCGGTTCGCGTGGTACAACCTAATTTCGTACGTCATGGCAAAGCCTTGATCTAAATTTCTCTGGCGGTTTTTCCGCTGACCTGATGTAGAGGATGACTATATGAGCAATATCCCCGCTGATCTGCGTTTTGCCGAAAGCCACGAATGGGCTCGCCTTGAAACTGACGGCACGGTAACCGTTGGTATCTCCGACCACGCTCAGGAAGCCTTGGGTGATGTCGTGTACGTCGAACTGCCGGAAATCGGCACAGTGTTTGCCGCTGGCGATACAGCGGGCGTGGTCGAGTCGGTTAAAGCAGCGTCGGATATTTACTCGCCAGTGTCGGGTGAAGTGATTGCGACCAACGAAGGCCTGGGTGGCTCCCCGGAGCTGTTGAACAGCGACCCATACGGGGCGTGGATCTTCAAGGTCAAGCCAGGCAACACCGCCGAGATGGAAAAACTGCTGGACGCAGCGGCTTATAAAAGCGCGATTGGCGAGTAACGATTTAGCGCAAAGAAGGGCCGCGTGAACAGTGTATAGATAGTTTCTCTACACAAATGGCAATCTCTTCCTAGACTCAATAAGCCTCGACCTGTCGAGGCTTTGTCTTATAAGAGAGCGCCGTCATGTCCCAGTTGCCGTCCTTGAGCCAGTTGCAAGACCCGAATGTCTTCCTGCGGCGCCACCTTGGCCCGGATGCCAGGGAGCAGCAGGCTATGCTCGAAACACTTGGCGTGACCAGCCGAACGGAACTGATCGAGCAGACGGTGCCGCCGGCCATCCGCTTCAATCGGGCGCTGGAGTTGCCTGCCGCGCTCGACGAGGACGCCGCGCTGGCCAAGCTCAAAGGCTACGCCGAGCAGAATCAGGTGTGGACCAGCCTGATCGGCATGGGCTACCACGGCACCCTCACGCCGACCGTGATTGTGCGCAACGTCCTGGAAAATCCTGGCTGGTACACCGCCTATACGCCTTATCAGCCCGAGATCGCTCAAGGCCGCCTTGAAGCGCTGTTGAATTTTCAGCAACTGACCATCGACCTGACGGGTCTGGAACTGGCCAACGCCTCCTTGCTCGACGAAGCCACCGCTGCCGCCGAGGCCATGGCCCTGGCCAAGCGCGTCGCCAAGTCCAGAAGCAACTTGTTTTTCGTCGACGAAAACTGCCACCCGCAAACTATTTCCGTGGTTCAGACGCGGGCGCAAGGTTTCGGCTTCGAACTGATCATCGATTCGGTGGACAATCTCTCCAGGCACAAGGTCTTTGGTGCGCTGCTGCAATACCCGGATACCCACGGAGAAATTCGCGACCTGCGCCCGTTGATCGAGCAACTGCATGTCCAGCGAGCGCTGGCCTGCGTGTCGGCTGACCTGCTTAGCCTGTTGCTGCTGACCCCGCCGGGAGAAATGGGCGCCGACGTGGTATTTGGTTCGTCGCAACGTTTTGGCGTACCGATGGGCTATGGCGGCCCGCACGCGGCCTATTTTGCCTGTCGCGATGAGTTCAAACGTGCAATGCCGGGGCGGATCATCGGTGTGTCCAAAGACGCGCGTGGCAACGTGGCTTTGCGCATGGCCCTGCAAACCCGTGAACAGCATATCCGCCGCGAGAAGGCCAACTCCAATATCTGCACCGCGCAAGTCTTGCTGGCCAATATCGCCAGCTTCTATGCGGTGTATCACGGGCCTGAAGGGCTCAAACGCATCGCCCAGCGGGTTCACCGGCTGACGACCATTCTGGCTGCGGGTTTAGCGCGCAAAGGGCTGCAGCGCATCAACAGGCGGTTCTTCGACACCTTGACCCTGGATGTCGGCGGTAGCCAGAGCGCGATCCTCGACAGCGCCAGGGATGTACAGATTAACCTGCGCATTCTTGGGGACGGCAAGCTGGGGCTGAGCCTGGATGAACGTTGCAGCGAGGCGACCGTAGAGCGCCTGTTCGATATATTTCTGGGGGCCGATCATGGGCTTAACATCGCCGAACTGGACGCGGAAACTCTGGAATCAGGCATTCCCGGCGCGTTGCTGCGCACCTCGGCGTACCTGACCCATCCGGTGTTCAGCATGCATCACAGCGAAACCGAGATGCTGCGTTACCTCAAGCAGCTGGAGAACAAGGACCTGGCGCTGGACCAGTCAATGATTCCCCTCGGTTCGTGCACCATGAAACTCAACGCCACCAGCGAAATGATCCCTATTACCTGGCCCGAGTTCGCCAATCTGCATCCTTTCGTTCCACGTGAACAGGCGCTCGGTTACACCGCCATGATTGACGAACTCGAAGCCTGGCTGTGCGCGATCACCGGTTTCGACGCTGTTTGCATGCAACCCAACTCCGGCGCGCAAGGCGAATATGCCGGGCTGCTGGCGATCCACAAATACCACCTGAGCCGTCATGAGGATAAGCGTGAGATTTGCCTTATCCCTTCGTCGGCGCATGGCACCAACCCGGCATCGGCTCAGATGGCCGGTATGCACGTGGTGATCGTTGAGTGCGACAAGGCGGGTAACGTTGACCTTGCTGACTTGAAAGCCAAGGCGCAAGAAGCGGGGGACAAGTTGTCGTGCCTGATGGTCACCTATCCCTCTACCCATGGCGTGTATGAAGAAGGCATTCGCGATATCTGCGAGATTATTCACAGCCATGGCGGCCAGGTGTACATGGATGGCGCCAACCTCAACGCCCAGGTCGGGCTGGCCCGGCCAGCAGACATCGGTGCCGATGTGTCGCACATGAACCTGCACAAAACGTTCTGTATCCCGCATGGCGGTGGCGGTCCAGGCATGGGGCCGATTGGCGTGCGCGCCCATTTGGCGCCGTTTGTGGCCAACCACCCGGTGGTCCCACTGGAAGGGCCGAACCCGCAGAATACGGCTGTCAGCGCTGCGCCTTGGGGCAGCGCAAGCATTTTGCCGATCAGTTGGATGTACATCGCGATGATGGGCCCGCAATTGGCGGATGCCAGTGAAGTGGCGATCCTCAGCGCGAATTATCTGGCGCAGCAATTGGGTGGCGCGTTCCCGCTGCTCTACAGCGGCCGCAATGACCGCGTCGCGCACGAGTGCATCATTGATTTGCGTCCGATCAAGGCGCAAACGGGGATCAGCGAAGAGGACGTCGCCAAGCGCCTGATGGATTATGGTTTTCACGCGCCGACCATGTCATTCCCTGTCCCCGGCACCTTGATGATCGAGCCCACTGAAAGTGAGTCCAAGGCAGAGCTGGATCGCTTTATCGAGGCGATGCTCAGTATTCGCGCGGAAATCACCGAGGTGCAAAACGGCAGTTGGCCTGGCGAAAACAATCCGTTGAAGGGTGCACCGCATACCCTGGCTGACATCACCGGCATCTGGGAACGCCCGTACAGCATCGCCCAGGCCGTCACGCCCACTCGGCATACACGGCTGCACAAGTATTGGCCCGCGGTGAACCGGGTAGACAACGTTTACGGTGACCGGAATCTGTTCTGCGCCTGCGTGCCGGTGGATGAATATCGCTAAGTAGTGGCCATAAAAAATGCCGCTCGATGAGCGGCATTTCAATGTGCGCTAGCGGTCAGTCATGAATCATTCGGCGGCAACCAGATTCTTTGTCAGAATCGCGTTCGCCAGTTCCATGTCCGTGGCTTTGAGCCCTGGGTTATCGGTACGTACCTGTTCCATGGCAGCTTCCAGGAACGGACCGCGGATACCACCTTCGCTGGCGACGAAGCTACCCGCATCATCCTGAGCGGCAACGATCAGCTTACGGTCATGTCTGAAGGTCAGGTACGTGGAAGCTGTTGTGGCGCCTGATGAAAGCACGTCTCGCAAGAATCCGTCTGCCATTGCTGACCCGACGGGGAGTGAAAGCAAAGCCAATGTAAACACTGCAAGCTTAAGGCGCATGATAGGTGACTCCGACGTGGTTGTTCTAAAAGATTGGATTGTCGAAGCCTCGTCGGAGTTCCGTACCTGACTCAGGATATAGCTTCAACTCTCAAAATAGCGCCTTCCTGGCTGACTACCCGCACCTGACTGCCCACCGGCAAGTCGGGGCCGATTACCATCCACACGCCATCATTCACTTTGATCTTTCCGCGTCCGCCGACAATCGCACTCTGGACCACAAACGTGTGCCCGATCAGTTCTTGCCCGCGCATGTTCAGACCCGGTTGATCCGAAGGACGAACCACGTTGCGTTGACGCCGCCACCAATACAACGCCGTCAGGACCGAAAGCAGACCGAACAACAGAAATTGCAGGGTCCATGGCAGCGCGGGGATCAAAAAGCTGATAACCCCGACGCCTGCCGCTGCGACACCGATCCACAGCAAATAGCCGCCAGCGCCGAACACTTCAAGAATCAGCAACACCGTGCCCAGCCCCAGCCAGTCCCAGAACGACAGGTGTTGCAGGTAGTCCCAGATCATGGGTCGCGCCTCAGCCCTTTTTAGTGTCGAAGGTAGCTTTGACGATCTCGCCGATACCGCCCACGGCACCAATCACTTGACTGGCTTCGAGTGGCATCAAGATCACTTTGCTGTTGTTGGCTGACGCGAGTTTACCCAGCGCATCGATGTATTTCTGTGCGACAAAATAGTTGATCGCCTGCACGTTGCCGTTGGCAATCGCTTCGGACACCACTTGGGTGGCCCGTGCCTCTGCTTCGGCTTGACGCTCCCGCGCCTCGGATTCAAGGAACGCCGCCTGACGACCGCCTTCGGCTTCGAGGATCTGTGCCTGCTTCTTGCCTTCAGCGGTGAGAATCGCCGATGCCCGAAGGCCTTCTGCTTCCAGAATCTGCGCGCGCTTGATCCGCTCCGCTTTCATCTGCCCGGACATTGCAGCCATCAGATCGGCGGGCGGGCTGATGTCCTTGATCTCGATCCGGGTGATCTTTATTCCCCATGGCGCGGTCGCTTCATCGACAGTGCGCAGCAGCTTTTCATTGATGCCGTCGCGCTGACTAAGCATGGCATCCAGTTCCATGGAGCCGAGCACCGTACGGATATTGGTTTGCAGCAGGTTACGGATCGCGTGCTCGAGGTTATTCACCTCGTACGCGGCCTGCGCGGTGTTGACCACCTGAAAGAAGCACACCGCATCAATCTGCACCGTGGCGTTGTCAGCGGTGATGACTTCCTGCGGCGGGATATCCAGCACGCTTTCCATCACATTGATCTTGCGCCCGATACGGTCCATCACCGGCACGATGATGTTGAGGCCCGGTTTCAGGGTATTGGTATAACGGCCAAAGCGTTCCACCGTCCATTGATAACCTTGCGGCACCACCTTGAAACCCATGAACACAATGGCAATCGCCAGCCCGACGAAAAGTAAAAGCACACTACCGATTTGCATAACGGTTCCCTGTTTTGGTTATGGATTGTCTGGTGATGAACGGCTCATTTAGGCAGAAATACGAGGGTGATGGCGATATAATTCAGAATAGATTTGTACAAAATGTGCCGAATACATTGGCTTCCACAGGACATGTGCTGTCCAGTGTGGAGCCAATTCATTCGCGATGACAGTGTGTCAGACAAGGATAACCATCACCGCTGCTCACTCTGCGGCGTTACCCGCAACACCTCTTCGAGCGTGGTCAGCCCGGCGGATATTTTCTGCGCGCCGGACAAGCGCAAGCTGCGCATGCCTTCCTTGAAGGCTTGGCGGCGTATGGCGGTGAGGTCGAGGTCGGCGCTGATCAGGGCTTTGACGCTGTCGGACATCAACATGATTTCGTACACTCCGGCGCGGCCGCGATACCCGGTGTCACGGCATTCTACGCAGCCGACAGCGCGTTGAGCACCGCTCGGGACAGGTGCTTGCCACGGGCGGGTCAGGGTTTGCCAGTCGCTTTCTTCCAGCTCGATGGGGGCTTTGCAGTGCGGGCAGAGAGTGCGCACCAGTCGTTGGGCCATGACGCCGAGGAGGGTGGCCTTGAGCAGGTAATGGGGCACGCCCAGTTCCAGTAGGCGGCTAATGGCGCTCGGCGCGTCGTTGGTGTGCAGGGTGGACAGCACGAGGTGGCCGGTCAGCGCGGCCTGGATCGCCATTTCTGCGGTCTCCAGATCACGAATTTCGCCGATCATGATGATGTCCGGGTCCTGACGCATCAGTGCGCGCACGCCGCTGGCAAACGTCAGGTCGATGTTGTGCTGGACCTGCATCTGGTTGAACGCCGGCTCGACCATCTCGATGGGGTCTTCAATGGTGCAGAGATTGACCTCCGAGGTCGCCAGCTTTTTCAGGGTTGTATAAAGCGTCGTGGTCTTGCCCGAACCGGTTGGGCCCGTGACCAGAATGATGCCGTTGGGTTGCTGAGTCATGTCCTGCCAGCGGCGCAGGTCATCGCCGGAAAAGCCCAGTTGATCGAAGTTTTTCAGCAGCACTTCCGGGTCGAAAATCCGCATCACCATCTTTTCG
The DNA here is from genome assembly GCF_034314155.1 of Pseudomonas sp. 5C2. Taxonomy (NCBI): domain Bacteria; kingdom Pseudomonadati; phylum Pseudomonadota; class Gammaproteobacteria; order Pseudomonadales; family Pseudomonadaceae; genus Pseudomonas; species Pseudomonas sp. 5C2. The sequence goes on along the minus strand of NZ_JAVIWH010000003.1, from coordinate 812,588 downwards.
CCGAATGCGGTGGGCAAGGTCGACAGGCGCAGCTCGACTTCGCCGCCCTCAGGCGTGGTGGTCTTGACCCGGCCATCCTGCGGTTTGCGTTTCTCGGCAACGTTCATTCGCCCCAGGCTTTTCAGGCGGCTGACGATGGCCATGGTGACTTGGGCTGGAAATTGATAGACGTTGTGCAGCACGCCGTCGATGCGAAAACGCACGGTGCCCTGTTCACGGCGGGGCTCGATATGGATATCGCTGGCACGCTGCTGGAACGCATATTGGAACAGCCAATCGACGATGTTGACGATGTGCGCGTCGTTGGCGTCGGGTTCCTGGTCACTGGCGCCGAGCTTGAGCAACTGTTCAAAATTGCCCAGATTGCTCATTTTCAGATCAGAGGCATTGGCACCGCTGACCGACTTCGCCAGCCGGAAAAACTCCACGGCCAAACGCTGGATGTCTGCCGGATTGGCGACTACGCGTTTGATCGGCAATTTCAGTACATGCGTCAGGTCTGCTTCCCAGGCGCTGACGAAGGGCTGGGCACTGGCGATGGTCACCGATTCGCGGTCCACGGCCACCGCGAGGATCTTGTGTCGTTGGGCAAAAGCGTACGACATCAGCGGCGTGATGGCCGCAACGTCGATCTTCAGCGGATCGATGCGCAGGTAAGGCTGACCGACCTGCTGCGCGAGCCAGAGGGTGAGGCTTTCCAGGTCGAGCTTCTTGCCAGGCCGCTTTAAATCATCGAGATGTTGGGCGGCGATGAACTCCAGCGGGTGCAATTGAATGTTCAGAGCTGAACGGCGCAGAGTGAGCGCGTATTCAGCACTTTCTTGATCGGTAAACCCTTGAGCAACCAAGTCGTGTAGCAGATCGTTGAGATCCAGCCAACGGTCTTGGGTAACTGAGGCGAGGACGGACATGCGGGCTCCTTGGGACAGTTCTGCTCTGACCGGCTAATGGCAAGACAAGAATAGTCCCCGGCGCGTCGCATGTGTTACCCGGAGCGAGGTGAAGGGTTGCGAAAATTTACCGAATCATTATCCGACGGCCAGAACTACCTGTTGCGGTAAGACGTTCTGAATTGGATTGGGTTCCAGGGTGACTGAACAAATATTGATCAAGTTACGCATTTTTTCGCCAATGACTTGCGCCCGGTGCCAGCTTAATCCGTCCAGCTGGACGTCAATCATCAGCATCTGATCTTGCTGCAAAACGCTGACCTGTTGCGGAATCAAATACTGCATCGCAAACAGATTCAGCACCCGGCATAAAAGGTCGGGCTCTGCCTCGGCAAGGATTTGATAGTACGCACGGGTATGGGCATTGCTGGAGGACCAGACGTCAGGGCGCAGTGGCGCGGAACTTGAAAATTCAAACGTTGGCATGCGGGCCTCTCCTGTTTCTACTGAGGGAGATTTTTGCATACGGAAAAAGAAATTTCTTATCGATGATCGATTGGATTAGCCTTATTGCGACTTGTTAATGCAGGTTTATCTGTGAATAGGAGATTTTTATGCAAGGCGAGCTGGACCTCTATGATCGGAAAATTCTGGCGTTGCTGCAGGAAGACGCTTCGCTCTCCAGCGCGCAAATTGCCGAACAGGTCGGCTTGTCGCAATCGCCGTGTTGGCGGCGCATTCAGCGTCTCAAGGATGAGGGGGTAATCCGACGTCAGGTCACATTGCTGGACCGCAAGAAAATCGGCCTCAATACGCAAATTTTCGCCGAGGTAAAACTCAATGCCCATGGCCGCTCCAACTTCACGGAGTTTACCGAAGCCATTCGCGGTTTTCCGGAGGTGCTGGAGTGTTATGTGCTGATGGGGTCGGTGGACTTTTTGCTGCGCATTGTGACTGCGGATATCGAGGCTTATGAGCGGTTCTTCTTTGAGAAGTTATCGCTGGTGCCGGGGATTCAGGAGGTCAACTCGACGGTGGCGTTGTCAGAGATCAAATCCACCACGAGTTTGCCGATATTGGGCTGACGGGGTGCCAGGTGGACCGCGTCAGGCCATTCGCATTTGAATTCGCTCCCCCGGAAAACATGCAATCCTTGTGGGGCGAATTCATTTGTGAAGTCGGTATTACAACCGCAGCAAGGTCTTCCATGCGCGGCTTTGGAACACCACAACGGTCTGTTGCACGCGCGCGTCGAGGATTTCGTCGCTGATCGGCTCAAGCGCCAATTGCTCAAGTTTGTTCAGCTCGCCGTACAAGCGGTCCAACTCTGGCAAATCCAGTACGCCACGGGCCAAATGCAGCCAGGCCTGAATGCGTTCTATGCGCGGCAGTTGTTCCGCCAGGTCTTCCGGTTGTTGCTGATAGCGACCCAATTGCAGCGAAGTCGCTTCTTCAGCCAGCAGGCGCGGTACCCAGTTAGCCAGTTGCGCCGCGCCCTGGCGGTTGCCGCGGGTGTTGCGGTCAGCGGTCCAACTGCGAGCCAGCAGCCAGCGCGAGGTGTTCAAGGAGAACAGGCCCCAACGGGTGTCGGTAAGCTCTTCGATGAACTGGGCGGGCGCTTCGGTGCGGACGTCGGGGTCGTCTTGACCGGCCTGGACCAGCGGGCGCCAGTCTTCGAGCAAGGCGTCCAGCGATGCGCGCAACTCGTGGGTCGAGGTGCGTGGCGCGGCCTGACCCAGGCTGCCAACCAACGCGCGCAGTTCGGACAGCAACGCCACCCAATCCTGCAACAAACGCCAGTGGCCGTTGAAACGGTACTGCTCAGCCAGACGCTGGCTGCTGGCCAACAAATGCCAGGCCAGCGCGGCGAAGGCGTCGTCCAGCGGCATTTCTGCGGTCAGTTCAGGTGCCGGTAGGCTCAGTGAGTAGCTATTGGCGTCGAACAGGCGATAGCCACGCTCGGCTTTGCTGATGTCGCAGGGCATCAACGGCAGCGTGGCAGCCAGTTCAGCGGCCAGCTCCAGCAGCGCGGAAGGATCACCTTCGCGCAGTTCCAGCTCCAGTTCGCAGATTTCTTCTTCCTGCTTGCCAGCAACTACCCGGCCTAGGTCCAGAGCAGCTTCAATCACGACTTTAGCCTTGCCACGACCCCAGGCGATTTCCGCACGTTCGCGGACGAAGTCGGTGGTGAACGCCGGTTTGATGGTCTTTTTATCCAGCTCGGCCAGCTCTTCCGGCCAGCATTCGCCATCGAGCTTTTTAAGGTCGAGCTTGGCTTTGGGCAGATCCCAATTGTATTCATTGCGCTCGGACAGGCCAGCAACGCTTTGCCCGCGAGTCTTCAACGTCTGAATGATCGCGTCGCCATCACGGCGCAGGCGCAGGGCCACTTTGGCATTTGCCAGGTCGCGTTCAGGCGTGTCGAAATACTGATTGAACAGCTCAAGGCGTTCCCAGCCACTTTTGTTGCGCTTTTTCAGCAGTGGGTGGTCGCGCAGGGCGGCGAGGGTTTCGCGGCTGACGCGGAGTTTGATTTCGGTTTCTTTCTGCATGGCCGGGGAATCCAAGCGCTAATCGCTAATAACGGGAGCGCAGCCTGCAAATACGTGGCTGCTGAGGCCGAACAGTGTACAGGACATGTTTATTCATGGGGGCCGATAGCCCTATGATGGTGCTCAAACGAGGAGATTGCTCATGCCCTTGCCGTCCATGAAAGACCAGTTTTCCGCGTTGATTGCAGCGCCGTCGGTGAGTTGCACCCAGCCCGCGCTGGATCAATCCAACCGCGCCGTGATCGATCTGCTGGCGACCTGGCTGGGTGATCTGGGGTTTGCCTGTGACATTCAGCAGGTGTCGCCCGGCAAGTTCAACCTGTTGGCGAGTTTCGGCAGCGGCCCGGGCGGTCTGGTATTGGCTGGGCACAGCGACACCGTGCCGTTCGATGGCGCGCTGTGGCAAACCGATCCGCTCAAACTGACCGAGGTCGATGGGCGTTGGGTAGGGCTGGGCAGTTGCGACATGAAAGGCTTCTTTGCCTTGGTCATCGAAGCAGTGCAGCCGTTGCTCGATCAACCGTTCAAGCAACCGTTGTTGATTCTCGCCACCTGCGATGAAGAAAGCTCCATGGCCGGCGCTCGAGCGTTGGCCGCAGCGGGTCGTCCTTTGGGTCGTGCGGCGGTGATCGGTGAGCCGACCGGGCTCAAGCCGATTCGCCTGCACAAGGGCGTAATGATGGAGCGCATCAATATTCTCGGCCGCAGCGGCCATTCGTCCGACCCGAGTCTGGGTCACAGCGCGCTGGAGGCGATGCACGCGGCGATCAGCGAATTGAAGGGCCTGCGTCAGCAATGGCAAGGCGAATACCACAACCCGCAGTTCAGCGTGCCACAGCCGACCCTGAACTTCGGGTGCATTCATGGCGGTGACAACCCGAACCGGATTTGCGGTCAATGCTCGCTGGAGTTCGACATGCGGCCCCTGCCGGGCATGGACCCGCAGGTGTTGCGTGCCGCGATTCGGCAGAAGCTGCAACCGCTGGCAGAACTGCATAAGGTGCAAATAGACTATGCGCCGCTGTTTCCCGAAGTGCCGCCGTTCGAACAGGCCGCCGATGCCGAATTGGTGCGCGTCGCCGAACGTCTGACCGGGCATCGCGCCGAGGCAGTAGCGTTTGGCACCGAAGCGCCTTATCTTCAGCGCCTGGGCTGCGAAACCCTGGTTTTGGGCCCTGGTGACATTGCCTGTGCTCATCAGCCAGGCGAATACCTTGAAATGTCACGCTTGCAGCCTACGGTGCGTCTATTACGTCAGTTGGTTGAACATTATTGCCTGACCCCCGCATGAGTCGGGTCAGCTCAAGTGATTTCGAAGCCGTTGGGCTCTAAATAGAAGGAGAATGCGCGTGTTGCCAAGCCTGTTCCGACGATAACCACCACAGTGCTGTGTGTGTTCTTACGCGTTCGTCCAATCTTTTACAGGCTCTTCAAGTTATGCCCGACTACGTTAACTGGCTTCGCCACGCTTCGCCGTACATCAATGCCCACCGCGATTGCACCTTTGTTGTCATGCTGCCCGGCGACGGTATAGATCATCCGAATTTCGGCAATATCGTCCATGACCTGGTGCTGTTGCACAGCCTCGGCGTGCGACTGGTGCTGGTGTACGGCTCTCGCCCGCAGATTGAAAGCCGTCTGGCGGCGCGCGGCCTGACACCGCAATTCCATCGTAATTTGCGGGTCACCGATGCGGCGACCCTCGAATGCGTCATCGACGCGGTAGGCTCCCTGCGTGTCGCTATCGAAGCACGCCTGTCCATGGACATGGCCGCTTCACCGATGCAGGGTTCGCGCTTGCGCGTGGCGGGTGGCAATCTGGTGACTGCGCGGCCGATTGGTGTGGTCGAAGGCGTGGATTATCACCACACAGGCGAAGTGCGCCGGGTCGACCGCAAAGGCATCAACCGCCTGCTCGACGAGCGCTCCATCGTGTTGCTGTCGCCGCTGGGGTATTCGCCGACGGGGGAGACGTTCAACATCGCCTGCGAAGACGTCGCCACCCGCGCCGCCATTGACCTGGGCGCGGATAAATTGCTGCTGTTCGGTGCCGAGAGCGGCCTGCTGGATGACCAGGGCAAGTTGGTGCGCGAGCTGCGTCCACAACAAGTCCCGGCGCACATGCTAAGGCTGGGGAGCAACTATCAGGCCGAACTGCTCGATGCAGCGGCGCAAGCGTGCCGTGGCGGTGTCGGTCGCAGCCATATCATCAGTTACGCCGAAGACGGTGCTTTGTTGACCGAGCTGTTCACCCGCGACGGTTGCGGCACGCTGGTCGCGCAAGAGCAGTTTGAACTGGTGCGTGAGGCGGCGATTGAAGACGTCGGCGGTTTGCTGGATTTGATCACTCCGCTGGAAGAGCAGGGGATTCTGGTGCGCCGTTCGCGCGAAGTATTGGAGCGCGAGATCGAGCAATTCAGCGTGGTCGAGCGCGAAGGGCTGATCATTGCCTGTGCCGCGCTGTACCAGATCGCCGATTCAGATGCTGGCGAGTTGGCCTGCCTGGCCGTCAGTCCGGAATACCGCCATGGCCGGCGTGGCGATGAACTGTTGGAGAGGATTGAAGCCCGGGCCCGGGCGAAGGGCTTGAAGACCCTGTTCGTCCTCACCACCCGCACCGCGCATTGGTTCCGTGAGCGCGGGTTTGAGCCGAGCAGCGTCGACCGCCTGCCCAGCGCACGAGCATCGCTTTACAACTATCAGCGCAATTCGAAAATCTTCGAGAAGGCGTTGTAGGGGCTGTGTCCATCGCGGCGGAACGTGCTTGTAACTGCACGTCCTGCCGCGATGGCGTCAGTTACTGATCGCCAAAATGCTTGCTTGATACGAACCGACAAACGTATCGAAATCGACAATCTCTTCGGTTTGCTCCAGCTCGACCTGTTGGGTAATTGAGTTGCGGGCCAGGGTTTCGAAGTGCAACTGTTCTTCAGCGCTCAACGGTTCGCTGCGGAAGTACTCAGCGTGTACCTGGCTCTGACGGAAGGAGAACGCGGTGAAGCCTTCCTTGTGTTCAGTCATGCTTGCCAGCACTTGTGCCGAAGGTGTCCGTGAAGAATCGTTGACCTTGGCCAATTGCGCGGCCAGGGCTTTAACGTGTTCTTCGCCGCCGTGGCTCTGATCAAGTAGCTGCGACAACGGTGCGATTTTTTCCAGCAACTCGGTGGCCCAGGCTTTCAAGTCGATCGTGGTGTCGTTACGCCGCAATTCCAGACCCGGACGACGACCTGCCTTGACCACCGTCAGGAAGTTCGAGGCTGCGTTGGTACATTCGTTGTTCGCCAGTTGCGGGCTGTCCTGCAGGGCGCAATACAGCACGAACGCGTCGATGAAGCGCGCTTGCTGCAAATCGATACCCATAGGCAGGAAAGGGTTGATGTCCAGGCAGCGGACCTCAACGTATTGCACGCCACGGGCCACCAGCGCCTGAATCGGACGTTCGCCGGAGTAGGTCACGCGTTTAGGGCGAATGTTGGAGTAGTACTCGTTTTCGATCTGCAGGATGTTGGTGTTGAGCTGAATCCACTCGCCATCCTTGTGGGTGCCGATCTCGACATACGGCGGATACGGCGTCGCCACCGCTTTACGCAGGCTGTCGGTGTAGCTGGTCAAGTCGTTGTAGCACGGGGTCAAGCCGGCCTGGGCGTTGCTCTGGTAGCCCAGATCGCTCATGCGCAGGCTGGTGGCGTAGGGCAGGTACAGCGTGTCGGCGTCCCATTGCTCCAACTGATGCGAGCGACCGCGCAAGAAGCTTGCATCCAGTGCCGGCGAGGCGCCGAACAGGTACATCAGTAGCCAGCTGTAACGGCGGAAGTTGCGAATCAGGGCGATATAGGACGCCGACTGATAGTCGCGGTCCGTGCCGACAAAGCCTTCGGCCTGCTTGAGCAGCGGCCAGACTTTTTCCGGCAAGGAGAAGTTGTAGTGAATGCCGGCGATGCACTGCATGGTCTTGCCGTACCGCAAGGCCAGGCCTTTGCGATAGACGTACTTGAGCTGACCGATATTCGAGGTGCCGTAGTAAGCAATCGGGATATCTTCTTCGGCTGGCAGCGGACACGGCATCGAAGGGCTCCACAGGTACTCGTTGCCGAGCTTGCTGTAGGCGAATCGATGGATCTTGTCCAGGCTGGACAGGGTTTCGGCCGGGTCCGGCAGCGCGGGCGTGATGAACTCAAGCAGCGACTCGGAGTAATCGGTCGTGATTTGCTCGTGGGTCAGCGCTGCGCCCAGTTGTTCCGGGTGCGGTGTCTGCGCCAGGCGTGCTTCGCCCGTCACGCGCAGGCATTCACGCTCAATCCCGTGCAGGCACTGCTCCATCAGGGAGAGGTTAGTGCGCTCGCTAAGCAGAGCCAGGCGGCGGTTGAGAAGTTCGCTCAAGTTGGATTCCTTCACGCGTCGGTCGCCCCAATATGGGGGTGGAAATGACGGTCTACAAGGGTGAAGAGAGGAACTGGCGTTGTCGCCTGGTTTTGGTTTGAAACGCCGATGCCCGTTACTTGGTCTGGCCGCAGCCCGAACAGAAAATTCCGACACTGTTTTCGCAGTGCCGAAATTAACCCAAATCGACGTGCGACAGCTAGATGACTGCGAACGTCCCTTGTGCTTTTGCGACCAGTTTGTCGCCCTGCAGCACTTCTGCCTCGACAACCAGCGTGCGCCGCCCGGCATGCAACACCTTAGCGATGCACAGCACCTCGCCTTCGGACACAGCCCGGACGTAGTTGATCTTGCACTCGACCGTCACGCTCTGCTGATCGAAACCGTGGGAGCTGGAACAGGCCAGCCCCATGGCGATATCGACCAGGCTGAAGATCGCACCGCCATGCATCACGTTGCCGCGATTGCGCAGATGAGGTTCCAGCGCCAGGCTGACTTCGGCAACGCCGTCGTCCAGGCGCTGCAGCTGGCAGCCGAGCATCTTGAAATAAGCGCTCTGGGTCAGCCCTTCGGGGATGACCATCAACGTTTCTTCAACTGTTTGGCGTTGGCGAACAACGAAGCCATTGCGTTATTGGTCGGTACTGCGGCTACCGGGGCTTCCTTGCGGGGCGTGGTTTGTTGTTGCGAGCGAGGAGCAGACCCAGGACGCGCGCCACGGGCACCGTCGATTTTCTCGCCTGGGGTGTCGCTCATGCGCATCGACAGGCCGACGCGTTTGCGCGGGATATCGACTTCCATGACCTTGACCTTGACCACGTCACCGGCCTTGACCGCTTCACGCGGGTCCTTGATGAACTTCTCGGACAGCGCGGAGATATGGACCAGACCGTCCTGATGCACGCCGATATCGACGAAAGCGCCGAAGTTGGTCACGTTGGTGACCACGCCTTCGAGGATCATCCCCAACTCCAGGTCCTTGAGCTCTTCGACGCCGTCTTGGAACTCGGCTGTCTTGAACTCGGGGCGAGGGTCGCGGCCCGGTTTTTCCAGCTCTTGCAGAATGTCGGTGACGGTCGGCAGGCCGAAAGTTTCATCGGTGTATTTTTTCGGATCAAGGCGCTTGAGGAAGCTAGCGTCGCCAATCAACGAACGGATATCACGGTCTGTTTCAGCGGCGATGCGTTTTACGAGCGGATAGGCTTCCGGGTGAACTGCCGAGGAATCCAGTGGGTTGTCGCCGTTCATTACACGCAGGAAGCCGGCAGCCTGTTCGTAAGTCTTTTCGCCGAGGCGACTGACTTTCTTCAACGAAGCACGGGTCTTGAAGGCGCCGTTTTCATCGCGGTGAGCGACGATATTTTGCGCCAGCGTGGTGTTCAGGCCAGAGATGCGGGCGAGCAAGGCAACCGATGCGGTATTCACATCGACGCCAACAGCGTTCACGCAGTCCTCGACCACCGCATCCAGGCCTCGCGCCAGTTTCAGCTGCGAAACGTCGTGCTGGTACTGACCGACACCGATAGATTTCGGATCGATTTTCACCAGTTCGGCCAACGGGTCTTGCAGGCGGCGGGCAATCGACACCGCGCCACGGATCGTCACGTCCAGCTCCGGGAATTCCTTGGCAGCCAGCTCGGAAGCCGAGTACACAGAGGCACCGGCTTCGGACACCATCACTTTGGTCATTTTCAGACCTGGGTATTTTTTGATCAGTTCGGCGGCCAGTTTATCGGTCTCGCGGCTGGCAGTGCCGTTGCCGATAGCGATCAGGTCCACCGAATGCTTGGCGCACAGTGCGGCCAACACGGCGATGGTCTGGTCCCACTGATTCTTGGGTACGTGCGGATAAACCGTCGCGTAATCGAGCAGCTTGCCGGTCGCGTCGACCACCGCCACTTTGCACCCGGTGCGCAGACCAGGGTCCAGGCCCAAGGTGGCGCGAGGGCCAGCCGGTGCCGCCAGCAGCAGATCATGCAGATTGTGCGCGAACACATTGATCGCTTCGGTTTCCGCGCCGTCGCGCAGTTCGCCAAACAAGTCGGTTTCCAAATGGGTGTAGAGCTTGACCTTCCAGGTCCAGCGGACCACTTCGGCCAGCCATTTATCGGCGGGGCGATTCTGGTTTTGCAGGCCGAAACGCTCGCTGATCATCATTTCACACGGGTGCATGGCGCCAGGCAGCTCTTGGCCAACTTTCAGGGATGAGCTGAGAAAACCTTCGTTACGACCGCGAAAAATGGCCAGGGCGCGGTGCGATGGCATGCTTTTCAGGGGTTCGTCGTGTTCGAAGTAATCGCGGAACTTGGCGCCGGCTTCTTCCTTGCCAGCTACCACGCGGGCGCTGAGAACAGCCTCGTGTTTGAGGAAGCTGCGCAGTTTCTCCAGGAGGTTGGCGTCTTCGGCGAAGCGCTCCATCAGGATGTATTTGGCGCCTTCGAGGGCGGCTTTCACATCGGCCACGCCTTTTTCCGCGTCGACAAACCGTGCTGCCTCGCTTTCCGGGTTCAGGGTCGGGTCGTTGAACAGACCGTCGGCCAACTCGCCCAGGCCAGCTTCCAGGGCAATCTGGCCCTTGGTGCGGCGCTTTTGTTTGTAGGGTAGGTACAAATCTTCGAGGCGTGTTTTGGTGTCGGCGAGTTTGATGTCGCGCGCCAGCTCCGGGGTCAGCTTGCCTTGCTCTTCGATGCTCGCAAGGATGCTGATGCGCCGCTCGTCGAGTTCGCGCAGGTAGCGCAGGCGCTCTTCCAGGTGGCGTAACTGGGTGTCATCAAGGCTGCCGGTCACTTCTTTACGGTAACGGGAGATGAACGGCACGGTTGAGCCTTCATCCAGCAGAGCGACGGCCGCTGCGACCTGCTGTGGGCGGACACCGAGTTCCTCGGCGATGCGGCTGTTGATGCTGTCCATAAAACCACCTGGCAAATTGTGAGCAAATAAAACGCGATTGGCCATTGTCAGGCGCTACCTGACTTCAAGGCGGCGCATTATACCCAGCGATCTCTGAATAGGGGGATTGCGCCCTTTCACGAGGGCTACCAACAACCGTTGCTGGCGACTCAGGAAAAATCTGCTAACAATGCACACAGTACGTAAACCGGCAGCTACGCCATAATGCGCACCGAGATCAAAGGAGCATCTAATGAGCAGTACTGCACAACCTGCTGAAGGCGAAAAAATCCTCATCGTTGACGACGACCCAGGATTAAGCAGCCTGTTAGAGCGTTTTTTCACCAGCAAAGGCTATCGCGCGCGCGCCGTGGCCAACGTCGAGCAAATGGATCGCCTGCTCGCACGCGAGGTTTTCCACCTCGTTGTCCTCGATTTGATGCTGCCGGGTGAAGACGGGCTGTCCGCTTGCCGCCGCTTGCGTGCTGCGAACAATCAGGTGCCTATCATCATGCTGACCGCCAAAGGCGATGAGCTGAGCCGAATTCGTGGTCTGGAGTTGGGTGCTGACGATTACCTGTCCAAGCCGTTCAACCCCGATGAACTGGTGGCACGGGTCAAAGCCGTATTGCGTCGTCAGGCGGTGCCTGTTCCCGGTGCGCCAGGCAGTGAAGATGAGTCCGTGACATTCGGTGACTATGAACTGTCGCTGGCAACCCGTGAGCTCAAGCGTGGCGATGAAGTGCACATGCTGACCACTGGCGAATTCGCGGTGCTCAAAGCGTTGGTGATGCATGCCCGCGAGCCGTTGACCCGCGACAAGTTGATGAACCTGGCCCGTGGACGCGAGTGGGATGCGTTGGAGCGTTCCATCGATGTACAGATTTCGCGACTGCGTCGCTTGATCGAGCCGGACCCTTCCAAACCGCGCTACATCCAGACTGTCTGGGGCGTGGGTTATGTGTTTGTTCCCGATGGTGCCGGAACCAAGTGATTGGCGCTGTGTAGGCGCCAACCAGGACCGCTGAGTCCTGACTGACACACTCGATAGCCCTGTTCAGGGCTATCGACGTTTTGGGTCGAGGCGTTTACGCGACGGATACCAATCGCGCTTCGCCATTTTTGCGAGCCTGGCTCGCGCCTGCAAAGTGTGTAGCGACTGCAATGAAAACCCCGCTCTGGTTCCCGCAAAGCTTCTTCTCTCGCACTCTGTGGCTGGTGTTGATTGTCGTGCTGTTCTCCAAGGCACTGACCCTGGTTTATCTATTGATGAACGAGGACGTGCTGGTCGACAGGCAATACAGTCACGGTGTTGCGTTGACCTTACGCGCCTATTGGGCGGCGGATGAGCATGATCGCTCGGCGATTGCCGAGGCTGCCGGGTTGATTCGGGTGGTCGGCGGCGGCGTGCCCGAAGGCGAGCAACATTGGCCGTACAGCGAGATTTATCAGCGTCAGATGCAAGCCGAGTTGGGTGCGGACACCGAAGTGCGTCTGCGGGTGCATGCGCCGCCAGCCTTGTGGGTGCGGGCCCCAAGCCTGGGTGACGGTTGGCTGAAAGTACCGTTGTACCCGCACCCACTGCGCGGCCAGAAAATCTGGAGTGTGCTGGGCTGGTTCCTCGCCATTGGCTTGTTGTCCACAGCCTCTGCGTGGATCTTCGTTCGACAGCTTAATCAGCCGCTTAAGCGTCTGGTCTTTGCTGCCCGTCAGTTGGGGCAAGGGCGCAGTGTGCGATTGCCGATCAGCGACACGCCCAGCGAAATGGCCGAGGTATACCGCGCCTTCAACCAGATGGCCGAGGATGTCGAGCAGGCCGGGCAGGAGCGGGAATTGATGTTGGCGGGGGTCTCCCACGACTTGCGAACCCCCTTGACCCGCTTGCGTTTGTCCCTTGAGTTGATGACGCAAGAGAATGAACTGACCGATGGCATGGTCCGCGATATCGAAGACATGGATGCAATCCTTGATCAATTCCTGGCGTTTATTCGCGACGGGCGTGATGAGGAAGTCGAAGACGTCGACCTGAGCGATCTGGTGCGTGAAGTGGTGGCGCCGTTCAACCATCCGACCGAGCAGATTCGGTTGTGTCTGGAGCCGATTCCACCTTTCCCGTTGCGTCGGGTTTCGATGAAGCGCTTGCTGAACAACCTGATCGGCAACGCCATGCACCATGCCGGTAACGGCATTGAAGTCGCTGCTTATGTGTCAGGTGACGCCAATGCACCCTATGTGGTGCTGAGTGTGCTCGACCGGGGCGCCGGGATCGATCCGTCGGAGCTGGAGGGTATCTTCAACCCCTTCATCCGTGGCGACCGTGCGCGTAGCGGCAAAGGCACCGGTCTGGGCCTGGCCATCGTCAAGCGTATTGCGGCCATGCATGGTGGCAATGTCGAGCTGCGAAATCGTTCTGGGGGCGGCCTGGAAGCGCGAGTGCGCTTGCCATTGGGGCTGATGTTGCCGAGGGATGCGGTTTAAACGTTATGCGCTGACTTCGCTCCCGATCCATCCATTGTGGAAGCGAATTCACTCGCGAAGACTCTTTGTTACTCTTCCTGCTCAACAAGACCTGACACTCCGGACAGGTCTTGTGTTTTATCCGTTCTGTCAGCCCTTGCCTTTGGTCCGTGTCATGTTCGGGCCGCTGTTTTTCTCCAGGTATTCAATGATCATCCCGGCAACGTCCTTGTTGGTGGTGGTTTCGATACCCTCAAGGCCCGGTGACGAGTTCACTTCCATCACCAACGGTCCGTGATTGGAGCGCAGGATATCCACGCCCGCCACGCTCAGCCCCATGACCTTGGCGGCGCGGATGGCCGTCATGCGCTCTTCGGGTGTGATTTTGATCAGGCTGGCGCTGCCGCCACGGTGCAGGTTCGAGCGAAACTCCCCCGGTTTTGCCTGACGCTTCATTGAGGCGATGACCTTGTCGCCGACCACGAAGCAGCGAATATCCGCACCGCCGGCTTCCTTGATGTACTCCTGAACCATGATGTCCTGCTTCAGGCCCATGAAAGCCTCGATCACCGATTCGGCGGCAGTGGCCGTTTCGCACAGCACCACACCAATGCCTTGAGTCCCTTCCAGCACCTTGATCACCAAGGGGGCGCCGTTGACCATCTGGATCAGGTCGGGGATGTCGTCCGGGGAGTGCGCGAAACCGGTGACCGGCAGGCCGACGCCACGGCGGGAAAGCAATTGCAGCGAGCGAAGCTTGTCCCTGGAGCGCGCGATAGCGACCGACTCGTTGAGCGGGAAGACGTCCATCATTTCAAACTGACGCAGCACGGCGCAGCCATAGAACGTCACCGAAGCACCAATCCGCGGGATCACCGCATCAAAACCTTCCAGCGGCTTGCCGCGGTAGTGGATCTGCGGCTTATGACTGGCGATGTTCATATAAGCGCGCAAGGTGTCGATCACCACCATCTCATGGCCACGCTCGATGCCCGCTTCGACCAGGCGACGGGTGGAATACAGACGCGGGTTACGCGACAGCACAGCGATCTTCATGCAGCACCTTTGGTAGAGGTAGTAGAGGCCGGGAATGCCGGCTTGTCCTGAACGTATGTAATGCCTGGATTGACTACCAACTGGCCGTCGATCAAAGCGTTTGAGCCGAGCAGCAGCCGATAGCGCATGGCTTTACGGCAGGCCAGTGTGAACTCCACCGGCCAGACCCGATCACCCAACGCCAGGGTGGTGCGGATGACGTAGCGGACCTGTGCCTGGCCATTGGAGCTTTTTATGGTTTTCATCGCGACCAGTTGCGCTTCGCAACGGCGATGGCGCAGTTGCACCACCGTGCCGAGGTGCGCGTTGAAGCGCACCCACTTTTCCCCATCGCGTTCGAACGGCTCGATCTCGGTCGCGTGCAGGCTTGACGTGCTCGCCCCGGTATCGATTTTCGCGCGCAGGCCAGCCACCCCTAAATCAGGCAGCGCCACCCACTCGCGAAGGCCAACGACCGTTAAATGATCAAATGTTTTCAAAACGATTCCGTACGCCTCAAACAGTCCGCCAAGCACCAGGATCTATCTGGGCCAAGGCTTTAAATGCAGGTTTGGCGAACCAGAAGCCTTGCATCAGGAAAATCCCGCAGTCAGCCAGAAAGTCTCGCTCCCCAGGCGTTTCGATGCCTTCGGCGATGACTGTAACGCCTAACTCTTCACAGATTGTGACAACCCCACGAACGATAATCTGCCGAACGCGATCGTGATCGATATCGCGGATCAGCGCCATGTCGAGTTTGATCAGATCTGGCTGAAAGTCGGCCAGCAAATTAAGCCCGGAATACCCCGCGCCAAAATCGTCGATGGCTGTCTTGAAGCCGAATTCGCGGTATTCACGCAGAATATTGGTCAAATGGCGATTGTTATCTAAATGATCGCTTTCCAGGGTCTCGAAAATCAGCCGGTTTAGCGGGAAATCATGTTCCTTGGCTGCTTCCAGTGTGCTGCGGATACACAGCTCGGGACGATAGACAGCACTGGGCATAAAGTTGATCGACAGATTTTCTTTCATGCCGAGCTGTGCGGCCCCCTGAATCGCCTGTGTGCGGCAACGTTGGTCGAAACGGTAGCGATTCTGCTCGTTGACCTGGCTGAGGATCGACAACGCCCCTTCGCCGTTGGTGCCACGCACCAGTGCTTCATGGGCGAACACCGAGCGGTCGCGTAGATCGACAATCGGTTGATAGGCAAACGCAAAGGTAAAATCCAGGGCGGGGCTGCTTTGGCATCCTTGGCAACCCACTTTAGGAGAGGTCAACGAGCTTGGGAAATCAGTCACGTAGCACTCCGGTGCGAAAGGGACCTTCAACATAGGCGGCATATTAATCCAGGGATTGGTTTGCCGCCTGCTCGACGTGACGTAGTACAGTTCCGACTATTGCACGATTGAGGAATTCTGATGGCACAAAAACCAGAAGAGGACGACAAAGTTCGCCTGGACAAATGGCTTTGGGCGGCGAGATTCTTCAAAACTCGCGCCTTGGCCAAGGCGGCTATAGAAAGCGGCAAGGTCCATTGGCGGGGAGAGCGCTGCAAGCCCGGCAAGGAGCCGCGCATCGGCGACGAGTTTCAGATTCGTGCAGGTTTTGATGAGCGCACGGTGGTGGTTCAGGCATTATCGACCACACGCCGTGGTGCGCCAGAAGCGCAGGCGCTTTATGCCGAGACAGCCGAAAGCATCGCCAAGCGTGAAAACGCTGCGGCCATGCGCAAAGCGGGCGGTTTAGGCATCAGCACTGAAGGGCGACCGACCAAGAAGCAGCGTCGGCAGCTTCATCAGTTTCGCGACACGGGCAGTGACGATTGAACCCGGCGTCACCTTTAAAACGCCGTCATCCCGACGGCATTCGATCTGTCTTGGAAGAATTCGGGATTGTTCATAAAATGCCTTCCGTCGGCATGGCTTACAGCACCCGGTTATCAGGTGCTAAATAGCGTTTAGTCAGCGCTTTTCCTTATTTTGTCATCACTTTAGATACCTTTTCTTATGCCTGATTTTCCGGACAACGATTACACCCAGCGTTTCATTTTTGAAGAAAGCGATGTGCGCGGCGAGCTGGTCGCGCTGGAGCGTAGTTACGCTGGGGTGCTGGCCAAACATGACTACCCCGAGCCGGTCGCCCAGTTGCTCGGTGAGCTGCTCGCGGCTGCGGCTTTGCTGGTAGGCACCCTTAAATTCGACGGGTTGCTGGTACTTCAGGCGAACTCTAGCGGGCCGGTGTCGTTGCTAATGGTGGAATGCTCCAGCGACCGTGAAATACGCGGCATTGCGCGTTACGACGCTGAGCAGATAGCCCCTGACGCGGGACTGCGAGACTTGATGCCCGACGGCACCCTGACCCTGACCGTCGATCCTCGTCAGGGTAAGCGCTATCAAGGTGTCGTTGCTTTGGACGGCGCTGACCTGTCGGAAAGCCTGACGTCGTACTTTGCCCTGTCGGAACAATTGCAAACGCGTTTCTGGCTCAACGCCGACGGCACGCGCGCCCGTGGCTTGCTGTTGCAGCAACTGCCCGCCGACCGCCTGACCGACCCGGAAGACCGCGCCGCCAGTTGGCAGCATGTCACGACGCTGGCCAGCACCCTGACCGGCGAAGAGTTACTCAGCCTGGACAATGAAACCGTGCTGCATCGCCTCTTCAACGAAGACGCGGTACGCATGTTCGATATTCAGCCGATACAGTTCCGCTGCAGCTGCTCGCGAGAGCGCTCGGGCAATGCCCTGGTCAGTCTGGGCCTGGAAGACGCGCAACAACTGGTGATCGAGCATAACGGCAGCATCGAAATCGACTGTCAGTTCTGCAATCAACGCTATTTGTTCGATGCCACTGATGTTGCGCAGTTGTTCTCTGGCGGGGGCGTGGATTCGCCATCTGATACGCGCCATTAAACATAGGCTAATACGCCTTGAAACGCCGTACGGGACGCTTCGCAGCTGTTCTGACAGGAGGGTCCTACCTTATTTTCGGTGTTTCTGGCATAATCCTGCCCACTTTTTCCGCTGTAGTAGTGTGGGAATTTCTACTACAAAACGTTTGGAGCACTCGGCCAGTGGCCGACGGGGAACCTCATGACGCAAGCTAATAACGCCGTTTACACCGATCTGTGCATCGATGATCTGGTTAAAGAAGCCCTGAATCGCGGTGAAGGCGTACTTGCCGATACTGGCGCGCTGGTCGTGCAAACCGGTCACCGTACCGGCCGTTCGCCGATTGATCGTTACATCGTTGAAGAGCCAACCACTCAGGCTGCCATCGCCTGGGGCCCGATCAATCGCAAGTTCCCGGCCGACAAGTTCGATGCCCTGTGGAACCGCGTTGAAGCCTATCTGGGCGAGCGCGAGCGTTTTGTGTCCCACGTTCATGTAGGTTCTGACCCCGCGCACTACCTCGCGGTCAAAATGACCACCGAGACAGCATGGCACAACCTGTTCGGCCGGAGCCTGTTCATCAACCCTGAACAGTACAACCCGTCCGGCCACACCGAATGGCAGGTCATCAATGCCCCGGCCTTCGTCTGTGAGCCTGAGCGTGATGGCACCAACTCCGACGGCACCGTGATGATCAACTTCGCGGCCAAGAAAGTCCTGCTCGCGGGCATGCGTTATGCCGGCGAAATGAAAAAAGCCCTGTTCTCGGTACAAAACTTCCTGCTGCCAGCAGTCGACGTTCTGCCGATGCATTGTGCTGCCAACATGGGCGAAGAGGGTGACGTAACGTTGTTCTTCGGCCTGTCCGGCACCGGTAAAACCACCCTGTCCGCTGACGAAAGCCGTTACCTGATCGGCGACGACGAGCACGGCTGGGGCGTTGGCGTTGTGTTCAACATCGAAGGCGGTTGCTATGCCAAGTGCATCGACCTCTCCGAGAAGAACGAGCCGGTTATCTGGAAAGCCATCCAGCACGGCGCCGTGCTGGAAAACGTCGTACTCGACCCAGTCACCAAGAAAGCCGACTACGCCGACGACAGCCTGACCCAGAACAGCCGCGCCGCTTACCCGCGTGAACTGATCGAAAAACGCGCACCGCTGAACCTCGGTGGCGAGCCAAACGCAGTGATCTTCCTGACCTGCGACCTGACCGGCGTTCTGCCGCCAGTGTCGATCCTCAGCGAAGAACAAGCGGCCTACCACTTCCTGTCGGGTTACACCGCACTGGTTGGTTCCACTGAAATGGGTTCGGGCAGCGGCATCAAGTCGACCTTCTCTACCTGCTTCGGCGCACCGTTCTTCCCGCGCCCAGCTGGCGAATACGCTGAACTGTTGATCAAGCGCATCCGCGGCTTCGGCTCGAAGGTCTATCTGGTCAACACCGGCTGGACCGGCGGCGGCTACGGCGTTGGCAAACGCTTCAACATCCCGACCACCCGTGGCGTCATCGCAGCCATCCAGAGTGGCGCACTGATCGGCGTAGAAACCGAACACCTGGGCATCATCAACCTCGACGTACCGAAGTTGGTCCCAGGCGTAGACACCGCATTGCTCAACCCACGCAACACCTGGGCAGACAAAGCGGCCTACGACGAATCGGCTAAAGCACTTGCAGGTTTGTTCGTTGAGAACTTCAAGAAGTTTGATGTTTCAGACGCGATCAAAAATGCCGGTCCTCAGCTTTGATGTGATGGTTGCTGGATGAATAAAAAACCGCCTTTAGGGGCGGTTTTTTTTGACTGAGTTTTCAGGATTTCGCCTATAGCAGGGTTCACCCCATAGGGCTAAACCCGTTAGCCGCACTGCAATACCGTTCCTCCATCGCCTTGCTCAAGTCCGCTCGACCACTCTCCCAGCGCTTGCTCCACGCTCTGCATTCCTCTTTGAAGTACACCTTTGCGCCCTTGCGACATTCCCGATATTCGATTGAACCGCGTCGATGGTTGCCGCAGACGCTGCTGCCGTCGATGCGGTTGCCGTAGGTTGTCCATTGAGCGAGATAGCTGCCGCGTCCGTCCCATTGGTGGACCCATGCCTGGTTGATGCCTTGATCGATGTTGCGGCCGGGACGGTTTCGACGGTTGATTTTGTCGGTCTCGTATTGCGCCAGGTACTCGGCAGAGACCATGCCTTGCGCATGCTGTTTCTGGCTAGGTTGTGGGAATTCGCCGTAGCGACAGGTGACAACGCTTGCGTCGATGACGTTCCCGGGCTTGATGCAGTCGGTGAGGGCTTGCGGGGCGCGGGCTGGGACGTTGATGGTTTGAAAGGTGGGGGTGACTGACGCGATGTCGTCAGGTGCCGTTGGCGGCTGCGCAATGGGGACCTGAACGTCGACTGACCTAGCGGTGAGTGGTAGGCCGAAGTCAGAGCGGTGGGTCAGAAGGTAGATAACGACTGTGAATAAGGCGAGCAGGGCGAAGACGTTTCGGTACAGGGTCGAGGCGGTGATGTTCTTTTTACGACGAAGCCCGGGCGGGGCGTCGTTATAGTCGGCACTGAAGTCGTCGTGAGGGGTGAAATCGTCCTGATTATGGCGTTTCATGGCATCCGTTCGTCGTTCCGTGGGTGTGGCGCAGATGTTCGCGGCGACGGCTACTCGTGAACGACCTTGGCCGGTGCTGCGTTAACGCTCGTTTTGCTGGTGTGAAGTTGGGTGGCGAGCAGGTAGGTGCCGATCACCAGAATGATGAGATACATCGCCAGTCGGGTAAAGGATTTGGGTGCTGGAGGGTCTGCGGCTTTACGCTTGCCGGGGTGGGCACCGAGTACGACATCGAAGTGCTCAGGGCTTAAGCGTTGAATACGCGTGAGGCCGTCATCATCCGGTTGTTTCATGATATCCATTTTCGCTTGTTGGGCGAGCCGTCTAGCACGGTGTGCTCTGCTTTTCGACGACAGCCTGACCCCTGCAATGTTCTTGCGGGAAGGTTAAACCGACTGATATCAGTTTGCCAGCACTGCTTACCAAGAGAATAGGATGAAATTTCCCGAGACGATCCAGGTGCGCCCTCATGCGTGTGCAATCAACCGCTTCGCGTTAAGGTCTAACACCTTCCCGGCGGTCAATGGAGTGGCAGCTTATGTATAAAAGTCTTGAACAGGTTTTCGGCTATCCACAGTTTCGTCCTGGGCAGGAAGCGGCGATTGTGGCGGTGCTGGCGGGGCGTTCGGCGGCGGCTATTTTTCCGACGGGCTCGGGCAAGTCGTTGTGCTATCAGTTGCCGGCGTTGTTGTTACCGCACCTGACACTGGTGGTGTCGCCCTTGCTGGCGTTGATCCAGGATCAGCTGGCGTTTTTACAGCGCCATGGCATTGCGGCGGCGAGTATCGATTCGGCGCAAAGTCGCGATGAGGTGGCGCAGGTGATGGCGCGTGCCCGCTCAGGTGAATTGAAAATTCTGATGATTTCCGTGGAGCGCCTGAAAAACGAGCGTTTTCGTCATTTCATCGCGCAGGTGCCGATTTCGTTGTTGGTGGTGGACGAAGCGCACTGCATTTCCGAGTGGGGCCATAACTTTCGCCCGGACTACCTCAAGCTGCCGGACTACCAGCGTCAGTTCAAGATTCCGCAGGCATTGTTGCTGACCGCGACAGCCACGCCCCAGGTGATCGCCGACATGCAGGCCAAGTTCGCCATCGCGCCGGACAATGTGGTGACCACCGGTTTCTACCGTCCCAATCTCAATCTGCTGGTGGAGCCGGTGAGTGGCCGCGACAAACGTCGGCGGCTGGTGGAGTGGTTAGGCGAGCGGGGCGGTCAGCCGACCATCGTTTACGTGACCCTGCAGAAGACTGCCGAACAGATCGCCGCGCACCTGAGCCAGAACGGCATTGCGGCCAGCGCGTATCACGCCGGTTTGCCCCATGATCAACGTGAGTCGATCCAGCAGCAATTCATGGCGGGGCGGTTGAACTGCATCGTGGCAACCATCGCTTTCGGGATGGGCATCGACAAGAGCGATATCCGCAATGTCGTGCATTTCGATCTGCCGAAATCGATCGAGAATTACAGCCAGGAGATTGGCCGGGCGGGGCGTGACGGTCAGCCGTCTGACTGTCTGGTGTTGGCCAACCGCGACAGCCTTAACGTGCTGGAGAACTTTGTTTACGGCGATACGCCGGAGTACGCGGGCATTCGTAACGTCCTCGATGAGCTGCTGACGGCGAGCGTGGACGGGCAATGGGAATTGCTCCTGGGGCCCTTGGCCGATCAAAGCAATATCCGTCAACTGCCGCTGAAAACCTTGTTGGTGCAACTGGAATTGCGCGAGATTATCGCGCCGCGTTTTTCTTATTTTGCTGAATACCGTTTCAAGTTTCTGATCGAACCCGAGGTGTTATTGCAGCGCTTCGAAGGCGAGCGGAAGCAGTTCGTCGAGGCGATTATCGAGACCTCGAGTCGGGCGCGGACGTGGGCGACGGTAAGTTTCGAGGCGTTGTATCAGCAGCACCAGGCCGAACGGAGCAGGGTGGTTACCGCACTGGATTATTTCCAGGAGAAAGGCTGGATCGAGCTGGAAAGCAAGCAGATGACCGAGGTGTATAGCCTGCTCATCTGCGACTTCGACCCTCAAGCGCTAGCCCTTGAGCTGCACGACTATTTCAAGCAGCACGAAGTCACGGAAATCGCCCGTATCCACGCCATGCTCGACCTGTTTGCGACCGAGCAGTGCTTGAGTTATCGCCTGGCTCTTTATTTTGGCGATTATCAGGCGCCTGAACAGTGCGGACACTGTTCAGTGTGCCACGGCCATATCGCTCGCTTGCCTGAGCCGCCGGCATTGCCGGCCTTGGTTGGAGACAGTTTTCATGGGCTATGCGACGAGTTCGTGCACAGGCACCAGGACTACAGTGGCAGCGCCCCCAGTGCCGAATGCCTGACCCGGTTTCTCTGTGGGATCAGCGTGCCGCTGTTCACCAAACTCAAAGCACGCGGCATCAAGGGTTTTGCCGCGCTCGAGAATTACCCTTACGCGCAGGTGCGAGCGTGGGCACAAGGGGCGATGGCCGGGTAGACGTATCAGACGCAGGCCATCTGACCGGGAAAGACGATCAGGTCAAAAAATGTACAGTGTGTTGTCGGCGACCTTACGCTCAGGAGTTTTTGGCACGTAGGCACAATACCCTGGTCGCGGACCGATCTTTGGATGGTTGCGGCAGGTGTCGGGACGTTTTTCGTAGATCGTGCACAGTCGGCTTTTGCGATCCAGGTACAGGCAATCGTTGTTGCTCATGCGCTGCAGGGTGAATATTTCCGACTTCTGGTTATAGCGCTCGACGATCCCTTCCTTTTGCAGGCGCTTGGCAATGTTCTTCGCCGGTTCGCCGCGCTCGAATTCGTCGACGATGCCGATGCGGATCAAATCCTTGATCTTCACTTCCACCGGCAAGGTGCAACAGCTGGATACGCAGCCACCGCACATGGTGCTGGAGTATTTGGCCCAGGTATCGATTCGGTCGATTTCTGCGGCGGCGATCAGGTTGGGCTTCATGTGCTCAGGTTCCGGGTGTATCGGGCGCGGGATGATACCGGGGCTGGCGGAATTCGCGTAAGTAAAAATTACCTATACGACTGTCGGCACCGTTCAAGTGGATGGTATCAGGCGTCTGTCAGCAACTTGGCCAGCGCTTCAATCTGCTCCTGCCGCTCGGCCTGGGTCAGGCGCGGATGCGGGTTGAGGGATGACCATTGCGGGTGGGCGCGGGCTTTTTGCAGGCTGTCGGGGAGTTTCCCTTCACGCCAGGCTTTGTCCTGCGGGGCGCTCAGGGTGATCCTATCCATGGCGGCATGACCGCGTACGTCAAGGGCCTGGAGTAATTGCCGTTGGCGCAGGGCGAGGAGGCGCAACACTGCGTCGTCGACCGTCAGCTCGCGCTGGCCCTTGAGCTTGCCAAGCAGGCGTGAGCCGTAGCTGCGGGCTGTTTGCAGCGCGCCACCGGCAATCGCCCCGACCAATGCTGCGGCGCCCAAAGTAATCCCGCCCACCAGCAAATCCACACCAGCTCCGGCTGCGGCGCCCGCGGCGATCCCTCCGCCCAGGCGTACGCCCAGCAGCTTGAGGGTTTCCGGGTTGAATAAATCGTCGCCCCAACGCCCGTCCAGCAGCGGCAGGTCAGTGGCGGCAGCATCTTGCGGGCGGAAGGCGTACAGCTTGAGCAGGGCTTCGACGCAGCGTTGTTCGCGCAGGCGAATGGCCTTGCGCAGCGCGTCGATGGCGATTTGTTCCTGACCTGATCCGGTGGCCACGCTGCGACGGCAAGCGGCACAATCCAGCAGCAGTTCAGCGATCAGGCGAGCCGCGCTTTGCTGGCGCGCCAGACGTTGCGCTTGCTGGTCGATAATCAGCCGTTGCAGTTGCTCACGGGAATTTTCCAGCAGCAGGGCGAGGCTTTCGTACAGTCGACGCTCGCCATCTTCCGGTGGCGCAACGCTGTCGAATCGCACCAGCGCATGCAGGCCCAGACGCGCCAGGGCTTCGCGCCAGTCCGCTTCGCGGTGTTCGGCACTGCTGACAAAATTCAGCACCGGCAGCAGAGGTTTGCCGCAACTGGCCAGCACCGCCAATTCATCACGGTATTTGGCCAGCACCGGTTCGCGTGCGTCGATCACATACAAGCCGGCATCCGAGGCCAGCAACTGGCGCAGCACCTTGGCTTCCTGCTCGAAGCGCTGGCGAGCTTCGCTGCCGTCGAGAAAACGCGCCAAGCGTGCCGGTCCATCCAGACGCTCGCCGGGACGGTCCAGGCGCTCTAGATAGTCGAGCAGGGCGATGGCATCTTCCAGGCCGGGCGTGTCGTAAAGCTCCAGCAGGGCCTCGCCGTCTACCGACAACCGAGCGCCTTCCACGTGCCGCGTGGTGCTGGGGCGGTGTGAGACGTCACCGAAACCGACATCGCGGGTCAGGGTGCGCAGCAACGAGGTTTTGCCGACATTGGTGTGGCCAACCACCGCCAGCTTGAGCGCTTTAGTCATGGCCGGTCTCCAGCCACTTCAGCGGCGCGCTGTCGGCGTAAGTGATGTCGAGCTTTTGCAGGGCTGAATGCCAGTCGCCCAAGCGCTCTGCGTCCAGTGCCTGGCCGGGCGGTGCTTGCAGCAGCCAGATCCGCGTTGCCCCGGCACAACGGGCCAGTTCTGCAATCAGCGCCAGGCTGCCACGGTCCGGCGAGCGGCGCGGGTCGCACGCGATGGTCAGACGCGCAGGTGGAAAGCGGGTCAGTTGATCGAGCAGCTTTTGTCGGGATTCGCGGCTGTCGAGAATCCCCGCGTCTATGACGCTCTTCGGCAGACTCGGCGGCCATGGGCGCTGATCGTCGAGCTCGATGGCGACCAGCAACGCGCCGTCGCTGTCGAGCGCTACCGTGCCTGATTGCGTGCTGTGCAGTTGCTCGGGCGCGGCATCGCTGATACCCAGGCGCTCACTGCTGGGCATCAGGCGTTCGCGAAGCTGGCTGTAACCGGGCATGTTCAGATCGAGGCTGAGGGCGGCACGGCCACGTCGCCAATGCCACAGGCAGACCAGGGCCAACAGCAGGCGTGGGACGATCCCATAGACCAGCAATACGCCGACCAACCAGCCCGCCCACGCCTGGCGCGCGCTTTCGATGCTCAATGCCGTGTCGCCGCTGGCGCGGATCATGGTTTCAGTCGGTACGCTAAACCCCAGCAACGCGGGCAGCGCGCCGAGGGCCTGGGTGACGGTGACGAACGTATCCCCCCGCAAAATAGTGGTTTCCCAGACAAACCCATAGCGCCGGGTCGCCATCAGCATCAGCAGAATCACCAGCGCGCTGAGCAGCGCCAGCAGCCACGCGCCGTTGACCACCATGCCCAACGCCCAACGGTTCAGCCGTTGACGTTGCAACAATAAGACCAGCGCGGGCGCCAGTTGCGCCGCCTGGGCATCGCGGGCGAGCTTTTCACTCAGCCATAACCACAGCCGACCAAGGCTGGCCGTGCTTTCCCCGGCGAACAGCATGCTTAGCGCCCAACTGAGCAGCAGGATCAGGTTGAGCCCCAGCAGACTGCCCAAGGCCCAGAACACATTGACCGGCGCTTGCCCGTTGCCCAGTGCCGCAAATGCCAGGCCGGCCCCGGTGATCACCACCATAATGGCCAGGACAATCAATGCCAGTCGCGCGCCTTGTTTCCAGTGATGCAGAGCGTTTAGCAAACCATCGCGCTCGGCCAGCCATAGGGCGCGGTTCTGAATGCGTGTCGGCAAGTCGCCTGCGGTGGTGCGCGCGCGGCGATTGGCCTCCAGGTCTTCCAGAGGGCCCGCGTGTTCTTCGCGCAGGCGCACGGCTTCAGTCAGCCAGAGGCTATCCAGAGGGGTCAGAGCAGTCACGCGGCGTCTCGTCGATAAAGTCAGCCGTGAGCATAACCTCTGTGGCCGGGCTCGGGGCAAACACTCGCTTCTGCTATCCTCGCGCCCATGAAAACTCATCTCCCCCTCAGCCTGATTGCCGCCCTCGGTGAAAACCGTGTGATCGGTGTCGACAATTCCATGCCCTGGCATTTGCCGGGGGACTTCAAATACTTCAAGGCGACGACCCTCGGCAAGCCGATCATCATGGGCCGCAAGACCTGGGATTCGCTGGGCAGGCCCTTGCCGGGGCGGTTGAACCTGGTGGTCAGTCGCCAGGCCGATCTGCAGCTCGAAGGCGCGGAAGTGTTTACCTCACTCGACGCCGCTGTGGTTCGTGCCGAGCAATGGGCGCGGGAGCAGGGCGTCGATGAAGTGATGCTGATTGGCGGGGCGCAGTTGTATGCGCAAGGCCTGGCGCAGGCAGACCGCCTGTATCTGACCCGCGTGGCGCTCAGCCCTGAAGGCGATGCCTGGTTCCCCGAGTTCGATACCGCGCAGTGGAGGCTGGTGTCCAACACCCCTAACCCGGCGCAGGACGACAAGCCGGCTTACAGCTTTGAAGTGTGGGAAAAAATGTAAACCCAGGCACAGATCCCTTGTGGGCCTTGTCGTTTTTGACGCGCGTGTCGCGAATCGTTATCAGCATGACGTCTTCACGACACGGGCGGTCGTTGATGCGCTAGAGATGTCACGAGATTTTGCTACGGTCAGTCTTCAACCTTGAGGAGGGACCCCGTTATGAATCTCGCGCCAAAACTGTTTGCCGCCGTGCTGACGTTGGGACTGAGCGTAGCGCTCGCCAGCCAGACGTTTGCCACCGAATTGACCCATTGGCCCGCACCTGCGGCCAAGCAGCTCAATGCCATGATCGAAGCCAACGCCAACAAGGGTAACTTCGCCGTGTTCGACATGGACAACACCAGCTACCGCTACGATCTGGAAGAGTCGCTGCTGCCGTTCATGGAAAACAAGGGCCTGATCACCCGCGAAAGCCTCGATCCCTCTCTTAAATTGATCCCGTTCAAGGACACGGCCGACCACAAGGAAAGCCTGTTCAGCTACTACTACCGTCTGTGTGAAATCGACGACATGGTGTGCTACCCATGGGTGGCTCAGGTGTTCTCCGGGTTCACGCTCGCGGAACTCAAAGGTTACGTCGATGAGCTGATGGCGTCGGGCAAACCGGTGCCGAGCACGTATTACGATGGCGATACGGTCAAAAATATCGACGTCCAGCCACCCAAGGTTTTCACCGGGCAGGCCGAGCTGTACAACAAGCTGATGGAGAACGGCATCGAGGTCTACGTGATGACCGCTGCTTCAGAGGAGTTGGTGCGCATGGTCGCGGCTGATCCCAAGTACGGCTACAACGTCAAACCGCAGAATGTGATTGGCGTGACCACGCTACTGAAAAATCGCACGACAGGCGAACTGACGACTGCGCGCAAGCAGATCACAGCGGGCAAATACGATGAGAAGAGCAACCTGGGTCTGGAGCTGACGCCGTACCTGTGGACGCCTGCAACCTGGATGGCAGGTAAACAAGCGGCAATCCTGACGTACATCGACCAGTGGAAAAAACCGGTGCTGGTGGGTGGCGACACCCCAACCAGTGACGGCTACATGCTGTTTCACAGCGTCGACGTCAGTAAGGGCGGTGTCCATTTGTGGGTCAACCGCAAAGACAAGTACATGACTCAGCTCAACGGCATGATGACCACAAACGCGGCTGCCCAAGCCAAAGAAGGCCTGGCCGTCACGGCGGACAAGAATTGGGTGATCGTGAAACCGGAGGAGATTCAGTAAAACCGAGGTGACTGCATCGCGGACAAGCCCGCTCCTACTGTAGGAGCGGGCTTGTCCGCGATGACGGTCTTACGGCATCAACTTATCAAGCATCGCCTTGTCACGCACTGCACCTTTGTCGGCGCTGGTCGCCAGCAGGGCGTAGGCCTTCAGAGCAGTGGTCACTTTGCGCGGGCGCTTCTCGACCGGCTTCCAGCCTTTGGCATCTTGCTCGGCACGGCGTCCGGCCATTTCTTCATCGCTGATCAATAGATTGATCGAGCGGTTCGGAATGTCGATCAACACTTTATCGCCATCGCGTACCAGACCAATCGCGCCGCCTGCTGCTGCTTCTGGCGATGCGTGGCCGATGGACAAGCCCGAGGTGCCGCCGGAGAAGCGACCGTCGGTGAGCAAGGCGCAGGCTTTGCCCAGACCTTTGGATTTCAGGTACGACGTCGGGTAGAGCATTTCCTGCATGCCCGGGCCGCCTTTCGGACCTTCGTAACGGATGATCACGATGTCGCCGGCTTTCACTTCGTCGGCGAGGATGCCGCGTACGGCGCTGTCCTGGCTTTCGAAGATCTTCGCGTTGCCTTCAAAGACATGGATCGACTCATCGACACCTGCGGTTTTCACCACGCAGCCGTCCAGCGCGATGTTGCCGTACAGCACGGCCAGGCCGCCTTCTTGCGAATACGCGTGTTCCACGCTGCGGATACAGCCGTTCTCACGGTCGTCATCCAGGGTTTCCCAACGAGTCGACTGACTGAATGCAGTCTGGGTCGGAATGCCCGCAGGACCAGCCTTGAAGAAGGTGTGTACCGCTTCGTCGTCAGTCTGGGTGATGTCCCATTTGGCGATGCCTTCGGCCATGGTCTTGCTGTGGACGGTCGGCAGATCGGTGTGCAGCAGGCCACCGCGAGCCAGTTCGCCGAGGATGCTGAAAATCCCGCCGGCACGGTGCACGTCTTCCATGTGGTACTTCTGGATATTCGGCGCGACCTTGCACAGTTGCGGCACTTTGCGTGACAGACGGTCGATGTCCTTCAAGTCGAAATCGATTTCACCTTCCTGTGCCGACGCCAGCAAATGCAGGATGGTATTGGTCGAGCCACCCATGGCGATGTCCAGGGTCATGGCGTTTTCGAAGGCTTTGAAGTTGGCGATATTACGTGGCAGTACCGACTCATCGTTCTCGGTGTAGTACTGGCGGCACAGGTCGACGATGGTGCGGCCAGCCTGCAGGAA
Organism: Pseudomonas sp. 5C2; assembly: GCF_034314155.1. NCBI lineage: Bacteria > Pseudomonadati > Pseudomonadota > Gammaproteobacteria > Pseudomonadales > Pseudomonadaceae > Pseudomonas > Pseudomonas sp. 5C2. Next base: position 784,031 of record NZ_JAVIWH010000003.1, on the reverse strand, counting down.
CAGTTGCTCGCGGTCGCTGTGGGTCGCCAGTTGCGAACCGTTGCCCGGCAGCGCAAGGCCCAGGGCTTCTGTCAGGCAGTTCATCGAGTTGGCGGTGAACATGCCGGAGCAAGAGCCGCATGTCGGGCACGCACTGCGCTCGTATTCGGCGACTTTTTCATCGCTGGCTTCGGAGTCAGCGGCGATCACCATCGCGTCGACCAGGTCCAGACCGTGGCTGGCCAGTTTGGTCTTGCCAGCTTCCATCGGGCCGCCGGACACGAAGATCACCGGGATATTCAGGCGCAAGGCGGCCATCAACATACCGGGGGTGATTTTGTCGCAGTTGGAAATGCAGACGATGGCGTCGGCGCAGTGGGCGTTGATCATGTATTCCACGGAGTCGGCGATGATCTCGCGGCTCGGCAGCGAATACAGCATGCCGTCGTGACCCATGGCGATGCCGTCATCCACGGCAATGGTGTTGAATTCCTTGGCCACGCCACCGGCGCGTTCGATTTCGCGAGCGACCAGTTGGCCCATGTCTTTGAGGTGCACATGGCCGGGCACGAACTGGGTGAACGAGTTGGCGATGGCAATGATCGGTTTTTTGAAGTCGGCGTCTTTCATCCCGGTGGCGCGCCACAAAGCGCGAGCACCGGCCATATTGCGGCCGTGGGTAGACGTTTTCGAGCGGTAATCAGGCATGGAGCGCTCCTGGCGGCAAATCAGGTATCAGGAAAGGGAGAGAGCTTCTATTGACGACACAGACACCCGGCAGTGACCGGATGCTGCGGTGAACCGATGACGCCACGGGATCGCCGCGCGCTCGGCCTGAGCTCATAAACCCGCCGGGGATGACTGGCGATGAATAAAGGCGATTCTACACCTGCGGCGCCAGGAAGGAATGCCGAAGGTCGTTCCGACCTTAATCGCGGGCAAGCCCGCTCCTACAGTAGGAGCGGGCTTGCCCGCGATTGGCCGAGAAGCAGTGATCAGCTGTTTGGCAGCAACCGGCAGGTCATGCTTTTGATATAGCGCGTTTCGGCAATCGCCGGGTGCACCGGGTGGTCCGGGCCTTGGCCGCCGCGTTCCAGCAACTGCATGTTGCGGTCCAGATGGCGGGCGCTGGTCAGGAGGATGTTTTGCAGGTCGTCCTCCGGCAGGTGCATCGAGCAGGAAGCGCTGATCAGAATCCCGTCTTTGCTGAGCAGGCGCATGGCCTGTTCGTTGAGACGGCGGTAAGCTCCTTCGCCGTTTTTCAGGTCTTTTTTGCGTTTGATGAAGGCCGGTGGATCAGCAACGATCACGTCGAAACGCTCTTCGCCGTTTTTCAGCTCCTTCAATGCTTCGAACACGTCGCCTTCGATGCACGCCACTTTGTCGGTGAAACCGTTGAGTGCCGCGTTACGTTCAACGCCGTCCAGCGCGAAGGAAGATGCGTCGACGCAGGTGACATCGCTGGCACCGAAAGCGGCCGCTTGCACGCCCCAGCCGCCGATGTAGCTGAACAGGTCCAGGACGCGTTTGCCTTTGACGTACGGTGCCATGCGCGCGCGGTTCATGCGGTGGTCATAGAACCAGCCGGTTTTCTGTCCGGCCATGACCGGCGCTTCGAATTTCACCCCGTTCTCTTCCAGCGCAACCCACTCAGGCACTAGGCCGAAGGCGGTCTCGACGTAACGGTTGAGGCCTTCGGCATCGCGTGCGGCGGAGTCGTTCTTGAACAGGATACCGCTCGGCTTGATTACTTGAATCAAGGCCGCGAGCAGGTCGTCCTTGTGGTTTTCCATGGTGGCGGAAGCCAGTTGCACCACTAGGATGTCGCCAAAACGATCGACCACCAGACCCGGCAGCAGGTCGGAGTCGCCGAACACCAGGCGGTAATAAGGCTTGTCGAACAGGCGTTCGCGCAACGACAGCGCGACGTTCAGGCGGTGTACCAGCAACGATTTATCCAGCGGCACTTTGATGTCGCGGGACAGCAGGCGTGCGCAGATCAGGTTGTTGGGGCTCATTGCCACAATGCCCAACGGCTTGCCGCCGGCAGCTTCCAGAATGGCTTGATCGCCCGCAGCAAAGCCGTTGAGCGGGGTGGCGGCTACATCGATTTCGTTGCTGTAGACCCACAAGTGGCCGGCGCGCAAGCGACGGTCGGCATTGGCTTTGAGGCGCAAGCTAGGCAGGGACATGACGTCGCTCCGGAAAAAAGAGCGAGATTATAACGCGTCATCCACGCTCGGGGCCCGGATCACTGGAATAAACCACTGGCGGAGTCTATTGCATCGTTCTGAGTGTTGTCGGATGCCCCTCCACAAAGGTTAAAATTGCCGCCTAGTCCTGAGTGTGTATTTATGTCCCAAGCGCTAACCACCGAGCAGATTCAGCAGGCCTTGCAAGGCATCAGTGTGCCGCCACAGCCGCAGATCATGGTGGATTTGCAGATGGAGCAATACATGCCTGATCCGGACCTGGGGGCGATTGCCCGGTTGATCGCGCAGGATCCGGGCTTGTCCGGCGCATTGTTGAAAATCGTTAATTCACCGTATTACGGCCTGACCAATAAAATCGCCTCGATTGAGCGCGCGGTAAATCTGCTGGGCAGTGCCTCGATCATCAACCTGATCAACGCGCAGTCGATCAAGGGCGAGATGACCGACGAAACCATCGTTACCCTCAACCGTTTCTGGGACTCCGCGCAGGATGTGGCGATGACCAGCCTGACGCTGGCCAAACGCACCGGCTCACAGGCGGTGGACGAGGCCTATGCGCTGGGGCTGTTCCATGACTGTGGCATTCCGCTGATGCTCAAGCGCTTCCCCAACTACATGAGTGTGTTGGAAGACGCTTACGCCAAGGCGAGCCCGACCTGTCGTGTGGTGGACACAGAGAACCATACATTCAATACCAACCATGCCGTGGTCGGTTATTTCACCGCCAAGTCCTGGCGTTTGCCGGAGCATGTCAGCAACGCTATTGCCAACCATCACAATGCGTTGGCGATCTTCCAGGACGAGTCGGGTCACAACAGCCAACTGAAGAACTTGCTGGCGATCCTGAAAATGGCCGAACATGTCTGTGCGTCCTATCGGGTGCTGGGCAATCAGGGTGAAGACCATGAGTGGAACAGCATCGGTCATCTGATTCTGGATTACGTGGGGCTTTCCGATTACGACTTTGAGAACCTCAAAGAATCCATTCACGAGTTGGGCGTCCGCTAGCCCGATCACTCGTTCCTTTGTCCGGGTCGCCAATGCCTGAATTACCTGAAGTCGAAACCACCCGCCGGGGCATCGCGCCGTATCTGGAAGGTCAGCGCGTCAGTCGCGTGATCGTTCGTGACCGGCGTTTGCGCTGGCCGATCCCCGAGGACCTGGACGTGCGCCTGTCCGGGCAGCGGATTGTATCGGTGGCGCGTCGCGCCAAGTACCTGTTGATCAATGCCGAGGTCGGAACGTTGATCAGTCATTTGGGCATGTCGGGTAATTTGCGTCTGGTCGACGCCGGATTGCCTGCGGCCAAGCATGAGCATGTGGATATCGAGCTGGAGTCGGGCATGGCCCTGCGCTACACCGACCCGCGCCGTTTTGGTGCGATGCTCTGGAGCCTTGACCCGCTCAATCACGAATTGCTGATTCGTCTCGGGCCGGAGCCGTTGACCGAGCTGTTCGATGGGGAACGTCTGTTCGAACGTTCCCGGGGACGCTTAATGGCGGTCAAACCTTTCATCATGGACAACGCGGTGGTGGTCGGAGTCGGTAATATTTACGCGACTGAAGCCTTGTTTGCCGCCGGTATCGACCCGCGTCGCGAGGCTAAGAGCATCTCCCGGGCGCGTTATATGAAGCTGGCGATCGAGATCAAGCGCATTCTTATCCACGCCATCGAGCGCGGCGGCACCACCCTCAAGGATTTTATCGGCGGCGATGGTCAGCCCGGCTACTTTCAGCAGGAGCTGTTCGTTTACGGTCGCGGCCATCAGCCGTGCAAAGTCTGCGGTACCGAGTTGCGCGAAGTAAAACTCGGTCAACGTACCAGCGTGTACTGCCCGCGTTGCCAGACATAGATATCCTGTAATCGCGGCCTTGCCCGCGCCTGCCTGAAATGGCATCTGACAGCTGCAAACCTTGCGTAACCAGCGCCGCTGTTTATAGTGACGATCATTACTACCGTTGAGCTTGAAGGATCACGCCATGAGTCCGTTTCGTACCCTCGCTGTTGCCTTGGCCTTGCTGTTCGGATTGCAGGTGCTGCCTGCACAGGCTCAAGCAGAGTCACACGGGAGCGGAGATCCAACCTACTCCCTCGAAGCGCCGCCGGCCTACGCCATGATCGGCGACCTGTTGATTGCCCGGCCTTTGCTGATCGCGGCAACTCTGGTGGGTGCCGTACTGTTCGTGGTGGCGCTGCCGTTTACCGCAACTGGCGGTGGCATTGGCGACGCGGGCAAGGCGTTGGTGGTGGACCCTGGTAAGTCCGCGTTCGTCCGCTGCCTGGGTTGTACGGGCGATGGCTACAACAAACGCGAATAACCGGCGTCGCGATAAACGCTAAGGCGCGGCTTGCCTGACTGTCGGGTCGAACACTGCTGGAATCCCAAGCCCGCGAGGATCGCTCGCGGCTTCGACCTTGGCGTTGTCCTTGTTCCAGAACAGCACCTGCTGATTGCCATAGGCGCGCTTGGTGTCCTTGAGGCTGTAGCCGCGTGCTTGCAGCTCAGTCAGTTGCTCTGGAGAAAAGGCGTCGGGTTCGTACTCGATAACATCCGGCAAATACTGGTGGTGATAGCGCGGCACGGCAGGCCATGTCGCAACGGGTTGTCCGTCCAGGTATTGCAGGATCGACAGCAGCACCATGCTCGGAATACGGCTGCCGCCCGGTGTGCCGAAGGCGCTGAACTCGGTTGGACTTTCAATAAAGCTTGGGCTCATGCTCGACAGCGGCCGCTTGCCCGCCGCGATGGCGTTCGCTTGGCTGCCGGCCAGACCGTAAGCGTTGCTGCCTTGCGGGTCGGCGGCAAAGTCGTCCATTTCGTTATTCAATACCACGCCAGTACCGGGCACGCTGAAGGCTGACCCGAACGGCAGATTCACCGAAAGCGTCGCAGCGACCGCATTGCCCTCGCTGTCGAGGATGGCGAAATGAGTGGTGTGATCGCCCTCACGCCATTTAGGCGCAGGCGGCAGGCTGGCGCTGGGCGTCGCGTCGTGTGGGTCGATGTCGCGAGCCAGCTGCTTTAGGTAGTCGCGATCAAGTACATGGGCCAATGGGTTGCTGACGAAATCCGGATCGCCCAGCAAGCCTCGGTCGCGGTAAGCCCGGCGCAGGACTTCGACCACGTAGTGGGCACGCTGCACCTTGTCGGCCTCACGCCACGGCAACTGCTGCAACATCGTCAGGCTCTGGGCCAGCGCGATGCCGCCTGCGGAGGGTGGCGGGGCGCTGATCAACTCGCGATTATCCGCTAATGGGAAGCGTAGCGGCGCGCGGGCAACCACTCGATAGCGCTGCAGATCGTCGTCTGTCCAGATGCCGCCAGCGGACCTGACCCCTTTGACCAGCGCCTGACCGGTCAGGCCTTCGTAGAAACCGGCGCGCCCCTTGTCGGCAAAACGATCAAGGGTCAGCCCCAGTTCCGGTTGTTTGATGATCTCGCCCAGCGCCGGGATGTTCCCGTGGCGCAGAAACAGCCGGGTGCTCTCCGGGTCGTCGCGCAAGGCGGACAAACGCCAGCCAGCGCGCTCCCGGTAAACAGGATCGACGGCAAACCCCTGATACGCCAAGCGGATGGCCGGGGCCAGCGAGGTTTTCAGCGGCAGTTTACCGTAATGCTCGGCCAGTTCGACCAGCGCCGCTGGCAAGCCCGGAATGGCGGCGGCCAGTGGGCCGTTGAGCGACAGCGTGGGTTGTACCTTGCCGTCGCGGCGATACATGCTCTGGTTGGCCTGGAGTGGTGCGCGTTCGCGGGCATCAAGGAACTGATAGCGAATCGGCTCAGCGCTTTGCCGCAGCAGGAAGAACCCGCCACCGCCCAGCCCGGAAGCATAAGGCTCGACCACCGCCAGCGCGGCACTGACCGCCACGGCAGCGTCGAACGCGTTGCCGCCGATGAACAATATTTCTCGACCGGCGGCTGTGGCTTGCGGATGGGGGCTGGCGATGGCGGCCTGTTGCGGTGCCTTGGCCTGAGCGGCAAGGGCGCACAGCAGGAGCAGGGCGCCGAGCAGGGAGGGGAGACGATTCAGCGTACGGGTCATCCGGAACTCGCTTTTGTCGACAGGCAGTGCAGCCCGGCTGGCGAGTGCAGGAGCGTCGAAGGGGCTAGGCTTTGTGGGTCAAAATCAGGTATTTGGCCATCAGTTCGTCTTTGCTCTCGACGTGGGTTTCATCCAGCGGGATGCAATCCACGGGGCAGACTTGCTGGCACTGCGGTTCGTCGTAATGGCCAACGCATTCGGTGCACAGGTTCGGATTGATCACGTAGATCTCCTCACCTTGAGAAATTGCCTCGTTCGGGCACTCGGGTTCGCAGACGTCGCAATTGATGCAGTCGTCGGTGATGATCAGGGACATGAAGCACTCCTGCCACGGGCAGCGCCGGGGCATATGAAAACTAATGCGGCGAATTGTGCCGCATTAGTTCGTCCGATGCACCTTAGCGTTTGAACCGTTCGGTCAACGCCTCAGCTACCGTCGGGTGTACAAACTTGGTGATATCGCCGCCCAGTGCCGCGATTTCACGGACCAGCGTTGAGGAAATGAACGAATAACGCTCGGACGGTGTAAGGAACAGGCTTTCCACGTCCGGGGCCAATTGGCGGTTCATGTTGGCCAGCTGGAACTCGTATTCGAAATCCGATACCGCCCGCAACCCGCGCAGGAACACGTTGGCGTGCTGCTCTTTGGCGAAGTGCGCCAGCAAGGTGGAGAAACCTACCACCTCGACATTGGGCAGGTGTTTAGTGACCTCTCGGGCCAGCGCCACGCGCTGTTCCAGGGGAAACAGCGGGTTTTTCTTCGGGCTGGCAGCAACCGCGATGACCACTTGGTCGAACAGGCGCGAGGCGCGTTCGACCAGATCGCCATGGCCCTTGGTGATAGGGTCGAAGGTGCCTGGGTACAACACTCGGTTCATCGCGTCGTCCTGGTCGGAGTCCGTTGGGGAGTCGGATGGTAGCGCAGCAATCCCGGTGGGCCAAGTCGGCTTATGGATAGCAGGGGCATTATTGCTTTGGCAAATGAGGCGTTTCCGCCGCTTTTACAGCGCCTTCCGGTGCTACGCATCTAAGCAGATCTTAGCCTTTCACCCAGCAAAGTCGCCAGTTGCGCGGTCAGTCCATAGACCGAAAGTTGCGGGTTGGCACCGATACTGGTGGGAAATAACGAGCCGTCATGGATCGACAGATTGCTCAACTGATGATGCCGGCCAAGGCTATCGCATACAGCGGTTTTTGGCTCTTCACCCATGGCACAACCGCCCATCACATGGGCGCTGCCCAGTCGGGTGCGGTACGTTTCCATGCTCAAACCGTCGATGACTGATCGTGCCTCGGCCAGGCTTTTCACGTAGCCAGCGTCTTCGTGTACCGGCATCACCGCCTTAGCTCCGCCAGCAAACTGGATCTCGGCCATGCTGTGATAAGCCCGGCGAATGCCATCCCAGGCGTAAGACGACACCTGATAATCGAGCACTGGCGTGCCGTCGCCGCGCAGTTCCACGCTGCCGCCCGGGCTGCCCGGGTGAAAACCGTCACGCATCAAGGCCAGCATCATGTGGGTATTAGGCAGTTGGGCCATGCGCTCTGCGTTTTCCTGGCCGAAGCCGCCGAGCAGCGTGCTGGCCAGCGCCGGTTGCAGGGGCGGTACTTCGAGCTTGTAAGACATCTGCCCTGTGGCACCGTCGGTCCATTGGAAATGGTCGGAATAAATCGACTGCGGTGCGCCGTAAAACGGATTAATCACCCGGTCGAACAACGCTGCGGAAAAACTCGTCAGGTGCAGAAACGTGCGCTTGCCCACGCGCTTGTCCGGGTCCGGGGCGTCGGAGCGCATCAGTAAGGCAGGGCTGTTGATACCGCCACCGGCCAGTACGTAGTGCTTTGCCTTGACTGTGATACTGCGACCGTTGGGCGCCACACAGCGCTCATCCATGCCCACGCATTGCAGGCCGACAACCTTGTCACCTTTGATCACCAGCCGTTCTGCGCGGGCCAGGTACAGCAGCTCGCCGCCCTTATCCAGAGTCGCGGGGATGGTCGTGACCAGCATCGATTGTTTGGCATTGGTCGGGCAGCCCATGCCGCAATACCCTAGGTTCCAGCAGCCGCGTACATTGCGCGGGATGACTTTCCAGCTGTAACCCAACTGCTCGCATCCGTTGCGGATCACATCGTTGTTGGCGTTGGGTGGCATGACCCACGGGGTAACGCCCAGACGCTGTTCCATTTTGGCGAACCACGGCGCCATTTCGGCTGCGCTGTGGCCTTTGACCGCGTGTTCTTTGGCCCAGTGTTCCAGGGTTGGTTCGGGGGTGCGAAAGCTCGACGTCCAGTTGATCAGCGTGGTGCCGCCGACGGCTCGTCCCTGGAGGATGGTAATCGCGCCATCCTTGCTCATGCGGCCGATGCCTTCCTGATAAAGGCTGGAATAAGCCTGATCTTCGAGCATCTTGAAGTCGCTGCTGGTTTTCAACGGGCCTTCTTCGATCAGCAATACCTTATAGCCAGCCGCGCTGAGGATTTCTGCCGTGGTGCCACCGCCAGCGCCGCTGCCGATGATCGCGACATCCGCCTCCAGCGTCAGGTCATGGGTCAATTGCGCGCCGCTGTAGGTTTTCCAGCCACGGGCAAGGCCTTCTCGAAACACATCAGGAACCGGCATAGGGCCTCGATCTATTTATTTTTATTGGGGGGGTGGGGCATGTGTGGTTCAAACAGTCGGCGGGCCGGGATAACCGCAATGCGCCCACGATTCCGGGCGGCTGTACCAAGCCATCGTCACCAGCTTCAGCAAGGCGCCATGGCCCATGCGTAACAGGCTCAATGCGCTGTTTTCCCAGCGATTGAGGAAGGCCGTCATCTGCAACGGGCTGGCATTTTCCCAGCCGCCCCAGACACCGGTCAATGGACCTCGGGTGACGGGCAGCGCCAGTACATCGAACAGTTGCTGCGTCAGTTTGAGCATCTCCGGCGACAGTCGATCAAGGCTGGCGTCGATGCTTTGCAGGGTGCCCGCGATGGCGTTCGGTAGCGCAATCTCACCCAGACTGCCTTTGAGCATCACTGGAATCAGTGCGCGCAGGAATGGCAGATCACTGCTGCGTAATACGGCAAAGCCGCTGGCAGGCGTGTTGGCCGAGCAACCGCTCAGGCTCGCCGCGAGCCCGGCAGAGGACAGGAAGGCGCTGGCGCACAGGCCGATTTTCAGCACGCCCCGACGTGATAGGTTGGGGCTTTCAGACAGGCTGTTGTTCATTGTTTTTGTGGCCCTGTTCTTATGGATTTGTTGGACGGCGGTTGTCAGTCAGGGCTAACGAATGAACAGCTTGTAGACCAGCCGCTGGATCGCCTTGCCGTACGGCGGGTAAATCAACCGGGCTGCATTGAAGCGTTGCTTGATGAAGACACCCTTGGCCTTGCTGAAGGTCAGAAAGCCTTCATGGCCATGGTAGTGGCCCATGCCGGAGGGGCCGACGCCGCCGAACGGCATGTCATCCTGGGCGACATGCATTAGCGTGTCGTTCAGGCACACGCCGCCGGAGTGGGTCTGTTCCAGTACGCGCTGCTGCTCGGCCTTGTTGTAGCCAAAGTAGTACAACGCCAATGGGCGCGGGCGCTGATTGATGTAGGCAAACGCCTGATCAATGCGGCTGTAGGGAACAATGGGCAGCAGCGGGCCGAAGATTTCGTCCTGCATCACGGTCATGTCATCACTGACATTCAGCAGCAGACTGAACGGCATGCGCCGTCCCTGGCCCTGCTCGAACAGCGGAATCACTCGCGCGCCTTTGCTGCTGGCGTCGTCGAGGTAGCGATTGAGTCGGGCCAACTGTCGGTCGTTGATGATCGCGGTGTAGTCCGGGTTGTCGATCAGTGTCGGATAAAACTTCTGTACCGCTTTTCGGTAGGCGTCGACAAACCCGTCGACCCGGTCTTCGGGCACTAACACGTAGTCGGGCGCGACGCAGGTTTGTCCGGCATTCAGGGTTTTGCCGAAAGCGATGCGTTCGGCGGCGTCCTCGAGCGGCACATCGCTGGACACGATGGCCGGGGATTTTCCGCCCAGCTCCAGGGTGACCGGGGTCAGGTTCTCGGCTGCGGCGCGCATTACGTGCTTACCGATGCTGCTGGCCCCGGTGAACAATAAATGATCAAAAGGCAATGTCGAGAAGGCCATGCCGACCTCGGCTTCACCCAGCACAACCGTGACCAAATCTTCAGGGAACACTTGGGCGAACAGGCGCTTGAGCAACTGACCGGTGGTTGGCGTCGATTCGCTGAGCTTGAGCATCACCCGATTACCCGCAGACAGTGCGCCGACCAGTGGGCCGATGGCGAGAAATAGCGGGTAATTCCACGGCACGATCACCCCGACCACGCCCAATGGTTGATAGATCACTTTGGCCGACGCCGGTTGAAACGCCATACCAACGTGTCGGCGCGAAGGCTTCATCCATTTTTTCAGATGTTTGCTGGCGTACTGGATGCCCAACAGGCTTGGCATCAACTCAGCCAGCAGGGTTTCATCGGCGCTGCGGTGGCTAAAATCGCTGTTGATGGCGTCGACCAACGCCTGCCGTTCATCGCTCAATAGCGTGCGCAAGGTCTTGAGCCATTGCAGACGCTGGCCGGCGAGCGGCATAGGATTGGCCGCGAAGGCCCGTCGCTGATTGTTGAACAGCTGCTCAAGCTCATTGAAGGCTTGCTCGGACTCTTGCTGACAGGCGATTTCGGCGGGCATGGTCGTGGCTCGTATTAGCGTTATGCTGTACTTTTAGAGTCATTGCTCTATAAAGTCAAATCCAGAACCGAGCGGTCTTCTTCGCGAATGAAGTCGCTCCCTCAAAATGGGGGGCAATGCGAAGGCGGTATACCTGACATTGCCTGCGCTAAGATGCGGCATATTCTCCACACGTTTAAGCGGTCGAGCTGAACATGGCACCACGCATCAAAACCCGCGAACGTATCGTGCAAAACAGCCTGGAGCTGTTCAATCAGCAGGGTGAGCGCAGCGTCAGCACCAACCACATTGCTGCGCACATGGAAATGTCGCCGGGCAATCTGTATTACCACTTCCCCAATAAGCAGGCGATCATCGCCGAGCTGTTCACCGAGTACGAAGCCTTGGTGGACAGCTTTCTGCGTCCGCCCAAGGGGCGTCTGCCGAGTGTCGAGGACAAGCGTTTCTATTTGATGGAGCTGCTCGACGGCATGTGGCGCTACCGTTTCCTGCATCGCGATCTGGAGCATCTGCTCGACGCCGATCCAGAACTGGCTGCGCGTTACCGACGGTTTTCCCAGCACTGTCTGATTCAGGGCATGGCCATCTACAGTGGCTTCGTCGAGGCCGGTATCTTGCGCATGGATAAGGTGCAGATTGAGTCGTTGACCCTCAATGTGTGGATTATCCTTACGTCGTGGGTGCGGTTTTTGTGCACCACGCTGGAAGACGCCACGCGACTCAGTGAAGACGCCATGCGCCGAGGCGTGTACCAGGTGCTGATGCTGGAACTGGGTTACGTCACGCCAGAGGCACGGGACGCGGTGAATGCGCTGTGTGAAGAATTTTATGTGCCGTTGGGGCGGGCGTTAGAGGAAACGCCCTGACGTTTTTTTTGTCATAACATTGATCTGAATTTTTCTCACAGGAACTTGCCATGTCCATCGCGCAACTGATCAGCCCGGAACAACTGGCCGCTCGCCAACAGCACCCAGGGCTAGTGATTCTCGATTGTCGCTTTGCCCTGGAAGACCCTGACTATGGCCAGCGCAGTTATGCCGAAGGGCATATCGCGGGCGCCAGGTTCGCTGATCTGGAGCGTGATTTCAGCGACAAGGTGATCAAGGGCGTGACAGGCCGTCATCCGTTGCCAAAACCGGACGTGCTGATTCAGCGATTGCAGGAGTGGGGCATCAGTCAGGACAGCGATATTGTGCTGTACGACGACGGCCCCGGCGCGTTTGCTGCTCGTGGATGGTGGTTGCTGGCGTGGCTGGGCAAGCGTGACGGCGTGTACTTGCTGGATGGCGGCCTCAAAGCCTGGCACGCGGCGGGTTTGCCGTTGAGTCTGGACGCGCCGCAAAACAAGAAAGGGACCTTCACCGGTGAGCCGGATGATTCGTTGCTGCTCAGCGCCCAGGCGCTGCAAGCGCGTCTGGGCCAACCAGACATGACGCTGCTCGATGCCCGCGCCGCGCCGCGTTTCCGTGGTGAGGTGGAGCCGATCGATCCGGTCGCCGGCCATATTCCGGGTGCGCAGTGTGTTGCGTTCAACGAAAACCTGGGTGCCGACGGCCGCTTTCTGCCAGCAGACCAGCTCAAACAACGCTTTGCGGCAACGCTGGGTGATCGTTCGCCAAATCATCTGGTGGCCTACTGCGGCTCAGGCGTCACGGCCTGCCATAACCTGTTCGCGCTGTGCCTGGCGGGGTATCCACTGGGTTCGCTGTACGCCGGGTCGTGGAGCGAATGGATCACCGATCCGAATCGCGCTGTCGCCACTGGCGCCTGAGGTCAGCCAGAAACACACCGGTCTCAACCCTAAATCTGCCCCAGCGCCCAGCGCAGCAGGAAGAACACCAGCAAGCCGCCGCCAATGGTCGCCAGCAGGTTGCGGCTGAAGGCGGCGATGGCGATGGCTGCGAGGCCGGCCAGCAAGTAGGCGTTACTTGCGTTCAATTGCCAATGCTCGCCATCGGGCAGCAGCATGCCCGGCACCACAATCGCGGTCAGCACGGCCGTGGGCACATAGTGCAGCCCTTGGCGTACCACGGGCGGAAAGCGCAAATGCGGCCAGGCGAACAGGCTGTAGCGCATCAGGAACGTAATAGCGGTCATGCCGCCAATCAGCCACCAGTAACTCATGATCGCACCTCGTGACTCGACGCTTCGTCGCTGGCGCCAGAGCGTCGACGCTCAAGCAAGACGCCCACGGCGATCCCGCTGAATGCCGCCGCCATCAGGCCCAGTTTGTAAGGCCAGGTATGCGTCATCAAGGCCACCGCGCCAGCGGCGAGTGCCGCCGCGATTTGCGGTTGATTGCGCAGTAAAGGCACGACGATTCCGATAAAGGTCGCGAGCATGGCGAACTCCAGCCCCCAGCCCGCCAGATCAGGCACCGCCTGGCCAAACAGCACGCCCACCACCGAACTGCTGACCCAGCAGGCATACAACGCGCTGGCGACACCGACCCAATACCAATGCCCAAGCGGCGAACGCCCGTGCACGATATAAAAGCGTTGAACCACGGCGAACGTCTCGTCGGTCAGCCAGAACGCCAGCAGCACCCGCCAGCGTTGAGGCAGTGCACTCACCTGGGGTTGCAGCGTGGCGCTGTACAGCACATGGCGCAGATTGACGATAAAGGTGGTCAGCAGAATCACCACCGCACTGGCGCCAGCGCCCATCAGACTGACGACGATAAATTGCGCGGAGCCGGCGTACACGAACATCGACATGCCGAGCGCTTGCCACAACGACAAACCGCCCGCGCCTGCCAGCGTGCCGAAAATAATGCCGAAGGGTGCGATGCCGACCAACATGGGCACGCTGTCGCGTATGCCACGGGTATAAAGCTGATAGCGGGACATGAGTCTCTCCTTGAGTCCGCATCTTAAATAGTCAGGGAGAGACTGTCTTGAAGGATTGTGCAATGTCGCTGAAGTCTGTCACTCACCCCAAAGCGGTGGCCGAACGATGGGCAGTGCTCAACCACAGTGGAATGCGCCGCTCTAGGTAATAGCTCGGGTTTTTCAGCGACCCGTCAACGAACCCGACGTGACCGCCTCGGGCTTGCAGTTCGAAGTGGGTGCTGGACGACAGCTCGTCGGCTTCTGGCAGGCTGTGGGGGAATACGAAAGGATCGTCGGCGGCGTGGATGATCAGCGTGGGCGTACGAATCTCACCCAGGAAGTACCGGCTGGAAGCGCGACGGTAATAATCCTCGGCGTCGGCAAAACCATTCAAGGGCGCGGTGACCCGGCCATCAAAATCCCAGAAGGTGCGCATGTTCTCCAGCGAGCCGAGTGCCGCCAGTTCCGCGAGGCCTTCGCTGAGTCCTTCGTGCTGAAAGCGCCGCTGCTTGTCTTTGATGTACACCAGCATTTCACGCATGAAATGTGCTTGGTATACCTTGGAGAAGCCTTGGCCAATGCGGTCGGCACACTGGTCCAGACGGAACGGCACCGACACGGCAACGGCTCCTTGCAGCAAGCTGTTGCTGCCCACTTCGCCCAAGTGCTTGAGCAGCACATTGCCGCCCAGCGAATAGCCCACCGCATACAACGGCGCCAAGGGTCGCAGGGTGCGCAGATGGGCAATGACGCTGGCGAGGTCTTCACTGGCGCCGGAGTGGTAGCTGCGTGGCAAAAGATTGGGTTCGCCAGAGCAACCACGCCAGTTCAACGCCACGCTGGCCCAGCCTTGGAGGGCCAGAGCCTGCTGCAAACCCACCACGTAAGGCGAGTTCGACGAGCCGGTCAGACCGTGCAACACCAGGACCAAAGGCGTGTCTGCCTCATGCGGGCCGTGCCAGTCCAGATCCAGAAAGTCGCCGTCGGCCAACCAAATACGTTCACGCGGGCGTTCAAGCTTTGCTTTTTTTCGCCACAAGGGGCCCCACAGCGTTTGCAGGTGCGGGTTAGCCAGTCCTAAAGCGGGAATGAACGGGTCTGGAAGCGTGGTCGTAGCAAGTTGGATAGGCACGTTCGAACTCGTCGGCAATTCACGTTTACTGCATAAACGCTACGTTGCCACAACTGCGGACAGGCGTGCCGGAGTTTTTCTTCAGCGGTAGGGTTGAAGCCTACTGTGTGTCACTCATGACGCCTTCGCCAATGAATCCACCCCACGCAGACCTTGCGGGTTCTGCGGGAGTGAATGCATATGGCTGGCACCGCGATCAGGCGTCTACCTCGGTACTCCGCTGCCATAGCGCGTAATACACCTGCCCGGCTTTCTTCTCCCGGTGCAGGCGCCAGTTGCCTGGCAAACCGACAGACGACGGCGGGATTTCGCTTTCCGTGTAAATCCAGGCGTTGTCAGCCAGCCAATGACGCTCTTCAAGAAGGGCGCAGGCGGCAGGCAGCAGGTTCTGGTGGAAGGGCGGGTCGAGAAAGACCAGATCGAACTGGGCAGGCGTCTGGGTTTCCAGATAACGCAGGCTGTCGGTATGTGATACCTGGCCAACCGTGCACCCGAGCATGTCCAGGTTCCGTCGCAGGCTGGCGAGGGCCTCTGCGTTATTGTCCAGCGCCAGGGCCATGCCCGCGCCGCGCGACAGGGCTTCCAGGTAAAGCGCGCCGCTGCCGGTGAATACGTCGAGTACGCGCGCGCCTTCGATGTGCGTTGCGAGCCAGTTAAACAGCGTTTCGCGCACGCGGTCCGGCGTTGGACGCAGGCCTGGAGCGTCGGGGAAGGTCAGGCGACGGCTACCCCATTCGCCACCGATGATGCGCAGTTGACCCAGGCCGTTATGGCCCTTTGGTCTTGGATTGGCCATTAGTGCTCCGGGACCCCGAGAGGTTGCTGAGTAGGTTTGTCAGTAGGGGGTGGCAACGGCTTTTGCGGCACCGTCGGGCCCGCGGTGACGATCACCATCTTATCCGCGCTCAGGTGCTTGTTCATGGCAGCTTTGACTTGCTCGACCGTCACGTTTTGCGCCTGTTGCATAAAGTCTTCCAGGTACGTCAGCGGCAGGTCGTAGAAACCAATCGCACCTAGCTGACCAACGATATCGGCGTTGCTGGCCGTGGACAGGGGGAAGCTGCCGGACAATTCACGCTTGGCGTCGTCCAGTTCTTTCTGGGTCGGGCCTGTGATGAGGAAGTCACGCACGATGTCCTGAACCAGCTTCAGGGTATTTTCGCTGAGTTCGGCGCGGGTTTGCAGGGTGATCATGAACGGGCCTGGCACCTGCATCGGGGTGAAACCCGATGAAACGCCATAGGTCAGGCCACGTTTTTCCCGCACTTCCGTCATCAAACGACTGCCGAAGCCGCCACCGCCGAGTACCGAGTTGCCGAGTGTCAGCGCGACGAAATCCGGGTCGTTACGTTCGATCCCCAGTTGCGCGAGCATCAAGTGCGTTTGCTTGGACGCGAACTCGATGTGGGTTTCACCGGCTTTAGGATCGACCGGTTGTTCGATTTTCGGCAGCGCCGGGCCTTTAGGCAGGGCAGAGGAAACCTGGGCAGCAATCGCTTCTGCTTCGGATCGGGACAGGTCGCCGACCAATGCGATCACCGCATTGCCTGCGGCATAGGCTTTGGCGTGGAAGGCCTTGAGCTGCGCGATGCTAATAGGTGAAATGCTTTTGGCCGTCCCTTCGCTCGGGTGCGCATAAGGGTGGTCGCCATAGAGACGCTTGAACAACTCATTGCCCGCGAGTTTGCCGGGGTTTTGTTTCTGGTATTCGAAGCCGGCCAGCAACTGGTTCTTGATCCGCGCCAGTGAGTCGGCAGGGAATGTCGGTTTACCGACGACTTGGGCAAATAGCTTCAGCGCCGGCTCGCGCTTGTCCACGGCGCTCAGGCTGCGCAGGGAGGTCACGGCCATGTCGCGGTAAGCGCCGTTGCTGAAATCAGCGCCCAAGCCTTCGAAGCCCTCGGCGATGGCGCCCACATTCTTCCCGGCCACGCCTTCATTGAGCATGGCGTTGGTCAGTACGGCGATGCCGGGGGTGCCTCGATCCTGGCTGCTGCCAGCGGCGTAGGTCAGGCGTAGGTTGAACATAGGCAATTCACGCGCTTCGACGAACATCACCTTGGCGCCTTCGGCGGTTTTCCAGGTCTGGATGTTCAAGGCGCGCCGTGCTGGCGGTTTGCCGTCGAGTTCTTTGAGCGATTGCAGGTTGTTGTCAGGGAGAGCCTGGACGGTGTCCTTCAGCGTGGTGCTGTCAGGTGCGATGCTTTCAGCCTCGGCCTGGGGAGCGATAAAGGCGCCGAGCATGACCACCAGCCCCAAGGCTCCCAGGCCAAGTAGCCCATAACGTGGACCCTTGTGCTCACTCATGTGCAGTCTCCTCGGGCAAAACGTGCGCAACGCTGAGACGTTCGCGGATGAAATAGGTGCGGGCGGCTTTCTGGATATCGGCCGGGGTCACGCTTTTAAGTGCGTCCAGTTCTTCGTCCATCAGCTTCCACGACAAGCCGACGGTTTCCAGTTCGCCGATCGTGCTGGCCTGGCTGGTAATCGAATCGCGCTGGTAGACCAGGCTGGCAATCACTTGCGCCCGAACCCGTTCCAACTCTTCATTGGACGGCGGCGTGGTTTTCAGCTCATTCAACAGGCGCCAGATACCGGCTTCAACATCGGCCAGGTTTTTTTTCTTCTGCGTGTTAGGGGTTGCGCTGAGCATGAACAGGCTATCGCCACGGCTGTAGGCGTCGTAACTCGACGAGGCGCCTGAAACCAGCTCTTCGCCTCGCTCCAGACGGGTCGGAATGCGTGCGCTGTAGCCGCCGTCAAGCAGGGCGGAAATCAGGCGCAGCGCATTGACCGAGCGTGGATCCGCAGCGGTGGACAGGCTGGGTACGTTGAAACCGTACATAAGGCTCGGCAATTGAGTCTGTACGTGCAGGGTGATTTTGCGTTCGCCGGGCTCAGCCAGCTCCAGCGGGGCTTTCGACGGTGGTACGTCGCGCCGCTGGATCGGCCCGAAATAACGTTGCGCCAGGGCTTTTACGTCGTCGGGCTGCACGTCGCCGACCACCACCAAGGTGGCGTTGTTCGGCACGTACCAGGCTTCGTACCAATGACGAAGCTCCTCAACCTTCATCCGGTCCAGGTCTGCCATCCAGCCGATGGTCGGCGTGTGGTAACCGCTGGCGGGGTAGGCCATGGCCTGGAAGCGCTCATAGGCTTTGGCGCTGGGCTTGTCGTCAGTGCGCAGGCGGCGTTCTTCCTTGATGACTTCAATTTCGCGGCTGAATTCTTCAGGGGGCAGAAGCAGGCTGGCCATGCGATCGGCTTCCAGCTCGAAGGCTACTCCCAGGCGATCACGGGCCAAAACCTGGTAATACGCGGTGTAGTCGTCGCTGGTGAACGCGTTTTCTTCAGCGCCCAGATCACGCAAAATCAGTGAAGCCTGGCCTGGCCCCACGTTTTTGCTGCCTTTGAACATCATGTGTTCCAGGGCATGGGACAAACCGGTCTGGCCAGGGGTTTCATAGCTGGAACCGACTTTGTACCAGACCTGCGAAACCACTACGGGCGCGCGATGGTCTTCGCGGACGATGATTTTCAGGCCATTGTCCAGGGTGAATTCGTGAGTAGGTTGCGGGTCTGCAGCCAATGCTGACAGTGGCAGACACACTGTGCTGAGTAGCAGGCCTGCGGCACGGCGGGCTAGAGCATTCATTCGTTTTGAACCTGTTAGGCGGCCTGCTTGAACTTAGCGTCGGCGGGCGCGGGGGTGTTAGGATACGGGTCCGTGTGGCCGGCGGCCACGGCTAGAATGGTTACATGAACTATTGGTCCTGGTCTGGCACGGTTGAAACGGGCTGAAATGACGTTTTTGTACCGGTGAACGCCTACAATTTCGGGGCTGCGGATGAACAAGCCGGGTCAAAAGCAGTCTGTTTTGCATTGACAGAATTTTCCTGAGGCGCCGCTTTGGCGCGTCGCTACCTTGAGATAGCCGTCCTCCATGTTTGGTTCCAACGACGACAAGAAGACCCCAGCTCCGGCTGCAGAGAAAAAAGGCCTGTTCGGATGGCTGCGCAAAAAGCCGCAGGAAACCGTTGCCGAGCAGCCACAAAACCTACCCACAGCAGCGCCTGAGGTGGTCATCGACCACGCGCCAGTCGCTGTTGAGCCACAACTCGCGCCGCAATCGGCTCCAGAGCCTCAGCCTTGGCTGATATTACCGGTGGCCGAAGAGTCCGTGGCGCTGATCGATGAGCTTGAGCCTCACGTGACGCCGCCGATTCCGGCGCACAGCGTGCCGGATGTGCAGCCGATGCCCGCCGAGCTGGCGCCTGTGGCTGTGGCTGTGCCTGAGCCGATTGCCCCTGAGCTGATTGTCGTGCCAGTGCCCGTTTCGGCACCGGCACCCCAGTCGGTCGCGCGAGTGGCTGAAGTTGCTCCTGCTCCCGTTTCCGTGCCTGCTCCGGTCACCCCGACAGCCACAGAAGCCAGTAAAGCCGGCTTTTTCGCTCGTCTCAAGCAAGGTTTGTCGAAAACCAGCGCCAGTCTGGGCGAGGGCATGGCCAGCCTGTTCCTCGGCAAGAAGCTGATCGACGATGACCTGCTCGAAGAGATCGAAACCCGGCTGCTGACCGCCGATGTGGGCGTCGATGCGACAGCGGTGATTATTCAAAGCCTGACCCAGAAGGTCGCGCGCAAGCAGCTGACCGACAGCGACGCTCTGTATAAGTCGTTGCAGGCTGAACTGACGGCCTTGCTCAAGCCCGTCGAGAAGCCATTGGTCATCGCCGGGCAGAACAAGCCGTTCGTGATCCTAGTGGTGGGCGTCAATGGCGCAGGCAAAACAACGACCATCGGCAAGCTGGCGAAAAAGCTCCAGCTCGAAGGTAAAAAAGTCATGCTCGCCGCCGGTGACACCTTCCGCGCGGCAGCGGTGGAGCAGCTGCAGGTCTGGGGTGAGCGCAATCACATTCCAGTCATCGCCCAGCACACCGGCGCAGATTCGGCTTCGGTGATCTTTGACGCGGTGCAGGCGGCCAAGGCTCGCGGCATTGATGTGCTGATCGCCGACACCGCGGGTCGGCTCCACACCAAAGACAACCTGATGGAAGAACTGAAAAAAGTTCGCCGGGTCATCGGCAAGCTCGACGCCGACGCGCCGCATGAAGTGCTGTTGGTGCTGGACGCGGGCACTGGGCAGAACGCAATCAATCAGGCCAAGCAGTTCAATCAGACCGTGACCTTGACCGGTCTGGCCCTGACCAAACTCGACGGTACCGCCAAAGGGGGTGTGATCTTCGCCCTGGCCAAGCAGTTTGGTCTGCCGATTCGGTATATCGGCGTGGGTGAAGGCATCGACGATTTGCGTACTTTTGAAGCTGAACCCTTTGTTCAAGCTCTGTTCGCCGAGCGGGAGCGCACATGATTCGTTTCGAACAGGTCGGTAAACGCTATCCGAACGGACACGTCGGCTTGCATGAGCTGAGCTTTCGAGTACGTCGTGGCGAGTTTTTGTTTGTCACCGGCCATTCTGGCGCCGGTAAAAGCACCCTGTTGCGCTTGCTCCTGGCCATGGAACGCCCGACCACCGGCAAATTGTTGCTGGCCGGTCAGGATCTGGGCCAGATCAGTACCTCGCAAATCCCGTTTCTGCGTCGTCAGATAGGCGTGGTGTTCCAGAATCACCAGCTACTGTTCGATCGTACGGTGTTCAATAACATCGCCTTGCCACTGCAGATTCTTGGCTTGTCCAAGGCGGAAATCACCAAGCGCGTCGATTCGGCCCTGGAGCGCGTGGCGCTCTCGGATAAAACCGATCTGTACCCCGGTGACTTATCCACAGGCCAGCAACAGCGGGTCGGCATCGCTCGGGCCATCGTCCACCGTCCGGCGTTACTGCTGGCGGATGAACCCACCGGTAACCTTGACCCACGTCTGGCAGCGGAAATCATGGGTGTATTCGAAGATATCAACCGTTTGGGCACCAGTGTGCTGATCGCCAGCCATGACCTGGCGTTGATTGCGCGCATGCGTCATCGCATGCTGACGCTCCAGCGTGGTCGCTTGATTGGCGACGGGGAGGCCGTATGAGCGCGACACGCAGCCCTAAAGTGTCGGAGCGTGTCGCGCCCAAGGCGGCCGAACCGCAACCGCAGAAAAAGAAAAAGCCTGGTGACGACGATGACGGTCCAGACTTCAGCACCTTGCTGCATGCCTGGCTGGAAGCGCACCGCTCCAGCGTGCTCGACAGCGTGCGCCGTTTGGGCAAACAGCCGATTGGCAGCTTCTTTACCTGTCTGGTGATGGCCATCGCCTTGAGCCTGCCCATGGGTTTATCGCTGCTGTTGAACAACGTCGAGCGATTGGGCGGTTCGTGGCAGCGTGCAGCACAGATTTCGCTTTACCTGGAGCTGAACGCCAGCGCCAGTGAGGGCAACGCCCTGAGCGAGCAGATCAAGCGGATGCCCGGCGTGGCAGAGGCCGAATACATCAGCAAGGATCAGGCTCTGGTTGAGTTTCAGCAGCAATCCGGGCTTGGCGAAGCGTTGAAGGAGTTGCCACAGAACCCGCTTCCGGGCGTTGTACTGGTGACGCCGAATGAAGTGGATAAGCCTGCTTTGGAAGCACTGCGCACGCGTCTGGCAGAGTTGCCGAAGGTGCAGCAGGCTCAGCTTGATCTAGTATGGGTTGAGCGTCTGGCTGCGATCCTCAAGCTGGGCGACCGTTTTGTTTTTGGTCTGACCGTCCTGCTGGTGCTCGCGCTGCTGCTGGTAATTGGTAACACGATACGTCTGCATATCGAGAACCGCCGCGTCGAGATCGAGGTGATCAAACTGGTAGGCGGTACTGACGCCTACGTGCGTCGGCCTTTTCTGTATATGGGCGCGCTGTATGGCCTGGGGGCCGGTTTTCTGTCCTGGGGCGTGCTCGCTTTTGGTCTAGACTGGCTCAACGATGCCGTAGTTGGGTTGGCGGGTCTGTACGGGAGCGACTTCTCTTTGGCGGGTGTGCCGCTTGCTGATGGCTTTTCGCTCTTGCTTGGAGCGGTATTGTTAGGGTATATCGGTGCTTGGATTGCAGTAGCACGCCACTTGAGAGAGCTGGCGCCTCGTTAGAATTATTTTTTAATATTGACGTTTTCAGCGGTTTAGGGAACTTGTCTAGTGGTTCCCGGTCAATTTCGCAGTGCTGAACTGCACGAGTTATGTGAGTCGGAGGTTTTTTTCGTATGACCACTTCTTTGCAACCTGTTTATGCATTAGCGGCCCCAGGCGCAAACCTGGAGGCCTACGTGCACACGGTCAACAGCATTCCATTGCTGACGCCCGAGCAGGAGCGTGAACTGGCCGAGAGTCTCTATTATGAGCAGGATCTAGGGGCGGCTCGGCAGATGGTGCTCGCCCACCTGCGTTTTGTGGTGCATATCGCACGCAGTTATTCCGGTTATGGCCTGGCACAGGCTGACCTGATCCAGGAAGGTAACGTTGGCCTGATGAAGGCCGTCAAACGCTTCAACCCGGAAATGGGTGTGCGCCTGGTGTCGTTCGCTGTGCACTGGATCAAAGCTGAAATTCATGAATTCATTCTGCGCAACTGGCGCATCGTCAAAGTCGCCACGACCAAGGCGCAGCGCAAGCTGTTCTTCAATCTGCGCAGCCAGAAAAAACGTCTGGCGTGGCTGAACAATGAAGAAGTCCATCGTGTGGCGGAAAGCCTCGGTGTAGAGCCGCGCGAAGTGCGCGAAATGGAAAGCCGCCTGACGGGCCACGACATGGCATTCGATCCGGCTGCCGAAGCGGACGATGACAGCGCCTTCCAGTCGCCTGCCAATTACCTGGAAGACCACCGTTACGACCCGGCCCGGCAGTTGGAAGATTCCGACTGGACCGACAACTCCACTGCCAATCTGCACCAGGCGCTGGATGTCCTTGATGACCGTAGCCGTGACATTCTTTATCAGCGCTGGTTGTCTGAGGAGAAGGCCACGTTGCATGACCTGGCGCAGAAGTACAACGTCTCCGCCGAGCGTATTCGTCAGCTGGAAAAGAGCGCGATGAACAAGCTCAAATTGTCGATCGCTGCGTAAACAGCTGCTCGACACAAAAAAACGCCCCGATCATGTGATCAGGGCGTTTTTTGTTGTGTCAGATAAGCGCGAAGGCGTCAGTCCAGACACCAACGATGCTGAATTAAAACTTCCGGCTGTGGTTCAAGCCCACCAGATACTCATCCCCACCCAACTGACGCATTTGCTGACGAATCCAGCCGGCACGGCGCGCCACGTAGCTACTGGGGTGGCTGGCGCTCCACTGGCGGGGATTGGGCAGCACGGCGGCGAGGTAGCTGGCCTGCTGCATCGAGAGCCCGCCAGCGCTCACACCGAAGTGATGCCGCGCAGCCGCTTCGGCGCCAAACACGCCGTCGTCCCACTCGACGCTATTGAGGTAAACCTCAAGAATCCGCTGCTTGGACCAGAACACCTCGATCAACCCGGTGAACCAGGCCTCCAGCCCTTTACGCAGCCAGCTACGGCCCGACCACAGGAACAGGTTCTTCGATACCTGCTGGCTCAGCGTACTGGCGCCGCGTACCGAGCCACCGAGTTCGTTATGGGCCAGCGCAGCCTGAATCGCGTCGACATCGAACCCCCAGTGCTCGGCGAATTTCTGGTCTTCACCCGCGATCACCGCCACTTTCAGGTCGTTGGAGATTTTGTCCCAGGGCTGCCAGGTGCGTTGCAGGTCGATAGGCTGGCCGTCGGTCCAGGACTCGATCTTGCGCTCGACCATCAGCGCGGTACCGGGTGGCGGCACCCAACGAAAGATCAATACCAGCACAACGCTGGCTGCTGCGAACCAGAACAGGGCTTTGACGACACGGTTGAAGAGGAAACGCAGCATAAGAGATGGCTTGGCCGGAGCAGTCGAGCGGGCCATTATACAGACCCTGCGCAATTGAATGATCGTTGACTGGAGTTTGAGATGTTTCGTGGCTTCTTGATGCTTGCTGCCTTTTTCGGTTTTACCGGCGTAGCCCTGGGTGCGTTTGCCGCTCACGGCCTGAAAAATCGCCTGAGCGCGGAGTATCTGGCGATTTTCCATACAGGTGTGATGTACCAGCTGGTCCACACCTTGGCCTTATTAGCCGTTGCATTGCTTGCCGTGCAGATCCCTGGCCGTTTGATGACGTGGGCGGGGATCTCGTTTGTCGTCGGTATTGTGTTGTTCTCTGGCAGCCTGTACCTGTTGACCCTGACCGGTGTCACCCGGCTTGGGATCATCACTCCGTTTGGTGGGCTGGCCTTCCTGATGGGCTGGCTGCTGCTGGGCCTGGCGGCATGGCGCCTGGGCACGGTCTAACATATTCGAGCCTGACCCCTAGGCTCCACTTGAGACGAATGGCGTGGCTTTGCCTTGGTCATACGTAATGATCGGGCTAGAATGCTGGCCCTTAAAATGATGGCTGCTTATCGCATGCACATTCAGTTGAACGGTGAATCCTTTGAACTGCCCGACGGTGAAACCGTCGCGGGGTTACTTATCCGTCTGGACCTGACCGGGCGTCGAGTGGCGGTCGAGCTCAATCAGGATATTGTCCCGCGCAGCCAGCACGTTTCCACGGCCCTGCGCGAAGGCGACCAGGTCGAAGTGGTGCACGCCATCGGTGGCGGCTAGGCCGCTTCAGTCGATCCAGCGGGTCGTCAGTCTTTCGATTCAAATCTGCAAGAACCTCAACCTTAAAGAGGATTTCCGATGAGCAACGTTCGCACCGACAAGCCTTTCACTCTGGCCGGTCGTACTTTCCAGTCGCGCCTGCTAGTTGGCACGGGCAAGTACCCGGACATGGAGTCCACGCGCCTGGCCATTGAAGCCTCGGGTGCCGAAATTGTCACCGTCGCCGTGCGTCGGACCAACCTTGGGCAGAACCCGGGTGAGCCGAACCTGCTCGACATCCTGCCGCCGGATCGCTACACCATCCTGCCGAACACCGCCGGTTGTTTCGACGCTATCGAAGCGGTGCGCACCTGCCGTCTGGCCCGTGAGCTGCTCGACGGTAAAAACCTGGTCAAGCTGGAAGTGTTGGCCGACCAGAAAACCCTGTTCCCGAACGTGATCGAAACCCTCAAGGCCGCCGAGATTCTGGTCAAAGATGGTTTCGACGTCATGGTCTACACCAGTGACGACCCGATTATTGCGCGCCAACTGGCGGAAATCGGCTGCATCGCGGTCATGCCGCTGGCAGGTCTGATCGGCACCGGTCTGGGCATCTGCAATCCCTACAACCTGCAGATTATCCTCGAAGAAGCCAAAGTGCCGGTTCTGGTCGATGCGGGCGTCGGTACTGCTTCCGATGCCACCATCGCCATGGAATTGGGCTGTGAGGCGGTGCTGATGAACTCGGCCATCGCCCATGCGCAAAATCCGGTGATGATGGCCGAAGCCATGAAGCACGCGATTGTCGCCGGTCGTCTGGCGTATCTCGCTGGCCGTATGCCCAAGAAACTCTATGCCAGCGCCTCCTCGCCGCTGGATGGTCTGATCAAGTAAGAGCCCGTTGATGACTGATTCGCACGTTTCCAACCCAGAGCCGTCTGTTCCCGAACAGGGCGAAGAGCGCCAACACCGTCGCATCAAGAGTTTTGTGATGCGCGCCGGACGTATGACCGAAGGCCAGCAACGCGGCCTCGATCAAGGCCGGCCGCTGTTCGTCTTGCCGCTGGCTGATGCGCCCGTGGATTTTGATCAGGTATTCGGTCGCTCGGCGCCACGTACCCTGGAAATCGGCTTCGGCATGGGCCATTCGCTGCTGGAAATGGCGGCAGCCTCGCCCGAGCACGATTTCATTGGCGTCGAAGTGCATCACCCGGGTGTGGGCGCGCTGCTGAATGGCGTGCTGACCCAGGGGCTGACAAACGTGCGCGTCTACGATTGCGATGCCATCGAAGTGCTCAACCGTTGCATTGCCGACAACAGCCTCGACCGTTTGATGCTGTTCTTCCCGGACCCGTGGCACAAAAGCCGTCACCACAAGCGCCGTATCGTTCAGCCGGAGTTCGCCGAGTTGGTGCGCAGCAAGCTCAAGGTCGGCGGCATTCTGCACATGGCCACCGATTGGGAACCCTATGCCGAGTACATGCTGGAAGTGATGAACGTCGCGCCGGGCTATCGCAACCAGGCCGAAGACGGAAAATGCGTACCTCGCCCAACCGAGCGCCCGATCACCAAGTTCGAACGTCGCGGTGAGCGGCTTGGGCATGGCGTGTGGGATTTGAAGTTCGAGAAACTGGCGTAAAACTTGTAGAAGCGCGTTTGCATCCTGAAGGTCGTGCCGACCTTATCGCGGGCAAGCGCGCTCCTATAGGTGTTCTTTAGCGGCGATCCGCTACAACCCCAATCAAGATCAACACCACCAACAGCACAGGCGCAAGGCTGTAGTTGTTGAACTGGCTCAGCCCGCGGATAACCCATGGGGTGGCGTAGATCAGTGCCGCGCCGCTGCCGATTGTGCACAAAAGGGCCATGACGGGTACGCGCAACGCGCCCGCCAAGCCACCGATACGTCCTTCCAGCCAGCCTTTGATGTCGGCACCAAACAACACCAATAGACAACCGACCAACGCCAGGGCGATTTCGGAAAGGTTGCTGCGGCTCCAGCGCGAGACGGTGGCGAGCAGGTCGAGTACAAGGTCCATGCAAAGTCCTTAGGTCAAAAAATAGTGCAGCAAGTCATTGAGGAACAACTGGCCCCGGGCGCTGGCGACCAGACGTGTCGGATCGGCGTCCAGAAGGCCGCGCTGCTCGGCCTGTTGCCGGGCGCTGGCCAGGGTGTCGAGGCTTAGACCGGTGCGCTCGCGAAATAGCTCCGCGTCGACGCCATTTGTCAGGCGCAGGGCATTCATCAGGAATTCGAAGGGCATTTCTTCGTTGCTGAGCAGCTTTTCGCCAGCCTTGAACGCCTTGTTCGGGTTCAGATAATCCTTGGGCAGGCGGGTCTTCCAGGTGCGTACGATGCGCCCGTCGGGATGGCTGAGCTTGCCATGCGCGCCGGCACCGATGCCGATGAAGTCGCCGAAGCTCCAGTAATTGAGGTTATGCCGCGCAGGTCTGCCGGGTTGGGCGTAGGCCGACACTTCGTATTGCGCATAACCGTGCTCGGCGAGCAACGCCTGTCCGGCTTCTTGAATGTCCCACAGGATGTCGTCCTCCGGCAGGCTCGGCGGCTGGTTCCAGAACACCGTGTTCGGTTCCAGCGTCAGTTGGTACCACGACAGATGCGTCGGCGCTAACGCGATGGCCTGGCGCAAATCGTTTAGTGCGTCTTCCTGCGACTGATCCGGCAAACCGTGCATCAAGTCCAAGTTGAAGTTATCGAAACCAGCCTGGCGCGCCATGTCGGCTGCGCGAATGGCTTCATCGCCATTGTGGATGCGGCCCAGCGCTTTGAGCTTCTCTTCCTGGAAACTCTGAATACCAATCGACAGCCGATTGATGCCAAGCCCGCGATACGCGCTGAATTTGGCTTGTTCAAAGGTGCCGGGGTTGGCTTCAAGGGTTATTTCGATGTCGCTGGCAAAACGGATGCGCTGTTCCACACCCTTGAGCAGGCGCCCCAGCGCGTTGGCGCTGAACAGGCTGGGCGTGCCGCCGCCGAAGAAAATCGAGCTCAGCTCGCGGCCATGAACGTGCAGCAGGTCCTGATCAAGGTCCGCCAGCAATGCGTCGACGTATTCCTGCTCGGGCAAGACCGGGCTGGCCGTGTGCGAGTTGAAGTCGCAGTACGGGCATTTGCGCACGCACCAAGGGATGTGGATGTACAGGGCCAAGGGCGGCAGGTGTGGCAGGCCTGCCCTCGGGCTTTGGGTGGAAGGGGTGGCCGAGGAAAAACCGGTCTCACCCAGAAACAGCGGTTGTACGGGCGTATCCGGTGTCATTGCAGGCTCAAGCGCTGACGCAGCAACGCCATGGCGCGGGCGCGGTGGCTAAGCTGGTTTTTTTCCACGGGGCTGAGCTCTGCGCTCGAACAGTCACGCTCGGGCACCCAGAACAAAGGGTCGTAGCCGAAACCGTGTGCACCGCTTGCAGCGCTCAGGATGCGCCCGTGCCACAGGCCTTCGCAGATGATCGGCAGCGGATCATCTGCGTGCCGCACCAGTGCCAGAACACAGACGAATTGCGCGCCACGCTGGTCGGCGGGTACATCCTTCAACGCCTCCAGCAGCTTGGCGTTGTTCGCCGCATCGCCCTGGCCGTCGGCGTACCGGGCCGAATAAATGCCTGGCGCACCACCCAGAAAGTCCACGGCCAACCCGGAGTCGTCGGCCAGCGCCGGCAGTCCGGAAATCCGGGCGGCATTGCGCGCCTTGAGGATCGCGTTTTCGACGAATGACAGGCCGGTCTCTTCCGGCTCGACACTGCTGAACTCACCGATGGAACGCAGGTGCACGGAGTCACCAAGCATGGCCTGGAGTTCTTTCAGCTTGCCAGCGTTATGGCTGGCCAGAACAAGTTGCGTGAACGTCATCATTCGCCTGGAAACAGTTCCTGGTTAAAGCTGAAGCTGTTGGTCGCGCCACCAGCCTGAACATTGATAGTGAAAGTGAGGGTTTCTTGCTGCACGATCGGGAATTGCGCAATGTAATACACCGCGCCCTGATCGGTGATTTGCTTGAACGTCAGGGTGGTGCTGCGACCGGTCAGGTCTTTGACCGTGCCGGTGACGCTGGCGGCACTGGGCTTGTCGGCCTTGAGCACGGCGATGTTCATGACCCCCTGATTCTTGCTGCGCACGAGGCCGGAGGCCTTGGCAATGTCAGGCTGCAGGAAGCTGGACGTGAAGGCGCTGTAGTGCACCGTCACATCGCCAAATTTTTCCAGGCGTTCGGGCTTGGCGTAATCCGCGGCCATGGCCGGCAGGGCCAGGCATAGAGCACATAGAAACAGAGCTAAGCGACGCATGATCGTTCTCCTTGGGCAGTGATTCAAATCGCGATCCGGTGATCTTGCAGGCCAGGGCTGCTGACGCGGTAGATCCCGATCTCACCTAACAGATTAGGCCATAGCTTGCTGGCCCAGCCATGTCGATGTTGCTGATCGACGGCCAGCCGGTTGATGACGCGCGCTTTGCGGCCACGGCACAGCTCTTCGAAGTCGCCGAACGTACAGAAGTGGATGTTCGGCGTGTTGTACCAGGTATACGGCAGAAAGTCCGACACCGGCATCCGGCCCTTGCTGGCCAGGTACCAACGGCAGCGCCAGTGACCGAAGTTGGGGAAGGTGATGATGCACTGGCGACCGACCCGCAGCATCTCGTCGAGAATCCGGTCGGGGTAGTGCACGGCTTGCAGGGCCTGGGTCATGACTACGACATCGAAGCTGTTGCTGGCGAAGTTGCCGAGACCTTTGTCCAGATCCTGCTCGATGACGTTAACGCCCTTGGCGACGCAGTGAGCGATGTTATCGGCGTCGTTTTCCAGGCCGTAACCCGTGACTTGCTTGTGATCGCGCAGCCAGGCCAGCAGTTCGCCATCGCCGCAGCCGAGGTCGAGCACCCGGCTGCCGGCAGGGATCCAGTCTTGGATAATTTCCAGGTCGGCTCTCATGGTGTCCTCAGAGTGCAATTCGGTTCATGTAGCTGGTGAAGGCCTGCAAGTAGCGCGGGATCGGAATCAGAAAGGCGTCATGGCCTTGCGGAGCATCGATTTCCAGGTAGCAGACGTTCTTTTTCGCCGCCATCAGCGCATCCACCAGCTCCCGCGAACGGGCTGGCGAGAAGCGCCAGTCGGTGGTGAAGGAGATCACGCAGAAATCAGCCTTGGCCCCGGCAAAGGTCAGTGCCAGGTTGTCGCCGTGATTGGCGGCCGGGTCGAAGTAGTCCAGCGCCTTGGTCATCAGCAGGTAGGTGTTGGCATCGAAGCGCCCGGAGAACTCTTCGCCCTGATAGCGCAGGTAGCTTTCAACCTGGAACTCGACGCTGTGGAAGTCGTAGTTGAGTTTTTCGCTCTTCAGGCCACGCCCGAATTTCTCGCCCATCGAGTCATCGGACAGGTACGTGATGTGCCCGACCATGCGCGCCAGCATCAGGCCGCGCTTGGGGATCACACCGTATTCCTGGAAATAACCGCCATGAAAGTCCGGGTCGGACAGGATCGCCTGTCGCGCCACTTCATTGAAGGCGATGTTCTGCGCCGACAACTTGGGCGCCGATGCGATGGCCAGGCAGTGGCGGACCCGGTCCGGGTAGCTGATGGTCCACTGCAACGCCTGCATGCCGCCCAGGCTGCCACCGACCACGGCCGCCCATTGCTGGATGCCCAGGGTGTCGGCCAGGCGTGCCTGACTGTTGACCCAGTCTTCCACGGTCAGCACCGGGAAATCGGCGCCGAAAGGCTTGCCGGTCTCGGGATTGATGCTGCTGGGGCCGGTCGAGCCATTGCAGCCGCCAAGGTTGTTCAGGCTGACGACAAAGAACGTGTTGGTGTCGATAGGCTTGCCGGGACCGATGCAGCTGTCCCACCAACCGGGCTTGCGCTCATCGACGCGATGGAAGCCGGCCGCATGATGGTGCCCGGAGAGTGCATGGCAGATCAGCACGGCGTTGCTGGCGGCAGCATTGAGCTCGCCGTAGGTTTCGTAAATCAGGTCGTAGGCAGGCAGCGAACGACCGCACGCCAACGCTAGCGGCTCGCTGAAATGCACCAGTTGCGGCGTGACCAGACCAACAGAATCGTGGGGAAAGACCGTGGGCATCGACCCTGCTCTCGCATAAATGAGGCGTAAGTCTAAAGACCGCGGCCCTTAGCAGCAAGCAAACACCGGACCTGCCGGTGCCTGCATGTGGCGGAGTGAGGCTTAGATCAGCAGACGCAGGGCTTCAGGCATATAGGTCATGGCGGCGAGGTTGTTGATCACCAGCATGTCCAGCAGCTTGAGTGCCATGAACGCCAGGATCGGCGAAATATCCAGGCCGCCCAGGTTCGGCAGAATCTTGCGGAACGGCGCCAGAGCAGGCTCGCAAATCTGGTTGACCAGTTCTGCCCCTGGATTATGGCTGCCCGGTGCGACCCAGGACAGGATCACGCTGATGATCAGGGCGTAGAAGAAAATCTTCAGGAACAGTGAGGTGACCGCAATCAGCGACCAGACCAACAGCAGCAGCGGGTTGTTTATGTACCCTACAGCCAGCAGGAAGATCAGGGCGAACAGCAAAAACTGCACGATGATCGCCAGAACCAGCGAGGACATGTCCAGCCCGAACATGCTCGGAATGATCCGCCGCAGTGGTTTGAGCAGCGGCTGGGTGGCACGCACGGCGAACTGGCTCAGAGGGTTGTAGAAGTCTGCGCGAACCAGTTGCAGCACGAAGCGCAGCAGAATGATCAGCAGGTATAAGCTGCCGACGGTTTGCAGAACATAAATTGCAGCGGTGTTCAGTCCGATCATCGGTCTGCTCCTCAATGGCCTAAAAAGTTACTGGCCCAGCTGTTCGGCCATTTCTGCCGAACGATGCGCGGCAGCAGTGAGTGCTGTTTCGACCAGGGCTTCGAAGCCGCCAGCCTGGAAAGATTTGATAGCCGCTTCCGTGGTACCCGCAGGGGAGGTTACACGGCGGCGCAGCTCAGCGGCATCAACATCGCTGCCAGTGGCCATCAGTGCCGCGCCCAAGGCTGTCTGCAGGGTTAGTTGAGCAGCGGTCTCGCGCGGCAGGCCGAGTTTTTCGCCTGCGGCGGTCATGGCTTCGATCAACAGGAAAAAATACGCCGGACCACTGCCGGACACTGCGGTGACAGCGTCCAGCTGCTTTTCATCGTCCAGCCACAGCACAATGCCGACGGCCGACAGGAGTTGCCCGGCCTGCTCGCGTTGTTCGCTGGAAACACTGGCGGTGGCGTACAGGCCGCTCACGCCCTGGCGCAGGAGTGCCGGAGTATTGGGCATGCAGCGCACGATCGGGTGTTCACCCAGCCACTTGTTCATGCTGGCGCAGGTGATACCGGCGGCGATGGACACGACCAGTTGGCCGGGCTTGAGGCTTGGGCGCAATGCTTCGCACACGGCCTTCATCATTTGTGGCTTTACCGCGATCAGCACGACGTCCGCGCCTTCGATGGCCTGGGCGTTATCGGCGAACAGCTCAATGCCATGCTCGGCGGCGACTTTGGCGCGTTGCTCGGCGCCGGGATCGCTGGCACGAATCAGTGCCGCGTCCACGCCTTGGGCGCGCAACCCGCCGATCAGGCTGGTGGCCATGTTTCCGGCACCGATAAAGGCAATACGAGTGTTGCTCATGACTGAGTTCCTGTTAGCAAAATGGATTTATGGCTGGCCGTAATCGCGGGCACCAAAAAGAGCCGTTCCGATTCGAACCCAGGTTGCGCCTTGTGCAATGGCGGCTTCCAGGTCGTGGCTCATGCCCATGGACAGTGTGTCCAGCGGCAGGTTCAGGCTGTCTTGCAGGCGGCGTACCGTCGCAAAAGCAGCGTTTTGTTCCGCGCTGTCATCGGTGGGTTCGGGAATCGCCATCAGCCCGCGCAACTTCAAGCGCGGCAATGCGCTGATCGCGGCGGCCAAGGCGGGCAGGTCGGCCGGCGTGCAACCAGACTTGCTCGCTTCGCCACTGACGTTGACCTGAATGCAGATGTTGAGCGGCGGGAGCTCTGCGGGGCGTTGCTCGGACAGGCGTTGAGCGATTTTCAAGCGATCCACAGAGTGCACCCAGGCAAAGTGCTCGGCGATAGCGCGAGTCTTGTTTGACTGAATGGGGCCGATGAAATGCCAACACAAGGGCAGGTCACCTAATTCAAGCTGTTTGCTCAAGGCTTCCTGCAAGTAGTTTTCGCCGAAGTCACGCAGTCCGGCGGCAAACGCCTCGCGCAAAGCAGCGGCAGGTTTGGTCTTGCTTACGGCCAGCAAGTGGATGGTCGATGGGTCGCGTTGCGCCGCAAGGGCTGCTGCGCGAATTCGCTCATCAACTTGGGAAACGTTGTCTGCTATCGTGGACATTGATTTGCGCCAGCAGGGCTAAGGTCTGCGGCATTCTATGTGATTGGGGAGCCCTAT
This sequence comes from Pseudomonas sp. 5C2, assembly GCF_034314155.1. NCBI lineage: Bacteria > Pseudomonadati > Pseudomonadota > Gammaproteobacteria > Pseudomonadales > Pseudomonadaceae > Pseudomonas > Pseudomonas sp. 5C2. Next base: position 751,131 of record NZ_JAVIWH010000003.1, on the reverse strand, counting down.
GGATATTACCGAGCTGCTGGCTTTCAGTGCCAAGCAGGGCGCGTCGGACTTGCATCTCTCCGCCGGGCTGCCACCGATGATTCGAGTCGATGGCGATGTACGGCGGATCAACCTGCCGGCGCTGGACCACAAACAGGTTCAGGAACTGATCTACGACATCATGAACGACAAGCAGCGCAAGGACTTCGAGGAGTTTTTGGAGACTGACTTTTCCTTCGAGGTGCCTGGTATTGCGCGGTTCCGGGTGAACGCTTTCAACCAGAATCGGGGTGCCGGTGCGGTGTTTCGGACTATTCCGTCGAAAGTCCTGACCATGGACGATCTCGGCATGGGAGAAGTGTTTCGCAAGATTACCGACGTGCCGCGCGGGCTGGTATTGGTTACCGGCCCGACCGGTTCAGGGAAGTCCACCACCCTGGCGGCGATGATCGATTACCTGAACAGTAACAAGCATCACCACATTCTGACGATTGAAGACCCGATCGAGTTCGTCCACGAGTCGAAGAAGTGCCTGGTCAACCAGCGCGAAGTCCATCGAGACACGTTGGGCTTCTCTGAGGCCTTGCGTTCGGCCTTGCGGGAAGACCCGGACATCATTCTGGTGGGTGAAATGCGTGACCTTGAAACCATCCGCCTGGCGCTGACCGCTGCGGAAACCGGACATTTGGTGTTCGGCACGCTGCACACCACGTCGGCGGCGAAAACCATCGACCGGGTTGTCGATGTGTTCCCGGCGCAAGAGAAATCGATGGTGCGCTCGATGCTGTCCGAGTCGTTGCAGGCCGTTATCTCGCAAACGCTGGTCAAGAAAGTCGGTGGCGGGCGGGTCGCCGCACACGAAATCATGATTGGTACACCGGCGATCCGTAACCTTATTCGCGAGGACAAGGTCGCGCAGATGTACTCATCGATCCAGACGGGAGGTTCGTTGGGCATGCAGACGCTGGACATGAGCTTGAAAGAGTTGGTGACCAGAGGCCTGATCACCCGCGAAGGTGCTAGGGAGAAGGCCAAGACACCAGACAACTTCTAAGCGCGGGCTATTTGCGGGGGGAGGGAAGGATGCGCCGAAGGACACTCCGGCGCATTGCCTGCGCGAACGCAGGCTATACCGTCAACGCTGAGAGATGCGCAGGACGGGATCGTTCTTTGGCAGGACCCGCTTGGCGAGCACGTAATGGTCGTCCCAATAAGGCTTCTTCAGCGTATCGATCGACACTGCTTTGCCGCGACGAGGGGCATGGATGAAGCGGTCATTGCCCAGGTAAATGGCAACATGATTGACCTTGCTGCTCTTTATAGTGAAGAACAACAAGTCTCCCGGTTTCAAATCCTTGCGTTCAACTTTCTGCCCGTGGCCTGCAGCCATGGCATTCGAGGTGCGCGGTAAATCGGCTTCGTTCACATCGCGGAAAGCGTATTTGACCAGACCGCTGCAATCGAACCCTTTACTTGGGCTGCTGCCGCCCCAACGATAAGGAGTACCAAGCACATTCACTGCCCGGCTTAACACCGCGCTGCTCTGTTTGACCGGCATTTGTGCGACGGTGCCGGTTTTGCCTTTGTTCTTGGTTTTTGCAGCGGTTTTGCTCACGGATTTTCCGTGAGCGGGACGGTGACTTGTCCGGGTTGGAGCTGTTGGTTCGATGGAAGCGGTGGCTACGGGTGTTGGTGAAGAATGGGATTTTGCGGTGAAACCAGTGAAGCTTGGCGGTAACTGTTGCTCACGGTTGGTGGCGTGGGCGGCCAGCGGCATAAGCAGGCAAATAGTTAGCCATGTCTTGAAAATTGGACGCATTAGGCAGGGCTCTTATTGGTCAGCGCGCAACTTTATAACAGCTTTTTGCGTCGTTCTGACCCCGCTGGTCGAAACAAATGCGGAACGAACGTGCCCATTATTGCGGTAATGTGTCACATGGATTTTGGCAAAGCCCTTAATTACAAGGGGTTGCGCCAAGCTTTTAAGGTTTGTGCCATACGTCGGAGCTCCACATTAAAGTCACAAAATTTACAGATATTTTTTTCTATCAGCTTAAAAGAGGCAGTGAATGAACAGCTATCGTCAGGACATCCAACCTCAGGACACCCACAGCAAGATTCTTGGTTACCTGCTATGGATTGTTGGTTTTACCGGATCGCATCGCTTCTATTACGGCAAGCCAGTCACCGGAACTATCTGGTTTTTTACGTTGGGTCTGCTGGGTATCGGTTGGCTGATCGACCTGTTTTTGATCCCGAGCATGGACCGCGAAGCCGACCTGCGTTTTAACGCGGGTTCCATCGACTACAGCGTCGCCTGGATCTTGCTGACATTCCTTGGCGTGTTCGGCGTGCACCGGATGTACCAAGGCAAATGGATCACCGGGATCATCTATCTATTCACCGGCGGATTTTTTCTGCTGGGCGTGTTGTATGACTTCTGGACCCTGAATGACCAGATTTCTATCGAGAATGCGCGACGGGGGTAGGGTCAGGGAATCCTCGCCAACGCGACTGCGTGCACAGTCGTGTTGGCGAGCGATTAATCAGCTGTTATAGCTGATCCGTCCATCCACCAGAGTATACCGCACGGCCCCTGGCAGGCAGTGGCCAAGGAACGGGCAGTTTTCGCCTTTGGACAGCCATTTCTCGCCAACAACAGTAGAAGCCGTCGGGTCGAACAGCACCAGATCCGCTGGCGCACCGACACGCAATTGACCGGCAGGCAGGCGCAAGGCTGCTGCAGGGCCCGCGCTGAGGCGTGCCAGCAGGGTAGGGAGGTCGAGCAGGCCGTCTGCGACCAACGTCATCGCCAGCGGCAATAGCAGCTCAACGCTACTGATGCCCGGCTCGGTCGCGCCGAACGGGGCCAGCTTGGCGTCGCGCTCATGGGGTTGGTGATGGCTGGAGATGGCTTGAACCACCCCGGACTTCACGGCTTCACGCAGGCCATCGCGGTCGGCGCGGGTGCGCAGCGGCGGCTGGACGTGGTACAGGCTGGAGAAGTCGATCAGCGCTTCATCGGTGAGGATAAGCTGATACATCGCCACGTCGGCGGTTACCGGCAGTCCACGGGCCTGCGCCTGAGCGATCAGTTCCACACCGCGTGCACTGGTCAATTGGCTGAAGTGCGCGCGCACGCCGCTTTGTTCCACCAGCAGCAGATCCCGAGCCAAGGCCACGGTTTCGGCAGTCTCGGGAATGCCGGGCAAGCCGAGGAAGCTGGCGGTAGGGCCTTCATGGGCCAAGCCCCCTTCAGCCAGATCGCGGTCCTGAGAATGGAAAATCACCGTCAGGTCGAAGGTCGCGGCGTATTCCAGTGCCCGACACAACGTCCGGGTATTGCGAAAACTGTCCAGACCATTACCGAAGGCGATGCAGCCCGCATCGCGCAAGGCAATCAGCTCGGCCAGTTGCTCGCCTTCCAGACCCTTGCTGAAGGCGCCGATGGGGAACACTTTGCAATTGCCGGCTTCGCGGGCGCGGTCGATGATCAGCTCGGCCACGGCGGAGGTATCGAGCACGGGTTTAGTCCGTGGCGGGCAGCACAGGCTGGTGACGCCACCGGCTGCTGCAGCCCTGGTTTCGCTGGCGATGGAGCCTTTGCGGCTGTAACCCGGCTCGCGCAGGGCTACGTTGAGGTCGACCAGGCCGGGTGCGGCGACCAGACCCTTGGCCTCGATCGTCTGGCTGGCAACGAAACCTGCTGGTGCCTCGCCGAGGGCGATAATTTTGCCGGCTTCCAGGTGCAAATCAATGACGTTGTCCAGACCGCTGGTGGGGTCGATGACGCGGGCGCCGAGGATGCTGAGCTTCACTGGGCGTTCTCCTGCTCGAATTGACGTTGTGCGGTTTGCCCGCTCATGGCCATGGACAGCACGGCCATGCGGATTGCGATGCCGTAGGTGACCTGGTTGAGGATTACCGAATGGGCGCCGTCGGCCACTGCCGACTCGATCTCGACGCCGCGGTTGATCGGGCCTGGGTGCATGACAATGACATCCGGTTTGGCGCCAGCCAGACGAGCGGTGGTCAGGCCGAACAGGCGATAGAACTCACCTTCGCTGGGCAACAGACCGCCCTGCATGCGTTCGCGCTGCAGGCGCAGCATGATCACCACGTCGACGTCTTTGAGGCCGGCAGCCAGGTCGGTGTAGACCTTGACCCCGTACTGCTCGACGCCTACCGGCAACAACGTTTTCGGCGCGACCACGCGGATGTCCGGGCAGCCGAGGGCTTTGAGCGCAATCATGTTCGAGCGCGCTACCCGCGAGTGCAGGATGTCGCCAACGATGGCCACGGAGAGGTTTTCGAAACCGCCTTTGTGCCGACGAATGGTGAGCATGTCGAGCATGCCCTGGGTCGGGTGCGCATGGCGGCCGTCGCCACCGTTGATGATCGCGACCTCCGGGCAGACATGTTCGGCGATGAAGTGCGCGGCGCCCGAGTCGCCATGACGTACGACGAACATGTCGGCGGCCATCGCTTCAAGGTTGCGCAGGGTGTCGAACAGCGTTTCGCCCTTGCTGGTGGACGAGGTCGAGACATTCAGGGTGATCACGTCGGCCGACAGCCGTTGGGCAGCCAGTTCGAATGTGGTGCGGGTGCGGGTCGAGTTCTCGAAGAACACGTTGCACACCGTCTTGCCGCGCAGCAGCGGGACTTTCTTTACCGCCCGGGCGCCGACTTCCAGAAAGGAATCGGCGGTGTCGAGAATTTCGGTGAGTAACTCGCGGGGCAAACCGTCGAGCGAGAGAAAGTGGCGCAGCTGGCCCTGATGATTGAGCTGCAGTGGGCGCTTGGCGTCGATAGGCGTCATCGCAAGGACTCTTTATTAGGGGCTAGAGGGCGGCGGCAGAGAGGTTCTGGTATTCAAGTGCGAGCGGCGCGGGGCCGAGCAATTTTACCCGCTCATCGGGCGCCAGCGACAGGGTGGCGCCGACCACGTCGGGGCTAATCGGCAGTTCCCCGGCGTTAAGATCGAGCAGGCAGACCAGGGTCACGCTGGCCGGACGGCCGTAATCGAACAGTTCGTTGAGCGCAGCGCGGATGGTCCGGCCGCTCATCAGCACGTCATCGATCAGTACCAAGTGCTGGCCTTCGATCTCGAACGGCAGGGCGGAGGGACGCACTTGCGGGTGCAGGCCGCTCTGGCTGAAATCGTCGCGGTAGAAGGACACGTCCAGTGTGCCCAACGGCGACTGGCTGCCCAGCGCTTCAAGCAACGCCTGTGCGACCCAGATGCCGCCCGTGCGAATGCCGATATAACGCGGTTCAGTGATGTTGCGCTGGCTCAGATAGGCCTTCAGATCAATGGCCATCTGGCTGATCAGTGCGGCGGGATTGGGCAGACTCATGGTTGCTCCTTCAGGGGCCTGAGCGTCTTTCACGCAGGTTGCTCAGGCTGAAAACTGGATGTCTATTCTTTCAATAAAGAGATCGATAAAGCGATCACGCGTCAAACAGGGCGCCGTTGGCATCCAGCCAGCCCTGTAACAACAGCGCGGCAGCAATGGCATCCACCGGGTTGTCGCGATAGCTGCCTTTCTGCCCGCCACGGGACAGACGCTCGCCCTTGGCTTCAAAGGTGGTCAGGCGCTCGTCGTGGGTATACACCGGCAGGTTGTAGCGGCCGTTGAGTCGACGCGAGAATTTTTCAGCACGGGCACTCATGTCGCTCGGCGTGCCGTCCATGTTTAGCGGCAGGCCGACGACAATGGCGTCGGGCTTCCATTCTCGGATCAATGCTTCGACCTTGTCCCAGTCCGGGATACCGTTCTGCGCTTTCAAGATGCACAGCTCGCGGGCCTGGCCGGTAATCACCTGACCAACGGCAACGCCGATCTGTTTGGTGCCGTAATCGAAGCCCAGCAAAAGACGTAAAGCCATCAGGCGTGGCCCGCCTGACTGGTCAGCAAGCTGAGATTGACGCCCAGGCCGGCCGCCGCCGCGTGGAGGCGATGCTCACTCGGGATATCGAACAGGATGGCCGGATCGAACGGGCAGGTCAGCCAGATGTTGGCGGCCAGCTCGGCGTCCAGTTGCCCGGCTTCCCAGCCCGCATACCCGAGGGTGATCACATGTTGATCCGGGCCGTAGCCGTCAGCGATAGAGAACAGCACATCCTGAGACGTCGACAGCGCGAGGCCGCCGAGTTCGACCGTTGCCTGAAACTGCGGTCCGCTCGGGTGCAGGACAAAGCCGCGATCGGTTTGCACTGGGCCACCGGTATGAATCGGGATGTGCTGGCAGCGCAATGGCGGTTCGGTTTCCGGGCGCAGTTGCTCAAGAATGTCCGCCAGCGTCAGGCCCTGTGGACGGTTGATCACCAGGCCCATGGCGCCATTTGCGTTGTGCTCGACGATGTAGGTCAAGGTGTGCGCAAAGTTCGGATCGGCCATGTGCGGCATGGCAATCAGGAAGTGATGCTTGAGGTAGCTTGCGGGGACGTTTTTCATGAGCCCTAGTGTGGCGCTGCCCGACGGGCCTGACAACTGGCTAATGTGATAGGTGTTCAGGTCTTCAGTTGCTGGACAGCTTATCGCCACGGGCGAAACGCCAGGTGCGAATGATCTCCAGTCGGTCGATGTCAGCCAGATCGCCGGTGAACGGCGCAAAAGGCGCCGCCAATCGCACAATACGTTGCGCAGCTTGATCGAGCAGCGGCTGGCCAGACGACTCCAGCACTAATATTTCGAACAGGGAACCATCGCGGTTGATCGACACCATCATCCGCAAATTACCGTACACCTGGTTGCGCCGCGCTTCTTCCGGATAGTTGAGATTGCCTATCCGTTCGATTTTTTTACGCCAGTCTTCTTTATACCAGGCGCCTTTGTCGCGCATGGTCGACGCAGCGCTGAGGCGATGGATCTTAGGGCGCTTGGCGTACAGCTGTTGTTCGTTGGAGAGCTCGGCTTCCAGGCTGGAAATTTCGCTGGTCAGCTGCGAGCTGTCAAAGGTCGGCGCGGCCTTGACGGCGGGTTCTTGCTTGATCTCTTCGCGCTTGGTCACGGTTTTCTGGGTTTTCTGCGCAGTGGTCGCGACCGCCGTTTTCGGTGCTACCTGCTTTTCCACCGGCTTGGCGGCAGGGGGTGGCGTCACCTTGTTGATCTTGGTGTCCTGAAATGGCGCCAGCTCGGTCGTCTTGGGGATCGCCTTCTTGTCCAGCGTGCCGCTGCCCTGCTGATTATCCTGGGCGAGAAAATCGGCTTTTTTCGGCGGGGCTTCGCTTTTGAAGGTGGCGAGGGTGATTTCCAGGGTTTTGCTGATGTCTGGCGGTTTGACGTAAGCGAAGCCCACACCGAGGATCAGTGCTACGTGGATCAGCGCTGCAATCATCAGGGTAAACCCAAGCCGATCAGCCGGGCGCACGCCAGCACGGGCGAGTTCAGGGGGCAGATCGTCGGCCAAAGCGTTCATCATCAGTCCAACATTTTCACAAGCCGCGCATGATAGCGCACTGTCGCAAATACTGCGGTGTGCGCTGGTCTGGAGCAGGCCGGATCGGCCTCATTCCTGTGCAACCCGCACGGGGATCAGGCCGGGGGTAGCGTTTACCTGGCCTTGAGCTTCTTCTCGATGGCATCCATCAGCATGGACGCAATGTTGGTGCCGAAGGCATTGTCGATTTCACGAATGCACGTCGGGCTGGTGACGTTGATTTCGGTGAGGTGCTCGCCGATGATGTCGATGCCTACGAACAGGAGGCCTCTTTCACGCAGTGTCGGGCCGACTTCGGCCGCGATCCAGCGGTCATGCGGGGTCAAGGGGCGGGCTTCGCCACGACCACCGGCAGCCAGGTTGCCACGGGTTTCGCCAGCGGCCGGGATGCGTGCGAGGCAGTAAGGCACGGGCTCGCCGTCAATCATCAGGATGCGTTTGTCGCCGTCCTTGATCGCTGGCAGGTAGCCTTGGGCCATAATCTGCTGCGTGCCATTGGCCGTCAGGATTTCGAGGGTCACCGACAGGTTTGGATCGCCCTCGCGGTGGCGGAAGATGGATGTGCCGCCCATGCCGTCCAGCGGTTTGAGAATCACATCGCCATGCAGTTCGGCGAATTCGCGCAAGATGTCCATACGGCGGCTGACCAGGGTCGGCGGCGTGCATTGCGGGAACAGCGTGGCAAATAGCTTCTCGTTGCAGTCACGTAGGCTCTGTGGGCGGTTGACCACCAGCACGCCGGCGCGTTCGGCCTGTTCGAGCAGGTACGTGGAGTACACGAACTCCATGTTGAACGGCGGATCCTTACGCATCAGGATCACGTCGAGGTCGTCCAGGCCGCTGTCGATTTCGGCTCCCAGTTCGAACCAGTGCTCGGGGTCGGCGAAGACTTTCAGTGGTTTCATTCGGGCGCGTGCCTGGCCGGCGTTTTGGTACAAATCGTGCTGTTCCATATAGAACAGCGACCAACCGCGATCCTGGGCGGCAAGGAGCATGGCCAGCGAGCTGTCCTTTTTATAGGAGATGTCCTCGATGGGGTCCATGACAATCCCTAGGCGAACGCTCATGGGCAATATCCTCTGTCGGTAAGGGCCGCTTGGGCCTGAAAATAGGCGTCAGGGTGGCGCCGTGCATGCGCTGGGTCAAGAGGCAAGCGCGCAGCGTCGGGCTTTATGGATTGCGTCTGGAGAGTGTGCTAAAAAGGCTCGGCACTTGGCCTTGGGCCCCGTTAATTAAGGGGCTGGGGGCTCATGGTAGCTCCATGTCAGCCTGAAGACGCCGGGCACAACGCAGCAAATCGACTCGCCGCGGCGATGGTAGAGCAAACATGGAACAGCATTCCACAGCTTTGAAAGTGATGATCATCGACGATTCGAAGACGATTCGCCGCACCGCAGAGACGTTATTGAAGAACGTCGGTTGCGAAGTCATCACCGCGATAGACGGGTTCGATGCGCTGGCGAAGATCGCCGACAATCACCCGCGAATCATTTTCGTCGACATCATGATGCCGCGCCTGGATGGCTATCAGACCTGTGCACTGATCAAGAATAACCGGGCATTCAAGTCAACGCCGGTGATCATGCTGTCCTCCAGGGATGGCCTGTTCGACAAGGCCAAGGGCCGGATAGTCGGCTCAGACCAGTTTCTGACCAAGCCTTTCAGCAAGGAAGAACTACTGAACGCGATCAAGGCCCATGTGCCGGAGTTCGTTGCAGTAGAACAACAAGTATCTTGATGCCCTGTGACCCTGGCGGGTCGAGAGCATCCATTGCGTATGGGGAATACCATGGCTCGAATTCTGATCGTTGATGATTCGCCGACTGAAATGTACAAGTTGACCGGCATGCTGGAAAAGCACGGTCATCACGTCTTGAAAGCCGAAAACGGCGCTGATGGCGTTGCCCTGGCCCGTCAGGAAAAACCCGACGCGGTGCTCATGGATATCGTGATGCCCGGTCTCAATGGTTTCCAGGCCACGCGCCAGCTGACTAAAGACGCTGACACCAACATGATTCCGGTGATCATCATCACGACCAAGGATCAGGAAACCGATAAAGTCTGGGGCAAGCGCCAGGGCGCGCGTGATTACCTGACCAAGCCGGTGGACGAAGAAACCCTGATGAAAACCCTGAATGCGGTATTGGCCGGCTGACGGTCCGCACTCATGGCTGAGTCGCAAACCGCCTTCCAGTTGCTCCTTGAAATCGATCAGCGCTGTCGCTCTCTCGCGGCCGGTCTGCCTTTGCAGGAGACGCGACTGCAAGACTGGAGCGGGATCGGTTTTCGCATGGGCGAGCAGTGTTACGTGGCGCCCATGGGGGAGATCAGCGAGATCCTGCATGAGCCGCGTTACTCCGTATTGCCTGGGGTAAAGCCTTGGGTCAAGGGTGTGGCCAACCTGCGGGGGCGGTTGCTGCCGATCATGGATTTGTGTGCGTTTTTTGATCATGAGTTGTCGCCTGTGCGCAAGCAGCGGCGGGTGCTGGTGGTCGACTATCAAGATGTGTTCGCCGGGCTGATGGTCGATGAAGTATTGGGTGTGCAGCATTTCAATCAACGCAGCCTGATGCCTGAGCCACTTGTGGCGTTCGAAGCGGGGGTCGCGCCGTTCATTCAGGGGCAGTTCTTACGTGAACAGGCCTGGTTGGTCTTCAGCCCGCATGCGCTGGCGCAATCACCGGGCTTCATGGATGTCGCGCTGTAACGTTTTTCGGCGGGCCTCGACGGGCCCTTTTTTATTTCCGGGATGAATAGATGTTGCTGGCCAGGCGGGGCCCTGAATAATGAGCAAGACAGGTAGGTCATTGGAGGGTGAGCGCAGTCGGTCGCAGATCGCCGCGCTGTTTGTCGCCCTGATCATTTTTATCATGTTGCTGTTCGCTAACTTCGCCTACCTCAACACGCAGTCGAATTACGATAAACAGTACATCGGCCACGCAGGCGAGCTGCGCGTGTTGTCTCAGCGAATCGCCAAAAACGCCTCCGAAGCCGCCGCGGGCAAGGCGCCTGCGTTCAAGCTGTTGGCCGACGCACGCAACGATTTTGATCTGCGCTGGGGTTTCCTGAAAAAAGGTGACAAGGCCACGGGGTTGCCGTCGGCGCCGTCAGCCGTGAGTCAGGAAATGCAGGCCGTGCAGAAGGACTGGGAGAGTCTGCGCAAGAGCACCGACGTGATTGTCGCCAGTGAACAGACCGTTCTGTCCCTGCATCAAGTGGCGGCAACCCTGGCCGAAACCATTCCGCAGTTGCAGGTCGAGTACGAAAAAGTCGTCGACAGCCTTCTGCAAAATCATGCGCCGGCCAGTCAGGTGGCGGTGGCGCAGCGTCAGTCGCTGTTGGCTGAGCGAATTCTCGGTTCGGTCAACACTGTACTGTCCGGGGATGACACCGCGGTGCAGGCCGCCGATGCGTTCGGTCGCGACGCAAGCCTGTTTGGCCGGGTGCTCAATGGCATGATTGAAGGCAATCCGGTGATGAATATCACCCAGGTCCAGGACCACGATTCCCGTGTGCGCCTGACCGAAATTGCCGAGCTGTTCCAGTTCGTTTCAGGCTCCGTGGATGAAATTCTCGAAACTTCGCCCGAGCTGCTTCAAGTGCGTGAATCGGCCAGCACTATCTTCACCACCTCGCAAACCCTGCTCGATGAAGCGTCGGTGCTGGCCGATCATTTTGAGCACCTGGCCAGTGGGCGTTCGATGCACAGCATCGGCGGCTACCTGCTGGGCCTGCTGGCCTTGATGTCGATCATTTTGATCGGCATCGTGATGGTGCGCGAAACCAACCGGCAGTTGCGCGAAACCGCCGAGAAGAACGAGCGCAATCAGCACGCGATCATGCGTCTGCTCGATGAGATCGAAAACCTCGCCGACGGTGATCTGAGAGTCGCCGCGTCCGTGACCGAAGACTTCACCGGGGCAATTGCCGACTCGATCAATTACTCCATCGACCAGTTGCGCGACCTGGTGGCCACGATCAACCTGACTGCGGAGCAAGTCGCGTCAGCGGTTGCAGATACTCAGACCACGGCCATGCAGTTGGCGGCGGCGTCCGAGCATCAGGCGTTGCAGATTGCGGCTGCCTCGACCGCGATCAATAACATGGCGATTTCCATCGATGAGGTCTCGGCCAATGCGTCGGAGTCGTCGGCGGTGGCGGAGCGTTCGGTGGCCATTGCCAATAAAGGTAACGAGGTGGTGCATAACACCATCAACGGTATGGACAACATCCGTGAGCAGATTCAGGACACCTCCAAGCGGATCAAACGTTTGGGCGAGTCTTCCCAGGAAATCGGCGATATTGTCAGCTTGATCGATGATATTGCCGATCAGACCAACATTCTGGCCCTCAATGCGGCGATACAAGCCTCGATGGCCGGGGATGCCGGACGTGGCTTTGCGGTGGTTGCCGACGAAGTGCAACGGCTGGCAGAGCGCTCTTCGTCGGCCACCAAGCAGATTGAGACCCTGGTTCGGGCCATTCAGAACGACACCAACGAGGCGGTCATCTCCATGGAGCAGACGACCAGCGAAGTGGTGCGCGGCGCCCGACTGGCGCACGATGCCGGGGTGGCACTGGAGGAAATCGAGGGTGTTTCGAAAACCCTCGCGGCGTTGATTCAGAGCATCACCAACGCTGCGCAGCAGCAGGCGTCCTCTGCGGGGCAGATTTCCCGGACCATGAGCGTGATTCACCAGACCACGACACAAACGACGTCTGGCACCACGGCCACGGCGGAAAGTATCGGCAACCTGGCGAAAATGGCCAGCGAGATGCGGCGTTCGGTGTCTGGTTTTACCTTGCCACCGTCGTAAGGCCCTGGTTGAACACCCGGGTAAATAATAGGTAATGACTGGAGTTGTTATGGCTGATCGGCACGACTACGTGGCCCTCGAATGGGTCAAGGGCGAAATTGCCGAAACGCTCAAACAGGCCCGCCAAGCCCTCGAAGCGTTTGTCGCACACCCACAGGACCCGGCCTCAATGGTTGAGTGCCTGAGCTGTGTGCACCAGGTGCATGGCAGCCTGCAAATGATCGAATTCTATGGCGCGGCGCTGCTCGCCGAAGAAATCGAGCAACTGGCGCTGGCGTTGCAGCAACGTCGCGTGGCGCAACAGGCCGAAGCCGTGTATTTGCTGACGCAGGCTATGGTGCAGATGCCGGTTTACCTCGACCGCATCCATACCGCCAGACGCGATTTGCCGCTTGTGGTGCTGCCGCTGCTGAATGATTTGCGCAGCGCCCGAGGCGAGAGCTTGCTGTCGGAAACCAGTCTGTTTGCCCCGCAACTGCTCTGTGTTCCCGAACTCGACGCGCAGGCATTGGCCAAGCTAGACAGCCCTGACTTGGCGGCGCTGCTGCGCAAGTGGCGGCAAATGCTCCAAGCGGCGTTGGTTGGTTTACTGCGTGAGCAGGAGGTGCAGACCAACCTCGGTCACATGGCCAAAGTGTTTAGCCGCCTTGAGGCATTGTGCAAAGACGCGCCGCTCGGTCTGTTGTGGCAGATTGCGTCGGCGCTGGTCGCAACCATGGCTGACGGCCAGTTCACCAATAGCCCGGCGTTGCGCGGTCTGCTCAAAGAGTCTGACAAGGAACTCAAGCGCTTGCTCGAGCAGGGTATCAGCGCAATCAATCAGCCGGCGCCAGATGAGTTGCTCAAGAGCCTGTTGTTTTACATCGCCAAATCCGACAGCCAGGCGCCACCTATGTTGCTGCTCAAAGATCAATACGGCCTCGCCGAGTCCCTGCCCGATACCGCGCTGGTCGACGAAGAGCGTGCGCGGCTGGCGGGCCCGGATCGCGATGCGATGCGCTCGGTGGTGGTCGCGCTATGCGAGGAGCTGGTCAGGGTCAAAGATCGCCTGGACGTCTTCGTGCGCAGCGACCGCAAGCACGTTGGTGAACTCAACAGCCTGCTGCCGCCGCTGCAACAGGTCGCGGATACCTTGGCCGTCCTTGGCTTCGGTCAGCCACGTAAAGTCATCATCGATCAATTGGCGGTTGTTCAGGGTTTGGCCCAGGGCCAACGTGAAGCCGATGACTCTGCGTTGATGGATGTCGCTGGCGCACTCTTGTACGTCGAAGCGACCCTGGCCGGGATGGTCGGCACCGTGGAGCAGACGCACCGTGAAAACAGCCGCTTGCCAACGACAGACCTGACCCAGATCCATCAGTTGGTGATCAAGGAGGCGCGTATCGGGCTGCAGCAGGCCAAGGACATGATCATCGATTATATCGACGGCCCTTGGGATCGGCATCGGCTCGAGCCTTTGCCCGCGCTGCTGGTGCAGGTACGCGGGGCACTGGCGATGATTCCGCTGGCGCGAGCAGCCAGCCTGCTCGCGGTTTGCAACGAATACATCCAGGAGCATTTGCTGGAGGACAACACGCCACCAACCTGGGGTCAGCTCGATGGTCTGGCAGACGCCCTCACCAGTATTGAGTATTACCTGGAGCGTTTGGGCCAGGATCATGAAGCGCCGGGTGAGCAAGTGCTCGACCGGGCTCAGTCCAGTCTGGAGGGACTCGGGTATTCGCCGATACCGGACGCCGTTGTCGAGGTGCCGCTGCTCGATGAGGTGATCAGTCAGGACGAGTTGCTTGAGTTGCAGCCCCGTCAGGAACTGGTCAGCCCGACGCAGACCATCGCCCAAGTGCTTGCCAGCCCGGTTTCGGCCGTTAATCCGCCGGCCCTCTATGTGCCAACCAGCCTGTTGCCGCCGCCCGCCGATGAAGAGCGGGTGGACGACGAGTTGCTTGAGGTGTTTCTCGAAGAGACCGATGAGGTGTTGGTGGCGCTGCACGAGCACTTGCCACAATGGTTCGATGACCCTCGTGATACCGCCGCGCTGACCGAAGTCCGCCGGGCATTTCATACCCTAAAAGGCAGCGGGCGGATGGTCCGTGCGTTGATCCTCGGCGAGTTGGCCTGGTCCGCGGAGAACCTGCTCAACCGGATCATGGAGAACAGCGTCAAACCCGATCAGCGCGTTCGGCGTTTACTGGCTGACGTGCTGGCCTTATTGCCTGAGGTTATTCGCGAATTCGCCGACAATGCCCAGCATCAGCGTGATGATGTCGACCTGTTGGCTGCATGTGCCCACGCGCTGGCCAAGGGCGAAGAGGTGCTCATCGCTGCGGTCATGGCTCATACCGTCAATGCCAACGATGAGGCGTTGGACCCGCATCTGCTGGAGATTTTCCGTCAGGAAGCGCGAAGCCATCTCGACACGCTCAATCGCTTTCTCGACAGCGCCACCGAAGCGGTGTCACCGCCCATCAGCGACGACCTGCAGCGCGCCCTGCACACGCTCAAAGGCAGCGCTTACATGGCGGGCGTGCTGCCCATAGCCGAGTTGGCCAGACCCCTGGATCAGTTGATCCTCGAGTTTAAATCCAATCTGATTCCGCTGAGGCAGGCAGAAATTCAGCTACTGAAGGCCGCCGAACCCTTGTTTCGACAGGGCCTGCTCCAGCTCGACAGTGACCCGCTGGCTACCATCGTGGGCGCAGCGGCGCTGATCGACGAGGCGCATTCGCTGCTGGACATCCGCCTGGCGGCTGCCCTTAGCGCACCGAGCAACGGCCTGCGCATCAAGCGCAATCCGCAATTGATCGCGACCTTTCTGGCCGAGGGCATGGACATTCTGCTCGATGCCGAAAGCCTGTTGCAGCGCTGGCAGCAGCATCCCGGCGAGCGCCAGGAATTAAGCGCTCTGCTCGACGAGTTGACCACCTTGGGTCATGGCGCGCACATGGCCGATCTGCCGCAGGTGGATGAGCTGTGTGAGGCACTGCTGGACCTGTATGGCGCGGTTGAAGAAAGCAGCCTGGCGGTCAGCGAGCGCTTCTTTCATGAGGTTGAAAGGGCGCACGAAGCCCTGATCGACATGCTTGACCAAGTGGCGGCAGGCCAAGAGGTGGATGCCAGCCCGGAGCGCATTCGGGCCTTGCGCGAATTGCTCGATCAAGCCCTCGACCCTGGCGCCATGGGCCTGATCAAAAGCGACGGTAGCCGCTCGCTGAGCATCACCGAACTGAATGCAGCGACCGAGCAACTCGCGATTGAACAGTCGGTTGAACACGCTATTCAGTCCGCAGTGCAGGAGCCCGGAGAGACCGATGCACCGCTAAGCGGCCTCGATGACGAGATCGTGGAAATCTTCCTCGAAGAGGCGGTGGATATTCTCGACAGCGCCGGGCAGGCATTGCACCGTTGGTTGTCCGATCCTGACAACCCGTTGCCGCTGTCCTCGCTGCAACGCGATTTGCACACCCTCAAGGGCGGCGCGCGCATGGCTGAAATCGGCCCCGTGGGCGATCTGGGTCATGAGCTGGAATCCCTATACGAAGGCTTGATCGACCGCCGCTACTGTCACTCGTCCGCATTGGCTGACTTGCTGCTGCAAAGCCACGACCTTCTGGCGATCCTGCTGGAGCAATTGCAAGACCATCAGCCGCTCAGCAGTCCGGCTGAGTTGATTGAATATATCCGTGATTTTCGCCAGGGCACTGGCCAAGGTTCACGCCCTGACGTCGAGCCGAAACCCGTCAGATCAGCGGTCGATATCCTCGAAGAGCGCGACCCTGAATTGCTGGAGATCTTCCTTGAGGAAGGCTTCGACATTGTCGAAAGCTCCGGCGGCGCCTTGACCCGCTGGCAGGACGAGCCGCAAAACACGGTTGAGGTGGAAAACCTGCTGCGTGATCTGCACACCCTCAAGGGCGGCGCACGGATGGTGGAAATCGCCCCGATTGGCGACCTGGCCCATGAACTTGAATTTCTCTATGAAGGCCTGTCAGCCGGGTTGTTGCACAGTAATCCACTGCTGATCAGCCTGTTGCAAAGCGGGCACGACCTGTTGGCTGGCATGCTTGACGCCGTGCGTGCGCGGCATCCGCTGCCCAGCGCCACGTTGTTGATCGAGAGCATCCATCGTTTCAGCAGCCCAAACGGCTTGGGGTCGCTCACCGCCAAAGCGACACTGGACGATGCGCCGCGCGAGGCTGCACCCTCCAGCGCGGTGGCAGTGTCTTCGACGGCCGAAGCCGAGGCTGAGCGCACCCCACCGGAAACGGTCAAGGTGGCGGCCGAACAGCTGGAAAGCCTGGTCAATCTGGCGGGTGAAACGTCGATCTTCCGGGAGCGTATCGAACAGCAAGTCAGCGATGCCCATGTCACTTTGGTTGAGATGGAAACCACCATCGAGCGCATGCGCGACCAGTTGCGGCGTCTGGACATCGAAACCCAGGGGCGAATTCTCAGCCGCGAGCAGGTGCAAGCCGAGCGATTGGGCTATGAAGAATTCGATCCGCTGGAGATGGACCGTCATTCGCAGTTGCAGCAACTTTCGCGGGCCTTGTTCGAGTCTGCATCCGACCTGCTCGACCTTAAAGAAACCCTCGACACCCGAAATCACGACGCGCAAGCGCTGTTGTCACAACAGGCGCGGGTCAATACGGAGTTGCAGGAAAGCCTGATGCGCACGCGCATGGTGCCGTTCGAACGCCTGCTCCCACGGTTGCGGCGGATCGTGCGTCAGGTCTCCGGCGAGCTGGATAAACAGGTTCGCTTCGACGTGGGTGACGCAGAAGGTGAAATGGACCGTAGCGTGCTGGAACGCATGGTCGCGCCGCTGGAGCATATGCTGCGTAATGCCATCGATCACGGTCTGGAAAGTGCCGAAGAACGCCGAGCCGTAGGCAAGCCGCAAGAGGGGCGGATCAGCCTGAGCATGGTTCACGAAGGCGGCGATATCGTCATCGAGATGCGTGACGATGGCGGCGGTATTGATCTCGGGGCCGTGCGCCGCAAAGCCATAAAGCGTGGTTTGATGGAAGCGGATGCCGAACTGAGTGATTACGAGTTGCTCCAGTTTATCCTCCAGGCCGGGTTTTCCACGGCCGAAAAAGTCACCCAGATCTCCGGTCGCGGCGTGGGCATGGACGTGGTGCACGCCGAGGTCAAACAGCTTGGCGGCTCAATGGTCATTGACTCGACGCCGGGGCAGGGCACGTGCTTTCAAATCCGTTTACCGTTCACCGTGTCGGTCAACCGGGCGTTGATGGTGCAGTGCGGGGAAGAGCAATACGCGGTGCCGCTCAATACGGTCGAAGGCATCGTGCGGGTGATGCCCGGCGAGCTGGAAACCTGTTACCTGTCCGATCCACCACGCTACCACTTCGCCGAGCGAAGCTACGAGCTGCGCTACCTCGGCGAGCTGTTGAACAATGGCCTGCCCCCCAAACTGCTCGGCCAGACCCAGCCGTTGCCCGTGCTGTTGGTGCATGTGCACGACCATTGGGTGGCCGTGCAGGTGGATGCGCTGGCGGGCTCGCGGGAAATCGTGGTGAAAAGCCTCGGTGCGCAATTCGCCGGGGTGCAGGGCATTTCCGGCGCGACCATTCTTGGCGATGGGCGCGTGGTGTTCATTCTCGATCTGCCAGCGCATATCCGCGCCTTGTATGGTCGTCTGCAAGCGCAGCATGCCGCGGGCCAAAGAGCACCGAAGTTCATTGAGGTCACACAAGCCCGTCCGTTGTTGGTGATGGTGGTGGACGACTCGGTGACGGTGCGCAAGGTCACCAGCCGTCTGCTTGAGCGCAACGGCATGAGTGTGCTGACGGCCAAAGACGGAATCGATGCCATGGCGCTGTTGCAGGAACACACCCCCGACATTCTGCTGCTGGACATCGAAATGCCGCGCATGGACGGCTTCGAAGTCGCCAGCAAAATTCGCAATGACGACCGGCTCAAAGACCTGCCGATCATCATGATCACGTCCCGCTCCGGACAAAAACACCGCGACCACGCCATGGCTATTGGTGTTAACGACTACCTGAGCAAGCCGTATCAGGAGTCAGTATTGCTGGAAAGCATCGCCCAATGGAGTCCGGTACATGTCTAGCGCAACCCCCAGCCAACTGACCACCCTGACGGGGTTGCTGCTGCCCTTGGGCGACCGCAACCTGCTGGTGCCCAACGTCGCCGTGGCTGAGCTGATCGACTATCAGGACAGCAACGCCGAGCCCGATGCGCCCATCTGGTACCTGGGACCGATTTACTGGCGTAACCGCACCTTGCCGCTGCTCAGCTTCGAAGCCACCTGCGGCAGCCGCACCCGCGTCGGCGGCCGGGCCCGTATCGTCGTTCTCAACGCCCTGGGTGGCCGCGCCGACCTTGAGTTCATTGCGCTGCTGACCCAGGGCATTCCTCGCTCCTGCAAACTCGACAGCCAACTCAGCTACGTCGACGTGCCCTTGGCCGAACTGGAACTGGCGGCGGTGCAAGTCGGCGACACCGTCGCGAAAATCCCGGACCTGGTGGGCCTGGAGGAATTGTTGGTGGCGGCGGGGTTGGTTTAGACGGTGTGGGCGTGCCTGCGATATAGACGATGAGCCGAATAAATCGCACAATCGGCTCACCTAATGAGCCGAATAACGCTTTTATTCGGCTCACACGTTTCAGGACGACCCATGAACGAACCCACCGACTGGATATGGCAGCAATCCGACTGGCCGCATTTCACGTGGCGGGCTGATCGACTCGCGCCGTTGTTACGGGGGTGCTCGCAGGCTCAGGGGCGGTTGCTGGGAATGATCGGTGCGGCAGGGGTAGATGCCAGCGCGCAGACCGAACTGGATACGTTGCTGCAGAACATCATTACCTCATCGGCCATTGAGGGTGAGCAGCTGAATGCAGGATCTGTGCGCTCTTCTCTGGCGCGTCGCCTGGGGTTAACGGGGGATCAGCGTGTCAGTCAACGCAGCGAGGGTTTGGCTGAGCTGATGCTTGATGCCACCCGGCAACACCTGTCGCCCTTGACCCTTGAGCGGTTGTTGCACTGGCATACGTTGCTCTTTCCTGCGGAAGAAACGGTGCTGATGCGTGGTATCCGCGTCGGCACCTTGCGCGGCGAAGAGGCGATGCAAGTGGTGTCTGGAAGGCTGGATCGGCCTACCGTGCACTTTGAGGCGCCACCGCGAGCAGGGCTGGACGTACAGCTCACTCGTTTCCTTGCGTGGTTCAACAGTAGTCGTACAGACGCCAGTCTCGACCCGTTGTTGCGAGCGGGCATCGCGCATTTCTGGTTCGTGACGGTGCACCCGTTTGACGATGGCAATGGTCGTCTGACGCGCGCAATCACCGACCTTGCTTTGGCTCAAGGCGAAGATCAGTCCATTCGCTTTTATGCGATGTCGGCAAGCATCCTCAGTGCGCGTCAATCCTATTACAGCATTCTCGAAGCCAGTCAGAAGGCTACGCTGGATATCACGCCATGGCTGGAGTGGTTTCTGCACACGTTGCTGCATACGCTGGAGCAGGCCATAAAGCGCATTGACCGAGTCCTGGCCAAGGCGCGCTATTGGCAGCAGTACCGCGAGCACGGCCTCTCTGCCGAGCAAATTAAAGTGCTCAACCGTTTACTCGACGGGGATGTGTTGGTTGATAAACCTGGCGCAGGTTTCGACGCGGGTATTAGCGCTGCGCAGTACCAGACCGTTGCGAAAGTGAGTAAAGCCACCGCCACCCGGCATCTCCGTGATCTGTTGGACAAAGGCTGTCTGGAGAAACTCCCAGGCGGCGGGCGCAGCACTCGGTATCAGATCAACTGGGCGGTTTGATTTACAGGGTCCATGTAGGAGATTCCGCCCTGTCTTCGACGCCGCGCTGTCGCGCAGCAAACTGTAGGAGCGCGCTTGCCCGCGAAAAGGCCGGCACGGCCTTCCGGCGGCGGTGAATTCACTACTTTTTCCAACGCTTCGCGCTGGATCGCAGACAAGTCAGCTCCTACAGAGGATCAGCGTCTGGCTGAAATCATTACTCCAGCCGTAATGATTTCATCCCTTGCTTGATTGATGCGCTTCACCATTCCCTCATAAGGTGGCTCACGACAGCGAAAACGCGTGGAGTGAGCATGACAACAATAAATACACCCGATCCGCGCTGGTCGCGTCGGCGCAGCGAAAAGCAGCGGCGACTCGAGCAGGTGCGGTCTCTCGCCGATGGCGTGGTATTGCCGACCGAGAATATCGTCGCCGCGCTGGAAGCCTTGTTGGCCCCCGGCGACCGTGTGGTGCTTGAAGGCAACAACCAGAAGCAGGCAGATTTTCTTTCCCGTTCCCTGGCCAAGGTCGATCCGGCCAAGCTGCACGATCTGCACATGATCATGCCCAGCGTCGGCCGGTCCGAGCATTTGGATCTGTTTGAACGCGGGATCGCCCGCAAGCTGGACTTTTCCTTCGCCGGCACGCAAAGCCTGCGCATCAGCCAGTTGCTGGAAGATGGCTTGTTGGAAATCGGCGCCATCCATACCTACATCGAATTGTACTCACGGCTGGTGGTCGATCTGATCCCCAACGTGGTGTTGGCGGCCGGCTTCATGGCGGATCGTGCCGGTAACATTTACACCGGCCCCAGCACTGAAGACACGCCGGCACTGGTCGAACCGGCGGCGTTCAGCGATGGCATCGTGATCTTCCAGGTCAATCAGTTGGTGGATGATGTCAGTGACCTGCCTCGGGTCGATATTCCAGCGTCCTGGGTCGACTTCGTGGTGGTGGCGGATCAGCCGTTTTACATCGAGCCGCTGTTCACCCGTGACCCGCGCCACATCAAGCCTGTGCACGTGTTGATGGCGATGATGGCGATTCGCGGCATTTATGAAAAACACAATGTGCAGTCGCTGAACCACGGCATCGGTTTCAATACGGCCGCCATTGAGCTGATTTTGCCCACCTACGGCGAGTCTCTGGGCCTGAAAGGTAAAATCTGCCGCAACTGGACCCTCAACCCGCACCCAACGCTGATTCCAGCCATCGAAAGTGGCTGGGTCGAAAGCATTCATTGCTTCGGCACTGAGTTGGGCATGGAAAATTACATCGCTGCGCGACCGGACGTGTTCTTCACCGGCCGTGACGGCTCGCTGCGCTCCAACCGGATGATTTGCCAATTGGCCGGTCAGTACGCGGTTGATCTGTTTATCGGCGCAACGTTGCAGGTGGATGGCGATGGCCATTCCTCGACCGTGACCCGTGGGCGCCTGGCCGGTTTCGGCGGCGCACCGAACATGGGCCATGACCCGCACGGCCGTCGTCATGCGACCCCGGCCTGGCTGGACATGCGCCAGCAGACCGGTGACGGTCCGGCCGCCTACCTTGAGCGCGGCAAGAAGCTGGTGGTGCAGATGGTCGAGACCTTCCAGGAAGGCGGTAAACCGACGTTCGTCGAAACCCTGGACGCGATCGATGTGGCGAAGAAGAGCGGTATGCCACTGGCGCCGATCATGATTTACGGCGATGACGTGACCCACTTGCTCACCGAAGAAGGCATCGCCTATCTGTACAAGGCGCGGACTCTGGAAGAGCGTCAGGCGATGATCGCTGCGGTCGCAGGCGTGACGGCCATCGGCATGCGTCACAACCCTAAAGATACAGCGCGCATGCGCCGCGAAGGCTTGATCGCCTTACCTGAAGATTTGGGCATCCGCCGCACCGACGCCAGCCGCGAATTGCTGGCCGCGAAAAGCGTCGCCGATCTGGTCGAGTGGTCCGGCGGCCTGTACAACCCGCCCGCCCAATTCAGGAGCTGGTGATGCGCGCACTCAACCTGCAACCTGTCGTTGTTTCGTTGGCCGACCGTTTGGCTGACCTGGCCGTGGATGCGCTGATCGATGAAGCAGACCTGTCGCCGAAACCGGCGTTGGTCGACCGTCGCGGTAGCGGCGCGCATCAGGATCTGCACCTGGGCTTGATGCACGCTTCTGCGCTGTCGTTGTGGCCAGCGTTCAAGCACATGGCCGAAGCCGCCCTTGAGTTTGGCGTCGTTGGCCAGCCACTGCGCGAGGCCGTGGGCCGGATCGGTCGCGAAGGTGAAGTGGTGATGCTCAACACCACCGGTGGCGTGAACACCCATCGTGGGGCTATTTGGGCTTTGGGTCTGTTGGTGACGGCGGTGGCCCTGGAGCCTGGCCATTGCACGGCGGCGGGCATGAGCCTGCGGGCAGCGAAACTGGCATTGATCGATGACCGCCATTCGCCGTTGCAGAACAGCCACGGTGCCAGAGTCGCCCAGCGTTATGGCGCACGCGGCGCTCGGGAGCAGGCGCAGCTGGGCTTTCCAGCCGTGATCCAACATGGCCTGCCGCAGTTGCAACGCAGCCGCGCCGCCGGGCACGGCGAACAGAGCGCTCGACTCGATGCGCTGCTGGCGATCATGACCACCCTGGCCGACACCTGTGTGCTGTACCGCGCTGGCCAGCCGGGACTTGAAGCCATGCAACTCGGCGCGCAACGGGTCCTGGATGCTGGCGGCAGCGCCAGCCTCGGCGGTCGGCGTTGCCTGCATGAACTGGATCAACAGCTGTTGAGCCTGAACGCATCGCCGGGTGGCGCTGCGGACCTGCTCGCCGCGTGCCTGTTTATCGATAGCCTTGAGCCTGGGCTCGGCGATCAATCGAGGATTTTTTGATCATGGAAACCCTGTCTTTTGAATTCCCTGCCGGGCAGCCGCCCCTGAGGCGTGCGTTGGTGGGTTGTGTCGGTTCGGGTGATCTGGAAGCCCTGCTTGAGCCGGGTCAGCCGGGCAAGCTATCGATACAGGTGGTGACATCGGTCAACGGCAGTGCCGCCCGTTGGCAGCACTTGTTCGAGCGCATGTTCGACGGGCAATTGCCGCCCGCGCTGGCCATCGATATTCATGATTTCGGCGCGACGCCGGGTGTGGTGCGGTTGCGTCTGGAGCAAGGTTTCGAGGAGATAGGTCATGACTGACAACGCGCGTTTATTGCGTCAGCACAGCTTCGTCGAACTCAATGCTCGCCAACGTGCCCGCGCCATACTGGATGCCGGGAGCTTCCGTGAGTTGCTCGACCCTTTCGCCCGGATGATGTCGCCTTGGCTGGCCAAGCAAGGCGTTGTGCCGCAGGCCGATGATGGCGTGGTGATCGCCAAAGGTTCTATCGGCGGCCTGCCGGTGGTGGTCGCCGCCATTGAAGGCGCGTTTCAGGGCGGTAGCCTCGGCGAAGTCGGCGGGGCGAAGATTGCGGGTGCGCTGGAACTGGCCGCCGAGGACAACCGTAACGGCATTCCAACCGCCGCCGTGTTGCTCCTGGAAACCGGCGGTGTGCGCCTGCAAGAGGCCAATCTTGGGCTGGCGGCGATTGCTGATATCCACGCGGCGATTGTCGATTTGCGCCAGTACCAGCCGGTGATTGGTGTGATTGCCGGGAGCGTTGGCTGCTTCGGCGGGATGTCCATCGCTGCCGGTCTATGCAGCTATATATTGGTGACTCGCGAGGCCCGTCTGGGTTTGAACGGACCACAGGTGATTGAGCAGGAAGCAGGCATCGAAGAGTACGACTCGCGCAACCGACCTTTCATCTGGAGCCTGACCGGGGGTGAGCAGCGCTTCGCCAGCGGCTTGGCAGATGGTTTCTCGATTGATGATGTGACGAGCATTCAGCGTCAGGTCGATACCTGGCTCAAGCAGGGTTTGCCTGAACAGCAACGCAGCGGTCAATACGCACTGTTTCTGCAGCGCCTGGCGCAGCTGGATACAGCACCCCAAATCGATCCACAGACGGTGCGCACCCTTTATCAAGGAGAACGGCCATGAGCGAGTACGTAACCATGAGCGAGTATTCGCAACGCGGGTTGCACTGGTTTTTGGCGTTGAGTGGCGGGGCGACTGAAGTTGTGGGTTTGCCTGCATCGCTCAAGGTGGCCGACGGCATGCTGGGCGATCAGCCGGTACGTTTTCTGGCGGTGGTCGCTGACCCTGAAAACCGTTTCCCTCGGGCGCGCAACGGCGAAGTCGGGCTGCTTGAAGGGTGGGGATTGGCCAAGGCGGTGGATGACGCGATAACGCTGGATCAGCGCAGTGAGCACAAGCGCGCCTTGATCGTCATTGTCGATGTGCCGAGCCAGGCGTACGGTCGGCGCGAAGAAGCGCTGGGCATTCATCAAGCCCTCGCCGGTGCGGTGGACAGCTATGCGCGCGCGCGTCTGGCCGGGCATCCGGTGATTGCTTTACTGGTGGGCAAGGCCATGTCCGGTGCCTTTCTGGCTCATGGTTATCAGGCCAACCGTCTGATTGCCCTGCGTGACCCGGGCGTCATGGTGCATGCCATGGGCAAGGCTTCAGCCGCCCGGGTCACCTTGCGCACCGTTGAGGAGCTGGAAAAACTGGCCGCCAGCGTGCCGCCAATGGCCTACGACATCGACAGTTACGCGACCCTCGGGTTGCTGTGGGAAAGTCTGTCCGTCAGCCAGATTGAGCAACCGACGGCGCAAGACATTGATCATGTTCAGGCGTGCCTGACACTGGCGATCAAGGATGTGCAAGCGACCGGCACGGACCTGGCCAGCCGCCTGGGTGCGAGCAACCGTGCGGCGTCTGCCAAGGTGCGTGAATTACTCCGGGCGCAGTGGTAAATGAACGCCTCCGTTGCTGTGCTGCCCCACGACTTGCTCTGGGGGTTGCCTGTGCACGCGCTGGCTGACGATGCGCCGAGCTGGGTCGCCGAGGCGTTGAGCCTTGGCCATCCAGTGGTGGTGCGTCGCGCGGTGTGCTCAGCGGATAAGATCGCGGTCGGTGTTCGTGGTCAGCAGCGCGAACAGCGCTACGCCACGCTGATCAAGTGCGCAGATGTCCAGCGCCAGGTGCAGCCGGAGCAACTCATTCATGTGGAGAGTCAAGAGGGTCGCGACTGGCCTGCGCTACGAGCACTGGCGCAGGTTCGGCCGCTGATGGAAGACCTGGGGTTAGTGTGGGGCGTCAGCGGCAGTGCCGGTTTTGAACTGGCCAGCGGGTTGGCTGCGCTGCATCGTGACAGTGACCTTGATTTGATTTTGCGCACGCCACAGTTCTTCAGCCGCGAGCAGGCGGCCGAGCTGGTCCGCGTATTGGATGCGACGATGACGCGAACGGGCTGCCGGATCGATCTGCAATTACAAGTCCCTGGCGGCGGTATGGCCTTGCGCGAGTGGGCTGGCCCAGCGCGCAAAGTCCTGCTTAAAACTTCTGAGGGCGCGTGTCTGCTCAGCGATCCTTGGCGATTGATTGAGCACGCCGCATGAGCAGCCTTATGGTGTTTCCCGGCCAGGGCGCGCAACAGCCGCACATGCTGCATCGTTTGCCGGACGAAACGTTGGTCCGCGATTGCCTGCGCCAGGCCAGCGACGAACTGGGTGAAGAGGTACTGGCACTCGATTCGGTCGAAGCCCTGGCCGATAGCCGCGCCGTGCAGTTGTGTTTGTTGATTGCGGGTGTGGCGTGTGCCCGCGTGCTGATCGAGCGCGCAAGCCCCCCCGATTACGTAGCAGGCTTGTCCATCGGCGCTTATCCAGCGGCGGTGATTGCCGGTTCGCTGGCGTTTGGCGATGCCGTGCGTCTGGTGGCCCTGCGCGGTGAGCTGATGCAGGGCGCTTACCCTCATGGTTACGGCATGACTGCAATCATGGGGCTGGATCAACCTGCTGTCGAAGCGTTGATCGGGCAGGTTCACGGCCCGGACACGCCGGTTTATCTTGCCAATATCAATGCGGATAACCAGTTGGTGATCGCGGGCAGCGATGGCGCGATGGCAGAGGTCGCCGAGCGAGCAAAAAAAATCGGTGCTTCGGCGGTCAAGCGCCTGGCGGTCAGTGTGCCATCTCATTGCGCCTTGTTGGAGCAACCCGCTGTAACGTTGGCGGAGGCTTTTGCCAAAGTGTCTGTGCAGGCCCCGACCTTGCGCTATCTCAGCGGCAGTACTGCGCGGTTGGTGCTGACCGCCGATAAATTACGCGACGACCTGGCGTTCAACATGTGCCGGGTGATTGATTGGCGCAGCACCGTGCAAACCGCGTATGAGCGCGGCGTGCGTCTACAGATCGAGTTACCGCCAGGCACCGTGTTGACGTGCCTGGCCAGAAAAGTGTTCGAACAAGGAGCGGCAGTCGCCTTTCAAGGGGCTCGCCTGGATACGCTGAGTGCGCTGCTGCGAGAGGAGGAAACCCGCAACCCCTAGACCGTACGCCAGCTGCGAAGGATAAAAACAACAACTTCGGCAACGCAATGTGAGGATAAAAATAATGATTATTTACGGTGTGGCCTTACTGGCTATCTGCACCCTGGCAGGCGTCATTCTTGGCGATATGCTCGGCATGCTGCTGGGCGTTAAATCCAATGTGGGCGGGGTTGGCATTGCCATGATCCTGTTGATCTGCGCCCGTCTGTGGATGCACAACCGCGGCGGTATGACCAAGGAATGCGACTTGGGCGTGGGTTTCTGGGGTGCCATGTACATTCCTGTCGTGGTCGCCATGGCCGCGCAACAGAACGTGGTCGCAGCCTTGCACGGTGGACCGGTTGCGGTATTGGCGGCCATTGGCTCGGTGGTGGTTTGTGCTTGTGCCATTGCGCTGATCAGTCGAACTCATAAGGGCGAACCTTTGCCGGACGAAGAGCCGACGCTTATTCCCGGTGTGACGTCGGTAGGGGGGCGTTGATATGTGGGCGCTCATGGAAAAAGGTTTGGCAAATAACGGCCTGGTCACTGCGTTCGCCTTTATCGGCGTGGTGATGTGGATTTCGGTGGTGATCTCAAGAAGACTGACGTTCGGGCGCATTCACGGCTCGGCCATTGCCATCGTTATCGGGCTGGTACTGGCGTGGGTCGGCGGTACCATGACGGGCGGACAAAAAGGCTTGGCGGACCTCACGCTGTTTTCGGGCATCGGCTTGATGGGCGGTGCCATGTTGCGTGACTTCGCCATTGTCGCTACAGCGTTCGAAGTGCAAGCCAGTGAGGCGCGCAAGGCCGGATTGATAGGGGTCGTTGCCTTGCTATTGGGCACCACACTGCCGTTCATTGTTGGCGCGAGCATCGCCTGGATGTTCGGTTATCGTGATGCGGTCAGCATGACCACCATCGGCGCAGGTGCGGTGACTTACATCGTCGGGCCGGTAACCGGCGCAGCGATTGGCGCGAGTTCGGATGTGGTGGCGCTGTCCATCGCGACAGGCTTGATCAAAGCGATTTTTGTGATGGTCGGCACACCGATGGCTGCACGCTGGATGGGCCTGGATAACCCGCGCTCGGCGATGGTGTTCGGTGGTTTGGCCGGCACGGTCAGCGGCGTGACCGCAGGCCTGGCGGCGACGGACCGTCGGCTGGTGCCTTACGGCGCCCTGACCGCGACCTTCCACACCGGGTTGGGCTGCCTGTTGGGGCCGTCGGTGTTGTACTTCATCGTGCGCGGGATTATGGGGGCGTAACAACGCCATTCGCAGCGGGACGCATAGTCACTTATACCTACGCGTCCCGCTACGAAGCTTTTCAAGTCTCAGGCTGCGAATGCCGGTTGGCGTACATCCGGCATTCGGCCACAAACGCCAGCAGGTTTGGGTCGCGTTCCTTCGATTTGAGGAACACGACACCAATATGCTGCTGCATCCGATAGCGTGCCTGCAACGGAATCAAGCGCACCCTATTCTCATAAACGGCGGCCACTCGTCCTGGCAGCAACGCATAACCGACCCCGGAGCTGACCATGCTCAGCAGGGTGAAAATGTCGTTGACCTGCATCGCCACCTTTGGCTCGAAGCCCGCCTGCTGGAACACTCGAACCCCGTCCTGATGCGTCGCGAAACCCTGTGCCAGGGTAATGAATGTCGCTTCGCGCAGATCGCTCAAATCCACTTCGCTTTGCTGTGAAAACGGTGACTCTGCGGGCGCGGCGAGGAAAATATCATCGGAAAACAGCGGCAGGTGTTCGCAGTCAAGATCGTTGACGCTTTCATTGAGCGATACCAGAATCGCGTCCACTTCCATGTTCTTCAGTTTGTAGAACAGGTCGATGTTGGAGCCCATGATCAAATCGATGTTCAGCTCACTGCGACGCAGTTTCAGGCCCATGATCAGCTGCGGCACTGTCTTGATGGTCAACGAGTACAGCGAGCCCAACTTGAACCGTGCGGCTGAAAAGCCGGCGGCCTGACGGGTCAACTCCACTGTGGCGACCACGTCCTGAATCAATTTCTGCGCGCGCTCTTCCAGCACGTAAGCGCTTTCGAGCGGCGTCAGGTTGCGACCTTCGTGCTTGAACAGTGGGCAGCGCAGGGCGCTCTCCAGTGAATGGATAGCCCGATGCACGCTGACATTGCTGGTCTGCAGCTCCACTGCGGCCCGCGCGAGATTGCCGGTGCGCATAAAAGCCAGGAAGATCTCCAGCTTCTTGAGGGTCAGTTCTTCGTCGATCAGCATGGCAGGGACTCTTATTCGTAGCTCTTCAATAATGTGAGCAGGTGGATTGTGCCTAACTCAGCGCGTGCTGGCTGCAAGCGATTTCAGCATTTAGGGCTTTAAAAATATCGCGTGGGCCCGCGTGGGGCATTGCACTTTTCGCGTAGAACCCTGAGCCTTGCGCAGTCGGTGTTTTTGGAGGTTTGCGAACATGTATCACGGAGAACGCTTCAACGCCTGGACGCATCTGGTCGGCGCGGTGCTGGCTTTTGTCGGTGCGGTCTGGATGCTGGTGCTGGCAAGCATGGACGGCGATGTATGGAAGATCGTCAGCACGGCGATCTACGGCGTGACCTTGTTGCTGCTGTATAGCGTATCGACCGTGTATCACAGCGTCCGGGGACGGGCGAAGGTGATCATGCAAAAGGTTGATCATCTGTCGATCTATCTGCTGATCGCGGGCAGCTACACCCCGTTCTGCCTGGTGACGTTGCGTGGGCCATGGGGCTGGACACTGTTCGGGGTTGTCTGGGGACTGGCGGTGATCGGCATGTTGCAGGAGATCAAGCCACGCTCCGAGGCGCGCGTGATGTCCCTCGTGATCTACGCGGTGATGGGCTGGATCGTGCTGGTGGCAGTCAAGCCACTGATGGCTGCGCTGGGAACGGCGGGCTTCACTTGGCTGGCGGCCGGCGGGGTGTTTTATACCGTGGGGATTATCTTTTTTGCTTTCGATAGCCGCTTCCGGCATTGGCACGGTATCTGGCACTTGTTCGTGATCGCCGGCAGTTTGCTGCACTTTGTGGCAATCATGTTTTATGTGCTTTGACACATAACCCGTAGGCGCTTGGTCCCCCTTGTCTGCGATAAGCCTGGGTCGCGCTCGACCCGAAGGACCTTCCAGCGGTGGTGAACTCACCATCTTGGCCAGCGCTCCGCACTGGATTGCAGACAAGTCAGCTCCTACGGATGGTGTGGTACGACAGTTTAGAAATCACCCCACAATTGCTGCGCCACGCTCAATGCGACCACGGGTGCGGTTTCTGTGCGCAGTACGCGCGGGCCGAGGCGGGCGGCGTGGAAGCCCGCATCCTGGGCCTGATCGACTTCGGCATCATTAAGCCCGCCTTCCGGGCCGATCAAAAAGGCCAGGGTGCCGGGTTTGTTGTGGCTGGTCAGCGGTTCTGCGACCGGGTGCAATACCAGCTTCAGGTCGGCTTCGGTCTTCTTGATCCAGTCAGCCAGCACCATGGGCGCATGAATCACCGGCACCACAGAGCGCCCGCATTGCTCGCACGCGCTGATTGCAATCTGTTGCCAGTGGGCCTGGCGCTTTTCTGCACGCTCATCTTTGAGGCGAACTTCACAACGCTCACTGACGATGGGCGTGATTTCGCTGACGCCCAGTTCGGTCGCCTTCTGAATCGCCCAGTCCATACGCTCGCCGCGTGACAGCCCCTGCCCCAAATGAATCCGCAACGGCGATTCGATTTGCCCGGCAAACTGTTCATTCAGCTGCACCCGCACGCGCTTCTTGCCCACTTCGAGCAATGTGCCGCGAAACTCGCTGCCCGAGCCGTCGAATACTTGCAGCGCGTCACCTTCGGCCATGCGTAATACGCGACCGATGTAGTGCGCCTGGGCTTCTGGCAGCTCGTGCTCGCCGAGGCTCAAGGGCGCATCGATAAAAAAGCGGGACAGTCTCATGTTCGTTCTCTGAAAGTGTTTAGGTCCTTGTAGGAGCGGGCAAGTGCGCTTCCACAAGGGATCAGCCTGGATCTCGAAAGTCTGGATGAAAGTTTTCATGCACCGCAACGCTGATGCTGGTGCGGGTCGCGATGTCGATGCCTTCGGTGGCCACTTCGGCAAGAAAGTCGATTTCTTCCGGGGTGATGACATATGGCGGCAGGAAATACACCACGCTGCCGAGCGGCCGCAGCAGGGCACCCCGTTCGAGGGCATGCTGGAACACCTTCAAACCGCGTCGTTCTTGCCAGGGGTAAGCGGCTTTAGTGGCTTTGTCCTGCACCATCTCGATGGCCAGCGCCATGCCGGTTTGACGGACTTCGGCGACATGGGGGTGATCGACCAGATGCGCGGTGGCGCTGGCCATGCGTTGCGCCAGGGCCTTGTTGTTCTCGATGACGTTGTCTTGCTCGAAGATGTCCAGCGTCGCCAGTGCCGCCGCACACGCCAGCGGATTGCCAGTGTAGCTGTGCGAATGGAGGAAGGCGCGCAGGGTCGAGTAGTCATCGTAGAACGCGTTGTACACGTCATCGGTGGTGATGCACGCCGCCAAGGGCAGATAACCACCGGTCAGGGCTTTGGACAGGCAGAGGAAGTCCGGACGGATGCCAGCCTGTTCGCACGCGAACATCGTTCCGGTGCGCCCGAAGCCGACGGCGATTTCGTCGTGAATCAAATGCACGCCATACCGATCACAGGCCTCGCGCAACAGCTTGAGGTACACCGGGTGATACATGCGCATGCCGCCCGCGCCCTGAATCAACGGCTCGACAATCACCGCCGCGACAGTGTCGTGGTTCTCAGCCAGGGTCTGCTCCATGGCGGCGAACATGTTGCGCGAGTGTTCTTCCCAGCCCATGCCTTCAGGCCGGTGGTAGCAGTCCGGGCTCGGCACCTTGATGGTGTCGAGCAGCAGCGCTTTGTACGTCTCGGTAAACAGCGGCACGTCGCCCACCGACATCGCCGCCATGGTTTCGCCGTGGTAGCTGTTGGTCAGGGTGACGAAGCGCTTTTTATTCGGCTGGCCGCGGTTGAGCCAGTAGTGAAAGCTCATTTTCAGCGCGACTTCGATGCAGGACGAACCATTATCTGCGTAGAAGCAGCGGGTCAGGCCCTCGGGCGTCATCTTGATCAGACGCTCGGACAGTTCGATCACCGGTTGGTGGCTGAAACCGGCAAGAATCACGTGCTCCAGCTGGTCGACCTGATCTTTGATCCGTTGATTGATGCGCGGGTTCGAGTGACCGAACACGTTGACCCACCAGGAGCTCACGGCATCCAGGTAACGCTTGCCTTCAAAATCTTCTAGCCAGACGCCTTTGCCGCTCTTGATCGGGATCAGCGGCAGGCTTTCGTGGTCTTTCATCTGGGTGCACGGATGCCACAGCACCGCAAGGTCGCGTTGCATCCACTGGTTATTCAGGCCCATTGGCAATCTCCGGGTGGCAACTCGCATGGCGCGAGGGCAAACAATCGCGCAAGCCTATGCAATGCGTGGCTGCGGAACAACCTCTTGTGACGCAGAATGACAATGTGGTGCCACTCATCGGGATCGAATGTCCGATTGTCACGGTGCAGTATTGTCGGTCGGGCATTAACGGGATGCTGGCATCCGGCTGAAAGGAGTCAGCCTATGATCGTATTTCTCGATATTTCAAAGCGAAATTTTGCGCTTTCATTCGATAGATAAAAAGTTAGTCTGAGACCCACTTTTGAAGGTAACTGTGATGCAGCTACGCAACTCCTCCTCTCGTTACGGTCTGGTCAGCATCTTGCTGCACTGGGGTGTGGCGCTTGTTGTCTTTGGTTTGTTCGCACTGGGTCTGTGGATGGTCGACCTCGACTACTACGATACCTGGCGCAAAGCGGCTCCTGACCTGCACAAGAGCATCGGTCTTACCTTGTTCGCTGTGATGGTGGTCAGGGTGGTCTGGCGCTTCATCAGCCCGCCACCTCCTGCACTGTCCGCTCAGAGTCGGCTCGTCCAATGGGGGGCTAAGTTCGGACATCTGTTTCTTTATGTCGGTTTGTTTGCCGTGATGTTTGCCGGTTACCTCATTTCCACCGCCGACGGTGTGGGGATTCCGGTGTTTGATCTGTTCGAGGTGCCGGCGTTGATTTCCAGCATCCCCGATCAGGCAGACGTCGCGGGCGCTGTTCATGAGTACCTGGCCTGGGCATTGGTGATTTTCGCTGGATTTCACGCCCTGGCCGCATTGAAACACCACTTTATTGATCGCGATGCGACCCTTACGCGCATGTTGGGTCGCGACTAATGTTCAACCTAAACGGAAATAAACGCATGTTGAAGAAGACGCTCGCCGCTCTGGCTCTGGGTACTGCTCTGTTGTCCGCCGGGCAAGTGATGGCCGCTGATTACAAAGTCGATAAGGAAGGCCAGCACGCCTTCGTTAACTTCAAGATCAGCCATTTGGGCTTCAGCTACATCTACGGCACGTTCAAGGACTGGGACGGCACCTTCAGCTTCGACGCGAAGAACCCGGAAGCCAGCAAGATTAATGTCACGCTGAAAACTGCCAGCGTCGACACTAACCATGCTGAACGTGACAAGCACATCCGCACCCCTGATTTCCTGGACGTAGCAAAATTCCCGGAAGCCAAATTCGTATCGACTTCGGTCAAGTCGACTGGCACCGACACGGCTGACGTGACCGGTAACCTGACACTGCACGGCGTGACCAAGCCAGTCGTGATCGCTGCGCATTTCCTGGGCGAAGGCAAAGATCCATGGGGCGGCTACCGTGCAGCCTTTGAAGGCACCACCACTATCAAGCTGAAGGACTTCGCGATTCAGAAAGATCTGGGCCCTAAAACCCAGGAACTTGAGCTGATCTTCTCGTTTGAAGGCGTTCAAGCCAAGTAAGGTTTGCTCGCAACATAAAAACGCCGACCTTTGGGTCGGCGTTTTTATGTCTGGAGTCGCATGATATCCAGACCAAAAAAAACGCCCCGGTCGGGGCGTTTTTTTATGCAGCGTGTCTGGCTTTAACCTTCGCGGTTGCGGGTCAGCAATGCGGGTTTCTCGCCACGTGGACGGCTTGGCAGTTGGTCGAGTTGATCAGCCGACGGGAAGCGATCGCTTTTTGACTCTTTGTGCACGATCTTCGGCTGCGGTGCACCTTCGCGAGGACCTTTGACCACAGGTTCCTGACGTGCGGGCTGATCATCGCGAGCGGCGGCAGGGCGACGATTGCGTGGCGCGTCGTCACGACGGGCCTGGCCATCGCGTGGCGCGCCGTTACGTGGACCAGAACGGGCGGCAGGCGGTGTACCCGTGGTCGAGCCAGCGCCGGTGCGAGGACCGCTTGGGCGACCCGAGCTTGGCGCGCGAGCAGCAGGTGCTGTACCGCCTGCGGTAGCCGCAGGTGCCGGAGCGCCCGGACGACGACCACGACTCTGGCCTTTATTCGGGTACGGGCTCACGTAGTCAGCGCGGTTGCCGAAGTTATCCACTTCGTCGTCCAGGAACTCGTCCGGGGCACGGTCGGCACGCGGGGTTGCCTGACGCTGCTCGCGGGCAGGTGTGCCCTCGCGCGGCTTCTGGGCTGGACGCTCAGGACGTGCGGCGGCTGCCGGCTTTTCCTGACCCTTGTCCTTGCCTTTATCCTTACGGCCGCCACCACCGCCACTGCCGGTCGGGCCATCGCCGCGAGGGCCACGGGGTGCGCGTGGGTTACGCACATCCGGACGCTCACGTACTTCTGGCTTCTCTGCTTCAACCGTTGTGATATCGAAGCCCATCAGGTCGCCATCGGCGATTTTCTGTTTGGTCATGCGCTCAATGCTTTTGAGCAGCTTCTCTTCGTCCGGCGCGACCAGCGAAATCGCTTCGCCGCTACGGCCCGCACGGCCTGTACGGCCGATACGGTGCACGTAGTCTTCGTCGACGTTCGGCAGTTCGAAGTTGACGACGTGGGGCAGCTGGTCGATATCGAGACCGCGCGCGGCGATATCGGTGGCGACCATGATCCGCACCTGGCCAGCCTTGAAGTCAGCCAGTGCTTTGGTTCGGGCGTTCTGGCTCTTGTTACCGTGGATCGCCACCGCCGTGAGGCCGTGCTTGTCCAGGTACTCAGCCAGACGGTTTGCACCGTGCTTGGTCCGGGTGAAAACCAGCACCTGTTCCCAGGCACCTGCGGTAATCAAATGCGCCAGCAACGAGCGTTTATGGCTCGAAGACAGACGGAATACGCGCTGTTCGATACGCTCGACCGTGGTGTTCGGCGGCGTGACTTCGATGCGTTCCGGGTTGTGCAGCAGCTTGCCTGCCAAGGCCGTGATGTCGTTGGAGAAGGTCGCCGAGAACAGCAGGTTCTGGCGCTTGGCTGGCAGGCGAGCCAAGACTTTCTTCACATCATGCACGAAGCCCATGTCGAGCATCCGGTCGGCTTCATCGAGCACCAGAATTTCAACGCGGGACAAATCGACGCTGCCTTGACCGGCCAGATCGAGTAGACGGCCTGGGCAGGCCACCAACACGTCAACGCCTCTAGCCATGGCCTGGACTTGCGGGTTCGTGCCGACACCGCCAAAAATAACGGCGCTGACGAACTTCAGATCCCGGGCATACACCTTGAAGCTATCGTGTACTTGCGCCGCGAGCTCGCGGGTTGGGGTCAGGACCAAAACGCGCGGTTGGCGCGGGCCGTGACGCTGGGATTTGTCCGGATGACCGTTGGGGAACAACCGTTCCAGAATCGGAAGGGCGAAGCCGCCGGTTTTACCAGTACCTGTCTGCGCCGCAACCATAAGGTCGCGACCTTGCAACACGGCGGGAATGGCCCGCTGTTGCACCGGAGTAGGCTCGGTATAGCCCGCTGCCTCGATGGCGCGGACTAAAGCCTCGGAGAGACCGAGGGAAGCAAAGGACATGAGTAATCCTGTTTTAGTTAGGGCTGGGCCCATTGAGAAGGTCTTGCCTGGCGTGAATGGCGTTTAGAGGACGCAATCCCGTCCGGTCCTGCTGGGTCTTGACGTGCGTCTCGGCATATCGGCGCGGGAAAGAAAAGTCGCGACTGACGTGATCGAGATGCCTTATGCAAGGCCGAGCGTCCGGGCGTAAGCCTGGCGGGAATGCCGGAGTATAACAGAGCAATCACAACGCGCTGCTTTCCTGCTGCTCAACGGTTTTTTCAGGCGCAGACGCCGGCTGCAGTGGCGTGGTGAGCAACGTGGTAGCCGTTGGCGTCGCCTCGCCAGCATAGCGGGCACTCAACTCGGCGTACGCCGGTTCGCGTTTGAAGCGTTTGAGCTCGGCACCAAAGCGCTGCACCAGCAGGTCCATGCCCACATTTTTGCGCAGAGCAAGGTATTGCGGCTCACGGCTGATGACGGTTGGCAACTGGCTGATTTGCTCGCGAACCTTCAATTCATCAAGCAGATACTGGCCGACACGGCGGTCGGTAATCACCAGATCGATCCGCCCGCGCAGAAGCTTGCCGAAATTGGCTTCATGGGTGGGCGCTTCTTCACGGGCGAACAGCGGTGAATCCCTAAATTCCGGGCTGTAAAGATAGCCCGGCGAAACCCCTACGGTCAGGCCGCGCAGGTCTTCCAGGCTTTGAAACGGGTGGGGACGGGCGTTGGCGTAGAACAGCACGAACTCGACATCGGACAGAGGTTCGCTGGGGTACAGCAATGAATCAGTGCGCTCGGCGTTCTGGAAAATATCCAGTGCGCCGTCGGCCTGGCCCTGTTCAAGCATCGCCAGGCAACGCTTCCAGGGCAGGAAATGCCACTCCACTTCGATGCCCAGGCGCTGGAAGATGATCGACGTTGTTTCGTAGTCCAGCCCGCGTGCCTGACCATCCTCCATGTACACGTAAGGTGCCCAGGGTTCGGTGACGATGCGCAGTTTTTCGCCTAAAGCAGTGAAGCTAAGACAAGTGAGGACCAGGGCAGTCAGGAGTCGGACAATGTGAGACATCGCCTGAGATTACGACGGACGTTGCCTAAATAGAAGCGCCGGATCGGACCTCTGCGGCTAATGGATCACTTCTGTTCATGTCGGCGTTGCATCATCTTGCCAACAGCAGCCATGCGAAGCATCGCTGGAAGTAGTCACGTAGTCCAAGGTGTCAGCCGAGTCTCGATGAGGCGAGATCCGGCTGATTCAACGTGCTGGATGTTACACGCGCAAGATGATCACGTTAGATTGGTTTTTAACGTGGAAGCTTGAGGTTATTCCAGATCGCCAGGCTGGGTTCTGCCTGGTTAAGGGTATAGAAATGCAGCCCTGGTGCGCCACCTTGCAACAGGCGCTCGCACATTTGTGTGATGACCTGTTCGCCGAACGCCTGGATGCTTTGCACGTCATCGCCGTAAGCTTCCAGCTGCTTGCGGACCCAGCGCGGGATTTCTGCACCGCAGGCGTCAGAGAAGCGCGCGAGCTTGCTGTAGTTAGTGATCGGCATGATGCCCGGCACGATAGGAATGTTCACGCCCATCCTCCGCACACGCTCGACGAAGTAGAAGTAGCTGTCGGCGTTGAAGAAGTATTGGGTGATAGCGCTGTCGGCACCGGCCTTGGCCTTGCGCACGAAGTTTTGCAGATCGTCTTCGAAGTTGCGTGCCTGCGGATGCATCTCCGGGTAGGCGGCGACCTCGATATGGAAGTGACTGCCGGTCTCTTCACGAATGAAGCTCACCAGATCGTTGGCGTGGCGCAGCTCACCGCTGGCCATGCCCATGCCTGAGGGCAGGTCACCGCGCAGGGCGACGATGCGTTTGATCCCGGCGTCTTTGTACTGCGTTAGCAGTGCGCGCAGGTCAGCCTTGCTGTCGCCCACGCAGGACAAATGCGGGGCCGCAGGGACTTTGACTTCGCTTTCCAGCTGCAGCACGGTGCTGATCGTGCGGTCGCGGGTCGAGCCACCGGCACCGTAGGTGCAGGAGAAAAAATCAGGGTTGTAGCTGGCCAGGTGACGGGCCGTGGTGAGCAGTTTTTCATGCCCTGCATCGGTCTTCGTCGGGAAGAATTCGAAGCTGAAGCGACGGTCGTTAGACATGGACGCCGATCTCATTGTAGGAGCGGGCAAGCCCGCGATAAGGTCGGAACGACCTTCAAAATGCTGAAACCACATCGGTTCGCGTGTCTGATCGCGACGACCGCTACGCGGCCGATCATCCGGATGCGGCCCAGACCAAGCCCGCTCCTATGGGGAGCGGGCTACCTGATCAATCAGTAGCGGTAGGCGTGCGGCTTGAACGGACCTTCAACGGTCACGCCGATGTAGTCGGCTTGTTGCTTGGTCAACTGAGTGACCACGCCACCGAAACCACGGACCATTTCCAGCGCCACTTCTTCGTCGAGTTTTTTCGGCAGTACTTCAACCGTCAAACGCTCGGCTTTCTGTGCCGGTGCCAGGTTGGCGTACTTCTGGTCGAACAGGAAGATCTGCGCCAGTACCTGGTTAGCGAACGAACCGTCCATGATCCGGCTCGGGTGACCGGTAGCGTTACCCAGGTTTACCAGACGGCCTTCGGCCAGCAGGATCAGGTAGTCATCGTTGTGCGGATCGAAGGTGCCAGCGCCGGTGCGGTGAACCTTGTGCACCTGTGGCTTCACTTCTTCCCATGCCCAGTGCTTGCGCATGAAAGCGGTGTCGATTTCATTGTCGAAGTGACCGATGTTGCACACGACCGCGCGTTTCTTCAGGGCCTTGAGCATGTTCGAGTCGCAGACATTGACGTTACCTGTGGTGGTCACGATCAGGTCGATCTTGCCCAGCAGTGCAGTGTCGATGCTGGCGGCAGTGCCGTCGTTGATCCCGTCGATGAACGGCGAAACCAGTTCGAAACCGTCCATGCACGCTTGCATCGCGCAGATTGGGTCAACTTCGGAAACCTTGACGATCATGCCTTCCTGGCGCAGCGACTGCGAAGAGCCCTTGCCCACGTCGCCGTAGCCAATGACCAGCGCTTGCTTGCCGGACAGCAGGTGGTCGGTACCGCGCTTGATCGCATCGTTCAGGCTATGACGGCAGCCGTACTTGTTGTCGTTCTTGCTCTTGGTCACCGAGTCATTGACGTTGATGGCCGGGATTTTCAGCTCGCCCTTGGCCAGCATGTCCAGCAGGCGGTGTACGCCGGTGGTGGTTTCTTCGGTAACGCCGTGGATCTTGTTCAGCATCGCCGGGTATTTCTTGTGGATGATCTCGGTCAGGTCGCCGCCGTCGTCGAGGATCATGTTGGCGTCCCAAGGCTGGCCATCTTTAAGGATGGTTTGCTCGATGCACCACTCGTACTCTTCTTCGGTCTCGCCTTTCCAGGCGTAAACCGCGATGCCGGCAGCCGCGATAGCAGCAGCAGCCTGGTCTTGAGTCGAGAAAATGTTGCAGGACGACCAGCGTACTTCGGCACCCAGAGCAACCAGGGTTTCGATCAGCACGGCCGTCTGGATGGTCATGTGGATGCAACCGAGAATCTTCGCGCCCTTGAGCGGTTGCTCGCCAGCATATTTGCGGCGCAGACCCATCAGGGCAGGCATTTCGGATTCGGCGATGATGGTTTCGCGACGGCCCCAGGCAGCCAGGGACATGTCGGCGACTTTGTAGTCGTTAAAATCTGCAGGCGTGATTACAGCACTCATTTAGAGTCTCCATTCGTAGTGTGCGAATGGGCGCCGTTGTGCGTTTAAGGCCCGTCCGGACTGATTCAGTAAGATCAGCCGATCAAGCAACGCCCCATCCGAGCCTGACAGGACAAGCCTGCTGCAGCGCCCCTCGGACAGGTGGCGGGAACGGTCATGGGCTGTTTAGACAATCGAGCCGACGGTGACCGTTTTTGAAGCTCGGCGATTATAGCCGTGCTCGAGGCGTAGCCCAAGACCTTTCCATCGCATAACCCTGCAAAAAACTAATCGCTACGTAAGCCGATGCCCGATAGAGGTAACGCGCCGGGTCTGCCATTATTAGCGCCATCAATTGGCAATACGGTCAGGAGTGAGCATGAATTTCCACACCCGCAAGTGGGTTAAACCCGAAGACCTCAACCCCAACGGCACGCTGTTTGGTGGCAGTCTGTTGCGCTGGATCGACGAAGAAGCCGCGATCTACGCCATCGTCCAGCTGGGCAATCAACGGGTGGTCACCAAGTACATTTCCGAGATCAACTTCGTCAGCGCCTCGCGGCAGGGCGACATCATTGAGCTGGGCATCACCGCGACCGAATTTGGTCGGACCTCGATTACCCTGACCTGTCAGGTGCGCAACAAAATTACGCGCAAAAGCATCCTTACAGTGGAAAAGCTGGTCTTCGTCAACCTCGGTGAAGACGGCCTGCCAGCCCCGCACGGCAAGACCGAAATCACCTACGTGAAGGACCAGTTCAAGGACAGCGACACTCATTGAGGATGTCGTAGACCCGGCTGAGTATCAGACGTTGACCATTTGCGCCTGACGCCGCTGCAAATAGAGGTAGAACAGCGCAGTCAGTACGGTCAATACCCCGACGGCTGCGCCCGTCCACGGCAGGTCGGCAAGGTCGGCGCCGCTGGCAACCACCAGGCCGCCGATCCAGGCACCGGCCGCGTTGCCGAGGTTGAAAGCGCTTTGATTGAGGGTTGAACCCAGATTCGGCGCATCGCTGGCTTGGTCGATGATCAGCAACTGCAGAATCGGGCACAACGCGAACGCCACCACGCCCCACAGCAGCAGGGTAATGGCAGCGGGAATGACCGAATGGCTGGTCTGGCTGAACAAGGCCACGATCAGTACGACGGCAATCGACATTCCTAGCAGCGCAGGCAGCAAACGACTGTCGGCCAGTCGGCCTCCGAGCATGCTGCCGCCGGTCAGGCCCAGGCCGAACAACAGCAGCATGAAGGTCACGCCGTGCGGGGTGACACCGGTAACGTCGCGCAGAATCGGGGCGATGTAGGTGAATACGCTGAACAGACTGGTCGACGCCAGGACGCTCATCGCCAGCGCCAGTAATACATTGGGTTTGCCCAATACGCGGAATTCGGTGACCAGATTGCCCTTTTCCATAGGGATCTCCTTGGGCAGCCAGACCATTTGCGCAATCACCGCGATCACACCAATTACGGCCACTGCCCAGAAGGTTGAACGCCAGCCTGCGTATTGCCCGAGCGCGGTGCCCAGCGGCACGCCCAATACATTCGCCAGGGTCAATCCGGTGAACATCAGCGCGATGGCCTGCGCGCGTTTGTTCGGCGCGACCAACCCTGCCGCCACCACGGAGCCAATGCCAAAGAACGCACCGTGGCACAGGGCGGTAATCACCCGTGCGGCCATCAGCGTGGCATAGGTCGGCGCCAGCGCGCAGAGGACATTGCCGAGGATGAACATCAGTGTCATGCCCAGCAATGTGGCTTTGCGCGGCATGTTCGCGGTAGCAATGGCGAGGATCGGCGCGCCAAACACCACGCCCAACGCGTAGCCGGTGATCAGCAGGCCGGCGTCAGGAATGCTGACGCTCAGATCATTGGCGACCTCGGGCAGCAAGCCCATGATCACGAATTCGGTGGTGCCGATACCGAAAGCGGCAACGGCGAGTGCAAGCAAAGCGAGTGGCATGTGTAGAGGCTCCGTCTTAAGGGATATGTCGATAGTCTTGACGTCCCGATCAGGCGTGCGCAGGCGAGCGACTGAACTCGATCCGGTAAAGGCTGAGTCCGTAGAAGCAAAATTATTGGAATAGTTAGGGTGCGCAACGGGGGTGTGACGTAATCGGTGTCAGTATATCCAGCTGCTGGTAGATGGCGAATCAATTGCTCCCGGCGGTAACTTCCCGGATAACGACCCTTTTGAACAAGGAAGCGGCCAGTGCTGGCGACGGCTTTGGTGTTGATTGCAGCCCTCCTGCATGCGACCTGGAATACCCTGATCAAATTCAGTGGCGAACGGCTATTGGTCATCGCCAGCATGGATGGGGTCGCTCTGGTTTTCGCCGTATTGGCGCTTACTTTCGTGACACCGCCGCCTGCTGAAGTCTGGCCGTGGATGCTGGCCTCGGCCGCTTTCGAACTGGTTTATCGTGGCCTGCTGATCAGGGCGTACCGAGTGGGCGATCTGGGCCTGGTCTATCCGTTGATGCGCGGGCTTTCACCCCTGGTGGTGTTGGGGTTGACGCTGATGTTTGCTGGCGAACAATTGAGCACACAACAAATTCTCGGCATTTTATTGATCCCGTGCGGCATGGTCTGCCTGTTGTGGCAGGGTGGTGGCGGCGAGCGTTTGCCTTGGTCGATGCTGCCGGTGGTTGGGTTGATCGGCCTATGCATCGGCTGCTACACGTGGATCGACGGCCAGGCACTCAGGATCGGCGCGCAGCCACTGGACTATCTGGTATGGCTGACGCTGATCAGTGCCTGGCCGTTTCCATTGTTGGCGATATGCAACAAGCGTCAGGCGTTTACCCTGTTTTGGTGCGAGCAGTGGCGCCTTGGGCTAGGCGTCGGGTTGTGTGTGTTGTTCAGCTACGCTCTGGTGCTATGGGCCATGCAGCTGGGGTCGGTGGCAGAGGCTGCGGCCTTGCGCGAAATCAGTGTGGTGCTGGTGGTGTTGTTCGGCATGCGCTACCTGAAAGAACCTTTTGGTCGGCCCAGGCTCTTAGCGTGTGGGCTAGTGTTGCTCGGCATGCTTCTAATGAAGCTGAAACTATAAGGATTTGCTTATGACTCCTGCTTTCTGGTGCATATTGATCGCGATATGCCTGCCTTACCTATGTATCGGCGTGGCCAAGTTCAGTGGCGGCAAGTTCGGCCTGCGGGAGAACCATGACCCGCGCACCTTTCTCGACAATCTTGAAGGGTTTGCCAAGCGTGCGCATGCAGCGCAACTCAATAGCTTTGAGGTGACGCCAGCGTTTGCCGCCGCAGTGATCATTGCCGACATCGTCGGTAACGCCCAAGCGGTCACCATTGATGTGCTGGCGGTGCTGTTTATCACCAGTCGTCTGCTGTACATCATTTTTTACCTGGCGGACCTGGCAGTTTTGCGCTCCCTGGCCTGGGCAATTGGCATGGGGGTTATCGTGACGTTGTTCATCGTTTCCGCCTAAGAGAAGTTCCTGCTGCGGCAACGGTACGCTTGGTCTTTTGCGATGAGCCGAGGATACTGGCCGCCGTTTCCACCAGCCTGTAGTGATCATGACCTTGAAAAGACTTTCCGTGGTATTGCTGGCCTGCCTGACCCTGAGTGCCTGTGGCGGCGTTGATCCAAACTCGCCTTTGGGTCAGCGCAAGGCGATCTTCAAAGAGATGCTCAAAACCAGCGAAGACTTGGGCGGCATGCTGCGTGGCCGCGTGACGTTCGACGGCCAGCGCTTCACCGACGGCGCGATCAAGCTCGACAGCCTGGCCCACGAGCCGTGGAAGCATTTCCCCGTGGTCAAGGAAGCCGACCATACCAGCGCCAAGGATGATGTCTGGCAAAAACAGGCACATTTCCAGGAACTGGCCCGGTCACTCGAATCGGCCACCGGGGAACTGGTGCTCGCCACCAATGCCAAGCCCTTCAAGGCCAGCACCCTGAGCCCTGCGGTGCAGAAGGTCGAAGATGCGTGCGAGGCATGCCATAAAGAGTTTCGCGATCATTGATGTGCAGTGATTGACACACTGCTTTGCGGTGTATCAATCATAGTTCGGCTCGACCTTCTCCAGCTCCACTTGAGCGTCATGCAGTTCTTTACGCGACTCGGCGAGTTTGTCTTTGCGCGTGTTGATCTTGTCCGGGTCGCCTTTGCTCATCGCTTTGGTCAGGTCTGACTGGCGCCGGCTGACGTCGCGTTTGGCCTCCAGCACTTTCTGTTCAAGTTGCTTGAGCAAGGAGGCGTCGGCGCAGGTGGTCGATACCTCACTCAAGGCATTTTCCAGCCCGGCTTGCTGGTCGCTGTTGCCGTTGGCCTTGGCGAGTTCGATCCGGGCGCTGATGTCCTGGCGCTTGGCCGCGCAGCCCGTCAGTTGGGGGGCTTCCTCGGCGGCGAACAGCGGTGCTGCCAGCAGGCTGCATGCCGTGAACAGGGTCAGCGGTGACAAGCACTTCATGGGGGCTCCCTTGAAAATAGTGACGCGATAAGCGAACGAAGACTCGCCTGTCCCTGAAAAATGATATTGACCTAAAAACCTTCTATCCCTTGCACCCGCAATTGCTCACTCAATGCCTGTACCTGCGGATTTTGAAAAAACGCATTGAGCTGTGCGGCCCTTCCTGGACCGATTCCCGGCTCGCTTATCCACTGTTCGACACTCTTGGCCGCCAGTTCACTCCACTGGCTA
Source organism: Pseudomonas sp. 5C2 (assembly GCF_034314155.1). Classification (NCBI taxonomy): domain Bacteria; kingdom Pseudomonadati; phylum Pseudomonadota; class Gammaproteobacteria; order Pseudomonadales; family Pseudomonadaceae; genus Pseudomonas; species Pseudomonas sp. 5C2. The sequence goes on along the minus strand of NZ_JAVIWH010000003.1, from coordinate 707,471 downwards.
CCGAGGTCAACGCCAGCGGTCGGCGGTAACCCGAGCGCTTTCACCCAGCGATGAAACGGTTGCTGTCGAGCCTGTTGAAAACTGCCAAGCAGTTTAGCGCTGCTGCGCTCGGCGAGGCCGGCAATGTTAGCAAGCTGCACGGCATCAAGGGTCATCCAATCGAGCAGGCCGTTAATCTTTCCGGCCCTGAGCAACGCATCCCACGTGCCAGGTCCCACTCCGGGCATTGCCAGCCCTTGCTTGCCGCCGAGCCAAACCAGGCGCGCCTGAAACTGGCTTTCGCATCCCGGGCTCGGCTGCCAGCAACTGAGGGCGTGGTAGTCGCTCGCCTGCGGCACGTTGAACTCAGCCCGTTCAACGCTGCGTGACACCACGCTGTCCAGGCGTGGGATGGTCAATCCTGCCAGACTGATTGCGATCTGGTCGCCGGGGCGGATGTCCATTTTTTGCCAGCGTACCAGGGACCCGACATTGATCCGCTTGACGTTCCGATCATCCAGACGCACCGGGTCCACGTCCAGAACCGGCGTGATTCGGCCGCTGCGCCCGATGTTGAAGTTGACCTTGCGCACGTTCGCGATCACTTGGGCGTAGGGGTATTTCCAGGCTGCGATCCAGTAGGGCGCCTTGGCTTGCCAACGTTGTGCAGAGGGTCGCTGGCTCTGGCGCATGACCACTCCATCGGTGGCGAAGGGCAGCGCATTGCGGTACCAGTGCTCGCGCCATTGCTGCGCTTGAGCGAAGTTTTGCAGGGGCTTGCTATAGAGCGCACTGTCGGTGAACCCCATGGCACTCAATCCGTCGAGGCGTTCGGTCAGGTGCTCCGGCCCGCTTGGCCAGTCCCAGACGAACAGGCCTACATTTGCCGCCTCGTCCGGGGTAATGGTCTTGCGTGCCAGCAACCCGGCGACCTTGCTGCGCGCGTTCAGGCTGCCGCCGTCGGCTTGCACGTGGTCTGCCAGCCGCCAGTACAACTCGCCTTGCAGCACCAGACTTTCCCGCCAGGGCAGGTGCTGCGCGATGGCGGGTAACTGGCGTGCGTTGTGGGTCCAGTCCTGTCCTGTGAGCCCATCGCCTCGGCTAATGACCTGCTTCAACTGGCCGCTTTCATACACCAGCGTGACCGCGACTCCGTCGACCTTGGGCTGAATCCACACGTCCTCACGGTCCTTGAGCCAGGCTTGGACTGCGCGTTCGTTGCGCAGTTTGCTCAGCCCGGTATGGGGTATGGGATGAACGAGCGGACCGGCCGCTGTTTTCAGCGGATTGTCGTCAGGCGCCTTCTGAGCAAAGCACCCACGCCACAGCGACAGGCGTGCGCGAGACTGGTCATAAAGCTCATCCGCGATCAGAGAAACTCCCTGGCGGTGATAGCTGTCATCCCATTGGGCAATGTGTTGTTGCAGAGCAACTATTTCGGTGCGGACCTTGGCGGGCGGCCAGTCGGGGCAGGTGTCGGCGTTGACGGTTAACGAGGCGAGCGCGAAAACAGCACTGGTCAATACACGCAGAACGGACAGCATCGAAGCATCCTTGCTTGGGGTTTGCTTATGAGGCTAGTTGCTAGGTTGGGGGGGAAGAGCATTGACTGGTTACAGGATTTTGCAGTGCCCGCGATGGCGGAGGGATTTCCAGCGGACACAAAAAAGCCCCCGCCGACCAACGTCGACGGGGGCTTTTTCTAACCTGAAACGCTGGTGCTATTACAAACCGGCAGCGATGCGCAGGGCGTCGGCGCGGTCGGTGCGCTCCCAGGTGAAGGCGGTGAAGGTGTCATCGCCAACAGTCATTTCTACTGGCGTACGACCGAAGTGGCCGTAGGCAGCAGTGGCCTGGTACATCGGGTGCAGCAGGTCGAGCATGGTGGTGATTGCGTAAGGGCGCAGGTCGAAGTGTTCACGCACCAGGGCGATAATCTTCGAGTCTGGCAACTTGCCGGTGCCGAACGTGTTCAACGAAATCGAGGTCGGTTGTGCAACGCCGATGGCGTAGGACACCTGAATCTCGCAACGCTCAGCCAAGCCTGCGGCGACGATGTTCTTCGCCACATAACGACCCGCGTACGCTGCGGAACGGTCAACCTTAGATGGATCCTTGCCGGAGAACGCGCCACCGCCGTGACGGGCCATGCCGCCGTAGGTGTCGACGATGATCTTGCGACCGGTCAGGCCGCAGTCGCCCACGGGGCCACCGATAATGAAGTTGCCGGTAGGGTTGATGTGGAACTGAGTGTCTTTGTGCAGCAGCTCGGCTGGTAGCACGTGTTTGACGATCAGCTCCATCACGCCTTCGCGCAGGTCTTTGTAGGACACTTCAGGATTGTGCTGGGTGGAGAGCACGATCGCGTCGATGCCCACGACCTTGCCGTGTTCATAACGGCAAGTAACCTGGGATTTGGCATCCGGGCGCAGCCATGGCAGCAGGCCGGATTTGCGGGCTTCGGCCTGACGCTTTACCAGTGCGTGGGAGAAGGTGATCGGCGCAGGCATCAGCACGTCGGTTTCGTTGCTGGCGTAGCCGAACATCAGGCCCTGATCGCCAGCGCCCTGATCTTCAGGCTTGCTGCGGTCAACGCCTTGGGCGATGTCCACCGACTGCTTGCCGATGATGTTCATCACGCCGCACGTCGCGCCGTCAAAGCCGACGTCGGAGCTGTTGTAGCCGATATCTAGAATAACGTTACGGACGATGTCTTCCAGGTCGACCCAGGCCGACGTGGTCACTTCACCCGCGATGATCGCTACGCCGGTTTTGACCAGCGTTTCGCAGGCGACGCGGGCAAACTTGTCTTCGGCAATAATGGCGTCCAGAACCGCATCGGAAATCTGGTCGGCGATTTTGTCCGGATGTCCTTCGGACACGGATTCGGAGGTGAAAAGTGAGTATTCGCTCATATCGACGGGTTTCCTGAATTTACCGATGGTGAGTGTTGCCAGCCGGTCGCTGAAAGTGGCGAACCTGGATCTGGAAACCATTACGTAGCCCTATATAGAGGCTTTCCCCGGGAACGAGTCCCGCAGCAGTGGCCCAACGGGCCAGATCATCCTGTTCAAAACCCAACCAGAGATCGCCGCAGGCCTCCTTGGCCCAGCTCTGGTCGTGGCTACACAACTCTGTCACCAACAGACTACCGCCTGGTTGCACCAGGTGGGCCAGCTGTTTAAGTGCTTCGGCCGGTGCAGCAAAATGGTGAAGCACCATATTCAATACAACGCAGTCGGCGCGCACCGTGACGTTGTTCAAGGCGTCGGCCAGTTGCAGCTCGACATTGCCCAGCGCTTCGCGCTCGCAGACCTGGCGGGCCAGTTCCAGCATCGCTGGGCTGTTGTCGAGCGCGGTGACGTGGCAAAAGCGCCGCGCCAGTTCCGGTAGAAAACCACCATCGCCCGGGCCGACTTCCACCGCAGTGGCGTCGTGGCTGAAACTCAGCGTGTCCAGAAGTGATAGCAGGCTCTCGCGATATTGCGCCAGACCGGCGATCAAGTCCTGCTGGGCACGAAATTTTTCCGCGACCCGCGCGAAGAAGTCCTGACTGGCGGTCGCCCGTTGCCGGTGCACCAGACCAATGCGCGCCTGGACATCGCCGGGCAAGGCCAGGTTATCGACTTCGTCGAGCAGTGCCGCGTGCAGCCTGCCGCCCGGTTGTTCGGTATGGGGCAGGGCGCGACGGTAAAAAATCGCATTGCCTTCGCGGCGCGTCGCTACCAGCTCGGCCTGAGACAGCACCTTTAAATGGTGGCTCATGCCGGATTGACCGATGGCGAAAATCTGCGCCAGTTCCAGGACCCCGAACGAATCGTTGGCCAGCGCGCGCAGCACATTGAGTCGCAGCGGATCGCCTCCGGCTTTGCACAAGGCAGCCAGATCGTCGCTGTCATCATGGCGGATTGCAGGCACGCGAAGGTTCATAGGGCTGGCAGTCTAGAGAGCGATTGTTCGTCTCGCAAGACCAATATCAAAAAGTTTTGATATTGGTCGATGGGTGGTGTCCGTCATGCGCATTCGGCACCGAGTGAACGCGCCAGACAGGTTTGTGTCTGAGGAATATCCGGTTTGGCCGTGTAATAACGAGGACAGCGCAGGAAAAAGGCCTTCCAACGACTATCTGTCATTGCCCCGAAGCAATGCCTGAGGGAAAATGCTCACCTTTTTTCCGATCCCATCCTTTCAGTTCCAGGAGATCAGCGATGCCCAGCCGTCGTGAGCGTGCCAACGCCATTCGTGCCCTCAGCATGGATGCCGTGCAAAAAGCCAACAGCGGCCATCCCGGTGCCCCTATGGGCATGGCGGATATCGCCGAGGTGCTTTGGCGTGATTACCTCAAACACAACCCGAGCAATCCATCGTTCGCCGACCGTGACCGCTTCATCATGTCCAACGGCCACGGCTCGATGCTGGTTTACTCGCTGCTGCACCTGACCGGTTACGACCTGTCCATCGACGACCTGAAAAATTTCCGTCAGTTGCACAGCCGTACGCCGGGTCACCCTGAATATGGCTACACCCCTGGCGTCGAGACAACCACCGGTCCTTTGGGGCAGGGCTTGGCCAATGCCGTCGGTTTTGCCATCGCTGAAAAAGTGCTGGCCGAGCAGTTCAACCGTCCGGGCCACAATATCGTCGATCACCACACCTACGTGTTCCTGGGTGATGGCTGCATGATGGAAGGCATTTCCCACGAAGTCGGCTCGCTGGCCGGTACCTTGGGTCTGGGCAAACTGATCGCGTTCTACGATGACAACGGCATTTCCATCGATGGCGAAGTCGAAGGCTGGTTCACCGACGATACGCCGAAGCGTTTCGAAGCCTACAACTGGCAAGTGATCCGTAATGTCGACGGCCACGATGCCGAAGAAATCAAGATCGCCATCGAGACAGCACGTAAAAGCGCGCAACCCACGCTGATCTGCTGCAAGACCACCATTGGTTTCGGCTCGCCAAACAAGCAAGGCAAGGAAGACTGCCACGGCGCTCCACTGGGCGACGCGGAAATTGCGCTGACCCGTGCCGCGCTGAAATGGAATTACGGCCCTTTTGAAATTCCGGCGGATATCTACGCCGAGTGGGACGCCAAGGAAGCGGGTCTTGCTGTAGAAGCCGAGTGGGATCAACGTTTTGCTGCCTACTCCGCCGAACACCCGGAACTGGCCAACGAATTGATCCGTCGCATGAGTGGCGAGCTGCCGGCTGATTTTGCCGAAAAGGCCGATGCCTACATCGCCGAAGTCGATGCCAAGGGCGAAACCATCGCCAGCCGTAAAGCCAGCCAGAACGCATTGAATGCCTTCGGTCCACTGCTGCCTGAGTTCCTTGGCGGTTCGGCTGACCTGGCAGGCTCCAACCTGACTATCTGGAAAGGCTGCAAGAGCCTCACGGCTGAAGATTTCAGCGGTAACTACCTGCATTACGGCGTTCGCGAATTCGGCATGAGCGCGATCATGAACGGTATCGCCCTGCATGGTGGTTTCGTACCGTACGGCGCGACCTTCCTGATTTTCATGGAATACGCGCGCAACGCAGTGCGCATGGCTTCGCTGATGAAAAAACGCGTGCTGTTCGTCTACACCCACGACTCCATCGGTCTGGGCGAAGACGGTCCGACGCACCAGCCGATCGAGCAACTGGCCAGCCTGCGTGGCACGCCGAACCTCGATACCTGGCGCCCGGCAGATGCCGTGGAGTCGGCAGTGGCCTGGAAATACGCGATTGAGCGTAACGACGGTCCATCGGCCCTGGTGTTCTCTCGTCAGAACCTGACTCACCAATCCCGCAATGCCATTCAAGTGGCGGAAATCGCCCGTGGCGGTTACGTGCTGCGCGACTGTGTGGGTGAGCCTGAGCTGATCCTGATCTCCACCGGTTCCGAAGTGGGCCTGGCGGTACTGGCTTACGAGAAACTGACTGCACAAGGCCGTAACGTGCGCGTGGTTTCCATGCCGTGCACCAGCGTCTTCGATGCCCAGGATGCGATGTACAAGCAAACGGTTCTGCCGTTGCAAGTCAGCGCGCGTATCGCCATCGAAGCCGCTCACGCGGACTACTGGTACAAATACGTTGGTCTGGAAGGTCGGGTCATCGGCATGACCACCTTCGGCGAGTCGGCACCTGCGCCGGCCTTGTTCGAAGAGTTCGGTTTCACCCTGGAAAACATCCTGGGTACGGCTGAAGAGCTGCTTGAAGACTAAGTAGTAATGCGTTCCCCTTGTAGGAGCGCGCTTGCCCGCGATTGGCTGCGCAGCAGTCACACGATGTTGTCTTGCATCGGAAGGCCGTTCCGGCCTTATCGCGGGCAAGCGCGCTCCTACAGGTTTTAACACCTGCCAGCGAGAACCCCATGCCTCAGCCACGCCTGTATAAAGTTGCTCTCAACGGCTACGGCCGTATCGGTCGTTGCGTCTTGCGCGCGCTGTGTGAGCGAGGGGCGAAAGCCGGGTTTGAAGTGGTTGCATTGAACGATCTGGCAGACATAGCCAGTCTCGAATACCTCACGCGCTTTGACTCAACCCACGGTCGCTTTCCTGGCGAAGTGCGGGTCGAAGACGACTACTTGTACATCAACGAGCACGGCATCAAGGTGCTGCGCAGCGCAACCCCTGAAGGGATCGATTGGGCTGGGCTAGGCGTCGATCTGGTGCTTGAATGCTCGGGTGCTTACAACACACGGGAAGATGGCCAGCGCTTTCTCGACGCAGGCGCCCCCCGCGTGTTGTTCTCGCAACCGATGGCCAGCGAAGCGGATGTTGATGCCACCATCGTGTATGGCATCAATCAGGACAAACTGACGGGCACCGAATTGCTGGTGTCAAATGCTTCCTGCACCACTAATTGCAGTGTGCCGCTGTTGCGTTTGCTCGATCAGGCCATCGGCCTGGAATACATTTCCATCACCACCATCCACTCGGCGATGAACGACCAACCGGTGATCGACGCCTATCATCACGAAGACCTGCGCCGTACGCGTTCGGCCTTTCAGTCGATTATTCCGGTGTCCACTGGTCTGGCGCGCGGCATCGAACGGCTTTTGCCGGAACTTGCCGGGCGAATTCAGGCCAAAGCAGTGCGTGTGCCAACGGTTAACGTCTCTTGCCTCGATATCACCCTGCAGACAGCGCGTGATACCGATGCCGCCGAGATCAACCGGATACTTCGCGACGCCGCCACCAGCGGCCCGCTCAAAGGGTTGTTGGCGTATACCGAACTGCCGCATGCCAGCTGTGATTTCAATCATGACCCTCATTCGGCGATTGTCGATGCCAGTCAGACACGCGTTTCCGGCCCACGGCTGGTGAACCTGCTGGCCTGGTTCGACAACGAATGGGGTTTTGCCAATCGAATGCTCGACGTCGCCGATCACTATCTGCGCGTTGCTCACACACAACAGTAAACCAGGGACAGCCTCATGACCGTGTTGAAGATGACCGACCTCGATCTGCAAGGTAAGCGTGTATTGATCCGTGAAGACCTTAACGTCCCGATCAAGGACGGTGTGGTAACCAGCGATGCGCGGATTCTTGCTTCGCTGCCGACCATCAAACTGGCGCTGGAAAAGGGCGCCGCCGTCATGGTCTGCTCGCATTTGGGCCGTCCGACCGAGGGCGAGTTCTCCGCTGAAAACAGCCTCAAACCCGTTGCCGACTACCTGAGCAAGGCGTTGGGTCGTGACGTACCGCTGATTGCCGACTACCTGAACGGTGTCGAGATCAAGGCGGGCGACATCGTGCTATTCGAGAACGTGCGCTTCAATAAGGGCGAGAAGAAAAACACCGACGAGCTGGCGCAAAAATACGCTGCCCTGTGCGATGTATTCGTGATGGACGCTTTCGGTACAGCTCACCGCGCCGAGGGCTCGACCCACGGCGTCAGCAAGTTCGCCAAAGTCGCGTGTGCCGGCCCGTTGCTGGCTGCCGAGCTGGATGCATTGGGCAAAGCCCTTGGCGCTCCGGCCCAGCCAATGGCGGCTATCGTCGCGGGCTCCAAGGTCTCCACTAAACTGGATGTGCTTAACAGCCTGAGCCAGATCTGCAACCAGTTGATCGTCGGTGGCGGCATCGCCAACACCTTCCTCGCAGCGGCCGGGCACAATGTCGGCAAATCGCTGTACGAGCCTGATCTGCTGGACACCGCCCGCGCCATCGCCGCCAAAGTCAGCGTGCCGCTGCCGGTGGATGTGGTAGTGGCCAAGGAATTCGCCGAAAACGCTGTAGCGACGGTCAAACTGATCGCTGACGTGGCTGACGACGACATGATTCTGGATATCGGTCCGCAAACTGCAGCGCACTTCGCCGACTTGTTGAAATCGTCGAAGACTATCCTGTGGAACGGTCCGGTTGGCGTGTTCGAGTTCGATCAATTCGGCGAAGGCACCAAGACGTTGGCCAAGGCTATTGCGGCTAGCGATGCATTTTCCATTGCGGGCGGTGGCGATACGCTGGCGGCCATCGATAAATATGGCGTAGCGGATAAAATCTCCTACATTTCTACCGGTGGCGGCGCTTTCCTTGAGTTCGTCGAAGGCAAAGTCCTGCCCGCGGTTGAAGTATTGGAGCAGCGGGCCAAGGCCTGAGCGTCCGGTGTGGGTGAAGGGGATTTACATGGTCAAGCGGTTACCACTGTTTGTCATTGCCGGTCTGATGGCCGGGTGTGCCAGTGAGCCCGGCGCTGAAGACGCAAAAGCCGCGCCCAAGGCACCTCGGGCAAGCTGTTACGAAGCTGACTGGCAGGCGGAAACCGTGCCGATCATCTATAAGCGCGGCGGCCCGGATGTACTGGACAAGTATGAGGTCATGCCTGCTGAGGTAAAGGCAGGCTGTCCTTGAGGCTTGGGGTGCGATTGAGCCTACGATGATGCAATCAGGAACAAAACCGCCCCTGATCGACCGAAGTGATTGGCACTTGCCGAGCTTCATGGGGTGGCCAGGAGAAGTAATGAAAGGCTTAATCGCCCTTGCGACATTTGCAGTGCTGGGCGGATGCGCCAGTATGAATGCACCGGAACAACAGAGCGCGTGGACCCGTTGGGTGTGTGACAGTCAGGCCGAAGTGCTATGGCATTTCACCGACAGTACCAAGACTCAAGTCGATGTTCGCCTGGGTGGCAAAGATCAGGTCTATCGTTTGAAGCCTGAGCCTGGCGCTTCCGGGGAGTTGTACAGCGACGGTGTCTTGGCGTTTCACATAAAGGGTGAGGAAGGCCTGGTGTACTGGGTCGCCACCAATGATTTGATCGGTCGCGCTTGCAAGGCTCCCTAGTTCGGCGCTGAGTATGTTTGCGACTGCCTGTTGAGCGCGCTCGGCCATTGTCCGATGCGCAAAATTTGAATAGCAGCCGCCGTTAAGGCAGGCTTGCACGATTAACGACCCAACCGGGAGAGAAACCTAAAATGGCACTTATCAGCATGCGCCAGATGTTGGACCACGCAGCCGAGTTCGGCTACGGCGTCCCAGCTTTCAACGTCAACAACCTGGAACAGATGCGCGCCATTATGGAAGCGGCCGACAAGACCGATTCCCCGGTGATCGTTCAGGCTTCGGCCGGCGCCCGCAAATACGCCGGTGCTCCGTTCCTGCGTCACTTGATCCTCGCCGCCATCGAAGAATTCCCGCACATCCCGGTGGTCATGCACCAGGATCACGGCACCAGCCCTGATATCTGCCAGCGCTCGATCCAGTTGGGTTTCAGCTCGGTCATGATGGATGGCTCCCTTGCCGAAGACGGCAAGACCCCGACTGATTACGAGTACAACGTACGCGTAACTCAGCAAACCGTGGCCATGGCGCATGCCTGCGGCGTATCGGTCGAAGGCGAGTTGGGTTGCCTGGGTTCCCTGGAAACCGGTATGGCTGGCGAAGAAGACGGCGTGGGTGCAGAAGGCGTGCTTGATCACAGCCAACTGTTGACCGACCCGGAAGAAGCCGCTGACTTCGTCAAAAGGACTCAGGTCGATGCCCTGGCTATCGCCATCGGTACCAGCCACGGCGCGTACAAGTTCACCAAGCCGCCTACCGGCGACACCTTGGCGATTGAACGCATCAAAGAAATCCACAAGCGCATCCCCAACACCCACTTGGTGATGCACGGTTCGTCTTCGGTCCCGCAAGAATGGTTGAAAATCATCAACCAATACGGCGGCGACATTAAAGAGACCTACGGTGTACCCGTCGAAGAAATCGTCGAAGGCATCAAGTACGGCGTGCGCAAGGTCAACATCGACACCGACCTGCGTCTGGCGTCCACCGGTGCGATGCGTCGCCTGATGGCCACCAACCCGAGCGAATTTGACCCACGTAAATTCTTCGGCGAAACCATCGTTGCCATGCGTGACATCTGCATCGCGCGTTACGAAGCGTTCGGTACTGCTGGTCAGGCATCGAAGATCAAGCCGATGTCGCTGGAAAAAATGTACCTGCGTTATGCCAAAGGCGAGTTGAACGCCAAGGTCAACTGAGTTTGAGTTGATTGAAAAAACCCGCAGCGATGCGGGTTTTTTTATACCTCAAGTTACCTGTAGCAGCGCTGCATCTACCGTTGCAATACCCGAATGCGCGACAGCAGTTCATCGCGGTCTATGTAGCAACCCTGGAAGTGCCGCGCCCCGGTTGCCGGGTCGAACGCATTACGGGCGTGAAGGGTGCGGCGATTGTCGAAGCACCACATGTCGCCGGGGCTCAGCCGCGCACTCACTCGAAAGCGCGCTTCGCGGGTCATGGCGATAAAGCGTCGATAGGCCCGATACAGTGCGGGCATCTGCTCTGCGGGTGCATCGAACGGGCCGCGCAGGAAGTTTGCCATGCGGATTTCACGGACCTGGCCCAAGGTGTCCAATGCAATGATCGGCGCGAGGCACCGGTAGTCGCTGTGGCGATCCTTGTTGCGAAACTCCAGCGGAGTCTCGCACAGGCTGCGAAACGCTTCCGGGTCTTCATGGCGCAGGGCATTGGCAATCGCGAAGCCGTCGACGAACACACTTTCGCCGCCCACCGCGTCATTCACCAGACAATGCAGAAATTGCAACCCCGGTTGCAGCTCGCGGGTTGGTAGGTCGCTGTGTAACGGTAGGTTGAAGGCGGTGTAGGCGTTGCTGTCGGCATCGGCTTTTGATTGCACATTGAACAGCACGCCGAAATTACTCTCGCGGATAAACGAAATCCGCTTGGCGATTTGCGCCAATGAGCCAGGTTCCGTGGGCACGCCGCGCACCTGCGTCAGGCCGATATCACGCAGCGCCAGCAGCCACTGAAGCAGCGCCTTCGGGTCCTCCATGATCGCGTGATATTCGAACACCGGCAGTTGCAGGTTGGCGGTCCACAGTTGGCTTTTCGGTGTGGCCTCGAACCGCTCGGCGCGCGACGCCTCGTCGTAAGCATGGGCACGCAGCCAGCCAGGATCGAAGCGGCTTTGATGGCCGTCCTGCCATTCCACCCACAGGCAACCCTGGGCGTCGATCAGACTGGTGTTGGGCACCAGGTCTTCAGCGACATCGACGATTTCCAGCACCTGCTCACGGGTCACGCTGTACACGCATTCAGGGCACGGGCAGTTATCCCGCAGCCATTGATGATGAAAGGGGCTGAGCCGCCCATCGGCCCATTGCACGTGCAACCTGTCCGCCAAGGGTTGTACGGCGGTCAACGCGCTGATCAACGGGTAATTGCGAAAGTCGGCGACGGCGGGAGTGTTAATGGCGATCTCCTTTTCTATTGTCGTAGGTGGCGGCAGAGGGTCAGACGGGCAAACCAATCACGCGGCCGATGTAGGCGGGCCGCGGCAGGTCTTTTTGGGTTTCGACCAAGGCCAGCAGGGTGTTCAATACCGGCTCGCTGAACGGTGCCGAGCGTGGGCCCGCCAGGTCGACGTGCAACAGCATTTGTTCGTTGGCGGCCAAGGGTTCGTCGCTGCCGGGTGTGTGCAGGCTGTGGTAGAGGTGCACGCGTTTACGGTCGTGGCCGATGACTTGAGTGCGGACTTCGACCTCTTCACCCTGCTTCACTTCATGCAGATAATTGAGATGGCATTCGAGGGTGAACAACGAGTGACCGCTGGCTTCGCGGTTGTCGCTGTCCAGGCCCAAATGGTCCATGAAAGCGTCCGTGGCGTAGCTGAAAATCAGCAGATAGAACGCATCGCGCAGATGCCCGTTGTAATCGACCCAGTCGGCGAGGACTGGGGTTGTGTAGGTGGTGAGTGTTGGCATGGCAGTCTCATCAATTTTTATCTGGAATGAATTCCCTGTAGGAGCGGGCTACTCGCTAAACGCCATTCCATGCTTGGCTTTAGTGGTTTTCACCGCGTCAAGTACGGCCAGCAGGCAGTCATCGCGATAGCGTTCCAGGGCTGAAATACTGTGGCTGCCGAGCTGGTCGGTGGTGCCGTCGACCACATCGTCGATCAGCTTGTCGGTCAGTTCGGGGGCCGGCAAATAAGTCCACGGCAGTTGCAGCGCCGGGCCGAATTGCGCCATGAAGTGGCGCATGCCAGCATCGCCACCTGCCAGGGTGTAGGTGAGGAAGGTGCCCATGAACGACCAGCGCAGGCCTGCGCCAAAGCGGATCGCATCGTCGATTTCGCCGGTGGTGGCCACCCCGTCGTTGACCAGGTGCAAGGCCTCGCGCCACAGCGCTTCAAGCAGACGGTCGGCGATAAAGCCCGGCACTTCCTTACGCACATGCAGCGGCCGCATGCCCAGGGATTCATACACCTTGATCGCCGCTTGTACGGCCTCGGGGGCCGTGTGTTTGCCACCGACCACTTCAACCAGTGGCAGCAGGTAGACCGGGTTGAATGGGTGACCAACCACGCAGCGTTCCGGGTGGATGGCGCTTTCGTAAAATTCGCTGGGCAACAGCCCCGAGGTGCTGGAGCCGATCAAGGCATTGGGCTTGGCTGCGGCGCTGATCTTGCTGTGCAGGTCCAGCTTCAGGTCGAGACGCTCGGGGGCGCTTTCTTGAATAAAGTCGGCGTCACGCACGCATTCTTCAATCGTCGCGACAAAGCGCAGGCGACTTTGCGACGCCCCAGGGGCTAGGCCCTGTTTTTCCAGGGCGGACCAGGCATTGGCCACGCGTTTGCGCAGGGCCTCCTCAGCGCCGGGCGCCGGGTCCCAGGCGATCACGTCCAGGCCGTGAGCCAGTGCGCGGGAAACCCAACCGCTGCCGATAACACCGCTACCGAGCGCGGCGAAGATTTTGATGTCAGTGATAAAAGTCATCGAAAATTCCTGAAAAAAGTCGCTTTTGTAGCTGGCTTGTCTGCGAATGCCAGACGACACGGTCTATCAGATACACCGCGCTGAATGGTCTTCGCAGCGGGACGCGTAGTGACAAGTCAGCTCCTACAGTTCGGGGTGTCGTTAGCCGCGTTTCTTGAGGCCCATCTTGACCCGGCCTTCAGCAGGGGTCAGAACCCGGGCGCCCAAGCGGCTGAGGATTTCCGAGGCGCGTTCGACCAGTGCGCCATTGCTGGCCAGCACGCCGCGATCAAGCCAGATGTTGTCTTCCAGACCCACACGCACGTTGCCGCCGAGCAGCACGGCCTGGGCTGCCATCGGCATCTGCATGCGGCCGATACCAAAGGCTGCCCACACGGCGTTTTCCGGCAGGTTATCGACCATGGCTTTCATGGTTGTGGTGTCAGCAGGCGCGCCCCACGGGATGCCCATGCACAGCTGGAACAGTGGGTCGTCGAGCAGACCTTCCTTGATCATCTGCTTGGCGAACCACAGGTGACCGGTGTCGAAAATTTCCAGCTCGGCTTTCACGCCCAGCTCTTGAATGCGTTTGGCGCCAGCGCGCAGTTGGGCCGGGGTGGACACGTAGATGGTGTCGCCATCGCCAAAGTTCAGGGTGCCGCAATCGAGGGTGCAGATTTCCGGCAGCAGTGCTTCGACGTGTGCCAAGCGACTCAGCGGGCCGATCAGGTCGGTGTTCGGACCGAACTCCATCGGGTTCTCGCCTGCGCCAATCTCTAGGTCGCCACCCATGCCGGCGGTGAGGTTGACGATGATGTCGACGTCGGCTTCGCGAATGCGCTCCATCACTTCACGGTACAGGGCCACGTCGCGGCTGAACTTGCCGGTGTCAGGGTTGCGTACATGGCAATGGACCACGGTCGCCCCGGCTTTGGCGGCTTCAACGGCGGCGGCAGCGATTTGTTTGGGAGTGACCGGGACCAGATGGCTCTTCCCGGTAGTGTCGCCAGCACCGGTCAGTGCGCAGGTGATGATGACGTCATGGTTCATTTCAGGTTCCTTACAGGCGGTTTTTAGAGTGTGGTGATCCCTTCCGCAGCCTGTTCAGGCTGCGGATCGGTGGTTCGGATACGCTACGGGTTGCTGCTAAGTTTCAGGTTTTCAGCGGCGTCTTTGCCGTCAAAGGTTTTCACCCCAGCGAGCCAGCGCTTGAGGTCTTGCGGATGGTCTTTGAGCCATTGCCGGGCTGATTCAAGCGCGTCTTTGTGGTTGAGCAACGGCTGCATCATCCGACTCTCGTCTTCAGCGGTGAAACTCAGGTTGGTCAGCAGCTTGTCGACGTTCGGGCAACGCTGGGCGTAATCCGGTGCGGTAACGGTCCAGACTTTGGCCTCGCCTTCATTCGGGCCGAGGGCGTTATCACTGCCGGTGAGGTAGGTCATTTTCTGGTTGACGTTCATTGGGTGCGGCGCCCACCCGAAGAACACGATGGCTTCGTTGCGATTGACCGCCCGGGTGACTGCCGACAACATTCCGGCTTCGCCTGATTCCACCAACTGGAAGTCGCCGAGGCCAAACTGGTTCTTGGCGATCATTTCCTTGATCTGGGTGTTGGCGCCCGATCCGGGCTCGATGCCGTAGATTTTGCCGCCCAGTTCTTTCTTGAACTTGGCGATGTCGGCAAAGGTTTTCAGGCCCTTGTCGGCGAGGTAGGTTGGAACGGCGAGGGTCGCGCGAGCGTCTTTGAGGCTGGGTTCAGGCAGGATGCGCACCTGATTTTTTTCCACGAACGGGGTGATGGTCTGGGTCATCAACGGGTCCCAGTAGCCGAGGAACATGTCCAGGCGCTGATCGCGGATACCGGCGAAGATGATTTGCTGTGAGGCGCTGGTCTGTTTGGTCTTGTAGCCCAGGCCATCGAGCAGAACCTGGGTCATGGCGCTGGTAGCCATAACGTCGGTCCAGTTGACCACGCCCAGGCGTACGTTCTGACAGGTTGCCGCTTCAGCTGCACTGGCGCTGTTGGCGATGAAGGTGGTTCCGGTGAGTGCCAGCAAACAACAGCTGATCAGTCGTTTCATGATGGATTCCCTCGGCAGTCGTTATTGTGGGGTTCCGACGTCTGCGCGCCGTGATGCAACGTTACGCAGCCGCAGCCCCTGGAAAACGCACAGCGGCGACGCGCTCTTGCACAGTAGCGACTTGTTCTCTTGCTGTCCTCATTCAACTGGCGTATGTGGTGAGTGATGCTGACCCCGCGAGTACCGCCGATGTCCCAGGACTATTACTTTTTGCTCATGCCAGGGTTCTCGGTGATGGGCTTCGTCTCGGCCGTCGAGCCGCTGCGCGTCGCCAATCGCTTCGGTGGCGAGCTGTATCGCTGGCATGTGCTGAGTGTCGATGGCGGGGCGGTGGTTGCCAGTAATGGCATGTCGGTCAACGCCGATGCCGCGCTGGAGCCGCTGAAGAAAGGCACGACGTTGTGGGTGGTGGCTGGCTTTGAGCCGCTGAAATTCTGCACCCCGGCACTGGAGCACTGGCTGCGTCGACTCGACCACGAAGGCGTGACCCTTGGTGGCATCGACACCGGCAGTTTTATCCTGGCGCAGGCAGGCCTGCTCGACGGCCATCGTCTGACCCTGCATTGGGAGGCGCTGGGGGCGTTCAAGGAGTCTTATCCACAGCTGGCAGTGACTCAGGAGTTGTTTGAAATCGACCGTCGCCGCATCACGTCCGCAGGCGGCACGGCGTCCATCGACATGATGCTCGACCTGATCGGCCAGGCCCACGGGCCGGAACTGGCGATTCAGGTCTCGGAACAGTTCGTGCTCGGCCGGATTCGCCCACGCAAAGACCACCAACGCATGCAGATCGCCACGCGTTACGGTATCAACAACAAAAAGCTGGTGCAGGTGATTGGCGAAATGGAGCAGCACACTGAGCCACCGCTCAGCACCCTGGACCTGGCAGAAGGCATCCAGGTCACCCGCCGCCAGCTGGAGCGCCTTTTTCGCCTGCATTTGAAAGACACACCGAGCAATTTCTATCTCGGGCTGCGCCTGGAGAAGGCGCGGCAACTGCTGCGCCAGACCGACATGAGTGTGCTGGAAGTCAGCCTGGCCTGCGGCTTTGAATCGCCATCGTATTTCACTCGCAGTTACCGCGCGCGGTTTGCGCGCTGCCCGAGAGAGGATCGACAGCGGACGAATGCGTGAATCACTATCAGGCGCTGCTTCACTCCATCCCGATCGACTGCAAATACTCCGACCGTTGATCGCTCATCTGCGAGAAGCAATCGTTTTGCCCGATTTCTAGGGTCTGGCTGCCTTTTTCGCTCAGGAAGGTTTGTACCGCGCAGTCAGCCTCGCGCAGTTTGGTCCAGATTTGTTGGGCATTTTTTATTTTGGCGAGGTAGTCGTTCAGCTGCGCCGGGTGGTTGGCGTACTGAGAGCTGATCCGGTCGACCAGGTCTTTATAAGCGCTGTCCAGCTCGTGCTGGGAGGTGGTTTTGTTGAAGGCTGAGCACTCGAAGCTCTGCTGGGTGGTTTCCACGTTGTCGCAGGGGGTGCTGTCTTCGGCTTGAGCACCGGTTGCCAGCACTGCCAGCACCAATAACATTGACCTCATTTGCAACATCCTCGCCGGTTGTTCAGAGCAATCGCCAAGGATTTTCCCCCAGCCGCCGCGTAAAGAATAGAGGCCCAATGGTCTATCTATGTAGACGGCGCTTACCCTTTGTCGTTTCTTGACGCTTTCGGCAAACCCCCTGTCGTTTTTGCACCCGGCTCGCTCAACCCTCAGGCATATGCTGGCCCCAAAGCGCCGGCAGACGATTCGGCGCATGAATCACCCAGAGGGGACAGCCTGATGAGCCCAGCCGAATTGCACGCCGACAGCATCGTTATTGACGGGCTGATCATTGCCAAGTGGAACCGTGAGCTGTTCGAAGACATGCGCAAAGGCGGCCTGACCGCAGCCAACTGCACCGTGTCGGTGTGGGAAGGTTTCCAGGCGACCATCAACAGCATCTGCACCAGCCAGAAGCTGATGCGTGAAAACAGTGACCTGGTCATCCCCGTGCGTACCACGGCGGATATCCGCAAGGCTAAAGAACAAGGCAAGACCGGCATCCTCTTCGGTTTCCAGAACGCCCACGCTTATGAAGACCAGATTGGCTACGTCGAGATCTTCAAGCAGCTCGGCGTTGGCATTGTGCAGATGTGCTACAACACGCAAAACCTGGTCGGCACCGGCTGTTACGAACGTGACGGCGGCCTGTCGGGCTTCGGTCGCGAGATCGTTGCCGAAATGAACCGCGTCGGTGTCATGTGCGACCTGTCTCACGTGGGTTCAAAAACCTCCGAAGAAGTCATCCTCGAATCGAAAAAACCGGTCTGCTACTCGCATTGCCTGCCGTCCGGCTTGAAAGAACATCCGCGCAACAAGTCCGATGAAGAACTGAAGTTCATCGCTGACCATGGCGGTTTTGTCGGCGTGACCATGTTTGCGCCGTTCCTCGCCAAGGGTATCGATTCGACCATCGACGACTACGCCGAAGCCATCGAATATGTGATGAACATTGTCGGTGAAGACGCCATCGGTATCGGCACTGACTTCACACAGGGTCACGGTCAGGACTTCTTCGAATACCTGACCCACGACAAGGGCTACGCGCGGCGTCTGACCAGCTTCGGCAAGATCATCAACCCGCTGGGTATTCGTACCGTGGGTGAGTTCCCCAACCTGACCGAAACCCTGCTCAAACGCGGCCACCCCGAGCGCGTCGTGCGCAAAATCATGGGCGAGAACTGGGTAAGCGTCCTCAAGAATGTTTGGGGCGAGTAACGCTCACACCGTATCTGCATTGAATAGCTGACCCCACTGCCATCCGCGCAGTGGGCGCAACCCGAATTTCTGGAGTGTTACCCCATGGCTAAAATCGCCCCGCAACTGCCTATCGAAGTCGACAGCGAAACCGGTGTCTGGACGTCTGATGCGTTGCCGATGCTCTACGTGCCACGTCACTTTTTCGTCAACAACCACATGGGCATCGAAGAAGTGTTGGGCGCTGACGCCTACGCCGAAATTCTCTACAAGGCGGGTTACAAATCGGCCTGGCACTGGTGCGAGAAAGAAGCTGAATGCCACGGCCTGGAAGGCGTCGCGGTGTTCGAACACTACATGAAGCGTTTGTCGCAACGCGGCTGGGGGCTGTTCAAGATCGAAGCCATTGACCTGGAAAAAGGCACCGCCAGCATCCGCCTGGAGCACTCGTGCTTCGTCTATGTGTACGGCAAGGTCGGGCGCAAGGTCGATTATATGTTCACCGGCTGGTTCGCGGGTGCCATGGATCAAATCCTGGCCGCCAAAGGCAGTCCGATCCGCACTGTGGCCGAGCAGGTTTACGGTGGTTCTGAAGAAGGCCACGACGATGGCCTGTTCATCGTCAAACCGTTGTAAGTCGAGGTTTCCGTCATGGCTTTCGAAGCAATGTTCCAGCCTATCCAGATCGGCAAACTGACCATCCGCAACCGCGTACTCAGTACCGCACACGCCGAGGTTTATGCCACCGATGGCGGCATGACCACTGACCGGTACGTGAAGTATTACGAGGAGAAAGCCAAGGGCGGCATCGGCCTGGCCATTTGTGGCGGGTCCTCCAGCGTGGCCATCGACAGCCCGCAAGGCTGGTGGAAATCGGTCAACCTGGCCACCGACAAGATCATCCCGCATTTCCAGAACCTGGCGGATGCCATGCACAAGCATGGCGCCAAGATCATGATTCAGATTACTCACATGGGTCGTCGTTCGCGCTGGGACGGCGACCATTGGCCGACCCTGCTGTCACCGTCCGGCATTCGTGAGCCGGTACACCGCGCGACCTGCAAAACCATCGAGCCGGAAGAAATCTGGCGCGTGATCGGCAACTACGCCAGCGCTGCCGGGCGGGCCAAGGCCGGTGGCCTGGATGGCGTCGAACTGTCCGCCGTGCACCAGCACATGATCGATCAGTTCTGGAGCCCTCGGGTTAACAAACGCACCGATGAGTGGGGCGGCAGTTTCGAAAACCGCATGCGTTTCGGTCTGGAAGTGCTCAAGGCTGTGCGCAAGGAAGTCGGTCCGGATTTCTGCGTCGGCATTCGTCTGTGCGGCGATGAATTCCATCCCGATGGCCTGAGCCATGAGGACATGAAGCAGATCGCCAAGTACTACGACGACACCGGCATGCTCGACTTTATCGGTGTGGTCGGTTCGGGGTGTGACACCCACAACACCCTGGCCAACGTTATCCCCAACATGAGTTATCCACCGGAGCCGTTCCTGCATTTGGCCGCCGGTATCAAAGAAGTGGTCAAGGCCCCGGTCCTGCACGCGCAGAACATCAAGGACCCGAACCAGGCGACACGGATTCTGGAAGGCGGCTACGTCGACATGGTCGGCATGACCCGTGCGCACATCGCGGACCCGCACCTGATCGCCAAGATCAAAATGGGCCAGGTCGATCAGATCAAGCAATGCGTGGGTGCCAACTACTGCATCGACCGTCAGTACCAAGGGCTGGATGTGCTATGCATCCAGAACGCCGCGACCTCCCGTGAGTACATGGGCGTGCCGCACATCATCGAAAAATCCACCGGCGTGAAACGCAAAGTGGTGGTGGTCGGTGCAGGTCCTGCAGGCCTGGAAGCCGCACGCGTGGCTGCCGAGCGTGGGCATGATGTGACGTTGTTCGAGAAAAAAGACGTGCTCGGCGGGCAGATCACTACCGCATCGAAAGCGCCGCAGCGCGATCAGATCGCCGGTATCACCCGCTGGTTCCAGCTGGAATTGGCGCGCTTGAAAGTCGACGTGCGTCTGGGGACTGCGGCCGACCCTGCAACCATCCTGGACTTGCGTCCGGACGTGGTCGTGCTGGCAAACGGCGGTCACCCGTTCCTGGAACAGAATGAACATTGGGGCGCGGATGAAGGCCTGGTGGTCAGCAGTTGGGACATCCTCGACGGCAAAGTTGCGCCGGGCAAGAACGTGCTGGTCTACGACACCATCTGTGAGTTCACCGGGATGTCGGTTGCCGACTTCCTCGCGGACAAAGGCAGTCAGGTCGAGATTGTCACTGACGACATCAAACCGGGCGTGGCCATTGGCGGAACATCGTTCCCGACTTACTACCGCAGCATGTACCCCAAAGAAGTGATCATGACCGGCGACCTGATGCTGGAGAAGGTCTATCGCGAGGGTGACAAGTTGGTCGCGGTGCTGGAGAACGAGTACACCGGCGCCAAAGAGGAGCGGGTGATCGACCAAGTGGTGATCGAGAACGGCGTGCGTCCAGACGAAGAAATCTACTACGCGCTGAAAGAGGCCTCGCGTAACAAGGGCCAGATCGACATCGAAGCGTTGTTCGCTATCCAGCCGCAACCTTCGCTGAGTCAGCCGGGCGAAGGTTACTTGCTGTTCCGCATCGGCGACTGCGTGGCCCAGCGCAACATCCATGCGGCGATCTACGACGCATTGCGGTTGTGTAAGGATTTTTAAATCAATACCTCTGTAGGAGTGAACGTGTTCGCGATTGGGCGCGGAGCGGCCAAAAAGGATTTGTTCATTTGATGAACGCCTGAAGGCCGCCCCGGCCTTATCGCGAACACGTTCACTCCTACGGTAAATGCGTTTCTCCGCTTTCCCGGTGGGAGCTCCACATGTTGAACACCCTTCTTCCCATCCTGTTGTTCGTCGCCCTGGCCCTGGCCGTGTTGGGCGCAGTGCGGCGGATGCTGCTGTGGCGCCAAGGCCGGGCGGCCAAGGTCGACTTGCTCGGCGGTCTGCTGGCCATGCCCAAGCGCTATATGGTCGATCTGCACCACGTCGTGGCACGGGATAAATACATCGCCAACACCCACGTTGCGACGGCGGGCGGTTTTGTCTTGGCGGCCGTACTGGCGATCCTGGTACACGGCTTCGGCTTGCATAACCGGATCCTCGGCTACGCCTTGCTGTTGGCGTCGGCGATCATGTTTGTCGGCGCAATTTTCATGGCACTGCGCCGGCTCAATCCGCCTGCGCGGCTGTCGAAAGGTCCATGGATGCGCCTGCCGAAAAGCCTGATGGCCTTTTCCGTCAGCTTCTTTCTGGTGACCCTGCCAGTGGCGGGCATCCTGCCGGAGCACTTTGGCGGTTGGGTTCTCGTCGTGCTGCTGGGCGTGGCCGTGGCCTTGAGCTTGACGGAAATGTTCTTCGGCATGACTTGGGGCGGGCCGATGAAGCACGCCTTTGCCGGCGCTTTGCACCTGGCCTGGCACCGTCGCGCCGAGCGCTTTGGTGGCGGCCGTTCCACCGGTTTGAAACCGCTGGACTTGAGTGACCGCAGCGCACCTTTGGGCGTGGAAAAGCCCGAGGATTTCACCTGGAACCAACTGCTGGGCTTCGACGCCTGTGTGCAGTGCGGCAAATGCGAAGCCGCCTGCCCGGCGTTCGCTGCCGGCCAGCCGCTGAACCCGAAAAAACTGATTCAAGACATGGTGGTCGGCTTGGCTGGCGGCACCGATGCCAAGTTCGCGGGGAGCCCGTATCCATCTCTTGACGGCAGGGGCAAACCGATCGGCGAACACGGCGGCAATGCCCATCAACCGATCGTCAACGGTCTGGTGGACGCCGAAACCCTGTGGTCTTGCACCACCTGCCGCGCCTGCGTCGAAGAATGCCCGATGATGATCGAGCACGTTGACGCCATCGTCGACATGCGCCGTTTCCTGACCCTGGAAAAAGGTGCGACGCCGAACAAGGGCGCCGAAGTGCTGGACAACCTGATCGCCACGGACAACCCAGGCGGCTTTGCGCCGGGTGGCCGGATGAACTGGGCGGCCGACCTGAACCTCAATCTGCTAAGCGAGAAGAAGACCGCCGACGTGCTGTTCTGGGTCGGCGACGGCGCGTTCGACATGCGTAATCAGCGGACCTTGCGCGCCTTCGTCAAAGTACTGAAAGCCGCCAATGTCGACTTCGCGGTGTTGGGTCTCGAAGAGCGCGACAGTGGCGACGTGGCTCGCCGTTTGGGCGATGAAGCGACGTTTCAGATGCTTGCCAAACGCAACATCCAGACCCTGTCCAAGTACGCTTTCAAGCGTATTGTCACCTGCGATCCGCACAGCTTCCATGTGCTGAAAAACGAGTACGGTGCTTTTGATGGCAACTATCAAGTGCAGCACCACAGCACCTACATGGCCGAGTTGATCCAGGCGGGCGCGTTGAACCTTGGCCAACACAAAGGCTCCAGCGTGACGTATCACGACCCGTGCTACCTCGGTCGTTACAACGGCGAATACGAGGCGCCGCGTGAGGTATTGCGCGCACTGGGTATCGAGATCAAGGAAATGCAGCGTTCCGGTTTTCGCTCCCGTTGCTGCGGCGGAGGTGGCGGCGCGCCGATCACCGACATTCCTGGCAAGCAGCGGATTCCCGACATGCGCATGGAAGACATCCGCGAAACCGGCGCCGAGCTGGTGGCTGTGGGTTGCCCGCAATGTACGGCGATGCTTGAAGGGGTGGTCGAGCCTCGGCCACTGATCAAAGACATTGCTGAACTGGTCGCCGATGCGTTGCTGGAAGACGTCGTCACCAGCAAACCGACACCTGTTAAACGCCAACCTGCGGAGGTGAATTGATGAGCGACATTATCCGCCGCGACCCCCGCGCCGAATGGATCGCCCGTAACCGCCTGCACCCGCTGCACGCGGCCATGCAACCCGCGCAAACCCGCTGGATGGGGCCCAACGGCATCGTGCGCAAAGATGTGCACAACGTGGGTTTCATTGGCCCTAATGGTATCAAGCGGATCGACCGCAGCGGCGCGCAGCAGGGCGGTGCAGTCAAACGTTCTGCTGCGGCCGACGTGCAGTTGCCGCTGCATGTCATCGCGCAACCGGCGTTCTACATTTGCGTCGCACCGGACATGGTCGGCGGCCGCTTGAGCAGTCACGACCGCGACGTGTTGGGCCAGGCTCGTCAATTGGCCGGCAACGACGGTGCAGTGCTGGCCGTGGTATTCGGCGAGCACAAGGAAACTGCGTTTGCCACCGCCGGCGTCGACCGTCTGTTGCTGCTCGACGGCAGCGAGTTCAGCGGTTATTCACCGGAACAGCGTGTTCAGGGTCTACGGGCTGTGGATAACCAGTTCAATCCGCGTCATTGGCTGCTGCCTGACAGCCGCAGCGGTGGCGGTGAGCTGGGTCGACGTTTTGCCGCAAGCCTGGGCGAACGTCCGGCAACACGGGTCTGGCAGGTGACTGACGAGCAGTGCATCGGCCGCGCGGGTGCGGGGCGTGAAGACTTGGCCCGTCCATTGGCTCGCTTGATTCTGGCCGCCGTCGAATGCGCCGAGCCAGTCAGTGAAACCCTTCACGAAGCCTTGCCGGTGGAGTTATCCACAGCCGTCGCTCGCAGTCTGTCGCGTATCGAAGACCTCGGCGCAGTGGCGGTGGACCCGGCAGCCGTTCCCATGGCTGAAGCGGAGTTCATCTTCTCGGGTGGCAATGGTGTGAAAGATTGGGATTTGTTTCATCGAACTGCAGCGGCATTGGGCGCCACCGAAGGCGCATCCCGTGTGGCGGTGGACGATGGCTACATGGCGCGTGATCGTCAGGTCGGCGCCAGTGGTACTTGGGTCACAGCTCGGGTGTATGTGGCTGTCGGTATCTCCGGCGCGATCCAGCATCTGCAAGGCATTGGTGCCTGCGACAAGGTGGTGGCGATCAACCTCGATCCGGGGTGCGACATGATCAAACGTGCTGACCTGTCGGTGATCGGTGAAAGCGCGGACATACTCAAGGCACTGATTGTTGCCGTTGAGGCTTACCGCAATGAGGGGGAACGCGATGCTGCATAATTCGAAGGCCCCTGTGGATAACAGTGCAATTCACATCATCAGCCTGGTGTCCATCGGTGCGCACCCGACGTCCGGCCGTCCACGCCGCGCCGAACAAGATGCGCGCGCTGTCGAACTGGGCCTGCAACTGGCTGGGGACAACTTGCACGTGCTGCACGCGGGCAATGTCGACGAGCCTGCGCTGCGGGCTTACTTGGGCATGGGCCTGGACGAACTGCATGTACTGGAGCAGCCCCCAGGCGCGGATGCCTTGCCAGCGCTGATCGATTATCTGCGCGAAGCCAATGTTCAAGTTGTGCTCACCGGCAGCCAGGCGGAAACCGGTGAAGGCTCGGGCATGTTGCCGTTTCTGTTGGCGGAAAAACTGGGCTGGCCGCTGGTGGTCGGATTGGCGCAGGTCGAATCGCTGGATAACGGCGTGGCCCATGTGCTGCAAGCGCTGCCACGCGGTCAACGTCGTCGTCTGAAGGTCCGCCTGCCGTTTCTCGCGACTGTGGATAACGCCGCGCCCAAGTCCCGGCAGAGTGCCTACGGGCCTGCACAGCGCGGCGTGCTTGCGGCTGATCAGGTTGAAGTGGTGGTGGACGAACTGCTCGCAGCGTCATCACTGCAACCCGCCAAACCAAGGCCAAAACGTCTGAAAGTGATCAAAGGCAAAAGCGGCGCCGACCGCATGAAAGCCGCAACAGCCAAGGCCAGCGGTGGCGGTGGGCAAGTACTCAAAGGCCTCGGCGCCAAAGAAGGCGCCGAGGCGATTTTGAAGTTGTTGATTGAGGAAGGCGTGGTGCGGTAGGTGCGCAGGAAGTACCACTGCGACTTCTGGATGATTACTCCGGATATCACGCCCCGGCGTTGCAGCCGGGGGGGCGAATGTCTGGCCTGCATGGCCCGAGCTACTTAAGCTGGAACTGCGGATCTCCCGTGAGTTTGAACAGCAACTCAACGCCCTCGGGCCAGGGCCCATACCCGGTTTGGCCGTTGATATGGCCGGCATTTTCCACCCGGACCAGTTCACTGCCCCAGGCCTGGCTGAAAGCCTTGGCCCGCTCCTGGGTGACATACGGATCATCCGTACTCGCCACCATGATCGTTGGAAAAGGCAGGCATTGCGTCGACATCGGCACAAATCCCGATGTGCCTGACGGATAGCTATCCGCCTCGGTATCACTCGGAGCCACCAGCAATGCGCCACGAACCTTGTGCGCCTCGGGATACTGCTGCGCCCAGCGGGTGATCAAGGTACAAGCCAGGCTGTGGGCCACCAGCACGACCTCCCTGTCGGCAGCAGCAATTTCCTGATTTAAGCGCTCCACCCAATCCTTCGCGTTTGGCGTTTCCCAGTCTTGCTGCTCGACCCTGTGCAGGCCTGAAAACTGCCGCTCCCACTGTGACTGCCAATGTGCTTCACCCGAATTGAACAGGCCCGGCAAGATCAAAACCCTGACTGTCATCGTTCTTCTCCTTCACGATCATTCACACGCCAGCAAAGAGCCATTGGCTGCAAAAAACACCAGCACACCGATGAAACTCGACAACAACATACGCCGAGTCAGGAAAAACAGCACAAAAACAGCCAGGGACTTCGTGTAAGTAGCTCTTGGAGGAGGCGTGCTGCCGTACAGCGGTCGTAAACCAGTGAATGCATTTTCAGACTGAAACTGAGTTCAGTGTCTTCGGACCGCCTCGCGATCTATCGCGAGCAAGCTCGCTCCTGCAATTTAATTAAGCAGCTGATTGAATAAGGCGTGTTCGTTAAATAGCTTTCGCAAGCAAGCTGGCGCGGTATCAAAATACTTGCCCACAATCTCTGTTGGCGCTTCTGTGGATAACATGTTCACGGTCCTTTGCAGGCCACTATCGACGTGGCTTTGCGCGACATGATCAAAAAACAATCAATAGTGCCCTGAAAGGGTACTTCCTGATAAGTCACGGTTTTTCTTGGGTTTTTCCACAGGCAAAATTCGACTTGCCCACAATTGCTGTGGGTGGGTCTGTGGATAAGTTGTTGGCGGAAGGCCAGGAAGGGCGGCGGGGTTGGTGTTGGCAGGTATTGGTTAAAAATTAATCACCTGTAGGCGCGAGTTCATTGACGGCGCAGTGTGACGGACACACCGCGCCATCTCCCCTTACTCGTGACTGACTGGCACACCCTTCAGGTACGTTGCCGGCTCTGCGCCGAGGTTGCTCAGCAGGCGTTCGCTGTACCAGTCGATGAAGTTGACCACGCCGAACTCGTACGTCTTGGAGTACGGGCCTGGCTGATAAGCCGTGGAGTTGATCCCTCGCTGGTTTTCTTCTGCCAGACGACGGTCCTGGTCGTTGGTAGCGTCCCACACCTTGCGCATATTGGCCGGGTCGTAATCGACGCCTTCAACCGCATCCTTGTGCACCAGCCATTTGGTGCTGACCATGGTTTCCTGTGCGCTGATCGGCCACACGGTGAAGACGATGATGTGATCGCCCATGCAGTGGTTCCAGGAATGCGGCAAGTGCAGAATGCGCATCGAGCCCAGGTCCGGGTTTTTGATCCGGCCCATGAGTTTCTTGCAGCCTTGCTTACCATCCATGGTCATCGACACCGTGCCTTTGAGCAGCGGCATGCGCACGATGCGGTTACGCAGGCCGAAGCTGGCGTGAGCGTAGGGAATCTTCTCGGCTTCCCAGGCAGCGGCAGACGCGGCCACGTGATCCTTGAAGGCCTGGTCGGCACGCGGGTCGGTGACGTCGTCCCATTCCAGCAGGGTTTTCAACAGTTCCGGGTGCGATGCATTGCAGTGGTAACACTCGCGGTTGTTTTCCAGCACCAGCTTCCAGTTGGCTTTTTCCATCAAGGTGGTTTGCACCGCCACCTTGGTGTTCTCCATGTCGTACGGTTCCATGTAATGAGTGAGCGTCGCCAGGAACTCATCGATGGCTGGTGGGTTTTCCGCCAGGCTGATGAAGATGTAACCCCCTGCGGTTTTTACGTTCACCGGCTTGAGGCCGTACTGCTTCATATCGAAGTCGGCGCCCATCTCGCTGCCCGCGAATAACAGGCGACCGTTCAGCTCGTAGGTCCACTGGTGATACGGGCACACCAGCTTGGCGACCTTGCCTTTTTCCCCGGTGCACAGACGCGAGCCACGATGGCGGCAGACGTTGTGAAACGCGTTGATCTGACCGTCAGGACCCCGAAGGACGATGATAGGGTTCTTGCCGATTTGCAGGGTCAGGTAATTGCCCTTGGTCGGAATCTCGCAGGTCATGCCCGCGACCAGCCACTCTTTTTGAAAGATTTCCTGCATGTCGATTTCAAACAGCCGCTCGTCACTGTAGAAAGGCTGCGGCAGCGAAAACGTGCGTTCGCGGTTCTGCAGCATTTCGGCGGTGGCCTTACGTGCAGGTTCCAGCGGATCGCCCAAGCTCAAGGTTGCGGTGACGTCCATCTTTCAAGTCCTCATGACCGGTTTCAACGGTCGGCGAATGTGGCTAATAAGGTTCTTTAGGTCAGTTGCACGTAAGGCGACGGTTCTTTTGCCGTTCATGCTCATGGTTACGCTTTTCATTGCAAAGCGGGCATGGATACTTAGAGCCGAGTGTGGGGTCCGGCGCTGACCGAACCTTATCCATGGGCGACATGGCCGAATCCGTTTCCGACGCGTGAACCCCGGTCGTTAGGGGCTGGTCGCGATAAGTACGTCAATGTCGCAGATAGGCAAGTGGGCAATCTGCGGCTTACGCAGAATCCTCAACATAAGGCCGACAGTCGGCCGTGGAGATGAGCATGTCTAACAGTTTCCTCAGCCCGGTAAATACCCAGACCTGGGCCAATGGCCGCCACCTGGTTCGTGTCGTCAAGGTGATCCAGGAAACCTGGGACGTGCGCACCTTCTGTTTCATGGCCGACCAGCCGATTTTGTTCTTTTTCAAGCCGGGTCAGTTCGTCACCCTGGAGCTGGAAATCGACGGCGAGTCAGTGATGCGCTCGTACACCATCTCCAGCTCGCCCTCCGTGCCGTACAGCTTCTCTATCACCATCAAGCGTGTGCCCGGCGGCAAGGTCTCGAACTGGCTGCACGACACTCTGCATGAAGGCCAGGAGCTGGCGGTGCACGGGCCGGTGGGTTTGTTCAACGCCATCGATTTCCCCAACCCGAAAATTCTCTACCTCAGCGGCGGTGTCGGTATCACGCCAGTCATGTCCATGGCGCGCTGGTTTTACGACACTAACGCCAATGTCGACATGGTTTTTGTCCACAGCGCCCGCTCGCCCAAAGACATCATTTACCACCGCGAGCTGGAGCACATGGCGTCGCGAATCGACAACTTCAGCCTGCACCTGGTGTGCGAGAAGCATGGCCTCGGCGAACCATGGGCCGGTTATCGCGGTTACCTGAACCAGAAAATGCTCGAATTGATGGTGCCGGATTTTCTTGAGCGCGAGGTGTTCTGCTGCGGACCGACGCCTTACATGAACGCCATCAAACGCCTGCTCGAAGCCAATGGCTTCAACATGGATCAGTACCATGAAGAGTCGTTCGGCGCGACGCCGCCTGAAGCCCGCGCCGATGCGGTGGAACAAGCCGAGCAAGCGGCCGACGCCCCTGAGATCGATCTGGCGGACCTGCATCAAGTGGAGTTCATTTCGACCGGCAAGAGCATCCGCGTCGGTCCGGGCGAAACCGTACACGCTGCTGCCGCCAAGCTTGGCCTGATGATTCCAAAAGCCTGCGGCATGGGCATCTGCGGGACCTGCAAGGTGTTGAAGCTGGGCGGGGAAGTAGAGATGGAGCACAACGGCGGCATCACCGATGAAGACGTGGCCGAGGGTTATATCCTGTCGTGCTGCAGTGTGCCTAAAGGTGATGTGCGGATCGATTACTGATGCGGTGTGTCAGGCACACCGCATCAGGCCGTTCGCCAACAAGCTGACGCCTGCCGATGATGGTGTAGCGTTTACAGACTAAACCGCGCAACCATGCTGTTTAGGTCGACCGCCAGGCGAGACAATTCGTTGCTGGCGGCGCTGGTCTGATTGGCACCCGTCGCCGATTGCACCGACAGGTCACGGATGTTCACCAGATTACGGTCCACTTCGCGGGCGACTTGTGCCTGCTCCTCGGCGGCGCTGGCGATTACCAGATTGCGCTCGTTGATCTGCACGATGGCCTGATTGATGGTATCCAGCGCCATGCCCGCGCCTTTGGCGATGTTCAGCGTCGATTCAGCCCGCTCGGTGCTGTTGCGCATCGAGTTGACAGCCTGTTCGGTGCCACCCTGAATGCTGCCTACCATCCGCTCGATTTCGCTGGTCGACTGTTGGGTGCGATGCGCCAGGGCGCGAACTTCGTCGGCAACCACCGCGAACCCACGACCCGCTTCACCGGCACGTGCCGCTTCAATGGCCGCGTTGAGGGCCAGCAAGTTGGTCTGATCCGCCAGACCACGAATCACATCAAGTACCTTGCCGATATCCCGCGACTCGTTGGCCAGATTACCAATCAGCTCGGCGGTGCTTTGCACGTCACCGCTCATCCGCTCGATAGCACCGACCGTTTCCATCACCAGTTCCCGGCCATCGCCCGCTGAGGTGGTCGCGCTTTTCGAGGCATCGGAAGTGCTCACGGCATTGCGCGCGACTTCTTCCACGGCGCTGGTCATTTGATTGACGGCCGTTGCGGCCTGCTCGATTTCCTTGTTCTGTTGCGAGAGTCCGCGCGCGCTTTCGTCGGTGACGGCGTTCAGTTCTTCGGCTGCGGATGCGAGCTGAGTGGCCGAGCCGGAAATCCGTTGCAGGGTATCGCGCAGTTTTCCCTGCATTTTTTCCATGGCAGCCAGCAGGCGGCCGGCTTCATCACTGCCATTGACTTTGATCGGGCGTGTCAGATTACCCTCGGCGATGTCTTCGGCGGCGGCCAAGGCCTGGGAGATGGGCAGGGTGATGCTGGTGGTCAGGAGCCAGGCGAAGAGGACGGTGAGGAGGGTAGAGACAATCAGGATCCCGACCAGAAGATCGAATGCCATGCTGTACTGGTCGCTCGTTTCTTTGTTGCTTTCGCTCAACTGACGGGTATTGATATCGACCAGTTTGCTCAGTACGGCATTCATTTGTTCCGAGTTGCTCAGCAGGTCCGCGTTGAGTATTGAACGCAGTTCATCAACCTGGTTGTTGCGCGACAGCGTCTTGATTCTCTCTTCAAGCTGGCGGTACTCGGCGAGCTTTTGCACGTATTGGTCATACGCAGTACGTTCCTCCGAACGGACGATCAGCTTCTCGTAGATGTTTTGTGCGGCGCGAATCTGCTCGTTTCTTAGCTGAAACAACTCAATGGTTTTCTGTTGAACGTCGGGCTCGCGATTGATCAGCAAGCGGTAAGACAGGACGCGCAGACGCAGTGTCAGTTGGGTGAACTCATCAAGGGCCTTGATGCTGGGCAAGCTGTTCTGCTCGATCGCCATGCCAGCCGCACGGATCTTGCTCATCTGCGTCAGGGCGAAGATGCCAAGGATTAGCATCAGGCTGCCAATCAGGGCAAACCCGAGAAACGCACGGGGAGCGATGTTCATATTGCGAAGGGACATAAGGGGTTCCGATGAGGGCGCGTTCCATGCGGGTAAGGCAAAAAAGTGTGGCTTGCATCACCTATCGGACATAAGACTAAAGTCTTGAGCATTGCTGGCGAACTTGTCCGTATTTGTCGCAGACGGCTTGGTCCGACGAGCAGCAGGAACCCCACAAGGAAAATGCAGTCAGTAACATTCCTATGCGTTTACATCGGCAACTCTTGAAAAGAAGCGCATCGGCGAGGAATCAAAGGCGTGAACGCCTTGATAAGCCTGGCGTGTGCAGTGACTTTTCTTTATCGTGTGCGCCCTTTGAAATTTGCTCGAGAAATCAAAATGTTGGAAACATCCCTGAGTCAATTGGAACAACTGGTCAGTGACCTTGTGCAGCAGAATCAGACCCTTCACGCCGCGAACGCGCAATTGAGTGCCGAGCTGGTCCAGGTCAAGGATGACAACGACAGCCTGCAATTGAGTCTGCTGGAGCAGGAAGAAAAACAGGGCGCTACCGCTGCCCGTATTCAGGCATTGGTTCAGCGTGCCACTAGCGTCAACCCTGTCAGCGCATGAGTAGCGATAGTCATGCAGTGAAGGTCGTCTCTATTCTGGGCAACGACTATTCGATCAAGGCCCCCCTGGGGGAAGAGCAGGCCTTGCTGGATGCGGCGGTCATGCTCAAGGCCGCCCTGGCTGACACCAAAAAGAAATACCCAAGCCTGATCGGCGATAAATTGCTGGTATTGGCGGCGTTGAACCTGTGTTCGCAGCAGGTAGAACTCAAACGCCAGCACAAGATGGACCTCAACCGTTATCAAGAGCAGGTCAGCGCCACGGTTGAAGTCATCTCCAAGACCCTGGCTCAGGGTTGAATTGAGCTGGCAAATACAAAAACGATTATTTTGCAGGCGCGCGGGCAAGCGCGCTCCTGCAAGTGCCGTATTTGCTACGCGACCGCGCAGTATCCCATCCAGAAGACCGGCTTTATCCCGCCTGCATCACCGTTCGGATATCCGCTGCCAACTCGCGCACGCGGTCTTCTTCGGTGTCCCATGAGCACATGAAGCGCGCGCCGCCGTTGCCGATAAAGGTATAGAAGCGCCAGCCTTTATGGGTCAACGCCTTGATCGCCGGTTCCGACAGTTGCAGGAATACGCCGTTGGCCTGCACCGG
The DNA here is from genome assembly GCF_034314155.1 of Pseudomonas sp. 5C2. NCBI lineage: Bacteria > Pseudomonadati > Pseudomonadota > Gammaproteobacteria > Pseudomonadales > Pseudomonadaceae > Pseudomonas > Pseudomonas sp. 5C2. The sequence goes on along the minus strand of NZ_JAVIWH010000003.1, from coordinate 675,695 downwards.
GAACATCAGCTCTACGCCAGGGATGTCCTTCACCAGTTCGCTGAGCAATTGCGCGCAGTGGTTGGCGTGGCGTGCATGTTTGAGCCAGGCATCGTTCTCCAGCAGCCCGACCCACGGCGCTGAGAGAAAGCGCATTTTCGAGGCCAGTTGCCCAGCCTGTTTGCAGCGGTAGTCAAAGTCTTCAGCCAGTTTATGGTTGAAGAACAGAATCGCCTCGCCCACCGCCATGCCATTTTTAGTGCCGCCGAAGCACAGCACATCGATCCCGGATTTCCAAGTCAGTTCTGCCGGGGAGCAATTGAGGTAGGCGCAGGCATTGGCGAAACGCGCGCCGTCCATGTGCAGATTGAGGCCCAGTTCCTTGCAGGTGGCGCTGATGGCCTTGAGCTCTTCGGGCTGATAGACACTGCCGACTTCCGTCGCCTGAGTCAGGGTCACGACCCGAGGTTTTGGGTAGTGAATGTCCTGACGTTTGAGTGCGACTTCACGAATCGATTCTGGGGTCAGCTTGCCGTTTTCGCTGCGGGCGGTCAGCAGCTTGGAGCCGTTGGAGAAAAACTCCGGTGCGCCGCATTCATCGGTTTCGACGTGGGCGGTTTCCGAGCAGATAACGCTGTGGTAACTCTGGCACAACGACGACAGCGCCAGAGAGTTGGCTGCGGTACCGTTGAAGGCGAAAAAGACTTCGCAGTCGGTTTCGAACAGTTTGCGAAAATGATCAGAGGCGCGAGCGGTCCACTCATCGTCACCATAGGCGCGCTGATGGCCGTGGTTTGCCTGTTCCATGGCGGCCCAGGCTTCGGGGCAGATCCCGGAATAGTTGTCGCTGGCAAACTGCTGGCTTTTATCTGTCATGGCCGATTCCCTGTGATCGAATAAGGTCGCACTTTAACCATGATTGTTGGCGCGGGTCATGCGTTGTTCTGTTTCCCGCTTTTTTCATCACGTGCATGGAGCCTTATGAGGTCGTTGCTGAAGCATCCGATAACCACCGGGCGAGACGCTGCGCTGGACCTGCTCAAGTGGCTGGCGATGCTGAGCATGGTGCTCGATCACCTGCGTTACGTCGGCTGGTCGGTGGACTTCCTGTATGTGCCGGGGCGATTTGCGTTTCCGTGGTTTTGCTTGGCAATCGCCGCCAATCTGGCGCGTGGCGGGGCTGGACAGGTTGAGGGCGTTCAATGGCGCTATCTGGCCTGGCTGCTGGTGTTCGCCGGGCTGGCGGAGCTGCCTTACCGGTTGTTCATGCTTCACGCAGACACCTTGAACGTGTTGCCGACGCTGGGGTTGGGGCTGTTGCTGGCGCAGGGTTGGCGCGACCGTACGCCGTGGGCGTTGTGTCTGGCGGGCGTGGTGTTGCTGGTGGCGGCGGTTTTCCAGGCGCAGCTGATGTTCGGCTTTTTTGGCGTCGCGCTGCCGCTGGCATTTTTGTGGGTGCTGCGCGGGCCATGGTACGGGGCACTATTGCCGGGGCTGGTGTGTCTGGCGAGCAACGCCTGGCCAGAGATGTTCGCGGCGGCGCGGTGGGGCGACAGTGTGTCGATACAGGGCATTGCGGTGTGCCTGATGGCGCCGCTGGTCGGATTGGCACTGCTGAAGACCCGGCTGACTGTCGCGGTCTGGCCAATGCGGCGCTGGGCGTATGCGATCTACCCCGTGCATTTTTTGCTGTTGGTCGGGGTCAGGTTTTGGGTGGCGGGGTGAATGCGTTCTATCGGTCAGATCGCGCCGGCTTCTTTCGCGAAGGCGTCGGTTGAGACAACATAAACCTCCCGCCAAGCCCCATAACAGGGCCTTTCCCAGCTACCAATTATCTCTGCGCGCCAAGCCATGTCGTAAACGCACCTTTGCGTGGCGCCCATAGGCATTTGGCCTCTCTGCGTCGGACCTAACATCGCATCCAAAGGGCACTCTACACGCCCTATCGATAAGTCAGGCGCAGCGCCGCCGCTGGGAGAACCGCGATGTTCAGCAAGCAAGACAAAATCCAAGGCTATGACGATGTACTGTTGGCGGCGATGAATGCTGAAGAGCAACGCCAGGAAGACCACATCGAGCTGATCGCTTCGGAAAACTACACCAGCAAACGCGTGATGGAAGCCCAGGGCAGCGGCCTGACCAATAAATACGCAGAAGGCTATCCGGGCAAGCGCTACTACGGTGGTTGCGAGCATGTGGACAAGGTCGAGCAGTTGGCCATTGATCGCGCCAAACAGCTGTTCGGCGCCGATTACGCGAACGTCCAGCCGCACTCCGGCAGCCAGGCCAACGCCGCTGTCTATCTGGCCCTGCTGCAAGCGGGCGACACCGTGCTGGGCATGAGCCTGGCCCACGGCGGTCACCTGACCCACGGCGCCAAAGTCAGCTTCTCCGGCAAACTGTACAACGCTGTGCAATATGGCATCGACACCGCCACCGGCTTGATCGATTACGACGAAGTCGAGCGCATCGCCGTTGAATGCAAGCCAAAAATGATCATTGCCGGTTTCTCGGCCTACTCGAAAACCCTGGATTTCCCACGCTTCCGCGCCATCGCCGACAAAGTGGGCGCCTATCTGTTTGTTGATATGGCCCACGTGGCCGGTCTGGTCGCTGCTGGCCTGTACCCGAACCCGCTGCCGTACGCCGACGTGGTGACCACCACGACCCATAAAACCCTGCGCGGTCCACGTGGCGGCCTGATCCTGGCCAAAGCCAACGAAGAGATCGAGAAGAAACTCAACTCTGCAGTATTCCCCGGTGGTCAGGGCGGCCCGTTGATGCACGTTATCGCGGCCAAGGCCGTGTGTTTCAAGGAAGCGCTGGAGCCAGGGTTCAAGGTCTATCAGCAACAAGTGATCGATAACGCAAAGGCGATGGCGAAGGTGTTCATCGACCGTGGTTACGACGTGGTGTCCGGCGGTACCGACTGCCACCTGTTCCTGGTCAGCCTGATCCGTCAGGGCCTCACCGGTAAAGACGCCGACGCCGCCTTGGGTCGTGCGCACATCACCGTGAACAAGAACTCCGTACCGAACGATCCACAATCGCCGTTCGTGACTTCGGGTCTGCGTATCGGCACTCCGGCCGTCACCACGCGTGGTTTCAAAGTTCCACAATGTGTCGAACTGGCCGGCTGGGTCTGTGACATTCTCGACAACCTCGGCGATGCAGATGTCGAGGCCAATGTCGCCAGCCAGGTTGCGGCACTGTGCGCCGATTTCCCGGTTTATCGCTGAGTCAGGAGTAGCCCCATGCAGCATTACTCAGGCTTCGGCCTCTTCAAGCACTCTCTCAGCCACCACGAAAACTGGCAGCGCATGTGGCGCACGCCGACCCCGAAAAAAGTCTACGACGTGGTCATCGTCGGCGGCGGCGGTCATGGTTTGGCGACTGCGTATTACCTGGCCAAGGAGCACGGCATCACCAACGTGGCCGTGGTCGAGAAAGGCTGGCTGGGCGGCGGTAATACCGCACGCAACACCACCATCGTGCGCTCCAACTACCTCTGGGATGAGTCGGCGCACCTGTACGAACACGCGATGAAACTGTGGGAAGGCCTGTCGCAGGACATCAACTACAACGTGATGTTCTCTCAACGCGGCGTGTACAACCTGTGCCACACCCTGCAAGACATTCGTGACTCGGAACGCCGGGTCAGCGCCAACCGCCTCAATGGCGTGGATGGCGAGTTGCTCAATGCCAAACAGGTCGCGGAAGAAATCCCGTACCTGGATTGCTCTAAAAACACCCGTTACCCGATCATTGGCGCGACGGTTCAGCGCCGTGGCGGCGTAGCTCGTCACGATGCCGTGGCCTGGGGTTTTGCGCGTGCCGCCGACGCCTTGGGCGTCGACCTGATTCAACAGACCGAAGTGATCGGTTTCCGTAAGGAAAACGGCGTGTGCATCGGCGTCGAGACCAACAAAGGCTTCATCGGCGCCAAGCGCGTCGGCGTGGTGACGGCCGGTAACTCCGGGCACATGGCGAAACTGGCCGGCTTCCGCTTGCCGATTGAATCCCATCCGCTGCAAGCGCTGGTGTCCGAGCCGATCAAACCGATTATCGACAGCGTGATCATGTCCAACGCGGTTCACGGATACATCAGCCAGTCGGACAAAGGCGACCTGGTGATTGGTGCCGGTATCGACGGCTACAACGGTTACGGCCAGCGCGGTTCGTACCCGGTGATTGAGCATACTATTCAAGCCATCGTCGAGATGTTTCCGGTCCTGTCCCGGGTGCGCATGAACCGTCAGTGGGGCGGCATCGTCGACACCACGCCGGACGCCTGCCCGATCATTTCCAAAACGCCCGTGCCGAATATGTTCTTTAACTGCGGTTGGGGCACCGGTGGCTTCAAGGCCACGCCGGGCTCGGGCAACGTATTTGCCGCCAGTCTCGCCAAAGGTGAAATGCACCCCTTGGCCAAGCCATTCTCCATCGACCGTTTCCACAACGGTGCGCTGATCGACGAACACGGCGCCGCGGCCGTAGCTCACTAAGCCCACTACAGGAGAAATACCTATGTTGCACATCTTCTGTCCTCACTGTGGCGAACTGCGCTCCGAAGAGGAATTCCACGCGTCGGGCCAGGCTCATATCCCGCGTCCGCTGGACCCGAACGCCTGCACCGATGAGCAGTGGGGCGATTACATGTTCTTCCGCGACAACCCGCGTGGGCTGCACCATGAACTGTGGAATCACGCTGCCGGTTGCCGTCAGTACTTCAACGCCACGCGTGACACCGTGACGTACGAGATTCTCGAAACCTACCCGATTGGCGCCAAGCCGCAATTCACGGCTAAAGCCGCCAGTACGCGTGCGGGAGACAAGGTATGAGCCAGAATAATCGACTGCCCAACGGCGGCCGTATCGACCGTAGCAAGGTGCTGAATTTCACCTTCAACGGTCAGCAGTATCAAGGTTTTGAAGGCGACAGCCTGGCCGCAGCATTGCTGGCCAATGGCGTCGACATCATTGGCCGCAGCTTCAAGTATTCGCGTCCTCGCGGGATTTTCGCGGCAGGTTCCGAAGAGCCGAACGCGGTGTTGCAGATCGGTGCCACTGAAGCGACCCAGATTCCTAACGTGCGAGCCACGCAACAAGCGCTGTATCAAGGTCTGGTCGCTACCAGCACCAACGGCTGGCCGAGCGTAAACACCGACGTGATGGGGATTCTTGGCAAGGTCGGTGGCAAGCTGATGCCGCCGGGCTTCTACTACAAAACCTTCATGTACCCACAATCGTTCTGGATGACCTACGAGAAGTACATCCGTAAGGCGGCGGGCCTTGGTCGCTCGCCTACCGAGAACGACCCGGACAGCTATGACGCGATGAACCAGCACTGCGACGTGCTGATCGTCGGCGCCGGCCCTGCTGGCCTGGCCGCAGCCCTGGCTGCCGGTCGCAGCGGTGCGCGGGTGATTCTGGCGGATGAGCAGGAAGAGTTTGGCGGCAGTCTGCTGGACAGCCGTGAAAGCCTGGATGGCAAACCGGCGGCCGAGTGGGTTGCCACCGTGCTGGCCGAGCTGAAAAAAATGCCGGAAGTGACCTTGCTGCCACGGGCGACGGTGAACGGCTATCACGATCATAATTTCCTGACCATTCACGAGCGTCTGGCCGATCACCTCGGTGACCGCGCGCCGATTGGTCAAGTGCGTCAGCGTATGCACCGGGTTCGCGCCAAGCGCGTGGTGTTGGCGACCGGTACTCACGAACGTCCGCTGGTGTATGGCAACAACGATGTGCCGGGCAACATGCTCGCGGGGTCCATTTCCACCTACGTCCGCCGTTATGGTGTGGCGCCTGGCAAAAAACTGGTGCTGTCGACCAACAACGATCATGCCTACCGCGTAGCGCTGGACTGGCTCGATGCCAGCCTGCAAGTGGTGGCAATCGCTGATGCCCGGAGCAATCCGCGTGGCGCACTGGTTGAAGAAGCACGGGCCAAAGGGATTCGTATCCTGACCTCCAGCGCCGTTGTCGAAGCGCGTGGCAGCAAGCATGTAACCGCTGCCCGCATTGCGGCCATCGACGTCAAAGGCCATCGCGTTACCAGCCCCGGCGAATGGCTCGATTGCGATCTGGTAGGCAGCTCTGGCGGCTATAGCCCTATCGTGCATTTGGCGTCCCACTTGGGCGGCAAGCCGATCTGGCGTGAAGACATCCTCGGTTTCGTACCGGGCGAAGCGCCGCAAAAGCGCGTCTGCGTCGGTGGCATAAACGGTGTGTACGGACTGGCTGATGCCTTGGCCGATGGTTTCGAGGGCGGCGCTCGCGCAGCCAACGAAGCAGGCTTTAGGGTGGTCGAAGGCGCCTTGCCAAAAGCACTGACCCGCCATGAAGAAGCGACTCTGGCACTGTTCCAGGTGCCGCATGAAAAAGCCACCGCACGGGCGCCGAAGCAATTCGTCGACCTGCAGAACGACGTCACCGCTGCCGCCATCGAACTGGCGACCCGCGAGGGCTTCGAGTCGGTCGAGCACGTCAAACGCTACACAGCGCTGGGCTTCGGCACCGATCAAGGCAAGCTCGGCAACGTCAACGGTCTGGCGATTGCCGCCCGTTCGCTGAAGATGTCGATCACCGACATGGGCACCACCATGTTCCGCCCGAACTACACGCCCGTTACCTTCGGCGCTGTAGCGGGTCGTCATTGCGGGCACATTTTCGAGCCGGTGCGCTTCACCGCGCTGCATGCCTGGCACGTTAAGAACGGTGCCGAGTTTGAAGACGTCGGCCAGTGGAAGCGACCTTGGTACTTCCCGAAAAATGGCGAAGACCTGCACGCTGCCGTCAGCCGTGAATGCAAAGCCGTGCGTGCCAGCGTTGGCCTGCTCGATGCCTCCACACTGGGCAAAATCGACATTCAAGGTCCGGATGCACGTGAGTTTCTCAACCGTATCTACAGCAACGCCTGGACCAAGCTCGATGTGGGCAAGGCGCGTTACGGCCTGATGTGTAAAGAAGACGGGATGGTCTTCGACGATGGCGTGACCGCCTGTATCGCCGATAACCACTTCCTGATGACCACCACCACCGGTGGCGCTGCACGCGTGCTGCAATGGCTGGAAATCTATCAACAGACCGAATGGCCAGACCTGAAGGTGTACTTCACGTCCGTCACTGACCATTGGGCAACCCTGACCTTATCCGGCCCTAACAGCCGCAAGCTGCTCAGCGAAGTCACGGCCATCGACCTGGGCAAGGACGCTTTCCCGTTCATGACCTGGAAAGAAGGTCTGGTGGGTGGTGTGCCGGCTCGGGTGTTCCGTATCTCCTTTACCGGTGAGCTGTCGTACGAGGTCAACATCCAGGCTGACTACGCCATGGGTGTGCTGGAAAAAATCGTCGCAGCGGGCAAGCAGTACAACCTGACGCCGTACGGCACTGAAACCATGCACGTCCTGCGGGCCGAGAAGGGTTTCATTATTGTCGGTCAGGACACCGATGGCTCGATGACCCCTGACGACCTGAACATGGGCTGGTGTGTTGGCCGGACCAAACCGTTCTCGTGGCTCGGCTGGCGTGGCATGAACCGCGAAGACTGTGTGCGTGATCAACGTAAGCAGCTGGTTGGTCTGAAACCGATCGATCCGACCAAATGGCTGCCTGAAGGGGCGCAGTTGGTATTCGACACCAAACAGTCGATTCCGATGAGCATGGTCGGGCACGTGACCTCCAGTTACACCAACGGCTCACTGGGTTATTCGTTCGCGCTGGGCGTGGTCAAAGGCGGCCTGAAACGCATGGGCGAACGGGTGTTCGCACCGTTGGTCGATGGCACCGTGATCGAGGCCGAAATCGTGTCTTCGGTGTTCTTCGATCCGAAGGGTGAGCAGCAGAACGTCTAGCGATTCACCGCTCCTACACATTGGTGTTTCGGCAACACAACAGAATTCAGGACAGGTGCTCTATGACCATAGCCAACGTTTACCAACAGCGGCCAACGACCGGCGAAAAGGCCGAGTCGCCGCTGTTCCACGCCGACCTCAATAGCCTGGTTGGCAAAGGCCGCAACAACCCTGGCGTGACCTTGCGCGAGAAGAAGCTGCTGGGCCATCTGACCCTGCGTGGCGACGGCAAAGACCCGGCGTTCGTGGCCGGTGTCGCCAAGGCGCTGGGCATGGAATTGCCGGTTGCGCTGACTGTCGTTGCCAACGGCGACAGCTCACTGCAATGGCTGGGCCCGGATGAATGGCTGCTGATCGTCCCGAGTGGCGAAGAGCTGGCGACCGAACAGCGTCTGCGTGCAGCACTGGATGGGCTGCACATCGCCGTGGTCAACGTCAGCGGCGGGCAAACTCTGCTGGAACTGACCGGGCCCAAGGTTCGCGAACTGCTGATGAAATCCACCAGCTACGATGTGCACCCGAACAACTTCCCGGTGGGTAAAGCCATCGGCACGGTGTTCGCCAAGTCGCAATTGGTGATTCGCCGCACGGGTGAAGAGACCTGGGAATTGCTGATCCGCCGCTCGTTCTCCGACTACTGGTGGCTGTGGTTGCAAGACGCCAGCGCTGAGTACGGGTTGAGCATCAAGGCCTGACGCAATTCCTGTAGGAGCGGACTTGTCCGCGAAAGCGTCGGTCCCTGCAAAGAGGTTTCAACAGTACCAACAAGGAGTCACCGCCAGATGAGCCGCGCCCCCGATACATGGATTCTGACTGCCGACTGTCCGAGCGTTTTAGGCACGGTGGACGCGGTGACTCGCTATTTGTTCGAGCAGAGCTGTTACGTCACCGAGCACCATTCCTTCGATGATCGACTGTCGAGCCGGTTCTTTATCCGCGTCGAGTTTCGTCAGCCGGAGGGTTTCGATGAACAAGCTTTCCGGGTGGGCCTGGCCGCACGCGGTGCAGCCTTCGGTATGGTCTTCGAGCTGACTGCGCCCAACTATCGGCCCAAAGTGGTGATCATGGTCTCCAAGGCCGATCACTGCCTGAACGATCTGCTCTATCGCCAACGCATCGGCCAGTTGTCCATGGACGTGGTGGCGGTGATCTCCAACCACCCGGATCTGGAACCGCTGGCGCGCTGGCATGAGGTTCCTTATTACCACTTCGCCCTCGACCCCAATGACAAGCCAGCGCAGGAGCGTCAGGTCTGGCAAGTGATTCAGGAGTCCGGTGCCGAACTGGTGATTCTTGCCCGCTACATGCAGGTGTTGTCACCCGAGCTGTGCCGTCGTCTCGACGGTTGGGCGATCAACATTCATCACTCATTGCTGCCCGGCTTCAAGGGCGCAAAACCCTACCATCAGGCTTACAACAAGGGCGTGAAACTGGTCGGTGCAACGGCGCATTACATCAACAACGACCTCGACGAAGGCCCGATCATTGCCCAGGGCGTCGAAGCGGTCGATCACAGCCACTACCCCGAAGACCTGATCGCCAAAGGCCGGGATGTCGAGGCCCAGACGTTGGCGAGGGCAGTGGGTTATCACATCGAGCGGCGCGTGTTCTTGAACGCGAATCGCACGGTGGTTCTTTAGTACCGAGGTGCTGCGAAGACGGCACCACAGACAACATCAATTCAACGCTCCATTAAAAAAATAACAGCGAGGTGAAAGCATGTCTGGTAATCGTGGTGTGGTGTATCTCGGCGGCGGCAAGGTCGAAGTACAAACAATTCCTTTCCCGAAAATGCAAAACCCACAAGGCAAACGCATTGATCACGGTGTGATCCTGCGTGTGGTGTCGACCAACATCTGCGGCTCGGACCAACACATGGTGCGCGGTCGTACCACGGCACAGACCGGTCTGGTACTGGGCCATGAAATCACCGGCGAAGTGATCGAAGCCGGTCGCGATGTTGAAAACCTCAAGGTCGGTGATCTGGTTTCCGTGCCGTTCAACGTGGCGTGCGGTCGTTGCCGCAGCTGTAAAGAGCAAAACACCGGCGTGTGCCTGACCGTCAACCCGGCGCGTCCGGGCGGTGCTTACGGTTATGTCGACATGGGTGACTGGGTCGGCGGCCAGGCTGAATATGTGTTGGTACCGTATGCCGACTTCAACCTGCTGAAACTCCCGGACCGCGACGCGGCGATGGAAAAAATCCGCGACCTGACCTGTCTCTCCGACATTCTGCCGACCGGTTATCACGGCGCAGTGACGGCAGGTGTTGGCCCAGGCAGCACAGTGTATGTTGCGGGCGCGGGCCCTGTGGGTCTGGCCGCTGCTGCTTCTGCGCGCTTGCTCGGCGCTGCGGTAGTGATCATCGGCGACGTCAACCCGGTTCGCTTGATTCACGCCAAGGCTCAAGGCTTCGAAGTCGCCGACCTGTCGCTGGACACACCACTGCACGAGCAAATCGCTGCGCTGCTGGGCGAACCGGAAGTGGACTGTGCTATCGACGCCGTAGGCTTCGAAGCCCGTGGTCACGGTCATGACGGTGTGAAACACGAAGCACCGGCTACGGTTCTGAACTCACTGATGGGTGTGGTCCGCGTTGCAGGCAAAATCGGTATTCCGGGCCTGTACGTCACCGAAGATCCAGGCGCAGTCGACGCTGCCGCGAAAATGGGCAGCTTGAGCATCCGCCTGGGTCTGGGCTGGGCTAAATCCCACAGTTTCCACACCGGCCAAACCCCTGTCATGAAATACAACCGCCAACTGATGCAAGCCATCATGTGGGACCGGATCAAAATCGCAGACATCGTCGGCGTCGAAGTCATCAGCCTCGACGAAGCTCCTCGCGGTTACGGCGAGTTCGATGCCGGCGTACCGAAGAAGTTTGTGATTGATCCGCACAAGTTGTTCAGTGCTGCTTAAGTTTGTTTCATAAATAGAAAGGGCGACTTTATGTCGCCCTTTCTATTTATGAATTCAGACCCCACAGCGTGTTCTGATCAAAGCCCCGCCAATGCCCCTTTGTACAACACCGGCCCAGTAGGTTGTCCGGTGGGTGAGCCGCCTTCGGGTTCCAGGCTGACGGCCAGAGTGACAGGTGCAACGAGCAGTTTTTGTTGGCTTTCGCTCAGGATGATCCGGCCTTTGCCGTGTGCGGGCAACAGGCCGAGGGAGACCGGTTTTCCATCTGCCGGGATGGCCCACAGCTCCAGGCTGCGCCCCGTTTCGACGGAAGGCAGGGCCAGGGGCGCGACGTTCAGATAGTGGCTGTAGGCCTGAACACTGATCGCGGGTTGCTGATTGACCGCCATCAGTGTGGCGCTGTAGTTGAGGGTGTCGCGGTTGTAGAGGACGCCCGCGATGATTGCGACGACGAGTGAGCAGGCGACGGCGGTCACGCGCAGCCAGTTCCAGAACGGACGTTTGGCCGGGATGTGCAGTTTTTGCGGGTCGATCCGGGCCTCGATGGCGTGCCAGACGTGGTCGGGCACTGGGTGTTCTGGCAGTGGGGCGGTGAGCGTGGCAAGGGTGGTCTGCCACTGCGCCAGTTCGGCGCGCAAGCCTGGATCGTCCAGCAGCAGGTGTTCGAATCGGCGGCGCGCGGTAAGCGACATCAAGCCAATGGCATAGTCGGCGGCGAGGGCGCGGCGTAGAGCAGGTTGTTGGTAATTCATGATTCAAGGCACCTGCGCAGGCGCTCCATGCCTCGGCGAATCCAGGACTTTACTGAACCGAGCGGCGCCGCCGATTGCATGGCCAGATCGGCATAGGACACCCCCTGGAAATAAGCAGTGACGATCGATGTGCGCTGCATGCCTTCAAGCATATCCAGGCAGTGCTGCAACGCCTGTGCTTCACGTTGACTGTCGAGTTGTTCGTGGGCACTCGGGCTGTCGTCGAAGAGTATGTCTGCTTGTTCTTCGGTGAGCGGTACTTCACGGTGTTTGCGCAACTGGTCAATGGCCTGATTGCGGGTGATGCTGATCATCCACGTCATCGGTGCCGACAGATTGCCGTCGTAACGCGAGGCGTTGTGCCAGATGCGCACAAAGCTTTCCTGCAACACTTCTTCGGCCAGATCACTACGGTTCATGCAACGCAGGGCGACAGCGAACAGGCGTTTTGAAACCCGTCGATAGAGATTTTCAAAAGCTTGCCGGTTACCGAGTGTGCATTCAGCCAGCAGTTGCCGGAGTTCATCGGCGTCGTCAGAGGAAATAGTGGTTCTCCAGACAAGGTGAAGAGGTGCGCTGTGCAGTTTGCCAAGTCCATGGCAGGGTAGTCCAGATTGAGCCGCTGTTCCATCCACCCAGGAGCTCTCTTTCTTGTCGATGGAGAAGCGGGGATGCCCAATCAGGCAGCCCGGCTCAAGGGTGTTTTAACCGGACGGCGCAAGGGAACAATCAGGCTTATGTTGTGGTCCAACGGTTCAGTTTTATGCCGGCAATTCGCCGGACTCCATGGCTGACGAGGTTGTTTGTATGAAGGTTTCACGCGGTTTTGCACTGGCTACGCTAATGACTTTGGCGGCGAACTCGGTCTTCGCTTTCAATCTGAGTGATGCGGCCAACGTGGTTTCAGGAGCTGCCGGGGGCAATCAGAACGTCGCGCCTACGCCTCAAACGACCGATTTGCTCAGTACCTTGGGAACGCTCAACGTGACCTCTGAACAAGCCGTCGGCGGTACCGGCGCGTTATTGGGCCTGGCCAAGAATAAATTGAGCGGCAACGACTATTCACAGCTGACCAAGTCTGTCCCGGGTCTGGATCAATTGTCCGGTGCTGGCGCGTTGGGCAGTTTGGGCAGTTTGGGCGGTCTGATGGGAAACTCGGGTGGTTCGGCGGTGACCGGCGCGCTGGGCAACGTCAAGAGCATGGCGGACGTCAACTCGGCGTTCGGTGCGCTGGGCATGGACAGCAGTATGGTGGGCCAGTTCGCCCCGTTGATCCTGCAATACCTGGGTCAGCAAGGCGCCAGCGGTTCAGCGCTGCAAAGCTTGGGTAGCCTGTGGAATGTCGGTAGCTGAGTCACCCGTTTGACGCATCGTCGTGCAAGGCGACGGTGCGTACGTTGTCTCTGTTTACGAATGTTTCACGTGCGGGTATCTATGCTGGCGGCACGTAATTACTGCGAACAGGCTTCATCCATTTAGAGGAATCCCTACGTGAAATCAATCCTGGCCCTGTTGTCTCTGCTGGCCCTCCCTGTGATGGCCGCTGAGCCAACGTTGTACGGTCGCTACGAATACATCGGGGTACCGGAAATCGGTGAAACCCTCCAGGCGAAAATGGACACGGGCGCCCTGACTGCGTCGCTGTCGGCCAAGGACATCGAGATGTTCAAACGGGATGGCGCAGACTGGGTGCGCTTCCGCCTCGCGACCAAAGGTGCCAGCGACAAGGTCTACGAGCACAAGGTCGCGCGGATCAGCAAGATCAAGACCCGCTCCGAGGAAGATGACGAAGAAAGCGCCGATCCGAGCAAACGCCCGGTCGTCGATCTGGAACTGTGCCTGGGCAAGGTCAAGCGCACGGTCGAGGTCAACCTGACCGACCGCAGCAGCTTCAATTATCCGCTGCTGATCGGTGCCAAGGCCCTTCGTGAATTCGGTGCCGCAGTCAATCCGGCGCGTCGTTATACCGCAGACAAACCTGATTGCTGATCTGCGGCTGAGACCCTTTCGCGAAGACGGCGTGGCAGGCGTCGCCCGTCTCTGCACATAAAACCTTAAACCGGCGGCTGCGTGCTCTGCATTGATGGCCGCTGGCTGACGTCGGCAAACCAGTTGGCCAGCTGTGGGCAGCTGTTGCGCCAGTCCAGATCAGGTTGACGAAAATCCAGATAGCCCAGGGCGGCAGCAACGCTGATGGCGGCGATGTCGAAATGCGAGCTGAGTTCGGCGATTGCGTTCTGTTCGAAATACGCCAGCGAGCGCCGGATTTTTTCGGCTTGATTGTCCAGCCACAGGTCCCAGTGTTTCTCCGGCGGCCGCAGGGCGGTTTCATACCGAATCAGCAGCGCCGCATCGAGCAGCGCGTCGGCCAGAGATGCCAGGGTCAAACGTCTCCAGCGCGCCGAGCCTTCACGCGGAATCAGTGGATTGCCGACATGCTGGGTGTCGAGGTATTCGAGAATCACCCGGCTGTCATGAATCACATTGCCGTCAGCCAAACGCAGCGCCGGCAACTTGCCAGCCGGATTGCCCTGATTGAGCGCTGCGTCCGGACTGACAGGGCTGACCTGCGTCGGCAGCAACGCCACTCGATCAAGTTGCCCGGTCTCGTGCAGCAGGATCAGCACTTTGCGCGCAAAGGGCGATGCCAGGTTGTAGAACAAGGTCATGCTGGGAACGGACATGGGAATTCCTCGGATGAGACAGGAGCCTAGACTAATCAGCGTGTGGATTGTCCGCAATGACGATCCGTCAACGCGCCAACAATCCCCCGCGCACTAACACTAAGGCGTATCGGCACTCCATCCCGACCCAAGACAACATGTTCCACCCACTGTCGCGCAGATCGGCGTCACCACGCCAATCAGCTCACTTTGGGGGCTTTGGACTGAATACCAGCGGCACTTAAAACGAATGAGTTTCCTGGCGTTTGCGCCAGTGGCTCAATTGTTGGTCGAGGCTTGCCGGGCTGTCGATTTGTTGGCGGCGGGCGTAGCTGAACAGAATCAGCGCCAGCTCGGCGGTGACCAATGCGTCGGCGCTGGCGTGATGACGTTCGCCGGCTTGCAGGCCGAAGAACGCGGTCCAGGCGTCCAGCCCACCCTTACGAATGTGCGCCTGAGGGCAAAGCATCGGCGCCATCTCGGCGACATCGAAAAAGCTGTGCTGCAAGCGATAACCGAGGCTGTCTTTCAAGGCGCGGCCGAGCATGTGCCGGTCAAACGCCGCATGAAACGCCATTATCGGGCTACTGCCGACGAACTCCATCAGGTCCAGAAGGGCATCAGCCGGGTCGCAGCCGGCGGCAATGGCGCTGGGGCCCAGACCGTGAATCAACACGCTGGGGCTGACCTTGTGATCCGAGCGCAGCAAGGTCCGCTCGAACTGTTGAGAAAGGTCGATGGCACCGTCCTCGATCACCACCGCGCCAATCGACAGCACTTGATCACGGTTCAGGTTCAATCCCGTGGTTTCCAGGTCCAGGACCACCCAGCGTTGTTGGCGCAGCGGACTCTTGTTGAGCGCGGCACAGGGCAGTAGCTGCTCCAGCCGTTGCTGTTGGTGTGCGTTCAAGTGAGGGGCGTGCGGGCGTAGCCAACCGAATAGATTCAGATTCATAGCTGATAACGCAGCGTCAGGCTGCTTTGCAGGCGTTGGGCCTGGCGCAGCGACTCACGCAGAATTCGTCGGTCCAGGTGGTTGAGAATGTCCGGGTCGACCCGGTTGGAGTACGGCTGATTTTGCCGGCTTTGCATTTGATGTTGCTGCATGCGGGTTTGCTGAATGAAGTGATAGGCCTCTTCATAGGCGGCACCGTCGAGCGGTTCGATCACACCTTTGGCGACCAATTGACGAAAGCGTTCCAAGGTGTTGCTGGCTTCGATGCCATTGGACAAGGCCAATAGGCGGGCGCCGTCGACAAAGGGGGTCAGACCCTGGACTTTAAGGTCAAGCGTGGCTTTTTCACCGCCTTTGCGCGCGAGCACGAAGTCACGGAAGCGCCCCACGGGCGGCTGATGACGAAGCGCATTTTCGGCCATCATGCGCTGGAACAGGCGGTTGTCGGCAATTTGATCAAGAATTTCCTGGCGCAGTTGATCGGCGCCTTGCTCATTGCCCCACACCACCCGCAAGTCGAAATAAATCGTCGAGGCCAGCAGGTTTTCAGGTGTAGCCTCGCGAATGAACGCGCTGAAGCGCCGTGACCATTCCGCGCGGGACAGGCACAGGTCCGGGTTGCCGGCCATGATGTTGCCCTTGCACAGGGTAAATCCGCACTGCGCCAGGCTTTGGTTGATCTGTTGCGCCAGAGGCAATAACTTCCCACGGATATCAGCCGCGTGTGCGGCGTCGCGGGCTTCGAACAGGATGCCGTTGTCCTGGTCGGTGAGCAGCGTCTGTTCGCGACGGCCTTCACTGCCGAAGCACAGCCAGGTGAACGCGATGCCGGGGTCGCCTTTTTCTGCCAGCGTCAGCTCGATGACCCTGGACACCGTGTGGTCGTTGAGCAGGGTGATAATCTGGGTAATCTGGGTCGACGAGGCTCCGTGGGCAAGCATGCGGTCGACCAATTGCACGATTTCCCCGCGCAGGTTGACCAGGCTTTCAATGCGTGGGGCGGTGCGGATGGTCCGTGCCAAATGCACCAGGTCCACGCGTTGCAAAGAGAACAAGTCGCGCTCGGACACCACGCCGCACAAGCGCTTGTCCTTGACCAGGCAAACGTGGGCGATATGCCGTTCGGTCATAGCGATGGCGGCATCGAAGGCGGTGGCATCGGGGCTGAGAAAAAATGGCGACTGAGTCATTCGCTGTTCGATGGGTAGGCCCAAGTCCTCAACGCCATCGGCCACCACTTGGCGCAAATCACGCAGGGTAAAGATGCCCAGCGGTGTCTTGCGCTCGTCGACAATCACGATGCTGCCCACTTGCTGATCGTGCATCAGCTTGACTGCCGCCCGCAAAGGCGTGTCATGGCTGCACGTTACGGGATGACGCATGGCCAATTCGCCGAGCCGCGTGTTCAACGAATACTGCATGCCGAGGGTCTCCACGGCGCGCTGTTGAACCTGTTGATTGACTTGGTCGAGCAGGCTGCTGACCCCGCGCAAGGCGAAATCACGGAAGGTGTTGGAGAGGGCAAACAGCTTGATGAAGGCGAGCTTGTTCAGTTGCAGGCAAAAGGTGTCTTCGGCCGCCAGATGCTCGGTGCGGGTAGCCCGCTCGCCCAGCAACGCCGCCAAGGGGAAGCATTCCCCGGTGGTGATCTCGAACGTAGTTTCGGTGCCACTCTTGACTGCATGAGGGCGTTCGCCGACCACGCGACCTTGCTTGACGATGTAAAAGTGCTCTACCGGTCCCTCACTGGGCTTGATGATGCTTTCGCCCGTCGCGTAAAAACGCAGTTGGCACTGTTCGACCAGATACGCGAGGTGAGCGTTTTCCATCTGATTGAACGGGGGGAATTTTTGCAAGAACTGAATCGTGCCCTGAATGTTCTGCAACACCGCCGTTTTGCCTGCCTGGGTGAAAGCATCCGCTTTGCTCATGACCACTACCGCACTTTTTTGTCGATTTTTATCGAATGGGTTTTAGAGGTTCATGGTCGGCCGCTTGCAGGGCAGTGCCCATTGGACGTAAGTCTAGGATCGCTGAAAAATGCTTAACTTAATCCAACGGGGTTCGCATAAATTGGCGCAGTGGTTATCGTGTGTTTCGCAGGTGAGCATGGACGTAAAAAGCCGACGAGACGTACCGCGAAATCAGGGCAATCCGCTGTCTGAGCAGGGCTTTGGATAGGAATGAGAGTGTATGCCTGACCTCGATATTTTGAGCGATGAAGAGCGCGAGGCCCTCAATCAGGTGATGCAAGCGCCTGATGAGCCTGCGCAACAGCGGGTGCTGATCGTCGATGATAATAAAGACGCCCGTGAGGTATTGGCCGAGATTCTCAGCCTCAATGGCATCAGGTGTCTCACAGCGGCCAGTGGCAATATGGCGTTGAACCGGCTGAACACCCGTGAATCCATCGGTTTGTTGATCACCGATCTGAAGATGGCGCCGTGCAGTGGGCTGGACTTGATTCGTCAGGTGCGTGAGTCCGAGCGTGCGGCGCTGCCGATCATCATTGTTTCCGGCGACGCCAACGTGAAAGACGCCATCGCGGCGATGCACTTGAGTGTGGTGGATTTTTTGCTCAAACCGATCAATACCAAGCAGTTGCTGGCGTTGGTCAAGCGTGAGTTGGGGATGGAGTGAGAGGGGTGTCAGGTAGAGCGAGTACAGCTATTCGCGAGTTAATTCGCTCCCACAGAAAATCGCGATTCCCTGTGGGAAGCGAATGCGGTGTATTAGACACACCGCATTTTGCAGCTTACAGCCCGTTTTTTGCCTTGAACTCACGACGACGGCGATGCAACACCGGCTCGGTGTAACCGTTGGGTTGTTTAGTCCCTTCGATCACCAGTTCTACTGCGGCCTGGAACGCGATATTGCTATCGAAATCCGGGGCCAGCGGGCGATACAGCGGGTCGTTGGCATTCTGCCGGTCGACCACGGGTGCCATACGCTTGAGGGTTTCCAGCACCTGCGCTTCGCTGACGACGCCATGGCGCAACCAGTTGGCGATGTGTTGGCTGGAGATACGCAGCGTGGCACGGTCTTCCATCAGGCCGATGTCGTTGATGTCCGGCACTTTCGAGCAACCGACGCCTTGATCGATCCAGCGCACGACATAACCAAGGATGCCTTGGGCGTTGTTGTCCAGTTCGTTCTGGATCTCATCGGCCGTCCAGTTGGTGTTTGGCGCCAACGGGATGGTCAGGATGTCATCTATCGAGGCGCGACCGCGTTTGGCCAGTTCGGCCTGGCGGGCAAACACGTCAACCTTGTGGTAATGCAGCGCATGCAGCGCAGCAGCGGTCGGCGAAGGTACCCAAGCGGTGTTGGCGCCGGCCAGAGGGTGAGCGATTTTCTGTTCGAGCATCGCCGCCATCAGGTCAGGCATGGCCCACATGCCTTTACCGATTTGCGCACGACCTTGCAGGCCGCAGCTCAAACCGATATCGACGTTCCAGTTTTCGTAGGCAGCAATCCATTTCTCGGCTTTCATCTGTGCTTTACGCACGACTGGGCCTGCTTCCATGGAGGTGTGGATTTCGTCGCCGGTGCGGTCGAGGAAGCCGGTGTTGATGAACACCACGCGCTCACTGGCAGCCTTGATACAGGCCTTGAGGTTGACCGTGGTCCGACGCTCTTCGTCCATGATCCCGACTTTGAGCGTGTTGCGTGGCAGGTTCAGGACGTCTTCGATGCGCCCGAACAGCTCGTTGGTGAACGCCGCTTCTTCGGGGCCGTGCATTTTCGGTTTGACGATATAGACCGAACCGGTGCGGCTGTTTTTCAGCGTGCTTTTGCCGTTGAGGCTGTGGATCGCAGCAAGGCTGGTCATCAGACCGTCAAGAATACCTTCCGGAACTTCGTTGCCGTCTTTATCAAGAATGGCGTCGATGGTCATCAGGTGACCCACGTTCCGCACGAACAACAGCGAACGACCGTGCAGGCTCACGTCGCCGCCATTCGGTGCAGTGTAGGTGCGGTCGGGGTTCATGGTACGGGTGAATGTCTCGCCGCCCTTGGACACCTGTTCGGCCAGATCACCTTTCATCAGGCCCAGCCAGTTGCGGTACACCACCACTTTGTCATCAGCGTCGACGGCGGCGATCGAGTCTTCGCAGTCCATGATGGTGGTCAGCGCGGCTTCCATCAGCACGTCTTTGACGCCGGCTGCGTCGGTTTGGCCGACAGGGCTGGTGGCGTCGATCTGAATTTCGAAATGCAGACCGTTGTGCTTGAGCAAGATGGCGGTCGGTGCCTCAGCCTGACCGCGATAGCCGATCAGTTGCGCGTCGTCTTTGAGGCCGCTGTTGCTGCCGCCCTTGAGAGCGATGACCAGTTTGCCGTCAACGATTTTATAGCCGGTTGAGTCGACGTGCGAGCCAGCAGCCAGGGGCGCGGCTTCGTCGAGGAAGGCACGAGCGAAGGCAATGACCTTGTCGCCACGGACCTTGTTGTAGCCTTTGCCTTTTTCCGCACCGTCCGCTTCGCTGATGGCATCGGTGCCGTACAAAGCGTCGTACAGCGAACCCCAACGCGCATTCGAGGCGTTGAGGGCAAAGCGTGCGTTCATTACCGGCACAACGAGTTGCGGGCCGGCCATGCGGGCAATTTCATCGTCGACGTTTTGCGTCGTCAACTGGAAGTCCGCCGCTTCTGGCAGCAGATAACCTATTTCTTGCAGGAAGGCTTTATAAGCCGCAGCGTCGTGCGCAACGCCCTTGCGGGACTGGTGCCAGGCATCGATCTGCGCCTGGAAGTCATCACGCTTGGCGAGTAGGGCTTTGTTCTTCGGCGCGAGTTCATTGATGATTTTCTCTGCACCGACCCAGAACTTCGCGGCGTCGAGGCCGGTTCCAGGGATGGCTTCGTTATTCACGAAGTCGAACAGGACTTGGGCGACCTGCAGGCCACCGACTTGAACGTGTTCAGTCATTGCTTGCCTCACTCTGCTCAGCTATTCAGCTTTCTAATAAAGTCCTTGGCGTGCTCATCAAACCCCGTGCGCCAGAACATGCCATCGCTGGCGGCTGGGCTCGACCCATGCTGCTCGCACAACCGTGTGCAGCAAGGAACTACGGGTTTGTAAACGCGCCTTGGCAGACATCAATCCAATGTTATGTAGTGCTCGCTGCGGCATACTACATGATGAGTTGCGGTTGTGAAAATCAGACTAAATACGTCATTGAACGACCCGTAGTCTTGTGCGGGTCACTCCGAGGGACAGAATATTCTAAAAAAGCCTCAGGATTGTTCCAGGTGATTCTAAAACCGGCACACGATCTGCCCTTTAAATAAACCGATGATCCCTTGATGACCAAAGCGCATCCGCAGGCGTTGCCTATACTTGTCCGACAGCTCTGAAAACCCTGATTTATCGGGGCCTGGGCCCATGCAGAATAAGAGGAACCGACCGTGGATCATCTCGTACTCACTGTTTTTGCGCCTGATCAGCCAGGCCAGGTTGAGCGGATCGCCCAATGTATCGCCGAGCATGGCGGCAACTGGCTGGAAAGCCGTATGTCTCGGATGGCCGGGCAATTTGCCGGAATATTAAGAGTGGCTGTGTCTGCAGAAGGCTACGATGAGCTGGTGGTTGCCTTACAGGGCCTGTCGGCGCACGGCATTCAGGTATTGATTGCACAAGGTGGAATAGAGCAGTCCTGCACCTGGAAGCCGATCGCGATGGAGTTGGTTGGCAATGATCGCCCCGGCATCGTGCGTGACATCACGCGCTTGCTCGCTGAACAGGGCGTTAACCTCGAACGATTGATAACCGATGTCAGGCCGGCACCGATGAGCAGCGAGCCGCTGTTTCACGCCGAGGCAATTCTGGCTGTGCCGCTGACCTTGTCCCTGGATGTGCTGCAGAAACGTCTGGAGAATCTGGCGGATGATTTGATGGTCGAGTTGGTGCTTCGAGCAGAGGTTTGACGCACAGAGGGCAAAAAAGGTTATCCAAGTTATACGTGCACCTGCCTGTGGATAACCTGGGGAGACAGCGCTGCGGCCCATAGCCATCAAGGCTTTGCTGGAACTGATCAAAAAACCAACAGTTTCAATGGCTTGTGCACAAATAAGTTGAATGAGGCTGTGGATAACCTCTGGAGAGATCGCTGCAAGCCACGGCTGTCGTGGCGTGCAGGGATTTGTACGTTTTTCGATCAGTTTCAGCGGCGTGAACGCAGCCATATATCAACGCTGTACACCGCCAGTCCAGCCCAGATAAACGCAAACGTCAGCAGCGTACTGGCCGCCAAGTGCTCGCCATACACCAGAACCGCCAGCGACAGGACCAGAGTGGGCGCGATGTATTGCAGGAAGCCCAGCGTGGTGTACGGCAAATGACGCGCCGCTGCGTTGAAGCAGATCAGCGGCATGACCGTGATCGGTCCTGCGGCCGCCAGCCACCAGGCCTGAGAGGTCGTCCAGAAACTGGCTTGAGCGCTGACCGCCATTGGATTGAGCAACAACCAGCCAATCGCCAGAGGGACCAGTAACCAGGTTTCCACCACCAGGCCCGGCAATGCCGCCACGGGCGCTTTTTTGCGGATCAGTCCGTAGAAACCGAAGGTCAGTGCCAGCACCAACGACACCCACGGCAGACTGCCGACCTGCCAGACCTGCTGCGCGACCCCGACGGCGGCCAAGCCGACGGCCAGCCATTGCAGGGGCCGCAGACGTTCGCCCAAGAGCAACATGCCGAGCAACACGTTCACCAGCGGATTGATGTAATAACCGAGGCTGGCTTCAACCATGCGTCCGTTATTCACCGCCCACACATACGTCAGCCAGTTGGCCGCGATCAGGGAGCCGCTGAGCGCCAGAATCGCCAGACGGCGAGGGTTGTCGCGCAACTCACGCCACCACCCAGGGTGCTTCCAGACCAGCAGCAACAGCGAGCCGCACAGCGCGGACCAGAGCACGCGGTGAACAATGATTTCAATGGAGGGGACGGCCGCGATGGCTTTGAAATAAAGCGGAAACAGTCCCCAGGTGATGTAGGCGATAAGGCCCAGAATATACCCGCGACGCGGGTTGGCGACTTGCATGCATGTTCCTTAGGCAGCTAATTATTAGGGTGTCTGCCGTCACCGGGCGCCACTTGGAGGGTGTGGTACCCGTTCTTCAGGTTAAAGGTCCGGCGAGTCAGAACAGCTTCAACGGCTCTTCATTGAGCGCCGACATTTGTTCGCGCAAAGCGAGGATCTGGTCACCCCAATAACGTTCGGTGCCAAACCAAGGGAAGCTGTGCGGGAAGGCCGGATCGTCCCAGCGCCGCGCCAGCCATGCGCTGTAGTGCATCAGACGCAGCGCACGCAACGGCTCGATCAACGCCAGTTCACGGGGGTTGAAGTCATGGAATTCGCCGTAGCCGTCCATCAGTTCCGAGAGTTGGCTCAGGCGCTCCTGGCGATCCCCGGCCAGCATCATCCAGATGTCCTGCGCCGCTGGACCCATGCGGCAGTCATCGAGGTCGACGATGTGGAACATCTCATCGCGACACATCATGTTGCCAGGGTGGCAATCGCCGTGCATGCGGATGTTGGTGTGTGGCGTGGCGGCGTACACGTCTTCGACGCGCTTGAGCAGGTCGCGGGCGACGGACTCATAAGCCGGCAGCAGGCTGCGTGGGACGCAGTTGTTTTCCAGCAGATACGTCAGCGAATCGTGGCCGAAATTCTTCACGCCCAAAGCTTCGCGGTGCTCGAAGGGCTTGGTTGCACCCACGGCATGGATACGGCCGAGCAGTTGGCCCAGGCGATACAGTTGATCCAGGTTGCCCGGCTCCGGCGCCCGCCCGCCACGGCGCGGAAACAAGGTGAAACGGAAGCCGGCATGTTCGTGCAGGGTTTTGCCGTTGTGCACCATCGGCGCCACCACGGGAATATCCACCGCTGCCAGTTCGAAGGTAAAGCTGTGTTCTTCGAGGATGGCTTCGTTGGTCCAGCGGTGTGGTCGATAGAACTTGGCGATCAGCGGCTGGCCGTCTTCGATGCCGACTTGATAGACGCGGTTCTCATAACTGTTCAGCGCCAGAATGCGGGCGTCGCTGAGAAAACCAATGCTTTCGACAGCGTCGAGTACCAGATCGGGCGTGAGTGTTGCAAACGGGTGGGCCATGCTTACTCCTGCGCGCAGCAGGCTGCCGCGTCGGGCCAGTCATGGTAGCGCAACGCGGATGGTTTGCGGCGACGGCGATGGTGCAGGGGCGCGCTTGCCCGCGATTCAGGCACCGACGATCCCTCCGTCGTCCCGTGTGATGACCATCACCGAGGAGCGCGGTTTGCCGTTGGGCAGGTGTTCCGGGAAGGTCGAACCGCCGTTTTCACCGGGATGCTGGATACCGACGAACAAGGCTCGCTGGTCCGGGGCGAAGCTGATGCCGGTGACTTCGCAGCCCACCGGGCCGACCATGAAACGGCGGATCTCGCCGCTGTCCGGGTCGGCGCACAGCATTTGGTTGTTGCCCATGCCGGCAAAGTCTCCGGTGTTGCTCACATCGCCATCGGTCAGAATCCACAACCGCCCGGCGTCATCGAACCCAAGCCCATCCGGGCTGTTGAACATGTTTGCCGGGGTGATGTTACTTGAGCCGCCTTTCGGTGTACCGGCGTGGACGCTCGGGTTGCCAGCGATCAGGAACAAGTCCCAGGCGAACGTCATAGCGGCCGGATTGCCAGCGCTTTCATGCCAGCGCAGGATTTGCCCATACTGATTTTTTGCCCGCGGATTTGGACCTCCGACTGGCTGGCCGTCATCGCCGCGTTTTGCGTTATTGGTCAGCGTGCAATACACCTGGCCATCCTTTGGGCTGACCACGATCCACTCCGGACGGTCCATGCGCGTGGCGTTCACCACGCTGGCTGCCAGGCGCGCATGGATGAGTACTTCAGCCTGGTTGGCGAAACCACTGGCCGTATCGATGCCATTCTTGCCATGAGTCAGTTCGATCCACTGACCCTGTCCTCTAGGGTGATCGGGGTTGCTGTCGCCGCCATCGAAGCGCGCCGCATACAAGGTGCCGTGGTCGAGCAGGTCGCGATTGGCTTTGGGGTTCTGGTGATCGATCCTGTCGCGGCTGATGAACTTGTAAATGAACTCGCCACGCTCATCGTCGCCCATGTACACCACCGCGCGGCCATCCCTGGTTTCGGTTAGTGCGGCGTTTTCATGCTTGAAACGGCCCAGCGCGGTGCGTTTGATCGGCGTCGATGCCGGATCGAACGGGTCTATCTCGACCACCCAGCCATGCCGGTTGATCTCGTTGGGGGTCTTTGCCAGGTCGAAGCGAGGGTCGTGTGGGTGCCAGTTGATGTCTTTGCTGGCGGCCACGACACCGTAGCGTTTGAGCCCGGCGTCGAACACCTGTTCGGGATTGCTGCTGCCGAAACAATCGGTGAAGTTTTCTTCACAGGTCAGGTACGTGCCCCAGGGTGTTTTACCGTTGGCGCAGTTCTGGAAAGTGCCAAGCACGTGTTCGCCGCTGCTGTCAGCCGCCGTTTTCAGCCAGGCATGACCCGCTGCGGGGCCGCTCAGGCGGATCGGCGAATTACCGTGAATACGCCGGTTATAAGGCGAACCCTGAACGAATCGCCATTGCTCGCCCTCGCGCCGCACTTCGATGACCGACACGCCTTCACTGGCCAGGGCCTTGTGCACGTCGTCGGCGGATTGTGGGTCTTGGCCGTGATCGAACAGGTAGCGATAGTGAGTGTATTCATTGTTGATCGCCATCAACGCGCGGTGATCGTTTTCCTTGCCGGGAAACGGAAACAGACTCATGCCATCGTTGTTGTCGCCGAACTGGGCTTCTTGCGCCTTGGCGCTGCCTTTGCCGCTGGGGTCGAACGCGGGGCCATCGGTGTGCAGTGGCTGGCCCCAACTGATCAGGACCGAAGCTTTATAACCGGGCGGCAGGCTGATGCTGTCCTGGGTGGAGGCGGGGATACTGGCGAAGCCGAGGAGCGTGCTCGATGCTGCGCTGACGCTGGTGGCCAATGCGCTGCGGCTCAGCAGGTTGCCGCCCAGAAACATCGCCGCACCGCACAGGGCGCCCGCACCGATGAAGCGACGTCGACTCAGACCTATCAGCTGTTCAAGGTCGGTGGGCTGGTTGTCTTCTAATAGGCTCATGACGGGCTCCCTGCTTGGTTTGGCAGTCACCTTAGTAAGCCCACATGACGTTTATGTGTCGGTTTCGAGGTTCAGCGGTCGTTACAACGGCGTACCCAGCAGCACGCAGGACGGTGCGAACTGCGCGCGAACTGAGGCGCCTTTTTCCAGTCGCAGTGCGGAGAGCTGCGTGGGCTCGGCCAAAGAGCAAAGTGTCTGTCCGCTGGGCAATGAGATACGAACCTCACTGGGCCCGTCTTCTGCGTCGAGAATGTCTTCAATCTTTCCCGTCAAGCAATTGTGGCCGGATGTTACGGGCTGTCCGTCGCCGAGCAGCTCCAGCCATCCGGCCTTGATCAGTGCCACGACGTCGGTGCCAATCTTCAGTTCGAGCCTCAGGGTGCTTTCATGGGTGATTTGCGCATCGATGAACAGGTCGTCAGCCAGTTGCAGGCGCACCCGGTCGTTATGGCCCTGGCGAGTGATGGTTTCGATGCGACCGTGCAGTTGATTGCGCGCGCTGGTGCGCAGCATCAAACGGCTGAGCAAATCCAGATCAGCGGTTTCCTCAGTCGCTTCCAGTACCTGAGACTGCAACGCCTGCAAGCGCTGATAGAGACGCAGCACGCGCAGGCCCTCTACCGACAACTGCGCGCCGCCACCGCCACGTCCGCCGACGCTGCGCACAACCAAGGGTTCTTTCGCGAGGTTGTTCAGCTCGTCAATGGCGTCCCACGCCGCCTTGTAACTCATGCCGGCGCTTTTCGCTGCGCGGGTGATCGAACCTTGCTCGGCGATGTGCTGCAGCAGGGCAATACGCTGCGGGCGGCGGACCATGTGTTGGGTCAGGAGGAGGGGCAGGGGCATGGTGGCGGACTTTAGTGTGAGGCTTGAAGTGTAAGGCAATTCATGGCGTCGTCCCACGCGCTTGCATGAGGTATGTCCACTCAATCCTCAGGCTTGGGCGTGCGCGCCAGGCAATAGACATCGACCCTGCAGGCGCCGGCATCCATCAATAGCCGGGCAAGGGCATTGGCGGTAGCGCCGGTGGTCAGTACGTCATCGACCACCGCGAAATGACGGTCCTTTATCTGAGCGCTGTCAGCCAATGCAAAGGCCTTGCGCAGATTTTGTTTGCGGGCTTTAGCGTCGAGTCCTTGCTGAGCCGGCGTTTCCAGTACCCGGAGCAACAGGCGCTCGTCCATCGGAATGTCTACTTGAGCACCGAGCCAGCGGGCCAGCATCGCGGCTTGATTGTAGCCGCGCTGGCGCAGGCGCTTGCTGGCCAACGGCACTGGCAGCAGGCAATCCGGGCGTGGCAGGCCTTCGGCGAAGCGATAGTGCAGCGATTGCCCAAGCAATTCAGCGAGCAAGCGACCCATGGGCCATTTACCCTGATGCTTGAACCGTGTGACCAGGCTGTCGATGGGGAAGTCATAACGCCAGGGCACCACCACTTCACTGAAGGCCGGCGGGTGCCGCAGGCATTGGCCGCATGTCAGGCCAGCCATCGGCATGGGCAGGGCGCAGCGCTCGCATTGATCGCCGAGCCAGGGTAGATCGGTTTCACAGCCGGTGCAGATGGGGAAAATCGCGTCTGTGGTTTCGTCGCACAGCAAACACGATTGTTTACTTTTTAACCAGATGTAAACCTGAAACGTGCTCGGTGGTTGACAGCGCATGGCTCTTCCTTAAATATGCCGAACATCCGTGTTGCGCCTGTGGGCTTTCGGTTTTGACCCGCCGCACAGGCAATAGCCAAAGAACAAACGAGGAGCCGCCCAATGAGCGCCAGCATCACCGCCACTCTGCGTCACGACTGGACTTTAGCCGAGGTCAAAGCGCTGTTCGTACAGCCTTTCAATGACCTGTTGTTTCAGGCGCAGACCGTGCACCGCGCTCATTTCGATGCCAACCGCGTGCAGGTATCGACCCTGCTCTCGATCAAGACGGGCGCCTGCCCGGAAGATTGCAAATACTGTCCGCAGTCCGGCCACTACAACACCGGGCTGGAAAAAGAAAAATTGATGGAAGTGCAGAAAGTCCTGGAAGAGGCCGCACGCGCCAAGGCCATCGGCTCGACGCGCTTCTGCATGGGCGCGGCCTGGAAGCATCCATCGGCTAAAGACATGCCGTACGTGCTGGAGATGGTCAAAGGCGTGAAAGCCATGGGCCTGGAAACCTGCATGACCCTGGGGCGTCTCGACCAAGATCAAACCCAAGCGCTGGCCACCGCCGGTCTGGATTACTACAACCACAACCTGGACACCTCGCCGGAGTTCTACGGCAGCATCATCACCACCCGTACCTACGGCGAGCGTCTGGAGACGCTGGCCTATGTGCGTGAGTCCGGGATGAAAATCTGCTCCGGTGGCATTCTCGGCATGGGCGAGACCCTGGACGACCGTGCAGGGCTGCTGATTCAGTTGGCTAACCTGCCTGAGCATCCAGAATCGGTGCCCATCAATATGCTGGTCAAAGTTGCTGGCACGCCGCTGGAAAACGCCGATGACATCGACCCGTTCGATTTCATCCGGATGCTGGCCGTGGCGCGCATCCTCATGCCTCAGTCTCACGTGCGCTTGTCCGCTGGCCGCGAAGCGATGAACGAGCAGATGCAGGCCCTGGCCTTCTTCGCGGGTGCCAACTCGATTTTCTACGGCGACAAATTGCTGACCACCGCCAACCCTCAGGCGGACAAGGACATGCAGCTGTTCTCGCGTCTGGGCATCCTTCCTGAAGCGCGCGAAGGGCACGCGGACGAAGTGCATCAGGCGGCCATCGAGCAAGCGCTGGTCGAGCAAAAAAGCAGCGAGCTGTTCTACGACGCCGCGTCGGTCTGATCAACGTCGCCGAGCCGGTTTCGCTGGCTCGGCCTGATTCTCCCCATTAAACGTCGGAGCCTGCATGTCTTTCGATCTCCGCACGCGTCTGGCTGCTCGTCGCGCTGAACAGTTGTATCGCCACCGCCCTCTGTTACAAAGCCCACAAGGCCCTGAAGTGGTGGTCGATGGTCAGCCCTTGTTGGCCTTTTGCAGCAACGATTATCTGGGCCTGGCCAATCACCCTGATGTGGTCGCCGCCTGGCGAGCAGGTGCTGAACGCTGGGGCGTGGGCGGTGGTGCTTCGCATTTGGTGATCGGCCACAGCAGCCCGCACCATGAACTCGAAGAAGCCCTTGCCGACCTGACCGGTCGTCCTCGTGCCTTGCTGTTTTCCAATGGCTACATGGCCAACCTGGGTGCCGTGACGGCGCTGATCGGGCAGGGCGATACGGTGTTGGAAGATCGCCTTAACCACGCCTCTTTGCTCGATGCCGGCTTACTCAGCGGTGCGCGGTTTTCACGTTACCTGCACAACGACGGGAGCAGCCTTGCCGCGCGCCTGGAGAAAGCCAGCGGTAATACGCTGGTGGTCACTGATGGCGTGTTCAGCATGGACGGCGACCTGGCCGATCTGCCAGCGTTGGCGCAAGCGGCGAAGGCCAAAGGCGCCTGGTTGATGGTTGACGACGCCCATGGGTTTGGCCCGTTGGGCGCCACCGGGGCGGGGATCGTCGAGCACTTCGGCTTGAGCCTGGAGGACGTGCCGGTATTGGTCGGCACGCTCGGCAAAGCGTTCGGCACGGCCGGGGCATTTGTCGCGGGCAGTGACGATTTGATCGAAACCCTGATCCAGTTCGCCCGGCCCTACATTTACACCACCAGCCAACCGCCTGCGCTGGCCTGCGCCACGCTGAAAAGCCTTGAGCTGTTGCGCACTGAGCATTGGCGTCGGGAGCATCTGACGCGTTTGATTCAGCAGTTCCGTAGCGGTGCCGAGCAGATCGGCCTGCAACTGATGGACAGCTTCACTCCGATCCAGCCGATCCTGATTGGCGACAGTGGCCGCGCCTTGCGCCTGTCGCAGATGCTGCGTGAGCGCGGCCTGTTGGTGACCGCGATTCGCCCGCCTACCGTGCCTGCCGGCAGTGCACGTTTGCGCGTGACCTTGTCCGCGGCTCACAGCCAGGCGCAAGTGCAGCTATTGTTAAGTGCATTGGCGCAGTGTTACCCGCTGCTCGACACATGCGAATCGGTGGAAGCAGGCCATGCGTGATCGTCTTGTTTTGCTATCGGGCTGGGGTCTCGGGATCTCGCCGCTGGAGCCGTTGGCTGCTGCTTTACGCGGTCTGGACGAACATTTGCGGGTTGAAGTAGAGCCGCTACCCGAGTTCGACGTGTCCGCTTTCGGAAACGTCGAGCTGAGTGAGCTGCTCGATGAACTGGACGCCACGTTGCCGGACAACGCATGGCTTGGCGGCTGGTCGCTCGGTGGCATGTTGGCAGCGGAACTGGCTGCGCGCCGCGGCGATCGTTGCTGTGGTTTGCTGACGTTTGCCAGCAACACCTGTTTTGTATCGCGTGACGCCTGGCCCAGCGCGATGCCGCCCGAGGACTTCGATGCGTTTCTTGCAGGGTGCAGCGCCGATCCCTTGGGCACGCTCAAGCGCTTCAGCCTGTTGTGCGTGCAAGGTGCCGAAGACCCGCGCGGTCTGGCGCGCCTGCTGTATGCCGGTGCACCCCACACCCCGGCTGACGTGCTGCTCAATGGCTTGAAGTTGCTGGGGCAGCTCGATACCCGGCTTGCCTTACAGGCCTATCGTGGTCCGCAACTGCACCTGTTCGCGGGCCTTGATGCGCTGGTACCGGCAGAGGCTGCCAGTGATGTGCTGACCCTGCTGCCTGATGTCGAGGTTGGCCTGATCGAAGAGGCCAGTCATGCGTTCATCTTGGAAAATCCCCACGGAGTGGCTGCGGCAATTCAGGCCTTTTTGCATGAGTCGGGTGATGACTGATTTATCCTGTTTCAAACAACCAAACACCACCCTGTCCGGTGCCTTGCCCGACAAGCGTCAGGTTGCCGCGTCCTTTTCCCGTGCAGCGGCCAGCTACGACAGCGTCGCCGAATTGCAGCGCGCCGTGGGCAGCGAACTGCTCGCACGCTTGCCGCCTCCGCTGAACCCATCGCGCTGGCTGGACCTGGGCAGCGGCACTGGTTATTTCAGTCGCGCGCTGGCTGAACATTTCACCCAGAGCGAAGGCCTCGCGCTGGATATCGCCGAAGGCATGTTGCGTCATGCGCGTCCATCGGGCGGGGCGCAGCACTTTGTCGCCGGTGATGCCGAGCGCCTGCCGTTGGTGGATCAAAGCTGTGGGCTGATTTTTTCCAGCCTTGCGGTGCAGTGGTGCGCGGACTTTGCTGCGGTGCTCAGCGAAGCGCGGCGTGTGCTGCAACCGGGGGGCGTGTTGGCGTTTGCTAGCCTGTGTGTCGGCACCTTATATGAGCTGCGCGAAAGCTGGCAGGCGGTGGACGGCCTGGTGCACGTTAACCATTTCCGCCCGCTCGACGACTATCAACAGCTGTGCGCGGCCAGTGGCTTGCGGGTGCGAAGCCTCGAAGTGCAGCCCCATGTCCTGCATTACCCGGACGTGCGCAGCCTGACTCATGAGCTGAAAGCCCTCGGCGCGCACAACCTCAACCCTGGCCGACCCGGTGGTTTGACCGGACGCGCGCGCATACTGGGATTGATCGACGCGTATGAGCATTTTCGCCAGAGTGAAGGGCTGCCGGCCACTTACCAAGTGGTCTACGCGGTGTTGGAAAAACCTTGAACGTAAGGCACTGAGATGAACAGTTCATACTTCATCGCGGGTACCGACACTGACATCGGTAAAACCACTATTGCCGCCGGGCTGCTGTATGCCGCCCGCCAATCAGGGTTGAGCACGGCAGCGGGCAAACCGGTAGCGTCGGATTGCGTTGTTAGCCCCGAGGGCCTGCGCAACGCCGATGCACAGGCACTGCTGGCGGAGTGCTCAGTGGCGCTGACCTATGAAGAGGTGAACCCGGTGGCATTCGAGCCGGCCATCGCTCCCCATTTGGCGGCGCGCGAAGCGGGCGTGGCATTGACCGTACAATCTCTGCTGGAACCCATGCGCTATCTATTGAGCAAGGGTGCAGACTTCACCCTGATTGAAGGGGCTGGGGGCTGGCGCGTGCCGCTCGCCGACCAGAGTAATCTGTCCGATCTCGCAAAGGCACTGCAATTGCCCGTGATTTTGGTAGTCGGGGTGCGTCTGGGTTGCATCAACCACGCACTGTTGACCGCCGAAGCCATCGCCCGGGACGGCCTGCAGCTGGCGGGCTGGGTCGCCAACATTATCGATGGCAAGACGGCTCGCCTGGAAGAAAACCTCGCCACCCTGGCCGAACGCTTGCCAGCGCCGTGCCTGGGACGCGTGCCTCGGCTGAAAAAACCGACGGCTGAGGCCGTGGCGGAATTTCTTCATCTGGAGTTGCTGGATTAAGGGGCGACCTGAGGGGCTCACGCCGTCTATCGCAGCCTTCGGCAGCGCCTACAATTGACCGGGTTTGCTGCGCGACAGTGCTGCGTCAAAAGTACTTTGACTATCGTGCGGCCAATTGCTATTAGTCTTTTTGTCGGGCCTTTTAGGTTTCAGTCTGCTTCAATGACCGGGTTCGCTTTATGAACTGAGGGACCGTCGTATGGAAATCTCCGGAAACACTGCTTTCTACTCGGGCCTGAGCAGCATTCAGGGCGGGCAGGCGCGTGTCGATCAAGCGGCCAGCCAGATCGCCCAAAACGGGGTCGAAACCTCCGCGAATAACCAGTCGTCCAACTACCAGGCTGACCGCCTGCATTCGGTTGATCGCAGCCGGAAAACCGACCTGGCCTCCAGTGCGGTGGAACTGTCCATGGGCAAGATCCAGGCAGAACTCGGGGTCAAGGTTGCCAAGGCTTCCGATGAAGTGCTTGGCACGCTGATCGATACCCACGCTTGAATTCAGTCCTTTCGGTGCGCGCCCGCGCACCGCGATACACCCCTACCTCTTTTACGCTCAACTAAAATTTCTTTTTCGAGACTGCTCGGCATAGTCGTCTTGAGCGTGCTTGTCTGCGGCTGCGGACCTTTGCGCGCGGGATGTACAGCCCATCGGCGATGAATGGCTCGCTTGCTAAGCTTGACAAGGTTTGGTCGTAAACGTATGTTTCAAACAACTGTTTGACCGCTAGGCAACTTGAGATTGTCAGGTGGTTGGGGAAATCCCCACAGCGACCGATCGGTCATTCATTCCAGGATTCATCAGCAGAGGTTTATCGCTATGCCTGACTACAAGGCCCCCTTGCGTGATATTCGCTTCGTTCGTGACGAACTGCTCGGTTATGAAGCGCATTATCAAAGCCTGCCGGCTTGCCAGGACGCTACTCCAGACATGGTTGACGCCATTCTTGAGGAAGGCGCCAAGTTTTGTGAGCAGGTGTTGGCTCCGCTGAATCGTGTCGGCGACACCGAAGGGTGCACCTGGAGCGAGTCCGGCGTGAAAACCCCGTCGGGTTTCAAGCAGGCTTATCAACAATTCGTGGAAGGCGGCTGGCCAAGCCTGGCTCATGACGTCGAGCATGGCGGCCAAGGCCTGCCTGAGTCGCTGGGTCTGGCAGTCAGTGAAATGGTTGGCGAAGCCAACTGGTCGTGGGGGATGTACCCAGGCCTGTCTCATGGCGCGATGAACACCATTTCCGAGCACGGCACCGAAGAACAGCAGCAGGCTTACCTGACCAAGCTGGTTTCCGGCGAATGGACCGGCACCATGTGTCTGACCGAATCGCACTGCGGTACCGATTTGGGCATGTTGCGCACCAAAGCCGAACCTCAGGCTGACGGTTCCTACAAAGTTACGGGCACCAAAATCTTCATTTCTGCTGGCGAACACGACATGGCCGACAACATCGTCCATATCGTGCTGGCACGTCTGCCGGACGCACCGGCTGGCACCAAAGGTATCTCGCTGTTCATCGTGCCGAAGTTTCTGCCAAACGCTGACGGCAGCATCGGCGCTCGCAACGCCGTGAACTGTGGCTCCCTCGAACACAAAATGGGCATCCACGGTAACGCGACCTGCGTGATGAACTTCGACGCGGCCACCGGTTTCCTGATCGGCCAGGCGAACAAAGGCCTGAACTGCATGTTCACCTTTATGAACACCGCGCGTTTGGGCACTGCGTTGCAAGGCTTGGCTCACGCCGAGATCGGCTTCCAGGGCGGCCTGAAATATGCGCGTGATCGCCTGCAAATGCGTTCTTTGACTGGCCCGAAAGCGCCGGAAAAAGCCGCCGACCCGATCATCGTGCACCCTGATGTACGTCGCATGCTGTTGACCATGAAAGCCTTCGCCGAAGGCAACCGTGCGATGGTGTACTTCACTGCCAAGCTGGTCGACATCGTCAAGTACGGCCAGGACGCTGAACAGAAGAAACAAGCAGACGCCCTGTTGGCGTTCATGACCCCGATTGCCAAGGCCTTCATGACAGAAGTGGGCTTCGAGTCTGCTAACCATGGTGTGCAGATCTATGGTGGCCACGGCTTCATCGCCGAGTGGGGCATGGAGCAGAACGTTCGCGACAGCCGTATTTCCATGCTGTACGAAGGCACCACCGGTATTCAGGCGTTGGACCTGCTCGGCCGTAAAGTGTTGATGACCCAAGGCGAAGCGCTCAAGGGCTTCACCAAGATCGTCCACAAGTTCTGCCAGACCAACGAAGGCAACGAAGCAGTCAAAGAGTTCGTCGAGCCGTTGGCTGCGCTGAACAAAGAATGGGGCGAGCTGACCATGAAGGTCGGTATGGCGGCCATGAAAGATCGCGAAGAAGTCGGTGCTGCGTCGGTGGATTACCTGATGTATTCCGGTTATGCATGCCTGGCTTATTTCTGGGCTGACATGGCACGTCTGGCGGCGGAAAAGCTCGCTGCCGGTACCAGCGAAGAAGCGTTCTACACAGCCAAGCTGCAAACAGCACGTTTCTACTTCCAGCGCATTCTGCCGCGTACCCGTACACACGTTGTGACCATGCTGTCGGGTGCAAACAACCTGATGGACATGAAAGAAGAAAACTTCGCTCTGGGTTACTAAACCCTCGCGCAGCCTCTGAAAAGCCGCTTCTCCTATGGGGGAAGCGGCTTTTTTACGTTCAGATTTCCCCGATGTGGCCGCTAACAAAGACTTGAGCATGTTTTTGAGCCATTTGAGTGCTTAACGCAGGCAGTGCAGGCACAATGCCATCTGTCGATATTTCTATTGTTACGCCGGGTAGGAGTCATCCCCCTTGCCGCGTTTTTCTCCCGTACGTTTTAGTCATTTCCTGCCATCGTTGTTGCTGTTGGTTGCGGGGCTTGCTGCTGCGTACGTGAAGGACCTCAACGTCTTCTTCACTTCGCTGTTCAACGTGCTGCCAACCCTGGTTCTGTTATTGGGTGGTGCTTACTGCGGGGTCTATCGGCGTCAGCGCGAGCTGTTTCTGATGATCACGGTCTACACCGCCTACTTCCTGCTCGACACCCAGACCGATTATTACCGAGACAATGGCAAGGTGCGTGAAGACGCTGCCGTGGTCTTTCACCTGTGCTGCCTGTTGCTGCCGCTGTTGTTCGGTGTGTTCGCTGCATGGGAGGAGCGCACCCATTTGTTCCGCGATCTGGTGGCCCGCTTTGCCGTATTGTTCGCGGTTGGTAGTGTCGCCCTGGCGTTGGAGCAAAGTTATCCACAGGCGCTGCTGAGCTGGCTGGCGGTGATCCGCTGGCCGGCCCTGCATGGCAACTGGATGAGCCTGATTCAGTTGGCGTACCCGGTATTTTTTGCGAGCTTCGTCTTGTTGACGGTGCAATACCTACGCAAACCGCGTCCGTTGCACGCTGCTCAGATAGTGGGTTTGGTGGGGTTGTTCTGGGCGCTGCCAAAAACATTCATTCTGCCGTTCACCCTGAATGTCATGTGCAGCCAGGTGATGCTGATGATTGCTGCGGCCGTTGCACATGAGGCTTATCAAATGGCCTTTCGCGATGAGCTCACCGGACTGCCTGGTCGTCGTGCGCTTAATGAGCGCATGCAGCGCCTGGGGCGTAATTATGTGTTGGCGATGACCGACGTCGATCACTTCAAGAAATTCAACGACACCCATGGGCATGACGTCGGCGATCAGGTGCTGCGTCTGGTGGCCAGCAAGTTGTCGAAAGTCACTGGCGGTGGTCGTGCTTACCGCTATGGCGGTGAAGAATTTGCCGTGGTGTTCGCGGGCAAGACGTTGGAAGAATGCATGCCCCACCTGGAGGCGATCCGCGAAGCCATCGCCACATACAACATTCATCTACGCAATCAGGATCGTCCACAAGACGATCAACAGGGTCGTCAACGCAGAAGCAGTGCCCAGGCAAGCAGCGTTTCGGTGACCGTCAGTATCGGTGTCGCCGAACGGCAAGTGGACCACCGAACTGCCGAGGAAGTCCTCAAGTCTGCCGACCAGGCGCTCTACAGTGCCAAAGGTGCAGGGCGCAATTGCGTGATGTTCCACGGCCAGAGCCGCAGCGGCGCAGTGCGGATGGCTGGCGCTGGCGGTTGAGTGATGACGGCGCATTCAGCGTCTCTAGTGTGGTTGTTCGGGTCAGGTCTGCGCAGTAGGTTGACGCATCTGCTGCCGGAGAAAAAACCATGCCTGACTATAAAGCTCCCCTGCGCGACATGCGCTTTCTGATCGACTACGTTTTTGACTTTCCAGCTCATTACGCAAGGCTCGGAGCTGACGACGCGAGCCCGGATATGGTCAGCGCAATCCTTGAAGAAGGGGCCAAATTCTGCGAACAGGTGCTGTCGCCGCTGAACCGGTCTGGCGATGAAGAAGGCTGTCATTTCGATCAGGGCGTGGTCACCACACCCAAGGGCTTCAAGGAAGCGTTTGCCCAATACGTCGAGGGCGGCTGGCACGGCCTGGCAGCGGATCCGGCTTATGGCGGGCAGGGGCTGCCATTGTCTCTGGGATTGGTCATCAGCGAAATGATCGGGTCGAGTAATACGTCCTGGGGGATGTACCCCGGCTTGACCCATGGCGCGATGTCGGCGATCCATACCCACGGCACTGACGTGCAGAAACAGACCTACCTGAGCAAGCTGACTGAAGGTCAATGGACCGGGACTATGTGCCTGACTGAAGCCCACTGCGGTACCGACCTGGGCATCATCAAAACCCGGGCCGTACCGCAAGCGGATGGCAGCTACGCCGTGTCCGGCAGCAAGATTTTTATCTCCGCTGGCGAACACGACATGAGCCAGAATATCGTGCACCTGGTACTGGCGAAACTGCCGGATGCACCGGCGGGCACCAAAGGCATCTCGCTGTTCATTGTGCCCAAGTTCTTGCCGGACGCCGCAGGCGACGCGGGCCAGCGCAACGGCGTGTCGTGTGGTTCGATCGAACACAAGATGGGGATCAAGGCGTCGGCCACCTGCGTGCTCAACTTCGACAGCGCCACCGGTTACCTGATCGGCGAGGCCAACAAGGGCCTCAACTGCATGTTCACCATGATGAACCACGCACGCCTGGGCACGGGGATGCAGGGCTTGTGCCTGGGCGAAGCCAGCTTCCAGGGTGCGATAAAATACGCCAATGAACGTTTACAGATGCGTGCGCTGACCGGCCCCAAAGCGCCGGATAAGGTCGCTGATCCGATCATTGTCCACCCTGATGTTCGCCGCATGTTGCTGACAATGAAAGCCTTCAACGAAGGCAATCGCGCACTGACGTACATGACTGCCCAGTTGCTCGATACCGCACACATGAGCAGCGACGCGGGTCAGCGCGAGGAGGCGGAAAACCTGTTGGCGTTCCTCACGCCGATCTGCAAAGCGTTCATGACCGAGACCGGCCTGGAAGTGACCAACCATGGCATGCAGGTCTTCGGCGGCCACGGCTATATTCGTGAGTGGGGCATGGAGCAGTTGGTGCGCGACTGTCGGATTGCACCCATTTATGAAGGCACCAACGGCATTCAGGCCCTCGATTTGCTCGGCCGCAAAGTATTGGGCAGCCAAGGAAAACTGCTGCGTGGCTTCACCAAAATCGTCCACACATTTTGCGAAGCCAATGCCGGGCATCCACAGCTCAAGGGCTTCGTTGCGCAGTTGAGTGGATTAAACAAACAGTGGAGCGAACTGACCACCCACATCGGCATGGCGGCCATGAAAAATCCGGACGAAGTGGGCGCAGCTGCGCAGGATTACCTGATGTACAGCGGCTATATCATTCTTGGGTACCTGTGGTTGCGCATGGCACTGGTGGCTCAGACTCAGCTGGAGGACGGCAGCGGCGAGGCGGATTATTGCCAGGCCAAGCTGGCGACCTGCTCGTTCTACTTCAAGCGTTTGTTGCCGCGCACCGGTGCCCACCAAGCGGCCATCGAGGCGGGCAGTGATTGCCTGATGCAGTTGCCCGCGCAGCTGTTCGCCTTGTAATCCCTAGCCGGTCGTGAGCGCGGCATCGCCTCAATAAGCATGACCAAAAATTACAAATTGGTCATGCTTTGACCCTATGTGTCGCAAATGGTGTTCGGTTACACTTGATGTCTCCGTTATACCGGCTCAATTTTTTGCGAGGTTTGCCATGGCTGACTACAAAGCGCCCCTGCGTGATATGCGCTTCGTCCTTAATGAAGTTTTCGAGGTTGCCACGCTTTGGGCTCAGCTGCCGGCGTTGGCCGAAACAGTGGACGCCGACACGGTAGAGGCCATTCTCGAAGAGGCGGGTAAAGTCACCAGCAAAAGCATCGCGCCGCTCAGTCGGAGTGGCGATGAAGAGGGCTGCCACTGGAATGACGGCGTCGTGACCACTCCGGCCGGATTCCCCGAGGCTTATCAGACGTACGCTGACGGTGGTTGGGTCGGTGTCGGTGGTGACCCGGCGTTCGGCGGCATGGGCATGCCCAAAGTAGTGTCGGCTCAGGTCGAAGAAATGATCAATTCCTCAAGCCTGGCGTTCGGTTTGTATCCGATGCTGACATCCGGTGCGTGTGTCTCGATCAACACCCATGCCAGCGAAGCGCTCAAGGCCACTTATCTGCCGAATATGTACTCTGGGGTCTGGGCCGGTTCCATGTGCCTGACCGAGTCCCATGCCGGTACCGATCTGGGGATTATTCGCACCAAAGCCGATCCTCAGGCCGACGGCTCCTACACAATCAGCGGCACCAAGATATTCATCACGGGCGGCGAGCACGACCTGACTGAAAACATCATCCATTTGGTCCTGGCCAAGCTGCCAGATGCGCCAGCAGGCCCGAAAGGCATCTCGCTGTTCCTGGTGCCCAAGTTCATGGTCAATGCCGACGGGACTCTGGGTGAGCGTAACCCGGTCAGCTGTGGCTCCATCGAACACAAAATGGGTATTCAGGCGTCCGCTACCTGTGTGATGAACTTCGATGCGGCGGTCGGTTACCTCGTGGGCGAACCTAACAAAGGCCTGGCGGCCATGTTCACCATGATGAACTACGAGCGTCTGGGTGTCGGTATCCAGGGCCTGGCCTCTGGCGAGCGTTCGTACCAGAACGCTATCGAATATGCCCGCGACCGCCTACAAAGTCGCTCGCCGACCGGCGCTAAAGCCAAGGATAAAATCGCCGATCCGATCATTGTTCACCCCGATGTGCGCCGCATGCTGTTGACCATGAAAGCCTCCAACGAAGGCGGTCGTGCGTTCTCCACTTACGTGGCCATGCAACTGGATATCGCCAAGTTCAGCGAAGACGCTGCAGCGCGTAAACGTGCCGATGATCTGGTGGCGTTGCTGACGCCAGTGGCGAAGGCGTTCCTGACCGATCTCGGGCTGGAAACCACAGTGCACGGTCAGCAAGTGTTCGGCGGCCACGGCTTCATTCGTGAGTGGGGCCAGGAGCAACTGGTCCGCGACGTGCGGATCACCCAGATCTACGAGGGTACTAACGGTATCCAGGCGCTGGACCTGGTCGGGCGCAAAATCGTGGGCAACGGCGGTGCGTACTACACGCTCTTCGCTGACGAAATTCGTCAGTTCACCGCCGGTGCCGGCAGCGAGCTGGCCGAATTCACCAAGCCGTTGAACGCTGCACTCGATACCCTCGACGAGCTGACGCATTGGGTACTGGAGCAATCCAAAGACAACCCCAACGAAATCGGTGCCGCGTCGGTCGAGTACCTGCACGCTTTCGGCTACACCGCCTACGCCTACATGTGGGCCTTGATGGCCAAGGCGGCGTTCGGTAAAGAAACCCGGGAAGATTTCTACGCCAGCAAACTGGGAACTGCGCGTTTCTACTTCGCCCGTCTGCTGCCGCGTATTCAGTCCTTGAGCGCGTCGGTCAAGGCTGGCAGTGAAACGCTGTTCCTGCTGGATGCTTCGCAGTTCTGATTTTGGGTCGGACAGATCTGACGCATTGTAAGCATTTGCTTACATGACGTGCTGCTGTTTGCCCCTATCGTTTGTATGGATCCAAAGCTAATCTACTTCACATGGACGTAGCGCAGGAAGCGCATAAAACACAACACGGACACGTAAGGATTCCTGCCAGGATGGCGGGGCGAAAAGGATGTCAGGGAAACAGTCTGCAAAGCCCCGCTTCGGCGGGGTTTTCTTTTTGTGCGCGATTTAGCGTCACTCGCCTGATAGATGTCAGCTCAGCTCAGCTCAGCTCAGCTCATCCAGCGACACCGGCAGGCCCGGACGTCCATTGACCACTTCCTCCATCAATGAACGCAGCAGTTCCAGCGTCGGCTGTTGACGTTGCGCATCGCGGAAAACCAATCCAACCTTGAGCGGCACCCGCGGTTCTGTCAGCGGTTTCCAAAGCAGCCCCGGGTTTTCCTGAGTTTGCTGCACGCGCCCCGGTAATACCGTCGCCAACGTGGTATTGAGCAGGCTGTCGAGTATGCCTGACATGCTATTGAGTTCCGCCTGCACATGCGGCCTGCGTCCCAGGTTAGCCAGTTGTGCCTGCCAGATTTGCCGCACCTGATACTCTTCGCCCAGCAACAGCATCGGCAGTTCCGCCGCCTGACTTAGCGATACCTTCTTGAACTCGCGCAGCGGGTGGTTGGCGGGGATGACCAACTGTAACTCGTCTTCATAGAGCAACAAGCTGTGCAAGCCGGGTTGATGCGCAGGCAGAAAGCTGATGCCGATGTCCAGCGCCCCATTGAGCAGGCGCCGTTCGATCTCCAGTCCGGACAGCTCGTAGATGTGCACCACCAAATGCGGCTGCGCCTTGCGTACGCGCTCGAGCAACTGTGGCACCAGGCCCAGCACCGTTTGCAGCACGCCAATCGCCAAGGTATGTGCCGACTGCCCTTTGAAGTTACGCAGTGCATCGCGGGCGCGTTGCATGCCGTCGAGCAAAGGCAGGGCGTGATTGTAAAGCGTATGTGCGGCCAGGGTCGGCACCAGACGCTTGCTGCTGCGTTCGAACAGGCTGACATCAAGGGTGTGTTCGAGCTGACGAATCTGCTGCGAAAGCGCCGGCTGCGACAGTGAAAGTCGCTCCGCGGCCCGTCCGACGTGGCCTTCTTCATATACAGCGACAAAATACCGCAGCTGCCGAAAATCCATAAGTAAATCTTATCGAAAATGCTGGGAAATCGAAATGGCTGTGAGCCCCTAGGAAGCCTAGTCTACGCCCATTCCACGAGGCTTACAGGGCCAGAAATTTCGATGAATAGCGTGTATGTCGAAGGCGTTTACATAGGGAAAGCAAAAAACCTTGGTCATGGATTGGTCATTGATATCGATAAACAGCGGCTCGAACGCCGAACTTGGCTCTGGCCACAAGGCCTGGGATGTGATGAGCATGGCGATCCGCGCTTTCATACCGGGCCAGAACGCGCGCTGCATCATTATCCCGCCGAACACTATGCCTACTGGCGCACGCTTTATCCGCACATCGACTGGAGCGCCCCGGCGTTTGGCGAAAACCTCTCCACCCTTGGCTTGACCGAAGAGCACGCCTGCCTGGGCGACATGTTCCGCTGGGGCACGGCGCTGCTGCAGATCAGTCAGCCGCGCTCGCCGTGTTATCGCTTGAGCCAGCGCTGGGGTCTGCAAGACATGCCACAACAGGCGCAAGACAGTGGTCGCTGTGGCTGGTTTTACCGGGTGCTCAAACCCGGGTTCGTCAGTGCGAGCGATCCTTTCGAGCTGGTTCAGCGCAGCTACCCCGGCTTGACCGTGGCGTGGGCCTTGCGCAGTTTCTACACGGAGCCGCTGGAGCGTGCGGGTCTGAAAAAACTGGTGGATTGCCCCGCACTCGCTTCGCGCTGGCGTGATATTGCGCTCAAGCGCTTACGCACCGGGCAGGTCGAAGACTGGACCGACCGCCTGCTGGGGCTTCCGCTGGTGGGGTTGCGGGCATGAACGTGTTCAAGCTGTTGTTTGGCCGTCTGGAACAGAATGACGCGGGTATCGAGCTGGAACCGGAAAGCGCTGATGCGTACGCGGGACTCAGTCTGGGTGAGCGCTTGCGCTGCAGTACGGCCAGCGATCAGGTGCTTATCGTCGAGACTGCCGCCGAGGCCCGGGAGGTGGCAATCAGGCTGACAAGCACTTGGGGTCAGGAGCATCGCCGCGGTGCCTTCGGGATCATTTCGTCGGGCAGCAGCAGACCGAATGCGATCAACGTTCCATTCAATGATCTGGCGGCGCTGCATGCCGCTGTCGATGCGCAGACTGTTGCGATCATTTTGGAGCCGATTCGCGGCGGCCACGAAAGCCTGGCCGCGACCCGTGCGTACTTTCAGGGTGTCGCCCAGCTGTGTCGCGAGTTGAAGATCCTGTTGATTCTCGATGAAACCCTGACGGGTATGGGCCGTCGCGAAACGCTGCTGTGTGAAACATGTTGCGGGATCCGCGCCGACATCATCGTCCTGGGCTGCGCGGTGGAAGGCAGCAGGCCGGTGGCGGCGGTATTGGCCCGCTCGACCGCTTCAAGTCACGAGCGCCGGGATGTTGTTGCGGCTTGAGGGGCCTGCACCGTGTCGCAGCTGTCGATGACATCGCGATAAAACCGCCATTCCTCTTCCAGCGCATGGGCCTGGTTCGCCGCCTTGCGAAAACCGTGGCGCTCGTCGAGGTAGAAGTGGGCTTCGGCGCGGATATTATTGTCCAGCAAGGCCTTAAGCATGTCGCGGGTCTGCGCGGGCACCACCACCGTATCCAGTTCGCCCTGAAAGAAGATCACCGGCACGCTGATCTCGCTGGCGTGCAGTAGCGGGGTACGGGCCTGGTAGCGCTCTATGTCTTTCTCGGGATCGCCGATCAGCCAATCCAGATAATCCGCCTCGAATTTGTGAGTCACAAGGCCTAGCGCAATCGGATCACTGACGCCGTACAAACTCGCCCCTGCGCGAAACACCCGACGGAACGCCAGCGCACACAGGGTGGTGTAGCCGCCCGCACTGCCGCCTCGAATGAAGGCCTGATCAGGGTTGATCATCGACCGTTCGGCGAGGTATGCGACCACAGCACAGGCGTCGTCGACGTCGGCTTCGCCCCAGTTCAAATGCAGGCTTTGCCGATAGGCGCGACCATAACCGGTACTGCCACGGTAGTTGAGGTCGGCGACGGCGAATCCGCGCTGACTCCAGTATTGGATACGCGGATCAAGGACCGGATAACAGGCCGACGTCGGGCCGCCATGAATGAACACCACCAAGGGTGGTTTTTGCTCACCGGTCATGGCCGGGTAGAAAAAGCCATGAGCCTCGCTGGTGCTGCTTGGGTAGCGCAGCGCTTGAGGGCGGCTGATGCGCTCGGCGGGCAGCGGCGCAACACCACCGGCCAGCACCTGCACGCGATGGTCCTTGCGCTGGATGGCCAGAACGGCTGAAGGGCTGATCGCCGAGGCCGCGATGCAGTAGATAAACTGCTCATCTACGGCCAGGCTGCGGAAGCGGCTGTAATCGCCAGTGAAATCCTCCAGCGTGCCGTCGGCATGACACATACCCAGTCGGCCAAAACCCTCTTCGGACCAGCTCGCCAGATAATCGCCGTTATCCAGCGGCAGCCAGGTGCTGCCGCCCAATTGCCACGGCGCGGGGGAGTGATCAGCCCTGGCAGCAGGACGCGCCGCGAGGCCGGTGGGCGTCTCGCCCCACGGCTGCCAGAATCCATCGCGATCAGTCAGGCAAAACAGGCGGTCCTGGGCATCGAAGCGCGGTTGTTGCAGAGACTCCTCGGTGACATCCCCGGCAACACAGTGTGCTCGTCCCCAATGGCCATCGGTCTGGCGTTCTGCGCACATCAACCGGGTCGAGGTCCATGGCTGATGCGGGCGTTGCCACTCGATCCAGGCCAGGCGCTTACCGATGGGACCAAGGGTCGGCGCAGCATAGAAATCAGCGCCTTCAGCCAGCAGATGGCGTTGACCGTCCGCGATATCGAGGGCGACCAAACGATGGGTGTCGTGATCTTCTTCCACGGCCAGAATCTGACCGTTGGCAAATCGCAAATCGCCATAACGTTTGTTGCCACGGCTCAACAGCTCAGGGACGCTGTCATCGAACCGTTGGCGATATATTTGCTGATCAGCCTCATTGACGAACAGTACGGCGTCGTCGCTCAAGCAGAACGAACCACCGCCATATTCATAGACCCGACTGCGCACACTGAAACCGTCAGGCGTCAGGCATTGCGTCTGGCCCTGATGCCAGCGCCAGACGCGACAGGCGGCATCTTCAGGGCGGTATTCGTTCCAGAACAGGCCGGCCGGGCTGACCGCCAGTTCTGCGAAATCAACGCCCGCCGCCACTGCCTGCGCGGCACTTAAAAGCTCAGGATTTGATGATGAGGCGTGAGTTGCGTTCATTGCGGAAAGCCAGCTGCTCAATGGTCTGAGTAGCATACTCGGCTTCTTCGCGGGCCTGAATAATCATCCCGTGATGCTCCGATTTACTGCAGACCGGGTCGGCATTGCTGGCATCGCCGGTCAGCATAAAGGCCTGGCAACGGCATCCACCGAAGTCCTTTTCCTTCTCGTCGCAAGAACGGCAGGGCTCGGGCATCCAGTCATAACCACGGAAACGATTGAAGCCGAACGAGTCGTACCAGATGTGCTGCATGCTGTGATCGCGCACATTGGGAAACTGCACCGGCATCTGCC
Organism: Pseudomonas sp. 5C2; assembly: GCF_034314155.1. Classification (NCBI taxonomy): domain Bacteria; kingdom Pseudomonadati; phylum Pseudomonadota; class Gammaproteobacteria; order Pseudomonadales; family Pseudomonadaceae; genus Pseudomonas; species Pseudomonas sp. 5C2. The sequence continues at coordinate 631,451 of NZ_JAVIWH010000003.1, read as the reverse complement.
GCGCACCATGGCACGGCAGGGCGGTACCGTCCGGGGTCACGGTGAGGAAGATGCTGCCCCAGCCATTCATGCAGGCTTTTGGGCGCTCTTCGTAGTAATCCGGTGTGACGAAAATCAGTTTGCACGGGTGATTTTCTGCGGCCAGTTTGGCCCGGTATTCGTTGGTGACGCGCTCGGCACGCACCAGTTGCTCACGGGTCGGCAACAGGCCAACACGGTTGAGTTGCGCCCAGCCATAGAACTGGCAAGTGGCAAGCTCGACGAAGTCCGCTTCGAGTGCGATGCACAGCTCGATGATGCGGTCGATCTTGTCGATGTTGTGCCGGTGGGTGACAAAATTCAGCACCATCGGGTAGCCGTGGGCTTTCACTGCGCGGGCCATTTCCAGCTTCTGCGCAAAGGCTTTTTTCGAGCCGGCCAGCAGGTTGTTCACCTGCTCGTCGCTGGCCTGGAAGCTGATCTGGATATGGTCCAGCCCGGCTTTTTTGAAGTCAGCGATCTTCTGTTCGGTCAAACCTATGCCGGAGGTGATCAGGTTGGTGTAGAAACCCAGCCGACGTGCTTCGGCAATCAGTTCTGCCAGGTCCTGACGCACCAGCGGTTCGCCGCCGGAAAAACCGATCTGCGCCGCGCCCATCTCCCGTGCTTCACGGAACACCTTGAACCACTCTTCGGTGGTCAGCTCTTGCCCTTGCGCGGCGAAATCCAGCGGGTTGGAGCAGTACGGGCATTGCAGCGGGCAGCGATACGTCAGCTCGGCCAGTAGCCATAAAGGCAAACCGGTTTCAGGCTTGGGCGGTAGTTGCTGCGTCAACTCAGATGAGTTCGATCCAGTGTTCAGCACGAGCGACCTCCATAAACTGCTCGACGTCTGCGCCGAGTTCGGGAAAGCCTGGGAACTGTTGGCCCAGCATCTCGATAATCACCACGACGCTGCGCTCGCCATCGATCAGGCCGCCAATGGCGCCGGCGCTTTCATTGAGTTTGATCATGCCTTCCGGGTACAGCAGCACATGACCTTTTTGCGCAGGCTCATACTGGAAACGATAGCCTTGGCGCCAGCGTGGCGTCAGGTGTTGATCGAAGCTCATAAGGCTATCCCCTTGTGCCAGACGCGCTGGTCGGTGACGCTGTGGTAGGGCGGGCGGTTCAGCTCATAGGCCATGCTCATGGCATCAAGCATGCTCCACAGTATGTCCAGTTTGAACTGCAAAATTTCCAGCATGCGCTGCTGGCCTTCGAACGTGGTGTAGTGCTGCAAGGTGATCGCCATCCCATGCTCCACGTCACGTCGGGCCTGACCCAGACGGGTACGGAAATACTCGTAACCGGTGGGGTCGATCCACGGATAGTGCTGCGGCCAGCTGTCCAGGCGCGACTGGTGGATCTGCGGCGCGAACAATTCGGTCAGCGAGCTGCTGGCGGCTTCCTGCCAATTGGCACGGCGGGCGAAGTTGACGTAGGCATCGACGGCGAAACGCACGCCGGGCAGGACCAATTCCTGCGAGCGCAACTGATCCGGGTCCAGCCCCACCGCCTGACCCAGACGCAGCCAGGCTTCGATGCCACCGTCTTCACCCGGCGCGCCGTCGTGATCGAGTAAACGCTGAATCCACTCGCGGCGCACTTCACGGTCCGGGCAGTTGGCCAGAATCGCGGCATCCTTGAGCGGGATGTTCACCTGGTAATAGAAGCGGTTGGCGACCCAGCCCTGAATCTGCTCACGGGTCGCACGGCCTTCGTACATCGCCACGTGGAACGGGTGATGGATATGGTAATACGCACCCTTGGCGCGCAGGGCCTGTTCGAATTCAGCGGGGGACAGCGCAGTGGCGTCGCTCATGTGGGCTCCTAAAGCTCGATACTCATGCCGTCGTAGGCAACTTCGACATTACGCCGTGCCAGCTCGGCGCGCTCTGGGGAGTCTTCGTCGAGGATCGGGTTGGTGTTGTTGATGTGGATAAGCACTTTGCGCTGTTCCGGCAGTTGCTCGAGCACTTCGAGCATGCCGCCGGGGCCATTCTGTGACAGGTGGCCCATCTCGCGACCGGTGCGGGTGCCGACGCCACGGCGCAGCATTTCGTCGTCTTCCCACATCGTCCCGTCCACCAACAGGCAGTCGGCGGCACGCATTTTCTGGATCAATGCTTCATCGACTTTGCCCAGGCCTGGCGCATAGAACAGCTTGCCACCGGTTTTCAGGTCTTCAACGATCAGGCCAATGTTGTCGCCTGGATGCGGGTCGAAGCGGTGTGGCGAATAGGGGGGGGCGGCACTGCGCAGCGGGAACGGGGTGAAACGCAGATTCGGGCAGGCGGGGATGACAAAGCTGCCCTCAAGCTCAATGCGATTCCAGTTCAGGCCGCCGTTCCAGTGGGTCAGCATGGGGAACAGCGGGAAGCCGGTGCTCAGGTCCTCATGAACCATGTCGGTGCACCAGACCTGATGCGGGCAGCCTTCGCGCAGGCTGAGCAGGCCAGTGGTGTGGTCGATCTGGCTGTCCATCAACACGATGGCGTTGATGCCGGTGTCACGCAGGGCACGGCCCGGCTGCATGGGCGCGAAGCTTTGGAGTTGTGCGCGGATATCTGGTGAGGCGTTGCACAACACCCAATGCACGCCGTCGTCCGACAGGGCGATGGAGGATTGAGTGCGAGCCACAGCCCGCAGGCTACCGTCGCGAAAACCCGCGCAGTTGGTGCAGTTGCAGTTCCACTGAGGGAAGCCACCACCCGCGGCGGAACCTAGAATCTGGATGTACATATCAGCTCCACCACGCGAGGTTCGAAATTTGGGTTTCAATGACGCTATAAACAAAAACGCCCCGGCGAGCCGAGGCGTTAGACCGCGTCGACATCAACGGCTTGCGAAGTACATGGTGACTTCGAAGCCGATCCGCAGATCAGTGTAAGCAGGTTTAGTCCACATAAAAGACTCCTTTAGAGTAGGTACAGCAGGGATAACTACATCTTTAGTCCACCTTCGCAGGGAGACGTTCAGATGCTTAGGTAGCTATGTTACTAAACTCTTGTCCCTGTATACGCCGCAATTTTCAACATAGCCAATTGCAGAATGGAGGATAGTCACCCGTCCGCTTGCCAGGGAAGGCTCGGGCTCAAGCGGTTAGCCAGGCATAGCCAGCCGTCGGTCGCATTCACTAGCTGATCAGCGGCGCGCAGTAATTGTTGCTGATTGATGCATAAAAGAGCCGTTTGCAAATGGCGCGGATACTCTTCGTCATGCCCGGCAAGGTGCGCCTGCCAGAGCCATTCGCTGGCTTGCAGGAGGTCCATGGCGGCTGTCTCGAACTGCGCGGCCAATGCTTGCTGCTGTAGCGGCAGATTCGCTTCGTAGATCAACGTCGGCAAGCGGCTGATGAACTCCTGCAGATGATTGATGATGTCGGCTGCCGTGGCGCTGGGCGACTGCACACCCAACAGCCATCCCGCTTGCCCGGCTACCTGCCGAAAGCCGCTGAATACGGTATAGCCCAGTTGCAGTTCGACTCGCAGGCGTTGATAGAAGGGCGCTTGGCCGAGGTGCGCCAATACGCGCCAGGCGGCTTCGTCAAACAGGTTTTGGCTCGGCGCGGGGCAGAACAGTAGCACTGCATTTTCAGATGATTCCGACGGCTCTGTGTGCCAGTGTTTACCCGGCCGAGGGAGCGGCGCTTTCAAGGGCTGGTCATCGAGCGTGCCGGGCATCAGCTTCAGCTCGGCATTCAGCGTGGCGCGGCCATCGTCTGACAGACCGACAGCGAAACCCATCCACTGCGCGGTTGACCACAGGGCCGGTAAATTGTTGGCGTGAACGCACACAACAGGGCCTTGGCAGGCATCCGGCAAGCGCTTGAGCAACTGTCGGATCGGAATCTGGGGGGGCTCGGTGCTGGCTTGACCATATTGTGCCAAGGTGTTGCTGTCGGGTGCCGTCAGTAAGTGCAAGGCGTGACGGAGGATGGCTGGCATCGGTGCAGACAAGCCGCTTAGCTTGAGTTGCCAAAAATGGCCGTACGCACTGAATCCAAGGCTGACCCCCCCTTGTTGCGCGGTATCACAGAGGGTTTTCAGGCTGTCGTTGAGCATCTGCCAGAGGTCGGGATGCGCCGCGTCCAGTCGCCAGCGCAGGAAAATCGCCCCTTCGCCGGCGTCGCAGGGCAGGGCATCGCTGAAGTGCATGGACGCCGCCGCTGGCACGCTCAAGACCGGCGGCGTGGCGGGGCGCAGGAATGGATTGGGTTCAGGTAAGCGCCACGCAACCTGTCCGGTGCTCGAGTTATCCACAGCGGCGTCAGCCAGCGGATGCAACACCCGCGAGGGCTGCAATTGGGTGAGCAGGGCGTTTAGGGGCAACAGCCAATCCGCCCGCTCAAGGTGCTCACTAAAATGCCGTGCCAGATCGAGGGCACTACCCACCGCCAAGCGGCGTTGTTGCAGCAGCGCGTATTCTTCACGCAGGGTCGACCAGTCGTCTTGGGCCTTGAAGAACGCCAGCCAGTCAAAGAACAACGCGGTGATCTGCCTGCGCTGTCCAATGCCGTCGACAGTCAATACGCACTCGATATTGAGCAACAGTTGTTGATCGACCTGATACAGCGGTGCGGCGCTGAGCGATTCGATCAAGCCGCGTTCACGCAGTTCGAACAGCAAACTGCCAGGGTGTGCGGCGGCCAGCCAGGTACAGAAAAACGCCACCGCGTCGGGGCTGGACTCCGGTAAGTCTTCGCACGCAAAAACCAGATGCAGCCGACGCGGATCGGCAATGGGCTGCGGGCGGGGCGCTCCGCTCATCAATGGCGCTGACTTGGACTGTTCAGTCTTTTCCCCTGCGCCGATGCAGCTGCCATACGCCGTGGCCAGGGCTTTCAACTCGGCCAGCGGTTGCGGACCGGTCAGGCTCAAGGTCATCTGCCCGGCCTGATAGAAGCGCTGATAAAAGTCGTGCAAGGCCTGCTGAAAAGCCCGACGTGGTACCGGCAGGCTGTAGCGATTACCGGCATGAAACGCGCGCAGTGGATGTCGCGCTGAAAGGGGTTGGATCAAGTCTGTTTGATAACGGACCTCGGCATCCCGAGACCACGCGATGAACTCGGCATGCAGCACTTCACGCTCGCGCAGTTGAGCGGCCGGGGTCATGCGCGGATGAGCGAGCATTTCACACAAGCGCTCCAGCCCTTGGGCAAACACAGGCTGCGGTAGTTCGAAGAAGAAGTCCGTGGTGCGCTCTCGGGTGCTGGCATTGACCTGTCCACCATGGCGCTGGACGAAGGCCATCAGATTCTCTTCGGCTGGAAACTGCTCGGTACCGAGGAAAAACAGATGCTCAAGAAAGTGCGCCAGGCCTGGCCACATCGCAGGTACGTCATGACTGCCAGCCGCCACTCGCAAGGCTGCCGCGCAGCGTTTCAGGCGCGGGGCATGACACAGCACAACCCGCAGCCCGTTCGGCAACGTGAGGTGTTCGACAGTGTGGGAATTCAGCGCGGGCATGCCATCTTCCGGCGTTTCAGCGAGAGGATTGTCATGCTAGCGGATATGCCGGGGTTTGGGTCGGTATTGCTTTCGCAAAGAGCGCGACACGAACGGTTCAGCCTTTGCTCAGTCCTGCATACAGCGCCGGCCGTCGGTCCTTGAAGTAGCTGTTGATCGCGCGCGAGTCTTCCATCAACTGCCGATCCAGCGTGCCAATGATCAACGTTTCATCCCGTGCTGCTTGAGCGATTCGGCTGCCATCGGGTGCAGCGATGCTGCTCAGTCCGCAGTAGTGGATATCGCCTTCGCTGCCGCAGTAATTGGCGTAGGCCACATAGCACTGGTTTTCGAACGCGCGGGCGCGAACAGTGACCTCGGCAATGAAATCGTAGGGCACCATGTTCGCGGTCGGCACCAGAATCAGATCAGCGCCGGCCAAGGCCAGGCGCCGCGCATTTTCCGGGAACTCCAAGTCGTAGCAAATCAGCAGGCCGAGGCGCCAGCCATTCAATTCAACCACCGGGAAATCATCGCCACCGACGGCGAACATCGACTTATCCAACTCACCGTAAAGATGGGTCTTACGGTAATGACAGACGCTCCTGCCCTGGGCGTCAATCAGCTGTACGGCGTTGTAAATCTGCGCATCGCTGGCGCGTTCGGGGTAGCCATACAAAATGGCAATTCCCTCTGCCTGAGCGATGGCCGCCACCTGCTCGGCCGAGTGACCGTCACGGGTTTCGGCCAGCGAAAATGCTGCGGCCGCTCCGATGTTGTAACCGGTCAGGAACATCTCCGGGCAGACCAACAGGTCTGCCCCTTGTGCTGCGGCTTGAGACGCCTGTTGCGCCAGGCGATGCACGTTGCCGCTGACATCCAGCGGCAGCGGCGGGCATTGATACAGGGCGATGCGCATGTCCGTGTCTCCCTCTCAATCAGCGAGCGCGATAGGCCCGATTTCGTCGAAGACATCACCTGGGCCCGGATTCTCTGGGTGGGTGCTGCCGCCGAAGTGATTCATGATGCCCCACACCGCATTCAATGACGTCTGCACTGCGCCTTCAACCCAGGCAGGTGTCCACGACACGTCGTCCCCGGCGATGAAAATTCCGCGTTGTTCGCTGGGCATGTCCTGCTGCATGAAGTGCGCGTACATGCGCTGATTGTAGCGGTAGTGTCCCGGTAATGCGCCTTTGAAAGCCCCTAGGAAATGTGGGTCCGCTTCCCACGACACCGTGATCGGGTCGCCAATAATGCGCGCGGCGATGTCCACCTTCGGATAGATTTTTTTCAGCGCGTCCAGGGCCAGCTTCACCCGCTTTTCGATGGGCTGTGGGAGCATCTTCAGCGCGTCGCTCATCCACGAATAGGACAGGCAAATCACCCCCGGCTTGTCGTCGCCGTTATCAAACAGATACGTGCCGCGAGTGAGTCGGTCGGTGAGGGTCATGCTCATCAGGTCGCGACCGGTTTCCGGGTCTTTGTCCTTCCAGAACGGGCGGTCGACCATGACGAATGTTTTTGACGATTGCATGTAGCGCGTGCGGTCGAGTGCCATCCACATCTTCTGCGAGAACAACGACTCTTCGCATTCGATCTGGGTGGTCAGCAGCCAGCTTTGGCAGGTGGTCAGCACCGCTGCGTAGTGGCGGGTGTCGCCCCAGTTGTCGGTAACGGCAAAGCGGCCATCGTCAGCGCGAGCAATCCGTTTGACCCCGGTACGCGCTGCTCCGTGGTGCAACGACGAGAGGCTGGTGCCTGCTGGCCAATGAGCGCAACGTTCCGGCACATGGCGCCAGATGCCCAGTGGCACTTGTTCTACACCGCCGACGATCAGGTGTTGGTGATCGTCGCAGTTGGTCATGACGACGCGGAAAATTTCCAGCATCGAGTTGGGGAAGTCCGAGTCCCAGCCGCCGGTACCGAAGCCCACTTGGCCAAACACTTCGCGGTGGGTGAAGGACAGTTTGGCGAAGGCTTTGGATGTGGCGACGAAATCGTAAAACGTGCGGTCATCCCACAGGGGCACGAGAGTGTTCCACAGCTCTTTCAGGCGCGGCACATCGCGGTCACGGATGGCTTGCTGGATGTCGGCGAATTGCGAGCCGGCTTCCAGTGCATCGGCCCAGGCGTCGGCTACTTCCTGAAACAGTGCAGGAAGATCCGACAATTGTTGTGCGTAATACGTGGTGCCTTCCAGGTCGATCACCGTGCTGCCGGACGCGGGGGTCAGCGGGTTAGGGAAGGGTTTTGATTCGAGGCCGAGCTTGTCGACATAGTGATAAAACGCCGTGGACGACACCGGGAAACGCATCCCACCCAACTCGGCGATGATTCCTTCAGTGCCTTCAAACGCCTGCGAGCGTAAACGGCCGCCCATCTTCGAGGCTTCGTACACCACGGGCTTGAGGCCGAGCTTCATCAGCTCATAGGCAGCGACCAGGCCTGCGATGCCAGCGCCGACAATCGCCACTTCCTTGCCGTGGTTCTCGGCCGGAATACTGCCTAATCCGGCCGGATGCTCGATCCAGTCGTCGAAGGCGAAAGGAAAATCCGGGCCGAAAATAGTGATCGGTTTTTTACCGTCTGCAGGATGGCGATTATTATTCATGACTGACCTTGTTCGACTAGGGTGCAAAAGAATCAGTCTAGATAAGAGTCAGCACGTTAATAAGACGCAATGTGTCGTCGTTTTGCAGTTTTATGCTTCAATATGACGAAATAAATGGTCATATTGTCAGATGCCCCTGATTTTGTGGGCACGAAGACGCTTGTCGTTGCATCAGACGCTAAACGGGCTGCCCGCGATCAATCTTGCTACTGAGGATGATCGAGGTTGTGGTCTTCTCCACCCCATCGACGCTGCCAATCAAATCCAGCAACTGATCCAGCTGCTCAGGGGAGTCAGTGCGCAGCCACGCCACGTAATCGAACTCTCCGCTTACCGCACACAGCTGCTGCACTTGAGCCATGGTGCTGAGGCGACGTACGACTTCTTTGCCCGAACGCGGCTGCACGGTAATGCCGACATACGCTTGCAACCCGCCATCAACCACGCGTTGACTCAGGCGCACACCATAACCGGTGATGACCTTGGCTTTTTCCAGGCGGGCTAGGCGTGACGTCACCGTCGTTCTGGCAATCCCCAAATGTCGGGCAAGCATCGCGACGCTTTCGCGCGCGTTGATCTGCAGGGCTGCAATCAATTGGCGGTCGATTTCGTCAAGGGCGGGTGGGCGGCTATCGGGCAAGGTCATCTCCTTCAGTGCAGCGAGCATGTTACCTGCTCCGAGCGCAATTAGCCGCCGCAGCGATACTTGGTTATGATCCTGTTTTATGGCAGTTTGATATTGATTTGCGTTCCCTTGTATCGAGACGCCGAAATGAGAATGTCCTGATTTTCAGTACCGCCCAAGGTTCAGAATAAATGCAAGGCTCCGCTGCTCTTTTACCTGCTCCCTCGCCAGCGATGAAGTTGCTGGCACGTACCCGTGCGCACAAAAAGCGCATCGTGTGGGCGGCTTCCATTGGCAATGGTCTGGTGACCTATGACTTCACTGTTTACAGTTTTTCCGCAGTGATCATTGGCAAGTTGTTCTTCCCTTCTGACAGCGCACTTGCATCGCTACTAATGGCACTGCTCACCTTTGGTGCCGGGTTCGCGATGCGGCCAATTGGCGCGTTGTTTATCGGCAATCTGGCAGACCGCAAAGGACGCAAGGCAGGGCTCACCTTGTCCATCGTGTTGATGACGCTGGCCACCGGCATGATTGCATTTGCGCCGACCTATAACTCCATAGGCGTGGCGTCCATGCTGCTTATTGTTTGTGGTCGGTTGTTACAGGGGTTCGCAGCTGGGGGCGAGATTGGCGTCTCCTCTGTTGTGCTGATGGAGCTGGCCGCCAAGGGACGCCGCTGTTATGTGGTCAGTTGGCGCTCGGCCAGCCAGGCGGCGGCGGCACTGGCGGGTGCGCTGGTCGGGGCGTGCACAACGGCGATAATGACCCCTGAGGCGTTGCATCAATGGGGTTGGCGCATCCCGTTCATTTTGGGAATGCTGATCGGGCCAGTCGGTTGGTATATCCGTCGCAACATGGAAAATACTCCCATGAAAAGCCCTCATCGGTCATCGGTGAAGGCCATGCTGGCGCAGCATGCCCGTACGCTAGGGTTGGGGATACTGTTGATGGCCGCGCCCACGGCGGGTATCTATCTCATGGTGTATTACATGCCTATCTATCTGGTCGGCACGTTACATATGCTACCGATGGTCAGTCTGCTCTCAGCCTGCCTTTCAAGTACGCTGATTTTTATCGGCGTGCCGCTGCTGGCACGCGTCGCCGACAGGCAACGCCTGCGTAAGCCGATCCAGTACGCGACGATCATCAGTAGCATCGTGCTGGTGTATCCGGCTTTCTTTCTATTGACCAGAGGGATCGGACAAGTCTATTCATTACTGGTTATTGGCGGCTATTCGGCCTTGGTACTGTGCGGTAACGCTGCAACCACCGTGATGATATTGGAAGCTTTCCCTCGTCATCATCGGGCGACCGGTGTCTCAATGATCTACAGCTTGGGTACGACAACTTTTGGCGCTTTTTGTCCCTTTATTGTCGCTTGGCTGATTGGCGTAACCGGCAACCCAATGGTGCCCGCGTGGTATTTGTTGGCAGCTTTGTGCATCAGTTTGTTCGCCCTGGTCCAGTTTCCAGGCAACCAGGAACAATTACCGGCCAATCATGCCCGCGCGCTGTAATGCCGTGACTCGTAGCTCTTGTGCTCCACAGGATTCGGACGATGAATAACAACCTGACCGCCGTACCGCACTCGCTGACTGCGTCGGACCGCAACGCGCATTACGGCCATAGCGGCGCGGTATTGTGGCTGACCGGGCTCTCCGCTTCGGGTAAATCCTCTTTGTCCATGGCGCTGGAGTTCGCCCTGACGGAGATGGGGTACTCCTGCTATGTGCTTGACGGTGACAACGTGCGCAGAGGCCTGAATGCCAATCTCGGTTTCAGCGCCCAAGACAGAACCGAGAACATACGGCGAGTGGGGGAGGCTGCGGGCTTGTTTGCCGACGCGGGCTTGATTTGCATCACCGCGTTCATTTCCCCTTACCGAGAGGACCGTGCGCGTGCGCGTGATTCGATCGGGCAGATGTTTCACGAAGTTCATGTCGCAGCCGACCTGGCGACGTGCGAGGCCCGCGACCCCAAAGGGCTGTACAAGAAAGCGCATGCTGGCGAGCTGCTTGAATTCACCGGTGTCAGCGCGCCGTATGAAGCGCCGGAACATCCTGAGCTGACCCTGGACACGGGTAATGAATCGATCGCTGCGAGTCTGGAGAAGCTGGTTAACTACGTGACAGGTCATATCCCCCTTCGTAAACCGTCACGGAGCTGATCCTCAGCCGCTAAACCTACAGGCCCTTTCGAGTCAGTTGGCCCAAGACTTCCAGTTGTTGTTTGTCCAGATCGGAGACGATGATGAAACGCATGTGGTTCTGGCGCCAGGACACGATGTTATAGCCACGTTTTGATTGGCTTTGCAGTCCACTGTCTGCTTGTGTCGTCGGGACAACAAATGTGTTGATGATGTGTTTGTCATGGCGGTAGGAGAGTGCGGCTGCGGTCTGATGCTGCAGATAGTCCAAGCGTCCACCAAGGAGAGGGAATCCCTGGGCGGAGAAGTCATACACGGGCGGTGAAAAATCAAGCTTGCCAGTAAACCAGGGTTTGACGGTGTGTTTGTCGGAGGAAGCGATATCCATTAAATGCTCGCCCATGAGTGAGCGTACATGGCTTGAGACGGCTTCATCCGCCCAGATGTCGTCACTGGACGGGGTTTGTGCATAGAGGAATAGTGCTGCCGAAAATACTGCGGCCGACAAAACGGGGGCGCCCCAGTTGCATATCATCTTCCAGGCATTTGTCTTGGAAGAGGGCGGCGATTGAAGGCTGGAGCGTATGCTTTCGATAAGCGACACGGGCGCTCTGTAGTAGGGGGCGTGTGCCTTTACGGCGCTTGTCAGTCGTTTCATTTCACCAAGCCGCCGCGTACATTCGGAGCAGCCCACCAGATGCTCGGTAAGCCGTTCCTGCACTGGCGTTTCCAGCTCGTTGTCCAGATAGCCGTGCATCAGCGTATGGCACAGACCACAGTTCATATCATTCATGGCGGTACAACTTCATAAATTCAGTTTTGAGCATGGCTCGCGCACGTGCCAACCTCGACATGACCGTTCCCAACGGTACGTCAGTCACCTTCGCAATATCCTTGTAAGGCATGTCTTCCAATGCCTTTAAAACAATCACCTCACGGAACACCGGTGGCAAGGCCTTAAGCGCCTGCTGAAGGAGCACGATATCCTCCGCGCGTATGGCATCAATCTCCGGCGTCAGCGCATGACTGAGCGCCATATCATCTTCTGATATGCCTTCACCTATCGCGACCCATCGGTGGCCTGCCGAGGCCTTGAGCCAGTTATAGCTTTCATTGCGGACAATGGTCAGTAGCCACGCCTTGGCATTCCCGTCTTCAAAACGATGAAGGAATTTAAACGCCTTTAAAGCGCTTTCCTGCACAACATCATGTGCAGCACTTTCGTTGGCGGTGAGCCACCGGGCGAGGTTGTAAGCCGCGTCCATGTGGGGTGCTAACAGCTCATCAAAACGCTTCATATCGGCTGCGTGGCTCAGTCTCATCTCGTTATCAACTCTCATTCGGCCGGTTTTATTCCCTCATGCCGCAATATTTTTGATCGTGGAATAAAGATGCCCCTTCGCTAGTTATAGACCCTGACAGCCTGTTCACTACAAACCACACCTTCTTGAGGAGTCTTTATGAAAACGGGTCCGAACACACCTGAAGACGTGACCGATGAACGCCACGGTCTTAGCCGAAGAGAACTCTTGAAATGCTCGGCGTGGGCGGGCGCGGGGGTGCTATGGGTGATGAGCGGTGGCATTCCGCGTGCATTTGCATTGGATGATGCCGGGACGGTATTGAACGGAGGGGGACTGGCCAGTGATTTTCACTTTGTACAGATTAGCGACACGCATATCGGGTTCAACAAAGAAGCGAACCCCGAGCCGCTCAAAACATTACAACTGGCAATCGACAAGGTCGTCGCCCTGCCGAAAAAGCCCTCACTCATTTTGCACACAGGTGATATTACCCATCTCTCTAAAGAGGAAGAGTTCGACACCGCCGATCAGGTGCTGAAGCGCTTGCCGTCGACTGTGCACTATGTACCGGGCGAGCACGACACGCTTGATGAAGGTGGTGGCAAAGCGTATCTGGCTCGCTATGGCAAAGGCACAAAAGGCAACGGGTGGTACAGCTTCGATGACCATGGTGTGCATTTCATTGGCCTGGTGAATGTCTTTGATTTTCAGCCAGGTCGTGAAGCGACTCTTGGTGCTGATCAGTTGCAATGGTTGGCAGATGATTTACGCGCGGTAGCAACCAGCACGCCTGTCGTTGTGTTCACACACATCCCCCTGTGGACTATCTATCAGCCTTGGGGGTGGGAACCGAAGACGGTGATCAGGCGATCGCAATGCTTCGAAAATATGGCTCGGTGACGGTCCTCAATGGCCACATTCATCAAATCATTCAGAAGGTCGAGGGAAACATCACGTTCCACACTGCGCGCTCTACGTCATACCCTCAACCGGCTCCAGGCACTGCCCCCGCCCCCGGTCCTATGACCGTGCCTGCGGATCAGTTGCGTAATTATCTGGGGATCACCGACGTCAAGGCGACACAGGGCGATCACCCGTTGGCATTGATCAACTCAACGCTTGTTTAATGAACGTAACCCTATGAAAAAATATGCGCAGATACTTGCCCTGAGCGGTTTGTTTACCTCGGCATCAACGTGGGCGCAAGACATACAAATCGACATAAAAGAGTTCATGTATTCGCCGAAGGAGCTAACGGTTGCGGTTGGCACAAAAGTGACCTGGGTGAATGATGATCAGGTGCCCCACACGGTCGCTGAAGTGAATAAGGTGTTCCGATCAGGGGCACTGGATACCGGGGACTCTTTTTCCTACACGTTCTTGATACCCGGCACATTTGAGTACTTCTGCGTCTTGCATCCACAAATGATCGGGAGCGTCAGGGTGACTCAATAGGGGGGTAGGTGCTAGATGGCAAGGCCGTCACTGTGAACCCTCTGAAACGCAGAAAGCCGCGCAATGCGCGGCTTTCATGGCGTGAATGAGTCAGGTCCGGCAGTAGCGTCGGCTTCTTGCGCTGTCCTTAGCTGCCTAATCAGTTACGAAATGTGTCATTTGTTTCTGTGCAGCACTTGTACAAGTTTTTGTTTTTGTATAGCTTTGCTGCAGGCGGAGCAGAAAAAAGAAAATGGGCACTTTCTTCACGGCTACTTTTTATTCGTACGACGTAGTGCACGTTTGTTTCAATATAAGCGGGCTTGAGTATTTAAATAATATGACACTCTTTGCAGGCTTGGCGTTGTCATTCCACCTCTACTTGCACGAAGGATTAATGTTTTGAAGTTCAACATCGCACGCTTGATGCTCGGTAGCGCGACCGTACTCATCCTTGTCGCGCTGGGTCTCTCATTGTGGACGTCCTACCAAGTCAATCGGCTAGACGATTTGGGCAGCCAACTGGAGAAACTCAGCGAGGCTCAGGAAGGCGCGCAAGAACTGCGTTATCACACGGCGCAGGTGCAGCAGTTCTATACCGACGCCAGTTTGACCGGCGACCGAGAAGCGGCCAGCGAAGGCCACCAGCATTTCCAGCAGGCTCTCGAGAAGCTGATTGAGCTGAAACGTCTGGTTCCGGAACTGAGTCGCGAACTGGAGGCTGCGCGAGAGCCGATGGAGCGGCTTGATAACGTCGGCGAACAAATGTTTCAGGCGTACAGCGTTTCAGGCAAAGTCGCTGGCGATAAAGTAATGGAGGCGTTTGACAGGCATTCGGATGAGGTTATCCGCAGCTTTGCGGCCCTTCACGGACCCTTGGCTGAAAACTACAGAGCCAACCTGAGCATAACCGACACAGTGCGAGGGTCTCTTAAAGTTAACAATTTGTTGGCCTGGGCACTGGTGTTGGTGTTGATGCTTGGCACGCTATGGCTGATCAGTCGCCGCGTGCTGCCACCGCTAAATCACTTGTCGCGTTCATTGCGGGATTTGAGTGCAGGAACAGGCGACCTTAGCCATACCTTACATCAGGACAATGACGACGAAATCGGTGAAGTGGTCGCTGACTTCAATAAGTTTGTGGTTGGGCTGCGTCTGCAAATATCGACCGTGGCTGAAGTCGGTAATACCTTGGGTCACTCCTCTAACCAACTGGTCGATGACGCACAGGCTGCCGAGCAAAGCGCTGAAGTATTGCGCGTCGAAATTGAACAGGTGGCCACGGCTGTCAATCAGATGGCCGCCACTGTTCAAGGGGTTGCATCCAATGCCAAGGCCAGCTCCGCACAAACTGGCGATGCCGACCGCCAAGCGCAGGTGGCAATTGGTGTGATCAACCAGACAATTGCTGACATCCACACGTTGGCCCATGAGGTGCGGGGAGCGGCCGAGGTCATTCAAGCCCTGGAAACGCACTCGCGATCCATTGGTGGGGTTCTGGAGGTTATCCGCACTATTGCCGAACAGACCAACCTACTGGCGCTCAACGCCGCCATTGAAGCTGCGCGTGCGGGCGAACAAGGGCGCGGTTTTGCTGTGGTCGCCGATGAGGTGCGGACGCTGGCGAGTCGAACGCAGGCTTCAACCCAAGAAATTCAAGGCATGATAGAGCGGCTGCAAAATACGTCCAGGCAAGCAGTAAAGGTCATGGAAGACAGTTGTGGATATGCCGAAAAAGGTGTCGCGCAGGTTGAGTCAGCGGGGCAAGCTCTAATCAGTATCAGCACGCTGGTGGCATCCGTTTCGGAGATGAGTTTGCAGATCGCCGAGGCCGCACGCGAACAATCGACAGTCAGTGACGAAATCAACCAACGCATCAGTAATGTGGCCGACGTGGCGGGGCGGACTGCCAAGCTGTCTGAAAGCACACTGGCCCGTGGTAAGGCTGCCGGTGAAGATGCCAGGCGGCTAGGACAAATCGTGAGTCAGTTTAAACTTTGATGGGCTGTGTTTGACACAATATTCACATCAACGATGTCACGGTGGAATTACCGTGTAAGTGCGTCACCTAACAACAATAAGGTACTTATCATGACGCTAAGAAATATCAGACTGACTACAAGAGCACTCCTCAGTTTTGGCATTATCTGTCTCCTCCTGGTAGGGCTTGGTGGCACAGAACTCTATAAAATGAACGCCATTAATACATCAGCGCTTGATCTTCAAACCGACTGGTTACCCAGTGTGCGCCAGGCCTCAAGGATCGAAGCTGCCGGCCTGCTTTATCGTCTTGATGCACGGCGTTTCGTTATGGATGACGACCGCCAAAGTGCCAGTTCACGAGAAAAGTTGAACGCGTTGAAAGCGACGTTGACACAGCTTTCCGACGCGTATGCTCCGCTTGTTTCCAGTCCCAAAGAAGGGGATAAATATAAACAAGTCAGCCGCAACGTCGCGGCATACGAAGCCAAAATTGACGAACTCATGGAACTCAGTAAAACGAAGCCTGTTGCTGAACTCACAGTGTTCATCCGCGACATCACCAGTCCTTCGGCAAAAGCGTTGCAGTCCTCAGTTGAGGACTTGATCCGTCTGAATGAAGACGGCGCTGAGCTGTCGGGCCAAAGTGCACGTGAAAGTTTTGACAGTGGATTGACGCTGACCATCATGTTTGTCGTTGTCGCGGTTATTATCACGGTCCTGGTGGCGGTTGCGTTTACTCGCAGCATTACTGTGCCTGTTCTGGCGCTGCTGGGTGCCACTAAGCAAGTCGCCGCAGGGGACCTGAGGGCCACCGTAGAGGTCACGGGTTCAGATGAACTGACGGACCTTCAAACTGCGACGGCGGCGATGCTTCTAAGTCTTAAAACTACGATCCAGCATATCTCTGACTCCTCCAGCCAACTGGCCTCCGCCGCAGAAGAGATGAGCGCGGTCACGAAGGAGTCGACCGCCGGCATCCAGCAACAAAGTATGGAAACCGAGCAAGCGGCGACCGCTGTTAATGAAATGACAGCCGCCGTGGAGGAGGTCGCGCGCAATGCCGTTTCGGCATCGCACTCGACGCAGGCGTCCGAGCGCTCGGCTAAAACCGGGCAGGAAAGAGTTAGTCAGACCATTGGCTCGATTGAGAAGCTCAATTCGAGTGTCGATCAAACCAGTACTGAAGTGGAAGATCTGGCCCGGCAGGCTCAGGACATTGCCAAGGTACTTGATGTCATTCGTTCAATCGCGGAGCAAACCAACCTGCTGGCATTGAATGCCGCCATTGAGGCCGCACGTGCGGGCGAGCAAGGCCGTGGATTTGCTGTCGTAGCCGATGAAGTCAGGGCGCTTGCGCATCGTACTCAAGCGTCTACCCACGAGATCGAGCAAATGATCCAGGTCATACAGGCCGGGTCGCATAAAGCGGTGCAATCGATGAAACAAAGCAGCGGAGACGCGACGGCCACGCTTTCGATTGCCCATGAAGCCGGGGTTGCCATATCGGAAATAGCGGCGGCCATTTCCGATATTAATGAACGGAACCTGTTGATCGCGACAGCCTCGGAAGAACAGGCTCACGTGGCGCGATCAGTGGATCAGAACCTCGTCAGTATTCGCAACCTCTCCATCCAGAGTTCATCGGCGGCCAGCCAGACATCGGTGGCCAGTGGTGAGCTTTCCAGGCTCGCGGCAGACCTGAACAGACTGGTGTCGAGATTTACTGTTTAAACGGATGACCGGGGACCTTTCAGGGACCGGCTTAATTGACATTCCGTAGATCGGTAGTGCCCACGTTTCATTACAGGCCGGTGTTCATCGTGCTTAGACGTATTGCAGTTACCGAGCTCTGCCTCGGGATGTACATTCATAAGTTCTGCGGCTCATGGGTAGACCACTCTTTCTGGAAACCCAGCTTTCTGCTCAAAAGTGAAAGCGAATTGCAGCGGATTCTCGCATCCAATCTCTCCGAGTTGTGGATTGATACGGACAAGGGGAGCGACACAGGCGCGGCTCAAGTATCTGAGACAAGCGATACAGCGACTCAAACGCCTGCGCAGGTAACAGATGGCTTTACGCTGCCTCAAGTCTCCATGCAGGAGGAAATATCACAGGCGCTGAAGCTGTGTTCTCGCTCCAAGGCAGCCGTTGTCGAGATGTTCAGTGATTTGCGCATGGGCCGTGCTGTCGAGCTGGAAGGCATAGGCGGACTGGTTGAGGACATATCCAACTCGTTACTGCGTAATTCTCATGCGCTGATCAGTGTGGCGCGCTTGAAACAGTCCGACGAATACACGTACATGCATTCGGTCGCTGTTTGCGGGTTGATGATTGCGTTAGCCCGCCAGCTGGGTTTCCCGGCCGATCAGGTCAAGGAAGCCGGGATGGCGGGATTGCTGCATGACGTGGGTAAGTTGGCTATACCCATTGCCATACTCAACAAGCCCAGCAAACTCAGTGATACCGAGTTCGATACCATGCGCGGCCACCCCGAGGCTGGCGCAGAGATGTTGCTGGGGAGCCGACACTTCAGTTCTCTGGTACTGGATGTGTGTCTTCACCATCACGAAAAATACGATGGCAGTGGTTACCCTCATCGGCTCGCGGGCGAGCAGATCAGTCTGTTTGCCCGGATGGGAGCCGTCTGTGATGTCTATGACGCGATAACGTCTGATCGCCCGTATAAAAAAGGCTGGTGCCCTGCGGACTCAATTCGAAAAATGGCCGAATGGAACGGCCATTTCGACAAGAAAATATTCCAGGCATTTGTCAAATGCATCGGCATCTATCCGGTCGGCACCTTGGTTCGCCTGGAAAGCGGACGCATCGGTGTGGTCATTGAGCAGCATGACAAGTCGCTGCTGACGCCGAAAGTGAAGGTGTTCTTTTCGGCTCGATCCAGAATGCCCATTGAGCAAACCATAGTGGATCTGGCCAAGCGGGCGGTGGAGGACAGAATTATCAGTCGCGAGAAAGTTGAAGATTGGGGCTTCAAAGGCATCGACGAACTTTGGTCAGGCCTGGAGGCCAGTAAGACATCACATTTCGACCCCAAGTAGAAAGGCCTGTAATGAGGCGTGGCAGGGATCGATCCTGGGCCAAGCCCAATGGTGTCCAAAAACACAAAAGCCGCGCAATGCGCGGCTTTTTGTATGGTGGGCCCAGTAGGACTCGAACCTACGACCAAGGGATTATGAGTCGCCGACTGATGCACCGAGGCCACCAAAGCTTAGGCTAGGTAGGTGAAGGGTACAATAGAGTTAACTGGTTGATTGCATATAGGTATGGCTAGTTTTCGCTCGGTGGGTGAAGCTGGGCACTGTACCGCTGCTGTACCTTTTCAAAAGCTAAGGAGGCTAGCATCTAGGTGCACTCGCAGCTTCCTTTGGCAAGGCTTCCGAGAGCTTACGAGCCTGCATTCCGCGATTTGAGAGATTGAAAAGCTTGCAGCTTGGTTAGAGAAATAAGAAAGGTTTGTCCGCAGGGTGATCTGCGCAGAGAGTGAATTTTTGGTTTTTTGGAAATTAGGGAGTTTTATAGTTGAAGCTGATGCTATATACGGTTGCTCCTGGAATGCTCGAGCCAGATTGTGGGGCGATTTTTGCCACCAATATCAACTGGAATGATTTTGGGTATAATTTTAATGCCTGTCTGCGAATTAAAGTAGACGGACTGGTCTCTGACTTCTCAATAAAAATCTTGCCATTTATTGAAGACTCTCCGGTAAATAGCGTTGATGCTTGGATAAAGTATCGTACGGCAGTTCAAAATAAGACGGAAAAGCCAAAAGCAGCAAACGTTATTTTTCCAGGGTTTGTGTCTGTTTTTTCCTCAGTGAAAAGTTACCGAGAATTAGCGGCCGCCTTGCCCCGTGTAGAGTATGAAGAACTTTTAGGTGCTCTGAAGGAGATTAATTATCTTCATCATGATGGCGAAATAGCTTCAGATGTCTTTGAGAAAATAATTGAGTGCGAGCAATTTGCTACAGCCGTGCTTAGGGATGCGTCCGCATATAAGTCTTTTAGGTTTGGGTTCTATTCATCAAATTTTCTAGAGCCACCGGAAGACGCTCGAATAAAATTTTTGTACACGGCTAAACTTAACGGTTTTGATGGCGCTCACTCGGTAGATTTTACTTATTCTGATATAGATATAATGTCTGATCGAGTACATTGTCTGATAGGAACTAATGGAGTAGGAAAGACTAGCTACCTTAAAAGCTTAGTGCAGGGATGTTTGAAGAGAGTCAATTCACTTGCACCTAACGGTATAGCAACCTCATTGTATGATGCGAGTGGTGATGTTGTTCAAGGAGGCGTAGATGAATTTCAAGGTGATTGGCAAAATCTCCCTGCTTATAGTCGTTTGAACGTATACTCAACAGACCCTTATAACGCATTGCCTCGCAAGGCAAGTGTGCAAGGATGTTTTGATTATCGCTATTTTGATATGGGGCTTGAAGATGAGGGCGCTCTTACGCAGTTTCTGGCGGATATAATTAGAGATGAGGAGGCAATTGGTCAATCAGACAGGTTTGTTTTGCTCAAAAAGATAATTCAAAAAATAATTCCCGCAGCGCAACTGATGATTCCCGTTAAGCCAAATCTTCAGAATGCCTCTAAAGTCATAGATGAAAAAGGTCACCACTGGGTTCCTATAGGAGCGATCCGAGGGGGGGAGCTTCGGAAGCTAGAGATTATTGGTCTTATTGATGTCTCAAGGGATCTCTCGTTTCGTATAGGGGCCGCGCTGACTACACCGTTAAGCAGCGGTCAGAAAATGTATCTCCGATTTGCCACGCATTTTTTAACTACGGCTAGTGAGGGAATGCTAATTCTCATAGACGAGCCGGAGACTCATTTACATCCAAATCTCATCACTGAGTTCATGAATTTACTGTATCTTGTTTTAGATGCTACTCGTTCTGTCGCAGTGATAGCGACGCACTCTGCATATGTTGTTAGAGAGGTCCCATCGCATTGTGTGAATGTCTTCAAGTTGGGTGAGGAAAATGAGGTAAGTACTGAGAAAGTATACTTGCATACCTTGGGGGCGAATGTGAGCTCGATATCTAACGCAGTGTTTGGGGATAGCTTGGTTCAATCATTTACAGATCGTATCGCTAAACAAATTTCCGAATCTGGGCTAAGTGTTGAGCAGGTTATTGATCGGTATAGAGGTTTTTTAAGTATGGATATGCTTGTGAAAATTAGAGAATTTATGCGAGATTAAGGAGAGTCGCTTTGCAGTCTCTAATATATAAGCGCGTGCGCGACCGATCAATGCTTGATGCTATTGTTGCGCATTATACTGTTTTAGATTCGATTAAGGCTGATCTGGGGCGAGCATATCGCAGTTACGTCGTCAATAAAGCTTCGCCTGGCATCGTCCCTATTACTATTTCGCAAGATCAAGAGCATGCTCTTGGCTTGGCCTACACTTCGAGGCCTGAAGCAGCAGGATTGAAGTGGATCGACGGTATAAATTATAACGCTCTGCTAAGCTGCCCATTTTGTGGTGGTGATGGAGCGAGAACAATCGAGCACTATCTCCCACAAGCATCGTATCCGGAGTTTTCGGTTTTTAGCTTGAACTTAATGCCTTCGTGCGGGGATTGCAACAGAAAACGAAATGATGCAAATAAGCATGGGGCTGAGATTAAACTGCTACATCCTTATTTCGATTGGCATCTTTTGGATAAACTAGATCTCTATACGTCGATAGATTTTATGTCTGGTGTGCCTAGGTTCGAGCTGGAGTATGATCGAGAGGAGCTCGATGATGAGCAGCAAGAGAGGATCGATCATCATATTAAGATTAATGTGGATTGGATTTCGTTTATAAATAAAACATTGGCAGAGCTTGAGGTGCTTAAGGTTGAAGCTGAGAAGTATAGTGGGGTTGATGACTTTCTGAGAAGGTGCGTTGACGATAAAGTTTATTTGTACGATAGAGTCGGCGCTGTGAATTCATGGGGTCAAGCATTGTGTAAAGGTATATTAAAGCTAACTGAGGTGGAGGTTGCGTGTGTTTTTGGGTGTTATTTTGGAAAAAGGTAGATTATTTGGTTGCTGTTTTTAGTTTCTGATTCCTGACAATGCTCAAGCACAACGCTCAGCCAGGCAAAAGCCTCTATGTGTGGCAAGAGGTAAAGATGGGATTTGGCGATGCTCACAGCCAGCTCCACCTGGAGAGCGAAGCTGGGGGGCGCGACGGTGTAATTGAGACCAAGCTGGCAGGGTTAACCGCTCGAACTGGCCAGTTAAGACGGCTGAGAGTCGGGGGGCAGGGGCCTTCAGGGCGGTTAAACAAGAGTTAGCCGACTAAACTACTCAATTAACTCTTGGTTAACTGGTTAGCTCTGTTGAAGCTGGGCACAACAACCGCTGTTGTACCTTCGCGAAGTGGCTTGCCTCAAGTCGAGTCACTGTCAAACGATATTCAGCCTTCGTCGAAACCATCGAGGTGATAGACCTAATCCAAGGGCATATCTGCCTGCGTGGGGGAGGGGGATAGCCATTATCTCGCTGGCGCCTTTTAATTTACCGGGCGCGGCAATTACGGAGACGGGGGATTTGAACCCCCGTTTAGTCAATATACCTTAAGGCTTTCGGTACTCAAGCTGTCATTTTGTTGTCATTCGAAGTCCATCTTCGGAACTAGGCTTGCGTAGTAATAATCATGAAGGCCAATAGACCAGAGATTGTTGATGTTAGTCAGATAGGTTCTGATCAATTGGTTTGACGTATGAATGATATAGCCAGTGTCGGTTACGATAGTTTTAATATTGAACGACCAGAAATCACCGTCAACGCTCGAGCAAATGCTTTCCCACTTTCTGTGAAACTCGGGAGTTTTTGCCTGAGGGTTATCTTCATCGACTATGATCGTAACTCCGCCCTTACGTTCGCCGATAAACTTAACAGGAGATAAAATTCCCGAAACTAAAGCATCTTCCAACACTTCAATAATACGAGTGTCGTGGTCTTCATCCCAAATGAGCCCAATCCGTTGAATTTTTGGGGTGTCGAGAACGTTCAGGTGCTCATCGCGAGCTTGCAGAGCACTAAGTACCGAATAGTGAGCGCCGCGCCCAATTTTCCCAATGGGAGCAGTCTCGTCATATTCGGTGTGAAAGTATTTTGAATAATCCATAGGAGGAGTCTCTTTTATGCGGTTGTCATGCAAAAGGCAGATTTTTCGAATCTGACTTGGTTCGGAAGTTGAAAATACTTGATTTTCTTATAGTGTCAATTCGATTTTTAAGCGCTGAGTTGAGTGTTCTCAGGTTCTCTGCTTTTCCCCCGCGGCGTTTTGCAAGGTAGTTGTCGCGTCAGCTGTGTTTTATGCGGCTATTTTCAGTGTCGGTAACTCCCTTTCCGGATTGAGTGTGACCGCGCCGATGGGCTGCCAATTGCGTGTCGCACCTGACCAGCGATGTGGATGTTGATTACGAGCTTGCTGATACAGGGCATGACGCTTGGCCAAGATCTCTTGATCATCTCCTCGATGACGCTGCGCCGGGGTCACGAAGCGGATGCGGCTGTGGCGGTGTTGGTGGTTGTACCAGCGGATAAAATCGCGCACCCAGCTGCGTGCCGCGTCCAAATCTGCAAAACCACCAGGAGGCCATTGCGGGCAATATTTCAGGGTTCTAAACAGCGATTCTGAGTAGGGATTATCGTTACTCACCCGTGGTCGTCCGCGTGACGGGGTGATGCCGAGTTCGTACAGTTTGCTCAGCAACGTCACCGATTTCATCGGTGCACCGTTGTCCGAGTGCAGCACTAGGGGCCGTCCGGCGCAGCGTTCGGTGAGCACGGTGCGCTGCATCAGTTCGGCCGCCAGCTCGCCACTTTCTTGCTCGTAAACTTCCCAGCCCACGGCCTTTCGGCTGTAGATGTCCTCGATCAAATACAGATAGTAGTACTTCCCACGCACTGGCGATGGCAAGTAGGTGATGTCCCAAGACCAGACCTTATTGGCTGTGGTTGCGCTGTGAGTTGTCGGCGCAGCATGCTTGTGCGGTGCATGGCTGCGGCCACGTCGGTGCTGCTGATCAGCTTCCTTCAGGACGCGGTAAAAGGTTGCCTCTGAGGCCAGATAACGACCTTGATCGGCCAGTATCGGGACGATCTGGCTGGGCGGCAGGCTGACGAATGGCGGACTGTTGCAGACCTCTAAAATAGCGCAACGCTCCTGTTCACTCAGGGCATTAAGTGGTCGCGGACGTGACGTGGTGGTGCGCACGTCGGCCTGCATCACAGGCGTCAGCGCCCAGCGTTGCAGGCTGCGCAGCGACAGCCCGATCTCCGCGCTGGCAATAGTTTTGCGTGCACCAGAAGCAACGGCTTGGTTAAAACGTTCAACGAGTTGTTGCCGTTCTGGCAGCGAGGTCAGACGTCCTCGCTGTCGTTTCCCCAGAAGGCATTCATCTTTTTTCGCAGCACCAGAATCGCGGCGGTTTCTGCGAGCGCCTTGTCCTTGCGCCGCAGTTCACGCTCCAACTCGGCGATGCGTTTTTTGTCGGCGCGCGCCTGTTCTCGCTCGGCCTGGCGCTGTGCCTGGGCTGTTAGCTGGCCACTGATGCAGGCCTGTCGCCAAGCGCCGATTTGCTCGGGGTACAAACCCTTGCTGCGACAGTATTCGCTAAGCTCGATCTCGCTCAACGTGGCCGTGTGCAACACCGCTGCGAACTTGGCTTCAGCCGACCAGTTATCGGCACTGCTTTTATCTCCGGGCACCACTGCGCCTCCTGCTTTGAGCTTGGTTCGCCAAGCATACAGGGTGGCTTGAGAGATGCCTTCTTGACGCGACAACTCGGCCACGGACATGTTTTGAGGCGGCAGCAATTTGTTGATAAGGGCCGCTTTACGCTCAGGTGAATAGCTCGACATTACAGCTCTCTTTGGCGCCCCCGATCTATCGTTTTGATAAATCAGCTCAGGCGACAACTAGCCTGACACCGGGGGCCCGGATGAAAACGTATGAAAAAAGGGGCATCGCTCAAGACTATTAGAGAAGACATCCACTCACGGAGCTTTCTCCTATGCTTTCTTGCCAAGAAAAAATTGAATTACAGATCCTTGAACGTTTTGGACCACTCGTAACCTTAGAACAGTTGGCAGAGCTTCTTCATCGCCAACCCGGAGGCCTTGCTTGGAGTTTAAGCCAAGAGGGCGAGTTCTCGGGTGCAATCAACGCTACCCGCGTAAAGCTTGGTCGCCGAAGTTATTTCCGCACCTCGGAGCTGGCCGGAATTATCGCGAATGGGTAACCAGAGCTTGAAACATCGGATGATGCTTGTAAAAGGCAACCCCGATTGCATCCTGGGTGATACGCGTCCGGAGGATTGGACTGACTTAATGCGTGCCGTCCCAAACAGTTTACTCCGCTCCGCACTTTTCGCCGGGGTAAGGGGCAGCCAGCGCTTTCTGGAAAAGGTAGAAATTTGTACAACAGCCGGTACAAAAATCACTTATACAGGCCCCCAACTCAATCAGGGCGACCTTGATGTATGGCTAGCGTTGTTATTAGTTGCTCGTCGGGGCGGCCGATGGTCAGAGTGCCACACCACCGCATACCAACTGCTGAAAACTCTTGGCATTACCGACACAGGTAAAAATCGACTACAGCTGAGCCGTAGCCTAAGCAGGCTAGAGGCTACTGCACTCAACCTTAAATCATCAAAATATAATTATGAGGGCAGACTAATAAACGAGCTGGCTCGGGATGAGAAAACCAAAAAATTCGTCATAAGACTTAATCCTAGCTTAAGTGCCCTCTTCGGTTATGACCAATACACCAGAATCAATTGGAAAGTCCGCCACGAACTGGCTGGAAAACCGTTAGCGCAGTGGTTGCAGGGATACTATTCCAGCCATGCAAATCCCTTCCCAGTGCGCGTGGAAACCCTGCATGGCCTATGCGGCAGTGCGGCAAAGGTCGCAAGGGATTTCAAAAAGGATTTGCTCCGGTCATTAGAGTCAATACGGATCGCTAGCGAAAAATACGGACTGAACTTCAATTATGAGGTTCGCGACAGCCTCATCTGTATCAATAAAAGCGGTGGGGCTTTTCAGAAACGTCACCTTAGCAGGAACGATAATGCGGAGAGATAAGCACCGTCCCAACACCCCCTCTATACCTGTCTCCCCTGCCCCCACGTGCCGTTCGTGCCCCCTGCGAATGCCGTTCACCGCCCCCAAAATTACCGTTCTTTCGCCCCTGGGTATACCGTTCCTGCCCCCCCGAAAGATTGAGTTAAGATCCTTCAACAGTCACCATTTTCGGCGCTCTGGGGCTAGATACCTGTTACGACTAATCTGTTTTTAATCATAATTAATCATTATTTAATCAAAAACCGATCTTCGTGGCGGTATCCACATCATACGGACACCGTTCTTTTATCATCCTGAAAACACTCGAAGCGACGCTACATAGAGATGCATGACTGGTCGTACTACGCACGAGCAACCTTTATCAGCCTTCACGCCGCTTAGATTGATGTTGAGCCTATTTTGCCTCCCATCCTGCACTTGTTAGTTTTATTGTGGCCTCAGCGCTCTGAGGTCCTTGATGAATCAGGTTCATCTCAGGGTAGTGGTACGTAATGCCAGAGTTGACTACCCAATTCATCGGCACCACCTGATAAGTGTATTGGACTACCGCTTCCTTGTAGTCGCCGTTACTCGTAGGACCATCCCACTTAACCACCTCAGCGAGCACCTTTTTTCCCCAACAAATATCACGTCCGATCATAAAGGGTTTGGCCTTCTTGCTTGGGGTGTAGAGAGCGGTTGGGATCCTCAAACCGCCAGCCATAATCACCGTATCCTTGCTATTCACCAGTCCCTCTACTTCCAAATAGCTGAACGTTAGCGCTTTGCGCGACTTCATTCTCATATCGAAGGCGGTCACCTCGATCGGCCACTTCTTTATTCCTAGGCAGAGGTGTCCCGTAGCTTCCAAGTCCTGAGAGATGGCGTTTGCAAAGTCGGCTTTGTAGTTATCACACCCAGCTATAGATAGCGTGAAAACGGCCAACACAGCGATATACTTCTTCATAGGGTCCCTGTCAGTTCAGATTATTTTGAGAAAGGTGCCACATCAGTTCCCAACTACGCTGGCTAAGCTCCGTAGGATTGCGATGCGTTGGCGATCACTAATCCCCTGCAGGTTGTTGAGCCGAGCTGCGATCAGCTCAGCTTCGACAAACGAGTTGAGGGTTGGATGGTTTAGTGCAACGGGGGCAAGGAAACCCTGCGCAATCGCGACTAAGACGGGGTTATCCATGCGTCCAACCGCGACATGTGCCACGGCGTCGAGACTGTTCAGTTGCGCGTCGAGGTCGAACACCATGTCACTGGTAATCGTGTGGCAGGGGGTAAACATACTGGCTTTCCTCGTCATTGTTCCTGGGTGAGCCTGTAGCTTCAGACCAGTTCGACTGTGTCACCAGCCTCCCCCAACTAGCAGCGGCAGCAATTCGTTGCCGACATAGCTTCCGAGAATCGCCGCATTGAAAAAAACGACTTTGTGCCTCCAGGCAGGCTGTCCATTACGCACACCTACATAAAGAAAAATCGTCGCGCCGACCAGCAGCTCGAACGAAACCACTTGGGCACTGAACAGCATATCGAGCGTACGGCTGCCCACCGTGGCCATCGGAAACCAAGCTCCTCCGGCGGTAAGGGCAAAGACGAAAGCACTGACCGCCACAACAGCAAAACGCCAAGGTGCAAAAACCAAGCAAAAAACGCGGATTTTTTGAGTCAAGGGTCATCTCCAGATGTGTTGGGGAGATGCCATCGTTTTACTAAATGCGGTGTGTCACCAGCGCCCTTTTTGGCACCTCGATTAATTGCGAGCCTTCGCAGCCGATTCACTCGAACACATCAGGGGGTAACCGACCCTATAAATGCGTGATCGATAAGAGCCATAAGCACTCTCTTTTTTCGCGAAGCAAAAAAAGAGAGTGCGTGCAAACATCAGCACAAAACCTTTATTTTTCAGAATTAGAT
This sequence comes from Pseudomonas sp. 5C2, assembly GCF_034314155.1. Classification (NCBI taxonomy): domain Bacteria; kingdom Pseudomonadati; phylum Pseudomonadota; class Gammaproteobacteria; order Pseudomonadales; family Pseudomonadaceae; genus Pseudomonas; species Pseudomonas sp. 5C2. The sequence continues at coordinate 603,851 of NZ_JAVIWH010000003.1, read as the reverse complement.
CTACCTCACAGCATTAAAAACCACGATATGTAAAAATGATTATGTCTGGTGAACACAATTTTTCGCACGTCTGATGAGCCGGTTACGGCGAAACCCGTTGGGTCACGTGCTAAGGGTTTGTCCTCTTCATCTGGGACCGCCGCCTGGTCAGCCACTCCACGCCATTCGTGGGAAGGACCCAGGTCATGCCGCCACCCCCCTTGCCATTCAGGGGGGGTGGCGCTTACAGATCGAGGGTGTTTGTACCTCTGCCCTCGACTCGTTGACTGCACACTTCTTTCAATGGGTGAAACAGGGTGCCAAATCCAACCATGAGATCTCGGTGGTCGGAGGGAAGTGTTGGTTGAGATCGAATGAAGCGCATAGCGCTTTCCGCCTGAGGTGTGGTCGGCCAGCGGAGGTCGTCGGTCGTGACGGGGGCTTACGGCGTCTGTCACACATGAACGCATCACGTAACGTCCAGGACGGTGGCAGTCATGGGGCGCACGTTGCGGAAATCTGCGATACCGCATTGAAGGCTGTAGCGCGCGGTGTGGGTAAAGGCACAGGTTTGTTTGAGCTTGCTCGCACCTCAACCTATTACCCACCACTGTGCTGGCAATTGCCATCGATGCACACCAGCCTGGCAGGCTGGCCGGAACCGCTACGCGGTTGTCCGCCCCCTCGGGGTGTTTTTAGATGCGGGAAACCGTGTTCATCAGCAGCAAGTCCGCTTTCAAGTACGCCAAAACCGCGCAAACATTTCGCATGAGGTGATCAATGGCTGGCTGGAAATCGTCTCTGGCAACCGTTCTCAAAAAACATAATGGTATCAAAGCGACTGATGGAACCAAGGCCAGTTTTGAAACCATGGAGAAACGCGCAGCTGTGTTGTTCAGCGCGTTCACCGATTTGCGGACGCTGGGTTACAAACTTAATGATGCTCAGCAGCTCAAAGGGCGTCATGTTGAGGCCTTGACTAGGCACTGGCTAGCCAAGGGTTTGGCAGCCTCGACATTGCAAAACAACCTGTCGACGCTACGCACGTTCTCTGCTTGGATCGGAAAGGAGGGCATGGTCGAGGGCACTGCCAGCTACTTTCAGAATGGCGAAGCCTCGCGCAGCTCTATCAACACCGCCGATAAATCCTGGTCGGCCAACGGCGTCAGCCTAGAGGCCAAGCTGGCCGAGCTACAACTCATTGATGAGCGAGTGGCGCTACAAATCGAGCTACAAGCGACGTTCGGACTCCGGGTCAAAGAATCCGTCATGTTGCGCCCTCATCTGGCCGACAAGGGCGCCTACCTGGCAATCAGCATCGGCACTAAGGGCGGGCGGGACCGAACAGTACCGATCGACAGCGAAAAAAAGCGCGAACTGCTGGACCGAGCGAAAACATTCGCCGGCCGCCCTACCGCAAGCACCGCAGCGCCAGAGCTATCCCTAAAGCAGGCGCTGGGTCATTACAGCCGAGTACTCAGAAACGTTGGCATCACCAAGGCCACAGCCGGGGTCACTTCTCATGGATTGCGCCACAACTATGCCAACGATCGTTACAAACACTATGCCGGTGTAGATTCTCCCGTGCGCGGAGGCTCTTTAGCAGAGCTTAATCGGGAGTTGGATCGAACTGCACGGCTTGAGGTATCGGAAGAACTCGGGCATTCCCGAGAGTCCGTTTCGACTCATTATTTGGGGCGTTAATACTAAGATAGCGCCATGGAAAAACCATGATCAAATGGCACCTAGATATATGAAAATATTTACTTTCAGGTACTCACCTTACCTCGCTTTGATTACTTAACGAGCTGAAAACTCATAATCGAGCTTACGACCTCTTCCCCATACTTACGGACAGCAGATTGATAAAAACCCGGCTCTACATGTTTTGCAAATGCAAGCACTCCTTTCAATGAGTAAACCTCATCACTAGACATGCCTCCGAGTGTGTATCTATATATCAGCGACCTGATATATCTTTTCTTATCGTGCCCCAAAGATATTTGGTCATCATTAGTGAGCACTAAACCTGTGACATGTCGATTTCTACCCTTAGATGAAAACACTGTCTTTTCAGCATTTATCCTAAGGGTAGGGTAATCGATTTCTCGGCAAATCTTGGCCACCAAGCTTGGAAACTCAAAAAGAACCCCTTGAGTATTTGTTGTAAAGGTCAGGTCGTCAGCATACCGCGTATAACTCACCTCTAAACGAGCACACTCCTCAAAAAGTCTGCAATCAAACTCATACATCAAAGTATTTGAAATAAACGGTGATGATGGAGCCCCTATGCTAAGTTTATGCACTGGATCTTTCTTTCTGGCCCAGAAGAAAAGCTTTTTAACTGCATAAGCATCTTCCCTTGATATTTCCCCTTTATGTTTTTTTATATGTGAAATAAGATCCGTTGGCCCAATAGATGGGAAAAAATCGGAAAAATCCATTTTTAGAAGATATTTGCTGTTCAAATGCTCGCTTGCATTTTCTCTAATACCTACTCCATCCCGATAAGCAGTTGCGCAATGGTGAATCGGCAAACCTACCAAAAAGCTCTCGAGGACCATGCGCTGCATGACTTTCAGCACATCAGTGGGCTGAGCAATAATTCGAACGCCTCGTCCGCTCCTCTTCGGGATCGGGTAAACTTTATATCTATAAGGTGCTGTATTCACAAACCCTATTAACTCTGCAGAGCTGATTAAAAGCTTACTTGAAAGGCTTGCCAATATATTCATTTTTCTGCCCCTACAGCCAGGACAGCGGGAGTTGGTGTTGGAGTGGCCACAGCGTATGCAGACTGAATGACATGCATCCTCTTTGATTCACCATCATTGGTAGCATAGAACTGTTGCGCTGCAATTTTTGCTCTAGTCTGATCAAACTTTCCCGCAAACTCGACTTTCACCGCATCAATTAGGGCATAGTAATAGTCTACGTGACCGCGTTTTGAGCTGCCTATCAATTTAAATTTCCCAAGAAGAAATATAAGCCTCTTAAGCTTATCTCTTGAGACGCTTAGACCTAAAGCTTCAAGATAGGCTTCAATCTCCAACAGCTTTAATGCTCTAAACGTTTTTATGATCTCATAGACGACAAAAGAAACATGCCCTTCATTCTCTTTATTAAACGCTTCAGAGCCATCCTGCCCTGATACTGCGTTTAATATGTCTTCCCTCATCTCTTTCAAGGATGTAGAAAGGCTTCTTCTAAGATCTTTTTGATCCCATGGGTAGGCACAAACACTACTCTCTTTAATTCCCTGTAAATATCTTAATGGCCCAAGTCGAACGAAAGAGCTCTCTTCGTAATGCTCCTGACTTACGAAGACAAGTATTTTATTTCTGAGCGCCCTATTTTTCACAAATAGTCCTAACTCAGCCAGTGCGCCTGCACTCTCAAGAATAATGATTATGAGTGATGAGATGTGGGCAATATCGCTTTCAAAGGCTAGTAGATCCCTATACACAGAGTCATGGATCCAGTCCTTGAAATCTTCCGCCAGGGTAATGCTTTCCGCTAAATGGCATTTAGCTGAGTGCAGATACTCAACAAGCGCGCCACGCACGGATAGCGGCTCAAACGATGTAATGTCGACTTGGCCGCCGCAAAGAAAAAGGATGGGTTGAGTAAGTACGATGCGAGAGTTTTCTAGCGAAACCTGAGCCAGAGACTCAAGCCTCTTGTCATCGAACTTCAATGTCACTGTCAGTGGTCCCAAATCCATGGCGCTAAATTGCGCCTCTAGGAGGTTCTCTTTACCAAAGATATAGCGGCGAAGGCTCGCGTGGGCTTTGCGAGGAGTGCGAGGTACGAGTGCGACGAGTGAAGCCCACGCGAGCCTTCGTCGCAACTAATACCAATCAATAAATTAGAGTCTGGCTATACACCGGACTAGAGCTTGCGCTCCAAAACGCGTAAAGAGGAGCGCATCATATACTGCTGGCTAGGCCTATTGTCAAGCTAGGTTATCGAGATCTAGGATTCGCCCGAAACCGAATGCCGCGCAGAGTAGAAAAGAAACATTGCCAACAGCTTCATTGGCGCTGACGACAGTTGACGATCCTTAGGCGCAAAACCTCCATTCACTACCTACGGCTGGCATCAAACCTCCTGCTATATAGGTACGGCCGGGCAATAAGACGCTCAGCAACATCCAGAGCCCCCAGCTGTCCGCGCTCAACGATGAGACCGAAGAAGAAGACTCAAGTCGCCCCCTCGCCGGCTGAACTTACTCCTAGAAGCAGGCGCCGCCGAAAGAGGACGACGTAGATCCACCTGGCTAACGCCGAGGTTTTCCAGAATCCGCGCACACTTGGGCGCTGGGTCGGTGAGGGGCCGAACTGGAAGAGAATGCGGTTCCGGCCATGAAGAAATCCGGCGTGCGGTACCGAAGGCCGTACCAGACCCGGTACACTTACGCTCGACGGTGCTGTCTGCCGGTGAGCATCCAATAGCCTTTGCGATTCCTCGAGCCCAGCGCTCGCCGCTACTCGTAGTCCTTGTGGGCAATGGCCGCAATCATTTCCGCCAGCATCGAGCTAATGGTACCCAGCATCCACCCCGTGAACTCGTCACCATTGGTGTCCTCCATTCCCTAGTGACTAGTTTGCAGATCGAGTGCAACCATGCGCCCTTGGAGCCGGGCGCAACCTTGAGCTTCCGCCAGTCCTCCACCGTCAAGTGGGAGTGTCGGTCTATCACTCACTCGCACTGACCTGGTATTTTTATCCAGTGACGCCGAATCACGCTCCGTTGCAGCCTCCAACCTTCATGCAAGTGATCCCCCAGTCCTTTTTCTGCAAGCCCAAAGACTGGGATAGCGCCACGGGCCCCCGGTGTCAGGCTAGTTGTCGCCTGAGCTGATTTATCAAAACGATAGATCGGGGGCGCCAAAGAGAGCTGTAATGTCGAGCTATTCACCTGAGCGTAAAGCGGCCCTTATCAACAAATTGCTGCCGCCTCAAAACATGTCCGTGGCCGAGTTGTCGCGTCAAGAAGGCATCTCTCAAGCCACCCTGTATGCTTGGCGAACCAAGCTCAAAGCAGGAGGCGCAGTGGTGCCCGGAGATAAAAGCAGTGCCGATAACTGGTCGGCTGAAGCCAAGTTCGCAGCGGTGTTGCACACGGCCACGTTGAGCGAGATCGAGCTTAGCGAATACTGTCGCAGCAAGGGTTTGTACCCCGAGCAAATCGGCGCTTGGCGACAGGCCTGCATCAGTGGCCAGCTAACAGCCCAGGCACAGCGCCAGGCCGAGCGAGAACAGGCGCGCGCCGACAAAAAACGCATCGCCGAGTTGGAGCGTGAACTGCGGCGCAAGGACAAGGCGCTCGCAGAAACCGCCGCGATTCTGGTGCTGCGAAAAAAGATGAATGCCTTCTGGGGAAACGACAGCGAGGACGTCTGACCTCGCTGCCAGAACGGCAACAACTCGTTGAACGTTTTAACCAAGCCGTTGCTTCTGGTGCACGCAAAACTATTGCCAGCGCGGAGATCGGGCTGTCGCTGCGCAGCCTGCAACGCTGGGCGCTGACGCCTGTGATGCAGGCCGACGTGCGCACCACCACGTCACGTCCGCGACCACTTAATGCCCTGAGTGAACAGGAGCGTTGCGCTATTTTAGAGGTCTGCAACAGTCCGCCATTCGTCAGCCTGCCGCCCAGCCAGATCGTCCCGATACTGGCCGATCAAGGTCGTTATCTGGCCTCAGAGGCAACCTTTTACCGCGTCCTGAAGGAAGCTGATCAGCAGCACCGACGTGGCCGCAGCCATGCACCGCACAAGCATGCTGCGCCGACAACTCACAGCGCAACCACAGCCAATAAGGTCTGGTCTTGGGACATCACCTACTTGCCATCGCCAGTGCGTGGGAAGTACTACTATCTGTATTTGATCGAGGACATCTACAGCCGAAAGGCCGTGGGCTGGGAAGTTTACGAGCAAGAAAGTGGCGAGCTGGCGGCCGAACTGATGCAGCGCACCGTGCTCACCGAACGCTGCGCCGGACGGCCCCTAGTGCTGCACTCGGACAACGGTGCACCGATGAAATCGGTGACGTTGCTGAGCAAACTGTACGAACTCGGCATCACCCCGTCACGCGGACGACCACGGGTGAGTAACGATAATCCCTACTCAGAATCGCTGTTTAGAACCCTGAAATATTGCCCGCAATGGCCTCCTGGTGGTTTTGCAGATTTGGACGCGGCACGCAGCTGGGTGCGCGATTTTATCCGCTGGTACAACCACCAACACCGCCACAGCCGCATCCGCTTCGTGACCCCGGCGCAGCGTCATCGAGGAGATGATCAAGAGATCTTGGCCAAGCGTCATGCCCTGTATCAGCAAGCTCGTAATCAACATCCACATCGCTGGTCAGGTGCGACACGCAATTGGCAGCCCATCGGCGCGGTCACACTCAATCCGGAAAGGGAGTTACCGACACTGAAAATAGCCGCATAAAACACAGCTGACGCGACAACTACCTTGCAAAACGCCGCCGGGTGGGCGTTTATTTTTACACCGTGGTGACAACCGCAGGCTGCAAGCGCTCACTTATACCTACTGGGGGCGTGGTTAGGCAGTAAGCCGCCTCGATAAACTCTTCTAAAGCGTGTTGCGGAGAGGGCGCTTAAGCCAAGCCAGCAGGCTTGAAAAAATATGGGCACCCTCCGTTTTCCTGCTATTTGCTTTGCCCAAAAACTTGTACATGCACAAACATTGGTTCTAACTAAGGTTAACGCTGGCGAAGCTCGTCTAGCCTGGCAACCAAGTCCTCAGCGCGCAAATGCGTATACCTCCTGAGCATTTGCATTGATTTATGGCCGCTTATGGCTGAAACCTCTTGATCCGACAGCCCGGCTTCAACTAGCCGGCTTACTGCTTCATGTCGCAGATCGTGAAAACGAAAATCTGGCATTTTAAGTTTGGTCTTCAAAGTTCCCCATATTTTTGTAAATGCGTATGGGCGACGTTTCTTGTCTCGGCCAGGCTCACCAAAAAACACCAAATCACAATCGATGGGGTGGATGGGATTGTTCATCGCAGACTTGATAGTCTCGGTAGCGAATCGGTTCAGAGGTACGGTTCGAGATGAGTCATTTTTCGTGTCTTTGAGCCGCAAGACGCGCCTTTCTAGGTCGACTTGGTGTCGTCGCAAGGTTGAAATCTCAGAAGCCCTCATACCAGTTTCCAGCGCTATGCGCACGATCCATCCAAGCATTGGATTGCTGTGAGCGTTCACAGCATTGATTAGCCGATGCTCTTCATCAGGCGACAGCCTGCGATCTCGGCCTTCACCAGGGCTGGGTTTACGAATGTTTAGCACGGGGTTGAATGTCAGACCCACTCCCCATTCTTGGATCGCCACGGTAAAAAGATGGCTGAGTAGCGCTAGTTCCAGACGGACTGTGTTGTTGCTGATGTTTCCCTTATTGCCGGATTCGCTCAGCCGTTTGTCACGATAGCCGGCAATGATTTCAGCGGACAATGCGGCGAGCGAATATTTTCCCAAATGCTCGATGAGCTTTTTGGCTTTGCTGATTTCGCCGCGCTGGGTGGTCGGTTTCTTCGTTGGCGTGACATCACTCAGATAACGCTTCAAGGCGGCCTCAAGCGTCATTCGTTCGGCACCACTGCGTTGGATGTAGACGCCCCTGACCATTTCATCTTCGGCTCGGCGCGACCAGTCTTCAGCATCACGTTTGGTGCGGAAGGTTTTGGAAACGGTCGGCCAGCCATTTTTACGGATGACCGCTTTCCATGTTCCTGAGGGGGTTTTTACGAGAGTTGCCATACGTTCTCCAAGGGAAGATCGGTACGGACTGTACCGAAACTGTACCTCGGGAACATCTGATTGCGGTGTCAAAACCAGCAGCTGAGCTGCAGGCCTTGATTCATATGGTGGGCCCAGTAGGACTCGAACCTACGACCAAGGGATTATGAGTCCCCTGCTCTAACCAACTGAGCTATAGGCCCTCAGTAGGTCGCGGATTATAACGATGGTTTCCCTGCTGTGCTATCCGAAAAATCCGAAACGTTCATAAGAAGAAACCTCGTACAGAATTCTTCGGCGCGCAGGGGCAGGCTGACGATGAAGCCCTGGATTTGTTCGCAGCCTTCCTGTGCAAGGAATTCCTGCTGCTCGAGGGTTTCTACGCCTTCGGCGATGACGGTTAGTTGCATGCTGCGTCCCAGGGCGATGATGGCGCGGACGATGGCGGCGTCGTGTGGGTCGTCGGGTAGGCCGCGGACGAAGGATTGGTCGATCTTCAGGATGTCCAGTGGCAGGCGTTTGAGGTAGCTGAGGGATGAGTAGCCGGTGCCAAAGTCGTCGATGGCGAGCTGGACGCCGAGCTTTTTCAGTTTGTGCAGCACGGCGAGTGCGTCTTCGGCTTGGCTCATGATGAAGTTTTCGGTGATTTCCAGTTGCAGGCAGCCGGGCTGGAGGTCGAACTCTTTGAGCAGTTGCTCGATGCGTTGCAGCAGGTTGGGTTGGCGCAGCTGCATGCCGGCCAGGTTAACCGAGAGCGGTCCGAACGGTTTGTAGCTTTTGTTCCACTCACACATCTGGCGGCAGGCGCTTTCCAGAACCCAGTCGCCGATCTGCAGGATCATGCCGTTTTCTTCGGCAAGGGGGATAAAGTGCTCCGGGGGCACGTCGCCAAGTGTTGGATGACGCCAGCGAATCAGGGCTTCAGCACCCACCAGCCGCTTTGACAGCAGGCACAGTTTCGGTTGGTAGCTAAGGCTCAGTTCGTTGCGCTCCATGGCGCGCCTGAGCTCATGTTCCAGCGCAATTCGCTCGCTGGCTTGTGCGGTGAGGTCGCGGGTATAACTTTCGACCCGGTTGCGCCCTTTGGCTTTGGAGCGGTACATCGCGGCGTCGGCATTTTTGACCAGTGTGGCGACATCGCTGCCGTCTGCTGGGAAGAGGCTGGTGCCGATGCTCGCGCTGATAAAAAACTCGTGTTCGCCTGCCTGGAACGGCGCGCCGAAGCACGCCAGTAGTTTGTTCGCGACGGTTTCGGCGTCGCCGGGATGCAGGAGGCCGGGCAGCAGGATGATGAACTCATCGCCTCCCAGGCGTGCGACGGTGTCCACGTCGCGCAGTTGCTCTTTGAGGCGCAACGCGATGCCTTTGAGCAGCAGATCACCCACCGGGTGCCCAAGGCTGTCGTTGATGTGTTTGAAGCGGTCCAGGTCGAGGAAAAGCACCGCGCCCTGGCCACAGACTTCCTCGCTATGGCTGAGCGCTGCTTGCAGGCGACTCTCGAACAACGTGCGGTTTGGCAGGCCGGTCAGGGGGTCGTGGTGAGCCTGATAATCGAGGCGTGCCTGTGCATGTTTGAGGCTGGAAATATCGGCGAACACCGCGACAAAATGGGTGATGATCTGCTCGGGGTTACGCACTGCGCTAATCGTCAGCCAGCTTGGATAAAGCTCGCCGTTCTTGCGCCGATTGCTGATTTCACCCTGCCAATGCCCTTCGTCCGTCAGCTGGTACCACATGGCGGCATAGAAGGCGCTGTCATGCTGGCCTGACGCGAGCAGGCGTGGGGTCTGGCCGATGGCCTCCTCTTCGCTGTAACCGGTGATTTCAGTGAACGCGCGGTTTACGGCGCTGATGTTCTGTTGGATGTCGGTGATCAATACGCCCTCGGCCGTGCTCTCGAATACGGTGGCGGCGAGTTGCAGTTTCTCCTGCATTTGATGGCGTTCGGTGATGTCGCGGGCGATAGTCAGAAGGCAGTCTTCACCGCCGATCGGCAATGGCCTCGCGGACACTTCACACAGCCTGACCTGACCATCCCTGCGGCGAATATGGCTGCTGAAATCGCGAACGAAACCGTCGCGATTGAGCTGTTCGATCATTTGAGCGCGCTCGTTCAGATCGACCCAAATCCCCAGATCAAGGGTCGAGCGATCCAAAGACAGTGCGCTGTTGTAGCCGGTGATCCGGCTGAAGCCTTCATTGACTTCAATCAGCAGGCCATCGCTTTGGCGGGTGATGAGCAAGCCATCGGGCGAGGAGTGGAAAGCTTTGGCGAATTTCTCCTCGGATATTTGCAGTTGTTGTTGCGCTTCTTTGAGTGGACTGATGTCGCGTACTACGACCACGAGAGCCGGTGTCGAGTCGAGGTCAAATGGCTCGGCGGATATCAGACCGGTGAACAGACGTCCGTCCAGGCGGCGAAAGGGCATTTCCAGATTGCGGATACTGCCGCCCTGCAGGCGCATCAGCAGGCTTGGACCAATGCCGGGCACGCCCCAGATATTGAGCTGGGTTGCAGTTTTGCCGATGACCTCCCCGGCAGTGATACCGACTTGTTCTTCAAACGCTTTGTTGGCCTCGAGCAGGCAGCCGTCGGACAGGCGGGCGATCACCAGGATGTCCGGGCATTGCCTGAACACCGAGGCGAACTTCTCTTCAGAGAGGCGTAGAGCGGTTTCGGTTTGCTTGGTTTCGCTGATGTCGATCATCAGGCCGCGCATTACCGGTTCGTGGCCATGCTCGATCAAGCTGACAATATTCCGTACCCAGAGGGTCTGGCCGTCGGCTCTGATGACGCGATAGTCGAGGTTGTGGTCCCTGCGTAAACAGGTCTCCTGATTGCAAAATCGCTCGGCCTCTTCGATGTCTGCCGGGTGCACGATGCTCCGCCAGAACCCGGGCTTGAGCCAATCGGCCAGTGGGTAGCCGAGCAGTTCTTCCGCGTGGGGGGAGACATAGCTGTAGGTGTAATCGCTCATGCTTGCTTCCCAGGCGATGGCCGAGAGGCTCTCGACCAGCCCGCGATAGTGGTATTCGCTACTGCGTAGCTCTTGTTCCAGATTCACTCGCCGCGATATTTCCGAGCTCAGTCTGCGATTGATGCGAATGACCACGATGAGCACGGTTGACAGCAACAACAGCCCGGGAAGCCCGTAGCGCAGGAAGTTCTGCCAGAACCTGGGGTGATCAAGCACGCTGCCCACCCAACGCTCCTGAATGCTGCTGATTTCTGATGGACTCAGGTCGGCCAGAGCTTTATCCAGGATACCGGCCAACAGGGGTTGATCATGCGGAACGGCCATCGCCAGTTGATAGCGATACGGTGTCTCACCGCTTACGTAGATACCCCCAAGCTTGAGTTGACGCATGCTCCAGACGCTGGACGCCAGATCGCTCACGACGGCATCTACCTGGTCTGCGGCCAAGGCCTGCAGGGCTGAGCCGACGTCGGGCAGCGCGACCAGGTTTAGATCGGGATGATGGGTGCGCAGGAGTTCGTGAGGCGCATAGTTATCGACGACGGCAACTTTAAGGCCGTAAAGCTCTTGCAGGTTGTGCGGGTGTACGCTGCCTTCATGGGCAAGAATAACAATCGGGAAATCCAGGTAAGGGCGGGTAAACGATAGATAGCTCTGGCGCTCCGGCGTGGACATTATCCCTGGCAGTAAATCTATTTCACCTCGTTTGGCTTTGTTTAAAACCTCATTCCATCCGACTGGCTCGATCGGTTGCAATGAGACGGCGAGCCGCTGCTCGATAAGTGTGACGTAGTCCGCCGCAAGCCCTTGATAACGTCCGTTTTCATCGCGAAACTCAAAAGGCGGCCATGTGGCGTCTACGCCGAGGCGGAGCTCTTTGTGTGAACTAAGCCAGGTATGTTCCTCATCAGACAGGGTCAAGGCGTTGGCCGTTACTGTTGCGCCGATCATGTAAAAGAAAATAATGGCCGACAGTCGTGGCATGGCAGCCTCAATTAGGCAAAAGGGTGTAATCCGAGTGTAGTCGGGCGCCGCAGGGGGTGGGCAAACTTAATTCTGCACAATGCAAAACCCCCAGCAAGGCCGGGGGTTTTGTTGTATCGGGTCTACGTATTACTCGTCGAGGAACGAACGCAGGTGTTCGCTTCTCGTCGGGTGACGCAACTTGCGTAGCGCCTTGGCTTCGATCTGACGAATCCGCTCGCGGGTTACGTCAAACTGCTTACCGACCTCTTCCAGCGTATGGTCAGTATTCATGTCGATGCCGAAGCGCATGCGCAGAACCTTGGCTTCGCGAGCGGTCAAGCCCGAGAGCACTTCGCGCGTCGCTTCCTTGAGGCTTTCGACCGTGGCGACATCGATTGGCGACTGCATAGTCGAGTCTTCGATGAAGTCACCCAAGTGCGAATCTTCGTCGTCACCGATCGGGGTTTCCATGGAGATCGGCTCTTTAGCGATCTTCAATACCTTGCGGATTTTGTCCTCAGGCATTTCCATGCGTTCGCCCAGCTCTTCCGGGGTCGGTTCGCGACCCATTTCCTGCAGCATCTGCCGGGAAATACGGTTGAGCTTGTTGATCGTCTCGATCATGTGCACCGGAATACGGATGGTGCGTGCCTGGTCGGCAATCGAGCGGGTAATCGCTTGACGGATCCACCAGGTGGCATAAGTCGAGAACTTGTAACCACGACGATATTCGAACTTGTCCACCGCTTTCATCAAGCCGATGTTGCCTTCCTGGATCAGATCGAGGAACTGCAGGCCACGGTTGGTGTACTTCTTGGCGATGGAGATCACCAGACGCAAGTTGGCTTCAACCATCTCTTTCTTCGCGCGGCGGGCTTTGGCCTCACCGATCGACATGCGACGGTTGATGTCCTTGATTTCGGAAATCTTCAAACCTGTTTCGGTTTCGAGTGCGATCAGCTTTTGCTGGCAACGCTGGATATCCGGTTGCAGGCGACCAATGGCTTCCGCATATTTGCCTTTGCCTTTAGCCAGCGCATCGGTCCAGCTCTCGTCGACTTCATGGCCAGGGAACAGGCGAAGGAAATCGGCGCGTGGCATACGTGCATCACGTACACACAGCTGCATGATGGCGCGTTCCTGAGCGCGCAAGCGATCAAGTGCACTACGAACCCGCTCGACCAGGCCTTCAAACTGTTTAGGAACCAGTTTGATCGGCATGAACAGCAGTGCCAGTGCAATCAGCTCGGCGGTTGCCTGCTTGCTGCCACGGCCGTGCTTTTTCAATGCCTTGCGGGCAATTTCCATTTGATCGGAAACTGCACCGAAGCGCTGCTGAGCAACGATAGGATCCGGACCGCTTTCGACTTCTTCTTCGTCGTCGGTTGCGGTTTCGTCCTTCTCTTCCTCTTCGTCATCACCTTCGGCAGCTTTCGCTGTTTTCGGATCGACAGGCGGCGGCACTTCGGCTGGCGGCGCAATGCCGTCATCCGGGTCGATGTAACCGCTCAGAACATCGGAAAGACGCCCACCTTCGGTCGTGACTCGTGTGTATTCGGAGAGAATATGGTCAACCGTGCCAGGGAAGTGCGCGATTGCGCCCATCACCTCACGGATGCCCTCTTCGATACGTTTGGCGATTTCAATTTCGCCTTCACGGGTCAGAAGCTCAACGGTACCCATTTCGCGCATGTACATGCGCACTGGGTCAGTCGTGCGACCGATGTCGGTCTCGACCGCTGCCAACGCTGCGGCCGCTTCTTCAGCGGCTGCCTCGTCGGTATCGGCGTCGGCCAACATAAGGGCGTCCGCATCCGGCGCGCTCTCGTGTACGGGAATCCCCATGTCATTAATCATGCGGATGATGTCTTCCACCTGTTCCGGATCTGAAATATCCTCCGGCAGGTGGTCGTTGACCTCTGCGTAAGTCAGATACTTCTGCTCACGACCCAGGGTGATCAACTCTTTGATACGAGACTGCTGTTGCGCTTTTCCGGACATAACACCCTATCCACTGAAGGTCTTGGCGGGCAAAAAACAAGCCGAGGATTATACCCGAGCTATGACCTCACGCGCCAGTTGAGGTCGGGGTTTGTGCAGGAACTTTGCGTTTTAACAGGTTGAGCAGCTGGACTTTCTCTTCCGCACTCAACCCTGTTTGACGTTCTTTCCTGATCAGATGTTCCAGGCTACGCTCGCGTTGGCGGGCGGATAAGCTAGTTATAGTGTCGAAAAACTGTTGTTCAAGGTTGTCGGCCTCAATCAGCCATTCTTTCTCTGCTAATGCGCGTAACAATCGGCCTTGTTCGGTGCCATGCCAGCGCGCAATCAGTTGAAGTGAACGCAATGTGGGGTTTTTCTGCAGTGCTTCAAGCAGAGAAACCAGTAGCTGCGCGTAAATATGGTCTTCTGCGGCCAGTTGGCTGGCATCTTCGACTTTCGCTGCCAGTTGCGGGTGGTGCAGAAGTGTTCTGAGCGCGGTCAGTGTCGGTGGTTCCACCGTCGCAGGTGTGCGTGGGCCGCGAGGCTCGAAGTCAGGCCGTTTGCCTTTCTTGTCCCAGGGCTTTTTATCCCACTTCTTTTGACCGCCGGCTTTCTTTGGCGTCCATTCCGGCTGTGCTTCGTAGGCATTGTGAGGCTGATAATCAGCGTAGTCGGGAATGGCGTCGTAATCTATGTTCGGGTCATAACTGGGTGGCGCTTCTGCGGGTGCGCTCTGCACCAACTGATGAACGGCTTCACTGTTGAGACCGGTAATTTCACTCAAGCGCTGACGCATGAGTGTGCGTAAATTGGCGCCCGGTACCTTGTCGATCAGCGGTGCGGCCAGGGTCGCCATGTGGGCCTTTCCCTCCAGCGAGCGCGGGTCGGCTTCTTTAGTCAGTTGCTCAAAGAAATAATCGGCCAGCGGCTGCGCATGCTGGTTGATCCGCGCCTTGAATGCGTCAGTTCCTTCCGAGCGGACCAGCGTATCCGGGTCTTCGCCTTCAGGCAGGAACAGGAAGCGCGCGCGACGTCCATCCTGAAGGCTCGACAGTGCCGCTTCCAGTGCGCGCCAGGCGGCATTGCGGCCTGCCTGGTCACCGTCGAAGCAGAACAGCACGTTGGGCACTACCCTGAAGAGTCGCTTAAGGTGCTCTTCGCTGGTCGCCGTTCCCAGCGTGGCGACGGCATTGCGCAAGCCTTGTTGGGCGAGGGCGATGACGTCCATGTAGCCTTCAACCACGATGATTTCATCGAGGTTGCGGTTGTACTTGCGCGCTTCGAACAGGCCGTAGAGTTCCTGTCCCTTGTGAAATACCGGTGTTTCCGGTGAGTTCAGGTATTTGGGTTTGTCGTCACCCAAGACTCGACCGCCAAACGCAATGACCCGGCCACGACTGTCGCGGATTGGGAACATTACGCGGTCGCGGAAACGGTCATAGCGCTTGCCGGTCTCGGCATTTTCAATCAGCAGGCCAGCGTCGATCATGGCCTTCTGCTGCAGTGTGTCACTGCTCAAATGCTTGTACAGGTTGTCCCAGCCGGGTGGAGCAAATCCCAGGCCGAAATCGCGCGCGATCTCGCCGGACAGGCCGCGGCCTTTCAGGTAGTCCACTGCGGATTTGCGCGTCGGATGGCTTTTAAGGGCTTGACGATAAAACTCGGCGGCTGCCGTCAGGAGCGGATACAGCGGTGAGTCGGTCGGCTGGCGTGGCTTTTGACCTTTGACACCCTGTTCGTGCGGGACTTCCATGCCAGCGGCTTTGGCCAGTTCCTCGACGGCCTGGGGAAAATCCAGGTTGTCGTGGTCCATGATGAAACCGAGGGCATTGCCGCCCGCGCCGCAACCAAAGCAGTAATAGAACTGTTTGTCCGGGCTGACGCTGAACGAAGGGGTTTTTTCTTTGTGGAATGGGCAGCAGGCGCTGTAATTCTTCCCGGTTTTCTTCAATTGCAGACGTGAACTGACAACATCGACGATGTCGGTGCGGTTCAGAAGGTCGTCAATAAAGCTCTGGGGAATTAGCCCGGCCATGGCGTTCTCATCATCAGGCGGCCCGCCAGCAAAATCGTGGCGAAACTAAAACGTAACTACAATTGGCCTTTGCGGACCATTGTGTTCACTAAACTGACATGGGGAGACGCTGCCTTGATTGAGCTTCTTTCGAAGATCAGCGAGGCGTGCTCGTCGTGTGCCTTGATTCGTTCGTCAGTGTAGACGCGATCAACGCAGCCTGAATCAGACTAGACGTGCCTTGACGGGATTTGTCTGAGACGCAGTTGACGTGCACCTGCGGCTTAGACAGCCTCTGTCAATGAATCTTGAGGCTTGATGTGCAACTGCCGGCAGCCCGGCTTTGAGGCCGGGCGTGGCAGAAACTTGCGACGGACGTCTGTAAATTAATACAGACGGACGGCACGGCGCTGTTCGCGCTGTACTTTCTTCGCGTGACGCTTAACAGCAGCTGCTGCTTTGCGTTTACGCTCCGAAGTCGGCTTCTCGTAAAATTCGCGGCTACGAACTTCAGCCAGAACACCGGCTTTTTCGCAGGAGCGCTTGAAACGACGCAGAGCTACGTCGAAGGGTTCGTTCTCTTTAACTTTGACGGCTGGCATCCAGAGCTACCTTCATTCATTACCGGGGTCAACGACTCGTGCAAAAACTGCACATAAGTTCGTCGGTTTTTAAGGGTTGCGGATGTTAACCCCTCATTGAGAGGAATGCAAAGCCTCTGATCGAAAACCGCTAGTCGGGGGCTGGAGTGGCGACTATTATGCGCGCCTTCGAATAAGGCGCAAACCCATGCTAGTACTGGGATTAGAAACCTCCTGCGACGAAACCGGTGTCGCACTTTATGACAGTGAACGCGGCCTGCTGGCCGACGCATTGTTCAGCCAGATCGACCTGCATCGCGCGTACGGCGGGGTTGTACCTGAGCTGGCTTCGCGTGACCACGTCAAGCGTATGCTGCCGCTGATCCGCCAGGTGCTGGCTGAAGCGGACTGTGTCGCCACCGAAATCGACGCCATTGCGTACACCGCGGGTCCGGGTTTGGTCGGGGCGTTGCTGGTGGGCGCTTCCTGCGCTCAGGCGCTGGCCTTTGCCTGGGGCATTCCAGCCTTGGGCGTGCATCACATGGAAGGGCATCTCCTGGCGCCAATGCTCGAAGAGCAGCCGCCAGAGTTCCCGTTCGTCGCTTTGTTGGTTTCCGGCGGCCACACGCAGCTGGTTCGGGTCGATGGCATCGGTCTTTATCAAGTGCTGGGCGAGACGCTGGATGATGCCGCCGGTGAGGCGTTCGACAAAACTGCGAAGATGATGGGCCTGCATTATCCGGGCGGCCCTGAGATCGCGCGACTCGCGAGCCGGGGCGTGGCAGGGCGTTTCGTCTTTCCGCGGCCAATGACCGACCGGCCAGGCCTGGAGTTCAGCTTCAGCGGCCTTAAAACCTTCGCCTTGAACACCTGGCATCAGTGCCAAAGCGCTGGAGACGACGGTGAGCAAACCCGTTGCGACATCTCTCTGGCCTTCCAGCATGCGGTGGTAGAGACTTTGACCATCAAGTGCAAGCGCGCCCTCAAGCAGACCGGCCTCAAGCGTCTGGTCATCGCTGGCGGCGTCAGTGCCAATACAGCGTTGCGCCTGTCGCTGGAAAAAATGCTCGGCGAACTGCATGGCAATGTTTTTTATGCGCGGCCCGAGTTCTGCACCGACAACGGCGCGATGATTGCGTTTGCCGGTTGTCAGCGTCTTTTGGCGGGGCAGAAAGAGGATTTGAGCATCAGTGTGCAGGCCCGCTGGCCGATGGAGCAGTTGTCGGGGCTGTAACGGCGTCAACCTGAGTCTGGCTCATGGCCGTGATTCAAAAATGCCGTTCGCGCCCGGCAAACAGGTCGCGTAAATTGCTGCGATGGCGCCACACGATCAATAAGGTGAGGATGCTCATCGGCAGTAGCGCTTGAGGCTCCTGCCACGCCAGTAATGGCAGGGTCAGCGGGGTGGCGATCAACGCCGCGAGTGAGCTGGTGCGGGTCAGGTAGAACACCAGCAGCCAGGCGCAGACAGCCAGCGCTGCGGCGGGTGGGAACAGGCCCAGCAGCATGCCTGCCGCTGTGGCAACACCCTTGCCGCCACGAAAGCGAAAGTACACTGGAAACAAATGCCCCAGGACTGCACAGAGGCCTATCCAGGCTTGCTGTTGAGGATCAAGGTCGAGCAGTCTGGCAGCCAGGACGGGGAGCAGACTTTTACAAACGTCGCCGATCAGGGTTAGAACGGCGAGTTTTTTGCCCGCCAGACGCAACATATTGGTTGCGCCAGCATTGCCGGAACCGCTGGCGCGCGGGTCGGGGCTGCCAGTGAGGCGGCTAAGCAAAATGGCGAAGGACAGTGAGCCAAGCAGGTAGGCGAGGGTCGCCAGTAACCAAAACATGCTAACTATTCCGGGCGAGGACGCCCTGATTCTAACGGCGCATCGCGCCCTTGTCGTGCAGCGGAGAAAAGTGCTTGGACAGAGTTTTTATCGAGGGTCTGGAAGTCGATACGGTTATCGGCGCCTATGACTGGGAGCGTGGCATTCGCCAGTGCCTGCGTCTGGACCTGAGTTTTGCCTGGGACAATCGGCCCGCTGCGGCAGACGATGACCTGAGCAAGGCGCTCGACTACGCTAGCGTCTCGGCACGAATTCAGGCATTTGCCGAAGACGCCAAATTTCAGTTGGTCGAAACGTTTGCCGAGCGCCTGGCTGAGGTGTTGATGAGTGAGTTCCAGATTCCCTGGCTGCACCTCAAACTGACCAAGCCAGGCGCCGTTGCGGCGGCTACTGGCGTGGGCGTGGAGATCGAGCGCGGATGTCGCTAACCCAGATATTCCTCGGCCTCGGCAGCAATATCGAGCGCGAAAAGCACCTGAGCGCAGGGCTTGAAGCGCTTGATGGATTTTTGCAGCAAATGACCTGTTCACCGGTATTCGAAAGTCAGTCGGTGGGGATCAAAAGCGGGCCATTCTTCAATCTGGTGGTCACGGGGTATACCGACCTGCCGCTGATGGAGCTGGACCGCCGTTTGAAATTCATCGAGGCGGATAACGGTCGCTATGCTCCGGAGCGCCGGGGCTTGCCGTTGGATATCGACGTGCTGCTCTACGGCGAGCAGGTCGGTAATTTCGATGGCTTGATTCTGCCCCGCGCGGAAATCCTGAAAAATGCCTTCGTGCTTTGGCCGTTGTCGCTGATAGCGCCAGAGCGGCTGCATCCCGGTGTGAGCAAAACCTTCAAGGATTTGTGGCGGGACGCGCAGATTGATCAGGTGCTGGCGCCAGTAGCGTTTGAGTGGCGCGGGATGCCGTTGACGCCTGAGGTCCTGTTAAATACGCATCCCTGGTAATACACAGGTCTGGCCCTGACATCGCGGGTCTCAAGCGCTATACGTTGCCTTGTAAGCTTGCACCGCCTTCAAACGCTCCTGCTTCAACGCTTCGCCCAGCTCGGGCCCTTCATAGCCCTGATCGCGCAACGGCTGCACAGCCACGGCTCGTGCAGCGTTGGCGGCGCCTCGCAGATACTCGGCCTGAGGGTAATCGCGCTGCTCGAAGCCTAGGCGGCCTCGGGCATCCATCTCGCACCCTGCGATAAACTCCTCGAAACGTTGTGGTCGACGGTAAATGTCGAAGCTTTGCATCAGCTCAAACAGCGTCGATGCTTTTAGCTCCAGCGCTCGGTGTCCATGGGTGTGGTACTGGCCGACCAGCATCGCCAGCTCCTGACAATCCCGAGGAACCTTGAAGCGCGCATTCACGGCTTTGATCAGGCGCAGGCCTGTGTGCTCGTGAGCGATGTGCCGGGTCCATTCGCTTTCCGGTGTCAGGCCTTTCCCCAAATCATGCAGCAGGCATGCCCAGCGCACGCTCAGCGGCTGATGATGGATCGCGGCCTGCTCAAGGACGCTGAGCACGTGCTGGCCCGTGTCGATTTCTGGATGGTGGGCTGCGGGCTGCGGTACGCCGAACAATGCATCGACTTCCGGAAATAGCACCTTCAGTGCCCCGCACTCGCGCAGGACCTGGATGAAAACCTGGGGCTGATTTTCCATCAGGGCGCGGGAGATTTCCTTCCAGCTGCGCTCGGGAGTCAGAGCCTCCAGTTCGCCGGATTCACTGAGCTGCTGCATCAGCGTCATCGTCTCTGGCGCGATGGTAAAACCATCCGATGCATAGCGTGCGGCGAAGCGGGCGACACGCAGTACGCGCAGAGGATCTTCGGCGAACGCCGGTGATACATGTCGTAAAATTCGGGCTTTAAGATCTTCTTGGCCGTGGTAGGGATCAGTCAACCGACCCTGCGCATCTTCCGCAATGGCATTGATCGTGAGGTCTCGACGAATCAAATCTTCTTCGAGACTGACCTCGGGATCCGCATGGAAGATGAACCCGCCATAGCCTGGGCCGCTCTTGCGTTCCGTTCGGGCAAGGGCATATTCCTCCCCTGTTTTCGGGTGCAGAAATACCGGGAAATCCGCACCGACCGGGCGGAAACCCTGGCTGAGCATTTCATCGGCGGTTGCGCCCACCACGACCCAGTCGGTATCGGCGACGGTCTTGCCCAAGAGGCGATCACGTACTGCGCCGCCCACTTTATATATCTGCATAAAAAACCTCCGTAAGCGCGACAGGATAACCCTTGCGACGCACTCACGGAGGTTAAAACAGAAAACACTTACAACCGTTTATAGGTGGACGACGGCCAAGTCGAGCCGGGGATATTCACTGTCGGCATGCTCTCCTTTGGGTGGGACATGATGGGTTTTCATGATCTGATCGCCCTGCAATGTCTCAAGACGAATATCAAAGCCCCACAAGCGGTGCAGGTGTTTGAGCACTTCCTCAGTGGAGTCTCCCAGCGGTTTGCGGTCGTGTTGTTGATGGCGCAGGGTCAGAGAGCGATCACCGCGGCGGTCGATGCTGAAAATCTGCACGTTCGGTTCGCGGTTGCCCAGGTTGTACTGGGCGGCCAGTGTTTCCCGAATGGTTTTGTACCCCGGTTCGTCATGGATGGCGGGAACGAGCAGGTCGTCCTTTTGATCGTCGTCCATGATGCTGAACAGTTTCAGGTCGCGAATCACCTTGGGCGACAGGTACTGCAGGATAAAACTCTCATCCTTGAAGCTGCTCATGGCGAACTTGATGGTGGCCAGCCAATCGCTGCCAGCGATGTCCGGGAACCAGTGGCGGTCTTCATCGGTGGGGTGCTCGCAAATCCGCCGGATATCCCGGTACATGGCGAACCCCAAGGTGTAGGGGTTGATACCGTTGTAATACGGGCTATCGAAGCCCGGCTGGTAGATGACGCTGGTGTGTGATGTCAGGAACTCCATCATGAAGCCGTCGGTCACCAGGCCTTCATCGTAGAGATCGTTCATCAAGGTGTAGTGCCAAAAGGTCGCCCAGCCTTCGTTCATCACCTGGGTCTGACGTTGCGGATAGAAGTACTGCGCGATCTTGCGCACGATCCGCACCACTTCCCGCTGCCAGGGCTCCAGCAGTGGCGCATGTTTCTCGATGAAGTACAGGATGTTTTCCTGTGGCTCGGAGGGGAAGCGAGCGTTGTCTTTGTCGCTGTTCTTGTCCGCGCCTTTCGGAATGGTCCGCCACAGATCGTTGATCTGCTTCTGCAGGTGTTCTTCACGGTCTTTCTGCCGACGGCGTTCTTCCTCGGCGGAAATAGGGTAAGGGCGTTTGTAACGGTCAACGCCGTAGTTCATCAGTGCGTGGCAGGAGTCGAGCAAGTCTTCTACCGCGTCGATACCATGCCGCTCTTCACACTGCATGATGTACTGCTTGGCGAACACCAGGTAATCGATGATCGAACTGGCGTCCGTCCAGGTGCGAAACAGGTAATTGCCCTTGAAGAAGCTGTTATGCCCATAGCAGGCATGCGCCACGACCAGCGCCTGCATGCAGATGGTGTTCTCTTCCATCAGGTAAGCGATGCAAGGATCGGAGTTGATGACGATTTCATAGGCCAGCCCCATCTGGCCACGGCTGTAGGATTTCTCGGTGCTGAGGAAGTGCTTGCCGTAGGACCAATGGTGATAACCCAGCGGCATGCCGACAGACGCGTAGGCATCCATCATCTGCTCGGCGGTGATTACCTCGATCTGATTGGGATAGGTATCCAGGGCATAACGCTTGGCGATACGACCAATCTCCCGGTCGTAGGCCTGGATCAGCTCGAATGTCCACTCTGAACCCGTGGACAGGGGTTGGCGCTTCTGCTCTCTAGCGGTCATGTCACTAACCTGCGCTGGAAGAGTTCACGGAATACCGGATAGATATCACCGGCAGAGACCAGCTGCTGCTGGGCAAACGTATCGGAGAACGCTTCACTGATACGCTCGTATTCAAACCACAGCGCTTGATGCTCGCGCGGGGTGATTTCCACGTAAGTGTAGTACTGCACGAAGGGCATGATCTGCTTGATCAAGATGTCGCGGCAGATCGGTGAGTCATCGTTCCAGTTGTCGCCGTCCGAAGCCTGTGCCGCGTAAATGTTCCACTCGTTGGTCGGGTAACGCGCGGCCATGATCTCCTGCATCAGTTTCAGCGCGCTGGAAACGATGGTGCCGCCGGTTTCCCGGGAGTAGAAAAACTCCTCCTCGTCGACTTCGCGGGCGCTGGTGTGATGGCGAATGAACACGACTTCAATTTTGTCGTAGTTACGCTTGAGGAACAGGTACAGCAGGATAAAGAAACGCTTGGCGATGTCCTTGGTTGCTTGGGTCATGGAGCCGGAAACGTCCATCAGGCAGAACATCACCGCCTTGGAGCTTGGGTTGGGTTGCTTGACCAGCAGGTTGTACTTGAGGTCGAACGTGTCCAGGTAGGGCACTCGACGAATACGGGCATTAAGTCGCTCAATTTCGCTCTCAAGCTCCTGAATGTCGCCGAAATTGTCGGGTTCTTCGCGCTTCATGCGCTCCAGTTCACTAACGGCTTCACGCAGTTTCGCGCGGCTGCTGCCGGACAATGCAATGCGCCGTGCATGGGCTGAACGCAAGGTACGGATGATGTTTATCCGTGAAGGGTTGCCCTCGTTGCTGATCCCCGCGCGAACGGTTTTGAAGGTGTCGGTGCCCATCAGGTTACGCTTGACCAGGTTGGGCAGTTCAAGGTCCTCGAACATGAACTCCAGAAACTCTTCCTGAGTAATCTGGAAGACAAACTCATCCATGCCTTCGCCTGAATTGCTGGCCTTGCCCGCGCCTTTACCGCCACCGCCTCCTTGTGGGCGGGCGATATGCTCACCCGTGGTGAACTCCTTGTTGCCGGGATGAACGACGGTCTGTTTGCCGCCGCGACCATGATGAAGTACCGGTTCGTCGATATCGCGACCGGGAATACTGATCTGTTCACCGTGCTCCATGTCGGTGATGGATCGGCGGCTGACCGCCTCTTCGACGGCTTTTTTGATGTGGTCACGGTAACGCCGCAGGAAGCGCTGGCGGTTTACCGTGCTTTTGTTCTTGCCATTGAGACGTCGGTCGATCACATAACTCATGACTGCTCCTTCGAAGCTGTCTTGAAAAATGGCGGGCTGGCATGACGTTTAGAACAATGTGACGGGCGTGCGCCACTCTTGCTCTGCCTGAGCCTCGCTGTCGATTTCTAAAACAACCTCTTGGAGCCTGTGTAGCAGAAAACGCTGACACAGGCTCTCGGCTAACGACAACCGGTGTAACCGGCAGCGGGTTATTGTGATTTTCTAACCCGCAGATACCACTCGGACAGCAGTCGTACCTGTTTGTCGGTGTAACCGCGTTCGACCATCCGTGTGACGAAGTCGTTGTGTTTTTGTTGATCCTCTTTGCTAGCTTTGGCGTTGAAGCTGATGACCGGCAGCAAATCCTCGGTGTTCGAGAACATTTTCTTCTCGATAACCACCCGCAGCTTCTCGTAGCTGAGCCACGTTGGATTTTTGCCGTTGTTGTTGGCCCGCGCACGCAATACGAAGTTGACGATTTCGTTGCGGAAATCCTTTGGATTGCTGATGCCTGCAGGTTTTTCGATTTTTTCCAGTTCCTCGTTCAGCGCGACACGATTGAGGATTTCGCCGGTTTCCGGATCCCGGTATTCCTGATCCTGAATCCAGAAGTCTGCGTAGAGCACGTAGCGGTCGAAAATGTTCTGACCGTATTCGCTGTAGGACTCCAGGTAGGCAGTCTGGATTTCCTTGCCGATGAACTCGATGTAGCGCGGCGCCAGGTACTCTTTGATGAACCGCAGATAACGTTCGCGGGTTTCCGCCGGGAATTGCTCCTGCTCGATCTGTTGTTCGAGCACGTACAGCAGGTGAACCGGGTTAGCGGCGATTTCATGCGGGTCGAAGTTGAAGACTTTCGACAGAATCTTGAACGCGAAGCGCGTCGACAGGCCGTTCATCCCTTCATCGACACCGGCGTTGTCACGGTACTCCTGAATGGACTTGGCTTTTGGGTCGGTGTCTTTGAGGTTCTCACCGTCGTACACCCGCATCTTCGAGTAGATGTTCGAGTTTTCGGGCTCTTTAAGGCGCGACAGCACGGTGAACTGCGCCAGCATTTTCAGAGTGTCCGGCGCGCAGTGGGCGTTGGCCAGGGAGCTGTTGAAAAGCAGCTTGTCGTAGATTTTGATCTCATCGCTGACCCGCAAGCAGTACGGCACTTTGACGATGTAGATTCGGTCGATGAAAGCTTCGTTGTTTTTGTTGTTGCGGAAGCTGTGCCATTCCGATTCGTTGGAGTGGGCCAGCAGGATGCCAGTGAACGGGATCGAGCCCAGGCCTTCGGTGCTGTTGTAGTTACCTTCCTGAGTGGCGGTCAGTAATGGGTGCAAGACCTTGATCGGCGCCTTGAACATTTCGACGAATTCCATCAGGCCCTGGTTGGCCCGGCAGAGTGCCCCGGAGTAGCTATAGGCATCAGCGTCGTTCTGAGGGAATTCTTCCAGTTTGCGGATATCAACCTTGCCCACCAGCGCAGAAATGTCCTGGTTGTTCTCGTCCCCTGGTTCGGTTTTCGCCACGGCGATCTGGTTGAGGATGGACGGGTACAGCTTGACCACCCGGAACTGACTGATGTCGCCCCCGAACTCGGCCAGACGCTTGGTCGCCCAAGGCGACATGATGGTGTTCAGGTAACGCCGAGGAATTCCAAAGTCTTCCTCGAGAATCGCGCCGTCTTCAGTCGCATTGAACAGACCCAGCGGTGACTCGAAAACGGGGGAGCCTTTGATGGCGTAGAAGGGCACTTTCTCGATCAGCTGTTTGAGTTTTTCAGCCAGCGATGATTTACCGCCACCCACGGGGCCGAGCAGATAGAGGATTTGTTTCTTCTCCTCAAGGCCCTGCGCGGCATGCCGGAAGTACGAGACGATCTGATCGATGCATTCTTCCATGCCATGGAAGTCTTCGAACGCCGGGTAGCGGCGGATCACCTTGTTGGAGAAAATCCTGGATAACCGCGAGTTGGCCGAGGTATCCAGCAACTCAGGCTCGCCTATAGCCAGCAGAAGACGTTCTGCGGCTGAGGCATAGGCACTACGGTCACTTTTGCAGAGATCTAGATACTCCTGTAACGAGAGCTCTTCCTGGCGTGTCGATTCAAAGCGTTGTTGGAAGTGGCTAAAAATACTCATGACGTCACCTCGCTCGATACGTGGAGCCGGCGGCGGATCGTCAGTCGATGTCGATGCTGGCATACAGCTGAAATCCAGCTGCTGTTTACCCCCCAGAACACCATAAAGTTACTACCGATGACCCGCGCGCCGGTGTACCGGCTCTCCCCTGATTTGGATGGCCTACGGCTAAGGATAGTTCGGAATCAGAAAGAGAAAGAAGGGATGAGCAATAAGTCTGTCTGACCGTTTATCAGTTCGAGGCCCAAGCCCGCATGGGGCGCGGGATCGGGCGGTATAAAAAAATTATTCCGGGGTGCTTTGCGCTGTTTCGTCGGGATAGGTGTTGCGCCATAACTCGAAACCGCCATCCAGGCTGTAAACGTCCGAAAAACCCTGCCCCACGAGATAGGCTGCTGCGCTTTGGCTGGAGTTGCCGTGATAGCAGACGACCACCAAGGGTTTGTCCAGATCGGCCTTGGCGATAAAGTCGGCGATGGAGTGGTTATCCAGGCGCTGCGAGCCAGGGATGTGTTGGGCGTCAAACGCCTGAGGGTCGCGTACGTCGACCAATACGGCGCCTTGTTCGCGCAGCGAATGGGCTTGCGCGGGAGGGATGCGCTTGAACTCGGTCATGGACTGGGCTCCTTGGGGTTTGGCTGAAAAGTGGATGCTAACGCTGGCTGGTGGTTTGTGACCCGGCACCCGCAATTGAGGCAGGATTGGCGCGTGCCAGGCCCTTGTTGTCGCAATCGCATCGGTGCAGTTCACCGCTATCAACGTTGAGCAAGGTCATGGCGCTGCCCCAGACACAGCCCGTGTCGAGCGCAATCACGTTGGGATCGGTGCACTTGCCTTCAAGGGCCGCCCAATGGCCGAAGATAATCTTCACGTCACTGGTTTTACGATCCTTGTAACTGAACCATGGGGCATAACCGGGCGGG
Source organism: Pseudomonas sp. 5C2 (assembly GCF_034314155.1). NCBI lineage: Bacteria > Pseudomonadati > Pseudomonadota > Gammaproteobacteria > Pseudomonadales > Pseudomonadaceae > Pseudomonas > Pseudomonas sp. 5C2. Next base: position 577,585 of record NZ_JAVIWH010000003.1, on the reverse strand, counting down.
GCGGTGTCTGCACCTTCCTTGCCTTTGAGGTCGAGCTTGCCGTCGCTGGTGCAGAAACGCATGCGTGTGAAGTAGTTGGTGATCACCCGTAGTCGCGTCACGCCGCGCAGGTCTTTGTCCCACTTGGCAGGTTCGTTGCCGTACATGCCATCGAGGAAAGGGTCGAGCAGGTTGTCGTCACGCAGTGCTTCTTCGACTTCGCTGGCGCATTTGAGCGCTTTTTTCAGCGTCCACTGGGGTGGGATGCCGGCATGCACCATGGCGATATTGCGTTCGGCGTCGTAATGCATGAGCTTTTGCTGGCGTAGCCAGTCAAGCAGGTCGGCGCAATCAGGTGCCTCAAGCACTTCGCGCAGGGTATCGCTTTTCCTGAGGCGCTCGATATTGCGCGATGCCGCAAGCAAGTGCAGATCATGGTTGCCCAGCACGCAGACCAGCGCGTTGCGAATGCCGAACAGGAAACGCAGGGTTTCGAGTGATTGCGGGCCGCGATTGACCAGATCCCCCACCAGCCACAGGCGGTCTTTACTCGGGTCGAAGGCGACATGTTCGAGGAGGCATTGCAGGGGTTCCAGGCAGCCTTGCACGTCACCGACGGCATACACCGCCATCAGTGCAGGACTCCGGGCACCGCCAGGCGAAAGGGTGCAATGACTGCCTCGAAACGTTTGCCGTCTTCGGCCAGCATTTGATAACTGCCTTGCATGTTGCCGACTTTCGTCATCATGACCGTGCCGCTGCTGTAGGTATGGCTTTGCCCGGCCTTGATCAGGGGCTGTTGGCCAACCACGCCATCCCCCCGAACTTCCTCGACATGACCATCACCGTCGGTGATGACCCAGTGCCGGGAGAGCAGTTTTGCGGGCAGTTCGCCACTGTTGTGCACCGTGACGGTGTACGCGAACGCGAAACGGTTCTGCTCGGGTTGCGACTGTTCTACGAGGAAGCGAGTGACGACGCTGACGTCGACCTGATAACGGGGATCGGACATGCAAGAGGCCTTGAAAGCAAAAGCGGAGAAAGGCGGACAATACCGGTGAAATCCAGTCTAGGGTATTTGGGAGGTAAAAAACCAACCCTCTGCGGGCTGTGTGCCCGCAATGGCGTTTTTACCTCCTGGATACCCGGACACTTTACTCTGCGATGGGTTGTTCGCTTAGTTTGTCCGCCAGGCGGACAAAGGCTGCAAGGTCCAGTTGTTCTGGACGCAGGCTGCCATCGACGCCAGCAGCTGTAATCTCTTCGCTGCTGAGCAAAGCCTTGAGTGTATTGCGCAGGGTCTTGCGGCGCTGATTGAAGGCTTCACGTACGACGCGTTCGAGTAAGCGATGATCCTTGGCCGGGTGCGGCAGGACGTCGTGTGGCACCAGACGCACAATGGCCGAGTCGACTTTAGGTGGCGGATTGAACGCACCAGGCCCAACGTTGAACAGGTGTTCGACGCGGCAGTGGTACTGAACCATGATCGACAGACGACCATAATCACCACCGCCAGGGCCTGCGGCGAGACGCTGGACCACTTCTTTTTGCAGCATGAAGTGCATGTCGCGGATCAGATTGGCGTTCTGCAGCAGATGGAAGATCAGCGGCGTGGAGATGTTGTACGGCAGGTTGCCAACGACTCTCAGGCTGTTCGGCGCCGGGTTCAGACTGGTGAAGTCGAACTTCAGTGCGTCGCCCTGATGCAGATGGAAGTTGGGCTTGTTGCCAAACTGATGCATGAGGATCGGGATCAGGTCCTTGTCCAGCTCAACCACATCCAGTTGTGCGCCGCTGTTGAGCAGGCCTTCGGTCAGGGCGCCTTGGCCCGGGCCGATTTCCAGCAGGCGATCTTCCGGGCGGGCGCGAATCGCACGCAGGATTTTATCGATCACACCCGCGTCGTGCAGGAAGTTTTGCCCGAAACGCTTGCGCGCCCGGTGTTGGAATTGCTCGGTCATGAATGCGTCTCGGCCATCTGGTAGGCGGTTTCCAGGGCGACCTTCAGGCTGCCGGTGTCGATCTTGCCGCTGCCGGCCAGATCCAGTGCGGTGCCGTGATCCACTGATGTGCGGATGATCGGCAAGCCCAGCGTCACGTTGACGGCGGCACCGAAACCTTTGTACTTCAGTACGGGAAGGCCCTGGTCGTGGTACATCGCCAGCACTGCATCGCAGTGCTCCAGATATTTGGGGGTAAACAGAGTGTCGGCAGGCAGTGGGCCGCGCAAATCAAGGCCCTCACTGCGCAGACGCTCCAGAGTAGGTTCAATGATGTCGATTTCTTCGCGGCCCAGGTGTCCGCCTTCGCCGGCATGCGGGTTGAGCCCGCAGACCAGAATGCGTGGCTGGGCAATGCCAAACTTGTTGACCAGATCGGCGTGGAGGATACGCGTAACTCGCTCCAGTCGCTCCGGCGTGATCGCATCGGCCACCTCACGCAGCGGCAGGTGAGTGGTCACCAGTGCTACGCGCAAGTCGCCGGTGGCGAGCATCATCACGACCTGTTCGGTGTGTGTCAGCTCGGCGAGGAATTCGGTGTGGCCTGAAAAGACGATGCCTGATTCGTTGATGACGCCCTTATGCACCGGTGCGGTAATCATCCCGGCAAAGTCGCCATCAATGCAGCCCTGTCCGGCGCGGGTCAGCGTCTGCAGCACAAAGGCAGCATTGGCTTTGTCCAGTTGGCCTGCGGTCACAGGCGCCTGCAAGGGCGTGTCCCAGACGTACAGGCTGCCAGCCGGGGCGGGCAAGTCTGGCCAGGCATCGGGGGTCACCGGCAGCAGATTGACGGCCACACCCAGCAACGCGGCCCGCTCCAGGAGCAGGTCACGGCTGGTAATGGCAATCAGGGGGTGCGGCTGAGGTTGCGAGGCGAGCAGCAGGCACAGGTCGGGACCTATACCGGCCGGCTCGCCGGGTGTCAGAGCAAAGCGCTGTGGCTTCACTGCACAGCCTGACCAGCTTGGCCGGTCTGCTCAGCGCCTGGGAGCTTGATCTCAACGTAGGCTTCGTCGCGAATCTGACGCAGCCAGGTTTGCAGCTCTTCATCGTATTTACGGTTGCGCAGCACCGTCAGTGCCTGCTGGTCACGGGCTTGATCCGTGCTGTCGGTGGCGCGGCGGCCAAGGACTTCAAGAACATGCCAGCCGTAAGGCGTTTTGAACGGTTTGGACAATTCGCCGGCTTGAGTATTGGCCATGACTTCGCGGAACTCAGGAACCAGGGAGTTTGGATCTACCCAGTTCAGGTCGCCACCATTGAGTGCAGAGCCCGGGTCTTCGGAGAAGCTTTTTGCCAGCTCACCAAAGTCGTCGCCATTCTTGATGCGCTCATACAAGCGCTCGGCCAGACGATGCGTTTCTTCTTCGCTGCGGATTTCGCTCGGTTTGATCAGGATGTGGCGTACGTGCACTTCATCACGCATCAGCGATTTACCCTGGCCGCCGCGCTTTTCCAACAGCTTCAGGATAATGAAACCACCGGGTGTGCGTGCTGGCGGTGTTACATCGCCAACCGGCATGGAGCCCAGCATTTCGCCGAACGGTGGTGGCAACTGAGCGGCTTTGCGCCAGCCCATATCACCGCCGTCCAATGCGTTTTCGCTTTTGGACTTGGCAATCGCCATCTGGCCGAAGTCAGCGCCGCGCTTGAGTTGATCGTAAACATCCTTGGCGTCGCTGGCCGCCGCCTGGATCGCCGACGAAGACGCGCTGTCGGGAGTGGCGATCAGGATGTTGGCGAGGTGGTATTCCTCGGACATTTGCATCTTGCCCATATCGGAAGCCAGGAAGTTCTTCACTTCCTGTTCCGATACCTGGATACGCTCCTGAACCCGGCGCTGACGCACCCGGCTGATGATCATTTCCCGGCGGACCTGTTCGCGAGCGTCGTTATAGGACAAGCCGTCATGAGCCAACGCGGCGCGGAATTGATCCAGGCTCATGTTGTTGCGTTGGGCAATGGTCCCGATGGCCTGGTTCAGCTCTTCATCGGTGATCCGGATGCCGGAGCGATCACCGATTTGTAGCTGGATATTCTCCACGATCAGGCGCTCGAGCACTTGCTGGTCCAGGACGCTCGCAGGCGGCACACCAGAGCCACGTTTGGCAATGGTTTGCTGTACCTCACGGACCCGCTGGTCCAGCTGGCTTTGCATGATCACGTCGTTATCGACGATGGCCACGACCTTGTCGAGGGGCTGCACCGCAGCATGCGCTGCGGTGCCCAGGAGTAGCGCGCCCAACATGAGCGGGCGCAGACAGTTAGAAAGCTTTGTCTTCACGTTCTTGATAACCCTGAATGCCTTTGTCGAGGAAGGATTCAACTTTGGCGCCAGTAACACCGCCCAGTCCCTTCAACACAACTTGTAAGAAAATGCCGTGGTCGCCTTTTTCGTTCTGAGGCGCTTGTTGGCTGAACTCGTCATAGTTAACCCAGTAACGGTTGATCAGACGCAGCTTCCAGCAGCAGTTGTCATATTCAAAGCCACCAAAGGCTTCGAGGGTACGGTTGCGGTTGTAGTCGAACTGCCAGCGGCTGATCGCGCTCCATTGCGGCACGATTGGCCAGATCACCGAGAAGTCGTGTTGCTGGATTTTGTAGTAATCCTTCACATAGCCCGGTTGGCCTGGGGTGCCGTAATCGCCACCACCAACGTTCCACTTACCGGTGCTCTGGTCATAACGTACCAGGTCATTACGGTAGCGGTAACCGGCGTTGATGATCTTGCCTGGGCTGTCTTCAGGCTGGTAGTGCATCATCGCGCTGCCAGAACGGGTGCTGCGGCTGTCCGGATCCCAGTTGAAATCGGACGTCGCGCGCCAGTCGCGGTTGAAGCGGTATTCGTATTCCAGTGCATAAGGCGATACGTTGGCCAGAGCATCGGCACGCGTACGGTAATCAATGCCTGGCAGTTGTACCTTGCGATCCTTGAAGTACATCGCTTGACCGATGCTGAAGCGTTGGCGTTCGAAGCCATTGTCTTCAATCCAGCGGTTGGTGATGCCCAAGGACAGCTTGTTCTCGTCACCAATACGGTCGGAGCCCACGAAACGATTGTCGCGGAACAGCGATGCATAGTTGAACGTGGTTTCGGCGGTGTCGAAAACCGGGATGTCGTTCTGGTCTTTATCCGGCACGTAGAGGTAGAACAGGCGTGGTTCCAATGTCTGGCGGTAATTTTTGCCGAACCACTGGGTGTCCCTGTCGAAGTACAGGCCGCTGTCGATGCTGGCAATCGGTATGGCACGATCTTGCGAGCTGTTGAACGTCTCCTGGGTAGGCGATGTGAGGTTCGCGTTCGACAATAGATAGTCTTTACCTTGGCTATCAAGACTCAGATCGTACTTGGTATAAACATATTTGAGCGACGGCTTGATAAAGCCATACGTCCAGTTCAGCGGCAAGCTGACAGCAGGCGCAAGATTCAGGCGATCGCCGTTGGCACGCGCGAGGCCGGCTACGTTGGTATCGAGGCGTGGACTGATTCCGCCATCCTGGTCGACAAAATTACCTGTCTCCAGATTCCGGTCAAAACGTACAGCTTCGGTCTCGTAAGCGAAGTTCAACCCGCCCGGATGATACGGCAGCGCACCATTGATGGTGAGTTGCGGCAGGCGATTGTACGGTGTGATATCCGCAACGGTCGCCAGCTTGAAGGCCTGCATGTTGAACCGTGCGGTGTAGGTATCGCCGCGCCAGGTCAGGGAACCTTGCTGATTGATGTAGTCAGTGTTCTTGATACCAATCTGATCGGTCTGCAAATCCTGGAAGTAGTACGGATCGCTGATGTCGGTGTAGTCGACCTGACTCATCAGACGCGAATCCAGACCGCCCTTGTGCTGCCAGTTGATCATCCAGCGCGTGTCTTTGTAGTCCGTCTGCAGTTGGCGATCATTGTCTTTATCGTTGAGGTACGCGGCGCCTACTTGGCCCTCGGATGTTTTGGTCAGGTAGCGGAACTCACCTTCCATCAACAAACCGCGTTTACCCATGTAGCGCGGGTACAACGTGGCATCGTAGTTCGGTGCCAGGTTGAAGTAATACGGCGTAACCAGCATCAGGCCCGTCTTGCTGTTGCTGCTGATAGACGGAGGCAGGAAACCAGACTGACGACGATCATCGATCGGGAAATAAATGTACGGGGTGTAGAAAATCGGTATGTCTTTGACCCGCAGCGTCGCGTTGGTCGCGGTACCGAAACCCGTGGCCGGGTTCAAGGTGATGTTATTACCCTTGATTTCCCATGCGTTGCTGCTCGGTTCGCAGGTGGTGTAAGTGCCGTCCTTGAGTCGAATGATCGCGTTCTCGGCACGCTTGGCGTACAGCGCGCTCCCACGGACATTGGACTTGTGCATCACGTATTCGGCGTTGTCGACTTTGGCTTCGCCGGTATCGAGCTGCATCTCGGCGTGGTCACCCACGATCAGGGCGCCGTTCTGGCGAAGACGGACATTGCCGTTCAGTTCGCCACGGTTTTCTGTCTGATAAAGGCTGGCTTCCTCAGACTCCGCCTGTAGGCCACCTTGACGCAATACGACGTCACCGGCCAGGGTCGCGACCTGTTCTTCCTGTTGATAACGAGAGGCCTTGGCACCGACGAACATCGGCGCGTCGCTCATCTTCGTCTTGTCATTCATGCCAGGACGGATCGGCTCGACGTAGGCACCTGAACAATAGGGGCCTGTTTCGGCCAATTGAGCCGGGGTAAGTTTCTCCCGCGGAACCCAATCCAGGTGGCTGTAGTCAGCACTGCGCGACTTCAGGCCTCGGCCTTTGGCTTCGGTGACCAGTGTGGGGGTGGCTTTTTCGCCGCCACGGGAACCGCTGTCCGAAGGGCCTTGGCCGGTCGAACTGACAGCGTCCGTGCTATGCACGGGCCGCGGCGGCAGTTGAGCAGCGTTGGCTTTCGGCGCGCAATCCCAGGTGCCCGAAGCAGAGACTGAGCAGTCATACTGTTCCGCGGCAACCACGAATTGAGTGGCTAGAGGTTGCATCGCCAGCAAACTGCCGGTTACGAGCAACGGAAATTTTTTACGGAACGCGGGGGATTTCAATGCCATCTTATTAGTCCGGGCTTCCTGCGTGCCATCTGCCGGCGGGGGGCCGCACGCCTCTCGATGGGCTGAAAAAGATGTCGGATAATAAAGCATGACCCGCTTGACGGCTAGCGCCGTCGGAGACCCTAGCAATGCCAGATCAAGATGTACGCCTGCAACACCTGAAAGTTTGGCTCAATGATCAGTTACACACGCTGTTCGCAGCTCAAGGCTGGGGCGCTGTACCCCCGGCCACGTTGACCGCCGCCAACAGTGATGCCAGTTTTCGGCGATATTTCCGTTGGGAGGGCGAAGGTCGAACTTTTATTGTGATGGATGCGCCTCCACCCCAGGAAAACTGCAAACCCTTCGTGGATATCGCTCATTTATTGGCTAAATCAGGAATTAATGTTCCGAAAATTTATGCCGAAGACCTGACGCGAGGCTTTCTTCTGCTCAACGACTTGGGTCGCAAGACCTACCTCGACGTGATCAATACCGAGAATGCCGACGCGCTGTTCGCCGATGCGTTCGACGCGTTGCTGGCCTATCAGCAGTTGCCGATGGACGCACCGTTGCCGAGCTATGACGTCGCGCTGTTGCGCCGCGAGCTGGAACTCTTCCCCGAGTGGTATGTACGTCGTCATCTGGGCGTCGAGATGAGCCCCGCACAGCTGGGGGCGTGGCAGCGGGTCAGCGATCTGTTGATCGACAGCGCGCTGGAGCAACCCAACGTGTTGGTGCATCGCGACTATATGCCGCGCAACTTGATGCACAGCGAGCCGAACCCTGGCGTGCTGGATTTTCAGGATGCGGTGTATGGGCCGGTGACCTATGACGTGACCTGCCTGTTCAAGGATGCATTCTTGAGCTGGCCCGAGGAGCGTGTGCGCTGCTGGTTACTGACGTATTGGCAAGCAGCCGGCAAGCTGGGCATCCCGGTGCAGACGGAGTTTGAAGATTTTCTGCGGGCCAGTGATCTGATGGGCGTGCAGCGACATTTGAAAGTTATCGGTATTTTTGCGCGTATTTGCCACCGTGACGGCAAGCCTCGCTACCTGGCCGACGTGCCGCGTTTCTTCGCCTATATAGATACCGTATTGGCGCGGCGCCCGGAGCTGGCTGAGCTGGCTGAGTTGCTGGCAAGCCTGCGTCAACCTGTTGGAGCTGTTGTATGAAGATGAAGGTAGTAAGCGCATGAAAGCGATGATTCTCGCCGCAGGTAAAGGCGAGCGCATGCGGCCTTTGACCTTGCACACGCCGAAGCCTCTGGTGCGTGCGGGCGATGTGCCCCTGATCGAATATCACCTGCGGGCGCTGCTCGCAGCGGGATTCACAGAGGTGGTGATCAACCATGCCTGGCTGGGTCAGCAGATCGTGGATTATCTCGGTGACGGGCAGCGCTTGGGTTTGAGCATCCGTTATTCCGCCGAAGGCGAGCCGCTGGAAACCGGTGGCGGGATATTCCGTGCCCTGCCGCTGCTGGGCGACGAGTCGTTTTTGGTGGTGAACGGCGATATCTGGACGGATTACGATTTCACCCGTTTGCATCGACCTATCCCCGGGCTGGCGCATCTGGTGCTGGTCGATAACCCTGCGCATCACCCTGCAGGCGATTTTGCGCTGGTGGATGGGCATGTCCTGGATAGCCATGAGGTTGCCAGCCAAACCGCACCGCGGCTGACCTACAGTGGCGTGGCCATCCTCCATCCACGCCTGTTCGACGGTTGCGTGGCCGGTGCCTTCAAGCTGGCGCCGTTGTTGCGCGAAGCCATGGCGCAAGGGCAGGTCACGGGCGAGCATTTCACGGGGCGCTGGGTCGATGTCGGTACCCATGAGCGCTTGGCTGAAGTCGAGCAGTTGCTTGCGGTGAGTCGCTAAATGCTGTGGCCAGGCACGTTGATTGGCGCTGGCGCCGGTTTTGCTATCGCCAGCATTCCGGGCGCGCTGCTGGGGGCGTTGCTCGGACAGGCGCTTGATCGGCGTCTGGAGTTGCACAGCTGGGCACATCTGCGTCAGCGCCTGGGTGGGCGCAAGGTCCCGCGTGACGATGAGTTGCTGTTCATTCTGCTCGGTCGTTTGGCCAAGAGTGATGGGCGAGTGGTTGATGGGCATATTCAGCAGGCTCGCGTGGAAATGCGTCGATTGGGCCTGAGTGAGCCGGCGCAGCGTCGAGCGATTCTGGCCTTCAATCGCGGCAAGGAAGGGCGCGACCGCTTGCGTGGGCACCTGGGCCGCATGAAGACCCAGCCGCATGCCGCCGAAGGATTGCTGCGAGCGTGCTGGCGCATGGCCTGGGCCGACGGCAAGGTGTCACGGGTCGAAACTGAGCTGATTGTGCTGTGGGGCAAGTGGTTGGGCTGGGCAGCGCCAAGCGTTCAGGCATTGGCCGGCGAGTACGATCCGCACAAAAAGCCATTAACCCGTAGCGGTGATGACTATCAAGAGGCACTGCAGTTGCTGGGCGTGGCAGCGGACGCAGAGCCGGCGCAGATCAAGCGCGCTTATCGACGTCTGCTCAGCCGCCACCACCCGGATAAAGTGGCGGGTACAGGGGCCAGCCTTTTGCAGGTGCGCGAAGCCACCGAGAAAACCCGTGATCTGCATCAAGCCTATATGCTGATTCGCGAGCGGCGGGATTTTCGCTGATCAGAGGTGTCAGGTGGATCGCTTTCGTGAATGAATTCACTCCCACAGTTGACCCTGTAGGCGCTGACTTGTCTGCGAATCGACTGCGCAGCAGTCGCAAAATAGCTGGACTCAGCGCCGCATGACGGTCCTGCAGGTCAGACGCGCCCCCGGTTTGCTGCGCGACAGCCCAGCCTCGAAAGGCGTGGCGGGGGTTCTTACATTACTTGGCCTCCAGCCAGCCACGAATGCGCCGGAACAGTTGCTCCTGTTCGGCGGTGTTGTTGCCCGGCAATGCCGTCAGCGCGACCTGCGTGTAGCCTTTGTTTTTCGTGCGTTTGCTCGCTTGCAGGCGTTGCAGTGCCGCCTGGCGGTATTGCGGCAAGTCCTTGTAGACGAAGTCCGCCGTTTTTACGTTCAGCGTTGTCGCCAGTTCATCCAGGGACGGCTTGGTGTCGGATGGCTCTTGCGCCGATACCATGACCAGTTTCTGGATGTTTGGCGACGGTCGCTCGCTCAAGTAGCGGGCGGCCCAATAGGCGCCGCTGCCATGCCCGACTAATACAATGCTGCGGGCTTTTTGCTGTTGCGCGTAGGCGATGGCGCTTTCAATGCGGGCGAAAATGCGCTCGGCCTCAGCCTTGGCGTGCTCTTCAGCGGCAGCTGCGCGCGCCACTTTGTCAGCTGCGTCGGCTTCGGCAGTGCTCGCGGGGTCGGCTTTTTTTGAGGACTCGCCGGTTTTGGCGTCCTTGTCCGCTGCAGTTTGATCTACGACAGCCACGGTTTCTTCGATGCGTGGCAAGCTGCCACCGTTGGCCGTATCTGGCAGGGTCAGGCTCAAGCTGTCCCAGCCAGCATCGGGAAATTTGCGCCGCAGGGGCCCTACCGCCTGTGGCCAGTCCGCCGATTCGCCAGCCCCCGGGATGATGATCACTGCGCCCTTGGGTTGAGCGACGTTGGCGGGTTTCCACAGGGCGAGGAAGCTACCGCTGTCGGCCTGCAACTCTTGTTGTTCCTGTTGCGGCAGTTGGCGTTGGAGGGCGAGGGTGTCCTCCTGGCTGCGGTCCAGCAACAGTTGGCGTTCTGCAGGTACGGCTTCGGCTGCCGGTTTGTCCGACGCTGGATCAGCGGCCATTACCGGCAAGGCACAAGGTAGTATCAGCGACAGGCATAAGGCGGGAAACGTTGCGCTAAAGGTGTAGGACATCGGATATTCCAAGCCAGAAACAATCCTCGCAGCCTAATGGGTTGATCAGCATTTGTCAGGCGTGCTCAGGGTAGTAATGCAATGCGGGACACAATTCAGGAAGCCACGGAATGAAACGCTCATGATTCGATCACTGCGATGTTGGGTTCTCGCTTGTGCATGGGGGGCCTTGATTGCTCTGCCTTTGGTGGGCGTGCCGTTCGTGGCGTCGGCCGAGCCAGCGCCAGCATCCTCTGCCGCGACGTTGAGCGTGGAGCAGCGCGCCTGGCTTGATCAGCACGGCCCGTTAAGGGTGGGTCTGGTTCTGCAGGCGCCCTATGCACAGTTTGATCGGCGCCTGCAGCAATTGTCGGGGGCCAATGTCGACCTGATGAATTCGCTGGCCAATACCCTGCAGGTCGAACTGCTCTGGCGCAATTTTCCGGATCAGGCCGCGCTGGAGAAGGCCGTGGGCGAGGGGGCTGTCGATCTGGCGCCGGGGCTGACACAAACGCCTGCTGGTTTGCGTCTATGGTTGTTTTCCGACCCTTACATGCGCGTGCCGAATCTGGTGGTCGGCGAGCGCCAAGGGGCGGGAGCAGTCGATCTGGAGAAACTCGACAGCAGTGTCCGCGTTGCCGTGCGCATGCCCAGTGCAGTCGCCGATTATTTGCGCGGGACTTACACGCACCTCAATCTGCAAGGGGTGCCTCTGGAGCGCCAGGCGTTGCAGTTATTGTTGAGTCAGCAGGCCAAATACGCCGTGATTGACGAGGCGCAGCTCAGCCGTTTGTCCATCGAACCGGATTTTGCCGATTTGGCGGTGGTGGGCGACATCGGCTTGCCGCAGCTGTTACGCGTGGCGTCGCGAAAAAACTTGCCAGAGCTGGCCGACATCGTCAGTGCCGCGCTGCACGCGATCCCCGCCAGAGACCTTGAGCAGTTGCACGCACGTTGGTTGCAGCCCAAATACCCACGGCTGACTGAGTCACCGGGTTTCTGGCAAAACCTCAGTCTGTTGTTTGCGGTGATGGGACTGGCCTGTTTTGCGATTGTGATCTGGCAGCGCCGTCAGCAACAGGAGCTGGAACACAGCCTGTTGGCTGCGCGTGAAGACATTGCTTTGCGCCAAGCCAGTGAGGCGGCGTTGCGGCTGACGCAGTTCTCTATCGATCAAAGCACGGTTGGCATTCTCTGGGTCAATTGGGACAGTCATGTGCGCTATGCCAACCGCGCCGCCGAGGCCATGCTGGGGTATGGCGTGGGCGGGGTGGTGGATCGGCCACTGATCGACTTCGAACCAAGCCTGCACATGGACCGCTGGTTGAATCTGTGGCGGCGCGCCCGTTCCGCGGAGGACAGCCCACAAAGTTTCGAGACAAACTGTGTCTGCGCGAATGGCAGTATGTTGCCCACCGATGTGTCCTTGAGTTTTCTGCGCTTTCGCGATGCTGAATACCTTGTGGTTTACCTAACCGACGTGACTGATCGGCGTAGGGCATTGGCCGCGTTGCAAGAAAGTGAAGCGCGCCTGCAAGGGATCGCGGCCAACGTGCCGGGTCTGGTGTTCCGTCTGGAGCGGGCGAACGCAGGCGATGCGCCGGAGTTCGCCTATATCAGTGAAGGCAGTGAAAGCCTGGTCGGCTATTCGCCCGCAACCTTGCGTCATAAAGAAATGGGACTGCGCAATCTGGTGCACCCGGATGATCGCGCGGGCTATCACGTCATTCAGGATCGCTCTCTGGACGGCAATAGCGACTGGTCATGGCAGGGACGCATCCTGACCCGCAATGGTGAGGAGCGCTGGGCGGAGATCAAGGCCATCGCCCGGCGTCTGGAGGATGATCGCGTGGTCTGGGACGGGATCGTCTGGGACATCAGTGAAAGCAAGCGTATAGAACTGGAGCTGGCCGGTTCCCGTGAACAACTGCGCGAACTGTCAGCGCACCTGGAAAGTGTGCGTGAAGAAGAGAAAGCCCGCATCGCCCGCGAGGTGCATGACGAGCTGGGGCAGATGCTGACCGTACTCAAGCTGGAAACGTCGATGTGTGAGCTGGCTTACGCCGACCTTGATCCGGGCCTGCACGAGCGGCTGAACAGCATGAAGCGCCTGATCTCGCAGCTCTTTCAACTGGTGCGTGATGTCGCCACGGCGCTGCGCCCGCCGATTCTGGATGCCGGCATTGCGTCGGCCATTGAATGGCAGGCCCGGCGTTTTGAGGCGCGCACCCAGATTCCGTGTCTGGTAGAGGTCCCCGATAACCTGCCCATGCTCAGCGATGCCAAGGCCATCGGCTTGTTTCGGATTCTTCAGGAAGCATTGACCAACGTGATGCGTCACGCCCAGGCGCATACTGTCGAGCTGAGTCTGACGCTGGATGACGGCATGTTGTGCATGACCATCGCCGACGACGGTTGCGGTTTTGTGCCCGAGCAGGGCAGGCCAACCTCGTTCGGTCTGGTGGGCATGCGCGAACGGGTGTTGATGCTGGGTGGCAGATTGCTGCTGGACAGTGAGTCCGGTGAAGGCACAACCTTGCGTGTGTACATTCCACTTGCCGATTAATTATTGAAAGCTGCTGGGCAGGAGCGTGAAACGTGATTCGTGTATTGGTAGCAGAAGACCACACCATTGTCCGTGAAGGCATCAAGCAGCTGATCGGGCTGGCGAAGGATCTGGCGGTGGTGGGCGAGGCCAGCAACGGTGAGCAACTGCTGGAAACCTTGCGTCATGTCGAGTGCGAAGTGGTGCTCCTGGATATTTCCATGCCAGGCGTAAATGGCCTGGAAGCGATCCCGCGAATTCGTGCCCTGAACAACCCGCCGGCGATTCTGGTGTTGTCCATGCACGACGAGGCGCAGATGGCCGCCCGTGCATTGAAGATCGGCGCTGCCGGCTATGCCACCAAGGACAGTGATCCGGCGTTGTTGCTGACGGCGATTCGGCGGGTGGCTGCCGGTGGGCGTTACATCGACCCGGATCTGGCGGACCGCATGGTGTTTGAAGTCGGCCTGACCGATAACCGTCCGCTTCACTCGCTACTGTCCGAGCGCGAGTTTTCAGTGTTCGAGCGCCTGGCACAGGGGGCGAACGTCAACGACATTGCCCAGCAACTGGCCTTGAGCAGCAAAACCATCAGCACACACAAAGCGCGACTGATGCAGAAGCTCCACGTCACTTCGCTGGCCGATCTGGTGAAATATGCAATGGAGCACAAGTTGCTCTAATCAGGCGCATGTCTGAAAGCGACACGGTTAAATCTCATATTTTGCAGGCCCTGACGTGTCGTGAAAGGTGTCGACGCGACCCGGTTACGACACCTCATGCCTAATCGCGCCATCACTGTAGGGCAATCCCTACAGCAATCTCTCTTGCCCCCCGATTTGCGCGGCCAATGGTCTGATCTAGGATTAATCCACGGCAGACAAAACAAAGGTGTGGGTAATGAGCGACGTCGATTCAAGTGCTGGGGCGAGTGAAGTTCTGGTCAGCTTCCGTGGTGTGCAAAAGAGCTACGACGGCGAAGCACTGATCGTCAAAAACCTCAACCTGGAAATTCGCAAAGGCGAGTTCCTCACCCTGCTGGGGCCTTCCGGTTCTGGCAAGACCACCAGCTTGATGATGCTGGCCGGTTTCGAAACGCCAACCGCTGGCGAAATCCTGTTGGCTGGCCGGGCGATCAACAACGTGCCGCCGCACAAGCGTGACATCGGCATGGTGTTCCAGAACTACGCCTTGTTCCCGCACATGACCGTCTCGGAAAACCTGGCGTTTCCGCTGACAGTCCGCGGCTTGAACAAGACCGACGTCAGCGAGCGGGTCAAGCGTGTGCTGAGCATGGTTCAGCTCGACACCTTCGCTCATCGTTACCCGGCGCAGCTTTCTGGCGGTCAACAACAGCGTGTGGCGTTGGCTCGGGCGCTGGTGTTCGAACCACAGCTGGTGTTGATGGATGAACCCTTGGGTGCGCTGGACAAACAACTGCGTGAGCACATGCAGATTGAGATCAAGCACCTGCACGAACGCCTCGGCGTTACCGTGGTGTACGTGACCCATGACCAGGGTGAAGCCCTGACCATGTCTGACCGGGTGGCGGTATTCCATCAGGGCGAGATTCAGCAGATTGCGCCTCCGCGCACGCTCTACGAAGAACCGAAAAACACGTTTGTCGCCAACTTCATCGGCGAAAACAACCGTCTTAACGGCAACCTGGTCAGCCGCACAGGTGATCGGTGTGTCGTGGCATTGGCCCGTGGCGAGAAGGTCGAGGCGCTGGCAGTCAATGTTGGCAAGATCGGTGACCCGGTGACCTTGTCGATTCGCCCTGAGCGCGTTCGTGTGAACGGCCACAGTGAAAGCTGTGTGAACCGTTTCTCTGGCCGCGTCGCTGAATTCATTTATCTGGGTGACCACGTTCGTGTGCGTCTGGAAGTTGCAGGAAAAACAGACTTCTTCGTCAAACAGCCAATCGCCGAGCTGGATCCGGGGTTGACGGTGGGCGACGTTGTGCCAATTGGATGGCAGGTCGAACACGTTCGCGCGCTCGATCCCTTGCTGGAAGCGCATTAATTAACAGTCAGAGGCGAATCAATCGCCCCACGCATACCCAACACTGCACTGTGGAGAGAACAATAAATGCTTAAATCTTTGAAGTTCACCGCTATTACGCTCGGCATGATGTGCGCGGCAAACGCCATGGCGGCGGCAGATCTGACCGTTATATCCTTCGGCGGCGTCAACAAGGCAGCTCAGGAAAAAGCGTTCTACGCACCGTGGGAAAAAGCTGGCAACGGTAAGGTGGTTGCGGGTGAGTACAACGGCGAAATGGCCAAAGTCAAAACCATGGTCGACACCAAGAGCGTCTCTTGGGACCTGGTAGAAGTCGAATCGCCCGAGCTGTCCCGTGGTTGCGATGAAGGGATGTTCGAAGAGATCGATCCTGCGATGCTTGGCAAGTCGGAAGACTATGTCAAAGGCGCTATCCAGACCTGCGGCGTTGGCTTCTTCGTATGGTCCACCGTGCTGGCCTACAACGCCGACAAACTGAAAACCGCCCCAACCAGCTGGGCTGATTTCTGGGACGTGAAAAAATTCCCGGGCAAGCGTGGTCTGCGTAAAGGCGCCAAGTACACCTTGGAATTCGCCTTGATGGCTGACGGCGTAGCCCCTAAAGATGTTTACAAAGTGCTGGCGGGTAAAGGCGGTCAAGACCGTGCATTCAAAAAGCTCGACGAACTCAAGCCGAGCATTCAGTGGTGGGAAGCGGGCGCACAACCGCCACAGTTCCTGGCCTCCGGTGACGTCGTGATGAGCTCCGCCTACAACGGCCGTATTGCCGCTGTGCAAAAAGAAAGCAACCTGAAAGTAGTCTGGAACGGCGGCATCTACGACTTCGACGCATGGGCCATCCCAAAAGGCTCGAAAAACGCCGAAGCAGCGAAGAAATTCATCGCCTTCTCGGTCAAGCCAGAACAGCAGAAGACCTACTCGGAAAACATCGCTTACGGCCCAGCTAACACCCAAGCCGTACCGCTGTTGGACAAAGGCATCCTGAAAGATATGCCGACCACCCCGGAAAACATCAAGGACCAGGTGCAGATCGACGTGAGCTTCTGGGCTGACAACGGCGAGCAACTGGAGCAGCGCTTCAACGCGTGGGCGGCCAAGTAACCGTTTTACGTTGAGTTAGATCCAGGTGCGCTCCCTCTTCTGCTGTAGATAGGGAGGAGGGGCGCATCCATCGTTCAAAGATTTTCGGAGTTCGCTATGGCCATCACAGTGCCCCTTACAGAAGGCGCCAGCCCCACCCTGAAACAGCGTCTGGCTCGTGCTGAACGGGTCAATCGCTGGAAGGCTCAGGCATTGATCGCTCCTCTGGTGCTGTTTTTGCTGCTGGTATTTCTGGTGCCGATTATTGCGCTGCTCTACAAGAGCGTCGGTAACCCTGAAGTGGTCGGCGCCTTACCGCGTACGGTTGCAGCGGTGGCCCAATGGGACGGCAAGAGTCTTCCGTCCGAGGCTGCTTACCAGGCACTGAGCGTGGACCTGGCTGAAACCCGCAAGAATCAGACCCTTGGCGATTTGTCCAAGCGCCTGAATATGGAACTGGCCGGTTATCGCAGCCTGCTGACGAAAACCGCCCGCGCATTGCCGTTCAAGACTGAACCGACTTCTTATAAAGAAGCGCTCGAAGCTGTCGATGAGCGCTGGGGCGATCCTGCCTATTGGCAAGCGATCCGCCGTAACACCAGTAGCGTTACTCCTTATTACTTGCTGGCCGCAGTCGACCACCGCATCGATGACCTCGGTGAAGTGGCGCCCGCGACCCCTGATCAAGCAATTTACGTGGATATTTTCGCCCGCACGTTCTGGATGGGTCTGGTCATCACCGCGATCTGCCTGGTACTGGCTTACCCGTTGGCGTACCTGCTGGCGAATCTGCCTTCCCGGCAAAGCAACCTGCTGATGATTATGGTGCTGCTGCCATTCTGGACCTCGATTCTGGTGCGGGTTGCCGCGTGGATTGTATTGCTCCAATCGAGTGGCTTGATCAACAGTGCCTTGATGGCGATGGGCATCATTGATAAACCGCTGGAGCTGGTGTTCAACCGGGTCGGCGTTTACATCTCGATGGTGCACATCATGCTGCCGTTCATGATCCTGCCGATTTACAGCGTGATGAAGGGGATTTCCCCGACGTACATGCGGGCGGCGATTTCCCTGGGCTGCCATCCATTCGCCAGCTTCTGGCGCGTGTATTTCCCCCAGACCTATGCGGGTGTCGGTGCAGGTTGTCTGTTGGTGTTCATTTTGTCGATTGGCTACTACATCACGCCGGCGTTGCTCGGCAGCCCGAACGATCAGATGGTCAGCTACTTCGTCGCCTTCTACACCAACACCAGTATCAACTGGGGCATGGCCACGGCTTTGGGCGGTTTGCTGTTGATGGCAACCATCGTGCTTTACCTGATTTATAACTGGCTAGTCGGCGCCAGCCGCATGCGCCTGAGCTGAGGAGAATCAACATGCTGAGCCCTTACACGTCTCCTATCGAGCGGGTCTGGTACTACGCCCTGCGTATTCTCTGCGGGCTGGTGCTTTTGTTTCTGGTCCTGCCGGTGCTGGTGATCATTCCGCTGTCGTTCAACTCAGGGAGCTTTCTGGTCTACCCGCTGCAAGGGTTTTCCATGCACTGGTACCAGGACTTCTTCTCCTCAGCTGAATGGATGCGCTCGCTGAAGAACAGCATGATCGTTGCGCCTGCGGCCACGGTATTGGCAATGGGCTTCGGTACGCTGGCAGCGATTGGCCTGACGCGTGGCAACTTCCCGGGCAAGGCGTTGGTCATGGCCCTGGTGATTTCGCCAATGGTCGTTCCGGTGGTCATTGTCGGTGTCGCCAGCTACCTGTTCTTCGCCCCGCTGGGGTTGGGCAACAGTTACATATCGCTGATTCTGGTGCATGCGGTGTTGGGTGTGCCCTTCGTGATCATCACGGTGTCGGCGACCTTGCAGGGCTTCAACCACAATCTGGTTCGTGCTGCCGCCAGCCTCGGGGCATCCCCACTGACTGCGTTCCGCCGGGTGACCTTGCCGCTGATCGCGCCAGGTGTGGTATCGGGTGCGTTGTTTGCGTTCGCCACCTCGTTCGATGAAGTGGTCGTGACCTTGTTCCTCGCTGGCCCGCAACAGGCCACGCTGCCCCGGCAGATGTTCAGCGGTATTCGCGAAAACCTCAGCCCGACCATCGCCGCTGCGGCCACTATGCTGATCGCGTTCTCGGTGGTGCTGTTGCTGGTACTGGAATGGTTGCGCGGACGTAGCGAGAAGTTGCGAACTCAAGTGGCTTGATCGATCTGGCAGGAAATATCCGAGGCTGACCCCGGTTCTGCGGGATCGGGGTCTGGCTCGGATCTGTGGAGAGTTGCACCCGGCCCGATTAAGGTACAATGCGCGCCACCGAGATTCTGCTCAAAGGTGCGTCATGCAGCCCTTCGTTATTGCTCCTTCAATTCTTTCCGCCGACTTCGCCCGCCTGGGCCAGGAAGTCGACAATGTTCTTGCCGCTGGCGCGGACATTGTTCACTTCGATGTCATGGACAATCACTACGTACCTAACCTGACCATCGGCCCGATGGTCTGCACGGCATTGCGCAAGTACGGGATCACTGCGCCCATCGATGTTCATTTGATGGTCAGCCCGGTTGACCGCATGATCGGCGACTTCATCGACGCTGGCGCCACGTACATCACCTTCCACCCTGAAGCCACGCAGCACGTCGACCGCTCACTGCAGTTGATCCGTGAAGGCGGCTGCAAGGCCGGTCTGGTGTTCAACCCGGCCACGCCGCTGAACGTGCTTGAGTATGTGATGGACAAGGTCGACATGATCTTGCTGATGAGCGTGAACCCCGGTTTTGGCGGGCAGAAGTTCATTCCCGGCACCCTGAACAAACTGCGTGAAGCGCGGGCGCTGATAGAAGCCTCCGGCTATGACATTCGTCTGGAGATCGACGGCGGGGTCAATGTGAACAACATTCGTGAGATCGCTGCCGCCGGTGCCGACACCTTTGTCGCGGGCTCCGCTATCTTCAACGCGCCGGACTACCAAGAGGTCATCCAGAAAATGCGTGCCGAACTGGCGTTGGCTCGCCCATGAGCGGGTTTGAGCAGCTGTTTCCGGGCCGCTTGCCCAAGCTGGTGATGTTCGATCTGGATGGCACATTGATCGATTCGGTGCCGGACCTTGGAGCGGCCGTGGATAAAATGCTGCTCAAACTCGGGCGCCCGCCCGCGGGTGTCGAGGCTGTACGGCTCTGGGTCGGCAACGGGGTGCGCGTATTGGTGCGTCGCGCCTTGGCCAGCGACATCGATCACAGCGCCGTTGATGAGGCGTTGACCGAAGAGGCCCTGGCGATTTTCATGGAGGTATACGCGGGCAGTCACGCGCTGACGCAGGTGTACCCCGGGGTGCGCGAAACCTTGAAGTGGATGCAGAAACAGGGCGTTGAAATGGCCCTTATCACCAACAAACCGGAGCGCTTCGTCGCGCCGCTGCTGGATGAGCTGAAGCTGGGACGGTTTTTCCGCTGGATCATCGGCGGCGATACGTTGCCGCAACAGAAGCCTGATCCGGCTGCGCTGTTTTTTGTGATGAAAATGGCCGGTGTTCCGGCATCCCAGTCGCTATTTGTCGGTGACTCGCGCAACGATGTGCTGGCAGCAAAAGCGGCAGGCGTTGCCAGTGTGGCGCTCAGCTATGGCTACAACCATGGCCGGCCGATTGCCGAGGAATCGCCGTCGCTGGTTATTGATGACCTGCGTATGCTGCTCCCCGGTTGCTTAGATTCTGCCGCTGCGCTAACGTTGGCCGACGTCAAATCCCCCCCTCAAAGAGATTCCATCGTGGTGGTCACCCGCAAGCTCTGGATGAAAGTCATCAAGGCCCTGGCCCGCTGGCGTTGGCGCGCCTGACTTTGACTCTGGCCGGTCCACCGGCGCGTTTGCATACCTGACCGTTTTACCCTCAAGCCACGAGGCTGATCATGACCCGCGAAGAATTTCTGCGTTTGGCTGCTGCCGGTTACAACCGTATCCCGCTTGCCTACGAAACCCTTGCCGACTTCGACACACCGCTGTCGATCTACCTGAAACTGGCCGACCAGCCGAACTCTTATTTGCTGGAGTCGGTGCAGGGCGGCGAGAAATGGGGCCGCTACTCGATCATTGGCCTGCCATGCCGCACCGTGATGCGTGTTCACGAACAGCAGATCAGCGTGACCCGGGACGGCGTCGAGATCGAGCGCCTGGAGTCGGAAGACCCGTTGGCGTTCGTCGAAGAATTCAAGGCGCGCTACAACGTGCCGACCATTGCCGGGTTACCGCGTTTCAACGGCGGGCTGGTGGGTTACTTCGGTTACGACTGCGTGCGTTATGTCGAGAAGCGCCTGGGTAAATGTCCGAACCCGGACCCGCTGGGCGTGCCGGATATCCTGCTGATGGTGTCGGATGCGGTGGTGGTGTTCGACAACCTCGCCGGCAAGATGCACGCGATCGTGCTGGTCGACCCGGCTGAAGCCGGCGCCTACGAAAGTGGCCTGGCGCGTCTGGACGAGCTGATGGGAAAACTTCGTCAGCCGATTACCCCACGTCGCGGTCTTGATCTGACCCGGCCGCAGGCGCCTGATCCGATATTCCGCTCCAGTTTCACTCAAGACGATTACGAGCGCGCAGTGGACACCATCAAGGAGTACATCCTTGCCGGTGACGTGATGCAGGTCGTTCCGTCGCAACGCATGTCGATCGACTTCAAGGCCGCCCCCATCGACTTGTACCGTGCGCTGCGTTGTTTCAACCCGACGCCTTATATGTATTTCTTCAACTTTGGCGACTTCCATGTCGTGGGCAGTTCGCCGGAAGTATTGGTGCGGGTCGAAGACAACCTGATCACCGTGCGCCCGATTGCCGGTACCCGTCCGCGCGGCGCAAACGAAGAAGAAGATCTGGCGCTGGAAAAAGACCTGCTTTCCGATCACAAAGAGGTCGCCGAGCACTTGATGTTGATCGATCTGGGGCGCAACGACACCGGTCGCGTGTCTGAAATCGGCTCGGTCAAACTCACGGAAAAAATGGTCATCGAGCGTTACTCCAACGTGATGCACATTGTTTCCAACGTCACTGGCCAGTTGAAAAGCGGCCTGACGGCGATGGATGCCCTGCGTGCGATTCTGCCGGCGGGCACTTTGTCTGGCGCGCCGAAAATCCGCGCCATGGAAATTATTGACGAGCTGGAACCGGTCAAGCGTGGTGTCTATGGTGGCGCAGTGGGGTACCTGGCCTGGAACGGCAACATGGACACCGCGATTGCGATCCGTACCGCAGTGATCAAGAACGGTGAGCTGCACGTGCAGGCCGGTGGCGGTATCGTCGCTGACTCTGTGCCCGCGCTGGAATGGGAAGAGACCCTGAACAAGCGCCGCGCCATGTTCCGTGCGGTGGCGCTGGCTGAGCAAGAACCGCTTTCCTGAGGTGAGGGCGGTGTGTCAAACACACCGTCTTCGTGCTCGTGAGCAATCTCGCTTCGTAAGCTGGCCAATGGTGCTTTGCACGCGTGATAACGCACTGTTCGCCCAGGTAGACTGCCATGCCTCGTCAGCTTTGTATGGATGGCGCGGCGGCGGGAAACCAGATAATCACTGTAGGGTTATGCCTTAACAAAAAACTCTGCGTAGAGCAGGGCTGTTAACGCACCAAAAGTTACGTTGGCTGTGCGCAATTGTAACATTTTGATGCGTATAATCCTCCGCGGAAAAGTCTTGTCTTGATGGCGTCACCCCTAGGGTGCCATTTCGCTATTCCTCCCGAATGCCAATCTTAAACCCGCGCAAGGAGACTCCAGCCATGGATCCTGCCCATTCTCGGTGGGTCACGCAGTGGGACGCCAAACGGAATGTAATGGGTGCGCGGGATTATTCAGCGGTCTGAATCACTGAATGACTTGGCCACCTTCCCTGCATCTACCGTGTAGCGTTCGCTTGCGTGGCCTCTCTCAGTTGTTTCGTTTCCCCTCATTAGAGTGTGCTGTGACTGCCTGTTGCGCAGTTTCGGATGCTGCGCTCTGGAAGACACTGACCTTGTGGTCAGGGACCATGCTCAGATAGCTGCTGGAATCAGTGAACATGAATAAGGTATTCCGTCATTACATCCCGGTAACCGCAAAGCGGCTGCTTCCCAACCGTTGGGATCTGGTAGCCATGCCGTTGGTTATCGGTTTTTTGCTGTTTTTTTCGATTGGCGCACAACAGACCTGGGCACCGATTTCAACCTTGCAGAGCGAGGCTATTTCGCTTGATCCGGGTAACCTGCCCGAATATGCGGTACGCACCACATTGCGCATGCTTGCAGCGATGGTTGCGTCCCTGATATTTACGCTGGTTTACGGTACGTTGGCTGCCAAAAGTCGGCGTGCAGAGAAGCTGTTGGTGCCGGTGCTGGATATCCTGCAATCGGTGCCCGTTCTGGGCTACATCTCGTTTACGGTAACGTTTTTCCTGTTGCTGTTTCCAGGCCGCGTACTGGGCGCTGAATGCGCTGCCATTTTTGCCATCTTCACCAGCCAGGCCTGGAACATGACGTTCAGCTTCTATCAGTCACTGCGCATGCTGCCTAGTGACTTGGTGGAGGTGTCCAGCAATCTACAGCTTTCCGGTTGGCAAAAATTCTGGAAGCTGGACGTTCCGTTTGCCATACCAGGGCTAGTCTGGAACATGATGATGAGCATGTCCGGGGGCTGGTTTTTTGTGGTTGCCTCGGAAGCCATCACCGTGGGCGACAAGACCATCACGCTGCCAGGTGTAGGCTCCTATCTGGCGGTTGCCATCGAACAACGCGACCTGCATGCGGTGGGCTACGTCATCCTGGCGATGATTGCGGTCATCCTTCTCTATGACCAGTTCCTGTTTCGGCCGTTGGTGGCATGGGCCGACAAATTCCGTATGGAAGACACCGCCTCCCAAGCTGGCGCGCCTGAATCCTGGGTGCTGAACCTGATTCAGCGGACCCGGGTTATTCAACGCCTGTTGCGGCCTTTTGCCCGGGCCATGACCCGCATTGGCCATATGCGCCTGAGCTTGCCTCGATCGAAAACCGTGGCGACACCCCCTGATCCCGCCATCTCACGGGCTATCGACTGGGTGTGGGGGGGAGTGATTGCGGTGCTCACGCTGTACATCCTGTACCGGATCGCGGGTTACGTTAGCAGCGAGGTGACACTTGCAGAGGTCGGGCATGTGCTCGGGTTGGGTCTGATTACCCTGTTGCGGGTCATTCTGCTCATTGCCGTCGCATCAGTCATCTGGGTGCCACTTGGCGTGATGATTGGTTTACGTCCGCGCCTCGCGGAAAAAATCCAGCCGTTAGCCCAGTTCCTGGCTGCCTTCCCTGCAAACTTATTGTTTCCAGTGTTTGTCATCGTCATTTTGCGCTATCAGTTAAACCCCGATATCTGGTTGAGTCCGCTGATTGTGCTGGGTACACAGTGGTACATCCTGTTCAACGTAATTGCCGGTGCCAGTGCCTTCCCGAATGACTTCAAGGAAGCTGCAGCCAATTTTCGCATCCGCGGCTGGTTATGGTGGCGCAAGGTAATGCTGCCAGGCATTTTCCCGTATTACGTAACCGGGGCGATCACTGCTTCGGGCGGGGCGTGGAATGCCAGTATCGTTTCCGAATTCGTTTCATGGGGACAAGACAAGGTAGTGGCGCATGGATTGGGCGCCTACATTGCCCAGACCACTGCGGCCGGTGACTTTCCGAAAATCACGCTCGGCGTGGTGGTGATGTCGCTCTTTGTCGTGGCTTTCAATCGCTTGGTATGGCGGCCGATGTACGCCATTGCCGAAAACAAACTCCGCCTGAATTAACAGGAGTCGATGTTATGAATACCTATACCGAGCAGGCTAGCGCCGCCCCCGAAATTTACTCGCTCAATGATGTGAGCCGGGCTTTTGGCAAGGGCAAGGATGAGTTACAGGTTCTCAGTGGTGTCGATCTGACGCTACGCGAAGGCGAAATTGTGGGCATGCTGGGCCGCTCCGGGTCGGGCAAGTCGACGCTGCTGCGCATCATCGCCGGCCTGATACAACCCTCGTCTGGCGAGGTTCGATACAACGGCTCCTTGTTGACGGGCCCCGCCGAAGGTGTGGCCATGGTTTTTCAAACCTTTGCGCTGTTTCCATGGCTGACCGTACTTGAAAACGTAGAGGCAGGTCTTCAAGCCCTGCAGGTAGAGCCCAAGGCAGCACGTAAGCGTGCGCTGGATGCAATCGACCTGATCGGTCTTGATGGGTTCGAGAACGCCTATCCGCGCGAATTGTCTGGCGGGATGCGTCAACGCGTGGGCTTTGCCCGAGGCCTGGTGGTCAACCCAACCTTGTTATTGATGGACGAGCCTTTCTCTGCCCTGGATGTATTGACGGCAGAAACACTGCGAAGCGATTTGCTGGATCTGTGGAGCGGGAAACAACTGCCGATAAAATCCATCTTGATCGTGACTCACAACATCGAAGAAGCGGTATTGATGTGCGACCGTGTTCTGGTCTTGTCGTCAAATCCTGGGCGGGTCGTGGCGGAAATCAAAGTGCCGTTCGTTCACCCGCGCAATCGGCTGGATCCAACCTTTCGCAAGATGGTTGATGATATTTATGCGTTGATGACCAACCGGCGCAGTGCTGATGCCAGCACCGGCAAGGCCGAACTGCAAATGGGCAGTCCGCTGCCGGATGTCTCCACCAACCTGATGGCGGGCCTGATCGAAGCGTTGGCGGCCGAGCCCTATCATGGGCATGCCGGTTTGCCGAATGTTTCAGAACGGCTATTGCTGGAAGTCGACGATTTGTTCCCGGTGGCAGAGATGCTGGAGCATCTGGGGTTTGCTGAGCTCAAGGGCGCTGAAATCACGCTCACAGAGGCTGGCAAGTTATTCGCCGAGTACGGCACCCAGGAGCGAAAAACCATTTTTGCCGAGCATCTGGTCAAACATGTGCCATTGGCCGCACGTATCCGCCAGGTATTGCAGGAACGGCACGGGCACTGGGCGCCACGTGTACGCTTCGAGCAGGAACTGGAAGATTCGCTCAGTGGGTCCTTTGTGGAGGAAACACTGGAGAGTGTGATCAGTTGGGGGCGATACGCAGAAATTTTCTCCTACAATGACAACACTGAAACGTTCAGTCTGGAAGATGTCGAAGGCAGCCAGTAACACGTTCAGCGCATGAGATGGCAGCGTGGGGAGGGCTCGATATTGCACCGTGTGCGTGGGTAGGCTACTGTGCCCAAACGTATACATGAGACCTCCCCCAGTGTTAATCCTCAGCAAACTTTTTGTGCGCGTTATCAAGGCTCTCGGCCGTTGGCGTTGGCGCGCCTGACTGTTCTCCCTTCCGGCCAGCCGGACCTGTACCGATATGCCCTTCGATTGACTTGTCAGAGTGCCTGAGCTGGATGAATCCCAGTGACCAGACAGTGTGCGTCCGACAAGCGAGCAATATCCAAGGGCGGCTTTAAAAGTCAGTAATTTCAAGAGGTTAAATACATGTTGCTGATGATTGATAACTACGACTCCTTTACTTATAACGTCGTGCAATATTTGGGTGAGTTGGGTGCCGAGGTCAAAGTGATCCGCAACGACGAGCTGAGCATTGCCGAGATCGAAGCCCTGAACCCCGAGCGCATCGTGATTTCCCCTGGCCCATGCACCCCGACTGAAGCAGGCGTATCGCTGGAGGTGATCAAGCACTTTGCCGGTAAGTTGCCGATTCTGGGCGTGTGCCTGGGCCATCAGTCTATTGGTCAGGCATTTGGGGGCGATGTAGTGCGGGCGCGGCAAGTGATGCATGGCAAGACCAGTCCGGTGATTCATGAAGACCTTGGCGTATTCGAAGGCTTGAATCATCCGTTGACGGTCACCCGTTATCATTCTCTGGTCGTCAAGCTCGAAACCCTGCCCGATTGCCTGGAGTTGACCGCCTGGACTGAGCTTGAAGACGGTTCGGTCGATGAAATCATGGGCCTGCGGCACAAAACGCTAAATATCGAGGGGGTGCAATTTCACCCTGAGTCGATTCTTACCGAGCAGGGACATGAGCTGTTCGCCAACTTCCTCAAGCAAACTGGCGGCAGCCGTCAGGGTTAAGGGGCTTTCAAGGTTATGGCTATGGATATCAAAGGCGCGCTGGCTCGCATCGTCAACCAGCTTGATTTGAGCACCGAGGAAATGCGCGACGTCATGCGCGAAATCATGACAGGTCAGTGCACAGAAGCGCAGATAGGCGCCTTCATGATGGCCATGCGCATGAAAAGCGAAAGCATTGATGAAATCGTCGGTGCTGTTTCGGTCATGCGTGAGTTGGCCAGCAAAGTCGAACTCAAGTCCCTCGACGGCGTGGTCGACGTGGTTGGCACGGGCGGCGATGGCGCAAATATTTTTAACGTCTCCACAGCATCGTCCTTTGTGGTCGCGGCGGCTGGTTGCA
Source organism: Pseudomonas sp. 5C2 (assembly GCF_034314155.1). Lineage (NCBI taxonomy): Bacteria > Pseudomonadati > Pseudomonadota > Gammaproteobacteria > Pseudomonadales > Pseudomonadaceae > Pseudomonas > Pseudomonas sp. 5C2. The sequence continues at coordinate 550,722 of NZ_JAVIWH010000003.1, read as the reverse complement.
CGGTTGCCAAGCACGGTAATCGGGCTGTGTCCGGCAAAAGTGGCAGCGCCGATCTGCTTGAGGCGGCGGGTATCTATTTGAACCTGACGCCTGTGCAGGTGGCCCGCTGTATCGAAAGCGTGGGCATCGGCTTCATGTTTGCCCAGTCCCACCACGGCGCAATGAAATACGCCGCTGGTCCGCGTCGCGACCTTGGATTGCGCACCCTGTTTAATATGCTTGGCCCGCTTACGAATCCGGCCGGCGTCCGCCATCAGGTGGTAGGGGTGTTCAGTCAGGCGCTGTGCCGGCCGTTGGCCGAAGTCTTGCTTCGTCTCGGAAGCAAGCACGTATTGGTGGTGCACTCCCAGGATGGTCTGGACGAGTTCAGCCTCGCGGCACCGACCTTCGTGGCCGAGCTGAAAAATGGCGAAGTGACTGAATACTGGGTACAGCCGGAAGATGTGGGGATAAAAAGCCAGAGCCTGATCGGCCTGGCCGTGGAAAGCCCTGCTGCATCGCTGGAGTTGATCCGCGATGCCTTGGGGCGACGCAAGACCGAAAACGGGCAGAAAGCGGCCGAAATGATCGTGCTCAATGCGGGCGCAGCACTCTATGCTGCTGATCATGCGTCTACGCTGAAAGAGGGCGTTGCACTGGCCCACGATGCGCTGCACACCGGCCTTGCCCGGGAAAAACTGGAAGAGTTGGGTGCCTTTACCGCGGTATTCAAGCAGGAGAATGAAGGATGAGTGTGCCGACGGTTCTGGAAAAAATTCTCGCCCGCAAGGTTGAGGAGGTCGCTGCCCGCAGTGCCATGGTGAGTCTTGCCGAGCTCGAGCGCCAAGCGGCGCTGGCCGACGCGCCACGCGGTTTTGCCAAGGCATTGATCAAGCAGGCCAAGAGCAAGCACCCTGCGGTCATCGCCGAAATCAAAAAAGCATCGCCGAGCAAAGGCGTGATCCGGGAAAACTTTGTCCCTGCTGACATCGCCAAAAGTTATCAAGCAGGTGGGGCAACCTGTCTGTCTGTTCTGACCGACATTGATTTCTTTCAAGGTGCCGATGCTTACCTGCAACAGGCGCGTGCCGCCTGCAGTCTGCCGGTGATTCGTAAAGACTTCATGATCGATCCGTATCAGATCGTCGAAGCCCGCGCATTAGGCGCCGACTGCGTGTTGCTGATCGTTTCCGCGCTGGACGATTCGAAGATGGCCGAGCTGGCTGCCGTCGCCAAAAGCGTGGGCCTCGATGTGCTGGTCGAAGTGCATGATGCCGCTGAGTTGGAACGCGCCCTCAAAACACTGGATACGCCGTTGGTGGGCATCAACAACCGTAACCTGCACACCTTTGACGTCAACCTGGAAACGACGCTGGACCTGCTGCCGCAGATTCCGAGTGATCGCTTGGTCATCACCGAAAGCGGCATTTTTAATCGCGCGGATGTCGAGCTGATGGAAGTCAGCGGGGTCTACTCATTTCTGGTGGGTGAAGCGTTCATGCGCAAGCAACACCCAGGGGCTGAACTGCAACGTTTGTTCTTCCCTGAGCGTGGGCCATTGATCAGTAATTAAGCGGATAGCCCTGACGCAGCGCCTACAGAGAAACCAGCATGTTAGACAAAGTCATCGATATATCCGTCGAGGCAGGCCTGCAGGCCGAGCAGGATTTGCTCGCCGCTGTGTGTGCCGGCGAGTTCGAGTACGGTTTGCTGTTATGGCGACCGCTTGATCGGGCCTTGGTGATGCCGCGACGGATGAGCCGTCTCGCAGGTTTTGAACAGGCTACCGAAGCATTGGCGGTCAGCGGGTGGCCAATACTGCTGCGTGAAAGCGGCGGCGAACCGGTCCCGCAATCACCGGCGGTGGTCAACATCGCATTGGTTTACGCCCAGCCGCGCGGTGACAATGACCGCGACCGGATCGAAAATGCCTATAACCGTCTGTGTCAGCCGATCTGTGATGTGCTGATCGAGTTGGGCGGAGCTGCCTCACTTGGGGAAGTGGACGGCGCCTTCTGTGACGGGCGTTTCAACGTCAACCTGGACGGCCGGAAAATGGTCGGTACGGCTCAGCGTTGGCGGCAGAGTCAGGGCGGGCAACGCCCCGTCGTATTGGCCCACGGCGCGCTGCTGCTGGATAACGAGCGCGAGCAAATGGTCGCTGCGGTCAACCGCTTCAACCAGATCTGCGAGCAGGATCAACGAGTCCGCGCCCACAGCCACATTGCCCTGCATGAAGCCTTCCCGGCTGCTGATGTGCTGGACCGGCTAGCCGAGCGCTATCAAAAGATCCTTGCAGGATTTTGAGCTGCCCGGCTTGCTTAGCGCGTACCAAACACCACCATGGTTTTGCCTTTGACATGCACCAGGTTCTGCTCTTGCAGTGCCTTAAGTACGCGGCCGACCATTTCCCTTGAACATCCGACAATGCGCCCGATTTCCTGGCGGGTAATCTTGATCTGCATCCCGTCGGGGTGGGTCATGGCATCGGGTTGCTTACACAGATCCAGCAGGCTGCGTGCGACTCTTCCGGTGACGTCGAGAAACGCCAGGTCGCCGACTTTTCGCGTGGTATTGCGCAACCGGTCAGCCATCTGGCTACCGATGGCGTAGAGGATATCCGGTTCTTGCTGTGTGACTTCACGGAATTTGCTGTAACTGATCTCAGCCACTTCGCACTCGGTTTTGGTGCGAACCCAGGCGCTACGCTCTACCTCGTGTCCGATCCGGTCAAACAGGCCCAGCTCACCAAAAAAATCGCCGGCATTCAGGTACGCGACAATCATCTCCCGACCCTCGTCGTTCTCGATCAGGATGGTGACAGAACCTTTGATGATGAAGAACAGCGACTCAGAGCGATCACCTGCGCAAATGATGGTGTGTTTGGCTAAGTAACGGCGCTTCTGGCAATGGCCGAGAAGGTTGTCGAGGTTTTTTATTTTGGGTGTAAGGGTTATAGCAACCATGCATGTATCCCGAAAAAGTACTGCGCCACACGGCATCCTTATAGGTATCGGCCGTGCGGGTGATTTGTCGCAGCTTATCAGGAGAGTTTGCTGTTTTTTGGGAAATTTCCTACGGACTTAATTTGATTTGGCATTTAACCGGGCATCCAGTGACAGTGTGGCCCTGTGCTAAGCTGGCTACCCTTTTTTAGCAGTGGAGTCTTGGCGATGAAGGCACGCATCCAATGGGCTGGCGAAGCCATGTTCCTCGGTGAATCCGGTAGCGGTCATGTGGTGGTAATGGACGGCCCGCCGGAAAGCGGCGGTCGCAATCTGGGCGTGCGTCCTATGGAAATGCTCCTGCTCGGCTTGGGCGGTTGCAGTAACTTCGACGTGGTCAGTATCCTGAAGAAGTCCCGTCAGCCGGTAGAAAGCTGCGAGGCGTTTCTGGAAGCCGAACGTGCGAGCGAAGATCCGAAGGTATTCACCAAGATCCATCTGCACTTCTTGGTCAAGGGCCGAGGCTTGAAAGAGGCTCAGGTCAAACGCGCCATCGAGCTGTCTGCCGAGAAGTATTGTTCGGCCTCTATCATGCTCGGTAATGCCGGTGTGGAAATTACCCATGACTATGAAATCATCGAACTGGGCTGAAACGACACTCAACTTTCACAAAAGCGGCGCACACTTGGCGATACCCGCTAGCCGACAGGCGCCGACGTCGGCATAATGCGCCACTTTTTCAGGGTGCGACCCGCTGTACCAAGGCTATAGTCGCCCCCGAACGGACAACCAAAATCGCCACCGCGAAGAGGTGTTAACCGTCCTACGCAGATGAGCCGGCCTCATCTGACGGGCATGCTTGATCACGCGGCCCGGGCCGCACATATATAGAGAGTTATTAACGGTGAAAAGCAAACTCAAGCTCCACGGGTTCAATAACCTGACAAAGACCTTGAGCTTCAACATCTATGACATCTGCTATGCGGAAACTCCGCAGGACCAGCAAGCTTACGTCGAGTACATCAATCACGAGTACGACGCCGAACGCCTGACGCAGATCCTCACCGAGGTTGTCGATATCATTGGCGCCAATATCCTGAACATCGCTCGTCAGGATTATGACCCGCAAGGTGCTAGTGTGACCATTCTGATCTCCGAGCAGCCGGTGACGCCTACCGACAGCCAGATCGAAGAGTCCCCGGGGCCGCTGCCAGAGACCATCCTGGCGCATCTCGACAAGAGCCACATCACGGTGCACACCTACCCAGAAATTCACCCGGTCGATGGCATCGCGACATTCCGTGTGGACATCGATGTGTCGACCTGTGGGGTGATTTCACCGCTTAAGGCGCTCAACTACCTGATCCACCAGTTCGATTCCGACATCGTCACCGTCGACTATCGCGTGCGTGGTTTCACCCGTGACGTTGAAGGTAAAAAACACTTCATCGATCACGAGATAAACTCGATCCAGAATTACCTCTCTGTAGACACGCGCGCCGGTTACCAGATGACCGACGTGAACGTTTACCAGGAGAACCTGTTCCACACCAAGATGCTGCTCAAGAACTTCGAATTGGATGACTACCTGTTCGGTGATGCGACCAGCGACTTGTCGACCGAACAGCGTGATCAGGTCACCGAGCGCGTGAAGCACGAAATGCTGGAAATCTTCTACGGACGCAACGTCAACGTTTAAGATTTACCGGATTCGTCAGTACAAAGAAGAAAGGCGCCCATCGAGGCGCCTTTCTTGTGTCTGCCGTCATGGCGCGGCGGTTATATCCGATACGTGCTTTGGGTCATGACCTTGGCCAGCAGACTCATGCCGAATTTGATCGGTGCCGGAAAACGAAATCCGCCAGCATCCAGCGCGCTTTCGGCGTGGCGTTCTTCATCGATGCGCATTTGCTCGAGAATGGCCCGGGACTTTTCGTCTTCGGCGGGCAGCTGCTGCAAATGATCGTTCAGGTGCTTGCAAACTTGATCTTCGGTCGCGGCCACAAAACCGAGGCTGACCCGATCACTGATCATGCCAGCAGCGGCACCGATCCCGAAGGAAATACCGTAGAACAGTGGGTTGAGCACACTGGTGTGGCTACCCAATTGGCGGATGCGCTGTTCGCACCAGACCAGATGGTCAATCTCTTCTTCGGCAGCGTGTTCCATAGCTGCCCGCACTTTCGGTAACTTGGCAGTCAGCGCCTGGCCCTGATACAGCGCTTGCGCGCAGACCTCGCCGGTATGGTTGATGCGCATCAGGCCCGCAACGTGCCGGGTATCGACGTCGCTCATCTTGGTTTCGGACTGAACAATGGCGGGTGATGGTCGATACGGTTGCACGCTGAAAGGCAGCAGCGTGCGCATCGCAGCATCGGCTTGCAATAAAAGACGGTCAACAGGGGAGTAGTGACGTTCGGTAGCCATGGGCACCTCCGGATAAATCCACGGCGGCCAGTTTACCCGAATCAGTCGGGCGCGGCTTGAGATGGATCAGCCCGCCGGGTTTGCACCGGCAATCTCAGCGGGCGTAAGTCGTTGAAACGTTGAATCAGCCTGGCGGCCAATGCATCTGACGCTGACCCAGTACGTGCATGTGAATGTGATAGACGGTCTGTCCGCCTAGCTCATTGCAGTTCATGACCACCCGGAAGCCGTCGTCGCAGCCCAGTTCTTTGGCCAGACGTTGCGCAGTGAACAGGACATGACCGAGCAGCCCTTTGTCATCTTCGGTCACGTCGTTAAGCGTGCGGATCGCTTTTTTCGGAATGACCAGAAAATGCACCGGCGCTTGCGGGGCAATATCGTGAAAGGCCAGCACCTGATCATCTTCGTAGATGATTTTTGCCGGTATCTCTCTGTTGATGATCTTGGTGAACAGAGTCTCCACAACCATTTCTCCGTTTTGATAAGTGCTTGAGTGTACTGAGGGGCGGGGGCCACGCCCAGTTCTTTAGCGCGGGCAGTACGTCTTGTTGATCGCGCCGGATATTTTCCGGGTCAGCCAGCGCGGACCTAGACGCGGGGTAAACGCCAACAGCTTATTGCGCCAGCCGGGAATGATCACTGCGCGATTTTTCGCCAGTGCTCGCACTGTATGAAGCGCGACTTCCTCTGGGCTCATCATCCTTTTACTGTGTTCCAGCTTGCCGACTTCCAAATGTGCATTACGGAAAAACTCGGTGCGGGTCGGGCCAGGGCAAAGGACTGAAATTTTTACACCGGTTTTTTTCAGTTCCTCACGCAGCCCTTCGGAAAAGTGCAGCACATAGGCCTTGCTGGCGTGATAGCTGCTCATCCATGGACCAGGCTTGAAGGCCGCTACCGAGGCAACATTGAGTATCTGCCCGCCACCCTGGACCGCCATGGTATTGCCGAGGGCATGACACAGGCGGGTGAGCGCCAGTATGTTCAGTTCGATCAAGTCTTGTTCCTGGCCCCAATCCTGGGCCAGAAACGGTCCGCAGGTACCGATGCCTGCGCAGTTCACCAGCAAATCAATCTGTCGTTCGCCTTCTTCAAGTTCCAGCAAGAAGCCGGAAAGACGTAGCGGCTCCCCCAGGTCGCAGCCTCGAAACAGGACCTCGACACCAAAACGCTGGTTCAACTCAATGGCAATGCTTTCCAGCAGGTCCCGTTGACGGGCCACCAGAATCAGGCTGCGACCACGGCGCGCCAAGGCTTCGGCCATGGCCAGGCCGATGCCGCTGGAGGCACCAGTGATCAGAGCGTAACGGGTCATGCACATTCTCCAGGCAGCGACCGCGAGCCACGGCAGTGTGCGTCGGGCTCAAGCGGGCGCGTTATTCATCTTTATAGTCTACAGACGCTGGCTGTCGGCGGGTTGCGCGGTATCGCTGTCGTTATCATCGTCGTAAGGCAGGATATTTTCATACTCGCTGGCGGTGGTTTGCACCTCACTTTCGAACGTGGAGATGCCTCCGACGAAAGCGCCGATCATCAGGATGGCGATAATCGCGAGCCACAAAGAGGCCAGGACTTTTACCGCCTTGGTGTTTGGAGGTTGCGGGGCTCCGTACTGGTTGGCGCCGGTATTGCCCGGGATGACCATCATCAGGATCGGAAACAGGCTGCCTACGAACGGCACGAGATTGATCAGCAACAGCCAGCCGGACCAGCCGAGATCGTGCAGCCGCTGCACGCCGATCTGCACACTGACGATAAAAAAGCCGATCCCTGCGATGGCAATGAGCAATCCACCGCCCACCAGTGAGCGGGTCAGGACCGCTGCGCACAGGCCGGTAACGGCAAGGATGGCGACCATGAGCACCAGCGTCCAGGCCAGATAGCGTAAACGACCTATCCGGCCTTGAACGGTGAACACTTTAAGTTCGCCAAACGCTGGCCATGCGGCCCCCACCTGAGCCCGTGGTGGAGCATAAGGCGATGCTCCGTGCGATGGTGCTTCAGGCGCTCTATACGGTTTGGGCTCGTCGATCTCTTCCAGACTCAAACTGATAGCGGGATCCGCTTCGATCCGGGCTTCGACGCCAGCATCATTCAATACGCTCAGGTAGTGCAGGGCTTGCTCTTGCGACAACCCGCGCTTGAGCGCAACGGGCTGGCCGTTGAACAGTCTTTCGACAGCTGATAGTTCACGTTTGAACAGGCCAGCCATATTCAGTTTGGCGGTCTCGATGTCGACGCCAGTGCGCAGCTTCCCTTCGAAGACAATTTTGAAGTGGGTTTCGGCCATGCTTGGCTTCCTTGTCTGGGTAAAACAGAGTTATGGCTAACGCAGCTGAGCCTGAAAATGGCCGAAAAGGCGGCCGCTGGCGGGCAATCAGTGCGGCCAGCGTCTGGCCAGGTCTGCTGAGCGTGTTTGCGCCTTACGGTATTCAGCATCCAGGCGCGCAATCAGTTCGTCGACGCTGGGCATATCGTCAATATCACCAACGCCTTGCCCAGCGGACCATACGGTTTTCCAGGCTTTTGCTTCATCGCTGATGGGTTTGAGCTTCGAGCCGAAGTCGACTTCACCCTTGCCTTGCAGAGCCGCGAGGTCAAAACCTGCATTCTCCAGACTTTTGCGCATGAAGCTGGCAGGCACGCCGGAGACCGCAGCGGTATGGACGATATCGGCGGCTTTGGAGGTTAGCAGCATCTCTTTGTAAGCCTCCGGGGCATGGCTCTCACGGGTTGCGATAAAGCGTGTACCGAAGTAGGCCAGGTCCGCGCCAAGCAACTGCGCGGCAAGAATCTCGTGACCGTGGTTTAAACAGCCCGCCAGCAACAAGGTTTTATCGAAGAACTGGCGGATCTCGGCAATTAGCGAAAAAGGACTCCAGGTTCCGGCATGCCCCCCGGCGCCAGCCGCGACGGCGATCAGACCGTCTACGCCGGCTTCTGCTGCTTTTTCCGCATGGCGGCGAGTGGTCACGTCATGAAACACCAAACCACCGTAATCATGCACCGCATCGACCAGCTCCTTAACGGCGCCGAGGCTGGTGATCACGATGGGTACTTTATGCTCGATGCAGATGGCCAGATCAGCCTGCAAACGTGGGTTGCTGTTGTGCACTATCAGGTTGACTGCGTAGGGCGCCGGATTCACAAGCGCTGCCAGCCCGACTTCGATTTCCTCTAGCCAGGCTTTGAAACCACTGCTCTCGCGCTGGTTAAGTGCCGGAAAACTCCCGACCACTCCATTGCGGCAGCACGCCAGAACCAATTGCGGATTGGAGATCAGAAACATCGGTGCGGCCACGAGGGGCAGACGCAAGGACTGTTCAAGCAAGGCGGGCAGTGACATGAGCATTACTCCACGCATTCAGCTATTGATTAGAACGGTTTGACCACAACCAAAATGACGATAGCCAGCAAGATCAATACAGGAATTTCATTGAACCAGCGATAGTAGACGTGGCTGCGACCCTTCTCGCCACGCGCGAAGCGTTTGACTTGCGCGCCGCAGACATGGTGATAGCCAATTAGCAGAACCACCAACGTCAGCTTGGCGTGCATCCAGGCCTGGCTGAAATAACCGCTGGGGTTGAGGCTGATCAGCCAGATCCCGAACGCCAGTGTGGCAATCATTGCGGGCCCCATGATGCCTCGGTACAACTTGCGCTCCATGATGCAGAAACGTTCCCGGCTCGCGACGTCCTCGCTCATTGAGTGATAAACGAACAGTCTCGGCAGATAAAACAGACCTGCAAACCAGCAGACCATCGAGACGATGTGGAGGGCTTTGAGCCATAGAAAAAGCATTTTTGGTTATTCCCAAGTTCACGGTGGCCAAATAGTAGTGGTATGACCGGCCATACGTCACGTTCGCGGTTGTTCCTCAGGCCATACGCCCATATTATCAATGGTTTTCCACTAGGTTCGTTGAAGGGGCAGATTTATGGTCAAGGTCGGTATCGTCGGCGGCACGGGTTACACCGGGGTCGAGCTGCTGCGTCTGTTGGCACAGCATCCGCAAGCCGAGGTGGTGGTCATCACTTCTCGCTCCGAAGCAGGGCTGGCCGTGGCCGATATGTACCCTAACCTGCGAGGCCATTACGATGGCCTGGCTTTCAGCGTGCCAGACATCGCAGCACTGGGTGCCTGCGATGTGGTGTTCTTTGCCACCCCGCATGGTGTTGCTCATGCGTTGGCAGGAGAACTGTTGAACGCCGGGACCAAGGTCATCGACTTGTCGGCAGACTTCCGCCTGCAGGACGCAGACGAGTGGGCCAAATGGTACGGCCAGCCGCATGGCGCGCCTGAATTGCTTAAGGAGGCGGTCTACGGGCTGCCCGAGGTCAATCGCGAGCAGATTAAGCAAGCGCGCCTGATTGCCGTGCCCGGTTGCTACCCTACCGCGACACAGTTGGGCTTTTTACCGTTGCTCGAAGCTGGCCTGGCTGACGCCTCTCGGTTGATCGCCGACTGTAAATCAGGCGTCAGTGGTGCAGGGCGCGGTGCCAGTGTCGGCTCGCTGTACTCTGAAACCAGCGAAAGCTTTAAGGCGTACGCGGTCAAAGGCCATCGTCACCTGCCTGAAATCAGGCAGGGTCTGCGGCGTGCCTCAGGCGGAGATGTCGGCTTGACCTTCGTTCCACACCTGACGCCGATGATTCGGGGCATTCACTCGACGCTCTACGCCACGGTGCTGGATAAGTCCGTGGATTTGCAGGCGCTCTTCGAAAAACGCTATGCCGATGAGCCGTTCGTCGATGTGATGCCAGCTGGCAGCCATCCGGAAACACGTAGTGTACGTGGCGCTAACGTTTGTCGAATTGCCGTGCATCGTCCGCAAGGCGGCGATCTTGTGGTGGTGTTGTCGGTCATCGACAATCTGGTCAAGGGCGCATCAGGCCAAGCGGTACAGAATATGAATATTCTGTTCGGTCTGGACGAGCGTTTGGGCCTTTCCCATGCTGGTATGCTGCCTTGATTAGTTGACCAATTTACTAGGTCAAGCGGATAATGCCAGTCATTACGCATTATGACGGCATATAGCGCCGGGAGATATTCAGCATGAGCGTCGAAACCTTCACCCCTACGGCATTGGTATTCACTCACGGTGCAGCGCACAAGGTGAAGACTCTGGTCGATGAAGAGGGCAATGATCGCCTGAAACTGCGCGTATTTGTTACAGGTGGCGGCTGTTCAGGTTTTCAGTACGGCTTCACTTTCGATGAAGACGTGGCGGATGACGACACCATCGTCGAGCGTGAGGGTGTCAGCCTGGTGGTCGACCCGATGAGCTTCCAGTACCTGGCAGGTGCAGAAGTGGATTATCAGGAAGGGCTGGAAGGATCGCGCTTTGTGATCAAGAACCCGAATGCGTCCACCACATGTGGCTGCGGCTCGTCATTCTCGGTCTGATTTGGCTTGCTGGTCAGAGAACGCCGCGCTTATGTGCGGCGTTTTGCTGTGTGCGTCATGCCGGGTAGATGGCGCCTAGCACGCGCAGGCCGCGAGCACCGGTGACGCTAGGTCGGTTGGCGGGTACGCCTTCAAGGCAGCAGTGCGCCAACCAGGCGAAAGCCATCGCTTCGACCCAGTCAGGGTCTACGCCATAAGCCGCTGTACTGCTGACCTTGGTATCAGGCAGCAACGCGGTCAGCCTCGCCATCAGCGCCAAGTTGTGCGCGCCGCCACCACAGACCAACAGCTCATCAGTTTGCGTTTGTGCAGTTTGCAGCGACTGGGTAATGGTCAGCGCAGTCAGCTCAAGCAAGGTTGCCTGAATGTCTTCAGGGGCGAACATTGGCAGTTGGAACAGATGATGCTGAAGCCAGCCAGGATTGAAGACGTCGCGGCCTGTACTTTTAGGGCCTTGGGTCAGGAAAAACGGATCACTGAGTAGCGATTTCAGCAGCGCTGGCTCAATCTTGCCGCTCGCCGCCCAAGCGCCGTCGCGGTCAAAGCTGAGGCTGCGTTGTGTTTGTATCCAGGCATCAAGCAAGACATTTCCTGGTCCGCAGTCGAAACCGGACACGGGCTTGTCGGCTTCCAGCAGGCTCAGGTTGCTGAAGCCACCTATATTAAGAACTGCACGATGATTTTGTGGCGCGCCAAGCGGATTGTCGAAAAGGGCTTCATGAAACGCTGGCACCAGCGGTGCACCTTGCCCGCCTGCGGCTACGTCTCTGCGACGGAAATCGCTGACGACGGTGATCTCTGTCAGCTCTGCGAGCAGTGCGGGGTTGCCAATCTGGAGGGTGAAGCCGCGCGCGGGCTCATGACGAATAGTTTGTCCATGACTGCCGATGGCGCGTATCTCGCCCGCAGACAATTGCTCTTGGCTCAACAGCGCCAGAACACCCTGTGCGGCAAGACGCACCCACTTCTGCTCGGTGATAGCGGCCCGGGCAAGCTCATCGTTGCCACTGGCGCATAAACCCAGAAGCTCGGCGCGCAGATCATCCGGCATCGGTATGTAGTGGGTCGCCAGCAGTTTTGGTCGGTCGTCCTGTTCAATCAGGGCGATATCCAGCCCGTCAAGACTGGTCCCGGACATCACACCTATATAGAAGGCCATGGCTTAGCGCTTGTTCGAAGCGAGCAGGGTGGATTTCTCTTGGTCCATGCGGGCCATTAGCGGCTGGCTTTGTTGCATGAAACGCTGTTTTTCAGCTTTGGCGATTGGATCGGCCATTGGCAATTTCTGGCCCAGTGGGTCGACATGGACACCATTGACCTGGAACTCATAGTGCAAGTGCGGTCCGGTCGAGAGTCCGGTTGTGCCGATATAGCCGATGACCTGGCCTTGCCTCACATTGCTGCCGGTTTGTATGCCTTTGGCAAAACCCTGCATATGCCCGTACAGGGTTTGGTAGGTGTTGCCATGCTTAATGACTACGGTGTTGCCGTAGCCGCCACGACGACCCGCCAATAGAACCTTGCCATCACCGGTTGCTTTGATCGGTGTGCCGCGAGGCGCTGCGTAATCGACGCCTTTGTGGGCGCGGATCTTATTCAGAATCGGGTGTTTGCGGCCCATGGAGAACATCGAGCTGATGCGGGCAAAGTCTACCGGGGTGCGGATGAAGGCCTTGCGCATGCTGTTGCCGTCAGCAGTGTAGTAACTGCTGTTGCCTTGCTTGTTGGTGTAGCGAACGGCAGTGTACGTTTTGCCTCGGTTGGTAAAGCGCGCTGACAGGATGTTGCCGGTGCTGATGGTTTTACCGTTGATGACTTTCTGTTCGTAGATCACATCGAACTCGTCGCCCTGGCGAATATCCTGAGCGAAGTCGATGTCGTAGCCAAAAACACTGGCCATGTCCATGGTCATACTGTGGGACAGGCCTGCGCGTTGAGCCGATTGGGAAAGCGAGCTGTTGATAACCCCATGAACATACGCAGTGCGTATGTTCGGCTTGGTGATTTCCCGGCTGAATGCATAGCCTTTGTCGGACTTGGACAAGCTGATGCTTTCCAGGTCGCTGACCTTGCTGTGCAGTTGTTTGAGCTGACCTTGAGGGGATAGCTCGAACTGTAGAATCTGCCCGTGCTTAAGCTGGCTGAATTGCTTGGCTTGTTTGTCGCTGGCCAGTACTTCATGCACGGCTGCAGCAGGAAGACCTACTTTCTCAAACAGGGTCGATAAGGTGTCGCCCCTGGAGACGACAACTTCTTTGTGAGTCGGGTTCTTGGCAACAATTGTGGGGGCAGGCTCTGCCTTCACAGGTTGTGCAGTGGCCGTTTCCTGAGTGTCGTCAGCGCCACTTTCGATCTGCGCAAATGGCGATGCAGTGACGTCGGGTGTGGCCTGAATCGGTTCTGAAGCGTCTTGTTCTTGTGTCAGTTGATCTGCAGGTCTTTCCAGATCAAGGTTCAGGGTGGTTTTTTTGGCTTCAACGTCGCTGGACGGGAAGACCAGAAGCGCCAGGCTCAGCAGGGCGGCGATGCCGCTTGCAGCGAGCAGGTGGCTCTTCGGATAAAGCGGAGGCGCCTTGGGCGGTGTGTCGATCATAGGTAATTTGACTTTGAAAAGATGAATTGGAAAAGATGAATGACATGATGATGAAGAAATAACTGTATAAAATATAACCAAATCATGCTCGAAGCAACCCTACGAACGCATCAGTCTCTGATTCGGCGGAGAGTGCTGGGCAAAAACTTGTAATCGGGCCCTGATCTTGTATGGTTGGGTCCCATTTAGATGAGCCATTACGGGGCTGTTATGAAGTCGGTTGAAGAGCAGCTAGCGCTGATCAAGCGCGGTGCGGATGAACTCCTGGTCGAGTCCGAATTGGTCGAAAAGCTTAAGCGTGGTCAGCCATTGCGTATCAAGGCCGGGTTTGACCCTACGGCCCCGGATCTGCACTTGGGTCATACCGTGCTTATTAATAAGCTGCGTCAGTTTCAGGAGCTTGGTCATCAGGTCATTTTCCTGATTGGCGACTTCACCGGCATGATTGGCGATCCTAGTGGTAAAAGTGCGACGCGGCCTCCGCTGACGCGCGAACAGGTTCTGGCTAACGCGGAGACCTATAAAACCCAGGTTTTCAAGATTCTTGATCCGGCCAAGACCGAGGTGGCGTTCAACTCCACCTGGATGGATCAAATGAGTTCGGCTGACTTTATTCGCCTGTCGTCACAATACACAGTGGCGCGGATGCTGGAGCGCGATGACTTTCATAAGCGCTACTCGACCAATCAGCCGATCGCCATTCATGAATTCATGTACCCATTGGTGCAGGGCTACGATTCAGTCGCGTTGCGTGCCGATGTCGAACTGGGCGGTACCGATCAGAAGTTCAACCTTCTGATGGGGCGCGAACTGCAGCGCGCCTATGGGCAAGAAGCTCAGTGCATTCTCACCATGCCTTTATTAGAAGGTCTGGATGGCGTGAAGAAGATGTCCAAATCCCTGGGTAACTATGTAGGGATTCAGGAAGCGCCGGGCATTATGTACGGCAAGCTGGTTTCAATCCCTGATGCCTTGATGTGGCGCTACTTCGAGTTGCTGAGCTTCCTCTCTATGGAGGAGATCAATGGCTTCAAGGCTGATGTCGCTGCGGGCGCGAATCCGCGAGATATCAAAATCAAGCTGGCTGAAGAGATCGTTGCCCGATTCCATGGCGAAGAGGCAGCGGCAACTGCGCATCGTTCGGCGGGCAACCGCATGAAAGACGGCGACCTGCCTGATGACTTGCCAGAGATCAGTCTTGCGGCCACTGACGACATGCCAATCGCGGCGGTCCTTAATAAAGCAGGCTTGGTCAAGAACTCCGCGGTTGCTCGGGATCTTCTGGCATCCGGTGGCGTGCGTATAGATGGTGAGGTTGTGGATCGCGCATTCGTGTTCAAGGTTGGCGCGACCCATGTTTGCCAGGCCGGGAAGAAGGCTTTTGGGCGAATTACGCTTAATTTGGAATAGGCCTGATTTAACCCTTGACGTAAGTTTTTTCGAGCCTATAATTCGCACCTCTTCCGGAGCAAGCGAAACGGAAAACTCCTTGTAAATCAAAGAGTTATCCAGAGTAAGCGGCGAGGAAGGGGTTTTGATCTTCTGGATCGAAAGCGGTAGAAAAGAGGTGTTGACAGCAGCGTGTAACGCTGTAGAATTCGCCTCCCGCTAACGAGAGACGTGAAGTTGATCGAAGCGCAAGTGGTTGAAGTTGCAAAGGAAACTTTGAAACTTGTTAAAATAACCGCTTGACAGCAACAGGGGCTGCTGTAGAATGCGCGCCTCGGCTGAGACGAAAGATCTCAACCACCCGCTCTTTAACAATTGAATCAAGCAATTCGTGTGGGTGCTTGTGTTGTAAGACTGAAGTCAACTGATTATCAGCATCACAAGTTACTCCGCGAGAAATCAAAGATGTAACCAACGATTGCTGAGCTAAGTTTAGGGTTTTGTCAAAACCCAAAGATGTTTGAACTGAAGAGTTTGATCATGGCTCAGATTGAACGCTGGCGGCAGGCCTAACACATGCAAGTCGAGCGGCAGCACGGGTACTTGTACCTGGTGGCGAGCGGCGGACGGGTGAGTAATACCTAGGAATCTGCCTGGTAGTGGGGGATAACGTTCGGAAACGGACGCTAATACCGCATACGTCCTACGGGAGAAAGCAGGGGACCTTCGGGCCTTGCGCTATCAGATGAGCCTAGGTCGGATTAGCTAGTTGGTGAGGTAATGGCTCACCAAGGCTACGATCCGTAACTGGTCTGAGAGGATGATCAGTCACACTGGAACTGAGACACGGTCCAGACTCCTACGGGAGGCAGCAGTGGGGAATATTGGACAATGGGCGAAAGCCTGATCCAGCCATGCCGCGTGTGTGAAGAAGGTCTTCGGATTGTAAAGCACTTTAAGTTGGGAGGAAGGGCATTAACCTAATACGTTAGTGTTTTGACGTTACCGACAGAATAAGCACCGGCTAACTCTGTGCCAGCAGCCGCGGTAATACAGAGGGTGCAAGCGTTAATCGGAATTACTGGGCGTAAAGCGCGCGTAGGTGGTTCGTTAAGTTGGATGTGAAATCCCCGGGCTCAACCTGGGAACTGCATTCAAAACTGTCGAGCTAGAGTATGGTAGAGGGTGGTGGAATTTCCTGTGTAGCGGTGAAATGCGTAGATATAGGAAGGAACACCAGTGGCGAAGGCGACCACCTGGACTGATACTGACACTGAGGTGCGAAAGCGTGGGGAGCAAACAGGATTAGATACCCTGGTAGTCCACGCCGTAAACGATGTCAACTAGCCGTTGGGAGCCTTGAGCTCTTAGTGGCGCAGCTAACGCATTAAGTTGACCGCCTGGGGAGTACGGCCGCAAGGTTAAAACTCAAATGAATTGACGGGGGCCCGCACAAGCGGTGGAGCATGTGGTTTAATTCGAAGCAACGCGAAGAACCTTACCAGGCCTTGACATCCAATGAATCTGCTAGAGATAGCGGAGTGCCTTCGGGAGCATTGAGACAGGTGCTGCATGGCTGTCGTCAGCTCGTGTCGTGAGATGTTGGGTTAAGTCCCGTAACGAGCGCAACCCTTGTCCTTAGTTACCAGCGCGTAATGGCGGGCACTCTAAGGAGACTGCCGGTGACAAACCGGAGGAAGGTGGGGATGACGTCAAGTCATCATGGCCCTTACGGCCTGGGCTACACACGTGCTACAATGGTCGGTACAGAGGGTCGCCAAGCCGCGAGGTGGAGCTAATCCCAGAAAACCGATCGTAGTCCGGATCGCAGTCTGCAACTCGACTGCGTGAAGTCGGAATCGCTAGTAATCGCGAATCAGAATGTCGCGGTGAATACGTTCCCGGGCCTTGTACACACCGCCCGTCACACCATGGGAGTGGGTTGCACCAGAAGTAGCTAGTCTAACCTTCGGGAGGACGGTTACCACGGTGTGATTCATGACTGGGGTGAAGTCGTAACAAGGTAGCCGTAGGGGAACCTGCGGCTGGATCACCTCCTTAATCGAAGACATCAGCTTCTTCATAAGTTCCCACACGAATTGCTTGATTCATTGAAAAAGACGATTTAGAAGCAGCCCGAAATTGGGTCTGTAGCTCAGTTGGTTAGAGCGCACCCCTGATAAGGGTGAGGTCGGCAGTTCGAATCTGCCCAGACCCACCAATTTTGTGTGGGAAACGCCTGTAGAGATACGGGGCCATAGCTCAGCTGGGAGAGCGCCTGCCTTGCACGCAGGAGGTCAACGGTTCGATCCCGTTTGGCTCCACCACTTACTGCTTCTGTATTGTAGAGTTTAGAAATGAGCATTCCATCGATTGGATGGTGAATGTTGATTTCTAGTCTTTGATTAGATCGTTCTTTAAAAATTTGGGTATGTGATAGAAAGTTAGACCGGGCAGCACTTTCACTGGTGGTGTTACGGGCTAAGGTAAAATTTGTGAGTTAAATTGCGAATTTTCGGCGAATGTCGTCTTCATAGTATAACCAGATTGCTTGGGGTTATATGGTCAAGTGAAGAAGCGCATACGGTGGATGCCTTGGCAGTCAGAGGCGATGAAAGACGTGGTAGCCTGCGAAAAGCTTCGGGGAGTCGGCAAACAGACTTTGATCCGGAGATGTCTGAATGGGGGAACCCAGCGGTCATAAGACCGTTACCTTACACTGAATACATAGGTGTATGGAGCGAACCAGGGGAACTGAAACATCTAAGTACCCTGAGGAAAAGAAATCAACCGAGATTCCCTTAGTAGTGGCGAGCGAACGGGGACCAGCCCTTAAGCTGTATTGAGATTAGCGGAACGTTCTGGAAAGGACGGCCATAGTGGGTGATAGCCCTGTACGCGAAAATCTCTTTGCAGTGAAATCGAGTAGGACGGAGCACGAGAAACTTTGTCTGAATATGGGGGGACCATCCTCCAAGGCTAAATACTACTGACTGACCGATAGTGAACTAGTACCGTGAGGGAAAGGCGAAAAGAACCCCGGAGAGGGGAGTGAAATAGATCCTGAAACCGTATGCGTACAAGCAGTGGGAGCCCACTTTGTTGGGTGACTGCGTACCTTTTGTATAATGGGTCAGCGACTTATTTTCAGTGGCGAGCTTAACCGAATAGGGGAGGCGTAGCGAAAGCGAGTCTTAATAGGGCGTCTAGTCGCTGGGAATAGACCCGAAACCGGGCGATCTATCCATGGGCAGGTTGAAGGTTGGGTAACACTAACTGGAGGACCGAACCGACTACCGTTGAAAAGTTAGCGGATGACCTGTGGATCGGAGTGAAAGGCTAATCAAGCTCGGAGATAGCTGGTTCTCCTCGAAAGCTATTTAGGTAGCGCCTCATGTATCACTGTAGGGGGTAGAGCACTGTTTCGGCTAGGGGATCATCCCGATTTACCAACCCGATGCAAACTCCGAATACCTACAAGTGCCGAGCATGGGAGACACACGGCGGGTGCTAACGTCCGTCGTGAAAAGGGAAACAACCCAGACCGTCAGCTAAGGTCCCAAAGTTATGGTTAAGTGGGAAACGATGTGGGAAGGCTTAGACAGCTAGGAGGTTGGCTTAGAAGCAGCCACCCTTTAAAGAAAGCGTAATAGCTCACTAGTCGAGTCGGCCTGCGCGGAAGATGTAACGGGGCTCAAACCATACACCGAAGCTACGGGTATCACTTAGGTGATGCGGTAGAGGAGCGTTCTGTAAGCCTGTGAAGGTGAGTTGAGAAGCTTGCTGGAGGTATCAGAAGTGCGAATGCTGACATGAGTAACGATAATGGGTGTGAAAAACACCCACGCCGAAAGACCAAGGTTTCCTGCGCAACGTTAATCGACGCAGGGTTAGTCGGTCCCTAAGGCGAGGCTGAAAAGCGTAGTCGATGGAAAACAGGTTAATATTCCTGTACTTCTGGTTATTGCGATGGAGGGACGGAGAAGGCTAGGCCAGCTTGGCGTTGGTTGTCCAAGTTTAAGGTGGTAGGCTGAGATCTTAGGTAAATCCGGGATCTTAAGGCCGAGAGCTGATGACGAGTGTGCTTAGGCACACGAAGTGGTTGATGCCATGCTTCCAAGAAAAGCTTCTAAGCTTCAGGTAACCAGGAACCGTACCCCAAACCGACACAGGTGGTTGGGTAGAGAATACCAAGGCGCTTGAGAGAACTCGGGTGAAGGAACTAGGCAAAATGGCACCGTAACTTCGGGAGAAGGTGCGCCGGTGAGGGTGAAGCATTTACTGCGTAAGCCCATGCCGGTCGAAGATACCAGGCCGCTGCGACTGTTTATTAAAAACACAGCACTCTGCAAACACGAAAGTGGACGTATAGGGTGTGACGCCTGCCCGGTGCCGGAAGGTTAATTGATGGGGTTAGCTAACGCGAAGCTCTTGATCGAAGCCCCGGTAAACGGCGGCCGTAACTATAACGGTCCTAAGGTAGCGAAATTCCTTGTCGGGTAAGTTCCGACCTGCACGAATGGCGTAACGATGGCGGCGCTGTCTCCACCCGAGACTCAGTGAAATTGAAATCGCTGTGAAGATGCAGTGTATCCGCGGCTAGACGGAAAGACCCCGTGAACCTTTACTATAGCTTTGCACTGGACTTTGAATTTGCTTGTGTAGGATAGGTGGGAGGCTTTGAAGCGTGGACGCCAGTCTGCGTGGAGCCAACCTTGAAATACCACCCTGGCAACTTTGAGGTTCTAACTCAGGTCCGTTATCCGGATCGAGGACAGTGTATGGTGGGTAGTTTGACTGGGGCGGTCTCCTCCTAAAGAGTAACGGAGGAGTACGAAGGTGCGCTCAGACCGGTCGGAAATCGGTCGTAGAGTATAAAGGCAAAAGCGCGCTTGACTGCGAGACAGACACGTCGAGCAGGTACGAAAGTAGGTCTTAGTGATCCGGTGGTTCTGTATGGAAGGGCCATCGCTCAACGGATAAAAGGTACTCCGGGGATAACAGGCTGATACCGCCCAAGAGTTCATATCGACGGCGGTGTTTGGCACCTCGATGTCGGCTCATCACATCCTGGGGCTGAAGCCGGTCCCAAGGGTATGGCTGTTCGCCATTTAAAGTGGTACGCGAGCTGGGTTTAGAACGTCGTGAGACAGTTCGGTCCCTATCTGCCGTGGACGTTTGAGATTTGAGAGGGGCTGCTCCTAGTACGAGAGGACCGGAGTGGACGAACCTCTGGTGTTCCGGTTGTCACGCCAGTGGCATTGCCGGGTAGCTACGTTCGGAATAGATAACCGCTGAAAGCATCTAAGCGGGAAACTAGCCTCAAGATGAGATCTCACTGGGACCTTGAGTCCCCTGAAGGGCCGTCGAAGACTACGACGTTGATAGGTTGGGTGTGTAAGCGCTGTGAGGCGTTGAGCTAACCAATACTAATTGCCCGTGAGGCTTGACCATATAACACCCAAGCAATTTGCGTCGAAAGAGCAGATTGCGGTGTGTGAAGACGACACAAACCGAAAATTGGCAACAACCCACAGATCTATCACATCCCCATTAGTTGGCCCGTTGCGCGCAAGCACGACGATCCGGCAGCCGAATTTCTTGACGACCATAGAGCATTGGAACCACCTGATCCCATCCCGAACTCAGCAGTGAAACGATGCATCGCCGATGGTAGTGTGGGGTTTCCCCATGTGAGAGTAGGTCATCGTCAAGATTAAATTCCGAAACCCCTGTTTGCTTACGCAAACAGGGGTTTTGTTTGTGCGGTTGATAAACACATTTTCGTTTCTATGCATTAGCGGGCCGGGTGGCTATTATGCGTGCCTCATTGTTAGGCGATATCCGCATGCTGACGTTATTGAAGCTTCTTAAGGATGGCAATTTTCATTCGGGGCAAGCCCTGGGCCATGCTCTTGGAGTCAGTCGCAGTGCTGTATGGAAGCAGCTGCAGCAGCTCGAAGCGGAGTTGAGTCTTGAGATCCATAAAGTAAGAGGTCGAGGCTACCGCTTGGCCGATCCGATATCGCTACTGGATCGGGATGAAATCTCCATCGCGGGTTCTTCTCCTGCGTGGCCAATCCTGACCTTCGATTCAATCGACTCCACCAATGCAGAGGCGCTACGCGCAATTGAGCGCGGCCATGATATGCCAGTGCTTGTACTCGCTGAGCGGCAAACTGCCGGCAGAGGGCGACGCGGGCGTAAATGGGTAAGTCCATTTGCGGAGAATATCTACTACAGCCTGGTCTTGAGAGTTGAGGGCGGTATGCGCCAGCTTGAGGGCTTGAGCCTGCTTGTGGGGCTGGCGGTGATGCAGACCCTCCGTGGAGTGGGGGTCGAGAATGCCGGCCTGAAATGGCCGAATGACATTCTTGTCGGGCAGCGCAAGATTGCAGGCGTTCTATTAGAGTTGGTGGGAGATCCCGCTGATGTCTGTCACGTTGTAATAGGCATAGGCATCAACGTAAATATGCAAGCGGCGTCCGAAGTCGATCAGCTTTGGACTTCTGTCCGACTTGAAACCGGCGTCTTGTCAGATCGTAATGACTTGATCGCGCGACTGAATCGCACGCTTGAGCGCTATTTAAGTATTCATCGGCAAAATGGATTCCCCGCTTTTCAGGCTGAGTGGGAGCAGGGGCACTTATGGCAGGGGCGAGCCGTTACGCTGCTCGCGGGAGCCAGTAGCGTTGAGGGTGTGGTTTTAGGGGTTGATGCGCAAGGTGCTCTGCGGTTGAGGGTGGGTTCGCAGGAGAAAACTTTTAGTGGTGGTGAGCTCAGTTTGAGGCTGCGTGATGATTCTTGAACTTGATTGCGGTAACAGCTTCATCAAATGGCGGGTAATTCACGAGGATGCTCCATCGGCAGTCGTGGGAGGTATTGTCGATTGTGATGAGGCGCTGCTACGGGCTCTTCATCAGGTGCCGGGTCTGCGCTTGGCTCGCTGTAGATTGGTAAGCGTGCGCAGCAACGAGGAAACGGCCCAGTTGGTCGCTGTTCTGGTCAAGGCCTTTTCGATAGACGTCATGTATGCCGCTCCTGCGAGGCTTATGGCCGGCGTAACAAATGGTTATGACGAATATGAGCTGCTAGGCCTGGATCGGTGGCTTGCCATAGTGGGTGCGTATCATCTGGCAGGTGGCGCGTGCTTGGTGCTGGATCTGGGGACTGCTATCACGTCCGATTTTGTTGCACCCGATGGGCAGCACCTGGGAGGTTTTATCTGTCCGGGTATGCCCTTGATGCGCAATCAGCTGCGTACACATACACGACGGATTCGCTACGACGATGCTGCTGCGGAGCGCGCACTGATCAACTTCGCCCCAGGACGCTCGACAGCTGAGGCGGTGGAGCGTGGGTGTTCGTTGATGGCGCGAGGTTTTGTACTGACTCAATTGAGCATGGCTCGCGATCATTGGAAGGACGATTTCACCGTTTTTGTTACGGGCGGCGATGCGGATTTGATTGGGGGGATTTTGCCGGACGCGCGAATGATGCCTGATCTGGTTTTCGTGGGGCTGGCCCTGGCTTGTCCATTGCCTTGAGGTTGCTATGCGCTGGCTATTTCTTTTGCTATTGATGCTCAATGCCTTCTATTACATATGGCATCAGCAGGAAGCACCTCTGCGGGCCAAGGAGGTTATTTCCTTGTCGTTGTATCGAGGTTCTCAGCAAGATATTCATCTGCTGAGTGAGTCTGATGCTGCGCGCGAAAACCCTTCTGCTCCCCATGAGGCGGAGGAAAAGTGCCTGTATCTGGGTGGTTTTGTTCGTCAGGAGGATGCACGCCTGGTTGAGCAGCGGTTAACGAGCCTCGATATACAGTCGCAGTTTCAGTCTCCCGCGGCAGGTTCTACGGCTGGTTATTGGTTGAGGGTTGCTCCGTCGAGTCGACGGCTTGTGGATGAGGGCCTGATTCAGGAACTCACTCAGGACTTCTCACAGCTAAAAAACAAAATAATGTCTTGTGAGGGCATTGCAACTACGGATTAGTTTGCATAGAATGGCGCCCGCTTCGCAGCGTGGCGTTAACAGCGTCACCTGTAGAGTTGTTGTCAGCGAATGTAACCTCAGGTTTTTAATGAGAAAATAGTTGACAGAAGGGTAGCATGAGTTGAAAATGCTGCCTCGTTCAGGAGGGGTTCCCGAGCGGCCAAAGGGATCAGACTGTAAATCTGACGTCTACGACTTCGAAGGTTCGAATCCTTCCCCCTCCACCAAATTTCAGCGTTAGCAGCAAGCGCCGCGGGTATAGTTTAGCGGTAGAACCTCAGCCTTCCAAGCTGATGATGCGGGTTCGATTCCCGCTACCCGCTCCAAGTTTGCTGTTGGTGCAATGTGTTTCGCTCTTGTAGCTCAGTTGGTAGAGCACACCCTTGGTAAGGGTGAGGTCAGCAGTTCGAATCTGCTCAAGAGCTCCATTACCAAGGCAGATATGAAAATATCTGCCTTTGTTTTAAGCGGTCAAGATTCATTCTTCTATTGGAGATGGTGTCGATGGCTAAAGAAAAGTTCGAACGCAAGAAGCCGCACTTGAACGTTGGTACCATAGGTCACGTTGACCATGGAAAGACGACCTTGACTGCAGCTCTGACCAAAGTATGCGCTGAAGCATTCGGTGGTTCTGCTCGTGACTTCTCTCAAATCGATAATGCTCCTGAAGAAAAGGCGCGCGGCATTACAATCAACACGTCGCACGTTGAATATGATTCTGCGATCCGTCACTACGCTCATGTTGACTGTCCTGGCCACGCTGATTATGTGAAAAACATGATTACCGGAGCTGCTCAGATGGATGGCGCGATCCTAGTGTGCTCTGCGGCTGATGGTCCAATGCCGCAGACTCGTGAACACATTTTGTTGTCTCGTCAGGTTGGGGTTCCATATATTGTTGTCTTCCTGAATAAGGCTGACATGGTTGACGATCAAGAGTTGCTTGAATTGGTCGAAATGGAAGTCCGGGATCTGCTGAGTGCGTACGGTTTTCCGGGTGATGAAACCCCGATCGTGATTGGTTCCGCTTTGATGGCGTTGAATGGTCAGGATGAAGGCGGAATGGGCACGACAGCCGTCCGTAAATTGGTTGATACTCTGGACAGTTATATTCCAGAGCCTGAGCGTGCAGTCGACAAGCCGTTCCTGATGCCGATCGAAGATGTGTTCTCGATCTCGGGTCGCGGTACGGTTGTAACGGGTCGCGTTGAGCGTGGCATCGTCAGGGTGCAGGAAGAGATCGAGATTATCGGTATCGTTCCCACCATAAAGACGACGTGTACGGGTGTTGAAATGTTTCGGAAGCTGCTCGATGAAGGTCGTGCGGGCGAGAATGTCGGAGTACTGTTGCGCGGCACCAAACGTGATGATGTTCAGCGAGGTCAGGTTTTGGCCAAGCCGGGCTCTGTCAGGCCGCATACCAGGTTCGAAGGTGAAGTGTATATTCTGAGCAAGGAAGAGGGTGGTCGTCATACGCCATTCTTCAAAGGTTACCGTCCGCAGTTTTACTTCCGTACAACGGATGTGACCGGTAACTGTGAATTGCTAGAGGGCATTGAGATGGTAATGCCTGGTGACAACGTGAAAATGGTTGTCACCCTGATTCAGCCGATTGCGATGGAGGATGGTCTTCGTTTCGCTATTCGTGAGGGCGGTCGTACCGTCGGCGCGGGTGTCGTAGCTAAAATCATCGAGTAAGTTGTTGAAAAACTCTTGTTGGGCCGGCATAATGGTCGGCCTAATTTTGCTTTTAGGTCAGTAGCTCAATTGGCAGAGCGACGGTCTCCAAAACCGTAGGTTGGGGGTTCGATTCCCTCCTGACCTGCCAGATTCACTCGGTGTTAATCTGGCTTTCTTTTCACAGGATCCTCGTAGATGACTCCCAAGGCTGAAGCCCAAGACTCTCGCTTTGACCTGCTTAAATGGCTCCTGGTAGCCGTTTTGGTGGTCGTAGGTGTTGTCGGCAATCAGTACTACTCAGCGGAACCGATCCTGTACCGCGTGCTTGTATTGCTTGCTATTGCTGCTGCTGCTGCCTTTGTTGGTTTGCAGACAGGAAAAGGTAAAGCTTTCTTCGTGTTGGCAAAGGAAGCTCGTACCGAGATTCGTAAAGTCGTTTGGCCTACTCGCCAAGAAACTACGCAGACCACATTGATTGTTGTGGCTGTTGTGTTGGTTATGGCGCTGCTGTTGTGGGGTTTAGATTCCCTGCTCGGTTGGCTTGTTTCTTTGATTGTCGGCTAAGGGTGTCCCGTGGCTAAGCGTTGGTACGTAGTGCATGCTTACTCCGGTTATGAGAAGCATGTCATGCGCTCTCTGCTTGAGCGTGTGAAGCTGGCTGGCATGGAAGAAGGCTTCGGCGAAATTCTGGTTCCCACTGAAGAAGTGGTTGAAATGCGTAATGGCCAGAAACGCAAAAGCGAGCGCAAATTCTTTCCAGGCTATGTGCTGGTACAGATGGATATGAATGAGGGTACTTGGCACTTGGTCAAGGACACTCCTCGTGTGATGGGTTTCATAGGCGGTACTGCTGATAAGCCAGCACCGATCACTGATAAAGAGGCAGAAGCGATTCTGCGTCGCGTCGCTGATGGTAGCGACAAACCGAAGCCAAAAACACTGTTCGAGCCAGGTGAAGTTGTTCGTGTCACCGACGGTCCATTCGCTGATTTTAACGGCACGGTTGAAGAAGTTAACTACGAAAAAAGCCGGATCCAAGTGGCTGTGCTTATTTTCGGTCGCTCTACTCCGGTAGAGTTAGAGTTCAGCCAGGTCGAAAAGGCATAGCTGAACGAAAATCCCAACCCCGCAGCCCTAGGCTGTGGGGTTTTGTCGTCACTGGGATAAACGCGCAAGTAACCGGGGAGCCTTTTTAGGCGTCTGAACCCGTAATTGGAGTGCCTCATGGCCAAGAAAATTACCGCTTACATCAAGCTGCAAGTGAAGGCCGCTCAGGCTAACCCAAGCCCACCTGTTGGTCCTGCTCTGGGTCAGCATGGCGTGAACATCATGGAATTCTGCAAGGCTTTCAACGCCCGTACTCAGGGTCTTGAAGCAGGTCTGCCGACTCCAGTGATCATCACTGTCTACAGCGACCGTAGCTTCACTTTCGAAACCAAATCCACACCTGCTTCGGTTCTGCTGAAGAAGGCTGCTGGTCTGACTAGCGGTTCCGCTCGTCCGAACACCGTTAAGGTTGGCACCGTGACCCGTGCTCAGCTGGAAGAAATCGCGAAAACCAAAAACGCGGATCTGACAGCAAGTGATATGGACGCCGCTGTGCGTACCATCGCTGGCTCTGCTCGTAGCATGGGCCTTAACGTGGAGGGTGTGTAATGGCTAAGTTGACTAAGCGCCAAAAAGCTATCGCGGCTAAAATTGAGCCGGGCAAAGCTTATAACTTCGCAGACGCAGCTGCTCTGTTGACCGAGCTGTCGACGGTCAAGTTCAGCGAATCTGTTGACGTTGCGGTTAACCTTGGTGTTGACCCGCGTAAATCCGATCAGGTTGTTCGCAGTGCAACCGTGCTTCCGCACGGCACTGGCAAAACTGTTCGCGTTGCTGTGTTCACCCAGGGCCCTGCTGCTGAAGCTGCTCTGGCTGCTGGCGCTGATCGTGTTGGTATGGACGACCTGGCCGCCGAAATGAAAGCCGGTAACCTGAACTTCGACGTTGTTATCGCCTCCCCGGACGCGATGCGTGTTGTTGGTCAGTTGGGTCAGATCCTCGGCCCACGTGGCCTGATGCCTAACCCTAAAGTCGGCACTGTGACGCCAGACGTAGCCACGGCGGTTAAAAACGCCAAGGCTGGTCAGGTTCGTTATCGCACCGACAAAAACGGCATCATCCACACTTCCGTTGGCAAAGTCGGTTTCGACGCTGTCAAGTTGAAGGAAAACGTTGAAGCGCTGATCGCTGATTTGAAGCGTATCAAGCCAGCTTCTTCGAAAGGTATTTATGTCAAGCGCGTTACCCTGAGCACCACTATGGGCCCAGGTCTGGTCATCGACCAAGGCTCGCTGGACGCGTAAGACAAATGGGTGCAGGCGACTGCACCTATGAAAGATTGGGGTCCCTGCCTGGCGGGGGCTATCCAAGACCGTAGGCGGCGAAAGTCTTAAACCTCAAGCCTACGCAGATGGTGCTCCCGGTTCCTTACCGAATCAGACACCAAAACGACATCCGACCTCGGTTGGATGAAACGGTAACAAGCAGGAGTTAACCCGTGGCAATTAAACTCGAAGACAAGAAGGCCATCGTCGCTGAAGTCAACGAGGCTGCCAAAGTAGCTCTGTCCGCTGTCGTGGCTGATGCCCGCGGTGTGACAGTAAGCGCTATGACCGGACTCCGTAAAGAGGCCCGTGAAGCAGGCGTTTACGTACGTGTTGTACGTAACACCTTGCTGCGACGCGCCGTTGCAGGCACTCAATATGACGTGCTCAACGACGTGTTCACAGGCCCGACCTTGGTTGCGTTCTCCAACGAACACCCTGGCGCTGCTGCCCGTTTGTTCAAGGAATTCGCCAAAGGTCAGGATAAGTTCGAGATCAAGGCAGCTGCGTTCGAGGGCAAGTTCCTCGCAGCTAATCAGATCGACGTACTGGCAACTCTGCCGACCCGTAACGAAGCTATTTCTCAGCTGATGAGCGTGATTCAAGGCGCTACCAGCAAGTTGGCTCGTACTCTGGCGGCTGTTCGCGAACAAAAAGAAGCGGCCGCAGCTTAAGGCTGAGCACTTCTTCTCGCGTATTTTTGTTTATTTCGATGGCCGCGTAGGCCGTCCCCAAATCAGGAATTAGAGTCATGTCTATCTCTCAAGACGATATCCTCAACGCCGTAGCTGAAATGTCCGTTCTGCAGGTTGTTGAGCTGATCAAAGCTTTCGAAGAAAAATTCGGCGTTTCTGCTGCCGCTGCTTCCGCCGGCCCAGCTGCTGCTGCCGCTGTTGTTGAAGAGCAGACTGAATTCAACGTTATGTTGACCGAAACTGGCGAGAAGAAAGTTAACGTGATCAAGGCTGTACGTGAACTGACTGGCCTGGGCTTGAAAGAAGCCAAAGCTGTAGTTGACGGCGCTCCTGGCATCGTTCTGGAAGCTGTATCGAAAGATGCTGCTGACAAAGCCAAAGCTGTTCTGGAAGAAGCAGGCGCTAAAGTCGAGCTGAAATAAGCATCGACTTTGCGTATCCAGCCCAAGCGTTAAGCGAAAGGCTGATGGCTGGTGGCTCTTGCCACCGGCCTTTTTCCGTTATAGATGGCTGGCCTGGTCAGCATCTGTAACGTGTAAGAGCCACCCGATGCGGGTGGTGCAAACCAAGGGGTTTGCACGATTTTCTGGCTGCTCCCGTCGGGAGAAGCCAAACAAGCAGGTGACCAAGCTGGGGAACGCTGATGGCTTACTCATATACTGAGAAAAAACGTATCCGCAAGGACTTTAGCAAGTTGCCGGACGTAATGGATGTGCCTTATCTCCTGGCCATCCAGCTGGATTCGTATCGCGAATTCCTGCAAGCGGGAGCTACCAAAGATCAGTTCCGCGACGTCGGTCTGCATGCAGCCTTCAAATCCGTTTTCCCGATCATCAGCTACTCCGGCAATGCTGCGCTGGAGTATGTGGGTTATCGCTTGGGCGAACCGGCATTTGATGTCAAAGAGTGCGTGCTGCGCGGTGTGACTTACGCTGTGCCTTTGCGGGTCAAGGTCCGTTTGATCATTTTCGACAAAGAATCGTCGAATAAAGCGATCAAGGACATCAAAGAGCAAGAAGTCTACATGGGTGAAATTCCCCTGATGACTGAGAACGGTACCTTCGTAATCAACGGTACCGAGCGCGTAATCGTTTCCCAGTTGCACCGTTCCCCGGGCGTGTTCTTCGACCACGACCGCGGTAAGACGCACAGCTCCGGTAAGCTGCTTTATTCCGCGCGTATCATTCCATACCGCGGCTCGTGGCTGGACTTCGAGTTCGACCCGAAAGACTGCGTGTTCGTTCGTATCGACCGTCGTCGTAAGCTGCCTGCGTCCGTATTGTTGCGCGCGCTGGGCTATACGACTGAGCAAGTGCTCGATGCGTTCTATACCACCAACATTTTCCATGTGCAGGGTGAAAACCTGAATCTGGAGCTGATTCCTCAGCGTCTTCGTGGTGAAATTGCGGCTATTGACATCTTGGACGACAAAGGCAAAGTCATTGTCGAACAAGGTCGTCGGATCACCGCTCGCCATGTAAACCAGATGGAAAAAGCCGGGATCAAAGAGCTGGAAGTGCCTATGGACTATGTCCTGGGTCGCACTACCGCCAAGATCATCGTGCATCCAGCGACCGGCGAAATCATTGCCGAATGCAACACGGAGCTGAACACCGAGATTCTGGCAAAAATCGCCAAGGCTCAGGTTGTCCGTGTCGAAACGTTGTACACCAACGATATCGATTGCGGTCCGTTTGTCTCTGACACGCTGAAGATCGACTCCACCAGCAACCAATTGGAAGCGCTGGTCGAGATCTATCGCATGATGCGTCCTGGTGAGCCACCGACCAAAGATGCAGCCGAAACGCTGTTCAACAACCTGTTCTTCAGCCCTGAGCGCTATGACCTGTCTGCAGTCGGTCGGATGAAGTTCAACCGTCGTATCGGTCGTACCGAGATCGAAGGTTCGGGTGTGTTGTGCAAAGAAGATATCGTCGCCGTCCTGAAGACGCTGGTTGATATCCGTAACGGGAAAGGCATCGTCGATGACATCGACCACTTGGGTAACCGTCGTGTTCGTTGTGTTGGCGAAATGGCCGAAAACCAGTTCCGCGTTGGCCTGGTACGTGTAGAGCGTGCGGTCAAAGAGCGTCTGTCGATGGCGGAAAGCGAAGGTCTGATGCCTCAAGACCTGATCAACGCCAAGCCAGTCGCAGCCGCGGTCAAAGAGTTCTTCGGTTCCAGCCAGCTTTCGCAGTTCATGGACCAGAACAACCCGCTGTCCGAGATCACCCACAAGCGTCGTGTCTCTGCACTCGGCCCTGGTGGTTTGACTCGTGAACGTGCCGGCTTCGAAGTTCGTGACGTACACCCGACTCACTATGGTCGTGTATGCCCGATTGAAACGCCGGAAGGTCCGAACATTGGTCTGATCAACTCCTTGGCTGCCTATGCGCGTACCAACCAGTACGGCTTCCTCGAAAGCCCGTACCGTGTGGTTAAAGACGCACTGGTGACTACCGAAATCGTGTTCCTCTCGGCTATCGAAGAAGCGGATCACGTTATCGCTCAGGCTTCGGCCACGATGAACGACACCGGTCACCTGATCGACGAATTGGTTGCGGTACGTCACCTCAACGAATTCACCGTCAAGGCGCCTGAAGACGTGACGCTGATGGACGTTTCGCCGAAGCAGGTAGTTTCGGTAGCGGCCTCGCTGATCCCGTTCCTCGAGCATGACGACGCCAACCGTGCGTTGATGGGTTCGAACATGCAGCGTCAGGCGGTACCGACCCTGCGTTCCGACAAGCCGCTGGTCGGCACCGGGATGGAGCGTAACGTTGCCCGTGACTCCGGTGTTTGCGTCGTGGCTCGTCGTGGCGGCGTGATCGACTCGGTCGATGCCAGCCGTATCGTGGTTCGTGTTGCTGATGACGAAGTTGAAACCGGTGAAGCTGGTGTAGACATCTACAACCTGACCAAATACACCCGTTCCAACCAGAACACCTGCATCAACCAGCGTCCGCTGGTGAGCAAGGGTGATCGGGTTGAGCGTAGCGACATCATGGCTGACGGTCCGTCCACCGATATGGGTGAGCTGGCTCTGGGTCAGAACATGCGCATCGCATTCATGGCGTGGAACGGTTACAACTTCGAAGACTCCATCCTCCTGTCCGAGCGTGTTGTTCAAGAAGACCGTTTCACCACGATCCACATTCAGGAACTGACCTGTGTGGCTCGTGACACCAAGCTTGGGCCTGAAGAGATCACTGCAGACATTCCGAACGTGGGTGAAGCTGCACTGAACAAGCTTGATGAAGCCGGTATCGTTTATGTCGGTGCTGAAGTCGGCGCTGGCGACATTCTGGTCGGTAAGGTCACTCCGAAAGGCGAGACCCAGCTGACACCAGAAGAAAAACTGTTGCGTGCGATCTTCGGTGAGAAGGCGAGCGACGTTAAGGACACTTCCCTGCGCGTACCTACGGGTACCAAGGGCACTGTCATCGACGTTCAGGTCTTCACTCGTGACGGTGTTGAGCGTGATGCTCGTGCTCTGTCCATCGAGAAGATCCAGCTCGACGAAATCCGTAAGGACTTGAACGAAGAGTTCCGTATCGTCGAAGGCGCTACGTTCGAACGTCTGCGTTCCGCTTTGGTAGGCCGTACGGCTGAAGGCGGCGCAGGTCTGAAGAAGGGTCAGGACATCACCGACGAAATTCTCGACGGTCTCGAGCATGGTCAGTGGTTCAAACTGCGCATGGTTGAAGATGCTCTGAACGAGCAGCTCGAGAAGGCTCAGGCTTACATCGTTGATCGTCGCCGTCTTTTGGATGACAAGTTCGAAGACAAGAAACGCAAGCTGCAGCAGGGCGATGACCTGGCACCTGGCGTTCTGAAGATCGTCAAGGTTTACCTGGCAATCCGCCGTCGCATCCAGCCGGGTGACAAGATGGCTGGTCGTCACGGTAACAAAGGTGTGGTCTCCGTGATCATGCCAGTTGAAGACATGCCGCACGATGCCAATGGCACACCGGTCGATATCGTCCTCAACCCGCTGGGCGTACCTTCGCGTATGAACGTCGGTCAGATCCTTGAAACCCACCTGGGCCTTGCTGCCAAGGGCTTGGGTGAGAAGATCAACCGTATGCTTGAAGAGCAGCGTAAAGTCGCAGACTTGCGCAAGTTCCTCAACGAGATCTACAACGAAATCGGCGGTCGCCAGGAAAATCTGGAAGACTTCACCGACAAGGAAATCCTGGATCTCGCGAAGAACCTTCGCAACGGCGTGCCAATGGCAACTCCGGTGTTCGACGGTGCCAAGGAAAGCGAAATCAAGGCAATGCTTAAACTGGCTGATATGCCAGAAAGCGGCCAGATGCAGCTGTTCGACGGTCGTACCGGCAACAAATTCGAGCGCCCGGTAACAGTTGGCTACATGTACATGCTGAAGCTGAACCACTTGGTGGACGACAAGATGCACGCGCGTTCCACTGGTTCTTACAGCCTGGTTACCCAGCAGCCGCTGGGTGGTAAGGCTCAGTTCGGTGGTCAGCGTTTCGGGGAGATGGAAGTGTGGGCGCTGGAAGCATACGGCGCGGCTTACACTCTGCAAGAAATGCTCACAGTGAAGTCGGACGATGTGAACGGTCGGACCAAGATGTACAAAAACATCGTGGACGGCGATCACCGTATGGAGCCGGGCATGCCCGAGTCCTTCAACGTGTTGATCAAAGAAATTCGTTCGCTCGGTATCGATATCGATCTGGAAACCGAATAACACGTGACGCGAATTGGGAGCAGGGCTGTATTGCCTGCTCCCTGCTCCGCCAGGAGGAAAGGCCTTGAAAGACCTACTGAATTTGCTGAAAAACCAGGGTCAAGTCGAAGAGTTCGACGCCATCCGTATTGGATTGGCATCGCCTGAGATGATCCGTTCGTGGTCGTTCGGTGAAGTTAAAAAACCGGAAACCATCAACTACCGTACGTTCAAACCTGAGCGTGACGGCCTGTTCTGCGCCAAGATCTTTGGCCCGGTAAAGGATTACGAGTGCCTGTGCGGTAAGTACAAGCGCTTGAAGCATCGTGGTGTGATCTGCGAGAAGTGCGGCGTAGAAGTCGCGCTGGCAAAAGTTCGTCGCGAGCGTATGGCTCACATCGAACTGGCCTCGCCAGTTGCCCACATCTGGTTCCTGAAGTCCCTGCCGTCCCGTATCGGCTTGCTGATGGACATGACCCTGCGTGATATCGAACGCGTTCTCTATTTCGAGAGCTATGTCGTTATCGATCCAGGCATGACCACCCTTGAAAAGGGTCAACTGCTCAACGACGAGCAGTACTTTGAAGCACTCGAAGAGTTCGGCGATGACTTCGACGCCCGTATGGGTGCTGAAGCTGTCCGTGAACTGCTGCACGCTATCGACTTGGAACACGAGATTGGCCGTCTGCGCGAAGAAATTCCGCAAACCAACTCCGAAACCAAAATCAAGAAGCTGTCCAAGCGCTTGAAGTTGATGGAAGCCTTCCAGGGTTCCGGCAACCTTCCTGAGTGGATGGTGCTGACCGTTCTGCCGGTTCTGCCGCCAGATCTGCGTCCTTTGGTTCCGCTTGACGGTGGTCGTTTCGCGACGTCCGACCTCAACGATCTGTATCGTCGAGTGATCAACCGTAACAACCGCTTGAAGCGCCTGCTTGATCTGTCCGCACCGGACATCATCGTGCGCAACGAAAAGCGTATGTTGCAGGAAGCGGTCGATGCCTTGCTCGACAACGGCCGTCGTGGCCGTGCCATTACTGGTTCGAACAAGCGTCCTCTGAAGTCCCTGGCTGACATGATCAAGGGTAAGCAAGGTCGTTTCCGTCAGAACTTGCTCGGTAAGCGTGTTGACTACTCGGGTCGT
This sequence comes from Pseudomonas sp. 5C2, assembly GCF_034314155.1. Taxonomy (NCBI): domain Bacteria; kingdom Pseudomonadati; phylum Pseudomonadota; class Gammaproteobacteria; order Pseudomonadales; family Pseudomonadaceae; genus Pseudomonas; species Pseudomonas sp. 5C2. The sequence goes on along the minus strand of NZ_JAVIWH010000003.1, from coordinate 517,401 downwards.
TCGGTAATTACCGTAGGCCCGGCTCTGCGTCTGCACCAGTGCGGTCTGCCAAAGAAAATGGCTCTCGAGCTGTTCAAGCCGTTCATTTTCGGTAAGTTGGAAATGCGTGGCCTCGCCACCACCATCAAAGCCGCGAAGAAAATGGTTGAGCGCGAGTTGCCAGAGGTTTGGGACGTTCTCGCTGAAGTGATTCGCGAACACCCGGTTCTCCTCAACCGTGCACCGACTCTTCACCGTCTGGGTATCCAGGCGTTTGAACCGGTTCTGATCGAAGGTAAAGCTATTCAGCTTCACCCGTTGGTCTGTGCTGCGTACAACGCCGACTTCGACGGCGACCAAATGGCCGTTCACGTACCGCTGACGCTGGAAGCCCAGCTCGAAGCGCGTGCGCTGATGATGTCGACCAACAACATCCTGTCGCCAGCCAACGGTGAGCCAATCATCGTTCCGTCGCAGGACGTTGTATTGGGTCTGTACTACATGACGCGTGAAGCGATCAACGCCAAGGGCGAAGGTCGTGTGTTCGCGGATCTGCAGGAAGTTGACCGTGTGTTCCGTGCCGGCGAAGCCGCGCTGCATGCCAAAGTCAAAGTCCGCATCCACGAAACCGTCAATGATCGTGATGGTGGCAGCGTCAAGAACACCCGTATCGTCGACACAACCGTCGGCCGTGCGCTGTTGTTCCAGGTGGTTCCGGCCGGCCTGTCGTACGACGTGGTCAACCAGCCGATGAAGAAAAAAGCGATCTCCAAACTGATCAACCAGTGCTACCGCGTGGTTGGTTTGAAAGAGACCGTTATTTTCGCTGACCAATTGATGTATACCGGTTTTGCCTACTCGACTATTTCGGGTGTTTCCATTGGTGTTAACGACTTCGTTATCCCTGATGAAAAAGCTCGCATCATCGACGCTGCGACCGAAGAAGTTAAAGAGATCGAAAGTCAGTACGCCTCAGGCCTGGTAACCCAGGGCGAGAAGTACAACAAGGTGATCGACCTTTGGTCCAAGGCCAACGACGAAGTTTCCAAGGCGATGATGTCGAACCTCTCGAAAGAGAAAGTCATCGACCGTCATGGCGTCGAAGTTGATCAGGAATCCTTCAACTCGATGTACATGATGGCTGACTCCGGCGCACGGGGTTCCGCTGCACAGATTCGTCAGCTCGCAGGTATGCGTGGCTTGATGGCCAAGCCGGATGGCTCGATCATCGAAACGCCGATCACTGCGAACTTCCGTGAAGGTTTGAGCGTACTTCAGTACTTCATCTCCACTCACGGTGCTCGTAAAGGTTTGGCGGATACCGCGTTGAAAACTGCGAACTCCGGTTATCTGACTCGTCGTCTGGTAGACGTGGCTCAGGATCTGGTGGTTACAGAAGTCGACTGCGGTACCGAGCACGGTCTGCTGATGACGCCGCACATTGAAGGCGGCGACGTCGTTGAGCCATTGGGTGAGCGCGTACTGGGTCGAGTTATCGCCCGTGACGTGTTCAAGCCGGGTACCGATGATGTCATCGTTCCTGCAGGCACCCTGGTTGACGAGAAGTGGGTTGAGTTCATCGAGCTGAACAGCATCGATGAAGTGATCGTACGTTCGCCAATCAGCTGCGAAACTCGTTTCGGTATCTGCGCCAAGTGCTACGGTCGTGACCTGGCTCGCGGGCATCAGGTGAACATCGGTGAAGCTGTCGGCGTAATCGCTGCGCAGTCGATCGGTGAGCCGGGTACTCAGCTGACCATGCGTACGTTCCACATCGGTGGTGCGGCAAGTCGGACCTCTGCTGCTGACAGCGTTCAGGTGAAGAATGGCGGTACTGTCCGCCTGCACAACCTGAAGCACGTTGAGCGAGTTGATGGTTGCCTGGTTGCAGTGTCTCGTTCTGGTGAACTGGCTATTGCTGATGACTACGGTCGTGAGCGTGAGCGTTACAAGCTGCCGTACGGTGCTGTGATTTCGGTGAAGGAAGGCGACAAGGTCGACGCTGGCGCAATCGTGGCCAAGTGGGATCCGCACACTCACCCAATCGTCACCGAGATGAAAGGTACCGTGACCTACGTGGGCATGGAAGAAGGCATCACGATCAAGCGTCAGACAGACGAATTGACCGGTATGACCAACATCGAAGTACTCGACGCCAAAGACCGTCCAGCTGCCGGTAAGGACATCCGTCCTGCCGTTAAGATGGTCGGTGTGGATGGCAAGGATCTGCTGCTGCCAGGTACCGACGTACCGGCTCAGTACTTCCTGCCGGCTAACGCCCTGGTCGGTGTTGCGGATGGTGTGCAGGTTGCGATCGGTGATGTTATCGCCCGTATCCCGCAAGAGACTTCGAAAACCCGTGACATCACCGGTGGTCTGCCGCGTGTTGCCGACTTGTTCGAAGCGCGTCGTCCGAAAGAAGCCTCCATTCTGGCTGAGGTCAGCGGCACCATCGCGTTCGGTAAAGAGACCAAAGGCAAGCGCCGTCTGGTCATTACCCCGAACGATGGCAGCGACTTGTACGAAGAGCTGATTCCAAAGTGGCGTCACCTGAACGTCTTCGAAGGCGAGCAAGTGAACCGCGGTGAAGTCATCTCCGACGGCCCGAGCGATCCACACGATATCCTGCGTCTGCTGGGTGTGAGTGCGCTGGCCAAGTACATCGTTAACGAGATCCAAGACGTTTATCGTCTGCAAGGCGTGAAAATCAACGATAAGCACATCGAAACGATTCTTCGTCAGATGCTGCGTAAAGTTGAGATCGCCGAGTCTGGCGATTCAACCTTCATCAAGGGCGACCAGATGGAGTTGACGCATGTTCTGGTCGAGAACGAGCGCCTGAGCGCGGACGAGAAATTCGTTTCCAAGTTCACTCGTGTGTTGCTGGGTATCACCAAGGCATCGTTGTCCACCGAGTCGTTCATCTCCGCAGCCTCCTTCCAGGAGACAACGCGGGTACTGACCGAAGCGGCTGTAACCGGCAAGCGCGACTACTTGCGCGGCCTGAAAGAAAACGTGGTCGTGGGTCGTTTGATCCCGGCCGGTACCGGTCTGGCTTATCACAGCGAGCGCAAACGTCGCCGTGAAGCAGACAAACCGTTGCGTGTTAGCGCCAGTGAAGTCGAAGCTGCACTGACCGAAGCGTTGAACTCAAGCGGTAATTAAGATTGAAGCCCTGGCCCTCCCGGCCAAAAGGCAATGGCGTTATGCTGTTGTCTTCATGGTCGGGGAGGTTGGGGCTTTGTCTTGACTGGGGGCAGGATCCTCTTTAGACTCTTGTACCCCTAAATTTGGCGGGACTCGTGTCCTGCCATTTTGCTTTTCTTGTAAGACAATAGCGTCGCAAGACAACAGTGGAGCTAGTAGATGGCAACTATCAACCAGCTGGTACGTCAGCCGCGTAAGCGTATCGTCGAGAAATCCGACGTACCTGCGCTGCAGAACTGCCCGCAACGTCGTGGCGTATGCACCCGTGTGTATACAACTACGCCGAAAAAACCAAACTCGGCACTGCGTAAAGTATGCCGTGTGCGCCTGACCAACGGTTTCGAGGTTTCCTCGTACATCGGTGGTGAAGGTCACAACCTGCAAGAGCACAGCGTCGTACTGATTCGTGGCGGTCGTGTAAAAGACTTGCCAGGTGTTCGTTACCACACCGTTCGCGGCTCCCTGGATACTTCCGGCGTTAAAGGTCGTAACCAAGGTCGTTCGAAATACGGTACCAAACGTCCGAAGTAATCGGCCGTTTTTTGCGATAAATTGCAGATTTCTATTTTTCTGAGTCGATAAGAGTAAGGTCGGGCGCACCTCGCAAGAGCGCTGTGGTCCCGAGCTAACCTGAAGACCGTTTGAGGGCTTATCCATGCCAAGAAGACGCGTAGCAGCCAAGCGCGATGTGCTTGACGATCCAAAATACGGCAGCCAGATTCTGGCCAAGTTCATGAACCACGTGATGGAAAGCGGCAAGAAAGCCGTTGCCGAGCGTATCGTTTATGGCGCGCTGGAAAAGGTTAAAGAACGCAAGAACAGCGACCCCCTGGAAATCTTCGAGAAAGCTCTCGACGCCATCGCTCCGCTGGTCGAAGTGAAGTCGCGCCGTGTAGGCGGTGCTACTTACCAGGTTCCGGTCGAAGTTCGTCCGTCCCGTCGTAACGCCCTGGCAATGCGCTGGTTGGTAGACTTCGCGCGCAAGCGTGGCGAAAAGTCTATGGCTCTGCGTTTGGCTGGCGAATTGATGGACGCTGCTGAAGGTAAAGGTGCTGCAGTTAAGAAGCGTGAAGACGTGCACCGTATGGCTGAAGCCAACAAGGCTTTCTCGCACTACCGCTTCTAATTTCGGCATCACTAATTTTGCGAGGGCTTTATGGCTCGTACTACTCCGATTAACCGCTACCGTAACATTGGTATCGTAGCTCACGTGGATGCTGGTAAAACCACCACCACCGAGCGCGTCCTTTTTTACACTGGCGTAAACCACAAAATGGGCGAGGTGCATGATGGCGCCGCGACCATGGACTGGATGGTGCAGGAGCAGGAGCGTGGTATCACTATCACCTCCGCTGCAACCACGGCCTTCTGGTCGGGTTCTGCCAAGCAGTTCGACAAGTATCGCTTCAACATCATCGACACCCCTGGCCACGTTGACTTCACTATTGAAGTAGAGCGTTCGCTGCGCGTACTTGATGGCGCTGTCGTTGTGTTCTGTGGCACTTCGGGTGTTGAGCCTCAGTCGGAAACCGTATGGCGTCAAGCCAACAAATACGGTGTTCCGCGTCTTGTTTACGTAAACAAGATGGACCGTGCGGGTGCTAACTTCCTGCGCGTTGTCGCTCAGATCAAGCAGCGCCTGGGTCACACTCCAGTCCCTATTCAGCTCGCTATTGGCGCTGAAGATAACTTCCAGGGTCAGATCGATCTGATCAACATGGAAGCGGTCTACTGGGATGATGCTGACAAGGGCATGGCTCCACGCCGCGAAGCAATTCCGGCGGACATGCTTGAGCTGGCTGAAGAGTGGCGCGGCAACATGGTAGAGGCTGCGGCCGAAGCCACTGAAGAGTTGATGAACAAGTACCTCGAAGGTGAAGAGCTCACCATCGAAGAGATCAAGTCTGCTCTGCGTCAGCGTACTATCGCTGGTGAGATCGTTCTTGCTGTCTGCGGTTCTTCGTTCAAGAACAAGGGCGTTCCCCTGGTTCTAGACGCCGTTATCGATTTCCTGCCGGCTCCAGCTGACATTCCAGCCATCAAGGGTTCTGACCCGGATGACGAAGAAGTCGCTATGGAACGTCATGCAAACGACGACGAACCGTTCTCGGCTCTGGCTTTCAAAATTGCTACCGACCCATTCGTGGGTACTCTGACTTTCGTGCGCGTTTACTCGGGCGTGTTGAGCTCCGGCGACGGCGTGATCAACTCGGTCAAGGGCAAGAAAGAGCGCGTTGGTCGTATGGTGCAAATGCATGCGAACACTCGTGAAGAGATCAAGGAAGTACGCGCTGGTGACATCGCGGCCTTGATTGGTATGAAGGACGTCACCACCGGTGACACCCTTTGCTCGAGCGACAAGCCGATCATCCTCGTTCGTATGGACTTCCCGGAACCCGTTATTTCGGTTGCCGTTGAGCCAAAGACTAAGGATGACCAGGAAAAAATGGGTATCGCTCTGGGCAAACTTGCTCAGGAAGATCCATCTTTCCGCGTCAAAACTGATGAAGAGACTGGTCAAACGATCATCTCTGGCATGGGCGAGTTGCACCTGGACATCCTGGTAGACCGGATGCGCCGTGAGTTCAACGTCGAAGCCAACATCGGTAAGCCACAGGTTTCCTATCGTGAAAAAATCACGAAGGCCTGTGAGATCGAAGGCAAGTTCGTTCGCCAGTCCGGCGGTCGTGGTCAGTTCGGCCACTGCTGGATTCGTTTTGCTCCTGCTGACGAAGGTCAGGAAGGTCTGCAATTCGTGAACGAAGTAGTGGGTGGTGTGGTTCCTAAGGAATTCATCCCGGCTATCCAGAAGGGTATCGAAGAGCAGATGAAGAACGGCGTTGTTGCCGGCTATCCGCTGATCGGCCTGAAGGCTACTGTGTTCGATGGTTCTTACCATGACGTCGACTCCAACGAGATGGCGTTTAAGGTGGCTGCTTCCATGGCGACCAAGCAGTTGGCCACTAAAGGTGGTGGTGTTCTGCTTGAGCCGGTCATGGCTGTAGAGGTTGTTACACCTGAGGACTATATGGGTGACGTGATGGGCGACTTGAATCGTCGTCGCGGCATGATCTTGGGTATGGAAGATACGGTTTCCGGCAAAGTGATTCGCGCCGAGGTTCCGTTGGGTGAGATGTTCGGTTATGCGACCGACGTCCGTTCCATGTCTCAGGGTCGCGCGAGCTACTCTATGGAATTCAAAAAATACGATGTAGCTCCGGCGCATATCGTCGAAGCTGTCACTAAAAAACAAGGCTGATTCAGCCCCTTTAGGCTAGGAGTTAATTGTCGTGGCTAAAGAAAAATTTGAACGTACCCTCCCGCACGTCAACGTTGGCACCATTGGTCACGTTGACCATGGCAAAACCACTCTGACTGCTGCTCTGACTCGAGTGGCTGCAGAAGCGTTTGGTGGTAAAGCAGCTGATTTCGGCAGCATCGATAGCGCGCCGGAAGAAAAGGCTCGTGGTATCACCATCAACACTGCTCACGTTGAATACCACACCAAGATCCGTCACTACGCTCACGTTGACTGCCCAGGTCACGCTGACTATGTGAAGAACATGATCACCGGTGCTGCGCAGATGGACGGCGCTATCCTGGTTTGCTCGGCAGCTGATGGTCCTATGCCTCAGACTCGCGAGCACATCCTGTTGTCCCGTCAGGTAGGTGTTCCGTACATCGTTGTTTACCTGAACAAGGCTGACTTGGTAGACGACGCTGAGCTGTTGGAACTGGTTGAGATGGAAGTGCGCGATCTGCTGAGCACTTACGACTTCCCAGGTGACGATACTCCAATCATTATCGGTTCCGCGCGTATGGCGCTGGAAGGTCTGGACGATAACGAAATGGGTACCACTTCGGTTCTTAAGCTGCTTGAGACTCTGGACAGCTACATCCCAGATCCAGTGCGTGCGATCGACAAGCCGTTCCTGATGCCAATCGAAGACGTGTTCTCGATCTCTGGTCGTGGCACCGTGGTAACAGGTCGTATCGAGCGTGGGATCATCAAGATCCAGGAATCGATCGAGATCGTTGGTCTGCGTGACACCGTCACCACTACCTGCACCGGCGTTGAAATGTTCCGTAAGCTGCTCGACGAAGGTCGTGCTGGCGAGAACTGCGGCGTGCTGTTGCGCGGTACCAAGCGTGAAGACGTTGAGCGTGGCCAGGTTCTGGTCAAGCCGGGTTCGGTTAAGCCGCACACCACGTTCACCGCAGAAGTTTACGTTCTGAGCAAAGAAGAAGGCGGCCGTCATACTCCGTTCTTCAAAGGCTACCGTCCACAGTTCTACTTCCGTACAACTGACGTGACCGGTAACTGCGAATTGCCAGAAGGCGTTGAAATGGTAATGCCAGGTGATAACATTCAAATGACTGTTACCCTGATCAAAACCATCGCGATGGAAGAAGGTCTGCGTTTCGCCATTCGTGAAGGCGGTCGTACCGTCGGCGCTGGCGTAGTAGCCAAGATCCTCGCGTAAGCGTTGATTGATAAAAGGGCCCCCGCTTGCGGGGGCTTTTTTATTGGGTTGACACTAGGTTGGGCCGTCTATAGAATTGCGCCTCCTTTTAACGGGCGTATTGCGTCCGGTGGGAATAGCAGCTGGGAGTCTGAAATCCAATGCAAAATCAGCAAATCCGTATCAGGTTGAAGGCTTTTGACCATCGTCTGATCGACCAATCCACCCAGGAAATCGTGGAAACCGCGAAACGTACTGGTGCACAGGTGCGTGGTCCGATTCCACTTCCTACCCGTAAAGAGCGGTTCACTGTTCTGGTTTCTCCGCACGTCAACAAAGACGCGCGCGACCAGTATGAGATCCGTACTCACAAGCGCGTTCTGGACATCGTCCAGCCAACGGATAAAACCGTTGACGCACTTATGAAGCTTGATCTTGCGGCCGGTGTGGAAGTACAGATCAGCCTCGGCTAAGACTCGGGTCTTAGTCGTGTAACGCTCTGAAATGGGCGGCCATAGCGGGTGAAAGCCCCGTACACTCATGAGGTTTACAACATGACTATTGGTGTAGTCGGTCGTAAATGCGGTATGACCCGTATTTTCACCGAAGAAGGTGTCTCCATTCCGGTTACGGTCATTGAGATCGAGCCGAATCGCGTCACCCAGTTCAAAACCGAAGAAACTGATGGCTATCGTGCAGTGCAAGTCACTGTCGGTGTGCGTCGTGCTTCGCGTGTGACTGCTGCTCAAGCAGGTCACTTCGCAAAAGCGAACGTTGCTGCTGGTCGCGGTGTTTGGGAGTTTCGTCTTGAAGAAGGCGACTACCAGGCTGGCGACGTAATCAATGCAGAAATCTTCGCCGCTGGTCAGATGGTCGATGTGACCGGTCAGTCCAAAGGTAAAGGTTTCCAGGGTACGATCAAACGCCACAATTTCCGTGGCCAAGACAATACTCACGGCAACTCCGTATCCCACCGCGTCCCGGGCTCAATCGGCCAGTGCCAGACTCCTGGTCGTGTATTCAAGGGCAAAAAAATGTCCGGTCATATGGGCGCTGAGCGCGTGACCGTGCAGTCCCTGGAAGTGGTGCGCGTGGACGCTGAACGCAATCTGTTGTTGGTCAAGGGTGCTGTTCCTGGCGCTACTGGCGGCAACCTGGTTGTACGTCCGGCAGCCAAGGCTCGCGGTTAAGGGGAAGCTGACATGCAATTAAATGTAAATGACGCTCAGGCGATCGAAGTTTCCGAACTGACGTTCGGCGGCGAGTTCAACGAGACGCTGGTTCACCAAGCAGTCGTGGCCTACATGGCCGGCGGCCGTCAAGGTAGCAAGGCCCAGAAGACCCGTTCAGACGTTTCCGGTGGCGGTAAGCGCCCATGGCGTCAGAAAGGTACTGGTCGTGCTCGTGCCGGTACTATCCGTAGCCCAATCTGGCGTGGCGGCGGTACCACTTTTGCTGCTCGTCCTCAGGATCACTCCCAGAAACTCAACAAGAAGATGTATCGCGCAGCATTGCGCTCCATCCTTGCTGAGCTGGTACGTACTGATCGTCTGGTCGTGGTTCAGGACTTCGTAGTTGAAGCGCCGAAAACCAAAGACCTGCTGAACAAGCTGAATGGCATGGGTCTGACTGATGTCTTGATCGTGTCTGATGCTGTTGATCAGAACCTGTACCTGGCTGCTCGTAACCTGCCGCACGTTGATGTTCGTGACGTACAGGGTTCCGATCCAGTTAGTCTGATCGCATACGACAAGGTGTTGATCACCGTGTCGGCCGTGAAGAAATTCGAGGAGCTGCTGGGATGAACCAGGAACGCGTATTTAAAGTTCTACTCGGCCCGCACGTTTCCGAGAAGGCTACGGTTCTGGCTGACAAGAAAGGCCAGTTCGTTTTCAAGGTTGCTACTGACGCAACCAAGCTGGAAATCAAGAAGGCCGTCGAAAGCCTGTTCAGCGTGAAAGTAGAGCGTGTTACTACCCTGAATGTTCTGGGTAAGAGCAAACGTACTGCTCGCGGTCTGGGCAAGCGTAATGACTGGAAGAAGGCGATTATTTCCCTTCAACCGGGCCAAGATCTCGATTTCAGCAGCAGTGCTGAGTAAGGAAGGGGTGCATCATGGCAATCGTTAAATGCAAACCGACTTCCCCTGGCCGCCGTTTTGTGGTCAAGGTGGTCAACCAGGAGCTGCATAAAGGCGCTCCTCACGCACCGCTGCTCGAGAAGAAATCGAAGACTGGTGGTCGTAACAACAATGGCCGTATTACCACTCGTCACATCGGTGGTGGTCATAAGCAGCATTATCGTTTGGTCGATTTCCGTCGTAACGACAAAGATGGCATCAGTGCCACCGTTGAGCGTATCGAATACGATCCAAACCGTACTGCTCACATCGCCCTGCTGTTGTACGCAGATGGCGAGCGCCGCTACATTATTGCCCCTAAAGGCATTAGTGCTGGCGACCAGCTGATCGCAGGTGCCTTGGCACCGATCAAGCCGGGCAACGCTCTTCAGTTGCGCAACATTCCAGTGGGTAGCACCGTACACGGCATCGAGTTGAAGCCGGGTAAAGGCGCGCAAATCGCTCGTTCCGCTGGTGCTTCTGCTCAGCTGGTAGCGCGTGATGGTGTCTACGTGACCCTGCGTCTGCGCTCTGGTGAAATGCGTAAAGTATTGGCTGAATGCCGTGCAACGCTTGGCGAAGTCTCGAACTCCGAGCACAGCCTGCGTTCGCTGGGTAAAGCTGGTGCCAAACGCTGGCGTGGCGTTCGCCCAACCGTTCGTGGTGTTGCCATGAACCCGGTTGACCACCCACATGGTGGTGGTGAAGGTCGTACCTCTGGTGGTCGTCATCCGGTATCGCCGTGGGGCTTCCCGACTAAGGGCGCGAAGACTCGTGGTAATAAGCGTACCGACAAAATGATCGTCCGTCGTCGCAAGTAAATAGAGGGATACGACAGTGCCACGTTCTCTGAAAAAAGGTCCTTTTATCGATCTTCACCTACTGAAGAAGATCGAAGTGGCGGCGGAAAAGAATGATCGCAAACCAGTTAAGACCTGGTCGCGCCGTTCTATGATTCTGCCGCAAATGGTCGGTTTGACCATTGCTGTGCATAACGGTCGTCAACATGTCCCAGTTCTTGTGAACGAAGACATGGTCGGCCATAAACTAGGCGAGTTTGCCGGTACCCGCACTTATCGTGGGCACGTGGCAGACAAGAAAGCCAAGCGTTAAGGGGTAAGGAACGATGGAAGTAGCCGCTAAGTTGTCGGGCGCTCGAATCTCCGCCCAGAAAGCCCGCTTGGTCGCCGACCAGATCCGCGGGAAGAAGGTGGGCGAAGCGCTCAACCTGTTGGCTTTCAGCAGTAAGAAAGCCGCCGAGATCCTGAAGAAAGTGCTGGAGTCGGCCGTAGCCAACGCCGAGCATAACGAAGGCGCAGACGTTGATGACCTTAAGGTCTCCACCGTTTTCGTCAACGAAGGGCGTTCGCTGAAGCGAATCATGCCGCGTGCCAAAGGCCGCGCTGATCGCATCGTCAAGCGGTCTTGCCATATCACTGTCAAGGTTGCTGACAAGTAACGGAGTCGAAGAGATGGGTCAGAAAGTACATCCCATTGGCATTCGCCTGGGAATCGTCAAGGAGCACACCTCCGTCTGGTACGCAGACGGTCGGACTTATGCGGACTATTTGTTCGCTGATCTGAAGGTGCGCGAGTATCTCCAAGACAAACTAAAAAGCGCGTCCGTAAGCCGTATCGATATCCATCGTCCGGCTCAGACTGCACGTATCACCATCCACACCGCTCGTCCCGGCATCGTGATCGGCAAGAAAGGTGAAGATGTTGAGAAACTGCGTCAGGACCTGACCAAGCAAATGGGTGTGCCTGTGCACATCAATATCGAAGAGATCCGCAAGCCGGAGCTTGACGGTATGCTGGTTGCGCAGAGCGTAGCTCAGCAGCTGGAGCGTCGCGTAATGTTCCGTCGCGCTATGAAGCGCGCTGTTCAGAACGCCATGCGCATTGGTGCCAAAGGCATCAAAATCCAAGTGAGCGGTCGTCTCGGCGGTGCTGAAATCGCACGTACTGAATGGTATCGCGAGGGTCGTGTGCCACTGCACACCCTGCGTGCTGACATCGACTATGCCAACTACGAAGCTCACACCACTTATGGTGTGATCGGTGTAAAGGTTTGGATCTTCAAAGGCGAAGTAATTGGTGGTCGCCAAGAAGAGCTGAAACCACAAGCACCAGCGCCTCGTAAAAAAGCTGCTAAGTAAGGGGTACGCCAAATGTTGCAACCAAAGCGTACGAAGTTCCGCAAGCAGATGACAGGCCACAACCGTGGCTTGGCTCAGCGCGGTAGCAAAGTCAGCTTCGGCGAATATGCGCTGAAGTCTGTTGCTCGTGGTCGTCTCACCGCTCGTCAGATTGAGTCAGCGCGTCGTGCACTGACCCGTCACGTTAAACGTGGCGGCAAAATCTGGATCCGTGTATTCCCGGACAAACCTGTAACCAAAAAGCCACTCGAAGTTCGGATGGGTAAAGGTAAGGGTAACGTTGAGTACTGGGTTGCCCAGATTCAGCCAGGCAAAGTCCTGTATGAAATCGAGGGTGTTACTGAAGAGCTGGCGCGTGAGGCTTTCGCCCTGGCTGCTGCGAAGCTGCCACTCGCCACCTCCTTTGTTAAACGGACGGTGATGTGATGAAAGCGAATGAACTTCGTGAAAAATCAGCACAGCAGCTGAACGAGCAATTGCTCGGCCTGCTGCGCGACCAGTTCAATCTGCGTATGCAGAAAGCAACTGGCCAGTTGGGGCAGTCTCACCTGCTCTCGCAAGTTAAACGTGACATTGCTCGCGTGAAGACTGTGCTTAACCAGCAGGCAGGTAAGTGATCATGGCTGAAGCCGAAAAAACCGTCCGTACGCTGACTGGCCGTGTTGTCAGCGACAAGATGGACAAGACCATCACCGTTCTGATCGAGCGTCGCGTAAAGCACCCGATCTACGGTAAATATGTTAAGCGTTCGACTAAGCTGCACGCGCACGACGAAACCAATCAGTGCCACATCGGCGACAAAGTCACGATTCGTGAAACTCGTCCGCTGGCCAAGACCAAGTCTTGGGCATTGGTTGATATTCTCGAACGCGCTGTGGAAGTCTAAGGACTAGGGGTCGGAGAAATTATATGATTCAGACTCAATCCATGCTCGATGTGGCCGATAACAGCGGCGCACGCCGCGTTATGTGCATCAAGGTGCTGGGTGGCTCCCATCGTCGTTACGCTGGTATCGGTGACATCATCAAAGTGACCGTCAAGGAAGCAATTCCGCGCGGCAAGGTGAAAAAAGGCCAAGTGATGACTGCAGTAGTAGTCCGCACTCGCCATGGTGTTCGTCGTGCTGACGGCTCCATCATCCGCTTTGACGGCAACGCTGCTGTTCTGTTGAACAACAAGCAAGAGCCGATTGGCACCCGTATCTTTGGGCCAGTGACCCGTGAACTTCGTACTGAGAAGTTCATGAAGATCGTCTCGCTCGCCCCAGAAGTGCTGTAAGGAGATCCGACATGCAAAAGATTCGTCGTGACGACGAGATCATCGTGATCGCCGGCAAAGACAAAGGTAAGCGCGGTAAGGTGCTTAAGGTTCTCGTTGACGACCGTCTGGTCGTTGGTGGGCTCAACCTGGTTAAGCGTCATACCAAGCCTAACCCGGCGTCGGGCGTTCAGGGCGGTATCGTCGAGAAAGAAGCGCCATTACACGCTTCTAACGTCGCCATTTTCAACGGCGCAACCAACAAGGCTGACCGCGTTGGTTTCAAAGTTGAAGACGGCAAGAAAATTCGTGTCTTCAAGTCGACCCAAAAAGCGGTTGATGCTTGAACACTGCTAGGTAGAAGACCATGGCACGACTAAAAGAGATTTACCGGAAGGAAATCGCTCCGAAACTTAAGGAAGAACTTAAGCTTTCGAACGTGATGGAAGTTCCGCGCGTTACAAAGATCACCCTTAACATGGGTCTTGGCGAAGCGGTCGGTGACAAAAAAGTCATCGAGCACGCTGTTGCTGACCTGGAAAAGATCACCGGTCAGAAAGTCGTTGTGACTTACGCTCGGAAATCCATCGCTGGCTTTAAAGTCCGTGAAGGTTGGCCGATCGGCGTTAAAGTCACTCTGCGTCGCGATCGTATGTACGAATTCCTGGATCGTCTGCTGTCGATCTCCCTGCCTCGGGTTCGCGATTTTCGCGGCCTGAATGCCAAGTCCTTCGATGGTCGTGGTAACTACAGCATGGGCGTTAAAGAGCAGATCATTTTCCCGGAAATCGATTACGACAAGATCGATGCTCTTCGCGGTCTGGACATTACCCTGACCACCACTGCTCGTACGGATGACGAGGGTCGCGCATTGCTGCGTGCCTTCAAGTTCCCGTTCCGCAACTGATTGGAGTAGGACAATGGCCAAGATGAGCATGAAAAACCGCGAGCTGAAACGTCAGCTCACGGTTGCCAAGTACGCCAAGAAGCGTGCAGAACTGAAAGCTATCATCGTTGATCTGAACGCAAGTCCAGAAGCACGTTGGGAAGCTCAAGTAGCTCTGCAGAAGCAGCCACGTGACGCAAGCGCTGCGCGCATGCGTAACCGCTGCCGCATCACTGGCCGTCCACACGGCGTCTATCGCAAGTTCGGCCTTGGCCGTAACAAGCTGCGTGAAGCAGCAATGCGTGGCGACGTTCCTGGTCTGGTCAAGGCTAGCTGGTAAGGCGTCCATCTCGTCTCGCACGGGTCAATCTTGTAAAAGATTGGTCTGTGTGAAGCGTGATTTTGAATCAAGCCCCTTTTGGGGCTTGATTCATTTCCGGGGTGTGTCTAGAATGATCGGCTCGCCTGAGCCCGTGCTTTCATTTGCCCGGAGTTTCTCGGCGACAAGCTGTAGCCGCAAGGCTAATTATTTTTGTAACAGGAGCGTCTAGCCCATGAGTATGCAGGACCCGTTAGCGGACATGCTAACTCGTATCCGTAATGCCCAGATGGCTGAAAAGCCCGTCGTAAGCATGCCATCTTCCACGTTGAAGGTAGCTGTAGCCAAAGTCCTCAAGGACGAAGGTTACATTGCGGGTTATCAGATCAGCAGCGAAATCAAACCGCTGCTATCCATCGAGCTGAAGTACTTCGAAGGCCGTCCAGTCATCGAAGAAGTGAAGCGCGTTAGCCGTCCAGGCCTGCGTCAGTACAAGTCCGTCGATGATCTGCCAAAAGTTCGTGGCGGTCTCGGTGTGTCTATCGTCTCCACCAACAAAGGTGTGATGACGGATCGTGCTGCGCGCGCTGCCGGTGTCGGCGGCGAAGTTCTTTGCACAGTGTTCTGAGGGGGGATAAGCATGTCACGCGTAGCTAAGAACCCCGTTAAGTTGCCAGCAGGCGTCGAAGTTAAACTCGTCGGCCAGCAGCTTTCGGTGAAGGGTGCCAAGGGCACTCTAGATCTGAACATCCATTCGTCCATTGAGATTGTTGAAGAAGCTGGTGAGCTGCGTTTCGCTGCTCGCAATGGCGATCAACAGACTCGTGCAATGGCCGGCACCACTCGTGCACTGGTTAACAACATGGTCCAAGGCGTAAGCCAAGGCTTCGAGCGTAAGCTCCAGCTGGTCGGTGTCGGTTATAAAGCGCAAGCAAAAGACAAAGTGCTGTCCCTGGCTCTCGGCTTTTCGCATCCAGTGGAATACGACCTGCCGAATGGCATCACCGCTGAGACTCCCAACCAGACCGATATCTTCATCCGAGGTATCGATAAGCAGTTGGTTGGTCAAGTGGCCGCTGAGATCCGCGACTTCCGCCGTCCTGAGCCGTACAAAGGCAAAGGTGTGCGTTACGCAGACGAAGTCGTCCGCCGTAAAGAAGCCAAGAAGAAGTAGGGCATAGCAAATGACCGTCAAAAAAGTTACCCGACTGCGTCGCGCTCGCAAAGCACGCTTGAAAATGCACGAGCTAGAAGTCGTGCGTCTCTGCGTGTTCCGCTCTTCGCAGCACATTTATGCCCAGGTCATCTCGGCCGACGGCAGCAAAGTCTTGGCGAGCGCCTCGACTTTGGACAAAGAACTGCGTGATGGAGCCACTGGCAACATCGACGCGGCCACTAAGGTTGGCCAGCTGGTCGCTGAGCGTGCGAAAGCCGTAGGCGTCTCGCAAGTGGCTTTTGACCGTTCTGGCTTCAAGTACCACGGCCGCGTCAAGGCGCTGGCTGATGCTGCTCGTGAAGGCGGGCTGGAGTTCTAAGTTATGTCAAATAACGACCAAAAACGCGACGAAGGCTACATTGAGAAGCTGGTTCAAGTGAACCGCGTTGCTAAAACCGTTAAAGGCGGCCGTATCTTCACTTTCACCGCGTTGACCGTGGTGGGTGATGGTAAAGGGCGTGTTGGTTTCGGCCGTGGCAAGTCACGTGAAGTGCCTGCTGCGATCCAGAAAGCAATGGAAGCTGCTCGTCGCAACATGATTCAGGTGGACCTTAACGGTACCACTCTGCAGTACGCAATGAAGTCTGCTCATGGCGCTTCGAAGGTGTACATGCAGCCTGCGTCTGAAGGTACTGGTATCATCGCTGGCGGCGCTATGCGCGCAGTGTTGGAAGTTGCTGGTGTTCAGAACGTACTGGCCAAGTGCTACGGCTCGACTAACCCGGTAAACGTGGTTCACGCCACTTTTAAAGGTTTGAAAGCTATGCAATCTCCTGAATCTATTGCTGCCAAGCGCGGTAAAAGTGTCAAGGAGATCTTCTGATCATGGCTACCGTTAAAGTAACGCTGATCAAAAGCATGACCGGTCGCATCCCTAACCACAAATTGTGCGTTAAGGGTTTGGGTCTGCGTCGCATCGGTCACACTGTAGAAGTGCTAGATACTCCCGAGAATCGCGGGATGATCAACAAGGCTTACTACATGCTGCGAGTCGAGGGTTAATCGATGAAACTCAATGATCTGAGTCCAGCGCCGGGTTCCCGTCGCGAAAAGCATCGTCCGGGCCGTGGTATCGGTAGTGGTTTGGGTAAGACCGGTGGCCGTGGCCACAAAGGTCAGTCCTCCCGCTCCGGTGGCACTATTGCTCCGGGCTTTGAAGGCGGCCAACAGCCGTTGCATCGTCGTCTGCCGAAATTCGGTTTCGTTTCCCTGAAAGCTATGGATCGCGCAGAAGTGCGTTTGTCCGAACTGGCTAAAGTGGAAGGCGACATCGTCACCGTGCAGTCCCTGAAGGATGCCAACGTGATCAACCAAAACGTACAACGTGTGAAAATCATGTTGTCCGGTGAGGTTACTCGCGCTGTCACCATCAAAGGTATCGCAGCCACCAAAGGTGCGCGTGCGGCTATCGAAGCAGCTGGCGGCAAGTTCGAGGAATAAATGGCTAAGCAAGGTGCTCTCTCAGCGCTCAGCAAAGGCGGGTTATCCGAGCTCTGGGCTCGACTGCGTTTTCTACTCCTGGCGATTATCGTCTACCGGATAGGCGCGCACATCCCAGTTCCTGGTATCAACCCGGACCGGCTGGCGGACCTGTTTCGACAGAATGAGGGGACCATTCTTAGCTTGTTCAACATGTTTTCCGGCGGCGCGCTGGAACGGATGAGTATCTTTGCACTGGGGATCATGCCGTACATTTCGGCATCGATCATCATGCAGTTGATGACCGCCGTCAGCCCGCAGTTGGAGCAGTTGAAGAAGGAAGGTGAGGCTGGTCGTCGTAAGATCAGTCAATACACCCGCTATGGCACTGTCGTCCTCGCTCTTGTTCAGGCTATTGGCATGTCCATTGGTCTGGCAGGGCAGGGCGTTGCGTTCACTGGTGACTTTGGCTTCCATTTCGTTGCGGTATCCACGTTTGTGGCTGGCGCGATGTTCATGATGTGGCTGGGTGAGCAGATTACCGAGCGCGGTGTTGGTAACGGTATCTCGATGTTGATTTTTTCGGGTATCGTCGCCGGTCTTCCGAGAGCGATTGGGCAGTCTTTCGAGTCTGCACGTCAGGGTGATATCAACATTTTCGCCTTGGTTGCCATCGGTTTGCTGGCAGTAGCGATTATCGGTTTTGTGGTGTTCATTGAGCGTGGTCAGCGTCGTATTGCCGTTCACTACGCCAAGCGTCAGCAGGGCCGTAAGGTCTTCGCTGCGCAGACTAGCCACTTACCGCTGAAAGTGAATATGGCCGGTGTAATTCCAGCTATTTTCGCGAGCAGCATTTTGCTGTTTCCGGCTTCGTTGGGTGCCTGGTTTGGCCAGTCTGAAGGTATGGGCTGGTTGCAGGACCTCTCGCAGTCGATCGCTCCTG
The DNA here is from genome assembly GCF_034314155.1 of Pseudomonas sp. 5C2. NCBI lineage: Bacteria > Pseudomonadati > Pseudomonadota > Gammaproteobacteria > Pseudomonadales > Pseudomonadaceae > Pseudomonas > Pseudomonas sp. 5C2. The sequence goes on along the minus strand of NZ_JAVIWH010000003.1, from coordinate 499,434 downwards.
GTCAGCCGTTGAATATTCTGCTGTTTAGTGCAGGGATTATTTTCTTCTGCTTCTTCTATACGGCGTTGATGTTCAATCCGAAAGACGTAGCGGAAAACCTGAAGAAGTCCGGTGCCTTTATTCCGGGCATCCGTCCAGGCGAGCAGTCTGCGCGCTATATTGATGGCGTTCTGACCCGCTTGACCATGTTCGGTGCTCTTTATATGACGGCCGTGTGTCTGCTTCCCCAGTTTCTGGTGGTTGCGGCAAACGTACCGTTCTACCTTGGCGGGACTTCGTTGCTGATCGTCGTAGTGGTTGTGATGGACTTCATGTCCCAAGTACAATCGCACCTCGTTTCGCACCAGTACGAATCCCTGATGAAGAAAGCCAACCTGAAGGGCTACGGTAGCGGCATGCTGCGCTGAAGCACCCATAAGGTTCGAGGAGTTGGTGATGAAAGTTCGTGCATCGGTGAAAAAGCTGTGCCGTAACTGCAAGATTATTCGCCGCGAAGGTGTTGTTCGAGTAATTTGCAGCGCGGAACCACGTCATAAGCAGCGCCAAGGCTGAGTGTGATTTGTGCTTAAAGCCCAGCAGCTAGTGCGCTGCTGGGTTGATTATTTGTTATTACAGCGATATTATCTCGCGCCCTATTTCTTGGCTTCCGGGGCGTAGGTAGCTGTCAATTGGAGTCCCACTGAATGGCCCGTATTGCAGGCGTTAACATTCCAGATAACAAGCATACTGTTATCTCGTTGACCTACATCTATGGTGTTGGTCGCACCACTGCACAGAAAATTTGTGCAACCACTGGGGTTAACCCAGCGGTGAAGATCAAAGATCTGAGCGACGAGCAGATTGAACAGCTGCGTGGCGAAGTGGCAAAGTTCACCACTGAAGGTGACCTGCGTCGCGAAATCAACATGAAAATCAAGCGCTTGATGGATTTGGGCTGCTACCGCGGTCTTCGCCATCGTCGTGGTCTTCCAGTACGCGGTCAGCGTACCAAGACCAACGCGCGTACTCGCAAAGGTCCGCGTAAGCCGATCCGCAAGTAATCGCACCAGCGCAACGACAGGAATTTAGTCATGGCAAAACCTGCTGCTCGTCCTCGTAAAAAAGTTAAAAAGACAGTGGTTGATGGCATCGCCCACATCCACGCGTCTTTTAACAACACAATCGTCACCATTACCGATCGTCAAGGTAACGCGCTTTCTTGGGCTACCTCCGGCGGCTCGGGTTTCCGTGGTTCTCGCAAGTCCACCCCGTTCGCTGCTCAAGTAGCTGCTGAACGTGCTGGTCAAGCTGCGCTGGAATACGGCCTGAAGAACCTCGACGTTAACGTCAAGGGTCCAGGTCCAGGTCGTGAGTCCGCTGTCCGTGCTTTGAACGGCTGTGGCTACAAGATCGCCAGTATCACCGACGTGACGCCAATCCCGCACAACGGGTGCCGTCCGCCGAAGAAGCGCCGCGTGTAATCCAGGAGACTGTAAGAAATGGCTCGTTACATTGGTCCAAAATGCAAACTTGCACGTCGTGAAGGCACCGATCTCTTCTTGAAGAGCGGCGTCCGCGCTATCGAATCCAAGTGCAACATCGAAGCAGCCCCAGGTATCCACGGCCAACGCCGCGGTCGCCAATCCGATTACGGCACCCAACTGCGTGAAAAGCAGAAGGTCCGTCGTATTTACGGCGTTCTCGAACGTCAATTCAGCGGTTATTACAAAGAAGCAGCCGGCAAGAAAGGCGCTACTGGTGAGAACCTGCTGCAATTGCTCGAATGCCGTTTGGACAACGTTGTATACCGTATGGGTTTTGGCTCTACTCGTGCCGAATCCCGTCAGCTGGTATCGCATAAATCGGTCAGCATTAACGGCAAAACCGTTAACGTACCGTCCTACCAGGTTCGCCCTGGTGACGTGGTCGCTATTCGCGAGAAGGCAAAGAACCAACTGCGCATTGTCCAAGCTCTCGATCTGTGTGCCCAACGTGGCCGCGTAGAATGGGTAGAAGTAGACACTGAGAAAAAATCTGGCGTCTTCAAAAACGTTCCAGCTCGCAGTGATCTGTCCGCCGACATCAACGAAAGCCTGATTGTCGAGCTCTACTCCAAGTAAGGGCTAGAAAATAGGTGCATCCATGCAGATTTCGGTAAATGAGTTCCTGACACCCCGCCATATTGATGTGCAGGTTGTCAGTCCAACCCGCGCCAAGATCACGCTCGAGCCTCTCGAGCGTGGTTTCGGCCACACCCTGGGCAACGCGTTGCGACGCATCCTGTTGTCCTCAATGCCCGGCTGTGCAGTAGTCGAGGCCGAGATTGACGGTGTACTCCATGAGTACAGCGCCATCGAAGGTGTACAGGAAGACGTAATTGAAATCCTGTTGAACCTTAAAGGTCTGGCTATCAAGCTGCACGGTCGAGACGAAGTTACGCTGACCTTGTCGAAGAAGGGTTCGGGGGTGGTTACCGCTGCCGATATTCAGCTGGATCATGATGTCGAGATCGTTAATCCCGATCACGTAATCGCTAACCTGGCGTCTAACGGCGCCTTGAACATGAAGCTCACCGTAGCTCGTGGTCGTGGTTATGAACCGGCCGATTCGCGTCAGAGCGATGAAGACGAAAGCCGCAGCATTGGTCGCTTGCAGCTTGACTCTTCGTTCAGCCCGGTTCGCCGTATCGCATACGTGGTGGAAAACGCCCGTGTCGAGCAGCGTACTAACCTGGACAAGCTGGTTATTGATCTGGAAACCAACGGTACCCTGGATCCTGAAGAGGCTATTCGCCGCGCTGCAACTATTCTGCAACAGCAGTTGGCTGCGTTCGTCGATCTCAAAGGTGACAGTGAGCCAGTGGTTATCGAACAGGAAGACGAGATCGATCCGATCCTTCTCCGTCCGGTTGACGATCTGGAACTGACTGTACGTTCGGCCAACTGCCTTAAGGCGGAGAACATTTACTACATCGGCGACCTGATTCAGCGCACCGAAGTAGAACTGTTGAAGACTCCGAACCTGGGTAAGAAATCCTTGACTGAAATCAAGGACGTTCTGGCCTCCCGTGGTCTGTCCCTCGGCATGCGCCTCGACAACTGGCCGCCTGCAAGTCTTAAGAAGGACGACAAGGCGACTGCCTGATCGTCGTAATCACCGAACGTTGTGTTTGGTAAGGAATGAACCATGCGTCATCGTAAAAGTGGTCGTCACCTGAGCCGCACCAGCTCACACCGCAAGGCCATGTTTCAAAACATGGCGGTGTCGCTGTTTGAGCACGAGCTGATCAAAACTACACTGCCGAAAGCCAAGGAACTGCGCCGCGTTGCCGAGCCGCTGATCACCCTGGCTAAGACAGACAGCTTGGCTAACCGCCGTCTGGCCTTCGACCGTACTCGTTCGAAAGCCATCGTTGGTAAGCTGTTCAACGACCTGGGCAAGCGTTATGCAACCCGTGAGGGTGGCTACCTGCGCATCCTCAAGTGCGGTTTCCGCACTGGCGACAACGCGCCTATGGCGTACGTCGAACTGGTTGATCGTCCGGTTGGTGGTGTTGTAGAAGCTGCTGAATAAGACGTCAGTCTGTACAAAGAACCGGGCCTAGTGCCCGGTTTTTTGTGTCTGAATGATTAGTAAAATCTATCGATATTTATAATTTAATGAATTTGATGGCGTAACAAAATTGCCCAATACTCCTCTCAAGCCGTTTAGCCGGTTGGACACGTTAGAGAGGAAGATTTCGTATGAGCCTGAATAAAACGATTACGACTGCCAGTGGCGCTCCTGTCGCTGATAACCAAAACTCCCGGTCCGCAGGCCCGCGTGGCCCACTGTTACTCGACGATTTTCACCTGATCGAGAAACTTGCACACTTCAATCGCGAGAATATCCCGGAGCGCCGCGTGCACGCGAAAGGCTCGGGTGCTCACGGTACTTTCACGGTCAATCGCGACATCACTCAGTACACCAGCGCTAAATTGTTTGAGTCCGTGGGCAAGCAGACTCCAATTTTCATGCGCTTCTCTACCGTCGGTGGTGAGCGTGGTTCGGCAGACACCGAGCGCGACCCGCGTGGTTTTTCGATCAAGTTCTATACCGAAGAAGGCAACTGGGACATCGTCGGGAACAACACGCCCGTTTTCTTTATCCGTGACCCACTTAAATTCCCTGACTTCATTCACACCCAAAAACGGTTGCCCCAATCCAACCTGAAAAGCGCGCAAATGATGTGGGACTTCTGGTCGCACTCGCCCGAGGCGCTGCACCAGGTCACGATCCTGTTTTCGGACCGTGGCATTCCGGATGGCTACCGTCACATGCACGGCTTCGGCAGTCACACATACAGCCTGATCAGCGCGACGGGTGAGCGTCATTGGGTCAAATGGCACTACAAGACTAAGCAAGGTATCAAGAACCTGGCACCTGCTGATGCCGCGCGCCTGGCAGGTACTGACCCGGATTACTCCCAGCGCGATCTGTTCTCCGCGATCGAGAAGGGTGACTTCCCGAAATGGCGGGTGTGCATCCAGATCATGACTGAGACTCAGGTGGCCGCCCATCACGAGAACCCGTTTGACGTGACCAAAACCTGGTCGCAGAAAGAGTACCCGCTGATTGAGGTCGGCGAATTGGAGCTGAACCGTAACCCGCAGAACTACTTCGCCGAAGTCGAACAGGCCGCGTTTGCGCCAAGTAATAGGGTGCCTGGTGTTGGTTTGTCGCCTGATCGCATGCTGCAAGGGCGTGTCTTTGCTTACGCTGACGCACAGCGCTATCGGGTCGGTACCAACCACCAGCAATTGCCGATCAATGCGCCAAAGAGCCCGGTTAACAGCTATCAGCGTGATGGCGCCATGAGCTTTGGCAGCAATGGTGGTGGAACGCCTAACTACGAACCCAACAGCTACGCTGACGCCCCTAAGCAGGCCCCGCGTTATGCTGAGCCCGGGTTGGCGCTGAGCGGTGAGGCCACACGTTACGATCATCGTCAGGACGGTGACTACTTCAGCCACGCGGGTGCGCTCTTCAACCTGATGGACGATGCACAGAAAGCACTCTTGATCGGCAACATCGCCGGCGCGATGGCCGGTGTGACGGCTGATGTCGTGCAACGTCAGCTGCAATACTTCTACAAGGCCGATCCTGCGTACGGCGAAGGCGTCGCCAAAGCCCTTGGTGTGCAACTGAACCAGGTCTAAGTTGAAGCGATATACAGAACCGCCCTCAAGGGGGCGGCTTTTCGCATTTGATTGTTCGGCTTTCGCCGTGTTTTCACATTTTCTGGCTTTTTGTGAAGTGACCTCCCCGGCGGGTTGGTTCAAACTACGGCCTTTCAAGCAGGGAGATGAGGGCGATGCAAGGTCACCCGGATGTAATCGATTACCTCAATACGCTGCTGACGGGGGAGCTGTCAGCCCGCGATCAATATTTTATTCATTCGCGGATGTACGAGGACTGGGGCTTCAGCAAGCTCTACGAGCGTATCAACCACGAAATGGAAGAAGAGACCCAGCACGCCGATGCCTTGATGCGCCGGATCCTGATGCTCGAAGGCACGCCGCGCATGCGTCCCGATGATCTGGACATAGGCACCACGGTCCCTGAGATGCTCGCCAGCGATTTGCGCCTTGAGTACAAGGTGCGTGCCGCGCTTTGCAAGGGAATTGAGCTCTGCGAGCTGCACAAGGATTACGTAACCCGCGAAATCCTGCGCATTCAGTTGGCCGATACCGAAGAAGATCACACGTACTGGCTGGAACAGCAGTTCGGCCTGATCAAGTTGATCGGTCTGGAGAATTACCTGCAATCGCAGTTCTGATTCCCGCACCACAGCCATAAAAAAGCCCTGCCGCAGAAAAAATGCGGCAGGGCTTTTTCGTTAGCGCACCGGCTAGACTGCGTCGGCTTTATCCCGAAGCAGCAGCGGTTTGAGGTAGTGGCCGGTGTAAGACTGCTTCATCTCTGCGACTTCCTCCGGGGTACCGCAGGCGATGATCTGGCCGCCCTTGGAACCGCCTTCCGGACCCAGGTCCACCAACCAGTCAGCGGTCTTGATCACATCCAGGTTGTGCTCGATCACCACTACGGTATTCCCGTGATCGCGCAGACGATGCAGCACGTCGAGCAACTGCTGAATATCGGCGAAGTGCAAACCGGTGGTCGGCTCATCGAGGATGTACAGCGTCTTGCCCGTATCACGCTTGGACAACTCGCGTGACAGCTTGACCCGCTGCGCCTCGCCGCCCGACAGCGTGGTCGCGGACTGCCCCAGCTTGATGTACGACAGCCCAACATCCATCAGCGTTTGCAGTTTGCGCGCCAGTGCAGGTACGGCATCGAAGAACACCCGAGCTTCCTCGATGGTCATCTCCAGCACTTCGTGGATGTTCTTGCTCTTGTATTTGATTTCCAGCGTTTCGCGGTTATAGCGCTTGCTCTTGCACACATCGCAAGGCACGTAGATGTCCGGCAGAAAGTGCATCTCGACCTTGATCAGACCATCGCCCTGGCACGCCTCACAACGGCCGCCCTTCACGTTGAACGAGAAACGTCCCGGGCCGTACCCGCGTGAGCGCGACTCTGGAACACCGGAAAACAACTCGCGAATAGGTGTGAACAACCCGGTATACGTTGCCGGATTGGAGCGCGGGGTTCGACCGATGGGGCTTTGGTCGATATCGACGACTTTATCCAGGTGCTGAAGGCCATCGATGCTGTCGTGCGCCGCGGCTTCTAGCGTGGTTGCGCCATTCAGGGCCGTGGCGCTGAGCGGGAACAGTGTGTTGTTGATCAGCGTCGACTTGCCCGAGCCGGAAACACCGGTCACGCAGGTCAGCAGACCGATCGGGATTTCCAGATCGACATTGCGCAAGTTGTTGCCACGCGCGCCCTTGAGGGTCAGGTTCAGCTTCTTGTCGCGTGGCGTGCGCTTGGCCGGTACTTCAATCTTCACCCGGCCTGACAGGTATTTGCCGGTCAGTGAATCAGGATGCGCCATGACTTCGGCCGGCGTGCCTTGCGCAACGATGTGCCCGCCATGAATACCGGCACCAGGGCCGATGTCCACCACGTAGTCAGCCAGGCGAATAGCATCTTCGTCATGCTCGACCACGATCACCGTATTGCCGATGTCACGCAGATGCTTGAGCGTGCCCAGCAGCCGGTCGTTGTCCCGTTGATGCAAGCCAATGGACGGTTCGTCTAGGATATACAGGACCCCGACGAGGCCCGCGCCGATCTGGCTGGCCAAGCGAATACGTTGGGCTTCACCGCCAGACAAGGTATCTGCACTGCGGTCCAGGGACAGATAATCCAGGCCGACGTTGACCAGGAACTGCAGGCGCTCGCGAATTTCCTTGAGGATCTTGTCGGCAATTTCACCGCGCCGTCCGGTTAGCTTCAGCGTGCTGAAATACTCGGTAGCATCGCCGATGGGCAGACTGGTCACGGCCGGCAGGGTTTTTTCGCCTACCCAGACATGCCGCGCCTCACGACGCAGACGGGTGCCACGGCAATCCGGGCAGGGCTGAGTGCTGAGGAACTTGGCCAGCTCTTCGCGCACTGTGGCCGACTCGGTCTCGCGATAGCGCCGCTCGAGATTGGGCACGATGCCTTCGAACGGATGCGCACGCTTGACGATGTCGCCGCGATCATTGAGATAGCGGAAGTCGACGTTCTGCGTGCCGCTGCCATTCAGGAGGATTTTCTGCTGATCGGCGGGCAACTCGTTGAACGGCACTTCGAGGCTGAACCCGTAGTGGCTCGCGAGAGAGCCGAGCATCTGGAAGTAATAGACGTTGCGCCGGTCCCAGCCACGAATCGCGCCTTCGGCCAGCGTCAACTCGCCATTGACCAGACGCTTGATGTCGAAAAACTGCTTCACACCCAGGCCGTCGCAGGTCGGGCACGCGCCAGCCGGGTTATTGAAGGAGAACAGCTTGGGCTCCAGCTCGCTGATGGCGTGTCCACAGATCGGGCAGGCAAACCGTGCGGAGAAAATCATTTCCTCGCCCGGCTCGTCATCCATCGGCGCGACCCAGGCGATACCGTCAGCCAGTTTCAGCGCGGTTTCGAAGGACTCGGCCAGACGCTGCTGCATGTCTTCACGAACCTTGAACCGGTCAACCACCACGTCGATGGAGTGCTTCTTCTGTTTATCCAGCTTGGGCAGTTCATCGAGTTCACATAGCCTGCCGTTGACCCGTGCGCGGACGAAGCCTTGAGCGCGCAGCTCTTCGAAGATCGCCAGGTGCTCGCCTTTGCGCTCGCGAACCACAGGCGCCAGGAGCATCAGTTTGCTGCCTTCAGGTTGCGCCAGTACCAGGTCGACCATCTGGCTGACGGTCTGCGCTTCCAGCGGAATATCGTGGTCCGGGCAGCGAGGCTGGCCGACACGCGCATACAGCAGGCGCAGGTAATCGTAGATTTCGGTGATCGTGCCCACCGTCGAACGCGGGTTGTGCGACGTGGATTTCTGTTCGATAGAAATCGCCGGCGACAGCCCTTCGATCGTATCGACGTCCGGCTTTTCCATCATCGACAGAAACTGCCGAGCGTACGCGGAAAGCGACTCGACATAGCGCCGCTGCCCTTCGGCGTAAAGCGTATCGAAGGCTAGCGACGATTTACCAGAACCGGAAAGACCGGTAATGACGATCAATTTGTCGCGTGGCAGGGTCAGGTCAATGTTCTTCAGGTTGTGGGTTCGCGCCCCACGTATCAGGATCTTGTCCACTGCGGCCTCGCTTGGCGGGCTTAAACACGGGAGTATACGGCTCCATACCATTACGCGGCAAAGCGTCGCGTATGTGCTCTACATCGATGGGACTGGTAGAATCGCTGCCGGTTCACACGAGGTTTTTCCATGCACGATCCCCTTAGCGAACGCATGAGTGGCAGCGAGACCCGCGCAGCAAGCGGTCTGGCGCTGGTGTTCGCCTTCCGTATGCTTGGCATGTTTATGGTTTTGCCGGTGCTGGCCACCTATGGCATGGACCTGGCGGGCGCGTCTCCTGCGCTCATCGGTCTGGCTATCGGCGCTTATGGCCTGACCCAAGCGGTGCTGCAGATTCCATTCGGGATGATTTCCGACCGGATCGGTCGGCGGCCAGTAATTTATCTGGGCTTGATCATCTTTGCTCTTGGCAGCTTGCTGGCGGCCAATGCGGACTCGATCTGGGGCGTGATCGCCGGACGGATCCTGCAAGGGGCTGGCGCCATCTCGGCGGCGGTGATGGCGTTGCTCTCGGACCTTACCCGCGAACAGCACCGCACCAAAGCGATGGCCATGATCGGCATGACCATCGGTCTCTCCTTTGCGGTTGCCATGGTCGTCGGCCCCTTGCTGACCCGCGCGTTCGGCCTGTCGGGGCTGTTTCTGGCCACGGGCGGGATGGCGCTGGTAGGGATTCTGATCGTCGCCTTCATGGTGCCGAAGTCGACCGGACCACTGCAGCATCGCGAATCGGGCGTTGCACGTCAGGCGTTGGGCCCGACCTTGCGTCATCCCGACTTGCTGCGCCTGGATTTAGGTATCTTTGTGTTGCACGCGATGCTCATGTCCAGCTTCGTTGCCTTGCCTCTGGCGTTGGTCGAAAAAGCCGGTTTGCCCAAGGAACAGCACTGGTGGGTCTACCTGACCGCGTTGCTGATTTCGTTCTTTGCGATGATCCCGTTCATCATTTATGGTGAAAAGAAGCGCCAGATGAAACGTGTATTGCTCGGGGCGGTCAGCGTGCTGCTGCTGACTGAGCTATTCTTCTGGGCATTCGGCGATACGTTGCGGGCTTTGGTGATCGGGACGGTGGTGTTCTTCACCGCGTTCAACTTGCTTGAGGCCTCGTTGCCGTCGTTGATCAGTAAAGTGTCACCGGCAGGCGGAAAAGGCACGGCGATGGGGGTTTACTCCACCAGCCAGTTCCTCGGTTCGGCGGCTGGCGGCATTCTTGGCGGCTGGTTATTTCAGCACGGTGGATTGAGCATTGTGTTCCTCGGCGGGGCTGGCCTGTGTGCCATATGGCTCGCCTTTGCTGTTACTATGCGCGAACCACCGTACGTGACGAGCCTGCGTGTGCCGTTGACGCCAGAAGCACAGCGCGAAGCCGGCCTGATTGAGCGTTTGATGGCCGTCACCGGAGTAACAGATGCAGTGGTGGTGGCTGATGAAGCTGCCATCTATATCAAATTAGACACCGAACTATTGGATCGCACGTCCCTTGAGCGCTTGGTCAACGACCCGGCGCCGACAGCGTGCGAAGCCTAGGAGAACGTTATGGCCCGTGGGGTTAACAAAGTCATATTGGTCGGTACATGCGGCCAGGATCCCGAAGTTCGCTACTTGCCTAACGGTAACGCCGTGACCAACCTGAGTCTGGCGACCAGCGAACAGTGGACCGATAAACAAACCGGTCAGAAGGTCGAAAAGACTGAATGGCACCGTGTTTCGATGTTCGGCAAGGTTGCTGAAATCGCCGGCGAATACCTGCGCAAAGGTTCGCAGGTGTACATCGAAGGCAAGCTGCAAACCCGCGAGTGGGAAAAAGACGGTATCAAGCGCTACACCACTGAAATCGTCGTCGACATGCAAGGCACCATGCAACTGCTGGGCGGCCGTCCACAAGGCGAAGGCGCTCCACAGGGTCAAGGCGGCATGTCCAACTCCGCGCCGCGCCCTCAACAGTCGCGTCCGCAGCAGTCCCAACCGCAATCCCAGCCACAACGCGAATCGCGTCCTGCGCCACAGCAGCAGGCCGCACCGCAACCGGCTCCGGATTTCGACAGCTTTGATGACGATATTCCGTTTTAGGATATAGCTCCTCAGCTGTAAAAAAGGCCCGTAGCGTCCAACGCTACGGGCCTTTTGGTTTGTGCGTAGCCCATGTCTGCGATTCATTGACCTCCATCTACCGGTGGGAGCCGCCCTACTCGAATAGGTTTCGGTTTGGTTTTCTGGATGACTGAGTTATACGGTTACTTAAAGTACTGCGCCACTTACTGCACAAGTTGTTAATTGCTAATTATGTCAACATGGATTGATGGATGGTTCATGTGGGAATACTCCTGGAAATTATTTTTAATAATTAGATGTGCCGCTATAAACCAGCCATTTGCTATGATTTTCTTTTTTTAGGCGGCGGTTGGAAATGGAGTGGGCAAGAGGTGGCCTAATTAAGGTTCGTGTTTCTGAGTTTCCAGGATATTTTGAAGTAAAGGGTTTTGAACGGAACTACCTTGACTATTTTGATCGTGCCTGTTGTCCGTGGCGTTTTTTGTACGCTATCGGCTTTGTAATTATTGCTTTTGGTTTGACAGGCTTCTTTGTAAGCCCTACCGCTATCATTTTTGATTCAAAGCTCAGCACAATGATTTCGCATCTGATCAGCCTCAATCGTGGGTCCATGATTGAGGCTGGCATTCTATGTATGGTGTGTGCCGCCCTGCTGGACGAATGGGCCAACCAGAGTCTGCTTTCACCAAAATTATACTTCGACAAACATTATCGGCTTGAGATGTCTGACACATCAGTTGCCGTGTTGACGACAAAAATACTTTATCAGAAGGGTGACAGATTCTACGTATGTTCAGAACGGGAACTCAAGGCGGCTATACGTGCCGTACAAGGAGCGGGTTGAATACGAGGCGCAGTGATGAGTAATGGTTTTTCTCCGGCTGAGTGTTCTATGAGTATGTTGAGTTATTAGGTGAGGATGATCCCGCTGTCATCGGAAGTGAGGTTATATAGAACTTAGTGACGTGTAGGCGCGCGCTTGCTCGTGATAAATCGGCTCTGCCCGGTGCGATAGTGAATCCACTACTTTTCCGACTCTGTTAGCCGATCGCGGCGGGACGCATAGTTGCAAGCGCGCTCTTACATGGTGTTGCTCTCTACCGCTCGATCGTCCGGCTCCAGCGCGCATTCCATTCCGGGCGTTGCTGATTAACCTGATCCCAATCAATCGAGATGGCCGTCTCCAGGTATGCGTTCATCGCTGCGACCTGGCTGCGGGTTTTATCGGTGGTTGGGGTTTTTGGGTTGGAGGGGATTTGGTCGCCTTCTTCCAGTGCCGGGGCCTGCGCTTCCGGGCTCAGGAGGTAGGCGGCGAGTTTTTGCGCGAGCTCGGGCTGGTTGTTGTTGGCGATGGTGCATTCGGCGACGTTGAGTACCACCGCACCTTCTTTGGGTTGTGCGTATTCAACCGGCACGCCGAGCAGTTTCAGGGTGGAGACCTGGGTCGGTGTCAGGGGGAAGAGGGCGGCTTCGTCGGTTTGCACCATTTCGGAAATCTTCGCTGAGCTGGCGATGTATTCCAGTACGTTGGGGCCGACGGTTTTCGGCCAGGCCTTGAAGCCCGGTTCGACGTTGGTTTCGCTGCCGCCCTGGATACGGTTGAACATCAAGAAGCCGTGCAGGCCATAGGTCGACGAAGCCAGGGACTGGAAGACTACTTTGTCCTTGTAACGACTGTCGGCCATGTCCATCCACGAGGTGGGAGCGCTCCAGCCTTTCTCCTTGAACATTCGTGTGTTGTAGGCGAGGCCGGTGACGCCCAGGGTTACTGCTGCGGCTTCTTCCTTGATCCGAGCCTTGGCCGGAATGTCTGCCAGCGCCGCGCTTGGCTGCAGCTTGCCGCACAGGCCCATGGAGATGGCGCGGTACATGATGCCGTCGTCGAGGAACATGACGTGTAGTTGCGGGTTGTCCTTGCTGGCCTGGACCTTGGCCAGAATGTCAGAAGAGGTGCCGGGTACGATCACCACCTTGACGTTATTGGCCTTCTCAAAAGCCGGCAAAACCTTGTCGGCATAGACGCGTTCCATGGTGCCGCCGTTCATGCCCAGATACAGCGTCGGTTCGGCATGCGCCGGTGCCGTGAGCAGCAGGCTGGCCAAGGGTAGACAAGACAGGGCGATACGTTTGACGTTCTTCATTGAAGTGACCTTCCTCTAGGCAATTGAATGACGGTCCCCGCGTGCAGCGACCGGTTTGGCGTAAACGCGGCGGGTTGAAAGCGGCTGATGGAAAACGCTGTGATGGGTTGTGTTGTGCCGCCGGTACAGACCAACTCGGCCAAGGCTTCACCCACTGCCGGGCCGATTTGGAAACCGGCACCGGCAAAGCCGAAGCCATGCAGCAAGCCGGGTTGAGTGGTGCTGGCGCCGATCACCGGTTCGCGATCGGGCAGATAACCTTCGGTGCCACTCCAGGTACGAATCGCCTGAGCGCCTGTCAAAAAGGGGTACAGCTCGGCGGCGTTGCGCAGGATATCCAGCACGGCGGCCTGTCCAGGGCGAGCCGACTCCGGGCCTAACGCGAACCCCTGGCCGCCGCCCAGTACGCAATTCCCGCGTGCGACCTGGCGCGCATAAATCCCGCCGCCTTCCACGCCGGTACTCACATCCATGACCATGGGCAATGGCTCGGTGACGAGCATCGCCGGATGCCCTGACTGCATCGACACCGGTTCGCCGAACTTGGCGGCGAGGGTGCCAGCCCACGCACCCGCACAGTTGAGCAGCCATGGTGCGCGGACCGTTAAACCCTTGGCGCTACGCACCTGAAACATCTGCCCATCGTGCGCGACGTCGATGACGTTGGCCTGCTCGAACACTTGCGCGCCCAAGCGTTGCGCGGCGCGGGCAAAGGCCGGAGAGACGAGTCGTGGGTTGGCGTGGCCGTCATCGGGGCACAGCGAGGCACCGACTGCCACATCGCCGACCCAGGGGAAGCGTGCTCGCAACTCGGCACGGTCGAGCAGTTGCAGGCCGAGGCCAAAGCCTTGGCTGTCCTCGGCGTAGGCCTGCAGCGCGGCCATGTCTTCATGGCTGCGGGCGAGCTTGAGATGCCCTGAGCGCACGTACTCCCCGTCGATGCCGATCAGTTCATGCAAGCGGCCCCAGATCTGGTGGGCGCGTTGGGACAATGGCAATTGGCTCAGCGGTCGACCCTGACGGCGCACACCGCCGTAGTTCACACCACTGGAATGTGAGCCACAAAAGTCACGCTCCAGCAGTGCCACGCGCTTGCCCATGCGGACGAGCATCAAGGCTGCCGACGCACCGACAATGCCGCCGCCGAGAATCACCACATCGGTTTCGATCACTGCGCTCATGGCTCGATCTCCACGCCGAACGGTAACGGCTTGATCGGTGCCTGACCGCGCAGCCGACCGATACTGTCCAGCGCCCGGCCGCTGCGTTGGGCGACGATTTCTGCCGCTGCCGCGCCGCACATTCGGCCCTGACACCGGCCCATACCAACCCTGCAATGGGCCTTGACCCGGTTGAGTTCCCAATGACCCTCATCGACCACTGTCCGCACGTCGCCGACCGAGACCTCTTCGCAGCGACACAGGATCAATTCATCGGGCGCTTCAGCGGCCCAATGTGTTGGGAAGGGGAACGCTGTTTCCAGACCATGCCGAAAGCGTTCGATGGCCGCGAGTTTGTGTTCCAGATGTGTACCGCGCGCGCTGTCGACGTTGTGTCCGCTGTCTTCGAGCAGCGCCAGGGCGGCACGCTCTCCGGCCATTTCTGCGGCGTCAGCGCCCATGATGCCGGCACCGTCGCCCGCCAGGTATACCCCTTCAACACTGCTGCGCCCGGCACTGTCGCGACGTGGCAACCAGGCACGGTTCAATGCGCTCCAGAGGAATTCGCAGGCCAGTAGATCGGCCAGTTGCGTCTCGCTGCGCAACGCGTGGGCGAACGCGATGGCATCACACCCCAGGCGTTGTTGGCGCTTACCTTTGTGCCAGAGCGCAGCACTGACCCGTTGTTCGCCGTCAATGCGTTCAAGTGTTGCGCCCTGATGCACCGGGATACCGTGAGCGGTCAACCAACTGCGGTAATACAGGCCCTTGGCCAAGGTGCCGGGCTGACCGATCAAAGCAGGCAATGCTTGGCATTGGGCGCTGAAGGGGGCGCTGTCGAGCACTGCCACGACCTTGGCGCCAGCCTTGGCGTATTGATACGCGACCAGATACAGCAGGGGGCCGCTGCCACAAAAGGCCACTCGCTCACCGATGGCGCAGCCCTGATATTTCAAGGCGATCTGTGCGGCGCCCAGGGTGTATACCCCCGGCAAGGTCCAGCCCGGCACCGGTAGAACGCGGTCGGTGGCGCCAGTGGCGACGATGATTCGTGAGTACTCCAATCCGCTGGCGTGTCCATTGTGCAGGGTATCCAGGCGGCCGTTTTCGGCATTCCACACCAGTGTTTCAGGGCGGTAGTCGATCTGCGCTGCCAGCTCATCCATGGTGCGATGGACCGCGTCGGCTTTCGAGGCCTCGAAGCCGTACACTTGCTGTGCCGAACGCTGAAAATTCGCGGGTTGGCGCCGATAAATCTGCCCGCCACCGCGCGGGGCTTCGTCCACCAGGCAAGGCTTGACCCCATGGGCCAGCAGGGTTTGCGCGGCCCGAATCCCTGCCGGGCCGGCACCGACAATGACCACCTTATGTTCGCTCATGGCCTGCGCCCTGGTTCACGGCTGACGTCTTGGCCTGCTTCGAGCAAGGTTGAGCAGGCGCGCACGCGGCGGCCGTCGCCCAGGCGTACCCAGCAATCCTGGCACGCACCCATCATGCAGAAGCCCGCGCGCGGTTCGGCACTGAAGTCGCTGCCGCGCACGTGCTCGGCACAGATCAATACGGCGGTCAACAGGGTGTCTCCCTGCAAGCCATTGGCCGGCTGACCGTCGAGGGTAAAAGCCAGGCGTGGACGATCAAGTTCGGCCAGTCGTTTGAACAACGCCATCTCAGTGCCCCCCCTCAATGTTTACCGACCAGAACCCGGTCCAGGCCATAGACCCTGTCGAGCAGAATCATGGTGCCTGCGGTCAGGGCGATGACCAGCGCCGAGACAGCTGCCATCATTGGGTCGATGGATTCGGTGGCGTACACATACATGCGCACCGGCAGCGTTTGGGTCGCGGGTGAGCTGACGAAGATCGACAGGGTGACCTCGTCGAAACTGTTGATGAACGCCAGCAGCCAGCCGCCAGCTACCCCCGGCAGAATCATCGGCAAGGTGATCTGACGAAACAGGGTAAGGCGGCTGGCGCCAAGGGATTCGGCGGCCTGCTCGGCGCTACGATCAATCCCGATGGCTGCGGCGATCACCAGGCGCAACACGTACGGGGTGATGATCACAACGTGAGCCAGCATCAGCCAGAAGAAGCTGCCGTTGACCCCCATCAGTGCGAACAGACGCAGCATCGCCACGCCCAGTACCAAGTGCGGAATGATGATCGGCGAGAGGAACAGTCCGTTGAAAAAATCGCGGCCGGGGAATTTATAGCGGGTGATCGCCAGCGCGGCTGGTACCGCAATCAAGGTCGCCAGAGTCGCGGCGACGAAGGCCAGGATCAGGCTGTTGTAGAACGCGTGGATAAAGTCTGCGCGTTCGAATACCGCCCTGAACCAGCGCAGAGAGAAACCGGAAGTCGGCAGGCTCAGGGTGTTCTCTGGAGTGAAGGCCACCAGGCATACCACCACCAGCGGCGCCATCATGAACAGCACCACCAGCGTATGAAATCCCAGAGACAGAGGACCATTTTTAGACATGCCTTATTCCCCCAACGTTTTTTTATAGCGACCTTCGACCATGCGGTTCCAGCTCAGCATGATCAGCAGGTTGGCTAACAGCAGCACCACGGCGATGGTCGCGCCCATGGGCCAGTTCAGCTCCGAGAGGTATTGGTCATAGACCACTGTGGCAACCATTTTCAGCCGTCGTCCGCCGAGCAGGCCGGGGATGGCGAACGAACTGGCCGACAGGCCAAACACGATCAGGGTCCCCGAAAGCACGCCGGGCATCACCTGGGGCAACACCACCAAACGCATGACCTTGGCCTGACTGGCACCGAGGGACAGCGCCGCCTGTTCGGCGGCCGGGTCGAGTTTTTGCAGCGAGGTCCAGATCGGAATGATCATGAAGGGCAGCATCACATGCACCAGGGCGATGACCACTGCGAACGGCGTATAGAGCAGTTTCACCGGACGCCCGCCGAGCGCTTGAATGGCCTGATTGACCAAGCCATCGGCACCGAGCAACAGGCTCCAGCCGAAAGCCCGTACCACCACTGAAATAAGGAGGGGGGTCAGGATCAGGATCAGAAAAATCGAGCGCCACGGGGTGCCCATGCGGCTGAGAATATAGGCCTCGGGCACGCCAATCAGCACACACAGCAGGGTCACCAGCGCGCTGATCCAGAACGTGCGAAAGAAGATCTCGTAGAAGTACGAATCGCTGAACAGGTCGATGTAGTGGGAGAGGGTGTAGGCGTCGTTTTTTACGCCGAGCTGGTAATCAAAAACGTTGAATGACAGCACCAGTGTCAGGCACAGCGGCAGGATCAACAGGCACACGAACAGCGCCATCGCGGGTGTCGACAACAAATAGCCGCGTCCGCCCCGGCGCATGGCCGCGAGGGTGCTCATGCATGCACCTCGTCGGCAGCCAGTACGCGCAACAGTTCGGCCTGCCAGTCGAGCCCGACGGCGGTGCCTTCGACCAGCGGCGCGCTGCCGTCGTTGCGGCGCACTACGGTCAATTCGCCCAAGGCGGTTTCAATGCGATACAGCCATTGGCTGCCCAGAAAGTAGCGGACCAGGACGCGCCCCTGCAGACGGCCGTTGCCGGCGTCCAGCATGTCGATTTTTTCCGGGCGCAGGCTCAGGGTCAGTGCGCCGTCGCCGCTGCTATGGCGTACTTGCGGGCAACCTGCGTCATCGAAGTCGCCTGCGAGCATGTTGGCCTTGCCGACAAAGCCGGAAATGAAACGCGTGCGAGGGTGTTCATAGAGCTTGTACGGCTCGTCGATCTGGGTCACTCGCCCGGCCTGCATCACCACCACGCGATCACTGATCGACAGTGCTTCGGCTTGATCATGGGTCACCATCAAGGTGGTGATCCCGACTTCGCACTGAATGCGGCGGATTTCGAACTGCATCTCTTCACGCAGGTTGGCGTCGAGGTTGGACAGCGGTTCATCGAGCAACAACACCGGTGGCTCGATTACCAGAGCGCGGGCCAGGGCCACGCGCTGGCGCTGACCACCGGACAGTTCTCGGGGATAGCGTTCGGTATGTGGGGCCAGGCGCACCAAGTCCAATACCGTGGCCACCCGCCGGGCGATATCCGCCGCCGGGACTTTGCGCATGCGCAGGCCGAATGCAACGTTGTCGCGCACGGTCATGTGCGGGAACAGTGCATAGCTCTGGAACACGACCCCCAAGCCACGGCTGCTCGGTTTGGCGTCGGTGATGTCGCGGCCGTCCAGGACGATGCGCCCGGCGGTGGCGTCGACGAAACCCGCGATCATTTGCAGGGTGGTGGTCTTGCCGCAACCGGAAGGGCCGAGCAGAGAAACGAATTCGCCTTTTTCCACCGCCAGATGTGTGGCGACGACGGCGTCGATTGCACCGTAGCGTTTGCTGAGACCTTCGAGCTGGAGAAAAGCCATGTCTGCGTTCCACCTGTATTTATAGGGCGCGTCGAAACACGCTTTTTTGTAATGGGCAGATGCGAAGGGATGCTGCGGGTGCGCTGGCGCTCGATCTGAGTCGGCTGCCAAATATTGTTCGATTCGCCCCTGTGGACTCAGATTAGGACGAAGCCTAGGATGGACGAAAGAGCGAATTTCACTGAAAGGAGTATTTTTTCACTTTCATTCAGTGAGCAGATTTCTATGAAGGATTTTGATAAATGAATTCTACTGATCGGAATGAAGAGGTGAAAGAAGTGGGCGTCGGTGGCGTCTCAAGGCTCTTCGCCGTGCTGCGTATGCTCGGCACGGCCCCGGACGGTGGTGAGCGGGTGACCCAATTGGCGCAGCAGGTCGGCTTGTCGCAACCGACCACGCATCGTCTGCTGCGCAGCCTTATGGAAGAAGGCATGGTCGAGCAGGATAGGCGCAGCAAGCGCTACCGCCTGAGTCTGGAGTTCTTTGCCTTGGCCGCCCGCGCGGGGAATACCGGCAACCTGCGTGATCTGGTCAGGCCCTCCATGCTCCGGCTCAGTGCTTCGTTGGGCGATTCGCTATTTTTGCTGGCGCGCAGTGGCTTCGATGCGATCTGTCTGGATCGCAGCGAAGGGCCGTATCCGATTCGCACGTTTACCGGTGACATTGGCGGGCGCGTGGCCTTGGGAGTGGGTCAGGGCAGCCTGGCGATTCTGGCGTATCTGCCTGAAGAAGAGCGCGAGACTGTGATCCGCTACAACCTGCCCAGGCTCAAGGACTTCCACCTGTATGACGAGGTGTTCCTGCGTTCGGAGGTGGAGAGTGTTCGTCGCCTGGGTTATGCGGCTCGCAACACCGGGGCGTTGCCCGGCATGGCCGGTCTGGCCGTGCCCATTCTGAACCGCGATGGGCATGCCGTGGCCGCGCTCAGCGTGGCGACACTCAGCGAGCGGTTGGGGCCGGACCGGTTGCCAACGGTCGTGGAGTTGCTCAAGCGCGAGGCAGCAGCCATCGGGCCGAAGATCAACCCGTTCGACCCGACCCTGCGCAGTCCTTCGCAAGTATTCGGTGGCTGACCCGTTCGCGGATCCTCGTGAAGGCCGCAGGTCTTGGGTCGCCACGGCACATCCCGAAAATCAGGAATAACCCCGCGATTTTATTTCGCTTGTGACGCGTAAGCATTCCTCGCTTATATGGCCGAGGAATTTTCTACGGGGCATTTTCTGTATGAGCAGCGCATCAATCAGCGGTTCGATATCCAGGGTCCACCCCATCACCCTGGATCACGGCAAGAACGCCGAGGTGTGGGATGACGACGGCAAGCGCTACATCGACTTTGTCGGTGGCATTGGTGTGTTGAACCTGGGGCATTGCAACGCGCGTATCGTCGACGCCATCCGCGAGCAAGCGACCAAGCTGACGCATTACTGCTTCAACGCTGTACCCCACGCGCCTTACAAACAATTCATGGTACGGCTCGCGGCGTTCATTCCAGTCAGTTATCCGGTCGTCGGCATGCTGACCAACAGCGGTGCCGAGGCTGCAGAAAATGCGCTGAAGATTGTTCGTGCTTACACAGGACGCACGGCGGTTATCGCCTTCGATGGCGGATTTCATGGGCGAACGCTGGCGACCCTGAACCTCAACGGCAAAGTAGCACCTTACAAACAAAAGGTCGGCGTGCTGCCGGGGCCGGTGTATCACTTGCCTTACCCGAGCAAGGATAACGGGGTCACCGCCGCAGAAGCGTTGAGCGCCATGGATCGATTGTTCAGCGTCGAAATCGACGTTGAAGAGGTAGCCTGTTTCATTCTGGAGCCGGTCCAGGGCGAAGGCGGCTTCCTTGCGTTGGACGTCGAGTTTGCCAAAGCCTTGCGTGCGTTCTGCGATGAAAAAGGCATTCTGCTGATCATCGATGAGATCCAGTCAGGGTTTGGACGCACCGGCCAGCGCTTTGCATTCTCCCGGCTGGGCATCGAGCCAGACTTGCTTCTGTTGGGGAAAAGCATCGCTGGCGGTATGCCGCTCGGCGCGGTAGTTGGTAAAAAGGCTTTGATGGATGCATTGCCCAAAGGCGGGTTGGGCGGCACGTATTCGGGCAATCCAATGGCGTGTGCTGCGGGCCTGGCCACCCTGGACCAGATGACTGACGCCAATCTGTCCTCGTGGGGCGAAGCACAAGAACACGCGATCATGAGTCGTTATCAGGGTTGGCTTGACAGCAAATTGTCGCCCTTCCTTGGGCGTCTGACCGGGGTCGGCGCCATGCGCGGGATCGAGCTGATCACACCGGAAGGAAAGCCCGCAACAGCCCAGTTGGCCACGCTCCTTGAAACCGCCAGAAACAATGGACTGCTGCTGATGCCCAGCGGCAAGGCCCGGCATATCATCCGCCTGCTCCCGCCGCTGACCACCGAGCTTGATGTGCTCAATGAAGGGTTGGATATCTTGGAAAAGTGTTTGGCCGAGCTGGGTTGATGTTCGCTGCCCGCAGGCGGTCAGGTCAGCAAGTCCGGGGTGTTAAAGTTGGTCAGCCGCAGATCATCGGGCGCACAGTCAAGCGCCTGTAAATCATGTGCCAATAACACCCGCATCAAACTACGTTCCCCTTGGTCCCAGCGCTTGCGCAACTCAGGCAGCAAGGACGTGGGGATCACACTGAACATAGGTTGCCATTGCCCGGCCTGTCGCACCATCAACGGTGAAGACGTCAGGCCTGCACGGCTCAATAGCTGCTCGATCAGCGGGCGATCAATCCTCGGCGCATCACACGCCAGAACCAGCACCCAGGCATGGTGCGCCACCGAAAGCCCCGCCAGGACCCCGGCCAGCGGTCCTGGAAAGTCGTGCTGTTCATCGCCCACTAACTGATCCGCAAATGCCTGATAGCGATCCTGATTGCGGTTGCAGGAGATGATCAAGTCATCGGTCAGCGGCCTGACAACGTCGTGCACATAAGCGATCAAGGGCCGGTCGTTCCACAGGATAAGCCCTTTATCCTGCCCGCCCATGCGCTGCCCGCGTCCACCGGCCAGCAGCAGAATCGAGCAGGGCACACCTTGCTCTGCGTGGTCATTCGATGAAGCGTTCATGCGCAGCACTCAAAAAATTGATACGGCGACGATCCCATGGACAGTGCCAAGGCGCCAGTCAGCTCAGTACGTAATCCACAGGTTCGAGCACGGGCGGTAGATCGGTCTCACCCAGCGCGTCCAGCACTTCACGCTCAATGGTTCGCACAATAAAATCGGTAGGCAGGTTGTGTTCGTTGCGACCAAATGGGTCCTCCAGTTCATCGCCAATGGCGTCGAGCCCGAAGAAGGTGTAGCTGACGATCGCGGTGAAAACAGGTGTCATCCAGCCCAGAGGCTCGGCCATGGCGAAGGGCAGCAGGATGCAGAACAGATAAATCGTCCGGTGCAGGAGCAGTGTGTAGGGAAAGGGCAGCGGTGTGGTTTTGATCCGGTCACACGCGGTGAGGGTGCGTGTCAGGTTGCTCAGGCGGGTTTCCATCAGGGTGTAGCGCCATTCACTGATGTTGCCAGCCACGGCCAGATCAGAACATTGTTGGCCAACGTGACGCAGGATGCGTTCACTGATATTCGGGGTGCTGGGCGCTGGCGCGAAGTCCAGCCAGGGGCGGGCCTCAGCCAACTCGTCTTCCCCGCGCAGGTGGGCGTTCAGGGCATGGGAGAAGCCGCACAGATTACGCAGAATACTCCCGCGTTCGGCGAGGTCCTTAATGACCTGGGTTTCGCGGATCATTGAGCGCATGTCCATGATCATTTCCCCCCACAACTTGCGCCCCTCGTACCAGCGGTCGTAGCACATGGTGTTGCGGAAACTCATGAAAATCGACAGCGAGAGCCCGAGCAGCGTGAAGGGCGTGGCACTGACGCGGGAAAAATAGGCGGGGTGCAGCGTTTCGACCCATACGATGGCCGAGGCCAACAGGGTGACCAGCAAGCTGCGAACAACGATGTGCTTTGCGATGGACCCTTTAAGTGACGTCAGGATCTGCAGCAGGTTCGGTTTGGGTCTGACAATCATGGACTGAGGGTCCTGGAGCAATTGAAGCGATTGAGAACAGACAGGACCCGCTAGCCTCCGGTCATGTTCATGAAACGCACAACTTGAACTTCGTCATTGATGTCGAAGTTGTGGCGGTAGGGCTTGATCTGCATCGAGTCGATAATGGCCTTTTCCAGCTTCTCCGGCTGCCCCGGATGAGCGCGCAACACGGCCTTGAGGTCGACCGAGTGTTCGTTACCCAGGCACAGCAGCAAGCGGCCTTCCACGGTCAAGCGCACACGGTTGCAGGTCGCGCAGAAATTATGACTGTGTGGCGAGATGAAGCCCAGACGAATATCAGGTGCTTCAGCCAGGCGCCAATAACGCGAAGGGCCTTGGGTCGATTCCGTCGAGTCGATCAAGGTGTAGCGTTCGGCGATGAGTTCGCGGACCTGATCACTGGAAAAGAACGATTCTGCGCGGCTGTGCTCAAGGATGGTGCCCAGCGGCATTTCTTCGATGAAGCTGATATCGAGCTGACGGTCGATGGCAAAGCTGACCAGGTCGTTGATCTCGTGATCGTTGCGGCCTTTCATGACCACGCAGTTGAGCTTGGTGCGCCGAAAGCCCGCCGCGTTCGCTGCGTCGATTCCGGCAATGACCTTTGTCAGATCGCCGGTGCGGGTCAGCTCACGAAAGCGTTCGGGGTTCAAACTGTCGAGGCTGATATTCAGCCGGTTGACCCCGGCGTCGAACAGGGGGCCCGCCAGCGCGCTCAGTTGCGAGCCGTTGGTGGTCATGCACAGCTCGCGCAAGTCGGGCAGTGCGGCGATTTGCCGACACAAGTCGACCACCCCGCGTCGCACCAATGGCTCGCCGCCGGTCAGGCGAATCTTGCGCGTGCCCAGCGCAACGAAGCGCTCGGCCAGTTGGTATATCTCTTCGAGGGTGAGAATGCGTTGGCGCGGCAGGAACTCCATGTCTTCGGCCATGCAATAGACGCAGCGAAAATCGCAACGGTCGGTCACTGATATTCGCAGGTAATCGACCTTGCGAGAAAAGCTGTCCATCAAGATCCGGTCTGACAATTGCACCTCGTTGCTCTGGGCTCAAGAGCGCGATGTTGGATTGACCTTCGTCGTGCAGGGTCTGAGTATCCAGAGCCTAGAAGGCTGGCCATTTTTTATCCAATAGCTATTGGTGACTGCATGATCGACCGGCTCTATCGGCAGGTGGATTCACTTTGCGAGTAAAACGAACTTGCAGGGTAAATGTCGATCAGTGTCTAGAAGCTTCATACTCACTGGATAATCAAATGGAAGGGGGAGCCGCGCTTTGTTGAAGTTCAAGACCGTGACGCTGTTGTGCATCCTGTTTTGCGCGGGCACTTTCAACCTCCAGGCCGCTGATGCGCCTGCCGTAGCGCCGGCCTCGGCTGCTCCTGCCCCTGCCCCTGCGGCGACCGTGGCCCCTGCGGCGCCTGCCAGCATCGCGCCGGCTCCTGCAGCCCCGATACCTCCGGAAATTCTGGTGCAAGGCGGTTTGCTCGGCGCCATCAGTTCCAGTATTGATAACGTCCAAGGCCAACTTGATCTGAATAACGATCTGGTCGACTCCTGGCGTTTGCGGGCGGGCCGAGCCGCCGACGAGATAGACAATCTGGTCAATCAGCGTTCCTCACGTTCGAACGTCAGTATCGCCGGGGACTTCCTGATGTTGTCGGCGGTGTGGATCGGTGCGTTCGCGATTCTGTTTTCACTGGGCCGCTTTATAGCCTCGCGCCTCAATCGGCATCGGGTTCTTATTGAGCGCTACCGGGTCCAGGCGCTGTTGAACTACTTGGTGCCCTACACCCTTCCGGCGGTGATCAGCCTGCCGCTGACGTTGTATGTCAGTCACTTCATGTCGGCGTCGGTGGGGCGTGCGTTGGCGCTGTGTTTTGCCTATGCGACCAGCAGCGGGATTGTTTCGACCTCGGTGTTGTTGTGCGTGATCGTGATGTTCAATGCCGGGCACAAACGCGCTGCGGTACAGATCATTCGCCAATACAGCCCACGGCCTTTGTTTCTGATCGGTTTTCTCGCGGCCCTGAGCGACGCGTTGACCAGCCCGCAGATTTCCCGGCAGTTAGGCAGTAACGTCACCAGCAGCATTGCGGTATTTACCGGACTGTTCGCCTCGGTGGTGTTCTGCATGCTGGTGATCAAGCTGCGTCGGCCGGTGGCGCATCTGATTTGTAATCGATCCTTGAGTGGCCGCCTGCACCAACCGGCGCTGCAAGAATCGCTGAAGATTTTTTCCGGCCTCTGGTACTTGCCGATCCTGCTGATGATTCTGGTTTCGGCGATCCATCTGATCGGTGCTGGCGAAGACAGCCAGAAAGCCCTGCGCTGTGCCCTGCTGACCACTGTATTGCTGATTGCCACGGTATTTTTGAGCACGGTGTTCCAGCACCTGTTCAAACCGGCCGATGCCGCCGAGCGTGGTAGGCATGTCTACAAAGAGCGCTTGCTGAGTCTGTGTCATGCCGTGCTGCGGATTGCGCTCGCGGTCGCGTTCATTGAGGTGCTCGGGCGGATCTGGGGTTTTTCGCTGTTCGAGTTCGCCCAACGCAACACGGTCGGCCGGGTGATCAGTGACTCGCTCAGCAGCATTGGCCTGATTCTGTTGGTGACCTGGTTGTTGTGGGTAGTCCTCGACACGGCGATTCAGGAAGCCCTGAAACCACCGCTCAACAAACGCTCTGCGCACCAGCCCAGCACCCGGATAAAAACCATTCTGCCAATGCTGCGCAACGCGATAAAAATTATCCTGGTGGTGATTTGCTCGATCACCACGATGGCCAATCTAGGGATCAACGTCGCGCCGCTGTTGGCCGGTGCCGGGGTGGTTGGCCTGGCCATCGGTTTCGGTTCGCAGCAGTTGGTGCAGGACGTGATCACTGGGCTGTTCATCATCATTGAGGACACTATTTCCATCGGCGATTGGGTGGTGCTCGACTCAGGCCACTCCGGCACGGTGGAAAGCCTGACCATCCGCACCCTGCGCCTGCGCGACGGCAAAGGATTCGTGCACTCGGTGCCGTTCGGTCAGATCAAAGCCGTGACCAACCAATCGCGTCAGTTTGCGTATGCCTTTTTTGCCATCCAGTTCACCTACGATTCCGACATCGACTCTGCCACCGCGTTGATTCGCGAGGCAGGGGGTTCGATCAGCGACGACCTGTTACTCAAGGGCAATCTGCAAGGGCCGCTGGAAGTGTTTGGCCTGGATCGGATGGACCTCAATGGCGTTGTGCTGACCGCGCAATTTCGCACTGTGTCGGGCGGCCAATACAGCGTGAGTCGCGCCTTCAACGAACGGTTGAAAAAGCTTGTGGATAAAACCCCAGATGTGCGCTTCGCCCAGACGTTTCCACAGGTGGTGATGAGCCCGCATGCTGAAGCCAATGCGGATGAACCGCCTGTGCCGCCCAAACCGACAGTGACCAACGGTGATGGCTCGGAGAGTCCGGCGGTGACCTAGACGCTTGGGTTAGTGCAACAACCGATCCCTTATCTGTGCCGCCGTCACCGAATCCAGCTCCAACCAATACTGTGGTTTACCGGAAATGATCGCTGCTGCCGGGATGCCATCGCGGTAGATCAGGCGGTTACCGGCCAGTGTCGGGACTTTGCTGCCGGGTAACAGTGTGCCGACCAGATTCAGTGGGTCGGCCCCGCACAGGCTTATCAGGCTACCGTCGAGCGGGCGTTTGCGGATTTCCCGTAGCAGCGGAATGGCTTCAGGCAAGGCGAACTGCTCGCCCGCCAGGCCACTGACAAATCGCCCCCCTCGAATCTCGCCACGTGCTTCCAGTCGATGGAAGGTGCGCAAGAGTTCGCGCCAGCTGGGCAACCAATCGGCCTCGCGCTCCAGCAAGCGCCAGAACACCACGCCGTATCGGCGCAGTAGGGTCATGGCGATATGTTCCAGGGTCGGCGCGGCAGTCTGTTGCGGTCGAGGGCTATTATCACTGGGGGCTGGCGTAGGTGAACGGCGGAGCAAGGCCCAGCGACCGGCATCGTCCATGCCCCCAATAAACGCGCCACGGTTGCGGCGGCTGGTGTGTGCAGAGCGTTTGCTGGCGGGAGTGATCAAGGCGCGCAGGCCGGCAAAGCTGTCGGCGTTCACCAGCCCGGCACCGACTAACTCCTGTAATGCGGTTTCCAGTTCGGTGCGCAGTAGATGGGCTTCGTGCAGCAGCTCATCGAAGAACAGTGCGCCATGACTGACCAATGCTGCGTGAACTTTCTGCGCTCGCAGGGATAACGCTGCAGGCGAAGGCTGCTCGGTCAGCTCACTCCACAGATTCACCTGGTTTCGGGGCAGCAGCACGATAGGCGTACTGCGCAATGCTGCAGCGCCAGCTTTATTGCGCGGCGCCAATCGCGTCCACACCACTTTGCCCGAGCGGCACAACTCGTCGAGCCAGGTCAGCGAATAGTCCTTGAGTCGGGCCGGAAGAATGTCACTGTCCCAGGTGCTGGCAGCCGCCGAATAGCCTTCGAGTTGATTCACGATCTCGGGCAATGCGGCTTTTCCCTGGCTGCGGGTGGTGCTGGACAGGTGCTGCCAGTCGAATAAAAAGCGCATAAAATCCTGTAGCGACACCGGTTCGATTTCCCGGCGCAAGCGTTTGACGGTATAGCGATGAATGCGCGCCAGTAGATGGCGTTCGCACCATTGATCCTCGGTCGCGCCGGGGCTGAATCGTCCGCGCAGCACGTACCCTTCGCCTTCCAGTCGAGCCAGCGCCTGTGCCACGTTGGCGATGGGCAAGGCCAGGGGCTCGGCGATCTCATGCAGCGGTAACGGGCCTAAGCCACCGAGGCGCGCCCGAACGACTTCCAGCGTGGCCTCGTCTTCGTTCCAGCGGTCATCGAAACCGGGCAGCGCCTGCAACGACGGATGCATTTCTGCCTGTGGATAAACCGCGCGCAGGCACGTCAAACGTTCCAGTGTCAGCCACAACGCATGCTCGGGGCTGACCTGCAGGCGTGTTGCGCGCCCGGAAGTTGCCAGGGTTTCCAGCCACGCCAGCCAGTGTGGATGTTGACGTGCTTCGGCACCGCTGATGCAACTCAGGCTCATCAACGCCTCGTGCATCTCATCAATGTTTTGCGGCTGCGGCCATGCTTCCTCACACACTGCAACAATCGCGTCAGCGTCCAGTGCGCCCAAGTCATCGGTTGATTGCGGGTCGCTCCAGCGCCGGTTGAGCACCGCCTGCGTGCGGCGCTCCTCCAAGGGTGCATCGTCAAGAAAGGCGTAAGGTCGAGCACTGAGAATTTCCGCCGCGAGGGGCGAGGGCGCGGGGAGGTCAAGGCTGATCAACCGCACCTGGCCCTGTTCCATGCGCCGCAGCAGCGCCAGCCAGCCTTCGCAGTCCATGGCCTCGTGCAGGCAGTCGTCGAGGGTTTGTTCGATCAGTGGGTGATCGGGGATTTCACGTTCACCGACCACATTCTCCAGGCACGCGATCTGATCGGGAAACACGGTCGCGATCAGGTCTTCACTTTTCATCCGTTGTATTTGCGGCGCGACCTTGTGTCCTCCGACGTAGCGCGGCAGGGCCAGCGCGGTGCTGGCGTTCCAGCGCCAGCGCACGCCAAACAATGGCGCATCGAGTACGGCCTGAATCAGCAGATGCTCGGCACTGTTGGCGTTCAGATAACGCCAAACCTCATCCAGCTCGAAGCTGTGGCTGGTCGATAACGACAGCACGATAGCGTCTTCGCTGGCGGCGGCTTGCAGCTCGAAATTGAAGGTGCGGCAAAAGCGTTTGCGCAACGCCAGGCCCCACGCGCGATTGACGCGGCTGCCGTACGGCGTGTGGATGATCAGTTGCGTGCCTCCCGACTCATCGAAGAAACGCTCCATGATCAGGGTGTCTTGCGACGGCAAGGCGCCCAACGCCAGGCGGGCTCGCGCCAGGTAATCGACCACTTGCCCGGCGCTGGCCAGATCGAGTCCGAGGGTACCGATCAGCCAGTCGATGCACGGCTGTAGATCGCCGGGGCTGGCGCTGAGTAGCTCATCGATCTGCGCTTGCAGGCGCGCCACGGCAAACGACAGCTCGGCACTGCGCCCCGGTGCTTCACCGAGCCAGAACGGGATGTTCGGTGGCTGGCCCTGCGCATCCTCGACCCGCACCCGACCGGTTTCAATGCGCAGGATGCGGTATGAGGTATTGCCCAGCTGGAAGATATCGCCAGCGATGCTTTCCACGGCAAAGTCTTCGTTCACCGTGCCAATGTTCAGGGCTTGCGGTTCCAGTATGACGCTGTAATCGGCGTTGTCCGGAATCGTGCCGCCGCTGGTGATAGCGGTCAGTTTGCTGCCACGTCGCCCGCGCAGGGTGCGAGTCAACGCGTCGCGGTGCAGGTAGGCACTGCGTACGCCCTGACGGCCGCTGTAACCTTCGGCGAGCATGCGCAGCAGCGCCTGATAATGTTGGTCATCAAGGGTGGCGTAGGGCGAGGCCTTGCGGATCATGTCCAGCAGCGCTTGCTCCTGCCATTCCTGGCAACTGACTTCGGCGATGATCTGCTGCGCCAACACATCCAGTGGCGCGTGGGGGAT
This sequence comes from Pseudomonas sp. 5C2, assembly GCF_034314155.1. Lineage (NCBI taxonomy): Bacteria > Pseudomonadati > Pseudomonadota > Gammaproteobacteria > Pseudomonadales > Pseudomonadaceae > Pseudomonas > Pseudomonas sp. 5C2. Next base: position 470,360 of record NZ_JAVIWH010000003.1, on the reverse strand, counting down.
GATCACGGTGTCGAGTTCGCCACGCCGCACGCAATCGAGCAGTGCGGTGCATTCGATCAAGTCGTCGCGTGACGTGGCGAACAAGCGGCCTTTTGGCGTGCCGCCGACCTGATGCCCGGAGCGGCCGACCCGTTGCAGGAACCCCGAGATGGAGCGTGGCGATGCAATCTGGCAGACCAGATCGACGTCACCGATATCGATGCCCAACTCCAGCGATGCAGTGGCAATCAGCACCTGCAAGTCGCCACGCTTGAGGCGTTGTTCGGCGTCCAGTCGATGTTCTTTCGCCATGCTCCCGTGGTGTGCGGCGACGGCGTGTTTGCTAAGACGCTCACTCAAGTGCCGGGCCATGCGCCGGGTGTTGACGAAAATTAGCGTGGTCCGATGCTCGCGGGCCAGTTGCGCCAGGCGGTCGTACACCAACTCCCAGACATCGTTGGCCATGACCGCGCCCAGTGGCACAGGTGGCACCTCGATCCCCAAATCGCGTGGGCGGGCGTGACCGATATCGATAATTGCGCAGGGCCGTTCGACTGGATCGCTGCCCACTAGAAAGCGTGAGACGCGTTCGATGGGTTTTTGCGTGGCGGACAGACCGATGCGCAGCAACGGCTCGGGGCACAGCGCCTGTAATCGCTCCAGGCTCAACGCCAGATGACTGCCGCGTTTGCTTGAGGCAATTGCGTGGATTTCATCGACGATCACTGTACGGGTGCTGGCGAGCATGCGCCGACCTGAGTCCGAACCGAGCAACACATACAGGGATTCGGGGGTGGTCACCAGAATATGCGGCGCGGTTTTGCGCATCGCCGTGCGTTCTTTTTGATGCGTATCACCGGTGCGCACGGCCGTGCTGATGCGCAGTTCGGGAAGGCCCATGCGCGCCAATTGTTCGGTGATGCCGGTCAGCGGATTCTGCAGGTTGATCTGGATGTCATTGGACAACGCCTTGAGCGGCGACACGTAGACCACAAACGTCTGGTCTGGCAGCTCGCCGCCATGCTTCAGGCCCTGATGCACCAGATCGTCGAGTACCGCAAGGAAGGCGGTCAGGGTTTTGCCGGAGCCGGTGGGCGCGGCGATCAAGGTCGAACGCCGCGCCTTGATCAGCGGCCACGCCTGCGCCTGCGCGGCCGTCACCGCCGGGAATGTGCTGTGAAACCAGGCACTGACGGCGGGGTGGAACGCGCCCAGAACCGGGTCCGGAAGGCTGAGAAGAGTCATCAGTGATTTATGCGGGCGGTGTGATCAAGATGCAAGAGGGCGCAGGATTGGCCCGATCTGCGGGATCACTTGTCTGGGCTGGCACGGCTGCAAACCCCGGCAGGCCTTGCACCTCTTGGGGGATAGGTTCCAACGTGTTATGTTTGCAGACGTTTTTTGACTCTTTTTGAACTGATTCTGACACCGAGCCTGCTGACTCTATGCGAATGCGCCTTATGCTGTTGGGCGGCGGGAATGCCCTCGGGCAGGCGCTGATTCGTCTGGGTGCCGAGGAAGACATTGGTTTCCTCGCGCCACGTCCACCGGAAGCCGGTTGGGACGCTGCGAGCCTGACGCAACTGCTCGACGACACCCGCCCCGATGCCTTGATCAATCTTGCTTACTACTTCGACTGGTTTCAGGCGGAGACAGTGAGCGAGGCACGTTTGGCTGTCCAGGAACGCTCTGTCGAGCGCCTTGCCGAACTGTGCCAGCACCACAATATCGTGCTGTTGCAACCGTCCAGCTATCGAGTATTCGATGGCTCGCGAGCAACCGCCTACAGCGAAAAAGACGAACCGATACCATTGGGTCAGCGCGGTCAGGCGTTGTGGCGCATCGAACAAAGCGTGCGCGCGACCTGCCCGCAACATGTGCTGCTGCGTTTCGGTTGGTTGCTCGATGACAGCCGGGATGGTGTGCTCGGACGTTTCCTTGCACGGGCTGAGTTGACTGAAGAAATACCGATGGCCGATGACCGTCGCGGTAATCCGACACCGGTCGATGATGCGGCGCGGGTAATTATTTCCGTGCTCAAACAACTCGATTGTGCGGCGCCGCTGTGGGGCACCTATCACTACGCAGGCCACGAAGCGACCACGCCACTGGCGTTGGGGCAGGCGATCCTGACCGAAGCGAGGTTGTTGCACCCACTGGCCATCGAAGCTCCGACCGCGCGGGCTCACGCCGCGAGTCCCGATGCCAGCGAAGAGCCGCAACACGGGGTGCTGGCCTGCAAGAAAATCCTTCATACCTTTGGCATCAAGCCTCGTGCTTGGCGTGCGGGTCTGCCAAGCCTACTGGACCGTTATTATCGTCATGGTTGATGCACCTGTCTTAGTCACCGGCGGCGCCGGCTTCATTGGCTCGCACCTGGTTGATGCCTTGCTCGACAAGGGTTATGCGGTACGTGTTCTGGACGACCTGTCCACCGGCAAACGCAGTAACCTGCCGCTGGATAATCCGCGCGTTGAATTGATCGAAGGCGATGTCGCCGATGCGGCATTGGTCGCGCGCGCTGCCATAGGCTGCCAGGCTGTTGCGCACCTCGCGGCGGTGGCATCGGTGCAAGCGTCGGTGGACGACCCGGTGCGCACGCACCAAAGTAACTTTGTCGGCACCCTGAACGTTTGCGAGGCCATGCGGCAGGCGGGGATCAAACGTGTGTTGTTCGCCTCCAGTGCTGCTGTTTATGGCAATAATGGCGAAGGTGAGTCAATTCTCGAAGACACGCCCAAGGCACCCTTGACGCCCTATGCGGCGGACAAGCTGTCGAGCGAGTACTACCTGGATTTCTACCGTCGCCAGCATGGTCTGGAACCGGTGGTGTTCCGTTTTTTCAATATCTTTGGTCCGCGTCAGGATCCGTCTTCGCCTTATTCCGGGGTGATCAGCATTTTTTGCGAACGTGCTGAAAAAGGGCTGCCGATCGCGATTTTCGGCGACGGTGAACAGACCCGGGATTTTGTCTATGTCGGCGATCTGGCGTCGATACTGGTGCAGGCGCTGGAACTGCCGGATGTCGAGGCAGGCGCAATCAACGTTGGCCTCAATCAGGCCACCACGTTGAATCAGTTGTTGATGGCTTTGTCGCAGGTGCTGGGTGAATTGCCTGCAATCACCTACCTGCCGGCGCGCTCCGGTGATATCCGCCATTCACGGGCCAACAATCGACGCTTGCTTGAACGCTTCAAGTTCCCTGAGCCAACGCCACTCAGCGTCGGTCTGGCGCGCTTGCTCGGGCGTTAATTCGCTGACGCAAAAAAGGCACCGCGAAGGTGCCTTTTTTATACGTGCCTTTCGGGGCGCGTTAGAACTTGTAACCGACACCAACCATGTAAACCCATGGATCAACGTCAACATTGACCTTGACGCGGTTAGCACCCAGGTCTGTGGTTGCTGTGGTGTTGATATCGATATACCAGACCGAGGCGTTAAGCATAATGTGGTCTGTCAGCATGTAATCCGCGCCAATTTGACCGGCCAAACCGACGGAATTTTTCAGTTTCAGGTTGCTGAAGCCTTGATCCTTGCGTTCGCTGGTCAAGTCTGAGCCGAAGAACATGGTGTAGTTCAAGCCGATGCCAGCGTAAGGCTGGAACTTGGATGTAGATTCCATCGGGTAGTACTGCAACGACAAGGTCGGTGGCAATTCTTTGATGTCTGCAAGCTTGCCATCCAGCGCGCCGAGGCCTTTAACTGCAACGGTGTGTTTGAACGGCGTAGCCGCCAGCAACTCAAGGCCGAAGTGGTTGGTGAGCATGTAAGCCACTGCGAGACCGAGCTGAGTATCGCCGTCTACGGTCGCTTTCGTGCCCGAAATTTTAGTACCGTCGAGTTTCAGATTTCCGCTAGAGTCATCTGGGGAAACTCTTGCCGCACCCGCACGGACGATGATGTCACCGGCTTCGTGGGCGTGGACGAGAGGTGCGCTGAGCGCTAGCGCGAACAGGGACGCGCTGAGCAGTGACTTGTGCATGATTGCTCCATTAGACATTAGTTGTGGCGATGGCTAATGATAGGGCGTGCATGGATGGGTCCTTTTGACCCAGCGCAATGAAATTGCCATGAGGCAAAAAAATATCAGGACTCAGGCAACTCATAGACGTAAATCTTGTCGGCCTCCATTTTGTAGCCTGCATCGGCCAGTTCGCTGGTGGAGGCTTCGACCTTCATCGTGCCTTCGATCCAGTAAGGCTGATACAACTCATCGAGTTTTACGCCGACCTTACTGGTGACATGGACGATCTGATTAGAGGGCGGTGGCGGTACGTGGATGCAGGCCCCGAAGTAGGGCACCAGCAAAAACTCGGTGGCCCGACCTTCTTCGCTGACTTCCAGTGGCACGATATAACCTGGCAACCTGATCTGTTGACCGTCCAGTGAATTGACCACGGGTGCGGACGGCGATTGCTGCTTTGCAGCAGGCGCGGCTTCGGCAGACAACGCATCGGCCATGCCGGACAAGTTATGGATCGGCGCCGTTTGTGGGGCGATCACCGGGGCGTCTGGCGGAATCATCTGCGCCCAGGTCAAGTCCTTTGGCGGCGCAGCCAAGAGTGGCGTCGTGACCAGTAAGGGCGCGATCAGCAGCAACAGCGCAAGCAGTGGGCGCGACATGATAGATGTCCTCATAAACGAATCGACAGGCCGTCAGCCAACGATTGGCGGTACGCGCGCCAAGCTGGCACGGTGCCCATCAACAGCGCGGCGCAGAGGATACCACCGAGCAGGGTCCACTCGTATTCAGTGGGCAGCGACAGCGGCAAGAACAGGCCGTAATTGGACTGCACGTAACCCTGAGCGCCCGCGATTCCAACGTACAGCAGGACCAGGCCGCTGACCACGCCAGTCAAGGCCAGAGCGAAGGCTTCGAGAATCAACAAGCTTGCGATATGCCAGGGGCGAGCGCCTACCGAACGCAGGATCGCCATTTCGCGCCTTCTTTCATTGAGGCTGGTCAGGATTGCCGTAAGCATCCCGATCAACCCGGTCAGCACCACGAACAGCGAAATCACGAACAGCGCTTTTTCGGCGGTGCCCATCAGGCTCCAGAGCTCCTGCAGGGCCACGCCGGGCAGAATCGCCAGCATCGGTTCACCCCGGAACTCATTGATATCGCGCTGCACGGCGAAGGTCGAGATTTTGCTGTTGAGGCCAAGCATGAATGCAGTGATCGCTGTCGGCGTCAGGTCCATGTTGCGTGCCTGATCAGCGCTGACGCGCCCGGCGCCGTGGGCCGGTACGCCGTTGTGCCAGTCGACATGAATCGCTTCCATGCCGCCGAGGCTGATGTGCAGCGTGCGGTCCACCGGGGTGCCGGTGCGTTTGAGAATCCCGACCACCGTGAACGGCTTGTCGTCGTGTTTGACCAGACTGACGACCGCGACGCCGTGAGCCAGTATCAGCTTATCGCCCAGCTTGTACTTCAAGGCGTCGGCGACTTCGGCGCCCAACACCACTTCGAAAGGGTCAGTGGCAAACGGACGACCGTCGGCCAGCTCCAGATGTTGCTGGCGGCCGAACTGGTAGTGCTCGAAGTAGGACTCGTTGGTGCCCATGACACGATAGCCGCGGTGGGAGTCACCGAGGGAAATCGGGATCGCCCACTTCACGTGAGGGTCGTTGGCGAAATGCTCGAAGCTGTCCCAGCGGATATTGTTGGTGGCGTTGCCGATGCGAAACACCGAATACAGCAGCAGGTTGACCGAGCCAGACCGGGCGCCGACGATCAGGTCGGTGCCACTGATGGTGCTGGCAAAACTGGCGCGTGCTTCAGTGCGCACGCGCTCGACGGCCAGCAACAAACAGACTGACAGGGCGATGGCGAATGCAGTGAGAAAGGCCGTGAATCGGCGGTTAGCCAGACTGGCCATGGCTAGGCGAAACAAATACATCTCAGACCTCTGCGGCGATGGCGGCGCGATTGAGTTCGGACAGCGACAGGTTACGGTCGAACAGCGGTGCTAGGCTTTGGTCATGGCTGACGAACAACAGACTGGCTCCGGCGTCGCGGCACTCGGCGAACAGCAGGCGAATAAACGCCTCGCGGGCATCGGCGTCCAGTGCGGACGTTGGTTCGTCGGCGATGACTAATTCCGGTTGGCCAATCAGTGCCCGGGCCGCAGCGACCCGTTGTTGCTGGCCGATGGATAACGAGTCTGCGCGGCGACTCAGGAGTGCCGGGTCTTTCAAACCCAAATGCGCAAGCAGCGTTGCGGCGGCCTGATCGACACTGCCATGGCGCTGGGTCGCGCGCGCGGTGCGCAGCTTAGAGAAGCGGCAGGGCAACTCGACGTTTTCACGCACTGACAAGAACGGCAGCAGGTTGAACTGCTGAAAAATATACCCGGTGTGATCGACCCGGAAACGGTCGCGGCCTCCGGCTGATAGTTGTGTCAGCTCCTGACCCAGCAGGCGAATGCTGCCTCGGTTGGGTTTCTGCACGCCGCCCAACAGCCCCAGTAAGGTGGTTTTGCCACTGCCACTGGGGCCTTTCAGGAACAAGGTTTCACCTGGCTCCAGACGAAATGCAGGGATATCCAACAACGGTGCGTGACCGGGCCAGGAAAAGCCAAGATCGGACAACTCGATAAGTGCTTGGGTCATTTGAGGTGTGTCCACCGGGGGTTATCAGAACTTCAGCGTGGCGTTTTCTGGCGTTGCTTCAACACCCTGCTGACCACTCGGGGCGATCAGTTGTACCTGAATTTTATGGGTGGCGGGGAAGGTCTTGAAGAGTTGCGTCAGGTCGAGCTTCTTCAGTGCGGACGGTGTGTCGCACATGAATTGGTAATGCGCATGGATCTCGCTGTGCTCGTGGTGGTGCTCTTCACCTTCGCCCTTGGCGTGATCATCATGGCCTTCATGGTCGTCATCATGATCGTCGGCATCCGGTTTGTCGCCGAACAGCGGGCTTTCCAGTTTTTGTGTCATCACTGCGCACTTGGCCGTCAATGGCAGATTGAACAGCGCCTGCGACTTCAACAGCAGTTCGCGGGCCTCGGCGACCTTGGCTTTGTCTGCATCGGTGCTGGCAGGATGTTCGAAGCCAACGATGTTCATCGAAGGACTGCGCAGCTCGAATTCCAGCGTCTTGCCGTCGAGTGCTATATCCAGCTGCGCGACACCGTGCTCGTGAGCGCCGAGACTGGCATGCTCCTTTTCTTCGGCGGCATGAGCAATGGCCAGTGGAAGCAGGGCAAAAGGCAGGGCGAGCAGCAGGCGGCGCATAAAGAATCTCCGGGCATGGCATGGATGTGGAAAGATGTTATGTGATCTTATAACAATTTTAAGGCGCTGACACATTGCATGCGATGGTAAATTCACCTTCGTGCGAATGCTCGCACCGAACCACACATTGAGGAACAACACCCATGCTGCGTATCCGTGGAACCATCGGCGAGTGGCCCGTGGACTTGACCTTGGAATTGGATGAGGGCGACTGGGCCCGGCTGGGTGCGCAATTGCAGACGATGAAACCTGCGACTGAGCAGGCGGCTGCGTTGCCCGTCAATCAAGACGACGCGGTCTGGCAAATCGCCAAAGAATTACTGCGCAAGGCCGGGCAAATGAGCGGGCCGGACTTACTCAACCAGTTGGAAGGCCTGACGGGCAGCACGGCAGCGGGAAAACGCCTGATGGTGCGCATGCGTCACAGTGCCGAGGTCAACGTTGTGAGCGGCACAGATGCACCGCTCTATAGTTGGGTCAGTTAATACAGTGCAGCAAACAGCTTGCGACGGTAAGTGGTGACCAGCGGGTGATCGTTGCCCAGCAGGTCGAACACCTGAAGCAAGGTTTTGTGCGCCAGGCCTTCGGCGTAGTTGCGGTTGCGGATGAAGAGCTTTAACAGGCCATCCAGTGCCGCATCGTATTGCTGGCGGGACAGTTGCTGGATCGCCAGTTGATAAGCGGCTTCATCATCCAGAGGATTCTGCGCCAGGCGGGTCTTCAGGTCGGCGACGTCGGGCAGGTCGGCTGCTTCGCGCAGGAAGGTCAGTTGTGCATGTGCGCCAGCGAGCTCGGCTTTATGGGCGTCACCTTTGACCGCCTCGAGCACGCTCTGCGCTTCTGCCAGTTCGCCGCGTTCGGCCAGGCAGCGGGCGTACAGAATCAGCGCCAGCGCATTAGTGTTGTCTTCGCCCAGCAAGGCTACGAGCACGCTCTCGGCGTCGGCGATCCGGCCTTCAGCGAACAGCGTTTGTGCTTGTTTGAGCGGGTCGGCCGGGGCAGGTGGCGGCATGTTTACGTGGGGTTCCAGGATTGCCCGAATAGCCGACTCCGGCTGCGCACCGGAAAAGCCGTCTACCGGCTGGCCGTCCTTGAACAGCACCACGGTTGGTAGGCTGCGGATGCCGAAGCGGGCGACGATGTCCTGTTCTGCGTCGCAGTCGACCTTGGCCAGCAGCAACTCACCCCGGTAACCCTCGGTGATTTGCTTGAGGACCGGCATCATCGCTTTGCACGGCGCGCACCATTCAGCCCAAAAATCCACCAGCACCGGCGTGAGGAATGACTTCTGGATAACCAGTTGGTCGAAGTCGGCGCTGGTTGCGTCGAAGATGTACGGGGTGTCCTGGCTCATCGCTAGTCTCGGAAGTCGTTCAATGGCGGCAACTATAAAGGTCGCGGCGTTTTGTCGAAAGCGGTGCGCGTCAGGCCGGGTCGCGGCATGCGTGATAAAGGCTGACGTTACGAAACTCCGCAGGTTCGGCCAGGTCGGGCAGGGTGTGGGCTTCAAGCATCGCTAATCGCAGATAAGCGGGGTGCTGAAAGTCGCGCACCCGCGAGTCGGCCACTAATGCCTGGCGGCCACGACTGAGGAATTGATCCAGTAATGGCAGGTTGGCGCGGTCATACAGCACGTCGGCGACCAGGATCAGGTCGAAGTGGTCGGTCTCGGCGAAAAAATCTGCCGAGTAGCTCAGGTGCACGTCATTCAGCCGGGCATTGGCTTGGCACGCGGCGAGGGCCAGTGGGTCCAGGTCGCAGGCCACCACCTCCAGCGCGCCAGCTTTTACTGCTGCAATCGCGGCTACGCCAGAGCCTGAACCGAAATCCAGAACGCGTTTGCCCGCCACCCACTGCGGTTGTTCGGCGAGAAAACGGGCCAATGCCAGACCGCTGGCCCAGCAGAAACTCCAATACGGCGGATCTTCAAGAATGCGCCGGGTTTCTTCCGGGCTGAAGGCGCGATCCATGTTGTCGGCATCAATCAGCCAGAGCTTCAAGGCAGTGCCCGGCAGCTCAGTGGCAACCAGCTGCGCGTCGCCGAGCAGTTCGCTCAACGCCCGTTGCAGGTCATGTGGAGGGGTCATGGCGCCGGTACGAACTGCAACGGGCCCATCGCCTGGGTGATGGCTTCATTGATACGCACCGAGGGCAGGTGCAGGGTCAACTGGCCGGACTGACTGGCACGGCCGCGCAACTCGACGCGCGCACCCGCCGGAAAGGATTCCGGGTTGAAGCGCAGCTGGAACGGCAGGGACTGGTTGTTGCCGATCAGCTTGGTGCTGGCCAGCAAACGTTGCGGGCGGCTGCGCTCATCAATCAACAGCAGCGCCAGCTCGACTTCCGCGCCAGCCGGTACGCCGAGCAGTTGACCACTCAGTTCCCGTTGATAAGGCAGTAAAGGGCCAAGACTGGCAGCGGGTTTAATCACTTGCGTCGGTTGTGATTTGGCCGCGACAGGTTTGGGTGGCTCGCTGCTACAGGCGACCAGCAGGCCGACAAGACTGAGCAAAACAAGCGGTCGTAGCGACATGAACAGCTCCAACAGAACAAAAAAATCAGGGGGCGACCGAGGCGCGTCGTGCAGTATTGCCCAGCCGTATAAATTTCACACCGCCTGCCGCGCGACTATATACCGCAAACCTTGAGTATTGTCTTGCCAATGGGATGCGCCAGGAGAACGCCGCAATTAGTTGCAGCGCTGGAAATAAATGACGACTCGCCCTACCATGAGCCTCCCTTTTTTTGTTGCCTGCCACCATGCACTGTCCCTTTTGCGGTGCCAACGACACCAAGGTCATCGACTCGCGCCTCGTCGCCGAGGGCGAGCAAGTGCGTCGCCGTCGCGAATGCCTGGCCTGCGGTGAGCGTTTCACCACCTTCGAAACCGCCGAACTGGTGCTGCCACGCCTGATTAAACAAGACGGCAGTCGTCAGCCTTTCGACGAAGAAAAACTGCGCGCGGGCATGCAGCGGGCGCTGGAAAAGCGCCCGGTCAGCGTCGAACGTCTGGAAGCCGCATTGGCGCGGATCAAGCACAAACTGCGGGCGACCGGTGAGCGCGAGGTCAAATCGCTGGTGGTCGGTGAACTGGTGATGTCTGAGCTGCAGAAGCTCGACGAAGTGGCGTATATCCGCTTTGCCTCGGTTTACCGGCGCTTCCAGGACCTCAATGAGTTTCGCGAAGAAATCGACCGTCTGGCCCGCGAACCGGTGAAAGAGTGAGCCTGCCATCGACTGAGCAGAGCGCTCTGGACCACCATTACATGGCGCGCGCACTGGAATTGGCGCGCAAAGGCATTTACTCCGCGCACCCCAACCCTCGCGTGGGTTGCGTGATCGTGCGCGATGGACAGATCGTCGGCGAGGGCTGGCATGTTCGCGCCGGTGAGCCGCACGCCGAAGTGCATGCGCTGCGACAGGCGGGCGACAAGGCCCGCGACGCCACCGCTTACGTCACCCTCGAACCTTGCAGCCATCAGGGGCGGACTCCGCCGTGTGCCGATGCATTGGTCAATGCCGGGGTCGCGCGCGTGGTTGCGGCCATGCAGGACCCTAATCCTGAAGTTGCAGGCAAAGGCCTGCTGCGGTTGATGGCGGCAGGGATTTCCGTGCAGAGCGGCGTGCTCGAAGGCGAAGCCCGGGTGCTGAACAAAGGTTTCTTGAAACGCATGGAACACGGCCTGCCTTACGTGCGGGTCAAAATGGCGATGAGCCTCGACGGGCGCACGGCGATGGCCAGCGGCGAAAGCCAATGGATCACCGGCCCTGCCGCGCGTTCAGCGGTGCAGCGCTTGCGTGCGCAATCAAGTGTGGTGCTGACTGGCGCCGACACGGTGTTGGCAGACGGTGCGCGCCTGACGGTGCGTCCGGATGAGTTGGGCCTGGGTGCCGAACTGACTGCGCTGGCCGTCACCCGGCCGCCGCTGCGGGTGTTGATCGACGGGCGCTTGCGCGTGCCCCTCGACGCGCCATTCTTTCAGGCTGGCAACACGCTCGTCGTAACCTGCGCGGCGGCTGAGGCGCGTGAGCGTTATCACGACCAGGGCCATGAAATGCTGGCGTTGGCCAACAGCGAAGGGCATGTTGATTTGCGCAAGCTGATGCACGAACTGGCCGCTCGTGGCGTCAATGAAGTGCTGGTTGAAGCAGGCCCACGATTGGCTGGCGCGTTCACGCGGCTGGGGTTGGTCGATGAGTATCAGATTTTTATCGCGGGCAAGTTCCTCGGTTCAACGGCTCGGCCGCTGCTCGATCTGCCGTTGGCGCAGATGAGTGAGGCGCCAGCGCTGAAAATCGTCGAAATGCGCGCGGTGGGTGACGATTGGCGAGTGATTGCCATCCCCGTGACCGCTGGCAGCGTATAATTTCCGGCCATCGCATAGCGCTGGCCTTGTTCTCGTGGAGGACCACATGTTTACCGGCATTATCGAATCGATCGGCAGTATCCGCGCTCTGACCCCCAAAGGCGGGGATATCCGCGTTTATGTGGCCACTGGCAAGCTTGACCTCAGCGACGTAAAACTCGGCGACAGTATTGCGGTGAACGGCGTCTGCCTGACCGCCGTCGAGTTGCCCGGTGACGGCTTCTGGGCCGATGTCAGCCGCGAAACTCTCGATTGCACCGCTTTCGTCGACCTGAAGACCGGCAGTCCGGTCAATCTGGAGAAAGCCCTGACGCCGACCACGCGGCTGGGTGGTCACCTGGTCAGCGGGCATGTCGACGGTGTCGGTGAAGTTCTGTCCCGCGAAGAAAATGCGCGCGCTATCCAGTTCCGTATCCGCGCACCGCGTGAGTTGGCCAAGTACATTTCGCACAAAGGCTCGATCACCGTCGACGGCACCAGCCTGACGGTGAATGCGGTCAATGGCGCTGAGTTTGAACTGACGATTGTCCCGCACACCCTGGCTGAAACGATCATGGCCGAATACCGGCCGGGTCGTAAGGTCAACCTTGAAGTGGACTTGCTGGCGCGTTATCTGGAACGTCTGTTGCTGGGAGACAAGGCCGCAGAGCCGAGCGACTCATCAGGCGGCATCACCGAAAGCTTTCTAGCCGCCAATGGCTACCTCAAATCCTGAACCGAAAGGGGGTGCCTTGTGGCGCTCAACAGCATTGAAGAACTGGTTGAAGACATCCGCCTCGGCAAGATGGTCATCCTCATGGATGACGAAGACCGTGAGAACGAAGGCGATCTGATCATGGCCGCCGAGTGCTGCAAGGCCGAGCACATCAACTTCATGGCCAAGCATGCCCGTGGCCTGATCTGCATGCCGATGAGCCGTGAGCGTTGCGAACTCCTCAAGCTGCCGTTGATGTCGCCGCGTAATAACTCCGGTTTTGGCACCAAGTTCACGGTCTCCATCGAGGCTGCTACCGGCGTTACCACGGGTATCTCCGCTGCCGACCGCGCCCGCACGGTGCAGGCTGCTGCCGCGAAAGATGCCACGGCCGAGGATATCGTCAGTCCTGGTCATATTTTCCCGCTGATGGCTCAGGCCGGTGGCACTCTCTCGCGAGCTGGCCACACCGAGGCTGCCTGCGACCTGGCGCGCATGGCCGGTTTCGAACCGAGCGGCGTGATCTGCGAAGTGATGAACGACGACGGCACCATGTCCCGTCGCGCCGAACTCGAAACTTTTGCGGCCGAACATGGGATCAAGATCGGCACCATCGCCGACCTGATTCATTACCGGATGATCCACGAACGTACCGTTCAGCGGATTGCCGAGCAGCCTTTGGACAGCGAATTGGGCCAGTTCAATCTGGTGACCTACCGCGATTCGGTCGAAGGTGACGTGCACATGGCGCTGACCCTGGGCAACATCTGCGCCGAAGAACCGACCCTGGTTCGCGTGCACAACATGGACCCGTTGCGCGACTTGCTGATGGTCAAGCAGCCCGGCCGCTGGAGCCTTCGGGCTGCAATGGTCGCGGTCGCCGAGGCGGGCAGTGGCGTGGTGCTGTTGCTGGGTCACCCGCTCAATGGTGACGTCTTGCTCGCGCATATTCGTGACACAGCCGAAAACGTGCCGGTGAAAACCCCGACCACGTACAGCATCGTCGGTGCCGGTTCGCAGATTCTTCGTGACCTGGGCGTGCGTAAAATGCGCCTGATGAGTTCGCCAATGAAGTTCAATGCGATATCCGGTTTCGATCTGGAAGTTGTAGAATACGTGCCCTCCGAATAAAGACCGGTTGGACGCTGTGTGAAAGCCTGAAAGACTTTCACTCGTTCTGTCCGACAGTCTGTAATTGGTGGCCTAAAATCCCTCAAAGCGCGCCGATTGGGCGTGCTTGCTCTTTAAGACGAGACTCACCCGAATGACCCTGAAGACCATCGAAGGTACCTTCATCGCTCCCCAAGGCCGCTACGCCCTGGTGGTTGGCCGTTTCAACAGCTTCGTCGTCGAAAGCCTGGTGAGCGGTGCCGTTGATGCACTGGTTCGCCATGGCGTGAGCGAAAGCGACATCACCATCATCCGCGCGCCGGGTGCCTTCGAAATTCCGCTGGTAGTGCAAAAAGTTGCTCAGCGCAGCGAATACGTCGCGATCATCGCCCTGGGCGCTGTGATCCGTGGCGGTACGCCGCACTTCGAATACGTGGCAGGCGAATGCGTCAAAGGCCTGTCTCAGGTTTCCATGGAGTTTGGCGTGCCGGTATCTTTCGGCGTGTTGACGGTTGACACCATCGAGCAAGCCATCGAGCGTTCCGGCACCAAGGCCGGTAACAAAGGCGCCGAAGCTGCACTGTGTGCTATCGAAATGGTCAGCCTGCTTTCTCAGCTGGAGGCCAAATGATTTCCGACGAAAGCGACCAGTTCAACCCGCGCGACGAAAAAGATCCTGCAGTCGCCAAGAGCAAAAGCGCCAAGCGTCGCGAAGCGCGTCAGCTTGCGACTCAGGCGTTGTATCAGTGGCACATGGCTGGTCATTCGATCAATGAAATCGAGGCGCAGTTTCGCGTCGATAACGATTTCACTAATGTCGATGCCACGTATTTCAGTGAATTGCTGCACGGTGTACCGTCCAACAAGACCGAGATCGATACGGCTCTCGTGCCTTGCCTGGACATCACCCTCGAAGAGCTTGACCCGGTTGAACTGGCGATATTGCGTCTGTCCACCTACGAGCTGCTCAAGCGTGTCGACGTGCCGTATCGCGTTGTGATCAACGAAGGCATCGAGCTGGCGAAAGTCTACGGCTCCACTGACGGCCACAAATTCGTCAATGGCGTTCTGGACAAACTGGCTCCTCGCTTGCGCGAAGCCGAAGTGAAGGCTTACAAGCGCTAAGAGGCTCTGGATGAGAAGTGCCTGAGCCTTGCTTGGTACCTTTCTATTCCAGATCCCCGGCGCCTGCATCCTATGGGTGAGTTCGAGCTGATCCGCAATTTTTTCGCAGCTGCGCCGTGTGCGCAGACGGGTGAGGGAGTCGTATTGGGGATCGGCGACGACTGCGCTTTGCTGGCGGTGCCGCCCGGCGAACAGCTAGCGATTTCTACCGACACCCTGGTTGTCGGGGTGCACTTCCCCGAGGCCTGCGATCCCTTCCTGCTAGGTCAACGTGCCCTCGCGGTGGCTGCCAGCGATCTGGCCGCCATGGGCGCAACCCCACTGGCATTCACCCTCGCCCTGACACTGCCCGACGTCGATCCTGACTGGCTGCAAGCCTTTGCGCACGGTCTGAACCTGATGGCGCAGAGCTGCTCGCTGAGCCTGGTGGGTGGCGACACCACCCGTGGGCCATTGAGCCTGACCATGACCGTGTTTGGACGCGTTCCTGCGGGTCAGGCGCTGACCCGCAGTGGCGCTCGACCGGGTGATCTACTGTGTGTCGGTGGTCCACTGGGCGATGCGGCGGGAGCTTTGCCATTGGTGTTGAACCAGCGCAGTGCCGAGGCCTCTATCGCTCACGCGTTGCTGGCGCAATACTGGTCGCCGCAGCCACAGTTGGCGCTGGGTCTGGCCTTGCGCGGCAAGGCCACGGCGGCGCTGGATATCTCCGATGGGCTATTGGCCGATTGTGGGCATATTGCCTTGGCCTCCGGCGTGCGTGTGGTGGTCGACCGCGATGCGTTGCCTCTGTCAGCCCCCCTCACAACGTTTCTTGGGCTGGAAGCAGCTCGGAACGCGGCGCTTAGCGGGGGCGATGATTATGTCCTGGCGTTTACGCTGCCAGCGTCGCAACTGGCCGGGCTGCTCGCCGCCGGATTTTCGGTGCATGTGGTCGGTCGGGTTGTGGCGGGGCAGGGTGTGGCCTTGATCGATGGCGCTGGGCAGGACGTCACTCCGTCGACACGGGGCTATCAACATTTTCGGGAGACTCCGTGACAGATCATCCAAAGCAGGTCCCTGCGGATCAGGTTCCACCCTCGGTGTGGACCAATCCCTGGCATTTTCTGGCGTTCGGTTTCGGCTCCGGTACGCTGCCCAAGGCGCCAGGTACCTGGGGCTCCCTGGTCGCCCTGCCGTTCATTCCTCTGTGGCAAATGCTGCCCGATTGGGGCTATTGGCTGATGCTGGGCATCACCATGCTGTTCGGCTTCTGGCTGTGCGGCAAGGTCGCCGATGACCTGCGTGTGCACGACCACGAAGGCATCGTCTGGGACGAAATGGTCGGAATGTGGATAACCCTTTGGCTGGTACCGGAAGGATGGTACTGGTTGTTGGCGGGGTTTTTGATGTTCCGCTTCTTCGACATTCTCAAGCCGTGGCCGATTCGCTGGATCGATCAAAACGTACACGGCGGCGTGGGAATCATGCTCGACGATGTGCTGGCCGGCGTTTTTGCCTGGCTGGGGATGCAGGCGCTCATGTGGGCATTCGCTTAAACGTCTCAGGCGTCTGCGAATGACTGATCGAGTCTATCGATCTTGATAGGTGATAATTCAGCCTAAGCGTGTGTCAGACGCTGCTGTTACAATGCTGTCTCTGCGAATCTCCAGTCCTCAATATGATCAGGAGCACAACGGTGCCCGTCGTCTTTGTTGCCGCTTCCAAGCTACCCACCCCTTTTGCGCAATTTACCATGCACGGTTTTCTCGAGCAGGCAACCGGGCGTGAGCACCTCGTACTCAGCCTCGGTGATGTGGCTGATGGCGAGCCAGTGCTGGGCCGATTGCATTCCGAGTGCCTGACCGGTGATGCCCTGTTCAGTCAGCGCTGCGACTGCGGCTCGCAACTGGAAGCTGCGTTGCGTGCCATTGCTGCTGAAGGTCGCGGCGTGTTGCTGTATCTGCGACAGGAAGGCCGCGGCATTGGTTTGCTGAACAAAATCCGCGCCTATGAGTTGCAGGACGGCGGCGCCGACACCGTTGAAGCCAACGAACGTCTGGGCTTCGCCGCCGATCAGCGTGATTACGCGATCTGCCTGCCGATGCTCGAACACATGGGTGTCAAATCCCTGCGCTTGATGACGAACAACCCGCGTAAGGTCAAAGCCTTGACCGACATGGGGATTACCGTTGCCGAGCGCGTGCCGCTGCACACCGGGCATAACCCGCACAACAAAGTCTACCTGGCGACCAAGGCCGGCAAGCTCGGCCACATGATGGGCAACGAGCATCTGGACGAGGCAGATCGCGCGTGACGCGCAGTAATGTGCGTCGTCGCCTGGCACTGGCCTGGTGGTGGCAACTGTTCCTGACGCTGGCGCCGCTGGTGGTGGTCAACGGGTTTTTCGGCCGCAACGAAGCCATTATTCCGGTGTTGGCAATGCCGATTTTTATTGCCGGCATCGCATCGATGTTTGTCAGTTTGCGCTTCTTTGGCGCCTACAAACGCGCCTTGATCGCCACAGAAAAATCCCTGAATAGCCCTGAAGAACCTGCTGCCTGGATCGAACTCGCCGCCCGTCGTCGCACCGCATTTCTTGCTGCCGGCCTGCCGGCATGGATCTCCGCCTTGGCAGTATTCGTCGGGCTGGAGGCGGTGCCGTTGTTCCTGCTGGCGTTTTCCAGCGTGGTGCTGCTGTACCTCTATCGCATCCCCCGCCAATTGGGCTGATGAACCGGCTCTTCGCTTGCCTGCTGCTGGCGTTCGTCAGTCCGGCACAGGCTGTCGAACGTGTGGTCAGCCTCGCACCATCACTCACTGAAATCGTTGTCGAACTGGGCGCAAGCGACCTGCTGGTCGGCGTGCTCGATGGCGGCGAACGTCCGCCCGAGGTGGCCGGGCTGCCATCAGTCGGTCGCTACGGCCAGTTGGAAATGGAGCGTCTGCTCAGCCTCAAGCCTGATTTGTTGTTGCTCTGGCCCGGCAGTGTCGGGGTTGCCCAGCGCACGCAATTAACGCACCTGGGTATCCCGACCTATACCGTCGAACCGCAAAGTCTCGACCAGTTGGCGGCTCAGTTTGAGCACGTCGCGGCGCAGTTGGGGCGCGCGGAAGCCGGACAACGAATGGCTCAGGTGTTCAGCACCCGGTTGAACGCACTGCGTCAGCGTTACCGACGAGAGGTGCCGTTGCGGGTGTTCTACCAAGTGTGGGATCGCCCGCTGTACACCGTTGGCGGCGGGCAGATCATCAGCGATGCGCTGAAGGTGTGCGGGGGTGAAAACGTGTTCGCCGACCTGCCGCTGGCGGCACCGCAGATCAGCCTGGAGTCGGTGTTGCAACGCAATCCCGATGTCATCCTGGCAAGCAGCACCGCACAGCTCGATGCCTGGCGCGTGTGGCCGCAGATCGCAGCCGTTGCTCATGGGCAACTGTTACAGATTCCGGACAACGGCCTGGAGCGACCCAGCGGGCAGATGCTCGATGCCATCGAAAAGCTTTGCGAAAGCATGGCGCTCTACACCAACGGAACCAAGCGCTGATCCCCGCAGGAGATCCCGTCCCGTTTTTGTGCCGCAATCGTTGTTGTAGGTTGCTAGCCCAACCCGTGCCGCGATCTCGACTCGATTAAGCGAACCCGGCGCCGATAAACAACCATTTACCCGAAGTGTTAAACAAGACCGAATTTGGCTACCGCTGCGAGCCCACACATCACCAATAGCAGTACCCAGCCGGTCCGATGCAAAATGATCAGTTTGCGTTTAAGGTCGGCAGGAAAGTTCTTTAGATCCTCCGCGCTAGCCCCTCCATCGCGGAGATAGAGACGAGGCGTGGTCATTAGCCCCATTATTGCACCCTGCACAAACAATCTCCCTGAAGGACCTCCATCCTAAAAGGGGGCTCGAATCATAACAGCGGGACAGTTTTTCAAATGGGCTAACATCAGATCCATCTTGGTGTACGCGAGATGCAGCGCAATGCCAATCCAAACGAAGATACCTCCAAAATCGATTAAACCGAGACAGAGGAAGACTTTGTCAGCGGTACTCACGCTCATTGAGTGACCTCGTAAATTGCTTCGCCTATTAGTTCACCACCCTTGCTGAGGGCAAACAGCCATGTACCTGAAAGGCTAAACAATATCGAATTCGACTACGACAGCGAGACCAAGCATTACCAATAAAAAAACAATGACGCACCATTGCAATACTATAAATTTACACTTAATAGGTGCGGGTAAGTTATTTATGTCTTCGGCGCTGATACTGCCGCGCTTAATGTAAAAAACCGGAAATGTGACAAAACCGGAGATTCCACCGACTATCAATAGCTTTCCCCACGGTCCACCGTGCCTGAGAGGAGTTAGGGCTATGACGGCGGGGCTGTGCTTGAAATGATCCAGCAGAACATCCATTTTGGTGTAGGCCATGTGTAGCGCAACGCCAATGCAAACAATAGCTCCTCCAAAATCTATTAATCCGACAGCAAGAAATACTATATCAGCGGTGTTCAGGCTCATTTAACCGCCTCATAGATCTTTTCGGCCATCTTTTCACCGCTTTTTCCACCAATATAGCCTGCTGAAAAAGATGCTGCTCCGACCAGCACAATACCGCACACGAGCAAGGATCCACCGCCCGTTGGCACACCTAATCCAACACACAGCCCTGCAACAGCGGGGGCGGTTGAGGCTAAACCTATAAGCTGCCCCACCCGCCCCCCGCCGATAAAACCTCCGCTTTCGGTGTATTTCACCTTTTCACAAGCCTCGGCATCACCCGCTCTACACACGTCTTGAACCTTCATGTACGAGGCGCCACCGCCGACAGCGGTGCCGACCCAGCCTCCGTATTGGACGTACTTGGAGGCCTTGGCCACGGCGGTAATGCGAGTGGCATAGCCGGGATTCTGGCCGAATCCGCCCGCTCGCCCCGCACGATGCACCAGGCTGCGACTGGAGATACCCAAGGCGCTTTTCAGCTTCGGGTGGTCGGGGAAGCCGATGCTTTTTTTGGTCAGCGAGGTGAGTTGGGTATCGAGTTGTGTAAACAGACGCTTGCGGTCGGCAAAGAACTCCGCTGAGCGCAGGTGTCCATGTTGCTCAAAGGTGCGCGTATGCAAGGCCTCTATCTCCTGCAGCAGAAATTTCACATCGGCCAGATTCTTGGCGAAAATCGCCGTCCCGACACCGATCGCGGTGGCGCCGTGCGTGAGGAAGGATTCGATTTCGTCACGGTGGCGGGCCATGAAATCGGCCTCTTCCGGGCTAAGGTCCGCCAACGCCTGATTCACCCTGCGTGCCGTTTCCATCAGCAGCGCTTCTTCGCGGGTGCATCGTGGATTTTCGGGATCGCTTAGCACGATCATCTGCCCCGCTTTTACCTGATCCAACCCAGGGTTAAGGGCCCTGAATTTGGCAATCACGGCCGGGTTGCGTGAGGTGAACAGCTGCGCTTCCAGCTGTTCCGCCGTTGTGCTCTTGGGGACGATGTAGAATCCTGGGTCGTGTAGCTCGATGGGCTCTGGCCATTGTTCTCGGGGGAAAAACTTATACGTTTCGACGGGAGGTGGCGGGGCTGCCGCTTGTGTTGTGCGCTGAGCCTTCTCATCAGGCGTGTTGAGGTGTTGAGCATGGACAAAGCGCAATAAGCGCTCGGGGTCGGGTTGTAATACGGGTTGGGTGAGTCTGTATGCCGGGATGCGCTTGACCGCATCGCTTATTGCAACGTGGCCGTTGCGTACCACGGCCTGTGCCTGGTTTGACAGGTCGTTCCGTTCTTGCAGCAGTGCCTGTATGCCTTGTTCGGGGGTTTTATGGCCGAGCTCGACATCATCGACAATGCGCTTTGCGTAATAGGCCACTTCTCTATTGAAGTGCACACGCGGCATGCCGTGGCTAAGGTGGCGAGCGCTGAGGCTATGGGCTTGCGCCAGCACTTGGCCCGCAGCTTGATGGACATCCCAGAGGTCATAACGGTTGGGGTTCATCCCTCTTCACCCCAAAAGCTATAACCGCTGGTCCCGGCCAAGTGGTGCCTCCAGGTGATTTCACGGTAGCGAATAGCGACGTGTTCTTGAGGTTCTGCGTCCGATTGTAAAATGACATGCGGCATATCAAGCGTCAGGTCAGCGATAATCCCGCCACTGATCGACACTGAATAGAATTTTTCCTGGGTGCCAGCGGGAGATACGCGGTAGAAACTGATCGTACCGTTTATTTCTTCTCTGTTTGAGAGCGCTTGAGCGAGTAACGGTGACGATTTATCAACGTTTTTGGTGATGATGATTGGGTGGTGGGTTGGCCTGTCGATATTTCCAATATTGGCCATGGTGTGGTTGTAAGACAGCACCATTATTTCGTCGGTATGGTCTGGCTGATATTTGTTGCCCATGGAATCCTGAGTTGAGCAGCTCGCTGAAATCAGTCCTTGAGTCTTACCTGTCAGGGGCATGTAACCGTGATTAGCCATACGTGCCAGTCCTTTTTTTCGTCGACTGGACAGTCTATTGCCAAGGGGGATAGGCCGGCTGTAGGACGCTTCCGAATATAGAGAAGGAGGAGGGAGCCACGGAACAACATCAGGCTTATGTTGGTTTTGGTTTCGTTGCGCCTCCAGACTTCCAGGGCAAGTCGGCTGGGGGCCGAGGGTGGCTACAACTCCGGTGTCCAGGTCAGGCCCAGCATCCAGGTGCGGCCTTCTTCGCGATAGCCGTAGTTGTTGCCTTCGAAGCTGTAGAGCGTTCGACTGTAGCGTCTGTCCAGAGCGTTATCGAGTTTCAGTTCCAGTTTGACTTCATTACTCGCCGCCCAACTGCTGCGCAAGCCGAACAGGGCGTAACCGCCGATGGGCTGCAGGTTGTTCTCGTCGTTGTAGCTGTGGCTGATGGCTTGCCAGGTGGCGCCCAGGCCCAGCCGGTCGAATTGACGATCCATATCCAGGCTGAACGTGCGTCGGGCACGGCGGCTCAGGGTGTGGCCGGTGTCACGGTTGCGCGGGTCGATAATCGCCAGCCCCAGGCTGCTTTGCCAGCCGAACAGCTCTTGGTGCAGCGCTGCTTCGAAGCCGTTGATTCGTGCCGAGGCAAGGTTTTGCGGGCGGTAGTTGGCGTCCAGCGCAATCGCGTCCTGCAAGTCGGTGCGATACAGCGATGCTTCCAGGCGGCTGGTCTCGGTCAGGCGGCTGCGCCATTGCAGTTCATAGCTTTTTGAATGCTCGGGCTTCAGGTTGGGGTTGCTGAAGTCGGGGTAGTACAGGTCGTTAAAGGTCGGCGCACGAAACCCTTCGCTGTACGAAAGCAGCACGTCGTTGTCGGGGTTAATCGGCACGGTCAGCGTGCCGCTCCAGGTGTTCTGTCCGCCGAACTGCTGGTTCTGATCATGACGGAGCCCGAGCTCCGTTGAAAAATGTTCGCTTTGATAACGATGCTGGATAAACGCGGCACGATTCCAGCGGCTGTCTTCATCGAATACCGTGCTGCTATTGACCCGATCTTCGTACCAATCGGTGCCCAGTATCAGGCTGTGCCGATCATTGAGCGTCAGGGTGTTCTGCCAGTTGGCCGAGTCCCTGTAGGTATTGAAGACGCTGCGGTCGTCGCTGAGCGTGTCGAGGGACGTGTCGCGGTTTTCGCTGTGGCCCAGCTCCAGGCGGGACTTCCAGTGCTCGCTGAGTCGCACGTCGAAATAGGTACTGACGCTGCTCAGGTCGAACTTGCTGTACGGCTGTTGCCCGACGCTGTTCTGCGTGGCGGGGTCATAGCGGCCGAAGCTGTTGTCGAACTCGGTCTTGCCGCGGTTATCCAGCAGGTTCAGGCCGATCTCGATATCGTCATCGAGCTGATGGCTGAGGTTCAGGCTCAGCGACTTGTTGCGATAGGCATCGTCATCGCCGTCGCTGGCGAAAGACTCCTGCGACCGGTTGATCCCGGCGGTTTCATCAAGGCTGACGCCAAGGTTGAAATGCGTCTGCTGATCGCCCCCGGACAGTCCCATGCTGCGCTGCCAGCTATTATTGCTGCCGTAGCCCATCTTTAACCGTGGCTTTAGTCCCTGCTCAGCGCCACGCCGGGTAAAGATCTGAATCACCCCGCCAATCGCGTCTGCGCCATAGATCACCGAGCGTGAGCCGCGCAGCACTTCCACCCGCTCGATCTGATCGACGCTGAGAAACTGCAGATTGCTGTCAGCCGAGGTGGCATTGGCGATGCGTTGTCCGTCGACCAGTACCAGGCTCTGCGCCGACTTGGTCCCGCGAATGAAAATCCCCGGGAGGCTGCCGCGACCGCCGCTCGGTGCGACTTGCACGCCGGGCACGCGGCTGAGCAGGTCGTTGACGCTGCCGGGTTGCAGGCGCTCGATGTCTTCACGGGTGAATACGCTGCTCGCGGCGCTGCTGGTACTGCGCTCTTCAACCTGGCGGTTGGCGCTGATCAGCATGTCCGGCAGTTTCAGCGCGGCATCGCGCTCAAGGGTATCGGCCAGCGCGTTCGTGGCGGGCAATAACGAAAGGGTCAGGGCAAGGCGGCGCAGAGTCATATAGGTCGAATAAGGCAAAACCGGCGCACGACCCGGGTTAATGAGTGTGCGCCGTTTCAGAGGGGCAGGCTTAGCGTGAAGCCTGTTCGATCAGGTGCAGACGCTGTTGGATCGATGCTTCGATACCCGGCGCATCCAGCCCGCATTCAGCCAGCATTTGCGCAGGCTTGGCGTGCTCGACGTAGCTGTCCGGCAAGCCCAGGTGCAGCACCGACTTGAGGATGTTTTCGCGGGCGAGAAACTCGCTGACCGCAGCGCCCGCGCCACCCATGATCGCGTTCTCTTCGATCGTTACCAGCAAGGTATGACTGGCCGCCATCTCTCGAACCAGCGCTTCATCCAGTGGTTTGACGAAACGCATGTCGACGACGGTGGCATCCAGCGTTTCGGCGACCTTGAGGGCTTCGGCCAGTTGCACGCCAAACACCAGTATCGCGACGTTCTGACCGATGCGACGCACCACGCCTTTGCCGATTTTCAGCGGTTCAAGGCTGCTGTCGATCAGCGCATTCGGGCCGGTGCCGCGTGGGTAACGCACCGCCGCCGGGCCTGAATGCAGGAAACCGGTGCTGAGCATTTTGCGCAGTTCATTCTCGTCGCTGGGGGTCATGACCAGCATGCCGGGAATGCAGCGCAGGTAAGACAGATCGAAGCTGCCAGCGTGGGTCGGACCGTCTTCACCCACCAGACCTGCGCGGTCGATGGCGAACAGCACGTCGAGGTTCTGCACGGCCACGTCATGGATCAACTGGTCGTAGCCGCGTTGCAGGAAGGTGGAGTAGATCGCCACCACCGGCTTGGCGCCTTCGCAGGCCATGCCCGCCGCCAGCGTGACCGCATGCTGCTCGGCGATGGCGACGTCGAAGTAGCGCGCCGGGTAGCGTTCGCTGAACTCGACCAGGTCCGAGCCTTCTTTCATGGCGGGCGTTATGCCGACCAGGCGTGGGTCGGCCTGGGCCATGTCGCACAGCCATTGGCCAAACACACCGGAATACTTCGGCCCGCTGGCTTTTTTCGGTGCAACGGCCGGGGCGTCCAGAGGCTCGAGCTTGGTAATCGCGTGGTAGCCAATCGGGTCCGCTTCCGCCGGGGCGAAACCTTTGCCTTTTTTGGTGACCACGTGCAGGAACTGTGGGCCTTTGAGGTCACGCATGTTGCGCAGCGTCGCGATCAGCGTCGGCAGGTCATGGCCGTCGATCGGGCCGATGTAGTTCCAGCCTAGCTCTTCGAACAAGGTGCCGGGGACCAGCATGCCTTTGGCATATTCTTCGGTACGACGGGCGATTTCCCACGCGCCAGGCAAGCGCGACAGCACTTTTTTGCTGCCTTCACGCATGCTTGCGTAAGTGCGGCTCGAGAGGATTTTCGCCAGGTAATTCGACAGCCCGCCGACGTTGCGCGAGATCGACATGTCGTTGTCGTTGAGGATCACCAGCATGTCGGCGGCCACTTCCGGCGCATGGTTCAGCGCCTCGAAGGCCATACCGGCTGTCAGGGCGCCGTCACCGATCACGGCGATGGACTTGCGCGAACTGCCTTGCAGGCGGGAAGCCAGGGCCATGCCCAGCGCTGCGCTGATGGACGTGCTGGAGTGGCCAACACCAAAGGTGTCGTACTCGCTCTCGCTGCGACGCGGGAAGGCTGCGATGCCGTCCTTCTGACGCAGGCTGCCCATCCGGTGCCGACGGCCCGTGAGAATTTTGTGTGGGTAGGCCTGATGGCCCACGTCCCAGACCAGGCGGTCGTCCGGGGTATCGAAGACGTAGTGCAGCGCGATAGTCAGCTCGATGACACCCAGGCCGGCACCAAAATGCCCGCCGGTCTGGCCGACGGTGTAGAGCAACTCCTGGCGCAGTTCATCAGCCAGGGTTTCCAACTCAGCCTCACCCAACCGACGCAAGCCGTCCGGCGTTGCCGCGCGGTCGAGCAGGGGCGTAGTGGGGCGCTCGCGGGGAATCTCTTTGAACGTCGTGGGCATCAGGCGAATCGTTATAAGTAAAAGAGGCGGCAGTTTACCTGATGCAGCGCAAGCTGCCCACGAAGCACGGCAGAGGATGATCAGACAGTGGCTTTAATTTCGTGGATTTTCAGATCTGACGGTTGTCTGTGAGCTTGTTGTTGCGGTGTATTTCAGCTACGGCGCTCAACGATATAGCGGGCAAGTTCGCGCAAGGGCTCCGCCGACGCGTCGAAAGGTCGCAGGGCCTGCAGCGCCTGATCACGTAGCTCCAGAGCGTAGCCTTTGGCAGCTTCCAGGCCCAACAGAGACGGATAGGTCGGTTTGTCGCGGGCAATATCGGCGCCCTGGCGTTTACCGAGGGTGGCGGTATCGCTTTCGACGTCGAGAATGTCGTCCTGCACCTGAAAGGCCAGACCAATGGCCTGTGCATAAATTTGCAGGGCTTTGAGGTCGGCTTTCTCGGCGCGGCCACTGGCCAGAGCGCCGAGCTTTACACTGGCTTCGATCAAGGCACCGGTTTTATGCCGGTGCATGAAGGCCAGGGCGGCCTGATCGAGCTTGAGGCCCACGGAGCCCAAATCAATGGCCTGACCACCGACCATGCCCGCCGGGCCTGCGGCCAGGGCCAGGGTGCTGACCATGTTCAAGCGGGTTTCGGTATCTTGCGGCGACAACGCGGAGTCGAGTAATGCGCTGAATGCCAGGCTTTGTAGACCGTCACCGGCAAGAATCGCGCAGGCTTCATCGAAGGCTTTATGGGTAGTGGGTTGGCCGCGACGCAGATCGTCGTCGTCCATCGCCGGTAAATCGTCATGCACCAGCGAGTAAGCGTGGATCAGTTCCACCGCGCAGGCCGCGCCGTTGGCAAGCTCCGGGTTGGCGCCCAAGGCTTCGCAGGCAGCATAAGCGAGCAGCGGCCGGACACGCTTGCCGCCGTTCATCACGCTGTAGCGCATGGCAGCATACAGTCGGGTCAGTTCGGGGCTTGGTGCCTGGAACAGGCCATCCAGCGCCGCATTGACGCGGGCCTGACTGCGGGCCTGATAGGTGGAAATCATTCTGGCTGATCCTCGTCGAAGGGCTCTTCAGTCAGTTCACCGTCGCGTTCGAGCAATACCTGCACCTTCTGCTCGGCCTGCGCCAAGGCGCCCTGGCAGTCGCGGGTCAGGCGGATACCTTGTTCGAAGGCGGTCAACGAATCCTCCAACGACAGCTCGCCGTTCTCCAGGCGCTCAACCAGCGTTTGCAGATCAGCGAGGGACTGTTCGAAATCCGGTGCAGCTTTCTTGCGGGCCATGGCGGCTATCTCGGTAGACGTTAAACCGGCGCGACACTAGCAGAGCAACGGCTTCGGGGCAAATCAAGGACGCTGCTCAGAGGCCATAACGCTACGCCAAAGGGACGCGCTTTGTCTGCTCGGGGAGGCCTTTTCGTGGGGGATACACCTCGCCAGTGCGACTGTGCCGACGAGGTGTAAGGCTTACAGCCAGGGATGACGCGGCGGCTTGATCTCGTTCAGGACATAGTTGCCGATGGCGTGGAATTTCCAGCGCACGGGGTCGTGCAGGGTATGGGTGCGTGCGTTTCGCCAGTGGCGGTCGAGGCCGTATTCCTCCAGCGTGGCGCGGGTGCCCGCCAGCTCAAATAACTTGTTGCTGGCCAGGATGGCGGCCTCGGTGGTGAGTATCTTGGCTTCTGCGGTGCGGATCGAGGCCACTGCGACGCTGTCTTCGCTCGGATCGAGCAAGGCATGGTCAATGGCGTCGGCAGCCAGATCAAGGACCGCTTCCGCGGCGCGCAGGCGCACCTGGATGTCGCCGATTTGTTGCAGGATATACGGGTCTTCAGTGGCCTTTTCCTGACCTGAATCGATCCAGGGGCGAGTGAAACTGCGCACATATTTCAGGGTGTCTTCCAGCGCGCTACGGGCCAGACCGGCGTCGATGGCGGCCTGGAGAAACTGGGAGATCGGCCCGGCAGCGGTAGGGTTGGCAAATGCGCGCCAGATCGGGATCACATGACTGGCCGGCACGCGGACCTTGTCGATCAACACCGTCCCGCTTGCGGTGGTCCGCAGGCCGAAGCTGGACCAGTCGTTGACCACCTTGAGCCCCGAGGTATCGCGCGGGACGATGGCCAGATGCGGCAAACCCTCATCATTGACCGCGACGATAGGAATCCAGTGCGCCAGTAAGGCCCCGGTGGAGAAAAACTTCTGCCCTTCGACGATGAAGTCGTCGCCCTCTGCGCTGATTTTGGTCTGGAACTCTGCAACGTTGCGCCCGCCACGTTCGGAGAAGGCGTTGCCGAAACGAGTACCGGACAGCGCGAGGTCGAAGAAGAAGCGCTTCTGCTCCTCAGTACCGTCCAGCGCGATGTGGACGAGAATGACGAAATGGTTCTGTGGCAATTGGCCTAGCGAGGCGTCGGCGGCCGCGATCAATTTGAAGACTTTGGCCACGGTACGGTAACTGGCCCCTAAACCGCCGAACTGTTTGGGCACGACGATGCTCCACAGGCCGCTTTGCGAATAAGCGTCCAGCTCGGCGAATGGCAGTCGGCGTTCGCGGTCGCGCTGGATGGTTTCCTGAGCGAACTGGCTGGCTAGGCGCTTGGCGGCATTGATGGCCTGGGCCTCGCTTTCCAGGCGAGTGGCGGGTGTTTTGGATTGGATCTGCAGGTACGGATCGCTCGGGCTGGCAGTATCGACTTTAGGTAATGAGCTCATGATGATTTCCTTTAGAAGCGGTAGCCGAGGTTAAGGCTGTAGATGGTGGGGTCGACGTCGACACTGCCGACCTTGGTGCCAGCGATTTTTACGTCGCTGTTGATCTTCGCGTAGCGCACGTCAGCGCCCAGACTCCAGTGCTCGTCGATGGCCACATCCACACCGGCCTGAAAGGCCGCACCCCATGAGTCGGAGAGTTCAAGTTTGGCGCCGTTGTCCAGATGCTCGTCGAAGAAGTAGGTGTAATTGATGCCTACGCCTACGAAGGGCTGTACTTTGGCGCCGGGCAAGAAGTGGTACTGCAGCGAAACAATCGGCGGCAAGTGGCGGGTGCTGCCAACCTTCTCTCCGTTGAGCTTGATGTCGTGTTTGAACGGCAGGCCGCCCAGTACATCGATGGCCCAGTTAGGGGTGATGAAGTAGGCGATGTTGAAGGTGGGACCGATAGAACTATTGATGTCTATGGTCCCGGGCGTGATGTTGCCGGGGTCGGAGGTAGGCACGATGTCGCTGATACCTACGCGCACTTGCCACGGGCTTTCTGCGTAGACCAGTGGCGCCGCGACACATAGCAGGGCCCCGAGGGTTGTACGTTTTAGCCAGCGATACTGCATAAAGCACTTCCTTGATTCCAGGTGTAACGGACAGCGTTTTAAACGCCGATAGGGTTTGCTCCACCACGTCCGTACATCCGGTATGCAGGGCAGCACAAGACCTTCTGCAGGCTTTATGCCAGATATTAAGTTATTGTTTTTAAACGATTTTATTTCTATATGATTGCGCGAAAGTGTCTGTCGAGTGACAGTGCTGATGAAGTTCTGTTGCTGGCCAGACAGTCGTTTTCTGCTGCGCGGAATAGACAAAGGCCAGCGCAAGCGCTGGCCTTTGTAGTCAGTGGGCGATACCCGGTTTATCAGGCAGTCTGTTTGCTGCCCCCTCCGATCTGCCAGACATAAGGCGGCTCGGTGCCGTTGATCTCCCAGTCGCCGATGATGCGCTCCTTGTAGATCAGCGGATTGTGCGACGCCGTTGTGCGGGCATTGCGCCAGTGCCGGTCGAGTTGCTTGGTGGTGCTGGTGGCCGATGCGCCCAGTGCATTGAACAGGTCGCTGGTGGCGCGCAGCACCAGCTCGGCGATCGCCACCTGCGCCTGGGCAGACTCCAGCTCTGCGGCGATGTTGGCATCGCGTTCCGCTTGCTCGTCCTTGCCATAGCGGGTGACGTAGGCCCGCTGCGAGGCGTGCGCGGCCCGGATTGCAGCTGCTTCGGCGGCGTAGACCTGGGCCGACGCCTTGCCCACGACTTGTTGGACCTGAGCATCTGCGCTGGCGGACGACGCGTTGCCCGTGCTGAAGATGCGCGTACGCGTGCGCACTTCCTCGGCGATGTCGCGCACGGCAGCGCGACCGGAACCCACCAGCACGGCCAGCAGCGTCAGTTGATAGAAGGCTGTCTGGTATTTGAAGCGGGTGGAGAAGTCGATGATGTTCTCTTCTTCGACCACGGCGTTCTCGAATACCGACGTTCCGCTGCCGGTGGTGCGCTGACCGAAGCCGTCCCAGTCGTCGCTCTGACGGACGCCCGGTTGCTGGACCCTGACAGCAGCGATCACATCGGCACCGTTGTCATCGCGCTGGGCATACAGGTCGATCCAGTCGGCGAAGAGACTGCCGGTGCTGTAGTACTTGGTGCCATTCACGACCCACTGCTCGCCCTGACGGCTGACGCGGGTGATGACCTGGCCGATCCTCACGCCGCCCACCTCGGTCCAGGCGTTGCCGACCAGTTCACCGGCGACGAAGCGTTTGAACCAGACGTCCTGGGCGCTTGTGGCGTGGGCGTTAAGACGGTCCTCGACAAAGGCCAGGTGACCACGCAGCGCCTGCGGCAGATTGGAGTCGGCCTCGGCCAGCTCGATCAGCAACTGGACCAGTTGTGGCAGCGAGGCACCGGCTCCGCCGTGTTCAACCGGGATGCGCACAGCGCCGAAACCGGCCTCTTTCAGCCATTTTATCTGCTCGAAGGGCAGCACTCGGTTGCGTTCACGCTCCACCGCGCCTTCGGCAATACGCGCGAAAATCGGCCTGAAGCGCGCAGCGAGCTGCTCGTAATCGGTACCAAGCGACAGCGGGTTTAACGGTTGATGGCTAGACATTGATTGAACTCCTCTTGGACGATACTGCGCGTCAGGTCAGGTTGGAAAACTTGGACGGTTTGGTCTGGTCGGTGGCGTTTGCCCCGTTCTTGAACGCACCTCGATACTGAGCGGCAGGGTGGTCGGCCGCGGCGTACGCCGAGTCGCTGTCGAGCAGGTTTTCTCGCAAGGTGCTGCCCTCATACGAGGTGCGCACACGCCCCCGGCGTTGCAATTCGGGGACGATGTACTCGACGAAGTCCACAAACGATCCGGGTGTGATGGCATAGGCCAGGTTGAAACCGTCGATACCGCCGACATCCACCCAACGTTCCAGTTCATCGGCCACGGTTTTCGGGCCACCCACCAGTACGGGGCCAAGGCCGCCAATGCTGCGGTGCTTGATGATGTCGCGCGGTGTCCATTTACGGTGTGGGTCGGCAGTGGCGAGCAGTTCCAGTACCGAGCGAATGCTGTCGTTGTCGATGGCTTCCAGCGGTTGATCCGGGTCGTACTCGGAGAAGTCGATGCCGGTCCAGCCGCCGTAGAACGACAACATACCTTCGCCATTGCTGTAGCCCAGGTATTCCTGGTATTTGGCTTGCGCAGCCTCATCGCTTTCGGCAGTGATCACCGTAAGCAGCGTGAATATTTTCAGCGAATCGCGTGTCCGGCCTGCCTCTACGGCGCGGTTGCGGATGTCATCGGAGACCTCCCGCGCCTGTTCTGGAGTGGCCGGGCTGATGAACACGCCTTCGGCATGCTTGGCGGCAAAGGCGCGACCACGGGTGGAAGCGCCGGCCTGGAAAATTACCGGGGTGCGTTGCGGCGACGGCTCGGACAGGTGGATGCCGGGCACGTCGAAATACTTGCCTTTGTGGCCGATGGGGTGAACCTTGCTCGGGTCGGTGAAGATGCCTTTCTCACGGTCGCGCAGCACCGCGTCTTCATCCCAGGAACCCTCCCACAGTTTGTAGGTGACATCCAGAAACTCGTCGGCGATGTCATAGCGTTCGTCGTGGGAGATCTGCTGCTTGAGGCCGAGATTGACCGCCGCGCTGTTCAAGTAGGAGGTCACGACGTTCCAGGCCACGCGGCCTTTGGTCAGGTGGTCAAGGGTGGAGAACTTGCGCGCAAGGGCATACGGCTGCTCGTAGGTCAGCGCGGAGGTCACACCGAAACCCAAGTGTTTGGTCACGGTGGCCATGGCCGGTACCTGAAAGAACGGGTCGTTCACTGGCACTTGATCGGCATCAATCAGCGAGGTTTCCACCGAGCCCCGATAAACGTCATAGACACCCACGACATCGGCGATGAACAGCGAGTCGAAATAACCGCGCTCGAGCAACTTCGCCAGGTCGACCCAGTAGTCGAGGTCCTTGTATTTCCACGCTTGGCTTTCTGGGTGACGCCAAGTGCCAGCGGCCTGGTGGCTAACGCACGTCATGTCGAATGCATTGAGAATAATGCGAGATGCCATAGTCGGTTAACTCCTTACTCGATAGGTTCATTAAGCGCACGCGGCACATGAATGATTGTTTCTGTCGAGATTGCACAGTCCGTGCCGAGTCAGGAAAGCCGGGTAATACAAGGGCTCTGGCTGTTTTTAGAGCCTGCAAGTGTTGGTCGGGCAACACTTTGCTGTTTGATTGGGCAATAGCCAACAGTACGGTTCGGTGCTCGGAGAGGCCGGGAAGCAAGCCCGGCCCGGCAATCAATTTCCTGCGAGGTTAGGGCTCAGGAATAAAAACTGGGAGTAGGCGGGGTCTGCTTCAACGCCCACTCGCCGAGTTCGCGGATGCGATAGTCCACAGGGTCGTGCAGGGTCTGCGTGCGCAGGTTGCGCCAGTAGCGATCGAAGCGCCGCGACGCGTTGGTCGCGCGTGCGCCGGTGACTTCGAACAAACGGTTGCACACGTCCAGGCCGATTCTCGTGGCGTAGACTTTGGCGCTGCCGATGGCGAGGGCCAGTTGCGCGCGTTCCTCGGCTTCCAGGTCCTCGGCTTTATTCCAGGCGTGGTCGAACCGTGTATTGGCCCGTTCGGCCAGTGCGCGAACGGCCTCCAGCCCCGCCCAGAATTCCCCGTAGTGGGCCAGCACGTACGGGTCGTCAACGGCTTTACTGACATCGGCCTTGAACCAGGGGCGCGCCTCATTAACCGTATAGTCGCGAGCCTGTTCGAAGGCGCCTTCGGAGATTCCCAGGAACAGGTTGACGAAGGTCAGTTGCGCGAGCAATGGCCTCAGGCTGGAAAAGTGCGTACTCAACGGGCCCGGGTCGAGGAGCAGTTCGTTATCCTCGACCCGCACGCGTTCAAAGCTGGCGCTGCCGCTGTCGGTCTGGCGTTGGCCCATGTTGTTCCAGTCGCCATGCAGAGTGATGCCGGCACGGTCGGTGGGAATGGTCGCAATCAGCAGCTTGCCACTGGAGCTTTCATCCAGCGCCGAGGCGATCAGCATGTCGGAGTCGCTGGAGCCGGAACAGAAACTTTTGGTGCCGGAGAACTCGCGCCAGCCGTCGAAACGGGTCGCTATCGTGCGGGTGTCCAGAGGATTGAGGGCGTTGCCCCAGAACCAGTTCTTGCGGGCGGTCTGTTCCAGCAAGGGTTGCCATTGATCTGGCCTGGCGAACAGACGCACGGTGGCCAGCATCAGGTGCTGGAAGCCAAAGACATGAGCGATGGAGCTGTCGACTTTGGCGAACTCGCGAACGATATTCAGGGCTTCGCTCCAGCTGGCACCCGTGCCGCCGAACTCGCGGGGAATGCTGAGGGCAAGCAAGCCGCTATCACGCAGGGCGTCGCGCTCGGCCTTGGGGGTGCCGCCGCGTTCGTCACGCTCGGCAGCGGTCATGGCAAATCCGGCCGCCAGACGACGGGCGATCTGCAAGGGATCGTTTGGGGTGGTCACAGGTGACTCCTTGATTGGCTAGGGCGCAGGCCGTCACCGAGGTTCATGCGCCGGGCAGCCCCCCTTATAGACAGGTGCTTACCCGACGTTTATCCAGACGGCGTTACAGTCCGAACAGCCTTGCGGCGTTGCCATAAAGCAGCTTGTCGAGTGCTGATGCGTTGAAACCGAGGGCCTGGGCGTCGTCGATGGACTGGCGAATCGGCCTGAACGGGTAGGACGAGCCAAACAGCAACTGGTCAGCAAGAAAACCGTTAGACGCCTGGACATAGGCTTCGCTGCCGGGCTGGAACAGGTACATGTCCGGCACCAGATAAATGTTCGGGTAGCGGAAGGCGACGCCGATGGCCTGCTGCACGTTCGGCCAGTAGCCGTGGTAGCAGACGATGGACAGTTGCGGGAACGCCTGGGCGACTTTTGCCAGGTGCCCAGGGTTGTTGAACGCCGGGTCGGGGGTGGTCGGGCCGCTCATCAGGAACAGGGGGATGCCGCGCTGGTCCAGGTGTTCGTAGATCGGCCAATACAGCGCATCGTCCGGATGACGAGCAGGCGCCCCGAAGCCCGGCTCCAGGTCGATGCCAACCAGTCCGAGCCGGTTGATCGCACGGTCGATTTCGGTAATAGCACCGTCGATGCCTTGCAGCGCGGGGTCGATACTGCCGATGCCGAGCAGTTCGTCATGGCCCTGAACGATGACGTGGATCAGATCGTTGGGCAGATGCTGGCTAGGGGTGTGACGGCCGACCACCACCGCCTTGCTCAGCCCAGCATCGCGTACTTCGTCGAGGAAACCCTCGGGCGTCAGCGAGCGGGCGAAGTGCTCATCGTTGCCGCGAGTGCCCACTCGGCGATTGAGCCAACGTGCGGTGGCGTATTCCGGGGAGCCGGGTGTGGCACCGAAGAAGTCATGGAGGTACGCCGGCCGGCAGCGCATATCGATGACTTTCATGCGGCGGCCTCATCTTTTGCTGGTTTCTTGCCGGCGCGAACGTCGAACGCACCCCCGGTCAATACCTGATCGCTCACGGTGACCGGCTGCTTGCCCGGCAGCAACGGGAACACCAGTTCAGCGAAGCGGAAGGCTTCTTCCAGATGGGGGTAGCCAGACAGGACAAAGCGGTCGACGCCAAGGGAAGCGTATTCCAGCAGGCGTGCGGCGACGGTCTGTGGATCGCCGACCAGTGCGGTACCCGCACCACCGCGGACCAGGCCAACACCGGCCCAAAGGTTAGGCGACACTTCCAGCTTGTCGCGTTGCCCGCCATGCAGGGCGGCCATGCGCCGTTGGCCTTCGGAGTCCATCTTCGCGTAGTTCTGTTGCGCGTCAGCGATGGTGTCGTCGTCGAGGTGGCTGATCAGTTCCTCGGCGGCGGCCCAGGCTTGCTCGTTGGTTTCGCGCACGATCACATGCAGGCGCACGCCGAAATGCACCGTACGGCCATATTTTTTGGCTCGTGCACGCACGTCGGCTATCTTCTCGGCCACGGCGGCGGGCGGCTCGCCCCACGTCAGGTAGGCGTCGACATGCTTGGCTGCCAGTTCATGGGCGGCCGGTGAGGAGCCTCCAAAATACAGCGGCGGATGAGGGCGCTGGACTGGAGGGAAGAAGTTTTGCGCGCCTTCTACCCGCACATGCTTGCCAGCGAAATCCACGGTTTCGCCGCTGAGCAGTTGGCGCCAGACGGTGAGGAATTCATCGGCGGCTTCGTAGCGCTGATCGTGATCGAGGAAAATGCCATCGGCGGCTAATTCGGTGGCGTCACCACCGGGCACCACGTTGAGCAGCAGGCGTCCGTGGCACGCCTGGTCCAGGGTCGCAGCCTGGCGCGCAGACGCGGTGGGGTTGCCGAGCGAAGTGCGCAGCGCAACCAACAGTTTGATGCGCTGGGTCACGGGCACCAGGCTGGCGGCGGTGATCCACGGGTCGAGGCAACTGCTGCCAGTCGGGATCAACAGACCGTCATAACCAAGGTTCTCGGCGGCCACAGCGATCTGCCGCATGTATTCGTTGGTGGCCGGGCGACCGCTGTCGGACTTGCCCAGGTACCGGGTGTCGCCGGAGGTGGGTAGAAACCAGAAAATATCGAGACTCATGAACACAATCCTCGTTGCAGGGGTGGGCGTCACTGGCCTCGAGCAAGGTGAGGAGCGACGGGGCGTGCAACGCAGGGCAAGTACGGCTTTGTTATCGGGGCTTGCTTGGGCAAGTCTGTGAGAAAAACGTCGACAGCCAAGAAAGAGCAAAAGGTGTACCAGAAGAGCAACCTACTGATTTATATAGGATTAGTTGTAGAAGCGGAGAGGGCGATCTGTTGCTGTGGGTGCAAAGTGCTTTATGACTGTTTGCGTGGCAACAGTTGGGGCTTCGGTTGTTTGATAGGGATCGGCTGTAACGCTGAATTTACAGCGGCTGGCGCACTTTGCATGGGGCCAGCAATGTCAGACGTTTATCCTCGCGCAGTAACTGATCGATGGCATGCAGTCCCAGCGGACGACTGAACAGATAGCCTTGGATCTGATCGCAGTGGTTGCGTAGCAGGAAGTCCATTTGCTCGACGGTTTCCACGCCTTCGGCAATCACATCCAGTTTCAGGCTATGCGCCAGGTGGATGATGGCCAGGACGATGGCGGCGTCTTCCGAGTTGACGGTAACTTCACGAATAAAGGAGATATCGATTTTCAGCGTATCGATTTGAAACCGGCGCAGGTAGGACAGGCTCGAATAGCCGGTGCCGAAGTCATCGATGGACACCTTGATGCCCAGGCCGCGCAATTTTTGCAGGCTGACGATGGTGCGCTCGGTATTGATCATGAGTGAGCTTTCGGTCAGTTCCAGTTCCAGTAAATCGGCTGCAACATGGTTGTCCGTGAGGGCGCGGATGATATCGGTCCACAACTCGCCCTCATTGAATTGGCGGGCCGAAACGTTTACTGACACTTGAACCGGGCCGATGCCCGAGCGTTGCCACTGGGCGATCTGCTGACAGGCAGTGGCAATTATCCATTTGCCGACCTGGATGATCATCCCGGTCTCTTCCAGGGCCGGAATAAAGGCATTGGGTGAAATCAAACCATGACCGGGACGTTCCCAGCGCAACAAGGCTTCCAGGCCGCAGACGCGCCCGTCGCTCAGGCGCACTTTGGGCTGATAGTGCAGGACGAACTCTTCATTCTCCACGGCTTTGCGCAGGGCTGTTTCCAGATCAAGGCGGGCCAATACCTCAGTGTTCATTTCGGCGGTAAAGAATCGATAGCTGTCGCGACCGGCTTGCTTGGCCCGATACATGGCGGTGTCGGCGAATTTGATCAAGGTATCAGGAGCGGCGTCATCGTCGGGGTAGAGGGCAATCCCGATGCTTGCGGTCACCGAGACTTCATGGCCCTTTAGATGGAAGGGTACACGCAGTTCCTCGCGGACTTTGTTGACCATTGAGGTCGCGCCTTTCTGGCCGTCCTGCGTCATCAGGATGAGCGCAAACTCATCGCCGCCCAGCCGTCCGACGGTGTCCCTGATGTTCACGCATTGCACCAGACGATTACTGAGCTGGCGTAACAGTTCGTCGCCGATGGCGTGCCCGAAGGTTTCATTGACGTTCTTGAAGTGGTCCAGATCAATGAACAGGACCGCCACTTGCCATCCGTTGTCTGCGGCTTGAGCGAGGGTGATTTGCAGGGTGGCATAAAACTGGGTGCGGTTGGGCAGGCCGGTGAGGGCATCGTAATGGGCCATATGCAGCAGGCGCTTATCGGCCTCTTTGCGCTCGGTGATGTCGCGCACGACCCCGACGATGATCCATTCCTCTCCCGAGCGATAAGCCTGACGGCGAATCTCGACCTGCACGTGCGAGCCGTTCTTGCACCGCAATTGGGTTTCGGTCAATTCATTGGCATTTTGGCCGGTGATAATATCGTCAAACAGCACCTGCAAATCCGCCGTGGAAGAGCCGTCCAGTTCACCGGGGCACATCTGCAACAGTTCTTCGCGGCTATACCCGAGCATGTCACAGGCGCTCGCATTGAATTCGACGAAGCGCAAGGTGCTGCGATGGATAAGTGTGATCGCGTCCGCAGTGACGTCCATCGCCGCGCGAAACTGCTGCAGATCTGCAGAGCGTTGCTGTACCTGATCCTCCAGTTTTGCGCTGTGTTTGCGAAGCAAGTCGCCAAACGTTTTGAGTCGCAGCAAATTTCTCACACGCAGCCACAGTTCGGCCCGGTCCACCGGCTTGCTCAGGAACTCTTCGACGCCGGCTTCCAGAGCAGCCAGGCGCGAGCTGCGGTCGCTCAACGCGGTTAGCATGATGATTGGAATACTTGAGGTCTCGGCGTTGGCCTTGAGATGGCTGGCGACCTGACAGCCATCCATCCCAGGCATCATGACGTCGAGCAGAATCAGGTCTGGCTGGGCGTACTTGATCGTTGCCAACGCCTGTTCGCCACTCACTGCGGTGCGGGTCCGATAGCCCTCGTGCTGCAATAGCAATTCCAGCAGCTTGCGTACCTGGGGGTCGTCATCGACGATCAATACGGTTGCAGATGAACTGATCATGGGTTTGGCTCGGGCGGAGTCATGTGAGGGGCGCTCGGCCCTGCGCGGTTGGTCAACAACGTGTCGATCGCAGCGTACAGTTCCCGGTAGCGCAGAGGCTTGGCGATGTAACCGTCGCAGCCGGCGATCTGACTCTTTTCCTTATCCTCCTTCATGGCCATCGCCGTCAGCGCTATGACGGGAATATTGGCCGTGGCAGAGTCCTGCTTGAGCAAGGCGGTAGCGGCAAGCCCGTCCATCCCGGGCAACTGAATGTCCATCAGGATCAAGTCCGGTTGTTGCTCGCGCGCGAGTGTCAGGCCGGTTTCCGCGTCCACCGCACACAACACGGTATGGCCCGCATTGCTGAGCAGCAGCCGGGCCAGCTTCATGTTGGCTGCATTGTCTTCAACGATCAGTACATGGGCCATGGCGTTGTCGCTCTTGTTACCTGCGGTCGCGGGGTTTGTCCTGAATCA
This sequence comes from Pseudomonas sp. 5C2, assembly GCF_034314155.1. Lineage (NCBI taxonomy): Bacteria > Pseudomonadati > Pseudomonadota > Gammaproteobacteria > Pseudomonadales > Pseudomonadaceae > Pseudomonas > Pseudomonas sp. 5C2. The sequence continues at coordinate 432,592 of NZ_JAVIWH010000003.1, read as the reverse complement.
CGTAATGGCAGCCAGACCACAAAGCGTGCGCCGGCCCCAACCAGACTGGCAACGGCCACGCTGCCGCCGTGTAATTGGGCGAGTTGCTTGACCATCGCCAGCCCCAGTCCCGTGCCCTCGAATTTTCGTGCCAGGCTGCTGTCGATCTGGCTGAACGCCTGGAACAGCTTGGCCATGTCCTCTTGGGAAATACCGATGCCTGTATCGCTCACACAGAGTTCAAGGAATTGCTTATGTTCGCTGTCGGCGAGGGGGAAGCCGTACACTGGCCACTCGCCAGCCAGTGTTCCCACCACATCGCGATCAACCCGGCGGGCCGAGAGGATGACACGGCCACCGCTCGCACTGAACTTGACCGCGTTGGCCAGCAAGTTGTAGACAATTTGCTTGGTCTTGCGCGGGTCCAGCACGAGTACGCCGAAGTCTTCAGCGGTGTCCAGCTCAAGACGGATGCGCTGGGCCGCCGCCTTTTCCCTGACGATTGACAAGCTATTGCCCAGCAAACTCTGCAGGTCAACCGCTTCCAGTTCCAGGGCCATCATCCCGGCTTCAACCTTGGACAGGTCGAGGATGTCATTGATCAGAGACAGCAAATGCTGGCCGCTGGTGAAAATATCACCGACATATTCGAACTGAGTCGCGCTCATCTCACCCGCCAGACCATCCTTGAGCGCCTCGGAAAAACCGATGATGGCGTTCAGGGGCGTGCGTAATTCGTGCGACATGGTGGCCAGAAATTCCGACTTCATGCGGTTGGCATGTTCCAACTCGATATTCTTTTCCTCCAAGGTGCGCTCGAAGCGTTTGCGCTCGGTCACGTCACGGGCTGCGGCGAAAACCCCCTGTAGCTTGCGGTCGCGGTCATGAAACGTGGCGGCGTTGTAAGACACTACCGTCTCCGTGCCGTTATGCGCGCGCACCGTCAGCTCATAGTCGCTGACCTTGTGCTCACTGAGTACGCGTTTGATGGCTGCATCCGCGCGCACCGGATCGGTAAAGAATTTTTTGCAGGGTGCGCCGATCAGCTCATCACGGGTACGACCGGTGAGGGCCATCATTTGTTGGTTGACGTCGGAGATGATCCCTTGGGGATCGGTCATCATCAACGCATCGATATTGGATTCGATCAGGGAGCGCGTGTAGAACTGCTGATCGCGCAAGCGCTGATCGAGCAATGCCTGGGCGGCTTCCTCCTGCTTGCGTGCTGTGTTGTCAGTGCCGATCAACAGATAACCGATGATGTCGTCCTGGGCATCGCGCAGAGCAGTCACCGAGACAATGGCCGAGAAACGACTGCCGTCCTTACGGATGTAGGTCAGCTCGTAGATGTCCTCGATGCCCCGTGATGCTTTGAATACAAGGGCCTCGAAGCCAGGAGTGATAGGTGTGTCCAATTCCAGGCTGAGCGTGGCAGCGCGCGCGATCAACTCTGCAGGGTCAGAGATATCGGCCGGCGTGATCAGGTTGACGACATCCTGGGCCTCATAGCCGAGCATGCGCTCCGCGCCGACGTTGAAAATCTGGATCACACCCTTTTCGTCAGTGGCAATACTGGAGAAATAGGCGCTATTAAAGATAGCGTCCTGCAAGGCGCCAGTCTTGAGCAACGTCTCCTGCCGACGGGACTCGACTATACCTTCGGCGCGTAACAGTCGTGCACCATCGCCTGAACTGCACTCGTCCATTGGATTCTTTCCGTAAACAATCACACCAGCGAACCGAAAAGGCAGCGCCGCAGAGCATGCTCACAGATTGCCGCTAGAAATGCTGGCGAGGAGGAGATGAAGTCCGCTGACGATAACAGATGCAGGAGATTGGTAGCACTTATTCGGATAGGTGTTGCGTTTTTTGCCACTCATAAGCGGGTGGTCTGGGTGGGCCTTCGTAAAAGTGTGCATACGCATCAAGTTGGCGTGGGAATTACGGCAACCGTCGGAAAGATGGGTTGATGACGTTATGGCATTCGTTCACTAGAAACACACGAGTTGATGCTTGAGGGCTACAAATGAGCACCCTGTTTGATGTGTCCGAAATGCTGAAACAGGCGCGAGGTGAGGCTCGCTTGAGTCAGGATGCCTTGGCCAGCCGTGCCGGCGTATCACGTTCGACGGTGGTGCGTATGGAAACCATGGCTAAAGGTGATATGAGCGTCTCGGCTCTTGTCCGTTTATTGGAAGCCGCCGGGTATGACTTAAAGCTGGTGAAGGCCGGTCATGAACGTACGGTCGAGGCCATTCTGGCCGAGCAGCGTTCAGGGGGGGTTGATTCATGATTCTAGATGTCCATGTCAGCGGAAAAACGGTCGCCAAGCTCTATCGAGAGCGTGATGAGTACGTCTTGAAAATGCCTTCCAGGTACAACTGCGGAGGATTTTGTCAGCTTGACGTTGCCCGTCCGTGAAGCCCCCTGGCGCTGGCCTCGCGATCTTTTCCCGTTTTTTCGGCAGAACCTGCCTGAGGGGTATTTGCTGGGGGGAATCCGCGAAGAGTTTGGTGCGTTGCTTGACGGCACTGACTTGTCACTGTTGGCCGTAATTGGCGGCGCGGGAATTGGCCGAGTGACGGTGACGCCTGAAGGCGTCATGCCTGGCATCGAAATGGAGCCGTTGGAAATAGGCCATCTGCTGAGCGCTGAAAACACGACCGAGCATTTTGCGACGCTGGTACGTCAGTACGCACGTGCAGCCATTTCGGGCGTTGTGCCCAAGTTCATCGCACAGAATGTTGCACATGACGCTTTGCCATTGGGTAATCCCACCCTGCGCACCGGTTTTCATATCATTAAAGGCTCGGACGACACTACGCCTTATCTGGGCTTCAACCGAACCCGCCAGGTTTGTCCGTCGGCGGTCGGCAAATCTGGACGCCGGTACGTACGCTCGAGACCTTTTCTAATGGCCGCTTAGGTATTGCCGCGCGCCAGTACTCTGCAATGGTCGAGCAACTGTGCGAGTCTGCTGTCGCCGTGGGCAAGGAAGTGATCGAGGCCGCAAAGAACGAGCCCGCTTGGCGCGATGTGGCCAAACACATGGTGCATGCCTGGAACGAGGGGATGGAGACGCTACGCAGCCCAAGAGCGGCCCCGCACTTTCGGGGGCTGGATACCGCCATCACCGAGGCGGGCTTCTCAGACCCTCGAGCACCTGAACGCAACCGAGAGCAGGTTGGTCGTTCTGAGTTGTTGGCGCCGAGAAACCGATGACGGAAACCAGGTATCGGGAAAGCAACGTGCTAATCCAATACTGATGCAGAGGGTTTTGTACTGCAGAACTCTCCTCGGCAATTAACTCCGCCGTCTGGCATATGCAAGCACTGCACCGGCACTACCGACCCTCAATTTTTAGCGCCAGCCGAGCGGGCGCTTTAGCAGGGCCGTCGCGGTTTCCCGTAGATGAGAATGGCTTTCCCGCAGGCATTAAAAAGCCGGCTGGTGGGCGGCGTTATTTTTTAGTTTTTACCTTGTTTTGCTGGTCGAGGTGGCGGCTTCGTATTTTGTCCCCCCATTTGTCCCCCCACTCCGGAGTTGAGTGAGTTTTCGGCGTTGACGCCCCATTGGCCGATACTAGCAGCGGCATCGTGTGCAGCGGCTCCGTCTTGGCGATGTTCAAGCATAAACGCCTGCTGTGGGTATGCGTTTTTTTGGATGTGTGCGTCAATCCCGAGTGAATGAGTCGAAGCCCTTAAGCTGATGGTCATTCGCTCATCTGTAGCTAGGATAGCCAGTAACGACTATGGCACCTACCGTCAAACCATCTCCCAGATACGCACGAAAGCCAAATCAGCAGTAGGGGCAGAGTAGAACCTAAAGAAGGGGCCATTGCGCAACCGTCCTTTGTACATGATCTCTTGAGCGCTCTGGACGCTCAATGCCGTGAGTTGAAGCTTAGCGGGACCTGCATATTTACTATAGGGAAGAGCCTTCCTTTACAATCTGCAGCGCCGTGTAGGGGGTAAAACTGACTTCGGATGTTGGTTTGGTTTTTCTTCTGTCACTGCTGGTGGCTCCTGCCTTAGACTCGTTGGTCGTGATCCAGCTGCAATGCGGCCTCGCCGCTACCGGTAGATCCGCTGTCGCCACACGGTATACCACCTCATTCGGGGCTGTCGGAGTTATCAAGACCCAACAGTGACCGGCCGAAGGCATAAGTCTTCAGTGGCGTAGTCCCATCCTCAAAGTCACCGACTACAGTCGCCGTACTCGCTCATTAGTGATCTGGACAGTGGTAAACCATGAATGCAGTAGAAATTGAATCCGCCATATCGGACCTAGCCCTTGAGCCCTTTGACTCGGCGGAGTTCCCGTTTGTCTTCCTGGCCGCTTTTGGCAATAAGGAAACAGCTCTCAAGCGCTTGCGTGCCGGTAACAACAACGCTTCCGACGTACCTGGCGGTGTGCTACTGCGCAGCAACATTCATATCGCCGCATGCGAACCTGGCAGCGTGGGTGAAACGCTTGAGGCGTTGCGTGCCAGCCCGGCCACTACAAAAGCTAAAGCCAAATTCATTCTTGCTACCGACGGGCAAACGCTGGAGGCCGAAGAGCTAATCACGGGTGAAACCATCACCTGTGATTATCCGGACTTTCCCAACCACTTCGGCTTCCTGCTGCCGCTGGCCGGCATCTCCACCATCAAGGAGATCAAGGACAACCCCATCGACGTGCGCGCAACCAGCCGCCTGAACAAGCTATACGTCGAACTACTGGATGAGAACCCGGACTGGGCCAAAGCTGAGCGCCGCACCGACATGAACCACTTTATGGCGCGCCTGGTGTTCTGTTTTTTTGCGGAAGACACCGACATCTTCCGTGGCGATGGTCTGTTCACCAAGGCGGTTGAGCAGTTCAGCGAGCGCGACGGCTCCAACACCCACCAGGTGCTGTCGGAAATCTTCCGCGCCATGAACATCAAACTGGCCGAGCGCGCCACCGCTCAGCCACGCCTTCCCACTTGGGCAAACAGCTTTCCCTATGTGAACGGCGGCCTATTCTCAGGTAGCACCGAAGTGCCGCGCTTTACGCGCATGGCGCGCACGTACCTGCTACACGCCGGGAACCTGAACTGGCAAAAAATCAACCCGGACATCTTTGGCAGCATGATCCAGGCCGTCGCCGATGATGAAGAGCGCGGCGCACTGGGCATGCACTACACCAGCGTGCCCAATATCCTCAAGGTATTGAACCCGCTGTTCCTAGATGACCTGCGTGCGCAACTGGATGCGGCTGTCGACAACAAAACCAAGCTGCTGAACCTGCGCAAGCGCATGGCACATATTCGTGTCTTTGATCCGGCCTGCGGTTCCGGCAACTTTCTGGTCATCGCCTACAAGCAAATGCGCGAGATTGAGGCGGAAATCAATCGCCGTCGAGGCGAGGCCAACAATAAATCGGAAATCCCGCTGACCAGTTTTCGCGGCATCGAGCTACGAGACTTTCCGGCAGAAATTGCCCGTCTGGCGCTGATCATTGCCGAATTTCAGTGCGACGTATTATATCGCGGCCAGCAAGATGCACTAGCCGAGTTTCTGCCACTGGACTCGCAGAACTGGATTGTTTGCGGCAATGCTCTACGCTTGGACTGGCTAAGTATCTGCCCGCCAACCGGTACAGGGGTGAAGATACTGGCTGATGATTTATTTGGCACGCCGCTGAATCAGGCGGAGATAGACTTCGAAAATGAAGGAGGCGAAACATACATCTGCGGCAATCCACCGTACGCTGGCTCAAACGTCAAGCCGCCTAAGGACGCGAGCAACGAACAAAAGGAGCGTTTGAAGAAGGAAGCTGAAAGTCGTAAATCGGACTTGAAGTTTGTCTTTGAAAAGCGCGCAAGCACGTTTGGAACACTGGACTATGTCGCTGGTTGGTTTATGAAGGCCGTTGATTACGGCAAACAGACAAAAACTGCGACTGCATTCGTGGCAACTAACTCTATTTGCCAAGGTCAGCAGGTTCCGGTTTTGTGGCCGCTGATTTTGGCGGAAGGGTACGAAATAGCGTTCGCGCACACGTCGTTCAAGTGGAAAAATTTGGCTGCAAAGAATGCCGGTGTGACGGTGGTGATTGTTGGCCTTTCAAATCAGGCCAGTAAAAGTCGGAGGCTGTTTGTTGCAGAGAAGGAAGGAGCTCTCACTGTAAAAGACGTTGAAAATATCAACCCTTACCTGGTTCCTGCCAAGAATGTCATTGTTGCGCCTAGCTCGGCCCCAATAAGTGACCTTGCGGAAATGAGCTTCGGCAGCATGCCGAATGACGGTGGCCACCTGCTGATGAGCTTTGATGATGCAACGTCAGCGATTAAGCAACATGAAGTGCAACCGAAATTTATTCGTCCGGCATTAGGCACGAAAGAATTCATTAATGGTATCGAGCGTCGCTGTATCTGGGTACGCCAAGCCGATTGCGAGAGTGCTTCTGCCAACACCTGGCTCCGTACCCGTTTTGAGAGCGTGCAAGAAAAACGCCAGTCAAGTGATCGAGCTGCAACGAAAAAGCTTGGCTATGTACCATACAAATTCGGAGAGGTGCGTCAGACCGGTGAAGAAGTTGTAATGATTGTAGCTAAAACATCTTCGGAACAGCGTGATTATCTACCCGTATCTTTATTTCCACGCGGGACCATCGTAACAGAGGCATTCGCCTTTTATGATGCCCCGCGCTGGTGCATGGCCCTCATCGCTAGCCGCCTGCATTTGGTCTGGGTTGCCACCATCTGCGGGAAGATGAAAACTGACTACCGTTACTCCAATACCCTCGGCTGGAACACCTTCCCAGTTCCACTGCTCACCGAGCAGAACAAGGCCGATCTGACTCGCTGTGCCGGGGACATCCTGCTAGCCCGCGAAGCCCACTTCCCCGCCACCATTGCCGATCTCTATGAGGTCAACGATGGCGTTAGCCGAATGCCGGACAACCTACGGCACGCCCACGAGCGCAACGATGAAGTACTGGAGCGCATCTATATCGGTCGCCGTTTCAAAAACGACACCGAGCGACTGGAAAAGCTGTTTGACTTCTACACCAAGATGACAACATGCACAGCGAAGGGCGCGCTGAAAAAGCCACGAGGGAAAAAGGCATGAGCGTCCCCCCTGTTAGCCTGAGCATGCCGCCCGAAGGCTACGGTGACTGGCTGACCGACCTCAAAGGCCGCATCCATAATGCCCAGCAGCGCGCCACTCTGGCGGTGAACCGCGAACTGGTGCTGCTCTACTGGCAGATCGGTCACGATATTTTGACCCGGCAGGCACAACAGGGTTGGGGTGCTAAGGTCATCGAGCGCTTGGCACAGGATTTGCGCGCAGCCTTTCCCGATATGAAAGGGTTTTCGCCACGCAACCTCAAGTACATGCGTGCCTTTGCCGAGGCTTGGCCGGATGCGCAGTTTGTGCAACAGGCTGCTGCACAATTGCCTTGGGGTCACAATCTGGTGCTGCTAGACAAGCTACCCGGCCCCGAAACCCGCCGCTGGTATGCAGCCAAGGCCATCGAGCACAACTGGTCGCGCAATATTCTGGTGATGCAGATCGAGGCCCGTCTGTTGGAGCGTAGTGGCAAGGCGGTCAGTAACTTCGAGAACCACCTGCCCAAACCGCAGTCTGACCTGGCACGCGAGTCGCTGAAAGATCCTTACCGTTTCGACTTCCTTGGCCTTACGTTCGATGCGCAGGAGCGTGAGATCGAAAATGCTCTGGTCAAGCATGTCACCGAGTTCCTGCTGGAACTGGGCGCAGGCTTTGCCTTCGTCGGCCAGCAAGTGCTGCTGGATGTGGGTGGTGACGAGTTCTTCATCGATCTGCTGTTCTATCACCTTAAGCTGCGCTGCTATGTGGTGATCGAACTCAAAGCCGGCAAGTTCAAGCCCGAGCACCTGGGCCAATTGAGCTTTTACCTTACCGCTGTGGATGCCCAGCTCAAGCACCCACAGGACGGCCCCACCATCGGCCTGCTGCTGTGCAAGAGCAAGAACAAGGTAGTGGCCGAATACGCCCTGCGTGATAACGCCCGCCCCATCGGTGTGGCCGAATACCAATTGGTGGAGTCCCTGCCGGCAGAGCTGCAAACCAGCCTGCCCAGCATCGAACAAATCGAGCGCGAGCTGGCAAGTGATGACGCATCCATAGAAGACGACTCGCAATGACTGGACAGACCCACAACCCCACCAACACCTACACGGTGCCATCGGTATCCATCACCACGGCGCACACAGGGGCTTCTAGCAAAGCCAATGAGTTAGGCATGCGCACGATGCAGGAGCGCGCCTATGCCAAGCGCGGCGAACAGTACCTGCTGATCAAGTCGCCCCCCGCATCGGGCAAGTCCCGCGCCCTGATGTTTATCGCGCTGGATAAGCTGCATAACCAGGGCTTGCAGCAGGCCATCGTCGTGGTGCCCGAACGCTCCATTGGCAGCAGCTTTGCCGATGAGCCGCTGAGCCAACACGGTTTCTACTGGGACTGGCAGGTGGCCCCACAGTGGAACCTGTGCAATGCCCCAGGCATCGACGAACCACGTGTGGCCAAGTCCAAGGTTGACGCTGTGCGCGCCTTCCTGGACAGCAGTGACAAGGTGCTGGTCTGCACCCATGCCACCTTCCGCTTTGCCGTGGAAGAGTTAGGCATCGAAGCCTTCGACAACCGCCTGATTGCCATCGACGAGTTCCACCACGTTTCCGCCAACCCAGACAACAAACTGGGCAGCCAGCTGAGCGCATTCATCAACCGCGACAAGGTGCACCTGGCTGCCATGACTGGCTCCTATTTCCGTGGTGACAGCGAGGCCGTGCTTGCCCCGTCGGAAGAAGCCAAGTTCGATACGGTGACTTACACCTACTACGAACAACTCAACGGCTACCGCTGGCTCAAATCGCTGGATATCGGTTACTTTTTCTACACCGGCAAGTATGTGGATGCGGTCGCCAAGGTGTTGGACCCTGCGCTGAAAACCATCGTCCACATTCCACATCCAGCTGCCCGTGAAAGCCTCAAAGACAAGGAGCGCGAGATAAATGAGATCATGAGCGCGCTGGGCGACTGGCAGGGTGTCGACCCCGTAACAGGATTTCACCTCATCAAAGCCAAGGACGGTCGCACACTGAAAGTGGCCGACCTAGCGGATAACAGCGATCTGGCTAGGCGTTCCAAAGTGCTCGAGGCATTGAAAGACCCGGCGCAGAAGAATAACCGCGACCACGTGGATGTGATCATCGCGATAGGCATGGCGAAAGAAGGTTTCGACTGGATTTGGTGCGAGCATGCACTGACCATCGGCTACCGTTCGAGCCTGACCGAAATCGTGCAGATCATTGGCCGTGCCACACGCGATGCCGAGGGTAAGGAGCGCTCGCGCTTCACCAACCTGATCGCCGAACCCGCAGCCGATCAAGCCACTGTTGCTGAGGCGGTGAACGATATGCTCAAGGCCATTTCCGCCAGCTTGCTGATGGAACAGGTGCTAGCCCCGCGCTATGAGTTCACCCCGAAAGATATAGGGCCGAAAGAGGGTTTCACTTATGGGCCTGAAGGTTACCAACCAGGCGGCACCAACTTGGGCGTGAATGAAACCACAGGCCAGTACCATGTCGAGATCAAGGGCCTGACAACGCCTCAAAGCCCAGAAGCTACGCGTATCTGCAAAGAAGACTTGAACGAAGTGGTGACCAACTTCCTGCAGGACAAAACCGTGCTGGAGCGCGGCCTGTTTGATAAGGAAAATACTCTGCCTGAAGAGCTGACTCAGTTGCGCATGGGTAAGATCGTACGCGAGCGCTACCCAGATTTGAGCGATGTCGATCAGGAAGCCATCCGCCAGCACGCCATCGCTGCCATGAACATTACACAGCAGGCCAAGTTGGTCTTGGGGCAGGCCGATGCAAACGGTGGTGACTCAGTACAAGGCAGTACAGCGCTGCTGGATGGCGTGCGCAAATTTGTCAACGTACGCGAACTGGACATTGACCTGATCGACCGTATCAACCCATTCGATGCTGCCTATGCGGTGCTGGCGAAAGCGATGGATGAGAAATCCTTGCGCCAGGTGCAGGCCAGCATTGCTGCCAAGAAGGTAAGCATTCCCGAAGACGAAGCTCGTGAGCTGGCAAAGCGTGCTCTGCAGTTCAAGAACGAACGTGGTCGTCTGCCTGACATCAACTCCGCAGATGCCTGGGAAAAACGCATGGCTGAAGGCGTTACCGCGCTGGCACGCTACCGCGCCCAAGCCAAAGCGGCGCAGGGAGAATCCGCCAATGGCTGATATGAACGATGACGATCTGCTGGACGCGCTGGGAGTAGAAGCCCCCTCGCTCAAGACAGCCAATCGAACCCCACGCGAAGAGCGCATCATCGCTGGCTTCGAGGACATTCTGAGCTTTTATCAGGCCCATGGTCGCGCGCCACTGCATGGTGATGGCCGCGACATTTTTGAGCGTTTATACGCTGTACGCCTGGATCAGCTACGCAAATTGCCGGAAGCGCATACCCTACTGGCTGAGCTGGATGGCCCCGGCCTGCTGTCCGGCACCGTAGCGCTGGATTTGGATGACCTAGACGAGGACGCCTTGCTGGCCCAGCTGGGTGTTGGCGATGAGCCTGCAGACCAGGACGATATCACCGTGCTGCGTCATGTACGCTCCAGCACTGAAAAGCGTGCAGCTGAGGAAATCGCCGACCGTACACCGTGTGCGGATTTTGACAAGTTCCAACCGCTGTTCGAGCTAGCTGAGAGGGATCTGAAATCTGGCGTTCGCAAAACCCTGCGCTTTGGTCGCGATGCCAGCATTGAAACCGGGAACTACTTCATCGTCGGCGGGCAGTTGGCCTACGTGGCAGAAATCGGCGAAGCCATCAAGGCTCCTAATGGCGAAAGCGATGCGCGCCTGCGCGTCATCTACGCCAATGGTACGGAAAGCAACCTGCTGCGTCGCTCGCTACAACGGGCGCTTTATAAGGATGACACCGGTCGCCGACTGACCGACCCGGATATGGGGCCGTTGTTTGGCGATGCTCCAGAGTCCGACGACATTGAGAGCGGGACTATCTATGTACTGCGGAGCCTATCTAGCCACCCATTCGTCGCCGAGCACCGCGAGCTGATCCACAAGATCGGCGTGACCGGCGGCAAAGTGGAGACTCGCATCGCTGGCGCGGAAAAAGATGCTACTTATCTATTAGCCGATGTTGAGGTGGTCGCCACCTACAAGCTGCACAACTTGAACCGTACCAGGCTAGAAAATATCTTCCACCGCTTGTTCGGCGCAGTGCAGCTCGACCTGACCATCGAAGACCGCTTCGGGCATCCGGTCAAGCCGAGAGAGTGGTTCCTGGTGCCGCTCCATGTGATTAACGAAGCGGTCGAGCGCATTCGGGATGGGTCGATTACCGATGTGGTCTACGATCCCCACTCGGCTCGCCTGGTCAGCTAAAGACACTGATGAGGCAGAGCGATGACTAGATCAATGTCGCGCGCAAACGCGCGACATTGATCTAGTCTGATCCCGAAACTTCTCTGGGCGTCGGCTTGATCAGTCGATGGGCTGAGCTTGCGCCCAGTCATGCGGTCGGTGTTCGTCCTGACCGGGTGGCTTCAGGCAGTAGTTTATTTCCAGAGCATCTGAATCACTGAAGCTGCCACGTTCTTGCCGCATTGTCTGGCACTTCGTTGCTCCACTCCCTTGCGAGTCTGGATCAGTAGGCTTCGGTATTAGTATTATTTATACATCAAATCAATACACCGCTCACTCAATCATAACTATTATCAATAACCAACCATCCCCATCACGCCTACCGCTCGGTGAGTGCCATGAGCCCAGTCCCCCAGTGACGGGATCCAGCATCAGTCGCTCAGCTGAAATCTGCCACCGTAAAAATTTACACAGCCCACTGAGTTTATGAACTCACTCAGTGGATCATCCCCATGGGACATCAGCCCAAGCGTCACCCCGGCAACAGCAATCTCCACCTGCACTACGAGAGCACCTTTCGAGGGCTACCCGTGCTGACGTCCCATACCCCCTTCATTACCAAATACCTTGAAGGCGTATATGAAACCACTCAGTTAGCGCTTAGCGCTCACCGTCGGGTGTTCGCGCTACGTTTCGACCTACATTTCCCAGATGACGACTCAGTACCCGAATCAGATAGCACCGTCATCTCCAGGTTTGTTGATTCCTTGACCTTCAGAATTCAATCAGCACGGGAGCGCTCTGTGCGCCTGAACGGTACTGCTCATCAGACAGAGGTGCGCTGGTGCTGGGTCAGGGAGATTGGGCGGGAGGGTCGCCCGCATTACCACTTCGTCTTACTGCTCAACAAAGATGCGTACCACACCGTGGGACGCTTTCACTCGGCACAAGAGAATACATACAGCCGCATTCATGCTGCATGGGCCGGTGCATTGAGGATCTCTGTCGACGATACCAATGGTTTGGTGCATATCCCTGCCAACGCTGTATATCACCTCTCTCAGGATGATCCAGCGGAGATGGACCAGTACTTCCGTCGCGTGAGCTACCTCTGCAAGGCCGCGACCAAGGTGTACGGCAATCGAAGCCACGTGTTTGGTTGCAGTAGGGGATAGCCCCCCTCCCGGCTAACCTGCAGCAGCTATCTCTGCAAAGCAGCTACTAAAGTCTTTGGGGATGGCAGTCATGGCTGTGGCGTCAGTCGGATTTGAGCGTGCTCGTTGGCCCTCAAATGAAGCCAGAGGGCATTTGATCGACGCTATCAGTACGCTCCCATATAGACCGAAAAGTCTATATGGGGCAGTCACATAGCCTTGCTGACAATCAAGGCTATGACCCTGATCAGTGCCAGCCCCAGGTAGATCAGTTAAAAAAAGCCTATTGAGATAGATATGACCCAATCCAGCAGGTTGATCCGTTATGAAACAATTCACTGACTCCAGCGCCACCCCTCCTTCCGCACTCTTGCGCATACATTACGGCCACACGTTCAGTGGGCTACCTGTCATGTGTGTGCACAAGCAAGTGCCGGTCTGGCAAGGGCGTCAGTTGTCCTCGTTGTCGAACCCCCAGTAGGCATTGAGCTTTTTTCGCAGCACCAACAGCGCGGCGGCTTCGGCCAGCGCCTTGTCTTTGCTGCGCAGTTCACGCTCAAGTTCCTGGATGCGTTTCTTGTCTTTGCGTGCTTGTTCGCGGTCGTCTTTTTGCTGGTCCTGTTCAGACTTCTGGCCGCTGATAAACGCTTGCCGCCAGACGAGGATTTGCTCCGGGTAAAGGCCTTTGCGTCGGCAATACTCTCCCAGGTCGATCTCGGACAAACCGGCGGCCTCAAGGACAACAGCAAACTTCTTTTCGGCTGACCAGTTCTGGGCCAATTGCTTGTTTTCGGGCACTACGTTTCCTTCTGAACTGACCTGCTTGCGCCAGTTGTACAAAGACATTTCGCTCACCCCTTCGCGCCGGGAAACCTTGGCTATCGACAGGTTAAGCGGAGGTAGCAACATCTTGAGCAATGCGGCTCTTCGTTCGGATGAATAGTACGCCACGGTGAATCTCTTTCCGCCCCCGATATGACTTTTCAGGAAAATCCGCAGAGGCGAAAGCACTTTTCTAATTTGAATTGCTCGAACGCAAAGCTGCCTATGTCAGGTGGACTTTGCGCCGATCAATGAAGTTTTTTAACGCACTACTTCTCCAAGTCAACCTTCAAACGCTCGCCGGCATAGATCTGAGCTTCCTGGGCTTTTTGCACCACAGCTGCAGTACCAAAGAACTCGTGGGTTACTCCTGGATAGAGCCTGCGTTCAACGCTCACACCTGCGCTTCGCAGCGCCTGTTCCAGCTGAGCACCGTCGTCACGTAACGGGTCAATCTCGGCGTTGATCAATGTGACCGGAGGCAGACCTTGGAGATTGGCATGCACAAGATCGATGCGCGGATCTTTGGCATCAGCTTGGCTGGTAATGACTTGCGAAATGAACCACAGCATCATCGGACGGTTGAGGGGAATAGCATCGGCGTACTTCAAATACGACTCAGTGTCGGTGTTTGACTGGGCTACGGGATAAACCGACAGCACATGCTTCGGAGCAGTCAACCCCGCCTTATGAGCCGCTACCGCCGTCGCAACGGCAAGGTTCCCACCTGCGCTCTCGCCAGCAAGCGCAAGACGCTTCGGATCACCATTCACCGAAGACGCTTTGGTTGTCAGCCAACGGTAAGCAGCTAGGGCATCTTCATGTGCGGCGGGGAATTTGTTCTCCGGGGCGAGTCGATAGTCCACGGAAACAACGACAGCGTTAGCCTGCTTCGCTAGACCTCGTGCGCCGCCGTCATAAACTTTGCGGTCGGCGAAAACCCACCCGCCTCCGTGGAAGTACAACACTACCGGAAACGGCCCTGTGCCGTCTGGTGTATACACAGTCGCGGGCATCGAGCCTGCAGCGCCCGGCACTTGGATCTCGCGAGTGGTGACGCCTGGCACAAGTGTCGTGGGCGTGCTGTCGCGTTTCTGGTCAGCCAGTACCCCTTTAACGGCGTCGGCCATGGTCGGTTGCTGGCGAGCTTCGGTTGGTGTGATCTTCTCAACTGCTTTGCCATCGAAGCTGGCAAATTTATTCAGCACTTTGTGCATGTCCGAATCAGTGCGCAGCATGCTTTTGGTACCGCTGACAGCAAGCTGAGAAACTGAAGGTTTGTCAGGGTCTCGAACACATCCGCTCAAGCTCAAGAAGGTAACGACTCCGATTGCTGAAAGTGCAATGACCAGTTTGCGATGTTTTGTAATCATTATTTTTTCCTCACACCGACAGCCCGCCTTAATCGCGCACTGCGCCACGGGCGGGCCTTTTCGGTGCTTAGCTATCACGGTTTATGACCTACTCGGTATTTTCGGAGCAAGCGAAGGCATCAGATTCATCCACTCAAGCAGCCGGTTTGAGCACAACCTTTGTCCAGCCATTGTCACGCGCATCGAAGTGCTTATAGGCGTCTGGCCCTTCAGCGAGCTTCAAGCGGTGAGAAATGATCTGCGCGGGGTTAGCTCGCCCGTGGTGAATGAGTTGTGCCAACCTGCGGTTGTAGACTTTGACGTTGGCCTGGCCCGTGCGAATTTGCTGCCCCTTGAACCAGAATGCACCGAAGTCGAAGGCCATCTTGCCTTCCTTTGCGAGTTCGTTTTTTGCACCAGGGTCTTTCGGTATGAATACGCCAACGACTCCTATTCCACCGGTAGCCTTTGTCGAGGCAACGAGGTTGTTCATCGTCAGGTGATTGGCTTCATGCCCATGGCGGTCGCAGCACTGATAACCCACACATTCGCAACCACGATCAGTGCCTTTGCCATGAGTCAGATTGAGTATCTGATCAACCGCTTCTTTCTCCAGGGAGTTTATCGGTGTGGCACCCATTTGAGCCGCCAGCTTCAGACGATCTGGATGATTGTCGACCACGAATACTTGGGAGGCACCTTTGATCATGGCGGAGTGGGCAGCCATCAATCCGACCGGGCCGGCACCGTAAATCGCGATGCTCTCACCGGGTAATAGGCCGGCTAATTCAGTCGCATGCCAACCGGTAGGAAAGATGTCAGACAGCATCACGTAGTCATCTTCACGCTCTTGCGCGTCTTCGGGCAGCACCAGGCAGTTGAAGTCGGCGTAGGGTACGCGAAGCAATTCAGCCTGCCCTCCTTGATATGGCCCCATTTCTGCGAATCCATAAGCAGCGCCCGCATTACCAGGATTGGCGGTCAGACAAAACCCCGTCAGGCCCTTCTCGCAGTTTTCGCAGAACCCGCAGCCAATATTGAACGGCAGACAAACGCGATCCCCCACCTTTACCCGATCAACACCGGCCCCGACCTCAATCACCTCACCGAGATTCTCGTGTCCAAATACGCGCCCAGTCTCAAACGAAGTCCGACCCTCGTACATGTGCAGATCTGAACCACAGATGTTGGTGGCAGTGACTCGAACCAAGGCATCAGTAGGTTTTTCGATTTTGGCATCCGGGACATTTTGCACGCTCACGTCACGCGGGCCGTTGTAAACGATAGCTTTCATGTTGTTCTCCCATTAGCAAAACGAAAGGAATATTTCGTCTGCTCACCACTTATCTGTCAGGGAAAAGCAACATATGTTCAGTCAGTTGAGCCGAATGGCTGACGAGCGGTTAATTGAAATGCTTAGCGTCGAAAAGGATGAGTTTTTGGCCTCCGCGGGCATGGGAGGGATGATGAAGATGATGGATCAGCAGTCGTCCTTGATGGCAATGCCAATGGCTAAGGGATGACTGCATGCATCTGCGCTACCTCGGCAACCTTGGGGAGACAGATACTCGAAGATTTAGCTGCCGGCTTCCTGATCAATTGGTTCTTGGCTGAGAATTTGAATCGCGCCATCCAAGGGGGTCATGAGCAACTCTAGCTTTTTGAGCTGACGTAGTTGGATTCGATCCAACTTCTCCCTTATCTCGGCATAACCCCGTTTTTGAGCGCAGGTTGTAGTAGTCAACTAGCCTGATCTGAAGATGATTCAGCACCAGCTCATTTGGTTACTGAGGTTTCGGAAACTTCCGATGGATGCCTGATCTCTACCTGATGATCGCGGCCATCGTCGATCAGCGGAATGTCCTCGCCGCTGTGCAGCGTGCCGTCTAGACTGAATTGCGACAGGCCCTCGCCGACGGCGGTTTGTCGCACCCTGATATGGTAAATGGTTTCACCAAACCGGTAATGCAACGTGAAGCTAGGCCAGTGCGCCGGGAGCACCGGTCGTATGCGGAGTCGCTCGCCTTCGCGCTGCAGGCCCAGCAGGGACTCCACCATCAGCCTGTACATCCAGCCTGCTGAGCCGGTATACCAGCTCCAGCCGCCGCGTCCGGCATGCGGAAACACCCCGTACACATCAGCGGCCACCACATACGGCTCGATTTTGTAAACCTCGATCGCCGCAGCGCTGCAGCCATGGGTAACCGGATTAATCATGCGCAGCAGCTCCCACGCTCGTACACTGTCGCCCAGTGCGGCGAATGCCATGGTTGCCCACACAGCTGCATGGGTATACTGGCCACCGTTCTCTCGCACGCCGGGCACGTAGCCCTTGATGTAGCCGGGGTCGAGGGCCGAGCGGTCGAAGGGGGGCTCGAGCAACTGGATCAACCCGACATCGCGGCGCACCAGATGGCGATCAAGCTCGTCCATAGCCTGGCGCCTCCGTCCGTCTGGCGCGGCGCCGGAAAGTACCGCCCAGCTCTGTGAGATTGAGTCGATCCGACATTCGTCGTTGCTTGCCGAACCTAGCGGTGTGCCGTCGTCGAAATACGCCCGGCGGTACCATGCGCCATCCCAACCATGCACTTCTAAGCTGTCCTGCAGCGTGCCCGCCTGCTCCTCGCAGCGCCGGGCGAACGGCTCGTCACCATAGCCGCGTGCGGTGTTGGCAAAGTGCTGCAATACCTCGTACAGGAAAAAGCCCAGCCACACGCTTTCGCCACGCCCCTGCTCGCCGACCCTGTTCATGCCATCGTTCCAGTCGCCGGCACCGATCAGTGGCAGGCCATGGACGTCGCGCCCCATGCTGTGCTCGATGGCCCGCACGCAGTGCCGATACAGCGTTTCGTCCAGCGGCGCGCACGTAGGCAGGTCATAGTAGGACTCTTCGCCTGCGTCCAGCGGGCGGCCTTCGATATAGCCCACCGGTTCGTCGAGCACGCTGTGATCCGCAGTGACCCGCACATAGTGGCTGGTTGCCAGGGCCAGCCACAGGTAATCGTCAGAGCACAGTGTACGCACGCCTCGCCCCAGCGGCGGATGCCACCAGTGCTGCACATCGCCTTCGGGGAACTGGCGTGAGGCGCAGAGCAGTAGATGCTGGCGTGCGGCGTGCGGGGCGGCGTGGAGCATGGCCATGACGTCTTGCAACTGATCACGGAAGCCGAACGCCCCGCCTGACTGGTAATAACCGCTGCGAGCCCAGAAGCGGCAGACAATGACCTGATACATCAACCAGCCGTTGACCAGTACATCGATCGACGGATCGGGCGTTTCCACCTGCACCCGGCCCAGCGTCTCACGCCAGTGGGCCTGCACGGCGTCGAGTGCCTCGACCGCCCCCATGCTGCCACGGTAGCGCAGGCGCAAGGCGCTCGCCGTCGAGGCATCGCGCTCTGCGCCTAGACGGAACACCAGTTCGTGGCTGCCACCAGCGCCCAGTTCGAGGCCGACCTGGATCGCTCCGCACGGGTCAAGACCACCTCCGGTGCGGCCAGACAGTCGCGCCTGTGTCATCGCTGCTGGTGCCCCGAGGTTGCCGTTGCGGCCGAGAAACTCGCTGCGATCGGCGGTGACACTTAGACTCGGCGAGTCGACATCGAAGAATGCCACCCGGCCTGGAAACTCGATCGAATAGGCGTTGTGCGCCAGTAGGGCGCCGCTGAGCGGGTCGAACTCGGTGACCACGTGCATCGCCGACTTCTCGCGCAAATCGCCCAGCACCCATTCGACATAACCCGTTGCGGACAGGCGGCGCAGGCGCCCTGAGTCATTGCGTATCCTAAGCCGGTAAAACTTGATCGGCGCATCCAGCGCCACGTAGACCCACAGCTCGGTGTGGATGCCGTCTTCGTTGTGCTCGAAAACACTGTAACCAAAGCCGTGGCGGGTCATGTACGCGCCATGGCCGCGCCGCGGTAGCAGCGTAGGCGACCAGTAATGCCCGGTCACCTCGTCGCGCAGGTACAACGCCTCGCCGCAGGCATCGCCGACAGGATCGCTCTGCCAGGGTGTCAGCCGGAACTCATGGGCGTTCTCGCTCCACGTATAGGCGCTGCCGCTCTCGGAAATGACCGTGCCGAACTCTGGGTTGGCCAGCACGTTGACCCAGGGCGCCGGTGTCGCCTCTCCCGGCATGAGCGTTATCGAATATTCGCGGCCGTCTGCCGTAAAGCCGCCGTACGGATTACACAAGATCAGCTCTCCCTGCTCGGGGGCGGGCTGCGGTGGGGTCGTTTCGACCAGGCGCGGGAGGTTCTGTTCGAACTGCGGCAGCGGCGGATCCACGCGACGCCGGTGCACCTGCTCGGCCAGGCTGCCATGGTCGTCGCTGAGGATGATGCGGGCGACCGACTGCATCAGAGTCCGATCCTCGTTCGAGAGCTGCTGAGCCAAGCGCACGAAGACACCGCCCGGCCGGTCGATCAGGCTGGCATCAATACCCGAGGCAATCAGGCCCATGATCAGATCATGCAGGTGTTGCCGGTAGCCGGCACGATCCTCGTTCCATATCACCAGATCCACCGCCAAGCCCTTCATCCGCCAGTAGGTATGCGCTTGCACCGATTGGCGGACCAGCTCGATATTTTCTACCGCATGGATCTGCAGCAGCACGATCGGTAGGTCACCGGAGACACCATGCCCCCACAAGCCGGACTGGTTCCGCTGATTGGCGGCCAGCACGCCAGCCTCTGCCCGATAGGCGGCATTCGCGTAGATGACCGAGGTGGCCAGGTGTTCATACAGCTGCGCATCGACCTGCGAGATATTGAACTGGCGGCGTAACACCTGACTATGGGTCCACGCCAGGTCGAACACACGGTCGGCCAGATGGCGGTCGCGATATTTGTCGATCAGTTGCAGGCAGCCTTCGCGACTGTCGCTGACGCCGGTCACCAGATCGATCGTCGCCGACTGGTCGGGATCGAGGGTGATACGGCAGCGGATCGCCACGATCGGATCGAGCACTGCCCCGGCGCTGTTGGAGAGCAGACCCTGATCGTCGGTCGTGGCGTCCATCGCCGCTGGCTGGACGATACTGCGGCCGCGACCGATGAAGCGCCGGCGGTCCGTTTCGTAAGAGATCGAGTCGATATCGACCTGGTGCACCGCCAGCAGATGACACATCCAGGGCGCTACTTCCTCGCTGGAGCGCGACCGGCGCGTGCAAAGGATCGCCTGCAGCGGCTGCAGCAGCTCGGTCTGCACGAACAAATTGCTGAAGGCCGGATGTATCGCATCGCTGATCGCGGGAGCCAGCACCACCTCGGCGTAGCTGGTGAGCTCGATTGTGCGTCGCACCCGTGCACGGTTAGTAACATGGATGCGCCGCAGCTCGATGTCGTCCTCCGGCGATACCACGATCTCGGTATGAGTATCGAAGTCACGTTCGCGTATGCGGAACTCAGCGCGCGCCTCTGAGAAGATCGCCTCGTAACTTTCCAGGCGCCTCAGTGTTGGCTGATGGGCACTGGACCAGAAGGTGCCACTGGCGACATCACGCAGATAGCAGAACATGCCCCAGTTGTCGCAGGTGATGTCCTCGTGCCAACGGGTCACCGCCAGTTCACGGCAACGACTGTATCCACTACCGGCACTGCTCACCATCACATGATAGCGGCCGTTGGACAGCAGTTTCACAGCGGGCCGGCGACGGTCGGGGTCAGTGAAGATGCGCAGCTGGGCTGTCGCCGCCTGTGTCCCCACATCGGGGGTGGTAAGGCCGGAAGCATGCAGGTACTCGGCTGCCGTTTTCGGTATCCGCTCCTGCAACAGCAAGGCGTTGGCCCGGAACTGCGGTTCGGACTCGAAACGTCGCTGCATCGGCCGGTCCAGCAGTACGCTGGCAAGTGCCAGCAGGCTCATGCCCTGGTGATGCGCCATGAAAGAGCGGACCACCACGGAGTCATGTCCGCGCGGCAAGCGTGCCGGGGTGTAGTCGATGGCCTCGTGCAGGCCGTAGCGTCCAGCCAAGCCTTGGGTGGCGAGCCGCTGTAGATTCCGGCAGGCAGCCTGCGGAGCCACCATCAACGCTAGCGCCGAGGCATAGGGCGCCACCACCATGTCCTCGCCTAGCCCTCGCTGGAGCCCCAGTCCCGGTACCCCGAAGGCGCGGTACTGGTAATTGAAGTTGATGTCCCGCGTGTTGTAGCCCGATTCGGATACGCCCCACGGCAGCCCCAGCTGGCGGCCGTATTCGATCTGCCGGGCCACCGCCGCACGGCAGGTCTGGTCTAGTAGGGTACCCTCGGGGCTCGGCATCACCAGCAGCGGCATCAGGTACTCGAACATCGACCCAGACCAGGACAGCAATACCGGCACGCCGCCGTTGCTGGTGAGTAGTCGGCCGAGTGTGAACCAGCTTTGCTGTGGCGACTGGCCCAGGGCGATGGTCACGAAGTTGGTGAGGCGCGCCTCCGAGGCCAGCAGGTCGTAGTAACCCGCATCCCGCAGATGCTCGTCGACGTTGAAGCCGATCGCGAACAGGTTACAGCGTGTGTCGTACAGAAAGCTGAAATCCATCGTCGCCAGGTCCCCGGCCAGCTTCGCCAGCCGTGTGGCGGTGGCGATACGCTGACTGGCATCACGCTGCACTTCGGCGACCTGCCCACGCAGGGCCTGGGGCCACAGATCGGCATCGAGCTGCGCCAAGTGGCGCCAGGTCGGCAGCGGCGTAACAGCATCACCTCCCGCGCCATTCATGGTCGATGGGAGCATGAAACGATACAGCTCGGCCTGCTGGTCGCCGCATTGGGTGATCAGCGCCGCCAGCCAGAAGGCGACGTCGCTCTCCGGTGTGGCATTTAGCACGGCGGCCAGCGCCACGGCGCGATCGAGTAACCCGTGCATGCAGTCCGCTGCGTCTGGCAGCGATTGCGGCACAGTGGCCAGCGCCGCGCGCAGATCGGCCTGCAACGCGTGCATCTCGCGGCTGTCGAGCGCAGCGGCCGGGAGTGTGTCGCGCAGTACATGAAGGGTATCGCTCAGGCCTGCCAACTGGCGCGCGTCGAATAGCGGATCGTCGGCCAATGCAAGCAGGCCGGGGCGCAGGGTCAGAAGCAACCCGGCTAGATTGCCGCTGTCCACCGTCGAGACATAGCGCGGGTGCAGGGGTTGCAACGACAGGGTGTCGTACCAGTTGTAGAAATGGTTGCGATGCCGTTCCAGTCGGCTCATGACCGCGAACGACTGGTCTAGGCGCTCCAGCAGTCGCCCGGCACTCAGATAGCCGAAGTCATAAGCGGCCAGATGCGCCAGCAGGGACATGCCCATGTTGGTTGGCGAGGTTCGGTGGGCGATGACGGCGGTGGACTCTTCTTGGATATTATCCGGAGGAAGCCAGTTGTGTTGCTGGCTGACGTGGCTGTCGAAGAAAGCCCAGGTCCGGCGCGACAAGTTCCGCAGAAAGCGCAGTTCGACGTTCGTCGGGGTGAATGCCGCGCGGGAGGCCGGCTTGCTCAGCCACCAAGCGATGGCCGGCGATGCCATCCAAAGCAACACCAGCGGAGCGGCGAGCGCTAATGCGCCGGGGCTAGGGAGCAACGCCAGGATCACTAGCCCACTCAGCAGCGGACTTGCCCACATCAGCCGGTAGAGTTCCGGCAGGTCGTGGGCACTGGTGCGCTCTACTTCGCAAGAGGGGTTCCACTGCAGCAATCGGCGATGGCTGACCAGCATCCGCCACAGCGTGCTGGCGATTGCATCCAGGCTGCCCAGCGCCTCGCACGGCAGCCAGGCAAGGGTCAGTGCCGTGCGCAGGACATCCTGGCCGGCGGCGCGCAGCACCACCGCCAGGTGCTGGTCGAGTGGCACGTCGTGGGGCTTCTGGAACATCGCCTGTATCGGCGGAAGCAGCGGTGGGATCAGTAGCAGGGCGAGGATCGTCAGGGTCCAGCCGGCCGGCTGCGCCAGGCCGAACCAGCCTGCCAGCAGCATCGCCAGCAGTGCCGCGGGCTCCAGGCTGCGGCGCAGGTTGTCGAATATCTTCCAGCGCGCTAGCGCGCACAGGCGATTGGCTTCGAAGCCGGCGCACTGGGTTGGCACCTGCGGCAGAATCCAGGGCAATAGCTGCCAGTCGCCGCGAATCCAGCGATGTCGGCGCTGGCTGTCAGCGCTGTAGCTCGAGGGGTACTCCTCGAACAACTGCACATCGCTGAGCAGGCTCGTGCGGGCGTAGCAGCCTTCGATCAGGTCATGGCTGAGAATGCGGTTGTCGGGGAAGCAACCGGCGACGGCCTGCTCGAACGCATCCACCGCATAGATGCCCTTGCCGATAAACGAGCCTTGCTGGAACAGATCCTGATAGACGTCCGAGACGGCGCGCGTATAGGGATCGATCCCTGCCTCGCTACCGAACAGGCAGGTATAGGCGGATCGTGCCGTGCTGGGCAGGCTGATGCCCACCCGTGGTTGCAGGATCGCGTAGCCGGCGCTGATGCGACGCTGCTGCGGATCGTAGACGGCACAGTTGAGTGGATGCTCCATGGCGCCAATGAACTGTCGTGCCGTATCCCGCGGCAGCTGGGTATCGGTGTCGAGGGTGATGACGTAACGCACCTGCTGTAGCCCTGCGAGGTTGCCGACAATCAGCGCAAAGCGCTCCTGCCCGGTGCCGCGCAGCAGTGCATTGAGTTCGGCAAGCTTGCCACGCTTGCGCTCGTGGCCCATCCACACCTGCTCAGCCGAATTCCAGTATCGCGCGCGATGGAACAGGAAAAAGTGATTGCTGTCGGGATATTTTCGGTTCAACGCATCGATGCGCTCACGAGCCAGCGCCAACAAGGCTGCGTCCTGCTCCAGAACTTCGGTCGAGGCATCCATGAAGTCGGTAAGCAGGGCGAAATGCAAGTGCTCGTCGCGGTTGGCCAGGAAGCGCACCTCCAGCCCCTCGGTCAGCTCCTCGATGTCCTTCGCACGGGCTATGAGCGTCGGAACTACCACCAGCGTGCGCGCCTTGGCGGGGATGCCCGCGCTAAAGTCCAGGCGCGGCAGCATGCTCGGCGGCACAGAGAGGGTCACCAGCCAGTTCACCAGAGCCAGCGCCAAGCGGCTGGTAGTCAGCAGCGCGGGAATTGTGAGCAATACCAACAGTAGCCCATGCCAGCCGTTGGCCTGCGCCGCGGCGAAGAACGGTACAGCGAACAGGAACATCAGCACCGTGTTCAAACCGAGGTAAAAGGATAGCGGCGAGCGGCCCAGCAGCCGTTGGTATCGTTCACCCAAGGTGCAGTGTGCGCCGAGATGTTGCTCCAACGCAGGCAGTCCCTTGCCGATCAAGTAGAAACCCACGTGACTGGTAACAGCTCCGACGTGATCAGCCCCGGCGTTGGCCTGTGCCAACTTGATCGCTGCCCGCGCCACGTTTTTCTCGGAGTGCGTACTATTTCTCGCAAGGCGCTCAACGACATGGCGGTAATTGTCACGCGTCGCGAAGTCCATGCTGACATAGACCCCCGATGGATCTTCGCGCAGCACTTGCTCGACGATACTCAAGCTCTCGACGAATTCGCGCCAGTCTGTCGTCGACAGCAGGCGCAGGCTACCGATGCTATTGCCGATGGAAACCTGGTCGGCCGCCTGTTGCTGCGCATCCATTTGCACCATGTGCTCGATGGTTTGTCCTGCCTCAGCCAGGTTTTGCTCGACCCAGGTCAACGGCAGTGCCAGTGCCGAACTCTGCCCCTGTAGTCGCCGCACCAGCTCGGCGACGAATGAACTGGTCATCGGTGGCTTCGAGCGTGCCATATCGGCCACACTGAGCACGACATTCTTCGGGTCGGACTCGACAGTTTCGGTCATCCGGTCGGCCCAGTCGTCGGCCAGACAACGATCATTCCATTTCGCCATGACCCGCGAAGCAACGCGGCGCAGATTCTCGATCAACGCCAGCCGCAGCATGATGGGGATCGCCCACAATTCGCCGAGTGTGAGCGGCGTTACTGCCTGATAGGCCGCAACAAAACGGTCCAGGATCTCGCTGTCAACCCGGCCATCGCCGTGTGAAATAATCTCCAGCGCGGTGTCGTAGATCCTCGGCAGCCCGGTCGATGGGCCATTCGCCAGCCGCGGCAATTCACGGCTGTAGCCCTTGGGTAGGTGCCTTTGCGCGATTCGAATTTGTTCCTCGATCAGATAGAAGTTGTCGAGCAACCATTCTGCGGCGGGCATGACGCGTCGACTGGACAACGTCGCTGTGGTCAGGGTTTCACAGCTGCTGACCAGCAGGGCTTCGTTATCGCTCAGTCGCGCCAGTAGCGGGTCCGCCGCCGAGCGCGGACTCAAGATGTGTTCGCGGGCCAGTTGAGTGCCATGGTTGGCCATCTGCTCGGCGCTGAACAACTCGGCGCGCAAGGCAGGCTCGTACTCGAACTTGCGAGTCGAGTCTCGCCACAGACGAAACCCTGTTTCAAGTCGACGCAACCGAAAAAAGGAGAGAATCCGCTGAGTATTCATTGATCCCCTGACCTCAGGCTGAGCCGTCAAAGAGATCATTCAGCCTAGGGGCTGTTGACGTTTCGCGCTAGGGAGGCTGAGAAAGAAGAGCAAAACCGCAGAATTAAGGTTCCTACGCCGACAACCCTGCGAGTTTGCAATGTCCCGATTGATGCTCAGTAACGAGCTTTGGTCGACGCTGGAAAAAATTCTGCTTCAACAAGCCATTTACCATAAGCCTGATCTGCGAGTGACGGTTGAGGGGATGCTCTACCGAATGCGCGTGGGCTGTCCCTCGCGAGCCTTGCTAAGAACCTTTGGAGACTGGAACTCAGTCTACAAGAATCGCTCGCTATTGACCGACTCCTGCCTGTCACGGAAGGCAGGTGGTGACCCGAACCGGCCGCTCACGACAGGCAACCAGCGGCCAAAAGCAGCCTCTGACGACGATTCCGTGATGAGCTTTACGTCTAGATATGTGGAATGACAATCATGGGATCACCGTTGGTTTCATTGGCGCATCCGAATATCCGCTGGCACTGGCCACGGCTATACTTAATGGGTGGACTCACTCACATTCTGCGGGTCGTAGTGTTCATGGTGTTTCTGGTCCATCGGAGCCTGTAACTCCCACATTTTAGGGTGAGCCGGAGAACTTCCAGTAGATACGGATCCTGTCTGGCGCTGGCACTGACCGTTGGTAACATCCGGTCCGCCGCATCGGAGTACAAAATGACTCAGTCAGTGGAGTTCTTCCTATCGATCGTCATCGCGAAAATCATCAAGGCGGGCTTTGCGTTTGGTGGCAGCTATCGCCAAGGCGAATTATTTAAGGGCTCGAAAGTAAAGGGTTATTACAACGCCAGAACCGGGTCATGGGAGCTGCAGGCAGGTGTCCGGTCGTATGACTATGCAACTTTCCTGATGATCGAAAAAGCCGTGAATTGTTTACGCAAAACCAAGGGCTGGGAAATCGGTGTAGGACCAACCGTTGTTGTGGTTGACGAAGGGGCGCTAAGAATCTGTCCCGCTCGACGCTGAAGGACGATACCTGCTCGTTCACATTCGTCCAACAAGGATTAATGGCCGGGGTCAGCATCGAAGGAACGAAGATTTCCCTGATAAAACACGGAAAACCGGCCGTTTGGGTTGCGTGCCTTGAATTGAACGTTTAGATATGAAATTAAAAACAAGCTAGGGTTACAGAGTCTAACAATCTACATCAGAGGTTTTGCCATGAGTACCCTGACGATCGAAGGCTGGTGCAAAATTAGCGACGACCAAAAGTCCACCCCGGTGGGGGACGTCCATTTTAACATCGAAGGCCCTGTCCATTTGCGTCTGGAGCAGGCCGAAGAACGCCTGCAGAATGGCCATGAGTCAGAAGTCATGGTCGATGTCGATATGAAGTCAATGGACTTGATCATGCCTGAGGGATACGGCCCCCTATCAGATTGCCAATTACGCGTCTATTTGAGCGACGACCAACGCGGCCAGTTCCATTTGGTCGGGCATCGGACCAGTGATGGCAGCTTGATCTACACCAATGTGGTTTTGATTGCTCAGTTAAGTTAGCCGCCACTCAGTCCAGGCGCACGGACACCG
Organism: Pseudomonas sp. 5C2; assembly: GCF_034314155.1. Taxonomy (NCBI): domain Bacteria; kingdom Pseudomonadati; phylum Pseudomonadota; class Gammaproteobacteria; order Pseudomonadales; family Pseudomonadaceae; genus Pseudomonas; species Pseudomonas sp. 5C2. The sequence continues at coordinate 405,830 of NZ_JAVIWH010000003.1, read as the reverse complement.
CCCGTACACGGAAAAGTGCTCAGGGAATGGTCCATTCCTAGTGTGGTGACTATAGTTACTTCCAGTAATTCAGCCCCTTCTTTGTGAGCAGGAAAAAATGCAAGCAGATAACGAATCGCTGCCAGATTCCGAAATGCTCTTCGATGATGCGGATCGTGGATTGCTGCTCACCGCAGAAGACGGTCAGATTAAACGGGTTAACCTCACCTTCTGTCACTGGATCGGTTACAGCCGAGAGGAACTACTCGGTCGTCAGATTCAGAGCCTTATGAGGCTCACGGGGAGAAGCTTCTATCAGAACTGGGTATCCCTAATGCAAATTCAGGGGGAGGTCGCTGATGTGAAATTCGACCTCGTTCATCATAATGGCTGTGCGACCCCGATGATTTTCAGCGTAATCAGGTGTGAGCACTCCACCGGTATTTTTCACGAGTTGTCATTGTTCAGGGCCGAAGAGCGACATCGATACGAACGTGACCTACTCAATGCGCGGATGGTCGCCGAAAGGCATCTGGCAAAACACCTCAAGGCTCAACGCGCTCAGAATGCTGCCCAGGACAAATTGCGTATTACCTACGCTGCGGCAGAAGACAGGGCCCTTTTCGCCGAACAGATGATTGGTATCGTCAGCCACGATCTGCGAAACCCGCTGTCGGCGATAATAATGGCAACGGATATGCTGGGCCGCGGGGAGCTTGATGCCAAACAGAGGCAAGTACTCGGTCATATCACTCACTCGGCGCAGAGGGCACAGCGTTTGGTCGCAGACCTTCTTGACTTCACTTTGACTCAAGTTGGACGAGGTATCGCGGTTTCCCCCAAGCCGGTCGACCTGCACGAACTTGTGGCGGGATGCTTGGACGAGTTAAGACGGACCTTCCCCGGACATGAGCTGTCCCATTTGCGTGTTGGACACTGCGAATTCACCGCGGACAGTGACCGGCTCTATCAGCTCATAGGCAACCTCGTTGCCAATGCAATCTCCTACGGCTCTGCGGATGGTGGGGTAACCGTCTCGTCGCTCTGTGAGGACCACGCAGTAAGTATTGTCGTGCACAACGTTGGCACGCCAATACGCCCGGCGCTGCTCGACAACCTGTTCGAGCCGATGATTCGCGGCAGTCATGACAATGCTGAGCTGCACAGTCTCGGGCTTGGTCTATTCATTGTTCGAGAGATCGCAAGAGCGCATCACGGTGATGTGACAGTGACGTCTTCGATCGGAAGCGGAACGACGCTCACTGCCACGTTTCCTCGATCCGCCAATTAGCTTGATACAGAAACGTGGATTGTTTCGGTGGGCAGAGCGCTGAGGAGGGGGATTAAGCGTGCGTGACCTTTGTGTGACTTTCTCACGCACCTATAGCGGACCCATTCCATATAGCTACCGAGGCCAGCGCACGTCGTACACACTGGCACAACGGTCTCTTTTGGGGCCAGGCTCTGTGGAAACGCATCCATCGTTTTGAAGTCTGCGTTGCTACGTAAAATCTGCAAGCGTTTGGTTAATCAGCTAGATCTGCAATTTGCATAGGAACGCGATTTTCGTTCCAGGTCTGACCGTCAAACCTGTTTTAAACGTTTTCACAAAGCCTCGACCCAGCCTCGTCGATGATGACGGGCTGAGAGCGGCCAAAAGAGGAAGATCCCCAGCGGCGACGTTGGTCGTCGTCGATGCCGAAGCTTGAATGGCAATGACGTTACGATGCTTCTGAGAAGAAGCATGTTCTGATCTTCCCATTACGCGCCCGACATGGCCACGGCCAATCTCTTTCCGCCCCCGATATGACTTTTCAGGAAAATTCGCAGAGGTGCCAACTATTCTGACACCGGGGGGGTAGAAAAACTTGTAGAGCGGGCTGGCTGGACTTTCGACGCATTTGTAGTTCGGGCTTACTATGTAATTACTGCAGCCAAAATATCTGCTGTTGAGACCCGGGATGCGCAGAAATTACAGGACGAAGCCGTCGCAGCCGCGGTAGCTTATCTTTCCAAAGCGCAAGTTGCAGGCTCGCCCTACTACAGTTACACCAACCAGTTATTCGCAGAGGTGGTAGTAGGCATCGCTGAATATTTCAGAGAGAGTAAGGCGCGGTTCCAGCCGGCTACTGTGAACAAATTCGACCGCCTTTATAGCCGCTGGCATCGAGAGCTTCCACTTCAGCGTGGGGCGGGGTTGACATTCACTTGGTTAGCACGCGATCTTGATGTCTTAAAAAGTGATAAGCTCCTTGTTCCGAAACGGGATGTGTCCGGAAGACTGCGGCAGAGTCACACCGCGATAATATTTGAAGGGTAGGTGAGTGCCGGCAATATCGAGATAATCGGAGGAGGTCCTAACTCCTTTCAACCATTATCGGATGACGACACTTTTCTTTCCTCTGTCGTAGAACCTGAGTATCAACTATCGCAGATGCCATCGCTCGGCCGAATTTTGGGTCCTGACGATGATCCGAACCTGGGTAGGTTTGGCGGGCAGTCAAGTCTCGACGGATTTCATCTGACTGCGACATTTGAACCGACGGAAACCCGTGATTGGGTCACGATCATACTTACGTTGGAAGCCGAACGGTCGGCGATGATCGGGATCGGCGATTTTGCGTGGTTCCTACTTCATCCAACATTCTCGCCGTCGGCAATCAAAGTCACGTTTCGAGGAAATCGTGCTCAGCTGCGTCTACAAGCATGGGGTGGATTCACGGTGGGCGTTTGGTTGCCTAAGACCGGGGTCGAATTAGAATGCAACCTCGCAGTGATCGAGTCTGCGCCTGAGATTATAAAAACGCGTTGAACTGAATTGAAAAACGACATGCTGTGCGAGAGGACGTCCTTCAGATCGGCATACGGACCGTGCTTTTTGAGCCGTGCTGGACCTAACTCTTATTTTTCCGTCAGTTTTCCGCTGTGCAGTGGATCTGCAAAGAGCCAATTCTTGTTAATTCACATCAATGGCCGCATCTGATTCTCTGCACGGTGTTTTTCAAAGGGCGTTGCACCGTCACGCAGTGATCTCGCCGTCAAGCTTGCATATGCGCCCATCCAGCGTACGAAGGTAGTCCCACAAACCATCCAGTAGACGACGAAAGCGTGCCGTCAAACCGTTATCCGCATCTTCTAGCCAGTATGGTATTGCGCGACGCAGCATCAGCAATTCCTTCGGTGCAACGAGACCGCACTCGGCGACAAGCCCACGGATCTGATTGGCTTTGGCCGTCCGCTGTTCGATTAAGCCGGCCCGGATGATATCCTGTTGCTCGATCGTTTTGATGGCGACGAGGCGACGCGGGATTTTTTCCTGACGGTGGTGTATGAGTTGCTGAAGAAGGATGCCGGGGCGCAGTTGCGGGGTTCTACTAGGACGTGAGTGGAGTTTGGTCTGCTAGAAGCTCGGTTAGGTGCAAGGTTTAGATGCTTTCGTGGTGCTCCGCAGCTCCTACGACTGCCTCCCTCTTTATGTGCAAAGGAATGGATTGAGCTGTATGGGACTGCAACTGAACTCTGAGCAAACTGCGGCGCTCGACACCGGCATCGGCAAGCGTACGGCGAAGTTATCTACCTGACGGCGTGCGATGAAGTTCATGGGCGACTGTTACCATGTGGAACGGCAAGTATTTTCCTTATTATCGAGGGGAAGCAGTACCTTTTTCATATTTTTGGTGGGCAATTTAACGGTTCTGCCTGCGGCGCTGATTTGCAGATTGTTGGCATTACGCAGCGCTTTCCAGAACGCTGGAAAGATGGAGGAGCAGGCGTCGCAGTTGGTTTCAAAGGGGTTGCTGTAGTGGATGCCGTCAACGATCACGTCGAAGTCTGCGCCTGAAGTATCTTTGGATGAGTACTCTTTGCCTGCAATGCTCGCGTAAGCTCTGACGTCGCCTTCGTCCTCATCTTCACCAGGACAGGTGATGTTCAGCGTATTGCCATTGCCGTCATCGACCGAGCTCTCTGTATTACCTTGAGCCCAGCCCGATGTCCATTCGTAAGTTCCAGCCCATGCGGTATTGATTGTCATCCCGCCAAGGACTAAGGCCAATAAAAATTTCTTGTTCATGCAGACGTTTCCTTCTGGCTAGTAGGTGGAGTTGTGGTGGTTGGAAAGGAGGGCTGGAAAATCAACCTATTGAGCTGATTTTCCAGCGGTCATGGACGGGGATCCCTTACGGTCAAGAGAAACTCATCTTTCTCTTCAGTTCTGCACCGATCAAAGCTATATCGAGATCTTTGCCTGGGTTTTTTTCGCAGAAATCAGTCAGTACGGCGATGTAGGCAGCACCCAATGCTTTCGTCAATGCAGCTGCAGTCGTTGCTGCAATAGCACCGCCAACGACAGTTCCTACTCCCGGAATCATTTTCAGGAGTCCGGTTACTAGCACTCTCCCCACCACGGTTACTGCACCTGAACCAACAGCGGACATTACCAACGTTGTCAAAGCGCTGGTGCTGACATCCATACCGAACGTGACGCCAACTTTTGCCAGCATTCCTACCTGAATCGGAACCAGCAAAATGGCATCGGAGAACGGAATCGGCGAGGCAGCGGCTACTGCTGCAAGCGTGCTAGCGGCCAAAACTTCTTTTCCGGCCTGTTCAATCTTAATTTTCATCGACGATTGATGCCGCGAGTTAAGGGCGTTAGCAAATGCGCGCTTTTTTGCTTCAGGTATTAGCCCCGCTGTCTCGGTAATCAAAGCGTTGATGTTTTTTTCTTTAAATTTATAAAGTTCACCGTCGTCATCCTCAAACTCCCCAGCGAGTGCTCTTACCTGTACGAATGCAGTCGCAGCGTTAAGGTCTTTCTTGACCTTGGTGATAAAATCATTTTCCTTGCCAAACATGCTCTGGGTAATCACCACAATGACCGGTATCGACAGTTTTTTGAGCATATTGCACAACTCTATTTCAGCATCTTCGACTCGATTGCTACTTTCCTGAATACACAGCCATGCCGCATGAATATGCTTGTTTTCGTCACCGCTGATGGAGCGTTTTTTGATGAAAAACTCAAGGTCGGCGGAGATTTTTTGGAAGTCCTTAAGCTCCAGGCCTTTGCTATCGATGATGGTTAGCGGATGGCCTTCCTTCGTGATTTCTTCAATTTGTTGCGTCACCGGTTTACCAGAGCCAGTTTTTGCAAGCTCGCCACGGAATACGCAGTTGATCAGCGTGCTTTTTCCAACGCCGGTTTTTCCTGCAACGATGATGTTGATGTTTCCTACGCCTTCTATTACGTTGAGAATCGCGTCCTCGAGAGCGTCCGTTATTGTTGCAGTATCGCTGCGCATGGTTTGCAAGCCTTTTCGATTAGATATCGATGAACTGTGGCGGAGGTGCTCTCTTATGCCCAGTAAAGTCCCTGAGCTTTTCGGCAGCACCTGATTTTTAAGCGAGTAAAGTCGCTAGGTTATAACTTTTGATCTATTGCCTTGGATGTCGGCACATTGGTTGAATTTTTTACTGTATATTAAAAAACTAGAAAGAATACGTGAAGTTTCCATGGTCAGTTTCAACTGAGACTTCTTTCACAGTACATCCATATGCCGATATTGTTCGCCGCTCACCAAACACTAAGTCTGTTGGCAGACTTGGGCCCATACCCATGCAACTTCCTCGATTTATCTTAAGGCCTTTAATTGTTACTTTGTCAGTAATGGCTTGTAAGTAAACGTCAGGGAGGCCCATGCTCTGGCCAAGAGATACTTCAATGGGTGAGGTTTCGCTCCGGCCACACGCAGAAATCAGCGCGAACGCGGCGAGCAATGAGGCGTTGGTTAGAAGTTTCATTCGAGATCCTTAAGGGAGATAATAATAGTTTAGATGGCTGTATCGAAAACTACATTTAGTTTGCTGGCGTCAGACAAACAACGTAAGTGCCCAACCGGCTATCCACACGATAAAGTACGCCAAGTTTTTGATTCAGCATCTTGGCGCGTTGGTACAGATAGACCGGTACGATAAATGCCCAGCTCTTGAAGCGGCTGGTGTCGTGCCCAGTTTGCTTCAGGCGCATTTCATCGAATAGAGACAATGAGATGTTCAGGATCAGGCTGACGTACCAGTAACGGTTGTCTGCCAAGGCGTGATTCAATTGCGCCCCACTGTTACCCATCAGGCTGGCGACAAACGCCTCCAGCAGATAACCGATGATAGGTGCGAAAGCCAGCAGCCAGGCGAGGGTGTTGCTGACACCAGCTCCTGTTAGTGGCGGTGGTGAGAGCACTGCCAGGTGGTGTCCTAGTTCCATCTTTTCGATCCGTACCCAGCCTGGCATTCCGTTCCTCCAGACCAAGCCGCCATAGATCAGCTTGCCGTTCTGAATGAGCGCAGATGATCTGCTGCGTATCCATCCCTCTTTTACGTTCGCCTTTTTCTTCGTAAAACCATTGGTAACTGCCTTTCATTTCCAGCATGAAAAATTCCTTTTTTTTACTGTGGGTATAAATGAATGACAAGCAACCTTTAAGGGTGATTTTCAACCTTTTGAGTTCTTCATGTCAATGAGGCGATGCCCAACCATCTAGGTCGAGATGGGGGGCGTTGTGAAAGAGACTGATCAGAAGTATTTGGCGGGTGTTGTGGGCCGTGCGATTGCCAAGCAACGCATTCGCAGTGGCTTGACGCAGGAGGAAGTGGCCGAGCGTCTGGGAATCGGCAACGAAGCCGTTTCCCGCATTGAGCGCGGTATCGTGATTCCCAACATTGGGCGCTTGCTGGAGTTCGCAGGGATTTTTGACTGCGAGGCGGCAGAACTGTTGACCGAGGCGAGTTCGCGTCCGGGCGACCAGGCCAACCGGATCAGTCGGTTATTAACCCCTCTGAGTCATGATGATCGACAGCTGATCCTCGATCTGGTTGAGCGCCTGGCCGAACGCCTAGGAAAGGCATGATCGAACTTGGCCCCACAGCGTAAGCAGAGATAGTCATAGTGGCTGAACTGATATTTCTGCACATCCATGGCAAAGGCCGTCATGGCGGTGTAGCCAGATGTCGCGCTGGAAACGCTCTCGCCGATCAGGTCAAGCAACTGCATGAGCAGGTTTTCATGTTTGATTTCCGAGTCGATTCCAGAATCCTGGATGTGTGCCTGGCGAACGCCGAGCAGAAAACTATCAATGGTTCCGATGAGCAAGACTGCCGCGTTGGCGGCCTCCTTGGACAGTACAGCCTTTGACTCGCGGATCAGGCAGCGTAGGGGCATGGTGGAGCTCCGTGAAAGGGTTAACCACTGAGATAACGCGTTGCACGAGGGAGGCATGAGCCTCCCTTTATGCTGTGAACTCTTCAGGTCACCAGTTGCAGGGCGGTGTTGAGCGCTCGTTGTTTGATGGCGGCACCTTGGCCGAACCAGGCGGTGTCCATGCGGTATTCGTTGCTGCGAGCGCGGCGCTCGTGGTCGACATACTCGGTGACCGCGTTGAGCAAGCCCCAAGCCGTGCCCTTGGCCGCTTCCAGTTCCGCCCCTCGACCATGACCGTCATACATACTCAGTACCTTGGTTAAGGCTCGTTCATTCGAGGTGCCGGTCCGCTCTGGGTTACCCGTTTGGGCTTCACACAGCACGCTCAGTAGATAGTCCTTTGCTTCATGGGCTTTCACTGGACGTGCGGCGAGTGTGCGCATGCGGTACATGAAGTCGTCCCACTGGGAAACGGTGATGCCCAACTGCTGTTTAACGGCTTGTGGATTGAAACGGGTGCTGTGCGGGACCTTGATCGCCTGGCTGGCGCCATTGACCGCAATCGTCAGGGTGTTGTTGCAGACCACGCGAATGGTGGTCGGTGTTGCCGTGGTAGCCAACGTACCGTCACAGGAAGTTGCCAGCAGCAAATAGCCATTCACCACGTCATTGCCTTTGAGGGCGGTCGACTGTCCGGTCCGCGCCAGCGCCCAGAGTTTGCGCCCGCCCTTCAGCACGCCGGCGGTTTCCAGCTCATAACCCGAACGCTCGGTCAGATCCCGGTAAAACTCTAGGACCTCACGCGGCTGGACCACTTGGTAGCGTTGCGAGACGACTGACAGGGCTTCCTTATTATCCGAACGGTAGAGCACCTTCTGTTCGGGAAACGAATGGATGGTGCCGAGATGGCCGACCGAATCAGCCATGAAGCGCACAGGTGACTCCTGGATCTGCCAGTTCATGCCGGCTTCTTGTTGCCAGACTTCCAGTGGTTGTTTGGGCGAGAGCTGATTGCCCAGGCCATGCCAGGGCGTTGTACCGACGTAAGCCATTTGTTCAACGAGGTGTGCCATGGAGAGCTTCCTTTTCATTTGCGCACGGCGAAGCCGCTGAGTGCTCAGCAGGGATCAGTCGGCGTGCGGGGTGTTGACCGTGAGGGGGGTAGCGATGGATCAGATGGGCAGTGTCAGCGTCAAGCGGGAGATGAGCAGTTCAAGCGGAATGACGGTCGCTAAACGACAGTCCGCAGTCGAGACAAGTGTAATTGTCCAAAACCCGCTCATCGATGACTTCGCCGAGTTTGGCGCCCGCGATGCAGCCGGTCGCCGCACCGGCTAATCCGCCGAGGATGGCCCCGGCGATCCCGCCTGCCGCGCTACCAGCGGGGCCGGCAATGAGTCCGATGACAGCGCCCACCTCGGCACCGGCTATGGCGCCGGTGACTCCTTGGGCGGCGCCACCGACGGTCCCGATGAGGGCGCTGACTTTCCTGGCTAAATCCTTGGTGATGACAGCGGTGGAGTGACAGCGTGGGCATTGAGTGGTCATGTACAGGTTTCCTGCCGAGAGAGTTGGGATGTGAAGTCATTGCACGGGCATAGAGCCCATCAAGCAGGTCGCGTATGCGACCTACCTGAGTGGTGAGCTACTGAGTCTGGGATGTGATGCTTAATGCGGATGGATGCAGGGGCGTGATGTATGACTGAGATTATTTTGAGTATGGTTCGATGGCGCTGGGTCTCATGACGTGAAAAACGGTAAGGGTGTAGCAGCAATTTTTTGGATCACAGGCATCAGTCCTCTGCTATTTCCGCTACGAATAGCGGAAATAGCAGAGGGAAAGGTGATTGCCGGGTGAATAAAGGCAATTTTCTGAGGTTTTGTCTGTCATATTTTTTGTTTCATTTCAAGGGTAGCGCTTGCGGTAAGAAATAATGAATGCGGGTGCGTTCAAATGAAAAAAACATCTAGATAGCATTACGTCATCTCGAACTTGTAGCAGGAGTGTGGTGCGATGCGTGTAATTGACGTTGACAAAGCTCGTAAGTTTTTGGGCCGGGAGGGTGATGGTAAGGCGGTCATTCGGGTCTTGCGTTTGAAGAAACTGCAAGATCGCCTAGGGGTGGGGCGGTCGACGGTCTATGACTGGATGAATCCATGTTCGCCACGATATAACCCCGCGTTTCCACGTCCTATAAAGCTCTCGATAGGCGCTAGGGGCGCTATTGGTTGGATCGAGTCGGATATCTGCCGTTGGATTGATTCAAGAGTAGTAGCTGGCGTAGAGGTTTTACGGAGGGGAGAGCAATGAGCTCTGACCGTTATCGGGGACAAGTGCTGCGGAAAACTGGAGAGCCTTTCCCGTCATTTGCATGCTTTCCGATCTTGAAGGCTGCTATAGATGAGGCTGAAAACAACATCCAGGCTCCACGATCGCTAATTTTTTTCGGGGCCCTGGCTACGATTGCCATCGGTGTTCAGGGGCTTTTTGATGTCCGTAAGCCAAACGGGCAATGCGTTCCGACGTCGCTAATGCTGTTGTCTATTGCGGATTCGGGGGAGCGGAAGTCAACGGCAGAAAATAATTTCTTTGGGGCGATTCGGGATTTCCAAAAAAGGAAAGGCCTTGAATATCAGTCCGAGTTAAAGGAATGGGAATCCAACTCGAAAATATGGGATGTAAAGTATAAAGTAAGACTTAAGGAAATAGCAAAACTCACTCGTGATGAAGAGTGTTCAGAAGATGCTGAGCGTCGATTGATTGAGCATGGAAAGGCTCGGCCGTCAAAACCAAAGCAACTTAAGATTTTATACGAGGATTCTACCTCTGAAGCTCTATTTCTAGGGATTCATCAGAATTTTCCGTCGGCTGGATTAGTGTCGAGTGAGGGGGGAGGGGTGCTCAACGGTCGGGCGTTAACCGACTTGTCTAAGCATAATGCCATTTGGAGTGGGGACTCCATAACTGTTGATAGAAAAACGGCTGAAAGTTATGAGGTTGTTGGGGCGCGTCTAACTGTATCGATAATGTCGCAAAGAAGTGCGTTCGATGAGTATATCAAGAGGGCTGGGGAGAAGTCGCGTGGTTCAGGTCTCTGGGCTAGATTTTTAGTTTGCAACCCAAGATCGACGCAAGGTACTAGGTTTCTTAAAAATGAAACTGTTTCTTGGGGATGTCGCAATAAGTTTTCTGCACGATTGGCTGAGTTTCTTGAGCTGAGCTCGGACTTATTGGAGGTGTCTTGTCGAAAGCGAAAAATTATTAGCTTCTCGCCGGAAGCTGGCGAAATGTGGTTGGACGTGTATAACGCTATTGAGTCTAACATTAAAGTTGAAGGGCGATTCCATCAAATGGGGGATCACGCCTCAAAGCTAGCGGATAATATTGCTAGAGTGGCCGCTCTCTTACATTGTTTTGAAGGGTTTGGGGGGAGTGTGTCGTGTGATACGCTTAAGTTTGCAGTGGATTTTTGCCTTTGGTGCTCTGATGAATTCTATTATCTATTTTTACCCAAGACGGAAGAAGAGCTAGATGCGATGGCGTTAGAGGAGTGGCTGCTATTAGATAGGGAAAGAAGTGACTGCCGACTAAGTAGAAATCGTATCCTTCAATATGGTCCCAACAAGCTGAGGGGTAAAAAACGTCTGGACAAGGCTTTGGAGAGGTTGCATATGCAAAATAGAGTAAGGTTTTTCAGTGGAAATGGAACTCAATACGTAGAGCTGTGTAAGACCTTCTGAAACTTGGCTTTATCATGTTAAATTTCAGAAGTTCAGTTAGGGGGCGCCCTGTAGGTGGCGCTTCGCGGCAAGGTGACTTCTGTGGTTGATGTGTGTTGTTCTGTAGGAGGTCCTCTTTAGGTGTGGCTGAGTGAGCTTTTTTGGTCCTTCGATGGTTGGACGTTAAATGCTGATTTTACCTCTTTGTCCTCTTCGATCATGTTCCATATTTTAGATATTAAACTAATCATGATCTCGGCTTGCGTGCCCTTTAGCTGATGAGGTGAGTTAATTAAGTTTTGAGCTATTTTTTTTGCAATCACACTTGGTGTTTTGCAGCTTTTTTGGGGTGGGAGGGATTGCAAAGCGTGTATGACATTTTTTTTGAAATCGCTTTTTTTCTTTGCGTTTGCTTGGCCGCCTTTACTTGCGCGCTCAGCAGTGGTTCGTACTAAAGAATCACAAATACCATAACAATATCCGACATGATGGCGCGCCTCTGAAACGGCATTCCAAGCCATCATAATGCTGTTGTTTTCTTTAAGCTTTATTGCTATGTAAGTGTAAGTATTGGCTAGTATAATGGAGTTTGTCAGTTCTGTATTTTACTCTTTAATTTCGGGATTAAAGTAGGAGCGAGTGTCGACTGTATGCATTCTATCTATTTTTCCGGAGTCTATGCGGTCAGCAATATCCTTGAACTGAATGTTGGTATTATCTTCTCCGAAGACTCTTTCATTTAGATCGCTAAGCTTGCTAAGAAGATTGTGAATGTTTCCGTCGATTTGTATATCGTTTAGTAAGACGGTAAATTTTGTCAAATCTGGAGTTTTCGCTTCACGGATCACGTATTCGGACATTGTCTTCTCTGGGTTTTGGTTTTTTTGAGGTTGTTGGATTCATGCCTGAATCTGCGCTGATATGGCTTGCTATTCCCTAGTAATGGTATTTGGCTGGTATGCTTGTTCAGAGTTTAGTAGCTCCGAGCATATAAACTTAGCCCAATCGGTCATGAGTGCCCGTCGCTTGTCGAGAAAATCGGAGCGAGAGTACGCGCCCTCAGTCTGATCACGTTCGTCATGCGCTAACGCCATTTCACAAACCTCACGTGGATAGTGCGTGCATTCACTTGCCCAATCACGAAATGACGAGCGAAAGCCGTGTCGAGTGATGTGTTCGTATTCCATTCCATGTAAGAGCGTGCGTATGGCGTTTGCGTGCATCACCCCGGTCTTGCCCTGGCCTGGGAATAGATAGGGGCTTCCTGCAACCTGTGGAATGGTTTGAACCAGTTTCACCACCTCATCGGTAAGCGGGACGACAAAGGCCACTCGCATTTTCATACGTTCATATGGCAGAGACCAAGTGCCAGCCTCCAGATCAAACTCGTCCCAACGAGCAAATCTCACCATGTGTGCGCGTGCGCTGGTCATGATCAGTAGTTGAGCAGCCCACGACGCTGGCGTGCTGTTTGCGCGGAGCTTGACCATCAGTGCCGGTACGTCCTGCCACCGTAAAGCTTCAAAGTGCTCGCGCTTCCGAGCTTTCTTTTTTTCAGCACGACTCAACAGATTGTCTAAGTGCCCACGCCAGCGAGCCGGGTTTTCACCCTCTCGTAGGTTGCGTGCCTTGGCTGCATCCAGAACCTGTTCAATTTGCCCACGTACTTCATCGGCGGTTCTGGTCTTAGTGGCCCAGATTGGTTGCAGCACCTTGAGCACCTGGGGCGTCCCGATCTCCTCGGCTGAGAGCTTGCCAATGTGAGTAAACGCATACAGCTCCAGCTTCCGCAGCCAGCCTTTTCGCCACTTCTCTGACCAACTGCCCCCGTGGGCTTCGCAGTAATCTTTTGCGAGTGTCTCGAACTTCAGCTGCTTTGCTTCACTGGCTCGCTGAGCTTCGCGTTGCGCAACGCGTTCAATGTCGCGAGCGGCTAAGGGGTCTACACCATCGCTCAACTGGCTTCGTTTAGCACTGGCTTCTTGTCTGGCTTTCTTGAGACTCACTTCAGGAAATGAGCCCAAGCCCATCTCCCTACGACGGCCTGCCAATTGGAAGCGAAGTAGCCAGGATTTACGCCCGGTAGGTTTGACGACCAAGCGAAGCCCATCACCATCTTCGTAGGTGCCGGGTTCGGTCAGATTTTCTACTTGTTTCGGATTCAGCTTACCCATTGAATTTCCCTGTCGTCCCTTTTGTCCCCCCACCTGTCCCCCCACTTCATCTTCGGATGACGTCGAATGGCGTTGAACACCATCGGACAGGGTGATGCTTGAAACGCCCGTCATAGCTAGGCTATCGGCAGGATTCCCGGATGGGATAGGATTATTTCGGACAATAAAAAAGCCGGCTTGTGGCCGGCTTCTCGGGGACGGTTTTGGTTTATTTTTGGTAAACCGCAACCGCCTTCAAAATGTGCGACCCGCAACGGGGGCGACTGAATGGGGGGCGACGCGAACGTATCGTTCGGGGCGTCTAAAACGAGGCGCGTAGGATACTTGGGTTAGTGCCTGATGCCCAGCGTTTGGATAGATCATTCTCGTTCTGCGCCTGGAGCGTGATCGAGGAGGTAGTTTCTCGCTCAATCGTGAACACGCTGTTTAGCGTGATTACCGAAACGATGCCGTTCGTCGACGGGTGTTTAATGTTGACCACCAAAATACCCAGCCCATGACCCGAATATTCTGTTTCTTGATTTGTTCGGCGCTAAAAAACTCGTCCGGGTATTCGGCGCTGTTATGGCTGCGTAGGCGCATGGCGCCGCAGGGCAAGCGATAGAGGTATTTCACGCGGAGCATGCCGTCATGTTCGAGGGCGTACATTTCGCCGTCGATGACTTGTGTCGTTCCGCGGTCTATGCCGATGATCGAGCCGTCCTGGATTGTCTCGGCCATGCTGTTGCCGATGATCGCGGCACACACGGCGTTGCTGGGGTCGATGTTCATGGCTTGCAGGGTGTGCAGTGATAGGCGGACTTTTTGGTCGGGGGCTTCGGCGACGACGGTTCGTCCAGGGCCGAGGGTGGATGCGATTTCCTTGAGCAATGGCACGCTTACGTCTTCGGAGGACTGGGGGGCGTCGGCCCGGATGGCAACTGAAGTGCTGTTGTTATAGGTGTTCTCGGTGCGTTCTCTCGGGTGTTTGGACCCATCACCCGAGCGCAGCCACTGGGGGTTGACGGTCAATAATTCAGCCACTTCCACCAGTCGGGCCATGGGGATGCCTCGCTTGAACCAGTTGTTCACGTGCTGCGGCGTCACTTTGCGATTGGCGGCAAAGTCCGTGGCTGAGAGATGGCACTCCCGAAGGAGGGCGCGTAAGCGATCACCTGATGTCTTCATAAGCACCGAGTTTACGGAGGTCACGAGCTTGTTTAAATAAACGAGGTGTTCAAATGAGCGGTGCGTCAAATCACCAAATGAGTGCGCGTACTACAGGCGTGGCGGTGCTTTGTAGGGGGTTTCCATCAGTGTTTCGTGACAGGTAAACAACAGAAGTTCGAGGCGAAAAAAAGCCCTGGCTTCACATCAAGAAGCCAAGGCTCTTTCACGGTGCTACTGACGCAGCAACCGTCGTCGATCAGCCTTTGAAGGCAGCAACCGACTTCATGATTTCAGTGCGGGCTGCTTCTGCATCACCCCAACCTTCGATCTTCACCCATTTGCCTTTTTCGAGATCTTTGTAGTTCTCGAAGAAGTGCTTGATTTGCTCAAGCAGCAGGGGAGGCAGGTCGGTGTATTCTTTGACGTCGACGTACAGCTGGGACAGTTTGTCGTGCGGGACTGCGATGACTTTGGCATCGCCGCCGCCGTCGTCTGTCATGTGCAGGATGCCGACCGGACGGGCGCGGATAACCGAGCCTGGCGTAACCGGGTAAGGGGTTACGACCAGCACGTCGAGGGGGTCACCGTCGTCAGCCAGGGTGTTAGGAATGAAACCGTAGTTGGCCGGGTAGAACATGGGGGTGGCCATGAAACGGTCAACGAACAGGCAATCGGTTTCTTTGTCGATTTCGTATTTGATCGGCGCGTGGTTGGCCGGAATTTCGATCGCGACGTAGATGTCGTTCGGCAGGTCTTTACCAGCCGGAATCTTGCTGTAGCTCATTGGGCGTTGCCCCCGTAGTTGACCAGTCAGGCTTTGGTCGAATCGACCAAAAAGTGGTGGCGATTATAGGCATACTCAGAGCCGGTTGCCACGCATGGCGATTGGCCCCTAGACCTTAGTAGTGGGTCTTGTAGGCGGGATGGTCATGGCGAAGTTGCCGCAGGCGTGCCAGGGGGTCTTGTCGGTAGAAGGCTTTTAGCTGTTCATAGACGGCTGGATAGGCTGCGATCAACAGGTTCGGTGCGCTGAAGAAGTACTCGCTGGTGACGGCGAAGAATTCTGCGGGGTTTTCTGCGGCGTACGGATCGATGGTCGGTTGGGCGTGCGGGTGGTGTTCCAGTTGTCGGTTCAGGTCGTCATAAGCCGTTTGCATGACGCTGGCCCAGTCGCTGCCGCGCATGTCGCTGTGCAGCGGCGGCACCCCATTGGCGGCGCCATCGAGCATGTCGAGTTTATGCGCCAGTTCATGGATAACCAGGTTGTAGGCGTGCCAGCCCCCGCTGGACAACACCCCCGGCCATGCCAGGATTACCGGCCCCTGGGACCAGGCCTCGCCGCTGTGTTTGCCGTTCCATTCATGCTCGACGCCGTTGCTGTCGCGATGACGTTGCGGGCTGATGAAGTCGTCCGGGTACAGCACCAGCTCATGGAAGCCCTGATACCAGTTCAACTCATCAAGGTTGAGCAGCGGCAATTGTGCCTGAGCGGCGAGAAACAGACGTTGCTCGTCGTCCAGTTCTACGCCGGGCAGGGCGGTCAAGTGCTTGTCCTGAAGGAACAGCACGCTGCGTTCGCGCAGGCGCTGATCCTCCTCGGCATTTAACCCGTCGAGAATCGCCAGCCGTTGCCGGACGCGATTCCAGACCTGTTGATCGACCGGATGCTGGTCGAGTATCCGCTGCCTGTGCCATGAGCCAAGCGACCACATCAAGTATCAGCGCGCAGCAGCTGAACGGGCCAGACGGCCACGTACCAGGCCGATGATCATCGGCATCAGTGATAGCAGAATGATAGCGACTACGAGCAACGACAGGTTCTTCTTGATGAACGGTACGTTGCCGAAGAAGTAACCCAGGGTGACCAGCCCGCCAACCCAGGCGACAGTGCCCAGTACGCTAAAACCGAAAAACCGCGGGTAGGGCATCTTGGCCACGCCTGCAACAAAGGGGGCAAAGGTGCGGATAATGGGCAGGAAGCGCGCCAGCGTTACGGTTTTGCCGCCATGGCGATCATAGAAGTCATGAGTTTGTTGCAGGTAGTCGCGCCGGAAAATTTTCGAGTTCGGGTTGCTGAACAGTTTTTCGCCTGCTGTTCGGCCGATCACGTAGTTAGTGCTGTCACCGAGAATTGCCGCCAGCATCAGCAGGCCAGCGAGCAGGACCGGGTCCATGCCACCACCGGCGGCAACCGCGCCAGCGATGAACAGTAATGAGTCACCGGGCAGGAATGGCATGACCACTAACCCTGTCTCGCAGAAGATGACGAGAAACAGGATCGCGTAGATCCAGACGCCGTAGTTGGTTACGAGCATGTCGAGGTATACGTCGAGATGCAAAATAATGTCGATCGGGTTGAAGTCCATGTACGGCACCTGTGTAAATGACCAGATTCTGGGTCGTGTGCTAAGGGGAATGCTGAGGCGATATGGGCAGCATTATAGGGGGGCAACCCTCTAATGCCCGATCAGTTTGTCGCGAAGTATGTCAATAGAATGTTTTTTAAGCGGGGAGGAGGAGCGGTTGCCGACCGGTCAGACCGTATCAGTTTGTTCGTAGGCAATCGCCCGCCGGATCTGTGGGCGATTTCCTGTCGGTAAATGGGCGTGAGTCAATCCTCGTTGATAGGCAATACGTAGTTCTTGAACTGCGTATCTTCTTTGAATCCAATGGACTCGTAGACTTTCTGCGCCACGTCATTGTTGCTGTTGGTGGAAACGCGCATGCGCACCGCGTGGGTTTCCTTGGCCATTTTTTTTGCTTTCTTGATCAGATGGTCGGCGACCAACTGGCGGCGAGCCTCTTCGGCGACGTAGATGTCGTTGAGAATCCACACGCGCTTGAGCGACAGCGACGAGAAACTTGGGTAAAGCTGGCAGAAGCCAAGCAGCTTGCTGTCGTCGTCATCGGGCAATGCCAGGTAAATCACCGACTCTTTGCGGCGCAGACGCTTTTCCAGAAAGGCGCGGGAGGAGTCGGGGAAAGGCAGCTCGCCGTAAAATTCGCGGTATTTGACGAATAGCGGGCTCAGCAGGTCCAGGTGCTCCAGGGTGGCTTGAATGATCCGCATACGTTGGGCCTCAACTTCACAATGGGGGATGACAGCGAACGGGTCGCTCAGCCAGTCGTTTTCGATGCTGCCTAAAGCATTTAGAAAGCGCAATCCAATGACCGTCAGTCTTTGGGCTTCGCCAGCAGGAAGTTACTGCTCACCGGGAGTGGTGCATCCGATTCCAGGGTGTGAAGTTGGGCTTCATCCTTTAGATTGACCCCTGAAAGCTGGCGTCGACAGGCTTCACGCATCAAGTAAAGCAGGCGGTGAGCGGCCATGCCGTAGCTCAAACCCTCCAGGCGAACATTGGAAATGCAGTTGCGATAGGCATCGGTCAGGCCGACTTTCGGGCCATAGGTGAAATACAGGCCCAGGCTGTCCGGCGAGCTGAGCCCAGGGCGTTCGCCGATCAGGATCACTACCATTTTTGCCCCGAGCAGCTCGCCGATTTCGTCGGCCACCGCCACTCGGCCCTGCTCTACCAGAATCACCGGAGACAGTGACCAGCCTTCGGACAAAGTCTGTTCTTCCATCCGCGCCAGAAACGGCAGGGCATGTCGATGGACGGCCAGCGCTGACAGGCCGTCGGCGATCACCACGGCCAGATCGACGCCGCCGGGGTGGGCCAGGGCATAGTCGCGCAGCTGTTGAGCGGAGGCTTCGTTTAAGCGTCGGCCCAGGTCAGGGCGTTGCAGGTAGCTGTGACGGTCGAGCGCCGCGCTGTGCAGCAGCAGGGTGTCGCGCCCGCGTTCGGCCATTTGGGCGCGGAGCCCTGCGTGATCGAATGGCAAGTGCACGGCATCGCGGGCTTGAGCATGTGCGTACTGAAAATCCAGCTGCGCACGGGTGGGCAGGCTGGTGCCGGTGCGCCCTAGGGCGATCCGCGCGGGCGTAAGGCGGCGTAGCTCCAGCCACGGGTTCTGGCTGTCGGTGGGTAAAGCGGCCTGCTCTTCAGGCAGTCCATTTATGGGTAGCTCGGCCATGGGCAGCTCACTCATCCTAAATGTGCCAGGGCGTGGCGGAAGGCCGGCGGCAGGTTGTCGCCGAAACGCACGCGGCCATCGGTCTGGGTAAAGATGCCCATGTTTGCCAGCCATGCCTCGAATTCCGGGGCGGGCCTCAGGCCCAAGGTCTGCCGGGCATACAGGGCATCGTGAAACGAGGTGGTCTGGTAGTTGAGCATGATGTCGTCGGAGCCGGGGATGCCCATGATGAAGTTGATCCCGGCCACCCCCAGCAACGTTAGCAGGGTGTCCATGTCGTCTTGATCGGCTTCTGCATGGTTGGTGTAGCAGATGTCACAGCCCATTGGCACGCCGAGCAACTTGCCGCAGAAGTGATCTTCAAGACCGGCACGGATGATCTGTTTGCCGTTGTACAGGTATTCGGGGCCGATAAAGCCGACCACGGTGTTCACCAGGAACGGAT
This sequence comes from Pseudomonas sp. 5C2, assembly GCF_034314155.1. Classification (NCBI taxonomy): domain Bacteria; kingdom Pseudomonadati; phylum Pseudomonadota; class Gammaproteobacteria; order Pseudomonadales; family Pseudomonadaceae; genus Pseudomonas; species Pseudomonas sp. 5C2. Next base: position 387,133 of record NZ_JAVIWH010000003.1, on the reverse strand, counting down.
TGAAATGTCGGGCCACGGCGTAGGCGCGGGTTTCGCAGGTCTGCTGATCGATGCCGTGGTGGGCGTTGGCCGACAAGGCGCTGCCTTGGCCGGTTTCGAAATACATCAGGTTGTGCCCGAGGGTCCCGCGGTTGAGGCTCAGGCCCGCTTCATAACCTTCCTGCAGTAGATTCAAATTGATGCCGAAACTGGCGTTGGCCGCTTCGGTGCCGGCGATGGACTGGAACACCAGATCCAGCGGCACGCCGCGATTGATCACTTCGATCGAGGTGGTGACATGGGTCAGCACGCAGGCTTGAGTCGGGATGTCATAGCGCTGGATGATCGCGTCGAGCATTTCCAAGAGTGTGCAGATCGATGACGTGCTGTCGGTGGCCGGGTTGATGCCGATCATGGCATCGCCATTGCCGTACAGCAGCCCGTCGAGGATGCTCGCGGCAATCCCGGCCGGTTCGTCAGTGGGGTGATTGGGTTGCAGTCGTGTCGACAGACGTCCGCGCAAGCCCATCGTCCCGCGAAAACGGGTGACGACACGAATTTTCTGCGCCACCAGCACCAGATCCTGCACGCGCATGATCTTCGACACGGCCGCCGCCATTTCCGGGGTCAGGCCGGGGGCGAGGGCGCGCAGGCTGTCTTCGTTGGCGTGATCGCTGAGCAGCCAGTCGCGCAGGCCGCCGACCGTGAGGTGGCTGACGACGGCAAACGCCTGTTTATCGTGGGTGTCGATGATCAGTCGGGTGACTTCATCGTCTTCGTAAGGGATCAGGGCTTCTTCAAGGAAGTGCTTGAGCGGGATGTCGGCCAGTGCCATCTGCGCGGCCACACGCTCGCCATCATTGAGCGCCGCAACGCCCGCGAGGAAATCGCCGGAGCGCGCGGGGCTGGCCTTGGCCATGACGTCCTTGAGGCTGTCGAAACGGTAGGTCTGGGCGCCGACGGTATGGGCAAAAGCAGCCATGGACGGAGTCCTCCTGTGGTTCTACGGACCTGATCACTCTAAAGCGCCGGGCCTGCACCTTAATAGGGCCTGTGCCGGACGCAAGCCCGGCACAGGTGCAACTTATATACCGGTGAGCATCGCATCAGCCGGCGCATCGGAACGCTGCTTGGCGGTCAGTTGGAAGTAGATGAAGCCTACAACCATGAAGCCAAGGAAGATCAAGCCGATAAGCGCGTTGAACCAGGCCATTGCCACCAGGCACACCAGCGCCAGCAGCAGGGCGATGCCGGGCACGATCGGGTAACCGGGCGCGCGGAAAGTGCGTTCCAGCAGCGGTTCGGTTTTGCGCAGTTTGAACAGGCTAAGCATGCTGATGATGTACATCACGATGGCGCCGAACACCGACATGGTGATCATGGCAGCGGTCAGGGTCATGCCTTGCAGGTTGACCAGGCCGTCGCTGTAGATTGCGGCAATGCCGACCACGCCGCCTGCCAGAATGGCGCGGTGCGGTGTCTGGAAGCGCGAGAGTTTGGCCAGGCCTTTGGGCAAGTAACCGGCGCGAGCCAGGGCGAAGAACTGCCGCGAGTAGCCAAGGATGATCCCGTGAAAGCTTGCTACCAGGCCGAACAGGCCAATCCACACCAGCATGTGCATCCAGCTGGAGTTCGTGCCGACCACCGCTTTCATCGCCTGCGGCAGCGGATCGTTGATGTTCGACAGTTGCCGCCAGTCGCCCACGCCGCCTGCCATCACCATCACCCCGATGGCCAGGAACACCAGGGTCAGAATGCCGCTGACATAGGCCTTGGGGATTGTCCGTTTCGGGTCTTTGGCTTCTTCAGCAGCCATGGCCGCGCCTTCGATGGCGAGGAAAAACCAGATCGCAAAAGGAATGGCGGCGAAAATACCGGGCACAGACGCAATGGTAAACGTGTCGGAGCCGGACCAGCCGTTGAGCGCGAAGTTACTGAAGCTGAAGCCCGGCGCAACCACGCCCATGAACACCAACAGCTCGGCAACCGCCAAAACAGTCACCACCAGTTCAAAGGTGGCCGCGATGCTGACGCCAAGGATATTCAGGGTCATGAACACGAAATAGGCGCCAACCGCCGCGTGTTTCGGGTCCAGTTCCGGGAACTGCACGTTCAGGTAAGCGCCGATTGCCATGGCAATGGCGGGTGGGGCGAAGACGAACTCGATCAGCGTGGCGATCCCGGCAATCAGTCCGGCTTTTTCACCGAAGGCCCGTCGACTGTAGGCAAAGGGGCCGCCCGCGTGAGGAATGGCGGTGGTCAATTCAGTGAAGCTGAAGATGAAACAGGTGTACATCGTAGCCACGATCAACGTGGTGATCAGGAAACCCAGCGTACCCGCCGCGCCCCAGCCGTAACTCCAGCCAAAGTATTCGCCGGAGATCACCAGGCCAACAGCGATGCCCCATAAATGCAGGGTCCCGAGTGTCGGTTTGAGCTGTGTTGTAGAAGTCATAAGTCCTCGCGTGTATTTTTATTGTTCGATTGATGGACTTTCAGTAATGGGTACAGCACGCACGCAACCCCCGTGCCAGTTGCGGATTACGCCGCAACTGGCACGGGGAGAAGGTCTGACGAGAGGCTAAGGGGTTAGAAGAAACCCAGCGGATTGGTGTCGTAGCTCACCAACAGGTTTTTTGTCTGTTGATAGTGCTCAAGAGCCACTTTGTGGGTTTCGCGGCCGACGCCGGATTTTTTGTAGCCGCCGAATGCCGCGTGCGCCGGATACAGGTGGTAGCAGTTGGTCCACACGCGGCCAGCCTTGAGGGCACGGCCGACTCGGTAGGCGCGGTTGATGTCACGGGTCCATACGCCAGCGCCCAGACCGAACTGGGTATCGTTGGCGATGGCCACGGCTTCGGCTTCGTCCTTGAACGTGGTGATGCTGACCACTGGGCCGAAAATTTCTTCCTGGAACACCCGCATCTGATTATTGCCTTTGAGCAGGGTCGGCTGGATGTAGTAACCGGTGGACAGGTCGCCGCTGAGCTTTTCCACCTGGCCTCCAGTCAGCAGCTCGGCGCCTTCGCCCTTGGCGATTTCCAGGTACGAGAGAATCTTGTCGAATTGCTGCTCCGACGCCTGAGCGCCGACCATGCAGTCGGTGTCCAGCGGGTCGCCGCGTTTGATCTGCCCGACCTTTTTCATCACTGCTTTGATGAACTCCGGGTAAATCGACTCTTGCACCAGTGCCCGCGACGGGCAGGTGCAGACTTCGCCCTGATTGAAGAACGCCAGCACCAAGCCTTCAGCAGCTTTATCGATGAACTCGGGCTCGGCTTGCATGATGTCTTCGAAGAAGATGTTCGGCGACTTGCCACCCAGCTCCACGGTGGACGGAATGATGTTTTCCGCCGCCAGTTTCATGATGTGCGAGCCCACGGGCGTCGAGCCGGTAAAGGCGATTTTGGCGATGCGTTTGCTGCTGGCCAGCGCTTCGCCAGCCTCGCGGCCATAACCCTGCACCACGTTCAATACGCCGGGTGGCAGCAGATCACCGATCAACTCCATCAGCACGCTGATACCCAGTGGGGTTTGTTCGGCAGGTTTGAGCACTACGCAGTTACCTGCAGCCAAGGCCGGCGCGAGTTTCCAGGCCGCCATCAGCAGTGGGAAGTTCCACGGGATGATTTGCCCGACCACACCCAGCGGCTCATGGATGTGATAAGCCACGGTGTTGCCGTCGATTTCGGCAGCGCTGCCTTCCTGAGCGCGCAAACAGCCAGCGAAGTAGCGGAAGTGATCGGCGGCCAGCGGGATGTCGGCATTCAGGGTTTCACGAACGGCTTTGCCGTTGTCCCAGGTTTCAGTGACGGCCAGCAGCTCCAAGTTTGCTTCGATGCGGTCGGCGATCTTCAGCAGCACCAGCGAACGCGCCTGCACCGAGGTTGCGCCCCATGCAGCGGCAGCGGCATGGGCGGCATCCAGGGCTTTTTCGATATCTTCGGCGCTGGAGCGTGGGAATTCAGCGATCAGCTTGCCGGTGATCGGCGACGTGTTTTCGAAATATTGGCCTTTGACCGGCGGCACAAACTCGCCACCGATGTAGTTACCGTAACGATTTTTGAAGGTGACGATAGAGCCTTCAGTACCGGGATGGGCGTAACGCATGGTGAGTGTCTCCTGACTTTTGTGTTTATAGGGGAAGACGCGCTGTAGCGCTTACCTTAAGCGTAGAGCAAAGGTCGGGCCAGCGCCCTGTACGGCACGGTTTATAAGGCTTTCGGCGGTTTTCGTGAGGGCAAAGCGCCAGTGTTGTCGCGTATCCGATACGGAGGATGTGACACTTTGTACCGCTATCGGTACAGCGCGTGACTCATCGGTTTGGTCGACATTGCAATGCCGTGTCGCGAGGAGGATGCTGGGCTGCACCTCCGCAAAAGCACCGCAAAAAAGGAGAATAATAAAAAGTGCACAGCAATCACCTGACACGGCACGCTCGACAAGTGCTGACGGTCACCCAAGGCAAAGCGCAGTTGCGCGGGCCGGGCAGCGATCCTTCCATTGCGCGGTCCTGGTTGCGTTGTCTTGAGGACTATCATCTCGACCCCGCACTGGCCATTGCGCCGACTGTCCTTGAGCACGACCGTTTGCTGGAAAGCCGTGAGCGCATGCAGCAAGTGCTGAGCATTGCCGGTGGCGAAATGACCAGCCTGCACCAGCAGTTGTCGGGTGCCGGGCATGCAATTTTATTGACTGATGCGCGTGGGGTGATCCTCAACTGCGTGACCGCCCCTACTGAACGCAAGATATTCGAACGCGCCGGGCTCTGGTTGGGCGCCGACTGGAGCGAAGCCTGTGAAGGCACTAACGGCATCGGCACCTGCCTGGTCGAACGCCAGTCCCTGACCATTCATCAGGAGGAGCATTTTCGCGGACGCCACACCGGGCTGACCTGCTCGGCCAGTCCGGTTTTCGACCCTCATGGCGACTTGCTGGCGGTGCTGGACGTCTCGTCTGCACGCCATGACGTGTCCCGGCAAAGCCAGTTCCACACCATGGCCCTGGTCAATTTGTCGGCAAAGATGATCGAGAGCTGCTATTTCCTGCGCCACTTCGACAATCAGTGGCTGTTGCGTTTTCACGTGCAGGTCGAGTCCGCCGGTTTGTTCAGCGAGGGGTTGCTGGCGTTCGATGATGAGGGGCGGGTCAGTGCGGTCAATCAGAGTGCCTTGAACCTGCTGGGCCTCGGGCGCGGTGGTTTGCTCGGGCAATCAGTCGAGAGCGTGTTCGATTGCTCACTGGATGAGTTGCTCGGCCGTGCCAGTGTTGAGGCCAGTGCCAGTTGGCCGTTGCGTACCCGCGAAGGCCGACGCTTATTTGCACGACTGCGCAGCCAACCGCATAGCGTGCCGACAGCGTTGCCGGTCAGCCCGACGGGGGCGCCGCCGCGCTTGAGTGGGATCTGCCTGGGCGATGCAGCGCTGCAGAATGATTTCCGTCGCGCACTGCGGGTTTTCGAACGCGATGTGCCTTTGCTGATTAATGGCGAAACAGGTTCCGGCAAAGAAGCTTTTGCCAAAGCAGTGCATCAAGCCAGCGTGCGCGGCGATAAACCGTTCATCGCGCTTAATTGTGCGGCGATTCCCGAAAGCCTGATCGAAAGTGAACTGTTCGGCTATCGCGGTGGCAGCTTTACCGGTGCGCGCAAGGAAGGCATGCGCGGCAAGCTGCAACAGGCCGATGGCGGTACGTTGTTTCTCGATGAAATCGGTGACATGCCGCTGGCGCTGCAAACCCGGCTGTTGCGGGTGCTGGAAGACCGTTTGGTGGTGCCCTTGGGGGGTGAGCCGCAAGCGGTAAATGTACGGATCATCAGCGCGACTCACCGCAACTTGCTGGAGCGCGTGGCCGATGCCAGCTTTCGCGAAGATCTTTATTACCGTTTGAACGGCCTGGAGATCGCGTTGCCGCCGTTGCGCGAGCGCAGCGACAAATCGCAGTTGCTGGATTTTCTTCTGGAAGAAGAGGCGGGCGGCGAGACCGTGATCCTCGACGCGGACGCCCGCCAGGCGCTGCTGGACTTCGCCTGGCCGGGCAACCTGCGGCAATTGCGCAATGTCCTGCGCACCTTGGCGGCACTGTGCGATGACCAGCACATTGGCTTCGATGAATTGCCGCTCGCCATTCGGCAAAGCGCATCCGCGCCGGCTCTTGCACTGATGGGCGAACACCCGCTGGACGACGCCGAGCGCATCGCCCTGCTGTCAGCCCTGGACGCCCAGCGCTGGCACATGACCCACACCGCCGAACAGTTGGGGGTCAGCCGAAATACGCTGTACCGGAAATTGCGCAAGCACGGGATCGCGCGTTAGGCCAAACAGCGGGTCGATCGTTTCGCAGACAAGTCAGCTCCTTGTACGGCTGTGGGAGCAACAAATCCGGATTTTAAACTCGAGGTGTGATTTGTCGCCCTCTACGCTAACCTGCGCCCATAGTTTACGAGGTCGATCATGCATATTCATATTCTCGGTATTTGCGGTACTTTCATGGGTTCGCTGGCGGTACTCGCCAAAGAGTTGGGCCATCGGGTCACCGGTTCGGACGCCAATGTCTACCCGCCGATGAGCACGCAGTTGCAGGCTCAGGGCATTGAGTTGACCCAAGGCTACGACGCGGCACAGCTTGACCCTGCGCCGGATCTGGTGGTTATTGGCAACGCGCTGTCGCGAGGCAACCCGGCGGTAGAGTACGTGCTGAACAAAGGCCTGCCTTATGTTTCCGGCCCGCAATGGCTGGCCGATCACGTGCTGCAAGGGCGCTGGGTATTGGCCGTTGCCGGAACGCATGGCAAGACGACGACCAGCAGCATGCTCGCCTGGGTGCTGGAACATGCTGGCATGAGCCCCGGTTTCTTGATCGGCGGTGTACCGCAGAATTTTGCCGTGTCGGCGCGTGTGGGCGAGACCCCGTTTTTTGTCGTCGAGGCTGACGAGTACGACAGCGCCTTCTTCGACAAGCGCTCAAAATTTGTCCATTACCGTCCGCGTACTGCGATTCTGAACAACCTGGAGTTCGATCACGCCGACATCTTCCCCGATCTGCCAGCCATCGAACGGCAGTTCCACCACTTGGTGCGAACTATCCCAAGCGAAGGCCTGGTGATCCATCCGACCACCGAGCCGGCGTTGCTGCGAGTGATTCAAATGGGCTGCTGGACGCCGGTACAAACCACCGGTGAGGGCGGTCAATGGCAGGCGCGTCTGCTCAGCGATGACGGCTCGCGTTTCGAAGTCACCTTTGAAGGCGTAGTTCAGGGCGTGGTCGAGTGGGACATGACCGGTCAGCATAACGTAGCCAACGCGTTGGCCACTCTGGCGGCCGCGCGGCATGTTGGCGTGGTGCCGAAGCAAGGTATCGAAGCGCTGGGCTTGTTCAAAAGCGTCAAACGCCGCATGGAAAAGGTCGCGGAGGTCAACGGCATCACTATCTATGATGACTTTGCTCATCATCCGACTGCGATTGCCACCACCCTTGATGGCCTGCGCAAACACGTTGGCGATGCGCCGGTGATCGCGATTATCGAGCCGCGCTCCAATTCCATGAAGCTCGGTGCGCACCGCGACGGCTTGCCGGAAAGTGTGCGTCAGGCTGATCAGGCGATCTGGTACGCGCCGGCCAATCTGGGCTGGGACCTGGCCGCCACTGCTGCATTGTGCACGGTGCCTTCGGTGGTTTGCGACTCCCTTGAGGCGATCATCGCCCAGGTGAAAAACCTGGCTAAACCGGGTACACAGGTCGTCATTATGAGTAACGGCGGCTTCGGCGGCTTGCACGGAAAGTTGGCTGAGGCGTTGAAATGAGTGGCCCGGAACGCGTCACCCTGGCGATGACCGGTGCTTCTGGCGCGCAGTATGGGTTGCGCCTGCTCGACTGTCTGGTGCGTGAAGACAGGGAAGTGCACTTCCTGATTTCCAAGGCGGCCCAGTTGGTGTTGGCCACCGAGACCGATGTCTCGCTGCCGCCGAAAACCCTGATGATGCAAGCGTTTCTGACCGAGTACACCGGCGCAGCGGCGGGACAGATTCGGGTGTATGGCAAGGAAGACTGGATGTCGCCCGTGGCCTCTGGCTCGGGTTCGCCCAGCGCGATGGTGGTGGTGCCCTGTTCCACGGGCACCTTGTCGGCGATTGCGACCGGGGCCTGCAACAACCTGATCGAGCGTGCGGCGGATGTGACGTTGAAGGAGCGTCGCCAATTGATTCTGGTGCCGCGTGAGGCGCCGTTTTCCAGTATCCATCTGGAGAACATGCTCAAACTGTCGAACATGGGTGCGGTGATTCTGCCGGCGTCACCGGGTTTCTATCATCAGCCGCAAACCATTGATGATCTGATCGACTTTGTTGTCGCGCGGATTCTCAATGTGCTGAATATCCCTCAAGACATGTTGCCGCGCTGGGGCGAGCATCACCTGAGTGCAGATGAATAAGCGCCTGCTGTTGACCCTGTTGGTGCTACAGCTGACTGGGTGTGCCACGGCTCGAACGCTTGATGCCGCCAAACCTGGGGCCCCCGTTGTGTATTCGGGTGCGCGTCTGGATTGGTATGCGATACAGGGTGGTTGCTGCGAGATGGATCGTTTCGGTGCCGAGGCACCGAGCTATCCAGGCGTGGACCTGCCCGCCAGCGCGTTGCTCGACACCCTGCTTTTACCGCTGTCGCTGCTGACCGTGCTGGGCGTGGGGTTTCAGGCGACGGGCGGCTTGTAGACGTCTGAACCTGACGTGCTGTCGGGCTCACTTGCCCAGTTTGTTCAACTCTTCTGCTTCGACGATCCGCACCCCGTCCTGGTCTTCCAGCGCCAGGCGCCAAAGCGCTCGGGCCAGGCAGCAGGCTTCTATGCCACGGTATTTGCCGGGAATCAGTTTTGCCAATGGGCCTGCCAGTTGTTCGGCCAGACGCTGTTCGGTGCGTTCGCCAAGCAACAGTGATGGTCGGACGATGGTCAGTTGCGGCCAATCCTGAGTTTTGAGTGCATATTCCATTTCGCCCTTGATCCTGTTGTAGAAAACGCTGGATCGCCGATCGGCATTGACTGCGCTGATCACCACCAGATGCCGCGCTCCGAGTTCGCGAGCTCGCTTGCCGAAGGCCACCACCATATCCAGATCGACCGCGCGAAACGCTTCCTGCGAGCCAGCCTGCTTGATCGTGGTGCCCAGGCAGCAAAAGGCGATGTCGACCCGCCCGCTTAACGTTGGCAGCAGTGCATTGAGTTCACCCACCGGATTTTCCAGGCGAGGGTGCTTGTTCAGGGGTTTACGGGTCGGTGCCAGTACGCGGCTGACCGTCGGTTCGCTGAGCAAGCGATCAAGCAAATGTTCACCGGTCAGGCCGGTGGCTCCGGCAAGCAGGATGTGCTGAGGGGTCAGGTACATAGTGTTTCTCCCTTTTTACAACGCAGTCTAGCGGTTGCCCGTGGTCTTCGCTTCCTTGCTGCTCAACGATGTGTTCAGGGCCCTCTGCGCCTGGCTCTTGCGCAACTGCTGCCAGTGCGCAAGAACCCCTTTGGGCGCCCAGATCTGCGGCTCCGATGCCTCAAAGCTTTCGGTTATTTCGCGGGCCGCCACGTACGATTTGGCGTCGTTGAACGCTTGTTGCAGGTTGTCTGTTTCAACCAATGCCTTTGCGAACATGGCTTCGCCAAAGTAAGTGAAATCGTCCTCTTCCGAGCAGCCAAAAGACACCCTGTCTGCACGCGAGGCGGTGATCACTACGGTTTTTTCGTCTTTGAGCACCGGAATGAAACCACCGGAATAACAGGCGGAGATCACGATAATTTTGTCGCGGTCTTTTAACGGTGCGAGGACGACGGCCAGCTCATCGGCGGGCAGGTCGGCCAGTTCCATCCGTGGTTGATCAAGCACCAGTTCATGTTCTTGAGTGCCGTGGCTGGTCAGGTAGATGAACACCAGGTCTTCCGGCCCGCTGCGTTGCGCCAGGGTCTGAACCGCGCGGCTGATACTTTCGCGGGTCGCCAGTGCCCGGTCGTTCATGTGATCGCGATGATTGACCAGGCTGATCTGCCCGTAGGCGCCGAAGCGCGTGGCCAGCAGGTTGTTCACGTAATCTGCTTCGCGCATGAATACGCTCTGCTTGCCGTCACCACCCACGACCAGGCTGTACAATTCGACAGCGGGAGTGGAGGCGGGCACTGCGGCCAGGGCTTTTTCCAACAGGGGGCCTTGGGCGAGCAAGCCGACCTCAAGTGCATCGGGCAACAGATTGCCTTGCGCGTCACGCACACGCAGACCGTTGGTCCAGGTGCCGCTTTGAACGCTGCCATCTGCCAGGGTCAAGGTGCCTTTGCCTTGATAGGTGTCGTCGGCGAACGGACCTTGATAGGTGCTGCCATCGACCAGGTGCAGTACACCCTCGCCGTTGAAGCGCCAGTTGCTGAACTGACCCTGATAATGGCTGCCATCTGCACCGATCAGTTCGCCCTTACCGTTGAGCGCGCCGTCCTTGAACTGCCCAATCCAGACATCGCCGTCGCTGTTTTCGTAGCGGCCTTTGCCTTGCAGTTGGTTGTTGCGGAAACCGCCGACGTATTGATCACCCTCGGCGCTGTTGAAGCTGCCGTTGCCTTCCAGTTGACCGTTGACGAATTTGCCGCTGAATTGATTGCCACTGGCGTCGCTGCGCTGGCCTTCGCCATTGGGTTTGCCGTGCGCGAACAGGCCTTGATATTGGCTGCCGTCATCAAGTTCGAGGTGACCGAGGCCGTCGTATTGGTCAGCCTTGAATTCGCCCCTATAGGCCATGCCTGGCTCTTTGAGCGTGCCTTCACCCTCGCGTCGGCCCAGCTTGAAGCCGCCGACATAATTGCCGGTGCTGGTGGTCAACGTGCCTAAACCGTGAAACAGACCGTTCTGGAATTGGCCGCGGTAGACGTCGCCATTACTGGCGTGCCATTCGCCGGCACCCTGCCACAGCCCCTTCTGGAACTGACCTGCGTACCAGCTGCCGTTGGGATAGTCGACTCGGCCCTTACCTTGCAGCAGGCCATTGACGACATCGCCGCGGTAACGGCCGCCGTCGGGCAGACGTGCGTCTGGGGGCGACAGTGGTTCGCCCTCGCCGCAAGCCGCGAGTAAAAGAATGAGTGCCAGAGGGGCAAGAGGGGCGAACGCGCGCATGGTCGATCCTGAAGATAAAAATCCAAGCGTGTTGAAGACGTCCCTGAACAGTCGCTTTCACACAGCCGCGGGCAGTATGACGCAGCTATGTGGTTGCTTTATAGAGGCAACGAAACAGCCGGTAACAGCTGTTTCGCTTTTTAGTGGTCTTACACGAAGCACAACGACAGGGGTTCAGCGACGAAGGCCGGCTTGTCCTGGCCCTCTATTTCCAGCGTTGCCGTGGCTTTGAGCAGCCATTGGCCTGGTTTCTTTTCGGTGACTTGAGTCATGGTTACGTTGAGCCGAACCCGTGAGTTCACTTTTACCGGTTGGATAAAACGCACGCTGTCCAGGCCATAGTTGATCACCATTTTCAGCCCTTCGGGCACTACCAGCAGGTCTTCCATCAACTTCGGGATCAGCGATAGCGACAGAAAACCGTGGGCGATGGTACTGCCGAAGGGGGTTTTCGCGGCTTTTTCAGGGTTGACGTGGATGAACTGGAAGTCGCCGGTGGCTTCGGCAAACAAGTTGATGCGCTCTTGGTCGATAGTGAACCACTCGGAACGTCCCAGTTCCTTGCCTTCATAGTTCTTCAGCTCTGCAACGGGTACAAAGGGCATAGATACTCTCCTTGTTGTCATTGGTTTTTGTGGGTATGGCTGTCGCGCTCAGTGTTTATAGGCGTCGGATTTTTCACCGTGCCAAGGCCTAAGATCAGCATGGGCTTTAGGGATGGTCAAGGATGTATGCCTTTGGCGAATGCTGATTTATCAGCCGTTACCGCAGCGTGCCTATAATGGCGTCGCGAATTTGCTGGAGTTTCTTATGTTGCTACGGGGTCTGACATGGCTGGTGTTGTTCCAATTGGTGGGCACCGCGCTCAATCACCTGTTCTTGCCAATACTGCCCGGGCCGATCATCGGTCTGGTGTTGTTACTGATTTTTCTGATGACGCGCGGCGAAGTCAGTGAGCCATTGAGTCTGGCCGCCAGCAGCTTGTTGCGTTATCTGCCGCTGCTGTTGGTGCCGCCCGCCGTGGGGGTGATGGTCTACGCTGCCGAGATTGCCGCCGATTTCTGGGCCATCGTCGGATCGTTAGTGCTGTCGTTGCTGCTGTCCTTGGCGTTCGTCGGCTGGCTGATGCAGAAGCTGGTTCTGCGCCAGTCGCGACGCGGGGAGTCCTCATGAACATGGATTGGAATGGCGCCTGGAACGCGGTGATCCATCATCCACTGTTCGGCATTGCGATTACGCTGGGGGCGTACCAGTTGATGCTGGCCGCTTACGAAAAAACCCGCTGGATATTTTTGCAGCCGGTGCTTATCTCGATGTTGCTGGTGGTCGGCATTCTGGTCAGCTGCGGTTTGAACTATGCCGAGTACCGCAAAAGCACGGAAATCCTCAGTATTTTGTTGGGGCCTGCGACGGTTGCACTGGCGGTCCCGCTTTATCTGAACCTGCGACGTATTCGCCAGCTGTTCTGGCCGACCTTTACTACGCTAATCGTGGGCGGAGTGCTGGCGACATCCCTGGGTGTGACGCTGGGCTGGCTGTTCGGTGCCGACCACATGATCTTGATGACCATGGCGCCCAAATCAGTGACGTCGCCGATTGCCATGTTGGTGGCCGAACAGATTGGTGGCGTCGCACCACTGGCGGCGGTGTTCGTGTTGATTACCGGGGTGATCGGCGCGATTTTTGGCCCTGGTCTGCTGTCCCTTCTTGGGGTGGAGAATCAGGCTGCGCGCGGCATGGCCCTCGGTTTGGCCGCGCATGCCGTCGGCACCTCGGTGGCGTTGCAGGAAAGTGAGGAGTGCGGTGCGTTCGCCGCCCTGGCAATGAGTTTGATGGGCGTCGGCACGGCGGTATTCCTGCCATTGGCCGTTACGCTGGTCGTTTAAGGAGGCTTCCATGGTGTTGCCATTATTTCCTCTCAACGCAGTGCTGTTCCCGGGGTGCATGCTCGATTTGCAGCTGTTCGAGGCACGCTATCTGGACATGGTTAGCCGCGGGATGAAGCAGGGCGAAGGCTTTGGCGTGGTATGCATTCTTGACGGCGAAGAAGTCGGGCAGGCGCCAGAGGGCTATGCGCTGGTAGGTTGCGAAGCGTTGGTGCGGGATTTTCAGCAGCAGGACAACGGCTTGCTGGGGATTCGCGTGGAAGGTGGGCGCCGTTTCCGCGTGGTCAGCACTCAGGTGCAGCGTGACCAGCTGATTATGGCTGACGTTGAGTGGCTGGATGAACTGCCGGAGCGCCCGTTGCAGGAAGCGGACGCCGATCTGGTGGCCTTGCTTGCCGCCTTGGCCGAGCACCCGATGGTTGCCGCGTTGAACATGGGCGTTACGGCCAGCGGGCAGCAATCGCTGGCCAATCAGCTGGCTTATCTGCTGCCCTTCACCGAAGAAGACAAGGTCGAGTTACTGGAACTCAACGATGCTCAGGAGCGCCTGGACGCGATTCAGGACCTGCTCGATGAAATACAGGGTGACGTGCAGGCCTGACGCGTTAGTTAATCGCGCCCGTGGGGGCCAGGTACTGATAACGCAGCGCCGCGTGGGACAGTGAATGCAGGGCGAAGTAACCGTACAAGGTGACCAGCGCTGGCAGGATCAGCCACCACACCCTTACGGGCATGGGCTCAAGCGGTGTTTTACGCTGTATGAAGGACAGGCTGGCTGCGCAGAGGCAGAACGCGAGCAGGGCCCCGGCCAGCACATCAGACGGCCAATGCACCCCCAGATAGACCCGCGACATGGCAATCGACAGCGCCGGAATACCGCCCAGCAATAACCAGGTCAGGCGCAAACGTACCGGCTGACCGCGTCCCGCCAATACTGCCAACGCCATAAACAGCGCGAATGACCCCGAACTGTGCCCGCTGGGCATGCTGTAAGTGGTGAGCGGGTCGATCAGTACGTCGGGACGCGTGCGGGCGAAGAACCCTTTCATTCCTGTATTGGCCAGTGCCGAGCCCACGGTCACTGCGCCAGCAAACATCGCCTGTTTCCATTGCCGGGTTGCCAGCAACAGCACCAACGACAGGCTGACGACGGCCACTTGGGTTTTGAAGTCGCCCAGCCGAGTGATCATCACCACGAACTGATCAGCCGCTTCACTGCGATGTTCCTGCACCAATGCCATCAAGCCCTGATCGAAGTGCGTCAGGTAGGGCCAGCCAAGAAATACCCCAGCGAGCATGACAAGGCTCAACACGGCGATCAGCGGGGTTGCATAGCGCTTCCCGCCAAAGCTGCTGTGGATACTGACGCCGAGCAACACCGCCAACCCACCACCGATCATCCCTGCCTGTGACCAGAAGCCCTCGGGCAGTGGCAAGCGCATGGCCGCGCCGGTGGCCCAGCCCGGCAGCAGGTACGCGAGGGACCAGCCAGCGGCCGCGATCACGCTGACAGCAGCAAAACGCGGGAAAGGCATGTCGAACATGCCTGCGACCATGGGCAACATGGGTCGCAGTGGCCCGATAAAGCGTCCGACCAGCAGGCTGGCAATGCCGTAGCGCTGGAAGTAGAGCTCCGCACCGCCTATCCATTCCGGGTGATGACGCAGCCCGGGCAGGCGGCGGATGTTCTGGTGAAAGCGCCTGCCGAGAAAATACGACAGACCGTCACCCAGCAAGCCGCCACAAAAGCCCAGTAAAAGTGTTTCGCCCAGTGACAAGGCACCACTGCCGGCCAGCACCGCGACAGTGAACAGAAGCACGGTGCCCGGCACGATGATCCCGGCGATGGCCACGCATTCAAGGAACGCCACCAAAAAAATCGCTAGACCCAACCACGAGGGGTTTGCGCTCAGCCAGCCGGTAATGCCATCGAGCCATGGGCCCATGTCTCAGTTTCCTTGCTTGAGTAAAAAGTAATCGCGGCCTTCGACCTGGCCGCGTCGCAGCGGGTTCCGCGTGCAATACCGGGCGTAGGCGGCGTCGACGAAACGGTACATCAGATGCTCGTCGCGGCCCTCGGGGATGCCCAGTCGTGTGGTCTGGATAATCTGCTTGGGCTCGGCACCGACATCATCGACGAACAGGTGCTCAAGGTCGAAGCGTTTGGCGTCCCAAGTCGGGACTTTGAGCCCCAGGGCCCTGCACAGCAGGGTTTGACCGGCACACAGACGCTCGGGCGGACGCAGTGCTCCCTTGGCATCGGGGTTGTTCAAGAGCATGTGCGCGAGACTGTTGCCGTCGGAAAGTTCGTCGACCCACGGATACGCGGACTTGATCAGCACGGCATTGCCCGGCCCTTCGGCGCTGAAGTTCAGCGAATCGCCGCCGCGGGCATAGTACATATAGATGTGCCCGCCCTCGAGAAACAGCGCTTTGCGTTTTTCGGTGTAGCCCAATGACGCGTGGCTGCCTTTTTCTGCGCAGTAGTAGGCTTCCGTCTCGATGATCCGAGCCGACAGCCACAACGCATCTGGGCCATTGCCCACGCGATGACGAATCACTTTGCCCAGTAACGCCCGGGCGAGGACCTGCGCATCTCGGTGGAAAAACGAGTCCGGCAGGGGGGTGGGCATCGGTGCTTACGGTCGTCGAATGGCAATCAGGGCGGCGATGATAACAACAACTGTCTTAATCAAAGCTGAATGACGGTGTGCCGGGTATTGATGAGTATGGCTGCGGGGCCTCTTCGCGAAGGCGTTATATCAGGTGCCGGCGTGAGGTTTTGGGTGCTCCAGAGGGCTTTTTATCCCGACTTTGCTCGGGTTATCGACCATCCGCCTGCCACCGCTGTCGTTACACGGGCTCGACAGCTATAATCGGCCGCTTTCCTCTCCGCCAAGACCTCTGAGACCATGACTGAGTCCGTTCTTGACTACATGACCCGTTTGGGTCGCGCCGCCCGCGAAGCTTCGCGAGTGATCGGCCGCGCCAGCACCGCGCAGAAAAACCGCGCCTTGCAAGCCACCGCTGACGCTCTCGATGACGCCCGGACCGAATTGTCTGCCGCCAATGAGCTGGACTTGGCGGCCGGTCGGACCAACGGCCTGTCGCCGTACATGCTCGAGCGTCTGACCCTGACGCCGGCACGCATCGATAGCATGATCGAAGGTTTGCGCCAGGTGATCAGCCTGCCGGACCCGATTGGCGCGATTCGCGACATGAGCTATCGGCCGTCGGGCATTCAGGTCGGCAAGATGCGTGTGCCGCTGGGTGTGGTGGGGATTATTTACGAGTCGCGTCCGAATGTGACGATCGATGCCGCGAGCCTGTGCCTGAAGTCGGGTAACGCCACGATTCTGCGTGGTGGCTCTGAAGCCATTCACTCCAACCGTGCCATCGCCGCCTGCATTCAGCGCGGCCTGGCGGTTGCCAATTTGCCGGCGGCCGTGGTGCAAGTGGTTGAAGTGACGGATCGTGCGGCAGTCGGCGCGCTGATCACCATGCCCGAGTACGTCGACGTGATCGTTCCACGCGGCGGCAAAGGCCTTATTGAGCGGGTCAGTCGCGATGCACGGGTGCCGGTGATCAAGCATCTGGACGGCATCTGCCACGTTTATGTCAGTGCCCACGCCGATCTGCCCAAGGCTCAGCGCATCAGTTTCAACGCCAAAACCTACCGTTACGGCATCTGCGGCGCGATGGAAACCTTGTTGGTGGATCAGGCTGTTGCTGCCGAGTTTTTGCCGCCAATGGCCGCGCAATTTCGCGAAAAAGGTGTCGAGCTGCGCGGTTGCGAACGCACCCGCGAGCTGATTGATGCCCTGCCAGCAACCGAAGAAGACTGGAACACCGAATACCTTGCGCCGATTTTGTCGATCCTTGTGGTGGCGGATCTGGATCAGGCCATCGAACATATCAACCGCTATGGGTCGCACCATACCGATGCCATCGTCACTGATCATCAGGGCCAGGCTCGGCGTTTCCTGGCCGAAGTGGACTCCAGTTCGGTGATGATTAACGCCCCGACCTGCTTCGCTGATGGCTTTGAATACGGATTGGGTGCCGAGATCGGCATTTCTACTGATAAGCTGCACGCCCGCGGTCCGGTCGGTCTGGAAGGTTTGACCTGCGAGAAGTACATCGTGGTCGGCGATGGTCAGTTGCGTGGCCAGGAGCCTGTCTGACTTGGCCGATCCCGAAAAACCCGCTGCGCAGGTGCCACAGACGCCAGGCCTGCCCAGACGTATCGGTATGCTGGGCGGCACGTTCGACCCCGTGCACATCGGCCATTTGCGCAGTGCGCTGGAAGTCGCCGAGTTGCTGGGGCTTGATGAGTTACGCCTGACACCCAGTGCCAGGCCGCCTCATCGCGACATGCCAAGCGTCAGTGCGCAGCACCGACTAGCGATGGTCAAGTGCGCGGTGGCCGGTGTGCCTCCTTTGACGGTGGATGACCGAGAGCTGCAACGGGACAAACCGTCGTACACCATCGACACCCTGGAACTGATGCGGGCCGAGTTGGCCGCAGATGACCAGTTATTCCTGTTATTGGGTTGGGATGCCTTTTGCGGGCTACCGACCTGGCATCGCTGGGAAGAACTGCTGGAGCACTGCCATATCGTGGTGCTGCAACGCCCGGACGCCGACAGCGAGTCGCCTGACGCCATGCGTAACTTGCTGGCGGGGCGCGCAGTCAGCGATCCGAAGGCCCTGAAAGGGCCGGGTGGACACATTACATTCGTCTGGCAGACGCCGTTATCGGTGTCTGCCACCCAGATCCGCCAACTGCTGGCCAGCGGGAAGTCGGTACGTTTTCTGGTGCCAGACGCGGTACTGGCCTATATCGACGCGCACGGGCTGTACCATGCGCCGAACACTCAGGGGACCCTTTGAAACAGCCTCTCTAGATGGCGTTTCAGGTCCTCATACACACGAGCTGAATGAGTTTTTTATGACGAAGCAAAATAGCGAAATCCTGATCAAGCTGGCAACGGCTGCACTGGAAGACATCAAGGCCCAGGACATCCTGGCGATCGACGTGCGCGACAAGACCAGCATCACTGATTACATGCTCATCGCCACAGGTACCTCCAACCGCCACATCGCCTCGATGGTCGAGAACGTGCGCGACAAGGTCAAGGCTCAGGGCTTCAAGCCACTGGGTGAAGAAGGCAAGGGCGACAGCGATTGGGTTCTGTTGGACCTGGGCGACATCATCGTGCACGTAATGACCGCCAGCGCCCGTCAGTTCTACGACCTTGAGCGTCTGTGGCATGGTGCCGAGCAAAGCCGTGCAAGCCATGGCAGCCACGATGCGAACCCGTTTGACCCAATGGCAGCCGACAAAATGTCATTCGACAACACGCCGTCTGACAAAGAGTAAGGGGTTGCTGTGCGTCTGCGTTTGATCGCTGTCGGTTCGCGCATGCCAAAGTGGGTGGAAGAAGGTTGGCATGAATACGCCAAGCGTATGCCATCCGAACTGGCGCTCGAACTGGTGGAAATTCCGCTCAATACCCGGGGCAAGAATGCCGACGTGGCGCGCTTCATCCGTCAGGAAGGCGAAGCCATGCTGGCAAAAGTGCAGCCGGGCGAGCGTATCGTCACCCTCGAAGTGCACGGTAAACCGTGGAGCACCGAGCAATTGGCGGTCGAACTCAATCGCTGGCGTCTGGATTCGCGCACGGTGAATCTCATGGTCGGTGGCCCGGAAGGGCTGGCGCCGGAGGTTTGCGCGCGTAGCGAACAACGCTGGTCGTTGTCCCCGCTGACCTTGCCGCATCCACTCGTGCGCATCCTCATTGGTGAGCAGATGTATCGCGCCTGGACTGTTCTGTCCGGGCACCCTTATCACAAGTAGTCGTGTGAACACGCCCTAAATGTCCCAGCCGATTCGCCTCAAGGACCATGAGAAAGATGCCCGCCTAGTGCGCGGCAGAGTCGTGGTCGGGGCTGTGGCGGTGGTGGTGTTGGTGTGCGTGCTGATTGCGCGGCTGTATTTCCTGCAGGTCATCCAGTACGAGTATCACTCGACCCTGTCGGAGAACAACCGGGTTCATGTTCAGCCGATTCCGCCACCCCGTGGGTTGATCTACGACCGCAATGGGGTGGTCGTCGCCGATAATCGGGCCAGTTTCAGCTTGAGCATGACCCGCGAGCGTTCTGGCGACTGGGAACAGGTGCTGGACGTCATTGTCAGCGTGCTGGAATTGACGCCTGATGATCGGGTGCTGTTCGAGAAGCGCATGAAGCAGGGGCGACGGCCATTCGAGCCGGTGCCCATTCTGTTTGAGCTGACTGAAGAGCAAATTGCCCGCGTTGCCGTCAACCAGTTCCGTCTGCCCGGCGTTGAGGTGGTTGCGCAGCTGGTTCGCCACTATCCGCAGGGTGCGCACTTCGCGCACTCGGTGGGTTACATGGGGCGGATCAACGAGAAAGAGCTCAAGGTGCTCGACCCGGTCAATTACAGCGGCACCCACCATATCGGCAAAACCGGCATCGAGCGTTTCTACGAGCCGGAGCTGCATGGTCAGGTGGGCTACGAAGAAGTTGAAACCAACGCCCGCGGGCGAGTATTGCGTGTGCTCAAGCGCACCGATCCTTCGCCAGGCAAAGACATCGTCCTGAGCCTCGACATCAAACTGCAGGAAGCCGCCGAAATTGCATTGGCCGGGCGTCGCGGTGCGGTGGTCGCGCTTGATCCGCGTACTGGCGAAGTGCTGGCGATGGTCAGTCAGCCGAGTTTCGACCCTAACCTGTTTGTCACTGGCATCAGTTTTAAAGCCTATGCCGAGCTGCGGGACTCCATTGACCGGCCCTTGTTCAACCGTATTCTGCGTGGCTTGTACCCGCCGGGTTCGACGATCAAACCGGCTGTTGCTATCGCCGGGCTAGACAGTGGCGTCGTCACGGCATCCACTCGGGTGTTTGACCCGGGCTATTACCAATTGCCGAACTACGACCACAAATATCGCAACTGGAACCGCACGGGCGATGGCTGGGTCGATCTGGACACGGCGATCATGCGCTCCAACGACACCTACTTTTACGACCTGGCGCACAAGCTCGGCATCGACCGGCTGTCGTCGTACCTGAACAAGTTCGGGATCGGGCAGAAGGTGTCGCTGGACATGTTCGAAGAGTCGCCAGGCTTGATGCCGTCGCGAGACTGGAAGCGGATTACCCGGCGTCAGGCCTGGTTTCCTGGCGAGACGCTGATCCTCGGTATCGGTCAGGGCTATATGCAGGCGACCCCGCTGCAACTGGCGCAAGCGACCGCACTGGTGGCCAACAAGGGCAAGTGGAATCGTCCGCACCTGGCAAAAACCATCGAGGGCTTGCCGCCGGTAGACGCAAACCCGATGCCGGACATCGTGCTGCGTGACGCCTCGGACTGGAACAAGGTCAATCACGGCATGCAACAAGTGATGCACGGCGCCCGTGGTACTGCGCGCAAGGCTGCGATCGGTTCGCAATACCGAATTGCCGGCAAAAGCGGTACCGCTCAAGTGGTGGCAATCAAGCAGGGTGAGAAGTATGACCGCTCCAAGATTCAGGAGCGTCACCGTGACCATGCCCTGTTCGTCGGCTTCGCCCCGGCGGATAACCCGAAAATAGTCGTGGCAGTGATGGTGGAGAACGGCGAGTCCGGTTCTGGCGTCGCGGCCCCCGTGGTCCGCCAGGTGATGGATGCCTGGTTGCTTGGCCCGGACGGTTTGCTCAAACCTGAGTACGCCAGCACCTCAAATGCGGAGGCTTCGGCCCGTGAAGAGTAATTTCGACCGCATCCTTTCCAGCGAGGACGTGATGCGCCGTCGCGCCAGTTTCCTCCAGCGCATTCATATCGATGGGCCGCTGCTGATCCTGTTGCTGACCCTGGCCGCCGGCAGTTTGTTCGTGCTGTATTCGGCCAGTGGCAAGAATTGGGATCTGCTGATCAAGCAGGCGACCTCCTTTGGTATCGGCCTGGTGTCGATGTTCATCATCGCGCAGCTCGAGCCGCGTTTCATGGCGCGCTGGGTACCGGCCGCCTACGTAGTGGGGCTGATGCTGCTGGTGGTGGTGGACGTCATGGGCCACAACGCCATGGGCGCGACCCGCTGGATCAACATCCCCGGCGTCATTCGCTTCCAGCCTTCCGAATTCATGAAAATCATCATGCCGGCGACCATCGCCTGGTACCTGGCCAAGCACACGTTGCCGCCGCACTTGAAGCACGTGGCCTTGAGCCTGGGGCTGATCGGTCTTCCGTTCATCCTTATCGTGCGCCAGCCGGACCTGGGCACTTCTTTGCTGATCCTGGCGTCGGGTACGTTTGTACTGTTCATGGCCGGCCTGCGCTGGCGCTGGATCATTGGTGTGCTCACCGCAGCCGTGCCGGTGGCGGTCGGCATGTGGTTTTTCTTCATGCACGACTACCAGAAACAACGAATCCTGACGTTCCTCGACCCGGAAAGTGACCCGCTGGGCACTGGCTGGAACATCATTCAGTCCAAGGCGGCAATTGGTTCGGGCGGCGTATTTGGCAAGGGCTGGTTGCTGGGTACGCAGTCGCACCTGGACTTTTTGCCGGAAAGCCACACCGACTTTATTATTGCTGTGTTGGGTGAAGAGTTTGGCTTGGTGGGTATTTGCGCCCTGTTGCTGATCTATGTTCTGTTGATCGGTCGAGGGCTGGTGATCACCGCTCAAGCTCAGACGCTGTTTGGCAAATTGTTGGCCGGTAGCCTGACAATGACGTTTTTTGTTTACGTTTTCGTCAACATCGGTATGGTCAGTGGCCTGTTGCCGGTTGTAGGTGTCCCATTGCCATTCATTAGCTATGGCGGAACCTCGCTGGTAACACTGTTGTCAGCGTTTGGGGTTTTGATGTCGGTCCATACCCATCGTAAGTGGATCGCACAGGTTTGATTAAGGTGAACAACTCAATGCAAGTAATGCGTAGCTGGGCTGCTCGATATGCTCCGTTGGTCGGCCTGGTGGGCATCCTTGGTTCAGTGCAGGAGGCGGCCGCAGGCGATTACGACGGCTCGCCGCAAGTGGCTGAGTTCGTCGGTGAAATGACCCGCGACTATGGGTTTGCCGGTGAACAGCTCATGGCTGTTTTTCGCGAAGCAGAACGTAAACAGGCCATTCTCGACGCAATTTCTCGTCCGGCCGAACGGGTAAAACAATGGAAGGACTACCGGCCGATTTTCGTCACTGATGCGCGTATTGCGCGTGGCGTGGACTTCTGGCGTCAACACGAAGCGGTCCTTGCACGTGCCGAGCAGGAGTACGGCGTACCGGCACAAGTCATCGTTTCGATCATCGGCGTGGAAACGTTTTATGGTCGCAATACCGGCAACTACCGCGTAATAGACGCCTTGTCGACGTTGGGCTTCGACTATCCGCCGCGTGCCGACTTCTTCCGCAAGGAGCTGCGCGAGTTCCTGATGCTGGCCCGTGAAGAGCAAGTCGACCCCCTGACGCTTAAAGGCTCGTACGCCGGTGCTATGGGATTGCCGCAGTTCATGCCCAGCAGCTTTCGGGCGTATGCCGTGGATTTCGACGGTGATGGCCACATCAATATCTGGACCGATCCGGACGATGCGATCGGTAGCGTTGCCAGCTATTTCAAACGTCACGGTTGGGTCGCGGGCGAGCCGGTTGTGAGCCTGGCGACGGTGCGCGGTGAGCATGCCGACGAAGGTTTGAGCCCTGGAATCGATCCGGTAAAGAATGTTGGGGAGTTGCGAGCGTTGGGGTGGTCGAGTCATGATGCGCTGCGCGATGATATGCCGGTGACCGCTTTCCGGCTCGATGGTGAAAATGGCCCTGAATACTGGATGGGCCTGAAGAATTTTTATGCAATCACGCGCTACAACCGCAGTGTGATGTACGCCATGGCCGTGCATCAACTGTCTGAACTGCTGGTCCAAGCACGGGGCGTCAAGTAATGCGGGCATTGCCGATTCGCAAACCACTAAAGTTCCTGGCCTTCGCAGCCTTGACCATCCTGGTGGCCAGCTGTTCGACCAGCCGCTCGCCACAGAGTACGGCTGTGCGTTCGGCCCCAGGTCTGGATATCAACCGTGCGCATAAAGATGGTGCGCCATGGTGGGATGTCGATGTCTCGCGGATTCCGGACGCAGTGCCGACCCTGCATAACGGCCCCTACAAGGCCAACCCCTACACCGTATTGGGCAAGACTTATTTCCCGCTGTCTGACTCCAAGCGCTACGTAGCGTCGGGAACCGCGTCCTGGTATGGCACCAAGTTCCACGGCCAGGACACAGCCAACGGTGAAAAGTACGACCTGTACGGCATGAGTGCCGCCCACAAGACGTTACCGTTGCCCAGCTATGTTCGCGTGACCAACCTGGACAATAACAAGAGCGTGATCCTGCGGGTCAATGACCGTGGGCCGTTCTATTCCGACCGGATTATCGACCTGTCCTACGCGGCCGCTAAAAAGCTCGGTTACGCCGAAATCGGTACTGCGCGGGTCAAGGTTGAAGGTATCGACCCCCAGGAATGGTGGGCGCAGCGCGGACGTCCAGCGCCGCTGATGCTTGAACAACCGCAAGTCATCGCCCAGGCTGCGCCGCCTGCCTTTACGGCTTCCACTGGAACGGTCGAGCAATATACGCCACCGCCCCAGCAGCATGCTGTGGCAGTTCCAGCCATGCAAATTGATGCAAAAAAAAACGCTTCCGCACAAGCCTCTGGGCTGTATCTCCAGGTGGGCGCTTTCGCCAACCCGGACGCTGCGGAACTCCTGAGGTCGAAGTTGAGCGGGATGGTGCAAACTCCAGTGTTCGTCAGCTCGACAGTACGCAGTCAGCAAACGCTGTATCGGGTGCGGATGGGGCCGATAGACACTCAGGGTGAAGCCCAGCAATTACAAGCCAGCGTCCGGTCGGCCAATCTTGGCCAGCCGAGCGTGGTGACGTCGGATTAATAATTCAACCCGGGTTGGTTCAGGGTTGATGTGCAGTTGTTTGGCCGACGGTGACTTGCCGACAGAGCAAGCGATACATGCAACTGTTCACAGGGCAGTCTGATCAATCAGGCTGTTTTGTAAGCCAGGGGTAATGCCTGGCGTCGCAGACCGGATGAAAACGTCATTTTTTCGCCAGTCAGATTAGCTTTGCCCGCGAGGGCATGTTTGCCCATTAGCAATTTCGAGAGACGGATGAACATCACCACCTTTGCAAAACGCCTGTGCCTGCTAGTTCCGCTTATCATCGCCCCTGCCGCTTGGGCGGCTGAACAGATGATGCCATCGCCGCCGCAACTGGCCGCCAAAGCCTACGTGCTCATGGACGCCTCCAGCGGTAACGTTCTGGTCGAGAATAACGGCGACCAGCGTTTGGCACCCGCAAGCCTGACCAAGCTGATGACGGCTTACATTGCGACCCTGGAAATCCGTCGCGGCCAGATCGGCGAAAACGATCCAGTGACCGTCAGCGAGAACGCCTGGCGCACCGGCGGTTCGCGGATGTTCATCAAAGTGGGCACCCAGGTGACCGTCAGCGATCTGCTGCACGGCATCATCATCCAGTCGGGCAACGACGCCAGCGTCGCGCTTTCCGAGCATATTGCCGGCAGCGAAGATGCTTTCGCCGACATGATGAACAAAACCGCCGGCGACCTCGGCATGTCCAACAGCCACTTCATGAACCCGACCGGTCTGCCAAACCCGGAGCATTACTCGTCGGCTCATGACATGGCCGTGCTGGCACGCGCGATCATCCATGAAGACCCTGCTCACTATGCGATCTACTCGCAGAAAGAGTTCTTCTGGAACGGCATCAAACAGCCTAACCGCAACCTGCTGTTGTGGCGTGACAAGACCGTTGATGGTCTGAAAACCGGTCACACCGACGAAGCGGGTTACTGCATGGTGTCTTCGGCAGTACGTGATGGTATGCGTCTGATCGCCGTGGTGTTTGGCACCAACAGTGAACAGGCTCGTGCTGCCGAGACTCAAAAGCTGCTGACTTACGGTTTCCGCTTCTTCGAAACCCAGACGTTCTATCAGAAGGGCACCGAGCTGGCTCAGGCAGCTGTCTGGAAAGGCGTCGAGCATCAAGTCAAAGCCGGTCTGGCTGATGACCTGACCATGACATTGCCTAAAGGCCAATTGAAAAAGCTGGCCGCAAGCATGACTATGAATCCACAGCTGGTTGCACCTATCGCCAAGGGCGACGTGATCGGTAAAGTTGAAGTGAAAATGGACGACAAAATCGTGCACACTTCCGACCTTATCGCCCTCGACGCTGTCGACCAGGGTGGAATCTTCCGTCGCGTGTGGGACAGCATCCGCCTGTTCTTCTACGGTTTGTTCAACTGATATTGCCGACCGGCGTGCACCGGCTCTGACCCAGAGCGCGGTGCGTGCCGCTCGTCACGGCTTACGAGGCCGTTACTGCCATGACTGATACCGACGTAAAGTCGCATAAAATCGAATTTCCCTGCCTCGACTACCCGATCAAGGTGATCGGCGATACCGGCGTAGGTTTCACTGCCCTTGTGATCGAGACGTTGGCCAAGCACGCCACGCTCGATATCGCCACGCTCGCCGAGCGTCAAAGCAGCAATGGCAAATACACCACCGTACAGCTGCACATCACCGCGACTGGCGAAGAACAATTGCGCGATATCAATAGTGCATTGCGCGCTACGGGTTTCGTGCACATGGTGCTCTGATGTCCGGCAGCCTGGGCTTCCGTGACCTGGGTCTGGTCGCTTACGAGCCGGCCTGGCACGCCATGCAACGTTTCACCGACGAGCGTGCTCGCGAGGTGGGTGACGAGGTCTGGCTGGTGCAGCACCCTCCTGTGTTTACCCAAGGTCAGTCAGGCAAAGCCGAACACTTGTTGCTGCCGGGTGATATTCCGGTGGTACAGGTCGATCGTGGTGGTCAAGTGACCTATCATGGGCCCGGCCAACTGGTCGCCTACCTGATGCTGGATGTACGGCGTCTGGGGTTCGGGGTGCGCGAACTGGTCACCCGGATCGAGCACAGCCTGATTGCACTGTTGGCCAGCTACGGCGTAACAGCGGTAGCGAAAGCGGATGCGCCGGGTGTCTATGTCGATGGAGCGAAAATCGCCTCCCTCGGCCTGCGGATTCGCAACGGTTGCTCATTCCACGGCCTGGCGCTGAATGTGGACATGGACCTTGAGCCGTTTCGACGGATTAATCCCTGCGGGTATGCGGGGCTGGCAATGACCCAGCTACGCGATCATGCAGGCCCGATTGAATTTGCCGAGGTAAGTGCCCGGCTGCGTGCGCAGCTCGTCAAACACCTCGACTATGCTGAGCAGACGACCCTAACGGGCGGAATCGACTGACTATGACTATTGCGACTGACACTGCGCCAACCCTGATCCCGACGCTCGACATCGCTGAGCATGCGGCCCGTCCGAAAGTGGAAGCCGGCGTGAAGCTGCGCGGCGCGGAAAAAGTCGCGCGGATTCCGGTGAAGATCATTCCGACCGTCGACTTGCCGAAAAAGCCCGACTGGATTCGTGTACGTATCCCGGTTTCTCCCGAAGTAGACCGCGTCAAACAACTGCTGCGTAAGCACAAGCTGCACAGCGTATGCGAAGAGGCATCCTGCCCGAACCTGGGCGAATGCTTCTCCGGTGGCACCGCGACCTTCATGATCATGGGTGATATCTGCACCCGTCGTTGCCCGTTCTGTGACGTTGGCCACGGCCGACCGAAAGCCCTGGACGTCGACGAGCCGAAAAACCTGGCCGTTGCCATCGCCGATCTGCGCCTCAAGTACGTGGTGATCACCTCGGTTGACCGGGATGACCTGCGTGACGGCGGTGCCCAGCACTTTGCCGATTGCATTCGTGAAATTCGCCTGTTGTCGCCAAACGTCAAGCTAGAGACCCTGGTCCCGGACTACCGTGGGCGCATGGACATCGCGCTGGAAATCACGGCTGCAGAGCCGCCAGATGTGTTCAACCACAACCTGGAAACCGTGCCGCGCCTGTACAAGGCTGCGCGTCCGGGGTCGGATTACCAGTGGTCGCTGACCTTGCTGCAACGCTTCAAGGAGATGGTCCCGCACGTACCGACCAAATCCGGCTTGATGCTGGGTCTGGGCGAAACCAACGAGGAAGTCATCGAAGTCATGCAGCGTATGCGTGAACACAATATCGACATGCTGACTCTAGGCCAGTACCTGCAACCGTCGCGCAGCCACTTGCCAGTGGAGCGCTTCGTGCACCCCGATGTCTTCGCCTGGTTTGCTGAAGAAGGCTACAAAATGGGCTTCAAGAACGTCGCCTCAGGCCCTCTGGTGCGTTCTTCGTACCATGCCGATGAGCAAGCGGGTGCCGCTATCAAGGCCATGATCTGAGGCGAATAGCCTTCGATGCGTTAGCCTGAAAGCAAAACGGGTCGGACAGTGATGTCCGACCCGTTTTTTTATGTGGCTACCGCTGAGACTTACGCGAATACATCCGCTGCCGCCGTGCGTTACGGCTTGCGCAGGTTGTCCAGCAGCTCATGAGTCGGGTAACCGTCGGCCGGCCAGCCGAACGACTGTTGCGCGCTACGGATTGCTTTGCGCGTATTGGCACCGATGATGCCGTCAGACGCGCCGGCGTCGTACTGCCGTGATGACAGCAGGGTTTGCAGCTCAATGCGCTCAGAGCGGCTCAGAGGAAGGTCTCCGCGCGGCCAATCGCCCAGTACATAGCCGCCGCCGTTGAAGCGCTCGGACAGCAGGCCGATGGCCATGGCGTAGGACGACGAGTTGTTGTACTTGAGGATCGTGCGGAAGTTATCCAGCACCAGAAATGCCGGGCCTCTGTAACCCGCTGGCAATAGCAGGGCGGCCTGTAGTTGCGCGACGTTGGTGGGCAGGGCGCTGCCGCTCGGTAGCTTCAGCCCCATCTGCTGCCATTCGGCTACGGTTTTGCGTGTTGAGGCATCGGCCAGCGCGTAGTCAAAGCCTTGCGTCAGTTTGACTTCAAACCCCCATGGCTGACCTTTTTGCCAGCCCGAGCTTTGCAGGTAGTGAGCTGTCGAGGCCAGGGCGTCGGCCGGGGTATTCCATATATCGCGACGACCGTCGCCATCGAAGTCCACGGCATAGGTGTTATACGTGGTGGGGATGAACTGCGTCTGGCCCATGGCACCCGCCCACGAACCGAGCATGTTTTCGGGTGCGATATCGCCGTGCTGAAGAATTTCCAGCGCCGCCAGCAACTGGCTTTGCGCAAAGCCTGGACGACGGCCTTCGTAGGCCAGCGTCGCAAGCGAGCGAATCACCGATTGTGTGCCCTGGAACTGGCCAAAGCTGCTTTCCATGCCCCAGATCGCGACAAGTGCCTGGCGGTCTACGCCATAGCGTTGCTCGATGCTTTGCAACACATCGGCGTATTGCGTGAGTAAGGCCTGACCTTTGCGCACGCGCACCGCAGACATGGCGCCGTCCAGGTATTCCCAGACAGGGCGAGTGAACTCGGGCTGACTGCGGTCAAATTTGACCACGGTCATGTCCGGCACGACGCCGGCAAAGGCTCTGTCGAAAATATCGGCCCGGATGCCAGCCTTCAACGCTTCGCTTCGGAAACCGGCTTCCCAATCGCTGAAGCTCATGGTGGGCTGAAAATCGAACTCGCTATCGCCAGGCGGATTGGCGGGCGGGCTCGCAGGCAAAGCGGCGGCCGCAGGGGTGTTAGCGACTTGAAGAGGCGTGGCGTCTGCTGCGGTCGGTTTTTCCGCGCAGGCGACTAACAGGATGAAGCTGGAGGCGGTGATCAGTTGGCGAAAATGCCAACGACGGGAAAAACTAGAGGGCATGCTTGGGTCCAGGGTATTACCGACAAACGCAGACCTTATCATGCCTGTACGTTCGAAGGGGCCTTGGCAAGGCTGGCTACGGTTCAGGCGGCCAGAAAGTAAGAAGCCTCCCAGCTTTTAGACTGGAAGGCTTCGCGGCGGTAGCTGCCTTTGCCCTTGCCGGCGGGTTCCTGACGACTGCGGAACAACGGCTGGGCGATGATGGACTTGGCCTTGTTGGGCCTGGACGGCTTGCTCATGGCGGATACTCTCTCAGTGGGGGTTGAATCGATGCAAATCATCCGCTTGACGGAGGGATCTGTCTAATAGATGTCTGCTATCGCGCAAGCCAGCGCCTGCAGGGATCTGGATTTACTCAGCAGGCAAATTCAGCCGCTGTCCGGCCATCAACAATGCCAGTCGGCTCAAGCTGCTCCAGGCAGAACCGGCGGCCTGGCCCTTGATTTGTGCGTCGATGCGTTGAGCATCCATCAGCAGTTGGCCCCAGCGCTCTGCGGAGTAGCGTTGCAGGGCTTTGCTCATCAGCGGCTTGCGCTTGTCCCAGATCGGCGGGCGGGCCTGGCTGAAGGCCTTGTCCAGTGGGATGCCCTGGCTGAACTGCAACGCCAGGTTGGCCAGCACCCGCAGTTCGCGACACAGTGCCCAAAGAATCACCGGCGTTTCCACCCCTTCGCCACGCAGGCCTTCAAGCATGCGCAGCGCATGGGCGGCTTCGCCGTTGAGAATGGCATCGGTCAAACCGAAAACATCGAAACGTGCACTGTCGGCCACAGCCCCTTGCACGGTTTCGACGGTTATCTGACCACCGTCGGCCATCAGTTTGAGCTTTTCGATTTCCTGAGCCGCGGCCAGCAAGTTGCCTTCGACCCTGGCGGCGATCAGTTCGATCGCATCCTGGCTGGCCGTCAAGCCGGCCTGTGACAGGCGCTGGCGAATCCACTGCGGCAACTGGCTGGCATCCACCGGCCAGATTTGCACGAACTGCGTGTGTGGACCCTCAACCAGTGCCTTGCCCCACTTGGTTTTTTGCGCGCTACCGTCGAGTTTTGGCAGGCTGATCAACAGGATCGTATCTTCGGCCGGGCGCGAGCAATACTCGATCAACGCCGCCGCGCCTTTGTCACCGGGCTTGCCCGAAGGCAAGCGGAGTTCCAGCAGACGCTTTTGCGCGAACAATGACATGCTGGCGCCCGCCTGCAACAGCGTGCCCCAATCAAAACTGGCATCGGCGCTGAACACTTGGCGTTCGTCAAAGCCTTGCAGGCGTACGGCTGCGCGGATGGCGTCTGCCGCGTCCTGGCACAGCAACGGATCATCGCCGCTGACGACATACACCGGGGCAAGGTTGCCCTGGAGGTGTTTGCCGAGTTGGGCTGGAGTGAGCTTCATAGGTCAGAAGATGCCGGAGCCAGCGAACCGGCCCCGCGGCATTTATCGGGAAGGGATTTCAATAGGTGACTGTCGAGGTGTCTCGTTTTCGATCCTCTGCGCAGCTTCCAGGGCATCAGCATCTGCTTTTGCTTTGTTGTCTGCGGTCTGCTGCAGTTGCTCCAATTGGGTAGGCGTCAGCAGTTGCAGACGAACCATCATGTTCTGGACGAGCTGGTTGCGCATCTCTTTACGAACCTGCGCCATTTCCTGATCAGAGCCCATCAAGTTGTTGCCGTCATGCACGTAGACTTTCTGCACTTGCAGTTTGCCGTCCAGCAGCGACAGATCGTGAGCGCCATGGATCTGATAGTTGAGCTGGGTGGTCATTTCATATTCGGCCGAACCTGACGCGCCGGTGTAGCTGAGGGAGCGCTGCGATTCGTTTTCATCAACCAGAATCAGTTTGTACGGGGCACCCGAATGAATCCTCACGCCGCTGCCTTCCAGCGTCTGACGCAACTGAGTCACGATTTCGCCGTAAGCGTTACGCGCAGACAGATCGATCTCTTTGATCGTCAGCTGGTTAGTACCCGTGCCACGCAGCTGGAAACCACAGGCGCCCAGTAACAGGGCGAGACCCATCACCAGCAAATTGCGTTTGATCATTTGATGCTCCCCTTGAATCCGTAGGGGCCGACGTTGCGTCCCCTGAAAGTTGTGTTCAGCGCCCGATCGATACCGGGCGCTTGATGCCATTAGCTTGCGACGATATTGACCAGCTTGCCAGGGACCACGATCACTTTGCGGATCGTCAGGCCTTCGGTGAAACGCAGCACGTTTTCATTGATGCGCGCCGCTGCTTCGACTTCTTCTCGAGTAGCACTGGCAGGCATTTCGATCTGTCCACGCAGCTTGCCGTTGACCTGTATGACCAATAGCAGGCTGTCCTGCACCAGCGCAGTCTGATCCAGTACCGGCCAGCCAGCGTCTATGATTGCGCCGCTGTGACCCAAGTGGCCCCACAGTTCATGGCTGATGTGCGGGGTGATCGGGGCCAGCAGCAGGGCGACGGTTTCCAGACCTTCTTGGAGCAGTGCGCGGTCCTGTTCGGTCGTGTGCGGGGCTTTTTCCAGCACGTTCATCAACGTCATCACCTGAGCGATGGCCGTGTTGAATTTTTGGTGCTGGCCGACGTCCTGACTGGCGTTTTTGATGGCCAGGTGAATCGCGCGGCGAATGACTTTCTGCTCGTCGCTTAAGGCGGCGATGGCAAGTTTGACCGTTGAACCCAGGCTGACATGGGCCTGCGCCAGACGCCAGACCCGACGCAAGAACCGGTGTGAACCTTCGACGCCCGAGTCGGACCATTCCAGGCTCATGTCGGGTGGCGAGGCAAACATCATGAACAGACGGCAGGTATCGGCGCCGTACTGATCGATCATCGACTGCGGATCGACGCCATTGTTCTTCGACTTGGCCATCTTCTCGGTGCCGCCGATTTCGACTGGCTGGCCGTCGCTGATCAGTGTGGCGCCGATGATCTTGGCTTTGCTGTCACGCACGAGCTCGACATCGGCCGGGTTGAACCAGGTCTTGCTGCCGTTGGCCTCAAGTCGATAGTACGTTTCGGCGATGACCATGCCTTGGGTCAGCAGGTTTTTGAACGGTTCGTTAGAGCTGACGAGGCCTTCATCGCGCATCAACTTGTGGAAGAAGCGCGCATACAGCAGGTGCAGGATCGCGTGTTCGATGCCGCCGATGTACTGATCCACCGGCAACCAGTGGTTGGCTGCTTCCAGGTCGACCATGCCACCTTCATAGTGTGGCGAGGCATAGCGAGCGTAATACCACGAGGACTCGACGAAGGTGTCCATGGTGTCGGTTTCGCGTTTTGCCGGTGCACCGCATTTAGGGCAGGTGCATTCGTAGAACTCAGGCATGCGCGCCAACGGCGAACCGGCGCCATCGGGCACTACGTCTTCTGGCAATACAACCGGCAACTGGTCTTCGGGGACCGGTACGTCACCGCAGGTATCGCAATGCACGATCGGGATCGGGCAGCCCCAGTAGCGCTGACGGCTGATGCCCCAGTCGCGCAGGCGGAACTGTGTGCGCGATTGACCGAGGTTCTTTTTCTGCAGGGCGACTTCAATGGCGTCGAAGGCGCCTGCGAAATCCAGCCCGTCGAAAATGCCGGAGTTGATCAGTTCGCCGTGTTCGCCATACGCGTCCTGCCACGGTGCAGGCGTTTCATCGCCAGCGCTGGTGCGCACAACAGCCTTGATCGGCAGGTTGTACTGGGTGGCGAACTCGAAATCGCGCGCGTCGTGAGCCGGGACGGCCATTACGGCGCCATCGCCGTAATGCATCAATACGTAGTTGGCGACCCACACCGGCAATTTTTCGCCAGTCAGTGGGTGTTCGACGAATAGCGAGGTCGGCAAACCTTTTTTCGCCTGGGTGGCGATGTCCGCTTCCGCGACACTGCCACTTTTGCATTCGTGGATGAACGCTTGCAGCTCAGGATTACCTTTCGCCGCCAGGGTCGCCAAGGGGTGTTCTGCTGCAACAGCGACATAGGTCGCGCCCATCAGGGTGTCCGGACGGGTCGTAAACACCTTCAGTGCGCCTGCTTCACCAATCGAAGCCTGGTGATACGGGAATTGCACTTCCATGCCACGGGATTTGCCAATCCAGTTGCGCTGCATGGTTTTGACTTGCTCAGGCCAGCCCGGCAACTCGTCGAGTCCTTCCAGCAACTCTTCCGCGTACGCAGTGATTTTGAAGTAGTACATCGGGATTTCGCGCTTCTCGATCAGCGCACCGGAACGCCAGCCGCGGCCATCGATCACTTGCTCGTTGGCCAGTACGGTCTGGTCCACCGGGTCCCAGTTGACGGTGCCGTTCTTGCGGTAGATCACGCCTTTTTCGAACAGGCGAGTGAACAGCCATTGTTCCCAGCGGTAGTAATCGGGTTTGCAGGTGGTGATTTCACGCGACCAGTCAACGCCTAGGCCCAGGCTTCGCAGCTGGGTTTTCATGTAGGCGATGTTTTCGTAGGTCCACTTGGCCGGGGCCACGTTGTTTTTCATCGCGGCGTTTTCCGCCGGCATGCCGAACGCGTCCCAACCCATGGGTTGCAAGACATTTTTGCCCTGCATGCGCTGGTAGCGGGCGATCACGTCACCGATGGTGTAGTTGCGCACATGACCCATGTGCAGCTTGCCGCTGGGGTAAGGGAACATCGACAGGCAATAAAAAGTATCTTTGCCTGGCTGTTCACTGACTTCAAAGGATTTTTGCTCGTCCCAAAAGGTTTGGGCGGCGGCTTCGATTTCGCGGGGCTGATAGAGTTCGTGCATGGCTACTTTTTACTAAAAAGGGGTGACCTTAACCTCTTCGTTGCAACTCTGAATCGGTCGGCACCGCTTGCCGGAAGATTGAGACTGCCTGTGCGGTGCGTTCGGGCTCAAGAGAGCGGGAAGTGGAATTACAGGAAGCGCCGTAGCATACATGAGCGCCGACTATCGAGGGAAACCCTGATTGCTTCGTCGGTGCCCTCCGAGGCCGTTGGTCGCGGCACCGGGCTGAATCGGAGAGCAGCGCTAAGCTGTTGAATGAGGGTGCATGTTTTATCTTCAATGAGGTGAGCGGATGGCAGAGTTGCAGCAAACAGCAGTAAAACCCGAGCTATACGACCGCTTGATTAATCGTCTGGGGATCGCTCTGGATGTGGCCAAAACAGCAGTTTGGCTTCGTGATGAAGTACCTGTTGATCTGGAATTACGTGGTCTGAGTCTTGCTGAATTCGAGTTGATCGAAGCCTATCTGGACTCGGGCGCTTTTGGTTTTAAGGCTGATGATGTGTGGAGGAGTTCTTCTCCTGCACCGGAGCTTGAAGGGTCGATTTCGACGCCGCGTCGTTCAGCCGAGGTCATCTGGTTGAAGGATAAAAAGCGCGACAAGGTTTCGACAAAGGTTAAATCGTTGTCTTTCAGGTGATTGTGATAGTCAGCAACCGTTACACGTTAGCCTGCGCAGGCTGCGGGCCTGCTTGATAAGCATTGTTGCTTAGCGTTATTCCTTCTAGGCTTTGAGCATCTCTGGAGATGCTCAATGCCTATTCGATACTTGCTCAAACAATTGCTCCTGCCGCCGGGCATTCTTTTGCTCCTGCTTTTGCTTGCCTGGTGGTTTCGTCGTTCTCGCCCGCGCCTCGCCGGGCTGTTCTTCGTTCTGGGTTTTGTCGGGTTGTGGGTGATGAGCCTGCCGATTGCCGTGGAGTGGGCGGCGCGCGGGCTTGAGCAAGAGCCACCGTTGGCGCAAGCCCAATGGGCGACCCTTGGGCAACAGGCCGATGCCATTGTTGTGTTGGGTTCCGGGCGTGAGCGCAAAGACCTTACGTGGGGCAGCGACATCCCTACCGGCCTGGCACTTGAACGCATGCGCTTTGCTGCACGTTTGTCGAAAGACTCAGGGCTGCCGATTTTGACCACCGGCGGCCTGCACTACGACGAACCGCCAAGTGAAGCGGCGATCATGGCGGACTCGTTGCAAAATGACTTTGGCGTTACGGTGCGCTGGCAAGAAGGGCTCAGCCGGACCACGTGGGAAAACGCCACGATGACCGCTGCGGTGTTGCAACCGTTGGGGATCAAACGGGTGGTGCTGGTGACCCAGGCCTGGCACATGCCAAGGGCGCGCTGGAGTTTCGAACAGGCTGGTTTTACGGTGATCAGTGCGCCAGTGGGGTTTGTTGGCGTAGACAATGCCCGGCCGTTCAAAGGCTGGCTGCCAGAGAGCAAAGCGGTTTGGCAGAGTGGGTTGTTGCTCAATGAGGCGGTGGGTTTGTTGATGTATCCGTTGGTGTATCGGTAGGGCTGGATGTGCTTCTGGTCCGGCCTGGCCATGACGACGCCTTCGCGGATGAATCTACTCCCACAGCGCAGTTCGGCTGTGGGAGCACCGTAGAGCGTTAGACTGTCTTGGCAATCCGACCGGCCAACAAGGCCCAGCCAAACAGGAATACACAGAAAATCGTCAACGGCCACGAACGCCAGCGCAGGTAGGGCGTCAGTTCGTGCATCGGCACTACGTCGCCATACAAAATCCCCTGCTGGAACTGCGGGATGGTCGCGGTGATCTTGCCGAACGGGTTGATTAGTCCACTCACGCCGTTGTTGGTGGCGCGGATCATCCAGCGCCCAGCCTCAAGTGCTCGCATCTGCGCCATCTGCAAATGCTGCAGTGGGCCGATTGAGGTGCCGAACCACGTGTCATTACTGACGGTCAGCAGCAATTCGCTTTGGGCGGCCAGGCCAGCGGCGAACTCGGGGTAGACCACTTCGTAGCAGATGTACGGTGCGATTTGGTAGCCCTTGGCTTGCAGCAGCGCCTGATCGCTTGGTCCGCGAGCAAAGTCCGACATCGGCAGATTGAAGAAGGTGATCAGTCCGCGCAGAAGGTCCTGCAAGGGTACATATTCACCAAACGGCACCAGCTTCTGCTTCAGGTACGTACCGTCACCCTCGCCGGCCACGGTGATCGCGTTGTAGTAGTGGTACTCGCCGTGTCCGCCTCGCTGGCGAAGCGGCACGCCGGTGATCAGTGCAGAGTCGCGATCAGCCGCAAATCTGCCCAGCATTGTAAGGAAGCCTTCCGCCGACTCCTTCAGCACCGGAATCGCAGTCTCTGGCCAGATGATCAGGTCCGCACGTCTGGAACGGAACGTCATGTCGCGGTAGAGGGCCAATTGTGCGTTTAACTGCGCCGGGTCCCACTTCATGCTTTGTTCAACGTTGCCCTGAATCGCTGCAACGCTCAATGGTGGGCCCGCCGGTGAGGTCCATTCGTGGTTTTTCAGGGCAAGGCTCAGTGCCCATGGTGCCAATAACAGCAGCACGCCAGCACCGAGAAACGCTTTGCGCGCCCGCAGCCGTGGCAGGTTGCACAGCAGGGCGGCGGTCAGCGCCAGGGTAAAGGAGACCAGCCACATACCGCCCATCGGGGCAAGGCCGGACAGAGGGCCGTCAAGCTGGCTGTAGCCGGAGTAAAGCCAAGGGAATCCGGTCAGGAACCAGCCGCGAAAGGCTTCCTGGGCCAGCCACAGCGCGGCGAAGGCCAGGGCATCGGCCAGCGGCGCTTCATTGCGCCGAATCCAGCGCGTCCAGATCCAGGCGGGCAGGGCGAAGAACAGGGCGATGGCTGCGATGAACGCCAGCATCAGAAAACCGGCCAGCAGCGCCGACGCTTCGCCATAGGTGTGGATGCTGACGTAGATCCAGCTGGTGCCTGCGCCGAACAAGCCGAAGCCATAGCACCAGCCACGGCCCAAGGCCTGGCGGGGATTCACTTCACGCAAACCAAGGTAAAAAACGACCAGTGATACGAGGGCCAATGGCCAGATATCAAAAGGCGCCAGGGCCAGGGTGGTAATCGCGCCGGCCGCCATGGCCAGCAGGTTACCGGGCCAGCCGGGGCGGGTGATCCAGCGCATTTACATTCCTTAGCGGGAGATGGGACTCAAGCGTAACAAGTGGATGCGACGGCTGTCGGCATTGAGGATACGGAAGCGATACGCACCGATTTCCGTGGTTTCATTGCGCTTTGGCAAGTGACCGAACGCACTCATCACCAGACCGCCAACCGTATCGAATTCATCGTCGGAGAACTCGCTGTCGAAGAACTCGTTGAAGCTGTCGATGGGGGTCAGGGCCTTGACCAGGAAGTCGCCGCTGGGCAGCGGTTTGATATAGCTGTCTTCCTCGACATCGTGTTCGTCCTCGATATCGCCGACGATCTGTTCCAACACGTCTTCGATGGTCACCAGACCGGCCACGCCGCCGTATTCGTCGATGACGATGGCCATGTGGTTGTGGTTGGCGCGGAACTCACGCAGCAGCACGTTCAGACGCTTGGACTCAGGCACGAACGTCGCCGGGCGCAGCAGGTTGGTGATGCTTTCGTTTTCGCCGTTTTCCTTGAGGATCAGCGGCAGCAAGTCCTTGGCGAGCAACACCCCGAGAACGTCATCGTGGCTTTCGCCGATCACCGGATAGCGCGAGTGCGCGGCGTCGATGACGGCTGGGAGAAACTCACGAGGGGTCTGGGTCGCCTTGATGCTGATCATCTGCGAACGCGGCACCATGATGTCGCGCACTTGCAGGTCAGCCACTTGAATGGCGCCTTCGACGATGGCCAGCGCTTCGCTGTCCAATAGCTTGTTCTGGTGGGCTTCGCGCAGGAGTTCAAGCAGCTCCTGGCGGTTTTTCGGCTCGTGGGCAAAAGCTTGGGTGATTTTCCCCAGCCATGACTTTTGCCCGGTGCTCGATCGGTCTTCGCTCATAGCCCTTACTCGTGGTCCTTGCTGGTTGTCTCTGGATGATGATGGTCAGTGGTTTCGTCGTCGGCGTAAGGATCGGGGTAGCCCAGTTCCTCAAGCAACGTTCGTTCCAGTGCTTCCATTTCTTCGGCTTCGGCATCGTCTATGTGGTCGTAACCCAGCAGATGCAGGCAGCCGTGAATGACGAGATGCGCCCAGTGGGCGTCGAGTGTCTTGCCCTGTTCGGCCGCTTCGCGAACCACCACAGGTACACAAATCACCAGATCGCCGAGCAGCGGAATATCCAGGAACTCGTCAGGCACATCGGCGGGAAAGGACAACACGTTGGTCGCGTAGTCCTTGTGGCGCCAGGTGTGATTGAGTTCGCGGCCTTCAGCTTCGTCGACCAGGCGAATGGTCAGCTCCGAATCAGCGCTGCGTTGACGTAATGCCAGTTCACACCATTGGCGGAACTGGTTTTCGTTAGGGGCAGGCGCTTCACTGGCAAGTTGCAGGTCCAGCTCAAGCATCGCGGCGATTGCCCCTGTTGGAGGAGGCTCTGGCCGGCGGCTCGTCGCTGAAGCGATCTTCGAAGCGCTCATAGGCCTCGACAATGCGCTGCACCAACGGGTGGCGTACCACATCCTTGGGCTTGAAGTGGGTGAAGCTGATGCCCGGCACGTCTTTCAACACATCGATGACATGGTTCAGACCCGACTTGGTGCCCTTGGGCAAGTCGACCTGAGTGATGTCGCCGGTGATGACGGCCGTGGAGCCGAAGCCGATGCGGGTCAGGAACATCTTCATCTGTTCGACGGTGGTGTTCTGGCTTTCGTCGAGAATGATGAAGCAGTTATTGAGCGTGCGACCGCGCATGTAGGCCAGCGGCGCAACTTCGATCACCTGACGTTCGATCAGCTTGGCGACGTATTCGAAACCGAGCATTTCATACAGCGCGTCATACAACGGGCGCAGGTACGGGTCGATTTTCTGTGCCAGATCGCCGGGCAGGAAGCCGAGCTTTTCGCCCGCTTCGACCGCCGGGCGCACCAGCAGGATGCGTCGAATCTGCTCGCGCTCCAGTGCGTCCACCGCGCAGGCAACCGCAAGATAAGTCTTGCCTGTACCTGCAGGGCCGATGCCGAAGTTGATGTCGTTGCTCAGAATCTCTTTGACGTAACGCTGCTGATTCAAGCCGCGCGGGCGAATCATGCCCTTTTTCGTGCGCAAGGCTACGCCGACTTCGGCAGCAGGGTGGTTGTCCAGTTCGTCTACGCCCGATTCCTGGAGGAACAGGTGAACCATGTCTGGCGACAGATCCGTACCTTGGGTTTCCCGGTACAGACGGCGCAGCAGGTTTTCGGCAGAAGTGGTGTGTTTAAGTTCGCCAATCAATTCGAATTGATTACCGCGATTGCGGATTTCGATATCCAGGCGTTGTTCGATCAAGCGCAAATGCTCGTCGAGCTGCCCGCACAGATTTGCGAAGCGATGGGCCTCAAAAGGTTCGAGGATGAAACGATGAGGTGCTATGGGTGCGTTCAAGGTCGTTTTTAGCCGCCCTATGGCAATGGAGATGGGATCAAGGATAACCCCACTCACTTAGGTACGAAAGCTCTGACTTACTAATGGTGGTTGGGTCGATTAACGCGCACCGCAAAACTATAGGACCGGGCTTGCCCGCGATCAGCTGCGAAGCAGTCGCAGATTCGTTGAACTCACCACCGCCGGAAGGTCGTACCGACCTTGTCGCAGGCAAGCCAGCGCCTACAAAGTTGTGTGCGTCGGCTTATTGCAACAATGACCCCCGTAGCGAGTGCGGCTGTGCGTCGTCGATATAGACGTCGGCGAACTGACCGATCAG
The DNA here is from genome assembly GCF_034314155.1 of Pseudomonas sp. 5C2. Classification (NCBI taxonomy): domain Bacteria; kingdom Pseudomonadati; phylum Pseudomonadota; class Gammaproteobacteria; order Pseudomonadales; family Pseudomonadaceae; genus Pseudomonas; species Pseudomonas sp. 5C2. The sequence continues at coordinate 347,761 of NZ_JAVIWH010000003.1, read as the reverse complement.
CTTGGGATTGTCGCAGCGGAAGTTGACGATTCGATTATTCTCGGTGCGACCCTGCAACTCGCCAGGGTCTTTTTTCGAGTAATCGGTCACCAGGATTCGCTGAGTACTGCCCACCATCTGTCGGCTGATCTCGAAACCCTGCTGATTCAGGCGATGCTGCAAGGCTGCCAGGCGCTGTTTTTTCAGCGTTTCAGGGGTTTCATCTTTCAAGTCGGCCGCAGGCGTACCCGGTCGTGGGCTGTAGACGAAGGAAAACGAAAAGTCGAAACCCACGTCTTCGATCAGCTTCATGGTCTGCTCGAAATCTTTTTCGGTCTCGCCAGGGAAGCCGACGATGAAGTCCGAACTGATGCTGATGCCCGGTACCGCGGCCCGCAATTTGCGCAGCTTGGATTTGTATTCGAGGGTGGTGTGATTGCGCTTCATCGCCGACAAAATCCTGTCGGAGCCCGATTGCACCGGCAAGTGCAGGTGTTTGACCAGCTCGGGCACTTCAGCGTGGGCCAGGATCAGGCTGTCGGAAAATTCCAGCGGGTGCGAGGTGGTGTAGCGAATACGGTCGATGCCGTCGATTGCCGCGACCACTCGGATCAACTCGGCCAGATCGGCCACGCGCCCGTCGTGCATCGCGCCACGATAGCCGTTGACGTTCTGCCCCAGAAGCGTCACTTCTCGCACGCCGTTTTCGGCCAGGTGCATGACTTCGGCAACAACCCCATCGAACGGACGGCTGACTTCTTCGCCTCGGGTGTAGGGCACCACGCAGAAGGTGCAGTATTTGCTGCAACCTTCCATTACCGACACATAGGCACTCGGTCCATCGACGCGAGGCTCGGGCAGGTGGTCGAATTTTTCGATTTCCGGGAACGACACATCGACCTGAGGCAGGCGTGTGGTGCGCGCGGCGTCGATCATTTCCGGCAAACGGTGCAGGGTCTGTGGGCCGAAGACCACATCCACGTAGGGCGCGCGATCACGAATCGCTGCGCCTTCCTGGCTGGCCACGCAACCGCCGACGGCGATCACCATGTCCGGTTTGGCCAGTTTCAGTTCGCGCCAACGGCCTAGCTGGGAGTAAACCCGGTCCTGGGCACGTTCGCGGATCGAGCAGGTATTGAGCAGGATGACGTCGGCATCTTCTGCGCGAGCAGTGACTTCCAGGGCTTGATGTTCGCCCAGCAGATCGACCATGCGCGAGCTGTCGTACTCGTTCATTTGGCAACCGTGGGTTTCGATATAAAGCTTCTTGGCCATGCGTGATCATCAGGTGATTCGAAGAACCGCACATTATAGTGGCGCCGGCCTTCGGTTCCTAGCGTTGCCTGTCCAGTGGACATGCTATAGTTTGCGCCCTCTTTTATATCCCCCGATTGTTACCTGCCGTTATGACCAAACGTGATGCTCCAATTTACAAGGTGATTTTCCTCAACCAGGGCCAGGTGTTCGAAATGTACGCCAAGCAAATCTATCAAAGCGATTTGTGGGGTTTTCTGGAGGTGGAAGAGTTCGTCTTTGGCGAGCGCACGACCGTGGTCGTGGACCCGAGCGAAGAGAAACTCAAGGCTCAGTTCGAAGGTGTGGTGCGCAGTTTCGTGCCGATGCATTCGATTGTGCGCATTGATGAGGTCGAGCGCATGGGCACGGCGAAGATCAGCGAGGCCCGGGGCACCAGCAATGTAATGCCATTCCCGATGCCGATGCCGGACAAGTAAGAGGCGGTTCAGGGTTCAAGGATTGAATCAGTGACTCAGGGCAATGGCGCGAACGGCGTACGACCTTCCGCTGATTGCAACTCCAGCAGGTAATTGCGGAAAATCTGTCCCAGTACCTGGGTTGCGATTTCCAGCTCATCGCGCTGCATCTGTGCAGATACTTCATCGGCCGTATCCAGCGCGTCCTCGGCACCATTGACCGCCGCCATCTTCAGCACGATATAAGCCTGAATGTTATTGGCTTGTACGCCTTCGCCCCGATAAAACATCAAACCCAGCCGGTATTGCGCCTGGGCATGGCCTTGCAGCGAGGCCTGCTCAAAGTAGTTCAGTGCCTGGGTGAGATCACGCGGTGCGTTTTTGCCGTCGTAGTAAAACTCGCCCAACTCGAATTGTGCTTGTGCATCCCCGGCTTGCGCAGCTTTTTGGCATGCCGCCAACGCCTCAGGCAGATTATCTGGCTGGGTATTGAGGGTGCAACGACCCACCGCTGGGATTAACAACGAGTTGCCGCCTGCATTCGCCAGCAGGGGATGAAGAAGCAACAGGCAGCCCAAAGCAAGGGCCCGGCCGGTGCGGTTCATGGGAATCGACTTGCCTCTGAAAAGGTGCGGGCGTACCCGTCCAGCGGAACGTGCTGGCGGCACATTATGAAATAAGCAGGGCCAACCTTACAAAGTCTTTACAGCTTTTCTGCTGCGCGGGCTTGATGTGCCTGATTTTGCGAGGGAAAAGGCCGATCAAGCCCCCATAAATCCCCTTGTAGGAGCGCGCTTGCCCCCGATCGACCGTGAAACGGTCGAAAACCGGTATCAAGATTCTTCCAGAAAACCGCGTTTTGGCAGCTCCTACAGGAGATTGGCTGAGGCATTATTTCAATGCGGCAAACGCTTTTTCAGCAGCATCGAGGGTCAGTTGCAGTTCAGTGTCGCCGTGGGCGATGGAGGTGAAGCCGGCCTCGAATGCGCTCGGTGCCAGGTATACACCGCCTTCGAGCATCAGGTGGAAGAAGCGCTTGAAGCGCTCGGCATCGCTGGTCATCACGTCCTTGAAGGTGACGATGTCGTCAGCACCGCTGAAGTACAGGCCAAACATGCCGCCCGCCTGAGTGGTCACGAACGGAATGCCTGCAGCGTTGGCGCGTTGTTGCAGGCCATCGAGCAGGCGGCTGGTGAAGCTGCTGAGTTCGTCATGGAAGCCTGGACGGCTGATCAGGCGCAAAGTCGCCAGACCTGCAGCCATGGCCAGCGGGTTGCCTGACAGAGTGCCCGCCTGATAGACCGGGCCCAGCGGCGCGATGTGCGACATGATTTCGCGTTTGCCGCCAAAACAGCCGACCGGCATACCGCCACCGATGATCTTGCCGAAGGTGCTCAGGTCCGGCTTCACGCCGTAAAACGCTTGCGCGCCGCCCAGTGCAACACGGAACCCGGTCATCACTTCGTCGAAAATCAGGACCACGCCATGTTTGTCGCAGAGCCTGCGCAAGCCTTCGAGGAAACCCGGCGCTGGCGGTACGCAGTTCATGTTGCCGGCGACCGGCTCGACGATGATGCACGCCACTTCCTGGCCGACTTCGTTGAGCAGTTGCTCGACCGCGTCGATATCGTTGAAGGGGGCGGTCAGCGTGTGTTTGGCGAACGCAGCGGGGACGCCCGCCGAGCTTGGAACGCCTTGGGTCAGCGCGCCGGAGCCGGCCTTGACCAGCAGGCTGTCGGAGTGACCGTGGTAACAGCCTTCAAATTTGATGATGCTGTCGCGGCCAGTGAAACCTCGGGCCAGACGAATCGCGCTCATGGTCGCTTCGGTGCCGGAGCTGACCATGCGCACCATTTCCATCGACGGCACGATGGCGCAGACCAGATCGGCCATCTCGGTTTCCATGGCCGTTGGGGCACCGTAGGACAAGCCGTGTTCCAGTTGCTTGCGCACGGCATCAAGCACGTCCGGGTGGCTGTGGCCGAGAATCATCGGGCCCCAGGAGCCGACGTAATCAACATAACGCTTATCGTCTTCGTCGGTCACGTAGGCGCCGACAGCGTGCTTGAAGAACAACGGCGTGCCGCCCACGCTTTTGAAGGCACGAACCGGCGAGTTGACACCGCCAGGGATGTGTTTTTGGGCGTTGGCGAACAGGATTTCAGAACGGGACATGGTCGGGTCTCTATTTGAATCGGAAAAAGGTCTGAATCGGCGTCAGGCGGTTTTGAACAAAGCGTTGAATGCGCGGGCGCGTCGGGTGACTTCCTGGGTGTTGTCCGCGCCGAACAGGCCGTGGACCACCGCCAGCAGGTCGGCACCGTGGGCCACCAGTGGCGCGGCATTCTCCAGGGTGATTCCGCCAATGACCGCAATCGGCAGATGGAGGCGGGCGCGAGCCTGGTCCAGCAGATCAAGGGTTGCAGTGGGCGCGCCGGGTTTGGTGTTGGAATTGAAGAAACGCCCGAACGCGACGTAGCTGGCGCCGTCGGCTTTGGCTTTTTCAGCCAGCTCCAGTTGGCCATGGCAGGTCGCGCCGATGATCGCTTTGTGCCGTAACAGGGCACGTGCAACCGGCATCGAGCCGTCAGTCTGGCCCAAATGCACGCCGACGCCGAGGCGCGCAGCCAGCTCGGCATCATCGTTGATGATGAGTTTGGTGTTGTAGCGCTCGCACAGCCTGAGCAGGGTGTCGGCTTCGCGCAAACGACGGGTTTCGTCGGTGCTTTTGTCGCGGTACTGCAACAGAGTGACGCCGCCCTCAAGGGCGGCCTCGACGTAAGACAGGAACTTGCCAGCCAGCAGTTGGCTGTCGGTAATGGCGTACAAGCCACGTAGTTTCATCGGTCAAACCTCATGGCGCGGCATTACGGGCAAACAGGGTCTTACGAGCAGAAATCAAGGGGCAGACGTCGCGGCACGTATTGGCCTTTGCCCAACTGCTCGGCATCGCGCAACGTACGCCAAGTATAGGTGAGCGCCGTTTGCACGGCGCTCACCAGATGTTCCCCCAATGCCAGGCGTCCGGCCAGTGCACTGGCCAATGTGCAGCCAGAACCGTGGTAGCTGCCGGGCAGGCGTTGGCAGGTGAACGTACGGGTTTCGCCGTTGCGGATGTACAGGCGGTTGTGGATAAGTTCTTCGTCACCGTGACCGCCAGTGATCAGCAGGTGCTGGCAAAAGGGCAGAAGCTTTTCCGCGCATTCATCGGCGGTGCCTTCGGGCAGTTCGGCAAGGATGCGCGCTTCAGGCAAGTTTGGGGTCGCGATGGTGGCCAGTGGCAGCAGTCGTTCGCGCATGGCGTAACCGACTTCGTCCTTGCCCAGACGACCGCCACCGCCGGCACGCAGCACCGGGTCGCAGACCAGGGGTAAATGCGGATGCGCCAGGAGCAGTTCGACAACGGTGTCGACCATCTCCAGCGAGCCGAGCATGCCCAGCTTGACGGCGGCCACGGTCGAGTCGTTGAGCACGGCGTTGGCTTGTGCCAACACCCACTCGCGGTCCAGGACCCGGAAATTGCTGACATTGACGGTGTCTTGCACGGTCAGGGCGGTGATTGCCGGTGCGGCATGGCAGCCTTGAGCGAGAAGGGCTTCGATATCTGCCTGCAGGCCGGCACCACCACTAGGATCGTGGCCGGAGAGACAGAGGACAACGGGGCGGGAGCTATAGGTATTCATGGTGCGCGAGCTTACCACCAAACTTTTTCCGGAGCCGCTAGCCGGTGTCGGATTTTTCATACAGCTGAACCGGACCGTCGCTTGTTTGAATGGCTCGAATACGTCGACGGTTGCGCGCGTATTCTCCTGAAAGGCCCGGAATAGAGCCTTTTGTTTAATTAAAAGAGTGGTGCCTCATGGTCATTCACCGCTATGCTCACGCCAGCCTCACCGAGGCAACAGTGCCTTCAGTTGCGGACGACTAAGCACATTTGCAAAAAACACCGTCTCACGCACAATGGACCGCGGGTATGAAGCCGTGCCTTGACGTGTTCAATACTAATAACAGGACCTGCAGGTTGACGGTGTCTCACAGGGAGAGGGGGCTTTGCGATCAGCCGGACAGGCCATGCTGGGGTTGTATGCGCTATTTGCTGATAATGCTGGTCGCCTGGGTGCCTCTTTTTGCCAGCGCCATTGAGTTTGACGAGGATACCGGTACCTTGCCTTTAGGGCGGGCGGTGCAGGTGTTCGAAGATGTAACGGGCGAGGCGACCATCGATGAGGTCAGCGCTCCGGCCACGGCTGCGCTCTTTCGTGGGCTGGATGCCGACACCCTCAATGCGGGCTATTCACGTTCGGCGTTCTGGCTGAAGCTGGACCTGCAGTTTCGCCCCAAACGTCCAGACGTTCAGCGGGATTGGCTGCTGGAGCTGGCCTATCCACCCATGGACCACGTCGACCTCTTCACCGCCGACGCTTCCGGTCGCTTTCGGGTGGCTTGGCAGACTGGGGATATGCTGCCTTTCTCCAGTCGCCAGATTGAACAGAATAACTACCTCTTTGCACTCGACCTGCCGGCCAATCAAGTGCAGACGGTGTACCTGCGCCTGACCAGCCAAGGCTCGATCCAGGCGCCACTCGCCCTCTGGTCCAGCCACGCCTATATCGCAGCGCAACCTGCGCGCATCTATGTGTTGGGTCTGATTTACGGCATGTTGCTGGGGATGTTGGTCTACAACCTGTTCATCTACCTCAGCGTGCGCGACACCAGTTACCTGTACTACATCCTTTATATCGCCTCGTTCGGGCTGTATCAGATTTCGGTGAATGGCGCGGGCATCGAGTTCTTGTGGCCGAACAATCCGTGGTGGGCGAATGCGGCAACCCCGTTTCTGGTGGGCGCGTCGGTGTTATTCGCCAGTCAGTTCTCTCGGCACTTTTTACAGACGCCCGTCTGGGGCCGCTGGCTTGATCGCTTGCTCGTGTTGATGATAGCTTTTGCCTCGGTGGTCATGGTCCTGGCGGTGGCTACCGGCTACGGTTTGGCGCTGCGACTGGCAACGGCATTGGTGCTGCTGTTTACCCTGGTGATGGTCGCCACCGGCATCACTGCCTGGCTGCACGGGTTGCGTGTTGCGCGCTACTTCGTCATTGCCTGGTCGGTGTTTCTCACCGGAGGCCTGATCAATGCGTTCATGCTGCTCGGCTATTTGCCCAATAACTTCCTGACCATGTATTCCAGTCAGATCGGCTCGGTACTGGAAGTGGCGCTGCTGTCGCTGGCCTTGGCTGACCGAATCAACATGATGCGGGATCAACAGGCGCAGACCCTCTTTGAAGCGGGGCAAAGCCTTGAACGTTTGAATCAGCAGTTGGCCACCAGTAACCGGTTGAAGGACGAGTTTCTTGCCACGCTCACCCATGAGCTGCGTACGCCAATGAATGGGGTGATCGGTTCGTTGGAATTGATGCAAACGGTACCGATGGACAGCGAACTGACGTTCTATCAACAGACCGCTGCCGACTCTGCCCAAGACATGATGGGTATGATCAATGGGATTTTGACGTTGACTGAATTGCAGGCCGGCAGGCTTTGCGCGGTAAATAGCCCCTTCAGTTTGCGTCAATTGCTCTCCAGCGTGCATGGCCAGTACGCCAGCCTGGCAGAGGATAGGCACCTGGATTTCGCCATTGAACTGGATGAGCAGCTGCCTGATAACGTGCTCGGCGATGTCGGCAAATTGCAGCAATGCGTCGGGTGCCTGCTGGATAACGCGATAAAATTCACCAAGACTGGGGCGATCATGGTTCGGGTGACGGGTCAGTCTGACGATGTGGCAACCCTGAGCTTGTTGATTGAAGTGATCGACACCGGCATTGGTTTTCATCGGCTGGATGAGGCGACCTTGTATCAGACTTTTTTCCAAGTCGATGGCTCCATAACCCGCGAATACGGTGGCTTGGGCATTGGCCTGGCGATCTGCCGGCAATTGGTCGAGCGGATGGGCGGCCGTTTGAGTCATGAGTCCGAGCCGGGGCGGGGCAGCTGCTTCAGGCTCCGGGTTGAACTTCAGCGCGAAGTAGAGGCGCCGCAGTGCGGATCAGCAGTTATTCACGGCCAGTGGTGAGCAAGTTGAGATGAATTGCAGGGTGAAAGCGCCGGCATTTAGTCGGATATGTCACTTTTTATAGGGTTGTGTGCGTGATTCACTGAGTTTCATGGGCGTGTCCTTTGGCACGTCCGCGAAGACAGGAGCGCTCAGGAATGAACCTGCATCAGTTCGCCGAGACCCATGAGGTCACCAACCAGCCGCCTTCACTGGACGGCATCAATTTGTACCGCATCGACCTGCCCCTGCAAGAGTGGTCGCAGCGTTACGATGCCGGTTGGGCGCAGTCGAGGATCGACACCTACGGCGCGCTGGCCGGAGGGCCGTTGATGGCGGCCGGGTTCCTTGCCAATCAGAACAAGCCGGTGTTCGTCAGTCATGACCGCTACGGGCATCGCATCGATCTGGTGGAGTTTCATCCGGCTTATCACGAACTGATGCGCACGGCGGTCGAGCATGGATTGCCGTCTCTGCCCTGGACTGATCCGCAACCAGGGGCCCACGTCGCACGTGCGGCCATGAGCTACCTGCACAGTCAGGCTGAAGCTGGCAGTGGTTGTCCGTTGACCATGACGTTTGCCAGTGTGCCAGCGCTGAAAATCCAGCCTGATCTGGCTGAGATCTGGTTGCCAAAAATCCTTGCCACCGAATATGACCCACGCAATGTAGGCATCAGCCACAAGGCGGGTGTGACTATCGGCATGGCGATGACCGAGAAACAGGGTGGCACCGACGTGCGCGCCAACACCACGCGGGCTTATCCGGTCGGTGTGACTGGGCCGGGCCAGGCGTATGAGTTGGTTGGGCATAAGTGGTTCTGTTCGGCGCCGATGTGCGATGCGTTTCTGACGTTGGCACAGACCGATAAAGGACTGACCTGCTTCTTGCTGCCGCGCCATCGTCCTGACGACAGTCGTAACCAGTTCTACGTCCAGCGCCTGAAGAACAAACTGGGCAACTGGTCCAACGCCTCCAGCGAGGTCGAGTTCCGAGGCGCGCTCGCCTGGATGGTCGGTGAAGAAGGGCGCGGCGTGCCGACCATTATCGAGATGGTGGCCATGACCCGTTTCGATTGCATGGTCGGCTCTAGCGCCCTGATGCGTCAGGCCCTGACTCAGGCGGCACATCACTGCGCGCATCGCAGCGTCGGCGGGCGTGTGCTCAGCGAGCAGCCGTTGATGCAAAACGTCCTGGCCGATCTGGCGCTGGAAAGCGAAGCGGCGCTGGCGTTGACGATGCGTATGGGGCGCGCGCTGGACCATCTGCAAGACTCGCAAGAAGGACGCTTCGCCCGATTGGTCACGGCCGTGGGCAAATACTGGATCTGCAAGCGCGCCCCGGCAATGATCAACGAAGCAGCCGAATGCATGGGCGGTGCCGGTTATGTCGAAGAGAGCATTTTGCCGCGCCTGTACCGTGAGGCGCCGGTCAACTCGACATGGGAAGGCTCTGGCAATGTGCAATGCCTGGACGTCCTGCGTGCGCTGTCCAAAGAACCCGGTGTGCTGGATGCGTTGTTTGACGAGCTGGGCGATGGCCACGGCGACAAACGGTTGGCTGCGCACATCGAGCACCTTAAAGCGGCGTTCAAGGACACCGCTGACATCCAGTACCGCGCACGACAACTGACTGAAGACATCGCCATAGGGCTGCAAGCCAAGCTCTTGCTGGAAGCCGGCAATGCCAGCGTCAGCGACGGGTTCATCGCCAGTCGACTGGCAGCCTCGGGCCGGGTGTATGGCACGTTGCCGCGAGGGATTGATGTCGAGGCGCTGGTGGCAAGGTCGTCGCCGCAGGTGGGGTGATCCAGCGTAGCCGCTACAGGGTTTTGCGTGTTGTCCATCAAAGCCCTTAGTGCCTTAGTCCGACGATGCAGGCAAGATACAAGTCTGCAAGATCAGACAGGATGCGTACCGTGACCGAAGCTTTTATTGTCGTTGAAACCGCCGAGCAAGCCGTGGACCGGCTTGCTGTACTGCATGAGCGCGCAACCAGGGCGCTGAGTCAGGCGCTCAAGCGCTATCTCAAAGATCGGGTCGAGCCGGATGCGGCTGAGCGTGAACTGTTCCACTACCCGGAATTGCGCCTGACGTATCTGTGCCAGGGCGAAGTGCCACTGACGACTCGGGCCTACGCCAAGGTCCAGTTGCCGGGCACCTACAGTGTCACCGTGACCCATCCGTCGGCGTTTCGTAACTATTTGCTCGAGCAATTGGTGCCGTTGATGAACGACTTCACCATCACGGTGGAAGTGGGCGTCAGCGAGCAGAACATTCCTTATCCGTACGTGGTCGAGCAGGGCGATGAGCTGGCCGGCTCCGGCGTTACCGCTGCGGCGCTGGCGCGGGTATTCCCGAGTACTGACTTGTCCGCTGCGACCGATGGTATTGCCGACGGTCTGTACGATTGGGCCAACACCGACCCGTTGCCCCTGGCGCTGTTCGATGCCGCGCGGGTGGACTTTTCCCTGCGCCGACTGGTGCATTACACCGGCAGCGACTGGCGTCATGTGCAGCCGTGGATTCTGTTGACCAACTACCACCGCTATGTCGATCAGTTCATCGTCCATGGCCTGGAAAAACTGCGCGATGACCCGCGCTTCGTGCGCATGGTCTTGCCAGGCAACGTGGTTGTCGACAAAGGCATGGATCACGGCGAGGCGCAGGCCATCGTCGCGGGCGTGGTCTGGCACCGCTACCAGATGCCGGCCTATCACTTGATAGCGACCGACGGTCATGGCGTAACCCTGGTCAACATCGGCGTCGGCCCGTCCAACGCGAAAAACATCACTGACCACTTGGCCGTACTGCGCCCGCATTGCTGGTTGATGATCGGTCACTGCGGCGGCTTGCGCCAATCGCAAACCATCGGCGACTACGTGCTGGCTCATGCGTATATGCGCCGCGACGGTATTCTCGACCGGGTCGTGCCGCCGAATATCCCGATTCCGGCACTGGCTGAAGTGCAGGTCGCGTTGCAGGAAGCGGCAGCACAAGTCACTGGCGAGCGCGGCGATGAACTGAAGAAGCGTTTGCGGACCGGCACCGTGCTGACCTACGACGACCGCAATTGGGAATTGCGCTGGGCGCAGGAACGTCCGCTGATCAACCTCTCACGGGCGGTTGCGGTCGACATGGAAAGCGGCACGATTGCCGCCCAGGGTTATCGCTTGCGGGTGCCCTACGGCACGCTGCTGTGTGTGTCGGACAAGCCGCTGCACAGTGAAATCAAACTGCCGGGTGCAGCCAACGCTTTCTACGAGCGTGCGGTCAGTCAGCATTTGAAAATCGGTATCGCCGCCCTGGACCTGCTGCGCACCGAACTCAACTCGCTGCACTCACGCAAACTGCGCAGCTTCGATGAGCCGCCGTTCCGTTAATTGATCGGTTAGGTTAGTCATTTACAGAAAGGGCCACTAAAGTGGCCCTTTCTGTTTTCGAATATTGAATCGTCATGTCCCGCACCCAACGCCCAGTGTCCCGCCGTCCTGCCGCCAACAACTCAGGGAGTACCCGGCGCGTGGCCAAAGCCCCGCCCGCCGAACCCAAACTGATCCTGTTCAACAAACCGTTTGATGTGCTGACGCAATTCAGCGACGGAGAAGGGCGGGCGACACTCAAGGACTTCATTGCGATCCCGGGCGTGTACCCGGCTGGGCGACTGGACCGTGACAGCGAAGGCTTGTTGCTGCTGACCAACGACGGTCAGCTACAGGCGCGTATTGCCGATCCCAAACACAAGCTGCCGAAGACCTACTGGGTCCAGGTCGAAGGCGAGCCGACGGCTGAGCAGTTGCAGCGTTTGCGTGAGGGTGTCGAACTGAACGATGGCCCGACCTTGCCTGCACAAGCGCGGCAGTTGGACGAGCCTGAGCTTTGGCCGCGCAATCCGCCGGTGCGCTTTCGCCAGAGCATACCGACCAGTTGGCTGGAGTTGGTGATCAAGGAAGGTCGCAACCGTCAGGTTCGGCGCATGACTGCGGCAGTCGGCTTGCCAACCCTGCGGCTGGTGCGCGTGCGCATCGGCGACTGGACTATAGAAGGGCTGGATCAAGGGCAGTGGCGGGAAGTGCCGGCGTCGCTCTGAGGCGTGGTTTGTTGCTGATCGACTGTCCGGTCAGGCTTCAATAAACGCGATCACAACGCTTTTGACCACAAAGGCGAAGATACCCAGTCCGAGTGCGAAGAACAGAATAAAGGTGCCGAACTTGCCAGCCTTGGACTTCTTCGCCAGATCCCAGACGATGAAACCCATGAAGCCGACGAGGATGGTGACCAGGATCGTCATCATCCACTCTTCAAATAGCGCAGGATCGATATCCATCATTAATCTCCAACCGGATGGCAATGGGGCGACGATTATACGGGAAAGTCCGGGGCGCTGCGTGAGGCTTAACCGCGCAGGTGCGTCAACGGTAGTTCCGTACTGGCCAGCACCTGATTGAGTACAAAGCTCGAGCGCACGCTGGTGACGCCGTCGATACGGGTCAGATGGCCCAGCAGCAGTTTCTGATAATGATCCATGTCTGGCACTACGACTTTCAGCTGATAGTCAGCGTCCATCCCGGTCACCAGACTGCATTCGAGTACCTGAGGCAGGGTGCGAATCTGCTGCTCGAAATGCTCGAAACGCTCGGGCGTGTGTCGATCCATGCCGATCAGCACATAGGCGGTCAGGTTCAGGCCCAGCTTTTTGCGGTCTAGCAGCGCAACCTGGCGGGAAATATAGCCGTCGTCTTCCAGCTGTTTGACCCGTCGTGAGCACGGTGATGGCGACAAGCCGATGCGTTCGGCCAGTTCTTGGTTGGAGATGCGCGCGTCACGTTGCAGCTCAGCCAATATGTTCAGGTCATATCTGTCGAGTTTGCTCACTAAATGCCCCTTTATAATATCTATTGCGCTGAATTATCTATCTGAAGTTAAAAATTGCGCAAGTCATGTTTTATTGAGCAATATTCGCAATCCTCTGCTGCTGCCTCAAGCCTATTCTTAACACCAGAATCACTGCCCGGACATAGCGTCCAGCGCGGCTCTCCGAATCAGGTCAGCCGCGGCCGCCAACCCCACAGGGTTGGGCAGGCCCCCGGGCTACACACTGTCCAGAAGACGGCGTGAGGTGAGCCAGCGTCAAAAGCGTTGAGCACGGACGAAATTCCCGAAGGGGGCCATCACTGGCTCCCTTTTTTTATGTGCGCGACCTTTAGCTAAAAGCGTCCGCCACATGTCGAATGGGCTGTTAAAGTGCTGCTTCTGGCGCATCCAAAAAGCAGTTTTATCAATGGGCATTTGCACCATAGTGAGGAAAGCATGAAATCGCGCATCTGGCGTTTGGCAGGTGTAAGTTTGCTGTGTTTGAGTGTCAACGCTCAGGTGCTGGCGGACGAACGAAATGATTCAGGGCCGAACCAAAACGATAACGGCCGTAACGGCGAGAATCATGAGCGTCCGGGCAATTCGGGCCAGGGCCGCCCAGAATTCGGGCAAGAGCAGCGCCAGCAGCAAGACCAACAACGTCAGCAGCAGGTACAGCAGCAACAGCGCCAGCAGCAAGACCAGCAACGTCAGCAGCAGGTACAGCAGCAACAGCGCCAGCAGCAAGACCAACAACGTCAGCAGCAAGTACAGCAACAACAGCGCCAGCAGCAAGACCAACAGCGTCAGCAGCAGGTACAGCAACAACAGCGCCAGCAGCAAGACCAACAGCGGCAGCAGCAAGTACAGCAACAACAGCGCCAGCAGCAAGACCAACAGCGTCAGCAGGATCAACAACGTGAGCAGCAACAGCGCCTGCCCATCCAGAGTCGCCCCGACGAGGTGCGGCAAACCCAGCAACCGCGTCAGGGTTATTACCAGGACAATCCTCGTCAGGGCAATTCAAACCAGAATCAACACTGGCAGAGCGGCAACTCGCCGCGCCCTGGCGGTGGCGACGGGCGACCTGGTAATGACCATTGGCAAGGCCGGCCCGATGGGCATGGCAACGGTTGGGGCTCAGGCCCGCAGTACCGTCCCGGGTATGAGATAGACCGTATGCCAAGCAGCCATTCGCGTATTGGCTGGCGTGGACAGGATTACTTTTATTCCGGTGGTTACTGGTATCGCCCACAAGGCCCGCGCTACGTGATAGTGACGCCGCCCTACGGGATTCATGTGCGCAGCTTGCCGTCGTTTTCGCAAGAGGTCTGGCTGGGCAGCACGTTGTTCTTCCTGGCTGCGGGTACCTATTACGTGTATCAGGCGGAGACTCAGGACTATGTTGTCGCCACTCCGCCGCAGGGTATCGAGCCCATCTATGCCCCAGGTCCGCCACCGCAGCAGGTGCAAACCAATGGCTATGATCCCGTGGCTTACCCCGCCAACGGTCAGGGTCCCGAGCAGCAACAGCAGGATATGTACGAGTGCCATATGTGGGGCGTGAACCAAAGCGGCTTTGACCCGGCAGCCGCAGCCTATGCGCCTCCGGCCTCGGTTGCGGACATCTACCGCCGTTCGATGGCTGCTTGCCTTGCAGGGCGCGGTTACAGCGTCAACTAACGCTGGGTTCGAGCACTTCTCGCGGGTCGGCGTGCACCAGCACTTCGGCCTTCGGGAACGCTTCCTGGATGGCATCGGCTGCTTGGTCACACAGAGCGTGGGCGACGGACAGGGTCAAATGCCCTGGCAGTTCCAGGTGCAACTGAACGAACCAATGATTGCCCGATATCCGGGTGCGTATGTCATGGGCGCCCAGTACGCCGGGCACGCTGCACGCCATGTCCAGCATGCTCTGGCTGACATCCGGCGGTAGTTCTTGATCCATGAGCACCGACACGGTTTCGCGAGCGATCTGGACCGCGCTCCACAAAATGTACACGGCGATTGTCAGACCAAAATACGCGTCCAGTTGTTGCCAGCCGAACAGGGCAAGGATCAGCGCCAGCAGGATACTGGCGTTCAGCAGCAGGTCGGAACGGTAATGCAGGGAGTCGGCGCGGATGGCGGTCGAGCCGGTTTCGCGGATGACCTTGTACTGCAGCATTAGCAGTGCCACCGTCAGCACTATCGACAACACCATCACCGCAATCCCCAACCCCGGCGCCCCCAACGGCTCCGGGTGGAGAATCCGTTCGACCGCTTGATAGGCGATCAGCATCGCACTCGTGGCGATGAACAGCGCCTGGGCAATGCCTGACAGTGCTTCCGCCTTGCCGTGGCCGTACCGGTGATCGTCATCGGCCGGACGCAACGCATAATGCACCGCCAGCAGATTGAGGAACGACGCCACGCCATCGAGCGCCGAGTCGGTCAACCCGGCCAGCAGGCTGATCGAGCCACTCAGCCACCAGGCAATGCCTTTGGTGACGATCAGGATGCTCGCGACAGCCAGTGAAGCACGGGTCGCCAGACGCAACAGGCGCGCGTGTTCGGGGAGGGTGGTCATGGTGCTTTCCTAAATCAGGCGGACGGTTGCAGGCCGTACATCGCCAACTGTTGCGCGCTGCCACGGTGCTGGATCAGGCGTGGGTCATTGAGCGGCAGGCTGCGGCCCAGCTCTTTTTCGAGGATTGCTTGCAGTTTGCTGTTATCGACGCTGCCGTCAGCCTTGATCGCCGGTTGCAGCTTTTCAGGGCTGACCTGGGCGGTGCTGCCGCCGGGCAAATAGATAGCACCGGTGGCAAAGTCGACGCCAAAGGCGATCAAACCGGGAATGATGTAGAACAACAGGCCGATTGCATCAAGACCGATCACCAGGGGGTCGACCTTGCCGTCGATTTGTCCACGGCGGTCGGGGAAGAAAATGCTGCCGCAGGCGGTCATTTGGGTCAGTAAGGCAGCGACCAGAACGCCGCCGATAATGCGGGAAGGAATGCGCATAAAGATCTCCTGAATGATGGGGGTAACTATACAAGGCAAATGCTTCATGGCTAAGACTATTGCAGTCGCCCTTCGTGCGATGACGCCGGCCCCGTATAATCGGTAGCCTGTTCTGGAGCTGCCATGATTTCTCTGCCAATCGATGCTGTCCTGCCTGCCTTGCGCGATGCCCTGGCGGCGCGCCACGAAGCGGTGCTCGAAGCACCGCCCGGTGCCGGTAAAACCACGCGTGTGCCCCTGGCGCTGTTGCAAGAGCCGTGGCTCGCCGGGCAGACCATCCTGATGCTTGAGCCGCGGCGGTTGGCAGCGCGAGCGGCGGCTGAGCGGTTGGCCTGGGAGTTGGGCGAAAAAGTCGGTGAAACCGTCGGCTATCGGATCCGCCTGGAAAGCAAAGTTGGTCCCACGACCCGAATCGAAGTGGTCACGGAAGGTATTCTCACCCGTCGCTTGCAGGACGATCCGGCGCTGGAAGGCGTCGGCCTGCTGATCTTCGATGAGTTCCACGAGCGCAGCCTGGATGCCGACCTCGCACTGGCCTTGAGTCTGAATGGACGGGGGCTGTTCCGGGACGAGCAACCGCTAAAGATTCTGTTGATGTCGGCGACGCTGGAAGGTGAACGGCTGTCCAGTCTGCTGGGCGATGCGCCTGTTGTCCGCAGTGACGGGCGCATGTTTCCGGTGGCGATGCGCTGGGGGCGAACCTTTCAGGTCGGTGAATTTATCGAGCCTAGGGTGGTGCAAACCGTACTCGATGCGCTGGGTGATGAGTCGGGCAGCGTGCTGGTGTTCCTGCCGGGGCAGGCCGAGATTCGTAGGGTCAATCAACAATTGGCCGAGGTTCTTGGCGAGCGCCACGATATTTTGCTGTGTCCGTTGCACGGCGAGCTGGACTTGAATGCCCAGCGCGCGGCTATCGAGCCCGCGCCGAGCGGCACACGCAAAGTGGTGCTGGCGACCAATATCGCCGAGACCAGTCTGACCATTGATGGGGTGCGGGTGGTGATCGATGCGGGATTGGCGCGCGTGCCGCGTTTCGATCCCGGCAGCGGCATGACGCGTCTCGACACTCAGCGCATCTCCCGCGCCAGTGCCACCCAGCGCGCTGGGCGGGCGGGGCGACTGGAGCCGGGCGTGTGTTATCGGCTGTGGTCCGAAGCCCAGCACGATCAATTGGCCGCCTATGGCACGGCAGAAATTCTTCAGGCGGATCTGGCAGGGCTTGCCTTGCAACTGGCGCGCTGGGGCGTTACGCCGGCGCAATTGGTGTGGCTCGACCAGCCACCGGCGGCGGCCTATGCGCAAGCTCAGGACCTGCTCGGCCGGTTGGGCGCGCTGACCCGGAAATCGGGTGAAGACTGGAAACTCACCGGGCACGGCCAGGCCATGGCTGAGCTGCCCGCGCATCCACGCATCGCGCATTTACTGTTGCGCGGTCAGGCGTTGGGTCTGGGCGAACTGGCCTGTGACGTCGCGGCCTTGCTCGGCGAGCGTGACATCTTGCGTGGCGGCGGTGCGGACCTGCACTCCCGCCTGACCTTGCTGGCCGGCACCGAGCGTGCGGCGCGTGGCGCTCAAGGCGGGGTGCAGCGGGCAAAACAACTGGCGCGGCAGTACCGAAGTCTTTTGCAGCGGCAGCAGCGCGGAGCGGCGAACACCCCGGTCAGCGATCCGGATCACCCACGCTGGTTGGGCGCCTTGCTGGCGCTGGCCTATCCGGATCGCGTGGCCCAACAGCGGCGTGCCGGTGGCGCTGAATATCGCCTGGCCAACGGCCGCGCCGCGTTGTTCGCGGAAGCCGATGCCTTGATGAAACAACCCTGGCTGGTGGTCGCCGACCTCGGTAGTCGCCAGGGCCAGCGCGAAGAACGTATTTATCTGGCGGCGGAATTTGATCCGGCACTGTTCGACTCAGTACTCGCAGAACAAGTGATTGCCCTCGATCATCTGGAGTGGGACGAGCGAGAAGGAGTGTTCCGTGCCGAGCGTCAGCGCAAGGTGGGCGAACTGATCCTCAGTCGCGAGCCACTGACCGGCCTCGACGAATCCGCCCGCAGCCAGGCGTTATTGGCACTGATTCGGCGTAAAGGGCTGGAACTGTTGCCGTGGACCCCCGAGCTGCGCCAATGGCAGGCGCGGGTGGCGTTGCTGCGTCAGCTGGATCTGGACAAACAGGCCGATAGCGAATGGCCGGATGTGCGTGATGCGGCGTTGCTCGCGAGCCTGGAGAACTGGTTGCAGCCTTACCTGGGCAAGGTGTCGCGCCTCAGTCATTTCGCCAACCTGGACCTATCGTCGATCCTGCACAACGTGCTGCCGTGGCCGTTACCGCAACGCCTGGATGAGCTGGCGCCGCATCACCTGAGCGTGCCGTCCGGTTCTTCAGTGCGTCTGGATTACAGCGAACATCCACCGATTCTGGCGGTGCGTTTGCAAGAGCTGTTCGGCTTGGCTGAAACCCCGCGCATTGCGGGCGGCCGACAAATTATCAAACTGCACCTGCTGTCACCTGCCCGCCGCCCGGTGCAGGTGACTCAGGACCTGGCCAGCTTCTGGCGCAGCACCTATCTAGAGGTAAAAAAAGACCTCAAGGGGCGTTACCCGAAACACTACTGGCCCGAAGACCCTCTGGTGGCTGAAGCTACAGCGCGGATCAAGCCGCGTAAGCCCTAGGGGCTCTCCGAACACGTCCTCAAATGTGCTGGAAAAGTGACCACATTATGTTGTGCGTTTTTTCGACACGGGGCTTCATTTTCGCACTGCTCCATAAACCGTTTAGCCGTACACTTCTTCGGCGCTGCGGGCCTTGGCGGCGAAGAACACCAGTACGACCAATACACCGGCCAGTACTAACGATGAACCAACGGTGCCAAAATCCAGACCACCTTTTTCATGAGACTTGGTCAGGAAGTCACCGAGTGTCGCGCCGAACGGTCGGGTCAGGACAAACGCCAACCAGAAGAGCAGCACGGTGGAAATCCGCGTGTAGAACTTGGCCAACACCACTGCGGCAATTGCCGTCCCGATCAGCAGTGCGCCGCCGGCAAAGCCCAGGCCGGAGTCATCCGCCAGGTAATCGCCTAACGCTGTCCCCAGCGTGTTGGAAATCAGAATGGCCGCCCAATAGAACAGCTCGCCTTTAGTGGTGTGGATGTTGTTCACCGACAGGCTTTTTTCGCTCAATCGCCAGACGGCAAAAATCGCGATCAACAGGCTGATCAGAATCAGCGAGCCGGACGCATAGCCCAGGCCCAGGGTGCGATCCATAAAGTCCGACATGGTGGTGCCTGCGGTACTGGTGGAGAGAATAACGATCCAGTACAACACCGGCTTATAGCTCTTCGAAAACAGCTGCAAGCCAAGTGTAATCAGGAAGGCGCTTATCAGAATCAGCGAGCTGATCGCATACCCCACATTCAGTGTCATCGACAGTAAATCGCCAGCGGTCTCGCCGAGGGTGGTGGCACAGATTTTCATCACCCAGAACGCCAGGGTTATTTCCGGCAACTTGTTCAGATGGAGAGGGGTGCTCATAGGGGGGATGTGCTCCTGAAATCGGATTAGAACTATGAAGTACAGCGTTTTAAAAAGCCGCCGTTCGCCCCGGATCAACCTATATCCACTGCGGACGCCATGTCTATGTTAGGGGGCAACGAACAAGCGGTAGCGCGAAGTACAGGCGGGCGCAATGTACGCTGTGGAAGGTCAACGTTCCGTCAAAGCCAAACCAGAGTTAATTCATTAAGTGAGTCTCTCTGATGTAAGAAGTACGCCTGAGTGTCTGTGTTTGTTGATGAAGCCCCCGTGAGTAGTTAGCTCAGGTGAAGAGGGCTTTAATAGAGTTTCTTGGGTAAATGGATTGTAGATTTTGACACGTTGATGATCATTCGCGTAACGCGCGCCATCGCGGAAACTGCTCCGCTTTGAATATGATTCAGGTAACGGAATGATGTTCCGTGGTGACATGAAACTGATCTTATGGTTCAGCGCTGCCATTCTGTCTTGCCGCGCATAACCGGGATGACGCTCGTCCATTTGAACGTGCAATCCGGGCCGGTTGGACTACGCCTGGGGCCCGATACGTCTATCGCCGTTACCACGTCGAGTCCTGCCGCCATATGGCGAGCAAGTCCTCGATTCACCTCAGGTTCTATACGGCGGCCCACTGAATCCCATGACACTTCAAGCGCATGGCGACCCCGTTGAATGAATGGGCGGTTCATTGTTAGTTGGAACGTTCAACATCGTGGTTGACCGCTTTCTGTGCAATCACTACGGCCTGGTCATGTTTGGCCTGCTGGTAGTGCGTCATTGAGACCTCACGAGCGGCGTCCATCCGTGCTACTACGCGGTCTCCACCACCTTCAGCCAACGCCGCTACGGAGGCACTCATCAGGCTGACGATCAAAAGAGCTTTAAGGGTTTTCATTGGGGAATCTCCACGGTTAAGGTAATGCCAGTTCGAAGGTGACTGGCATAAGCTTCAGGCTTGCGCTCATTCTAAAGCGGGCAACCTTTCAGGCTGTTCCCCGGTGCATAAACTTTTCGACAGGATTGTTTTATAGGTTCGATGTCCATGCAGATAGGGGATCACCGTGAGCATCAAGTTCAGGGTTGCCTGAAACTGGCTTATCAATACGAAATTGAAAAAGGTTATTAGGCTATTGCCCACGTGAACAAAAAACGTGTGCTGTCGAGCGAGCAGACCGAGTGATTGGGTGTTTCCGTCAGCGCCATGGCAGAAGCCGATGGCGCAATATGGGTCCGGGCATGCCACTGACCGTGGTCAGCAGCCAAAATACCGACGCTGGCGATACCGCGCTCTCAAACTGACAGCGCTTTACCCACCAGGTCGATCTGGCACCCCGGCTGCGCGTCCTGCACCTGTAATGTCATGTCATGCAGGCGGGCAACCGCAGACACCATGCTTAAGCCGAGTCCATTGCCCGCCATGTGGCGGCTGGACTCGGAACGGTATAGTCGACGGAACACGGCTTCGCGCTCAGCCTGCGGAATGCCAGGCCCATTGTCTTTGACGCGGATTCCGCTATGGGTCGCGTCAGCAACCACGATGACCTGAACGCGGCCGCCATCGGGTGAGAACTTGATGGCGTTGTCGAGCAGGTTACAGGCGGCATCGAACAGCAACTGAGGATCCCCTGACAGATTTGCCGGTTTTTTGCTGGGAACCAGTTCCAGAGTCATGCCTCGCTCTTCGGCCAGCGGCTCGAACAGTTCCGTGGCATCTGCCGCGATCCGGTTCAGGTCGACCATGGCGAAGTTGCTGCGTCGGGCACTGCTTTCAATTTCGGAGATGCGCAGCAGCGCTCGAAATGTCTGCAAAAGACCCATGGCCTCTTCAATGGCCGAGTCAATGGCTGTCGCATATTCATCCTTGCTCAGGCTGCGTCGCTGGGCGCGTTCCAGTCCGGCGATCAGGCGGGTGAGTGGAGTGCGCAGATCGTGGGCGATGTCGTCACAGACACCTTTGACTTCACTCATCAGACGTTCGAGTTCATCGAGCATACCGTTGACGACGCTGGCTGTACGGTCAATGTCATCCCGGTTACCGCGAGTCGGCAAACGCTTGCTGAGATCACCCTCTATGATCCGTTCTATCGAACGACTAAGGGCGTCCAGCCGGCGTCTGGCGGAATAGCCAAGAGTGATCGCTCCGAGCAGGCCGACCACCACCAGCAGCGCGCCCCCAGAGATCAACGCATTAATCAACAGCTCGTCGAATTCATGAATATCGTAGATGTCTTGAGCCACCAGCAGTTTTTGCCCGTTTTCCAGTTGGTGAACCATGAAGCGAATGGGACGACTGTGTTCGTTCTGTTTATGCCATACGACCTGATAGGGTCTGTCGTAACGCTTGAAATCGGGTAACGTCTGGATCGCACCCGCTATCAGCTGATCATCGGCGCTGAATAAGGCGTGTGGGGTACGACTCTCTGTGTCCTGTTCGGTATGCTGACGGATTTCCTGTTGTCGCAATGCAGGCGCTTGTCGGCTGCGGATGTCGATCTGGTGGTACAGCGATGCGTCAACTTCTGACTTCAAATAGCCGGTCGTCTGCCAATATATGTAGCCAAACAGGGCAAGGAACGAACAGCCGAACAGCGCCAGAAACATCAGCGCGGTACGAAAGCTGATGGTGCGCGGTATTTCACGCAGGTGAGCGGAGAACATAGCCGGCTCCGCGAATGGTATGGATCATCTGTTCTTCGCCTTCGGCATCGATCTTGCGGCGCAAGCGCCCGATATGTACTTCAATCACGTTGGTGCGCTCGTCGTAGCTGTAATTCCAGACGGCTTCGAACATCATCGTGCGGGTCACCACTTGGCCTGCATGCTGAACCAGGTATTCAAGCAGGGCATACTCCCGGGGTAAGAGGTCTATCTGCCTATCACCTCGGCGCACGGTGCGACGTAACAGATCAAGATCAAGATTGGCGACCCGTAGACGACTTTCCCGCTCTTGGTCCGGTTGCGCGATACGCCGTCGGCTCAGGGCATCCAGACGTGCGGTCAACTCGATGAACTCGAATGGCTTGGTCAGGTAATCATCACCGCCAGCACGCAAGCCGCGAACCCGTTCGTCGAGTGCGCTCAGCGCACTGAGAATCAGCACCGGCGTCGCGACACCTGATGCGCGCAAGGCGGTGAGCATGCCTAGTCCATCCAGGGCACCGGGAAGCATACGATCCAAGACGATAATGTCGAACGTGTCGCCAATGGCTTTTAACAGGCCGTCGCGACCGTTGTTGGAGCAGGTCACGTCAAAGCCATGATCCTGCAAGGCTGCTTCGATTTCGCGGGCAGTGGTGGGGTCGTCCTCGACGACTAGAACATGGGTCATGAGCGTTGCACAGGCCTCGGTTGGGCGGACAGATGGGGCGTGGCGCTGGCCCTCGACCCTTTCAGTGGCATAGTGTGCCAAACCGAAGTAAACGCACAGGTCGCGTGAACATGAAAGAAAGTTTAGGTTCGCTATCGGAGGGCTGCGTGTGCGCATCCTGGTAATTGAAGACGATGCTCGCGCGTCGGCTTATCTGTTACGCGGCTTGAGTGAAAGCGGCCATATCGTCGATGTCGCCGAAGAAGGCCGACAAGGCTTGGCGATGGCGCTCGAGGAGTTGTATGACGTGCTTGTCGTCGATCGCAAGTTGCCGGGAATGGATGGCTTGGCGCTTGTGCGTGAATTACGCCGCCGGCAGTTGCACACGCCGATACTGATGCTAAGCGCGCTGGCCTCGACCGCTCAACGGGTCGAAGGTCTGCAGGCCGGATGCGATGACTATCTTGCCAAGCCCTATGCCTTTATTGAAGTGCTGGCCCGAGTGGACGCCTTGCTGCGGACACGGGGTCAGGTTCCTGGCCCTTCGCGAACACTCCGGGCGGGGGAACTCCATCTTGATTGTGCTACACGCCAGGCAACTCGCCAGGGGCGTACCATCGCATTAGCCTATCGGGAAACCTTGATATTGGAAAAGCTGATGCGCCACAGCGGTGAGATCGTGACCCGCAGCATGCTTCTGGAGAGCGCCTGGGATTACGAGTTTGACCCTAACGACAATGTGATCGATAAGCATATTTATCGCTTGCGCTGCAAACTCGACGAAGGTTTTGCCAGTTCGTTGATACAGACCGTGCCAAGTGCAGGGTATCGTCTTGAGGTAGACGTTAAATCTCCTCGTGATGACAGCATCGAAACGGGGGCAGAAAAGATGGGTAATAGTTAGAGTTGCACAATGCCGTCAAAGGGCATTGCGTCAATCTCCTCTCGTGTCTATAAAGTGGCACTTAACTCCCCCAAAAAGATGTCGTAATGAATACAGGACTGACTGAGCAAGAAATGCGAAACGCTTTGGGGCTTGATATCAAAGCCGAAGCTGCACCAGAGGAACCAGAGCAAAGACAGGTCTCACCGCCCGCAGCAGTACCGAAGCCTAAAAAAAGAGCTTCCACCGGGCTTCGCGTTACCCTTCGGGTGACACGGGAGTTCGAAGGCGAAGAGAGCCTGTTCATTCACGATGCCAATACGTTGAGTCGTTTTGATGCCGAGCAGCTAGCCAGAAAAGCGGCGGCCAAAGAAAAGTATAGATTTTTCGAGTTGGTCTCCATTGGCGCTATAGGGCAACTCTGAGGATGGCTCTGCTCTGCTCAGATCTGGATCGGCAAGGCAGGCGCCTGTCCTTGGCTACGAACATTTCCTGGTGCCCGGTTAACAGGAAGCTATTCGAACTCTTTGCTGGGCACGACCGCGCGGGCTACCCGCGAAGTGGGCGATGCGGTCTTAAGGCAGCATCGGCAGCAGGAACCGCGCTATCACCGGGAAGTGATCAGAGATCAACAGGGTGTCGTCCCCGCGCACCTGAGCGTCTATGCGCTTGAGTCGCGGGCTGTAGAAAAAGTAATCCACGGTCCGGTCCGGGCCACTGATGCGCGGGTCGTTGGGGAAGTGGGTCAACCACTTGCCGCGATCAACACCGCCGACTTCAGTGTTGCTCGGGATCATCGGGTACTTGTCCCACAGGCTGTGCAATGCACTGTCTGGCATGTATTCACTGCGCAGTTCCGGGGCCAGCCGTTGGTATTGTCCGAGGGGCAACAGATTGAAATCGCCCCCGATCAACCAAGGCGTGCCGCGACTCTCGAATGTATCCAGCAGTTTGCCGGTCGCCTCTATCTGGCGCTGCAGCGTGTCGTCGTTCGGAGTGAAGGTGTCCAGGTGCGTATTGATCACTGCCAGTTGTCCGCCATCGCGCAGTGGCAGGTAACTCACGAGCAGGGCGCGTTTGGGCTGGAACTGGCGCTGAATCGGATGGGTCGAGGGTTGCGGTAGCTGGATGCGTTCAGCGTGTTCGATTTCGTAGCGACTCAGGGTGGCCAGTTTCATCCCGACGCTGCCAAAGATATGCGGGCTCGGAATGAAGTCGGCCTTCCAGTAAAACGCCTCCGAACTGCAGGGGAACAGGTCACTGAGCCGCTCTTGCAGCAACGTCAGCTGGTTGTCGTAGTGAGTGCTTTTGGCGCCGTCGTTCACCTCTTGCAGGAGGATAATGTCCGGCTGTTCATCGCGGATCACTCGAACCACTTCATCGAGGTTGTAGGCAGTGTCTTCCTGCGTAGGGCGATCATCCGGGCCGCTGCCATCGGCCATGTTGTACCAGAACACATAACGCTTGCCGGCCAGGTATTGGATATTCCAGGTCATGACTTTCAGTGCTTGGCCGGGCACCAATACCGGTGCCGGGTTTTTACAACTGGCCTGCAGCAGCTCGCGTGCTGCGGGATGCCAGGTCAGGTTGTAGATCAGCAGGCACATCAAGCCAATCGCCAACAGGCCAATCAAGATGTAGCGCAATAAACGGGTCATCGGCTCAACTTAGAACGCAGAACGTTCAATGACTGAATCGCGTTGCAAGATGAGCCTGAGCATAGCTGAGGTGTTGCCAAAGGGGCAGAGGCTTGGCAGGTCAAACCTTTTCCGGGGCGTCGTCGATCAGCATGAACAAGCGGAACATCACGACGCTGGTAAATAACTGCAAAAAGCTGCTGGTGCTGTCGATGATCAAGGAAACCGGCATGCTCAGCGGTTCTGGCAGGATGAACAGGCTGACCCCTTCAAGTACCGACAAGGGCACGTAGACGCACAGCACGCAGGCCAGGATCCGCAGAAAATGACCTTGGGTCATCTTGATGCTCTCGCGCATGGCCGCCAGTGGCGTCATCCCGCGCAAGACCAGCAGGTACTCGGAGAACACCAGTTTGACCATCACCCAGATGCCGGGAATGACGAACATCGACAAGCCAAACATGATCAGCAGCGTGCTCAAGGCCGACAGTACGGCAAAGGTCGGCCACAGCCGCAACGCCATGGCCATCAAATCGCGTTTACGCGGTTGTTCGCTGCGCGTGCGGGCGTCCAGGAACAGAATCAGCGCGCCGGTATACAGCGGGTAGAACAGCAGGCCAACGAGTAATTCGTAAGCAGGCGAGGCGTCAGCGGCCAGTGCATTGCTGAGCATTTGTTTACTCAATGCCTCGACCACCACCAGCGGCAGGCACAGCATCAGGATGCTGGTCAGGTTGCGCCGAAAAAAATACAGCGAGTCTTGTAGAACGGTCAGCGGATTCATTGATCGGGATCGCAAGGCAAAAAGCGGTGCCACACTTTAGCGTATGGCCGATGGCGGGCCAACCGCGCACTTTACCCAGAGACCTATCCACGGGTGAGGCAACTTTTTGAAGCCTCTATTGAAACGGCGTCGATCAACCCCATTATCTTGATTACGTCTGGTCAATCTGACTGGGCGATGTTTTTTAACGGCAATCTAACGAGGTCGCCATGAACAGCGAAGAACAAACCCTGATCGATGGCCTGTTCTCGAAAGTGAGACAAGCCGAAGCGGATTCAGCCCCCCGGGATGCCCAGGCTGAAGCACGGATCAAGGAGCACCTGAACCAGCAGCCAGCCGCCCCGTACTACATGGCGCAGGCGATCCTGGTGCAAGAAGCGGCGATCAAACAACTCGATGAGCACGGCAAACAGCTCGCCGAGCAGGTCAAGCAACTGCAGGCCCAACTGCAACAAGCGCAAGCGCAAGCTCAGGCGGCGGCTCCGGCGCCAAGCGGCGGCGGTTTCCTGTCGAGCATCTTTGGTGGCTCGCGCGATGCCCAGCCTCAAGCCCAGCCACAATCGTTCTCGCAACCTCGTCCGGCAGCCGCGCAGCCTTCTTCCGGTGGCTGGCGCGAACCAGCACCTTCGGCAAGCCCACCACCATACAACGCTCCACAAGGCAATTACGCTGCCCCGCCTCAAGGCCAGTTTCAACCACAAGCACCTGCCGCGCCTATCGGCAGTGGATTTCTCGGTGGCGCATTGAAGACGGCAGCCGGTGTAGCGGGTGGTGTGATGTTGGCACAAGGCATCAGTAGCCTGTTCCATAACAACCAGCAACCGCAAGAAGTGGTCGAGGTGATCAAGGAAGAGCCAAGCCAGGCCAATGACAACAGCAGCAATAATGACTGGGGTAACGACAATCAGCGCGTGACCGACAACAGTGGCTATGGCAACGACCAGGGTGGCTTCGCCGATACCGACTACGGCAATGATGACGGCGGTTCGTTTTCCGACGATGACGACTCGTTCGTCTGATTGAAGTACGTCTACAGGGGTAACACCCCTTCTCTTCAAATATCCCCCAAGCTGGCATACTGAGCACCGACCCAATTCCCGGGTCGTTGCTGCCAGCTTGCGCACGCCTGCGCCATGAGGATTTCCGGTGAAGAAAATTGCGGTGTTCGCCGATGTACAGAACCTCTATTACACCGTGCGCCAGGCTTATGGTTGCCACTTCAACTACGCCGCCCTGTGGGCCGATATCAGCCAGCGCGGGCAGATTGTCGAGGCGTATGCCTACGCCATTGATCGGGGTGACAGCAAACAGCAGCAGTTCCAGCAGATTCTGCGCAATCTGGGTTTTACCGTGAAACTCAAACCTTACATCCAGCGCAGCGACGGCTCGGCCAAGGGCGATTGGGACGTAGGTATCACCATCGATATCATGGACGCCGCGCCGCATGTCGATGAGGTGGTGTTGGCGTCGGGTGATGGCGACTTCGATCTGCTGCTTGAGCGTATCATCAGCAAACACGGGGTTGAGGCCATCGCCTATGGCGTGCCAGGGTTGACCGCCAACTCACTGATTCGCGCCGCCAGCCGTTATGTGCCGATCGAAGGCGCGCTGCTGTTGAAAAACTGATCGGCTGAAACACTGACTTTTTTGTTTTTGAAATTTTTGACGGGTTGGATCACGTTTGGAACGCATTGCAGTCATCGACTTTGAAACCACCGGCATTTCCCCCAACAACAGCTGTCGGGCCACCGAGATTGCCGTGGTGATCATGGAGCAGGGGCGCATTGTCGAGCGTTACCAAAGCCTGATGAATGCCGGGGTGCGTATCCCCGCGTTTATCGAAGGGCTGACCGGCATCAGCAACAGCATGCTGCGCACGGCACCGTCGGCGACTCAGGTCATGAATGAAGTGGCAGATTTTGTCGGCACCACGCCGCTGGTGGCGCATAACGCCTCATTCGACCAGAAGTTCTGGGACTACGAACTGTCGCGCATTCAACGCAGTCGCGAACAAAGCTTTGCCTGTTCGATGCTGTTGGCGCGCCGCTTGATGCCGGGTGCACCGAACCACAAACTGGGCACCCTGACTACGTGGGCCAAGCTACCGCACACGGGCAAGGCGCACAGGGCCATGGCCGATGCGGAGATGGCGGCCAACCTCACGGCGCACCTGGCCAATGAACTGCGGCAGACTCATGGCATCGCCGGGGTGTCCCATCAGTTCCTGTGCACCTTGCAGAAAGTCCCCGCAGCTAAAATCAGCGAAGCCCTGAAGCGTCAGCGCGGTTTTTAAGCGCGGCCTTTCAGGCTTTCCCGTTACCGTCCAGATGGCCCAGCGGCATGCGCCGATCAATCGCTGTCGACAGCACGATTGAGGTTTTGCTGAAACCGAACTGTGCCACCCGGTTGATCAGGTCCTCCAATTCCGGCATCGAACCGACAGCCGCCTGCATGATCACGCACGGGTCCCCCGTGACGCGGTGGCATTGGGTCAGCTCGGGAATCCGCACCAGATCATCGTAGGCCTGCTGATTACCATGGCTGGCCAGGCGCAACTCGATCACGCATTGAATCGGCAGGCCGACCTTGGCCATGTCCACTTTCGCCTCATAGCCGGTGATGACGCCGCAGGCCTCCAGCTTGGCCACGCGTTCGGCCACTGCGGGGGCCGACAGGTTGACCAGGCGCGCCAATTGCGCAAAAGAAGCGCGACCGTTTTTCAGCAGCGCATCGAGCAAGACTCGATCGTATTTATCCAGGGTCATCACGCACCTTTGGCCAACTTTCGAAAGTACTGTTTATAAGCCAAACATCCGTTCTTTGAAAAGTATTGGCTGTGAATAAACAGGGTTTACTGCTTATTTTTACGCTGCCACTTTCATAAGATAAGTCATCATAAAAACTGACTTAAGAGCCTGGTATGTCGAACTCACGCCGCTTTCCATTGCTCCTGATTGGCGCTTTCTTTGCTTTGTATGTGATTTGGGGATCGACCTACCTGGTGATTCGCATCGGCATCGAGTCCTGGCCGCCATTGATGATGGCCGGGGTGCGCTTTCTGATTGCCGGGTGCCTGCTCTATGCCTTCATGCGCTTTCGCGGGACCCCTGCACCGACCTGGACGCAATGGAAGGCGGCGGGGATGATCGGCTTTTTGCTGCTCGCCTGTGGCAACGGAGGGATCACGGTGGCCGAACATTTGGGCGTGACGTCCAGTGTCGCGGCCCTGTCTGTGGCGGTTGTGCCCTTGTTCACACTGCTGTTTGGTCTGTTATGGGGGCATCGCAACACCCGTCTGGAATGGGCCGGAATCTTCCTGGGCTTGATCGGTATCGGCCTGCTTAATATGGGGTCCAATCTGCAGTCCAGCCCGTATGGCGCTGCGCTGGTGATTTTCGCGGCAGCCTCTTGGGCGTTCGGTTCGGTCTGGAGTAAAAGCCTGCCGTTGCCCGTCGGTCCCATCGCCAGCGGGGCGGAAATGATCGTCGCCGGTGTGGTGCTGTTGATCGGCAGCGCCTTGAGCGGTGAGCATCTGCACACAATGCCGAGCGCAGCAGGCTGGGGCGCCTTGGCGTACCTGGTGGTGTTCGGCTCGATCGTGGCGTTCAGCGCGTACATGTACCTGCTGAAAAACGTGCGCCCGGCGGCCGCGACCAGCTATGCGTACGTCAACCCAGCCGTGGCGGTGCTGCTGGGTACTTTGTTCGCGGGTGAACACATCGGCGTCGAAGAGTGCATGGCGATGGCAGTCATCATCAGCGCGGTGGTGCTGATCGGTTTGCCACAGTGGCGCAAGCAACCTGCCCTGGAACAACAGCCGGAACAAAAACAGGAACAGGCTGGATCGGTGCGGACAGGGTAAACTGCGCGCCTTGCGCTGAATTTTCCCTACGGTATCCCCATGACATTCGCCACTCTCGGCCTGATCGAACCCTTGTTGCGTGCCGTTACGGCCCTCGGCTACCAGACTCCGACGCCTGTGCAGGCACAGGCGATTCCTCCGGTGCTGGCCGGCCGCGACTTGATGGCCGCCGCCCAGACCGGCACCGGCAAGACCGCAGGCTTTGCCCTGCCGTTGCTGCAACGCCTGACGATGGAAGGCCCAAAAGTGGCGGCCAACTCGGTGCGCGCACTGATATTGGTGCCGACCCGCGAACTGGCGGAACAGGTTCATGAAAACATTGAGCAGTACAACGAAAACCTGCCGCTAAAAACTTACGCGGTGTACGGCGGCGTCAGCATCAATCCGCAGATGATGAAGCTGCGCAGCGGGGTCGATGTACTGGTGGCAACCCCAGGTCGCCTGCTGGATCTCTATCGGCAGAAAGCGCTGAAGTTTAATCAATTGCAAATCCTGGTTCTCGATGAAGCTGACCGTATGCTCGACCTCGGTTTTTCCGAAGAGCTGCGTGATATCTATGCGGCCCTGCCCAAGCGTCGTCAGACCTTGCTGTTCTCCGCGACCTTCTCCGACGCAATCCGCCAACTGGCCGGGCAGATGCTTGATGATCCACTGACCATTGAAGTCAGCCCGCGCAACGTCGCGGCGAGTTCGGTCAAGCAGTGGGTGATCCCGGTAGACAAAAAGCGCAAGACCGAACTGTTCATCCATCTGCTGAAAAAGCAGCACTGGAGTCAGGTGCTGGTATTCGCCAAGACCCGCGTGGGTGTTGATCAACTGGTCGAGCGCTTGCAAGGCTTGGGCATCAACGCCGATGGTATTCATGGTGACAAACCGCAGGCAACCCGTCAGCGTGCGCTTGACCGTTTCAAGGCCCGCGAGGTCCAGATTCTGGTCGCTACCGACGTTGCCGCACGCGGTTTGGACATCGACGATTTACCGACCGTGATCAACTTCGACCTGCCGATTGTGGCCGAGGACTACATCCACCGGATCGGTCGTACCGGGCGTGCGGGTTTGACTGGCGAAGCGATTTCGTTTGTCTGCGCCGACGAAGTGGAGCTGCTGTCTGCCATCGAAACCTTGACCCGCCAGACTCTGGAGCGTCATGAAGAACAGGATTTCGAGCCGGAGCATCGCGTGCCGACCACCGACGCCAGCGGCCAGATTCTGAAAAAACCGAAGAAGCCGAAAAAACCTAAAGTGTCAGGCGGTGGCAAACGTAACCTGGGCAAATGGGTCGACAGCGGCGAAACAGCCGCTGACGTGCCGATGGTCAAGGCGGTGCGCAAAGTCCCTGTGTTCAATACTGGGCCACGCAAGAAAAAGCCTTGATGTAGAGCGAGCTGCCCACCATAGCGGGCAAGCGCGCGGCTACAGGGCGTTGCTGTGAAGCCATTCCAGCATGCCCAACCCCGCCGCACGGCCACTGGCGAAACACGCAGTCAGCAGGTAGCCACCGGTGGGTGCTTCCCAGTCGAGCATTTCTCCGGCGCAGAACACGCCCGGTAGCTGTTTGAACATCAGGTTTTCCGTCAGCGCTTCGAACGGCACGCCGCCTGCGGTGCTGATGGCTTCATCCAGCGGTCGTGCTTTGACCAGTGTCAGCGGCAAAGCCTTCAGCGCCTTGGCCAGTAGCGCCGGATCGGCGAACGACTCAGCTGGCGCTAGTTCGCGCAATAACGCCGCCTTGACCCCATCTATCCCCAACTGACTGTGCAGGTGCTTGGACATTGAGCGCGAGCCGCGTGGTTTGGCCAGCGCTGCCTGGACTTTTCCAATCTCCTTGCCTGGCAGAAGGTCAATGTTTACGGTCGCCGAGCCCTGTTGATTGATCTGCTCACGGATGTGCGCCGACAACGCATAAATCAGGCTGCCCTCGACGCCGGACTCGGTCAGTACACATTCGCCCAAGCGAGGCGTTTGTCCTTGCAGGCCGATGGCGATGTTCTTCAGCGGGGCGCCTGCAAATTTACTGCGCATCAGTTCGCTCCAGTCCGCTACCTCAAACCCGCAGTTGCTCGGTTGCAGGGCTGTGATGCCGATACCCCGTTGTTCCAGCCAGGGCAGCCAGGCGCCATCCGAACCGAGCCGCGCCCAACTGGCGCCGCCCAACGCCAACAGGACCGCGTCGGGTTTTATCGTTTGTTCGCTGTCAGCGTGAGCCATGCGCAACTCACCTTGGGCGTTCCAGCCCAGCCAGCGATGGCGGGTATGCAGGGTGACGCCTGATTCGCGCAGGCGCTTGAGCCAGGCCCGCAATAGCGGCGCCGCTTTCATGTCCGTGGGGAACACCCGGCCCGAACTGCCGACAAAAGTCTCGATGCCCAGTTCGTGAATCCAGTTGCGCAACGAATCGGCGCCAAAGCTGCGCAGTAACGGCGCGATGAAGGGCGCGCGTTCGGCATAACGGGAGAGAAACGCCGGGTAGGGTTCGGAGTGGGTGATGTTCATTCCGCCAACACCTGCCAGCAGGAACTTGCGACCTACCGAGGGCATGGCATCGTACAGGTCGACCTTGATTCCGGCCTGGCTCAAGACCTCGGCCGCGATCAATCCCGCAGGGCCGCCGCCAATGATCGCGACTGAATGAGCAACAGCTGGAGGGACGTGGGTCATGGCGCACTGCGGGTCGGCGAAGTAAGCCGTGCATTCTACCGGAGGACAGACGCTCTGTTCAGGGCTGTGCGCAGGATCAGCCTGTGGAAAACTCTTGTTCAAAAAACATACAGCTGTCGCCAGGCCACGCAGAATAAGGCCTTGAGAGGCTTTCGCTCAGGTTATCCACAGGCAGTTCCACAGCCATTGTGGACAGTTAAGGCGGGACGGCAGCGGTAAAGACTCAGTTCAATCCGGCCGACAGCCATACCTTTTGCGCACTGTGGTGCAGAATCCCGTGCCGTCGCGCCAGCGCCTTGCGGTCCTTGCTGTAGCCTCCGCCGATCACGCCCATCACCGGAATGTCCCGGTGCAGGCAATGGCGCAGCACGGCTTCATCGCGAGCTGCCACCCCGGCGTCGGTAAGTTGCAGATAACCCAGGGCATCGTCCTTGTGCACGTCGACCCCGGCGTCATACAGCACCAGGTCCGGCTGATAGAACGGCAGCAAGTAGTTCAATAAATCGTCGACCACTTTCAGGTAATCGTCATCGCCCATGCCCATGGGCAGCGGGATGTCCCAGTCACTTTCGGCCTTGCGCGCCGGGAAGTTTTTTTCGCAATGCAGGGAAACGGTAATCGCATCGGGCGTGTTGGCGAGGATGCGTGCGGTGCCGTCGCCCTGATGCACGTCACAATCGAAGATCAATATGCGTCCGACTCGACCGCTTTCCAGCAGATAGTGGCTGATCACTGCCAGATCGTTAAAAATGCAGAAGCCGGCGGGGTGGTCATAGTGCGCATGGTGCGTGCCGCCCGCCAGGTGGCACGCCATGCCGTGTTGCAGCGCCTGCTCGGCCGCCAGCAGCGAGCCGCCCACCGCACGCACTGTGCGCTGCGCCAGGGCCTCGCTCCACGGCAGGCCGAGGCGGCGCTGGTCTTCGCGGGACAGGTCACCGCTCATGTAGCGCTGGATGTACGCCGGATCATGGGCCAGGGCCAGAACATCGCTCGGGCAGACGTCCGGGCGCAACAGTTGAGCGTCGGTGGTCAGGCCGCTTTCAATCAGGTGGTCGCGCAGCAAACGGAATTTATCCATCGGAAAGCGATGCTCAGCCGGGAAATCCGGGCTGTAATCATCGTGGTAGATGAGTGGCAGGGGCATTTTACTTCCGGTCAGGGGTCGAAACTGAATGTTGCCAGCATTGTCCATGCCCGCCCAGCACCTTGATTGAGGGTTGCTGAGCGGTGTACTACTTCGGCAAGTCATTTACCGGATGGTGATAGGAGCAACCCGATGGAGCGGATACTCGAACTCAACAGTGCCCGGCTGCTGATGCGGCAGTGGCGAGATGACGATTTGCCGGCGTTCGCGGCGATGTGTGCCGACCCGCAGGTGATGCGTTATTTTCCAACACCCATGAGTCGGCTGGAAAGCGCGGCCCAGATCGGACGAATGCGTGGGCATTTCGCCGAGCTGGGTTTTGGCCTGTGGGCATTGGTACGCCAGGACACAGGGGCATTTATCGGCTTTACCGGATTGGAAGTGGTGAGTTTTGACGCTCACTTCACTCCGGCTGTCGAGATCAGCTGGCGTCTGGCGCGGGAACATTGGGGTTTGGGTTTTGCCATCGAGGCCGCCTGGACCGCTCTGCGTTGCGGTTTCGAGCGGCTGGATCTGGATCAGATTGTGTCTTTCACTGCGCAGAACAATCTCGCGTCACAGAAAGTCATGCAGGCCATTGGCATGCAGCATGATCTGTCGGATGACTTCGAGCATCCAAAACTGGCTGACGGCGATCTGTTGAAACCTCATGTGTTGTATCGAATCACTCGGCAACAATGGCTGCAAACCCTGAAGGGATGAGTAAGGCTGGCGTCGACAAATTCTGTATCATTTGGCCATTGGCCGTGCAGACCGGAATAAACCCTTAGGGATACCCTCGGTCTCTGCCTGAATACGTCGCCCGCCGCAGTCTTGAAGGCGCAGCATTGTTTTTGTGAGAGGAGTCCCTGAATGAGCCAAGTGCTGGATGATCTGGTTGAACTGCTAACCCTGGAACCCATTGAGGAGAACCTCTTTCGTGGGCGTAGTCAGGACCTTGGCTTTCGCCAGTTGTTCGGCGGGCAAGTGCTGGGCCAATCCCTGTCGGCAGCCAGTCAGACGGTCGAAGACGAGCGCCACGTGCATTCGCTGCACGGCTATTTCCTGCGTCCCGGCGACGTCACCCTGCCTGTGGTGTATCAGGTCGACCGGGTGCGCGATGGCGGCAGCTTCAGCACCCGCCGGGTCACGGCGATCCAGAAGGGGCAACCGATTTTCACGTGCAGCGCATCGTTCCAGTACGACGAAGAAGGTTATGAGCACCAGTCCACGATGCCGGACGTCGTCGGGCCAGAAAACCTGCCCTCGGAACTTGAATTGACCCGCCAGCGTGCGCACCTGCTCTCGGATCACATGCGTGAAAAACTGCTGTGCCCCAAGCCGATCGAGTTCCGCCCGGTAACTGACATTGATCCTTACAACCCTAAGCCGACAGAGCCGATCAAATACGTTTGGTTTCGCGCCGACGGCCCGCTGCCGGATGTTCCAGCGCTGCATAAGTATATGTTGGCGTACGCCTCGGATTTCAATCTGCTGACGACGGCGTTGCAGCCTCACGGCAAGTCGGTCTGGCAGAAAGATATGCAGGTTGCCAGCCTTGATCACTCCCTTTGGTTTCACGCCGATCTGCGCGCCGATGACTGGTTGCTGTACGTGATGGACAGCCCTTGGGCCGGTAATTCCCGTGGTTTCTCGCGTGGCAACGTGTACACCCGCGCAGGCAAGTTAGTGGCCTCTGTTACCCAGGAAGGCTTGATCCGTCATCGCAAGGATTGGGCATGAGCCTGGCGGAGGTTCGGCATTGGGTGTTCGACATGGATGGCACCCTGACCTTGGCCGTGCACGATTTTCCGGCGATCAAGCGCGCCCTGGAGATTCCGCAGCAGGATGACATTCTCAGCCATCTGGCCGCGCTGCCGCCCGAGATTTCAGCGGCCAAGCATGCCTGGCTGCTGGAGCACGAACGTGAGCTGGCACTGGCGTCGCAGCCTGCAGCTGGCGCTGTCGAGCTGGTGCGTGAGTTGGCGGCGCGCGGATATCGGCTGGGCATCCTCACTCGCAATGCCCGCGAGTTGGCGCATGTAACGCTCGGAGCGATTGGCCTGGCGGATTGTTTTGCCGTCGATGACGTTCTCGGGCGCGACGAAGCACCGCCAAAACCTGATCCCGGAGGGCTGCTGAAACTGGCTCAGGCGTGGAATGTCGACCCATCACAGATGGTAATGGTCGGCGACTACCGCTTCGACCTCGATTGTGGTCGTGCGGCAGGCACCCATACCATATTGGTCAACCTGCCCGAAAATCCATGGCCGGAACTGACCGACTGGTACGCCAGCGATTGCTTTGCATTGCGCGAGATGCTGGCGTTTTAAGCCAGCATCTATCTATCAAGCAACCAACAACCATTTGAAATAGAACATTATGTTGGCGCTGACGTGTAACTACGCGTCCCGCTGCGAACCGACGTCTGTTGAGTCGCTCACTGCGGCCTGAACAATGCGGCCTGCCCTTCAGGCGAGGTGAAGATCGCGTCGCCGTCATGGCCTACGCCAGGCACTTCAATTAACCGCTGGTTCAGCCCTTCAGGGTGGCGCTGCTGCAGATAATTGAAGAAGTTGTGACCACGAATCAGGCGGTAGGCGCCCTGGGCTTCGGCGGCGCAGGTTCTATCCAGTGCCGGGTGATCGATGTCGGTATCGAGCTGACCCAGCAGGTAAGTGACGTCACGCTTCACATAATTCTGTTCGATCTGCTCGACGGTTTGCTTGCCAGCGTAAGGCGGCAACTTGTTCATCCCGTATTTCCAGGTATCGAACCCCGGGCAAGACGCCTTGTCCACCGGTCCAGGCCGCTGTGCGTCGAAATACGCGTATGACGACGGGTTGGCGACCACGTAACGCAGGGTGACCCCGGCTTTCTCCAGAGCGGCCCCGCCCTTGCCAATCAATACGTAGCGCTGAACCACCTGCGCGCCACCCGAATGCCCGGCGATAACCACTTCCTGCAAGGCAGGGAACAGTTTGCGATCACTCAGCTTTGTCAGAATCTCGTCAATGACGGTAAAGGAGCTCACCGGCACCGGCCCGATGGCCGCGTCACCCTCCATCCAGTCGTCTTTGTGCCAGCGCAGTATCGAATCCGGCAGTTGGTGTTTGACGATGTCTTTTCGATCCAGGAACTGCGGAGCGATCAGCAGGGTAGTGCTGCGATACCCGGACCGATAGGCCGCTCGTTCAGCGCTACGCAGGTAGGTTTGCGCGTTGCGCAAGCGACCGTGAATGACGATCACGGCGCGTCGGGTATTGGGTTGTGGCGTTTTCCAGTCTTTGCTCAGGCCGACAGTCGCTAGACCGCCATTGATGGCCAGTCGCTGGGGGCTGAGGGCTTTCACCGCGGTATCCGCTGCATTCGCCGTAAGGCTTAGGAGGGTGCTCAACAACAAGACCAATAGCGGTTTTATCATGTGATTAAAGGCTCTTTGCGGCGAAAGTGTCGCACTGATTGAGTTGGCCCTGAGCGAAACCTGTTTTGAACCAGCGCACGCGCTGTGCAGAGGAGCCGTGAGTAAACGAATCGGGTACTACGCGGCCTTGACCCTGTTGTTGCAAGTGATCATCGCCAATGGTGTTGGCTGCGTTAAGCGCTTCTTCAATATCATCCGGCACCCACCAATTCAAACGCTTTTGTGCGTCCTAGGCTCAAATCCCTGTCGGACCATCAGTCTGAAGCGCATGCACCTCATTTTAAGCCTGGGGCAAGGGTTACACATAACAGAGACTTGTTGCGGATATAGAGGGGGGGTTAGTGCAAATAGTTCTGAAGACTGGGGCGCGTGCAGACTTTATCGCTACGGCGCCCCCGTCGGCGGTTATCGCCGAACCAACATCACCCCTGATTCCATATGGTGTGTATAGGGAAACTGGTCGAACAGTGCGCAGCGTTCGATGCGGTGGGTGTCATGCAGTTGCGCGATGTTCGCCGCAAGGGTCTCCGGGTTGCAGGAAATATACAGGATGCGCTCGAAACGCCGGCTGAGTTCGCAGGTGTCCGGGTCCATGCCGGCGCGAGGCGGATCGACGAAGATGCTTCCAAATTCGTAGCTCTTCAAGTCGACGCCCCACAAACGGCGGAACGGGCGAACTTCATTCAATGCTTCGGTCAGCTCTTCGGCAGACAGGCGAACCAGGGTCACGTTGTCCACGCCGTTGTCGGCAAGGTTGCTCAGGGCGGCGTTGACCGAGGTCTTGCTGATCTCTGTCGCCAGTACTTTGCGCACGCGAGTCGCCAGGGGCAGGGTGAAGTTGCCGTTGCCGCAATACAGCTCCAGCAAGTCGTCGTCGCGCTGGCCGAGGGCATCGAATGCCCAATTGAGCATCTTCTGATTCACCGCGCCGTTGGGCTGGGTGAAGGAGCCTTCCGGTTGCCGATAGCTGAAGGTGCGCCCGGCTACCTGAAGCTCTTCGATCGCATAGTCCCGACCGATGACGATGCGCTGGCCCTTTGAACGGCCGATCACGCACACATTAAGGTCGGCCGCGAGCTGTTCCGCAACCGCCTGCCAGTCGTCATCCAGTGGCCGGTGATAGCAGAGGGTGATAATCGCATCGTCTGCCAGCGTGGTCAGGAAATCCACCTGGAACAGCTTGAAGTTCAAGGTCGCGCTGGCTTCCCATCGTGCACGCAGCAGCGGCATCAAGTCATTGATGCGCTGGCTGGCGATAGGGAAGTCGTCGACCAGAATCGGCGTGTGGTTGTTGCCGGGGACAAACATCGCATAGAAGCGCTGCTGATTCTCGCGCCACAAACGGAACTCGGCGCGCAGGCGATAGTGCTCGCGCGGCGAGTCGAATACCTGCGGCTCGGGTGCATCGAACGGTGCCAGCAATTCACGCAGGCGCGTGGTTTTTTCTGCGAGCTGATGGCTGTAGCTCGTAGGGTCGAAAGGGACACTCATGCGTTAAACCAACCCAACTTGATCACGAACAGGATGGACAGAATCACCAGCGCCGAATTCAGTTCGTGCCGGCGCCCGGACAACAGCTTGATAGCCGTCCAGGAGATAAAACCAAAGGCGATGCCGTTGGCGATGGAGTAGGTGAACGGCATCGCCAGGGCGGTAATCACCACCGGTGCGGCAACAGTGATGTCGTCCCAGTCGATTTCAGCCAGGCCCGACATCATCAACACCGCAACAAACAGCAGGGCGGGTGCCGTGGCGAATGCTGGAACGCTACCGGCCAACGGTGCGAAGAACAACGCCAGCAGAAACAGGATCCCGACCACTACGGCGGTCAGGCCGGTACGTCCGCCCGCACTCACGCCGGCTGCCGATTCGATGTAACTGGTGGTGGTCGAGGTGCCCAGCAGCGAACCGGCCATGGCGGCGGTGCTGTCGGCGATCAGGGCGCGGCCCATTTTCGGCATGTAGCCGTCCTTGCCCATCAGACCCGCGCGTTTTGCGACGCCGATCAGGGTGCCGGAGTTGTCGAACAGATCGACGAACAGGAAGGCGAAAATCACGCTGAACAGACCGATATCCAGTGCGCCCCGGATGTCCAGTTGCAAGAAGGTCGGTGCCAGCGATGGCGGCATCGACATCACGCCGCCGAACGGGGAGAAGCCGAGCGCGATGGACGCGATGGTCACGGCCAGAATGCCGATCAACACCGCACCACGCACGCGCAGGGCTTCCAGCGCGACGATCAGGAAAAAGCCCAGGGTGGCGAGGATCGGTGCCGGCTGTTTCAGATCGCCCATGCCCACCATGGTGACCGGGCTGCCGACCACGATACCGGCGTTGTGCAGGGCGATCAGCGCCAGGAACAAACCGATACCGGCCGCAATCGCCGAGCGCAGCGCCAGCGGAATGCTGTTGATGATCCATTCGCGAATCTTGAAGATCGACAGCAGGAAAAACATCACCGCCGAGATGAACACCGCACCCAGCGCCACTTGCCAGGTGTGGCCCATGTGCAGAACCACGGTGTAGGTAAAGAAGGCGTTGAGGCCCATGCCCGGCGCCAGCGCAATCGGGTAGTTGGCGATCAGGCCCATCACGGCCGAACCGATGGCGGCTGCCAGGCAGGTGGCGACAAACACCGCACCCTTGTCCATACCGGTTTCGCCGAGAATGCTCGGGTTGACGAACAGGATGTAGGCCATGGCGAGGAAGGTGGTAACGCCCGCAAGAATCTCGGTGCGCACATTGGTGTTGTGTGCTTTGAGTTGAAACAGCCTTTCCAGCATGCCTGGCTCCCCGTGACGCGTCCTGCGCCTTGAATGAATCGACTAAAGCAGCAAAGCACAGACTGTGCCACTGGCCTGTACATTTTCTGTAGGTCGGAAAAAGCCGCGCATCATAACAGCAGCGTGTGTGGATGGGGGCGAGCAGATGCTTTGTGGAAAGCAGGCCGGATTTCGGCCCTGCACGTTATCGACGCTCGAAGCTGTCGGGCCATATAAAGCTGACTAGACTCAACGCATCACTGCAAAGGATTCGTGTATGACGTTAAGAGCCCTGATCACCGTCGCCGACGGCATCGACGATCTGCAAAGTGTGACCCTGATCGATGTGCTGCGCCGCGCCGAGATTGAAGTGCTGGTCGCCAGCGTCGAGTCCCGACGCATGTTGACGGGCGCGCGTGGCACGCGGTTGACCGCTGATGCGATGCTGGTCGATGTGCTGGCGCAAAGCTTCGACCTGATCGTCTTGCCCGGTGGCATGCCAGGCGCACAGCGCTTGGCTGATCATCAGCCGTTGGCCCAGCGGGTGAATGAACAGGCGAAAGCAGGACGGTTTTACGCCGCTATCGGTGAAGCACCTGCCGTGGCACTGCAGGTGTACGGCGTGCTCAAACAACGGCGCATGACCTGTCATCCGGGATTCAGTGATCGGTTGTCGGGGTGTACGTACGTCGATCAACCGGTG
This sequence comes from Pseudomonas sp. 5C2, assembly GCF_034314155.1. Taxonomy (NCBI): domain Bacteria; kingdom Pseudomonadati; phylum Pseudomonadota; class Gammaproteobacteria; order Pseudomonadales; family Pseudomonadaceae; genus Pseudomonas; species Pseudomonas sp. 5C2. The sequence goes on along the minus strand of NZ_JAVIWH010000003.1, from coordinate 307,488 downwards.
GTGGTCGATGGCAATTGCATCACCGCGCAAGGTTCTGGTGCAGCGTTGGCGTTTGCACTCACGCTGGTGGAACAGCTGTGCGGTAAAGGTAAGCGGGCGGCCATGGGTAAGTTGCTGCTTATCTAATGTCGCCCGTCGTGTAAGACAACGCGATCTGTCAGGCTGGCTGTTTCTCTTGCTCCATCACCAGATCGCGCATTCGGTCGCGCCTGGCCAGGCTAGGGAAGAGTTTGATCCAGGTCCCTGTGACGGCAAGTGTACCGATGCCGCCGAGTACCACGGCAGGCACAGTCCCCATCCAGTGGGCAGTGAGGCCGGACTCGAACTCACCGAGCTGGTTGGACGCGCCGATGAACAAGCCATTCACTGCACTGACCCGGCCGCGCATTTCGTCCGGTGTTTCGAGCTGCACGAACGAGGCGCGAATCACCATGCTGATCATGTCCGCCGCGCCGAGTACGACCAGCACCGCCAGGGAAAACCAGAACGAGGTCGACAGGCCGAAGGCAATGGTGGCGACGCCGAAGATGCCCACAGCGGTGAACATCACCCGCCCCACGTTGCGCTCGACCGAGAAGCGCGCCAGCCACAACGACATCAGCAGTGCACCCACTGCGGGAGCCGAGCGCAGCAGACCAAGCCCCCAAGGGCCGGTCAGTAAAATGTCTTTGGCGAATACCGGCAGCAGTGCCGTGGCGCCCCCGAGCAAGACCGCGAACAGGTCCAGCGAAATTGCGCCGAGGATGTCCGGACGGCTGCGAATATAACGAATCCCGGCCAGCAGCGAGTCCAGGGTGGCCTTGGCTTTGTTCAATGGCGTCTGCCGCGCAGGCAGATTGAGCATCAGCGCGCAGGCAATGACATACAGCAGCACCGTCGGGCCGTAGACCCAGGTGCTACCGAACGCAAACAGAAAGCCGCCCAGCGCCGGCGCGACAATGGTCGCCGACTGTTGCGCTGACTGTGCTGCCGCCACCGCCCGCGGAAACAGCGAGGTGGGCACGATGGAGGGCAACAGCGCTTGGGTGGTCGGCATTTCGAAAGAGCGGGCGGCACCGAGCAAAAACGAAAGGATGAAGATCATTTCCGGGGTGACGCTGTTGGTGGTGCTGCCGATCACCAGTGCCAGGGCGATCAAGGCCTGGGCCGCCTGGCAGATCGCAGAGACCTTGCGTCGGTCATAACGGTCAGCCACATGCCCGGTGTGCAGCATGAAAATCACCCGGGGGATGAATTGGGCCAGGCCCACCAGGCCCAGATCCAAAACGTTGCCGGTCAGTTGGTAGAGGTTCCAGCCGATGGCCACGGTCAACATCTGAAAGCCGCTGGCGGTGAAAATTCGCGCAAACCAGAAAGCCAGGAAGGGTCGATGATGACGCAGCAACGCAGGTGCTTGATCAGGCATTGGAAAGGCGGCCTCGGCGGTGAATGCGAGAGATTATCACGTGCTTTGTAACATTTGTTTGCCACTGCGGGCACACAGCAATCCGGTGTTGCGAACGTGGGGCAACTCGCCACGCGACAATCGACCACACAGTTCGCCATCCAAAACAGGGCTACTCTTTGATCAATGGTTGATCTGCGTCAAAGCATTTGCTGGCTTTGCATGCTCGTCGGCTGCACGAATCCCCGCGTTGTGAAGTAAAACAGAACAATCTCACCCCGCAGCACTCCATATCCGTGGGGGCAGTCGCTGCTGACCTCGGGTCAGTAGCCGGTACCACTTGATTAGAGGAAGTCCTATGTTCGGTTTAGAGGCACTCGATCTCGCCCGAATTCAGTTCGCATTCACCATCTCATTCCACATCCTGTTTCCTGCCATCACTATCGGTCTGGCAAGTTACTTGGCGGTGCTTGAGGGGTTGTGGCTGAAAACGCAGAACGATGTGTACCGTGATCTATACCACTTCTGGTCCAAGGTGTTTGCCGTCAACTTCGGCATGGGCGTGGTCTCCGGGTTGGTCATGGCTTACCAATTCGGTACCAACTGGAGTCGGTTCTCTGACTTCGCCGGGTCGATCACCGGGCCGCTGCTGACGTATGAAGTGCTCACCGCATTCTTCCTTGAAGCAGGCTTCCTCGGGGTGATGTTGTTCGGCTGGAACAAGGTCGGGCGCAACCTGCACTTCTTCGCCACGGTCATGGTTGCCATCGGCACGCTGATCTCGACGTTCTGGATTCTCGCGTCCAACAGCTGGATGCAGACCCCGCAGGGCTTTGAAATCGTCAATGGCCAAGTGATTCCGGTGGACTGGTTCGCGGTGATTTTCAACCCGTCGTTCCCCTACCGTCTGGCACACATGGCCACGGCGGCATTTGTGGCGACGGCGTTTTTTGTGGGTTCCTCGGCGGCCTGGCATTTATTGCGCGGTCGCGACACCCCGCAAATTCGCACCATGCTCTCCATGGCGATGTGGATGGCGTTGCTGGTGGCGCCTGTTCAGGCAGTGATCGGCGACTTCCACGGCCTCAATACGCTCAAGTACCAGCCGGCTAAAATCGCCGCGATTGAAGGTCACTGGGAAAATGTCGGCAATGAGCCGACCCCGCTGATCCTGTTCGGCTGGCCGGACATGAAGGCTGAAAAAACCCGTTTCGCCGTGGAAGTCCCCTACTTGGGCAGCTTGATCCTGACCCACACGCTGACCGAGCAAGTGCCCGCGTTGAAGGACTTCAAACCTGAAGACCGGCCTAACTCGACCATCGTGTTCTGGTCGTTCCGGGTCATGGTCGGGTTGGGCTTCCTGATGATCTTTACCGGTTTGTGGAGCCTGTGGCTGCGCATGCGCGGCAAGCTTTATCACTCGCGGGCATTCCTGTACCTCGCCTTGTGGATGGGCCCGTCGGGTCTGATTGCGATGTTGGCGGGCTGGTTTACCACTGAAATCGGCCGTCAACCGTGGGTCGTCTACGGCCTGATGCGCACCGCCGATGCGTCTTCCGGGCACAGTTTCGGGCAGATGAGCCTGACCCTGGGATTGTTCGTGGTGGTCTACTTCACGCTGTTCGGCGTTGGTCTGGGCTACATGATGCGCCTGGTGCGCAAAGGCCCGGTCAGCAACGAAGGCAAGGAACAGAACCCCGGTGGTCCGGGCCAGCAACGCACGCCTGCACGTCCTCTCTCCGCTGCCGAAGACGGCTCCGACGGTGATGACACTCACAGCCTGAGCAAGGGGAATTGAGTCATGGGTATTGATCTTCCGCTTATCTGGGCTGTGATCATCATCTTCGGGATCATGATGTATGTGGTCATGGACGGCTTCGACCTGGGGATCGGGATTCTTTTCCCCTTCATCAAGGACGATTCCGAGCGCGATGTGATGATGAACACCGTGGCCCCCGTGTGGGACGGTAACGAAACCTGGCTGGTCCTGGGGGGCGCAGCATTGTTTGGCGCCTTCCCGCTGGCCTATTCGGTGGTGTTGTCGGCGCTGTACCTGCCGCTGATCCTGATGCTGATCGGTTTGATCTTTCGCGGGGTAGCCTTCGAGTTCCGCTTCAAGGCCAAAGATGATAAGCGCCACTTGTGGGACAAAGCGTTCATCGGCGGCTCGTTGACCGCGACCTTCTTCCAGGGCGTAGCGCTGGGGGCGTTCATCGATGGTATTCCAGTGGTCAATCGCCAGTTCGCCGGGGGGGCACTGGACTGGCTGACGCCGTTCACGATGTTCTGTGGCGTCGCCCTGATCGTCGCTTATGCGCTATTGGGCTGCACCTGGCTGATCATGAAAACCGAAGGCAAGCTGCAAAAGCAGATGCACGATCTGGCTCGGCCGTTAGCCTTGGTGGTATTGGCGGTGACCGCTATCGTCAGCATCTGGACGCCGCTGACCCACCCTGAAATTGCCACCCGCTGGTTCAGCCTGCCGAACCTGTTCTGGTTCCTGCCGGTGCCGATTCTGGTACTGGTGACGATGTATGGTCTGCTGCGTGCCGTGGCACGCAATGCTCACTACACGCCGTTTTTGCTGACGCTGGTGTTGATCTTCCTCGGCTACAGCGGGTTGGGCATCAGCCTGTGGCCGCACATCGTGCCGCCGTCGATCACTATCTGGGAGGCCGCCGCGCCGCCACAAAGCCAGGGCTTCATGCTGGTGGGCACGCTGTTCATCATCCCGTTCATCCTGGGCTACACCTTCTGGAGCTACTACGTGTTCCGTGGCAAGGTCACCCACGAAGACGGCTATCACTAGTGAGGAGGGGATGACGATGTCTGCTGAAGAATCTTCCCATGAACCGGACCCGGCGCTGAAAAAGCCGGTCTGGCAGCGCGTAGCCTGGCTGGTTGGGATCTACGCCGGCAGTGTGCTGGCGTTGGGGATAGTCGCTTACGGTATGCGGCTGTTCATGAACGCGGCAGGGCTGACCACGCACTGAGGGCTTGCGCAAGTTCCTGGCAGGAGCGCGCTTGCAACTACGCGTCCCGCCGCGGTTTGCCTGAAGCACCGCCATCGCGGCGGTGCCTTTACTTGCGCGCTTTAAGCACCACGAACTTCGGGGTTGTGGCCACTTGCTCGACGCCGCGAAACAGTCGCGCCAGTTTGCTGTGGTAGCCCAAATGGCGGTTACCGACGATGTACAGTGCGCCGCCGACCACCAACGCATCGCGCGCTTGCTGGAACATACGCCAGGCGAGGAAATCACCGACCACCTGTTGTTGATGGAAGGGCGGATTGCACAGCACCACGTCCAGCGAGTCAGCTTCCTGACCGGCCAGCCCGTCGCCGGCCCGCACAATAACCTCGCGCTCACCCAATGCGGTCCGCCAGTTTTCAGTGGCTGACTGCACGGCCATGAACGACTCATCCACCAGCGTGTAATGCGCTTGCGGATTGGCCAGTGCGCTGGCAATGGCCAGCACTCCGTTGCCGCAGCCCAGGTCCGCTACACGTGCCGAGCCGAGGTTTTTCGGCAGGTGCGGTAGAAACGCCCGGGTGCCGATATCCAGTCCTTCGCGACAGAATACGTTGGCGTGATTCACCAGTTCGATGACCGGGTCTTCAAGTGTGTAACGGCTCGGGTAGGGTGAGGGCTGCACGCCTTTGATGTGCGGGGTGGCAAACAGCAAGCGCGCTTTTTTCACCGCCAATGACGCCTGCACCGGTCCGATGTATTGCTCCAGCAAATCGCCCGCCGCGCGCGGCAGATGCTTGATCATCGCAGCTGCAATCACCTGCGCGCCGGGTGCCAGTTGCCCCTGCAAGCGAATCAGTTGTTCTTCGAGCAAGGCCAGGGTCTTCGGGACACGGATCAGTACCCAATCGAACGGTCCGGTGAACATGTCACTGGCCGGAATCATCGGCACTGCATCAAAGGCCTGGCCGTTGCGCACGAGGTTTTTTTCCAGTGCTAGCGCGGCGAGAAAGGAGTCGCTGCTACTCATCACCTGCGCGTGGCTGGCGAGGCTGGCTGCCAGCGCGCCAAAGCTGTCGTTGAGCACCAGCACGCGGCTGTCTGGAGTCAGGCCCTGCTCCGCCACATGACTGAGCAGGTATTCATCGGCTGCGTCGAACGCCTGCAACGGCTCGTTCTGTTGGTCAGGCTGGCGGATGAGATCGAGCTGAGCGAAAGGGCTGTTAAGCAGGGGCATGGGCAGGGGAACTCTGTTTTCGGAGACTATTGCGCACGTCTCTGATGTCAAGACGCGCGCAGAAGCCGTCGATTTTACGTGTTTTTGCACCCGGACATCTGCTGGATTTCCGAGGGGCTAAAAAAACGCTCAGAGAATGCCGTTCAAGGCAGCCTGCACCACGGCCGAGGTTTTGTTGGTCGCACCCATTTTTTTAATCGCGTTGGCGATATGAAAATTGATCGTGCGTGTTTTCAACTTGAGGATGGTACTGATGTCATCTGCCGTTTTGCCTTTGGCAGACCATTTGAGTATTTCAGTTTCCCGGATCGACAGCGATGGACTGATGGAGGGCGGGGTTTGGGTCAACAACCGTTCTGTCATGAAGGTCCGTAGCAGGTGGCACAGCCATAAAGTTTGTTCGACTTTCTTGTAGCACTCTGTGGATGAAGTCGTTTCGTGATTACGTGTCTGTGTCAGTCTTTTTTTGACGCCACGAAGGTCCTGAATAGAGTGGACTTCGCCCCGCCTTAACCGAGAGGAAAAGGCATTTTCCCAAACGGATTCTTCCACAGTGGCCATCAATGTCTCTAGTTGATCCGGGTTCAAGCTGTTCATGATTGAGCTTCCATACTCGATACATACGATTCCCAGTGTAGGAGGGATTTCCTGCACTGGGAGGTCAGTAGGGGGCATCAAGTCATCGGGTGAATGGCTTGGCCGTTACACGCTATTCAAATGAACGATATTTTTTGGTTCACTTTGCCATAGACCCCCTGCTTGTGCGGGAGGAGGCCACGACTCTCGAAAAAAACGGGCCCTGTTAAGTCCAGATTGGAATGATTCGGCGTGGTGTTATACGTTTTTGTATTTAGAGCATTTGCTTATGGTCAACACGCTCTTTTCTTCTAAATGCCACTACAAACCGCCGGTGTTTATCGACGTCGCTTTGCGGGACACTGGGCGCTCCTCTTTTTAATTGCAGGAGCCAGGAGCGCCCATGACTGCCAGCGCAGAGAAATACACCCACCAGACGCTGCTCAACGTCACGCCATTGACCTCGAATCTGTTCACCTTGCGTACCACCCGCGATCCCGGTTTTCGCTTTCGGGCCGGTCAGTTTGCACGGCTGGGCGTGACCAAGGCCGATGGCAGCATTGTCTGGCGGGCGTATTCGATGGTGTCGTCGCCCCACGATGAATTTCTCGAGTTCTTTTCCATCGTGGTACCGGACGGCGAATTCACCAGCGAACTGAGCCGCCTGCGTGAAGGCGACACGTTGCTGATCGATCGTCAGGCATTCGGCTTCTTGACCCTGGACCGCTTCGTCGACGGGCGTGACCTGTGGATGTTATCCACGGGCACTGGCATTGCGCCGTTCCTGTCGATCCTGCAGGACTTTGAGGTGTGGGAAAAATTCGAGCGCATCATTCTGGTCTATAGCGTGCGTGAAGCCCGCGAGCTGGCCTATCAGCAACTGATCGCCGGACTCACCGAGCGGGACTATCTGGCCGACTACGCCGGCAAGTTACTGTTTTTGCCGACCGTCACCCGCGAGCATTACCCCGGCGCATTGGGCGGACGCATTACTCAGCTTATTGAAAGCGGCGAGCTGGAGCGGGCGGCGGGGCTGAAAATGACCCCCGAGCACTCGCGAGTCATGCTGTGTGGTAACCCGCAAATGATCGACGACACCCGCCAGATGCTCAAACTGCGCGACATGCAACTCAGTCTGAGCCGCCGCCCGGGGCAGGTGGCGGTGGAAAATTATTGGTAAGTGGCCGCTCCCACGCGGGGAACGATCAGTGGTGCATCAACCCAGCCGGGTTGGATCGGCAATCACACTTTCCAGCGGTCTGCCGTTCTGCACTTTCAACAAGTCACGGATCTCGCTCAATAGCACTTCTTCCGGGCTAGGGGTGGCCGGCAGCGTTGGCGCGACAGCCTCTTCGCGTTTGAGGCGATTGATGGCCTTGACGCCCATGAAGATGGCGAACGCCACGATCACAAAGTCGATAATCGACTGGATAAACTTGCCGTAAGACACGACCACGGCCGGCAGAGTGCCTTCTGCAGGTCGGAGGGTAGCGGTCAGATCGCTGAAATCCACTCCGCCGATCAACAGCCCAATAGGTGGCATGACAACATCGCCGACGAACGACGAAACGATTTTTCCGAAGGCCGCGCCAATGATAATCCCGACCGCCATGTCGACCACGTTGCCTTTGACGGCGAATGCCTTGAACTCGCTTAGTACGCTCATAGGTTGTTCCTTGTTACAGATGAGTGGGTTAACGCAGTGTAATTCAGCTATACGCATCGCGCCCTGCGACTTGGCAATCGACCGAAAATTGCCTGATTAGTTTTACCAGGGTTTTCAGATGGATTCTGTATCAAGCTATCTTTTTGAAAATAAACAAGTTTTCAGATGTGTTTCATAGGGTGAGTTTTGCGAAAAAAAGCGGCGATTGCTTTTAGGATTGAAGGGCGCAGTTGAATGCGCCTAAAAATCTTAATAAAAGGACTTTAAGCATGAACGCCACCCTCGCGCTCGGAATTGTTTCCCGCCGAAGACTTCTGAGCCTTTTGACGGTCAGCCTGCTTTCCGTTTCAGTGCAAGCCGCAAACCTGACCCGCGATAACGGGGCGCTCGTCGGTGACAATCAAAACTCGCAAACCGCGGGCGAGCACGGCCCGGTCTTGCTGCAAGACGTGCAGTTGATCCAGAAGCTTCAGCGGTTCGATCGCGAGCGTATCCCCGAGCGTGTCGTGCATGCTCGCGGCACAGGGGCCCATGGTCAGTTCACGGTAACGGACGACCTGAGCGACTTGAGCAAAGCCCACGTTTTCGCAGCGGGTGAGACGACCCCGGTGTTTGTGCGATTTTCCGCCGTGGTGCATGGCAATCATTCCCCTGAGACCTTGCGCGATCCGCGAGGTTTCGCGACCAAGTTCTATACCCGTGAAGGCAATTGGGATTTGGTAGGCAATAACTTTCCGACTTTCTTTATTCGCGATGCCATCAAGTTCCCGGACATGGTGCATGCGTTCAAGCCGGACCCGAGGACCAACCTTGACGACGACTCTCGTCGGTTTGATTTCTTCTCCCATGTCCCGGAGGCCACCCGCACGTTGACCGAGCTGTACTCCAATAACGGTACGCCAGCCAGCTACCGTGAAATGGACGGTAACGGTGTGCATGCCTACAAACTGGTGAATGCCAGGGGCCAGGTTCACTACGTGAAATTCCAGTGGAAGAGTTTGCAAGGCATAAATAACCTCAACTCGAAGCAGGTGGCTGAAGTGCAAGGCCGTGATTACAGCCACATGACCAACGACTTGGTGACCCATATCAACCAAGGCAACTTTCCGAAATGGGACCTGTATGTGCAGGTGCTTAAGCCTGAAGCGTTGGCGGCGTTCGATTTTGACCCGCTGGATGCCACCAAAATCTGGCCAGACGTTCCTCAGCGCAAGGTCGGGCAGATGGTCTTGAACAAGAACCCGGGCAACGTTTTCCAGGAAACCGAGCAGGTCACCATGGCGCCTTCCAATCTGGTGCCGGGCATTGAGCCGTCCGAAGACCGCCTGCTGCAAGGACGGGTCTTCTCGTATTCCGACACGCAGTTGTACCGCTTGGGTGCAAACGCGCAGCAACTGCCGGTCAATGCGCCAAAAGTGCCGGTTAATAACGGTAATCAGGACGGTGCGATGAACGCTGGTCACAGCACGTCGGGTGTCAACTGTCAGCCGAGTCGCCTTAACCCGCGTGAAGAGCAGGCCGATGCCCGTTACAGTCAACTGCCGTTGGCAGGTACAACCCAGCAAGCGAAAATCCAGCGTGAGCAGAACTTCAAGCAAGCGGGAGAGCTGTACCGTTCCTACAGCAAAAAAGAGCGGGCCGATCTGATTGAGAATTTCGGCGGCTCATTATCTTCCTCCGACGATGAAAGCAAGCACATCATCCTTTCGTTCCTTTACAAGGCAGATCCGGAATACGGCACCGGCGTCACCAAGGTTGCGATGGGCGATCTCGTTCGGGTAAGAGCGCTGGCGAAAAAACTGACGGACTGATTCAGGCGGGTCGCGTCGCGTCACTTCTGCTCCGGTGCAGCTTGGGCGGGAGCGATGCGCGCAAAGGAATCCCATGAGCGTACTCATGTTTCGCACCCGCTCAGGCGCGCAAACCTGCGTTATGATTGCCCCCTTTTAAGACTGGGGTGGTTATGGCCAAGGCTAAGCGCATGTTCGGCTGTACCGAGTGCGGTGCGACTTTTCCAAAGTGGGCGGGCCAGTGCGGCGAATGTGGTGCCTGGAACACCCTGGTCGAGACCCTCCTGGGAAGCGGTGCCGCAACCCCTCCGAGCGGTCGCTCTGGCTGGACCGGGCAGCAAGCGCAAATCAGGACCCTGGCTGAAGTCAGCGTCCAGGAAGTCCCCCGGTTCTCCACCAACTCTGCCGAGCTAGATCGTGTGCTGGGCGGTGGCCTGGTCGATGGGTCGGTGGTGCTGATTGGCGGCGACCCTGGCATTGGCAAATCCACCATTCTCCTGCAAACCCTGTGCGCCATCGCCGAGCGGATGCCCGCGCTTTATGTCACCGGCGAAGAGTCGCAGCAACAGGTCGCCATGCGCGCCCGACGCTTGGGTTTGCCCCAGGACAAGCTGCGGGTCATGACCGAAACCTGCATCGAAACCATCATCGCCACGGCCCGCATCGAGCAGCCCAAAGTCATGGTGATCGACTCGATCCAGACCATCTTCACCGAACAACTGCAATCGGCGCCGGGCGGCGTGTCGCAAGTGCGCGAGAGCGCGGCGCTGTTGGTGCGGTACGCGAAACAGAGCGGTACCGCGATTTTCCTGGTTGGGCATGTCACTAAAGAAGGCTCATTGGCCGGTCCTCGCGTGCTTGAACATATGGTCGACACCGTGCTGTATTTCGAAGGCGAATCCGACGGGCGTCTGCGTTTGTTGCGCGCCGTGAAAAACCGTTTCGGCGCGGTCAACGAACTGGGCGTGTTCGGCATGACCGATAAGGGCTTGAAAGAGGTCTCCAATCCTTCAGCGATTTTTCTGACCCGCGCTCAAGAAGAAGTTCCCGGCAGTGTCGTCATGGCGACGTGGGAAGGCACCCGACCAATGCTGGTGGAAGTTCAGGCGCTGGTCGACGACAGTCACTTGGCCAATCCACGCAGGGTCACCCTTGGTCTGGATCAGAACCGTCTGGCCATGCTGCTGGCCGTCCTGCATCGCCACGGCGGGATTCCTACCCATGATCAGGACGTATTCCTCAACGTGGTCGGCGGGGTGAAAGTACTGGAAACCGCCTCCGACCTCGCCTTGATGGCCGCTGTCATGTCCAGCCTGCGCAACCGCCCGCTGCCCCACGACTTGCTGGTGTTCGGTGAAGTTGGCCTCTCCGGCGAAGTCCGCCCGGTGCCCAGCGGTCAGGAACGGTTGAAAGAAGCGGCTAAACACGGCTTCAAACGCGCCATCGTCCCCAAAGGCAACGCCCCCAAGGAAGCGCCTCCGGGGTTGCAGATCATTGCCGTGAGCCGTCTGGAACAGGCGCTGGATGCGCTGTTCGAATAACGTAATCGCCGTTTGAAATCGAAAGCCAGCCCTACGGGTTGGCTTTTTTTTCGGCAGGTTGCTTGAAAGGTAATCGCTTACTGAAATGTGTGAATCGACTCGAAACAACAAATTGACGCCATAAAGCTGGCGAATTACCATTAGTGTCATATTGACATTAAATGCTGTCTCGAGGGAACGAACATGTGGAGACTCACCGTCGGGATGAGGTTGTGGATGGCTGTATTGTTGTTTTTTTTGAGTACGTTGAGCCCTGCATTGGCAGCTCTCGGACCCACACCAGGAGAGCCGGACCTGATTCGTGAGCGTCAGACCGTTTATTGGAAAAACAATGCAGGCGTCTTGAGGGCCTTCGAGAGCTCCCCGGCAAGCCAAGTACTCCCAGCGCGCCGACAGCCCCTGCCGAGACTCGCTGCTTCACCATCAAAGACATCGAAATCAAAGGTGCCGATCAGCTCTCCGAAGCTGATCGCGAACAGCTGACCCGGCCCCGCCTCGGTAATCCAGTGACCGGATTTTTAAAGTGTGGTGCCCACCAGTGTTCCCACACCCCAAGTCGGCGGCACCGGTGTGGTGATCGACCTGCGAGACAATCACTTACTGTGGTACAAGCCGTTCGCCGCCATTCAGCCAGCTCAGGGCGGATGGGATCAAGGCACCATCGTCGATGCCACATTGGTATCGACCCCCCGCCCTCGGTCAAGAACCGAGACACCGGTGGGTTGAAAAAAACCGGATTGAAAATGGGGCGCGGTGTGAGGGGGGGAATTGCTCTGCGTCTCTTTAGCTGCCCCTATGACCCGCGTCTAACTTACTTTGCAGACCTTACCTTACCTTACCTTACCTTACCTTCGACATATTGCTCGACGCTCTGTGCTGTGTTCGACCTCACCCACAGAACGGGCGATTTTCGTTAGCTGCCCGCTCTAAACACTGCTCCCCGTTTTGAAGGCCTCAGAACTTGATGTTGAAGCCTGCAAACATCGAGCGAGGCGCCGCTGGGGTGGTTGATTGGGGGTTTGATAGCCCAAGGGAGGGGATGTCGCCAACGGCGGCGAATCCACCATGGGTGGCATATTGCCGATTAAGCGCGTTATCAAGTTTGGCGAACAGTCTGATGTTGTCGGTAAGCTGGTAGGCGCTGTGGACATTGAAAACCGTATACCCGCCCAACCTGGCATTTTTGTTTGAATCGTCACCCACATAATACTGGCCGCTGTTGGCTATCACGTCTCCACCCAGGGTCCATGCAGACGTCATCTTATAGTCGCCGCCCAACTTGAACTGTAGGGGCGAAATGCCAGGGATCTTGTTGCCTGGGGTGACAAGAATATTACCGTTTGCATCGGCATCGGGGTTATTGGCCAACGTCAGGGTTAACTTGGATTGATAAGTGGCATCGACATAGGCCAGGCAAGTTGATGTCCTGCGAAAACGGGTTGCCCTGTACATCGGAGATCACCATGCCAGGCGTCTGCTGAGACAGCGTATCCAGCACTGAAGCTGATTTATTGCGATCGAAATCATCAGAAATCAGCGATCGAGTGTCTGTCGACACTTTGTCGCAATCGCTTGCTCGGCACAGGCTATGCCGCACTCATTCTGTTGCCCCGTAGTGTCTTATGGCACACGTGCACAAGCAGACTAAAGTCTCGCCCTCATACCCTACAGTTCCACTTAGACATTGCCGATAGTGGTCATATCAGCAGCCTATGGCCGTCAGTTCGCAGCACTTTGAGGAAATGCAATGTTCAAACGTTTTAGTCAGGCCTTGGGTCATGTCGGTGTAAAGGCCAAGCTTGCCTTGGGCTTCGGCCTCTTGGTGTTACTGACCTTATTGATCGCGCTGACCGGCTGGCACAGCGCCAATAACATGGTCGACCGCGGTAACAAGATCAGCGCCATTGCGAACCTAAGCGCCCTGACTAAAGATTTACGCGTTAACCGCCTGCGCTATCTGGCTGAGCGCAACGAACAAAACAGCGCCGCAGTGTCAGGCGTGCTGGAACGTATCCAGGACAATCAACGGTCTCTGAGCGGCGTGGTGAGTAATCCTGTGGACCTGCAACTTATCGAGGAGCAAGGCCGCATCGTTGAGGACTACCGGACCCGCTTCAGCACGCTTGAGCGAACCTTTAAAGACCGTGAATCAGCGCTCGCGAAGTTGGTGCAGAGCGCTGCAGAAATTACCGAGGCGCTAAATGAAGCCACCCAGGACCTTGTCAGCGCCCCTGCGGTTGAAGATCAAAATGACACTCTGCGCTTGAGCCAGTTTCAGGCCATCGGCCAACTCGCCGTGCATATCCAGCAGGCCCGCATAGTGGTGTACAGCTTCATCTACACCAATGATCCGAGCAAAGAGCAAGGAACTCTGGCGACTATTGATCAGGTCACAGCCGAACTGATCAAGGTCCGCGACGCGACTGCACCTCGCGAACAAACCCGCCTGATGCAAGCGGAACTCGTGCTGCAACAGTACCGCAAGGATGTGCAGAACTATGCTGCACAGGTACACACCAGCCTGGAAACGCTTGATCAGATGGCTGTTTCTGGCGTCAGTCTCGAGGCGCTTAGCCAGAAACTCATCGACAGCCAGAGTCAGGCGCGCGACAGCGAGGCGCAAAGTGCTCGCCAATTGCTGGTGATCAGCACGCTGCTGGCGTTGGCCCTGGGCATTCTCGCGGCATGGGTCATCACGGCACAGATAGTCCATCCGCTGCTGGAAACCCTGAAAGCCGCAGAACGCATCGCTGCGGGTGATCTTAGTCACGACATCAAGACCGAGCGGCGTGACGAACTTGGCCAGTTACAGCGCAGCATGCAGGGTATGACGGTGAGTTTGCGCGAGCTGATCGGTGGCATCAGCAAGGGTGTCACCCAGATTGCCAGTGCGGCGGAAGAGTTGTCCGCCGTTACCGAGCAGACCAGTGCGGGTGTGAACAGCCAGCGAGTCGAAACCGATCAAGTCGCGACCGCCATGAACGAAATGACCGCCACCGTACAAGAAGTGTCACGTAACGCCGAAGAAGCCTCAAATGCCGCCGCCGCCGCCGCTGATAAAGAGGCGCGAGCAGGTGAAAAAGTTATTGGTGAGGCTATAGATCAAATCGAACTGTTGGCCGTCGAGGTCGATAACTCTAACAAAGCGATGAATCATCTGAAGGAGGAAAGCGAAAAAATCGGCGGCGTACTCGATGTGATCAAGGCCGTGGCTCAACAAACCAATCTGTTGGCGCTCAATGCCGCCATTGAAGCCGCGCGAGCGGGAGAGGCTGGACGGGGTTTCGCTGTCGTTGCAGACGAAGTCCGAAGCCTGGCTCAGCGCACTCAGAAATCCACCGAAGAAATCGAAGGGCTAATCACTAGCCTGCAAAGCGGTACACAGGAAGTGTCGACCGTAATGGAAAGCAGCCGTGTCCTCACGGACAGCAGCGTCGAATTGACCCGTCGCGCCGTCACATCTCTGGAAAGTATCACGCGCACGGTGTCGACGATCCAGTCGATGAACCAGCAAATTGCCGCCGCCGCCGAGCAGCAGAGCGCCGTGGCCGAGGAGATCAATCGCAGCGTACTCAACGTGCGCGACATCTCCGAGCAAACTGCTGGCGCCAGCGAGGAAACGGCGGCCTCAAGCGTCGAACTGGCGCGCTTGGGCAACGAGCTGCAGGTCATGGTCAGCCATTTTCGCACCTGAGACCAGGCCGTTACGCGGATTCAAGGCCTGCCAGGTGCAGGCTGTCACCCTTCTTAGCCAAGGTGTGCAGGCAATCAAGTTTGTCCAGTGACTGATAAATTGACGTCACAAATCCGTCGAGCTACCATGTGTGGCACTTTGATATCTATGGTGGCTAGACGGATTGTGGCTCTTTCCATGGGGCGGAAGAGGATATCGGTTATATAGATTACCTCCCAAGGCATTTGAATAAGTCAGGTCTCTGTATTACGTGATTGTGTGCGTGCAGGGGAGATTGTCTACGTTGTGATGGCAAGGAACAGCCTGAGCCTGTTAGGCGATACGGAAGTTTGTTACTTCGTCAAAGAGGCCTCCCTCGGCACGCTTACCAAACAAACTAAATGACGTTGTAATCGTCAATAAGATTAAAAGGCTCTCGTTTGTTTTTTGGCCTGTTTGTCCAGAAAGTAAACCTGTCCCTGTTGGGCGATAAAACCATCGGCGTCCGGTTCGCCCGCCTTGGCTGGCTGAGCAGCGCTCAGCGTGGGCCTTTTCAAGGAGATTTAAGTGAGCAAAACAACACGGCTGTTGTTGCTGGGAGCACTCCCTGTAGCGCTCGGTATGTTGGCGGGTTGTTCCGTCACGGAAAGCGCTAGGGCTTTGCCGGTTCTGAAGGTTGAAAGCGCCAGCCGCGCCTACAGCAGTATGCGCACGCCGATTGCGGTCGGTAAGTTCGATAACCGTTCGAGCTATATGCGCGGGATTTTTTCCGACGGTGTTGATCGCCTCGGAGGGCAGGCCAAGACCATCCTGATTACTCATATGCAGCAGACCAATCACTTCAATGTGCTTGATCGCGACAACATGGGCGAAATCCAGCAAGAAGCCCTGATCAAGGGCCAAGCGCAGCGGCTCAAGGGCGCTGATTATGTCGTGACCGGGGATGTCACTGAGTTTGGCCGTAAGGAAACGGGCGACCGCCAACTCTTCGGTCTCCTCGGGCGTGGCAAGTCGCAGGTGGCTTACGCCAAGGTCGCGCTGAATATCGTCAATGTTTCTACGTCTGAGGTGGTGTTCTCCAGCCAGGGCGCGGGTGAGTATGAGCTGTCGAACCGCGAGATTATTGGCTTCGGCAGCACCGCCAGCTATGACTCGACTCTCAACGGAAAGGTTCTCGATCTTGCTATGCGTGAGGCAGTGAACAACCTGGTCAATGCACTCGACAATGGCGCCTGGAAACCAGGAAACCAGTAACGGGCAACAACAAGGATGAAAGTTATGGGCAAGGTGTTTGTGTCGTGGGGCGTGATGGTTGCCGGGGTAATGGGCAGTGGTTTGTTGGCGGGATGCGTGCCGGCACCGAAAACGTTATACCAGTGGGAAAGCTACCAGCCGCAGGTGTATCAATACTTTGAAGGGGACCCTAAAGAAGCCCAGATTGAAGCATTGGAACGGGACATACAAAAGATCCGTTCGACCAACAGTTTGGCGCCGCCTGGTTATCACGCGCAGTTGGGGCTGCTGTACCTGAGCGTCGGTAAAGATGATCAGATGGTGCAAGAGTTTCGGACCGAGAAAGTACTGTTCCCGGAATCGGCAACGTACATGGATTTTTTGCTGAAGAATGCTAAGAAAGGAAGCTAGACGTGATGTCGCGATTTCTCAAGTTGTGTATCGGTTTATGGGTCGTGGCCGTGGTCGCTGGCTGTGCGCCCCAGAAAACAATTGATTACTCGGCATTCAAGCAGAGCCGGCCGAGTAGCATTGTGGTATTGCCACCGCTGAATGAGTCGCCGGATGTAAAGGCCACCTACAGCATGCTGTCGCAGATCACGTATCCGTTGGCCGAGGCTGGGTATTATGTGATGCCGGTGGCGCTGGTGGATGAAACGTTCCGGCATAATGGCCTGACCACACCAAATGATATTCATCAAGTGGCGCCTGCCAAGCTGAGGGAGATTTTTGGTGCTGACGCAGCCCTGTATATCTCCGTCATCAAGTATGGCACTAGCTATATAGTGATCAGCAGTCAGACGGTCGTAACGGCGACCGCGAAGCTTGTGGACCTAAAAACCGGAACGACGCTTTGGACCGGGACTGCAACTGCGTCGAGCGATGAAGGCAATAATAATAGCGGCGGCGGACTAGTCGGTATGTTGATCACGGCTGCGGTGAAACAGATTATCAACAGCTCGACGGACGCCAGCCATCCCATTGCTGGCATTACAAGCCAGCGCCTATTGTCCGCTGGGCACAACGCAGGTCTCCTATACGGGCCGCGTTCGCCGAAGTTTGGCACCGACTGAAAAAGGGATGGGGCCCGCCTCGGTGGGTGCTAATCATCAGCGAGGAGTTGAGGTGCTTTGAAGTGGTACCTCAACCCTCAACCAACGCCTTTATCTCTCTCTCCAGCTCCTGCATATCCCCCAGGTTCAGTTCGATCAAACGGCGCAGGTGGCTGATCGACTCCAGCCCGATATGCAAACAAACAAACCCCAGTTGTTGATTGTCTTCGTGGGTCAGTTGGACGTCCATGCGCACATCGACGTCTTCGCTCAGGTGGATGTCGACGGCGAAGGGTTGATCCGGGTTGCCGAGCCATGGGGTTGGGCGTTGGATGAGCAGGCCTTTGAGGGACAGGTCAAGCAGCCGAACCGGCCAGCGGTTCGGGCCTTGGCTGAGTTCGGTTTTGGCGTCGAAGGCGATGCGTTTGAAGCGTCGACGCTCTGCGTTGGATTCGGTCATGGTTTCACCCTCTGAAGCGCTGACTATAGCTTCATAAACCGACCTGTACCTGCCGACATTTTCCCCGCAGGTTGATTGCGACCCGTTCTTGGTCTTTCGTCGCCGAAAACCCGCGCAGGACCCTGTTCGGGGGGTGGCCTTTCGCGCTGTTGAGTCTAAACTCGGAGGTCTGTTCCTAGATCACTCGCTGGAAAATAAAAAAAATGAAAACCAATACTAGCCTGCTGCGTCATGTGCCCTGGCTGATCCTTGCAGTTGTTGGGGCGTTTGCCTTGGGGGTCGTGGCTTTACGTCGCGGTGAAGCCATCAATGCACTCTGGATCGTGGTCGCGTCTATCGCGATTTATCTGGTTGCTTACCGTTATTACAGCCTGTTCATCGCCACCAACGTGATGCAGCTGGACCCTAATCGCGCCACCCCTGCGGTCCTCAATAACGATGGTCTGGACTATGTGCCGACCAACAAACATATTCTTTTTGGTCACCACTTTGCCGCCATCGCTGGCGCCGGTCCTCTGGTCGGCCCGGTGCTTGCGGCGCAGATGGGGTATCTGCCCGGTACGCTCTGGCTGATTGCCGGTGTGGTGTTCGCCGGTGCGGTGCAGGATTTCATGATTCTGTTCCTGTCCACCCGGCGCAACGGTCGCTCCCTGGGCGAGATGGTGCGTGAAGAAATGGGCCGTGTGCCCGGCACTATCGCCTTGTTCGGTTGCTTCCTGATCATGATCATCATCCTCGCGGTGTTGGCACTGATCGTGGTTAAAGCGCTGGCGGGTAGCCCGTGGGGTATGTTCACGGTGCTGGCGACGATCCCGATTGCGATGTTCATGGGTGTCTACATGCGCTACATCCGTCCGGGTCGCATTGGCGAGATCTCATTGGTGGGTGTGATTCTGCTGCTGGCGTCGATCTGGACCGGCGGGCAGATTGCTGCGGACCCGGTCTGGGCCAAGGCCTTCACCTTCACCGGCATACAAATCACCTGGATGCTGGTCGGTTATGGCTTCGTCGCGGCGGTACTGCCGGTCTGGCTGTTGCTGGCACCCCGGGATTACCTGTCGACGTTCCTGAAAATCGGCACCATCCTCGCCTTGGCGATTGGCATCCTGATCATTGCGCCTGAGTTGAAAATGCCTGCGCTGACTCAGTTTACCGACGGCACCGGTCCGGTCTGGAAAGGCGCGCTGTTTCCCTTCCTGTTCATTACCATTGCCTGCGGTGCGGTGTCCGGGTTCCACGCGTTGATTGCGTCGGGTACCACGCCGAAGCTGCTCGACAGTGAAGCCCACTCCCGTTACATCGGCTACGGCGCGATGCTCATGGAGTCCTTCGTGGCGATCATGGCCATGGTGGCGGCTTCGGTGATTGATCCGGGCGTGTATTTCGCGATGAACAGCCCTGCAGCGATTGTCGGCAGCGACGCGGTCACGGTTGCGCAAACCGTCAGCAGTTGGGGCTTTGCCATTACCCCGGACGCGCTGATTGCGGTGGCTAAAGACATCGGTGAAACCACTGTGCTGGCCCGTGCTGGCGGTGCGCCGACCCTGGCGGTCGGTATCGCGCAGATCCTGCACCAGGTACTGCCGGGCAAAGACACCATGGCGTTCTGGTACCACTTCGCGATTTTGTTCGAGGCGCTGTTCATTCTCACCGCCGTGGATGCGGGGACCCGAGCCGGTCGTTTCATGCTCCAGGATTTGCTGGGTACTTTTGTGCCGTCGCTCAAGCGCACGGATTCATGGCCTGCCAACCTGATCGCCACCGCAGGCTGCGTCGCGATGTGGGGCTACTTGCTCTATCAAGGCGTGATCGACCCATTGGGCGGGATCAACACCTTGTGGCCATTGTTCGGTATCTCCAACCAGATGCTGGCCGGTATCGCGCTGATGCTCGCTACTGTTGTGCTGATCAAAATGAAGCGCCAACGCTACATTTGGGTCACCATGCTGCCAGCGGTGTGGCTGCTGATCTGCACCACCACCGCCGGCTACATCAAGCTGTTCGACCCGAGCCCTGCGGTTGGTTTTCTGGCACTGGCGACCAAGTACCGTACAGCCCTGGACGCGGGTCAGGTGTTGGCTCCGGCTAACAGCATTGATCAGATGCAGCACGTGATTTTCAACGCCTACACCAACGCTACCCTGACCGCGCTGTTCATGGTGGTGGTGTTCGCGATCCTGTTCTATGCGATCAAGGTCGGTGTGGCAGCATGGGGCACCAAAGGGCGTACGGACAAAGAGGCGCCTTTCCAGGCGCTGCCGAACGCACTATGAACCCGGGCTTCAACGGAGGAATTGCACATGTTCAATGACCTGAGTCGCCTCGGGAAATACCTCGGCCAGGCCGCGCGCCTGATGGTGGGGATGCCTGACTACGATAATTACGTCGAGCATATGCAGATCAGGCACCCGGACAAGCCGGTGATGACCTACGAAGCGTTCTTTCGTGAACGCCAGGAGGCTCGTTACGGCGGCAAAGGTGGCCCGAAATGCTGCTGAGCCTCTGATGGATAGTCATCTCTGATCCCGCGCGCCACGCCAGTCGTGGCGCGTTTTCGTTTATGGGGTCTGGTTATGAAGCGCATTTAAACGCAGGAGTACGCATGACTGTTTCGCAACCCATTCCGGTCACTGTACTCAGTGGCTTTCTCGGCGCCGGCAAAACCACCTTGCTGCGTCATTTGCTCAAGGCTGAACACGGCCTGAAAATCGCCGTCATCGAGAACGAATTCAGCGATGCCGGGATCGACACCCAATTGCTTGGCACCGAGCCCGTACAGGTCATGACCCTGTCCAATGGCTGCGTGTGCTGCACCATTCACACCGATTTGACCAAGGCTTTGTACTTGCTGCTTGAGCGGCTCGACAGCGGTGAGATTGCCTTTGACCGTCTGGTGATTGAATGCACCGGGCTGGCTGATCCGGCACCGGTGGCGCAAACCTTCTTCATTGACGAGGAGTTGCGCGAGCGCTACCTCCTCGACGGCATCATCACCTTGGTCGACGCGGCCCATGCCGAGCAGCACCTGACCCAAACCATCGCCCAGGCGCAAATCGGTTTCGCTGATCGCCTGTTGGTGAGCAAGCGCGATTTGGTGGATGACGCCGCTTTTAATGCCCTGAGCGAACGGCTGACCCGGATCAACCGTCGCGCTCCGATTCGAGTGGTTGAACACGGCAATATTGATCTGGCTGAATTGCTGGACGTGCGCGGTTTCAACCTCAACGCTGACGTTGGCGGCGGCATGATGCTGCGTCCGCTGAAACCAGTGAGCAGCGCAGGCAACATTGACCGCATCACCAGCCTCGTTCTGCGCACCGACAAACCGCTGGATATCGACAAGCTCAGCGAGTTCATGAATGAACTGCTGGAAGACCACGGCAAACAACTGCTGCGCTACAAAGGCGTCCTCAACATCGCCAACGAACCCCGACGCATGGTGTTTCAAGGCGTGCTGAAGTTGTATGGCTTTGACTGGGACACGGAGTGGGCTGAAGACGAAAAGCGCGAAAGTGTGATTGTGTTCATTGCCGATGACTTGCCGGAAGAGAAAATCCGTACGGGGTTTGCGCGAGTTGAGATGGCTTAACGGCTGCGGAGTGTCAGCTATTTCCGGTTAAGTCGTCACGAGGTCGGGATGGATCGCAGAATTTGTGGGCGCGAATGCGACAGGCCAAACACTGGGGATTCTGCAAAAAAAACCGGCTCTAAGAGCCGGTTTTTTTATGTCGCCAGTAATACGGGGCGATTAAGCGCCGTATACCGGCAATTTAGCGCAGATGGTTTTGACTTTTTCACGTACGGCGTCGATCACGGCCTCATTGTTCAGGTCAGCCAGGATGTCGCAGATCCAGCCAGCGAGTTCCTTGCATTCTGCTTCTTTGAAGCCGCGAGTGGTCACGGCTGGGGTGCCGAAGCGCAGGCCGGAGGTCACGAACGGGGAGCGTGGGTCATTCGGCACTGAGTTCTTGTTCACGGTGATGAACGCGCGACCCAAGGCAGCGTCAGCGTCTTTGCCGGAGATGTCCTGTTTGATCAGCGACAGCAGGAACAGGTGGTTTTCGGTACCGCCAGACACTACGTCGAAGCCGCGCTCGATGAACACGCTGGCCATGGTCTTGGCGTTCTTGACCACTTGTTGCTGGTAAGTCTTGAACTCAGGCTGCAAGGCTTCTTTGAAGCAGACGGCCTTGGCTGCGATTACGTGTTCCAGCGGACCGCCCTGGGAGCCTGGGAAGACGGCCGAGTTCAGCTTCTTCTCGATGTCGGCGTTGGCTTTGGCCAGAATCAGACCGCCACGTGGACCGCGCAGGGTTTTGTGAGTCGTGGTGGTGACCACGTCAGCGAATGGAACCGGGTTCGGGTACACGCCTGCAGCAACCAGACCGGCCACGTGCGCCATGTCGACGAACAGGTAAGCGCCGACTTTGTCAGCGATTGCGCGGAAGCGCGGGAAGTCCAGGATTTGCGAGTACGCGGAGAAACCCGCCACGATCATTTTTGGCTTGTGTTCAACCGCCAGACGCTCGACTTCGTCGTAGTCTATCAGGCCGTTGCCGTCGATGCCGTACTGTACGGCGTTGTACAGCTTGCCGGACGAGCTGACGCTGGCGCCGTGAGTCAGGTGACCACCGTGGGCCAGGCTCATGCCCAGAATGGTGTCGCCCGCTTGCAGCAACGCCAGGTAGACCGCGCTGTTGGCTTGGGAGCCCGCGTGTGGTTGAACGTTCGCGTAATCGGCACCGAACAGCTGTTTAGCGCGATCAATAGCCAGTTGCTCAACCACGTCGACGTATTCGCAGCCGCCGTAGTAACGCTTGCCTGGGTAGCCTTCAGCGTACTTGTTGGTCAGGACCGAGCCTTGAGCTTCCATCACGGCAGGGCTGGTGTAGTTTTCCGAAGCGATCAGCTCGATGTGCTCTTCTTGGCGCTGAGCTTCTTGCTCCATGGCGGCAAAGAGATCGGAGTCGTACTTGGCGAGAGTCAAATCACGGCTGAACATGGCGGTCCTCAAGGATCGGGGCAGTAGAAAAGGAGGGCATTCTAACCCATCGGCTTTTATCTGGCATATGAAAGGCAGTCATGTCGGAGACAAGCGGTTTTCACGAGGATCACCGCCACCATCAATCAAACATGAACAACGCATCATTGCTGAATTGCGCTTCGAAGCGATTAGGTGGCATTGGGCGGCCGAACAGGTAGCCCTGAACTTCGTCGCAACCGTGTTCGCGCAGGAACTCCAGCTGTTCATGGGTCTCCACGCCCTCGGCGATGACCGACAGGTTGAGGCTGTGGGCCATGGCGATGATGGCGCGAGCGATCTGCGCGTCCTGCTCACCCGATGGCAGGCCGTCGACGAACGTCCGGTCGATTTTCAGCACATCAATCGGGAATTGCTTAAGGTAGTTCAGCGATGAATAGCCCGTGCCGAAGTCGTCCACCGCGATGCTCAGGCCCAGACGTTTTAAACCGTCTAGGATCAGCATGGCCACGTTGACTTCACGCATCAGGATGCTTTCGGTCAGCTCCAGCTCGAGACAGGCCGGCGGCAGGCCGGTGTCTTTGAGAATGTCGGCAATGCGCGTGCCCAACTGACCGTCGGAGAACTGCCGTGCGGAAATGTTGACTGATACTTTGGGCACGCGGACCTTGGCCTGGTGCCAGCTCTTGAGCTGACGGCATGTCTGGGTCAGTACCCAATCTCCGACTTCCACGACCAGTCCGAGTTCTTCAAGCACCGGAATGAAGTCGCCCGGCGGTACCAGACCGCGTCGGGGGTGGTTCCAGCGCAGCAGGGCTTCGGCACCTGTCAGGCGCTTACCGTCACCACTGAACTGCGGTTGGTAATACAGCGTGAACTCTTTTTGCTCGAGGGCGTGACGCAAATCGCTTTCGAGCTCCAGTCGCTCAAGGGCCGTGGCGTTCATGTCGGCTTGATAAAACTGGAAGTTGTTTTTGCCGCGTTCTTTTGCGTGGTACATGGCCGTGTCGGCGTTTTTCATCAGCTGGCTCAGCTCGTTGCCATCTTGCGGGCTGAGCGCGATGCCGATACTGGCGGTCACAAAAAACTCACGACCTTCGAGGACGAACGGTTTCACCAGGCTGCCGAGGATCTGTTCAGCAACATTGATCGCACGGTTCAGGGCGATCTGCCGGGTGGCCCGCGGTTGCAGCAGCAGGGTGAACTCGTCCCCCCCCATGCGCGCCACGGTGTCGTCGTCGTCAACACAACCCAGCAGTCGCGATGCCATTTCCTGGAGCATGCGATCGCCAGCGGCGTGGCCGAGGGAGTCGTTGATAGGCTTGAAACGGTCCAGGTCGAGGAACATCAGCACCACCCACGCCTGCTGGCGCTCGGCTTGCTGAAGTGCAGTGTGCAGACGGTCCTGGAACAGGGTGCGGTTGGGCAGGTGCGTCAGGGCGTCGTAATAGGCCAACCGATGGATGCGTTGTTCACTGGCCTTGCGCTCGCTGATGTCGTTGAAGAAGCACACATAGCTGGCAAGATCGCCCTCGTCGTCAAGCACCGCAGTGATGCCGACCCACGCCGGGTAATGCTCGCCACTGCGACGCTTGAGCCAGACTTCGCCTTCCCAACTGCTGCGTTGGTGCAGTTGCTTGATGATGTAACGCAAGTGCGCTTCCTGCTGATCATCGACGGTCAGCAGGGTGGGCAGTTGATCGAGTACTTGTGACGCGTCATAACCGCTGACGCGACTGAACGCTTCGTTGGCCTGCACGATGTAGCCAGCCGGGTCGGTGATCAGGATCGCCGACGTGGAATGTTCGAATACCGTGGCGGCCATACGCAGGTCTTTCTCGGCACGACGTTGCTGGCTGATGTCGCGCCCGACACCCAGGATGCCTTCGAAGGCTCCGTGCTCATCCCACACCAGAATCAGGCGCAGCTCGATCGGGATCTTGCGTCCATCGGCTCGCAGGCAGTCGAAGAGGAACAGCTGGGTCGGCAGGCCCGCGCGCAGTTTCGCCAACTCGTCGGGTTTGCCCAGGGCCTTGGCGACGTGCTCAAGCAGCGCATTCATCTTGGTCAATTGCTGCGGGTTGGCGATGGTCGGTTGCCACCCGTTCTCAAGAATCCATTCAGCGCTGTAGCCCAGGACTGTCTGCGCCGACGGGCTGACGTAATTGGGTTTCAGCGCACTGTCGGTGGAAAAAATTACATCGCTGATGCTTTCCGCGAGCATCCGGTAGCGCTGTTCGCTGTCACGCAGGGACTCGCTGGCTTCGAGCTGTTCGGTAATGTCCTTTGCAACGCCGATGATGCGCGTCACAACCCCGTTCTTGTCGCGCACCAATGCTTGCTCGCGTATATCGAAGCGACACCAGTGGTTATTGTGATCACGAAACCGTAGCTGGCATTGCAGCAGCTCGGCATGCCCGGTTTGCCGCTGCAGTTGGCGCATGGACTGATAGTGTTCGGCGTCGTCCGGGTGTAGCAGGATCTCCCAGAAGTACTCGCCCATCTTCTGTAGCTCGGCCTTGTCGTAGCCCAGCGTTTCACCAAGATGGTGGTTGCTGTAAATCATTCGCTGGCTGATGACGTCCTGCACGTACAGATGATCCGGTACGGTACGCACCACATTGGACCAGAAACCTTCGCGCTCGACCAACGACAGTTCGACGCGCTTGCGGCTGCTGATGTCGCTGATGCTGAGGATCACCGCCTTATAGTCGGCCGGTTCAGGCAATCGCATCACCAGCCACAGGTACTGATCGTCGCCTTGTGGGCTGGCCAGGCGGATTTCCAGTTCGAGTTGACTCTGCCGGGTGAGCACCGCGTGAATCAGCTGCAGGCCAATCCCTTGTTGGGTGCTCGGGCACCCCTCTATCAGGTGCTGCCACGCCTCGGCGCCAGATTCGATTTTCAGCAGATCGAGTGCGACCTGATTGACCTCGGTAATGTGCAGTTGCTGTAGCAGTTCCGGGCACAGCTGCGGTTGTGTCTTTAGCACACGGTCCAGATCATCGCTGCTGTGTACTTGCAGCTTACTCAAATAGCCATGAAGCCCTGACAGGTCGAGCACGCAGAGCGCGACGCCGGTGCCGTCGAAAATGTCCTGATAACGACGTTTGCTCTCAAGCATTTGCCGTTGACGACGGCGCAGACCGGCAAGGGCCAGCAGCGGCAACAGGGAACACAACAGCCCGATCAGGCATTTGCCGATCAGCGCTGGCAGCAATTCTTGACGTGCCTTGCTGGCATCGAACAAGCCACGTAATTGCCAGTCGCTATGGGTCAACCGTGACAGCAACACATTCTGGATACCATCACGGCTGGCGTCTTCCGGGCTGTCCATGCCAGCGGCATCACGATGGATCACTGTTTGGGTGATGCTGTTTTCCAGCAGCCACATGGGCTGGAAATCCTGAGTTGTCTGGTGAGTAAGTTTCGTCAGCACGTTGGGCGCGAGGCGCAGTACCCAGTAGCCTTTTGTCGTTTCGCCAGGCTGGCGCACCAACAAATAGACGCGTGAGCCATCCGGCGCGTTGCCGAAATAATAAGGATACGCCTGACCGCGCTGCATCAATTGCGCGAGGATGGGTGCGTCGCTGGATGAGCCTGCATCGCTGCGGGCGCTGTCTTTAAGCACTTCGCCTTCGGCATTCAACCAGACAGCGCTGTGCAATGACGGCAGGGTCTGGCGCAGGGTGTCCAGCATCAGCGCTTGTTGTGCGGCGGTTTGGGTTTGCGCTTTCGTATTATCCAGGACGTTGAGTGCGCTTTGTGCACTGAGCGCCATGTTCAGGCCCAAACGATCGGCCAGTTGTGCGCTGTAGTCGAGGCTACGCTGACGCTGGCGGTCCTGGGTCTGCTGGAACTGATCCATCAGTTGCCAGAACAGCAGCACAACCATCAGCAACACCAAGGCTGCGAGCGCAGCTTTTAATGAGCCGCGAAAATGCGCGGTGGGTGCGCCTCTAGAGGTGCGCAGGGGAACAGGGGGGAGTGATGTGGACAAACTCTAATCCTGACGACGGGACTGAAGCGGCGAATGCGAGATGCACTATAAACCGGGCGCCCAAAGGGCGGCTAGCATGCCTTGATGCGTGGCTAAGTGCCAGTCCCATTAGGCCGGATGGTTTGCCCTGACGGATGCATTCGGGTAGCTTTGCTTGATGTGCGGTTTAGGCCGTTTCTAACGATAGTGATTTCACTGCCTGCAAGCATTGATCCATATCCAGATAACGTGATGTCGGCAATCGATGTCCGGTCGGCGCATTTTCAATCAAAGGGTCAATCTCTCTGGCGGCAAGCGCCGGAGATAAATAAAATTGCACCGCTATTTCCGAGGCGCGCTCTAAGCCCGCGCTTTATCACAGTTACAGATACCGGGTTTTCTTTCCATGGCTCAATACGTCTTCACCATGCATCGGCTGAGCAAAGTTGTGCCGCCGAAGCGGGAAATTTTGAAAAATATCTCCCTGTCGTTTTTCCCTGGCGCCAAGATCGGTGTGCTGGGCTTGAACGGTTCGGGTAAATCCACACTGTTGAAAATCATGGCCGGTGTCGACTCTGAGTTCGACGGTGAAGCTCGGCCAATGCCTGAGCTCAACATTGGCTATCTGCCGCAAGAACCACAGCTGGACCCGACCAAGACCGTGCGTGAAGTGGTCGAAGAAGCGGTCAGCGTGATCAAAAATGCACAGGCGCGCCTTGATCAGGTGTATGCCGAATACGCCGAGCCGGATGCCGACTTCGACAAGCTGGCTGCCGAACAGGCCAAGCTTGAGTCCATCCTGCAAGCCAGCGACGGTCATAACCTGGACCGTCAATTGGAAGTCGCCGCCGATGCGCTGCGTCTACCGGCCTGGGACGCGAAGATCGAATTCCTGTCCGGTGGTGAAAAGCGTCGTGTGGCCCTTTGCCGTCTGCTGCTGTCCGCGCCGGATATGCTGTTGCTCGACGAACCGACCAACCACCTGGACGCCGATTCCGTCGCCTGGCTGGAGCATTTCCTCCACGACTTCCCGGGCACAGTGGTTGCGATCACGCACGACCGGTACTTCCTGGATAACGTCGCTGGCTGGATTCTTGAGCTCGACCGCGGTGCCGGTATTCCTTACGAGGGCAACTATTCGGGTTGGCTTGAAGCCAAGTCCGATCGTCTGGCCCAGGAATCCAAGCAGCAGTCGGCTCATGAAAAGGCCATGAAAGACGAGTTGGAGTGGGTTCGCAAAGGTGCCAAGGCGCGCCAATCGAAATCCAAGGCCCGTCTGCAACGCTTCGAAGAAATGCAATCGCAGGAATTCCAGAAGCGCAGCGAAACCAACGAGATCTACATCCCCGCCGGTCCACGTCTGGGCGACAAGGTCATCGAGTTCAAGAACGTTTCCAAAGGCTATGGCGATCGCGTGCTGATCGACAACATGTCGTTCTCCATGCCTAAAGGCGCTATCGTCGGGGTTATTGGTGGTAACGGTGCAGGTAAGTCGACCTTGTTCCGCATGCTGATGGGCAAGGAACAACCGGACTCCGGCACGATTGAAGTCGGTGAAACCGTGCAGCTGGCGTGCGTGGATCAGAGCCGCGACGATCTGGACGGCAGCAAATCGGTGTTCCAGGCGGTTTCCGATGGTTCCGATGTGATCCGCATCGGCAACTATGAAATCCCGTCGCGCACCTACGTTGGCCGCTTCAACTTCAAAGGTGGCGATCAGCAGAAGTTCGTCAAGGACCTCTCTGGCGGTGAGCGCGGTCGCTTGCACCTGGCATTGACACTCAAAGAGGGCGGCAACGTGCTGCTGCTCGACGAACCGTCAAACGACCTCGACGTGGAAACCCTGCGTTCGCTGGAAGAAGCGTTGCTCGACTTCCCGGGCGCTGCCATTGTGATCTCCCACGATCGGTGGTTCCTGGACCGGGTAGCGACGCACATCCTCGCGTACGAAGATGACTCGCAAGCCGTGTTCTTCGAAGGTAACTACACCGAGTACGAGGCTGACCGTAAAAAACGCCTCGGCGAAGCCGCGGCCCAGCCGCACCGGGTACGTCACAAGAAACTGGCGTGATTTGATCTGCCATGAAAACGGAGCCTTCGGGCTCCGTTTTCATGTGGGGTTTAGTTCAGGCATATCGCTTGTGTCTGAGATGCCGTCTTCGCAGACAAGTCAGTTCCTAAAAGCATTGCCCACACGGCCTCCGCGTCTGACCGCTAGGCCGTGGGAGCTGACTTGTCTGCGAACGATCACGAAGTGATCGCAATAAATCAAGCCTCCGCCTCTATCCTGATCACCTCAATCAACTGATCCCCCGCAGGGCGCTTCCATAGCACCTCATCGCCCGGTTGCGCGCCCAGCAACGCTCGGCCCAGCGGTGAGCCCCAGTTGATCAAGGCGCTGGCCGCATCGGCCTGGTCCTCACCCACCAACTGCACCCGTTGCTCTGCGCCGCTCTCATCGGCGAACGTCACCCAGCTACCTATGTATACCTTGTCAGTCGAGAGGGCCGGTACGACCACTTGGGCGCTTTGCAGGCGCTGGTTGAAGTAGCGCAGATCGCGCTCGATGTCGGCCTGACGTTGTTTGTCAGCTTGATCTCCCAGGGCCGATTGTTCGCTGTACTGCGCTTGCAACTCGGCCACATGCGTCTGTAACTGCACGAGGCCGCGGGCGGTCACGTAGTTGGGCTGCTCGCTGACTCGTCGTTCCACCGGTTGGTCGGCTTGCTCGGCGGCTTGATCTTCATTGACGAAGGCGCGGCTCATGGCTTTTCTCCCTTTAGTGGGCTTTAGAACGGTGATGGTCGCGTCGCATTACCCGCGAATTTATCCGCGAAAGCGTTCGTGAAGACGCTGAAGATCAATAGTGATACCACTTCATTTCCAGCATCACTTCGTTGACCGGCGAAGCCAGTTGACTGTACTCGCGTTGGGCGCTCAGGCGCAGACCGAGGTTACGTGACAGTTCCCATTGCTGGTTCAGGCTGATGCTGCGGCGTACTTCGCCATTGGTGAAGTAATCTCCCTTGGCTTCCAGGCTCAGGTTGCCCAGCGGGTTGCGCCACAGCAGGCCAGTGTTGAAGCCTGCAGCAGGCGAAACCAGGGCCGCGAAGTCGGCGTTGTGTTCGATGCGCACGGTGCCCAATGCGAAACCGAGCATGTCGTCGGTCAGTTGCCAAGTGCCGCCGCCGCCACCGTTGACGTGGCTGACCAGGGTTTCATCGGCATGTTTACCCAGCACCCGTTCCAGTCCGCCGGAGACTTGCCAGGACCAGGGTTGGAGCAGGGCGTTGCGTGGAGTCAGCGAGCGAATGGTTGCCAGATCGAACTGTTGGACCTGCCAGTGATTCCCTTCGTATTGACGTAATTTTAGCTGGAGAATCTCGATCTGCGCGCCCAGCGGGAAACCATAGGCATTGTCGTTCAGGTCGTGATACGCCATGCGCAGGCCATATTCGGCGAACGCCTTGTCATCACGGCTGCCCGCGCCCAATTGCCAGGTACGAGACTCATGGCCGTCTTCCGTTAAACCGGGGCGTGCGATGTCCAGTGGTGGCGGGGGATTCTGGTTGATCGCACGCAGCAGCTCGAAACTGCGCTGTGAGCGTTCTGTATCGCGTTCCAGACCATTTGCGCGATAGCGTTCGAGGCGGTAGGCGGCGTCCTGAATCAACGCGCGGCGTTCTTTGGACAGGGTCAGATAATCGCTGTTTTGCAATTGCTTCTGATCGGCGCTGACCTTGAGCACCCATTGCTGTTCTTCACTCTCAAGGGGCGCGGCGCGGCTGAGCAACTCTCGCTCGCGGGACGGGCGATAGTCGGTTCTCTCCACCAGACCTGCGTCTTTCACGGCGCGTACGGTGTCGGTCGGGATCGCTGTCAGCGGGAAGTGCTGGGTCAGGTTCAGGCCGGGTCGTGCGACTTGTAGCAGCTCCAACAAGCGATACGAGCAGTTTTCGTCGAAGAAAAAATAGCTGAAGCGAATCTGCTTGAGCTCCCAGACATGCTCGACCATCCGCCCGGTTTCTTCGTGGGTCAGGTTCAGCCGGTATTCCCAAAGGTCACGGTTTTCCAGACTGCGGTATTCGGACAGTTTTTCCTGGTAAGGCACCAGTGCGAAGAGGCCTGGATAACCGCCCATCAAGCCTTTCCACGCGTACAGAATACTGTTGTCCATGCCTTCGATGTACGCGCCAAAGTTAATTGCATAGCTGAGCAGGGCGGTGTGATTGGTCTGCACGTCAGCCTGGTCGATGCGCAACAGGGTGTGACCGAACATGGAGGAAGGGCTGTTCAAGTAAGCGGCCGGAAAGATCAACACGGCGCTGTCGGGTGCCACGTCCTTGAACCATTGCTTGAATTCTTTGCAGTCTACGGCGGGCAGGTCGCTCAGCTGCAATTGGTCACGCAGCCAGCGGGTCCGTGCCGGGTAAACGCATTGGGCGTGGTTATTTTGAGCCAGGGTGTCGAAGCTGCTGACGGGGGCATAAATCGCATCGAGCGTGGCGCTCAGTTCCGCTGCAGGATCGTGGGCACCGTTGGCAGCAAGAAAAAATTTGGGGTCATCTACATAGCTGCGCCAGCCACCCAGCTTGGCCGTTTCATAGTGCCCCAGGGATATCCAGAACTGCGTATTTGCCAGTTGCTGCAAGCGATCATTGTCGATATGCGGCGAGGCATACAGCGGGGCGCAGATACAGAGCGCCACATAACCAAGGCGTTTGAGCATAGAGGGCAACTAGTCAGGAGGCAGGGCAATCAATGTTCGGGGTCGTAAACAGGGGCCTGCCCCCTGAGGCGGGGGCAGGCGGTGCGAGCTTAAGCCTGAGTTGCGTATTTCGCCAGAAGAGGGTCGTTTTTCAACACCGCGAGGGTGTTGTTGTGGACATCTTCGGCCGTTGTATCTGCTTTGCTGAAAATCTGCTGGAAGTGCTCGTGGGTGACTGCGGCAAAATGCGCACGGTCTTGTGGTGCAACGCCCAACACGACCGCGTACGTGGTCAGCGCTTCGCCCTGACCCATGGCCATGTCTTTGGAAAGCTCGTCCATCATGCCGTTCATGGAAAGCCAGGATTTACCGCCGTAGGTCAAGGCAGCGTTGGTGGAGCAGCCGTTTGTACCGGAGGTCATGCCGAAGGTGGCGTTACCCGATGTGCCGTTGGTGGTGGAAGCCAGAAAGTGGGCTGGAGTTCCACGCTGGCCTTCAAACAGCATATTGCCCCAGCCGCAATCCGGGCCACCTGGCGCTTGGGCCATGGCGTTGAGGGATGCGACGGTGAAGAGAGTACCAAGAAGAATCCGTTTCATAGCTTTAGTCTCTTTTGTGATCAACCAAGGGTCAAGGTTCCTGGCCGGTCATTGCGCCAGGGCAAGCCAGAGTTGTTATGACTGGCTGCGCAAGTTTGAGTTTAGGTCCGATCCAGGGGTTCCGTGATTTATTGCAAATTGTTATAGGGTTGGAGACTTTTCTCCCATTAAGGAGAGTGAAGCTTTTACGTGCAAAAAAATCGGCCGCACCGTGCCTTGCCAGCGGGGTACAGCGAGCGCCAGAATGCCGCTATCTGCCCCGCTCGATGTAAGGATGTCCGATGCCCGATCCTGTTGCTGCCAGCTTGCGTCTTGCGCCTGAAGCGCTGACACGTCCTTTCTCCGCTGAACAGTTCAGCTTCACGACAACCAATGATCTGGAACCCTTTCGCGGTGTGCTCGGCCAAGAGCGAGCAGTCGAAGCCTTACAGTTTGGCGTGGCCATGCCGCGCCCCGGTTACAACGTATTTGTGATGGGCGAGCCCGGTACCGGCCGCTTCTCCTTCGTCAAGCGCTACCTCAAAGCCGAAGGCAAGCGCATGGAGACGCCGTCGGACTGGGTTTACGTCAATAATTTCGATGAACCGCGCGAGCCGCGCGCACTGGAGTTGCCTCCTGGCAGCGCGGGTGCGTTCATTGCGGATATCAATGGCCTGATCGATAACCTGCTGGCGACCTTCCCGGCGGTGTTCGAACACCCGTCGTACCAACAGAAAAAAAGCGCCATCGACCGCGCATTCAATCAACGTTATGACCGAGCGCTGGACGTTATCGAGCGTTTGGCCCTGGAAAAAGAAGTCGCCCTTTACCGCGACAGCACCAACATTGCCTTTACGCCGATGAGCGAAGGCAAGGCGCTGGACGAGGCCGAATTTTCGCAGTTGCCTGAAGTGGACCGTGAGCGTTTTCATACCGACATTTCCGGTCTGGAAGAGCGCCTCAACGAGGAGCTGGCCAGCCTGCCGCAATGGAAGCGTGAATCCAGCAACCAGATGCGTCAGTTGAATGAAGAAACCATCACCCTGGCCTTGCAGCCGTTGCTGGCGCCGTTGTCCGAGAAGTACGACGAGAACGCCGGGGTCTGCGCTTACCTGCAAGGGGTGCAGGTCTACCTGCTGAAAACCGTGGTCGAGCAGTTGGTCGACGATAGCAAGACCGACGCCGAGGCGCGCAAGCTGCTCGAAGAACAATACTGCCCGAGTTTAGTGGTCGACCATCCGGTCAATTCGGGCGCGCCGGTGATTTTCGAACCGCATCCCACCTACGACAACCTGTTCGGGCGCATCGAATACAGCACCGATCAAGGCGCTCTATACACCACCTACCGTCAACTGCGCCCCGGTGCACTGCATCGGGCCAACGGTGGTTTTCTGGTGCTCGAAGCCGAAAAAATGCTCAGCGAGCCGTTTGTCTGGGATGCGCTCAAGCGCGCCTTGCAATCGCGCAAGTTGAAAATGGAATCGCCTCTGGGCGAGTTGGGTCGTCTGGCGACGGTGACTTTGACCCCGCAAGTGATTCCGCTCCAGGTCAAAGTCATCATCATTGGTGCGCGTTCACTGTATTACGCGTTGCAAGACGCCGATCCGGATTTTCAGGAGATGTTCCGGGTACTGGTGGATTTCGATGAAGACATCCCGATGGGCGACGAGACGCTGGAGCAGTTCGCCCAGTTGCTCAAAACCCGCACCTCCGAAGAAGGCATGGCGCCGTTGACCGCTGACGCTGTCGCCCGCCTGGCCACGTACAGCGCCCGCCTGGCTGAGCATCAGGGCCGGTTATCGGCGCGCATCGGAGACCTGTTCCAATTGGTCAGCGAGGCGGATTTCATTCGCCAACTGGCCAGTGACGACAAGACCGATGCCGGGCACATCGAGCGCGCGCTCAAGGCCAAGGCCACGCGCACGGGCCGGGTGTCGGCGCGGATTCTCGACGACATGCTCGCGGGCATCATCCTGATCGACACCGCCGGTGCGGCCGTGGGCAAGTGCAACGGGCTGACGGTGCTGGAAGTCGGCGACTCGGCGTTTGGCGTACCTGCGCGGATTTCGGCGACGGTTTATCCCGGAGGCAGCGGTATTGTCGATATCGAACGCGAGGTCAACCTGGGTCAGCCTATCCACTCCAAGGGGGTGATGATTCTCACGGGCTATCTGGGCAGCCGCTACGCGCAGGAATTCCCGCTGGCGATTTCCGCGAGCATCGCTCTGGAGCAATCCTACGGTTATGTGGATGGCGACAGTGCGTCACTGGGCGAAGCGTGCACCTTGATTTCGGCACTGTCGAAAACACCGCTTAAGCAGTGTTTCGCCATTACCGGATCAATCAATCAGTTTGGTGAAGTGCAGGCGGTGGGCGGGGTCAACGAAAAAATCGAAGGCTTCTTCCGTCTCTGCGAAGCGCGTGGCTTGACTGGCGAGCAGGGCGCAATCATTCCGCAGGCGAACGTGGCCACCCTGATGCTCGACGAGCGTGTGCTGCAAGCCGTGCGTGCCGGGCAGTTCCATGTGTACGCGGTGCGTCAGGCCGATGAGGCGCTGAGCCTGTTGGTTGGCGAGCCTGCCGGTGCGCCAGATGAAGACGGTCAGTTCCCGGAAGGCAGCGTTAACGCCCGTGTGGTTGAGCGTTTGCGGGACATTGCCGAGATGCTCAGTGATGAAGAGCTCAAGGAGCTGGGGAAAGAGCCGGCGCAGTTGCAGCCGGAACTCAAGGCCTTGGCAAAAAAAGCGGATTGAAAGGGCAGGGCGCCGCAGTGGTGGCATGACCATTCGGCGCCCAGTCACTGCGGGTGCTTTTCGAATTCTGCTTTTGTTCTACTCTGGCACATATCACAGTTGTCAAAAGGACTGACGCGCTCCTTCCTGCGGTTCGAGGGGCGAACACTGTATCTATCGAGGAGCTCGCCATGTCGCGCAGCCTCTGTCTTACCCGCCAATGTCTGGGTCTGGTCACCCGTATCGAATGTGTGATTCGCCCGCTCTCAGGAGATAACGGTATGTGGACGTTACTGTTCGCCGCCGGCATGTCTGACGAGCAACCCTCCGCACTCAAGGCTCAAGGGCCTTTCCATGGGCCACTGGCCGCTGAATCGGTATTGATGGCCATTGCCGAAAGCCTGACGTTGCACGGCTATCAGGTGGCCGAAGACGTCCCCATTTGGCAGGTACACCTGCAAGGCGAGTTGCGTCGCATAAACGGAGAAGGTTCGCGTTGTCAGCGAATGTCCCCGGTTTGAGTTCGCGGCGCTGACGAGGTTCGTTACACGTTCTCGTCGGGTGCTGTTGTTTTTAACGTGTGTCAGGGAGCCCCCCGGGGCGCTCCCTGCTTCTATATCCTTGGTTATAGTTTTGCTCGAGTGAATCTTTCTTACAGTACCTATCAACCATTTTGCACAAACGGCCACGATTTTTTAAGCATGTGTGAATAGCTTGGCTGGGACGATGAAAGTGCTAAGAGTTTTGACCATCCACCATCAGACGTCTGGCCTTTGCGTTCTTCGGAGAGGTAATGGACGGGCGGTGTCATTTCCAGGTTGTGATTTCGCCGTCCTGTACAAGACTTATACTTCTGACTCATCGGTACAGTTTGACAGGGCCTTCTCATGAATCTCCAGGAACTGACCGCTTTTGCCCATGCAGGGCTTGTGGATGAATTGAATCTGATCTCTATGGAAGGGGGCATCTATTTACTGGAGGCCCGCGTACGTGGCGTGGCGTACCCGCTCAATGACTTGAACGGCAAAACCTTGCACTTACGCTCCGTGGAGCATGCTCGGGATCTGCTGCACACCTTGCCAAAGGTGCCGTTCAATCTGGTGCACGCCGTGGTTCACGACGAAATGTGCGGTCTGCACAATGTCGACGAACAACCCCTGAGTGTGCCGATAGCCTTCCACTCTGCGTGGTGATACCTGCGGGTAGGGAGCGCTTGCTCATCTGTGCTAGGCTGCTTGCCCTTTTGGTTCGGGGCGTCTTCAGGCGAGCCGTGGATTAGCCGCTCAGCGTGCCCACGTCCGGTCTTTTCCAGGCGCCCCCTCAGCGGAGCAGTGTTATGTCCGAAGTTAACTTGTCCACCGACGAAACCCGCGTCAGCTACGGCATTGGTCGTCAGTTGGGTGACCAGCTGCGTGATAACCCGCCACCGGGCATCAGCCTGGACGCGATCCTGGCGGGCCTGAATGACGCCTTCCACGGTAAAGAAAGCCGTGTAGGTCAGGACGAAATGTCTGCCAGCTTCAAAGTCATCCGCGAAATCATGCAGGCAGAAGCAGCGGCCAAGGCTGAACAAGCTGCGGGTGCTGGCCTGGCTTACCTGGCTGAGAATGCCAAGCGTGAGGGCGTTACAACCTTGGCTTCAGGTCTGCAATTCGAAATCCTGAACGCCGGTGAAGGCGCCAAGCCATCGCGCGAAGATCAGGTTCGCACCCACTACCACGGCACGCTGATCGACGGTACGGTGTTCGACAGCTCTTACGATCGCGGCGAGCCTGCTGAATTCCCGGTTGGTGGCGTGATTGCCTGCTGGACTGAAGCCTTGCAACTGATGAACGCCGGTAGCAAATGGCGTCTGCACGTTCCGAGCGAACTGGCTTACGGCGCACAAGGCGTCGGCGGCATTCCTCCGCACAGCGTTCTGGTATTTGACGTCGAGCTGCTGGACGTTCTGTAACCGTCGCGTTGTAAGCAGATGATGGTTGAACGGATCGTCCTGATCCGTTCAATCATGACAGGCAGGCATGTTGCGTTCAGCGCGCATGTTCAGTGCAGTTCACCGGCAGGGCGTAGCGCCCGCGCGTAGCAAAATAAAAACAGATTTCGCACCATCTCCTTCAGTACGCAGGGTTCGCTCGAACACAGTCCTGTAACGTCCAGATCCCCCTGATCACGCAGTTCGTCCAGCGCGTCCTCTTCCAGCACCGTGCAAACCTCTCCGGTTTCACGATGGATGATTCGCAGGTAAGGGTGTGGGCGGTCCAGCCAGGCATCAATCAAATAAGTCATGTCTCATCTCCTTCTGGGTTTAGATGAGAATAATTCTTATTAATATAATAGCAAGGGACTATTGGATATTTGATTGGCGGGGGAGCGAGGTCGCATTCGCAGACACGTCAGTTCTCGCACATAATCTGTGCCGGGTGCACCTGTCGCGGTGTACGCGATTCTGGAGCTGACGTGTCTGTAAATGGGGTGCCGCTGTGTCTCAGTGCGTGCGCGCTACCGCGAACTCACTCAGCTCGATCAACGCATCGCGGTATTCGCTCGCTGGCAGCACTTCAAGGCAAGCAATGGCCTTGGCGACGTAATCACGGGCCAGTTGTGCGGTGTAATCCAGGGCGCCCGCGTTTTCGACGGCTTCGCGAATGCTTTCCAGGTCCTCCAGGCCACCTTTCTGGATAGCCTGGCGCACCAGTGCAGCCTGTTCTGGCGTGCCTTCGCGCATGGTGTAGATCAGCGGAAGGGTAGGTTTGCCTTCTGCCAGATCATCACCCACATTTTTGCCCAGGGTTTCGGCATCGCCGCGATAATCCAGCAGATCGTCGACCAGCTGGAAGGCCACGCCCAAGTGATCGCCGAACGTGCGCAGGGCTTCACTTTGCTCGTGGGTGGCGCCGCACAAGGCTGCAGCGCTATGAGTCGAGGCTTCGAACAGCATGGCTGTCTTGCCGCGAATCACTTCCATATAGGTTTCTTCAGTGGTGCTGGCGTCGCGAATTTTCGACAACTGCAGCACTTCGCCTTCTGCGATGACGCGCGTGGCTTTGGAGAGGATTTTCATCACGGGCATCGAGCCCAGTTCAACCATCATCTCGAAAGAACGCGAGTACAGGAAGTCGCCGACCAATACGCTGGGGGCGTTGCCCCACAAGGCGTTGGCGGTGGAGCGGCCACGGCGCATACCGGACATGTCGACCACGTCGTCGTGCAGCAGGGTGGCGGTGTGCAGGAACTCGATGGTAGCCGCCAGCAGACGCAGGTCATCGCCTTCGCGCCCCAGCGCTTTGCCGCACAACAGTACCAATAAAGGACGCAGGCGTTTACCGCCGGCCGAGGTAATGTAGTCGCCGATTTTCGACACCAACGGCACGCGTGACGCCAGCTGCTTTTTGATAATGACGTCAACGGCACTAAAGTCGTCCGCCACCGTGCGGTAGAAAGCTTGGGGTTGCATCAGCGACAGGCGCTCCAAAAGGGTTGCGCGGCATGCTAGGTCTAGGGCCTGACCCTGTCAAGGTATCCTGATTAGGCACTTGCATCGCTTTTGCGCCTTGCGTACAATCGCGCACCCTAACTTTCCTGGGCAGCACCTGCCTTACGCAATTGCAACGGGCCGTTCCAGCCCAATGCAGCCATGCCAGCCAATACTCTACTTATAAAGAGCTGGGTGAGCAGGATTAACGGAGAAATACCATGTACGCAGTAATTGTTACCGGTGGCAAGCAGTACAAAGTCGCCCCGGGCGAATACCTGAAGATCGAAAAGCTGGAAATCGCTACCGGCGAATCAGTGACTTTTGATCGTGTTCTGTTGATCGGCAACGGCGACGACGTCAGCATCGGCGCTCCAGTCGTTCCTGGCGCCACTGTAGTCGCTGAAGTGATCTCCCAAGGTCGCCACGACAAGATTCGCATCATCAAGTTCCGTCGTCGTAAGCACCACATGAAGCGTATGGGCCACCGCCAGTGGTACACCGAGATCAAAATCACCGGTATTCAGGCTTAATTCAGCCTAATCCACTATTTGGAGTATTGAACTCATGGCACACAAAAAAGCTGGTGGTAGTACCCGTAACGGTCGCGACTCAGAGGCCAAGCGTCTTGGCGTCAAGATGTATGGCGGCCAGGCAATCATTCCGGGCAACATCATCGTGCGTCAGCGCGGCACCCAATTCCACGCTGGCTACGGCGTTGGTATGGGCAAAGATCACACCCTGTTCGCGAAAGTGGAAGGCGTGATCAAGTTCCAGGTTAAAGGCGCCTTCGGTCGCCGTTATGTGAGCATTGTCCCGAAGACTGTAGTCGTCGCGGCATAATCACGTAGTTGCTGGAAAAGCCCTGTCTAGCGACGGGGCTTTTTTGTTTGTAGATGTAGGTGAGTCTCTCGCAAAACTGTTTGTGCGGGCTGTTGTGATGTGGGCCCCTGGGGCTGCTGGTTTCTGATCGGTATCGCAACGCTCATTTTTGCAAGAGTCTTATGTCTTTGTGTTTTTCAGCTCGTCCCTGTGGCGGGAGGCGTGCGTTATGAAGTTTGTAGATGAAGTTTCGATTCGAGTAAAAGCAGGTGATGGCGGCAACGGTTGCATGAGCTTCCGTCGGGAAAAGTTCATCGAGAACGGTGGCCCTAACGGCGGCGACGGCGGTGATGGCGGCTCGATCTACATGATCGCCGACGAAAACCTGAACACCTTGGTCGACTACCGTTACACCCGGCACTTCGATGCTGAGCGCGGTTCCAACGGCGGCAGTGCTGACTGCACCGGTAAGAAAGGCGAAGAGATGGTGCTGCGTGTGCCGGTCGGCACCACGGTGATCGATGCGGCTACTCAGGAAATCATTGGTGACCTGACCAAGGCTGGTCAGCGCTTGCTGGTGGCCAGCGGTGGCTGGCACGGCCTGGGCAACACCCGTTTCAAATCCAGCACCAACCGTGCGCCACGTCAGACCACGCCAGGCAAGTTCGGCGATCAGCGTGATCTCAAGCTGGAATTGAAAGTGTTGGCGGACGTCGGTCTGCTGGGCCTGCCAAACGCGGGCAAAAGTACCTTTATTCGTTCTGTGTCTGCGGCCAAACCGAAAGTGGCGGATTATCCGTTTACCACGTTGATTCCGAACCTGGGTGTGGTCAGCGTCGATCGCTGGAAGAGCTTCGTGGTAGCCGATATTCCAGGCTTGATCGAAGGTGCTTCCGACGGTGCCGGTCTGGGGATTCGTTTTCTCAAGCATTTGGCGCGTACGCGTTTGCTGCTGCACCTCGTCGACATGGCGCCGCTGGATGACACCAGTGCACCGGACGCGGCTGAAGTCATCGTCAACGAGCTGATCAAGTTCAGCCCGTCACTGGCTGAGCGTGATCGCTGGCTGGTACTCAACAAGTGCGACCAGATCCTCGAAGAGGAGCACGAAGAGCGGGTCAAGGAAATCGTGGATCGTTTGGAGTGGACCGGTCCGGTCTACGTCATTTCAGCGATCTCCAAGCAAGGCACCGAGCAGCTTAGCCGCGACATCATGCGTTACCTCGAAGAGCGTAACCTGCGTATCGCTGAAGATCCGGCGTTCGCCCGTGAGCTGGCCGAGCTGGATCAGAACATCGAAGACGAGGCGCGTGCGCAGCTGCAAGCGCTGGACGATCAGCGTGCTCTGCGCCGTAGCGGCGTGAAGAGCGTGCATGATGCCGAAGAAGATGTTTGGGGCGATGATGAAGAGGACGATGAAGATGGTCCGGAAATCATTTACGTCCGTGACTGATCGGGTGCAGTAAACTAAACGCCGCTTAATAGCGGCGTTTTAGTATCTCGGATTTGTATTAACCAAAATTCTCTGGCTAAGGTTGGAAGATGATGCGCAGCAAAGTGACGGGTGCCCAGCGCTGGGTCGTGAAAATCGGCAGTGCCTTGCTGACCGCTGATGGCAAGGGCCTGGATCGGGCGGCAATGGGTGTCTGGGTCGAGCAAATGGTGGCGTTGCACGAGGCGGGCGTCGAACTGGTACTGGTTTCTTCCGGTGCTGTCGCGGCAGGCATGAGTCGTTTGGGCTGGACGGCGCGACCCACGGCCATGCACGAGTTGCAAGCCGCTGCGGCCATCGGTCAGATGGGCCTGGTGCAGGCGTGGGAGTCGAGTTTCGCCGAGCATGGTCGCCATACCGCGCAGATCCTGTTGACTCACGACGACCTGTCTGACCGTAAACGCTATCTGAATGCACGCAGCACGTTGCGCACCTTGGTCGAGCTGGGCGTGGTCCCGGTGATCAACGAAAACGACACGGTGGTCACTGACGAGATCCGTTTCGGTGACAACGACACGCTGGCGGCGCTCGTGGCGAACCTGGTTGAAGCTGATCTGTTGGTGATCCTCACTGATCGCGACGGCATGTTCGATGCTGATCCGCGCAACAATCCTGATGCGAAACTGATTCACGAAGCGCGTGCCGATGATCCGGCACTGGACGCTGTTGCGGGCAGTACCGGCGGCGCGTTGGGTCGTGGTGGCATGCAGACCAAACTGCGCGCGGCGCGTCTGGCTGCGCGTTCCGGGGCGCACACCGTTATCGTTGGTGGGCGTATCGAGCGCGTGCTGGCGAGGCTTAAAGCGGGCGAGCGGCTGGGCACACTGCTGTCACCTGAGCGGGAAATGCTGGCAGCGCGTAAACAGTGGCTGGCCGGGCATCTGCAAACGCGCGGCACCCTGGTGCTCGATGCAGGTGCGGTGGTCGCTTTGGCACAAGGCAATAAAAGCTTGCTGCCGGTGGGCGTCAAGTTGGTGCAGGGCAGCTTCCGTCGCGGTGAAATGGTGGTGTGCGTGGCGCCGGACGGTCGTGAGATTGCCCGAGGCTTGAGCAACTACAGTGCGCTGGAGGCTCAAAAAATCATCGGCCAATCATCCGAGGCCATCGTCCGTGTATTGGGCTATATGGCTGAGCCGGAGTTGGTGCATCGGGATAACCTGATTCTGGTGTGAACGGTTGCGATCCGGCCCCTATTAAGAAGCAGGAAGGTGTGATGCGAGTTTTAAAAGGTGTGTTGGGCGTGCTGTTGGCGTTGCCCTTGATGGCTTCGGCCGAAGAGATCGGTCAGGTGTCGACGGTGTTCAAGTTTGTCGGGCCCAATGATCGAATCGTGGTCGAGGCATTCGACGATCCGAAAGTCGAAGGTGTGACGTGCTACCTGTCCCGCGCCAAGACCGGTGGGTTGAAAGGTGGTCTGGGTCTGGCAGAAGATCGCGCCGAAGCCTCCATTGCGTGCCGGCAGGTGGGGGCGATTCGCTTCCAGGAACCGTTGAGGGATGGCGAAGAGGTTTTCAAAGAGCGCACCTCGCTGGTTTTCAAAACCATGCAGGTCGTTCGCTTCTTCGACAAAAAGCGCAATACGCTGGTGTATTTGGTCTATAGCGACCGAATCATCGAAGGCAGCCCGCAGAACGCGGTGACAGCCATTCCGATTTTGCCGTGGACACACAGCGCGCCTTGAGGGTGCGCCTGGCGTTCGTCCTGTAAGAGGGATCGAGGCGTGTAGTTTTGTCTGCGAAGGCTAGTCTGCGCGTTCCGGTCACGCCTGCAAATGTTCGGTGTGCTGATCAAATCGCAGACAATAAAAAACCGACCCTGGGGTCGGTTTTTTAACAAGCTTATCGCTTACGCAGCTACAGCAAGGTTCAGAGCCTTGACGTGGCCGTTCAGGCGACTCTTATGACGAGCAGCTTTGTTCTTGTGGATGATGCCTTTATCGGCCATACGGTCGATGATTGGCACAGCCAGAACATAAGCAGCTTGCGCTTTTTCAGCGTCTTTTGCGTCAATGGCTTTAACTACATTCTTGATGTAGGTACGAACCATGGAACGCATGCTGGCGTTGTGGCTGCGACGCTTCTCAGCCTGTTTTGCACGTTTTTTGGCGGAAGGTGTGTTGGCCACCGTCGAGCTCCTCGAAAGACTTGTGAAATAGCAAACAAATAAGGCCGCGAATCATGCCGACGAGTTGATGTCTTGTCAAGGGCAGATGATGCGCTCCGCTGAGTGGTCCTGGTATATCGCCGGGTTATTTATTTCCAGCGTACGACCTGTAAACTCGCGGACTTTGGCTCTGTGCTGCTGCGGCGCGGAGTATCGCATAAACGGGCAGCTTAAGGGCCCGTCCTTTAGCCAAGGCGCACAACTCTTTCAATGAACCTACTTCGATCATTAGCCGCCGTCAGCTCTATTACGATGCTTTCCCGCGTATTGGGCTTTGTGCGGGACACGATTATTGCGCGTGCTTTCGGTGCTGGAATGGCGACGGATGCCTTTTTTATCGCCTTCAAGCTGCCCAACCTGTTGCGCCGGATCTTCGCCGAAGGCGCTTTCTCTCAAGCCTTCGTGCCGATTCTGGCCGAATATAAAAGCCAGCGAGGCGAGGAGGCGGCGCGCACGCTGGTTGCCTACGTCAGTGGCTTGCTGACCCTGGTGCTGGCGCTGGTTACGCTGCTGGGGATCGTCGCGGCACCTTGGGTGATCTGGGTAACCGCCCCCGGCTTCGCCGATACGCCGGAAAAATTCGCGCTCACCACTGACCTGTTGCGAGTGACCTTTCCTTATATATTGCTCATTTCCCTGTCATCGCTCGCGGGAGCGATCCTCAATACATGGAACCGCTTTGCAGTACCGGCCTTCGTTCCAACCCTGCTTAACGTCGCTATGATCGGGTTTGCGCTGTTCCTGACGCCGTATTTCGATCCGCCGGTCATGGTGTTGGGGTGGGCAGTGCTGGCCGGCGGGCTTCTGCAATTGCTGTATCAGCTGCCACACCTGAAAAAAATCGGCATGTTGGTCCTGCCGCGTCTGAACCTGCGCGACAGCGGTGTCTGGCGCGTTATGAAGCAGATGTTGCCAGCGATTCTGGGTGTTTCCGTCAGTCAGATATCCCTGATCATCAACACGATTTTTGCCTCGTTTCTGGTTGCCGGCTCTGTGTCCTGGATGTATTACGCCGACCGCCTGATGGAGTTGCCTTCCGGCGTCCTCGGCGTGGCGCTGGGTACCATCCTGCTGCCGGTCCTGTCGAAAACCTACGCCAGCAAAGACCGTCAAGAGTATTCGCGGATACTCGATTGGGGCCTGCGCCTGTGCTTCGTGCTGGTCTTGCCGTGCACCCTGGCGCTGGGGATTCTGGCCGAGCCGCTCACGGTTTCGCTGTTTCAGTACGGCAAATTCGATGCGCTGGACGCCGTCATGACTCAGCGTGCCTTGATCGCCTATTCGGTGGGGCTGCTGGGCATCATTGTGATCAAGGTCCTGGCGCCGGGGTTTTATGCGCAACAAAATATTCGCACCCCGGTGAAAATCGCGATCTTCACGCTTATCGTCACTCAACTGCTCAACCTCGCGTTCATTGGCCCGCTGCAGCACGCCGGGCTGGCACTGGCGATCAGCGTGGGCGCCTGCATCAATGCCGGGCTGCTGTTTTGGCAGTTGCGCAAGCAGGCGCTGTTTCAGCCGCAGCCAGGCTGGACGAAATTTCTATTCAAGCTGGTCGTCGCGGTGTTGTTGATGTCCGGCGTGTTGCTCGGCCTGATGCACGTCATGCCAGCGTGGGACGAAGGGCACATGCTTGAGCGCCTTATTCGTCTGGGGGCGTTGGTGACGGCGGGTGTCGCGGTCTATTTCGGTGCGTTGCTGTTGCTAGGTTTTCGCCTGAAGGACTTCGCTCGCAAGGCGATTATGTAGGGGGTGAGAGGAGGGGCAATCGTCGGTTTTTCGGGCTGAAGGCCGACTGCTTGCGTTTTGCCTCGGACTGTTGCCTGTCGTCCAGGGCTGTGTGTGGTTATAATCGGCCACTTTATGAGCAAGAAGCGTGTTATGCAGCTGGTTCGAGGCCTCCACAATCTGCGCCCCCAGCATCGGGGCTGTGTCGCCACTATTGGCAACTTTGACGGTGTTCACCGTGGCCACCAGGCTATTCTGGCGCGCTTGCGTGAGCGAGCGGTCGAGTTGGGCGTGCCCAGCTGCGTGGTGATTTTTGAACCGCAACCGCGTGAATTTTTTGCCCCCGACACTGCGCCAGCGCGCCTGACACGTTTGCGTGACAAACTCGAGTTGTTGGCAGGTGAGGGTGTCGACCTGGTGTTATGCCTGGCGTTCAATCAGCGCCTGAGGAAACTCAGTGCCGCCGAGTTCGTCGATACGATTCTGGTCGGCGGCCTGGGCGTACAGCATCTGGAAGTCGGCGACGATTTCCGTTTCGGGTGTGATCGGCTCGGCGATTTCGATTTTCTGCAGCAAGCGGGCGCGGCCCAAGGGTTCACCGTAGAAGCGGCGCAGACTGTTGAAATAGACGGGGTTCGGGTCAGCAGCACCAAGGTTCGTGATGCCTTGGCTGCGGCGGATTTCGTCCAG
Source organism: Pseudomonas sp. 5C2 (assembly GCF_034314155.1). Classification (NCBI taxonomy): domain Bacteria; kingdom Pseudomonadati; phylum Pseudomonadota; class Gammaproteobacteria; order Pseudomonadales; family Pseudomonadaceae; genus Pseudomonas; species Pseudomonas sp. 5C2. The sequence continues at coordinate 262,562 of NZ_JAVIWH010000003.1, read as the reverse complement.
GCCGAACGTTTGCTGGGGCGCCCGTTTCAGATTGCCGGGCGGGTCTTGCACGGCCAGAAACTGGCTCGGCAGTTGGGTACGCCCACCGCCAACGTACAGCTCAAACGTCGTCGTGTGCCGTTGACCGGGGTTTATCTGGTCAGCACGGAAATTGATGGCAAAACATGGCCGGGTGTCGCCAATATTGGCGTACGTCCGACCGTGTCAGGTGATGGCAGTGCCCACCTGGAAATACATATTCTGGATTTTACCGGTGATCTCTATGGCCGGCGTTTGACGGTGGCTTTCCACCAAAAGCTGCGTGATGAGCAGCGTTTCGCCTCTCTGGAGGCGCTGAAGACGGCGATCAATGCGGATGTCGCCGCCGCCCGTGCCCATTGGCGCCAGTAACATAAGTAGCGCTAATCGCTAATTAAGAGCCTTAAATGACCGACTATAAAGCCACGCTAAACCTTCCGGACACCGCCTTCCCAATGAAGGCCGGCCTGCCCCAGCGCGAGCCGCAAACTCTGCAGCGCTGGGACAGCATTGGCCTGTACCAGAAGCTGCGCGAAATTGGCAAGGATCGTCCAAAGTTCGTTCTGCACGACGGTCCTCCCTATGCCAACGGCAATATTCACATCGGTCACGCCGTCAACAAGATTCTCAAGGACATGATCATCCGCTCGAAAACCCTTTCGGGTTTCGACGCGCCTTATGTTCCGGGTTGGGACTGCCACGGTCTGCCAATCGAGCACAAAGTCGAAGTCACCCACGGCAAGAACTTGCCTGCGGACAAGACGCGTGAGCTGTGCCGTGCCTACGCTGCCGAGCAGATTGAAGGGCAAAAAGCCGAATTCATCCGGCTTGGCGTGTTGGGCGACTGGAGTAACCCTTACCGCACCATGGACTTTGCCAACGAAGCCGGGGAAATCCGCGCGCTGGCTGAAATGGTCAAGGGCGGTTTCGTGTTCAAGGGCTTGAAACCGGTCAACTGGTGTTTTGACTGTGGCTCGGCACTGGCTGAAGCTGAAGTCGAATACGCCGACAAAAAATCCGCGACCATCGACGTCGCATTCCCGATTGCTGATGAAGCAAAGCTGGCGGCGGCTTTCGGTCTGACTGCGCTGAGCAAACCGACCTCCGTCGTGATCTGGACCACTACGCCGTGGACCATCCCGGCCAACCAAGCGCTGAACGTCCACCCGGAGTTCACCTACGCGCTGGTCGATGTCGGCGACAAACTGCTGGTGCTGGCCGAAGAACTGGTCGAGTCCTGCCTTGCACGCTACAACCTGCAAGGTTCAGTGATCGCCACCGCTCAAGGCCAGGCGCTGGAGCTGATCAACTTCCGTCACCCGTTCTATGATCGCCTGTCGCCGGTGTACCTGGCTGACTACGTCGAACTGAGCGCCGGTACCGGTGTGGTTCACTGCTCGCCCGCCTATGGCGTCGACGACTTTGTGATCAGCAAAAGTTACGGCATGACCAACGACGACATCATCAGCCCGGTGCAGAGCAACGGTGTGTATGTCGACTCGCTGGAGTTTTTCGGTGGCCAGTTCATCTTCAAGGCCAACCAGAACATCGTCGACAAGCTGGCGGAAGTCGGCAGCTTGCTGCATACCGAAACCATCTCTCACAGCTACATGCACTGCTGGCGTCACAAGACGCCGCTGATCTACCGCGCGACGGCGCAGTGGTTCGTGGGCATGGACAAGCAGCCGGTCACGGGCGCTACCTTGCGTGAGCGTGCCGTCAAAGCCATTGAAGAGACCGCGTTCATCCCGGCCTGGGGTCAGGCGCGTCTGCATTCGATGATCGCCAACCGCCCGGACTGGTGTATCTCGCGTCAACGTAACTGGGGCGTGCCGATCCCGTTCTTCCTGAACAAGGAAAGCGGCGAGCTGCACCCGCGTACCGTCGAGCTGATGGAAGAAGTTGCCCAGCGCGTCGAACAGGAAGGCATTGAAGCCTGGTTCAAAATGGACGCGTCCGAGCTGCTCGGTGACGAAGCGTCGAAGTACGACAAGATCTCCGACACCCTGGACGTCTGGTTCGACTCCGGCACCACGCACTGGCACGTCCTGCGTGGCTCGCATCCGATGGGCCACGAAACCGGTCCGCGCGCTGACCTGTACCTGGAAGGTTCGGATCAACACCGTGGCTGGTTTCACTCGTCGCTGTTGACCGGTTGCGCCATCGACAACCACGCGCCGTACCGCGAATTGTTGACCCACGGTTTCGTCGTCGACGAGAACGGTCGCAAGATGTCCAAGTCGCTGAATAACGTCGTCGCGCCGCAGAAGGTCAACGACTCCCTGGGCGCCGATATCATGCGTCTATGGGTGTCAGCCACCGACTACTCGGGCGAAATGGCGGTTTCCGACCAGATCCTGCAACGCAGCGCGGACGCCTACCGGCGTATCCGTAACACTGCGCGCTTCCTGCTTTCCAACCTGACCGGCTTCAACCCGGCCACCGACATCCTGCCGGCCGAAGAAATGCTGGCGCTGGATCGTTGGGCGGTTGACCGTGCCGCGCTGCTGCAACGCGAGCTGCAAGAGCATTACGGCGAATACCGGTTCTGGAACGTCTACTCCAAGGTGCACAATTTCTGCGTGCAGGAACTGGGCGGTTTCTACCTGGACATCATCAAGGATCGTCAATACACCACGGCGGCCGACAGCACTGCGCGTCGCTCTTGCCAGACCGCGCTGTTCCACATCTCTGAAGCGCTGGTGCGCTGGATCGCTCCGATCCTGGCCTTCACCGCCGACGAGCTGTGGCAGTACCTGCCGGGCGAGCGCAACGAATCTGTGATGCTCAACACTTGGTACGAAGGCCTCAGCGAGTTGCCAGAAGGTTTCGAGCTGGACCGCGCCTACTGGGAGCGGATCATGGCGGTCAAAGTCGCGGTCAACAAAGAGATGGAAAACCTGCGTGCAGCCAAAGCGATTGGTGGCAACCTGCAGGCTGAAGTCATCTTGTACGCTGAAGACTCGCTGGTCGCCGACCTGTCTAAGCTGAGCAATGAATTGCGCTTCGTGCTGATCACCTCCACGGCCACTGTCGCCCCTCTGCTCGATGCTCCGGCCGATGCCGTAGTCACCGAAGTCAGCGGTCTGAAGCTCAAAGTGGTCAAGTCCGGGCACGCGAAGTGCGCCCGTTGCTGGCACCACCGCGAAGACGTGGGTGTCGATCCAGAGCATCCGGAAATCTGCGGTCGTTGTGTAGACAATATCAGCGGCAAGGGCGAGGTGCGTCACTATGCCTAATGCGGGCACGGCGAGCCGTATCGGCCGTCTGAGCTGGCTCTGGTTGAGCGTGCTGGTACTGGTCATTGACCAGGCCAGCAAGTTCTATTTCGAGCATGGGCTGACCTTGTATCAGCAAATTGTCGTGATCCCTGATTACTTCAGCTGGACCCTGGCCTACAACACTGGCGCTGCGTTCAGCTTCCTCGCTGACAGCTCCGGCTGGCAGCGTTGGTTGTTCGCGTTGATCGCGGTAGTGGTCAGTTCGGTGCTGGTGGTCTGGCTCAAACGCCTGGGTTCAAGTGAAACCTGGTTGGCCGTGGCGCTGGCGCTGGTATTGGGGGGCGCACTTGGCAACCTCTATGACCGCATTGTGTTGGGGCATGTGATCGATTTCATTCTGGTGCATTGGCAGAATCGCTGGTATTTCCCGGCGTTCAACATTGCCGATAGCGCGATTACCGTCGGCGCGGTCATGTTGGCGCTGGATATGTTCAAAAGTAAAAAGTCCGGAGAACCCGTTCATGACTGAGCAGTTATTGGTTGAGCAACGCATCGGCCAGAACACGGAAGTCACCTTGCATTTCGCCCTGCGCCTGGAGAACGGCGACACCGTCGACAGTACCTTCGACAAGGCTCCTGCGACCTTCAAGGTCGGCGACGGTAACCTGTTGCCGGGTTTTGAAATAGCATTGTTCGGCTTCAAGGCGGGTGACAAACGCACCGTCGAAGTGTTGCCGGAAAACGCTTTCGGTCAGCCTAATCCGCAAAACGTGCAGATCATCCCGCGTTCGCAGTTCCAGAACATGGAGCTGTCCGAAGGCCTGCTGGTGATCTTCAACGACGCGGCCAATACTGAGCTGCCGGGCGTGGTCAAAGCGTTCGACGATGCTCAAGTGACCATCGACTTCAATCACCCGTTGGCTGGCAAGACGCTGAGTTTCGAAGTGGAAATCTTCGAGGTCAAAGCGCTCTGATCTTCTAGAGCCCAACCCCGTGCATGGCTTCGGTCGGGCGGGGTTGGACGTCCTGTTTTCCTGCGCGTAGACACGAGGCACCGCATGCAAATCAAACTCGCCAACCCACGCGGCTTCTGCGCGGGTGTTGACCGTGCGATCGAAATCGTCAATCGCGCCCTTGAAGTGTTTGGCCCGCCGATTTACGTGCGCCATGAAGTGGTTCACAACAAATTCGTCGTCGAAGACCTGCGCGCACGTGGCGCGATCTTCGTCGAAGAGCTGGATCAGGTGCCGGACGACGTCATCGTGATTTTCAGCGCCCACGGCGTGTCCCAGGCCGTGCGCACCGAGGCCTCTGGTCGTGGCTTGAAAGTGTTCGACGCCACGTGCCCGCTGGTGACCAAAGTGCACATCGAAGTTGCACGCTACAGCCGTGACGGTCGCGAGTGCATTCTGATCGGCCATGCCGGACACCCTGAAGTCGAAGGCACCATGGGCCAATACGACGTCAGCAATGGCGGGATGATCTACCTGGTCGAAGACGAAGAAGACGTCGTCAACCTGCAGGTGCGCAACCCGGAAAGCCTGGCGTTCGTGACCCAGACGACGCTGTCCATGGACGACACCAGTCGCGTCATTGATGCCCTGCGCACGCGCTTCCCGAGCATTGGCGGTCCACGCAAGGACGACATCTGCTACGCCACGCAAAACCGCCAGGACGCGGTCAAGCAACTGGCCGATGAATGCGACGTGGTGTTAGTGGTCGGTAGCCCGAACAGCTCCAACTCCAACCGCCTGCGCGAGCTGGCGGAACGCATGTCCACTCCGGCCTACCTGATCGACGGCGCGGAAGACCTGCAACGCAGCTGGTTTGACGGGGTAGCGCGGATCGGCATCACCGCTGGCGCCTCGGCCCCGGAAGTGCTGGTGCGCGGCGTGATTCAGCAGCTACACGCCTGGGGTGCAACCGGCGCTGATGAGCTGGTTGGCCGCGAAGAGAACGTCACGTTCTCAATGCCCAAGGAACTGCGGGTGAAGTCGTTGCTTTGAGGCTTATACCGGGCGGCAAAGCTTGTTTTCGGTTTTGTTGTTTCTGAGACTGACCCGCCCGGTTTTCGATAGCACCACCTGGTAGTCACTGGTGGATTGTTTCGCGTCGCAAACATGAAGCGTCCCGGCCAAAAAGCCGCCACTGGCATGCAGCGGTGCCCCCAAGCCGTTGAACCGCACGAAACGCTTCACCGGGGCATTGCCGACAATCGGGATTTTTCCACTGCTCGCCCGCTCCACCAGCACCGGGTTACTGTCGTCTCCCGCGCCGGCACCGTTGTGGTCGACAATAATCCTCCAGCCCAGACTCCAGTCATCGTCTATCGCGTGGATCAACACCACTTGATTGCGCATGATCGCTTCGGTGCGCGCTGAACGCATTCCGCTGGCCAACTGCCGGGCTGCGTCATCACGACGCTGGGCTTCAATCAACTGAACAAACCCCGGAACGGCAAACTGGGCGACAATCGCGATCAGCGTGATGCCTGTCAGTAGTTGGACGAGGCTAAAACCTGCTTGCTTCATGTGGTGGCTTCCTTCCTGGAAATGGGGTGTCGAGCGTCATCCGGGCATTCATCCCTGTTAAATAACCTTACATCTAGCTGTAGATTTTCGCGTCGCAGTGCTGCCTTATAGTCAGGTCCTCAAGGAGACACCTAATGCGCCACCGCTCCAAGGGCTTTAGCCTGATTGAATTGTTAGTCACTGTGTCGCTCATCGGGATACTGGCGGCGATTGCTGTGCCGAGCTTTCAGAGTTCGATCCAGAGTTCAAAGGCCGATACCGAGGTCAGCGACTTGCAGCGCGCACTCAACTATGCGCGGCTGGAGGCGATCAATCGTGGGGTAAGTACTCGCATCACGCCGAGTGTCTCAGGCTCTGCATGGAATACCGAGTTGAGTGTCTTCCTCGTTTCGGACACCACCAAAGCCTTGCGTATCGTGCCGGCCATGACTAGCGGCGCGACGCTGACTGTCCCTAACAGCCCTGCCGTTATCGACTTCAATAACTTGGGTGGTCAGGCTGCGCCAGGGGCTAATCTGGCAATTGCCTACTTGTTAGGTACGATCAGCAAAACAGTGAATGTTTGCTTGAATGGACGAATCGTTTTGGGCGGAAGTTGTTAATGGTTTATGGGAATAGGCGCACCCAGACCGGGATCGGCCTGATTGAAGTGCTGGTCTCGGTGCTAATTCTGGCTATCGGACTGCTCGGAGCCGCGGCACTGCAACTCAATTCTTTGAAATATACCGACAGTTCGACGATGAGCAGTCAGGCGAGTTTCATTGCATACGACATGATGGATCGGATTCGTGCCAATCCATGTTCGAACGCTCTGCAAAACCCCTGTTCGAATCCCGCAGCGGACTATGCGCTAGCGTCTCTGGCCTCGGCCCCGACGTCGTTCACCAGTGGCGCAATACGAAACCAGGACTGGTTCGACTTTGCTACCAATGTGAAAAACTTCGCTGGCACTGGGGCGGACGGGTCTATTTCCGTAGCGGCCGGTGTAGTCACCATCACCATCACTTGGAATGACTCACGGGCGGCCAATGTTGTCGGTACCCTGCAAACATTCACCTTGGTCAGTGCTGCCTCGACCGTGTGGAGCGGGTTATGAAGAAACTGTCCAAGGGCTTTGGCCTGATTGAAATTATGGTGGCCCTGACTCTCGGGTTGATCGTTGTGCTGGGTATCACGCAAATATTCCTGTCGACCAAAACCACTTTTGTAAATCAGACTGTCTCAGCCGGCATGCAGGAGGATGCGCGTTTCGTCTTCAGCAAAATGCTCCAGGAAATTCGTATGGTAGGCATGTTCGGCTGTTTGTCGTCGTCGACGATAAAGGACTCAAGTACCGCCAATGATTTTGCAGCTGCATCCTTGACCCCGATCAGCTGGGACAATGCCAATCAGATTTTGACTTTGGTCACGGCTGACGTTGGCTCAAATGGCGGCGCTCCAACCTGGAGCATTGTCTCGGATTGCCTGACCTCTTCCACCGCCTACACTGGCGTTAAAGCTCCGGTTAGTGGCCAGATAGCAATACCAATCAGGAAGCTGGTTTACACCTACAAGAACAACCAGATATTTCTCGGTCCGACCAGTAATCAATCGGCACTGGTGAACAATGTCAGTGCCTTCAGCGTTTCTTTCGGTATCGCCAATTCGGCATCGGACACAGTGGCGACCAGTTACTCCACCAACCCGAGCAATCCCGCATTGATCCGCAGTGTGCGACTGACCATGACACTGACCGACCCGACCAACAAGGTCAGGAATCAGACGTTCAACGTAGTGGCTGCCTTGCGTAACAGGCTCAGGTAAGGGGTTCAATATGAAAAATTTTGATCGCATCCCTGTCCGACTCAATGGGGGGGAGCAGGGCATGGCGCTGGTGGTCAGTTTGGTGTTTTTGCTGCTATTGACCCTGATTGGTATCTCGTCAATGCAGAATGCCACCCTGCAAGAAAAAATGTCCGGGAGCGTGAAGCTGCGCAACGAATCATTCCAGTTCGCCGAGTCTGCCTTGCGCATGGCCGAAACGCTGGTGCAAGTCAGTACTTACGCCAAAGCCGTATGCGTCCCCCCCTTGTGTGTACCACCCTCGGACTCGAATACTGTTGTGGCAGCGGGAGCAAGCAGCGTTTCAGGGGTGACCTGGGTGGCGACGGGCCATGGCTTTTACTCAATACAATCAGTGGGGACGACGGTAGGAGCGCCAGCCAACATCTACACGGGGGGCTTGGACGTTAATACTCATTGGACCTTTTTCCGGCTAACCGGCGTGGGCATTCAAGGCAATTCGCGGACCGTACTTGAGAGTATTTATGTCAAGAAAAGAAGTGGGGCTTAACGTGTCTCGGTCGCGATTCGGTTATTTTCTTACTGGCGTGTTTTTAGGTCTGTTCCTGGCCACTCCCGCCTATGCGTTCAGCCCCTCGGACTCGCCGCTGCTGAGCGCGGGGGCAGTGGCGCCAAACGTGATTCTGTTAGTGGATAACTCAGGAAGTATGAATAACCTGATTCGGGCGACAGGCTTTGATCAGACTGCGACTCAAACACAAGTCTATAACTGCAGTTCGAACAGCAACTGCAGCAGCCTCGTCGCGCTGGACATGACCAGTGAAAACCAATTCCTCAGTACCTTGAATCAGGGTACCTGCACGACGGGTTATGACGGATTTAAACTATCGATTAGCGGTAGCGCCAGCGTGTACTGCCTCAAGCTGCCGGACCCAGTGGGCAGTGGTAACACTCGTATTTCAACACGGTACATTGCCTATCTGATTGGGTTGATGACCACCTTGACGAAAGACTACACAGACGGTTCGATCCCCAATGACTACCGGATCAACGTTGCACGTAACGTGTCCTCTGCGCTCGTCACCAGCAACCGCAACTTGCGTATTGGTCTGGCTACCTTCAATCCACCCAACTATAGTGATTCGGGCCCAGGCGGTAATATCTCCCGGTCAATCAGTGACTTGTCGGTGGTCACCGGCTCTGTCACTCAAACCCAGGCAGATACCAACTACAATGCACTGATCTCCGCGATCAAAGGCTTGGGTGCTATCGCCAACACGCCATTGGCCGAAACCTACTACGAGATCACTCGTTACTTCCGTGGCATGACGCCCTATTACAATTCGACACCGAGTACCTATACCAGCCCCATTCAATATCGCTGCCAGAAAAACTACGGAGTGGTAATCACCGACGGCCTACCGACCTATGACCGCACGTTTCCAACCAACGATCCGTTGGGCGGAAGCAGGCTGCCCAACTGGGACGGTAATAGTGCGAATGACGGCGCTAATCTGAGTGGCGATAATGAAGGTGACACGCTGTACCTGGATGACATTGCCAAGTTCGCGTATGACATTGACCTGCGCTCCACCGGCAATGATGCTGCCGGGAAGAGCTGGGATTCGGTGGATTACCCCACGCAGAACCTGTCTACCTACACGGTAGGTTTTACGGCAGCAAACCAAATGCTGTCTGATGCGGCGCGTTATGGACATGGCACTTACTATCAAGCCACTGACAGCGCAGGTTTGAACGCGGCGCTTTCTTCAGCGTTGAACGACATCACCTCCAAGGCGGGCTCGGGTGGCGGCGGGGCAGTCAGTTCGTCGAACTTGTCCAGCACCTCCCAGACCTACACGTCGGTTTATGACTCCGCTGATTGGCGTGGCACGATCAAGGCATTCAACTTCAACACCGATGGTTCGGTCAGTACAACGCCTAGCTGGACGACCGACACGACGATTGTCCCAGGCATCAGTCCGACCTATCAGTCGTGGAATACCACCTCCAATGCCGCAATTACCTTGGCCTACAGCAACTTCTCTATTGCCCAGCAAGCCACCCTCAATTTACCGACGGGGACTAACGGCAGCGACTTGATCGAGTGGAGCAAGGGCACTAACAAGAGTGGCTTCAAAGTGCGTACGGTGCTGTTGGGCGATATTATCAACTCACGGCTTATGTATGCGTCTCCGAGCGACGCCACCGCCTCGGACAGCACCGGTGATACCAGTTATTCGGCTTTCCTGGATAAGAAAGTTGTAGGCATGAGCCCGAGTCTGGTGGTCAATGCCAACGACGGTTTGGTCAATGTGATCGACCCCAGCAACGGCACTCGACGTTACGCCTATATGCCGTCGAGCGTGCTGAACAATTTGCATTATGTCGCAGACCCCGCCTACATCAATGGTGTGACCCACAAGTTCCTCGCCGACGGCCAGATATCTATTGTCGATGCTCAGCTCGGTACCGCCTGGAAAACCCTCGCTATAGGCGGCGTAGGGGCTGGCGGCAAGGCGTTCTATGCGATTCAACTATACGATGGCACTGCTGGCAACTCGATCAGCGCATTGTGGGAGATTCGTGCTCCCGATATCGCCAATACAGCCAATGATTTTAATGACTTGGGTTATGCCTATGCCAAGCCTGAAGTTGCGCAGCTAGCAGACGGACGCTGGGCGGCGTTCATTGGTAACGGTTATGGCAGTAGTACCGGCGTAGCGGCGTTATATGTGGTGGATATCCGCGACGGTTCGCTGATCAGGAAAATCATTGTCGATAGCACTGGCGGTAATGGCCTGAGCTCGGTGAAGTTGCGGGTCAATGCCCAGAGCGTAGTGCAGTACGCTTATGGTGGTGACTTGAAAGGCCAGATGTGGAAGTTCGACTTTACCAGTAGTGCGCCAGCCAGCGGGATCTCGTTCTCCAACACGCCGTTGTTCATCGCGCCGGGAGGTACGAGTCAACCGATTACGGCCCAGCCGGTGATTGGTAACCTGCCTTCTCTTGGGTACCTTGTGTATTTCGGGACTGGGAAACTCAGTGAGGTCGCCGATAAAACCAGCACGGCTCGCCAGGCTTTCTACGCGGTCTTGGACAACGATGGTGCCAGTGCCCGCTATGGCGAAAGCCAACTTCAAGCTCAGTCGTTTACAGGGGCCACAGTGACGGGCAGTCAGTACTTCACCACCAGCCAGACCCCGGTGGACTACACAACCCAGAAAGGGTTCTACCTACCGTTGGTGGTGAGTGGTGTTTTGGCCGGTGAGCGGGTGCTCTATCAGGCTCAATTAAGCTTTGGCAGGTTGTTCTTCACCACTGCGATCATCGATACAGCGGACCCCTGTTCAAGCTCAGGTTCAGGGCGATTCGTGGATATCGATGCAGTCAGTGGCGCCATGCTCAATTATGCTGTGCTGGATACCACGGGTGATCGAGTGGTTGATAGCAGTGACTCGATTACCAGTGGCATCATGTTCAGTGGGGGGGTGCCTAACCTGTCGGGAGCTGTCAGCAACTCATCGGGCACTCAAAACCTGATGCTTCCAACGCCACAGACGGAGCTTGGCGGTGTTTTCAATCGGCGCGTCATGTGGCGACAAATTCAGTAATCAAGAGGCTTTATGCGAAGGCAGAGTAAGGGCTTCACCCTGATAGAACTCATGATCGTCGTGGCGATAGTCGGCATTCTGGCGGCTATCGCCTACCCCAGCTACACGGAGTACGTGAAGAAAACCCATCGCTCAGAAATCGCCGGATTGCTCTCCGAACAGGCACAGAATCTTGAGCGATTTTATTCGCGTAATGGGCAATATTCCGATGTCACCGGTCCGCCTGCAGCAGCCCTCGTGATCTCCGCAGGAAACACTTATTACACTGTTGCCGCTGTCCGCAACGCACAAGATTTCACGCTGACCGCTGCCCCGGTCGCAGCTGCGATGATGAACGGCGACAAATGTGGCAGTTTTGTTATCAACAATACCGGTGCGCGCAGCAATCTTAACCTGACGAGTGGGGCTACGACCCTGCTGTGCTGGAGCCGTTAACCTTTTCCTTTTTACATCGAGTCCAAGATGTCCAAGCAGCAAGTAGTAATCGTCGGCGGTGGGGTGATCGGTCTGTTGACCGCGTTTACTCTGGCAGCCGAGGTGGAAAGCGTTGTTTTGCTTGATCGTGCCGATGTCGGTCAGGAATCGTCTTGGGCCGGTGGCGGTATTGTTTCGCCGCTTTACCCTTGGCGCTATAGCCCGGCGGTGACCGCATTGGCGCATTGGTCGCAGGATTTTTATCCGCAATTGGCCGAGCGTTTGTTTGCGGCCACGGACATCGATCCCGAGGTGCACACGACCGGTCTGTATTGGCTCGATCTGGATGATGAAAAAGAAGCGCTGGAGTGGGCGGTTCGGGAGAACCGGCCGTTGAGTGCGGTGGATATTTCGGCGGCTTACGCTGCGGTGCCGGTGCTGGGCGAGGGATATTCTCGCGCTATCTACATGGCTAACGTCGCCAATGTGCGTAACCCCCGCTTGGTGAAATCGCTGAAAGCGGCGTTGCTGGCGCTGCCCAACGTCACGCTTCATGAGCAGTGTGAAGTCAGTGGCTTTATCCGCGAGGGCGACAAGGTGCTTGGCGTCCGCACGGCGGCCGGTGATGTGCTCGGGGATCGCGTGGTGCTGGCGGCGGGTGCCTGGAGTGGTGAACTGCTGAAGACCCTTGGCCTGGAGCTGCCGGTCGAGCCGGTCAAGGGCCAGATGATCCTGTACAAGTGCGCCTCGGACTTCCTGCCGCGGATGATCCTTGCCAAGGGTCGCTACGCGATTCCGCGACGTGACGGGCACATACTGGTCGGCAGCACGCTGGAATATGAGGGCTTCGACAAAACCACCACGGACAGCGCATTGGAGAGCCTGAAGGCCTCGGCCGTTGAGCTGATCCCTGCGCTGGCGGACGCCGAGGTTGTGGGGCATTGGGCCGGGCTGCGGCCTGGCTCGCCTGAAGGCATCCCCTATATCGGGCCTGTGCCTGGCTTTGACGGGTTGTGGCTGAACTGCGGGCATTTCCGCAACGGCCTGGTGCTGGCGCCAGCGTCTTGCCAACTGCTGGCGGACCTGTTGTCCGAGCGCAAGCCGATTATCGATGCCGCGCCGTATGCGCCGGATGGAAGATTGGTGGGCTGAGATGCTTGGCTGCCTCATGTAGGCGCTGCCGAAGGCTGCGATAAGGTCGGAACGACCTTTATGTTAATTAGGGGAGCTGCCGTTTGGCGGCCAATCGCAGCCTTCGGCAGCCCCTACAGGGACCCAGTTTGCGCCGTGACCGCGTGGTATCCGTCAATCCAGCCCCAACTTTTTCAGCCGATAGCGCATGGACCGAAACGTCAGGTTCAGGCGTTGGGCGGCGGCGGTGCGGTTCCAGCGGGTTTCTTCCAGGGCCTGGAGGATGAGTTTGCGTTCGACGCTTTCCAGGTAGTCTTCCAGGTTGTCGATCTCGGCCAGGTTGGGGCCGTCGGGGTCGTGGGCGCCGGGTGAGTCGGCCAGGCGCAGGTCGCTGGCGTCGATCTGGTCGTTGTCGCACAGGGTGTAGGCGCGTTCGAGTATGTTTTCAAGCTCGCGCACATTGCCTGGGAATCGATAGTTTTTCAGGGTATCCAGCGCGTGTGCGTTGAGCTTCGCCTCAGGCTGTCCCGAGCCGTCGGACAGGCGTCGGAGGACGTTATCGGCGAGTTGGCCGATGTCTTCCCGGCGCTCGCGCAAGGACGGTACGCGCAGTTCGATGACGTTCAGGCGGTAATACAAATCCTGGCGGAAACGCCCGGCAGCGACTTCGGCGCTCAGGTCTTTGTGGGTCGCGCAGAGAATGCGCACGTCCACCACCAACTCTTGCTGTCCACCCACGCAGCGCACGGCTTTTTCCTGGATCACGCGCAGTAACTTGACCTGCATGGCCAACGGCAGGTCTGCGACTTCATCAAGGAACAGCGTCCCGCCGTTGGCAGCCTGAAACAATCCGGGCTTGTCCTCGACCGCACCGCTGAAGCTACCTTTACGATGGCCGAAGAACTCGCTTTCCATGAGTTCAGAAGGAATGGCGCCGCAGTTGACCGGAATAAAGGGTTGGCTGATGCGCGGACCTTGCTCGTGAATCAAGCGTGCCACTAGCTCTTTGCCGCTGCCCGATTCGCCACTGATGTAGATCGGAGCCTGACTGCGGGCCAGTTTGCTGATCTGGTTGCGCAGTGCACGCATGGGCGGCGAGTTGCCCAGCAAGCGGTTGTCGATGCTGCTGCTGTCAGTTGTGGTCGGGGGGTGCAGGCGCAGGGCGCTGGTCACCAGTTCGCGGAGTAGGGTGAGGTCCACCGGTTTAGTCAAAAAGTCGAAGGCCCCGGCTTTTAGTGCATTGATAGCGGTGTCGAGGCTGCCATACGCTGTAATCATCGCCACTGGCACCTGCGGATGACGTTGCTGGATGTGCTGCACCAGCTCCAGGCCATTGCCATCGGGCATGCGCATGTCCGTCAGGCACAGGTCGAAAGGCTCGCGCAGCAGCCAGTCACGCGCTTCTTTGACGTTGCGCGCGCTGCGGGTGTCGAGCTTCATCCGCCCCAGCGTGATCTCCAGAAGTTCGCGGATATCCGGTTCATCGTCGACGATCAGGATTTTTTGCCGTGTGCTCATGTTCAACTCAGTTTGAGCGGATGGGCGAAGGTGATGCGGAAACAGCTCCCGCCACCTTCCCGGGGACTGTAATCCAGATGTGCTTGATTGCTTTCGCACAGCTCGCGGGAAATATAAAGGCCCAGCCCGGTGCCTTTGTTTTCCGTGGTGAAGAAGGGTTCGAAAATCTTTGTCAGATGCTCGCTGGCCACGCCTGGGCCGTCATCGAGCACTTCCAGGATCGGCAAGTCGCTGATCGGATCGTGACACAGTTTTAGCCAGACCTGCGCCTGTTCATTGACCTTGGCGCTATACCGTAATGCGTTCTGCAGCAAGTTGGTCAGCACCTGCGTCAGTTGCTCGGGGTCCATGCGCGTCGTCAGGGTCCCAATGCCAATGTCGACATGCAACTGCTGGTTGGTCGTGGCGGCACTGCGAAAATCGCTGAGAAACGGCTCCAGCCAGTGCCTGACATCGAGCCGCTGCGGTTCGGCCTGGCGTCGGCGAGACAGTTGCAGGACGTTTTCAATCACCAGATTCATCCGCCGGGATTGATCGTGGATGATCTGACCCAGGCGCAGGTCAGGCGCCGTCAGGTCCTCTGATTCTTTGAGCAGTTGGGCGGCATGGCTGATGGCGCCCAGTGGATTACGAATTTCGTGGGCGATACCGGCGGTCAGGCGGCCTAATGCGGCGAGCTTGAGTTGCTGGGCCTGTTGGGATATCTGCGACAGGTCCTCGAGAAAGATCAGGGTGTGACGCCGTTCGTCGCGATTGAGGGCGATGAAGCTCGGTTGCAGCACCGGTCCGAGGGACGTCGCCACACTCTGCGGACGCAACATCGGGTTGATCTGCCATTGCTGTAGCCGGTCGACCAGCGGTGGGCAATAGTCGTCGATGGTTTTGCCGATCAGGTGTTCCTGGCCCAGTAGGGTCAGGGCGCCGTGATTGGCCAGCAGCACCTTGCGTTGGGCGTCGAGCACCAGAATGCCGGTGCGCATGCGTTGCAGGATCAACGCGTTGAGTTCTTCGAGGTTGTCGACATCTGCCGCGCGTTCTTTTGCCAGCGACTCGCTAAGGTGCAGGCGATGGGTCAATGCCTGTACCAATAACGCGGCGGCAAAGCACATGGCGCCCAGCGAGCCAGCCTGGAGATAGTGGTTGTACGCCGACGGTCGATTGAAGCTGAGATAGAAGGTCAGGTAAATGATGCCGATGGCTGCAACCGCGGCAATCAACAACCCAGTGCGCCCTCGCAGCAATATGTTGCTGATGGCGACCGATGCAATCAGCAGGTTGCCGATGCCGCTGGGTGCGCCACCGCCTGCGTAAAACAACGCCGAAAGCATCACGACATCGGCCAGCGCCAAGCTGAATGTCTGTACAGCATTGTTCGGTCTGTCCAGCAGCACGACGACCAGGATATTGAAAACCAGATACAGCCAGCAACCTGTCCTGAACAGGATCGGGTTGGCCAGCTCCAGCAGGTCATCATCCAGATTGCTGGAGATCATCAGGACCAGCGTGATGCCGATGACCAAACGATAAAGGTGATAAAGCCGCAGGATACGCTGGGCCTGATTGCCGCTCAGTGAGAGTGTCTCAGCGGTCACGAGAGCCTGGGCCTTGTTCCAGGTGTGTCTGGCTGCAGTACCACTGTTTCCCCGCGTTCGATTCCAGGCTCAACGCACGGTCACGGGGCAAATGGACGCCGCAGTGGGCGCAGCGGACCATGGGCTCGGCTGCGATTTCAGGCGATTCTGCCTGTTTGGAGGGCGCAGGGTGTTTACCTATTCGTTTGAAGAAGTGCATCGCCGCCGCGATTAAGGCGATCAATAAAATTAAGCGTACGAAGATACCCATGTCTACCAGCTTTCTGATTGAAGATTCGGCAGTGTAGCCAAGGAGCTGTCGGGCGCACAGTGGAGAAATGCCCAATAAAAAAAGAGACCCGAAGGTCTCTTTTTTCAATACGACTGAATCAGTCGAAAATACCCAACGTCATGTAGCTGAACCACGAGCGGTCTTTGCTGTTGCCTTCCGCTTGATGATTCTGCTCGTCGACCTCGTCCTGATTGGCAGGCAGCAGTTCCGAAGGAATAGCGTCCTTGGAATCTTGGTACTGTTTGAGCACGTCCTGGTTGGCGCGAGTTTCACCTGGCGGCAACGGCGTATTGGTGTTGATCAGGCCTAGGGTTACCTTCGACAGCCATGAGCGGTTGTCTTCGTCGGCGATCTGCGGCACGAACTGACCATCGACCAGGCTTGGATGGTTCGGGTAGTTCAGCTTGAGGACTTCCAGGCTGCTGGCAGCCAGTTCGTCCAGGTGCATATGCTGATAGGACTCGATCATCACTGCCAAGCCATCGCCGACGGACGGCGTTTCCTGGAAGTTCTCGACCACGTAGCGACCACGGTTGGCGGCTGCAACGTAAGCGTGACGGGTCAGGTAGTAGTCCGCGACGTGGATCTCATAGGCAGCCAGCAGGTTGCGCAGGTAGATCATGCGCTGCTTGGCATCCGGCGCATAACGGCTGTTGGGGTAGCGGCTGGTGAGCTGGGCGAACTCGTTGTAGGAGTCGCGGGCAGCGCCCGGGTCACGCTTGGTCATGTCCAGCGGCAGGAAGCGAGCCAGCAGGCCAACGTCCTGGTCGAAGGAGGTCAGACCCTTCAGGTAGTAGGCGTAGTCGACGTTGGGGTGCTGTGGGTGCAAACGAATAAAACGTTCAGCGGCAGACTTCGCAGCCTCCGGCTCACCGTTTTTATAGTTGGCGTAGATCAGCTCCAGCTGTGCCTGATCGGCATAGCGTCCAAAGGGATAACGCGACTCCAGTGCCTTAAGCTTGTTGCTTGCACTGTTGTAGTTGTTGTTGTCCAGGTCGGCCTGCGCCTGCTGGTACAGCTCGACTTCGCTCAGATTTTCGTCGATGACTTCTTTCGATGAACAAGCAGCGGTGAGTGCGAGGATGGCGATCAGCAGCAGGTGTTTCACTTGCATGGCGGCTAGCGTCCCTATGACGGCCCGCTGTCTTGGGCGGGGCCGTCCTGTTATGATGGGCACCCCGTGAAACCCCGGGGCAAAAGACGCCGTATTTAACCACAAGCGCGCAGCCGAAACCAAAGGCTACGCCGCAGCCTAGTCTGAGCATGTCCGAGAATATAGAACTCCGCGCAGAGGTGCCGTCCGAATTGGGCGGTCAACGCCTCGATCAAGTCGCCGCACAATTATTCGCTGAGCACTCGCGCTCGCGCCTTTCCGCCTGGATAAAAGACGGCTGCCTGACTGTGGACGGAGGCGTTTTGCGCCCACGTGACATCGTTCATGGCGGCGCTGTTCTGCAACTGTCCGCAGAGCAGGAAGCCCAAGGTGAATGGGTGGCGCAGGATATTGAGCTCGATATCGTCTACGAGGACGATCAAATCATGGTGATCAACAAACCTTCCGGTTTGGTGGTTCACCCCGCAGTGGGTCATGCCGATGGCACGCTGCTTAACGCTCTACTGCACCACTTTCCGGACATCGTCAATGTTCCGCGCGCTGGCATCGTGCACCGTCTGGACAAGGACACCACTGGTCTGATGGTGGTGGCCAAGACAATCCAGGCGCAGACCCAGTTGGTGACGCAGTTGCAGAATCGCAGCGTCAGCCGGATCTATGAATGCATCGTCATTGGTGTTGTCACCGCAGGTGGCAAGATCGACGCACCGATCGGCCGTCACGGCCAGCAGCGTCAGCGCATGGCGGTCATGGAGGGTGGTAAGCAGGCGGTGAGTCATTACCGGGTGCTTGAGCGTTTCCGTTCCCACACCCATGTAAGGGTCAAGCTGGAAACCGGTCGTACTCACCAGATTCGCGTGCACATGGCGCACATCAACTTCCCGTTGGTCGGTGATCCCGCCTACGGTGGTCGCTTCCGTATTCCGCCTGCTGCCAGCGTGACCATGGTCGAATCGTTGAAACATTTCCCGCGTCAGGCGCTGCATGCGCGTTTCCTGGAGCTGGATCATCCGACGACCGGTAAGCGAATGAAGTGGGAATCGCCGCTGCCAGACGATTTTGTCTGGCTGTTGTCGCTGCTGAAGCAGGATCGCGAGGCGTTCATCGGGTGAACACGTTCGTGACGGACTGGCTGATCCCTGACTGGCCTGCGCCGGCAGGGGTCAAGTCGTGCGTCACTACCCGTGTGGGCGGCGTCAGTCAGGCGTCGTTCGACAGCTTCAATCTGGGTGATCACGTCGATGATCGCCCTGAGTCGGTGGCTGCCAATCGCCAGCGTCTGACATCCAGCCTGAATGTCCAGCCTGCCTGGCTACGCCAAGTGCACGGTGTCGTCGTTGCTCAAGCCGATCCTCTTCGTGTTGTCGAAGCTGATGCTAGCTGGACGATGACTCCCGGTGTTGCGTGCGCCATCATGACCGCGGACTGCTTGCCGGCGCTGTTTTGTGATCGTGCGGGCAGTCGTGTCGCAGCGGCCCATGCCGGTTGGCGTGGGTTGGCTGCTGGCGTACTGGAAGCGACGGTCGATCATTTGGCGGTGCCAGCGAGCGATATTCTTGTCTGGCTCGGCCCGGCCATTGGTCCGCAAGCATTCGAAGTCGGACCGGAAGTTCGTGAGGCTTTTATAAGCACTCATCCTGAAACTGCCCAGGCATTTGTGCCAAGCCTCAATGCCGGTCGCTTCATGGCCGATATCTATGCCCTGGCGCGTCTGCGTCTGGCGGCATGTGGTGTGACGGCGGTGTATGGCGGCGGCTTCTGCACGGTCAATGATCCACGCTTTTATTCCTATCGCCGAAGCGCTCGCACCGGTCGTTTCGCCTCTCTGGTCTGGATTGACTGAGTCGACTACGCTTACTCATCATAATTGCTGACTTACGTCAATTAAACAGCGCTTGAATCCTGCAAAATCGACCGCATCTAATGGGCAATCCAGCAGGTTTTCTTCATAGGTGTGTCCATCGCTCCGGCCTGCTTAATAAGGAAGGTAACTAATGCGTATAGACCAGTTAACCAGCAAATTGCAGTTGGCTTTATCTGATGCTCAGTCCTTGGCTGTGGGGTTAGATCATTCGGGCATCGAGCCTGCGCACTTGATGCAGGCGCTGCTTGAACAGCAGGGCGGTACAATCAGGCCGCTGCTGATGCAGGTCGGCTTTGACATCAACAGCCTGCGCAAGGCGTTGAGCAAAGAGCTCGACCAACTGCCGAAAATCCAGAATCCTACCGGTGACGTGAATATGTCGCAGGATTTGGCGCGTCTGCTCAATCAGGCTGATCGCCTGGCGCAGCAGAAGGGCGACCAGTTCATCTCCAGCGAGTTGGTGCTGCTGGCGGCAATGGACGAGAACAACAAGCTTGGCAAGCTCTTGCTGGGCCAGGGCGTTAGTAAAAAGGCCCTTGAAAATGCCATTACCAATCTGCGTGGCGGTGCGGCGGTCAATGATGCCAACGTCGAGGAGTCGCGTCAGGCGCTGGATAAATACACCATCGATCTCACCAAGCGCGCCGAAGAAGGCAAGCTCGACCCTGTGATCGGTCGTGATGACGAAATTCGTCGAACCATTCAGGTACTGCAGCGCCGGACCAAGAACAACCCGGTACTGATCGGTGAGCCTGGCGTGGGTAAAACCGCGATTGTCGAGGGCCTGGCCCAGCGGATCGTCAACGGTGAAGTGCCGGATGGCCTTAAAGGCAAGCGCGTGCTGTCGCTGGACATGGGCGCGCTGATTGCCGGCGCCAAGTTCCGTGGTGAATTCGAAGAGCGGTTGAAAGCGCTGCTGAACGAGCTGTCGAAGCAGGAAGGTCAGATCATCCTGTTCATTGATGAACTGCACACCATGGTCGGCGCCGGTAAAGGTGAAGGCGCGATGGATGCGGGCAACATGCTCAAGCCTGCGCTGGCTCGCGGCGAGCTGCACTGCGTCGGCGCGACCACGCTCAACGAATACCGCCAATATATAGAGAAGGACGCAGCCCTTGAACGGCGCTTCCAGAAAGTGCTGGTGGATGAGCCAAGCGAAGAAGACACCATCGCGATCCTGCGTGGCTTGAAAGAGCGCTACGAGGTTCACCACAAGGTTGCTATTACTGACGGCGCGATCATTGCGGCGGCCAAGCTGAGTCATCGCTATATCACTGATCGTCAATTGCCGGACAAGGCCATCGACTTGATCGACGAAGCGGCCAGCCGCATTCGGATGGAAATCGACTCCAAGCCGGAAGTGCTCGACCGTCTTGAGCGGCGCCTGATTCAACTCAAGGTCGAATCCCAGGCCCTGAAAAAAGAAGACGACGAAGCCGCAATCAAGCGTCTGGAGAAACTTCAGGAGGAAATCGCCCGGCTTGAGCGTGAGTACGCCGATCTCGAAGAGATCTGGACCTCGGAAAAAGCCGAGGTTCAAGGTTCGGCGCAAATTCAGCAGAAAATCGAACAGTCGCGTCAGGAGTTGGAAGCGGCCCGTCGTCGTGGTGATCTGAATCGGATGGCAGAGTTGCAGTACGGGATCATTCCTGATCTGGAACGCAGCCTGCAGATGGTCGATCAGCACGGCAAAAGCGAAAACCAGTTGCTGCGCAGCAAAGTGACCGAAGAAGAGATTGCAGAAGTCGTGTCCAAGTGGACCGGGATCCCGGTCTCGAAAATGCTCGAAGGCGAACGCGACAAGCTGCTGAAGATGGAAAGCCTGTTGCACCAACGTGTGATTGGCCAGGACGAAGCCGTGGTCGCGGTATCCAACGCAGTGCGGCGCTCGCGTGCCGGGTTGTCCGACCCGGATCGTCCGAGCGGTTCGTTCCTGTTTCTCGGCCCTACCGGCGTCGGCAAGACGGAGCTGTGCAAGGCGCTGGCTGAGTTCCTGTTCGATACCGAAGAGGCGATGGTGCGTATCGACATGTCCGAGTTCATGGAGAAGCACTCCGTGGCCCGCCTGATCGGTGCGCCGCCGGGCTACGTGGGTTATGAAGAGGGCGGTTACCTTACCGAAGCTGTGCGACGGAAGCCTTATTCAGTGATCTTGCTGGATGAAGTGGAAAAGGCTCACCCGGACGTGTTCAACGTGCTACTGCAGGTGCTTGAGGATGGTCGTCTGACCGACAGCCACGGGCGCACGGTGGATTTCCGCAATACCGTGATCGTGATGACTTCCAACCTGGGCTCGGTGCAGATCCAGGAGTTGGTCGGTGATCGCGAGGCACAGCGTGCGGCGGTGATGGACGCGGTCAGTTCGCACTTCCGTCCAGAGTTCATCAACCGTATCGATGAAGTCGTGGTGTTCGAGCCATTGGCGCGCGATCAGATTGCTGGCATCGCCAACATTCAGCTCGGCCGTTTGCGTGGTCGTCTGGCTGAGCGCGAGCTGAAGCTGGAGTTGAGCGCCGAGGCACTGGATAAACTGATCGCGGTGGGTTACGACCCGGTGTACGGCGCACGGCCTCTGAAGCGTGCAATACAGCGCTGGATCGAAAACCCGTTGGCGCAGTTGATTTTGTCCGGGCGCTTCCTGCCTGGCGCCACCGTGACCGGTACTGTGGTTGGCGACGAGATTACTTTCGGCTGATTCGTTCATTACCTCTATATAGAAGGACCCTCCTCGTGAGGGTCTTTTTATCAGCGCGGCATAAGGGGCAAGAAACCGAGATATCAGGTGTAAGCGCGGCGATCCGAAAAAAATCGCAAATCATTGTCTTAAATGCAGTTTTAAGGGTTGACAGTCTTTTTTAAAATTGTAGAATAGCGCGCCTCAGAGACGCGAACGTAGCGATGCAAACGGGTCATTGAGGCTGAAATAAGCAGTTAATTCAGCGCTGTAGTTGTAGAAGTTACGTCTGAAATGCATAGTTCCGCGATAGCTCAGTTGGTAGAGCAAATGACTGTTAATCATTGGGTCCCTGGTTCGAGTCCAGGTCGTGGAGCCATTTTCATCAAGATGTAGCTGTATTATCGGGGTATAGCGCAGTCCGGTAGCGCGCCTGCTTTGGGAGCAGGATGTCAGGAGTTCGAATCCCCTTACCCCGACCATTTTTGGGTCGTTAGCTCAGTTGGTAGAGCAGTTGGCTTTTAACCAATTGGTCGTAGGTTCGAATCCCACACGACCCACCATTTTTGGCTTCAAGGTAACCCTTGAAGCCGAATCTTATAGATCTGATGCCATGAGTATCAGGTCGCAAGACAGCTTGTTGAGGTGTCTTTAAAGTTTCAACCGGGGTATAGCGCAGTCCGGTAGCGCGCCTGCTTTGGGAGCAGGATGTCAGGAGTTCGAATCCCCTTACCCCGACCATATTCTACTCAGGCTGTACATGAGTTGAAGATCAAGGCCAGATGCCATGCGCATCGAAGCCAAATAAAAAAGGCGTCCTTCGGGACGCCTTTTTTTATGCCTTTGATTTGAGGGGTAAGCAGGGTATCTACGGCCTAGCGGGCAGAGGCTGGGGCTTTTGATCTGCATGTAGGAGCTGACTTGTCTGCGAATAAGCCCGGCACGAGCTTCCGGCGGGGCTGGGTTTGACCCGCAACTTGCGCTTGCGCGGTGAGGGTCAAGACGGTATTCACAAGGGATCAGCGCTTTTCTGATTTTGATAGGGCTGACTTCTCTGCGAAAGGGCAGCTCATAGCGTCAGATAACTCAACAAGCGGCTCAACAGGCCCAGACCAATCACCACGATCAGTACCACCGCAAGGAGCAGCCAAGGCTTGAAAGGCCTGCGCTCGACGGTGTGCACGGGTGTTTGCAGATACTCTTCGACACGTTGTTGATCTTCAGGATTCAGGCGGCTGGTCATTTGAGCCTCATTCGGTCGGCGAAAACACATGAGTGGGAGTCTAGTCGTGAAAACCGGACTCTCTGAGCGTCAGGCATGAATGATCTAAAGGGGTTCGACGCACAGGGTGTCGTCCAGGCGAATAATTCCGCTTTGCAGCACCCGTGCGGTGATTCCGCCATGGCCGCGTAAGGCTTGAAAGGTGCCGTGTCCCAAGCGTTGCTCGAGCCGGGCGCAGGGTTGGCACCAGCCGGTGGTTTCCAGAATCGCCTGGCCGACTTTGAAGCGCCGTCCCTTGAGGCTGAACAGATTGATGCCGCTGATCACCAGATTGCGTCGCAGGTCTTGGGGCACGATGGGGTGTTTCTCCGTGCGGCTCATTAACGAGCTGACCACCGCCAGATGTTCCCACTGGATCAGCGTCACTTGCCGTGCGTTACGCGGGCCTGGCCGCGAATGATCGCCCGTCAGGCCAGCCTCGCGGCGTGCTTCCACCGCTTCAAGCTCAATCATGTCGACACGGGATTCGGGGCGCACGCCAATCCAGCGGACCAGGCCCTGTTGAGGGACATCCGCCAACAGTGCTTGCAGTGGGCTGGTCTGTAACGGGTTCATAAGCTGATTCCAACATCGAAAACGACACTGCGACCTAGATTGGTTCGCAGGAAATCCGGTGCATCCGGGTGTGCGAACAGTACGCGGGCGAAGGTTGGTCCGACCAAGGATAACGAGCGCCAGCCTTGGCGCAGGTATTCAGTGGGCGGCGGGAAATGACTGTTCAGATCGAGCACTTCACGCTTGAGGCTGGCGAAAGCAATGATGTCCAGTTCGCCCAGGTCCAGCCCGCGTTCGCGGTAGTTGTGTGCTTTTTTACGCAAGGTGGGTGCGAGGCGCTGCAACAGCTCATGGGCCGCAATGCGCTTGGGTTTCGCCTCGCGCCGCACCAATTGGCTTAACGAAAACGCACTGCGCCGCCGCTGTAATTCTTCGCGCCACTCGTCGTTCAACCGACGGCCTTCATCGAGAACAAAGAACACTTCGAAACTCGCATCGCGAAACAGCACGTCTGGCGGTTCTTGCCCGGCCGGGGTGAAGTCTTCATTGCGGTGCGTGATGTTCAGGCCTTGCAGCAAACGCTGGCAAACCCAACGCTCACGCTCCCACTTACGCGCATTGGAGAGGAACGCGTTGGCTTGTTCGGCCTGGACCGTAAGCAGGCGTAAATAATCTGAGTCATCCATGAGCCAAGCTTAGCGTTCATTTGAGTCCTGAAAAATAGAGTCTCTCAGACTTTTTACCGAGTAGCCCCTGCCTGCGGCGTTAGGCTTACGGTAAAGATTGAGGCTCATCCGTCTTCAGGACTTGGATTCGAAGAGGTTGTTTGAGTGGTTGGAATGGAAAGTTGCGTCCGTGAAATTTAAATGATAGTTTTTCATGAAATTATTAAATAATAATTTCACAGGCGCCTGTATGTTTCAGCAATCGACCCAGCACATTGCCAGCTATTACGCTCATCCTTTGGAGCGTCCGGCATGAACAAGCAAGAAGAAATCGCTGCCTTGGCGATCCTTATTCACGATTTACGCAAGCACAAGAAATACACCCTGAAGGAACTCGCAGACAAAATCGGTCGTTCTGTCGGCTTTCTCTCGCAAGTCGAGCGTGGCTTGTCACGGCCCACCGTGGCTGACTTGACGGCGATCAGTGAAACCTTTGGGGTACCGACCACCTATTTTTACAGTTTGCCAAAACTCAAGGAGTTGCCTTGGGTTACCCGGCCGGATGAGCGACGCACGCTGTATTACGCCAACGGGATTACCGACATTTTGGTTTCGCCGAAGATGAAGGCCGCCTTCTCCATGCTCGAAAGCCAACTGGAGGCTGGTGCCAGCAGTGGCGAGCGGCACTTGAGCGATAGCTCCGAGCAGGGCGGCTATGTTCTGGAAGGCGAGTTGACGCTGTGGCTGAAGGATGACGAGGCGCCGGTCACCTTGTACCCCGGCGACAGTTTTCAACTGGCCAGCCATGCCCATTGTCGCTACGGCAACCTCACCGATCAGCTCACCCGGGTTCTCTGGGTTTACACCTGATAACACCGACAAAAATCAAAGGAAGAACAACGATGGATGCTGAGTGCTCTGATCTGCTGGCTGAGGTTCGTGCTTTTCGCCAACGCTACCCCGAGGTGCGTTACGTCGACCTGATTTCCCTGGACATTCCCGGGCATTTTTACGGCAAGCGCTATCCGCTGGATATGCTTGAGAAAGTCGCCGCGGGCAGTGCCCTTAAACTGCCGCAGAACTGCGTGCTGCTGGGTGTCCAGGGCGGGCTGTTCAAGATTGGCGACTACTGCTTCAACGACGGCGACCCGGATGCCCGTCGCCGTCTGGTGCCCGGCACACTCAAGCCAGTGAGCTGGGAAGCACAACCCTTGGGGCAGATGTTGATTACCTCCGATGGTACCGAGGCGCCTATCGAGTTCGAACCGCGTGAAGTCCTGGCACAGGTGCTGGATCGCCTGCGCAGCAAGGGTATTCACCCTGTGGTGGCCTTCGAGCTGGAGTTCTATTTGTTCGATAAACAGCTGCGCGACGGACAGCCACAGTTCCCACGCGATCTGTTGACGGACGATGCCGATGATCAGCCGAATATGCACATCGAACGCTTGTCGCGTTTTGCTCCGGTGCTCGATGACATGGTCGAGACGGCGCGGGCCCAGGGCATCGATACCACGGTGATCACGGCCGAGCTAGGCCCGGGTCAATTCGAGATCAACTTTGGTCACCTTGATGACGGCCTGCGTGCCGCCGACTGGGCCGCTTTGTTTTGCCGCAGCACTCGCGGTGTCGCCCTCAAGCACGGTTACCGCGCCAGCTTCATGGCCAAGCCGTATTTGCAGCACCCGGGCAGTGGCATGCACGTACATGTCAGCCTCTACGATGATAAGGGCAATAACCTGCTGGCAGCCAACCAACAACAAGCGCTGCGTCATGCGGTGGCCGGTTGTCTGGAGCTGCTACCCCATTGCATGCCGATCTTCGCACCTAACCAGAATGCCTTTCGCCGTCTGGGCGGCACAGTGAACGCAGCGACGCGGGCCAGTTGGGGTTTTGAGGATCGCGATGCCTGTGTGCGGATTCCCGAGTCGGACCCGCAGAACCTGCGAATCGAATATCGTCTGGCCAGCGCCGACGCCAATCCTTATCTGGTTCTGGCGGCGATCCTGATCGGGCTGGAGAACGGCTTGGCCAACGGCCATGAACCCATCGCGCCACTCAACGAAGACCGCAGCAGCGGCATCGACTTTCCTCTGGAAATACTCGACGCAGTGCGTGCCATGCAAGACGAACCACGGATCCGCGAGGGCCTGGGCGCGGAGTTTGTCGACGTCTACTGCGAAAATAAACGCCAGGACCACTTGGCCTTCATGCAAGAAATCAACGCGCGGGAATACCGCTGGTACCTGTAAACGACGGCTGATGGTTGTTGTGCGCTGACGGGTAACTCTGTCGCCTGAAAGACGGCAGGTTTTAGCGGATGACTTGTCAGCGAACACCACCATCAACTCTTCAACCAAAGCAATATGACGGGGCACGTGCAGAGACTCGGTGTGAGTACTTACTTGTGCCGTCCGATCAGTTGCAGGAATTCTTGACGGGTCGTGCTGGACTCACGGAATGCGCCCAGCATGACCGATGTGTTCATCACCGAGTTCTGCTTCTCCACCCCTCGCATCATCATGCACATATGCTTGGCCTCGATCACCACCGCCACACCGGCGGCACGGGTGACCTCTTGAATGGCCTCGGCAATCTGTCGGGTAAGGTTTTCCTGAATCTGCAAACGCCGGGCATACATATCGACGATGCGTGCGATTTTCGAGAGTCCCAGGACCTTGCCGGTGGGAATGTAGGCCACGTGTGCCTTGCCGATGAAAGGCAGCAAATGGTGCTCGCACAGCGAGTAGAGCTCGATGTCCTGGACAATCACCATTTCATCGCTTGAAGAGCTGAAGAGTGCGCCGTTGACCACGCTCTCAAGGCTTTTTCCATAGCCGTTACACAGGTATTGCATGGCCTTGGCGGCACGCTTTGGGGTATCGCGCAAGCCTTCTCTCTCAGGATTTTCGCCAATGCCCGAGAGAATCTCACGGTACTGATTAGGCAGTTGGTCATTCATTGAATGTCGTCCTCGCAGGCTCGGCCTTTGGTAAGGGTCTTTAAATGCCGAAAATTCATGAAGGGGGCTGGACTCGGAGGTATCGGGGCAACAGAGGAATGAAGCTGGGCTTGGCACCGCAGTCATCGGGATGTTCGCTTAAGGTCGATGACAGGAAGAGGGCAGTGGCGCAGTGCTGGGTACCTGACCAGTACGACACGTTGCCAACTGCCCTCCGGATAAAAACTTATACGAAAAATAACTACTTGTACAATTATTTGACGTTAATCTCTCGAAAATAGCGGATAAACTTGTACATGTTGATAATTTTTAGACGGCCGCGTACAACATTTTGCGGTGTGACTGTCACGGTGTACGCCTGTGAATTATTGCCTGACGGCCTGTTGGTACGGATGAGGAGAGCTGTAATGAGGACTAAAGCATTTTGCGGGTCACCCACTCTGCCACTGGCGCTCTATGTCGATGGAGATTGCCCGTTGTGCGCTCGAGAGATTGCCTGGCTACGGCGTCATGCCGATCCGACCCGGTTGATACTGATTGATATCAGCGTGCCTGAGTTCGACGCGGGAGGCCTTGATCGAGATGTAAAAGCGTTGCGCGATCGGCTTCATGCGCGCACTGCCAACGGCACCTGGCTGACAGGTATTGACGCCACCTTATGGAGCTGGCGCGCAGCAGGCCTTGGACGATGGGCTGCGCCCTTGGCTTGGCCTCTGTTGCGACCGGTACTTTTGATCGGCTACACGTTATTCAGCGTATTGCGGCCACATCTTGCATGGTTACCTCACCCTGAAGGCTCCAGACGCTGCAACTCCACAGGTAAATGCAAAATACCTGATTGAGCCGTATGTCTGCGTTCAGGTCTACGATTACGTTGAGTTTAGCGCCCCGGCGTCGGTGTAGACTGCGAGCAAGAATTAAACCGGTACCAGAGGAGAGCGTCGGGTGAAATTTTGGTCAGTATTAATGCTCTGCCTTTTGCCACTGGGTGCGCAGGCGCTTGAAGTCGGCGAGCAGGTGGCCCCATGGACGCTGCTGGATCAGTTCGATCAGGCCTACACCTTGAATGACCAGGCGCAAACCTTGCTGGTCGCTCGGAGCATGGGCGCCGCCAAGCTGGTGAACGCCGCTTTGCAGGGCAAGCCCAAGGGCTACCTGGAAGCGCGCAATACCGTATTCGTTGCCGATATCGAGAAGATGCCCGCGTTGGTCGCCAAGCTGTTCGCGGTGCCGGCCATGCGCGCTTACTCCTACCGGGTCATGCTTGATCGCGATGCCCGGGTCGTGCCGCGTTATGCCGGTGACCCCGACAAAGTGCTGTGGCTGCAACTGCATAACGGGCAGCTGGTCAAAGAACAGCAATTCAGCACGGCCGATGAATTGCGTAAGGCGCTTGATCAACCATGATCAGCGCACAGGTCCTGTCCACGGAAACCATGACTGTTGGCTGGCTGCTTTATCTGCCCGTGCTGTTGTGGGCGGTGTGGCGTTCGCCGTGGGTTGAACTGTTTACCGACAGCCGGCGTCAACACCTGCTGTTCGGGACCGTCTTCGCGTTGTTTCTGCTATGGCTGGTGCGGCGTGATTTTGATACCGGTGTGTCGTACCACTTCATTGGCATGACTGCGGTGACCTTGCTGCTCGATTGGCCGCTGGCAATTGTCGGTGGGCTGGCGGCGCAGCTGGGCTTGTTGGCGCTGGGGCGGCAGGATCTTGCGGCTCTGGGGGTGAACGGCATGCTCCTGGTTGTGCTGCCGGTGCTTGTGACTGAAGCCTGCGCGGTAGTGGTGGAGCGGGCCCAACCGAAAAACCCTTTCGTGTACATCTTTTGCTCGGGCTTTTTTGCCGCGGCATTGTCGGCCTTGCTCTGCCTGCTGCTGGGACTAGGTGTGTTGTGGTGGGACGGCCTGTTCGCCATGCCGGAGTGGCTGGAGGATTTTATCGGCTACCTGTGGTTGATCATTTTCCCCGAGGCGTTTATCAACGGCATAGTGATCAGTGCACTGGTGGTTTTTTGCCCCGAATGGCTCGAAACGTTCAATCGAACCCGTTACCTGCAAGCGCCGTGGAACGATGACGGGCCGCGCAAAGGCGACAGCTGATTGAGGTTATCAGCTGTCGCGTTTGATCAATGGTCGTGTGACGGCAAGTCGCCGGAAAACAGTTCGTCTTCGGCATCCGGGCTGACAGGGATCGTATTTTCTCCGGCAGCCCAGGCGCCCAGGTCGATCAGCTTGCAGCGATCAGAGCAGAAGGGACGAAACGGGCTGACAGCGCCCCATTCCACGGGCGCGCCGCAGGTTGGGCAGTCGATGGTCAAAGGTTTGCTCATGGTTGGCCTCCACGCAAGGTTAAATAAAAGTGATGCAGGCGCTCGACTTCGCTCTTCAGCCACGCGGGATCGCGGTCGTTGATCAGCACATCATCGGCGTGACGCAGGCGCTGCTCGCGGCTGGCTTGAGCCTTGAGAATGGCCTGCACCTGTTCCTCGCTGGTACTGTCGCGCTGCATCGTGCGCTGGATCTGCAACTGCTCCGGGGCATCA
The DNA here is from genome assembly GCF_034314155.1 of Pseudomonas sp. 5C2. NCBI lineage: Bacteria > Pseudomonadati > Pseudomonadota > Gammaproteobacteria > Pseudomonadales > Pseudomonadaceae > Pseudomonas > Pseudomonas sp. 5C2. Next base: position 232,872 of record NZ_JAVIWH010000003.1, on the reverse strand, counting down.
ATGACCAGCACGCGTTGAGTCATCTTGTACTGACCGGACTCCACCAGCAGCGGGGACACCAGAATCGCATAGGGCGATTCGGCGCGTGCCAGGTAACTGATGATCTCCTGACCTATCAGCGGATGGAGCAACGTTTCCAGCCAGCGGCGCTGCTCGGGGTCCTGAAAGATCAGGCCGCGCAACGCGCTACGATCCAGTTCACCACTGGCCTGCAGCACCTGAGGGCCGAAATGCTCGACGATCTTCGCCAAGGCTGGACGCCCAGGTTCAACCACCCAGCGTGCGGCATTGTCAGCATCCACTAAATGAACGCCGAGGTCGATAAAGTGCTGCGCCGCAGCGCTTTTGCCGCTACCGATGCCGCCGGTAAGGCCGAGAATCCAGGGTTTGAAAGCAGGGTTGGTCATTTGAAACCGGCAAACTGCATGTAGGAGGCGGTTATTTGACCACCCCAGAGCAAAGCAATCCACCCTGCAATCGCCAGATAGGGACCAAAGGGGATCGGTGTGCTGGTCTTGGCATTGCGCAGCCGCAGCATAATCAGGCCCAGCACCGCACCCACCAGCGACGACAGGAGAATCGTCAACGGCAGAATCTGCCAGCCCCCCCAGGCGCCGAGCATCGCCAGCAACTTGAAGTCACCGTAACCCATGCCTTCCTTGCCCGTGACCAGCTTGAACAGCCAAAACACCAGCCACAGGCTCATGTACCCGGCCACTGCGCCCCACAAAGCGTCATGCAGGCTGGTGAACAGGCCGAAGGTATTCACGATCAAACCCAGCCACAACAGCGGCAGCACCAGTGCATCAGGCAGTAGTTGGTGATCCGCATCGATCAGACTCATCGCCAACAAACCCCAGCTCAACACCAGCATCGCCGCCGCTGGCCAGCCAAAGCCGAAATGCCAGGCGATAAACCCCGAGAGCACACCGCAGGCCAGCTCAACCAAAGGGTAACGCTTGCTGATCGGCGCCTTGCAGCCAGAGCATTTACCGCGCAGACACAGATAGCTGATCACTGGCAGGTTTTCCCAGGCACGAATCGTGTGCGCGCACTGCGGGCACTGGGAGTGGGGCAGCATCAGGTTGAACGTTTCGCCGATGGGCTCGGGGGGTAACGCCAATACCTCCCGCGCCTGAATTTTCCACTCGCGTTCGAGCATTTTGGGCAAGCGGTAGATGACGACGTTGAGGAAACTACCGATCAGAAGGCCCAGGATCAGGGTGGATAAAACAAAGGCCAGCGGTGAGCAGGCCAGGAAGTCGAGGAGGGGCATGTTTAGACCACAGAGCCGAGCTTGAAGATGGGAAGGTACATGGCGACGACCAGGCCGCCAACGACGACGCCAAGGATCACCATGATGAATGGCTCCATCAGGCTGGTCAGGCTATCGACCATGTTGTCGACTTCGTCTTCGTAATAGGTCGCAACCTTGTCGAGCATTCCGTCCAAAGAGCCTGATTCTTCACCGATGGCCGTCATCTGAATCGCCAAGGTGGGGAAAACACCTGTGCTGCGCATGGAAAAATTCAGCTGCATGCCAGTGGACACATCCTGCTTTACTTTATTGACTGCATTCTTGAATACAACATTGCCTGTCGCGCCTGCGACTGACTCCAGCGCCTCAACCAAGGGCACGCCAGCGGCAAATGTAGTGGACAGCGTGCGAGCGTATCGAGCGATCGACGATTTATAAATAAGGGGCCCAATGATTGGTATTTTCAGCAGGCCTCTGTCCAGCCCGTCGCGAAACCGTTGCGAATGTTTATGGGCATATTTGAAGCCGAATATGCCTGCGACAACAGCGGCAATGACGATCCACCACCAGTCCTGCAGTATCTGGGACAGGCCTATCACCATCAGGGTGAATGCCGGTAATTCTGCACCGAAGCCAGCAAACACCATCTGAAACTGCGGCACCACTTTTATCAGAAGAATCGCTGACACAATAAAGGCTACGACCAATACCGCGAGGGGGTAGGTCATGGCTTTTTTAATTTTGGCTTTCAGCGCTTCGGTTTTCTCTTTATAGGTCGCAACCCTTTCCAATAAAGTTTCTAGCGCGCCCGCTTGCTCTCCGGCGTCCACCAGACTGCAGTACAGATCGTCGAAATATTGTGGCTTTTTGCGCAACGCCGAGGCAAAACTATTACCCGCAGCCACCTCCTGTTTAACCCCCTCCACCAGCTTTCGCATATTGGGGTTATCGAACCCTTCACCGATGATGTCGAAAGACTGCAGCAGCGGAACCCCCGCTTTCATCATGGTCGCCATCTGTCGGGTAAACAGTACGATATCCAGTGATTTTACTTTTTTTCCAGCACTAAAAAACGACGTGGATTTTTTGCGCACTTTACTCGGAGTAATGCCTTGTTTACGTAGCTGGGCCCTTATCAGCGCAGGGTTGTGCCCACTCAATTCGCCCTTCAGTTTGGTGCCTTTCCTGTCGATACCTTCCCAAGCGTAAACACTGACCTTAACTGCTGTTGTTGCCATGTCTAGTCCTTGGTCACGCGGTTGATTTCTTCAAGGCTGGTGATGCCCTGCATGGCCTTCATCAGGCCGGAGGTGCGTAGGTCGTTAAAGCCATCTTTACGCATCTGGATCGCGATATCCATGGAGTTGCCTTCCTCCATGATGATCCGTGCCAGGGCAGGGGTGTTTTTCACCACTTCGTAAATCCCGATACGGCCTTTGTAACCGCCATTGCAGTGTTCGCAACCGACCGGTGCATAAATCTTGAAACTGCCGATACGGTCCTCTGGGAACCCCTCCTTGATCAGAGTTTCACGCGGAATATCAATTTCTTTTTTGCAGTGGGGGCAGAGCTTGCGCGCCAGACGTTGAGCGATGATCAAGTTGATCGCGGTCGCTATATTAAACCCCGCGACGCCCATATGATGCAGGCGGGTCAGGGTTTCCGCCGCACTGTTAGTGTGCAGCGTGGACATGACCATGTGCCCGGTTTGCGAAGCCTTGATCGCAATTTCGGCTGTCTCCAGGTCGCGGATCTCGCCGACCATGATCACGTCCGGGTCCTGACGCAGAAACGCACGTAATGCCTGGGCGAAATCCATCCCTTGTTTTGGGTTGACGTTGACCTGATTGATGCCTTCCAGGTTGATTTCTACCGGGTCTTCCGCGGTGGAAATGTTGATGTCTTCGGTATTGAGGATGTTCAGGCCGGTGTACAGCGAAACGGTTTTACCCGAGCCCGTGGGGCCGGTCACCAGAATCATCCCTTGCGGTTGTTTCAGCGCCTCCAGGTACAGCGCTTTTTGCTCGGGCTCATAGCCTAGGGCATCAATGCCCATTTGCGCGCTGGACGAGTCGAGGATCCGCATCACCACCTTTTCGCCCCAGAGGGTCGGCAGGGTGTTGACCCGAAAATCGATCGATTTGGTTTTTGAGATACGCAGCTTGATCCGGCCATCCTGCGGCCTGCGCCGCTCGGAAATATCCAGCCCGGCCATCACCTTCAAGCGCGCCGCGATTCGGCCGGCCAGCTGGATCGGTGGTTTGGCGACTTCATGCAAAATGCCGTCGGTGCGCAGCCTGACCCGGTAAGACTTTTCGTAAGGTTCGAAGTGCAAGTCCGATGAGCCCAGCTTGATGGCGTCCAGCAGCATCTTATTGACGAAGCGCACCACTGGCGCGTCGTCGGCATCTTGTCCTGCGATCGCGTCCTGCTTTTTATCGTCAGCGAGCCCGACGTCCAATCCTTCGAGATCGACATCGGCGAGATCACCCATCCCGGAGGATTGGCTGTCGAAAAATCTGTCGATGGCGTCGGTGAGCTTGTTGTCTTCCACCAGAATGGCTTCGGTGGTCAGCCCGGTATTGAACTGTATATCGGTGATGGCCTGGTGGTTAGTGGGGTCTGATATCCCGATGAACAATTTATTACCGCGACGCCACAACGGCAAGACATTGTGCTGCCGAATCAGCTTTTCGCTGACCAGGCCTTTTGGCAGGCTGTCTTTGTCCAGGCTGCTCAGGTCCAGGAACGGCACCCCAAATTGCTCGGAAGCGATCTCGGCAAGCACCAGGCTTTTCACCAGCTTGTTTTGCACCAGGTAGCTGACCAGCGAAACCTTGCCACGTTGGGCTTGTTGATACGCCTGTTGCGCCGCTTTTTCGTTTAGCAGGTTGGTCAGCACTAATTGCTTGGCCAAACCGGTAAGGACAACATCAGTCATAAAACCACCAGACACAGACAGTGGGAGGTTTATAGCGCAGTCGGGCTGTGCTGCCAAATGTCAGGCGAGAAAGTGACCAAAATTGTCAGTTTCTGCTTGTCTTGAGAGGGCTGTTGGGGAATGCTGCGTTGAAAAGTCGGTTACATGGGACCATTGGAATTGGCACGTCCTATGCTTCGTACAGAGTACGGCACATCTATTTGACGCGTGGAGAAGTATCGATGAATGCACAAAAAGGTTTTACACTTATCGAGTTGATGATCGTCGTAGCGATTATCGGGATTCTGGCGGCCATCGCGATTCCGCAATATCAGAATTATGTCACTCGTGCTAGATTCGCTGAGAACAACACAATTATTGCGCCGGTCAAGGCCGCCATTGCTGAGTGCTTGCAGATTAATAACAGCACCCTTGCAAGTTGTGATACAGCAGCCAAATTGCTTACTCAAGTTGGTTATCCTGGTTTGCCGACTGCTACTACTAACCTCACTAGCCTGACTTTGACCGCAGCTACTGCAGCAATTGTGGTCACAGGTACTCCGCTCGTGAATTCCTGTGTGGTTACTTGGACTCCAAACGTGGGCGACGCAAACAAAATTACCTGGGTGGGTGTAACGTCCGGTGGGTGTACTAAGGCCCAGACTGGCGTCTAAAAACTCCAGAAGAGCGTGTAGATTTGATCTATTCAAAAAGCCTCTGTTCTTCGCAGGGGCTTTTTGATTTTAGTCACTTCCCACATAGCTCTGGTCATACCGCATCTTATCTGCAACCTGCGGATTGCCTGCTTTGCGACTCGATGCTAGCCTCACCCCATCGCCGAAATAGCTCAGTCCGGTAGAGCAGCGCACTCGTAACGCGAAGGTCGTAGGTTCGATTCCTATTTTCGGCACCAGCGTCAAAAAAAGCCCGATCAACTGATCGGGCTTTTTCATGCCTGGCGAAACGTCAGAGGCTCAAGCGCATCGACAGGTCCACGGCTTTTACGTCTTTGGTCAGCGCCCCAATGGAGATGTAGTCGACGCCGGTTTCGGCAATCGGCAGCAGGGTGGTGTCGTTGATGCCGCCGCTGGCTTCGAGTTTGGCGCGGCCGGCGGTGAGGCGGACGGCTTCGCGCATGTCGTCCAGGCTCAGTTCGTCGAGCATGATGATGTCAGCGCCGGCAGCGAGGGCCTGGTTGAGTTCGTCGAGGCTTTCGACTTCGACTTCCACCGGCTTGCCGGGGGCGATTTTACGGGCTGCGCTGACGGCTTGGGCAATGCCGCCGCAGGCCGCGATATGGTTTTCCTTGATCAGGAAGGCATCGAACAGGCCAATGCGGTGGTTATGGCAGCCGCCGCAGGTGACGGCGTACTTTTGCGCCAGGCGCAGGCCCGGCAGGGTTTTACGGGTGTCCAGCAGCTTCACCTGGGTGTCGGCGACTTTGTCCGCGTAGAACTGTGCGCACGTCGCAACGCCCGACAGCATTTGTAGAAAGTTCAGCGCGCTGCGTTCGCCGGTGAGCAATGAACGCGCGGGGCCTTCGAGGTGGAACAACGCTTGGTTGGGCTTGACCCGATCACCATCGGTGACCTGCCAGTGCACGGCAACGCGAGGGTCCAGCTGACGAAAAACCGCATCCACCCACGCAGAGCCACTGATCACCGCCGCGTCGCGAGTGATGATGGTGGCTTTGGCGAGGCGTTCTGCAGGGATCAATTGGGCGGTGATATCGCCACTGCCAACGTCCTCAAGCAACGCACGGCGCACGTTGGCTTCGATTTCGGCAGTCAGGTGGGCGAGGCGTAGATTTGGCATAGCGGGCTCCACTTTCTAAGTGGCCGGAGTATAAGGCACCCCACCGCCGCAACCCACCCCGTGACACGCCCCTTGTCTAAAGCCTTGGCGTGCAGTTGGTCGGTTTTATCGACGGCGGTGCGATAGATGGCGTTTTTGAAGGTCTACCCAGCGCAGGTCATTTTATGCGGGGCGAAGAGTTCACTGGCGCAACAGACATCTTTTGCAAGATACTCCGCCTTGCAATTGACGTCATGACTTTGACGAAAATCGAATTTAAAGGAAATCGCTTTACGGACGGGGCTTACACGTCTTGTCTGTAGAGGGGTTTTGACTGTATTCAAGAGGAAGCTTGCATGCAAAACGACGGAAAAGTGGTGCCGTTGAATAAGGTGACCCCTGAGCAAACGGCGAGTTCGTCGCTGGCCAGGTTGCCCGTCGTACTCTTGCAAGTCCGTGATAAAGCCGCACAGCAACTCAAAGACGCGCTGCAAACCTTGTTCGATAACGCTGACGACACGTTGTTCGAAATGGCGGATCGAGCGCACAACAACGCAGAACAGAATATTTTCTTCGAGGCCATGCGCGACCTGCGCCTCAAGCGCAAAAGCATTGAACGCGGTTTTCTCGACAAGTTTTTTGAGGCCTTCCTGCGTCTGGGGCAATACGAGGTGAACGAACCGGTCGTTGCGCCGCCCGTGTCCTTCGACAAGCTGGCATTGGTGCACAACGACGATCTGGAAAGGACGGTGGCCGTGGAGGCGATGGTCTCCAAAGTGCTGAGCCGCGATGGCTTTGCCTTGGGCCAGTTGACCACGCGTTTGAACACCCTCATCCCCAAGCGTTTGAGCGACGAAACCAACCCCATGGGGCCGACCTTGTTGTGCGATTTCTTTTTGCAGGCAGGGCGCAGCCTTGGCGTGGAAATCAAGGTCAAACTGATCATCTTCAAGCTGTTTGAAAAGTACGTGCTGGCCGATGCTGATCAGCTGTACGCCGAAGCCAACCAGTTGTTGATCGACAACGGCATTCTTCCTGAACTCAAAGCCGCGCCTGTGCGTCGTGCCGCTGATCGTTCGGCACCCAGCGGACGTTTGTCTCAGGGCGCTGAAGAGGACGTTTCGGCACGCGTCAGTCAGAAATTCGAGCAGGACGTGCAAGAGGTGTTTGCGGCATTGCAGGAGTTACTCTTGCTCGTGCGTGGCCGCGTCACACCCCCGAATGAAGCCAGCACCGAAACCAAGCCGATTTCCAGTCAAGACCTGTTGCGCCTGTTGTCGCATCTGCAGCAGTACGTGCCGACCCCGGAAGCGCAGGATGATTTCGATCTGCGCAATCAGCTGGATCAGTTGTTGGCCCGGGTCAGTATGAGAAGTGGCAAGTTTCGCGTGGTGGCCTTGGTCGATGAGGACGTGATCAACCTGATCGCGATGCTCTTCGAGTTCATCCTTGATGACCGCAATTTGCCGGATTCGCTCAAGGTTTTGATCGGGCGGCTACAAATCCCGATGCTCAAGGTCGCGGTACTCGACAAAAGTTTTTTCAGCCGCGGCACCCATCCGGCGCGGCGGCTGCTCAACGAAATCGCTTCAGCCGCGCTGGGCTGGGGCGGGCGTGACGATAATCTGCGCGACAGCCTGTACCTGCGTGTCGAACACATCGTGCAACGGCTGCTGAATGACTTCGTTGATGACCCGGCGATTTTTTCGGAATTGCTCGCGGACTTTCTGACGTTCACCAACGATGAACGTCGGCGCAGTGAATTATTGGAACAGCGTACTCGCGATGCTGAAGAGGGTCGCGCCAGGGCCGAGTTGGCTCGCCAGCGCGTGCAGCAGGAACTGAACCAGCGTCTGCTGGGCAAGACATTGCCTGAGGCGGTGGTGCGCCTGCTGGAGGAAGCCTGGAGCAAGGTGCTGTTGTTGACCTGCCTGAAGCACGGTGAACAGTCAACGGAGTGGAGTGCGGGCCTGGCTGCCATGGACGATCTGATCTGGAGCGTCGAGCTGCATTCGGAAGCCGATGCTCGCCAGCGATTACTGGATCTGGTCCCCGGTTTACTCAAGTCGTTACGTGATGGTCTGACCAGTGCCGCGTTTGATCCGTTTGCCACCGGCGAGTTTTTCAGTCAACTGGAAGCCTTGCATGTGCAGGCCTTTCACCACTTCGCACGTCAGCAGGACCATCAAGAAGACAACCTGGCAGCCTCTGAGCCAGCGTCTGAAATGGTTCAGGTGGTTGAGGAAATCGTCCTGATTGCCGCCGGTGAACAACCGGTAGGCGAGCCCTTGGTTCGCTTGGCGGATGACGATGTCGCCCTGCTTCAGGTCGACACACTGCGGGTGGGCTGCTGGGTGGAAATGCAAGAAGATGACGATCAGGCAATGCGTTGCAAGCTGGCGACCATCATTGAGCCCACGGGCCGTTATATTTTCGTTAACCGCAGAGGCATGAAAGTCCTGGAAAAGACCCGCATGGGCTTGGCTGTGGAGTTTCGTCGTGGCGCCATCCGCCTGCTGGACGATGCGTTGCTGTTTGATCGAGCGCTGGAATCGGTAATCAGCAATCTGCGTCGGCTCAAGCGCGATTAACCTGCCTGCCTGACACAGGCCCACTGTGCAGGCAGTGGCAGCAAATTCATGGGTGAAAGTATTTTCAGACACTGAATATTGCTGCCCCACTTCCCCTTATCGAGGGCATACTTGTGCTCATCGATTCGTCTGTTCAGGGAACCTTTCATGCAGCTGGACTCCGCAAGCGGTTGGTGCCACGGCGCGCATCACTGCCCGTCGCCCAATTTCAATGCGCGACCCGTCGCTGACATTTCTCTGCTGGTGATCCACAACATCAGTTTGCCGCCCGCTCAGTTCAAGACCGGTAAAGTCCAGGCCTTCTTTCAGAATCAACTGGATGTCACAGAACACCCCTATTTTGCAGGTATTGCTGATTTACGCGTGTCGGCGCATTTTTTGATCGAGCGAGACGGGGTGGTCACTCAGTTTGTCTCCTGTCTGGACCGCGCCTGGCATGCCGGTGTGTCCAGCTTTGAAGGGCGTGAGACGTGCAATGATTTTTCTATCGGGATCGAGCTGGAGGGCACCGATGATGTGCCGTTTACCGACGCCCAGTATGCTGCGCTGATCGAGTTGACCCGGCAGTTGCAGGCGACGTTTTTGGGTATCACCACGCAGCGAATCTGCGGCCATAGCGATATTGCCCCGGGGCGCAAGACCGATCCGGGCCCCTGTTTCGACTGGGCGCGTTATCGAGCTGCTTTGCAGGATTGAAGTGAGGGACGGGTAATGAGTTTTCTGGTGTTGCTGCTGGCAGTCTGGATAGAGAAGTTTTCGGCCCTGCGCCAGCGCGTTCAGCGTGACGGTGTGTGGCTGCGGGAGTTGGCCAAAATGGAAGCCGGCCCAGGCATGAGCACTCGGCCTTGGCTGATCCTGGCGTTGATGGTGCTATTGCCGGTGTTGCTGCTGGGGCTGGTGTTGATTGTGCTGCAGTCGGTGGCGTATGGCTGGCTGGCGTTTCCGGTGCACCTGCTGGTGTTGATTTACAGCTTGGGGCGTGGCGATCTGTTGGCCGCATTGGGGCCCTTTCGCGATGCCTGGCGCAGAGGCGACGAGCAGGCTGGCAGCCATGTAGCGGAGCGTGACATGAGGGTGGTCGCCGATAACAGCGAGCAACTGCTCGAAGGCGTTCAGAGTTATTTGCTGTGGCAGGCCTATCAAAGCTTCTTTGCGGTGATCTTCTGGTATTTCCTGCTTGGCCCGGCTGCGGCCCTGAGTTATCGGCTGTTGGCTCTGGCCGCTGAACATGGGAAAACCCCGGCACTGGTCGAGCGCGCCGGGCAGTTGCGGCATGCTTTCGATTGGGTGCCGGTGCGTTTGTTGGCCGCCAGTTTTGCGTTGGTCGGCAACTTTGTCGCCGTCACCCGAGTGATGCTGCATGAGCTGCTCAACTGGAACATCAGTGCTGCCCAGTTGGTCACGAAAATCGGTCGGGTTGCGGGCGAAATACCCGCGCCGGTGGTGGGCGCCGACGGCGTCGCCAGCCTTGATGCGCTCTGGGAACTGCTGCTGCGTTCAGCGGTAGTCTGGTATGCAGGCTTTGCCTTGTGGACGTTGCTGGTCTGATCAACGACCGCCGACATTCCCTGTAAACGATTACCCCCGTCTTCGACGCCGCCTGCCCGCGGCGTCTGTCGCGTTTACCTTTAGTTACAAAACCCCCAGTCGATATCAGGTATACAGGTTCTATCGCTAAATAGTGGCTTTGCGCTATTTGGATGATTCGCGGCACCCAATAAAAATAAAAGAAAAGGGAGACTTCTTGTGAAGAGCCTTTTGTACCCGGCTATCGCGTTGATGAACCGTCTGAGCTTTGCGATGAAGTTCACCCTCATCAGCATCCTGTTTTTCCTGCCCATGCTCGTCACCAACTTTTATCTGGTGCGTGATGCGTATCACGAGCTGGTCGGTACCCGCACCGAGCTGGAAAGCCTTGAGCTGCTGGGCACTAGTCTGTCCCTGCGCCGGGACCTGGAAACCCTGACCGATCTGGTCGAGATCAACGCCATTCTTGGCCAGTCCGTGCAAGCCGCTGAACTCGAGGCGCAGATCAGCGCCCTTGAAACCACACTGCTCAACACCCTGCAGAGCCTGACGCCGCTGACGACAGACGTCGCTCAGGTCGCGGCTTTCAACACCAAACGGGACGAATTGATCGCCGACTTCAAGGCGCAACGGGGAGAATCTTCGTTGCAAAACAAAAGTGCCTTGATGGAGAAACTGCGGAACAAGGCTCAGACCTTCAGTAAAGTCATTGCCAGCCAGGCCGGACTCGGCCAGGACGACAGCAGCGATGTGCGGCAACTGATCGAACTGGTCACCAGTGTGACCCCGATGGTTACGCAGATGATTGGCGATGGTCGCGCCATGGGCTCGTATTCGTTGGGCCAGGGCGTGCTTAACTCATCGGCCAGCACCCGCTTCGATGAGCTGTTGCAGAATCTGGAAAAACTTCAGGCCGATTACGGTTTGAAACTGCAAGATGCCATGGACGCCAGCCCGGCCGTGCGCAGGGCACTTGAGGCGTTAGCCAAAGCCAGCCTGGGAACACTCAAGCAAAGCAGTGAGCTGTTCGAAGAACAGGTGGTTTCGGCCGACACGCTGGATATGCCGTGGCAGAAATTTTATCAGCGCACCACCGGGCTGATGGCGCAAACCTATCAACTGAATGATGCAACCCTGGTGTTTCTCAACCAGGAACTGCAAGGGCGACTGGTGCAGAACCGCTCGCACATGATGTTGCTGGTGACGGCACTGGCGGTGGTCTTTTTCCTGATCTTTTACCTGTACGGCGGCTTCTATGCGTCGACCCGGACGACGTTGAAACGACTGGGCGCTGTGATGGACAAAGTTGCGGCGGGCGACATGACCGCCAGTTTCAAGGCTGACAGCCGCGACGAGTTGGGTGAGCTGGGCATGGTGTTTAATGGCACCGTGATGAAAATTCATGACTTGATCGAGCGGGTGGGCCAAACCGTTGTCGAGGTCGAACGTCAGGCCAGTCAGGTCGAGTCTGTATCGGCAGTCAGTAATCAGGCGGTGGCGGGGCAGCGCAGCCAGATCGAGCAGGTTGCCACCGCGATGAATCAGATGTCGGCGACCGCGCTGGAAGTGGCGCGCAGTGCGGCAGCGGCAGTGAGCAGTGCGCACAGTGTCAATCAGGAAACCGTGAGTGGTCGTGGCTTGGTCGAATCACAGCAGGGCAGCATCGCCCGGCTCGCCAGTGAGATTGATCAGTCGGTACTGGTGATCAATCAGTTGGCCAGCGACAGCGCATCGATCAGTCGTGTGCTGGACGTGATCAAAAGCATCGCAGAACAAACCAACCTGCTGGCGCTCAACGCGGCCATCGAGGCTGCGCGTGCGGGTGAGCAAGGCCGAGGGTTTGCGGTGGTCGCCGATGAGGTGCGCACCCTCGCCAAGCGCACGCAACAGTCCACCGAAGAAATTGAACAAATGATCGCCAGGTTGCAAGGTGGCGTTGGCGCGGCCGTCAAGGCCATGGGCGTCAGTCATGAGGTGGCCAACGGCACGGTGGGCCAATCGGAAAAGGTCCAGCGGGCGCTGGAAAATATCCTTGGCGCAGTGGGCATGATCGTCGATCAGAACCAGCAGATTGCGACTGCCGTTGAGCAGCAGACAGCGGTCGCCCACGATATTGATCGAAACATCGTCGAGATCAACCGTGCTGGCGAGCGTACGGCGGAGGGGGCGAATCAGACTGAACACGCCAGCCGTCAACTGTCTGCGCAGGTGGTGGAGTTGAAGCAGCTGATTAGCGCGTTTCGGGTCTGAGGGTATTCAGCCAGCAATGGGAGTCGCCACTGACTCCCAGTTGAACAATTCGCATGCATTACGGGTGCTGGCATCGGCCAGATCGTCGGCGCGCACGCCCATCAAGTCTGCGACCACCCGGCAAATATCGGGCAGGTGCTCCGGGCTGTTACGTTGGTTCGGGTACATCGACGGGGGCATGTCCGGCGCGTCGGTTTCCAGCACCACACTGTCCAGCGGCAGGTCGGCGATGACCCTGTGCATGCGCAGTGCTTGCGGCCAGGTCGCGGCACCGCCCAGGCCAAGTTTGAACCCCAGCTTGATGTATTCCCGGGCTTCTTCCCGACTGCCGGCAAAGGCGTGGATGATCCCGCTGCGTTGCAGTGTGTAGCGTTTGAGCGTGGCAATCACCTGTGCATGGCTGCGCCGCACATGCAGCAGGACGGGCAGTTTGAAGTCGTCTGCGAGTTGCAGTTGCGCCTCGAAAAGCACTTGCTGACGTTCGCGGTCCAGGGCTTCCAGGTAATAATCCAGGCCGATTTCACCGACTGCACAGACTTGCCTATGGCCCTTCAGCCGTGTCAGCCAGTCGCCTAGCTCCGTCAAATGCTCCGGACGATGCTCATCGAGGAACACAGGATGCAGGCCGAACGCGGCGTACAGTCCCGCATCGCTTTGCACCAGATCCCACACGCGCTGCCAGTTGCGCTGATACACGCCCAGCACCACCAACCGTTGCACACCCATGGCCCGACAATTGGCCAGGACTGTCTGACGATCTGCGTCGAAATCCGGGAAGTCCAGGTGGGTGTGGGTGTCGATCAGCGCCATGCTCAGGCCTCGCGAATCCGCTGCTTGAAGGTCCGCGCGATGGCGTGGACGCCAGGTTGGTAGTCATCCTTCTCGATGGCCGCCAGCGCCAGGGCCAGTGCTTTCTCTGCGATCAGGTAATGCTGCTGGGCCATGGCGTTGACCGGCAGGGGTAAAAAATCCAGCAACTGCGTGTCGCCGAACGTGCCCAGGTGCAAGTGTGCAGGGTTGAGCGCGTGGCTTTGCAGCAGGTCGAAAACACCCTGCAACAGCACGTATGAAGTGGTGACCAACGCATCGGGTAAATGCCCGAGCCGTTCGAGCAAATCGCCGGCCAGACGCCGACCGCAGGCACGGCTGAAGGCCTCGCCCTGTTCGAGTATCACTGCGCCCTCGAAACCTTCGAGCGCGTGTTGAAAGCCGGAGGCGCGAGCGCGGCTGATACTGAGCTCAGGGCGCGCACCGATCAGCGCAATGTGTCGTGGCAGCGGCTTGAGCAAGCTGCGGGTAAGTTGCAGGCTGGCTTCATGGTCGTCACTGACCACTGAGCAAAAGCGCGTGGCGTCCATTTCCCGGTCGATGGCGATGATCGGCAATCCGGCTTTCTGTAGCTCGCCGTAGCTGTCATCGCTGTCTGGCAGGCAGCTGGCGACGAACAGGGCATCGCAGCGTCGGGCGCGAAACAGCTGTAACAATTGCAATTCACTGACAGGCGCATCATCGGAGCTGGCGATCAGCAGTTGATAGCCGTGGGCGCGGGCGCCTTGCTCTAACGCTTTGGCGATGCAGGCGTAGCTGGGGTTTTCCAGGTCAGGCAGGATAAAACCGAGGGTGCGGGTGTGGCGGCTGCGCAAACCGGCGGCCTGCGGATTGGGGCGGAAGTCATGCTCCTCGACCACCTTGCGCACGCGCTCGACCGTAGCGCTGCTGATGCGCTGCTGTTCGGCCTTGCCGTTGATCACATAGCTGGCGGTCGTAACGGATACACCGGCCAGACGGGCAATATCAGTGAGTTTCAAGCCGAGAGTTCCTTTCGTTGTTTGTGTGCGCGCCGATCTGTGTGGAAATTCTATGTTGCCTGGTGAATGTTCTGCGTCAATCACTCCTCATGAAGCTCCCTGCTTTTTCGTGGGGCTTTGAAAAAACTTCCGCCTGCCATCTGACGGTTGGACTTCAACGGCAGCAGATTATCGAGTAACGTGCCGGACTTGATAGATTAAACGATTCAGCAAGGCAAATTTTCTGCCGTAATCTACAACACGGGACTGTCAGACAGTTATCCCTTCATCGCCTAAGCTGTCGTTCAATTCAACCCGTTCTTGTTCATCGGTTCCTAAAACAAGAAGCAAGCGCCCAACGGCGCTACAAAGGAGAAAGGCATGCTCGAACTCACCGTAGAGCAAATATCCATGGCCCAGACGGCTGTGGATAAGTCCGCCGCATTGCACCTGCTTGCCGATAAGCTGGCTGCCGATGGACTGGTCGCCGAGGGCTACCTTGAGGGTTTACAGGGCCGTGAAGCACAAGGCTCGACTTTTCTGGGCCAGGGCATCGCCATTCCCCACGGTACTCCCGAAACCCGTGACCTGGTCTTCGCCACAGGCGTGCGCTTGCTGCAGTTCCCCGAGGGCGTGGACTGGGGCGATGGGCAGATGGTTTATCTGGCCATAGGTATAGCTGCGAAATCCGACGAGCATCTGCGTTTACTGCAATTGCTCACGCGTGCATTGGGCGAAACCGATCTGGGCGAAGCGTTGCGTCGGGCGAAGAGCCCCGAGGCGTTGCTGAAATTACTTCAGGGTGCGCCGCAGGAGTTGGCGCTCGATGCGCAGATGATCAGCCTTGGCGTGTCGGCGGATGACTTTGAAGAGCTGGTATGGCGTGGCGCGCGGCTGTTGCGCAAGGCCGATTGCGTCAGTAATGGCTTCGCGGCCGTACTGCAACAGGTTGAAGCGCTGCCTCTAGGCGATGGTTTGTGGTGGCTGCACAGCGAGCAGACGGTCAAGCGTCCAGGGTTGGCGTTTGTCACGCCAGATAAACCGATTCGCTTTCTGGGTCAGCCACTCAATGGCTTGTTCTGTCTCGCCAGCCTGGGCGAGGCCCATCAGGCATTGCTTGAGCGTCTATGTGCGCTGCTGATCGAAGGCCGTGGCCACGAGTTGGGCCACGCCACCAGCAGCCGTGCGGTGCTCGCGGTATTGGGGGGTGAACTGCCGCAGGATTGGCCGAGTGAGCGTATTGCACTGGCTAACGCCCATGGCTTGCATGCACGCCCGGCGAAAAACCTCGCGCAATTGGCTAAAGGTTTTGAAGGCGAGATTCGGGTGCGCATCGTCGACAGTAGTGAAGCCGCCGTCTCGGTCAAGAGCCTGAGCAAGCTGCTCAGCCTGGGTGCGCGCCGTGGTCAGGTGCTGGAGTTTATTGCTGAACCGAGCATCGCCGCCGATGCCTTACCCGCGATACTCGCCGCTGTGCGAGAAGGTCTGGGCGAAGACGTCGAGGCGTTGCCACAGGAAGCCCTGGCCGTTGAAGTTGATGTTGTAATCACCACCGTATCTGAGGCTGAGGCATGGGGCCCGAGTCTGGTTGCACCGGCCGAGGGCAGCCTGATTCAGGCCATCGCAGCGGCCCCCGGTATCGCCATGGGGCCGGCGCACATTCAGGTGCCACAGACCTTCGATTATCCGCTACGCGGAGAGTCCTTCTCTGTCGAACGTGAGCGTTTGCAGCAGGCGCTGGGCGAGGTTCGCCAGGATCTTGAAAGGCTGATCCAGCACAGTCAGGCGCAAGCCATTCGCGAGATTTTCACCACCCACCAGGAAATGCTCGATGACCCCGGCCTGACCGATGAAGTCGGCAGCCGCCTGGAGCAGGGCGAAAGCGCGGAAGCGGCTTGGATTGGCGTGATTGACGCCGCCGCACGGCAACAGGAGCTGTTGCAGGACGCCCTGCTGGCCGAGCGCGCTGCGGACCTGCGTGACATCGGACGTCGGGTGCTGGCTCAGCTGTGTGGTGTCGAGACCATAGTCGAGCCTGAACAACCCTACATTCTGGTGATGGAGGAAGTGGGGCCATCGGACGTGGCGCGCCTGGATCCGGCACGAGTGGCGGGTATTCTGACAGCCCGGGGCGGCGCGACGGCGCACAGTGCGATTGTCGCCCGTGCCTTGGGCATTCCGGCGCTGGTGGGGGCGGGTGATGCGGTGCTGCTGATCGCGCCGGGCACGTTGCTGCTGCTGGATGGTCAGCGGGGACGTCTGAGTGTCGCACCGGATTCGGCGGCCTTGCAGCGTGCCACGCAAGAACGTGATACCCGCGACCAACGTTTGCAGGCTGCGGCGGCGTTGCGTCTGGAGCCTGCGTTGACCCGGGACGGGCATGCCGTCGACGTGTTCGCCAATATCGGCGACAGCGCGAGCACGGCCATTGCGGTCGAGCAGGGTGCCGAGGGCATTGGCTTGTTGCGCACTGAACTGATTTTCATGGCCCACACCCAGGCGCCGGACGAAGCGACCCAAGAAGCCGAATACCGCCGTGTGCTTGATGCGCTCGCCGGGCGGCCTTTGGTTGTCCGGACTCTGGATGTGGGTGGCGACAAGCCCCTGCCGTACTGGCCGATCGATAAAGAGGAGAACCCTTTCCTCGGTGTGCGCGGGATTCGTCTGACCTTGCAACGCCCCCACATCATGGAAAGCCAGCTGCGCGCCTTGTTGCGCGCAGCAGACAATCGCCCGCTGCGAATCATGTTTCCCATGGTTGGCACCGTCGAAGAATGGCGCCAGGCGCGGGACATGACGTTGCGTTTGCGCGAAGAGATCCCGGTCGCGGATTTGCAGTTGGGCATCATGATCGAGGTACCGTCGGCGGCACTCTTGGCCCCGGTGCTGGCCCGTGAGGTGGACTTCTTCAGCGTGGGCACCAATGACCTGACCCAATACACCCTGGCCATCGACCGGGGTCATCCGACGTTGTCCGGGCAGGCCGATGGTTTGCACCCGGCCGTCTTGCAATTGATCGACATCACCGTGCGTGCCGCCCACGCCCATGGCAAATGGGTGGGGGTGTGTGGCGAGTTGGCGGCGGACCCGTTGGCGGTGCCGATCCTGGTCGGCCTGGGCGTGGATGAGCTGAGTGTTGGCGCGCGCAGCATTGGCGAGGTCAAGGCCTGCGTGCGCGAGTTGAACCTGCGTACGACGCAGCAGTTGGCGCAGCAGGCGCTGACCCTGGGGACTGCTGGCGAAGTGCGCACAATGGTGGAAGCCATGTTCATGGAGGTCATGTAATGGCGAAAATTCTGACCCTGACCCTGAACCCGGCGCTGGACCTGACTGTGCAGTTGGATCAGTTGCAGGTCGGCCAGGTCAATCGCAGCAACGCCATGCTCAGCCATGCGGCAGGCAAGGGCCTGAATGTTGCGCAAGTGCTGGCTGACCTCGGGCATGACCTGACGGTGGCGGGCTTTCTTGGTGTCGATAACCAGCAGGCGTTCGAATCGCTGTTTGCGCATCGACAGTTCACCGACGAGTTCATTCGCGTGGCCGGGGAAACCCGCAGCAACATCAAACTGGCGGAAAGCAGTGGACGCATTACCGATCTGAATGGTCCAGGTCCGTTCGTCAGCGAAGACGCGCAGCAGGCGCTGATGGCCCGTCTTGAACAGATCGCTCCCGACTTCGATGTGGTGGTGGTCGCGGGCAGTTTGCCGCGTGGCGTCAGTCCTGAATGGTTGCACGCGCTGCTACTGCGCCTGAAAGCACTGGGCTTGAAAGTGGCGCTGGATACCAGTGGCGAGGCATTGCGGGTTGGATTGTCGGCGGGCCCGTGGCTGATCAAACCCAATACCGAAGAGCTGGCCGACGCTCTGGATGCGCCGATCATTTCCATCGCGGCACAGGCTGAGGTGGCGAGCCGCTTGCGGGCACAGGGCGTCGAACATGTGGTGATTTCCCAAGGGTCGGAGGGTGTGCACTGGTTCAGTACCGGTGTGGCCCTGCAAGCCTTGCCGCCCAAGGTGGTGGTTGCCAGCACCGTGGGTGCCGGTGATTCGCTGTTGGCCGGGATGGTTCACGGGTTGCTCGGCGGCCATCCGCCGCAACAGATTTTGCGCACGGCCACCGCCATTGCGGCGATGGCGGTGACACAGATTGGCTTTGGCATCAGCGATGTCGCACACCTGAAGCTGCTGGAAAAAGGCGTCAGCGTGCGCGCCCTGACAGAACAATAAGAGGGATTGTGATGAAGTTAGCCATTGTTACGGCCTGCCCGAACGGCAAGGTCAGCAGCGTGCTCAGCGCCCGGTTGCTGGACGCGGCAGCGCAGCGTCAGGGTTGGAGCACCAACGTTGAAATCCATGATCCGCACACGCCCGGCAATCGTTTATCGCCCGAGGCCGTAGCGGCGGCGGATTGGGTATTGGTCGTCAATACCGGTCCGCTGGACCTGAGCCGGTTTGTCGGCAAGCGTCTGTTTCAGACGTCACCGGCCCAAGCGTTGCAGGATGTCGAAAGCTTTTTGCGCATGGCAGCCGAGCAGGCGACGGTCTATGTCGCCCCGCAAACGGCGCCACTGCAAACGGTCGCAAGTACTGGCGCAAAGCCAAAGCTGGTCGCGGTCACTGCTTGCCCGACCGGGGTTGCCCATACCTTTATGGCCGCCGAAGCCATCCAGCAAGCGGCCAAGCGCCTCGGCTACGACCTGCAGGTCGAAACCCAGGGCTCGGTCGGCGCGCGTAACCCGCTCAGTGCCCAAGCCATTGCCGACGCCGATGTGGTGTTGCTTGCCGCAGACATCGAGGTCAACACCGAGCGTTTCGCCGGTAAGCGCATTTATCGTTGCGGCACCGGCATTGCCCTCAAACAGGCTGAGGCCACGCTGAAAAAAGCTTTGGCTGACGGGCAGGTCGAGTCCTCGGCCGCCGCCGGTCAAGTCGCCCCGAGACAAGAGAAAAGCGGGGTCTATAAACACCTGCTGACGGGCGTGTCGTTCATGCTGCCGATGGTGGTGGCGGGGGGCTTATTGATTGCGCTGTCGTTCGTTTTCGGCATCACCGCGTTCAAGGAACAGGGCACCCTGGCTGCCGCGCTGATGCAGATCGGTGGAGACGCTGCGTTCAAACTGATGGTGCCGTTGCTCGCCGGTTACATCGCCTATTCCATCGCCGACCGTCCGGGCCTGGCGCCGGGGATGATCGGCGGGTTGCTCGCCAGCACCCTGGGCGCCGGTTTTATTGGCGGGATCATCGCCGGCTTCCTGGCCGGTTACAGCGCATGGGCGATCAATCGTTATGCGCGATTGCCCGCCAGTGTCGAGGCGCTCAAGCCGATTTTGATCATCCCGCTGCTGTCGAGTCTGTTCACCGGGCTGGTGATGATCTACGTGGTCGGCAAGCCGGTGGCGGGCATGCTCGAGGCGTTGACGCATTTCCTCGACAGCATGGGCACGACCAACGCGATCCTGCTCGGTGTGTTGCTTGGCGCGATGATGTGCGTCGACCTGGGCGGGCCGATCAACAAGGCGTCTTACGCATTCTCGGTCGGGCTGTTGGCGTCGCAGAGTTATGCCCCGATGGCCGCCGCGATGGCAGCGGGCATGGTGCCGCCGATTGGCATGGGGATCGCCAGCTTTATCGCGCGGCACAAGTTTGCACAGAGTGAACGCGAGGCCGGTAAAGCTGCGCTGGTGTTGGGGTTGTGCTTCATCTCCGAAGGCGCGATTCCTTTTGCGGCCAAGGACCCGTTGCGGGTGATTCCCGCGAGTGTCGCTGGCGGCGCGTTGACCGGTGCTTTGTCGATGTTTTTCGGCTGCAAACTGATGGCGCCTCACGGCGGCCTGTTCGTCATGCTGATCCCCAACGCGATCAACCATGCGCTGTTGTATTTAGTCGCCATCGTCGCAGGGAGTTTACTGACGGGGGTAGCGTATGCGGTTTTGAAGCGGCCGGAAGGGGTGGAAATGGAAGGGGTGCCGGTGGTCTGACGGACCGAGCCTCCTATCAAAAAACCTATAACAAATTGATTGATAAGTAATTTTTAAAAAATAAAATGATCCCATGTAGGCGCTGACTTGTTTGCGAATCGGCTACGCAGCAGTCGTAAAATGGCTGGATTCACCCCCGCATGAAGGTCGTCCCGCCCTTTTCGCAGACAAGTCAGCTCCTACGTCCATGGGCCTATTGCACGATTCCACTTCCACTTCCACTACCCTCGCGTGGTGGATTGCCAGTACGCCTCAGAAAAGGGACGGGGGCGCTCTACAAAACGCAAATTCCCTGCGGCTTTAGAATCCTGGCTGGCCTATCATTAGCCACCTAACGACAGGTCAGGGTTTGAACCGCATGCTGGGTATATTTTTTGAAACCCTGAACATCACCGCGCCCGTGTTTGCCATGCTGTTTCTGGGCGTGTTGCTCAAGCGGGTGGGCTGGATCAACGACAGCTTTATCCATACAGCTTCCGCGCTGGTGTTCAACGTCACCATGCCTGCGCTGTTGTTTCTCGGCATTATTCATGCGGATCTGCATGCGGCCTTGCAGCCCAGGCTGCTCGCTTATTTTGTCGTGGCGACGTTGCTGAGTTTTGCCTTGTCCTGGGGGTGGGCGATCTGGCGTTGCCCACATGAGGATCGCGGGATTTATACCCAGGGCGCCTTTCGCGGGAACAACGGCGTCATCGGCCTGGCCCTGGCTGCCAGCATGTACGGCGACTATGGCATTTCTCTGGGGGCGATTCTCGCTGCGCTGGTGATCCTGTTTTACAACACGCTGTCGACCATCGTATTGGCAGTCTACAGCCCGGTGATCAAGTCCGATCCGTGGAGCGTATTCAAAAGCATCCTGTGCAACCCCTTGATCATCAGCGTGCTGGCAGCCGCGCCTTTTGCCTATTTCAACATCGGCTTACCGGGTTGGCTGGAAACGTCCGGCAAGTACCTGGCGCAGATGACCTTGCCGCTGGCATTGATCTGCATCGGCGGCACCTTGTCACTGGCGGCATTGCGCAAGAGTGGTGACATGGCAGTCAGCGCCAGTCTGGTGAAGATGGTCTGGCTGCCGGTGTTCTGTACCTTGGGCGCCTGGCTGTGTGGTTTTCGCGGGGCGGAGCTGGGGATTCTGTTCCTGTACTTCGGCAGCCCGACCGCTGCGGCCAGCTTTGTCATGGCGCGTGCGGCCAATGGCAATCATGAGCTGGCTGCGGCGATCATCGTCATCACCACCCTGGCGGCAGCGGTGACGACTAACCTCGGCATTTTCATTCTGCAATGGGGCGGTTGGATCTAGTCCGCTTTCTGGTAGGTGTCGATCACTTCCTGCGCTGCACGAAACGCATCGATCGCCGCCGGTACGCCGGCGTACACCGCGCAATGCAGCAGCGCTTCGCGAATCTCTTCGACCGTACAGCCATTGTTCAACGCGCCGCGCACATGGCCTTTGAGTTCTTGCGGGCATTTGAGCGCGGTAAGGGCAGCAAGGGTGATCATGCTGCGGGTTTTCAGCGGCAGACCTTCGCGGTTCCAGACGCTGCCCCACGCATGTTCGTTGACGAAATCCTGCAGCGGTTGGGTGAAGTCGGTGGCGTTGTTCAGCGCCCGGTCGACGAATGCATCACCCATTACCTGGCGGCGCATGTTTACGCCGCTGTTATTGCTGTCAGTCATGGCAATCTCCTCAATGTTGGCGCCGCCAGGCTCGAACTGTACTGAGCGCAAGCAAGGCGGCAAGCAGGGGTAGCACGAAATGAATCATCAGTTTTTCAAGGGTGTCAGCCAGCGGCATGCCGGTGGTGAACGAAATAATATGCAGCCCATAGGCGCCATACAGGGCCAGGAGCAGCAAGCCTTCAGCGCGGGTTACCCGCAGACCTGAATAGAACACTGGCAGGCAGAGTGTCGCGACAGCCAGCATGACCGGTATATCGAAACTCAGCGCGTTGGGCGAGACCGATAGAGGGGCCGGCGCGATCAAGGCGGTCAGGCCGAGCACCCCCAGCAGGTTGAACAGATTGCTGCCAATCACGTTGCCGGCGGCAATGTCCCGCTCGCCACGCCACGCGGCGATCAACGAGGTGGTCAATGCCGGCAGCGAGGTGCTGACGGCGATCACGGTCAGTCCGATTATCCGTTCGGAGAGGCCCAGGTCCTGGGCGATCACCACGGCGGCTTCCACCAATAAGCGTCCGCCGACCACCAGCAAGGCCAGACCGCAGGCCATTACCACCAGACTGCTGAACCATGGAGCTTTCTTGTGCAGTGCCTCTGTCAGGGTATTTTTCTGAAGATGACTGTGGCTGCTGCCATGCGCGGATCGACGCAGCAGGATCAACAGATAAATCAAAAGGGTAATCAGCAGGATCGAGCCATCCAGCGGGCTGAGCTCACCATTGTACGAGAGGCCGAAGACCAACAGGCTGGCGCCGATCATCAGTGGAATATCCACGCGCACCAACTGTCTGGCCACCCGTAGCGGAATGATTAGCGCCGAGAAACCAAGGGTTACCAGGATATTGAAGATATTGCTGCCGATCACGCTGCCCACGGCGATGTCCGGGCTGTCGGAAAAGGCTGCTTGCAGGCTGACCGCCATTTGCGGGGCGCTACTGCCCAGTGCGACCACGGTCAGGCCAATGATGAGCGGGCGGACCTTAAGGCTGGCGGCCAGACGCACAGCAGCGCGTACCGACAGCTCGGCACCGATCACCAGCAGGAGCAAGCCACCAAACAGCTGAAGCAGGCTTGGCAGCGGAAGCGTCGATAGCTCGAGAATTCAGATCACCCTTCAGTCGCTCAAGGTTTGCACGCGCACTCGCGTTACGCCGCTGTGCAGCATACCCAGTTGTGCAGCGGCTTTGCGTGACAAATCAATCAAGCGCCCACGGACATGCGGGCCTCGGTCGTTGATACGTACTACGACGGTCTTGTCGTTGTCCAGATCGGTGACCAACACCCGCGTGCCGAAAGGCAGCTCGCGATGGGCGGCGGTCAGGGCGTTTTGATCGAAGCGTTCACCACTGGCGGTACGTTTGCCTTGATGTTTGGCGCCGTAATAGCTGGCGCCGCCGACTTCGTTGTAACCGCGTGGGTCGATGTTATGGCTGGCGCAACCGGCCAGTAGAGTAAGCAGTGCACAAGCGCTGAAGAGCCGCCACATGGATTTTGGTCCTTCATGTTGAGCAGGTTTGGGTCGGCACAAATCCCCTGATACAGGAGTTGACGCGCAACTACGCGTCCCGCTGTGAAGACCAGGCAGCGCGGTCGGTCAGATACTCCGCGCCGTATGGCCTTCGCAGACAAGTCAGTTACTACCCTGGGCCGATGTATCAGCCTTCGAGCTTGCTTTTGAGCAATTCGTTCACTTGTTGTGGGTTGGCTTTGCCCTTGGATACCTTCATTGCCTGACCAACGAAGAAACCGAACATTTTGCCGCGTTTGGCTTCATCGGCGGCACGGTACTGTTCGACCTGTTCGGCGTTGGCGGCCAGCATCTCGTCCAGCATCGACTCAATGGCGCCACTGTCGGTGACTTGTTTCAGACCGCGTTGGGCAATGACCTCGTCAGCGCTGCCTTCACCGTTGGCCATGGCCTCGAACACCATTTTGGCGATTTTGCCGGAGATGGTGTTGTCGGTTATGCGCAGCAACATGCCGCCCAACTGCTCGGCACTGACCGGTGCTTGCTCGATTTCCAGGCCCAGTTTGTTCAACAGGCTACCCAGTTCGACCATGACCCAGTTGGCCGCCAGCTTGGCGTCGCCGCCGATGGTGACTACTTTTTCGAAGTAATCGGCTTGCTCGCGGCTCGACGCCAGCACGCTTGCGTCATAGGCCGACAGACCGAATTGCGCCTGGAAGCGCTCGCGCTTTTGCGGCGGCAGCTCAGGCAGGGTGGCGCGCACTTCAACCAGGAACGCGTCTTCGATCACCACGGGCAGCAGGTCCGGATCGGGGAAGTAACGGTAGTCGTTGGCTTCCTCCTTGCTACGCATGGAGCGGGTTTCGTCTTTGGCTGGGTCGTATAGGCGGGTTTGCTGGATGACCCGGCCGCCGTCTTCGATCAGCTCGATCTGGCGTTGTACTTCGGTGTTGATCGCCTTCTCGATGAAGCGGAACGAGTTGACGTTCTTGATCTCGCAACGCGTGCCGTATTCGACCTGACCCATTGGCCGGATCGACACGTTACAGTCGCAGCGCAGCGAACCTTCGGCCATGTTGCCATCGCAGATGCCCAGGTAACGAACCAGCGCGTGGATCGCCTTGACGTAAGCCACGGCCTCCTTGGCGGTGCGCATGTCCGGCTCGGACACGATTTCCAGCAATGGCGTGCCAGCGCGGTTGAGGTCAATCCCGGTCATGCCGCTGAAGTCTTCATGCAGGCTTTTGCCCGCATCTTCTTCCAGGTGCGCGCGGGTAATGCCGACCCGTTTGACCGTGCCGTCTTCCAGCGTGATATCCAGGTGGCCTTTGCCGACGATTGGCAGCTCCATCTGGCTGATCTGGTAGCCCTTGGGCAAGTCCGGGTAGAAGTAGTTCTTGCGCGAGAACACATTGTGCTGACCGATCTCGGCATCAATCGCCAGACCGAACTTGACCGCCATGCGCACCGCTTCTTCGTTCAGCACCGGCAACACGCCTGGCATGCCCAGGTCGATCAAGCTGGCCTGGGTGTTGGGCTCAGAACCGAATGTGGTGCTGCTGCCGGAGAAAATCTTCGATTGGGTGGCGAGCTGGGTGTGAATTTCCAGCCCGATCACAACTTCCCATTGCATGTTCATTCCTCAAAAAATGCCAGGGAGATTTGAAAGTGTAGCGAGCGACGGCAAGACAAGGCGGAAACTGGCGAGCAAGCGGAGTTGACTTTAGTCAATGAGCATTGCGAGCCAGTTTTCAACGCAGTATTACCGAGCGCAGCAGCTTTCAAAATCCCTGGGGGGCGCGGGTGTGCCAGTCAGTGACTTGCTGGTACTGATGCGCGACGTTGAGCAGGCGGCCTTCCTGGAAGTACGGGGCGAGCAGTTGCACGCCGACCGGCAGGCCCTCGACGAAACCGGCAGGCATGGACAAGCCCGGCAGGCCCGCGAGGTTGGCGGTAATGGTGTAGAAATCTTCCAGATAGGCAGAAATCGGGTCGTTGTTCTTGGCGCCGATTTTCCAGGCCGGGTTAGGCGTGGTCGGGCCGAGGATCACGTCGACTTCAGCGAACGCGTTCATGAAGTCGTTCTTGATCAGGCGCCGGACTTTCTGCGCTTGCAGGTAATAAGCGTCGTAGTAACCGGCCGACAGTACGTAAGCACCGACCAGGATCCGCCGCTGAACTTCCGGGCCGAAGCCTTCGGCGCGTGAGCGCTTGTACAGATCGGTCAGGTCTTTCGGGTCTTCGCAGCGATAGCCAAACCGCACACCGTCGAAGCGCGAGAGGTTGGAGGATGCTTCCGCCGGGGCGATCACGTAATAGGCCGGGATCCCGTGTTGCAGGTTCGGCAGGCTGACGTCCTTGACCACGGCACCGAGCTTTTCCAGCTCCTTGACGCTTTCAAGTACCAGCTCGGCGATGCGCGGGTCGAGACCCGCGCCGAAGTATTCTTTCGGGATGCCGATGCGCAGGCCTTGCAGCGAGCCATTGAGGCAGGCGGAATAATCCGGCACAGGCTCGTCGATGCTGGTCGAGTCCTTTGGATCGAAACCGGCCATGCCTTGCAGGAGCAGGGCACAGTCTTCCGCGTTACGCGCAAGCGGGCCGGCCTGATCGAGGCTGGAGGCATAAGCGATCATGCCCCAGCGCGAAACGCGACCGTACGTCGGTTTCAGGCCGGTAAGGTTGGTCAGCGCTGCCGGTTGGCGAATCGATCCGCCGGTGTCAGTGCCCGTTGCAGCAGGTATCAGACGAGCGGCAACGGCGGCTGCCGAACCACCGGACGAACCGCCGGGAACGTATTCGAGGTTCCACGGGTTTTTCACCGGGCCGTAGTAGCTCGATTCATTGGCAGAACCCATGGCGAATTCGTCCATGTTGGTCTTGCCCAGCGTGACCGTGCCGGCAGCCGCGAGCTTGGCAACTACGGTTGCGTCATACGGTGATGTAAAGTTGTCGAGCATCTTCGAGCCGCAGCTGGTGCGTACGCCCTCAGTGCAGAACAAGTCTTTATGCGCCAGTGGCGCGCCCAGCAGCGGGCCGCTCTCACCGGCTGCGCGGCGAGCATCGGCAGCTTGCGCCTGGCTGATCGCCAGCGCTTCGGTCTGTGTGATGAAGCTATTGAGCTGCGGGTCGAGCTGGGCGATACGCGCCAGCAGAACCCGGGTCAATTCTTCGGAAGAAAACTTTTTGTCGGCGAGTCCGCGGGCGATCTCGGCCAGAGTCAATTGATGCATTGCAGGCTCTTTCCCTTACTCGATGACTTTCGGAACCAGATACAGGCCTTTTTCGACCGCTGGTGCGATGGCTTGGTAAGTCTCGCGATTATTTCGCTCGGTCACGACGTCCGCACGCAGACGTTGAGAGGCCTCCAGCGGGTGCGCAAGGGGCTCTATACCGCTGGTATCGACGGCCTGCATCTGGCTGACCAGTTCGAGGATACTATTAAGTGCTTCGGTAGTACGCGGAATATCGGCGTCATTGAGGCCAAGTCGAGCCAAATGAGCGATTTTTTCCACGTCGGAGCGTTCAAGCGCCATGGGATTCTCCAGTGGAAAGCAAACGGATGTCATCCGTGTGGTAGATTGTCGGAACACTATCGCATTTCTACGGTCATAAGGCCGCGAACGTCTAGGGTCGTGCTCGGAAAAACAGCCAATTTAACATATTGGCTCCTTGCCCAAAATCCCTGTCGTTGTTAGAGTTTGCCGCACTTTTTTACCCACGCGTTGCCTAGGGTCCCTTTCCCATGTTCAAGAAACTGCGTGGCATGTTTTCCAGCGATCTGTCTATCGACCTGGGCACTGCCAACACCCTTATTTACGTGCGAGAGCGCGGTATTGTTCTGAATGAACCGTCGGTTGTGGCCATTCGCACCCACGGTAATCAGAAGAGCGTCGTTGCTGTCGGGATGGAGGCCAAGCGTATGCTGGGCCGGACTCCAGGCAATATTGCAGCTATTCGCCCAATGAAAGACGGTGTTATCGCCGATTTCAGTGTGTGCGAAAAAATGCTGCAGTACTTCATCAACAAGGTTCACGAAAACAGCTTTCTGCAGCCTAGCCCTCGTGTGCTGATCTGCGTACCGTGCAAATCCACCCAGGTGGAGCGCCGGGCGATCCGTGAATCAGCTCTGGGTGCGGGCGCTCGCGAAGTGTTTCTGATCGAAGAGCCAATGGCTGCGGCAATCGGTGCAGGTCTGCCGGTTGAAGAAGCTCGCGGTTCGATGGTGGTCGATATCGGTGGTGGTACCACTGAAATCGCGCTGATCTCCCTCAACGGTGTGGTGTATGCCGAATCCGTGCGCGTGGGCGGCGACCGTTTCGACGAAGCGATCATCACCTATGTGCGCCGTAACTACGGCAGCCTGATCGGTGAGTCGACTGCAGAACGCATCAAGCAGGAGATTGGTACGGCCTACCCGGGCGGTGAAGTACGTGAAGTCGACGTACGTGGTCGTAACTTGGCCGAAGGCGTTCCACGTGCCTTCACCCTGAACTCCAACGAAGTGCTTGAAGCACTGCAGGAGTCCTTGGCGACTATCGTTCAGGCGGTGAAAAGCGCCCTGGAACAATCGCCGCCGGAACTGGCTTCGGACATCGCCGAACGCGGTCTGGTGCTCACGGGTGGTGGCGCGTTGCTGCGTGACCTGGACAAACTGCTGGCTCAGGAAACCGGTTTGCCGGTGATCGTTGCCGAAGACCCGCTGACCTGCGTTGCTCGTGGCGGTGGTCGTGCCCTGGAAATGATGGATAAGCACACCATGGATCTGCTCTCCAGCGAATAAGTTCGCCGGACGACTCTCCACGTGGCCCCGTTTACAGGTAGCACTCAGTAGTGCTACCTGTATGCGTTGGGCTGACGCCAACATTTGGTGTTCAACTTCTCAATCTGCGTCCAGGCCGGTTCCATGCCGAATAAGCACAACCCGTTGAAGCTCAACCCAGCAAAAACATGCCTGGGAGGAGCGGCCTATTAAACCGCTTTTCGCAAAAGGTCCCTCTCTGGGCGTGCGCCTGTTGGTGCTGGTGGTGTTGTCGGTTGCGCTGATGGTGGTGGATGCCCGCTTTACGGTGCTCAAGCCCGTTCGCAGTCAGATGTCACTGGTGTTGATGCAGTCGTACTGGGTCGCTGATCTACCACAGCGCTTGTACCAGGGTGTCGCCAGCCAGTTCGGCAGTCGTACCGAACTGATCGCCGAAAACGAAAAGCTCAAGACCGAAGCCTTGCTCCTGCAAGGGCGCCTGCAAAAACTGGCGGCCTTGACCGAGCAGAACGTACGTCTGCGCGAGTTGCTCAACTCTTCCGCACTGGTCAATGAAAAGGTCGAAGTGGCCGAGTTGATCGGCATGGACCCCAACCCCTTCACGCATCGCATCATCATCAACAAAGGCGAGCGCGATGGGGTGGTCCTCGGTCAGCCGGTACTCGATGCCCGTGGCTTGATGGGGCAGGTGGTCGAACTGATGCCCTACACCTCACGGGTCCTGCTGCTGACAGACACGACCCACAGCATTCCTGTGCAGGTCAATCGTAACGGTCTGCGTGCCATTGCCAGCGGCACCGGTAACCCGGAGCGCCTGGAATTACGCCACGTCGCCGACACCGCTGATATCAAGGAAGGCGATTTGCTGGTGAGTTCCGGCCTCGGTCAGCGCTTCCCGGCAGGTTATCCGGTGGCGACGGTCAAAGAAGTGATCCATGACTCCGGTCAGCCGTTCGCCATCGTGCGTGCGGTGCCGACCGCTGCGCTGAATCGCAGTCGTTACCTGTTGCTGGTGTTCAGTGATAGCCGCTCGCCTGAGCAGCGCGCCGCCGATGCGGCGCAAGCCCAGGAAGCGATTGATCGGCAAGCAGCCGACCCTGCCGCAACCCCAGCCAATCCCGCTGCGGCCCATGCACCCGCTACTGCGCCGACGATCCCGGCGGCTACGCATGCAAATCCTGCGTCCGCTGCGCCTGCCCACGCGCCTGCAGCGTCTGCCACTCATTCACCGGCAACCGCTGTGTCGAAACCGGTCGCCAAGCCCGCTACGTCCAAGCCAGCGGTCGCCGCGCCTGCTACCCCTCGGGAGAGGCAATAATGGTTAATCTCGCCCGTGCAAAAAACGGCTGGGTGGTCTGGTTCACGTTCGCGGTAGGTTTACTGCTGAGCGTTTCACCATTGCCGCAGTTCATGGAAATCTTTCGCCCGCTATGGCTGGCACTGCTATTGGCTTTCTGGGCATTGGCGTTACCGCACAAAATCGGTATGACCACCGCCTGGCTGCTCGGTCTGGCCGAGGACGTGCTGTATGGCACGTTGCTGGGGCAGAACGCGCTGATCCTGACCCTGATTACCTTCCTTGTGTTGTCGTTGCAGCAGCGCTTGCGTATGTTCCCGATGTGGCAACAAAGTCTGGTGATTCTGGTGATTTTCGGTCTGGCGCAGTTGGCTCAGCTCTGGCTCAGCGCCTTGACCGGCAATCGTCAGCCGACGCTTGCACTGGTGTTGCCAGCGCTGGTCAGCGCGTTATTGTGGCCGTGGGTGAGTTATGGCCTGCGAGGGTTGCGTAACCGCTTGAGTATCAATTAGGCGGATTCACATTCGCCTGACGTTTCGCCCCGTGACATGTTTTGCGTAGCGCGTATTGCAGAGTGGCAACGCCCACGATCACTGACAGGGAGATGTCCTTATGCCCCCGCTCTATCTGGCTTCGGGCTCACCCCGTCGCCGTGAACTGCTGACGCAGATAGGCGTGCCGTTTACTTCGCTCAGTGCACAGATCGATGAAACCCCTTTGCCCGACGAGGCCCCGATGGTCTACGTCGAACGGCTTGCGCGAGGCAAAGCCGAGGCCGGTCTGGCGTTGCTGGCAGTCAGCGAAGGGGGCTCCAACCCTTGTGTGATCGGTGCTGACACCGCCGTGGTGCTCAATGGAAAAATCCTCGGCAAGCCGGTCGACGAAGCCGATGCCCTGGCGATATTGAGCGCCTTGTCCAGCCATGAACACGAAGTGCTGACTGCCATTGCTGTGATCAACAACCAGCGTTGTGAAACCCGTGTGGTCCGCAGTCTGGTGCGCTTTCGCTCGATTCAGGTTGAGGAAGCCAAGGCTTACTGGGCCAGCGGCGAGCCACACGACAAAGCAGGCGGTTACGCGATTCAGGGGCTGGCGGCTATTTTTGTCGCCGATCTGCACGGCAGTTATTCGGCGGTGGTCGGATTGCCGTTGTGCGAAACCGCAGAACTTCTTGGCCGTTTCGGCATACCCTGTTGGCAACGCCTGGAAGGTAATAAACCATGAGTGAAGAGATTCTGATCAACATCACGCCGATGGAGTCGCGTGTGGCCGTGGTTGAGAACGGTGTGCTGCAGGAAGTTCACGTTGAGCGGACCCAGCGTCGCGGCATCGTCGGCAACATTTATAAAGGCAAAGTCGTACGGGTTCTACCCGGCATGCAAGCGGCCTTCATCAACATCGGCCTGGACCGCGCAGCGTTCATTCATGCGTCGGAAATTTCAATGCGCGAAGGTCCGGCCGTTGAAAGCATCAGTGCGCTGGTGCATGAAGGCCAGAGCTTGGTAGTGCAGGTCACCAAAGACCCGATTGGCAGCAAAGGTGCGCGTCTGACCACGCAATTGTCGATCCCGTCGCGCTATCTGGTGTACATGCCCAAAACCTCCCACGTCGGGATCTCCTTGAAAATCGAAGACGAAGCCGAGCGCGAGCGCCTTAAAAAGGTGGTCACCGATTGCGTTGCGCTGGAAGGTATCAAGGAGGCCGGCGGTTTCATCCTGCGCACGGCAGCTGAAGGCGCTGGTGCGGATGAAATCCTGATGGATATCCGCTACCTGCGCCGTCTCTGGGATCAGATCGGCGAGCAGATCAAGACCGTGGGAGCCCCCAGCGTTATTTATGAAGACCTGGGCCTGGCCCTGCGCACCCTGCGGGATTTGGTCAGCCCGCGCATCGAGAAGATCCGTATCGATTCGCGCGAGACCTTCCAGCGGACCACCCAATTTGTCGCCGAGCTGATGCCGGAAATCGCGGATCGCCTGGAGCATTACCCGGGGGAGAGACCCATTTTCGACCTGTACGGTGTCGAAGATGAAATCCAGAAAGCCCTAGACCGCAAAGTGCCACTCAAATCCGGCGGGTATCTGGTCATCGATCCAGCTGAAGCGATGAGCACCATTGACGTGAACACCGGGGCGTTCGTCGGTCATCGAAACCTCGAAGAGACCATCTTCAAGACCAACCTGGAAGCGGCCACCGCGATTGCCCGTCAATTGCGCCTGCGCAATCTGGGCGGGATCATCATCATCGACTTCATCGACATGGAGGATGGCGAGCACCAACGCCAGGTCCTGCGTACGTTGGAGAAACAACTGGAGCGTGATCACGCCAAAACCAACATCATCGGTATTACCGAGTTGGGCCTGGTGCAGATGACCCGCAAGCGCACCCGCGAAAGCCTTGAACAAGTGCTGTGCGAGCCTTGCAGTAGTTGCCAGGGGCGCGGCAAGTTGAAGACGCCCGAGACGGTCTGTTATGAAATTTTTCGCGAAATATTGCGTGAAGCCCGCGCTTATCAAGCGGAAGGCTATCGTGTATTAGCCAATCAGAAAGTCGTGGACCGTTTGCTCGATGAAGAGTCGGGTAACGTTGCCGAGCTGGAAGGTTTTATCGGTCGTACCATTCGTTTTCAGGTCGAGACCATGTATTCCCAAGAACAATATGACGTGGTGTTGCTCTAACTCACCAACAATCCGTCAGCTTCAGTACTAATGGCAGGAAGCCTTCTAATGAGAACTCTGCGTGGCAAATGAGCAATTCCTGACCCTATCGATGACTGCACGGCCGCGTCGCCTGCACGCGCAGCCTTCAGCCCTGAGGGCCAGCTGACATGGAGCGTCTGACGCGTTTTCTTGCCGCCTTGACTCGCTGGAGTCTGGGCGTGTGCGCTTTGGGGTTAGTCTTGACGGCGCTGTATGTCAGCCTCGGCCGACAGCTAGTGCCGTTGGTGGCCGAGTACCGTGGTGAAGTTGAAACCGAGGCCCGCGCGGCGCTGAATATGCCGTTGAGTATTGGCAGCCTCGAAGGTCGCTGGCACGGTTTTACCCCAACACTGCTGGCTCACGATGTGATGGTGGGCGAGGGCGCCAGTGCCCTGCGGCTGGACAATGTGCGGGCGGTGCCTGACATCTGGGCCAGCCTGTTGGCCCGTGAAGTGCGCATCGCTCACCTGGAATTCAATGGCCTGCAACTGAGTCTCAAAGAAGACAAGGATGGCCATTGGGCGCTTCAGGGTTTGCCGGTCAAGGACGATAAGCCCTTCGACCCGGAACAGTTGTTGACCCAGATGCAGGCGGTTGCAGAGCTGTCGTTGCTCGACAGCCAGATCACCTTTCAGCCATACGAACAGGCGCCTTCGACCCTCACGTACGTCAGCTTCAGTTTGCGCACCGGGAGCAGCAGTCAGCGCCTGGACGCGCGTATGACTTTGCCTGATGGTCAGCCGATGGCGCTCAACCTGCGCTCGCGGGTGCAGGCGGAAAACTGGCGTGATGGCGAGGCCGATGTCTACTTGAGCCTGCCGCAGAGTGACTGGGCGCGCTGGTTGCCGGCCAGCCTGACCCGGCAATGGACGGTCTCCACACTCAAGGCTGGCGGTGAGTTCTGGCTGACCTGGGGCAAAGGCACGCTGCAAAGTGCTGTGGCGCGAGTCAATGCCCCGCTGTTGAAAGGGGTCTATGCCGCTCGCAAGGCGACGAAAATCGATAATCTGGCACTCAACGCCTGGTTCCAGCGCAGTAACAGTGGTTTCAGCCTGTCGCTTGAGTCATTGGCCATGAACCTTGGCGACAAACGTTGGGAAAGCCGCATTCAGCTCAAGCAGCAGGACGCGACCCCGGACGTTGAAGAGCTTTGGCATGTGCAGGCCGATCGCCTGGACCTGACGCCGATCACCCCGATACTCGATTCCCTGGCGCCATTACCGGACGCGCTGATGACGGTGCTCGACAACCTGAAAGTCACGGGTGGATTGCGCAACGTGCTGCTCGATTACCGGCCACAAGCCGAGGGCGACAAACGTCTAAGCTTTGCGGCCAATCTGGACAAGGTCGGCTTCAATGCCTATCACGGCGCACCGGCGGCCGGGAATGTCAGCGGCAGTATCAGCGGTGATCTGGGGCAAGGCGAACTGCGCCTGGCTACGGATGACTTCATGCTGCATTTGTACCCGATATTCACTCATCCCTGGCAATACCGAAAGGCCAATGCCCGGCTGACCTGGAAGCTGGATGAGCAAGGCTTTACCCTGATTGCCCCATACATCCAAGTGGTGGGCGACGAAGGAAAAATCGCCAGCGACTTTCTGATTCGCCTGCATTTCGATAGCACCCAGGAAGACTACATGGATCTTCGGGTCGGCATGGTCGAGGGTGACGGTCGTTACACTGCCAAGTACCTGCCAGCCGTGCTCAGCCCGGCGCTGGACGGATGGCTGCGCACCGCGATCCTGGGAGGCGCGGTGGATCAGGGGTTCTTCCAGTATCAAGGCTCGCTCAGAAGCGATGCAACAGCCGCTGCGCGCAGCATCAGTCTGTTTTTCAAGGTGCACGACGCCTCGCTGGCGTTCCAGCCGGGCTGGCCACAGCTCAATGGCGTGGACGGGGATGTATTCGTCGAGGACAGCGGAGTCCGCATCAAAGCCAGCAAGGGCAGGCTTCTGGATACCCAGGTCAGCAATGTCCAGGTCAATATTCCGCATGTGACTAACGGGCAAGTCAGTCACTTGCTGGTCGACGGTGATTTCGTCGGTGGTTTGGGTGATGGCCTGAAGATTCTTCAGGAGGCCCCCATCGGCACGGCGGATATGTTTGCGGGCTGGCAAGGCGACGGTTCGTTGCAGGGCAAGCTGAAGTTGGACATTCCCCTGGCTAAAGGCGAAGGGCAGAAGATTGCAGTGGACTTCAATACCGCCGCTGCACGCTTGAAGCTGAGCGAGCCGCCGCTGGAGTTGACTCAGCTCAAGGGGGCATTCCGTTTCGACAACGCCAAGGGCTTGAGCGGCAGCGGCATACGCGCTCAAGCGTTTGAGCGGCCGATCACCGCGCAGATTTATGCGGAAGGAAAACCGGGGGCGATCACCACCCGAGTCGTCGCCAATGGTCAGGTTGCACTGAAGAAACTCACCGATTGGCTCGGCGATACTCAGCCGTTGCCGGTGTCCGGTGACTTGCCGTACCAGGTGCAGATCACCCTTGACGGGGCCGACAGTCAACTGCGGGTCAACTCAAACCTAAAAGGTTTGGCTGTCGATCTTCCTGCACCCTTTGGCAAAACGGCTGATGACGTGCGAGAGAGCGAGTTTCGCATGACCTTGCGCGGCGCTGACCGGCGTTACTGGGCCACTTACGATGCTTTGGCCAATCTGGCATTCGTGGCGCCAGGCGGCAATATCGCAGAAGGCCGGGGCGAGCTTTTTCTCGGCACGGACGCTGCGGTTCTGCCTGACCCTAAAGGTTTAAGAGTGCGCGGGGCACTGTCCGAGTTGGACATTGCGCCATGGAAAACCATCGTCGAACGCTACGCTGGTAATGATCCCGGGGGCAGCGCCAAGCAGTTACTGCGTAGCGCAAACCTGCAGATTGGAAAATTGAATGCGCTGGGCACCACGCTTGATCAGGTCGATGTGCAGCTCAATCGAAAAGACGCCTCCTGGTCTTTGGCGGTCGACAGCGCCTTGCTCAAGGGCACGGCCAGCCTGCCCGATGCAAAAGCCGCCCCTATTGGCATTGACCTTCTCTACGTGCGTTTGCCTGCGCCTGATCCCAATGCAGCGGCGGTAGAGAATGGCAAGGACCCACTGGTCGATGTCGATCCACGGCAGATTCCGGCGATGGATATCAAGGTCTCTCAGTTGTTCCAGGGTGATCAGTTGATCGGAGCGTGGTCGCTCAAAACCAGGCCAACCGCTGCGGGCGTGCGGCTTTCCGATTTGAGTATGGGGCTCAAGGGGATGTTGTTACAGGGCGACGGTGGCTGGGAAGGCGCGCCGGGATCGACCAGCAGCTGGTACAAGGGCCGTGTCGGCGGCAAGAATATTGCGGATGTACTGAAGGCTTGGGGTTTTGCACCCACCGTGACCAGCGATACGTTCGAGCTGAACGCCGACGGCCGTTGGCCCGGTTCGCCTGCCTGGATTGGGATCAAGCGCTACTCGGGCAGCCTGGATGCCACGTTGCGCTCCGGCCAGTTCGTTGAAGTGGAGGGGGGCGCCCAAGCCCTGAGGGTGTTCGGTCTGCTCAACTTCAACTCCATAGGTCGTCGTTTGCGCCTGGACTTCTCGGACTTGCTTGGCAAGGGCTTGAGTTACGACCGGGTCAAAGGGCTGCTGGTCTCCAGTGATGGGGTGTACGTGACCCGTAACCCGATCACCCTGACCGGACCGTCGAGCAATATTGAACTTGAGGGCACGCTGGACATGGTCAACGACCGGGTCGATGCCAAGCTACTGGTGACATTGCCGGTGACCAATAACTTGCCGATTGCGGCGTTACTCGTCGGCGCGCCGGCCATTGGTGGGGCCTTGTTCCTGGTCGACAAACTGCTGGGTGACCGCGTGGCGCGATTCGCCAGTGTGCAGTACCGCGTTGAAGGCCCTTGGAAAGAGCCGAAGATCACGTTCGACAAACCCTTTGAAAAACCTCAATAGCGCGCCATGGAGTACAGTGGTGGCACGTCTTGTCCGGAGCGCGCCATGTCTTTTGCTGTAGTTCAAATGGTCAGCCAGAGCGATGTCCTGGTCAATCTGACTCACGCTCGCCGCCTGCTTGAACAGGCTGCCGAGTCTGGAGCGCGCCTGGCGGTGCTCCCGGAAAATTTTGCCGCCATGGGCCGTCGCGACGTTGCCGATATCGGTCGCGCCGAGGCTCAAGGCCAGGGTCCGATCCTGCCATGGTTGAAACTGGCCGCTCGCGACCTCAAATTATGGATAGTGGCTGGCACGTTACCGCTACCACCGGCTGATCGGCCGCGGGGTAAAGTCACCGCGTGTTCATTGCTGATCGATGAACACGGCGAGCAAGTGGCACGCTATGACAAACTGCATTTGTTCGATGTGGACGTTGCCGACAACCGTGGGCGTTATCGGGAGTCGGATGATTACGCCCATGGTGACAATGTGGTGGTCGCCGATACGCCGGTGGGGCGCCTGGGTTTGAGCGTGTGTTACGACCTGCGCTTCCCTGAGTTGTATAGCGCGCTGCGTGAAGCGGGTGCGCAATTGATCACTGCACCGTCGGCCTTCACTGCTGTCACCGGTGCCGCGCATTGGGACA
Source organism: Pseudomonas sp. 5C2 (assembly GCF_034314155.1). Taxonomy (NCBI): domain Bacteria; kingdom Pseudomonadati; phylum Pseudomonadota; class Gammaproteobacteria; order Pseudomonadales; family Pseudomonadaceae; genus Pseudomonas; species Pseudomonas sp. 5C2. The sequence goes on along the minus strand of NZ_JAVIWH010000003.1, from coordinate 196,293 downwards.
TCCTGATCCGGGCGCGTGCGATAGAGACCCAGTGCTATGTGCTGGCGGCGGCGCAAGGGGGACTGCACCCCGGTCCAAGGGAAACCTACGGGCATGCTGCGATCATCGACCCTTGGGGGCGCGTACTGGCTGAGCAGGCCCAGGGCGAAGCGGTGCTGCTGGCCGAACGTGATAGCGATGAACAGGCGTCCATACGGGCGCGGATGCCGGTGTCTGATCACCGGCGATTTTTTTCGCGGGACGCATTGCGGCCTGCGCACACCTCGGAGTGAATATGAGCGACTTGTCCTCTGTCAGCGAACACCTTTTAGCGCCTGGCGGCCTGAGCCTCGACAGCTTGCAGTCGGTACTGGGCGAGCTGGCTGGCCCAGGGATCGATGCGGCTGACCTGTATTTCCAGGGGCAGATTTCCGAGTCCTGGTCGTTGGAAGACGGCATCGTCAAGGAAGGCAGTTTCAACCTCGATCAGGGCGTCGGTGTACGGGCGCAATCGGGTGAGAAAACCGGATTTGCCTACAGCAATGCGATTACCCCTGAGGCACTGAGCCTTGCCGCACGTGCTGCGCGTTCGATTTCCCGCGCCGGGCAGGAAGGTCAGGTGCAAGCATTCACCACGCAGGACGTGGCCCAGTTGTATGCGCCGGACAACCCTCTGGACGTGATGACGCGCGCGGAAAAGGTCGAACTGCTCAAGCGCATCGACGTTGCCACGCGAGCATTGGATGCACGTATTCAGCAGGTCACGGTCAGCATGGCCGGGGTTTGGGAGCGGATTCTGATCGCGTCCACCGATGGCAGCCTGGCGGCGGATGTGCGTCCGTTGGTGCGTTTTAATGTCAGCGTCATCGTCGAGCAGAATGGCAGACGCGAACGAGGTGGCCATGGCGGTGGCGGGCGTACCGATTACCGGTACTTCCTCACGGATGACCGTGCCATGGGTTATGCCCGTGAAGCGTTGCGTCAGGCACTGGTGAATCTTGAAGCGATCCCCGCACCTGCTGGCACGTTGCCGGTGGTGCTCGGTTCCGGTTGGTCCGGCGTACTGCTGCACGAAGCGGTTGGCCATGGTCTGGAAGGCGATTTCAACCGCAAAGGCAGCTCGGCATATAGCGGGCGAATGGGTGAAATGGTGGCGTCCAAGCTGTGCACTATCGTCGATGATGGCACGCTGGCCGGTCGTCGAGGCTCGTTGACGGTGGACGATGAAGGCACGCCGACCCACTGCACCACGCTGATCGAAAACGGCGTGCTCAAGGGTTACATGCAGGACAAGCTCAACGCTCGGTTGATGGGCGTGGCACGTACCGGTAACGGTCGTCGCGAGTCCTATGCGCACCTGCCAATGCCCCGCATGACCAACACTTACATGCTGGCCGGGCAAAGCGACCCGGAGGAAATCATCGCGTCGGTGAAGAGGGGTATCTACTGCGCCAACCTCGGCGGCGGTCAGGTTGATATCACCAGCGGCAAATTCGTGTTTTCGACCAGTGAGACCTATTTGATCGAAGACGGTAAAATCACTGCGCCAGTCAAAGGTGCGACCTTGATCGGTAATGGGCCTGAAGCCATGAGTCGAGTGTCGATGGTCGGTAACGACCTGGCGTTGGACAGCGGCGTGGGCACCTGCGGCAAAGACGGTCAGTCAGTGCCAGTAGGTGTCGGTCAGCCGACCTTGAAGATCGATGCGATCACGGTAGGCGGTACGGGGTCCTGAAAGACTGCGCCGAATGAATCGCAGGGTGCGACTCATTCGGTGCTTGAACACTAGCGCAGGCCGCGCTTTATGTCGTCCAGGTCGCGGATGTACTTGAACAGTTTGCGGCTGGCGGCAGGTGGCTTGCTTTGGGCAAGTTCATGCTGGGCCTGGCGTATAAGCGAACGCAGTTGCTGACGATCTGCTTCCGGATAGTCGCCGACAAACTTCTCGAGTACGTCGTCGGTGCCTGTGATCAAGCGATCACGCCAGCGTTCCAGACCGTGAAAACGTTCGTTGTATTGGCGAGTGGAGGCATCAAGTTGATCAAGCAACACCAAAATGGCGTCCAGGTCTTGATCGCGCATCAGCTTGCCGATGAACAGGATATGCCGTTTACGCGCAATGTTTGCGGTGTGCTTGGGCGCTTCGGCCAAGGCCCGGCGCAGCGCGTCGGTCAAGGGCAGTTTCGCCAGCAAGTCAGGCTTGAGTGTTGTCAGGCGCTCGCCAAGGTCAACCAGAGCATGAAGCTCGCGTTTGACCTGAGTTTTGCTTTTACCCTCATCGAGGGAGTCGTCGTAAGAATCAACCATGGGGGCAGTCCGCTAATAAACGCCGCCATGATAACCAGTCAGGGGCCACTTGTCCGGCCCGGTCGGTATTCGGCTTGTGCCGAAAGCAGAATTTGATGGAGAAAGTCATGAGTACAGCTCAAAGCGTAGGCCCGCAAGCCTTGCCTGCACTGCAAGAACAGGTCGAGCAAATCATTGCCGAAGCCAAGCGTCAGGGCGCAAGCGCCTGTGAAGTGGCGGTGTCCCTGGAGCAGGGCTTGTCGACCACGGTTCGCCAGCGTGAAGTGGAAACTGTCGAGTTCAATCGCGATCAGGGCTTTGGTATCACCTTGTATGTCGGTCAGCGCAAAGGCTCGGCCAGTACCTCCGCCAGTGGCGCTGACGCTATTCGCGAAACCGTAGCGGCGGCGTTGGCGATTGCCAAACACACCTCCGAAGATGAATGCTCCGGCCTCGCCGACGCTGCGCTGATGGCTAAAGAACAGCCAGACTTTGATCTATTCCACGCGTGGGATATCACCCCGGAACAAGCCATTGAGCGTGCCTTGATCTGTGAGGCGGCGGCGTTCGATGCCGACAGCCGGATCAAAAATGCCGACGGCACCACGCTCAACACCCATCAAGGGTGTCGCGTGTATGGCAATAGCCACGGTTTTGTTGGCGGCTCTGCCTCGACACGCCACAGCTTGAGCTGCGTGATGATCGCCGAGGGCGAAGGGCAGATGCAGCGCGACTACTGGTACGACGTGAGTCGCCAGGGCGAGTTGTTGGCGGACGCACAAAGCATTGGCCGTCGCGCGGCACAGCGTGCGGCCAGCCGCTTGGGTGCGCGCCCGGTACCGACGTGTGAAGTTCCGGTGTTGTTCGCTGCGGAATTGGCGGGCAGCTTGTTTGGCCATCTTTTGTCCGCCATTTCCGGCGGCAATCTGTATCGCAAATCATCCTTTCTGGAAGGAGCGATGGGGCAGCGCCTGTTTCCTGAATGGCTGACTCTCGACGAACGGCCGCACCTGATGCGCGCCATGGGGAGCTCGGCGTTCGACGGTGATGGCTTGGCAACCTATGCCAAACCATTTGTGGAGAATGGCGATTTAGTGTCCTACGTTCTGGGTACTTACTCAGGCCGCAAGCTAGGTTTGCCGAGTACAGCCAACTCAGGCGGCGTGCATAACCTGTTCGTCACCCACGGTGTGGAAGATCAGGCAGCGCTGCTGCGCCGCATGGGTCGCGGCTTGCTGGTCACTGAGTTGATGGGCAGTGGTTTGAATATGGTCACCGGCGACTACTCTCGTGGAGCGGCAGGCTTTTGGGTCGAGAACGGCGAAATCCAGTTCCCGGTTCAGGAAGTCACCATCGCCGGCAACCTGCGCGACATGTTCAAACAAATCGTCGCCGTCGGCAGCGATCTCGAACTGCGCAGCAATATCCGCACAGGCTCTGTGTTGATCGAGCGCATGACGGTTGCGGGTAGCTGATCTGCATTAAAAAAGGCGCTTCATGCTCGCTGCACGAAGCGCCTTAATCTTAATGTACGAGCGGCCTCAATACGCGGCACTGTCACACAGTAAACTCGGTCGAGGTAGGCGCTGACTTGTCTGCGAATAAGCCCGGCACGGGCTTCCGGCAGGTTTGGGTTTGACCCGGGGTCTACAGATTTACGAAAGCTCACCTCTCGTATTCCAATCACATAGATTTTTTTAATAGCTCCAGGCCTGCCCGCGAATGAGTCAATACGGTCCGTCGCCTGCTGTCACTCGCCTTCATCAAACCGATTGTTGATCAGCTCAATCAAGTCTTCGAGTGCTGCCTGTTCGTCTTCGCCTTCAGTATGCAGGTGGATATCGGTGCCTTTTCCTGCTGCCAGCATCATCACGGCCATGATGCTTTTGCCGTCGACCATGCTGTCGGGCGCGCGACCTACTCTGATCTGGCAGGGGAATCTTCCGGCGACGCCGACGAATTTAGCGGCGGCGCGCGCGTGCAAGCCAAGCTTGTTGATGATAGTGATTTGACGAACGGGCATCGCGATGAGGGTCCTTTCAGCTGAGGTCGCGGTGGCGGACCTGAACGTTCTTGAGGGATTGTTGCAAGACCTGACCCAGGCGCTCGGTCAGGTAGACAGAGCGGTGGTGCCCGCCGGTGCAGCCAATGGCAATAGTCACGTAGGCGCGGTTGCTGGCTGCAAAGCGTGGCAACCATTTGTTCAGGTACGCGTAGATGTCCTGGAACATCTCTTCTACATCCGGCTGTGCCGCCAAATAATCGGCTACGGGCTGGTCGAGCCCGGACAGTTCGCGCAACTCCGGCTTCCAGTAGGGATTGGGCAGGCAGCGCACATCGAATACCAGATCAGCATCTACTGGCATGCCACGTTTGAAACCAAACGACTCAACCAGAAACGCGGTGCCTGGCTCCGGCTTGTTCAGCAGGCGCAGTTTGAGCATGTCACGTAGTTGATAGAGGTTCAGGTGCGTGGTGTTGATTTTCAGATCGGCCAGATCGATGATCGGCCCAAGCAGGTTGCTCTCGTCACGTATCGCTTCGGCAAGCGAGCGGTTGGTGCTGCTCAGGGGGTGGCGACGACGGGTTTCAGAGAATCGTTTTAGCAGGGTCTCTTCATCGGCGTCGAGGTACAGCACATCGCATTGGATGTGGCGGCTGCGGACCTCTTCCAGTAATTCGGGAAAACGCGACAGATGGCTCGGCAGATTGCGCGCGTCGATGGACACGGCGACCAGCGGCTGAGCCAGTTCGGTATGAATCAGGGCACGTTCAGCCAGCTCCGGGAGCAGGCCTGCAGGCAGGTTGTCGATGCAATAGAAGCCGTTGTCTTCCAGTACATCCAGTGCTGTGCTCTTGCCGGAGCCGGATCGGCCGCTGACGATGATCATGCGCATCATTAATGGCCGTTCTGCACGTCCAGCACCACTTGATAAAGCGCTTCATCGCTTTGGGCGCTGCGTAGGCGGTCGCGCACATCGGCGCGGTCGAGCATGCTGGCTATCTGACGCAGCAGCTCCAGGTGTTCGTCGGTGGCGGCTTCCGGGACTAGAAGGACAAAAAGCAGGTCTACAGGCCTGCCGTCGATGGCGTCAAAATCTACGGGGGTGTCGAGGTGCAGGAGGGCGCTGATGGGCATTGGGCAGCCCGCCAGCCGGCAATGCGGGATGGCGATGCCATTGCCGAAACCGGTCGAGCCGAGTTTTTCGCGGGCAATAAGGCTCGTGAGTACCAAGTCCGAATCAAGCTCCGTTTCACGGCCGATCAGTTTGGCAACTTGCTCAAGAACATTTTTTTTACTGCTGCTCGGCACGTTCACGAGTGAACGGCCGGCAGTCAGGATATTTTCAAGTCGGATCATGGGTTGTGGGTGTTAGCGAGCAGTCGCACCTTTCAGGATGTTCTGCTGCTTTTCCTTATGCTTGAGCAATTGTCGGTCCAGCTTGTCAGTGAGTAGGTCGATTGCCGCATACATGTCGTCATGTTCTGCGTTAGCGACCACCTCTCCACCGTGGATGTGCAGTGTGGCTTCGATTTTCTGTTTCAGTTTCTCGACTGCCATCGTTACCTGCACATTGGTAATCTTGTCAAAGTGCCCTTCGAGCTTCTTGAATTTGAGCTCGATGTATTCGCGCAGGGGCTTGGTCACTTCCAATTGGTGTCCACTGATGTTGACTTGCATACAGCGTCTCCTTCGTTGCCAGTACATAAAGAGGCAGGCTTGAATGCCTACCACTGGAACGCTACGGCGTACGGCCACCCTTACATCAATCGCTTGCGTTCGCTTGAAGGTGCTATCCCAAGTGATTCGCGGTATTTAGCGACCGTGCGTCGAGCTACCTGAATGCCTTGTGCCTCCAGTAAACCAGCGATCTTGCTGTCACTCAACGGCTTTTTCTGATTTTCCGCAGCTACCAGTTTTTTGATGATCGCGCGAATGGCCGTGGACGAACACTCTCCGCCCTCTGAGGTGCTTACGTGACTGGAAAAGAAATATTTCAGTTCGTAAATACCGCGCGGGGTATGCATGAATTTTTGCGTGGTCACACGTGAAATCGTCGATTCGTGCATGCCTACCGCTTCGGCGATGTCATGCAGAACCAAGGGTTTCATGGCTTCGTCGCCATACTCAAGAAAGCCGCGCTGGTGCTCGACGATCTGCGTGGCCACTTTCATCAGCGTTTCGTTGCGGCTCTGCAGGCTCTTGATGAACCAGCGTGCCTCTTGCAACTGATTGCGCATGAAGGTGTTGTCAGCGCTGGTGTCGGCCCTGCGGACGAACCCTGCGTATTGGGGGTTGACCCGCAGACGGGGCACGGACTCTTGATTGAGCTCTACCAGCCAGCGCTCGTTGTCTTTGCGCACGATCACGTCGGGCACAACGTATTCGGCCTCGCTCGACTCGATCTGCGAGCCTGGGCGCGGGTTGAGGCTCTGCACCAGTTCAATGACCTGGCGCAGTTCGTCTTCCTTGAGCTTCATGCGCCGCATCAGCTGAGCGTAGTCGCGGCTGCCAAGCAGGTCGATGAAGTCTCCGACCAAGCGTTGTGCCTCGGCCAGCCAGCGAGTCTTCGCGGGGAGCTGACGCAATTGCAGTGACAGGCATTCGCTCAGGTTGCGAGCGCCGATACCCGCGGGTTCGAATTGCTGGATACGGTGCAGTACTGCTTCGATTTCATCCAGTTCGACATCCATTTCCGGGTCGAAGGCATCGAGGATTTCCTCAAGCGACTCGTCCAGGTAGCCCTGATTGTTGATGCAGTCGATCAGCGTGACGGCGATCAACCGATCAGTATCGGACATGGGGGCCAGATTCAATTGCCACAACAGATGGCTTTGCAGGCTCTCGCCGGCCGATGTGCGAGTGGTGAAGTCCCATTCGTCATCGTCGTTGTTGCTGCTGGGCAGGCTGCTGGCACTGGTCTGATACACGTCATCCCAAGCGGTATCAACGGGCAGCTCGTTGGGGATGCGGTCGTTCCAGTCGCCTTCTTCCAGGTTGTCCACCGTCGGGGCGGGCTCCTGGTAGGTAGGTTCCTGTACGTCAGGATTGGGTTTCTCTATGTTGTCGGCCAACGGATCGGCATTGTCGAAGTCGTCGCCTTCTTCCTGGCGTTCCAGCATAGGGTTCGACTCCAACGCTTCCTGGATTTCCTGTTGAAGGTCCAGGGTCGACAATTGGAGGAGGCGGATGGCCTGTTGCAGCTGCGGTGTCATCGTCAGCTGCTGGCCCATTCTCAGGACTAGCGATGGTTTCATGGCAGGGGCTTAACACCTTATTTCGCCGGCGCACATGCGCCATCCACTACAGGGCGCCGAAGCGCCAACTTAAGCAAATTATATGCCTGAAACCTAAGTGTTTGCCTAGAGTGTGATGACAATTAATGTTCTTGTCAGCACTGCACCCTAGCGTCCGTCGCCGATGAAGAGCGAAACACCGCAGAGCTTACAGGCGGAATTCATGGCCGAGGTAAACCTCTTTAACCAGTTGGTTAGCCAGAATGGTTTCTGAATCACCCTCAGCGATCAGTTGCCCGTCGTTGACGATGTAAGCGGTTTCACAAATATCCAGGGTGTCACGTACGTTGTGATCGGTGATCAGTACGCCGATGCCCTTGGCTTTCAAGTGATAAATGATTTGCTTGATATCGCCGACGGAAATGGGGTCGACACCGGCAAACGGTTCATCGAGCAAGATGAATTTTGGCGAAGTCGCCAGGGCGCGAGCGATTTCCACACGACGGCGTTCACCGCCGGACAGGCTCATGCCCAGGTTGTCGCGTATGTGGCTGATGTGGAACTCCTGCAGCAGGCTTTCCAGCTCCTTGCGACGCGCTGTACGGTCGAGTTCCTTGCGGGTCTCGAGGATCGCCATGATGTTATCGGCAACCGACAGTTTGCGAAAAATCGAGGCTTCCTGCGGCAGATAGCCGATCCCGGCGCGTGCGCGACCGTGCATGGGTTGATGGCTGACGTCTTGATCGTCGATCAAGACGCGACCCTGATCGGCCTGGACCAAACCTACGATCATGTAGAAACAGGTGGTTTTGCCAGCACCGTTAGGGCCAAGCAGCCCCACGATTTGCCCGCTCTCGATCGAGAGACTGACATCGCGCACAACCTGGCGACCCTTATAGCTTTTAGCCAGATGCTGGGCTTTAAGCGTCGCCATTACGGAGCCTTCTGCGGTGCGGGTTTGTTTTTCGGCTGGATGACCATGTCGATCCGCGGACGTGGTGCCGTCACCTTGGCTCCGTTGGCGCGGCCGGCATTGACGATTTGTTTCGTCGTGTCATAGACGATTTTCTCGCCTTCGGACGTATTGCCGTCGTTGATGACCTTGGCCTTGTCGATCAGGATGATCCGGTCAAGGGCGGCGAAGTACTGGATGGTCACGCCGTACGCTTGAACGATAGGCTTGTCGACGGCAGGTTTCTGTTCGTAGTAAGCAAGATTGCCAACGGCGGTAAATACGTCGACTTCACCTGTTGGCGTCCGGGTGATGGTCACGGTGTTGCCCGTGATCTTCATGGAGCCTTGGGTGATGATGACATTGCCTTTGTAGGTGGCAATGCCCTGCTTGTCATCGAGTTGCGCATCGTCAGACTGAATATGAATAGGCTGATCGCGGTCCGTCGGCAAAGCCCAGGCGCTCACGCTTCCCAGTGCTGCGCCCAAACCGAGCAAAAAAGGGAGGGTTTTAACGAGCCTCATACTGTCCTCTTACGTTGGACAGCAGGTGCATCCTGCCGTCGTTCAAATACGCTTTCATACCCGTGCCAGTGGATACGCCGCCGAAACCGTCGATTCTAACGGCTTGCTCGGTCTGCGCATATTGCTTCTGTGGGAATACAGTCATTCGACTGCTGGTAATAATCGTTGTCCGGTTTTTTTCGTCAGTGCGTGCGATACGTACTGAATCGATGAGCTCGACCTCGGTGCCGCCGGGAGACACTTCTCCCTTCTTGCTCTGGACATGCCAGGGAAAGAGGGCGCCGCGATACAGTTGCAGATCTGGATTGGTCAGCAGGGTGATGTCGGAAATCTGCACATGTTCGACCTTGTCGGCGGTCATGTCGTATTGAAGCTTGCCGTCCGGCAGGAACTGCAGGCTGTGAGCATTCATCGCATAAAAGTCGATGGCGGCCGGGTCAACGGGTGCAGCCCGCTGCTCCAGAAAGGTTTCAGGGCTGATGTTCCAGTAGCCTGCGGCCGCCAGCATCAGCGCAAGCACGCCCAGAATCAAAAACCGGCGAATCTTTTTACTCAGCATAAATGACTTCTATAAGTAGGCGGCGTGGGCCGCTTCAAGGCTGCCTTGAGCGTTAAGGATCAACTCGCAAAATTCGCGCGCCGCGCCTTCGCCGCCGCGAGCCTGAGTAATGCCGTGGGCATGTTGGCGAACAAAACTGGCCGCATTGGCGACCGCCATGCCAAGGCCAACGCGCCGAATGACAGGCAAGTCTGGCAGGTCGTCACCCAAGTACGCGACCTGTTCATAGCTTAGATTGAGTTGGGCAAGTAGTTCGTCAAGAACGACCAGTTTATCTTCGCGGCCTTGATACAAGTGCTGGATGCCCAGATTCTGCGCGCGGCGTTCGACCACCGGTGTGCGACGCCCGCTGATGATAGCGGTGTGCACGCCCGAGGCAATCAGCATTTTTATGCCTTGGCCGTCGAGTGTATTAAACGTTTTGAACTCACTGCCGTCTTCGAGAAAGTACAGGCGTCCGTCCGTCAGCACGCCATCGACGTCGAAAATGGCCAGTTTGATGTTCTTGCCGCGTTGCAGCAGATCCTGCATCGTCGCTTCGCTCATTACATAACCCCCGCGCGCAGCAGGTCTTGCAGGTTGAAGGCGCCAATAGGGTGGTCGTTCTTGTCGACCACGATCAAGGCTCCAATTTTGTGGTCTTCCATGATTTTCAACGCCTCGGCTGCAAGCATCTCGGGGCGAGCAGTCTTGCCATGGAGTGTCATCACTTCGTCGATGCTCGCCTGACGAATATCGATGCTGCGGTCCAGGGTTCTGCGCAAATCGCCGTCGGTAAATATCCCGGCGAGGCGGCCATCGGCCTCCACAACGGCAGTCATGCCCAAGCCCTTGTGGGTCATTTCCATCAGCGCATCACGCAGCAGCGTGCCGCGTTGAACCTTTGGCAAATTTTCACCGGTATGCATGACGTGTTCGACTTTGAGCAACAAACGTCTGCCAAGCGCGCCGCCAGGGTGGGAGAAGGCAAAGTCTTCCGCCGTGAACCCGCGCGCTTCGAGCAGGGCGACCGCCAGTGCGTCGCCCATCACCAGTGCGGCGGTAGTCGAGGACGTAGGGGCCAGGTTCAGTGGGCAGGCCTCTTGCGTGACGTAAACGTTGAGATTGATTTCTGCGGCCTTGGCCAGCGGCGAATCAGGGTTGCCGGTCAGGCTGATCATCTTGATGCCCAAGCGTTTGATCAGTGGCAGCAAGGTGACGATTTCGGCGGTCGAACCCGAGTTGGAAATCGCCAGAATGATGTCGTCGCGGGTGATCATGCCCATGTCGCCATGGCTCGCTTCAGCCGGGTGGACGAAGAACGCGGTGGTGCCCGTGCTTGCCAGGGTGGCGGCAATCTTGTTGCCGATGTGCCCGGACTTGCCCATGCCGACCACTACGACACGGCCTGTACCGGCCAGAATCATCTCGCAAGCGCGTACGAAATCTGCGTCGATATGGGCCAGCAAGCCTTCTACGGCTTCTATTTCGAGGCGGATGGTGCGTTGTGCTGTTTGAATCAGGTCGCAGGATTGGCTCATGTCAAAAATCGGTCAGCCTGATGAAAAGGCGGCGATTATAGCGGTAATGGCTCAATCCCTCACGCTTGATCGTCCTACTTTGTTGTGCGCCGTAAATCAGGTCAGGTATACGCAGACTGATTGTGTCCTTTGTAGGACGTTTTGCAATTGTTCGAATTATCTGTCTCGCACCTTAACGAAAGAGGCTTCTACCGTGGGCCGCGCGCGCGGGCGGTGGTATAGTTCGCCGCCGGTTCTGCCCCCCGGACAGCCACTGCGCGTGTCTTGCGGCACGGACCTGGCGTCAGAGTGTGAGGCTGCATCGCAAGGAGTTTAGATGAGTGCCGATAACGCCTACGCGGTCGAGCTGAAGGGTGTCACCTTCATGCGCGGGACGCGCAGCATTTTCAATAATGTTGATATTCGTATTCCTCGGGGCAAGGTCACCGGCATCATGGGACCTTCCGGCTGTGGCAAAACGACCTTGCTGCGTTTGATGGGTGCGCAGTTGCGTCCCAGCAAAGGCGAAGTGTGGGTCAACGGCCAGAATCTGCCGAAATTGTCGCGCAGCGACCTGTTCGACGCACGCAAGCAAATGGGCGTGCTGTTTCAGAGTGGCGCCTTGTTCACGGACCTCGATGTGTTCGAAAACGTGGCTTTTCCGCTTCGCGTGCACACCGATTTGCCGGAAGAAATGATCCGCGACATCGTCTTGCTCAAATTGCAAGCGGTCGGACTGCGCGGTGCCATCGAGCTGACGCCCGACGAGTTGTCCGGCGGCATGAAGCGCCGTGTGGCATTGGCTCGGGCGATTGCCCTTGACCCGCAAATCCTGATGTACGACGAACCCTTCGTGGGCCAGGACCCTATTGCCATGGGGGTGCTGGTGCGCTTGATTCGGTTGCTCAACGATGCGTTGGGGATCACCAGTATTGTGGTGTCCCACGACCTTGCCGAAACAGCGAGTATCGCGGACTACCTGTATGTAGTGGGCGATGGCGAGGTATTGGGGCAGGGGACCCCTGAGGAGCTGATGAACTCGGACAACCCTCGTATTCACCAATTCATGACCGGCGAACCTGATGGCCCTGTGCCATTTCACTATCCGGCACCGGATTATCGCGACGAACTTTTGGGGAAGCGCTGATGCGCAGAAAGTCACTACTGGAGCGGATTCGTCTATTCGGGCACGCTGCGATCGATAGCATTACGGTGCTGGGGCGCTCGGGCATATTTCTGGTTCATGTGTTGTTCGGCCGAGGCGGCATTGGCGGCAGCTTTCAACTGCTGGTCAGGCAGCTGCATTCAATCGGCGTCATGTCCCTGCTGATCATTGTGGTCTCGGGGGGTTTCATTGGCATGGTGTTGGCGCTTCAAGGCTTCAACATCCTGACTAAATATGGCTCGGAGCAGGCCGTCGGGCAGATGGTTGCGTTGACCCTGTTGCGTGAGTTGGGGCCTGTGGTTGCGGCTCTGCTGTTCGCCGGGCGCGCGGGTTCCGCGTTGACCGCTGAAATCGGCAACATGAAATCCACTGAGCAATTGTCCAGTCTGGAAATGATTGGCGTCGATCCACTCAAGTACATCGTTGCGCCGCGTCTGTGGGCTGGTTTCATCTCTCTGCCGTTGTTGGCGATGATCTTCAGTGTGGTCGGAATCTGGTGTGGCTCCTGGGTTGCGATCGACTGGCTGGGCGTTTACGAAGGCTCATTCTGGTCAAATATGCAAAACAGCGTGTCCTTCAGGGATGACGTGCTCAATGGTGTTATTAAAAGCGTAATCTTTGCTTTTGTGGTTACCTGGATTGCCGTGTTTCAGGGTTACGACTGTGAGCCCACTTCGGAAGGGATCAGTCGTGCCACCACTAAAACAGTGGTGTATGCCTCGTTGGCCATATTAGGCCTGGACTTTATTCTGACTGCCCTGATGTTTGGAGACTTTTGATGCAAAACCGCACCCTGGAAACCGGTGTCGGCCTATTCCTGCTGGCCGGGATCTTGGCTTTGCTGTTGCTGGCCTTGCGGGTCAGTGGTTTGAGCGTAAGCGCGACCAACGACAGCTATAAACTTTATGCCTACTTCGACAATATTGCCGGTTTGACTGTCAGAGCCAAGGTGACCTTGGCGGGCGTTACAATCGGCAAGGTCACTGCTATCGATCTGGATCGCGACAGTTTTACCGGTCGGGTGACAATGGAGGTTGAAAAACGGGTGAATAACCTGCCATCGGACTCCACGGCTTCCATTCTTACCGCCGGTTTGCTGGGCGAGAAGTACATCGGTCTCAGCGTGGGCGGGGAAGAGGCGCTGCTCAAAGACGGCGGCACGATCCACGATACCCAGTCGTCGCTGGTGCTGGAGGATCTGATCGGTAAATTCCTGCTCAATACTGTGAGTAAAGACGCCAAATGAGGAGCTTTTCCATGATATCGATCTTGCGCCGTGGCCTGCTTGTATTGCTGGCTGCGCTTCCATTGGTTGCGAATGCTGTGGCCGCGCCGTCCGCCCATGATCTGGTGGATCGCACGACCAAGGAGTTGCTGAGCGATCTGGCGGCTCATAAAGAGCAATACAAAACCAATCCGAGCGCCTTTTACGATGCATTGAATCGCATCGTCGGCCCAGTAGTGGATGCCGAGGGCATCTCGAAAAGCATCATGACGGTCAAGTACTCTCGCAAAGCGACACCTGAACAAATGCTGCGTTTTCAGGATAATTTCAAGCGGAGTCTGATGCAGTTCTATGGCAACGCACTGCTCGAATACAACAATCAGGGCATTACAGTCGCCGCAGCCAAAGAAGAAAATGACACCCGCACCAGCGTCGATATGCAGGTCAAGGGCAACAACGGCGCCCTGTATCCCGTGTCCTACACACTCGAGAAAATCAACGGCGAGTGGAAAGTGCGTAACGTCATTATCAACGGCATCAACATTGGCAAGCTGTTCCGTGATCAGTTTGCTGACGCCATGCAGCACAATGGCAATGACCTTGATAAAACCATCAACGGTTGGGCGGGCGAAGTTGCCAAGGCCAAGAGCACCATCGATCAAGCGGCCGAGAAACCTGTCAATGAGTGAATCAGGTGTTCGTCTTGGCGCTGCAGGTGAGTTGTACCTGAGTGGCGTGCTCGACTTCCGCACCGGGCCGGCCTTGCGCAAGCAAGGTCAGGCCCTGATCAAGGCCTGCACCGCGCCGGCGTTGATTCTGGACTGTTCCGCAGTGGAAAAATCCAGCAGTGTCGGCCTGGCTTTGCTGCTCGCGTTCATGCGCGATGCCGACGTTGCCGGAAAAGCTGTCAGCGTTCAGTCGCTGCCGGAAGATATGCGCCAAATTGCCCAAGTGTCCGGCTTGATTGAGTTGCTGGAACCGAATCAGCCGTCATAAAAGAAAGCTTTCCGTCCGAGTCTGTCATTCCGGGGTTCGCAGCGAGGGGGCTTTTTTGTATGATGGCCGACCCGCGCGCGTAGGGCGCCGATCGAGGTTAAGCATGCAGGCCGTAGAAGTTAAAAGCTTCCTTGAAGGAAAGCTGCCGGAAATCCAGGTAGAAGTTGAAGGTGAAGGCTGCAATTTTCAGCTGAATGTGATCAGTGACGAGATGGCGACCCTTAGCCCAGTCAAGCGTCAGCAGCAGATCTATGCCCATTTGAACCCCTGGATCGCCGATGGCAGCATCCATGCGATCACTATGAAATTTTTCAGCCGCGCTGCATGGGCCGAGCGCACCTGAGCCAATTGGCGTCGAGATTCTAATGGATAAACTGATTATTACTGGCGGCGTTCGTCTTGATGGCGAAATCCGCATTTCCGGGGCAAAGAACTCTGCCCTGCCGATTCTTGCTGCAACGTTGCTGGCCGATGGGCCGGTGACAGTGTGCAACCTGCCGCACCTGCACGACATCACCACCATGATCGAGCTGTTCGGGCGCATGGGCATTGAGCCTGTGATCGACGAAAAGCTTAGCGTTGAAATCGACGCGCGCACCATCAAGACCCTGATCGCCCCGTACGAATTGGTGAAAACCATGCGTGCTTCGATTCTGGTGCTGGGTCCGATGGTTGCTCGTTTCGGCGAAGCAGAAGTGGCGTTGCCTGGTGGTTGCGCCATCGGCTCGCGTCCGGTCGATTTGCACATCCGTGGCCTTGAAGCCATGGGCGCGACCATCGACGTCGAAGGCGGCTACATCAAAGCGAAGGCGCCAGAAGGCGGCCTGCGTGGAGCGAACTTCTTCTTTGATACCGTCAGCGTGACCGGTACCGAAAACATCATGATGGCAGCCAGTCTGGCCAACGGCCGTAGCGTGTTGCAGAACGCTGCCCGTGAACCGGAAGTGGTCGACCTGGCCAACTGCCTGATCGCCATGGGTGCGAACATCACCGGCGCGGGCACTGACACCATCACCATCGATGGCGTTAAGCGCTTGCACGGTGCCACCTATAAAGTGATGCCTGACCGCATCGAGACCGGCACTTACCTGGTAGCGGCGGCGGCCACTGGCGGTCGCGTCAAGCTCAAGGACACCGATCCAACCATTCTGGAAGCTGTGTTGCTCAAGCTCCAGGAAGCGGGCGCTGAAGTCACTACTGGCGCTGACTGGATCGAACTGAACATGCACGGCAAGCGGCCTAAAGCCGTGAACCTGCGCACCGCACCCTACCCGGCGTTCCCGACCGATATGCAGGCGCAGTTCGTTGCGCTGAACGCTATCGCCGAAGGCACCGGTGCCGTGATTGAAACGGTCTTCGAAAACCGTTTCATGCACGTCTATGAGATGCAACGCATGGGCGCACAGATCCTGGTTGAAGGTAATACCGCGGTCGTGACCGGTGTTGATCTACTCAAAGGCGCGCCCGTCATGGCGACCGACCTGCGTGCTTCGGCCAGCTTGGTGATCGCAGCATTGGTTGCTCAGGGCGACACGTTGATCGATCGCATTTACCACATTGACCGTGGTTATGAATGCATCGAAGAAAAACTGCAGATGCTCGGCGCCAAGATCCGTCGCGTTCCGGGCTAGGGCCTGCGTACTGATCGTTCTGCACTAATGTCCTGGACCTGAATTCGTTCAGCGCAGGACACGTGAGGCACACGGATGTGCCCGATTGCTAAGGACCTACGTTTCCCATGTTAACCATCGCACTGTCCAAGGGCCGCATTCTTGACGACACCCTGCCGCTTCTCGCTGAAGCAGGCATTGTGCCGACCGAGAATCCGGACAAAAGCCGCAAGCTGATTATCCCCACGACTCAGGCAGATGTACGCCTGCTGATCGTGCGCGCCACCGATGTGCCAACGTATGTCGAACATGGCGCCGCCGACCTGGGCGTTGCCGGTAAAGATGTGCTGATGGAATACGGCGGCCAGGGCCTCTACGAGCCACTGGACCTGCAAATTGCCCAGTGCCGTCTGATGACTGCCGGTGCCATTGGCGCGATTGAGCCAAAAGGCCGTCTGCGTGTGGCGACCAAGTTCGTCAACGTTGCCAAGCGTTACTACGCCGAGCAAGGCCGTCAGGTCGATATCATCAAGCTCTATGGCTCGATGGAACTCGCTCCCCTGATCGGTTTGGCCGACAAAATCATCGACGTTGTCGACACCGGCAACACGCTGCGTGCCAACGGCCTCGAACCCCAGGAGCTGATTGCAACTATCAGTTCGCGTCTGGTGGTGAACAAGGCTTCGATGAAGATGCAACATGCGCGCATTCAGGCGCTGATCGATACGCTGCGTAAAGCAGTTGAGTCGCGACACCGCGGCTGATCCACCTGCGCGACGTTAAGTCGCGCCCATCTATCCGTGTCATAGCCAAATTTCTCAGGTGCCCGCGCGGATGGCTTGGTAGCTTAGGGCGATCACGCCCACCCGGCACCTGAGCAAATCGCCAATTATTGAGGCTTCGCTATGACCGCTTCCACTGCAATACGCCGACTTGATGCTGCTGACTCAGACTTTGCACGCCATCTGGATCATCTGCTGAGCTGGGAAAGTGTGTCTGACGACTCAGTTAATGAGCGTGTACTCGACATCATCAAGGCTGTGCGTGAGCGTGGTGACGCGGCGCTGGTGGAATTCACTCAGCGTTTCGACGGGCTTGAAGTGGCCACCATGGCAGAGCTGATTCTGCCCCGCGAGCGCCTGGAGCTGGCCCTGACCCGCATCACTGCTGCGCAACGCGAAGCGCTGGAAAAAGCCGCCGACCGCGTGCGCATCTACCACGAAAAGCAAAAACAGGACTCCTGGACCTACACCGAAGCCGACGGCACGGTGCTGGGCCAGAAGGTCACGCCTTTGGACCGTGCAGGTCTGTATGTGCCCGGTGGCAAGGCGTCTTATCCGTCATCGGTATTGATGAATGCGATTCCGGCCAAAGTGGCTGGCGTGGCCGAAGTGGTCATGGTCGTACCGACGCCTCGTGGCGAAATCAATGAGCTGGTCCTCGCGGCGGCCTGCATTGCGGGTGTTGATCGCGTGTTCACCATCGGCGGCGCTCAGGCAGTGGCCGCGCTGGCCTATGGCACCGAAAGCGTACCCAAGGTCGATAAAGTCGTCGGCCCTGGCAACATCTATGTTGCCACCGCCAAGCGTCACGTCTTCGGCCAGGTCGGCATCGACATGATCGCCGGTCCTTCAGAAATTCTGGTGGTGTGCGATGGCCTGACAGATCCGGACTGGATCGCCATGGACCTGTTCTCCCAAGCCGAGCACGACGAAGACGCTCAGGCGATTCTGGTCAGCCCGGATGCCGAGTTCCTCGACAAAGTGGCGGCGAGTATCGCCAGGTTAATGCCGACCATGGAGCGCGCCGAGATCATCAAGACCTCGATCACCAGCCGTGGCGCCCTGATCAAAGTGGCCGACATGCAGCAGGCCATTGAAGTGGCCAACCGTATTGCCCCGGAACACCTTGAGTTGTCGGTGGCCGATCCTGAAGCCTGGTTGCCGCAGATTCGCCATGCGGGTGCGATCTTCATGGGGCGTCACACCAGCGAAGCGCTGGGCGATTACTGCGCCGGTCCGAACCACGTATTGCCGACCTCCGGCACCGCGCGTTTCTCGTCACCGCTGGGGGTGTATGACTTCCAGAAACGTTCGTCGATCATTTATTGCTCGGAACAAGGTGCTTCCGAGTTGGGCAAAACGGCCTCGGTGTTGGCGCGCGGTGAGTCCCTGACCGCCCATGCCCGTAGCGCCGAATACCGGATCGTCGACAGCAAAGAACAGGAAAAAAAAGCATGAGCAAATTCTGGAGTCCTTTCGTTAGCGGTCTGGTGCCTTACGTGCCGGGTGAGCAGCCGAAGCTGACCAAGCTCAACACCAACGAAAATCCGTACGGGCCATCGCCAAAAGCATTGGCGGCGATGCGCGCCGAGCTGTCCGACGACCTGCGCCTGTACCCGGACCCGAACAGCGACCTGCTTAAGCAGGCGGTTGCCAGGTATTACGGCGTGCAGGGTAATCAAGTGTTCCTCGGCAATGGCTCCGATGAAGTGCTTGCTCACGCCTTCAACGCGTTTTTCAAGCACGATCTACCCCTGCTTTTTCCGGATATCAGCTACAGCTTCTATCCGGTGTATTGCGGTTTATACGGGATCGATTTCACCGCAGTGCCGCTGGACGAGCACTTCCAGATTCGTCTTGAGGATTACGCGCAGCCTAACAGCGGCGTCATTTTCCCTAATCCGAATGCGCCAACCGGTTGCCTGCTGGCGCTGGACGCCATTGAGCAGTTGCTCAAGGCCAATACCGAATCGGTAGTGGTGGTGGACGAGGCATACATCGACTTTGGTGGCCAAACCGCGATCAGTCTGGTGGACCGTTACCCGAACCTGCTGGTCACGCAAACCCTATCCAAGTCGCGTTCGCTGGCTGGGCTGCGGGTGGGCTTGGCGGTGGGGCATCCGGATCTGATCGAGGCGTTGGAGCGGGTCAAGAACAGCTTCAACTCTTATCCACTGGATCGCTTGGCGATTGTCGGTGCGGCCGCTGCGTTTGAAGACCGTGAGTATTTCGACGCCACCTGCAAGGCAGTTATCGACAGTCGTGACGCGTTGGTCGAGCAGTTGAAGGGCAAGGGTTTCGACGTATTGCCTTCAGCGGCCAACTTCATCTTCGCGCGTCACCCGAAGCATGACGCAGCGGGGCTGGCGGCCAGGTTGAGGGAGCAGGGCGTTATCGTTCGGCACTTTAAACAAGAACGCATCGCGCAGTTCCTGCGGATCAGCATTGGTACGCCAGAGCAGAATCAGGCGTTGCTCGAGGGGTTGGGCGAGCTCTGATTTATAAGGTTTGCTAGAAAAGCCGTGGAAGCGAACTCATTCGCTCCCACGGTCTAGTTGATTTACCGCGTTATTCTTCTGTTGCTGGCTTCGTCAGCGGCGGCGGACGCAAGCCGACTTCAGCGGTCAGCTTGATATCCTTACCGTTGCGCATTACCTCAATGTCGATTTTGTCGCTTGGCTTGGTGCGCGCTACCTGATTCATCGAACGCCGACCATCGCCGGCAGGTTCGCCGTTGATGCTCAGGATCACGTCGCCGAGTTGCAGACCCGCTTTTTGCGCCGGGCCGTCCTGGAAAATGCCGGCCACCACAATGCCTGGGCGGTCTTTCAAGCCGAAAGACTCGGCCAGGTCCTGGGTCAGTGGTTGAACTTCGATCCCTAGCCAGCCGCGAATCACCTGGCCGTGCTCAATGATTGCTTTCATCACCTCCAGCGCCAGTTTGGTCGGGATCGCAAAGCCTATGCCTTGCGAACCGCCGGACTTGGAGAAAATCGCCGTGTTGATCCCGGTCAGATTACCGGCGGCATCCACCAACGCCCCGCCGGAGTTGCCGGGGTTAATCGCCGCATCGGTCTGGATGAAGTCTTCGTACGTATTGAGGCCCAGTTGATTGCGCCCAGTGGCACTGATGATGCCCATGGTCACGGTCTGGCCGACCCCAAACGGGTTGCCGATTGCCAGCGCGACGTCGCCGATACGGATGTTGTCCGAGAGGGCGATGGTGATCGCGGGCAGATTCTTCAGGTCTATTTTCAGGACTGCCAGATCGGTCTCGGGGTCGCTGCCGATCACCCGGGCCAATGTTTCACGACCATCCTTGAGTGCCACCACGATCTGATCAGCGCCAGCGGTCACGTGGTTGTTGGTCAGCAGGTAGCCTTCCGGGCTCATGATTACGGCTGAGCCGAGGCTCGACTCCATACGCCGCTGTTTGGGCAGGTTGTCGCCGAAGAAGCGTCTAAATTGCGGGTCTTCGAACAGTGGGTGATTCGACTTGTTGACCACTTTGGTCGTGTACAGGTTGGCCACGGCAGGTGCCGCGATGATAACCGCATCGGCATAGGACACCGGCCCCTTCTGTACCGTAGACGACTGCGGCGCCTGTTGTAGATTGACGTCTTGGCTAGGCAACCCCACCCATTGCGGGTAGCGCTGAATAACCAGCAGAGCGATGAGCACGCCAGCCAGCAATGGCCAGCCGAAGAAACGCAGTGCCTTGAGCATTGAGCAAAGTCCTGATGATTGCCAAGCGCAGCAGCTTTTTGCCTGAGCTGCGCCATAATGGCGGGCATTATACGAGTACCGAGCAGCGCTGAACTGCATATTTAGGAGTCTTTTATGGCTGTTGCCCTGAGCACCCTGGTCGAGGAAGCGGACCGCTATCTGAGCAGCTCGCGGATCCAGGATTATTGCCCCAACGGATTACAAGTCGAGGGCCGTCCGCAAGTGATGAGGATCGTCAGCGGTGTCACTGCCAGTCAGGCCTTGCTCGATGCCGCGGTCGAGGCTCAGGCTGATTTGATCCTGGTGCATCATGGCTACTTCTGGAAGGGCGAGAATCCTTGCGTCACGGGCATCAAGCAGCGTCGCCTGAAAACGTTGCTCAAGCATGACATTAGCTTGTTGGCTTACCACCTGCCGCTGGACCTGCACCCCGAAGTCGGGAATAACGTGCAACTGGCTCGCCAGCTGGACATCACCGTCGAAGGCCCCCTGGATCCGGACAATCCGCGCATCGTCGGGCTGGTGGGTTCGTTGGCCGAGCCTGTGACGCCCCGTGACTTCGCCCGGCGAGTGCAGGACGCGCTGGGTCGAGAGCCGTTGCTGATCGAAGGCAGCAAAATGATTCGTCGGGTCGGGTGGTGCTCCGGGGGTGGTCAGGGTTATATCGATCAGGGTGTGCTGGCCGGTGTCGATCTGTACCTCAGTGGCGAGGCATCGGAGCAGACGTTTCATAGCGCGCGGGAAAACGACATCAGTTTTATCGCCGCCGGTCACCACGCCACCGAGCGCTATGGTGTTCAAGCGCTGGGGGATTATTTGGCGCGACGCTTTGCACTGGAGCATCTGTTCATCGATTGTCCTAATCCGATTTGAAGACCCAAACGAGGCGATCTATTCATAGAACGTTTCGATCTAGCTGGCCCCCTGAATAGAAGCAGGCGCTGTGCTAGAGTGCCCGGCTCGAACACGGCCCGCTGGCCGTCCATCCGTACGTTTTCGTGAGTAGCTATGGTCGACAAACTGACGCATCTGAAACAGCTGGAGGCGGAAAGCATCCACATCATCCGCGAGGTCGCCGCCGAGTTTGATAACCCGGTGATGCTGTACTCCGTCGGTAAAGATTCCGCCGTAATGCTGCACTTGGCGCGTAAAGCGTTCTTCCCGGGAAAATTGCCGTTTCCGGTGATGCATGTCGATACCCGGTGGAAGTTCAAGGAAATGTACAGCTTCCGCGATCGTATGGTCGAAGAACTGGGCCTGGATCTGATCGTGCACGTCAATCCGGACGGCGTGGCGCAGGGCATCAGCCCTCTGACTCACGGCAGCTCCAAACACACCGATATCATGAAGACCGAAGGCCTCAAACAGGCCCTCGACAAATACGGCTTCGATGCCGCGTTTGGTGGTGCTCGCCGCGATGAAGAGAAGTCTCGCGCCAAAGAGCGTGTGTATTCCTTCCGTGACAGCAAGCATCGTTGGGACCCGAAGAACCAGCGTCCCGAGCTGTGGAACGTGTACAACGGCAAGGTCAACAAGGGCGAGTCGATCCGGGTATTCCCGCTGTCGAACTGGACCGAGCTGGATATCTGGCAGTACATCTACCTCGAAGGCATCCCGATCGTACCGCTGTATTTTGCGGCCGAGCGTGATGTGATCGAGATGAATGGCACCCTGGTCATGATCGACGACGAGCGTCTCCTGAACCACCTCAGCGATGAGGACAAGGCGCGTATCGTCAAGAAGAAAGTGCGTTTCCGTACACTCGGCGACTACCCGTTAACGGGCGCGGTTGAGTCCGAGGCGACCAGCCTCACGGATATCATTCAGGAAATGCTCCTGACGCGAACGTCCGAACGCCAGGGCCGAGTCATCGATCACGATGGCGCCGGTTCCATGGAAGACAAGAAACGTCAGGGCTATTTCTAAACAGGGTGTCTCACATGTCGCATCAATCAGAATTGATCAGCGAGGACATCCTCGCCTATCTGGGCCAGCACGAACGCAAGGAACTGCTGCGCTTCCTCACCTGCGGTAACGTCGACGACGGCAAGAGCACGCTGATCGGCCGCCTGTTGCATGACTCCAAGATGATCTACGAAGATCACCTGGAAGCCATTACCCGCGACTCGAAAAAAGTCGGCACCACCGGCGACGATATCGACCTGGCATTGCTGGTAGACGGCCTGCAGGCCGAGCGTGAGCAGGGCATCACCATCGATGTCGCGTATCGCTACTTCTCCACCGCCAAACGCAAATTCATCATTGCCGATACCCCAGGCCATGAGCAGTACACCCGCAACATGGCCACTGGTGCGTCGACTTGTGACCTGGCGATCATTCTGGTGGACGCCCGTTACGGCGTGCAGACCCAGACCCGCCGCCACAGCTTCATCGCGTCGCTGTTGGGCATCAAGCACATCGTCGTCGCCATCAACAAGATGGACCTGAAGAACTTCGATGAAGGGGTTTTCGAGTCGATCAAGGCCGATTACCTGAAGTTTGCCGATGGCATCGCGCTCAAGCCGACCACCATGCATTTCGTCCCGATGTCCGCGCTGAAGGGCGACAACGTGGTCAATCACAGCGAGCGTTCGCCGTGGTACACCGGCCAGACGCTGATGGAAATTCTCGAGACCGTAGAGTTTGCGGCGGATCGTAACTTCACCGACCTGCGTTTCCCGGTGCAGTACGTTAACCGTCCGAACCTGAACTTCCGTGGTTTCGCCGGCACCCTGGCCAGCGGCATCGTGCACAAAGGCGATGAAATCATCGTGTTGCCGTCCGGCAAGACCAGTCGGGTTAAATCCATCGTCACCTTTGATGGCGAACTGGAACACGCCGGTCCAGGCCAGGCCGTGACCCTGACCATGGAAGACGAAGTCGACATCTCCCGTGGCGACTTGCTGGTGCATGCCGACAGCATTCCGCAGATCACTGACAGCTTCGACGCGATGATGGTCTGGATGGCTGAAGAGCCAATGCTGCCGGGCAAGAAGTACGACATCAAGCGCGCCACCAGCTACGTGCAGGGTTCTGTTGCCAGCATCGCCTACAGGGTCGACGTCAACACCTTGGCCGAAGGCCCGGCCAGCGCGTTGCAACTGAACGAAATCGGTCGGGTCAAGATCAGTCTCGACAGCGCGATTGCGCTGGATGGCTATGACAGCAACCGCACCACGGGTTCTTTCATTGTTATTGATCGGTTGACCAACGGCACCGTTGCCGCGGGCATGATCATCGCTCGCCCAGTCGTTGTCGGTGGTAGCCATCATGACTACAAGGCTCACGTTGCCACTGAAGAGCGTGCGCGCCGTTTCGGCCAGCAGCCTGCCACCGTATTGTTCAGCGGCTTGTCCGGCGCTGGCAAAAGCACTCTGGCCTATGCCGTGGAGCGCAAGCTGTTCGACATGGGGCGTGCGGTTTACGTGCTTGACGGCCAGAACCTGCGCCATGACCTGAACAAAGGTTTGCCGCAGGACCGTGCCGGGCGTACCGAAAACTGGAGACGTGCCGCGCATGTCGCACGCCAGTTCAACGAAGCGGGCCTGCTGACACTGGCAGCATTCGTTGCGCCGGACGCCGAAGGTCGCGAACAGGCTAAGTCGCTGATCGGTGATGATCGTCTGATCACCGTTTACGTCCAGGCTTCGCCAGCGGTCTGCCGCGAGCGTGATCCGCAGGGTCTGTATGCCGCCAATGGCGACAACATCCCGGGTGAGTCCTTCGCGTATGACGTGCCATTGAATGCCGATCTGGTGATCGACACTCAATCGCTGTCACTCGACGACAGCGTCAAGCAAGTCCTGGAACTCCTGCGCAGCCGCGGCGCGATCTGATCGCTGTCCGCTGACAAAAAGACCCTGCGAAGGCGTGATTCTTCGCAGGGTTTTTTATGGCCTGTAAGTTGTGCATCAGATGATGTTTTGTGGGTGTCAAAGCGCAAAATAATAGTCTGAGTTATCTATGCATATGTATGGCCTGGGCGAGGTATTAATCTGATCAAGTGGGTGCTCAATTATTGTTTGTAGAGATAAGTATGAGTATTCAATATGTTCCGTTTCAAGGAAGTGGTTCTTCAGTATTGCCACCCAATCAGATCATGTCGCCAGGATTCTGGTATCTCCGAATGGGCGTTTCCGATTGGAGTTGCAAGGCGACGGGAACTTGGTGATCAAGGATCACGGCGTGGTTGCCTAGATTGCTGACACTGGCCAACCTTATAGCAAGACTCTGTCCTCTCAAAAGAAAATGGTTGGGGCTCCGCGCTTCATTGTGAGCAACAGTGGCTTCTTGTACGACAGCCTCCGGAGCCGTACCTGGATTGCCGAGAGCAGCCACACGCGTGACAAGTCAGTCTGGTACAACAGCTATTTGGCCTTGCAGGATGACGGGAATATGGTCATCTACGACAATCGAACAGGGGCCTTATGCTGGGCTCGCTTTGGGTTTGTGCCTGGACGATCTGTGCCAAAAATATATAAAATTTTGTTTCAGTCAAAAGAGCATCCCATCTGGAGGTTTGACTTCTGGTGATTTTTCAAGGGGTACGATATTAGATGCGATTGTAGGCGTTAGCGGCGTTCGGCACACTCAGGCCTGTCAGGGTTGATGTCGCATTTAAAATCTAGGTCGGGGTCGTGTTTTTTAAACATGAAGCAGTTTCTATAGCAGTCTTCCGATACGCAGCCTGAAAGCAGTACACAGATGATGATCGTTACGATTGTTTTCATATGTCCTCCTAATTTCGGAAGAGCACAGTTTCAGGTCGAAATGTTATATAGACTCCGCAGTCCGAAAGTGTTGTAGGAAAAATCTATATCGAATCGCTGCCACTCGACAACAGCGTCAAGCAAGTTCTGGAACTGCTACGCAGCCGCGGCGCGATCTGATGGGTATGAGGCGGTGTGTCTGACACACCGCCATCGCGGACAAGGGGCTCCTACAGGTTTGCGGCACACAAAACCCTGTGAGCGTGTTTGCAACTACGCTTCCCGCCCAAATAAAAAAACCGTCGCTCGGTCAGAGCGGCGGTTTTTTGTGTTTTGAGCTCAGTTTATTTTTTCAAACCGTAATGCTCATCGAGCATGCCGGGGGCGTTCGGTGTTTTGGGCGCGTAATCCTTCGGCGCTTCTGTGGTGCGGGGTGGCGTCAGTCGGTCGCGAGGCGCTTGTGGCGCATCGGCGTGCAGGCTGGCCAGCAAGCGTTGACGTGTCACTTCGTCCAGCGCCAGGCGGTTGGCACCATCGGAGAGATGGTCCTGTACTTCCTGGAAATTCTGCGAAAGCTTGTTCACCAGGGTTGCCGTGCTGTTGAAGTGGGTAACCACTTCGTTCTGATAACTGTTGAAGCGCTCCTGAACATCATCCAGCTGACGCTGCGTGCTGTTAGGGGCGGCGTTGGGCAGCAAACGAGCGACCAGGAAACCAATGACGACGCCGACAACCAGGGCAAGCGTCGGCAACAACCAAACTGAGAGCGAGAGTTCCACGAGTCCTTCCTCTATAAACGGCTTTGCTTTACGTTAACGGCTCGAACCTGTGCTGTATACCGTGACACGCTCACGGGTATGCAAGTCACAGACTATCAGCTAGACGAGTCGACCCATTTCGAGGTCACGGAGTTCATTCTTGCTCATCCGCGAAACCCCTGTATTGATTGATGGCCCGGTAGGCCAGCTTGAAGCCCTTTACCTCGATCTTGAGGACGCCCGCGGCATGGCGCTGATCTGCCATCCTAACCCGGTGCAGGGTGGAACCATGCTCAATAAAGTCGTGTCGACGTTGCAGCGCACTGCTCGCGACTCCGGTTTGATCACCCTGCGCTTCAATTATCGCGGGGTTGGCGCCAGCGCTGGCGCACACGATATGGGCTCTGGCGAAATCGATGACGCCGAAGCCGCAGCGCAATGGTTGCGTGAGCAGCATCCTGAACTGCCGATCACGCTGTTTGGGTTCTCCTTTGGCGGCTTTGTCGCCGCCAGCCTGGGCGGACGCCTGGAAGCCAAGGGTGAGCAACTGAGTCATCTGTTCATGGTGGCTGCGGCGGTGGCGCGTCTGGGTAATGAGCATGTACTGCCGCAGAACTGCCCGCTGACCCTGATTCAGCCCGAGGCTGATGAGGTTGTCGACCCGCAAGCGGTTTACGCATGGTCCGACGCCCTTGAGCGCCCCCATGAGCTACTGAAAGTGGCAGAATGTGGGCACTTTTTTCATGGCAAGCTGACCGAGCTCAAAGAGCTGGTCCTGCCGCGCCTTTCGAATTGATTGCAGCCACAAGCGTCTGACTCCATAGGCGCCTAACCCTATAAGCGACTAGCCATGACCACTCGTATCCTGACCGGTATCACCACTTCCGGCACGCCACACCTTGGCAACTATGCCGGCGCCATCCGTCCGGCCATCGTCGCCAGCCGCCAGAGCGATGCCGATTCATTCTATTTCCTGGCCGACTACCACGCGCTGATCAAATGCGATGACCCGCTGCGCATTCAGCGCTCGCGTCTGGAAATCGCTGCAACCTGGCTGGCTTCTGGCCTGGACGTGAATCGGGTCACTTTCTATCGCCAGTCGGATATCCCGGAAATTCCTGAACTGACCTGGCTGCTGACCTGTGTCGCGGCCAAGGGGTTGCTCAACCGCGCACATGCCTACAAGGCTTCGGTGGACAAAAACGTCGAAGCCGGCGAAGACCCGGACGCAGGCATCACCATGGGCTTGTACAGCTATCCGGTGCTGATGGCCGCCGACATCCTGATGTTCAACGCGCATAAAGTGCCGGTCGGTCGTGACCAGATTCAGCACGTCGAAATGGCTCGCGACATCGGTCAGCGTTTCAACCATCTGTTCGGCAAGGGCAAGGAATTCTTTGTCATGCCCGAAGCTTTGATTGAGGAGGGCGTTGCCACGCTGCCGGGGCTGGACGGGCGCAAAATGTCCAAAAGCTACGACAACACGATCCCGTTGTTCAGTAGCCCCAAGGACATGAAAGAGGCGATCTCGCGCATCGTCACTGACTCGCGTGCGCCGGGCGAAGCCAAGGATCCTGATAATTCGCACCTGTTTACCCTCTATCAGGCCTTCGCAACGCCTGAGCAAGGCGCTGAGTTCCGTTCTGAGCTGTTGCAGGGCCTGGGTTGGGGCGACGCCAAGCAGCGCTTGTTCCAACTGCTGGAGAGCGAGCTGAGCGAGGCGCGTGAGCGCTACCACGGGTTTATGGAGCGTCCAGCCGATCTGGAAGACATTCTTCTGGCGGGTGCGGAAAAAGCGCGAAGCGTCGCAACACCGTTTCTCGGTGAGTTGCGTGAGGCGGTCGGCCTGCGTTCTTTCCGCAGCGTCGTACAAAGCGCGGACACCGGTAAGAAAAAAGCAGTGAAGGGCGCGCGCTTCGTCAGCTTCCGTGAAGATGACGGCAGTTTCCGTTTCCGGCTGCTGTCTGCCGATGGTGAGCAATTGCTGCTGTCGCGCAATTTTGCCGACGGCAAGACGGCCGGTGCTGTCAGCAAGCAGCTACAGCAAGGCGGCGAACTGGACCTGCGCAGTGAGGAAGACCGTTTTAGCGTATGGCTGGAGGGTGCTTGTGTGGCAGACAGTCCGCTGTTTTCCGACAGCGTTGCGCGTGACGCAGCCATCGAAAACCTGAAAACGGCACTGGCCCCGCAATAGGTCTGATTGCCATTTTCAAGGGTCGTCGCTACAGTGGCGGCCCGTTTTTCTTGCCTTGCTAACGAATATGACCCCCCTAGAACGATATCAAGCTGATCTGAAAAACCCCGACTTCTTCCACGATGCTGCGCAGGAAAACGCTGTGCGCCATTTGCAGCGCCTGTACGACGATCTGGTCGCCGCGCAGCAGAACAAGCCAGGGATGTTCGGCAAACTGTTCGGCAAGAAAGAGCAGGTGCCCGTCAAGGGCGTGTACTTCTGGGGTGGCGTTGGCCGGGGCAAGACGTACCTAGTCGATACCTTCTTCGAAGCCTTGCCGTTCAAGGCAAAGGTTCGCACTCACTTCCACCGCTTCATGAAGCGTGTGCACGAAGAGATGAGGACTCTCAGCGGCGAGAAGAATCCGCTGGTCCTGATTGCCAAGCGTTTTTCCGATGAGGCGCGAGTGATCTGCTTCGATGAATTTTTCGTTTCGGACATCACCGATGCGATGATTCTCGGGACCTTGATGGAAGAGTTGTTCAAAAACGGCGTAACCCTGGTCGCTACGTCGAACATTGTGCCGGACGGTCTGTACAAAGACGGTCTGCAGCGCGCGCGCTTCTTGCCTGCCATCGCCCTGATCAAGCAGCACACTGAAATCGTTAACGTCGACAGCGGTGTGGATTACCGTCTGCGCCATCTGGAGCAAGCCGAGCTGTTCCATTTTCCGCTCGATGCTGCCGCCGAGGAGAGCCTGCGCAAGAGTTTCCGTGCATTGACTCCGGACTGCGCCCAAGCGACCAAGGACGACGTGCTGATGATCGAGAATCGTGAGATTCGCGCGCTGCTGACGTGCGATGACGTGGCTTGGTTCGATTTTCGTGAACTGTGCGACGGCCCGCGCAGCCAGAATGACTACATTGAACTCGGCAAAATCTTTCACGCCGTGTTGATCAGCGGCGTCGAGCAGATGAGTGTGACCACTGACGATATCGCTCGGCGCTTTATCAACATGGTCGACGAGTTCTACGACCGCAACGTCAAGCTGATCATTTCCGCCGAGGTTGAGCTAAAAGACCTGTACACCGGTGGCCGCTTGAACTTCGAGTTCCAGCGCACGCTCAGCCGTCTGCTGGAAATGCAGTCCCATGAGTTCCTGTCGCGGGCACACAAGCCCTAGGCTGGATGCACAGCCTTCGTAGGGTGTGCCCATTCACCTCAAGCCGCTTGCAGAAACTGTTGTCGATACTGGTTCGGTGACAGTTCGGTGTGCTGGCGGAAGAGTCGGGCAAAGAAGCTGGCATCGTCGTAGCCGACTTCGTAGCTGATGGTCTTGATGCTTTTGCGGGTGCCGGAAAGCAGGCCCTTGGCGGTTTCTATGCGCAGCCTTTGCAGGTAATGCAGGGGCTTGTCTCCCGTGGCGGTCTGGAAGCGGCGCATGAAGTTGCGGATGCTCATGCTGTGTTCCCGGGCGACATCTTCGAAGCGAAACTTGTCAGCAAAATGCTCTTCGAGCCATTGCTGTATCTGCAGAATGATCACGTCCTGATGCAGTTTTTGCCCGCCGAAACCCATTCGTCCCGGCGAATAGTTGCGTTGCACCTCGTAAAGAATGTCGCGGGCTACGGCTTGCGCGACATTGGCCCCGCAGAAGCGCTCGATCAGGTAGATGTACAGGTCGCAGGCTGACGTCGTGCCGCCCGCGCAATACACATTGTCCGCATCGGTCAGGTGCTTTTCCTGATTGAGCAGCACCGCAGGGAAGCGCTCGCCAAACTCGCTGAAGAATCGCCAATAAGTGGTCGCCTCCTTGCCATCGAGCAGGCCTGCCTGTGCCAGCCAGAAAACGCCGCTGGCTTCGCCGCACAGTACGGCGCCCTTGGCGTGTTGCTCGCGCAGCCATGGCAGCACTTGAGGGTAGCGCAGGCACAGTGTATCGAAGTCATCCCAGAACGCGGGCAGGATGATCACATCGCTGTGTTCCAGGCCGCCATCCACGGGCAGGATCACATCGCTGAAACTGCGCACAGGAAGCCCGTCTGGGCTGACGATACGGGTTTCGAAGGTCGTTTTGAGGCCCTGGCCCAGCTGTTTTCCATAGCGCAGGCTGGCGAGATGGAAAAAATCTTTGGCTTGCATCAGGGTTGAAGCGAATACCCCCTCAATGGCCAGGATGCTGACGCGCCGCAGGGGCGCGGAGTGTTGGGTAGACATAATTCTTTTGTTCTTATATGGGAAAGTGGTCAAACAACGGCTGGATCGTCTTATTTTTTGGCGGATGTGTCCAGTGTCCTCGCGCAGGTCATGGGCTTAGGCTCTGCATGCCAATCCGGGCTTACCCACTTTCGCAGGTGCCGCATGATCCCTAGAACCCTGTTCAGCTCCGAGCACGAACTTTTCCGTAGTAGCGTACGTAAATTCCTCGAACAGGAGGCCGTGCCTTTTCATGCTCAATGGGAAAAACAGGGCTACATCGACCGTGCACTTTGGAACAAGGCGGGGGAGCAGGGGATGCTGTGCTCGCACCTGCCCGAGGAATATGGCGGCATGGCGGCTGACTTCCTTTACAGTACCGTGGTGATCGAGGAGGTCGGTCGGTTGGGTTTGACTGGTATTGGTTTCTCTCTGCACTCGGACATCGTTGCGCCGTACATCCTGCATTACGGCAGCGAAGCGTTAAAGCTCAAGTACCTGCCCAAGCTGGTGTCGGGCGAGATGGTGACCGCGATCGCGATGACCGAGCCGGGCGCAGGCTCGGACCTGCAAGGGGTGAAGACCACCGCCGTGCTGGACGGTGACGAGTATGTGATCAACGGTTCGAAAACGTTCATCACCAACGGCTTTCTGGCCGATTTGGTCATTGTGGTGGCGAAGACCGACCCCAAAGCGGGCGCCAAAGGCACCAGTTTGTTCCTGGTTGAAGCCGATGCACCGGGCTTCGCCAAGGGTAAGCGTCTGGAAAAGGTCGGGATGAAGGCGCAAGACACGTCTGAACTGTTTTTCCAGGACGTGCGTGTGCCCAAGGAGAACCTCTTGGGGCAGGCCGGCATGGGGTTCGCGTACTTGATGCAGGAATTGCCGCAGGAGCGCCTCACCGTCGCCATAGGGGCCTTGGCATCGGCTGAGGCAGCGTTGGCGTGGACGTTGGCGTACACCCGGGAGCGTAAGGCGTTCGGCAAGGCGATTGCCGAGTTCCAGAACACTCGCTTCAAGCTCGCCGAAATCGCGACCGAAGTGCAGATCGGTCGCGTGTTCGTTGATCGTTGCCTGGAGCTTCATCTGCAAGGCAAGCTGGACGTGCCGACAGCCGCGATGGCGAAGTATTGGTGCACGGACCTGCAATGCAAGGTGCTCGACGAGTGCGTGCAACTGCATGGTGGCTACGGCTTCATGTGGGAATACCCGATTGCCCGGGCTTGGGCGGATGCTCGGGTGCAGCGGATTTACGCCGGGACCAACGAAATCATGAAAGAGATCATCGCCCGGGCGTTGTAACGCAGGTTGGCGCCGTATTACGGCGCCGGGTTTGGGTGATCCTTGTGAATCGCTTCGATGCCTGCCAGCACTTCATCGGAAAGATTTAGCTCGAAACTGGCGATATTGCTGTCCAGTTGTTCGAGGGAGGTCGCGCCGATGATGTTGCTGGTGACGAACGGTTGGCAAGTGACGAAAGCCAGGGCCATTTGCGCAGGGTCGAGGCCGTGCTCACGCGCCAGAGCGACGTAACGGCTGCAGGCGGCTTCCGATTGCGGATTGAAATAGCGGCTGAAGCGGCTGTAAAGGCTCAGGCGGCCTTTGGGCGGTCGTGCGCCGTTTTCGTACTTTCCTGACAGTATGCCGAAGGCCAGTGGCGAGTAAGCCAGCAGGCCGCATTGCTCGCGAATGGCGATTTCTGCAAGGCCGACCTCGAACGTCCGATTGAGCAGGTTGTAAGGGTTCTGGATCGACACTGCACGCGGCCAGCCGCGGCTTTGCGCCAACTCCAGAAATTTCATTGTGCCCCACGGCGTTTCGTTGGACAGGCCGATGTGCCGGATTTTGCCAGCCTTGACCTGCGCGTCGAGTGCTTCGAGGGTGTCTTCGAGGGGCGTGAACTCGCCTTCTTTGTGCGTGTAGCCCAGTTGGCCGAAGAAGTTGGTGCTGCGGTCGGGCCAATGCAGCTGGTACAAGTCGATGTAGTCAGTCTGCAGGCGCTTGAGGCTGGCATCCACGGCGGCAACGATGTGCTCGCGATTGTGTTTGAGGTTGCCGTCACGGATGTAATCAATGGTGTTGCCAGGCCCGGCGATCTTGCTGGCCAGAATCCAGTCGGCGCGATCACCTCGGGTTTTGAAGTAATTACCGATGAACCGCTCAGTGGTGGCGTAGGTGTCGGCTTTGGGGGGTACAGGGTACATTTCCGCCGTATCAATGAAGTTGATCCCGGCAGCCTTGGCTCTTTCGATCTGTGCAAAGGCCTCTGGTTCGCTGTTCTGCTCGCCCCAGGTCATGGTGCCCAGACACAGGGCGCTGACATTCAGGTCGGTCCGGCCGAGTCGGCGGTAATCCATATTTTTCTCCTTAAATTGAGGGGAATCATAAAAGCAGGTTGAAATTTTTTTCGCAATCGGCATAATTCCGCAGCTCTTTGCAGTGGAAGTGATGCGCCGTCTGCCGAAGAATCTTGCCGTATTACGGACGCGCCGACCCGAGCCCCCGACAGCGTCTGTTTCCGGCTGCCTTTGACCTTGTCAAAGTACGCACTATTCAGTAAGATCCGCCGTCTAATTTATCAGGGCGGCCCCTGAGGCTATTAAAGAATGAAGACTTTTACTGCTAAACCGGAAACAGTTAAGCGCGACTGGTTCGTCGTCGACGCTGCTGGTCAGACCCTGGGTCGTCTGGCGACCGAGATCGCGAGCCGTCTGCGTGGCAAGCACAAACCGGAATACACTCCGCACGTCGATACTGGCGATTACATCGTCGTTATCAACGCTGAGCAAATCCGCGTTACCGGTGCTAAAGCCACCGACAAGATCTACTACTCACACTCCGGTTTTCCGGGCGGGATCAAGTCGATCAACTTTGAAAAGCTGATTGCCAAAGCTCCTGAGCGCGTGATCGAGACCGCGGTTAAAGGCATGCTGCCTAAAAACCCGCTGGGTCGCGACATGTATCGTAAGCTGAAAGTCTATGCGGGCACTGCACACCCTCATACTGCTCAGCAGCCCCAAGAACTGAAGTTTTAACGGAATAGTTCATTATGTCGGCGACTCAAAATTACGGCACTGGCCGTCGCAAGACCGCAACCGCTCGCGTTTTCCTGCGTCCTGGTACCGGTAACATCTCCATCAACAACCGTACCCTCGATGGGTTCTTCGGTCGCGAAACTGCCCGTATGGTAGTTCGTCAGCCGTTGGAACTGACCGAGATGACCGAGAAGTTCGACATCTACGTCACTGTTATCGGTGGCGGTGTAAGTGGTCAAGCTGGCGCAATCCGCCACGGTATCACTCGCGCTCTGATGCAGTACGACGAAACCCTGCGCGGCGCTCTGCGCAAAGCAGGCTTCGTGACTCGCGATGCTCGTGAAGTTGAACGTAAGAAAGTTGGCCTGCGTAAAGCGCGTAAGCGTCCGCAGTACTCGAAGCGTTAATTCGCTGCTTCGTTCAAAAGCGCCCAGTTTCCTTTCGGAGCTGGGCGTTTTTTATGGGCGTTCATTTTAGGTGTGACAACTTGCCACATCAGCGGGCGCCGCGTGTTATAAGGCTTCAAGCCGTTTCAGGATGGTAATTACCTTGTCAACTAAGGGGCTTTTCATTACCATTCGGCAAAATTTTTACACAGTTCAGATTTTTACTTAGTAGATGCCTGGTTTAACAGGTCACAGAGCTGATGGGAGAGGAACGGAATGAGCAATGACGGCGTGAATGCAGGCCGGCGTCGCTTCCTTGTAGCAGCCACGTCCGTCGTGGGTGCTGCAGGAGCGGTGGGGGCTGCGGTCCCGTTCGTGGGGTCATGGTTTCCCAGTGCCAAGGCGAAAGCCGCAGGTGCACCGGTAAAGGTGAATGTCAGCAAGATCGAAGCCGGTCAGCAGATGATTGCTGAGTGGCGAGGTCAGCCGGTGTTCATCGTTCGTCGTACCGAAGAAATATTGGGAAATCTGAAGAAGATCGAAGGGCAACTTTCCGATCCGAACTCCAAGAACTCAATACAACCGACCTACGTCGACCCGGAGACACGTTCGATCAAGCCAGAGATTCTTCTGTTGGTCGGAATTTGTACCCACTTAGGCTGTTCTCCGACGTTTCGTCCTGAAGTCGCACCCGTTGATCTGGGTAAAGACTGGGTGGGCGGATACTTCTGTCCATGCCACGGCTCTCACTACGATCTGGCCGGACGCGTCTACAAATCGCAACCAGCCCCTTTGAATTTGCCAGTGCCGCCGCATTCCTATGAGTCGGACAATGTTATTGTCATTGGCGTCGATCCGGAGAAAGCGTGATGAGCAAGTTCATGGACTGGGTTGATGCGCGCTTTCCCGCCACAAAAATGTGGGAAGACCATCTCAGCAAATATTACGCACCAAAAAACTTTAACTTCTTCTACTTCTTCGGCTCGCTGGCTTTGCTGGTGCTGGTCAATCAGATCGTTACAGGTGTCTGGCTGACCATGAGTTACACGCCGTCGGCTGAAGAGGCGTTTGCTTCCGTCGAATACATCATGCGTGACGTGGAATATGGCTCGATCCTGCGCCTCCTCCACTCCACCGGGGCCTCTGCCTTCTTTATCGTGGTTTATCTGCATATGTTCCGTGGCTTGCTCTACGGTTCCTACCAGAAGCCGCGCGAGTTGGTGTGGGTCTTCGGGATGCTGATCTACCTGGCGCTGATGGCTGAAGCCTTCATGGGTTATCTGCTGCCTTGGGGCCAGATGTCCTACTGGGGCGCCCAGGTGATCATCTCGCTGTTCGGTGCGATTCCGGTGATTGGCGGCGACCTGACGCAGTGGATTCGTGGTGACTACCTGATTTCCGGGATTACCCTGAACCGCTTCTTCGCCCTTCATGTGGTCGCTTTGCCGATCGTCATTCTGGGTCTGGTGGTGTTGCACGTTCTGGCGCTGCATGAAGTCGGTTCGAACAACCCTGATGGCGTCGACATCAAGAAACACAAAGACGAAAACGGTATACCGCTGGACGGCATTGCCTTCCACCCGTACTACACCGTGAAAGATATCGTCGGCGTGGTGGTGTTCCTGTTCATCTTCTGCTCGATCGTGTTCTTCTTCCCGGAAATGGGTGGTTACTTCCTCGAGAAGCCTAACTTCGAAGTGGCGAACGCCTTCAAGACCCCATTGCACATTGCTCCTGTTTGGTACTTCACGCCGTTCTACGCGATCCTGCGTGCGATTCCGGACAAACTCATGGGCGTTATCGCCATGGGTGCTGCGATTGCCGTACTGTTCGTGTTGCCATGGCTCGACCGTAGTCCGGTCAAGTCCATGCGCTACAAAGGCTGGCTGAGCAAGGGCTGGTTGGTAGTGTTCTGCATAGCCTTCGTGATTCTGGGTGTGTTGGGTGTTCTGCCACCAACCCCTGAGCGCACGATCCTGTCGCAGGTCTGTACATTCCTGTACTTCGCCTACTTCATTCTGATGCCGTTCTATACCCGGCTCGAGAAGACCAAACCGGTTCCAGAAAGGGTGACTGGCTGATGAAAAAGCTATTTGCTGTATTGATGTTTGCGCTTCTGCCTACCCTGTCCTTTGCAAACGCAGAGGGCCCTGAGTTGGAGAAGGTCGATATCGACGTGTCTGACAAGGCCGCGATGCAGGATGGGGCGCGTACCTTCGCCAACTACTGCATGGGTTGTCACAGTGCCAAGTTTCAGCGCTATGAACGCGTTGCGGACGATTTGGGCATCCCTCACGATCTGATGCAGGAAAAACTGATATTCACCGGCGCCAAAATTGGCGACCACATGAGTATCGGCATGCAGCCTTCTGATGCGAAAGCCTGGTTCGGCGCGGCACCGCCCGATCTGACCCTGGTGGCTCGTGTGCGTGGTACTGACTGGCTCTACAGCTACCTGCGCTCGTTCTACGAAGATCCGACACGTCCTTGGGGCGTGAACAACGTGATTTTCCCGAACGTCGGCATGCCAAACGTTCTGGCAGGCCTGCAAGGTCGTCAGGTGATTGGTTGCAAGCAAGTGCAAGTGGTTGAGGACGGCAAGAAGCAATATGATCCATTGACCGGTACTCCGCTGACTCATGAAGCGTGCGATCAACTGACCGTGTTGCCGAAAACCGGTGCGCTGACCGAAGAGCAGTTCGATGAGAAGGTCAAGAATATCGTGACCTTCCTGGCCTACTCGGCGAACCCGGTGAAGCTGGAGCATCAGCGCATCGGTACGTATGTGTTGCTCTACCTGGCGTTCTTCTTCGTATTCGCTTACCTGCTGAAGCGCGAATACTGGAAAGATGTCCATTGATCAAGTTGTAATCCCTGCTGTTAACGATGCGCGCCCTAGGGCGTCTCTTTAAAGATAACGAGCGTGGGGCAGGTAGGGCGAGGGCGGTCGGGTTGGGTCATTCATGTTCGATGGATGAGCCGCCGGGCTGCTTTCAACGGCCACCTGTTTCTGCGCAGTCGATATCGGAGGCGCCCTTTGGGCGCGCTCGTTTTTCTGCTTCTGAAAACTTTAACAAGCGAGGAGGACCGCCATGGGCGTGACCAATCGGTTGGCCTGTTACTCCGACCCCGCCGACCACTATTCCCACCGCGTGCGCATTGTGCTCGCAGAGAAAGGTGTCAGCGCTGAGATCATTGATGTAGTGGCGGGTCGTCATCCGCCGAAGCTGATCGAGGTGAACCCGTACGGCAGCGTGCCAACACTGGTCGATCGTGACCTGGCGCTGTACGAGTCGACAGTGATAATGGAATATCTGGATGAGCGTTACCCGCATCCACCTCTGCTGCCGGTCTATCCGGTCGCGCGTGCCAATAGCCGTCTGCTGATTCATCGTATTCAGCGTGATTGGTGTGGTCTGGTGGATTTGATTCTGGATTCGCGCAGCAAAGAGCCCGCGCGTGTTCAGGCGCGTAAAGAGCTGCGTGAAAGCCTTACTGGCGTTTCTCCGCTGTTCGCGGATAAACCTTTTTTCCTCAGTGAAGATCAAAGTTTGGTCGACTGTTGTCTATTGCCCATACTCTGGCGTCTCCCGATCCTGGGTATAGAATTGCCGCGGCCAGCCAAGCCGCTGCTTGATTACATGGAGCGCCAATTTGCGCGTGAAGCTTTCCAGACAAGTCTGTCCGGTGCTGAACGCGATATGCGCTAAGGCTTAAGGAGCCGTTAATGAACTCCAGTCGCCCTTATTTGATTCGCGCTTTGTATGAGTGGATCGTCGATAACGATAGCACCCCGCATATGCTGGTCAATGCGGAGTACCCGTCGGTGCAGGTCCCTCAGGGCTTCGCCAATGACGGCCAGATTGTTTTGAATGTATCGCCCAGTGCCGTGCGTCATCTGCACATGGATAACGATGCCGTCAGCTTTGAAGGCCGCTTCGGTGGCGTGCCGCACACGTTGTACGTCCCTGTAGCTGCGATTCTGGGCATTTATGCCCGGGAGAATGGCCAGGGTATGGTTTTTGATCTGGAGCCTCCGCTGGAGGATGACGACGTGATCGAGCCGGATGATGACAGTCCGCCACCAGGTAGCGAACCACCGCGACCTACCGGCAGGCCCAGTCTGAAAGTGGTCAAGTGATCTGAAGCAAACGAGTCAAAAAAAAGGCGATCCCCAGGGATCGCCTTTTTTGATTCGCGGTTTTGCTGTTAAGGCAAAACGGGTGTGTTGCCGTTAATCAATATACTCAAACAGTTTGACGATTTTTTGTACGCCGGACACGTTCTGCACCAGGTTGGTTGCGC
Source organism: Pseudomonas sp. 5C2 (assembly GCF_034314155.1). Taxonomy (NCBI): domain Bacteria; kingdom Pseudomonadati; phylum Pseudomonadota; class Gammaproteobacteria; order Pseudomonadales; family Pseudomonadaceae; genus Pseudomonas; species Pseudomonas sp. 5C2. Next base: position 158,190 of record NZ_JAVIWH010000003.1, on the reverse strand, counting down.
GGGTGGCTTCCTGTTGAGTCACCAGACCCAGCAGGTAGACGATGCCATTTTCGGTCACGACTTTGATGCGCGAGCCCGGAATGGTGTTGTCAGTCAGCATCTGCGTCTTGATCTTGGTAGTCAGCCAGGCATCGTTGTTGCGAGCGAGGATCGAGGAGGGCGGCATGACTTGAAGTTCGTTATTGACCTTCTTGACGCGCTGTACAGAGCTTGCGGCTTGCTCTGCAAGGGCTTTCAGATCGGCACGTGGTGTCTGGCCAGCGAGCAATACGATGCCGTTAAAGCTGGTGACGATGATGTGTGAGCCTTCATCGAGATCGGGGTTGGCCTTGGCAACGTTGACCGCGACCTTGGTTTCGATCAGGGAGTCATCAATCTTGCTGCCGAAAGTCCGGGTGCCGCGATCATCCTCGATGGGTTTGTCGCGGGTTGCGGTCAGGACCGAGCTGCATCCGCTGATGCTGAGGCACAGTGTCAAAGCCAGTAGGCTAAGGCGATTAGGGGTCATTCTTCACTCCCGAACAGTTGGCTGTCGATCAAATCGCATAGGCAATGGATCGTCAGCAGGTGGACTTCTTGAATCCGTGCGGTGACTTTGGCCGGGACACGTATCTCCACGTCCTCTGGCAGCAGCAGCGAGGCCATGTCGCCACCGTCGCGACCCGTCAATGCTACGACAATCATTTCGCGATCATGTGCGGCCTGGATGGCTTGAATAATGTTCGCCGAGTTGCCGCTGGTGGAAATCGCCAGCAGGACATCGCCCGGTTGACCCAGCGCACGGATCTGTTTGGAGAAAATTTCGTTATAGCTGTAGTCGTTGGCGATGGACGTGATCGTCGAGCTGTCGGTGGTCAGCGCAATCGCGGGCAGGCTTGGGCGTTCACGCTCGAAGCGATTGAGCAGCTCCGAGGAGAAGTGCTGTGCGTCGCCGGCCGAGCCACCATTGCCACAGGAAAGCATTTTGCCCTCGTTGAGCAGGGCATTCACCATAACCTGGCTGGCTTGCTCAATGTAGGGGGCAAGAACTTCCATCGCCTGCTGCTTGGTGTCGATGCTGGCCTGGAAAAGCTGGCGAACTCGGGATTGCATGTCCATCGGGTGACCTTAAGTAGGGCGGCTGCTCCAGGCACAAGAAAGTGCAGCCTGCAAAGCAAAGAGCGAAATCGGTGTGTGGACTTTCTATACATCAGGGCTTTAAAGCGCGCCGTCCAGGGTTGGCCAGTCGGGCGCTATGAATCAGCTATCAAATGCGTTCTTCACCCAGTCCAGCGGAGGCGCGCTGCCGGGGTCGCCATTAATGGCCACCACATCGAAACGGCATGGGGAATCTGCCCAGCGCGACTCTTTCTGGAGAAAAAACTGTGCGGCAAGTATGAGCTTTGCACGCTTGCGGGTATCCACGCTTTCCAGCGCTCCGCCCCAGCCTGCGTGACGTCGATAGCGAACCTCGACGAATACTACTGTATCGCCGTCGAGCATGACCAGATCGAGCTCGCCTCGTTTGCATAACCAGTTCTGCGTGATCAGGCGCAGGCCCTGTTGTTGCAAATGTTTCAGGGCGTAGGCTTCAGCCTCGCGCCCTGCTTGTTGCTGAGGGGTGCTCGGCATTAACGCGGAGTGTCCGGCAGATGCTGAACCTTGCCGCCGACAAACTGGGCCCATGGCAGTTGACGCTCGACACGTTGACCCGAACCCATGCTCAGGCTGCCGGTCAGGCCGTCGATGCGGCTGTCTGGCAGGGTTTTGAGCTGTGCCAGGCGCGGTGCCAGACGATAAGCGTCGATCCCCATGGCGTACAGGCGGCCAAGGCTGCCTGCCGCTTGTGGCCATTGCACGGTCACTTGCTGGCGCAGTGGGTCGTTGGCGTTGAGCAGCCACGGCGTTTCACAGAAGCGAATGCCTTCCAGATCCAGATACTGTGCTTGGTCGCCGCTGTTGGTGAACAGGTGTGAAGTTGCGTATACCGGAACATCGCCTGCGTACTGGAATACCAACGTTGGCTTGATCTGCTGCGCTTGCTGGGGTGTTGCCGCAAGGAAGATGAAATCAATGTCCTGGCGACGTGTCGGTTGTGCCGCTACTTGCGTGCCGACGGTGCTTTGCAGGCTCTTGGCGCGGGCTTCGCTGTTCCGGAGCTGGAACATATCAGCGATTTGCTGGGCCAGGGCCACAGGCTGGTCGACGTGTTCAGCAACGATAAACGTGCCGCCGGCCGCTTGCCAGCTTTGGCGGAAGGCATCCAGGACGCGATCGCCCCATTCGCCTTTAGGGACCATGGCTGCGGCGCTGCGCTTGCCGTCGGCCCAGGCGCGACGTGCGACTTCGCGGGCTTCGTCTTCAGCGGCAAGGCCGAACTGGAACAGTTGTGGAGGTCCATCCCGGCCTGCGTCGCTGTAGTTCAGCGCCAGTGTGGTGATAGGCAATTGCGGGCGGCTGTTCAGTTGTTTGACTAGCGGCTTTTCCAGCGGACCGATGACCAGCTGCACACCCGATGCTTTGGCTTGGCGGTAGAAGTCATCGAGAGAGGTCAGGTGCGAACTGTCAAACACTTCAATGGCTGGCGGCTTTTGGCCCGCCTGCTGCGCCTGGTAGTGGGCAGCCATAAAGCCTTCGCGCAATGCACGGGCAACAGATGCGAGCGGGCCATCTTGCGGCAGCAGCAGGGCGATTTTGGTCAGCGGTTCACTGGTCAGCGCTTTGAGCTGGGCCAGTGGGGCCGGCAGTTGCAGGGCCGCTGGGTGCTGTGGGTTTTGCGCTTTCCAGGTATCGATGGCCGCCTGTTGTTGCTCCAGGGTGCCACCGCCTTTGACTGCGCGGGCCAGGCTCAGCCATCCACTCAGGTCATTGTTGCTGGTGCTTTGCAGTTGCTCGGTGGGCAAGGCAGCAACCAGTGTCCAGATCGCTTCATGGTTAGCGCTGGCTTCAGGGCCCTTGAGCAATGGCGCGATAAATACCCGCTCGCTGGCGGCAGGCATTATCTGCCCGTCGGCTTCCAGTGCGCGTGCCTGGACCAGTCCTGTACGGATCTGCTGCTCGACTGGCAGTTCGCCCAGTCGTTGCAAACTTGGGTGGCTCAGGGCTGTCAACGCGGCCTTGGGCTGGTTTCGGCCCAGCGCTAGTTCAGCCGATAGTGTGCTGGCATACACTTGTTGCGCGGGCTTGAGCTGATCAAGAGGCACCTGCTCGAGAATGCGCGCGGCACGCCCCGGGTCACGTTGTCGATTGGCCTGATCGGCTGCACTGAGTCTCAGTAGTGCAGCTTTATCGGGCGACTTGGCGGCAGCGGCTTGTTCGAGCAATTGCTCGATGCTGGCGTCAGGAGTGCGTGGAAGCTCGCCAAGACTTGACGAGGGCGAGCTGGCGCAAGCTGCCAACAGGGCAGCAAGAAAGAGGGCAGAGAACAGCCGCAGGCAAGCGATCATGTAAGTGTTCCTGATACTCGAGCAAATTAGCGGGGAATTGTACCCAAGCACTGGCCGGGGCGCGATGTTAGTGGCGTTAAAGCGGTCATATTGGTCGTTGGGCCGGGAAATAAGGATGAATTCAGCCTTTTTTCATGCTGTTCATCCTCTATTGCAGCGAAAGCAAACGCTTTTTTCATTCTTTTTTAAGTGCTGACCTTGACCGGCTACCCATTGGTTCATGCCGTAATCTGTACAATGCGTTTTTTTGTTAACTCAAGAGGTGTGCGCTTTGACTGCTCTAGGTGCTTTGAATTCCGCTGCTGGCTCGCTTTATGTCGTGGCCACGCCTATCGGTAACCTGGATGACATGAGCGTGCGCGCATTAAAAGTGTTGCGCGAGGTTGCGCTAATTGCCGCTGAAGATACTCGCCACTCGTTACGGTTGATGCAGCATTTCGGTATTTCCACGCCCTTGGCTGCCTGTCACGAGCACAACGAGCGTGAGGAGGGGAGTCGATTCATTACACGGCTGCTCGCGGGCGATGACATCGCACTGATCTCCGATGCAGGGACGCCGCTTATCTCTGATCCGGGTTATCACCTGGTCCGACAGGCGCGTGCCGCCGGCATCGCGGTGGTCCCGGTGCCGGGTGCCTGTGCGCTGATCGCCGCCTTGTCAGCGGCTGGCTTGCCCTCGGACCGGTTTATTTTCGAAGGTTTCTTGCCCGCTAAGGCGGTAGGGCGACGGGCGCGACTTGAGTTGTTGAAAGAAGAGCCGCGCACGTTGATCTTTTATGAAGCGCCACACCGCATCCTCGAGTGCCTGCAAGACCTGGAATTGGTGTTCGGCCCTGAGCGTCCAGCATTGTTGGCGCGCGAGCTGACTAAAACCTTCGAAACCCTCAAAGGTCTGCCCTTGGCAGAGCTTCGTGCGTTCGTCGAAGGTGACAGTAATCAGCAGCGCGGCGAATGCGTGGTGCTGGTCGCGGGCTGGACGTTGCCTGAAGACGAGGATGTCATCGGCACCGAAGCTCGGCGTATTCTGGATTTACTGCTGGAAGAAATGCCTCTCAAGCGCGCGGCGGCATTGGCGGCGGAGATCACGGGTGTGCGCAAGAATTTGCTTTATCAGGTAGCGCTGGAGAAACAGAAAGATGGATAAAAGATCCTTCTCGGCCTAACAGTCAAAACGCGCGGGGCTTATTAAAGCTTGTTCTTGAGCGTCCGTGCCGCTAACCTTGGCGGCGGAGAGTCGATTGGACAGTCGCTGCCTTCTATTGTTCCGCAATAGGGGGGGGAGGAAAGTCCGGGCTCCATAGGGCAGAGTGCCAGGTAACGCCTGGGAGGCGCGAGCCTACGGAAAGTGCCACAGAAAATAACCGCCTAAGCACTTCGGTGCCGGTAAGGGTGAAAAGGTGCGGTAAGAGCGCACCGCACGTCTGGCAACAGTTCGTGGCAAGGTAAACCCCACTCGGAGCAAGACCAAATAGGGTTCCAAGGCGTGGCCCGCGCTGGAACCGGGTAGGTTGCTAAAGGCGTCCAGTGATGGCCGTCGTAGAGGAATGACTGTCCTCGACAGAACCCGGCTTACAGATCGACTCTCCACCTTTTCCCTCTCTCTGCTTTTTCGTAGCAGAAGCGCTTTTGTAATATCAAAAAAATCTTACTCTTGATAAATCACTTTAACTTCGAGCTGCAGTGCTCTGAGTCAATTCAGGTTTATTCGTCAAAACAATTGAGAAATTGTTCCTTCACCTGTTTTTACCCTCCTAAATCTCCGATCTGTAAGGGTTTTCCTTAGGACCGCGCCTTGACGGTGTGGTGGGCGCATTCCTATAGTGTGCACAAGTGGCGAAAAGTGGCATGAAGTGGGTTTTTTTCGGCGTAAAAAGTTAATATTTGGAGATCGCGGCTGTGTTTCGTGGTGCTAATGCAATCAATCTCGATGCAAAGGGCCGTCTCGCTATGCCGAGCCGGTACCGCGACGAGCTGGATTCGCGTAGTGCCGGGCAGTTGATCGTGACAATTGATGCTGCCAGTCCCTGCTTATGTTTGTACCCATTATCCGAATGGGAATTGATTGAAGCCAAATTGCGTGATTTGCCCACATTTCGTGAAGAGAACCGTCGCTTGCAACGATTATTGATCGGGAATGCGGTTGATTTGGAGCTCGATGGTAGCGGCCGTTTTCTGGTCCCGCCGCGCCTTCGCGATTATGCCAAGTTAGATAAGCGCGTGATGTTAGTTGGCCAGCTTAATAAGTTTCAACTGTGGGACGAGGACGCCTGGAACGCTCTTGCTGAAGCGGATCTGGCGGCCATTCAACAACCGGGCGCTATGCCTGATGAACTGCGTGATTTGATCCTGTGACTATGAATAGCGGCTTTACCCACATCACCGTACTGCTTGACGAAGCCGTAGAGGCTCTCGCGGTGCGTGCCGATGGCTGCTACCTGGATGGCACGTTTGGGCGTGGCGGACACAGCCGTTTGATATTGCAGCACCTGGGGCCGGGCGGTCGTTTGCTGGGATTCGATAAAGACCCCCAAGCAATTGCCACCGGGCAAGCGCTGGCGGCCGAAGACGGCCGCTTTGTCATTGTGCAGCGCAGCTTTGCCGAGCTGGGTTCTGAACTCGAAAGTCGCGGTCTGGCAGGCAAGGTCAGCGGTATATTGCTCGACCTTGGCGTGTCCTCCCCACAACTGGACGACCCAGAACGCGGTTTCAGCTTCATGAACGACGGTCCGTTGGACATGCGTATGGACCCAACGCGTGGCATCAGCGCCGCCGACTTTATCGCCACTGCATCAGCAGAAGAAATCGCTCGCGTGTTCAAGGAATACGGCGAAGAGCGCTTCGCCAAGCGCATGGCAAATGCCGTGGTTCAGCGTCGTGAGACTCAGCGTTTCGAACGCACGGGTGATCTCGCGGAAGTGCTCAAGGTTGCCAACCCCGCGTGGGAAAAAGGCAAGAATCCAGCGACCCGTGCGTTCCAGGGCTTGCGTATCCACGTCAATAACGAGCTGGGCGATCTTGAAACCGGGCTTGAAGCTGCACTTGAAGCGCTGGAAATCGGTGGCCGGCTGGTTGTTATAAGCTTCCACTCGCTGGAAGATCGCATCGTCAAACTGTTCATGCGCAAGCTCGCCAAAGGCGAAGCCGACAAAATGCCCCGCGACCTGCCAATTCGGTTTCAGGCGTTTGATCCAAAAATCAAAATTCTGGGCAAGGCGCAGTTTGCCTCCGAGACTGAAACCAAAGCCAATCCACGTTCGCGTAGCGCTGTCATGCGTGTGGCGGAGAAGCTCCGGTGAGCCGCCTTTTCCTCAAGCCTCTACCTGGCGGTAGTTTCATTATGTTGCTGCTGTTCCTTGCCGTGTTGGTTTCGGCGATCGGTGTGGCTTACAGCGCCCACTGGAACCGGCAGTTACTTAACTCCCTGTACTCCGAGTTGAGCGTGCGTGACAAGGCGCAGGCAGAGTGGGGTCGGCTGATTCTTGAACAAAGCACCTGGACCGCCCACAGCCGGATTGAAACGCTGGCCAGCGAACAACTCAAAATGCGTATTCCCAGCGCTGCTGAAGTGCGGATGGTGGCGCCATGATGAAGCTCGAGGGCGCCCTCTATCCCTGGCGCTTTCGCGTGGTGGTGGGGCTGCTGGGCATTATGGTGGGCGCGATCTGCTGGCGCATCATCGATCTGCAGGTGATAGACCATGACTTCTTGAAAGGTCAGGGCGATGCTCGCAGCGTACGACACATCCCTATCCCGGCTCACCGTGGCTTGATCACCGACCGTAACGGCGAGCCATTGGCGGTCAGTACTCCTGTGACGACGCTGTGGGCCAACCCGAAAGAAATGCAGCAGGCTAAAGAGAAATGGCCTGCGCTTGCCGCCGCTCTGGGGCAGGACGCAAAACTGCTCGGCGACCGTCTGGATGCTCAGGCCGGTAAAGAATTCATCTACCTGGTTCGCGGCCTGACGCCGGAACAAGGTCAAGTCGTGCTCGACCTGAAAGTCCCTGGTGTCTATGGCATCGAAGAGTTCCGGCGTTTCTATCCGGCGGGCGATGTCACTGCACACATGGTGGGCTTCACCGACCTGGACGACCATGGTCGTGAAGGGGTCGAACTGGCGTATGACGACTGGCTTGCCGGTGTACCGGGTAAGCGACAGGTCATCAAGGACCGGCGCGGACGACTTATCAAGGATGTTCAGGTTACAAAAAACGCCAAGGCCGGGAAGACCTTGGCTTTGTCTATTGATCTGCGCCTGCAATACCTGGCCACCCGCGAGTTGCGCAACGCCATTCAGGAAAACGACGCCAAGGCTGGCAGCCTGGTGATCATGGACGTGAAGACTGGCGAAGTGCTGGCCATGGTCAACTCACCGACCTACAACCCCAACAACCGTCGCACCATGGTGCCGGCGGCGATGCGTAACCGCGCCATCATCGACGTGTTCGAGCCGGGCTCGACCATGAAGCCGATCTCCATGACCGCCGCTCTGGACAGTGGTCGCTGGAAACCTACCGACAAAGTCGAGGTTTACCCTGGCACGCTGCAGATCGGCAAATACACCATTCGTGACGTTACCAAGACCGAGGGCCCGATCCTCGATTTGACCGGGATCCTGATCAACTCCAGTAACGTCGGTATGAGTAAGGTGGCCTTCGACGTCGGCGGCGAAGCGATTTTCCGTGCGATGCAGCGAGTCGGGCTGGGCCAATACACTGGCTTGGGTTTCCCTGGCGAGCGCGTTGGCAATTTGCCTAACTACCGTGAGTGGCGCAAAGCAGAAACCGCAACCTTGTCCTATGGCTACGGTCTGTCGGTCACCGCGTTGCAGTTGGTGCACGCCTACTCCGCGCTGGCCAACAATGGCCGTATCGTGCCGCTGACCATCCTGAAAACCGACACGCCACCGGAGGCTACTCAAGCGATTCCGGAGGCTACCGCAAAAACAGTACAAGGCATGTTGCAGCAAGTGATCGAAGACCCGCGCGGTGTGTTCCGCGCTCGTGTGCCGTCCTACCATGTGGCCGGCAAAAGCGGTACCGCACGTAAAACAGCGGTGGGCACCAAGGGTTACGCCGAAAACTCCTATCGCTCTTTGTTTGCGGGCTTTGGTCCGATGAGCAACCCGCGGTACGCGGTAGTCGTGGTCATCGACGAACCCGGCAAAGCGGGCTACTACGGTGGACTGGTGTCGGCTCCAGTATTTAGCAAGGTCATGTCCGGCACGCTGCGACTGATGAACGTTACGCCGGATAATCTGGCACCAATTCCCACGCAGGAACAAGTCAATGCTGCGCCTGTTGTTAAAGGAGGGCGTGGTTAATGCCTGTTAGCCTGAACAAGATCTTTGCCCATGCCGACCGCGATCTGTTGATCCGCGAGTTGACCCTCGACAGCCGTAATGTACGTGCCGGCGATCTCTTTCTGGCGGTGCCGGGCGGCAAGCTCGATGGTCGTGCGCATGTCGCCGATGCACTCAAACGGGGCGCTGCCGCAGTTGCTTATGAAGTTGAAGGCGCAAGCGTTTTACCCATCACTGATGTGCCGTTGATTCCGGTCAAGGGCTTGGCTGCACAACTGTCCGACATCGCCGGGCGCTTTTATGGTGACCCGAGCCGCAGTTTGAATCTGGTGGGCGTCACCGGCACTAACGGCAAAACCAGTGTCACCCAGTTGGTCGCGCAAGCGCTGGATCAGCTTGGGCAGCACTGTGGGATTGTTGGCACCCTGGGCACCGGATTTTATGGTGCGCTGCAAAGCGGCCGCCATACCACGCCTGATCCAATAGCCGTGCAAGCGACGCTGGCCGATTTGAAGAAAGCGGGCGCTCGTGCGGTGGCGATGGAAGTGTCTTCCCATGGACTGGATCAAGGGCGTGCGACTGCGTTGGCGTTCGACGTTGCAGTGCTGACCAACCTGTCCCGTGACCACCTGGACTACCACGGCACGATGGAAGCCTACGCAACCGCCAAGGCGAAATTGTTTGCCTGGCCCAATCTGCATTGTCGAGTGATCAATCTGGATGACGATTTCGGTCGGCAACTGGTCAAAGAACGACAAGAGTCGCGCCTGATCAGCTACAGCCTTGACGATCCCCGTGCAGACCTTTACTGCCGTGATGCACACTTCGATGACGATGGCGTGCGCGCTATCCTGGTCACCGCGCAAGGCGAGCACAACCTGCAAAGCAGCCTGCTGGGGCGTTTCAACCTGAGCAACGTGCTGGCGGCGGTCGGCGCGTTGATGGGCCTGGACTACGCGCTAGATGAAATTTTAAGCGTGCTGCCGAAACTGGAAGGCCCGATCGGTCGCATGCAGCGCTTGGGCGGCGGCACCCAGCCGTTGGTCGTGGTTGATTACGCACACACACCCGACGCACTGGAAAAAGTCCTCGAAGCACTGCGCCCGCACGCCAAGGGCCGGCTGATGTGCCTGTTCGGTTGTGGCGGGGATCGAGATCGCGGCAAGCGTCCGTTGATGGCTGAAGTGGTTGAGCGGCTGGCGGATTTGGTTGTGGTCACCGATGACAATCCACGGACAGAGGTGCCTGCGCAGATTTTCGATGACATCCGCCAAGGGTTTGTTGCCGTCGATAAAGTCAGCTTCGTTGCCGGTCGCGGCCAGGCGATTGCCCAATTGATTGCCAGCGCCAGCGCGGCGGACGTGATCGTGTTGGCAGGCAAAGGTCATGAGGACTATCAGGAAATCGAGGGGCAGCGTCATGCGTTCTCCGATCTGGAAGAAGCCAGCAAAGCCTTGACTGCATGGGAGGTGGCACATGCTTAAGCCACTGACGTTCAGTCAACTGATCGCGCCACTCGCTGCCCGTCAGGTCAATGCGGATTGCAGCTTTACCGGTGTCAGCATCGACAGCCGCGCCATTGTTCCGGGCCAGTTGTTTATAGCGCTGACCGGTCCACGTTTCGACGGCCATGATTATCTCGATGACGTCGCGGGCAAAGGCGCGGTCGGTGCGTTGGTCGAGCGTGAGGTCGCAGGTTCCGTTCTGCCGCAACTGGTGGTCGAAGATACCCGTCAGGCGCTGGCGCAGCTCGGTGCACTGAATCGCAATGCGTTCGACAAGCCGCTTGCCGCGATCACCGGTTCCAGCGGTAAGACCACGGTCAAGGAACTTCTTGCGAGCATTTTGCGCACGCGCGGGCCGGTACTGGCCACTCGCGGTAATTTGAACAACGACCTGGGGGTCCCACTGACCCTGCTTGAGCTGGCGGCTGAACACACGGCCGCCGTGATCGAGCTGGGCGCCTCGCGTGTTGGCGAAATTGCCTACACCGTCAGCCTGGCCAAACCCCATGTCGCACTGATCACCAATGCCGGAACCGCCCATGTGGGTGAGTTCGGCGGCCCGGAAAAAATTGTCCAGGCCAAGGGTGAAATTATCGATGGCCTCGATCCAGCCGGTATCGCGGTACTCAATCGTGATGACAAGGCCTTCGCCATCTGGCACGCACGGGCGGATGGACGCCAGGTCGTGAGCTTTGCCTTGAGCGACGACGTTGCTGATTTCTACTCGCGTGATCTGACCCGCGATGCTCGCGGGTGCCCGAGTTTCACATTGCACGGTCCGTCCGGCGCGGCGACTGTCCAGCTCAACCTGCTGGGCACGCACAACGTCACCAATGCACTGGCTGCTGCGGCGGCGGCGCATGCGTTGGGTGTTTCGCTGGAAGGTATCGTTGCAGGATTGAATGCGGTACAGCCGGTCAACGGTCGTGCGGTCGCGCAACTGACCCCTAATGGTATCCGCGTAATCGACGACACATACAACGCTAACCCCACCTCAATGTGCGCTGCCGTTGATATACTCGCCGGCTTTTCCGGGCGCACCGTCCTGGTGCTCGGGGATATTGGCGAGCTGGGCGAGTGGGCTGAAGAAGGCCATCGCCAGGTCGGCGCATACGCTGCGGGCAAGGTGTCGGCGTTATACGCGGTAGGGCCTCTTATGACTCATGCCGTGAGCGCTTTTGGCCAGCATGCTCGCCACTTCGCTAACCAGACTGACCTGATCGCGGCGCTGGGCGCCGAGCAGGACACTAATACCACTATTTTGATCAAGGGTTCGCGCAGCGCTGCGATGGAAAACGTCGTCGCGGCTTTGTGTGGTTCTAGCCGGGAGAAACACTAATGCTGCTGCTGCTGGCGGAATATCTGCAACAGTTCTACAAAGGCTTCGCGGTCTTTCAATACCTGACCCTGCGCGGGATTCTCGGCGTGCTCACTGCATTGTCGCTCTCGCTGTGCCTGGGTCCATGGATGATTCGCACCCTGCAGAATCGCCAGATCGGCCAATCGGTACGTAATGACGGTCCTCAGTCGCACCTGTCCAAATCGGGCACGCCGACCATGGGCGGGGCGTTGATCCTTTCAGCGATTACCGTCAGCACCCTGTTGTGGGCTGACCTGAGTAACCGTTATGTCTGGGTCGTGTTGATCGTCACGTTGCTGTTCGGTGGCATTGGTTGGGTCGACGATTACCGCAAAGTGATCGAGAAGAATTCCAAGGGTTTGCCTAGCCGCTGGAAATACTTCTGGCAGTCGGTGTTCGGCCTCGGCGCGGCGATCTTCCTTTATACGACTGCGCCTAGCGTGGTTGAAACCACCTTGATCGTGCCGATGTTCAAAGACGCCAGTATCCCGCTTGGCATTGGCTTCATGGTCTTGACTTACTTCGTGATCGTCGGTTCGAGCAACGCGGTCAACCTGACCGACGGCCTCGACGGTCTGGCGATTCTGCCGACGGTGATGGTTGGCGGTGCGCTGGGTATCTTCTGCTACCTGTCGGGTAACGTGAAATTCGCTGAATACCTGCTGATCCCTTATGTACCGGGCGCGGGTGAACTTATTGTATTTTGCGGCGCGTTGATTGGCGCAGGCCTTGGCTTTCTTTGGTTCAACACGTACCCGGCGCAAGTTTTCATGGGCGACGTCGGTGCCCTGGCGCTGGGCGCCGCACTGGGCACCATCGCGGTGATCGTTCGTCAGGAAATCGTCCTGTTCATCATGGGCGGTGTATTCGTGATGGAAACCCTTTCAGTCGTGATCCAAGTCGCGTCCTTCAAGTTGACCGGTCGCCGTGTGTTCCGCATGGCACCGATTCACCACCACTTTGAACTCAAAGGCTGGCCCGAGCCGCGCGTGATTGTCCGTTTCTGGATCATCACCGTGATTCTGGTGCTGATCGGCCTTGCCACCCTGAAGCTGAGGTAGAGCGAGTGTCTCTGATCGTTTCTGACCACTTCCGCATCGTTGTCGGCCTCGGCAAGAGCGGCATGTCCCTGGTTCGCTTCCTGGCGAAGCAGGGTGTGTCGTTTGCTGTGGCTGATACGCGGGACAATCCGCCTGAGTTGGCGACGTTGCGTCAGGACTACCCGCAAGTGGAAGTACGTTGCGGCGAGCTGGATGTGGAGTTTCTCTGCCGTGCCGACGAGCTGTACGTAAGCCCCGGTCTGGCATTGGCGACCCCTGCATTGCAGCAAGCGGCAGCCCGTGGCGTGAAACTGTCGGGTGATATCGAATTGTTCGCGCGTAACGCGAAGGCGCCCATCGTTGCAATCAGCGGTTCGAATGCGAAAAGCACGGTCACCACGCTGGTGGGTGAAATGGCGGCCGCAGCGGGTAGGCGTGTTGCAGTCGGCGGCAACCTCGGCACTCCGGCGCTGGACTTGCTCGATGACTCGGTCGAGCTTTACGTGCTCGAGCTCTCCAGCTTCCAGCTTGAAACCACTGACCAGCTTGGCGCCGAAGTGGCGACAGTGTTGAACGTCAGCGAAGATCACATGGACCGTTACAGCGGTCTGCCGGCGTATCACTTGGCCAAGCACCGGATTTTTCGTGGCGCCCGGCAAGTGGTGGTCAATCGTCAGGACGCACTGTCGCGGCCGCTGATCGGTGAAGGCCTGCCGTGCTGGACCTTCGGTCTGAATACACCAGATTTCCACGGCTTCGGTCTGCGCGAAGAGAACGGCGAAAAATACCTCGCCTTCCAGTTCGACAACCTGATGCCGGTCCGCGAGCTGAAAATTCGCGGCGCGCACAATCAGTCCAACGCCTTGGCTGCGTTGGCGCTTGGGCATGCGGTGGGCTTGCCGTTCGACGCCATGCTCAGCGCCTTGCGCACCTTCACCGGCCTAGCGCATCGCTGCCAATGGCTGCGGGAGCGTGCAGGTGTCAACTATTACGACGACTCCAAGGCCACCAACGTTGGCGCCGCGCTGGCTGCCATCGAAGGCTTGGGCGTGGATATCGCGGGCAAGTTGGTGTTGATCGCAGGTGGAGATGGCAAGGGTGCTGACTTCAGTGCCTTGCGTGCCCCTGTCGCCGCCTATTGCCGCGTGGTTGTGTTGTTGGGCCGCGATGCTGAATTGCTTGCCAAAACCTTCGGCGATGCGGTGCCTTTAGTCCGCGTCAAAACCCTGGAAGAAGCTGTGCAACGTGCTGCCGAATGGGCGCAGAGCGGGGATGCGGTATTGCTGTCTCCCGCCTGTGCCAGCCTGGACATGTTCAAGAATTTCGAAGAGCGCGGGCGTGTGTTCGCTCATGCCGTGGAGGGCTTGTCATGATTCTGGGTGTGATCAAGCCTTATCCATCGCCGCTGATCAGCGGTCGCGGCATTGATGTCGACTTTCCGATGTTGGCCGGTTGCCTTGCGCTGCTGGGCCTGGGCCTGGTGATGATCACTTCTGCCTCGTCAGAAGTGGCCGCCGTGCAGTCCGGCAACCCGCTATACATGATGATGCGTCACCTGGTGTATCTGGTCATCGGTTTGGGCGCCTGTGGCGTGACCATGATGATTCCGGTTTCAACCTGGCAGCGCCTGGGCTGGCTGATGTTGATTGGCGCCTTCGGCTTGCTGGTGATGGTATTGGTGCCGGGGCTGGGCCGTGAGGTTAACGGTTCGATGCGCTGGATCGGCTTCGGGATGTTCAACGTCCAGCCTTCGGAAATCGCCAAGGTTTTCGTGGTGATTTTTCTTGCCGGTTACCTAGTACGGCGCCAGCAGGAAGTCCGCGAAAGCTGGATGGGCTTCTTCAAGCCATTCATCGTTTTGCTGCCCATGGCAGGTTTGCTGCTGATGGAGCCGGACTTCGGTGCCACCGTGGTAATGATGGGGGCTGCTGCTGCGATGCTGTTCCTCGGTGGCGTAGGGCTGTTCCGCTTCACCCTGATGGTGGTGTTGGCGGTGGGCGCGGTGTTCGTGCTGGTTCAAGCGCAGCCCTATCGTATGGCGCGCCTGATCACCTTCACCGACCCCTGGTCCGATCAGTTTGGCTCCGGTTATCAGCTGACCCAGGCCCTGATTGCCTTTGGCCGTGGCGAATGGTTCGGCGTCGGTCTGGGTAACAGCGTGCAGAAACAGTTCTATTTACCTGAAGCGCACACCGACTTCGTGTTTGCCGTGCTCGCGGAAGAGTTGGGCGTGGTTGGCTCGCTGATCACTGTGGGCCTGTTTGTATTCGTCAGTATCCGGGCCATGTACATCGGCATGTGGGCCGAAAGGGCCAAGCAATATTTCGCTGCCTATGTGGCTTACGGTCTGGCGTTCCTGTGGATTGGTCAGTTCCTGATCAACATTGGCGTAAACGTCGGGCTACTGCCGACTAAAGGCCTGACCTTGCCCTTCCTCAGTTATGGCGGCAGTTCGTTGGTGATCTGCTGCGCAAGCCTGGGCTTGTTGCTGCGCATCGAGTGGGAGGCGCGGACCAATACCGGCAGTGAAGAAACGGAATTCAATGAAAGCGACTTCACCGAGGAGCCGACCCATGGGCGCTAACGTGCTGATCATGGCGGGCGGTACGGGTGGGCACGTCTTCCCGGCGCTGGCCTGTGCGCGCGAGTTCCAGGCCCGCGGCTACCGCGTGCACTGGCTCGGCACGCCGCGCGGTATCGAAAACGAACTGGTCCCTCAAGCGGGCTTGCCGCTGCATTTGATCAACGTGACCGGCCTCCGGGGCAAGGGCGTGATTTCGCTGTTGAAAGCGCCGTTTGTGCTGCTCAGGGCGTTGCTGCAGGCGCGCAAGATCGTCCGTCAGTTGCAACCGGTCTGCGTACTGGGAATGGGCGGTTTTGTCACCGGCCCTGGCGGCTTGGCAGCGAAATTGGCGGGGGTACCGCTGATCATTCATGAACAGAACGCCGTCGCCGGTACAGCCAATCGCAGCCTGGCGCCGTTTGCCACTCGTGTGTGCGAAGCCTTCCCGAATACGTTTTCGGCTTCGGCAAAACGCCGTACCACCGGCAACCCGGTACGCACCGAGTTGTTTCTCGAAACGCCGCGTCAGGCGCTGGGCGGACGTAAAGCCCGTCTGCTGATCCTTGGCGGAAGTCTGGGCGCTGAACCGCTGAACAAACTGCTGCCTGCTGCATTGGCACAGGTGCCGCTGGAGTTGCGACCTGAAGTGTTTCATCAGGCCGGCAAGAATCATGACCAGATCACCGCAGAGCGCTATCGCACTGCCGATGTCGAGGCGCAAGTGGCGCCCTTCATCAAAGACATGGCTCAAGCCTATGGCTGGGCCGACCTGGTGGTTTGTCGCGCAGGCGCGCTGACCGTCAGTGAACTGGCTGCGGCTGGCCTGCCGTCGCTGTTGGTGCCGTTGCCCCACGCGATCGACGACCACCAGTCCCGTAATGCCGACTATCTGGCCCGCGAAGGTGCAGCCTTCGTCATGCCACAAGCGACAACTGGCGCAGCCGAAATGGCCGCACGCCTGAAAGAGGTTTTGATGCAACCCGAACAATTGAACAACATGGCCCGCACGGCTCGCCACCTGGCCAAACCTGACGCAACGCGCACTGTGGTCGATATCTGTCTGGAGGTGGCTCATGGTTGAGAGCAAGAGGGCGATGCCCCAGCCGGAAATGCGCCGCATCCGTCGCATCCATTTCGTCGGTATCGGCGGGGTGGGCATGTGCGGTATTGCCGAGGTTCTGCTTAACCTGGGCTACAAAGTGTCCGGCTCCGACTTGAAGTCTTCACCAGTGACTGAACGTCTTGAATCGTTCGGCGCCAAGGTGTTCATCGGCCATCGCGCCGAGAACATCGCGACGGCTGACGTGCTTGTGGTCTCCAGTGCAGTCAATACCGCGAACCCGGAAGTCGCTACGGCTCTGGAACGTCGCATTCCTGTGGTCCCGCGTGCCGAAATGCTGGCCGAACTGATGCGCTATCGCCACGGCATCGCAGTCGCTGGCACGCATGGCAAAACCACCACCACCAGTTTGATCGCTTCGGTGTTCGCGGCCGGTGGCCTGGACCCGACGTTCGTTATCGGTGGTCGCCTGAATGCTGCTGGAACCAACGCTCAGTTAGGCACCAGCCGTTACCTGATCGCTGAAGCGGATGAAAGCGACGCCAGCTTCCTGCACTTGCAGCCGTTGGTGGCCGTGGTCACTAACATTGACGCCGACCATATGGCGACCTACGAAGGCGACTTCAACAAACTGAAGAAAACCTTCGTCGAGTTCCTGCACAACCTGCCGTTCTATGGGCTGGCCGTGGTGTGCATCGATGATCCAGTGGTGCGTGAAATTCTGCCGCTGATCAAGCGTCCGACGCTGACTTACGGCTTCAGCGAAGAAGCCGACGTACGCGCCATCAACGTGCGTCAGGAAGGCATGCTGACTTACTTTACGGTGCTGCGTCGTGACCGCGCGCCGCTGGATGTCTCGGTAAACATGCCGGGCAACCACAACGTTCTGAACTCGTTGGCGACCATCGCAATCTCTACCGACGAGGGCGTCAGCGACGAGGCTATCGTCCAGGGGCTGTCAGGCTTCCAGGGTGTTGGTCGACGCTTCCAGATCTATGGCGAGCTGCCGGTCGAAGGCGGCAATGTGATGCTGGTCGACGACTACGGCCATCACCCGCGTGAAGTGTCTGCGGTAATCAATGCTGTCCGTGGCGGCTGGCCGGATCGTCGTCTGGTCATGGTTTACCAGCCTCATCGCTTCAGCCGTACTCGCGACCTTTACGATGACTTCGTGCAAGTACTGGCCGAAGCCAACGTGTTGTTGCTGATGGAAGTCTATCCAGCCGGTGAAGAACCGATTCCAGGTGCCGACAGTCGCAACTTGTGCCACAGCATTCGTCAACGTGGTCAGCTGGACCCGATCTACATCGAGCGTGGCGTCGAGTTGGCACCGCTGGTCAAACCACTGTTGCGTGCTGGCGATATTTTGCTGTGCCAGGGCGCCGGTGACATTGGTGGCCTCGCGCCGCAACTGCTTCGAAGCCCGCTGTTTGCAGGTGCTGTCGTGGCCCCGACCGAGGGTAAACTGAAATGACTTCAACCCTGCAATCCACCTTGTTGTCCACGCTCGAACCCAAGGCTTTCGGCCGTGTGGCCGTCCTGTTTGGTGGTAAAAGCGCTGAGCGCGAAGTGTCGCTGAAATCCGGTCAGGCAGTGCTTGAGGCCCTGCAAAGTGCAGGTGTCGACGCGTTCGGCATCGACGTCGGTGACGACTTCCTGCAGCGTCTGGTCAGCGAAAAAATTGATCGTGCTTTTATCGTCTTGCACGGTCGTGGCGGCGAAGACGGCAGCATGCAAGGCCTGCTGGAGTGTCTGGAGATCCCCTACACCGGCAGCGGCGTACTGGCTTCTGCGCTGGCCATGGACAAGTTGCGGACCAAGCAGATCTGGCAAAGTCTGGGCTTGTCGACACCTCGGCATGCCGCATTGAGCACTGAGGCTGATTGTATTTCTGCGGCAACGGAACTGGGCTTCCCTTTAATCGTCAAACCTGCCCATGAAGGTTCGAGTATCGGTATGGCCAAGGTGACCAGCGTCGATGAGTTGATCGCCGCATGGAAAGCTGCCAGCACCTACGATTCACAAGTATTGGTCGAGCAATGGATCCAGGGTCCGGAGTTTACTATCGCGACTCTGCGTGACCAGATATTACCGCCCATCGGTCTGGGCACTCCCCACAGTTTCTACGACTACGACGCCAAGTACCTGGCTTCCGATACTCAGTATCGGATCCCTTGCGGGCTCGACAGTGCAAAAGAACAAGAGCTTAAAGATCTTACTGCGCGTGCTTGCGAGGCCGTTGGCATTGCAGGTTGGGCGCGTGCGGACGTTATGCAGGATGCTGATGGCAAGTTCTGGTTGTTGGAAGTGAACACCGTCCCCGGCATGACCGATCACAGTCTGGTCCCGATGGCGGCACGAGCGGCGGGCCTGGATTTTCAGCAGTTAGTGTTAGCGATTCTGGCTGACAGTGTCGAGGCGCGAGGTTAATCCCATGCAAGGCGCGATGCTACGTCATCAGCAACCCGTTCCCGGCCGCAAGCCGGTGCCGCGTGGTGCCAGTCGGATGGTGGCCAAAGAGCCGCTGTCGATGCGTCTGCCTAAAGCAAACCTCGGATTCTTCAAGCGCCTGTTCTGGCCTGTGATGTTGGTCGTTCTGGGCTTCGGTACCTACGAAGCCGCGCAGCGGCTGTTGCCGTATGCCGACCGGCCAATTACCCGGATCAATGTGCAGGGTGATCTGAGCTACATCAGCCAGCAAGCGGTGCAGCAGCGCATTGCCCCTTATGTGGCGGCGAGCTTCTTCACCATCGACCTCGCAGGGATGCGCACCGAACTGGAACAAATGCCTTGGATCGCCCACGCCGAAGTCAGGCGTGTCTGGCCCGATCAGGTGGTCATTCGTCTGGAAGAACAATTGCCGGTGGCGCGCTGGGGTGAAGAGGCGCTGCTGAACAACCAGGGTCAGGCGTTTACCCCGCGCGAGCTGGCCAATTACGAGCATCTGCCTCAACTGTTTGGCCCTCAACGTGCCCAGCAGCAGGTGATGCAGCAGTATCAGGTGTTGAGTCAGATGTTACGGCCGTTGGGTTTTTCCATCGTACGTCTGGAATTACGTGAACGTGGCAGTTGGTTTTTGACCACTGGTGCAGGCAGTGCGGGCCCGGGTATCGAGTTGTTACTGGGACGCGACCACCTGGTGGAAAAAATGCGCCGATTTATTGCCATTTATGAAAAAACGCTTAAAGAACAGATGACGAATATTGCGCGCATCGACCTGCGTTACTCCAACGGCCTTGCCGTGGGATGGCGTGAGCAGGTTGCGCCTACGACGGACAAACCCGCCGTCGCGAAGAATTGATAAGAGGCAGGACCATGGCAAACGTGCAAAGCGGGAAAATGATCGTCGGCTTGGATATCGGCACCTCCAAAGTGGTGGCGTTGGTGGGCGAAGTCGGGGCGGATGGCACCCTGGAAATCGTCGGTATCGGCACGCATCCTTCCCGTGGCCTGAAGAAGGGCGTGGTGGTGAACATCGAGTCCACCGTGCAATCGATCCAGCGCGCCGTTGAAGAAGCTCAGCTGATGGCCGGTTGCCGTATTCACTCGGCTTTCGTCGGTGTAGCGGGCAACCACATTCGCAGCCTGAACTCCCACGGCATCGTGGCGATCCGTGACCGTGAAGTCAGCATGGCGGATCTGGAGCGTGTACTCGATGCCGCCCAGGCCGTGGCGATTCCAGCGGATCAGCGGGTGCTCCACACCCTGCCGCAGGACTACGTGATCGACAACCAGGAAGGCGTTCGTGAGCCTTTGGGGATGTCGGGCGTACGTCTGGAAGCCAAGGTTCATGTGGTGACTTGCGCCGTCAATGCCGCACAAAACATTGAAAAATGCGTGCGTCGTTGCGGGCTGGAAATTGACGACATCATTCTCGAACAGCTGGCTTCCGCGTATTCGGTGCTGACGGATGATGAGAAAGAACTGGGCGTTTGCCTGGTCGATATCGGCGGCGGCACCACCGACATCGCCATCTTCACCGAAGGCGCTATTCGTCATACCGCAGTCATCCCGATTGCGGGCGATCAGGTTACCAACGACATCGCGATGGCGTTGCGTACACCTACCCAATACGCCGAAGAGATCAAGATTCGCTACGCCTGTGCCCTGGCCAAACTGGCTGGCGCCGGCGAAACGATCAAAGTACCAAGCGTCGGCGACCGTCCACCACGTGAGTTGTCCCGTCAGGCGCTGGCTGAAGTGGTCGAGCCGCGTTACGACGAGTTGTTCACATTGATTCAGGCCGAGCTGCGTCGCAGTGGTTATGAAGACTTGATCCCGGCCGGCATCGTGCTGACCGGTGGTACCTCAAAAATGGAAGGCGCGGTCGAACTGGCCGAGGAAATCTTCCATATGCCGGTACGCCTCGGCGTGCCGCACAGTGTCAAAGGGCTCTCGGACGTCGTCCGCAACCCAATCTATTCCACTGGTGTGGGGCTGTTGCTGTACGGGCTGCAAAAGCAATCCGACGGTATTTCGTTGTCCGGCATCAGTAGCAGCAGCTATAGCGATGAACCTAAAACACCGGTATTCGAGCGCCTCAAGCGCTGGGTGCAAGGCAATTTCTAAGTTTCAAAGCAGTAGTAGTGGTAGGCAGTAGGCGAAAAAACTAGAGAAAATGAAAGGAGAGGGAAAATGTTCGAACTCGTAGACAACGTCCCGCAAAGCCCGGTAATCAAGGTTATCGGTGTTGGTGGTGGTGGTGGTAATGCTGTTAACCACATGGTTAAGAGCAACATCGAAGGTGTGGAATTCATCTGCGCCAACACTGACGCACAAGCGCTGAAAAGCATCGGCGCACGGACCATCCTGCAATTGGGCACTGGTGTGACCAAAGGTTTGGGTGCTGGTGCCAACCCTGAAGTAGGTCGTCAGGCTGCACTGGAAGACCGTGAGCGCATTGCTGAAGTGCTACAGGGCACCAACATGGTGTTCATTACCACTGGCATGGGCGGCGGTACCGGTACCGGTGCTGCACCGATCATCGCCGAAGTGGCCAAGGAAATGGGGATTCTCACCGTTGCAGTGGTGACTCGTCCGTTCCCGTTCGAAGGCCGCAAACGCATGCAGATCGCCGATGAAGGCATCCGCCTGTTGTCGGAAAGCGTTGACTCGTTGATCACCATCCCTAACGAGAAGCTGCTGACCATCCTCGGTAAGGACGCCAGCTTGCTGTCGGCTTTCGCCAAGGCTGACGATGTACTGGCCGGTGCTGTTCGCGGTATCTCCGACATCATCAAACGTCCGGGCATGATCAACGTCGACTTCGCTGACGTACGTACCGTGATGAGCGAAATGGGTATGGCGATGATGGGCACTGGCTGCGCCAGCGGTCCGAACCGTGCACGTGAAGCGACTGAGGCAGCCATCCGCAACCCGCTGCTCGAAGACGTCAACCTGCAAGGTGCTCGCGGCATCCTGGTCAACATCACTGCCGGTCCTGACCTGTCCCTGGGTGAGTACTCGGACGTGGGTAGCATCATTGAAGCGTTCGCCTCCGAGCACGCGATGGTCAAGGTCGGTACGGTTATCGATCCGGACATGCGCGACGAGTTGCACGTGACCGTGGTTGCCACTGGCCTGGGCGCGAAAATCGAGAAACCTGTGAAGGTGATCGACAACACCCTGCAGACCTCGCAACAACATGCTGCAGTGCAACCTTCTGCACGTCAGGAGCTGCCGTCGGTGAATTACCGCGATCTGGACCGTCCGACTGTGATGCGCAACCAGGCTCACGCCGGTGCTGCCGCTGCTGCGAAGATGAACCCGCACGATGACCTGGATTATCTGGATATCCCGGCTTTCCTGCGTCGCCAGGCCGATTGATGAAATGTATCAGGGGTATTAGGGTGATTGGTGTTCAGCAAAGGCCGGGTCTGCTATTATCGCCAGCCTTTGTTGATACCAGTTCGCAACTTGCGCTGAAGCGGCCAATGCCATGATTAAACAACGCACCCTGAAAAATATTATCCGTGCCACAGGTGTAGGCCTGCACTCGGGGGAAAAGGTTTACCTGACCCTCAAGCCCGCACCTGTGAATACCGGCATCGTGTTTTGTCGTGCCGACCTCGACCCTGTGGTGCAGATCCCTGCCCGTGCGGAAAACGTCGGTGACACCACCCTGTCGACCACTTTGGTCAGCGGGGACACCAAGGTGGACACGGTAGAGCACTTGCTTTCGGCCATGGCTGGCCTTGGCATCGATAACGCCTACGTCGAACTCTCTGCCTCCGAAGTTCCAATCATGGACGGCAGCGCGGGACCCTTCGTATTCCTGATTCAATCTGCCGGCCTGGAAGAACAGGACGCAGCCAAGAAATTCATTCGTATCCTGAAAGAAGTTACTGTGGAAGAGGACGGCAAAACCGCCACTTTCCTGCCTTTCGAAGGGTTCAAGGTGAGTTTCGAGATCGACTTCGACCACCCTGTTTTCCGTAACCGTACCCAAAGTGCAACCGTGGATTTTTCCAGTACTTCTTTTGTTAAAGAAGTCAGCCGCGCCCGTACCTTTGGGTTCATGAGTGATATCGAGTACCTGCGCAAGCACAATCTCGCACTTGGCGGTAGCGTAGAAAATGCCATCGTGGTCGACAAGGACGGCGTGCTTAACGAGGACGGCCTGCGGTACGAGGACGAATTCGTCAAACACAAAATCCTGGATGCAATCGGCGACCTTTACCTGCTGGGCAATAGCCTGATAGGCGAGTTCCGAGGCTTCAAGTCTGGGCACGCACTGAACAACGTCCTTCTTCGCGCATTGATTGCGCAGAAAGATGCTTGGGAAATCGTGACCTTCGAAGACGCCAGCACCGCCCCGATCTCTTACATGCGTCCTGTTGCGGCCGTGTAATTAGTACTCTCTCTTTCCTTTTATTTTTTAAGGCTGCCTTCGGGTGGCCTTTTTTTATGGTTGTTGAAGAGTGCAGGGAGAATGTAAGAATAACCCTGCGAAATTGAGAGACGTCTCCTACTGGGTTTGTCGGCAGGGTGGGATACCTTTAGTCGGTTTATCTACCCAAAATTACCGTTCATTCCGATATGAAGAACGGCGATGCCCACTGCCCCAACGTTCACGCTCAGCATCAAAGGAGCTAAAGACAACGAGTTACTTGTTCTAGCCTTTTCCGGCGAAGAGGCCATCAGCGAGTGCTTCGAAATCACCGTCGATGTGGTCACAGACCGACCGCCGCGCGAGCTGGAAAGCCTGCTGCACAAAGAAGCCTATCTGGCTTTTGGCGATCGGGGCCTGCACGGCCATATCTACTCCATCCGGAAAGGCAAAGTGGGCACCCGGCTGAGCCACTACCAACTGGTAATGGTGCCGTTTCTGCGCTATTTGCAGCACGCCAGTAATCGGCGGATTTTCCAGAACCTGACCACTGAAGCCATCCTCCGCGACGTGCTCAAGGGGCATGGTTTGCTGAACGGTTTGCACGTGCTGTTCAACATCGGCCCGGAAAAACCGGTCCCGCACGAATATTGCGTTCAGTACGATGAATCTGACCTGCATTTCGTCAGCCGTTTGTGCGAGGCCGAAGTCTACTTCTATTACTTCAAGCACTCCCCGGAAGGGCACCAACTGATCTTCGCCGATCAGGAAACCGAGTTCTATCACGCGGGCAATCCCACCGTGGTGATGCCGTTTCGGCCGATCAACGGCATGGCGGCAGAGCATCCGGTGATCCAGGCGTTCGGCGTAGGCCTGAGCACCCACGCCAGCCGCGTCACCCACCGCGATTACGACTTCCAAAACGCACACCTCTCGCTGGAAGCGGACCGGGACTCCAAGGTATTTCCGAACCTTGAGACGTACATCTACCCCGGAGAGTTTGATACCGCGCACCAAGGGCGGGTGCGAACGCGCCGGGCGCTGGAGAGGCTTCGCGGCGATGCTGAGCTCGCTCAAGGTCAGAGCGACCAGCCTTTGCTGCGCAGTGGCACGCCGTTAAAGGTAGAAGAACACCCGGAGCCGGGTTGGAACATGGTCTGGCTACCGACTTGGGTGTTTCATGACGGTCGCCAGCCTGCTGTATTAGAGGAATACGCAGTCAGTGACGAGCCGGTGGAGTCCGGTCGAATCGCTCAGGGTTATCGCAATGAGTTCATCGCTATCCGCGAGACCGTGCAATTTCGGCCTGCCCTCAAACATCCAGTCCCGAAGATTCAAGGCATGCAAACCGCCGTGGTGACCGGCCCTGCCGAAGAAGAAATCCACTGCGATCAATACGGGCGGGTAAAAGTCCGTTTTCACTGGGACCGCAGTGAAGAAAACGAAAGCACCAGCTGCTGGGTGCGGGTGGCCTCCAGCTGGGCCGGCGCCGGATACGGCGCGGTCACCATCCCGCGCGTGGGCATGGAAGTGTTGGTCGCCTTTGAAGAAGGGCACGCCTGCAAGCCGATTGTGGTCGGATGCCTGAGCAACAACACCCATCAAGTGCCTTACAACCTGCCGGACAACAAGACCAAAACCGTGTTGCGCAGTAAAAGCACCGGAAAAACGTCTGGTTTCAATGAGCTGAGCCTGGAAGACAAGAGCGGGGCAGAGCTGATCTACCTCCGCGCCCAGCGCGACATGGAGCAGTTGATCCAGAACGACAGCCGCATCGAAATCGGCAACGAACGTCTGGAAACCATCAAAGGCAACAGCACCACCGTGCTCAAGGCCGAGGAAAACGTCACCGTCACCGGCGCCCGCAAAGTGCAGTTGTTGGCCGACGATCACCTCGACGTCGCTGGCAGCAGTCACACCCGCGTCGGTGGCGACTTGTTGATGGCCGCCGGGCAAGAAGTGCACATCAGCGGTGACAATATCGTCATCAGCGGTGGCCTCAGCTTG
Organism: Pseudomonas sp. 5C2; assembly: GCF_034314155.1. NCBI lineage: Bacteria > Pseudomonadati > Pseudomonadota > Gammaproteobacteria > Pseudomonadales > Pseudomonadaceae > Pseudomonas > Pseudomonas sp. 5C2. Next base: position 133,100 of record NZ_JAVIWH010000003.1, on the reverse strand, counting down.
ACGCTGTCGATCAACGGTCAGCACATCGTCATCAATCCGGCGGGGATTTTCAGCAGCACACCGATCCAGGTCGGCGGCGCACCGGTACCGGGGACCCCTGCAATGCCGTTGGCCCCCGGCGACACTCAAGCACTGATTGCAGGAGGGGTTCCGCCGTCGATCGTCTTCGCGTCAAAAGGGCAAACCGATACCGCTTCGCGCATGCCACTGCTGTGCCCGCTGTGCGTGCTAGCCAACACGGAGCAGACCCATGATTAATGCAAAAAAGCCAACCCTGTGTTTGCCCGACGACTTTTCCTGGGAGCATACCGTTGCGCTGTTGCTGGATGCGGTACAGGTCAAGACGCTGCTGCCGCGTCTGTTTCAATGGGATCCCGAGGTGATCGTCGAGGTTATTTATCTGCGGACCCGGTTTGCGCAATTCAGGGCGCTCTCTCCCTGTCTTGTACGCCTGAAAGAGCCGAGTGACCCCATTCTTGAGCAGTTTTTGGCCCATGTCGGAGAGCATTGGAGTTATCTATTGGCCTGCGATGCCCCATGGGAGCAGGTGGCCGCGCATTGGCGCTGGCTGGCAAGCGTCGAACACCCCTCGGGTGAGGAAATGCTGCTGCGCATCGCCGATCCGGCAGTGGCCCATGCGGTGTTCAGCGACACAGTATCCTCGACGTCCACTCTGTTTGGACCTTGCCTGCGGGTCATGGTCGTCAACGCGGTGAGCGACGGTTGGCGCCACTACACCCGTGCCGGTGAGCGACCCGCTCCGAACCACGCCGCGTTGTACCGACTGAACGAGCGGCAGGTGGAGCTTCTGAATGAAGCCAGTTTCGACAAAAATGTGACCGAACTCTACGGGCACATGGGCGAATTTTTTCCCGACTACCGCATGGATTTGCAGCCCCAACAGCGCTGGCAGCACTTGCGTGGCCTGGCAAAGCGGGCAGTCGAACTCGGCTTTGAAAGCGAGGCCGACATCTGGTTGTACGCCAATGCCCATGGTTTTCTAGGCGAACAGCGGCTTGTGGCCGATCCAGAAATCGCCAGCCTGCTGAACCCCGCGTCCCCACTCCCACCCAGCACGCGTATCGCAATGATCACCACGTTGGTCGAGCGCAGGAGCCACCCATGACCGACCTCATGACCCCCCGTGGCCATTTGGCTAATTTGATCGCCCAGTCCCGCAGTCGCGATAACGTCAGCGCTGGAGGGGTGTGCCCACTGACCAAAACCACGATCCAGTTGCTGCCGGTCCGCTACGGCCTGGTGGAGCACCTTACGCCTCCCTCTGACATCCCCATGCCCCACACCTTGCAGAGCAAGGCCATGGGCATTCGCTTGTTGCGCAACGGTTACTTGTACGTCATCGATAACACGACCGGTTATCTGCACGAGTACTTCGTGGAACAAGGTTCTCTGAGCAAATTATTGTGGCAGGGCACCGAGGTCGCCAGCGATGTCCGTGAGCATGCCATCGAAGGTGGGTCCACCCTGACCCTCGCTCGCCGCAGCACGGTGTACGTGGCCTACTCGGAAATTCAGTGGACCGCCTACAAGTGCTCGCAAGTGATCCGGCACGCCACCGAGCGCGAACACTTCATGCAACGCGTCGACCTGACCGCCACCAGCAGTGAGCACACAGGCCAGCATTTACTGACCGAAAAGCAGGCCACAGACTGGCTGGCGGAAGTGGCGGAAAATCGTTGCGAAACCGGCGGTCGCGGCCCGGTCGATCAAGCCCCGGGCAAGACCCTGCCCGACGGCGCAAGCACGGAAGAAAACACCGCTTACATCTGGGAACACACGCCGCTGTTTCGCCACACCTGGATCGAAGAATTGACCAGCCAGGTCGATGGCGCACACCAGCGCGATTTCCTGTTTCTGGTGGTACGTGACGACATCGGCATCATGCGCGACCTGGCCGCCGCCCAGCTCAAGGTCGCTGACTGGATCGGTCAGTGGAGCGACGATGACGCCCTGCAACGCCAGTACCTCACGGGCGCTTACATTCAGTCCCTGTACGACGTCAGCCAGAAACGCTTGAGCGAGCTGGCCACCGATGACCCGCGTTATGCCGCGTTGATCAAGGACACCACCGAATCAGAACGCGAGACGCTGCTGAACTACTTACGCATCAAACGCGATTATCACGGGCCGGGGGTGTACGGCGACGAGAGTCACTGGCGTGAGCTGGCGCAGACCAATCCCTTCGCCAAAGCCTCCATGGAATTACGTGATGCGCTGGGTGACCCGCGTTGGCAACGCCATCGAGAGGCCATCGTCGAGCTGAACTTCCAGACCTACGAAGCCCTGCACGGTGCCGAACCGGGTGAGCGCGGTATCGATGACCTGGTGAATCGGCACGCCATGCAAGCCTTTGTGCTCAAACAACAAACCCTGTTGCAACACTGGCAAGGCCAGCTCAAACGCATCCGCGCCGACCGCCTGAAGATGATCGTCGAAGGCCATTTCCATCGCGCTGCGTGGTACTACGATTTCCAGCAAAACGAGCAGATCAGACATCGACTGGAAACCGAGCTCGAGTGCGTCGCCGCTATCTGCGATGACCGTGAGGCCATGGTGCAACTGGAAGCCTATCTGGAGAAAAATCCGCTGGTCCAGGTGCCAGGGCTGGATACCCTCGGCAGCGCCGATCAGTTGGATCTGAAGAAAAAACTCGCCGACCTCGGCAACTTCAGCATCAAGCTGACCGACGCCCCCGGCGCTGTGGCGGAGCTGGATGCACTGGCTAACCAGTTCAACAGTTTGATGCGGCAGCGCTTGCCGAACTATCAGCGGTTGACTGGGGAGTTTCAGGGGTTGAGCAGTTTGTTGGGCGGGGCGTATGACCCGGCGAGGCAGATGCGGACGGCACATCGCCTGGACATCATGCAGCAAGACTTTCAGCGCGGTGCCAACATTAATCCCAATGAATTTATCCGAAACATTGGTTCGGCAGCCAGATTGCGCCTGCTGAGCGCTTACGCTACCAGTGGCCTGACATTACGTGCAGCTACACCGATTGAAATCCAGAACTTTACCAATGACCGTAGTACCGCCCTGAACATGCGCCACGAACTCAAGGAGCTGTACAAACAACGTCGTCACGACCTGATTTGGGAGCGCGACGTTAAGGGGCTGAGTAATCAGATTGTCGCCCTTAAAGCCCGAATGGCACCGGTAGAAGATCGCTTGAGCCAGGCATTGACGCCAGGTGGCAAGGGCCCCAGCCAGTTTGGCTTGGTGCTGGGCAGCATGGATGCCGAGTTGAGCGAAGAGATGCAACGCACCGTGCGTGATTACCGGAGCAGTGGCACGTTCAAAGGACCGGTGGCGAGTGTGCTCAAGTCCAAGGGCGATCAGATTGCGGTAGTGTTGTTTTATTTGCATGCGATGAAGTTTGTGAGTGTTATAGGGGATATCGCAGAAAGAGATCGCAGGGGACTACGAGAGTTAGCGCAGTTCAGCGAAGCATTAGTGTTCGTACTATCCGCAGGCTTTGCTGCCACGCAAGGATTAGCAGTAAGCATATTGCAATATCATATCGGCCAAATGGAAAGTTCCGCCGGCAAGCTCAGTTCGATGGCTCGATTGGGTCAATGGTCTGCTATTGCCGGACTGGGAGCCTTTGCTTTTGGATTCGCGGCAGCCACCATTGACTTTGGAAAACATGCTAGGCAATGGGGTATAGCGTTATCGCAAGGTGACGGTAAAAAACTGGCCGCTACTTCATTACAAATGAGTGGCGATGCAATTTTAATGGGCACTAACGGATGGGGGTTCAAGCACACCTATTCAATCACCACCGAGATTTTGAGGCTGCCGCGAGAACTGCGCGCTCTGGCGTGGGCGGAGAAAAGTCCGCGACTGATCAACGTTGCCGTACGAGCGAATGTGATTGGCGTTATTGGCATGGCATTGCAACTGGTCGGTGAAGGTCTCTATAACTACTTCAATCTGGATGGCATGAAAAAATGGATGCATCACAGTGCATGGGGCCACGACGACGTCAAGCAGGGTCTGGAGGATGACTGGAGTGATCTGGCTGCCGTGGTCCAGCAGCCCCTGTGTCAGCTGATTCGTAATGGTAAAGGTACTGAGCTGCGCCTGACCTTCCCAGGGGTAAGAACCGCCGAACTGGACCGTCGCGAAGTGTCAATTGAAGTGTATCAGCGTCAACCCAGCGAGCAACCTTACAAGCGCGTTGGGCGAGCAGTGTATGTTCCACCTTACTGGGAGGAACGTAGCGAATACGTTGCCAACAGACTTACGGTACTCAGCCAGGGAAATGAGGGGCTGGTCTTGAGACTGCCTATTTTGTCCCTGGAATTATCCGACTCTTTCGGCCTGGCATGGGCCGTTAGCTACAAGGTGGAAGACCATCGTCCGCTGCGCCATCGGACGATTTTTCATGTTCTGGATATTCATCGCTCTACTGTGTACGGGGTGAGGATTGAGCAACAGGGGACGTTCAACTACAAACCGCACAAAGAACTTCCTGCTCGGCTCAGACCCATCGAACCCTGGTTCTTGAAGCAAGACGAGTTGAAGTACCTCGATGCTGAGTAGAGTATTCAATCGTAAAGAACCCCCTGCGCCGTCCATGGCAGCGCAGGACATTACAGACAATCGTCCTACTGTTGGCGAGGTGCGGAAGCATGGCCTTGAGGAAACACTGTATTTAGCACCGTTGCCGGTGTGTACCGGTCAAGCGCCCGTGAGCATGCAGGATTTCTCAGCGATGAATGATGTGTATCTGCAGATGGGCGGCAGCAACAACGGTATGGTTTTTCAGGGGAAATTGTTGGCTTGGGTTATGTGGCTAATGATTTTCTTGATATTTATCTGCCCGCTCATGCTTGCATTGATTTTGTTAGCTGCGACGCCGCCCAATACTAATAACTCATTTTCAAATGACTGGAACATATTATTTTCTTGGTTCTTGAATTTAGGGCTTTGGGTCGCTCCGATATGCATTGGAATTATGATTGAAACCGTTATTTCTGGCGTTCGCACCCAAGCCAAACAATACCCCCTGCGCTTCAACCGCCAACGTCGCGAAGTTTGTTTCGTCGACAGCGACACCCACGAAGTCCTGATCGTGCCATGGGAGCGCGTGGTCGCCTGGGTGTCTCAATCAGAAATGGTCAGCCAATACGGTGCCACCCAGTTCTACACCTTCGGCATGGGGCTGGAGGACGAGAAAAACGACACCGTGCAGTTCGTATTGGTCGGTAAACCCAGCCAGGCCCATGCCATTGGCACCTGGGAGGCCATTCGTATGTACATGGAGCAAGGCATTCCCAAGGATCAAACGGGCGACTGGCTGAAGATGCTGTTGGGGCGGGAGTTGACCGAGGATGAACTTCGACCCTACGAAGGGCTACACACGTGGGACGTGGAGCGGCGGATCAAGGAAGACATGGGCGATTTGCACTGCCCGTTGAGTGATGAGTATCTCGCCAGAGTCGGCCTTGAGCCTCGCACCCGCTGGCCCGTGCGCTGGTGGTACGTGCGCCGGGTTTTAACCTTCTGGAAAATGCCGTACATGATCGCCGAGTGGGGTCACAAAGCCGGCTCGCCCGTGTTGCCCGAACACGTGCAGCGCTGGTCGCAACCGATCCCCGCCGATCAATGGGCCAAACCCAGTCCCGCCCTGCAAAAAGCCACTCGCACGGTGGAAGACGCAATGCGTAAACAGAAAATGACCTTCATGAACGCCTGCGCACTGCTGGGTAAGAAGACTCAGTGACCAATAGGCGCATCCCTGCAGATCAGGACGCATGGGCGCGGTGCCAGCGTTGCGCACGCCGTATCAATAGCGGCAGCGTCCGGCAGTGTTTCTTCAGCCCTTGGGCTTGCCATGACTCGCTAGCCGCTCCAGCGCGGCACGCAGATTAGGGTCGGTAATACCCTCTGCCGTGGCCTGGATGCTTTCTGCGGCGTTGGCCGACAGATGGATGGTGTGTCCTGTTGCGCCCTGTTGGACGGTAGGCGGTTGTACTTTGAACAGGATGCGCGTCAGGCTGGCGAATTCTTCAAAAGCGACCAGCTGTCGTTGCAGGCGTTTCTGTTGATAGCGCAGGCGCGTGGCCCAATGACCGTCGGTCACGATCAGCAACAGGCTGCCTTCACGCCAGGACGCGACGTGGCAGTGTTCACGAGCAGCCGGTTGCAGCTGGGTTTCGAGCAGGCGCTGTAAGTGGGCCAGGCGTTGAGCGTGGTGGAATATGGCTTTAAGCGGCTTCGCCTCGCGGAGCAAGACGGCCGGCGCCCTTGCCGAGAGGGGACGAAATGCCATGTGGGACACCTTGAGTTACAGAGCGGCCATGGTAGCAGAAAGCGCCCGCACGGCTTCGTTAGATGGGTTTTCCGTGCTTTTATGGACACATTCAATGCGTCACTTTTCCCCTCAATGGGTTGAAGTCCGAAAAAACGGCCCTATTGTAAAGCTGCCCCATTAGAGCGTTGTGCCGGTATCGTGGAATAACGCCACTTTCCTCACCACCGTTTCCGGGTAGAATGCTCGTTCGCATGCGGCCATAAGGGCTGCACGGGCGACTCACGGGGCCGCCCTCCATCCCTATGTGTGGAAGATCCTGTCGATATGTTTGCGCCTTTGTTAAAGAAACTTTTTGGAAGCAAGAACGAGCGTGAAGTCAAACGCATGCTCAAGACGGTCGTCACCGTCAATGCCTTCGAAGAGCAAATGGTGGCCCTTTCGGACGAGCAATTGCGTGCCAAGACCGAAGAGTTCAAGGCCCGTTTAGCCAAAGGTGAGACCCTCGATCAACTTCTGCCTGAAGCTTTTGCGGTTGCCCGAGAAGCCGGCAAGCGTGTCATGGGTATGCGCCACTTCGACGTCCAGTTGATCGGCGGCACAGCCCTGCACGAAGGCATGATCGCTGAAATGCGTACCGGTGAAGGCAAGACCCTGGTGGCGACACTGGCGGTTTACCTGAACGCGCTGGCCGGTAAGGGCGTGCACGTTATTACTGTGAACGACTACCTGGCTCGTCGTGACGCCAACTGGATGCGTCCGCTTTACGAATTCCTCGGTCTGACCGTCGGCGTCGTCACGCCTTTCCAGCCGCCGGAAGAGAAGCGCGCTGCTTATGCGTCGGATATCACCTACGGCACCAACAACGAATTTGGTTTCGATTACCTGCGCGACAACATGGCTTTCAGCATGGAAGACAAGTTCCAGCGCGAGCTTAACTTCGCTGTAATCGACGAAGTCGACTCGATCCTGATCGATGAAGCGCGTACGCCGCTGATCATTTCCGGTCAGGCTGAAGACAGCTCCAAGCTATACACCGAAATCAATAAACTGATCCCGAGACTCGAGCAGCACATCGAGGAAGTGGAAGGTGTTGTTACCAAGGCCGGGCATTTCACCGTTGACGAGAAAACCCGTCAGGTTGAACTGAACGAAGCCGGTCACCAGTTCATCGAAGAGATGCTGACTGAAGTCGGCCTGCTGGCGGTGGGTGAAAGCCTGTACTCGGCGCACAACCTGGGCCTCTTGACCCACGTTTACGCCGGTCTGCGCGCACACAAACTGTTCCATCGCAACGTCGAGTACATCGTCCAGGACGGTCAGATCCTGCTGGTCGACGAACACACCGGTCGTACCATGCCGGGTCGCCGTCTGTCCGAAGGTCTGCATCAGGCCATCGAAGCGAAGGAAGTGCTGAATATTCAGGCTGAGAGCCAGACCCTGGCATCGACCACCTTCCAGAACTACTTCCGCCTGTACAACAAGCTGTCCGGTATGACCGGTACAGCGGACACCGAGGCGTTCGAGTTCCATCAGATCTACAGCTTGTCGGTAACGGTTATTCCGCCGAACAAGCCGCTGGCGCGTAAAGACTTCAACGACCTGGTCTACCTGACCGCCGAAGAAAAATACGCCGCCATCGTCACCGATATCAAAGAGTGCCTGGCCCAGGGGCGTCCGGTACTGGTGGGTACGGCAACCATCGAAACCTCCGAGCACATGTCCAGCCTGTTGATCAAGGAAGGCATCGATCACAAGGTTCTGAACGCCAAGTATCACGAAAAAGAAGCCGAAATCATCGCCCAGGCCGGTCGTCCGGGTGCGCTGACCATTGCCACCAACATGGCCGGTCGTGGTACCGACATTCTGTTGGGCGGCAATTGGGAAGTGGAAGTCGCGGCCCTGGAAGAGCCGACCCCTGAGCAGATCGCTCAGATCAAAGCCGACTGGCAGAAACGCCATCAGCAAGTGATCGAAGCGGGTGGTCTGCATGTGATTGCTTCCGAGCGTCATGAGTCGCGCCGTATCGATAACCAGCTGCGTGGTCGTGCCGGTCGTCAGGGCGATACAGGTTCCAGCCGTTTCTACCTGTCGCTGGAAGACAGCCTGATGCGCATTTTCGCCTCTGATCGGGTGAAAAACTTCATGAAAGCGCTGGGCATGCAGTCCGGCGAAGCGATCGAGCACCGCATGGTGACCAATGCGATCGAAAAAGCGCAGCGTAAAGTCGAAGGCCGTAACTTCGACATTCGCAAGCAACTGCTTGAGTTCGATGATGTCTCCAACGAACAGCGTAAAGTGATTTACCACATGCGTAACAGTCTGCTGGCTGCGACCAACATTGGTGACACCATCGCTGACTTCCGTCTGGACGTGCTCAACAGCCTTGTCAGCCAGCACATTCCGCCACAGTCGCTGCCAGAACAGTGGGATGTCGTGGGCTTGGAAGCGGCGCTGAACAGCGATTTCGGCGTTCAGCTCCCGATCCAGCAGTGGCTCGACGAAGACGATCATCTGTACGAAGAAACCCTGCGCGAGAAGCTCTTGCAAGAGCTGCTGGCCGCCTACAACGATAAAGAAGAACAAGCCAGTGCCGAAGCGCTGCGCACGTTCGAGAAGCAGATTCTGCTACGTGTCCTCGACGACCTGTGGAAAGACCACCTGTCGACCATGGACCACCTGCGTCACGGTATCCACCTGCGGGGTTATGCACAGAAGAACCCGAAACAGGAATACAAACGCGAGTCCTTCGCGCTGTTCCAGGAACTGCTCGACTCGATCAAGCGCGACACTATCCGTGTGCTGTCTCACGTTCAGGTTCGCCGCGAAGACCCGGCCGAAGAAGAAGCCCGTCTGCGTCGCGACGCCGAGGAGCTGGCTCACCGCATGCAGTTCGAACACGCCGAGGCTCCAGGTCTGGATCAGCCCGAAGCGCTGCTGGAGGAGGGCGATGTTGCCGTCGCAGCGGCACCGGTTCGCAACGATCAGAAACTGGGTCGCAACGAAGTGTGCTGGTGTGGTTCGGGCAAAAAGTTCAAGCACTGCCACGGCCAGATCAACTAAGTTCAGCCTGGCGTTGTTAACCTGAAATACCCCGCGCCGCGACCGGCCCAGCCGTCGCGGCGTTTTTCCATCGATTGAGCCGTACCGATGCGGGCGGCGCAGATAGCTTTCAAGGAGCGCACTTCATGGCTGTTGGTCTTGGTCCTTTGCCGACGTTGCACCCGGTTCCTGGTTTTGAACTTGGCATTGCCTCTGCCGGAATCAAGCGCCCAGGGCGCAAAGACGTGGTGGTCATGCGCTGCGCTGAAGGTTCCAGTGTGGCGGGCGTGTTCACGCTGAACGCGTTCTGCGCCGCGCCGGTGATTCTGGCCAAGCAGCGTGTACAAGGCCCTGTGCGTTATTTGCTGACCAACACCGGTAATGCCAACGCGGGCACCGGTACGCCGGGGCTAGCAGCCGCCGCGCGTACCTGCGCCAAGCTCGCGGAGCTGGCGGGTGTCGACGCCAATGCGGTGCTGCCTTACTCCACCGGGGTGATTGGCGAGCCATTGCCCGTGGAGAAAATCGAAGGCGCGCTGCAAGCCGCCCTGGACGATCTGTCTGTGGATAACTGGGCCGCCGCGGCAACCGGGATCATGACCACTGACACTTTGCCCAAGGGGGCGAGCCGTCAGTTTCAGCATGAAGGCGTGACCATCACCGTGACGGGGATCAGCAAGGGCGCAGGGATGATTCGTCCGAACATGGCGACCATGCTCGGCTACATCGCTACTGACGCCAAGGTCGCGCAGAGTGTGTTGCAGGACCTGCTGCGTGACGGGGCCAACAAGTCGTTCAATCGCATCACCATCGACGGCGATACCTCGACCAACGACTGCTGCATGCTGATCGCGACGGGCAAGGCCGCATTGCCGGAGATCACTGAGGCTAAAGGTCCATTGTTCGCCGCGCTTAAACAAGCGGTGTTCGAAGTATGCATGGACGTGGCTCAGGCCATCGTCCGTGATGGCGAGGGCGCAACCAAGTTCGTCACAGTTGAAGTGAATGGCGGCGGCAATCATCAGGAATGTCTGGACGTGGCTTACGCCGTGGCGCACTCACCGTTGATCAAAACCGCGTTGTTCGCCTCCGATCCCAACTGGGGCCGGATCCTTGCTGCGGTGGGCCGCGCGGGTGTGCCGGATCTGGACGTCAGCAAGATCGACGTCTTCCTCGGTGCTGTGTGCATCGCCAGCCAGGGCTGCCGTGCAACCACCTACACCGAAGCTCAGGGCTCGGCGGTCATGGCCGAAGCTGAAATCACCATCCGCATCGAGCTGGGCCGTGGTGAATGCCGCGAAACTATCTGGACCACCGACCTGTCGCACGAGTACGTGAAGATCAACGCGGAATACCGTACGTAATCTGGACGCGCATTTTAGCTGAACAGGTGGGCGCGAATGTATTTGCTCCCACCTGAGGTGATCGATCCGCCCTCCTGGAGAGTCCCGAACATGAGCTTGCACCTGATTATCGGCGACAAACGCTTTTCTTCCTGGTCGCTGCGTCCTGCGCTGGCGCTGGATATGATCGGCGTGCCCTATACCGAGCAAGTGATTTGGCTGAATCAGCCAGACAGTCGGCAACGGGCGCTTGAGCATTCGCCAACCGGCAAAGTTCCTCTCCTGAAAACCGAACACGGGACCATTGCTGACTCTTTGGCGATTATTGAGTACCTGGCCGAGCGTTTTCCCGAGGCGGGACTCTGGCCGCAGGATATCGCTGCCCGGGCCCAGGCGCGCTCAGCCTGCGCGCAGATGCACAGCGGGTTCATGGGTTTGCGCACGCACATGGGGTTCGACCTTCGGCGTGATGCGGCGCTGGACGTGATCCCTGCCGACGCTCAGGCCGACATCGATCGTATCGTTGCGTTGTGGGCTGAGTGTCGTGCCGCGGCCGTTGAGAGTGGTCCTTATCTGTTTGGTAAGCTGAGCGCGGCGGATGCGTTTTTCGCTCCGGTTGCAGTGCGCCTGCGGACCTATCGTGTGGCATTGCCCGCAGAGGCGCAGGCGTATGTTGAAACAATTTACCAGTGGCCTGCTTTTCAGCGCTGGCAGAAAGCAGGTTTAGAGGAAGTGGTGCGGTGAAACGAGTTCATGTAGCAGCGGCAGTGATCCGTGGTAACGACGGCAAGATCCTTATCGCACGACGTGCCGATACTCAGCATCAGGGCGGTTTGTGGGAGTTTCCCGGCGGTAAGGTCGAGACCGGTGAAACGGTCGAGGTCGCGCTGGCACGCGAGCTGCTGGAAGAGCTGGGTATCGTGGTTGTCACCGCTCGTCCGTTGATCAAGGTTCAGCACGACTACCCGGACAAGCAGGTGTTGCTGGATGTCTGGGAAGTATCGGCATTCATCGGTGAGCCGCATGGCGCCGAAGGCCAGCCATTGGCGTGGGCGTCTGCGCGCGAGCTGGTGGACTATGACTTTCCGGCGGCGAATCAGCCTATCGTCGCGGCAGCACGCTTGCCTGGCGAGTACCTGATTACCCCCGAGGGGCTGGAAACGCCAGAATTGCTGCGCGGTTTGCAGAAGGCGATAGCCGGAGGCATCAAGCTGGTACAGCTGCGCTCGCCGAACGGGTACGACCCGAAATATCGCGACTTGGCGGTGGATGCCGTTGGACTCTGCGCAGGCAAGGCGCAGTTGATGCTCAAAGGGCCGCTGGAGTGGCTGGGTGACTTCCCGGCTGCTGGGTGGCACCTGACGGCGGCGCAGTTGCGCAAACTCGCCAGCGCAGGCCGACCGTTCCCTGCTGCACGCTGGCTGGCGGCGTCCTGTCACAACGCTGAGGAATTGGCGCTGGCCGAGCAGATGGGGGTGGATTTCGTCACGTTGTCTCCGGTGCAAGCTACGCAAACCCATCCAGACGCGCTGCCGATGGGGTGGGAGCAGGCGACGCAGTTGATCGCCGGCTTCAGCAAGCCCGTGTTTTTGCTAGGCGGTGTCGGTGTCGATGATCGTCAGCGCGCCTGGGAAAGCGGCGCGCAGGGCGTGGCAGGGATTCGGGCGTTTTGGCCAGAGGTCTGACCGCCTCGCCCCTACGGTTTTGGCGCCGCCTGCCAAAGAATCTCGGCAATGCCCTGACGCTTGGAAATCAAACGCGCCGCCACGAACAGCAGGTCCGACAGTCGGTTGATGTAGGCCAGGCCAACCCCTGCCAGTGGTTCGAGGGCATTCAGGTGTTGGCAACGGCGTTCGGCGCTGCGGGCCAGGCTGCGACATACGTGGGCCTGCGCGATCAATGCTGAACCGCCCGGCAGAATGAAGTTTTCCAGCGGACCCAGCGTCTCGTTCCATAGATCGATGGCTGCCTCCAGGCGCTCGATTTCAGCGTTGTCGAGCGCTTGATACGCAGGCATCGCCAACTCGCCACCCAGATCGAACAACCGATGCTGGCAAGGCGTCAGTACCTCGATCAGCTCGCTCAAGCCCGGATAATGCTCGACCTGCTCCGCCAACCCTGCGAGCAATACGCCCACTTGGCTGTTCAATGTGTCGACCTCGCCAATGGCCTCGATACGCGGGTGGTCCTTGGGTACGCGGCGGCCATCACCAAGGCCGGTTTCGCCTTTGTCGCCCGTACGTGTGTAAATTTTCGACAGGCGAAAGCCCATGGTTATAACTCCGAAAGGGACTGTTCCTGAACGTTGATTGCGCTGCCGGCCAGCGGCAGGCGCAGGGTGAAGCAAGTGCCTTGGCCTGGGGTCGATTGCACTTCCATCTGGCCTTTGTGGTTGTTGGTGATAATGAAGTACGACACGGACAGACCGAGCCCTGTGCCTTGACCGATTTCCTTGGTGGTGAAAAACGGCTCGAAGGTGCGTTTTCGTACGTTCTCAGACATCCCGATGCCATTGTCTTCGACCTGGATCTCGGCCCAAGGCGGGTTTAGGCGGGTACGCAGGATGATGCGTCCCGGTTCACTATCATTTGCACGTTGATGGATGGCCTGCGCGGCGTTCTTCAGCAAATTGAGCAGCACCTGCTCCAGCTCGTTAGCCGTACCGGGTACGGGGCCCAGGTTGGGGTCGAACTGGCGAATGATGGCCTGGCCCTTGAAGTCGAAGCCGATGGTCAGGTCGAAGTCGTTACTGGCGATCTCTACGGCCTGATCGATCAAGGCGGGCAAGTCGCAGGGCGCCATCTGTCGGTTGCTGAGTCGGCTGAAACTGAGCATGTGGCTGACGATTTTGGCGGCGCGGGCGCCGGCCTGCTGGATGCCTTCGAGTAATTTAGGCACTTCACGGCTTTCCAGGTATCGATTGACCTGCGCCAGATCAATGCCGTTTTGTTCGGCCTGCTCGATGTTTTTCGGCAGATCCGGCGACAGGCGTCTGCGAATGTTCTGCACGTTGTGCAGGATTGCGCCTAGGGGGTTGTTGATTTCATGCGCCATGCCGGCCGCAAGCCCGCCGACCGACAGCATCTTCTCCGACTGCACCATCATGTCCTCCAGCGACAGCCGCTGGGTGATGTCATCGATGCGGATCACCACGCCACGGCCTGCGCCGCCTGTCAGCGGATAAAAGGTCAGTGCATAGTGGTGAGGGACTTCATCTTTGATCCAGGTGACCCGCTCGATCTTGGTGACCGTGTGTCGCTCGACCGTGTGTTTGATCTTCGGCAGGAAAGCTTTCATTGGCTCAAAGGCGAGGAAAATCGGCTGATTGAGGGCTTCATCCAGAGGTGTGCCGGAGAGGGCGCTGGCCTCTTGGTTCCATTGCGTGACATACAGCTGTTCGTCCAGCGCGATCAGCGCTGACGGCATCGAGTCGATGATGCTGTTGAGGTAGTTCTGGAAGCCGGTGAGTTTCTTCTCGATCTTGCTGCGCACCTGCACTTCGAGTTCGAGTTTGCGGTTGGTGTGGCGGGTTTCTTCTGCCAGGCCCTGTGCTTGGTCGTAGGCGTCTTGAGAGTCGTCCCGCGCACGTTTGAGTTGCTGCTCCCGGGCTTCAATACGCGAAAGCATGGTGTTGAAGGCTTCCGCCAGGCTGCCGATTTCATCGTCGTTGCCTCGTTTGGCACGCAGTGCGTAGTTTTCCTCGCGGGTCACCTGGCGCGACAGCTGTTCGAGCTGGTAGATCGGCTCGGTGATCAGGCGCCGAATCTGCCGGGCGATGATCAGCCACAGCAATACGCTGAATACCAGAATCCCCAGGCTGGCGGTGAGCGTGCCGGTGTAAAACGCCATCGGCAGCTCACTGCTGGCCACCAGCAATAGGTAGCCTGGAGCTTCTCCTGCTTTGGGGATGGGAATCAGTTGAGTGCTGCGAAACTCGGTCAGGCGCCAACCTTCTATGTTCTTGTAGCGTTCGGGCAAGTTGAGTTTTTCGCCCTGCTGTACCTGCGCCAGACGCTCACCGTTGTTGTCGTACAGTGCTGCCGCACGCAATGAGCTATAGCTCTTGAGCTCCTTGAGCAAAGCTTTGGCGTTGCTTTCCGACGTTAACGCGTCCTGGCTGAGACCGGGGTTGCTGAGCAGTCGGCCAATGGTCTGCAAGGCTTGTGGGGCCATGCTTTCTTGGGAGATGTAATAGGCGGCGCTGATGAAGGTCAGGTTGGCCACCAACAATACCGTGGTCAACAAGACCAGCAAGGCGGCCAGAAGCTTCTGTCCTACCGGTAGGTTTTCTAGGCGCTGGCGCAATGGCATCGGGCAAATCACAGGCGATTGATGAACCCGCAGGGTAACGCGGGGTTCAGGCACTGAGCAATATTGGCCGCGCCGTAATCTAGTCGGTGCGCAACCCGCGTGACTGCAAATGGGCGATCAGTCGCGCTTGCAGCTGAGTCAGGTGCGGCAGCGAGCACTGATGACGCGCCGCTACCGCGCAGGCGTGGCCCAACAGATAGCTGATTTCGGTGCGGCGGCCGTGGGCGACGTCCTGATACATCGACGAATAGTTGGCTGCCGTCGCCTGAATCACCCGCTCGACCTCGCTGTGCAAGTCCTCGGCTGCCGCGGTCTGGCCGCAGCAACCGAGCAGTTCGGTCAATTCAGCGCACAGTGTCGCGACTTCGCAGTGGTGGGTTGCCAGCCCGCCGTTGCGGCAGTCATGGAGTACGGTCAGTGGGTTGATCGCGCAGTTCAGCGCCAGCTTGCGCCAGAGCCGGGTGAGGATGTCCGGGGTCCACTCATGAGGGATGCCGCTGGCCTGTAGCTCGTTCAGCCATGTGGGCGGCGTCGGGTCCTTGGCATCGCCGAGCCAGGTGTAGCCGTGGCCGGCAAATACCACACGCCAGTCGCCGTCACGAAAAGCACCCTCGGTACTCGATGCAAATATACAGCGGGCATGGGGCACCTTTGCCGCGACCGCATCCTGACTGCCGAGGCCATTTTGCAACAGGATCAGTTCAGCATTGGCGCTCAATCGCGGAGCCAGACGAGCGACGGCGGCTTCGGCGTCATAGGCTTTGCACGCTACCAGCAGGCGTTCAATGGGTTCGGCGGCGTCGAATGTTTGCGCGGGGATGGCCAAGGTGTGGCCGTGGCCTTGCTCGACCAGGGTCAGACCGCCGGCGGCCTTGTAGGCCGTCAGACGCGTTGGGTCGCGCAAAATCAGGCGTACCGGTAATCCGGCGCGCGCCAGGCGGGTCGCCCACAGGCTGCCGAGGCTGCCGACGCCCAAAACGTGCCAGATAACAGCCATCAGCCATTCACTGGCGAAGGCATGACGGGGTGTTGAATGAAGGAATTGGAATTCAACATGGCAGGCTCGCAGCGACGGTGGGGAAAGTCTCGTTATAATGACGGCGCATTCATACCGTCAAGTCAGGCGTGCTCCATCTTCATATCGAGCCGCGCCGTTTATCTGGAGAAATTACATGCCCTCGTTCGACGTAGTGTCCGAACTGGATAAACACGAAGTCACTAACGCCGTCGACAATGCCATCAAAGAGCTGGATCGTCGGTACGACCTTAAAGGCAAAGGCACATTCGAGTTCAAGGAGTTGACCGTGAACCTCACCGCCGAGGCAGATTTTCAGCTAGAGGCGATGGTCGAAATCCTCAAGCTGTGCCTGGTCAAGCGCAAGATTGATGTGCAATGCCTTGAGCTCAAGGATGCTTATGCGTCCGGCAAATTGATGAAGCAGGAAGCCACCCTCAAGGAAGGCATTGATAAAGAGATGGCGAAGAAAATCGTCGCTCATATCAAAGACGCCAAGCTTAAGGTGCAGGCCGCTATTCAGGGCGAGCAAGTCCGTGTGACCGGCAAGAAACGTGATGATTTGCAAGAAGCGATGGCGGTACTGCGGGGTCATGAGTTCGGCATGCCCCTGCAGTTCAACAACTTTCGCGACTAAAGGTGACCTCAATGGATTTGAATGCTGAAGTTGATCATTTGGTAAAGGTATCCCAGTCTTGGGTTCCCATGTTTCTGCAGTATGGCAGCCGAGTGTTGCTGGCCGTGGTTACTCTGGGTATCGGCTGGTGGCTGATCAACAAAGTGACGCGCAAACTGGGTGGGCTACTGGCGTTGCGCAATGCCGACCTGGCGTTACAGGGATTTATCAGCAACCTGGCCAACATCGTCCTCAAAGTGCTGCTGATCGTCAGCGTCGCGTCGATGATCGGTGTCGAAACGACCTCGTTCGTGGCCGCCATCGGTGCTGCGGGTCTGGCCATCGGTCTGGCGTTGCAGGGCAGTCTGGCGAACTTCGCTGGCGGTGTGCTGATTTTGCTGTTTCGCCCGTTCCGCATTGGTGATTGGATCGAAGCCCAAAACATCAGCGGCACGGTCGACAACATCCTGATCTTCCATACGGTTCTGCGCACGGGTGATAACAAGACCGTGATCGTGCCTAACGGCATCCTGTCCAATGGCATCATCACCAACACCAACCGTCAGCCAACTCGCAAGGTGGTCTTTGACATTGGTGTGGAGCATGACGCTGATCTGCGGCAAGCCCTGCAGGTGTTGCTGGAGATGGCTCAGGATCCTCGCGTGCTACAGGATCCGGCGCCTCAGGCGGTGGTCACGACGTTGGGCGAGAATGCTATTACCCTGTCGTTGCGTGCATGGACCAAGACCGGCGACTATGCCGATGTCGTCGCTCATTTCAATATTGAAGCGCGGGATCGTTTGAAGGCCGCCAACATCAATATCCCTGCACCACAGCGGATGGTTCGCGTGGTGCAGGAGTCGGCCGCACAATAAGCCGGCTCTGCTGAAAAACAAAAAGCCCCGCGAGTCGGGGCTTTTTGCTTGCCGCGCAACCTAAGGCTGTTCGCTGACCGATGTTTCAATCGCTTCCGGCACCTGCACCGCTTTGGCCCGTCGTGCCTCCTGAGCCCATTGCAGGGCGATCATCACCAGGGTTGGTAACCCGAGCACGGCGGTGATCAGGAAGAAGGTGTGGTAGCCAAACCTTTCTACCATTACCCCGGAATAGCCACCTATCAGGCGCGGCAACAAGAGCATGATCGAGCTGAGTAGCGCGTATTGTGTCGCCGAGAACTTGAGGTTGGTCAGGCTCGACAGATAGGCGACGAAAGCAGACGTAGCCATCCCTGCGCTGAAGTTGTCCAGGGAGATGGTCACTATGAGCATCCGCAGGTTCGGGCCCATGTCTGCGAGCATTAAAAACAGCAGATTAGTGGCCGCTGAGGCAAAGCCGCCGATGAACAGGATCGGCAGAATGCCGAAACGAACGATCAACAACCCACCAAAGCCCGCGCCCAACAGGGTCATGACCAGGCCGAAGAGCTTGCTGACGCTGGCAATCTGGTCCTTGGTGAAGCCCAGGTCGATATAAAATACGTTAGCCATGACACCCATGACCGTGTCTGACATTCGATAGGTTGCGATCAGACCTAACAGCAGAAAAGCCTGCCAGCGATAGCGCCTGATGAAGTCGTTAACGGGAGTCAGGACGGGTGCAAGCCCGCGTCGACCAAAGGATGACAGGCACAGGGTGGTCAGTGTGATGTACAGGATGGCGCGTAGAAACGCTCGGTCTTCGAGCAGCAGAGTGACCCAGCTGGTGCCGTTGAACAGCACGCTGGCAAAGTCCGTGTAGTACAGCTGGGTGAACATCGCGGGTACTGAAACCAGCAAGATGATCAGCACAAAGACTGACGCCAACTGGTGGTTGAATCCATAGCGCGCTGCGGACAGCTGGGTGCGCAACGGTACCGGTGGCTCTCGCATGACCATCGTGGTGACCAGTGCGGGCAGCATCAAAAGGCCGAACAGAATGTAAGTGCCCGCCCACGCCGAATGTTTGTAGCTGAAGCCAGTCGAGCCGAAGCCTTCGGCAAAATACAGCGCCCCCGCAGTGGAAAGCAGAGCCGCAACGCGGTACCCGGACATGTAGCTCGCTGCCAGGGCGGCCTGGCGGCTGTCTTCAGCGATTTCCAGACGATAGGCGTCGATGGCGATGTCTTGCGTCGCAGACGAGAACGCAACCAGCACGGCAATAGCAATCAGCCAGGACAGGTGTTTTTGTGGGTCGCAAAAACCCATGCCGATCAAGCCAAGCACTATCAGGGATTGAGACAACACCAGCCATGATCGTCGGCGGCCAAGTTTGCCAAGAAAAGGCAGGCGCCATTGGTCCAATAGGGGTGACCAGACCCACTTGAAGGCATAAGCCAGGCCGATGAGGCTGGCATAACCGATGGTTTCACGTGCGACGCCCGCTTCGCGCAGCCAGACCGACAGCGTGGAAAACACGAGCATATAAGGCATGCCCGCAGCGAATCCGAGCAGCAATAGCACTAACGTCGAGGGGCTGGCATAAGCGGCGAGCGCGGCGCGCCAGGATTTACGGGGCATGGGCTGAAGTCTGCCTCAGGTTACGAAAACAAAGGGCGCACTCTAACCGCTGTGCTCTATCGGGCGCCAGCCATGGCACTGAATATCTACTCGATTATTTTTGATGATGACGCCTTCAGCCCTTAGACGCGCACGTTGTTCGTCGCCTGAGGCGGTTCCGACCGGCAAACTGAGTTTACCGCCCGCCCCCAGCACCCGGTGCCAGGGGAGGGCGGTGCCCTGCGGTAATTGGCTCAACGTGCGCCCAACCCAGCGTGCGGCACGCCCCAGTCCGGCAAATTCAGCCAGCTGTCCATAGCTCACGACCTTGCCTTCCGGGATTTGATGGAGGGTCACGTAGAGCGCTCTACGCCGGACTTCGGCCGGCGTTAATTGAGCAGAGTCGTCCTGTTTTGGCGGGTGATCGGTCACGCGTTTATTCCTGTTGAAAGGCGCTTGAAGGCAGGGTTTGTGGAACTACAGCCCGCGTAATGGGTCTTTTGTTGCTCGTTGTCGTCCTGGAGATGATGCCCGATTCCCCTGTAAACCTGAGCCTTGTCGTTGCTTATGCTGTCTAGAACCTTGCTGTGCATTGCTATTATCAGCACCTCCATACCTGTACTCGCCGATACCGTCTGGTTGAAAAATGGTGATCGGCTGACGGGGACCATTAGAGTCTTCGATGGCGGTAAGTTGTTGCTCCAGACCGATTATGCCGGAGCGATCCCGCTGGACTGGAAACAGATCAAAACCCTGGAGAGTGATCAGAAGCTTCTGGTCAAACAGGACAAGTACCCCGGCGAAATCGCCAAGTCGTTGCAGCCGGCCGAGGATGGCAAGGTGACGCTGGCCAATGGTGAGGCGCCCAAGACTGTCGAGCTGGCCAGCATCCAGCAGATCATGAAACCCAAACCGGTGATTACGGATCTGGTCTGGAAAGGCAGCATCGATGCCGCGCTGGATTTTCAGCGTGCGGAAAAGAACACCGACGATTACAACATCGCCTTCAAGACTTCGGCGCGTCACGGCGATTGGCGGCATAACGCTAAAGGCGAGTACAACCGCGAAACTCAGGATGGCCTCATCAGTACCGATAACTGGAGCGCCGAGTACTCCATTGACCGTTTCTTCACCGAAAAATGGTTCTGGGATGGTCGTGTTACCTACAAACGCGACGATATAGAAAATTTGACCCGCCAACGTACAATCGGTACCGGTCCGGGCTATCAATTCTGGGATGACGAGCTGGGTGCATTCTCGCTGGGTTCGTTGCTTAACCGCACCGACTACGAATACGCGGACGGTCAGAAAGCCAATTTCTATTCCGCGGGCATGAAGTGGGATTACAACCGTTTCTTGATTGGCAAGAGGGTCGAGTTTTTCACCAATGGCGAATTGAACAAATCACTCACGGGCGTTGCCAATTACAGTCTGGACAGTGAGATTGGGCTGCGTTACAAAGTTACCGAATGGGCCTCGCTCAACCTGAAGGCTGAGAAAAACCTCATTAGCGGTTCTTCCGACGGGGATCTCGACAAGACCCGCTACACGGCTGGCTTTGGGGTGACGTGGTAAGCCTCCGATGAGGCTATCGCAGGGGCGCTTGCAACCAGGCATTCCCCTGCCCTGCGAACGGATCAGGGTCGCGTCCGACTGACGCGACCCTGATCAGCAATAGAACCTAGATCCGCAACCCGCCGTCCAATTCCAGAATACGACCGCTGAAGTAGTCGTTCTCCAGAATATAAGCTGCCGAATGGGCGATTTCTTCAGGTTTGCCCATGCGCTTGAGCGGGATGCCTGAGGTCATTTTTTCCAGCGCTTCAGGCTTCATGCCCAAGGTCATTTCAGTTTCGATGAAGCCAGGGGCAATGCCTGCGACGCGGATGCCATAGCGTGCCAGTTCCTTGGCCCAGGTCACGGTGGCGGCTGCGACACCGGCTTTGGCCGCCGAGTAGTTGGTCTGACCGACATTGCCTGCGCGGGAGATCGAAGAGATATTGATGATCGCGCCCTGATTCTTCAGTTCGATCATCTTTGCTGCCACTTCACGGGTGCACAAGAATACGCCGGTCAAATTGACGTCGATGACCGCTTGCCACTGCGCCAGGGACATCTTGGTCATCTCGCCGTCCTTGACCCTTAGCAGCAGGCCGTCACGAAGAATCCCTGCGTTATTGATCAGGCCGTGAATCGCGCCGAAGTCCTCGGCAACTTGAGCAACCATCTGCGTCACTTGTTCTTCGTTAGCGACGTTGCACAGGTAAGACCGTGCTTCCACGCCCAATGCCTTGCAAGCGGCAACCGCTTGATCAAGCTTTTCCTGATTCAAGTCCACCAGGGCCAGCTTCGCGCCTTTGGCCGCGAGATATTCGGCCATCGAACGGCCCAAACCCTGGCAACCGCCAGTGATAATAATTATCTTGTCTTTCAAATGCATGCGCGTGCCCAATAAAACAGTCGGTGGTTATCCTTACCAGATGACCCACACTCGCGGAGTCCGCGCTTGGAGTTGCTCTGGTGGCGCTGCAAAAATACCGAGCGCCCGTCCGTTTTCGACGGATTCTATATAAGGAGTCATAAGATGAGCGTTAATGCCGCTAAGCATGCCCGAGAATTGCTGCTCAAGGAATACCGGGGTGTACTGTCCACTCACTCCAAATCCATGCCCGGCTTCCCGTTCGGCTCTGTGGTGCCTTATTGCCTGGATGATCAGGGCAGGCCACTGATCCTGATCAGCCGCATCGCCCAGCACACGCATAACCTGCAAAAGGACCCCAAGTGCTCGCTGCTGGTTGGAGAGCGCGGAGCTGAGGATGTACAGGCGGTGGGCCGTATCACCCTGCTGGCCGAGGCCGAGAAACTGACCGACAGCGCTGCCATTGAAGCGGCTGCCGAGCGTTATTACCGGTATTTCCCCGAATCGCAGAGCTATCACAGTGCCCACGACTTTGACTTCTGGGTGCTGGTCCCGGTGCGATACCGTTATATCGGCGGTTTTGGCGCGATTCACTGGCTCGATGAGGTCGCCCTGGCCAATCCGTTTGCTGGCGCAGCGGAAACCGCAATGGTCGAACACATGAATAACGACCACGCTACCGCCATCGCCCATTACGTCACGCTGTCCGGTCTGCCGCAGACGCAGCCCGCACAGATGGTCGGTATCGACAGCGAAGGTATGCATTTACGCATAGGGCAGGGTCTATACTGGCTGGCTTTTGCTTACTCCTGTAACACTCCGAAACAAGTTCGCGAAGCCTTGGTCCAGCTGGCCCATGCTGAAAAATGGCCGGCGAATGAAGCCCAAGAGGCTTGAATTCACGATTTGGCGACGTCACATAGGGTTTATTGGAAGTCATTCTTCCGTTGAGGAACTCATTTGATGCGCGTTTTTCTGTTGCTCTTTCTACTGTTTCCAGTGCTGGAACTGTTTGTTCTGGTCAAGGTGGGTATGGCCATTGGCTTTTTGCCGACCTTCTTGCTGGTGGTCGCCAGCTCCATGCTCGGCGTATTCGTGATCCGGATCGCAGGCTTTGCCACGGCGCTGCGTGCCCGCGAGAGCCTGGCCCGCGGCGAGCTGCCAGCCCAGCAGATGCTGGAAGGTCTGATGGTCGCCGTCGGCGGTGGGTTACTGCTGCTGCCTGGTTTTATCAGTGACGTACTGGGGCTGATCTGCCTGTTGCCGTTCACCCGTAAGGTGCTGGTCAACACGTTGCGCAAGCGCGCTGAAGAGCAAGCGATCCGCCAGCGTGCGTTTGCCGATGACGTACGAGCCGCGGGTGGCCCGGAGCGTCCCGGTGCCGCACACCCCGGCAACCGTCAGCCTAACGTGATCGAAGGTGAGTTCGAACATCGCGATCGGTAAGCGTTCTAGCCTGTACGCAACGGCCTGTGCGGGACCGTCCGGTGCCGCATATGTTTCAAAAGGCTGTATCTGTCTGCAAAAAAATTACACGCCAAGCCTTGTAATCACCTTGCTCGCCCTTATGTAAGGGTCACCGCAAGGTTTCTGGTGGATTCGCCAGACCGTATTCTGCGGTTCGCTCGTCGAACCGTAACCGGCAACGCCGGATGTTCTAAACCGCCGGTGCAGTCACCGGACGTTCAAAACCATAATTAGGAGATCGACAATGAAGCTTCGTCCTCTGCATGACCGCGTCGTAATCCGTCGCAGCGAAGAAGAATCGAAAACTGCTGGCGGTATCGTTCTGCCGGGTTCGGCTGCTGAAAAGCCAAACCGTGGCGAGATCCTTGCTGTTGGTACCGGCCGCGTGCTGGACAACGGTGAAGTGCGTGCGCTGGCCGTAAAAGTAGGCGACAAAGTGGTGTTTGGCCCTTACTCCGGCAGCAACACTGTGAAAATAGACGGCGAAGACCTGCTGGTGATGAGCGAGAACGAAATTCTCGCAGTCGTCGAAGCCTGAGTATTTCCCGCGAATTTCCGTTACTACCCAGTATTTAAGGAATAACGATCATGGCTGCAAAAGAAGTTAAATTCGGCGACTCCGCCCGTAAAAAAATGCTCACCGGTGTCAACGTCCTGGCTGACGCAGTTAAAGCGACCCTCGGGCCTAAAGGCCGTAACGTCATTATCGAAAAAAGCTTTGGCGCTCCGCTGATCACCAAAGACGGCGTCTCCGTTGCAAAAGAAATCGAACTGAAAGACCGTTTCGAAAACATGGGCGCGCAGCTGGTTAAAGACGTTGCTTCCCGTGCAAACGATGACGCAGGCGACGGCACCACCACCGCTACCGTTCTGGCTCAATCGATCGTCAACGAAGGCCTGAAAGCCGTCGCTGCCGGCATGAACCCAATGGACCTGAAGCGCGGCATCGACAAAGCGACCATCGCTATCGTTGCTCAGCTCAAGCTGCTGTCCAAGCCTTGCACCGACACCAAGGCCATTGCTCAGGTGGGTACCATCTCCGCCAACTCCGATAGCTCCATCGGCGACATCATTGCCGAAGCTATGGAAAAAGTGACCAAAGACGGCGTTATCACCGTTGAAGAAGGCACTGGCTTGGAAAACGAATTGTCTGTTGTTGAAGGCATGCAGTTCGACCGTGGCTACCTGTCCCCGTACTTCATCAACAAGCCAGATACCATGGTTGCCGAGCTGGACGGTCCGCTGATCCTGCTGGTCGACAAAAAAATCTCCAACATCCGCGAAATGCTGCCAGTTCTGGAAGCAGTGGCCAAAGCTGGCCGTCCGCTGTTGATCGTTGCTGAAGACGTTGAAGGCGAAGCCTTGGCGACTCTGGTTGTGAACAACATGCGCGGTATCGTGAAAGTTGCAGCCGTCAAAGCTCCTGGCTTTGGTGATCGTCGCAAGGCCATGCTGCAGGACATCGCTGTTCTGACTGGCGGTACCGTTATCTCCGAAGAGATCGGCCTGAGCCTGGAAACCACTACCCTGGAACACCTGGGTAATGCCAAGCGCGTTGTGCTGAACAAAGAAAACACCACCATCATCGACGGTGCTGGCGTTCGTGCCGATATCGACTCGCGTATCGCTCAGATCCGTACGCAAGTAGCAGACACCACGTCTGACTACGACAAAGAAAAACTGCAAGAGCGTCTGGCCAAGTTGTCCGGCGGCGTTGCAGTAATCAAAGTCGGCGCCGGTTCCGAAGTTGAAATGAAAGAGAAGAAAGCCCGCGTTGAAGACGCCCTGCACGCAACACGTGCAGCCGTTGAAGAAGGCGTGGTACCTGGCGGTGGCGTGGCACTGGTTCGCTCCCTGCAAGCAATCGCTGGCCTGAAAGGCGACAACGCTGATCAGGACGTCGGTATCGCTCTGCTGCGTCGCGCTGTAGAAGCTCCACTGCGTCAGATCGTTTCCAACTCCGGCGACGAGCCAAGCGTAGTTGTCGACAAGGTCAAGCAGGGTTCGGGTAACTTCGGTTACAACGCTGCTACTGGCGAATACGGCGACATGATCGAAATGGGCATCCTTGACCCAGCTAAAGTGACTCGCTCTGCTCTGCAAGCGGCGTCCTCCATCGCCAGCCTGATGATCACTACCGAAGCGATGATCGCTGAAGTGGTTGACGACAAGGCTGCTGGCGGCGGCATGCCGGACATGGGCGGCATGGGTGGTATGGGCGGCATGATGTAAGCCAGCTTTACCTCTCCCATAAAAAACCCCGCTTCGGCGGGGTTTTTTTATAGCGGGTAGTCGGTGAGGCTGAGCTGTGCGGCGAGCGTTAAAGTTCCGCTCCGCACACAGACTCAGAATCAACCAGCCTTGGCGACCAGAGGTTTACTCGCCGGGACTATCTTCGGTTCAGCGCGGTATAACACGGCGTAATACGACCCCAGGCAAATCAGCCAGCAGAACACCGCTGTCCAGACGTTGTGAGAGAAGAAGTGCGCACCTTGCAGCATTCGACCAATCGAGAAAATCGTGCCCAGGCTGAAGGCAAATACCAATGCGGCTCGTGCCAGGCGAGGACGGCGATCACGCAAGGCGAAGAACAGTGCGAACAGGGTAAAGCCGGTCGCAGCATGACCGCCGGGCCAGCAGCGCCCAGGTTTGTCGGTCGCAGGACGAGGGCTTAGCAACTCGCTGTAGGTTTCTTGGCCGCCGAACTCAGTCAGGCTCCATGGGCATTGCACCGAGGTGACGACTTTGACGGGTGTCACGAAGGCGGTGGACAGCGCCATGGACAGTACCAGGCAACCCAGTTCGCGGCGCCACGGTTTCAGGCGCTGCACAAAAAAAGCGCCGGCAAAGGCAGCCAGGGAAATAAGACTGAACGCAATCACTGCCTGTTTTGCGCGGTTGTGGAGGACGTCTTCAAGGAAATTGCTGTGTCGACCGATAAAGTCTCCCGCTACCGGGTCATAGAGGTGCCTGGCGATATCCATGTCCAGGGAGGTCAGTTCCAGCAAGATCAGAATGACCGCTGTAACGGCGGGGACACCCAGGCACACCCAAAGATTGAGTGGGCGAGAGTAGGGGCGGGCAAAAGGTGAAGGCATGAAATATCCTGAGCGCATAGAGAGAGGGTCCAGGCCGATCAGCCTGGAGCATGATGAATATACTGACGCTCGGCAGCCCCCCGGACAAACCAGTGGTGGACCGTAAAGGCCAATAGCGCGCCGGCGCCGATAGCGCTAACCGTATTGATGATTCCTGATCGCAAAGGCCAAAGTCTGGCAGCGCCACTGTAATGCGGTTGTGAACCCGCTGTGAAAAAAACGTTGAGCGAGATCGACCCAGCGACCCGGTCCTGACCGTTAGAACTGGTCGAGCGCGTCACTTGGCCTTAAGCTGCGCCAGCTTCAAGGCCTTAACAGCATACAGAGAGAGTACCCCATGCGAATTCTGCTGGTTGAAGACAACCGCGACATCCTGGCAAACCTGGCGGATTACCTGGGTTTGAAGGGCTATACGGTCGACTGCGCGCAGGATGGGCTTTCCGGTTTGCATCTGGCGGCCACCGAGCACTATGACCTGATCGTGCTCGATATCATGCTGCCCGGTATAGACGGCTATACCCTGTGCAAGCGGCTGCGCGAGGATGCCCGGCGCGATACCCCTGTAATTATGCTCACCGCACGCGATCAACTGGACGACCGGCTGCAAGGCTTCCGTTCCGGCGCTGACGATTACCTGCTCAAACCCTTCGCCTTGTCCGAACTCGCTGCACGAATCGAAGCGGTATTGCGCCGTGCTCAGGGGGGAGGCAGGCGCACCCTGCAGGTCGCTGACCTGATTTACGACCTCGATACCTTAGAGGTGACTCGGGAAGGGCGCCTGCTCAAACTCAACCCTGTCGGCCTCAAGCTCTTGGCGGTATTGATGCAGAAAAGCCCGCATGTGCTGCGTCGGGAGATTCTTGAAGAGGCCCTGTGGGGCGACGATTGTCCAGACAGCGACAGCCTGCGTAGCCATGTGCACCAGTTGCGTCAGGTGATCGACAAACCGTTTGCCAAGCCGTTGCTGCAGACGGTACATGGCGTTGGGTACCGCTTGGCCGAGGGCCGTGATGGAGTTTAAACAAAGCCTTGCCCAGCGGATCATCATCGCGTTCGCGTTGATGAGTGCGTTGGTTGCAGGATCGTTCGCCCTAGGCATCGTGGCAACCGTCCATGTGGTCGAAGAAAAGCTGATCTCCGCAGGTCTTGGGAGCGACCTCAACCGCTTGTTGTTGATGGACAGCATTAGCGACTGGAGCCATCGCCCGGAGCCAGGTGAGCTGTTCTATTTCAGCGACGGCCGTGGTGAGTTCGATTTGCCTAAAGATTTACGGCATCTGGAGCCAGGGTTTCATGAAGTCTTTCGTGATGACCTTTCCTATCACGTCATGGTGGTCGTCGTCGACGGACGTCGATACGCGTTGTTGAAGGATCAAAGCGATTTTGAAGAGCGTGAACGGGTGCTGTTCGCGGTGGTGCTGGTCGGGTTCGTCCTTGCGCTGGGGCTGGCAGTGTTCCTCGGCTGGATATTGGCGCGAAAAGTAATGGCGCCGGTGGTAAGGCTGGCCAGACAGGTCAGGCATCGCGATCAACTGTTGGGGCTTGCGCCGCTCTTGGCGCCAGACTATGCCGCCGATGAAGTGGGTGAGCTGGCCGTGGCCTTTGATACCACGCTCGGGCGTTTGCGTCAGGCCCTGACGCGAGAGCGCTTGTTCACCAGTGATGTCAGTCATGAGCTGCGCACGCCGCTGATGGTACTTGCCAGCTCCTGTGAGTTGCTGCTTGAAAATCCGGCCCTCGATCAGCGCGCACGCGCTCAGGTGCAGCGTATTGCTCGTGCCTGTGAAGAGATGCGTGATCTGGTGCAAACCTTTCTCATGCTGGCGCGGACCCAGCGTGAGGATTCGGACATGGCGCCGAAGCTATCCCTCGCTGCGGCAGCTGATCAGTTGATAACGTTGTGGCGAGAACCCATTGAGGCCAAAGGTTTGACACTGTTGTTTGAGCCTGGTCAGTCTTCGGACACAGGCTACAACGCCACGTTCCTTCATGCGGTGATGGGCAACTTGCTGCGCAACGCATTGCATTACACCGACAGCGGGTTTATCCGGCTTACGCTAGAAGCAGAAGGCTTTGTGGTCGAGGACAGCGGTGTCGGGATTCCCGAGGAAAAACGTGAAGCCATGTTCCAGCCGTTCGTGCGCGGCAACGAGCAGCGAGGTGAAGGGTTGGGCTTGGGGCTTTCACTGGTCCAGCGGATCTGTGAAAACCAGGGCTGGAGCGTGAGTCTGAGCAACGTAGAGCCAAATGGCTGTCGTTTTAGAGTTGACTTGAAGGTGGCGCCACGCTGAGTTTTGGCGGAGGCGCGGCCCAATGCCTTGTAATACCATTTGCAAAATAAAGGAACCGTTTCGCTCGCAGAGGTGTCCCACGTTGGCTTTGCTGCGTGAGTTTCTGCGGGTAAGGCCGAGTTTATTTATTGCGCAAGAGGTAACAGGATGACGGTGGACTTTGTCGCAGAACCGAATGTTGCAGTTCAGGATCGTTTCGCGTACTTCTGGACCCGGCGAGGAGAGTGGGTCGACGAGCCCGATCTTCGTCGCCATTCGTCGTTCAGTGCAACAGCATGGCAGAAACTCGTCTACTTTTACGAGACGGCGTTTGGCAGCGCTATCAAAGGCTTGCATTAATGAAACTCGAAATAGCCCGAGGTTTTTTTTTGGTGGGGGCTTTAGGGATCGCATCCTTGGCGCTGGCCCTCTGGGAGCAACCTGGGCCCAAGATATTGAGTGCGCAACATGGCGAGGGTCGATGCCTCTTGCCACGTGTGGCCAAGGTTCAGGAGTCTATGAGGCCCGATCATGACCTATTACTGTTTATGTATGGCTTGACTCAAGGGATGAGACAAGAAAATTGAAAACTTTCGTCAATCAAAAGGCTCCGTTTTTACGGGGCCTTTTGGTTTCTACAGATCGAGGGCCAGATCAGCCCTCTTGTCAGGTGCCGCCAGCAGCGTGTACACGCACGGCAGCACGAACAGGGTGAACAGCGTGCCGATCGACATTCCCGTGGCAATCACGGTGCCGATGTCGAAGCGGCTGACGGCCCCGGCACCGGTAGCAAGAATCAGCGGCACCATGCCAAATACCATCGCAGCCGTGGTCATCAATACCGGACGCAGACGAATCGCAGCGGCTTCTTCGACCGCTTCGCGGGCGCTCAGGCCCTTGTCGCGGCGTAATTGGTTGGCGAACTCAACGATCAGGATGCCGTGCTTGCTGATCAGCCCTATCAGCGTCACCAGTCCCACCTGTGTATAGATGTTCATGCTCGATAGCCCCAGAAACAACGGAATCAGTGCCCCGCAGATCGATAGCGGGACCGTCACCAGAATGACCAATGGGTCTCGAAAGCTTTCGAACTGCGCCGCCAGCACCAAAAAAATAATCGCCAGTGCCAGAGCAAAGGTCATCCACAAGGCATTGCCTTCCTGCACGAACTGCCGCGCAGCGCCCGCATAGTCGTAGGCATAACCGTGTGGTGCTTCTTCTGTGGCGATCTGGCGAACGGTCTCGATAGCCTCGCCCATGCCGACAATCGGGAAACCCTGAATAATCGCCGAATTCAGTTGCTGAAACTGGTTCAACTGACGCGGTTTGGCCCGGTCATGGACCTTGATCAGCGTCGACAGTGCCAGGAGTTCGCCTTTGTTGTTCTTCACGTAGTAATTGTTCAGCCAGTCAGGATTGTCCCGATACGGCCGTTCGACTTGCGCGATGACCTTGTAGCTACGGCCATCAAGGGTGAAACGGTTAATCTCCGCTTCGCCGAGCAATGTTGCCAGCGTGCCGCCCAGATCGAGCATGGACACACCCATCTGCGCCGCCTTGGCCCGATCGATATCGACCACTACCTCGGGCTTGTCGAAGGCCAGATCAATATCGAGAAACGCAAACTTGCCTGACTCGGCCGCGCGCGTCTTTATCCGGGTGGCCACTTGCAGCAGCGACTCATAGTCGTTCGGCGTATTGATCACGAACTGGAAAGGCAGGCCTTCGCCCGTACCCGGCAGCGACGGCAAGTTGAAACCGAACACTTGCAGGCCCGCGATCTTCGCGACTTTGGCCTGTAGCTCAGGCAGAAGCTGCATCTGCGTGCGGTTGCGCTCGTTCCACGGCTTGAGCAGGAAACCGCCGATACCGGTCTGCACCCCGTCAAAGCCATTGATCTGGAACGAGGAGTAATACTCGGGAAACGTCCTGAAGATCCCGATGAACTCATCGGTGTAGGCGTTCAGGTAGTCGAGATTAGTCGGTTGTGGCGACGTGGCCATCATGAAAATGATGCCCTGGTCTTCATCGGGCGCCAATTCCGATTTGGTGAACTTGAGCAGCGCCGGAATCAGGCATAACACGATCAAGGCAAACACCAGCACCACGGGCCGCGTATTCAGCGTGCCGTGCAGCATGCGTTGGTAGCGGGCCTTGAGGCGTCCGAAGGTCTGATCAAGTTTGTGCGACAGGCCACGAGGATTCTCGTTGTGACGTAAAAGCAGGGCGCACATCATCGGCGACAACGTTAGCGCTACCACTCCCGAAATAACCACCGCGCCTGCCAGCGTCAGGGCGAACTCCTTAAACAGGGCCCCGCTCAGGCCTTGAAGAAAACCGATGGGTGCATAGACGGCTGCCAGGGTCAGGGTCATCGACACCACCGGCCTCGCGATTTCCCTGGCGCCTTCAATGGCCGCGTTGAACGGCGTCTTTCCCTCCTCGATATGCCGATGGATGTTCTCCACCACCACAATCGCATCGTCCACCACCAGCCCGATCGCCAGCACCATCGCGAGCAAGGTCAGCAAGTTGATCGAGTAACCCATCAGTTGCATGAAGAACAACACGCCGATCATCGACAACGGAATGGTAATCACCGGGATCAGCACCGAACGCAGGGCGCCGAGGAACAGGAACACCACGACAATCACGATCAACACCGCTTCGATCAGGGTTTTCATCACCTCATGAATCGATGCCTGAATAAACAGGGTAGCGTCATAGGCAATGGAAATTTTCAGGGTGGGCGGCAACTGGTTTTCCAGCTCCGGCAAGATCTTGCGCACTTCCTTGATCACGTCCAGCGGGTTGGAACTGGGCGTACCCCTGATAGCGATATAGACCGACGGCGTGCCATCGAAAGAACTGATCGCGTTATAGTTTTCCGCCCCCATTTCCACTCGGGCGACATCGCTGAGCAGCACGCGGCGGTCGCCCGAGATTTTCAGCGGGATGGCGGCAAAGGCTTCGGCAGACTTCAATTCGGTGGCAGCATTGATGCTGGTGACCACGTATTCGCCTTTTACTTCGCCGGCAGCGGACAGGTAGTTGTAGCGGCGCACGGCCGCAGTGACATCACTGGCGGTCAGGCCGTAACCGGCGAGGCGCACTGGGTCGAGCCACAGGCGCATGGCAAAGACTTGATTGCCGATAATCTCTGCTTCGGCCATGCCCGGCAGGGTCGCAAGCTTGGGCTGAATCACCCGTGACAGATAGTCGGTGATCTGCGGGTTACTCAATTCGCTGCTATAGAAGCTGATGTACATCAGGGCGGTTGAATCGGCGGCCTGCTTGTTCAATACAGGGTCTTCAGCGTCTTGCGGCAGCTTGTTCTTGACCTCGTTGGCCTTGGCCAGCAGCTCGGTGAAGAGCCGGTCGCTGTCCGCACCGATGCGTGCATAAATCGACACCACCGAAAAGTTCTGACGACTGACCGAGGTCATGTAATCAATGCCTTCGGCGCTGGCCAGACTCTGTTGCAACGGCTGGGTGATATAGCCCTGGATAGTCTCGGCGTTGGCCCCGGGGTAAGCCGTTGTCACAGTGATCAGGGCGTTTTCCATCTGCGGGTATTGGCGAATGGTCAGCTTGCCGAATGCCTGGAAGCCCAAGAGTACAATCAGCAGGCTGATGACGGTGGCCAGCACCGGACGACGGATGAACGGATCTGTAAACGCCATGAAGAATTCCTTGATCAGTCAGCGCGTGGCGGGCTGTTCTGTTCGGCTTGCAGTGTCTTGTCGGCACTGATGGCGACATGGGCTCCAGTGTCCAGTTTGAGCTGGCCAGCGCTGACCACCCGTTCACCGGCGCTCAGCCCTTTGCTGACAACCACTCGACCATTGCGGTGCTCGCCCGTCTCGACGAAGCGCCGCTCCACGGTCCATTGCGGCTCGCCTTTGGCGTCTTTTTCGGGCTCGCCCCCGGCGGTTTTTTTCGCCACCACGAGATACACCGAATTGCCGTAGAGGGTATAGCTGATCGCGCTTTCCGGGACCACCACGCGGGTGCTGGCGCCGGGTAGCAATACCTGCAGACTGGCGAACATCCCCGGCAGCAGCTCGCCGCCAGGGTTAGGCAGCGTGGCGCGGACCAGTATGTTGCGCGTGGCGTCATCGACTTTCGGGTTGATTGCGCTGATTTTCGCCTCAAAGGTTTGTGCCGGATAGGCCGCTACGGTGACCAGCGCTACCTGGCCAACCGCCAGTTTCGGCACCGCTTGCTCAGGTACATAGAAGTCGACGTACAAACTGCTCAAATTCTGCAACGTGGCGATCATCGTGCCGCTCGCGAGGTAATCACCGACATCCACCTGACGAATGCCGATGGTGCCGCTGAAGGGGGCGAGGATGCTTTTTTTCGCCAACGCGGCATTTAATTGGGCGACCGAGGCGTAGGCTTTTTTCAACTGTGCGGCGAGCCGGTCGAAATCGCCTTTGGAGATGGCCTGGCTACCGACCAATTGGCTGCCACGTCCGTGCTCAATCTTCGCCAGGCCCAATTCAGCTTCAGCGGTGCCCAACAGCGCCCTTTCAACATCGCTGTCCAACTGCAGGAGCAGCTGACCAGCAGTGACCTTCTGCCCGGACTCGAACTGCAAGGCCTTGACCGTCCCTGCAATCTCCAGGCTCAGATCGACCCCTTGCAAGGCCTTGAGGGTGCCAATCGCCGGGAGCTGACTCTGCCACGGTTGTTCGTTGGCGGTAACGACGGCAACATTGATGGGCGGTTTGGGGGTGGCGAATACCTGGATCTGCCGATAGACGGAAAAGGCTTTATAGCCCGCTAGGCTCAGCGCCACGAGCAGCACAACCCCCAACATGATCAGCATCCGGCGACGCAGCATATTCCACTTCCTTGGAAAAACCGTTGAATCGGGCGAGCACATGAATCCCGCCGCCCCAGCGTTGTCTCGGGGCGATACTGCAGGAACTACGGGCGTGCTGGTTCAGGATAAGCCAGCTTTGCTGGCCCTGCATCAAACCAGATGCAGATGGTTATCCCAGAGCCCCGCCGGCAATTCAAGAGGCTTTGCCAGCAGCTCTGTTTGCCGACAATCGTAGAATCGACAGCGTCCCTGGCCTGAGGTGACGACGAAACCATCCGTCACTGCGCCGACGCCTGCGCAGTCGGCCAGTGACGCATCGAGACGCACTTCGCCGCTGTCCAGATCCCAGATAAAAAAGCGGTTGCCGCGCGGTGCGGTGAGGGCCACCAGACGCAGTTCGCTGTGCACTGCAACGCTGGCGGTGTAGTGATTCATCGCCTGCGATTGGCTGTCGGCCACCGGGAACGCCACGAAGGGCTGGCCGGGGCGTTTGATCGCCAGCAGTTCAGACGACTCGTGTGCTTCGCCCATGAACTGCTGCCCCGCGACAATCGTGCCGTCGCTGGCGATGGCCAGATGGCGGATGCTGTTCATCGACTGGCTGAGGGCTTCTTTGCTCAACAAGGTGCCATCGCGCTGCATCAGCACCAAGCTGGGCTGCATGGCATTGAGGTTCATTTCGACCCGGCTTTCGGCTTCGGTGCGAATCCCGCCGTTGGCGACCACCAGGGTTTCGCCATCGGGCATCCACGACACCTGATGAGGGCCGACGCCGTGGGTAGGGATTTCGCCACTGTGTACCAGGCGTTCGTTGACGAACTGATAGACGCTCAGCACCCCGCGTCCTGGGTCGGTGGTGTCGTTTTCAGTGGCGTACAGCCATTCGCCACTTTTGTGAATGACGGCGTGGCCGTAGAAGTGCCGGTTGGGCCGGGACGTGAGGGTCTGGAGCAAACGACCGTCCCGCAAGTCGAGCAGGTAGCTTTGCGTCCCGGGCCTGCGCGCGACGAACAGCGCCAAGGGCAGGTCAGGGTGATTGATGATGTCATGGCAACGTTGGCCGACCTGAGTGGCGAAGACTTGGCTGCCGTCCAGACGATACCCCACGGCATAGTGCTTGCCGTTGCCATCGTCCCGAGCGGAAAGCAGCAGAGGGTTCGCCCCTTTTTGCCGAAACCCCTTTTGCTGAAAGAGTGTCCAGCCGCCCAGCGTACAAGCGCCGAGCAGCAGACTTCCAAGGGCCAGGGCCTGACGTCGCAACATATCAGTCACCATCATTAGCGTTGAAGCCAAGCTGGATACCCAGCGCCTTGGCGAGTTCGCCTTCATGCAAACGATGGAGGGCGTTGAGGCTGTCGTAGAAGGCATTGAGCTGCTGACGACCAGCGTCGGTGGCGAGCAGGTCGGTCAACGGAGGTTTCAACGCTGAAAGCAGCTGGCGGCTGGCGGCATAAGCGGCATCGATTTTGTCGGCCAGTGGTTTTTGTTCGGCGGGCAGCAGGCCACGCAGGCCGTGGTTGTCGACGCCAGACCACACCGTCTCGGCGCTGATCAAGCTGGCTTCCAGGCTACTGAGCGATGCCTTGCTGCGCCAGGCGTCGGCCTGGAACGGCTGTGGTATGCCCTTGGTCTGACGACCCAATGGCGTGCCAAGTTTTTTCTTCAGGCTGTCCAGTGCGGTGACCTGCACCCGAAGCAATTCAGCGATGGCTTCATGGGCGTCGGCATAACGCGGATTAGGGAACTTGCTCAATTGTGCGAGCATGCCATCAGTGCTGTTCCAGCCGGTCAGGATCTCCTCGGCCAGCGCTTTCTGGCGCTCACCGATAGCGATCAGCAGGGGGCAATAACGGGTTTTTTGCTCGGTGTTGGCCATGTCGACATTGGCGTCGAACAGGATGTATTCATACGCCGAAAGGCCCTGCACCACGACGCTGGACTTGCTCAGTGCGTCGGCATTGATCTGCGGTTGTGCGCTGACCAATTGCTCTACCTGGCGCCCCACTAGGTTCTTTTTGTCTGGCCAGAACTGGACTTGCCAGGCGCGATTGCCTTCGGCCAATGGACCAATCAGCAATGGCTGTAATTCAGCCCAGGCTTTTTGCGCGTGCAGGAAGTCGGCGCGGGCGGTGTCCAGGTCTGACGTGCCCTGACAGAACGCCAACGCGCTGATCGACAGTTGGCGGTCGGCATCGACCCAGCGACTGTAGGTCGGCAGTATCACCTGTTTGGCGATGGCGGCAGACGTCACGGCCTGTGGGTCTTGTGGCGAGCAGGCGGCGATGGCAAAGGCGGCCAGGCTGGTGAATAACAGTTTGGGGCGGAACATGTCCGGCTCCTCTTCTCATCAATAGGGATTACATCGTTAAAGCGAGTTCAAAAACGCTAATAATGCAGTGCGCTGTTCGGCGCTAAACGCCAATACTTGTTGCTGCGCGGCGTGCGCTTCGCCACCGTGCCAGAGCACGGCTTCAAGCAGGTTCCGAGCGCGACCGTCGTGTAAAAACTGTGTGTGCCCGCTGACTGTTTCGGTCAGGCCAATGCCCCACAACGGCGGAGTACGCCAGTCGCGGCCAGTGGCTTGAAACTCGCTGCGATGGTCGGCCAGTCCTTCGCCCATGTCGTGCAGCAACAAATCGCTGTAAGGGCGGATCACTTGATTGGCCTGCTCGGGTTCGGCGGCGTTGGCACCCGTGGTGAACTGTGGCGTATGACACTGCTGACAGCCTGTTTGATAAAACAGAGTCTTGCCGGCCAGCACCTGTCGGTTGTCGACATCCCGTCGCGCGGGCACTCCCAGGTTGCGGCTGTAAAACAGCACCAGACGCAGGATGTTATCACTGACCTCCGGTTCGCCTTCAGGGCCTTTACCGGTTGGCGCGTTGAGGCAGTCGATTTGGGTCGAGGTGCAGTCATCGGCGGTTTTGAGGCCGGTGGTCAGGCCCATATCGCCCGAGAAGGCGTGCGCATTTTGCTGGTTGAGATTCGGCTGCCCGGCTTTCCAGCCAAATCGCCCCAGCACGATTTTCTGTTGTGCGTCGTCCCAGACCCGGTTGGGGCGCCCGGTAATGCCATTGTTCCGTTGGTGTTGAGTGTCGGCGTTGGCCAGAATTGCCGCATCCGGGATCGCCTCCAACAGACCTAACCCAATCATCGGTGGTGCGACCCGCGCGGAGAAAAGGGTGCCGGGGTGCATCGGTCCATAGCCGAGTTGGGTAATCTGCAGTTTGGGCTGACGTAATTCGATCCGTGTGCCGTCCTTGAAGGTCACCGGCAACAGCTCATAGTCGACGCGAACCTTACCTTCCGGTGCGACGCCGGGGATCGCCATGTCCTGCAGTTGCCCGCCATACACCGGTTCGGGCAGCACGCCCGATTGCTCAATGAGTGTGGCGTAGGCGGGATCATTGGGGATCGACAGGCGCACCAGCATCGACACCGCATTGCTGTCGCCTGGTGCAGGTGGATGGCCGCGGCCGTCCTTGATGTGGCAGTTCTGGCAGGCGTTGGTATTGAACAGCGGGCCCAGGCCGTCACGGGCGGTGGTGGTCGACGGCGCGATCACCCACGGGCTGCGAAAAAAGCTATTGCCGACGCTGAAATCCAGACGCCGTACAGGCGAAAGATTGGCTGAGGGCAGCGAAAAAGCATTCCGGTCTGTCTTGCTCACCGTCGGGCTTCCCCCCGACAACGCTTCACCCGGCTCGGCTTTAGTGAAACGCGGCGCGTGATCGCACGCACTCATGGTCATGACCAGGAGCAGGGGAAGGGATAGGCGGGATAGCAAGGGAATCACTGGAGCATCCTGATAGTGCGGTTTTGGCCTGACATACCGCTTTCGTGAATGAGTTCACTCCCACAGGGAATCGCATGTTTTCTGTGGGAGTGAATTTATTCACGAAGAGGCCATCACACTTACCTATGTAATGGGTATGAACCTTGAATCAGAGCTCGTGATCAGCGTTGTCCGGGTTCAGGTCGGTGATGCCGAGCTTGGTCGCAGCTTGTTCGATGGCGCCGGTCTGGGTGACCAGTGATGCGATGGCATCGCGCACGATCTGGTTGCCCTGGGTGTTGCCGGCAGCGATCAGTTGATCGAAGTGCTCGCCCTTGTTGGCATGGTCGACGATCACTTGCAGCTTGGCCTGCGTGGCGTTCAAGTCGGCCTTGAGCGTGGCGTCGGCGGTGGCGTCCGCTTTGGCGACCAGCGAGGACAGGCTTGGGCCGCTGATTTTGTTGCCGTCCACACGGGTGTATTCACCCAGATAGACGTTGCGGATGCCCAGACCATTGTAGAAGTGAGAGTTGTGCGTGTTGTCGCTGAAGCAGTCGTGTTCGTCTTCGCTGGAGTTGGCTTCCAGCGCGACTTTCATGCGTTCGCCGGCCAGTTCGCCGAGGGACAGGCTGCCCATGCCGAAGAGCATTTTGCGCAGACCGCTTTCGCCGGACTCGGCTTCCAGCGAGGCGCGGTAGTTGCCTGCAACACCTGGTTTCCAGTTGTCGACCATTTTTTCCAGATCGCTGACCAGCAGGTCGGTCACTGCTTTGAGGTAGGCGCGACGACGATCATTGTGGCCGCCAGTGCCCGCTGCGCCTTCGACGTAATCAGTGGCCGGGCGCTCGCCGGCACCTGGACCGTTGCCGTGCAGGTCCTGGCCCCAGAGCAGGAACTCGATGGCGTGGTAGCCGGTGGCGACGTTGGCTTCGGAACCTCCCAACTCGTTGAGGCTGGCCAGCTTTTCGCCGGTGATTTGCTTGACGTCGACTTTGTCTTCGCCAACCTGGATTTCGGTGTTGGCGATGATGTTGGCGGTCGCGCCCGGGTTGCCCAGCGCGTGCTGGTAATCGCCAGCGACGTAGTCGATCAGGCCTTCGTCCAGGGGCCAGGCGTTAACCTGACCTTCCCAGTCATCGATAAGGGTATTGCCGAAGCGGAAGACTTCACTCTGCATGTAAGGCACGCGAGCGGCGACCCAGGCAGCACGGGCTTTCTTGAGGGATGCGTCGTTGGGGGTGGCGAGGAAGTCGTTCACCGCCGTGCGCAACGTTTTCGCAGTGGATTCGGCATCGCTGAACACGGCGAAGACCATGTTGGTGTAGTTGGCGACCACTGCCTTGGCCGCGACGTCGTCGAGCTGGCCTGCGGCAACAGGTGTTGTGGTAGCAGCAACCGGGGCTTGCGGCGCGGCGGCTTTGTCCTTGCCTTCGCCGCAGCCAGCGAGCGAGATAGCGAAGGCCAACAGACTAGCGGTTGCGAGAGGCATACGAATCATGACGAAATCCTGCGTCGAGAAGTGAATAACACGCGTTAGCAATTGTAAAGGCGGCGCCATAATGCGAAAGATATGCATTCCATGTAAAGGGGCCGCGCAGAAAAACTTGGTTACTCAGCATTTCGGCGTGTAACGGCGGGGGGAAGGAGTGGTAGAGCGGGGCCGTTCCGGGTTACAGGATTTCCGCGTTGGAGCGCTGGGCTTGCTTCAAGTAAGCCAGCAGTTCACGGGCGGGCAGGGGCTTGCTGTAGAGGTAGCCCTGGCCTTCGTGACAGCCTTCAGAAATGATGTAAGCCTCTTGTTCGGCTGTTTCTACGCCTTCGGCAATCACCTGCATGCCGAGACTTTTACCCAGCTGGATGATAGCGCGCACGATAGTGGCGTCATCGTCGTCATCAATCAGGTCCTGGACGAAGCTCTTGTCGATCTTGATTTTGTCCAGCGGCAAGCTCTTGAGGTAACTCAAGGAAGAATAGCCGGTGCCGAAGTCATCAATAGCGATCAACGCGCCGGAGCGGCGCAGGCTAAGCAGATGCTGGGCTGCGGTGCTGATGTCTTCCATCAGGCCGGTTTCGGTGACCTCCAGTTCCAGGCTGCGCGGCGGCAGGCGGTAAATCTGCAGCAGGTTGTTTACCACGCGCGGCAATTCGGCGTGGTGCAGTTGCACGGTGGACAGGTTGACTGCCATGCGCAGGTCACTGAACCCCTGGTCGTGCCATTCGCGTAACTGCCGACATGCCTGATCGAGTACCCACTCGCCAATCGCGATGATCGTGCCGTTCTGCTCGGCCAGCGGAATGAACAGGTCAGGCGGTACCAGGCCGTGCTCGGGGTGCTGCCAGCGTATCAAGGCTTCAACCCCGACGACGCGGTGATCGCGGTAGCTGATCTGCGGCTGGTAGACCAGATACAGCTGATCGCGTGGCAAGGCTTCGCGCAGGTCTTTTTCAAGCTCACGGCGTCGACGCATTTCGCTGTCGACGCTAGCGATATAGAACTGATACCGATTGCGCGACCGGGACTTGGCCAGGGTCATGGTCTGTTCGGCTTTTTGCAGCAGCTTCTCGGTGCTGTCGCCATCTTCTGGGAACAAGGTGATGCCGATGGTCGCGCGCAGACGGATTTCCTGCTGGTCCAGCGCAAAGGGGGCTTCCAGATCGTCGAGGATATTCTGCGCCAGCTCGGCGGCCTCGTAGGGCTGTTCGATATCGGCTTGTACCAACGCAAACTGATCGCCGCCCAAGCGGGCGAGGGCACCCAGTCGGCCGCTATGGCCACGCAGGCGGTCAGCCAGCGCCAGCAACAGTTGGTCGCCAGCCTGGTAACTGAACTGTTCGTTGATGCCTTTAAAGTCATCAAGCCCGACACACAGCACCGCAACCCGACGTTGCAGGCGGCCGGCATCAACCAGAATCTTGTCCAGTTGTTGTTGAAATTGCTGGCGGTTGGGCAGTCCAGTGAGGAAGTCGTACTGGGACATGCGCAGCAGGCTGTTCTCGGCTTCGTGGCGCAGATGCGTGTTGCGTTCAATCGAGGCCAGCAATTGGTTGGCGGTGGTGACCCAAATGCCTAATTCATTTTTTTCATGACCCTTGAGCAGCGGCAGTTGATACTGGCTGGGGCGGTCGGGGTTGATATGGGCCAGGTGTTCAATGATTTTCGACAGCGGTTTGGTCAGCAGCCAGTGATAGACCAGGTACAGCACCAGGCCCATGGCCAAGGCTCGCAGCACGCCGGAAATGAAGATGATCACTGAACTAACGATAAAACTTTCGCCATAGGTGGCGGTATCGAGGGTGATGCGCAGGTCGCCGTAATACTCACTGTACGGGCCATGACCGACCAGCTGAGTAGTGAAGCTGCGCTCCTGTCCGAGGATCAGGTCGGTCAGCCAGCGGGTGGACGTCTGTTTCAGTTC
This sequence comes from Pseudomonas sp. 5C2, assembly GCF_034314155.1. Lineage (NCBI taxonomy): Bacteria > Pseudomonadati > Pseudomonadota > Gammaproteobacteria > Pseudomonadales > Pseudomonadaceae > Pseudomonas > Pseudomonas sp. 5C2. The sequence continues at coordinate 92,749 of NZ_JAVIWH010000003.1, read as the reverse complement.
CCGGGATTTCTCCGCGAGCATGGTTTCGTTCGGATGCCCAATGGACGCCATGCGCACCGCATTGTCCTGAAACAGTCCCTCGATGACCTGCATGCCCATCTCCCGGTCCAGGCTGTACACCGCCTGGGTCGAGGGGTCTCGGAACATATCGAGGATGCGTCCGGCATCACTGGCGACGGCTTGTCGGGTCTTGTAGGCGTCGAAGACGATCTGCGCACAACTCAAGACCACCCCTACGATCAACGCCGAGAGCAGCACCACGCGCAGCAGCTTTACCGACAAGCTGTTTCTGAGTTCCAGCTTCAAATGGTTATTCCTTAATCCGTGCTGGGAGCGTGTGACCGTGTGCGAGTATTGGTAAACACAAGCGGCTCGTCAAAGGGGCAATCACATCTGTAGGTCAGTTGCGTGTACCCGGCGTTAATGCTGTTCTAGAGACCGAGGTAAGGCTGTCCCTATTTATGTCGGTCGAATACAGGTGGAACTTGAGCGCTGATCTGTAAAGTTGTCAAGAAACTGATATTAGTCTGCTATCGCATGGTGACAATACAGAAAAGAGCCAAGCACAAACGAAAAAAAACCCGGCAATGCCGGGTTTTTTTGTCTGGATCAGCGCTTAGGCTTTGAAGGTTTTGCCTTCAAATTGCTCAGCGACGAACTTCCAGTTGACCAGATTCCAGAACGCTTCTACGTACTTCGGCCGCACGTTGCGGTAGTCGATGTAGTAAGCGTGTTCCCACACATCGCAGGTCAGCAGCGGTGTTTCGCCGCTGGTCAGCGGGTTGCCGGCACCGATGGTGCTGGCCAGAGCCAGGGAACCGTCAGCCTTTTTCACCAGCCAGCCCCAACCGGAACCGAAGGTGCCGATGGATGTTTTGCTGAACTCTTCTTTGAACTTGGCGAAAGAGCCGAACGCAGCGTTGATCGCGTCAGCCAGAGCGCCGGTAGGTTCGCCGCCAGCGTTTGGCGCCATGCAGTTCCAGTAGAACGTGTGGTTCCATACTTGAGCGGCGTTGTTGAAGATACCGCCCGAAGAAGTCTTGATGATCTCTTCCAGGGTCTTGCCTTCGAACTCGGTGCCTGGCACCAGGTTGTTCAGGTTCACGACGTAGGTGTTGTGGTGCTTGTCGTGGTGGTATTCCAGGGTTTCACGGGAAATGTGCGGCTGCAGGGCATCGTGTGCGTAGGGCAGCGCTGGCAATTCAAAAGCCATGGTTAATCTCCTAATCAGGTCAGTTGCGGTGAGCGCAAGGCCGATCACGGGCGGCCAGACATAAACATGCGTCGGGGAGTTTGTACTCTTTGCGACGCAGGGGCTGGATCATAGCACCCGGCCTGCGCCATAACCACGCAACAACTGTGTGGAATAGAGGTTCCAGAGCCTTGTCGTAAACCTGATGATAAATATTGATCAGCCAACGAGACCTGATAACAACCGCAAATGGGGGGCCGATCCACGGGGTTTATGCGTTGCCCCGAACACTCCGGACTCAGCTCGCTCGAATCAATTGCGCCGCCACACTGAACATCATCACCGCCACCAGTAGATCCAGCATGCGCCAGGTCGCTGGCCGCGCGAGCCAAGGGGAGAGCCACGCCGCACCCACGGCCAGCGTGGTGAACCACAACAATGAGGCACTGGCGGCACCGACCACATAAGCGCCGGGCACACTTTGCTGCGCGCCAAGCGAACCGATCAACAGCACGGTGTCCAGATACACGTGGGGGTTGAGCAGCGTTACCGCCAAAGCACTGAGCAGCACTGCACGCCGTGAGCGCAGCCCGGGTTTTTCATTGAGTTGCAGGCTTTGCCGGGAGCACGCGCGACGCAGCGCCAGGCTGCCGTACCACAGCAGAAATCCGGCCCCGCCCCAGCGGGCAATCGACAATAACAGTGGATTTTGTGCCAGCACATTCGCCAGCCCGAAAACCCCGGCGGCCACCAGCAGGGCATCACATACGACGCACAGTGCCGCCACGGGCAGGTGATGTTCGCGGCGCAGGCTTTGTGCGAGGACGAACGCGTTTTGCGTGCCGATCGCCATGATCAGCCCAGCGGCCACCAACAGGCCATTGAGATAACTTTGCCACATATCCGTCATTCCTCTGTAAAGCTACTCATGTTTGCGCGGCCATCGGCGTCAAAAATGGAGACGTAATTCCTTGGTTGATGCAGTTTGTGTGGCGAGTGTGGGGTGCTTGGCTGTATAAGAAAAACAAATAATGCTCATCACTCATTAGAGAAAATGATGTTCGACTATAAATTGCTCTCCGCTTTGGCGGCTGTCGTCGAGCAGGCGGGTTTCGAGCGTGGCGCTCAGGTCCTGGGCCTGTCCCAATCAGCGGTATCGCAACGGATCAAATTGCTTGAGGCGCGGGTCGGTCAGCCCGTGTTGATCCGTGCCACCCCGCCGAGCCCGACAGAGATTGGCCGACGCTTGCTCAACCATGTGCAGCAGGTGCGTCTGCTTGAACGAGACCTGCAAAGCCAGGTGCCAGCACTGGACGAAGAAGGCATGCCCGAACGCCTGCGCATCGCGCTTAACGCCGACAGTCTGGCGACATGGTGGGCAGCCGCAGTCGGGGATTTTTGCGCCGAGCAGCATCTATTGCTGGACCTGGTGGTCGAGGACCAGGACGTGGGCCTCAAACGGATGCGTGCCGGTGAAGTGGCCGCTTGTGTGTGCGGCACCGAGCGCCCGGTGGCAGGCGCGCGCAGCGTGTTACTGGGTGCCATGCGCTATCGTGCCGTGGCCAGTCCCGGTTTTATCACCCGGCACTTTCCGCAGGGTGTTGCCGCCGTGCAATTGGCGCGCTCACCGGCGCTGGTGTTTGGTCCCGATGACTTTCTTCAGCACCGTTACCTGGCATCGCTGGGCGTGGAGGGTGGCTTCGAGCATCATTTGTGTCCGTCGTCCGAAGGGTTTCTGCGCATGGCCGAAGCGGGGCTCGGTTGGGGGCTGGTGCCGCAGGAGCAGGTGCGTGATCAGATGCAGCGCGGCCTGTTGGTGGAACTGTTGGCTGATCACCCCATCGATGTCCCGTTGTATTGGCATTATTGGCGCAATGGCGGTCAGTTGCTGACGCAGTTGACGGAGCATCTGACCCACCGGGCAGGTCAATGGCTAGTGCCGCTTAACATTTCGTGAGCGTCACTTGCTTCGAGCCACGCAATAAACAACACACGTAATGAACACACACACACACACACACAGTTAACGGAGCGGTAAATGAAGATTCTGGTCACCGGCGCAAGCGGCTTCATCGGCGGACGCTTTGCGCGTTTCGCGTTAGAGCAGGGCTTTACCGTGCGGGTCAACGGCCGTCGTGCCGAGGGCGTCGAGCATCTGGTGCGCCGTGGTGCGGAATTCATTCAGGGTGATTTGTCCGATCCCGAACTGGTACAGCGGCTATGCCATGACGTCGAAGCTGTGGTGCATTGCGCCGGAGCCGTGGGGGTTTGGGGTCGACGTCAGGACTTTCAGCAAGGCAACGTGCAAGTGACGGAAAACATCGTCGAAGGCTGCCTCAAGCAGCAGGTGCGGCGGTTGGTGCATCTGTCGTCGCCGTCGATTTACTTCGACGGTCATTCGCATCTGGGGATCAAGGAAGAACAGGTGCCCACGCGCTTCATCAATCATTATGCGGCGACCAAATACCTGGCAGAGCAAAAGGTTTTCGGTGCCGAAGAGTTCGGGCTGGAAGTCATCGCCTTGCGCCCGCGTTTTGTCACGGGCGCAGGCGACAACAGCATCTTCCCGCGGCTGTTGAACATGCAGCGCAAAAAACGCCTATCGATTGTCGGCAATGGCCTGAACAAGGTCGACTTCACCAGCATCCAGAACCTCAATGACGCACTGCTCAGCAGTCTGCTGGCGGCCGGTTCCGCCTTGGGCAAGGCCTACAACATCAGCAACGGCATGCCGGTTCCACTGTGGGATGTGGTGAACTATGTGATGCGTCAGATGGAACTGCCGCAAGTCACCCGCTACCGCTCCTATGCGCTGGCTTACAGCGCCGCCGCCTTGAACGAGGGGGCTTGCCTGTTGTGGCCCGGGCGCCCGGAACCGACGTTGTCGCGGCTGGGCGTGCAGATGATGAGCAAGGATTTCACGTTAGACATCAGCCGGGCCCAGCATTATCTGGACTATCAGCCACGGGTCAGCCTGTGGACGGCACTGGACGAGTTTTGTGGCTGGTGGAAAGCGCAACAGTCGATTTGAAGCAGGACCTCTTGGTCGGCGGGTCAGTGGTTATACTGCAATCCTTTTCAGTTTCCAGCAGCTTCCAAAAGGTTTAACCATGCGTAACGACCCGCACGATGACTTCCATGATGTGCCGAACCTCAGTGCCAAAGACGACGATGACGATTTTGCACCGACCGCCGCTGCTCGTGAGCGCACGACGGTGTATTCGCGCAGCACGCCAGTGGTAAAGGTCAACCGCGCCAACACCGGGCCTATCTGGGCGTTGGTCGGCGCATTGTTCATTGCCTTCGCTGGGCTGGCCTGGTGGAGTTTTCAGCAGGTTTCGTTGATGGAGCAGCAACTGGTTGCGACTCAGGAAAGCTTTGCTCGCATCAGCGAGGAAGCAGCAGGGCGGTTACAGGATATCTCCGGGAAAGTGGTGGCAACCCAGTCGGTCGCCAGCAATGGCAGTGAGGCGTTGAAACTGCAAATTCAGAAGCTGGAAAGCAAACTGAACGATCAGGACAAACAGCAAGAGGGCGTCGTCGGCCAACAAAGTGGCTTGGGCAAGCGTCTGGAGCAGATGTCTGCGCAGACTGCCCAGTTGCAGACCGCCAATGCTCAGCTAGAAGAGCAAGTGAAAAGCCTGGGTAGCGAACTGGCGGCATTGAAAGGTGCCCAGCCCGACGTGAAGTCCACGCAGTCCATTCAAGCCCAGCTTGATGCCCAGATGAAAAGCCTGAGCGCTGATGTGGCCGCGCTGAAAAAGCAGGGCAATCCAAGTGTGGCCATCGACCGTCTTGAGCAAGAGGTATTGGTGCTCAAGAGCGAGCAGGACAATCGTCCGGCTGCTGCGGCTCAAGGTGGCAGTACCGCTGAGTTTGATGCGTTCCGTGGGCAAGTCACGCGCAACATCAGTACCTTGCAAAGCCAGATTCAGAATCTGCAACAGCAGATTAACGCCCGTTAGTCAGCAGTGAGCACATAAAGGCGCGCACGCATTGGTGTATCGATAAAACCGGTGCGCAGCGTGGCCCTAAGTATTTACAGTGATTGGAATTAGCTCGGTTGCGTGTGGGGCTTTTCTGTTTATTGATGTTTCTTGATAATGAGCCGTGGAGAGGCTTGTCTTTTGTTAGTTATTTTGTAAGGTGTCTTTAGCGACTGAGTTGTTCTGGGTCGAAGCGGGTTATTGAAGTGCTGCATACCCGTTAAATAAATAACCTTGCGATAAATAATTAACACCCGGTCAGGCTATTTGTTGCGGGCCGGGTAAAAGGAAAATGTGATGAATGCACCACTCGATAGTATTGGCTCTGGCCTTGGGACTGATGTTCCTCATGCGGAAGCTTTGATTGCGTCCCCTGCCAGACCGCCTGGTGATAAGTTTAAAAAGCCGATAAAAAAAGATACGTCCGGGGACAAAACGTCGACGTCCAAAGATAAGCCCAAGGGCCCTTCAACCAAGCCACCGCTGACTCTGGACAAGCCAAAAGGCCCTCCAGCCAAACCATCGATTTCCCTGGACAAGCCAAAAGCTCCACCCGCCAAGCCTCAAGTCGATCAGGCGGGCTTGCCAGCCCGAGAGCTTCCGGAAAAACCGGCGCCCCGCAGTATCCTGGAAAGCGTTAGCACTTCCTTTGATATAGCCGCTAACGCCTTTTCGATCGCTTCCACCATCAAGGATTTGTCCACTGGCCAGCCCGCTCCCATCGTTAAGCTGGCCGATGGAACCGTGGTCAATAACGAAACGTCGACCGTTACACTTCCCGATGGGAAAGTAATCGATGACGCTAACAAGACAGTGACTCATCCAGATGGAAGTAAACAATACGCAGACGGGACGACCGAGTATCCGGATGGGTCAATCAAAGACCCTGCCGGTGATATCAAGTACCCGGATGGAAGGTGGTATTACTCGGCAGACAAAGTGATGCGTCATGTTGACGGCACTTTTGAATATGAAGATGGCACGGTAACCGACGCAGACGGTAAACCCGTCGGCAAGCGTGCGTAGGGCGCGCGGGAATACATATTGACTGCTCTGGCGCTGTTTGTAATGGGCGCTAGTTGTTTGTGTGGTCATTAGATAAAAAGCCCCGGCTCTAAGAATCGGGGCTTTTTTAGTGTGGCGTGAACGTCTTACATTCGTGGGTAATCGATATAACCGACCGGGCCCTTACTGTAGAAAGTTTCCAGATGTGCGGGGTTTAGCGGTGCATCTTGTTGCAGACGCTCCGGCAGATCAGGGTTGGCGATGAACGGCACGCCGAACGCAATTGCATCGGCCTTGCCACTGGCCAGCCAGGCGTTGGCGCTGTCTTTGGTGAAGCGTTCGTTGGCGATGTACTGGCCGCCGAAGGCTTTTTTCAGCTGTGGGCCAAGGCTGTCGCCAGCTTCTTTTTCACGGGAGCAGATAAACGCGATCCCACGCTTGCCCAGTTCACGGGCTACGTAGGTGAAGGTTTCGGACAGGTTCTCGTCGCCCATGTCATGGGAGTCGGCACGTGGCGCCAGGTGCATGCCGACACGGCCCGCGCCCCAGACTTCGATCACCGCATCGGTCACTTCCAGCATCAGGCGTGCACGATTTTCCAGCGAGCCGCCGTATTCGTCGGTGCGGTGGTTGGTGCTGCTTTGCAGGAACTGATCGAGCAGGTAACCGTTGGCACCGTGGACTTCGACACCGTCGAAACCGGCGGCCTTGGCGTGTTCCGCTCCTACGCGGTAAGCATCGACGATCTCGGCGATTTCAGCGGTTTCCAGGGCGCGCGGTACCGGGTAGTCAGACAGTGGACGAACCAGGCTGACGTGGCCCGCAGGGGCAATCGCGCTCGGAGCGACCGGGGTTTCACCGTTGAGGTACGACGGATGGGAAATCCGGCCAACGTGCCACAGTTGCAAAACGATACGGCCGCCTGCAGCGTGCACGGCTTTGGTAATGTTGCTCCAGCCCCGTACCTGGTCGTTGGACCAAATACCGGGCGTGTCAGGGTAGCCGACGCCCATTGGCGTGACCGAGGTCGCTTCGCTGATGATCAGGCCCGCCGAGGCGCGCTGAACGTAATACTCAGCCATCAGTGCATTGGGGACGCGACCTTCATCGGCGCGGCAGCGGGTCAGCGGCGCCATGATGATGCGGTTCGGCAATTTCAGATCGCCCAGTGTAATCGGGTCAAAAATAGTGGTCATGGTGTAGAACCCTCTAAGGATCAGTCGGTAGCAGGTGCCAGATCGGGGTTAACGCTCTGGCGAAAAGTAAGCAGGGTCACCAGCAGTGCGAGCACCGCCAGCGCTGCAGCGGCCACAGGCACGCGGGTCAAGCCGAAGCCGTGTGCGATTACGCTCCCACCCGCCCAGGCGCCCAGGGCGTTGCCGATGTTGAAGGCGCCGATGTTCAGGGTCGAAATCAGGTTGGGCGCGGCCTTGCCGAAGGTCATCACGTTCACTTGCAGGGCGGGCACGGCTGCGAAGCTGGCGGTGGCCCAGAGGAACAGGGTTATTTCAGTTGGAATGAGCGCGGTGCTGGTCCAGGTCAGCACGGTGGAGACCACCGCCATGACGATGAACACGCCGATCAGGGTCAGCGACATATTGCGGTCGGCCAGCTTGCCGCCAATCACATTGCCCAGGGTCAAACCCAGGCCGATCAGCAGCAGGGTCCAGGTCACGCCGCTGGGTGATACCCCGGTGACGTCGCCGAGCAATGGGGCGATGTAGGTGAACAGGGTGAACACGGACGCGGCGAACAACACGGTCATGCTCAGTGATAGCCAGATTCCGGCGCCAGTCAGGGCGGCCAGTTCGGCACGCATGTCGAGTTTTTCCTCGTCATGTTTGGCCGGCAGGAAGCGGATCAAACCGATCAACGAGATCACGCCGAGCAGCGTCACCGCCCAGAAGGTCGAACGCCAGCCCGCCAACTGCCCCAGCGCGGTGCCCAGTGGCACGCCCAGGACGTTGGCGAGGGTCAAACCGGTGAACATCATGGCGACGGCCGAAGCGCGACGATTGGGCGCGACCAGGTTGGCCGCAACGACCGAGCCGATACCGAAAAATGCACCGTGACACAGGGCGGTGACAATCCGGGCGAACATCAGCAGGTTGTAGTCGCTGGCGAGGGCGCAGAGCAGGTTGCCGATGATGAAAATCACCATCAGCGAAACCAGTGCGGCCTTACGGGGCAGTCTGGCGGTGACCAGGGCCATGAACGGCGCGCCGATAGCCACGCCCAGGGCGTAACCGGTCACTAGCCAGCCAGCGCCAGGGATCGAGACACCGAGGTCAGCCGCGACATCGGGCAGCAGCCCCATGATCACGAATTCCGTGGTGCCAATAGCGAAGGCGCTCAAGGCCAGCATCAGTAGCGAAAGAGGCACGAAGCGTCTCCTGAAAAGTGGGAAGAAATCAGAGCTGCTTGTTCATTTCTTGCAGGAACGCCTGGATGGCGTCTTCGTTGCGTTTGAAAAAGTGCCATTGGCCGACCTTTTTGTTGGTGATCAGACCGGCACGTTGCAGGACCGCCAAGTGCGCAGAAACGGTGGACTGGGAGAGGCCGGCACGTTGGTCGATCTGTCCGGCGCAAACGCCGTTGTCCAGCGAGTGATCCTGATTGGGAAAGCAGGCGTGAGGGTCTTTGAGCCACGCGAGTATTTCGCGGCGAACAGGGTGGGCCAGCGCTTTTATTATTTCGTCGAGGTCGATAGACATGTCGTTCTCAAATCCGTGTATAGCGGTATATCGCGAATCAGCGAACTTTATATCTATATTTCGCGATATACAAATATGAATGGGTGCTAAGCATCTCATAAAACGCTATATCGGGTTATATCGATATAGGCCTCGGTGCGGAATAGGCGTACGCTGGGCTCATGAATTATCTCGCACACCTCCACTTGGGCGGTCAGCGCTCGGCGCAATTGCTCGGCAGTCTGTACGGCGATTTCGTCAAAGGACCGCTGCCGGGACGTTTTACCCCCGAACTCGAAGCGGCGATCCAGCTGCATCGCAGCATTGATTCGTTCACCGATACGCACCCGCTGATCAAGCAGTCCATCGCCCGCTTCCCGCTGGAGCGACGGCGTTTTGCCGGCATCGTCCTGGATGTGTTTTTCGATCATTGCCTGGCGCGGGACTGGGCGGTGTATGCCGAACAACCGCTGGATGCATTCACCGCCAGGGTTTATCGGGTGCTGGCCGCCGAACCGGCGTTACCGGAGCGTCTGGCCCTGATCGCGCCGCGCATGGCGGCCCAGGACTGGCTGGGCTCTTATCGGGAGTTCGAGGTGCTGGAGCAGGTGCTGAGCGGGATTTCCCGACGCCTGTCGCGACCGCAAGGATTGGCCGGCGCCATGCATGAATTGCAGGCGCTGTATCAGCCATTGAGTGCGGATTTCGCAGAGTTTTACCCGCTGTTGCAGGATTTTGCTCAGGCTGCTTTGGCCGAGCGCTCAGCCCTTGGCTGAGCGACCTCGCCAAACAGGGCCAGGTGCACGGCTTGCTGAGCCTGAAACGCCAAAGCAGCGCGTTCTTGATGTTGGCTGGCGATCGGAGGGAGTAACTGGATATGCACATCACCCTGCTCGTTGGCGAACAAACGGCGCAGGTGTGAGAGCAGGTCGTCGTCGCCGATGAACGGCGCTATAGGGTCAGGCTTGCCGTCACGCAGATAACGAATGGCAACCGGCTGCAACGGCACGCCTGCATCGATTGCGCTGGACAGCAGGCGACCATGGAAGGTGCGCAGGCTGCGGCCGTCGGTGGTGGTGCCCTCGGGGAAAATCATCAGCGCATCATTTTCTTGCAAGTGCCGGGTCATTTGTCGCTGGATCAATCGGCTATCGCCCGAACCGCGACGGATAAACAAGGTGCCCGCTTTCAACGCCAGCCAGCCGGCCACCGGCCAGGTCCGCACTTCAGCTTTGGACAGAAACGACAGAGGGGCGAGCATCCCCAGCAAAGGGATATCGGTCCACGACACATGATTGCTGACCCACAGCATCGGCTCACGCGGCAGCTCGCCGCTGACGGTTACGCGAAAGGGCAGGGCGCCACTCAAGTGGGTCATGAACCAACTGGCCCAGCGTTGCCGACGCGCCATGGAGTTGCCGATGCGCAAGCGTTCAAGCACACCGAACGCGCCGGCAATGGTCAGCCCCAGAGCAATCACCCACAGCACCCGCGCAACACGGGCATAGCCGCGTACCCGGCTCATCACACGGCCGCCTTGAAGTGGCGGGCGTAACGGGGGCACAGCTCGTCGCGTTTGAGCAGAATGAAAACGTCGGCCACCTGGAAGTCTTCATCCCAGCATGGCTCGCCGCAGATTTTTGCCCCTAACCGCATATAGGCTTTGAGCAGTGGCGGCATTTCACAGATGACGTTCTTGGGCAGGTCGAAGACTGGCAGCGGATTTTTCGGCTCGGCACGCAGATGTTCAGTGCTCAGGTAGCGTTCGCGCAAGCGCTGCATGATCGCGTGGGCCTGGATGCCACCATCTTGCATCGGAATGCTGGCACAGCCCATCAGGTAGCTGTAGCTGCCTTCATTGAGGATTTCCGCCAGCTCACTCCACAACACCGCGATGGTGCCGCCGTTGCGGTACGCCGGATCAACGCAGGTACGCCCCAGCTCCAGAATCGGGCCTTGCAGATGGCCGAGGCCGTGCAGGCTGAATTCCTCTTCGCTGTAAAAACGTCCCAAGGTGTTGGCGGCTTTATGGTCGAGCAAACGGGTAGTCGCCACCAGACGGCCCGTGGTGAGGTCGCGTACGCCGATGTGCGCACAGTGCACATCGTAGTCATCCCTGTCCAGGCCAAGTTCGGCGCCTTTGAGTTTGGCGTTGAACTCGCCGCTGAACACGCTGAAGCGTAAGGACTGGGCTTCATGCAGTGCCTGTGGTCCAATTAGGCGTTCAGCCTGAAGGCGACGTTCGGCACCTGTGTCACGACTGCGGGCGATCTGGGTCATGGGTCGTCTCCGTAAGCCAGCCATGGGTTTGCGGCCGGTCGACTGTGTGGTACGGAGTTAGGCTAGGGAGAGCCGATGTCACCACCATTAAGCTTTGGTGATGCTTGTATGACAGGACCGCCGGAGGGTCATCGCGGCCTGACAGAATCGGAGCGGTCCTCTCAGGCTTGTCACGAATCGCTGCTAGGGTTATAGAGACTTCGCAAGAGATTACTCCATGAATCTTCGGCTTTTTTTGCGTTTGTGCCAGTCCGTGGCATTGGGCTTGTGCGCCTGTTCGGCGTTGGCGCAAAACTGGCCCGGCGAACAATGGTCAAGCGCCCCTGCGGCACGGAGCCCGGCGGTGCTAGCGTTGGAGGATTACGCCTTCCCAGCACGTGATGACGCGACCCGCAAAGGCATCCGCACCGATGCGCTGTTGGTGATCCGCGACGGACAACTGGTTTACGAGCGCTATGCGGCAGCGACCACGGCCAACACGGCGCATTTGACTTGGTCAGTCAGCAAAAGCGTGATGGCCAGCGTGCTTGGTGTCGCGTTTGGTGAAGGGCGTTTCCAGCTGGGCGATTCAGTGAGCACATTCTACCCACCGTTCAAGGCCCACCCGGACATCCGTGTGCAGGATTTGCTGCATTGGGCCTCGGGTCTGGATTGGCAGGAAGACTATGAGTACGCGCCGCTCAACTCCTCAGTGGTAGCGATGCTTTATACCCGAGGGCACCGCGATATGGCCCGATTCACCGCTGGGCATGGCGTGGCCTGCGCGCCGGGAGCCGTCTACCGTTATTCCAGCGGTGACAGCAACGTATTGTCTGCAGCCTTGAAAGGCATGGTCGGTGACAAGGCCTACCCGGACTATCCCTGGACTGCGCTGTTCGAGCCGCTGGGCATTCGCAGCGCGGTGTGGGAAACCGATGGGAGCGGCATCTTCGTCAGCTCGTCTTATGCCTACATGAGCGCGCGGGATCTGGCGCGTATCGGCCTGCTGATGCAGCGTGGCGGTCGCTGGCAGGACAAGCAGTTACTGCCTAAGGCCTGGGTCGACTTCAGCCTGACGCCATTCGCTCACAATCAATCTGCGTCAGATAATGAAGTGCCGGGCGGACAGTGGTGGTTGAATCGCCTGCCCGATGCCGACACCTCAATAAGGCCTTGGCCCGATGCACCGCCGGATGCCTTCGCCGCGCTCGGGCATTGGGGGCAGGCCTTGTATGTGGTGCCCAGCGCCAATCTGGTGATCGTGCGTTACGCCGATGACCGTGATGCGCGTTACGACGACGATCAATTGCTCAAGCGGGCACTGGCTGCGTTTGCCGGGGAGGGTGAGCAGTGAACAGTCACCGCTGGTTTGTCCTGCGCCGCCCATTCAGCAGCCTGCTGTTGCTGGTGGCCCTGATGGTAGCCGTGTTGGCTTGGCAGAACCGTGTTGCATTGCGGGTTTTCCCGAGCATCATCAGTGCCTATACGGCCAAGGAGTATTGTTCGTGCCGATACGTGACGGGCAACCCTGCTGACTATTGCGCGGCGTACGTGAAGCAATACGTGCCCAGTAGTCTGGTCGATGACGTCGAGAATAAACGCGTGACCGCCACTGGCTTTGGCCGTAGCAGCAGCGCGGCATGGCAGAACCCGCGTCAGGGCTGTCAGCTGGATCTATGACCCGCTGAGGCGTTGCCCGCTGGCGTTTGCACAGCATTTGCCAGCTCTCTGACAGCCGGTTAAGGTTGGCGCCAAATGCGCACCTGGAGCTTGCATGCACACGATGACCCGCCTGGCCCTCCTTGGCGTGCAGGCCCTGCTTGGAGTCCTGGCTTTGCCGGCCCACGCCAGTTGGTATCTGGATAACGAGTCATCGCGACTGTCGTTTATTTCCACCAAAAATGCTGACACGTCTGAAGTGCATCGCTTTCTCGTCTTGCACGGTAAGGTCGACCTGAAAGGCATGGCCGAACTTCAGGTCGAGCTCGACTCCGTCAGCAGTGGTATTCCCCTGCGCGACGAACGCATGCGTGATCAGTTGTTTGAGGTTAAACAGTTTCCTTCGGCGCAGATTGCCGCGCAACTCGACTTGCGGCCGATCAACGACCTGGCGCCCGGTGCTCAACTGGAACTGCGCCTGCCACTGACCGTCACCCTGCACGGCGCCTCCCACCGCTACAGTGCCGAACTGCTCGCCACCCGGCTTGATGATCGACGATTCCAAGTGGTCACCCTGGAGCCTTTAGTGGTGCATGCCGAGGATTTCGATTTGGTGCCTGGCCTGAGCGCTTTACGTAAGGTCGCCGGGTTGTCGGCAATCAGTTTGTCGGTACCGGTGGGTGCCGTGCTGATTTTCACGGCGCGCTGACATGAGTCGAGCGATCTTTGCCTGGCGCAGCAGCAATAAATTCAGTTTGCTGGTCGACGGTCCTGCGTTTTTCCCGCGCATGATCGAGGCTATAGAACAGGCGCAACATCAGATTGAACTGGAACTTTATCTGGTCGAAGCCGGAGCCTGTGCCGATGCAGTGGTTCAAGCGCTGGTCCACGCGGCGTCACGCGGGGTCATTGTGCGCTGCTTGTTCGACGACTATGGCGCTCAGGCATTCACCTTGAACCTGCGCAATCGCTTGATCGAAGCAGGCGTCGTTCTGCGCTTTTACAACCCTGTGCGTTGGCACCGTGGTTTTCGTAACCTCTACCGCGATCACCGCAAGTTGCTGTTGGTGGACAAACGTCTGGCGGTGGTGGGGGGGACGGGCGTGACCGATGAGTTCTGGTTGCCGGAGCAGAACACCAGCCAATGGCATGAAGTGATGGTGGAAATCACGGGGCCGATGGTTGCTGACTGGCAAGTGCTGTTCGACCGGCAATTTCACGCTAATCATCGCCCTTTCGCATGGCGGCCGACGCTTCGTTTCGGGTTGCCGCACTTGCCCACGGTGCCGGTCGCCAGTCAGGGGTTGGGCCGCGTGGCCTACGCCGACGCCCGCCAGCACCGCGACATTTTGCAATCGTTGGTGCGTGCGATAAATAGTGGAAAGCGCCGAATCTGGCTGGCAACCCCGTACTTTCTCCCGACCTGGAAAGTCCGTCGTTCCCTGCGTAGAGCCGCTATGCGGGGTATCGATGTACGCCTGCTGCTGACCGGTCCACGTACCGATCATCCGTCGGTGCGTTATGCAGGCCATCGCTATTACCCGCGACTGCTCAAGGCGGGCGTGCAGATATTTGAATACCAGCCGTGCTTTATGCATTTGAAGATGGTCTTGATCGACGACTGGGTCAGTATCGGCTCGTGCAACTTCGATCACTGGAACCTGCGCTTCAACCTGGAAGCGAATCTCGAAGCCCTTGATCCCGGCCTGACGCTTGCGGTCGCTGCCAGCTTCGAAAACGACTTTGCGCTCAGCTCACCGGTCAGTCTCGAAGCCTGGGAGGCTCGGCCATTCTGGCGTCGGGTCAAGCAGCGTGCCTGGGGCTGGATTGACCGCCTGGTCGTCAACGTCCTCGACCGACGAGACTGATCCTTCCCGCAGCTTTTCACCGTCGTAGTAGTTGCCTATTACCTGTCTTGCCCCTATCGGCCGTAGCTTGACTACGCTTATTGCCCAAGCCCTACATTCAAGGAGAGCTTCAAATGGCCGCTAAAAAAATTCTCATGCTGGTTGGCGATTACGTCGAAGACTATGAAGTGATGGTGCCGTTCCAGGCGCTGCAGATGGTCGGGCACACCGTCCACGCGGTCTGTCCGGGCAAAACCAATGGCCAATCCGTGCGTACGGCGATTCACGATTTTGAAGGCGATCAAACCTACAGCGAAAAACCCGGGCACAACTTTGCCCTCAACTTCGATTTTGATCAGGTCAAGGTTGAGGACTATGACGCGCTGCTGGTGCCTGGTGGTCGCGCGCCGGAGTACCTGCGTTTGAATGAAACCGTGCTGGAGTGGGTGCGCGCGTTCGACAAGGCCGATAAACCCATCGCGGCGGTCTGCCATGGCGCGCAACTGCTCGCCGCAGCGGGTATCCTCAAAGACCGTCAATGCAGTGCTTATCCTGCGTGCGCGCCGGAAGTGCGTCTGGCCGGTGGCGAGTTCATCGACATCGCGGTAACCGCTGCGCACACCCAAGGCAATCTGGTCACCGCGCCAGCCTGGCCTGCGCATCCGAGCTGGTTGAACGGCTTCCTGAAACTGCTCGGAACCGAAATTATTTTGTAAGGAGGGCGTATGTGCGAGCTGTATGTCAAAGCTGATCCGATTCTCTACGAGTCGCGCTCACGGTCGCTGCGCATTTGCGGTGTGGTGACGACGCTGCGCCTGGAAAATCAGTTCTGGGACATCCTCGCCGAGATCGCTCAGCTCGATGGCATGACCACCAATCAGCTGATTGGCAAACTGTATGAAGAGGTCATGGATTATCGCGGTGAGGTGGTTAATTTTGCCTCGTTCCTGCGGGTCAGTTGCACGCGGTATTTGAGTCAGCGTCGCGTGGTGACGCCTGAGTTGAGCGTGGTGCGCTCCGCCGTCAAGTAATGTGCAAGGCATAAAAAACCCGATCAAGTGATCGGGTTTTTTATGCGAGGGGCGTATCTGATACGTCGCTTTTACTGAACTTCTACCGCCAGACTTTCACTGATTTTCTTCTGCCAGATAGCTGGCCCAGTGATGTGTACCGATTCGCCTTTGCTATCGACTGCAACGGTGACCGGCATGTCTTTGACGTCGAACTCGTAGATCGCTTCCATGCCCATTTCGGGGAAGGCCACCACACGGGATTTCTTGATCGCCTGAGCAACCAGGTAAGCCGCGCCGCCGACAGCCATCAAATACACGGCTTTGTAGTCCTTGATCGCTTCGATGGCAGTCGGGCCGCGTTCGGATTTACCGATCATGCCCAGCAGGCCTGTCTGGTCGAGGATTTGGCGGGTGAATTTATCCATCCGCGTTGCGGTCGTCGGGCCAGCAGGGCCAACCACTTCGTCGCGCACCGGGTCGACTGGGCCAACGTAGTAGATGAAGCGACCCTTGAGGTCGAAAGGCAGTGTTTCCCCCTTGTCCAGCATCTCGACCATGCGTTTGTGCGCGGCGTCGCGACCGGTGAGCATCTTGCCGCTGAGCAGGATGGTTTCGCCGGTTTTCCAGCTCAGCACGTCTTCCGGTTTCAGGGTGTCGAGGTTGACGCGGCGCGCGGATGGACCGGCTTCCCAGACGATTTCCGGGTAGGCATCCAGCGGTGGCGCTTCCAGCGAAGCCGGGCCACTGCCATCGAGCACGAAGTGCGCGTGACGGGTCGCCGCACAGTTAGGAATCATGCACACCGGCAACGAAGCCGCGTGGGTCGGGTAGTCCATGATTTTCACGTCGAGCACGGTGGTCAGACCGCCAAGGCCCTGAGCGCCGATGCCCAGTTGGTTGACCTTCTCGAACAGCTCCAGACGGATCTCTTCGATACGGTTGGACGGGCCACGCAGTTTCAGCTCGTGAATGTCGATGGAGTCCATCAGTACTTGCTTGGCCATCACCGCAGCTTTCTCGGCGGTGCCGCCGATACCAATGCCGAGCATGCCGGGTGGGCACCAGCCAGCGCCCATGGTCGGTACGGTTTTCAGCACCCAGTCGACGATCGAATCGGACGGGTTGAGCATCGCCATCTTCGACTTGTTTTCCGAGCCGCCGCCTTTGGCCGCCACGTCCACTTCCACGGTGTTACCCGGGACGATGGAGTAGTGGATAACTGCCGGGGTGTTGTCCTTGGTGTTTTTACGAGCGCCAGCCGGGTCAGCCAGGATCGAAGCCCGCAGGACGTTTTCCGGCAGGTTGTAAGCGCGACGCACGCCTTCGTTGATCATGTCGTCCAGGCTCATGGTGGCACCATCCCAGCGCACATCCATGCCCACACGAACGAACACGGTCACGATGCCGGTGTCCTGGCAGATCGGCCGATGGCCGGTCGCGCACATGCGCGAGTTGATCAGGATCTGGGCGATGGCGTCGCGGGCCGCAGGCGACTCTTCGCGAAGATAGGCCTCATGCATGGCCTGAATAAAGTCTACGGGGTGGTAGTAAGAAATGAACTGTAAGGCGTCGGCGACGCTCTGTATCAGGTCGTCTTGCTTGATCACGGTCATGTGGCACGCTCCTCTGCTAGGACGGGAACATTCGATTAGCTGTTTCCAACAGTACCGCCGTGCTCTGCTGAAAAACATCTTTAAGTAAGCGCGCCGACTCACAACGCCGACGCAAAAAAGGCGCCGCAGTATAGCGTGGGGTTGGCCTGGACACATCCGCTTGCGTGCAAACGAAGGTCGGGCAAAGGGTGGGCACTGTTTTTGCGTGGCTAGAAGAAGCGTTGCCGTAATGGGGGGCGAGAATTGAATAGTTATTTTTGAATAGTCGCACTAAAGTAGCAATTGGCCTCTATGGTGGACCTTGTTAGCTCGACGGTTTTAATCGTACGGATTCTTGATTCATGCGCTGCAAGGCGTCGCAGGCCGGCAGGGGACGCGGCAGCGAACACCGGGTGTCCAGGCAGAACGCTGACTAATGGAATTAGCCACAGAGGCCGTTTGTGCCAGCACGGGAAGGAGTCCCTTTGAGCACGGTGAGTCAACGAGTGACCCCTAAAGCCATACAGAGTTTGTTGCTGAAACGATTTGCTTTGGCTGCCAGCACGTATGTGTTGGTGCTAGCACTGGTCTGGGTGGCAATTTTTACCGACTATTACCAGGCTCCCCTGCGCACGGCTGTCATTGGCAGCTGTCTGGTGGTGCTCTGCCAGTTGCTGCTGTTGGGGGTGTTTCTTGGCGGCTTCAACCTGCGTTTCAAAGACCCGAGTCTGACCGAGCTTCAGGTGCTGTTGGCGCTGGGGTGGCAAACATACCTGCTGGCCAATCTCGATAGCGCCCGGGGCACATTCCTGGTCATGTATGTGCTGATCATGCTGTTTGGCCTGTTCCATCTGACGCCCAAGGTATTTGTGCGCTGCGTGGCGTTTGTGTTCTTGAGCTTCTCCGGATTGAATCTATGGGAAGCCTTCCAGCGGACACTGGCGGATCCAGGCTTGGCCGCGTTACAAGTCTTCGCGCTGTTTATCGTATTGCTTTGGCTATGTCTGTACGCCCGCTATGTCCAGGCCTCGCGGCAGCGCATGCGTCAGCGCCGCTTTGCGCTCCAGGCGCATCAGGAGACCTTGCGCGGGATGATGCGTCAGCTTGAAGATCTGGTGGCGACTGACGAACTGACCGGCTTATATAATCGTCGACACTTTCTGCGCATGGCTTCCCGCGAACTGGAAACCATGGACAACAGTTATTCTCACGGTTTGGCGCTGATCGACCTGGATCACTTCAAACGCATCAACGATGCCCACGGCCATGCTGCCGGTGATCAGGTGTTGCAGGCTTTCGCCGCTGTTGCCACTGCCTGTCTGCGCGGGGGCGACGTATTGGCTCGCTATGGCGGGGAGGAATTCGTGCTGTTGATACCGCATTGCACTGCTGCACACCTGACCGGTTGTTGCGAGCGGCTGCGCGAGGCATTTACTCATGTCGAACTGGTTGGTCTGGAAGTGACTGAATTGAGCCTGTCAGTGGGGATGACCTTGCTGGAAGTGGGCGACGATCTTGACGAAGCTTTGCAGCGTGCGGATCAGGCGCTTTACCGCGCCAAGCGCGGCGGGCGAAATTGTTGTGCCGCAGCGTGGGAAAACGCCGATGCCTGACATCCGTGTCGGTGACCGGCAATGGCCGGTCGCTGCGGCGAGCAATCTGCTCGATGCCCTGAATAACGCCGGGATCGCCGTGCCCTACAGCTGTCGGGCGGGCAGTTGCCATGCCTGTCTGGTTCGCTGCCTGCAAGGCGAACCTGCGGATGCTCAGCCAGAAGCGCTGGACGCCGACAAACGTCAGCAGGGTTGGCGACTGGCCTGTCAGTGTCGGGTCGTCGAAGACCTGACCGTGGAAATTTTCGACCCCGGCCGCGATGGCCTGCCGGCCAAGGTTGCCAGTTGCGACTGGCTAAGCCCGACGGTATTGCGCTTGCGCCTGACACCCGAGCGGCCACTTCGCTATCGCGCCGGGCAGCATCTGGTGTTATGGACCGCCAATGGCATCGCTCGTCCCTACTCGCTGGCGAGCTTGCCGGAAGAGGATCGCTTCCTCGAGTTTCATCTTGATTGCCGTCACCCTGGCGCTTTCAGCGATGCCGCGCGGCAGTTGAAAGCGGGTGACCCGATGCGGCTGGGTGAGCTGCGCGGTGGTGCTTTGCACTATGATCCGGACTGGCACAACCGTCCGTTATTGCTCCTGGCGGCAGGCACTGGGCTTGGTCCGCTGTGGGGCGTGTTGCGCGAGGCGCTGCGTCAGGAACATCAGGCGACCATTCGCGTGATCCATGTGGCCCACGACTCCAGCGAGCATTACTTATCCACAGCACTGGCTGAACGGGCGGTGGCTTATCCACAACTGCAGATCCAATTACTCACCACCGCCGAACTCCCAGCCGCGTTGGCGGAACTGCGACTTGCTTCACGACAAACCATCGCCTTGCTTTGCGGGCACCCTGCCAGCGTCGAGATTTTCGCCAAGCGCCTTTATCTTGCGGGCTTGCCGCGCAGTCAGCTGTTGGCCGATGTGTTTCTCAGTCGCAGTTGAGCGCTGATCTCCCGAAACAAGGCGAAGATGCCCATTCAGGGACGGGATATTCAGGCGTAAAAAAGGCCCCGCAGTTCAAAAATGAACTGCGGGGCCTTTTGATACTGCCGTGGCAGCCTTAGACCATTGGATCGCCGACGTGCAGGATCTTCATGCCGTTGGTGCCGCCAATGGTGTGATAGCTATCACCTTTGGTCAGGATCACCCAATCGCCTTGCTTGACGAGACCACGTTTGACCAGCTCGTCCACCGCCGCCTGGCTGACCTGGCCCGGTGGCAGGGCCGCAGGGTCGAACGGTACGGTATAGACGCCACGGAACATCGCGGCGCGTGCCTGGGTTTCGCGGTGTGGGGAAAACGCGTAGATCGGCACGGAAGAACGAATCCGCGACATGATCAACGGCGTGTAGCCACTTTCGGTCAAGGCGATGATCGCCTTCACACCGGGGAAGTGGTTGGCGGTGTACATGGCCGCCAGCGCAATGCTTTCGTCGCAACGCTCGAATTTCTTGCCGATGCGGTGGCTGGAGGTTTTGCTGGTCGGGTGCTTTTCAGCGCCGACGCAAATCCGTGCCATGGCCTGGACTGCTTCGATCGGGTACGCGCCCGCAGCACTTTCTGCCGATAGCATCACTGCGTCGGTGTAGTCGAGCACTGCGTTGGCGATGTCCGACACTTCAGCCCGAGTCGGCATCGGGTTCTGGATCATCGACTCCATCATCTGCGTCGCCACGATGACTGCCTTGTTGTGGCGGCGTGCGTGCAGGATGATTTTTTTCTGGATACCGACCAGTTCCGCGTCACCGATTTCCACACCCAGGTCACCACGGGCAACCATGACGGCGTCACTGGCGCGAATCAGCGCATCGAGGGTTTCATCGTCTGCGACCGCTTCTGCGCGTTCGATCTTCGCCACCAGCCAGGCAGTACCGCCGGCTTCGTCGCGCAGTTTGCGAGCGTATTCCATGTCGGCGGCATCGCGTGGGAACGAAACGGCCAGATAATCCAGCTCCATTTCTGCTGCCAGCTTGATGTCGACCTTGTCTTTCTCAGTCAGGGCTGGTGCTGTCAGGCCACCGCCGCGACGATTGATGCCTTTGTGGTCGGACAGCGGACCACCGATCAACACCGTGCAATGCAAGGCATCGGCGGTGGCGGTATCAACGCGCATGACGACACGTCCGTCGTCGAGCAGCAGTTCGTCGCCTACGCCGCAGTCTTTGACCAGATCCGGGTAGTCGATGCCGACGATGTCCTGGGTGCCTTCAGTTAGTGGATGAACGGTAGAGAAGGTGAAGTGATCACCAATCTTGAGGTCGATCCGCTTGTTGGCGAATTTGGCGATACGAATTTTCGGGCCTTGCAGGTCGCCGAGCAGTGCGACGAAGCGCCCGTGCTTGGCGGCAATCTCGCGGACCAGGCGGGCGCGAGCTTTGTGCTCGTCCGGCGTGCCATGGGAGAAGTTCAGACGAGCGACGTCCATACCTGCCAGGATCAGTTGTTCGAGAACTTCCGGCGAGTTACTGGCAGGGCCAAGGGTAGCGACGATTTTGGTACGACGAACGGTCATTTACAGACTCCTTTGCTGAGGCGCTGCGAGAGGCTACTACTGTCCAGTCCTGTAGTCATTGTTCCTTTGCACTACCTTGGCCCGTCTTTTCTGGGCAAAAAACACCTTGAAGAAATCCTTGGTCGGGTCGATACATTGCAGAGCACAGGAGAGCCCCATGCGAATTTTGATCGTTTTAGCCGTGATGGCCAGTGTCGGCGGCTGCACGCGTTGGTCGATGGACCAGCATCTGAACAGCGCTTACCGCTCGTATGCCGAGGGTAATTGCGACAGCGTGATGCTCGAATTGTCCCAGGTCGAGCGTGAAAGCCGTTCGCGTCGATACATCCAACCAGAGGTGTCGATGCTACGAGGGCAATGCCTGGAGCGTCAAAGCTTGTTCGTCGATGCGGCTCAGACCTACCAGTTCATCATTACCCAGTACCCCTCCAGCGAGTATGCGTTTCGAGCGCACGCACGTCTTGATACCCTGCAGCAACTCGGCCACTACCGCCGCGGTGAACCGGCACAGCCGAGCCCAGCCTCACTTTAATTACACCCGATTGGATGGGCGGTCATGTTTGGGAGTGCTCATACGGCTGTGTTGAGCTAGTCTCTGGGCGCAGGGAGTAAAAATACGTAAAAATAGTCGCACACGTGGCCATGGACCGGCATACATCACGCAAAAAAATGCTCTGTTCCGAGACTCTGTTTTTAAAGGGTTCAGGTTATGGATGTGTTTGATGGCGTGCAGGTATCAAGGGAGAATTTGCCTCGGCAGCGATTATCGCCACGCCCCCGCGAACTCGAAAAGCACTAGCGCAACCATGCTTAATGGTTCATTCATAGCGACCGTCAAACATGCTTATCGAACGACGAATCGAACGTCATCAACTGCCTTATTTTTTGCAGGTTTTTAATCGATATACCGATAAACCGATAGGATGTCTCGGCAATGTGTCACAAGACGGTTTGATGTTGATCAGCGAGCTGCCGATTCTGGTAGGCGCGGATTTCGAGCTGCGTTTGAAGATACCGGATAACAATGGTGAAGAGAGAACCATCGATATCGATGGTCGTTGCCTCTGGTGTCACGAAGACGAAACGCCAAGGAACTACGATTCAGGGTTCCTGTTGCAGGCTTCACCCATCGAGTACGCACAGTTGATCCGTGCGTTGCAGCGTTACTTCAGCTTCCACTCTCTGGAAGCCCCGGTCTGAGCACAGGGTCTGTTTGACGCGGGCACTGCATTCACCTGCTTTGATTCAAAGCGTACCGGCCTTTTTCCAGCTCAGATAACAGCTGACCAATTGCGCCCCGAGTTCTCCGGGGCGCGCATCCAGTACCGGCACACCGTGGGCGATCAAACGTTCGTGCAGACCTGCGCGTGCGTTGAGGAAATCAATGGTGCCGCAGTAGGCCAGGGCGTCTTGCCAGGTTTGCACGGGGGTCTGACGCAGGCTGTCCAGCACTTCCTCTCGTAAACTGGCGACCAATACCCGATGCTGACGGCTCAGCTGTTTGACCGCGCCGAGCAATTGCTCATCGTCTTCATCACGCAGGTTGGTGACCAGCACCACCAGTGCGCGGCGTTTCTGCCGGGCGAGCAATTGGCGCACGGCGACGCTGTAGTCGGCGGGACGTTGTGTGCTCTTCAAGTCATAGACACTATTGAGCAGCACATTCAACTGTCCCGAGCCTTTGACCGGTGCCAGGTAGTGGTCCTTCTCGCCAGCAAAGGTGGTAATCCCCACCGCATCGCCCTGGCGCAGCGCGACGTAACTGAGCAGGAGGCAGGCATTGAGCGCATGGTCGAAGTGCGCCAGGTCTCCATCCTGACTGCGCATGCGTCGGCCGCAATCGAGCATGAATACGATCTGCTGATCACGTTCATCCTGATATTCGCGGGCGATGGGTGTGCGTTGGCGTGCTGTAGCTTTCCAATCGATCTGGCGCAGGCTGTCGCCTTCGCGAAATTCGCGCAGCTGATGAAACTCCAGTCCCAGGCCACGACGCTGACGCTGGCGCACGCCCAGTTGGCTGATCCAGTTATCCACCGCGAGCAGCTGGCCGCCATATACACGTGCAAAGTCGGGGTAAACGCGGGTGGCATCGACCAGCGGCAGATAGCGGCGCGTGGTCCATAAACGCAAGGTGCTGGGCAGGTTGATTTCGCACCGTTCGAAGCCGAAATGGCCGCGACTCAGCGGGCGCAGACGGTAGCCAAGCTGGGCGTGTTCGCCGGGGAGCAACGTGATGTTTTGTGGCAGGTTTTCAACGGTCAGGCCCTCAGGCACGTGATCGAACACGCTCAGTGTCAGCTGCTGGCTGAAATCATGCTCGACCGTGATGCGTACTTCGCTCCAGCGTCCCAGCGCCAGACTGCCCGGCAGTTGACGTTGCAGGCGCGGCGAGGGCTGGCGAGTGAGCCGCCAGGCATCAAGCAGGCTGAGCAGTATCAGCGCCATCAACAGCCCCCAACCTACCGCCGAAAGTTTCGCCGGAAGATCGATGCCCAACGCGTCCAAAGTGCCAAGGACAACAGCCAGGCACATCAATGCGCCAAGCCAGCCGAGCAATAAGCGAGAGGGCTTGAGCGCCTGCTTCATAGACGTGGCGCCGGAACCTGATCGAGCAGTTGTTTGAGCACTTGATCCACCGACAGCCCTTCGATGTCCAGCTCGGGCGAGAGCCTGACCCGATGGCGCAACACCGCAAGCGCGCAGCCTTTGATGTCATCCGGGATCACGAATTCGCCACCGCGCAACAGGGCTCGCGCCCGCGCCCCGCGAACCAGTGCTATCGACGCACGTGGCCCGGCACCCAAGGTCAGGCCTGGCCAGCTACGGGTTGCGCGCGCCAGGCGCACGGCGTAATCGAGTACCTGTTCGTCCAGCGGTAATTCACTGGCAATGCGTTGCAGGGCCAGCACGTCCTTGGCTTGCAGGACGGTGCGCAGCGGCTGTACATCGAGCATATCGGCCTTGGTCGAGCGTGTGACCTGACGAACCATGCTCAGTTCTTCGGCGGAGTCTGGATAGTCCATGCGCAACTTGAGCATGAAGCGGTCGAGTTCAGCTTCGGGCAGAGGATAGGTGCCTTCCTGCTCGATAGGGTTTTGCGTGGCCAGCACCATGAACGGCTGTGCGATCGGCAGGGCGCGTCCCTCCAGGGTGACCTGTCGTTCCTGCATGGCTTCGAGCAGCGCGGCCTGGGTCTTCGCCGGAGCACGGTTGATTTCATCGGCCAGCAGCAGGTTGGTGAACAGCGGACCTTTGCGCAGTTTGAACTGTTCGGTCTGGAGGTCGTACACCGCGTGGCCAGTGACATCACTGGGCATGAGATCGGGAGTGAACTGAATCCGGGCGAAATCCCCGCCGAAGCAGCGGGCGAGGGCGCGGACCAGTAACGTTTTGCCCAGCCCCGGAACACCCTCGATCAGCACATGGCCGCCAGCGATCAGCGCAGTCAACACATCGTCAATCACTGTGTTCTGGCCGATCAGGACTTTTTGCAGCTCCTGGCGCAGGGTCTGAGCCAAATGGCTGGCACGTTGGCGTTGCTGGGCCTGATTGCTGGGCGCTGTCGTGGTCTCGGCGCTGCTTTGCGGGTCCATCGGGTAGTCGCTCATAGGGCATTCCTGAGAGTTTGCAGGTGGGCAACCTGACGGGTGAATTCTGCGCTGGACAGTCGCTGAGCGGGCCGTGGGCGCAGGGCCTGACTGACAGCACTGGTGGGTTGGCGCGTCAGGCGCCCAAGCACCTGCCATTGGTCGGCGATGCCGAGGTGTTCGAAACCGGGATGACGCTGTCGGGCGCGACGCAAGATGTCTTGCTGCAATCCACGCAATAGGACCTGTTGACCGCTGCGTCTGAGCAGGAAATCGGCACTGGCGCGCAGGTGTTCGGTCAATTGCCGACGCGCACGGGAGGCCGGGGCCTGCAGCGGGCCGTGACGCTGGCCTGCATGCCACAGCAGCAAGGTGATCAGCAACATCAGCGCGGTCAACGCCTCCGGAAAATACCGCAGCAACAGGCTGAACAAATCAGCGTGCCCGGATTGCAGCAACATCGTCACCGAGCTGTCCTGCGTCAGATACCACAGCAGCCAGGCATTGTCGTAGCGGGCGATGGTCTTGTTTTTCCACAGGTCGCTGTCGCTCAGGACGGTGATCAAACCGTCGCCGTAGGCCAGTTGCATCATGTGCGTGGCCGAGCCGCTGTTGGCCCAGGACTGAGCACGGTCCTTGGGGTCGTCCAGGTGAAAGTCAGTATCGAAACTGAAATAGGCCGGGTCGTCTTCGTTTTCCAGGTACAGCTTGGTCAGGCTTGGGTAGTCCGTCGGCGCCAGGGGGGCAGGCTGCCTGGGCACGATGGCTTTTGCCCGGTCCTGTGTTTGCAGGTCCGCGCTGAGGAATTGGTGAATCTGCACCCGGTCCAGCAGCAGGTCGCCGCTGCGGCCTTTCTGTTCATCCCAGAGTTGCTCGGCGACGAACAGCAGATGACCGCCGGATTTGGCCCAGTCCAGCAGTCGCTCGACTTGCCGGGGCGTCATGTTCTCGCGGCTGGCGAGGAGCATCAGGGTCTGCGGCTCCTGACGCGCGTCGGGCAAGTTCTGGAGTGCATCGGTGACCTGGACCGGCACCGAGCGTTGGCGCAGGAAATTTTCGGCGGCCAGGTAGGGATTGCCGCGTACGTCGGGCGACGGACCTTGGTCGATGACCTCGGTGTAACGCTCTAGGTGCGTGTACAGATAACGGCCGGCCAGCCCGAGCGCGACGATTAATAGCAGGCCAATCAGCAGTGTGTTGCGTCTGGTCATCGGGGGAGCCCCGAACCGAACAGTTGCCGCCAGCCGTCACACAGTTCCTGCTGCAGATGCGCTGGGGGCAGGTGATGGCCATAGGCGAGGTTCTGCCAGTGTTCAGTCAAGTGTTGGCTGTACTCGTGCAATGCCTGCTGTTTGAGCTGCGCAACCTGCTGCAAGACCTCGCCCTCGGTGTCGGCATTCTTCAGCGGCAGCTGGTAGTCGGTCAACAGGCGGCTGAGCAGCGCTCGATACAACAGGCCCAGGGCCTTGCGGGGTTGAGTGGCCCACAGGCGTTCGGCGGTGCCAGCCACGTCATCGGGCAGGCTTTGGGCGTTGACCTGCAAACCGAATAATTGCCGGGGGACGTTGCGTTGAGTCTTTTCCGGGCCTTGGCGACGGCTGACGAAGGTGCTGATCCAGGCCCGGTATCGCCAGATCAATACGCTGACCAGGATGATCGCCCCTGCCCACAGCAGCACTTCAAACACATGGGCAAGTACGCTGGCGATACGCGCCAGCCAGTTGATCAAGCGCAGTAGCCACTGGGCTGATTCCGCAGGTTTTTCCGCTTTGCTAGCCGCTTTGTCTTCGATCAAGCGCCAACCGGTCACGGTCTTGGGGTTCTTGAACGGCGGTTGTGCCAGTTGCGCGTTGATGCTCTCGCGTGCGGCGTTGCTGGTCAGTGCCTGATGAGTCAGGCGTGGGCTGTCCGGCCCGGTGGGGGCGTGTTCGGGTGATGCAGGATCAAGCGGTGGCAATGGGCAGCTATAGCTTTGCTCCGTAGCCCAGGCGGACGGGGTGGGTGTTGAAAAAACCAGGCCCAGGCCGATCAACATGACATAGGCGCTGCCGATCAGGCGTTGGCGCAAACGGCGCAACACCAGTTCGATATCCCAGGCTTCCAGCGCGGTGCGCCTGTTCAGGTACAAAGTGAAGCCGCTGGCCACATAAATCGGTTCCCAGAAAATCAGGATCAAAGCATAAAAAGCATTGCTCAGGTGTTCGAGCCAGTGCCAGTTGCCTTCGATGTCGAGCAGGCTGTTCCAGCTCCAGTTCAGTTCGACCTGTTGTGGGATCAACAAATAGAAGACGCTCATCAACCCGAGCCATAAGGTCATTTCCAGTGCGCTGCCGACCGATGTCAGCCAGCGTGCGGCGCGCAGGTTGTGTTGGCTGAGAATGCCGATGCGCTGCTGGCGTGCCGGGCCGGATAAGTGTTCAAGTTGTTGCACCGGCAGTTTGAAGCTGCGGCTGAGGCTCAATCGGCGCCAGGTCAGGCTGGCCAGCAACTGCGGCTTGAGTGCTTTTGGCCAGGCTTTCAGGGCTTGCTTGAGGCTGGGCGTCGAGCCAAAAATCGCTTGCGAAAGAATCAGCAGCGGCAGGCGCTCAAAGGCTGGTTTGAGCCACCAGAACACCAGGATCGCAATCGTTGGCGCGTTCCAGAACACCACGCTGAGCACGGCGAAGATCGGCAGCGTAACGACGGCCCAACTGGCCATGAGTAAGCCGCGATGCTCGCGAGCCAGCAGCACGCCAAGATCGATGGCTTCCCATGGATTGCGCGGGCGAATCACGACACTGGCGTCAGTCAGGCGCATGGCCACTCCGTCCAGCGAAGATCAGGTACGCCCCGACGAGCCCCCACAGGCAGGCACCGACCAGGTATTTGGTCAGCGGTTGAAAAGTTGTCATTGATGACCAGTAGGCTTCGATAAAGGCCGCGATCAGCAGAAACAGCATGACCCCACACATCAACTGCACGCTCACTTTTGCCGCCAGCCGCAGCGCCTCACTGCGCGGTAGAGGCCCGGGCGCGAGCAAAGCCCAGCCCAGCTTGAGGCCTGCGGCGCCGGCGAGGGCAATGGCGCTGAGCTCAAAAGCACCATGGCCGATGACGAATGACCAGAAGGTCTGCCCGTAGCCGACTCCGCTGAGATGGCCGGCCACCGCGCCGATCATCAGACCATTGAAAAACAGAAAAAACAGACTGCCCAAGCCGAACAGCAGTCCGGTGGCGAAGGTCTGAAAAGCGATCCCGATGTTATGCATGATGTAATAACCGAACATCATCCAGTCTTCGCTGGAGCCTCGCGTCGCCGCCTCACCGATGCGCCGCGCCGCCGGGTCGTACATGCTTTCCATCTCGGTCACCTGCGCGGGGCTGACGACGCTGTAGACCAGGTCCGGAAAGACATACACCAACAGGCCGATGCCGATCAGGCTGCCGAAAAACAGCAGGCTGGCGACCAGCACGAAACGCCATTGCGTCCTGACCAGTCTCGGAAAGTCGGCGAGGACGAAACTCAACAGATGCGCACCCAGTTGGCTGCGGTGCCGGTACAGTTGTTGATGGCCGCGCATCGCCAAGTGTTGCAGCGGGTCGACCAGATGACTGCTGTAGCCGCGCTCTTGCGCCAAGGCTAATTGCTGGCAGATTCGGCGGTAGTCGCTGGCGAAGGCCTCGCAGGCCTTGCTCTCGGCTTTGCCGTGCTCGAGCGCGTCCAGCAGTTCGGCGAAGCGCTGCCAGTCAGGTTGATGGCGACTTTCGAACAGGGATTGCTTCATGTCGGCCCCAGCAGGCCGCGAGCGATCCCATTGAGGTGCGCGACGGCTTGATCTGCGGGGACTTGCAAGGGCTGCGCAAGAATCGCGGCCAACTCCTGCGTGCGCTCGGCGGACAGGCTGGCCTGCCGCTCAGCGAAGCCCAACAGCGCGCGCTGCTCGTCCAGGGTCAGGGCGAATGGGGCAATCAGCGGCAGCGCATGGGGCAGCGTCGGGCGCACGCCGGGCGGGTCGCAATAGACTACCAATGTGCCTGCGGCCAGATCGCCCAGACGTTTGAAAGTGGGGTGCTGCAAGCAGCTCACGGCACCCAGAAAGTAACCGAAGGGCAGCATGTCGACGAAACGCAGCAGGTTGCGGGTCAATGACGCTGGCCAGCCAATCGGCGTGCCGTCGTCGTGAACCACGCGAAGGCCCATGATCTGCTTGCCGACAGTGCGCCCTTGATTCAGCACCTCGAACAGGACCATGTACCCCCACGTCCCCAGAAACAGCACAAGCGCGCTCAGGCCCATGCCGAACTTATCGAACAGGCTGAGGAAGATGAATAGCCCGCCCATGACCAGTGCACGAACCAACAGGTCGAGAGTAAACGCCAGCGTGCGCGGCACCAGGCCTGCCGGGCGCAGGATCAGATCGATGCCTTCCGGGGTTTCGATACGGGCGCGAGTATCCAATGGTATGTGCGGCGCAGCACTCCTTGGTAAAGCTGGGGGGAAGGACATTATCGAGTGATGCACGCCTGAAGACAAAGCCCGATGCTAGCCAGCACGGGCCATCGAAGCAACCAGACTCTCCAAACGGATAGGTACAAGACGTGTGAGTAAATGTATCTGCTGCGTGCCTGAATCAGCCGATTGGCCATTTATGCTGCGCACCCCCTACACTTTGCCGGTCTTCTGTTCAGGAATAGCCCGTGACCTCCAGCATCTTTTGGTACGACTATGAAACCACTGGCATCAACCCGCGCAATGATCGTGCGCTTCAGGTTGCCGGTATCCGCACGGACGCTGAGCTCAATGAGATCGCTGCGCCGATTAACCTCTACTGTCAGCCGAGCGAGGACATCCTGCCGCACCCGGCAGCGTGCCTGATCACCGGCATCACCCCTGACCGCCTGGCCGAACAGGGTTTGAGTGAAGCCGACTTCATGACCCGGGTGCATGCTGAGTTGTCGGCACCAGGCACCTGTGGCGCAGGCTACAACACCCTGCGCTTCGACGACGAAGTGACCCGTTACAGCCTGTATCGCAATTTTTTCGATCCCTATGCGCGGGAGTGGCAGGGCGGTAATAGCCGTTGGGATTTGATCGATGTCGTGCGAACGGCATATGCGTTGCGCCCGGAAGGGATCGTCTGGCCCGAGGAGGAGGAGGGGCGAGTGACCTTGAAACTTGAGCGTCTGACCGCCGCCAATAGCATCGATCACGGTCAGGCTCATGATGCCTTGTCCGATGTGCGCGCTACGATCGCCTTGGCGCGTTTGATTCGTGAGAAGCAGCCGAAACTGTATGACTATTTGTTTCAGCTACGCAGCAAGCAGCGAGTGCAGGATCAGATCCGTTTGATGCAGCCGCTGGTTCACATCTCCGGGCGCTTCTCCGCTGCGCGCAGTTACTTGGGTGTGGTATTGCCGCTGGCGTGGCATCCGCACAATCGCAATGCGCTGATTGTCTGTGATTTACACCAGGACCCTGCGCCGTTGCTTGAGCAGGACGCCGATACATTGCGTCAGCGCTTATATACCCGGCGAGATGATCTTGCCGACGGTGAATTGCCGGTGCCGCTCAAGCTGTTGCATATAAACCGCTGCCCGGTGGTCGCGCCGCTCAACGTGCTGCGTGCCGAAGATCAGCAGCGTTTGCAATTGGACATGGCCCAGTATCAGGCGCGCGCGCAGCAGTTAACAGACGCGCAGGAACTTTGGCAGGATAAAGTGAAAGCCGTTTATGGCCGTGAAAATTTTACGCCCAGTGAAGACCCGGAGCAGCAGTTATATGACGGGTTCCTCGGTGACCGTGATCGACGGTTGTGTGAGCAAGTACGCACTGCCGAGCCGGAACAATTGGCCCGCGACGAATGGCCTTTTGATGATGAGCGTCTGCCTGAATTATTATTCAGATACCGCGCGAGGAACTTTGCCAACACCTTGACTGTCGAGGAGCAACAGCGCTGGTATACCTTTTGTCAGCAGCGCTTATCGCGGGCTGAGAGCGGAGCGCCTAATACATTACAAAGTTTTACGAAATCCCTGGTTGAGTTGTCCCTTAGTGCTACACCGGCCCAGCTTAAGGTATTGAGCCAATGGCAGGATTACGCCCAGCAACTGCGCGAGCGCTTCAGCCTCTGAAGGGCCATCTGGTTGGGGGAGGGACATTTTCTGTAATGCGTGGCAGGCCATAAACGGCTCATAAAAAAACGCCAGCAAGCTGGCGTTTTTTTATGAGCCGTCATTGCTGACGACCGGTGTTCACTTAGCCCAGCAGAGTTGCCCAGCCTTCAACTACATCACCACCCCACTTGGCTTTCCACTCTTTCAGAGTCTTGTGGTTGCCGCCTTTGGTTTCAATGACTTCGCCGTTGTGCGGGTTCTTGTACTGCTTGACCTTGCGCGCACGCTTGGTGCCGGTAGTCTTCACGGCGCCGCGAGGAGTCTTGCTAACTTTGGACTCTGGATCAAGCAAGGCGATGATGTCGCGCAGCGATTTTTGATATTCGCCCATCAGGGTGCGCAGCTTGCCTTCAAATTCAAGCTCAGTTTGCAGTTTGTCGTCTTGCGACAGACTTTTCAAACGGGCTTGCAGTTCTTTGATGGCTTCTTCTGTGGCACGGTATTCGTTGATCAGGGACATGAAGGGGTACCTTATGTTCAGAGGGTGGCAGGGACGCAGTGATGCAATAATAGTCAGACAGTTTGATCAAGTAAACATTAAAGAAAAGTTTTAGGGCAATTATTTATAAAATAGGCCCTGCGCAACAGTGCGACGACATTAGATGTTGTACCGTGGGCGCTGAAGGATATCGCCATAATGGCCCTTTCTAATGCAGGGCATTAGTCGGTGCTGAGTAGACAGCTATCATGGAAAGCGGCGCTGCCTGAGGACGCGGGCCCCAATGACCTCGGCGGTTTCAGACTCGGCGAGAGGAGTACTGCAGTTTCTCTGCGTAATCGCTAGAATGGCGGCCTTTGCGAAGTTCTGGAGTTTTTCCCTCATGCGCACTTTTCGGCTGGTGATTGCTTGCCCGGACCGCGTCGGCATCGTTGCTAAAGTCAGTAACTTTTTGGCCGCCTATAATGGCTGGATTACCGAGGCGAGCCATCACTCGGACAATCTCAGTGGTTGGTTCTTTATGCGTCACGAGATTCGTGCCGACACAGTCCCCCTGGAACTTGAAGAATTTCGCAAGGCGTTCACGCCGATTGCCGAAGAGTTCTCCATGGACTGGCGCGTGACGGACTCGGCGCAGAAAAAGCGCGTGGTGTTGATGGCCAGTCGTGAATCGCACTGTCTGGCAGATCTTCTACACCGCTGGCACACCGATGAACTGGATTGCGAAATCGCCTGTGTGATTTCCAACCATGAAGACCTGCGCAGCATGGTCGAGTGGCATAACATCCCTTATTACCATGTTCCGGTGGACTCAAAGGACAAGGAGCCGGCGTTCGCCGAAGTCTCGCGTCTGGTCAAGCACCATGAGGCGGACGTAGTCGTGCTGGCGCGTTACATGCAAATTCTGCCGCCGCAATTGTGCCGTGAATATGCGCATCGGGTGATCAACATCCACCACAGCTTCCTACCGTCGTTCGTGGGGGCCAAGCCCTACCACCAGGCTTCGCTACGTGGCGTGAAGCTGATTGGTGCGACCTGTCACTACGTGACTGAAGAACTCGACGCGGGGCCGATCATCGAGCAGGACGTGGTACGCGTCAGCCACCGTGACAGCATCGAAAATATGGTGCGCTTCGGTCGCGACGTGGAAAAGATGGTGTTGGCTCGCGGGCTTCGTTACCACCTGGAAGATCGGGTACTGGTGCATCACAACAAGACGGTCGTGTTCGACTAGTCTCAAGTACCTGGCTTACTGCCATTCGCGAATAAATCCGCTCTCACACAGGTTTGCTGTGGGGTGAGTTTATTCGCGAAGGCATAGCGATGGAGGCGAAGATGACCGATCCACTCGACAAAGCCACATCGAGAGCACCGCCCACGCTTGGCGAGGGCTGCCTGAGTCGTTATGACCCGGAGGCGCTGGTTCTGGAGGACGGTGCGGACTTCAACGGTGCCGCCGAGCTTTGGCGGCAATTGCAGCAAGCGCCTGAGGCGCCAACGGGCACACCGAAAAAATAATCAGGCGTGTTTGAGGCGTATCAGCTTGTTCAGCAACGGTCGTCCGACCAATAGTAAAAACACCGGCCCACCGGCGATCAAGTAGAAGTAGTACGTCACCGCCCGCCAGATCAGGATCGCCGCAGCTGCCGTGGACTTACCCACCATGGGGGCCAGCAGTGCCGCCGATGTCAGTTCTGCAGCGCCTGCGCCACCCGGCAACAGGCTCAGTTGCCCCGCACTCAGTGACAGCATTTGAATCAGAAAACTCCAGGCCCACGCTATGTCCACGCCCAAACCATGCAAGGCGAGATACAACACGCTGTAACGCAAGCCCCAATGCAGGCAGGTCAGCACGAACACCTGCGCCAGTTTTTGCCGAGGCATCTTCAGCGTGTCGACAAACGCATCACGAAAATGCAGCAGTTTGCGTGCCCAGTGCCGACGAGTCGTGGCACTGGTGTTGACGCGTTTGAGCAGGCCCCCGTTGAGTTTGATGATCTGCCGATGGTAGCGGGCGAAGCCGATGCCCAGGCACAATCCGCCAAGCATCAGAATCACACTCAGGCTGAGCATCCACTCCAGCTTCTGACTGAGTTCGTGAAACAGTGCATACAGCAGAATGCCAAGCAGGGCACACAGGAAGAACAGCAGATCACTGAGTTGGTCAGTGGCGAAGACCGCGCTGCTTTTAGCCGGGCGTATGCCATTGCGCGACAGCAATGTCATTAATGTCAGTGGCCCGCCACTGCCGCCCGGCGTTGCGCAAATCGCGAACTCGGTGGCTATGACCACCCCGAGGCTTTTCAGCGGACTTAGCCCGCCCACGCTGTCACCCAGCAATAGACGCAAGCGTAGCGAGTTCAGGCCCCAGCACGCGGCGATCATGCCAAGCATTCCCAATAGCAGGTCCAGAGGGAAGCTGCGCAGGCGCAGGAACATCTCACTGCCACCCAACACAAGCGGAATCAGGAGGGCGGCGAGCAGCCCTGCCAATAACCAGGCAAGTCGTTTCACGCGGCTGACCTCATGGCTGGATGCTGTGTGGCAAGCCAGTGTGCCTTGGTCATGGGCGTACGGCCGCTCTGGATCAGTCGTTGCAGGATTTGTAGCCAGTAGCGGCGGGCATACTCATGGCGCATGTCGACCGGGTGTAAGCCCAATCGAATGGTCGATGCCGCCTGAAACCTGTGTTCGAGGTGCCCGCTGAGGATTTTCGACACGCCGCGACGCCAAGGGCTGCGGGCACTCCAGACAATGCCCGGCGCTTCAATCCGGGCGAAGTCCGGCAGCCGATACAAATGCTGAGCATCGCTGGTGTAGTGCAGAGGCAAGCTGCGCAAGGCGTCTCGCGTGCCCTCACTCATCAGCCAGGCGGGGGCAATGAACCCATGGAGCGGCCAGCCTAAGCGCTGAAATAATTCGATTCCGGCATGCAGTCGTACCAACGCCTCATCCCGGTCCAGAGCATAAAACTCGCCTTCCCACGTGAAAATGCGCCGCATGAAATAGTCGCGCGGTGTGCGCGGCGGCGGGCTATCGTCGCAATGGTAGTAGCCATGCAGCGCCAGTTCATCGCCGTGGGCAATACGAGTTTCCAGCACGCGCTGAAAGTGATTGTCAGTGCTTACCGCATTGCGTTTATGAAAGTCGGGAACCACTAACAGAGTCATTGGGATATTGCCCAAAGCGTCTATGGCTTGAACAAATGGCTGGTAATCGGTCCAGGTTTCGGGCGCCACATCATGAAGCACCAACAATACGCTACGTTCGATGTCAGCCATGAGCGAGCACCGGTAAGCGGCTGCCCAGGACAGCTTGATAGTGTTCAAGCAGGCCCTCGACCACAGTGTCCCACGCGTATCGCTGTTCTACGTGCTGTCGCGCCTGGTAGCCTTTTTGCACGCTGTTGTGGCTGAATAATTCTCGTACGGCGCTGGCCATTGACAATGGATTGTTCGGCTCGCAGAGCAGGCCGCACGCTTCAGGGACGATTTCGGAAAAGGCGCCAGCAGCCACAGCAATGACGGGAATGCCGCTGGCCATGGCTTCGAGAATCACCAGGCCAAAGGTTTCCTGATCGCCTGCATGCAGTAAGGCGTCGGCGCTGGCCAACAAACGGGCGATTTCGCTGGCGGGGCAGAAATGACCGATGACCGACACATTGTCCGGAACTGCATCTGGCATGTGCGAGCCGACCAACAACAGGTGATAGCCAGCGCCCAGTCGTTTCATGCAGTCGAGCAGCACGGGCAGGTTTTTTTCACGCGATCCGCGTCCGGCGAAAATCAGCAAACGGGTGTCTTCGTTGAGGCCTAGCTCGGCTTTAAGGCATGGATCGCGAAGGGTTGGTGTAAATGTCACAAGGTCCACGCCCAGCGGTTGCATGTGCACATTCTCGACGCCCAATCGGATCAACTTGTCGGCCATGATGGTGCTGGGCGCCAAGACCCGGTCGAAATTGTTATACAACTTGCTGACGTAGGTCTCGACATTAGTGCCGAGCCAATTACCGATGCGATTACTGACCAGCAGTGGTAAATCCGAGTGATAGAAACCAATGACCGGTACATCCAGTTGGCGACGCGCGTCCAGTGCGGCCCATGCGGTTAAATAGGGATCGCCGACTTCGATCACGTCGGGCTGCAGATCTTTCAGGACATTGCGCCACGGTGCGAGGCGGAGAGGGAAGCGATAGCCGTTACCGAAGGGCAGGGCCGGCGCCGGTACCTTATAAATGCCGTCTTTGTGGCTCAGGCTGGCGCCGGGGATCAAGAGGCTGTGACGAACGCCTGAATAACGTCCCAAACGACGATGTTTTGCATCTAGATAAGTGCGCACGCCACCGCTGGCTGGTGCGTAGAACATGGTCATGTCAGCGATATGCACGGCAATCCCTCCGCAGCGTGGTTGTTCCTAAGGTTGACCACTGAGAAGAATAGATGTTCGGTGCAAAAAGGTGAGGCGCTGGTGTGGCAGCACCAAAATTAAACGTTCGGTGCTACTTTGTTTGATCGCTGAGAATCCAGGCTGACAGGCCAATAAAAAGCGCCGAACAGGGCGCTTTTCTTGAGTCTTACTGTTTAAGCCAACACTTTTGACGCCACCCAGAACAAGCCAGCCGACAGTGCGATGGTCGCTGGCAGGGTCAAGACCCAGGCCAGGATAATGGCGCGCACCGTGCCGCCTTGCAAACCGCTTTTGTTTGCGACCATGGTCCCGGCAACGCCAGAGGACAGGATATGGGTGGTCGAAACCGGCAGACTGAAAACGTTAGCCAGGCCGATCGCGCAGGTGGTGGTGATCTGTGCCGACATGCCTTGGGCATAGGTCATGCCTTGCTTGCCGATTTTTTCACCTATGGTCAGTACCACGCGTTTCCAGCCAATCATGGTGCCCAGGCCCAACGCTAGGGCGACGGCAAGAATGACCCAGAACGGCGCATATTCAGTGGTCGCCGTCAGGTCCTTGCGCAGCTTCTCAAGGTCGGATTTTTCACGAGGTGCCAAGTTGGAAAGTTTGCCGACTTTTCGGGCAGTGTCATCCATGCAGAGCAGGTAGCGACGCACTTCGATGCGGCTTTCAGTCGACAGAGCGTGATAATCGACGACACCTTTAAGCGTGCTGAGCAGGGCGTTGATGGTCGGCTCGGTTTGCGTCGGGTTACAGCTGAAGCGCTCCGGCAAGTCGCCATCCTTCGATTTGCCCAAGGCCAGGAACTCACTCAGGGTGTCGGTGTTGCGCTGATAGAACTGGCTCAGGTGCAGGGTTGCATCCCGGGTCCGTTCGATCTGATAGGTGGTGCTGCTCAGGTCGAGAACGAACTGGCTTGGTACGATACCAATCAAGACCAACATGATCAGGCCGATACCCTTCTGACCGTCGTTGGAGCCGTGTACGAAACTGACGGTCATGGCGGAAACCACCAATACCAGACGGTTCCAGAAAGGCGGGTGTTTTTTGTCATCGATCTTGCGGCGCTGCTCCGGCGTTTTGTGCATCTTGGACAGCGGGCGCCACCATCTCAGAATGAGCAACACCAAACCGGCAACGATGAAGCCTGCCAGCGGCGAAAAGATCAGCGACGCACCGATGTCGATCGCTTTTTGCCAGTTCACGCCGTCGGCCAGCGGAATGCCGGTAATCAATGCGTTGGCGAGCCCGACTCCCAGAATAGAGCCGATCAGAGTGTGCGAGCTGGATGCCGGAATCCCGAAATACCAGGTGCCGAGGTTCCAGGTAATCGCCGCCGCGAGCAGCGAGAACACCATGGCCAGGCCATGGCCGGTGTTTACGTTGATCAGCAGTTCGACGGGCAGCAAGTGGACGATGGCGTAGGCCACGCCTACACCGCCCAGCAATACACCCAGAAAGTTGAACAAACCGGAAAAGAATACGGCCAGGTTGGGCGGCATGGCTTTGGTGTAGATGACAGTAGCTACCGCGTTAGCGGTGTCATGAAAGCCGTTGATGAACTCGAACGTGAGAACGAAGGCCAGGGCAAGCAGCAAGCTCACAAGCACCCAAGCATCTAGCCCGCTGAATAAATCGATCATGAAAATCTTCTGACCCGGTCGTAAGGGGGCGTGATTATGCCAGAAAACCCTATAAATCGATGCACTTGCTGCTCATTGGTTACATCATTAAACGAAATGGATGGCCACAGCTACCGCCCCAAAGGGCTGTCGGGAAGACAGCCTTTGGTTCAAAGTTGCCTCAAACCTCAGTAAAAACGAGCTCTGCGCCCATCAAGAAGGTGGCGCACCGTAAACCGCTACTGATTTTAGCCGCAAAGGCTAAGGTTCTTCCTTGAGGTCTTTTTCCATTTTTTGCAGTTCTTGCTTGAACGCCTGATCGAGAAGGCTGGCTCTTTTGCGCCAAGGCTTACGTTCGGGCTCTGGTTGTGCGGCGTAGGTGGTGACTTCCCCGCCGTATACATCCTTGTAACGTTGTTCCTGGCGCTCAAGTTCCACGCGCAGTTCATCTTTCGTCACAGTGTTACCTAATAATGTCGAGATTAATTCCGGTGACAGCGCAGAGCGCGGGAAGTGCTTACACCGGCGATGTCCAGTCTGCCGGGCTGTTTAAACAGTCGGACATTCCTTTACACACTACGTGTAAATACCTTCTTGCTGCTCGCGGCTACGGGCACCAGAAAAAACAGCTGTCGTAGCAACAGATATGGATTACAAGCGCGGTGGCTATCAATGGCTCGGTATCTCATCCGCGGACTGTCTGGATCGTGCACCGGGTCAGTGCAGGGTCCACGTGACTGGATCCACGCTTAGCGCGCTGGAGTTTCAATCACTGCGGGGCATTATAGCCAGTCAACCGAAGAACACTATCTCCAAGATGTTCGGTGCCGTCAACTTTATGTGCGCGATTGTTACGATATGTCTTCCATCAGTACTCTTTTTCTGTACGACAGTTCTGAAGTTTAGACAGCGATTGAATACCACTACAACTTCATGCCCGGGCCACAGACTGTTTCCAATTGAGGATGATCAGTAGGGGCACGGGTATAAGCCACGGTTTTTGTGGCACAGAGCGCAGGGGCAGACAGGGCGCATCAGAAACAATAGCGCAGCGGTTCTCCCGTGGTGCCGGAAGAGGCTGCGTATCGGGTAGCGTTGCGCTCGTGTACGGCGCTGAAAGAAAACGGCCTCGCTTCGTGGGCAAGGCCGTACCAATGGACTTCTCGTGGGTACCTGACCAGTATTTCCAAGAAGCCACTTAAGCGGCGAGTGAAAGGTATAAGGATAAAGGCGATGGGTCAATTGCGATTATCGGTCATTGGTTCGATAATCGCCCGAGACGGGCCCGATGAATTCCTTAGTGAAACGTTGTGAAGGGCTTTGTATCCGGCCTGAAAAGGCGTCGATAGGCGGTGTTTGGGATGAACGATCAACTGCGCAACTCATTTGCCTCGCTGGCGCCGCCGATTGTGGCGTCACCGGCCAAGCGGATTCAGGCGCTGACCGGCGACCCGGATTTCATGACGTCCCTGGCCAGAGGTTTGGCGGTGATCCATGCCTTTCAGGAGCGTAAGCGTCAATTGACGATTGCCCAGATCAGCCATCGCACGGAAATCCCCCGCGCGGCGGTACGCCGTTGCCTGCATACGTTGATCAAGCTGGGCTACGCCACCAGTGATGGCCGGACCTACTCGCTGTTGCCTAAAGTGCTGACGTTGGGGCATGCCTATCTATCATCGACGCCGCTTGCGATCTCGGCCCAGCCTTATCTGGACCGCATGAGCGATCAATTGCATGAGGCCTGCAACATGGCGACCCTCGAAGGCGACGATATTCTGTATATAGCCCGCTCGGCCACGACCCAGCGATTGATCTCGGTGGACCTCTCGGTGGGCGGACGGTTACCCGCCTATTGCACGTCCATGGGGCGCATTCTGTTGGCCGCGCTGGACGATGTTTCGCTCGGTGAATACCTCGATCACGTCGACCTGCAACCTAAAACCAGTCGCACGTTATCGACACCCGAGGACTTGTTGGAATGCCTGCAGCAGGTTCGCCAGCAGGGCTGGTGCATCGTTGACCAGGAACTCGAGCAAGGCCTGCGCTCGATTGCCGTCCCTGTATATGACGCCTCCGGCCAAGTGTTGGCCGCACTCAACGTCAGCACCAGCGCTGGACGCGTGGCCCGCAGTGAATTGGAGCAACGCTTTCTGCCGATCATGCTCGATGCCAGCCGCGATTTGAGTACACAGCTATTTACCTGACATTTTGAATACAGGGTGCCTGTTCGATCTCTTCGCGAAGAGCGGGCACTTTCAGCCTTCAGTCGCCTTCTTTAATTTGTGCGATTAACGAACGGTTAGTCGATTATCGGATTGTTTGCCCCTTCGCTCAGGCATAACCTGATTCGCATTCCAGCGCAGCTCACTTGCGCTATTTATTGATTGTGATGCGAGATCGGGAGCAACTCCATGGCTGAAATTCTTTCTCTGCACGATGCCGTGAAGCAATTCGTCAACGATGGCGACATCGTTGCACTGGAAGGCTTCACCCATCTGATACCCACTGCTGCGGGCCACGAAATCATTCGTCAGGGTAAAAAAGACCTGACCCTGGTACGCATGACCCCCGACTTGATCTATGACCAATTGATCGGTGCTGGCTGTGCGAAAAAACTGATTTTCTCGTGGGGCGGCAACCCTGGTGTTGGCTCCTTGCATCGCTTGCGTGACGCGGTCGAGAAACAGTGGCCGCATGCGATGGAAATCGAAGAACACAGCCACGCGGACCTTGCCAACGCCTATGTTGCAGGTGCGTCCGGGCTGCCTTTCGCGGTGCTGCGGGCTTACGCCGGTTCCGACCTGCCCAAGGTCAACCCGATGATCAAAACGGTCACCTGCCCCTTCACCGGTGAAGTGCTGGCGGCGGTCCCTGCTATACGCCCGGACATCACCGTGATCCATGCGCAGAAAGCCGACCGTAAAGGCAACGTGCTGCTGTGGGGCATTCTGGGTGTGCAGAAAGAAGCGGCACTGGCGGCCAAGCGTTGCATCGTCACGGTTGAGGAGATCGTTGATGATCTCAAGGCCCCGATGAACGCTTGCGTACTGCCGACCTGGGCCCTGAGCGCCGTCTGCCTGGTCCCCGGTGGTGCGCATCCATCCTATGCCCATGGTTACTACGAGCGTGATAACCGCTTCTATCAAGCCTGGGACGCTATTGCCCGCGACCGTGACAGCTTCACTGCGTGGATTGCCGACTATATCCACGGCACCGCTGATTTCAATGAATTCAAAGCCCGGTTGGCTAGCGTTTCGGAGGCTCAATAAATGACGTACACCACCAATGAAATGATGACAGTCGCTGCAGCCCGTCGTTTGAAGAACGGCTCGGTCTGCTTCGTCGGCATCGGTCTGCCTTCCAAGGCCGCTAACCTGGCCCGCCTGACGTCCTCGCCGGATGTGGTGCTGATTTACGAATCCGGTCCGATCGGCGCCAAGCCGAACGTGCTGCCACTGTCGATTGGCGACGGCGAACTGGCGGAAACCGCCGACACTGTTGTCTCCACCGGTGAAATTTTTCGCTACTGGTTGCAAGGTGGCCGGGTCGACGTCGGTTTTCTGGGTGCCGCTCAGGTTGACCGCTTTGGCAACATCAACACCACCGTGGTGGGCGACTATCACAATCCGAAGGTCCGCTTGCCGGGAGCTGGCGGTGCGCCGGAGATTGCCGGTTCCGCGAAGCAGGTGTTGATCATCCTAAAGCAATCGGCGCGGGCGTTCGTCAACAAGCTCGACTTCATCACGTCTGTCGGTCACGGCGAAGGCGGGGATTCACGCAAGAGACTCGGTTTGCCCGGTGCCGGTCCGGTGGGGATCATCACCGATCTGTGCATCATGGAACCTGAAGCCGGTACCCATGAGTTCGTGGTCACGACCCTGCATCCAGGCGTGACTCGCGAGCAAGTCATCGCCGCCACCGGTTGGGAATTGCGCTTTGCCGAGAATGTCGTGTACTCGGCTGAACCTACCGAAACAGAATTGACCGCTTTGCGTGATCTGGAAGCGCGTACCGCCATCGCTCATGGTCAGGCACCGGGAGAAGCATGATGCGTGACGTTTATATCTGTGATGCGATTCGTACACCGATTGGCCGTTTTGGCGGTGGCCTGTCGACGGTGCGTGCCGATGACTTGGCTGCACTGCCGATCAAAGCGCTGATGGAGCGTAACCCGTCGGTGAACTGGGACGAGGTCGATGAAGTGTTTTTCGGCTGCGCGAATCAGGCCGGTGAAGACAACCGCAATGTGGCGCGTATGGCCGCTTTGTTGGCGGGCCTGCCGCAGAGCATTCCCGGGGTGACCCTCAACCGTCTTTGCGCCTCGGGCATGGACGCGGTCGGTACAGCCTTCCGCGCCATCGCCAGCGGTGAGATGGAGCTGGCGATTGCTGGCGGTGTTGAGTCGATGTCCCGCGCGCCTTTCGTCATGGGCAAGGCTGATGCCGCGTTTTCGCGCAACATGAAACTGGAAGACACCACCATTGGCTGGCGCTTCATCAACCCATTGATGAAGGCTCAGTACGGCGTCGATGCCATGCCGCAGACCGGCGACAACGTCGCTGATGACTATAAGATTTCTCGTGCTGATCAGGATGCTTTCGCCCTTCGCAGCCAACAGCGCACGGCCGTGGCTCAGGCCGCAGGCTATTTCGCTGAAGAAATCGTGCCGGTGCGTGTTACGCATAAAAAAGGCGAAACCATTGTCGCGCACGATGAACACCCTCGTGCCGATACCAGCCTGGAAACCCTGAGCAAGCTTAAACCGGTCAACGGGGCAGACAAGACCGTCACCGCTGGCAATGCTTCAGGCGTCAATGATGGCGCGGCAGCCATGATTCTGGCCTCTGCCGATGCCGTGAAAAAGCATGGTTTGACCGCCCGGGCTCGGGTGTTGGGGATGGCCAGCGCGGCAGTCGCTCCGCGCGTGATGGGCATTGGTCCGGTGCCTGCAGTTCGCAAACTGGTCGAGCGTCTTGGCTTGGCCGTGACTGATTTCGATGTGATCGAACTCAACGAAGCCTTCGCCAGCCAAGGCCTGGCTGTGTTGCGTGAACTGGGTCTCGCCGACGATGCTCCGCAGGTCAATCCCAACGGTGGGGCGATTGCGTTGGGTCATCCTTTGGGCATGAGTGGCGCACGTCTGATCCTGACGGCCCTGCATCAGCTGGAAAAAACCGGTGGCCGGAAAGGGCTCGCGACCATGTGCGTGGGGGTCGGGCAAGGCTTGGCGTTAGCCATCGAAAGAGTCTGATCACAACGTTTTAAAGCATCCAGGAAAGGACCGCCTCCACAAGAGTCGGACCCTCTTCTGGATGATTGCGTTTTGAGAGGTCAGTTGGTTACAGAATGTGTCTAGAATGGGGTAGTTACCCCTCAGAGTGAACTCCCAATGACAATAACAAGTACCACCGTCTCCGAGCCCGTGCATTACACCGGGGAGGAGCGTCGCAAGCGGATTTTTGCCATTGTCGGTGCCTCTTCGGGCAACTTGGTGGAGTGGTTCGACTTCTACGTCTACGCCTTCTGTGCCATTTATTTCGCGCCGGCCTTTTTCCCTTCCGATGACCCGACCGTGCAGTTGCTTAACACGGCGGGCGTGTTCGCCGCCGGTTTTCTGATGCGTCCGATCGGTGGCTGGCTGTTTGGCCGGGTGGCCGACAAGCATGGCCGCAAGAACTCCATGATGATCTCGGTACTGATGATGTGCGGTGGTTCACTGGTCATCGCCTGCCTGCCGACCTACGGCACGATTGGCGCGTGGGCACCGGCCTTGCTATTGGTCGCCAGGCTGTTCCAGGGGTTGTCCGTGGGTGGCGAATACGGCACCACGGCAACCTACATGAGCGAGGTTGCGCTCAAAGGGCAGCGCGGCTTTTTCGCTTCGTTCCAGTACGTGACCCTGATCGGCGGCCAGTTGCTGGCTGTGTTGACAGTGGTCATCCTGCAGCAGTTTCTCAGTACTGAAGAGCTGCGTGCGTATGGCTGGCGCATCCCGTTCGTGGTTGGCGCCATCGCAGCAGTGATTTCCCTGTTCCTGCGTCGCTCGCTCAAAGAAACCACGACGGCAGAAACGCGTAAGGACAAAGACGCCGGGAGCATGCGGGCGTTGTTCAGGGATCACAAAACGGCCTTTATCACCGTGCTCGGTTACACCGCCGGTGGCTCGCTGATTTTCTACACCTTTACCACCTACATGCAGAAATACCTGGTGAACACCGGGGGCATGGAAGCCAAAACCGCTAGTTACATCATGACCGGCGCGCTGTTCCTTTATATGTGCATGCAACCACTGTTCGGTATGTTGGCGGACAAGATCGGGCGCCGTAACTCGATGCTGTGGTTCGGCGCGCTGGGCACACTGTGTACGGTGCCGATTCTGATGACGCTGAAAACCACGACCAATCCGTTTATGGCGTTTCTCCTGATCACTCTGGCGCTGGCGATTGTCAGCTTCTACACCTCGATCAGCGGTCTGGTAAAAGCCGAGATGTTCCCGCCTCAAGTTCGTGCATTGGGTGTCGGCGTGGCCTATGCCGTGGCCAACGCGATCTTTGGTGGCTCGGCCGAATACGTCGCGCTGAACCTGAAGAATATGGGTATGGAGAGCAACTTCTACTGGTACGTGACCGTCATGATGGCGATCGCTTTCCTGTTCAGCCTGCGCCTGCCGAAACAACCGGCGTTTTTGCATCACGATCATTGATCCATCCGCGCGCGCCCGGAAGGGCGCGCGTCATTTAGATTATGCGTTCATGTAACGTGCCCGAAGGAGGCTGCTGTGGGATTTGTACAACTTGCCGATGGTCAACTGCACTATCAACTTGATGGCCCGAAAGATGCGCCGGTACTGGTCTTGTCCAATTCGTTGGGCACCGACCTGCATATGTGGGACACCCAGTTGCCGACCTTCGGCAAATACTTCCGTGTCCTGCGCTACGACACCCGCGGGCACGGTCGCTCGCTGGTGACGCCGGGCCCCTACAGCATCGAACAATTGGGTCAAGATGTGCTGGCGTTGCTCGACGGGCTGAAGATTGAACAGGTGCATTTTTGCGGTTTGTCCATGGGCGGCCTGATTGGCCAATGGCTGGGTATCCATGCCAACGAGCGGCTGCACAAGCTGGTGCTATGCAACACCGCGGCTAAGATCGGCGGTCCCGAGACCTGGGATCCGCGAATTGAAACGGTGCTGCGCGA
This sequence comes from Pseudomonas sp. 5C2, assembly GCF_034314155.1. Taxonomy (NCBI): domain Bacteria; kingdom Pseudomonadati; phylum Pseudomonadota; class Gammaproteobacteria; order Pseudomonadales; family Pseudomonadaceae; genus Pseudomonas; species Pseudomonas sp. 5C2. The sequence continues at coordinate 47,978 of NZ_JAVIWH010000003.1, read as the reverse complement.
TGGCCCGGCGGCTATGGTCGCGTTGCGTGATGCGTCAATCGCACGCTGGTTCACGCCTGAGTACGCCGCCGCCAACCCGGATCAGGCCAAGCGCATTACCGATATGCTCGCGGCGACTTCGCCCGAAGGTTATGCCGCAAACTGCGCCGCCGTGCGCGATGCGGATTTCCGAGAGGATCTGGGGTCGATCAGCGCGCCGACACTGATCATCTCCGGTATCCACGACCCGGTGACGCCGCCTGCGGGTGGGCGTTTTATCCACGACCATATCGATGGCGCCGAGTACGAAGAAGTCCACGCGGCGCACCTGTCCAACGTAGAGGCGGGCGAGGTGTTTACCAGTCGGGTGTTGGCGTTTTTGTTGAGCTGAGCAGGATTGAGGCAACGAGGTTTCAGCCGCTCATAAAAAACCCACCAGACGGTGGGTTTTTTATGGGGTGCTGAAACTAGAACAGTCTGGTTTCAGGCACGTCGCCGGTCGCAGGTTTGGCCTGTCCGGTCTGTTCGTACCAACCGCCACCCAAGGCTTTGTACAGATTGACCTCGCTGACCAGTTGCGAGAGGCGATCAGTGATCAATGACTGTTGCGCACTGAACAGCGAGCGCTGGGCGTCGAGGAACGTCAGGTTGCTGTCGATCCCGATCCGGTAACGACGCTCGGCCAAACGGTAGTAGTCCTGGTTGGCAGCAACCAGATCACGCTGGGCCTTGAGCTGGTCGTTGTAGGTCTGGCGCGAGGCCAGCCCGTCGGAGACTTCCTGGAACGCGGTCTGAATGGTCTTTTCGTAATTGGCGACGCCAATGTCTTTCTGGATTTTGGAGTAATCCAGGCTGGCACGCAGGCTGCCCGCGTTGAAAATCGGCAGATTGATTTTCGGCGAGAACAACCAAGTGCCCGAGCCGCCATTGAACAGCCCGGACAGATCAGGGCTGGCAGTGCCGGCACTGGCTGTCAGGGTGATGCTTGGGAAGAACGCGGCTCGCGCTGCGCCGATGTTGGCGTTGGAGGCCTTGAGCTTATGCTCTGCTTCAAGGATGTCCGGGCGCCGTTGCAGCAAGTCCGACGGCAAGCCCGCCGGCATTTTGCTGAGCAGATCGGCACTGAGCGGCTGGCTTGCAGGCAAGTTGGCCGGGAGGCCGGTGCCCAGCAGCAGCGTCAGGTTGTTCTGGTCTTGAGCGACCAGCCGTTGGTATTGCGCCAGTTTGACACGGGCACCTTCAACCGACGTCCGTGACTGGCTCACGTCCAGCGCAGAAGCGACGCCGACTTCATTGCTGCGGGCGGTGAGCCGGTAGCTCTCTTCGAACGCTTTAAGCGTGTCCTGAGTCAGCTTGAGCTGTTCCTTGTCTGCCTCCCATACCAGGTAGGCATTGGCGACGCTGGCCACCAAACTGATCTGCGTGCTGCGGCGAGCTTCCTCGCTGGAGAAGTAAGTCTCCAGCGCTTGCTCGCTGAGGCTGCGTACGCGGCCGAACAGATCCAGCTCATAGGCGCTGATGCCCAGGGTCGCCGAGTATTGACTGTTGATGCCCGCTTTGCCGCTGGTGGACAGGTCGGCCGGAACGCGTTGACGGCTGCCGCTGCCATCGGCCGAAACGGCCGGGAACAGGTCGGCGCGCTGGATGCGATATTGCGCACGGTAGGCGTCGATGTTCAGAGCCGCGACACGCAGGTCGCGGTTGTTGACCAGCGCGGTCTCAATCAGCTGTTGCAGGGCCGGGTCTTGAAAAAACTGACGCCAGCCTTGTTCGGCAGCGGCGACTGCGGCCGATTCAGTTGGCGAATAAGCCGGACCTTGTGGCCATTGCGCAGACACCGGCGCTGCTGGCTGATTGTAATCGGGGATCAACGAGCAGCCGCCAAGAATGAACGCGGTGACTGCCAGAGCGATCAGGGACTTGCTCATTGGCCAGCCTCATCGTGTGGAGTTTCTGTCGGTTTTACCTTGCTTTTGAACAGCGAGGATATCGAAACAAAGAACAATGGCACCCAGAAAATCGCCAGGACCGTGGCCGTAATCATACCGCCGATTACCCCTGTACCGATCGAGTGCTGGCTGCCCGAGCCTGCACCCGTGGAAATCGCCAGCGGGACCACACCGAGGATGAACGCCATGGACGTCATCACAATTGGCCTCAACCGCATGCGGCAGGCTTCAATCGCCGCTTCGGTATAGCTTTTCCCCTGCTCATGCAGTTCCTTGGCGAACTCGACGATCAGAATGGCGTTCTTCGCCGACAGACCGACGGTCACCAACAAGCCCACCTGGAAGAACACGTCGTTGGACAGGCCACGCATGCTGGTGGCTATCAACGCACCGATAACCCCCAGTGGCACCACCAGCATGACCGAGATAGGAATTGACCAGCTTTCATACAAGGCTGCCAGACAGAGGAACACCACCAGCAGCGACAGGGCGTACAGCGCTGGCGCCTGAGAACCGGACAGACGTTCTTCATAGGACAGGCCGGTCCATGAGTAACCGATACCGGCCGGGAGTTTTTTGATGATGGATTCGACTTCGTCCATGGCCTGCCCGGTGCTATAGCCCGGTGCTGGCACACCCAATATCTCTTCAGCGGTTACGCCGTTGTAACGTGACAGTTTCGGCGAGCCATACACCCACTTGCCACTGGCAAAGGAGGCGAAGGGCACCATCTCACCGGTAGCGTTGCGCACATACCACTTCTTCAAGTCTTCAGGTGACATCCGGCTGCCGGCTTCACCCTGAACGTAGACCTTCTTGACCCGACCGCGGTCGATGAAGTCGTTGACGTAATTGCCACCTAGCGCAATCGACAGCGTGGTGTTGATGTCCAGCATCGTCACGCCCAAGGCATTGGCACGTTCGTCATCGATGACCAGTTGGTACTGGGGCTCATCGTTCAGACCGTTGGGGCGCACACCTGCAAGAATCTTGCTTTGGGCGGCCAGACCGAGGAACTGGTTACGAGCCTCCATCAGCTTGGCATGGCCGAGCCCTGCCTGATCCTGCAGGTAAAGGTCGAAACCCGTGGCGTTACCCAGTTCCAGTACCGAGGGTGGAACGACAGCGAATGTCATCGAGTCGCGGAAGCTGAAGAAGTGTGCCTGGGCACGCTTGGCCAGCGCGAACACGCTGTTCTCGGCCGTGCGCTCGTCCCATGGTTTAAGCATGATAAACGCCAGGCCCGAACTTTGGCCGCGACCGGCGAAGTTGAAGCCGTTCACGGTGAACACCGACTTGACCCCTGCGCCTTCCTTATCGAGCAGGTAGCTGCGCATATTGTCGAGTACGGTTTGCGTACGCTCTGAGGATGAGCCCGCGGGTGTCTGCACCTGGGCGAAGATCACGCCCTGGTCTTCTTCTGGCAGGAACGCGCTCGGGATGCTGTTGAACATCCAGACCATCCCGGCAAAGATCAGCGCATAGGCCAGATAAGCCGGAGTTTTGTGCTTGATCATGTTGCCGACGCCGCGCTCGTAACTCAGTACGCTGCGGTCGAAGGTGCGGTTGAACCAGCCGAAAAAACCACGCTTGGGTTGACCGTGTTTTTCGTGGTCAATCGGTTTGAGCAGGGTTGCACACAACGCTGGCGTGAAGATCAGGGCAACCAGCACCGAGAGCGCCATGGCTGAAACGATGGTGATCGAGAACTGTTTGTAAATCACCCCTGTGGAGCCGCCGAAGAACGCCATTGGCAGCAGAACCGCCGACAGTACCAAGGCAATACCGACCAGAGCCCCTTGAATCTGACCCATGGATTTTCGCGTGGCGTCTCTGGGTGACAGTTTTTCTTCGGCCATTACCCGTTCGACGTTCTCCACCACCACAATCGCATCGTCCACCAGCAAGCCGATGGCCAGCACCATGCCGAACATGGTCAGGGTGTTGATGGTAAAGCCCGCCGCCGCGAGGACACCGAACGTACCGAGCAAGACCACGGGCACGGTCATCGTGGTGATGATCGTGGCCCGCAAGTTCTGCAGGAACAGGTACATCACCAGGAACACCAGAACGATGGCTTCGACCAGGGTGTGGATTACACCCGAGATCGATTCAGTGACGACTGGCGTGGTGTCATACGGATACACCGCTTTCATGCCAGGCGGAAAAAAAGGTTCCAGTTGGGCAATCGTGGTGCGGATCGCTTTCGCGGTGTCCAGTGCGTTGGCGCCAGTGGCCAGTTTAATGGCAAGGCCGGAAGCCGCTTTGCCGTTGAACTGGGCACTGACGCTGTAGTTCTCGCCCCCCAGACCGACGCTGGCGACATCTTTCAGGCGTACCTGGGAGCCATCAAGGTTGACCTTGAGTAGGATTTTTTCGAATTGTTCGGCTGTTTGCAGACGGGTTTTGCCAATGATGGTGGCGTTCAGTTGTTGGCCGGGAAGCGCAGGCAGACCACCGATCTGACCCGATGAAACCTGAACGTTCTGTGCCGTGATAGCGGCTTTAACGTCCACCGGGGTCAGCTGGAAGTTGTTCAGCTTGGCCGGGTCCAGCCAGATACGCATGGCGTACTGGGCACCGAAGACCTGAAAGTCACCGACACCGGCGGTCCGTGAGATAGGGTCCTGCATGTTCGACACGATGTAGTTGGCCAAGTCATCCTTGGTCATGCTGCCGTCTTCGGACACCAAACCGACGACCATCAGGAAGTTTTTCACCGCCTTGGTCACACGAATACCTTGCTGCTGCACTTCTTGTGGCAGCAGGGGTGTTGCCAGGTTCAGTTTGTTCTGGACCTGAACCTGCGCGATATCAGGGTTGGTGCCCTGGTTGAACGTCGCAGTGATGGTCATGCTGCCATCGGAGTTACTTTCAGAACCGACATACCGCAGGTTGTCGATACCGTTGAGTTGTTGTTCGATGACCTGAACCACGGTGTCCTGCACGGTCTGTGCGGACGCACCTGGGTAGGTCACCTGGATCGCGATGGCGGGCGGTGCAATGGCCGGGTATTGGTTGATCGGCAGTTTGAGGATCGAGAGTGCCCCGACCAACATGATGATCAGGGCAATTACCCAGGCAAAGATTGGACGGTCGATAAAAAATTTCGACATGAATTACTCCCCTTTACTGCTCGCGGCTTTTTCAGTGGCCGGTGCAGGTGCCGGGTTTGTTGCCTTGACGTTGGTCGCTTCGGCGACCTTCACTTCAGCGCCAGGTTTGACGTACTGCAGACCTTCGGTAATGACACGGTCACCCGGGTTCAGACCGCTTTCGACCAGCCAGTCGTTGCCAACGGTGCGCGAGGCCACAAGGGTGCGCAGTTCGACCTTGTTGTCCTTGTTCACGATCAGCGAGGTCGGCGTGCCTTTCAGGTCACGCGTTACGCCCTGTTGCGGAACCAGAATCGCGGCTTTGTTCACGCCAGACTGCAGTTGAGCATGCACGAACATGCCTGGCAGTAAGGTGTGAGCCGGGTTCGGGAACTTGGCGCGCAAGGTGACGGAGCCTGTGGTCTGATCGACCGAGACTTCCGAGAACTCCAGTTTGCCTTCAAGTGGATAGGGGCTGTTGTCTTCCAGGGTCAACTTGACCTTGGCCGCGTTTTCTCCGGCTTTTTGCAGTTGGCCGCCTTCAAGTTCATGCCGCAGCTTGAGCATGTCGGTCGAAGACTGGACAACGTCGACGTAGATCGGGTCCAGTTGCTGAATCACTGCCATGGCGTTGGTCTGGGCGTTATTGACCAGCGCGCCTTCTGTGACGGCAGAGCGGCCGATACGCCCGGAGATCGGGGCGAGCACTTTGGTGTAGCGCAAGTTGATCTGAGCGGTCTGCAGGGCTGCCTGTGCTTCCAGGGCGGAAGCTTGTGCCGTGTCGTATTCCTGGCGGCTCACCGCCTGCTCGTTCACCAACTGCTTATAACGATCAGCCAGCGATTTTGCCGACTGCAGGGTCGCCTTGGCACTGTTGGCCGTCGCTTCGTAAAGCGCCGGGTCGATCTGGTAAAGCTGCTCGCCAGCCTTGACGTCACCGCCTTCAGTGAACAACCGCTTGAGAATGATGCCGTTGACCTGAGGACGCACTTCAGCAATGCGGTACGCCGTGGTACGGCCCGGCAGCTCAGTGGTCAGGGTATAAGCTTGCGTTTGCAGGGTAACGACACCGACCTGAGGAGGGGGCGGCGCTGGCGCAGCCTCTTGCTTTTTATTGCATCCGCTGAGCAGTGTTGCCAGGGCGACGGCAGTGACCAGAACGGTAACAGCTGGCTTGAATTGCATGAAGATCCTCGGCTCAGGAGCTTGAGTTGCTCAAGAAAGTAAAAAGGTGAAAAAAGGGGTGACTAGATAAGTAGCATGCTAAGGAATATACTTACGTTCATGGTTGTTTGTAAATACCCTGCACTGCGACACTCCAGCACGGCAAGGCATGAAAGTAGGTCCGGGACAAGGCAATACAAAGGCTGCCCGGTGCAGTCGCAGGCCGATTGACGTCATCAGCTTGCGACATTTTGATTGAGGTTTTACTGCCATGGTCCGTCGCACCAAAGAGGAAGCTCAGGAAACCCGAAGCCAGATTCTGGAAGCTGCCGAGAAGGCGTTCTATGAGCGCGGGGTGGCCCGCACCACGCTCGCGGACATTGCCAAGCTTGCGGGTGTGACTCGTGGCGCCATTTATTGGCACTTCAGCAATAAAGCTGATCTGGTGCAGGCGATGCTCGACAGCCTGCATGAGCCGCTCGATGAAATGGCCAAAGCCAGCGAAAGTGAGGACGAAGTTGACCCGCTGGGCTGCATGCGAAAATTGCTGATTCATTTGTTTCATCAAGTTGCACTAGACCCTAAAACCCGTCGCATCAATGAAATTCTGTTTCATAAGTGCGAATTCACCGATGAAATGTGTGACATGCGGCGACAGCGTCAAGCTGCAGCCGTCGACTGCAATGACCGCATCGGGCTGGCCCTGAGCAATGCCGTGCGTAAAAACCAATTGCCTGCCGATCTGAACACCACACGCGCCTCGATCTGTCTGCATGGCTATATTGACGGCATTCTTGGCCAGTGGTTGCTGATCCCGGACAGCTTTGCGCTCTGTAAAGAGGCCGAGCAACTGGTCGATACCGTTCTGGACATGCTTCGCTTGAGCCCCGCTTTGCGTTCTTGAACGGTGCTCAGGCAGCGCTATCCGAACGAATATAACCGGATGGCGCTTGGCCTGTATTTATATCTTCCTGCACGTTGTCGGGATAGTTAGTTTACTAAGTATTTACCTACCTTTTTTGCCAGCGTGCGTGGGCGTGCAGAACGTCCTGCTGCGCTTCGGCTCGCGCTGCCATGCCTCGAAAACGCTGAAAAGTCGCTATTTTTGTAGGACATGAGTAGGACGCTTCTTGAAATGCGTGGCTGATTTCCCAAAGTAATTTTCGCGTATTGCCCCTCTCCGAAAGACCCTTCAGTCTCTGCAGTCAGAAAACTTCAGATTGAGAGGACAGGGCATGTCAGAAATTGTCTCTGATGACGTAAGCCCTTTGGGTCGGCTCAGGTATCAGGCTGCGAGTCTGGCGATCAACTCTGCTGAAGGCGATCCAGTCGTTCGCCTAGGGCTGATTACCACGCTCTACTTCAGGCACGGCCACACACTGGAAACCAAACAGCGGATAGAAGAATGTTTCGTCTGGTTTCGCCAGCAGTTCAAAGCCAGGCTCAAATGGCAGTTCTACAAGCACCTGCGAAAAATGACGCCCAGCAGCTTTGCCGGTTGTCGACGCAAGATTCTCGACAGTTCGCCGGACGAGCAATTTATCTGGTCGATTGGCAGTGGCACGTTGCAAGAAACTGCCGAGTATCGGCTGTTTGTCATGAACACGCCCCGAAGCCAGGCCGACATTGATCGCTCCTGTCTGAAAATGGTCTTGCCGTTGTCCATGCTGCTTGAGCCCGAAGGCGCTCAACGCTATGAGTGCTGGCTTAAATACCTGTGTGATCAGGTCCAGGCAGAGCATGGTTATGGTGGTCTGGCGTGCGTGTTTCCTAATGACGGTCATCACTACTTCCCGTTGGAATACCAACTGGCGCAGAAATATACCGGCCTGATGGTCGATCCCTTGCCGCATATAGACAGCTTGCGCTTGCTCGATCACATCAAAGGGGTGAATTGGTACACGATTATTGGTAACCGCTTTGTCGCGCGGTTGGGCGGCAGCGATGCATTGCGCCGACAGCTCAGCCGTTGCAGTGCCGTCGTTTTTCATGCCTATAACGATGGCTTGATCATCCGCGCCGGCGTCTTGCCGGACCTGGGCAGGCAGGGTGAGGCGTCGCCAGCGGCTTACGTTGATGTGAACGCTGCGCTCAAATCGATACGCGTACAGGACACCGGTTGTCTGCACCCCTATCCCGTGCATGGAGGCTTTAGCGAAGCGTCCACCGCGCGGTGGTATGCGCGCTTCGACGAACAGCCCAAGCCTGCGCTTAACGTGGGTGACCCCTGCACGCACACCGGTTACTGGTTCAGCAACGCCACGGCGCGCTCGCGGCGACTGTTTACCGAAGGTGACGTCATGCCGGCTTTCCCGCACTTGAAGGCTGGGCGGGTTCAATGGTTTTGGGTGGAAGGGGCCAAGTGATAGTGGGCTCAATGACTTTCTGAGGACCAGGGACCGACGCCAGGGGTACCCAAACTCGTCTCGATGAATACTGCGTTATCCCCATCAGCGGTCTACGCTCAGACGACACCGTAAAGCCACGACCCGAAACCTGCGCCGCTGCCCGCGATAACCTTGGGCATGGCGATCTTCGAGGAATAACAATTGAACAAAATCTACTCGACCGCCGAATCAGCTCTGCAAGGTCTCGTCGAAGATGGCATGACCCTGGCGGTTGGCGGCTTTGGCCTGTGTGGTATTCCGGAAGCCTTGATCGCCGCGCTACGAGACAGCGGCAAGCGTGAGTTGACCGTCATCAGCAACAACGCTGGCGTTGACGGCTTTGGCCTGGGCCAACTGCTCACCACCCGGCAGATCCGCAAAATGATCTCGTCCTACGTGGGCGAGAACAAAGAGTTCGAGCGTCAGTATCTGGCTGGAGAGCTGGAGCTTGAATTCACCCCTCAAGGAACACTGGCCGAAAAGTTGCGTGCGGGCGGCGCGGGTATCCCGGCGTTTTTTACCAAAACCGGTTACGGCACCTTGGTCGCCGAGGGCAAGGAAACCCGTGAGTTCGATGGCGAGTGGTTCGTGATGGAGCGCTCCCTGCGCGCCGACGTTGCCTTGGTCAAAGCCTGGAAGGCGGACAAATCCGGCAACCTGGTGTTCAACAAGACCGCGCGCAACTTTAACCCGCTGGCAGCCATGGCCGCGAAAGTCTGCGTGGTCGAAGTCGAAGAGATCGTCGAGCTCGGCGAGCTGGACCCGGATCAGATTCACTTGCCGGGCATTTACGTACAGCGTCTGGTGCTCAACGCCACGCCTGAAAAACGTATCGAACAACGCACTGTGCGGAGCGCCTGATCATGGCCTGGACTCGTGAAGAAATGGCGCAACGCGCTGCCCAAGAATTGCAGGACGGCTTTTACGTCAACCTCGGTATCGGTTTGCCGACGTTGGTCGCCAACTACATTCCCGAAGGCATGGACGTTTGGCTGCAAAGTGAAAATGGCCTGCTGGGTATCGGCCCGTTTCCGCGTGACAACGAAGTCGACCCTGACCTGATCAATGCGGGTAAACAGACCATCACCACGTTGCCCGGCAGCAGCTTTTTCAACAGTGCCGACTCGTTTGCGATGATCCGGGGCGGCCATATCAACCTGTCGATTCTTGGGGCCATGCAGGTTTCTGAAAAAGGTGATCTGGCCAACTGGATGATCCCTGGGAAGATGGTCAAGGGCATGGGGGGCGCCATGGACCTGGTAGCCGGGGTCAAGCGTGTTGTCGTATTGATGGAGCACACGGCCAAGGGCGGCGCCCACAAGCTGTTGAAAAACTGCGACCTGCCGTTGACCGGCGTTGGCGTGGTCGACCGGGTCATCACCGACCTGGCCGTGCTGGATGTCACCGAGGCCGGTTTGAAACTGGTGGAAATTGCCCCTGGAGTGAGCCTGCAAGCGCTGCAAGACGCTACGGGGTGCAAGGTGATTTCCGATTGAAACATTCTGCGAGGCCGGTCAGGCAGGCTCGGCTTAAGGGGGCGGTCCAGCGAACCTTGTCTTTGTGAATAATTCCCTATCTCCACCAGCCGTCTAAGCTATGACGACACTAATAAGATTGGGGAATGCGCAATGAGGGGTCTGCTGAAACAAGCTGTAGTGGGCGGATTGTTATGCCTGTGCTTCAGCCATGCTTGGGCGGCAGCTGAAACGACGGCGAAAACAGTCGATGATGGGCAGGCCGCCAAGGCCTTGCTGGTCAAAGCGCTGGCTCGATATCACGATCAGGGCGATAAGGCATTTGCCGAATTCAGCCGTCAGGGGGACTTCGTCAAGGGGGAACTCTATGTCTATGTGGTCGATACCAACGGCGTGATGCTGGCCAGCGGCGGGCCTTCCGTTGCGTTGATCGGACGTGACGTGTCCGATTTACTGGGACCTGATTTGCAAAAAGCGTTCAAGCAAGGCCTGGCGGCACCGCAAGCCGAGGGTATCCAGCAGGCAGAATACCGCTGGCAGAACTGGAGCGATGGCAAGGTCGAGCTCAAGCACGTGTACTACCAGCGTGTGGGTGACCGGATCCTGGCGGTCGGTTATTACCTGCCACGCGCATCGTCCGAACAGGCCAAGGCCTTGCTGGACAAAGCCTCCGCTGAACTGGCCAAGGACGAGCAGGGCACCCTCAGCGCCATCAACAGTTTGAAAGGCGGGTTCCTTCACGATGACCTCTATGTGTTCGTGGTCGATCTGAACAACCAGCGTTATGCCGCCCACGGTACCAATCTGCGGCTGATCAATACGGATTTCAGCAAGGTCAAAGACCCTGAAGGTAAGCCCGTGGGCGAGCCGATTCTGGCGTTGATCAAAAAACAGGACGAGGGCGAATACGAATACCGTTGGCGCAACCCGGTGACCAACAAGGTAGAGAACAAGCACGCGTACGTGCGCAAGGTCGGTCACTATCTGGTCGCGGTGGGTTACTACAGCCTATAACGTCATCAACCCTGTCGCTTCGTCAGGCCGCCGCGAATCAGCGACCTGGCGAAGCTGTTTCAGACGTCCCTGTCTTTGTCCCCGCGCCCGCGCAACAGGTTGTCAGGCATCGCCAGTGCGGCGGCCAGACCTAACAGCGAAATCCCCGCGCTGACCATCAGTAAATGCCGGAATGTCAGGAGCAATTCCCCTCGCAAGTATTGTTGCGCCGGTCCACTGGCGGCATTCAGGCTGTCCATCAATACGTTGCCCGAACTGCCTTCGGCGCCCATGGGGGTGCCGCTCAGTTGTGCGAGGCCGGACCGTTGCAGCATTGCCAGCAGCAGCGCCGACATCAGTGCCACACCGACTGCGCCACCCAGTGAGCGGAACAGGTTGGTGGTGCTGGTGGCGACGCCCATGTCTCGCTGCGCCACCGAATTTTGAGTGCCGACCAGCGACGTTGGGAACTGCAGGCCGCTGGCAAAACCGGTCAACACCATGAACGCACCGCTGAGCAGCGCTGCTTGCGGTGGGGTGTAGGCCATGCCCAGGATGGCAAGGGGCATCAACACTGCTCCGATGAGAATCATCGGTTTGTAGCGCCCGGTCATTGAGGTGCGCCGGCCGGCGAAATACGCGCCCATGGGCATGCCGATGGCCAATGGCATCAGGTGCAGGGCTGCGCTGTCGGCACCGCCGCCGGTCACGGTCTGGAAGCGCAGTGGCAGCAACACGATCAAGGAGATGGCCTGGAAACTGGTGAAGAACATCGTGCACCAGCACAACACCGCGTTGCGATTTGCAAACAGGTGCATCGGCAGCAAGGGCTCCTGGGTGCGATGCTCGTACCCGACAAACGTGATCAGGGCCAAGAGCGCGATCCCCAGCAGCGCGAGCACCTGGCTGTCGCGCCAGTCATGGCCTTGGCCGATTTCGGTAATGCCCAGCAACAGCGCACTCAGGCCGATGATCATCAGCAGCGTGCCGAGGTAGTCGATGATCGGCTTGCGTTGTGGAATAGGCAGCCCGACCAGCCTGCGGTGGGCGATCCACAAGGCGCTGATGCCCAGCGGCAGATTGATCAGGAATACCCAGCGCCACGACAGGTATTGGGTCATGAAGCCGCCGAGCACCGGCCCGGCCACGCTCGCCAGCGCGTACATGCCGCTGAAGTAACCTTGATAACGCCCGCGTTCGCGAGGCGGGATGATGTCGCCAATGATCGCCTGACTGACCGAAACCATGCCGCCCGCGCCGATGCCCTGAAGTATCCGCGCCAGCACCAGTTGCTCCATGCTTTGGGCCACGCCGCAGAACAATGAGGCCAGGGTGAACATTCCCAGACCAAACAGCATCAGGCGCCGGCGTCCATACAGATCGCCGAGCTTGCCATAAATAGGCACCGCAACAGTCATCGCCACCATGTAGGCAGAGATCACCCACGCGAGCAGGTCGAAATCGTTGAATTGCGCAGAGATCGCCGGCATCGAGACTGCAACAATGGTCTGATCCAGTGCGCTGAGAAAGACCGCCATCATCAGCGCGAATAACACGCCTCGGATCGCAGGTTTAGGTTGGTTGAGACTGGTCAAGTAGGGGCTCAACTAGCAGTGACCTCGCCGTAAAAGTCGGCAGGACAGGGCAGGCTATTCTAGACCGATAGCAGGCTACTCGATAGGGCGGTATGCATGCCGGCCGAATAACAAATTGCGAATCTCTGTCAAAGGTTCTCATCCCATTCGGGTCCTGCCTTGAACCGGTCGACGAGGAAGTCCAACAAACTGCGCAAGGTGGTGGGCATATGCTTGCGTGAGGCGTACACCGCATACAGGGTCAGGTCCAGAGGCCGCGCTTCGGGTAATAGCCGGATCAGCTCACCGTTGCGCAGAAACGGGCTGACCAGGTACGACGGTAGCATTGCCACGCCGGCTCCAGCCATGGTTGCACGCATCAGGGCGGTGGTTTCGTTGCCACTGATATTGCCGTGGATAGGCACAGCGACCTGTTCGCCATCCTGCTCGAAATGCCACAGGCTTTTACCGAAATAGGAATGTGTCAGGCAATTATGCTCGCTGAGGTCTTCCACTCGCAGTGGCGAGGGATGTTCGTGCAAGTAGCCCGGTGACGCGCAGATCACCGAGCGACAGACCGTTAGGCGCCGCGCAATCAGATTCGGGTCCAAGTCATTGCTGGCTCGAATGGCCAGATCAATGCGCTCGTCGATCAGATTCACCGTGCGGTCCAGGGCCTGCATATCGATGCTCACGCCGGGGTGCCGTTTAACGAAGTCGCTGACCGCATCGGCCATTTGCGCGTGACCGAAAGAGGTACTGACGCTGATGCGTAAAGCGCCGCGCAGCGTATCGGCCGGAACGCTGACAGCCGCCTGCATATCGGCCGACAGCTCTAATAACTGCCGGCAGCGTGGCAGGGTTTCGTTGCCTGCGGCGGTGAGGCTCAGTTTGCGCGTGGTGCGGTGCATCAGGCGTGCGCCGATCCAGTCTTCCAGCTCGGCCAGGTAGCGCGAAATCACTGGTCTCGACATGTCCAGATGGTCCGCCGCTGCTGACTGGCTGCCCCTGTCCACCACTGTCACGAACACCCGCATTGCGATTAGCCGATCCATGATTTGCCCGATTTTAGAAACAAACTATGCTCAATCATCGCATTTTTTGTACTGAGTCGCGCAACTAAGCTCTGTTCATTACCTTACCTTCGGAGAACCACCATGAGCAAAATCGCAATTATCGGTGCCACCGGCCGTGCCGGAAGTCAGCTGTTAGAAGAAGCCCTGCGCCGTGGTCATAGCGTGACGGCCATTGCTCGGGACCCTTCCTCTCTCGCCGGACGTGCGGGCGTGGTCTGCAAAAACCTGGATGTCAGCGATGCCAAGGCCTATACCGATGCAGTCGCCGGGCATGACGTGGTGATCAGTGCGACGCATTTTTCCAGTGTGTCGGCCCGCGCGACCATCGAACCGGTGAAGCAGGCTGGGGTTCCCCGTCTGTTGGTGGTAGGCGGGGCTGGCAGTCTGTTCGTCGCGCCGGGTCTGCGGGTGATCGATACGCCAGACTTCCCTGAAGAGTACAAAGCCGAAGCCGGCGCGGGTGTGGCGTTTCTGGAGACGCTGAGTCAGGAAAAGTCGCTGGACTGGACCTTTCTTTCGCCGTCGGCGGAGTTCTTCGAAGGCGAACGCACCGGTGCATTTCGTCTGGGTAAAGACGATTTGCTGGTCAGTGCCGCCGGTAAAAGTTCGATCAGCTTTGCCGACTATGCCATCGCCATGCTCGATGAAGTTGAGCAGCACGCGCACCCGCGTCAGCGCTTTACAGTTGGCTATTGAGCGTCAGTTATTGACTGGCGCGCTCGGCCGCCTGGACGAGCAGCCAGTCGATCAGTTCGCGTAACTCGGGCGATGGGTCGGAGCGTTCGGGATACACCAGGTAATACGCGGCACCGGTGCGCACCTTGAGGTCGAAGGGCGCCACCAGCCGTCCGGCGCTGAGGTCCTCGCCGATCAGAGCCCAATCACCGATGGCCACGCCTGTCCCTTGTGATGCGACTGACATGGCGAGGTCCAGCGTGTCGAAATGCTGGCCCTTGGCGATATTACTGACGGTCGCTCCGGCGACCTTGAGCCAGCTTTCCCAATCACGCTGGTCGCGAGTCGGGTGCAGCAGCATGTGCTGCTCCAGATCGGCCAGGGTCTTGAGCGGTATCGGCCCGGCCAACAGTTGCTGAGAACAGACCGGGGTCAATTGCTCATCGAATAGATGATGTGCCGCCACCGAATTGGCCGGCGGTGCCCCATACACTACGGCGGCATCAAACTCTTCGCGGCGGAAATCCACGGCATGTTGCACGGTGGTGGTCAGCTCGACGGGGACATCCGGGCGCTCTTTCTGCCACTGCAACAAACGCGGCAGCAGCCAACGCATCATGCACGTCGGGGCCTTGAGTCGCAGGGTTTCGCGTTTCGCACCGACGTGTTCGACCGCTTCGTCGATCAACGAAAACACTTTCTGAATCCGTGGGAACAGCTCGCGCCCTTGGGCGGTCAGGCTCAGTCCGCGTGCCTGGCGCTGGAACAACGTATAGCCCAGATGACTTTCCAGCCCCGAGATCTGCCGGCTCACTGCGCCTTGGGTGATGTGCAGCAGTTCTGCGGCCCGCGTGAAATTGCAGCACTGGGCTGTAATCAGAAAAGTATGCAGGGCAGGTAAGGGCGGCAGGCGTTTCATCGGGGCTCAGGCATGAATGGAGGACATGCCTAGCATGACATTTTTTGCGTTGTCACCGCTACGGCATGCCGGGTCCAATTGGGCCTCATCTGCAGTGTGTCTGGCAGGCCTGAGCGCCGCGACAACGTGCAGTTCCCGAATAAAAGAAAGGCAGACGAACATGGCAACGTGCGGCGAAGTATTGGTCAAATTGCTCGAGGGCTATGGCGTCGAGCAGGTCTTCGGTATCCCGGGTGTGCACACCGTCGAGCTCTATCGCGGGCTCGCCGGCTCGTCGATCAACCATGTCACGCCGCGCCATGAGCAAGGCGCCGGCTTCATGGCCGACGGTTATGCGCGCACCCGTGGCAAGCCGGGTGTGTGCTTCATCATCACCGGCCCCGGCATGACCAACATCACCACGGCCATGGGCCAGGCCTACGCTGACTCGATTCCGATGCTGGTGATTTCCAGTGTGCAATCGCGCAGCCAGTTGGGCGGCGGGCGCGGCAAGTTGCATGAGCTGCCATCGCAGAGCAATCTGGTCGCGGGCGTTGCCGCGTTTTCCCACACCTTGATGTCGGCGTCGGAATTACCGGCAGTGCTGGCTCGCGCGTTTGCGTTGTTTCAGGCCGGTCGTCCACGCCCGGTGCACATCGAAATCCCCCTTGATGTATTGGTAGAAAATGCCGACGCGTTGCTCACCAGCGAACCTGTGAATGTCAGCCGTGCCGGTGCGGCGCCCGAGGCCATCGCGCGAATGGTCAGCCTGCTGGCGGCGGCCAGGCGGCCATTGATTCTGGCCGGTGGTGGCGCCATCGATGCCGCGCCTGCGTTGGCACGGCTTGCTGAACAGTTGGAAGCCCCGGTAGCGCTGACCATCAATGCCAAGGGCATGCTGCCATCGCGTCACCCACTGTTGATCGGCTCAACCCAATCGCTGGTGGCGACGCGTGCGCTGGTAGCTGAGGCCGATGTGGTATTGGCCATCGGCACCGAACTGGCCGAAACCGATTACGACATCACCTTCGCCGGTGGTTTCGAGATCCCGGGTGCATTGCTGCGCATTGATATCGACCCTGATCAGACCGTGCGCAACTATGCGCCGCAGGTGGCGCTGGTCGCCGATGCCGACACGGCCGTGCAAGCTTTGTTGGCCGGGCTTGGCAAAAAAGAACTGGCTCCACGCTGCGCGGACTGGGGCCTCACGCGCGCCGCTGCGTTGCGCGAAACCCTGGCGACCACCTGGGACGACGCCACTCGCGGGCAGACTGTTTTTTTGCAGACGGTGCTCGACGTGTTACCCGATGCGGTGCTGGTCGGCGACTCGACTCAACCCGTCTACACCGGCAATTTGACCCTCAATCTGGAGCAGCCGCGTCGCTGGTTCAACTCATCGACCGGTTACGGCACCCTCGGTTACGCCTTGCCTGCCGCGATTGGCGCCTGGCTGGGGCGTGCTTCTGAAGCCAAGGCTCGTGGCGCCGTGGTGTGCCTGATAGGCGATGGGGGTTTGCAATTTACCCTCTCGGAACTGGCCAGCGCCGTGGAAGCGCGCACGCCGATCATCGTCCTGCTCTGGAATAACCAGGGCTACGAGGAAATCAAAAAATACATGGTCAACCGCTCGATTGAACCGGTGGGCGTCGACATTTATACCCCCGACTTTATCGGCGTCGCCAAAGCCTTGGGCTGTGAAGCAGAGAGGATTGCTGGCGTCGAGGAACTGAAGCTGGCGTTGCGAAAAGCGGGCGACCGCCAATGCCCGACCTTGATCGAAATAGACCAGACCCTCTGGATGACCGGAATGAAAGCATGCTGAACGCTCAAGCGAACCCGAATAGCACACCCCTTGCTGGGCTCTACATTGATGGCCAATGGTTGTCGGGCAGTGAGCAACTTAGGGTGATCAACCCGGCCACCGAAGCGCCGCTGGCGACGTTGGCTGGCGGCGATGCCACGGACGTCGAACACGCTGTGCGAGCCGCGCGTCTGGCACTCCCTATCTGGTCACAGACCACGGGAGCGGCCAGGGGCGTGCTGTTGCGCAAGATCGTCAGCGGGGTGCGGGAACGACGCGAGCGACTGATTGAGCTGCAATCGCGCAACAACGGTAAGCCGCTGTTTGAGGCCGCAATCGATGTCGATGATGTCATCGCCACATTCGACTATTACGCCAGCCTGGCCGAAGCGCTGGACGGGCAGCAAGACAGCACCGTGACGCTACCCAGTGAAGACTTCGCGGCGCGTCTACGGCGTGAACCGTGTGGCGTCGTCGGGTTGATCGTGCCGTGGAACTTCCCGATGGTCACCACTGCCTGGAAGCTGGCCCCCGCCTTGGCAGCCGGCTGTTGCGTGGTATTGAAACCGTCGGAAGTCACGCCGCTGCCGGAGCTCGAACTGGCCGACATCATTGCGCAAAGCGGTCTGCCCGCCGGGGTGTTCAACCTGGTCTGCGGGACCGGGCTGGCAGTCGGTGCGCCACTGTCGGCGCACCCGAACGTCGCGAAAATCTCATTTACCGGCAGCACTGCGGTGGGGGTTCAGGTTATGCAGCGGGCCGCTGAAACGGTCAAGGGCGTGAGCCTGGAACTCGGCGGTAAGTCCTCGCTGCTGGTGCTGGCCGATGCCGATCTGGATCTGGCGGTGGAGCTGGCCAGCGGTGGCGGATTTTTCAATGCCGGGCAGATGTGTTCAGCCACCAGTCGTGTATTGGTTGCCGATGAGTTGGTCGACGCATTCCTCGAAAAGCTCAAGGCGCGCGCTGAAGCCATCCGCGTGGCCGACCCCTTCGAGCCCGAAGTCGAGATGGGCGCACTGGTCAATCAGGCTCAATACCAACGGGTGCTCGGGCATATCGCGCGGGGTGTGAACGACGGCGCACGCCTGGTGTGCGGTGGTAAGCGGCCTGCGGATCTATCCCGCGGATATTTTATACAGCCCACGGTGTTCACCGATGTGCCCCTGGACAGTGCGTTATGGCGCGAAGAGATTTTCGGCCCTGTGCTGTGCGTGCGCCGTTTCGCCACGGAAGACGAGGCCATCGCCTTGGCCAACGACAGCGAATTCGGCCTTGTGGCCAGCGTGGTCAGTCGCAATCCGGGCACGGCTGATCGTGTCGCCAATGCACTGCAAGCAGGCCTGGTATGGATCAACGCGCCGCAGGTGATTTTTCCGCAGGCCGCGTGGGGTGGCTACAAGCAGAGCAGCATCGGTCGCGAGCTGGGGCCTTGGGGACTGCAGGCTTTTCAGGAACTCAAACACGTCATCCGCGCCGCCTTTTAGCACCAAAGCAGCTCACGCATGCCTCCTGTCGAGGCATGCGTTTGACACATGGCTTCAATGACAAATTTTCGATTGTTGCGTCTCAAGCCCCGCCTCAGGATGACCGTGTCGAATCAGCTACGGCCCCCGGAGCACGGGAGCTGTAGCGGGATCAACTGGCGCACTCAGCCTGGGGCGAAGCTGCGATCAATCCTCACTTTTAGAAAAACAAAAGGAGTCCGTCATGGGCGAGCATGATCTGAACAGAAGGCAATTCATCAAGACGGTGGGCGTTGCATCGGTCGCCGCGGCTGCGATGTCGATGCCCTTCATCAGGGCCAGTGCCAGTGATACCCGGTTTCAGGGGAAAACCCTGCGCTTGCTCACCTGGTCCGACGACACTGGCCTGGCGGCACTGCGCAATATCGCGGCCACCTTCGAAGCCAAAACCGGTGCCAAGGTTATTGCCGACCGTACTGGCAGCACCTCGGAAATGGTCGCCAAGCTCAAGGCCGGTGGTGATCGTCCGCAATACGACATCATCACCCTCGCCGGTGTCGGTGCTGAAGGCCTGGCCGCTGCCGGTCTGCTGGAAAAACCAGACCTCAATCGCATCCCCAATATTGTCGACGTGCCTGAAAAATACCGCACAGGCGCCAACGGTCACGGCATCGGTTATCTACTGTGGTGCAACAGCCTGATCTACAGTACCCGCACGGTAAAAGAAGCGCCGGACAGCTATGCCGCACTGTGGGATCGGGATCTGGCACCGAACATTTTCCTGCCGCCGCCGAACTGGACCGAGGCCATGGACCTGATCATCATCGCCGCCAAACTGGCCGGTGGCGATGAGCACAACATCGAACCCGGTTTCAAGAAACTGGCAGAGCTCAAGGACCGCGTAGTGACCTTGGGCGAGAACCCGAACCAGATTGCAGAGCTGTTCCGCACGGGCTCGCTGGACATGGGTGGCCTGTATGCCCCGGCGTTCTTTCCGAAACAGATTCGCGATCCGGCCTACGGTCTGGGTGCTACCTTTGGTATGAAAGAAGGCTTCTATACCGACCTGATGCAGTCGGTCATGCCGAAAAATCGTCCGGGCGACACCGATCTGGCTTACGCCTTCATCAACCATTCTCTCGACCCTTTGGTGCAGGGCAAGATGGCCGAAGACATCTTCAACGGCCCGGTCAACGCCAAGGCAATCATCTCGGCAGAAGCGCGCAAGAGCCCGTACATCCTTACGCCGGAACAGATTGCCGACAAAGCGATCATGCACGACAACGCTTTCCTGGCCACCGTTCACGATCAGTGGATTCGTCGTTACACGGAAATCTTCTCTTCCTGAGTTGCGAATCGCGGGCAAGCAAGCGCCTACATGCTCCTGTAGGAACGCGCTTGCCCGCGATGCTGAATCCATCTCCCACGAGATCACCGCCATGGAACACCCTCCTTTGATCAGCTCGGCCGCCGCGCCCTCGGTACACCGGGCTAAAACGATTTCCCCCACGGCGCGCGCCTGGCTTTTTCTCTCGCCATCGATGCTGTTTCTCGCGGTGTTGATTGCCGCCAGCCTCCTGGTGTTGCGCATGAGTGTCGGCACCAAGGGCGCCGAATGGTCCGGCTTCAGCCTTGCCAGCTACGCACAACTGGCTGAGCCGTATTACCTGAAGTCATTACTGCTGACCTTGCGCCTGGCATTGTTCAGTGCGGTGATCGCGGTGGTACTGGCGATTCCGGTGGCGTACACCATGTCGCGCTTGCAGTCGCCTTTGTTGCGTCGGGTGTTTCTGGCTGCCGTGCTCCTGCCGCTGCTGGTCAACCTGCTGCTGCAAAGCTACGGCTGGCTGGTGATTCTCGGCCCGGGCGGCATGCTCAATCAGGCGTTGATGGGGCTGGGCATCATCACCCGTCCGGTGATGATGCTCTACAACCAAAATGGTGTGCTGATGGGCCTGGTGCAAACCGCTTTCCCATTGGCGGTATTACCGATTGCCAGCGCCATGCGCGGGGTTTCGCGCAGCTATGAAGAAGCCGCCGCCACCTTGGGCGCCAGTCGTTTTCAAGTGTTTCGCCAAGTAGTGTTGCCGATGAGCCTGCCTGGCATCATCACCGGCGCCACGCTGGTGTTCGCCTACAACGCCAGCAGTTTCGTCGTGCCGTTACTGCTCGGCGGTCGGCGGGTGCCCATGCTGGCGGTGATGGTCCACGACCAGATCGCGCCCCTGATGAACTGGCCTGCTGCCTCGGCTGCCGGTGTGGTGTTGATCGTCACCACCCTGGCAATCATGACCCTCTCTGAATACATCACCGGCCGTCGTCGCCGTCTGCTGGAGGCTTCGCAATGAGCAGCCCCTCGAAAAGCCGCTTGCGCTTTCAACCGATCCTACCTGGAGACACCGGTCGCTTGGCGGGTGTCCTCTCAGGCTTCATTCTGTTGCTGGCCGTGCTGCCGATTCTGACCATGATCGTCATGTCGTTCAGTGGTGCCTCGAACCTGGACTTTCCGCCCAGCAGCTACAGCCTGCAGTGGTACAAGGCCGCCTGGAATACCTTTGTTTCCCCCGACGCCAGTGATGTGTTGAGTCTAGGTAAAGCCATGACCACCAGTCTGTGGGTCGCGTGCCTGACCATGGTCCTGGCGACCCTGGTCGCGGTGCCTGCGTCCTATGCCCTGACACGCTGCGAATTTCGCGGCAAGGGTGTGGCACTGCAACTAATGTCGCTGCCGCTGGTGTTTCCCATGGTGGTGCTCGGTCTGGCGTTGCTGCTGATATTCGACAGCCTGCCGTTTCAGATGAACACCTCGCGGCTCGTTATCGCACACGTAATTCTGGCGCTGCCGTTCGTGGTGAAAAACTGCACTGCGGCGATGATGTCCATCGGCAGCGAAGTCGAGGAGGCCGCGCAAATGCTCGGCGCTTCACCGTTGCGGGCCATTGTCGACGTGGTTGTGCCGTTGATGAAATCGGGGATTCTTGCCGGGATGTTGTTGGCGTTTATCGTCTCGTTCAACGAGTTCACCGTCACCTACTTCCTCTACAACATCGACGTGATGACCGTGCCGATCTGGATGTACAGCCGCACCGTGTCATCGCTGGATCCGACCGTCTTTTCGTTTGCCGTGTTGATCGTGCTGATCGACTTCGTCCTGATTTGGGCGTTGGAGAAGCTGGTCGGTGAAGGTGGCGTTTCGTTCTAATTTTTTGAGGTTTAGGTAAATGACCGGATTAATCCTGGAAAACGTCGAGAAATTCTACGGCTCGGCCTGCGCGGTAACGGACGTCAACCTGCACCTGCCCGAAGGCAAACTGGTATGTTTTCTCGGCCCCTCCGGCTGCGGCAAGACCACCTTGTTGCGCATGATCGCGGGCCTGGAAACCTTGAGCGGCGGCGAGATTCGTCTCGATGGCGAGGACGTGAGCCATACCCCGGCGCACCAGCGCAACTTCGGCATGGTGTTCCAGTCACTGGCGCTGTTCCCGCACATGACGGTGGGGGAAAACATCGCGTACCCGTTGAAACTGCGTGGCGTAAGCAAGGCCGACCAGCAAGCGCGGGTCAAGGAATTGCTTGAGTTGATCCAGTTGCAGCAAATGGTTGATCGGCCAGTGGCCAAGCTTTCGGGTGGTCAGCGTCAGCGCGTGGCCATTGCGCGGGCGATTGCATCGCACCCCAAACTGCTGCTGTTGGATGAGCCCTTGTCGGCACTCGATGCCAAGCTCCGCGAGTCGATGCAGGTGGAGATTCGCCAACTGCAACAACGGCTGAATATCACCACTATCCTGGTGACTCACGATCAGCGCGAAGCCATGACCATGGCCGACATTGTGGTGGTACTGGGGCAGAATCGCGTGCAACAAGTTGGCACGCCGATTGAGATCTATCGCAACCCGGCCAACGAGTTCGTCGCCGACTTTATTGGCTCGGGCAATATCTTTCCTGCTATCGCACTGGGCAACGGGCGCGTCGGCTTGCCCGGCGGTGAAGCGTTGGACGTACCGATCTGCGCGAGCATTGAGGCGGGTGCCAAGATCAAAATGTTGGTGCGCCCGGAGGATCTGCAACTATCGTTGCCGCTGCCGACTGCTGGCAATCGTCTGTTGGGCACCGTGACCTTCGTTCGTGATATCGGCGCGACCATCGAAACCACTATCGATTGCGCCGGTGTTTCGCTGACCGCGCTGAGTACCCCGTGCCAGGGCTTCGGTCTGAGCATCGGCAATCCGGTGTCGATCACCATTCCTGCCGAGGCTTGCCGGGTACTGACGGCCTGAACGTGTATGACTGACCGCTGGTGGCGGGTTAAACGCGCTTGCGCAGCCGAGCCAGGTCGCGCAAGGGCGGTGCGCCGAACAGACGGCTGTACTCGCGACTGAACTGCGAAGGGCTTTCATAGCCGACCCGATAACCGGCTGCCGAGGCGTCCAGCCCGTCAGCCAGCATCAACCGTCGGGCTTCCTGCAACCGTAGCTGCTTTTGGTACTGCAAGGGACTCATGGCCGTCACCGACTTGAAGCGATGGTGCAGCGTTGACACGCTGAGGTTCACTTCGCGCGCCAGATCTTCGATCCGCAAGGGTTGCTCGTAGTTGCTGTTGAGCCATTTTATTGCCTGCGTGACGCGATGCGTCTGGCTGTTGGACATCGCGATTTCATACAGCTGATAGCCCTGCTGACTGCGTAACAGACGGTAAAGGATCTCGCGCTGAATCAGCGGCGCGAGCATGGCAATGTCTTTTGGAGTGGACAGCAAGCGTGTCAGACGCAGCACTGCATCGAGCAGTTGCGAATCAATGCGCTCGATATACAGCCCGCGTCCGGTCGGACGGGTCGGCACGCTCATGAGGCCGGCTTCGGCGATCAGGGTATTGATTTGCGCGGGGTCGATGTCCAGACGCAGCGCCAGGTTCGGGTGCTCCGGCGTGGCATGCTGAATACAGCCACTGAGCGGCATCGCCACCGAAAGCACCAGATAATTCAGCGGGTCATAGGTGTAGCTTTCGTCACCCAGGCGCACGTCCTTGCTGCCTTGGGCGAGGATGCACAGCGCCGGTTGCGCCAGCGTCGGAAACGATTGGACCGGATGATCGTAGCGAACCATGTACAGCGGCGCGACGGCAGTGGTGAAAATGCCATCTTCAGGCGCAAAGCGTCGAATGATATCGGCCAGCTCGGCACGCTGCTTTTCCATATCATCGTCCACCTGAACGCTAGGGGGCTCACGCTGTAACATGCCTCGAATCCTCTGATGGTTCACCGATGAGCACAGCCTATTTTTGTGCAAAAAAAAGCGCTACCTGGATTCTGCTCAATGCTTGCCTGATTCTGTCGGCGCGCGTGCAGAGAGGCAGCAACTCCCGCTTATCAAGGCCTGAACTTGCTTGATGCTCCGTTGTTCGACAGGCGCGGAATTGTTGCGCTCAGGTTCAGGTGCAACAGGCAGCAAACACCCTGATGCAGTAATAGGCAATAACCGGGCAGAAACCGGCTAACGGCAAATTCCCCTACCGGCCTAATCTCTGGTGCTGTAGCGAGTTGCGCCGCGCCCCATAAAAGCTGTCCACCTCAGGAGTGCAGATCATGCCCAATCCAGGCCCCGTGAGCCACCTTGCCTTTGCCCGTGCCCGAACCGGATGCAGTGCACACTTGGGCGTGCGATTGAGTCGCCTGATCGATCCGACGTTGAAGGCACCGGGCTGCCTGCACTTTGCGTTGCAGCAATCAATGTGCGACCCGGATTTGTGGTTGGTGTCTGGCTTATGGTCCAGCGAGCAGGCGATGAACGCTTACTTCTCGACCCCGGAACTAAGCGTTTTCGCCGACGTGGTGCAGGAACTGGTGGTCAGCAGTCTGGATTTTCATACCTTTGCCACTGTTAGCGCGGCGCAGGCTAACCAGATGCACGGTGTGGACATGACCACCGCCCTGCGGTCTGGCGTGCAAACGGTTTAGAATTGCCGCGATCCCATTAACAGGCAGGATAAGCGGCATGGCACGTAAAGAGTTCAAAGACGTCGAAGCGGTTTCCGCAGTCATGCCCGGTGAGGGCGGTTACGATGCGGCGATTGCCGTCAAAGCCCATGGCGCGGGTGGCGCGCCACGTTTTCATCGTGTGCTGGACGGGCAAAAATTCAAAACAGCGCATGAAGCCGACCAGGCCGCGACCGAGGTATTGGCCCGTCTGGTCGATGTCGATGCGCACGGCGAGTTGGTGTTTTAACCTGGTTTAAACGGTGGGCCGGTACATCTTAAACAGTGATTCCGGCCCCAGCTGAAAGTAATCGGCAGGGCCGCCTCCGCGCAAAATAGGCTCTGCGGCCGCAGTGTCGTAGATGCCGTCTTTCAACAGTGACTTGGCAATATGCACCGCCACCACTTCGCCAAGAATCAGCCAGCTCGACACCAACTCTCTGTTCGCGCGTTGCAGCTGCACGATCTGCGTGACCTTGCATTCGAACGACACCGGCGTCTCCAGCACGCGCGGCACCTTGATGATGCGCGATGCCACGGGGGTCAGGTTCGCCAACTCAAATTCATCAGTTCCCGGCGGGACGGCTGCGCAGCTCTTGTTCATTGCTTCGGCCAGTGGCCGGGTCGCCAGATTCCAGGCGAACTCGCCAGTCTGTTCGATGTTATTCAGGCTGTCCTTACGACCGACACTGCAAAAGCCAATGATTGGCGGAATGTAGTTAAAGGCGTTGAAGAAACTGTAAGGCGCCAGATTCAGATTGCCCTGAGCATCCTGGGATGAAATCCAGCCGATAGGACGCGGGCCGACGATGGCATTGAACGGGTCGTGGGGCAGGCGATGCCCTTGGGAAGGTTCGTAGAAATGGATATCGTCTGGCATGGCGGGATTCCTGATGACAACAGCTGCTTTGGGAAAGACTGCCATAGTGCAAGGCATCGACCAGCGTTTCCAGACTTTCATGCCGCGCAAAATTAAGCCCGGCATAAGCCGGGCTGGAAGGAGCAGTGTGAGCTGTTAGCTCACACGGTTTGCACCGACGTGGTCAGCACCATCAGCGGCGACACGGTTTGCACCGACGTGATCAGCGCCATCAGCGGCGACACGGTTTGCACCGACGTGATCAGCGCCATCAGCGGCGACACGGTTTGCACCGACGTGGTCAGCGCCATCAGCGGCGGCACGGTTTGCACCGACGTGGTCAGCACCATCAGCGGCGACACGGTTTGCACCGACGTGATCAGCACCATCAGCGGCGACACGGTTTGCACCGACGTGATCAGCACCATCAGCAGCAACATGAGTAGCGCTAGTGTGAGCCGAACCATTTTCTGCAAAAGCGGGAAGGGCGAACGCGCTGCTGGCCAATACCGAGAACGCCAGGCCGAAGATAAGTTTTGAAGTTTTCATGATGTTTGCTCTGCATGTTCGTGGGTTGTAAGTTGCTATTGGGTGAATGTTACGCCGCTCGGTTTAATTAAGAAGTCATTAAGGATGCTAGCGACTATTGCTGAAATTAATAGTACGTAAATTCTCATATAAATCATGTGGTTGCTGTGGTAGTGGGCGTCGGGAACGGAGGGTAATGTGCACTGGGTACTCGCTTTTTCGGTGACGTCAGACACGAGGTTGGCAGCAGTAGAGTGAGCAGTAGAATTATTATTCTGGAGAGGTAGTGCACGCACTTTTCATACCGAAGTTACGTGTTGTTTGCCGGTGCAACAATACAACGGGCTTTCATAAACTCCGTAAAAGAATCAGCCCGGCATAGGCCGGGCTGAAGGTAAATCCAAGAGGTGTTACCTCAAACGGTTTGCACTGTCCGCGTCATCACTCAGCCGCTACGCCGCTCAGCTTTGTTAATAATTAAACAAAGGGTGCTATTAACTGTCATTAAAAATAATAATTAATAAAAGCCAATAAAATCATGTAGATGTGTGCAGTTGTCGGTGGGGTATGCAAACGTCTAATGGATATTTCCGACTTTCTTGCGACCCACTCATGCCCGATTGGGGAGGCCGTTGAGGTGTAAAGAAAAGGGGCGACCACTTGAAGTGGTCACCCCTTTTTTGACTGCGTGTCCCGATTAGAAATCGACATTCACGCTCAGTCGGTTTCAATCCGTGAGTGCTTTCGGGTGTCCTTCATGAACACGTAAACCAGCAGCGAAACGGCAATACAGGCGGTGACGTACCAGTAGTAGCCCGTCTCCATGCCGATGCTTTTGAACCACAGCGCGATGTATTCCGCGGTGCCGCCGAAGATCGATACGGTCAAGGCATAAGGCAAGCCCACGCCCAAGGCGCGAATTTCGGTGGGGAACAGTTCGGCCTTCACCACGGCATTGATCGAGGTGTAACCGCTGACAATAATCAGCGCCGCCATGATCAGGAAGAACGCACCCCACCAGCTCTGGACGGTGTGCAAGGTGGTCAGGATCGGCACCGTGAACAGCGTACCCAACACGCCGAACGCAATCAGGATAGGACGCCGTCCGATTTTGTCCGACAGTGCGCCGACCAAGGGCTGGATGCACATGAACAGAAACAGCGTGGCCGCTGAAATGGTGGTGGAGTCGGAGATGCTCATGCCGACGGTGTTCACCAGGTATTTCTGCATGTAGGTGGTGTAGGTGTAGAAGGCCAGGGTGCCGCCCATGGTCAGGCCGACCACGGTCATCAGCTCCTTCGGATGACGCATCAAGGTGCGCATCAGGCTTTCTTTTGGCTTCTCTTTTTTCTGGGTGAACGACTCGGTCTCTTCCATCCCGCGCCGCAGGTACAGCGCGACCACGGCACACAGCGCGCCGATCACGAACGGAATACGCCAGCCCCATGCGTACAGCTGCTCAGTGGTCAGGGTTTGCTGAAGGATGATCAGCACCGCCAGCGCGATGAGCTGGCCGGAGATCAGGGTGACGTACTGAAAGCTGGAGAAGAAGCCGCGACGCTCTTTGGTGGCCATCTCGCTCAGGTAAGTTGCCGAAGTGCCGTACTCGCCACCCACGGACAAGCCCTGCAGCAGGCGGGCGAATATCAGCAGAATCGGTGCGCCGACGCCGATGATTTCGTAACTCGGGGTCAAGGCGATGATCAGCGAGCCGAAGCACATCAAGAACACCGATATCATCAGTGCAGCTTTGCGTCCCTTGCGGTCGGCGTAAATGCCCATCAGCCAGCCGCCGATCGGGCGCATCAAAAAGCCCACAGCGAAGATCGCAGCGGTGTTGAGCAGTTGTGCGGTGGTGTCGCCCTGAGGGAAGAACGATTTTGCGAAGTACAACGAGAAAGCGGCGTAGACGTACCAGTCGTACCACTCGACCAGGTTGCCGACCGAGCCGCTGAAAATCGATTTCAGGCGACTGCCTGTGGTTTTTTCTTTGGTCGACGCGGCAGCCGACCCTTTAGACAGAGAGTTGGGGATGTCCATCACTGATCCTTTAAGTCATTGTTTTTAGTGGAGCACGCGCAAGCGCAGCCTGGCAGTCCTATAGCAGGAGCTGTGCCAGGCCGGTGATGGCCGGTCTAGAGGGGGTTGGTTGGTTTTTTAGGCGGGAATCCGCTCATTGGCGTGATTCCCATGAGCGGAAAGTTGCCGATAGAGGGGCTTATTCAGCGCCCAGCAGAAACATTTCCCGTTGCAGGCCGTGACGCTGCATTTTCTCGTTGAGGGTCCTGCGTGGCAGTTGCAGTTCGTGGAGGACGGCCTTGATGTCACCTTTGTGCCGGGTCAGTGCGCTGCGCAGGCAATGGGCTTCGAACGCCTCTTGCCGAGTGGCCAGTGACTGCCCCGAGTCGGTGGCTGTGGGCTCTGCCTGGCCCAATCCCAAGACTTGACGTTCTGCCGCGTTGGCCAGTTCGCGGACATTACCCGGCCAGTCATGGCTGAGCAGATGGCTCAGTTGCGCGCCGCTCAATACCGGCGCCTTGCGCCCCAGGCGTTTGGCGGCGGTGCGGGCGAAATGGCCGAACAGCAGCGGAATGTCTTCGCGGCGCTCGCGCAACGGCGGTAAACACAGTTCGGCCACGTTCAGGCGATACGCCAGGTCTTCGCGAAAACGCCCGGCCCGTGCCTCTTCCAGCAGATCCGGTTTGGTCGCGGCGATAATCCGGATGTCGACAGAGATGCTCCGGTTAGAGCCCAGCCGTTCGAGGCGCTGCTCCTGAATAACGCGCAGCAATTTGACCTGCTGGGCCAGCGGCATGCTTTCAATTTCGTCGAGAAACAACGTACCGCCGTCGGCGTACTCCAGCTTGCCAATACGTTTGCCCTGCGCCCCCGTGAAGGCACCGCTTTCGTGGCCGAACAGTTCGGCTTCGAACAACTGCTCGGGGATCGCCGCGCAGTTGAGTGCGACAAAGGGTTTGCCCGCCCGAGGGCCGAAGTCATGCAGGCAGCGCGCGACCAGTTCTTTGCCGCTGCCGGTTTCGCCGCGAATGACCACGTTGACGGGCAGTTGCGACAGCTCCAGCACTTGCCGGCGCAGGGTGTGCAGACTGGGTGCAACGCCCATCAGGGTTTCGTCCAGTTTGGACTTGGCATCGGCTTGTTCATGCAGGCGTCGGTTTTCCAGGACCAACTGCCGCTTCTCCAGCGCCCGGCGCAGGCTACTCATCAGTGTTTCCGGGCTGAAGGGTTTCTCCAGAAAGTCATAGGCACCGTCGCGCATGGCATCCACCGCCATGGGCACATCGCCATGCCCGGTCAGCAGGATCACCGGCAAGTCCGGGTCTAAGCGTTGCAGGCGGGCCAGAAACTCCAGGCCGCTTATCCCTGGCATGCGCACATCGCTGAGGATTACGCCGGGGAAATGATCGGGCAGGGCGGCCAGGCAATCTTCCGCGCGGCTGTGCACCTGCACACGGAACCCGGACAGCGACAGCCATTGTTGCACCGCATCGCGGATGCTGGCTTCGTCATCGACCACAATTACAGAATTCAGCATGCAGGATCAGGCCTCTGGATCAGTGGGAAGCGTCAGTGTGAATCGCGCGCCGCCGCCATGATTGTCGACGCACAGCGTGCCGCCGGATTCGTGGACGATGGCATAAGACACCGCAAGGCCCAGGCCCAAACCGTCGCCCACTGGTTTGGTGGTGAAGAACGGGTCGAAAACGTTGGTCAGATGCTCCTGCGCAATGCCGCCGCCACTGTCGCCAACTGTCAGCCGCCATTGCCTGGGCTTAGTGGAATTGTGTGCAGGCTGCTCAGCCTCAATGCGTACTTCCAGACGCTTGAGCGGTTTATCGCGCATGGCATCCAGCGCATTGCGCAGCAGGTTGATCAGCACCTGTTCCAGGCGGATCGCATCACCGCGCACGTACGCGGGTCGGGTCAGGTGCAAGACGCAACTGACGCGTTCATCACGCAGCCGGGGCTCGAGCAACAGCAACGCCTGATCAACCACCGCCGCCAGATCCAGCCGTTCCCGCAGGCCGCTGGGGCTTTTGCGGGCAAAGGTTTTCAAATGCCCGGTCAGCGCTGCCATGCGCGTCAGTTGTTGATCCAGCGGGGTCAGGGCCTGATAGGCGTCGTCGATGCGGCCATGATCAAGCAGCAGACGCAGGCTGGCCAGTTGCATGCGTTGGGCGGTCAGCGGCTGATTGATCTCGTGGGCCAGCGCCGCAGACATCTGCCCCAACGCCGCGAGTTTGGCCGACTGCACCAACCCGTCCTGAGCGGTACGCAGGTCGCGGGTGCGTTCTTCGACCAGTTGCTCCAGTTCTTCACGGTTGCGCTGATGCACGCGTGCCAAACGCCAACGCTGATAAAGAAACAGGCTCAGAAACACCAACGTCAGCCAGGTGCCGGCCGCTGCCAGAGCAGCATTGCGCATGTCTTCGGCCGCCACCTGTGGCTTGCGCAAAAGATGCAGGGTCCAGCCTTCGGCGGTGAGTGGCAAAGACTCCCACAGATAATCCACCGCACCGTCGGGGCCTTCGATCCTGACGAGATGGCCGTTGTCGTCGAACGCTTGGATCACTTGACGATGCAGGGCCGACAACGGTTGTTTGTCGTACTGGCGGGTGGCGGCCAGTTCCGCGCGGTCGCTGGCGGAAATCGGCTGCAACTCGCGATAGCGCCAGCCGGGCTGATTGGCGATGAACACAATGCCTTTGGCGTCGCTGACCAGCAGCAGGTCGCTGCCTTGGCCCCATTCGTGTTCCAGTTCGGGAAACTCCAGTTTCACCACCATGGCACCGAGAAAATCGCCCGCGTCGCTGGTGACGGCGTTCGATAAGAAATAACCGGGAATGCCGCTGGTCACGCCAACCGCATAAAAGCGCCCCACGCCTTGGGCTTTGGTCTGCAGAAAGTAGGGGCGGAACGCATAGTTATGGCCAACATAGCTACTCGGCAAACGCCAGTTACTGGCGCCGACCGCTAAACCGTTGCGGTCGAGCAGCTCCAGGGTGGATGACTGCGCCGCGCTGTTGATCCGTTCCAGTTTGCGGTTCACCGTGTCCTGAGTCGTTGAGCTGACCGGTCCGCTCAAGGCCGAACGCAGTTCAGGGTCCAGCGCCAGCACTGCGGGCAGCGCGCGATAGCGTTCGATCAGGGTGTGCAGCGTATTGCCATACAACGCCAGTTGCCCACGGGCTCGCCCGGCATCGTCGGCCAGGGCGTGACGTTCGGTCTGCTGCATCGCCAGTCCGGCAGCCAACACCGCGCCCGCCAGGATCAGCAGCACATAGAGAGGCAGGCGAAAGGTGCGGGAAGTGAAGGACATGGTGGCGGAGACGGAAGTGAGTCGGCAGGCACCTTAGCACGGGGCAGGGCCGAGAACGCTGGGTGAACGTCGAGATTTCATGTCGTGTGACGTTCAGTCTTCGCGAAGGATGCAACGCGGTCCAGAGGCTGGACCGCGCCTGATACAGGGCCGCTTATAACAACTCAAAGCTCTCTGTTTTCACGTCTTCAGAGTCGAGACCAATCATCACGTTGAATTCGCCCGGCTCAGCAGCGTATTTCAGGGCCGGGTTGTAGAACTTCAGGTCGTCTTCAGTGATGACGAAGTTGATGACTTTCTCTTCTTTCGGCTGGAGCATGACTTTCTGAAAGTTCTTCAGCTCTTTGACCGGGCGACTGATGGAGGCAGCAACATCGTGCAGATAAAGTTGCACCACCGTTTCGCCAGCAACCTTGCCGGTATTTTTTACCGCGATGCTGGCGGTCAACTGGCCGCCGCGTTTCATATGTTTATTGGATAACGTGACGTCCGACAGACTGAACTGGGTGTAGCTCAAGCCATAACCGAAGGGAAAGAGCGGGCCAGTGACTTCTTCTTCGAAGTAGTTTGACGTGTAGTTCGGGGGCGAACCGAGCGTGAAAGGACGGCCGGTGCGGAGGTGGTTGTAGTAAACCGGAATCTGCCCCACCGAACGAGGGAAGGACATCGGCAATTTGCCTGACGGGTTGTAGTCACCGAAGAGCACGTCAGCTATTGCGTTACCGCCTTCGGTGCCGGTGAACCAGGTTTCGAGCATCGCGTCAGCCTGTTTCTGTTCCTCGACCAGAGTCAGCGGGCGGCCGTTCATCAGCACCAGCACCAGGGGTTTTCCGGTGGCTTTGAGTGCCTTGATCAGGTCGCGCTGTCTACCGGGGATATTAAGGTCAGTGCGGCTCGCCGATTCGTGGGACATGCCCCGCGACTCGCCAACCACTGCTACCACCACATCAGCCTGCTGGGCAACCTTGACCGCCTCGGCAATCATTTCTTCGGCCGGGCGCGGGTCGATCTCGACTTCGGTGACCATGAAATTCAGGTAGTTAATGACTTTCGGGTTGTCAGAGACATTGGCGCCGCGAGCATAAACCAGCTTGGCCTTGTCGCCGACCGCATTGGCCAGACCGTCAAAAATAGTGACCGATTGTTTCGGTACGCCTGCAGCGGACCAGCTGCCCAGCATGTCCATCTGGCTTGTCGCCAGAGAGCCAATCACCGCGATGGTGCCTTGCTTCTTCAGCGGCAACGTCTGGTTATCGTTTTTCAGCAATACCATGGTCTTGCGTGCCACCTCACGCGCTTCTTTGCGGTGCAGGCGGCTTTCGGCGTTGGTGTCGACCGGGTCATGAGCGGCATTGCCGATACGACGGTACGGGTCGGCGAACAGGCCCATGTCGTACTTGGCGCCCAACACTTCGCGCACGGCGTTATCAATATCTTTTTGGGAAATCTCCCCGTCCTTGAGCAGACCAGGCAAGTGTTTGCCATAGGCCGAGTCATTCATGCTCAGGTCAATGCCGTTCCTGATCGCCAGCTTGGCGGCTTCACGTTCGTCGCTGGCCACACCGTGGCGGATCAGTTCCTTGATGGCGCCGTGGTCGCTGACGGTCACGCCCTTGAAGCCCCACTCCTTGCGCAACAGGTCCTGCATCAACCAGGTATTGGACGTGGCCGGTACGCCGTTGACCGAGTTGAGGGCGACCATTACCCCGCCTGCACCGGCATCGATCGCGGCGCGGTAAGGCGGCAGGTAGTCCTGGTACATGCGCACCGGACTCATGTCGACGGTGTTGTAGTCACGACCGCCTTCTACCGCGCCATACAGCGCAAAGTGTTTGACGCTGGCCATCAGGCTGTCAGCGCCACCGGGATGCTCGCCGCGATAAGCGTTGACCATCACCTTGGCAATGCGCGACACCAGGTAGGTGTCCTCGCCAAACCCTTCCGAACTGCGGCCCCAGCGGGGATCGCGGGAGATATCGACCATCGGTGCGAAGGTCATGTCCAGGCCATCGGCGCTGGCTTCAATGGCTGACGTACGACCGCTCAAGGCTATCGCGTCCATGTCCCAGCTCGCCGCAAGACCCAGGCTGATCGGAAAGGTCGTACGATGGCCGTGGACCACGTCGTAGGCGAAAAACATGGGAATCTTCAGGCGACTCTTCGCAACTGCCGCTTCCTGCAAAGGACGGTTTTCGGAACGGGTGATCGAGTTGAACGTGCCGCCGATTCTGCCGGCAGCAATTTCCTTGAGGATATTCGGCTGCGGCATTTCGGGGCCGATACTGATGAGTCGCAACTGCCCGATTTTTTCATCGAGGGTCATTTGTTTCATCAGGTCGGAAATGAAGACGTTTTTAGTCTGCAGGGTGGTGTCATTGGTCTCGGCCATTACCGAGTGACTGGCCAGGCCGACGACAAGGCCCAGCAAACACAGCTTATTCATGACTATTTTCTCAAGGCGTTCTTCAGCAACTTACGTTAAGTACTGGTCAGCCAAATGTTGGGTATTGAGCCTGTTGCGCTTATTGTCGATCAGGGCGAAGGGGTCGCCACTGAACTCTTTGTCGCGCAGAGCATCTTTAGCGCAGGGAGTTTTAGCGTATTGCGCGTTAGCAATCCAGTCTTGACCGCGGATTATGCAGCGGATCGTCTGGTTTGGCTAAAGTCAGTCTGTCGGGTCAGAATGAATAAGCATTTCAAACGGGGAGAAAAGGACATGCAAACACAACGGGGCTTTCGTTTCAGTTGGTCCATGACGGCGCTGATGCTGCTGAGCACGTTATTGGCCGGTTGTGGCATCAACAACATTCCGACCTATGACGAGCAGGTGAAGGCTGCCTGGGCGCAGGTGCAGAACCAGTATCAGCGTCGGGCCGACCTGATCCCCAATCTAGTCGAGACTGTGCGCGGTTATGCCAAACAGGAACAGACCACCCTGACCGCTGTCATTGAGGCGCGGGCCAAGGCCACGTCGATTCAGGTCGACGCCAGCACCTTGAACGATCCGGAAAAACTCAAGCAGTTCCAACAAGCTCAGGGTGAGCTCACTAGTGCGCTGAGTCGTCTGATGGTGGTCTCCGAGCGTTACCCGGACCTGAAATCCAACCAAAACTTCCTTGCCCTGCAATCGCAGCTTGAAGGCACGGAAAATCGCATCGCCGTGGCGCGCAAAGACTTCATCGCGTCGGTCGAGCGCTACAACACCGAAATTCGTACCTTCCCCGGTCGCCTCTGGCACACCGTGATGTACAGCGATCTGCCGATCCGGCCGAACTTTGAAGCCACGACGCCAGGCTCCGAGAAAGCCCCTGAAGTGAAATTCTGATGCGCGCCCTGCGGCTGTCCCTGGTGGGTTTACTGTTGGCTTGCGCCACGGTGACTCTGGCCGCGCTGGTGTTTCCGCCCATGACCGGACGCGTGGTCGACACCGTGCACCTGATAGATGCGCAAACAACAGCGCAACTGTCACACATGCTTGAGGCTCATGAGCAGGCGACCGGCGAGCAGGTTGTGGTGGTCACGCTGCCCAACCTGCAAGGCACCAGCATTGAGGATTATGGTTACCAACTCGGCCGTTTCTGGGGTGTCGGGCAAAAGGGCAAAGACAATGGCGCGTTGCTGATTGTTGCCCGCGATGATCATAAAGTGCGGATTGAGGTGGGCTACGGCCTTGAAGAACGCCTGACCGATGCCCAGTCTTCGGTGATCATCAACCAGATACTCACCCCGGCGTTCAAGGCCGGTAACTTCTCCGGCGGCATCAGCCAGGCCGTGCAGGCCATGATCCAGGTGCTCGGAGGCAACCCGCTGGCCGAGCCCGCCGCCGACAATGGCTCCGGCGATGCTATGCAGAACATGGTGTACCTGGCGCTGTTCTTGATCTTTATCGTGATGAACATGCTCTGGGGCAGAGGACGAGGCGGTGGCGGTGGCTTCATGGGCGGCATGGGCGGCATGGGCGGTTTTGGCTCTGGAGGCTCACGCTCTGGTGGTGGCGGCTTCAGTGGCGGTGGTGGCAGCTTCGGCGGCGGCGGCGCGTCCGGTAATTGGTAAATGATGGGTCCTATAGGTGATCGCACATGGCTTTACTGAATAAAGAAGAACAGCGCGAGGTCGCCGAGGCCGTTCGCCGGGTCGAACAACGAACCGATGCCGAACTGGTCACGGTGCTGGCCGCACAGGCCGACGATTACACGTACGCGCCGTTGATCGGGGCTGGGCTAGTGGCGCTGTTGCTGCCTGGACTGATCAACTATTACCCAGGCTGGCTGAACGCCAATCAGCTGCTGTTGGTGCAGATGGCCACTTTTATCGTTGCCGCACTGATCATGCGCGTTCCGGCGGTGACAACCCGTTTGATCCCCAAATCCGTACGCCATTGGCGTGCTGGTAACCTGGCTCGCCGCCAATTCCTCGAGCAGAATTTGCACCATACGCTCGGCGGTACCGGCATCCTGATCTTCGTCTGTGAAGCTGAGCGCTATGTTGAAATCATCGTAGACCGGGGCATCAGCAGCCGTGTGGACGACACTGTCTGGAAAGCGCTGATCGAGGTGTTCACTCAACAGGTCAGTGACGGGAAGACCTTGCAAGGGTTCCTGGGTTGCATTGAAGCCTGCGGCGAATTGTTGGCGACCCATGTGCCTGTGACGCAGACGCGCAATGAGTTGCCGAATCGGTTGGTGGTGCTGGGGTGACCGGCAAGTGAAAGCAGATGACGGTTTCCCAGGCATCTGCTTTTGCGGCGAGAGATTGATTAGAGTGTGCGGGTTACAGTGTAAAAAGAATGCACATAGGCCTTCAGTTGAACAAGGTGCTGAGAAAAATTCTCGTCGAGCAGAACGTCATTGCTGTTTGAACCTAGAAAGATCTGAAATGATTTAGCGACTTTTTGGGCCTCTTGCACCCAAACGGTTTTGGTCTGCTCGACATTGGCCAACCCCATAAGTTGATTGGACTGATCGATAAGGGTGTTGATCTCAGCGTCAATATCACGGGATTGGGTAGTAAGGGCGTTATAACGATTGCGCAGCTTATCCCTCTCGTTGATGAGGTCTACGTAGTTAAGCGTGCGACTGACATGCTCCAGTAACTTCTCCAGTCGGCCTGCCGCCAGCTGAATCGCCGCAATTTCTGGCATCTCTATATTCAAGGCACCCAACTCTGCGGCGGTAGGTAACGTGTCCTTGAACAGGTCCGCTATATTATATTTTTCAAAAACCTTGATGGCTTCACTCAGCGTGCGTCGATCATCGACAATGTTGCTGAGCTGAACATTAAGCCCGGCGTTTTTCTGGGTCAGTGTGTTGATTCGGTTTTGCAATGTAGTGTGTAACGTGCCGTCTTTCAATTTCAGGTTGATTGCACTGATGTCATCGGCACCCCGGGAGATGGATCTGGCGCCTTTTTGAATGGAGGTGATTACGGTGGCGATAATCCGCATTTTCTCTTGGTTCAGCAGATCAATGCCGCGTTGTTGTTGGGCTGCCGTTAATCGATCGCTGTCTTTGATTTGCTGGATTTTGGTGTCGATAGGCGCCAGGTGGGTAGTGTCCAATATGACGAAGACATTTCTTAATTCGTCCCGGAATACCTGATCCGCACGGTTGATGGTGATATCCAGGTGCTGAAGTTTGTCGTCCATTGCCGAAAGGAACGCCAGTCGCAGAGACATGGCTTGCACATTGATCAGTTGTTTGGACGCCGCCATGACCGACAAGTCAGGGCTGGAAAATGGCAAAGAGGTGTTCAGTTGATAAACGTTCATTTCATATCCTTATGAATAAATAATGCCGGCTAAGTTTGTATTCGGTGAGTGCGCTTTCGAACGCAATCAGTAATTCGTGGGTGTAATTTTTGATGGTATGCCACGGAGAAACGACGCGCTCAAATCGTACGGCAAACGTCAAAAGATCATGGGTGTTATTGATGCTCTCGAGTTCTTCCGCAGAACGATCGATGTACTTGGCCAGAACGGCCCACATGTCTTCAAGGTTCTTCGAGCTTTGTTCGGCATCCAACATGCGAATTTCCATATTTTGGAAATGTAAACTCAACCCGTGCAGAGCGGCAACGAGTGGACGTTTTATTTTAAGGGAGCTGATTTTTTTGTTTTTTTCAGCGATAAGACTATTTTTTTCCTTGCGGATTTTTTCCGCTTTAGCACCAAGAATTCCACCGACAACGATGAGACCTATAGGGCCCCCAAACCCTCCCCATGCGACGTTAGTAGTTAGCGATTTGTATTCTTTGTTTTTTTGATCGATCACGCTCGTCAGTTCGTCAATATCCTTTTCCAAATCTGTCACTTTCTGATTGAGATTGGACGTGCTCGTGAGGGTGATTTTATCGTTCACGCTCGGGATCAACTGTTCCGCAAGCGTCTTTGCAAAATGTGTGATTTTTTGTTTTACGTCATGGGTTTCTTTTTTTGATTTCGCGATGTCGGCTGCGATTATATTTAAATAAGAAACCAGCGCCGTTTTGATTTTCTGGTCTTTTGGATTCAAGGGTGCCAATGGCAGGTCCTGAATGCTTTCAAGTGACAGGTCGGCGACGGTCAACTCCAGTTGGTCCAGAATGTCCATTCTGTCGATGATGTTCAGAATTCTTTGGCCGGATACGGTAAAGCTGGTTGCAAATATATCCAGTGATGTGCCAACCAGTTTTATTTCACTTTCAAGGGGTGCCCAACGCTTGGCGTGGGCGTTGATGCTCGTATAGGTCTGCAGGATGTCTATGGGCTCAAGGCCCTTAATGTTACTGGTTTTGAAACCGAGGTGGTTCTCCACCTCAGCAAGTGTCAACGGGAAGTTCAAACTTTGTTTTTCATAACGCTTGATAGTCAGAATGTCTTCTTTTGTCAGAATTAGCGCTGAGCCGCGGCCACCATTTTGTTCTGCTGTCGTGGAGATTTTCAAGTAATCGAGCGGTTTTGTTACAGCGTGTTCCAAGGTGTCGTCGTTTTTTAGTTCAATAAGCTTGTTCATAGAGTGGGCACTTCCTGTGCGTGATAATAAAAATTAATAGCGGACACTGCAGTCTGTTTGCTCATTAGACGCTCTTAAATATAGCCGGATTTCAGTCTGCGCACTTTACGTTTTGGGATTTGGCTCGGAAGTTATTTCATCAGTTGTTGTAGGAAATGTTCGCGTCATATTTTGTCTGGCTCGCTATAGGGCGCTTTACCTATAAGAAAATAATCGTACGTTTCTACCATCAACTCTTCTAAAATGGCCGCCTCGTTATTTTTAGCCCGTCCGAGGCGCTTTCCAATGTCAGCCACTGCAACGTCCACCCAGTCTGTGCCGGATCATCGTGCGCAGTTTTTGAGCCTGCTGGACACCAGTCTGTCGCAGAACTCCTTTATCAAGCTGGTACTGGCCAAGTACGTCGGCGCTGAGGTGGAGTTGCAGCGCATCATCATCAAGCTGACGACGATCAAGGAGCTGCCGCACCTGTCGTTCGTGTATCGCTATAAAACCCGCGACATCACCAAGAATTTCCCGCTGGCGGAAGGGGTCGAGGTGATCGCGGGTTTATTGCCCGAATCGTTCAAGAACGCGCACTTGTTATCGTTGACTGACGAAGTGCAGTTGGAATACAGCAAAAAAGGTAAAAGTACGCTGTTCACCAGCAAGGCCCAGCAGCAGCGCGAAGCGCCCTCGGTCGAGCATGATCGTGAGAAGAAGCGCTTTCTGGAGCTGAATCGACCATTTTTGACCGACTTGGGCGTGACCAATAAACAGCACGAACTGATCCCGTCCATGTCGCGTAAGTGGAAGCAGATCAACAAGTTCATTGAGGTGTTTTCCCACGCCTTGAGCACCTCGCCGCTGGCGCTGGATCAGCCGATCAAGGTCTCGGACTTTGGTTCGGGCAAGGGCTACCTGACCTTTGCGATTCACGATTACTTACGCAACACCTTGCACGCAGAAGGCCATGTCACCGGGGTCGAGTTGCGCGAGGACATGGTCACGCTGTGCAACAACGCCGCTGCGCGTTTGGAGCATCCGGGGCTGGTGTTCCAGCATGGCGATGTGCGCACTGTGGCGCCCAGTGCCATCGACGTGATGATTGCCTTGCACGCCTGCGATATCGCCACCGATTACGCGATCCACATGGGTATTCGTTCCGGGGCGTCGATCATCATGTGCTCGCCGTGCTGCCATAAACAGATCCGCTTGCAGATTCAAAGCCCGACGCTGTTGCGGCCAATGCTGCAATACGGTTTGCACATGGGCCAGCAGGCAGAAATGGTTACCGACAGTTTGCGTGCCCTGTTCCTTGAAGCCTGCGGTTACGAGACCAAGGTGTTCGAGTTCATCTCGCTGGAGCACACCAACAAGAACAAAATGATTCTTGCGGTCAAACGCGCCGAGCCGCTCAAACAGCCGGAGTTGTTGAGCAAAATCCAGGAATTGAAAGCGTTCTACGGTATTCAGGAACACTGCCTGGAAACCCTGCTCCAGGCAGACGGCTACATCAGCTGATTAGACTCGGGTGGTGATCGGCTTGGGCGCAATGACCGTGGTCTTGCGTCCCAACATCACCGTAGCGATGACGCCGGCCGCGAACACCCAGGTAATTGGCTCGATGTGCTCACCGAAAAACAGCGCTGAAAAGACGATGGTGAAGAAAATCTGCAGCAGTTGCACCTGACTGACTCGCGAGATGCCGCCCATGGCCAGGCCGGCATACCAGGCGAAGAAGCCGATGAATTGCGAGAAAATCGACACATAACCAAATGCCCACCACGTGCCGGTGGAGATCGGTCCTTGATGCTGCAATGCCAGATAAATCACCGGCCCGAGCAGCAGCGGGCTGGACAGGACCAAGGCCCAACAGATCACCTGCCAACCCCCCATCTGCTTGGCCAGACGGCCGCCTTCGGC
The DNA here is from genome assembly GCF_034314155.1 of Pseudomonas sp. 5C2. Classification (NCBI taxonomy): domain Bacteria; kingdom Pseudomonadati; phylum Pseudomonadota; class Gammaproteobacteria; order Pseudomonadales; family Pseudomonadaceae; genus Pseudomonas; species Pseudomonas sp. 5C2. Next base: position 7,855 of record NZ_JAVIWH010000003.1, on the reverse strand, counting down.
ATAACCCAGCCCGCCGATGGCCACCGCCGCCAGCATCCACACGTCGCCCGCCTGAATATTCCCCGCACCGCTGATCAACGCATAGCCGAGCACCAGCGCACTGCCCAATGCCGCACAGGCCCAGAAGGCTTTCGATGGGCGCTCATGTGAGAGCCACGCCGCATAGATCGCCACGCACAAGGGTTGCAGGCCATTGACCAGCGCGCCGTGGGACGCAGGCAGGGTTTTCATCGCCCAGGCGGACAGCACCGGAAAACCGACAATCACTCCAAGCGCTACCAGACTCAGACCTTTGATCTGCGTCCAGGTCGGCCACTTTTCGCGCTGCCAAAGCAACAGCGCCGCAGCTGGAATCGCCGCCAGTAATGCGCGGCCCAGGCCATTGAGGAGTGGGTGGATTTCCTGGACCACGATGCGGGTCATGGGCAGCGTCAGACTGAAAATAATCACCCCGATCAGGCCCAAGGCCATACCGGTGTTTTCGCGAGAGGACATGATCGAAACGTGGCCTTGTTGTTATGGGATACAAGAACATCTCATCTAGCCACAAACCGACCCGCACGCGCCCTCACAGCTACAGAGAGATTTATCCGTACAGTTCGGGTGCTTCTTCAGGCGTGAATTGCTCTCAGCGCTTTGAGCCCACTGGTTTCAGTGCGCTTACAGTCGTATTCAGACGTTCGACGGGCACCGACAATTCAGGGCTGCCCAGCGGGTGGGTCTTGGCATCGAAGAACTTCAAGGTCACATCCAGCCCCGCGAAGACGCTGCTGTAGTGCCGCTTTTGGTGTTGGATAAAGGCGGCGCTGCGCGGGTAAATGGAGAGGGCGATGGTCTTGACCCCGGCATGCCTGATCGCGTCGACGATGTGTTTGTCCTGGGTGCCAAGGGCGTGGCCGAAGATGCACAGGGCGTCTTCATGAGTCGCAAGTTGCGAGTAGCAGAAAGACAGGTAATCCGAGTGGCGGATCATCTTCAGCTTGTTCTCGCTGTTGTCTTCGCTGATGAATAGCGGCACGTCGTCCAGGGCATTGATGGCGAAGCTGCCCAGCAGGGTGCTTTCCGATGACAGCAGTTTGCGAACGCTGCCATCAAGGTTTTTCACAAGGTGCAAGCCGCCGTGCAGATAAAGAATGCGCGTGGCATTGGTCGGCGTATTGCTGAGGTCGAAAGTGGCGTCATCGTCGAACAGGTCGTTGAAGGCCTGCGGCGACTGCATCACGGCCCAATAGCAGAGCAAGTCATAGTTGGTCGAATAAACAGTACGGTACTGGCTGAGTTCTTGATTGAGACGGGTCAGGGTACTTTCTTCCACCAGACGCCATGGAATGTGGACTGAACGCACGGCGTGGATCAGGGCTTCTTTAATCGCGAAATACCGATTACGTGGCGATGAAGAACTGATGGTCAGTGCTGCGTTGACCCTCATGGTGGTTTTCAGCGCACTCAGGATCGGCTCGAAATTGCTGGTGTTTATGGCCTTGAATACGGCGAGTTCGGTATGGCTCAACGGTTTGTTACGGGTGGTCTCGGCTTTTTCGAAGAGCGAGTCGTAAGAAAAGTTCTTCCACACCGCCATGCTCGCGCCGTTTCCGATCAGCAAACCGGAAAATGGGGTGGTCGCCCGCAGCTCATTCCAGTCTGCAAGCTCAGCGTCAAAATCCGTGAAGTCCATAGTCTCTGTTCGTCGTCAGGTCGGGGAAAGGCAGCGCCGGGACTTTATCACGCCTATCGGCTGATCCCGACGTTGATGCCGGTATTGAGCCAGATCAATGCGAAATGTTTGCAATCAGAAGATGCTGCACGCATTCGCCAAACCGGATCGACTGGCTTGGCTTGGTTACAGGGGACTTGCCATGAGCAGCACTTTCTTTATTCCTGCGGTGAACATCATGGGCATTGGCTGCATGGCCGAAGCGATGACCGCCATCCGCAACTTCGGATTTCACAAAGCGTTGATCGTAACCGACGTCGGGCTGGCCAAGGCCGGTGTTGCGGCGAAAATCGTCGGGTTGTTGGCCGAACAGGACATCGATGCCTTGGTGTTCGACGGCGCACAACCCAACCCTACCGTGGGTAACGTTGAGAAGGGCTTGGCGCTGCTCAAGAACAGCGGCTGCGATTTCGTAATCTCCCTCGGCGGCGGCTCGCCCCACGATTGCGCAAAAGGTATCGCATTGTGCGCGACCAACGGCGGGCACATCAGCGACTACGAAGGTGTCGATCAGTCGGCCAAGCCGCAGTTGCCTGTAGTTGCAATCAACACCACGGCGGGCACAGCCAGCGAGATGACGCGGTTTTGCATCATCACTGACGAAGTCCGCCACATCAAAATGGCCATCGTCGACCGTAATGTCACCCCCGTGCTCTCCGTCAACGATCCCGGATTGATGGTCGCGATGCCTAAAGCGCTCACGGCAGCCACGGGCATGGACGCACTGACCCACGCCATTGAAGCCTACGTCTCAACGGCCGCTACCCCGATCACCGATGCCTGCGCCCTGAAAGCCATGGCGCTGATCGCCGATAACCTGCGCCAGGCCGTGGCCAATGGCAGCGACATGGTTGCGCGGGAAAACATGGCGTATGCGCAGTTTCTCGCGGGCATGGCGTTCAACAACGCCTCCTTGGGTTACGTGCACGCGATGGCTCACCAATTGGGTGGCTTCTATAACTTGCCCCACGGCGTGTGCAACGCAATCTTGCTGCCCCATGTCGAAAGCTTCAACGCCAGCGTCTGCCCGTCACGGCTGACCGACATTGCCCACGCCATGGGTGAAGACACGCGCGGCCTCTCCCCCGACGACGGCAGCCGGGCGGCCATCGCCGCGATTCGCAATCTGTCCCGTGCCATCGACATCCCTGCGGGCCTCAGAGAACTGGGCGTCAAGGAGGAAGACATTCCAACCCTGGCTGCCAACGCCTTGAAAGACGCCTGCGGCCTGACCAATCCGCGCCCGGCTGAACAGCTTCAGATCGAAGCGATTTTCCGCAGCGCACTTTGATACGTCCCAGAGGCTAACCATGAGCATTACCTCGAGCGTCATTTGTGACGCTTCCGACCTGCTTAAAGGCTTTGTCGGCTACCACCACAAAGCGGACCGGTACATCGTTCGTTTCAGCGAAGACGCCTTTGGCATGGACGTGCCCGACCATACCATCACGCCGACTCACGAATTCGTCTGGCAAGCTGGTGATAACCAGGTCATGACACTCAAGCGCGACCTGTTGGCGTTGTTGCTGGAGCAGAACATTGATGACCGGCTGAACATCACCGAGCCACTGCGGGTTTATGTAAGACGCGTGGATTTGCCGGAGATAACGGCAGTGCGGAAATTGAAGGGCGGGGTGTGAAGAGGCTCGAACGTCAGGACAGACCTGTGATTCCAGAACAGGAAACCGGTGTCTGTCCTTGATGGCACTGCGATAACGTCGGCTCAAATAGCAAAGTTGAACGCCACGGAAATCCTCGGCCGATCACCTTCGTAGCGACGCACAGCGTGCATTAGCCAGGAGGGAAACATCAGCAGCGTACCGCTTGAGGGCGTGACTGTGCTCGCGTAGCCTGCCGCCAGACAACCCGCGATGCGCATGCGCAGGGCGGGATTGAGCAGCGCCGGTGTGATCCCACGCGGGTCGATGAATTCCAGTTCGCCTCCGAGTTCAGGATTGTGCCCGCGACCGCCATCGTCTACCCAATACACTCCAGACCAAAATGCCCCCGGGTGCGCATGTAATGAGTTGGAGTGGCCCTTGCGGTTGATATTTGCCCATGCGCTGTAGCGCCACTGCAAATGAGCTTCTATGAGACCGTGCTCCGGCGAGCTGATGGCTGACAGCTGGTTGGCCAGCTCCTGTGCGAAGGCGACCAGTTTTGCGCCAGGCTCACCAGCCCACGTGGCGAAGTCGTCCTGAGATTGCCAGCCGCCATCGTTACTGTGCAATGTGCCAAGGTCGTGTGCCGAACGCTCCAGGATGATCGACCGCAGTTGTTCGTTCAGAAGCTCATGCTCTGGGTGGATCAAGCTGGCGATAGGCGTGGCGAATAGACGAGTGATCTTGATCAGGTCAGCATCGACCTGATCTGAACACGCGCGACTGTTGGCAGGCATGATGCGGATATCCGGGTTGAAGTGGATATTTTATACACTCCCCGGCGCGACTATCTCCAGTCTCATCGGGTAACGGTTCTGGTACGTATTCGGTACATGGGGCTAACCGATCACGATCATCGGCGATCCGTGCGGCCTCGACCCAAAAAGGCCTCGGTCTCAAGTTACGAGGCCCAAGGCCGTTACAAATATATAACTACAAGAATATGGCGGGTAACACCATATGCGGCTCTCGCCATCCTCCCGGCCGGTCCACTATGAGAACACTTATGTTCGATAACTTTTCTATCCGCCTGAAGATTGTATTGCTCTCAGGACTTTGCCTGCTGGGTGTGGTTGGATTGATCGTCGGGATGAATTTTTACCAGACTAACCAGAATGACCAACTGGTCGGCGCCTCAAGCAAGAAAATGCTCACTGATAGTGTGCAGAACCTGTTACAGGCAAAGGCGACGGAAAAAGCGCTACGGGTACAAAAGACATTTGGTGACAGTCTGCTGATCGTCAATGCAATGGCCGACCAAGTCGTCGACATACGCACCATGGCCGGTCACCGCTCACTGGACGCCGCCGCGCTGCGCGAAGAGCTCAACCACAGCCTGGGCACCGTCTTTGAACGCAACACCGGCGTGCTGGGTATCTGGCTATCCTTCGAGCCTAACGCACTGGATGGTCGAGACACTGAGTTTGCCAATGACGCCAAGCACAGTGCCAACGAAGTGGGACGGTTTTCCTCTTACTGGAGCCGTGCCGATGACACCAGCCTGAACACCGTCATTCTCGAAAGCGACATGACCAAGACTGAACTGAACCTCAGCGGCATGCCCTACAACACCTGGTACACCTGCGCGCTCCATAGTGGCAAGACCTGCCTGCTTGAGCCCTACGCCGACACGGTCGGCGGCAAACTGGTGTTGATGACAACCATCGCCGTGCCCGTTCGTGTCGACGGCAAGGTCATCGGTGTGGTGGGTGTGGACCTGGCCCTGAGTTCGCTACAGGCAGAGGCGGTCAGCTCCCAGAAAGAACTGTTCGACGGCGCCGGGCACATGCTGATTGTCTCGGGCAGTGGCTTGTTGACAGCCAACAGCGTCGACGCCGGCACCCTGGGCAAAGGCATTGAGCAGGTCTTGGGCGGCGACGGTAAGGACATCCTCCGGGCGATCGGCACCAACAAGGTCAGCGTGGTCAAACAGGGCGACGTGATCCGGGCGATTTTTCCGGTGACACCGATCCCCGGTGCTACCCCTTGGGGTGTGGTCATCGACTTGCCAGAACAGGTGCTCCTGGCCGACGCGGTCAAATTGCAGGCCGTGCTCGACGCCGCGAAAACCAGTGGCACCGTCAAGGCTCTGTTGGTCGCAGCCCTCGCGGGTCTACTGGGTCTGCTGCTGATCTGGCTGACGGCCTCGGGCGTGACTCGGCCGATCAACAGTGTGGCGGCCATGCTCAAGGACATTGCCAGCGGTGACGGCGACCTGACACAGCGCCTGAAATACGCCAAGCGCGATGAACTCGGTGAACTGGTCAGCTGGTTCAACCGCTTCCTCGACAAACTGCAACCGACCATCGCCGAGATCAAGCAAAGCGTCACCGAAGCCCGTGCAACCGCCGACCAGTCTTCAGGCATCGCCCGTCGTACCAGTGATGGCATGCAGGTGCAGTTCCGCGAAATCGATCAGGTGGCAACAGCCTCCAACGAGATGAGCGCCACCGCCCAGGACGTTGCGAGCAATGCCTCAAGTGCGGCCAGTGCTGCTCGAGGTGCCGACCAGTCGGTCAAGGACGGTTTGACGATCATCGAGCGCAGCACACGCGATATCACCCTGCTGGCCGAAGAAGTCAGTAATGCCGTGACCGAAGTCGAAGCGTTGGCGGTCAATAGTGAGCAGGTGGGTTCGGTGCTGGAAGTGATCCGCAGCATTGCCGGGCAAACTAACCTGTTGGCCCTCAATGCCGCCATCGAGGCTGCGCGTGCCGGCGAAAGCGGGCGCGGTTTTGCGGTAGTCGCCGACGAGGTACGCAACCTCGCCAAGCGCACCCAGGATTCCGTGGAAGAGATTCGCCACGTGATCGAGCGCATCCAAAGCGGCACTCGCGGCGTCGTGCAGACCATGCATTCAAGCCACAGCAAGGCCCAGGAGAACGCTGAGCACATTCATCAAGCGGTTCAGGCTCTGAGCAAAATCAGTGACGCAGTCACGGTGATCAGCGACATGAACCTGCAGATCGCCAGCGCGGCCGAACAGCAGAGCGCCGTTGCCGAAGAGGTCAACCGCAACGTCTCGGCCATTCGCACCGTCACCGAGACCCTTGCCGGTCAGGCCACCGAGTCGGCGCAGGTCAGCCACCAACTCAACGCCTTGGCGACTCACCAGATGAAACTGATGGATCAGTTTCGCGTTTGAAGGTCCTGCGCGGTGAGTCAAATGCTCAGAGGAGATTTGACTCACGGCAGCGGCTTGCGCGTTAAGCCGTCATTTCCCCATGGCCGACCGCTATACGAAAACTTACAGGCATAAAAAAAACCGGCTAAGAGGCCGGTTTTTTGGTTTTCACTGCTCTCCGCTATACGCAGGAACATGTGAAATCAGGAAATTGGAGCGGGTGGCGGGAATCGAACCCGCGTGATCAGCTTGGGAAGCTGGAGTAATACCATTATACGACACCCGCTTTGAGCGGCTGACTTGAGCAGCGCAGCCGGGCGGCACTATACCCCATAAAATGGTTTCGTAGTAGTGATTCGTGTTGGTTCTTCATTTTGCTGAGGGGCTGTTGCTGTTGAACCGTGCCACCACCACTCGGTTTTGGTCAAGCGAGGTATGGAACTCAGTTTTGGGCATCTAGGCTCGCTAGAAATCAAGGGAGGATGTAAGCGATGAGTAGCACCGACGCTATAGCGAAGGCCATCCGGGAGGCCGAGCTGATGCTAAAGTTGAGCGAGACTGTCCGAAACGGCGCTTTCACCGCTGTATTCATAGGGCGTGGCCTCGCTGGAGCAGGATACACTCAAGCTGTAGTATCCCACCTCATGCTCCATTGGCATGTATGTATGAATGATCTATTGTCATCCAAGCACTCAGTAGCGAACGCCTCCACTCAACTCCGGCAGAGGGTCCGTAACTTCGCCAACCGCTCCATTAAATGGCCATCAGTCGCTCACATAGCTTGGTGAGAGACTCGCGTCTGATGCCTGACAGCTCCCTGTTAACAAGTGCTACTGCGCTGCTTTTTTGCCCTTTCATGGCCAGATACGTTGCTTTATAACGTATGTAAGTTCTGTATGTCTGCTTGCTTTTGGTTTCGGTAGAGTCCAAAAGCTTTATTGCCCGCTCCAGCTTCGATAGCTGTTTATGTTGAATTGCGAGATCAGCCAATGTGAGAACCGGATAGTTAACATCTGGATAACGCGTAATAGACTCCTCGATAAGTTGAAATGCTCCGTGTAGGTCTCCGTCGTAATTGGCGAGAATCTTTGCCCGGGCAGAGGAATACATTTCCTGTGCCCTGTTGGAAGAGTTGGATTTCAGCCTTAGTGCGAGTTCTTCTAATAAGCCACGATCCACATCATGACGATCCTTGTAAAAAAGGCATGATAGATAGTTATTGGCATTTAACGGATTGTTCGGGATTCTTTCGTAAACTTCTTTTGCCAGATCAAAAGCCAATTCATGTTCGTCACTCTGCATGTATACAAGGACGATTTCACTTTTCGTTTTGAAGTCATTGGGCTTGCGCTGTAA